>DFXE01000010.1:5553-679622 GCA_002381645.1 Bacteroidales bacterium UBA4116
TTTAAGGAAGTAGGGGTTTTTGCCCATAAATATAAACTGTTTTTAGGAGAATTGTCTAATGTTACAGTAAATTGTCCCCCTTTTATTTCGTGTTGAGGTTGTCCTTTATAATCTGTCGGCTGTCCGAAGTCTATATCAAATCTTTCAGCTATAAACTCTTCACCGTCTACTATGAATTTTGCATTTATATGCGCTAAAGGTAATGAAAACATAGTTGTATTTTTTTTGATTAATAATTATGATATCCATTCATTCGTAAATGTGACTCCATCGCCCACCACCATTTCTTCAGCTTGAATAACTAGTCGTGTCACTGTATAACTTTGACCCGATTCAGTATAACTGATACCAAAATTAATACACGTTGCATGTTTGAATATTATTTTTTCTACAGGGATATTCTCATTATCAACCGTTACGATTATCCCGTCTTGGTATTTTCTTGAATTCAGAGCCCATTCTATTATAGGCATAGGTGGTAATTGAGATAATGTAACATGAATAGTACCACTATATACACGTGTAGTTGCTTTACCACTATCATCTATTCCTTGCTGGAATGAAAAATTACAATCCACAACTTCATACCCTCCTTTTATAAGACTGATTATATCTGTAGCTCCGCCTCCAAGCATTAAAAAACTTCGGTGTGAAAACATATCTATTTATTTTACAATTAATTGGTTTTTATTATTCTAACGGTTAAACAAGAACACCCGGAAAGATGCTTTATAAGGCATGGCTCCGGGTGTCTTTTATAGTTTAGTATAAGCTACAAGCGAATTTATGCCTGTTGTTCGTATTCTGATTCCCAATCTACATCGTCGTCTCCCTTGGTTCCGTCGAGTTTAATAACAAAGCTCTTTGCCGGGAAGAACGGGGTGATATGAAGATCTAAATAGATACGGTCTTTTTGTTTCGGATCACGTTCAAAACGGGTGATACGGAACTTTTCGATCAGGCGTTCTGCCCCCTGGATACTGTCGAGGAATTTAATGATCTGGATACGCAGGTCTTTTTCTGTCTTGGAACTCCAGTTTTCAAACGCACGACGGTTCAGGAAGTCGATCAATACTTTGGTAATATAGTCGAATACACGTACTACCGAATAAGTCTGTAACCCCAGGTTGTCGCCATTGAAAAGCGTTTTGGCGGAGAATGCCATTACCTTGCCGTATTCGTTTACCATCGGGATAAGTCCCATTTTCTCCAACTGTGAAATTTCACTTTTCTTCAGTTGGAATACTACGCCGTCTACTTCGTTGATACCACCGTATTTTTTTCCGGCAGTTACCTGAGACATTAAGGTATAATATACTTTTCCCGCCAATGCTGCTCCCGGAGATACGTGAAGGTCTTCCGTTTCACCCAGTTCGGCATATCTGCCCCGGCCGATCAGCCAGTTGCAAGCCATACAGGTATTTGCGCGGTAAGGATCACCGCCGGTATGGTTAGCCGTAAAGAACATATCGACCACATCATCCGGTTTTTCCAGGTCGGCAAAATCGGTAAATAACATCACTTTATTGTCGTAAGCTATTTTACTCCATTTTTCCAGGATCTTATTCGATTCCAGATAACCGGGTATTACTAACAAGGAATAGTTTTCACGTAAATCCAGACGGTCGTAATGCTGTTTTAATTCAGCCGCGATGTAGTCGATAAAACGTGAATTGTCCAAATCCTTGATCTGTTCCGGAGAAGCATTAACAATACTGATATTTTTTATCTTATCCGATTCCGTATTCTTATAGAATAACATAACCGAACGATAAGAACGCTCCAGCTCTTTTACCGTATTAACGGCAGTCATCAGGTTTTTGTCGAGCAAGGCCGAAACTTTTTCCACCCGTTCCTTGCTTTTATCCAGCATTTCGGTAATATCGCCCGACTCAGACAATAAACTGATCCATAAGGAAAGTTTCTTTTTCAGGTCTTCACGCTCTTCTTTTTTGGATTCGTCCGAAAGGAATATTTTTTTACGTGCCTTACGTTCCGGATTCAGGTTCTGAATACCGTCAACGGAAGATTCGAGAAAAGTAAAACCTCCGAATTTTGCCAGTTTATCAATTGAATTCTGAAGGGAAACTTCTTGTGTTTTTTGTTTTTTTACTGCTCCCTTAACCTGTTCTTCCACTACGGGAGCGGGAGCTTCTTTTAATTGTGCCATATTTTTTCTTTTTTTAAGGTTCGTTTATTAAGATTCTTCACTCTTTACTTCATACGATTCCAGTTCATCCAATAAGCCTTGCAACGCTTCTATAAAAGCGGCTTTCGTATCATTACTTTGTAATGCACGCTGAAGAATTTTATTCGAACGAAGTTGTTTAATCGTCTTTTCGTAAAATGCTTTCTGACTGTTTAAATCCTTTAGAAAAGGACTGTTTTGTGTCATGTTTTTCACTAGGAAGTCAGCAACGGAATTAAAGCGAAAGTTTTCTTTCACATCCTGTCCTTCTTCATTTTCAAACTCAACATCGATTGATGGTTTAAAATGCTGGAACACGTCTTCAATAGTAGTAAGACCTTCCACTTTTTCAGGGTTAATAGGGTCTTCAGCAGTAAGTTTTTCAACTAGAAGAGTTCGATTAAAAGGTATGTCGGCGATTGCTTCCGAGGCATCAATTTTTACTTCATTGCCTCCTACGCCATACTCAAACATTGCCATGGTTGTAGAATTTAAATTATAATTAATTAAATAAATATTTTGTTTAAAATCAGTCTGTGTTTCATATAAGTAATATTCAGAATTAATTAAAACAAAGGGCTGAAATTTTGCGCAATATACTAAATAAAAATATATAAACAATATTTTGAATAAAATATATTATAAATCAAAAAATATAATGTTCTCTTTATTATTTCTAAAAATATTATATTTCAGCTATATACCGTGATATATATTTATAATATACTATATACTTCTTATATAATGTGACAAATTATCTTTCTTATTCCAGTTATTTTCAAATTCTTCATTTCCTATTTTTATTAACCGCGGCGAAATTACAATTGTGGTAAGCAAACCATATTCGGCAGCATCAATTTTTTTTTGATACTTAATACAATAAGCGTCGAAAAAAGAGATAGAGAACAGGGGACTTTCCCTTATTTTTGATTTGTTGGATAAAAAACGGATTTCTCCGTCCCTCACCATATAAGTCTGCATCATCCATTCGTTAATGGAATGGTCCGGAGGTTCACTTAACGTTACCGACATTATTCCTCCATAAGGTAAACTGTCCGCCTTGTTTTTATATTTATCGATATCCTGCTTAAAATGTATGTCAAAATCTTCTACGATATAGGTTTTATCCATAAAGTAGAATTTAATGACCATACCCGGACCATTCCGTTGAATCCTGTTATCTGTTTTTTCAGGCCTCTTTCCCCTTCCGAAAAGCCTTCCTGTACGAACTCTTTCAAAAAAATTCATATTCCTTTATTTTCAAAATGAGCTTCACCAATTTGAATTCTCTGGGCGATCAATGTCATACGGGTTTCGGCACTGTATTTTGTATCGGCTCCGTAATGCAAATTAAAACCGACACATCGTGCTTCTTCAAAATAAACCTGTTCCAGTGTTTCGCCATCCACGTCAATGATAGATATCTCGCCATTGTAATATTTGGCATGGTCAAATACCCAGAACATCAGTTCGTCAGTCGGTAAATCCGATAATGAAAGGCGGATCATACCTCCCTTGATTCTCGAATTCGCTTCCCCGTTTTTGCTTACATCCTGGAAAAACTCATAATCACATGCCAGGACGTTATAGTTTTCCCATGATAATCCCATCGGGTTATCCCGTTTCGGGATTCTTAATTTTAAATACGCTTTATATTCGACCATACTTTATATTATTGAATATCCCAGGTAAGCTCTTTATCTTCATCCATTCCTATAATGATCTTACTACCTTTCACCACTTTTCCACCTATAATATAACGTGAAATCGGGCGTCTTAAATAGTTCCGGATAATTCCGGCTACCTGACGCGCCCCGTACTTCGGCGTAAAACCCCTGTTGGCGAGCATCCGGCGTGTCTCTTCATTAATAATAAGTTCAATGCCCTGTTTTTCCAATGCTGCATTAAGCCCCTGAAGCTGAATATCGAATATCATCAGCAAAATATCTTCGCTGATAGGACGGAAAGGAACAATTTCGGACAAACGGGCAAGAAATTCGGGCCGGAAATGGCGTCCCATGACCTCCATCATCTGTGTAGTGGTCGGCAATATTCCGTTGGTTACCTGTTCAACCAGCCATTCGCTTCCGACATTGGAGGTAAAAATCACCAACGCGTTTGAAAAGTCACCTTCTTTACCCAATCTGTCGTGCAGTTTACCTTCATCCATGATCTGGAGAAAAATGTCGTAAACCGATTGATGGGCCTTCTCAATTTCATCAAAAAGAACTACGGCATACGGTTGCTGCCTTATTTTATTGACCAGCAGCCCCCCTTCTTCATAACCTACATATCCCGGAGGCGCCCCGTATAACAATGCCGCGGAATGTTCTTCCTTAAACTCCGACATATCAAAACGGATCATGGCTTTCTCATCGTTGAACAAGGCTTCGGCCATTGCCTTTGCCAGTTCTGTTTTCCCTGTTCCCGTAGGTCCCAGGAAAAAGAAAGAACCGATGGGCTGGCCCTGGCGGTTCAACCCGCTTCGGGATTCCAGTATAGCGTCTACCAAAGCCTTCAGGGCATGATCCTGACCCACAACCCTCCTTTTCAGAATCTCTTCCATATTAAGCAGCCGTTCTTTTTCCTGCGACTGTATTTTCCCGATCGGGATACCTGTTTTATTGGAGATAACGGCCGCTATTTCATGGGATGTTACCGATTCGATTTTGCTTTTTGAAAATTCGCGCAAAGTATCGAGTGAATCATGGATATATGCCAGCAAATCTTCGTATTTATCAATTTCGGCGACATCCGTCTCATCGGTAAGGATACCCAGCAATACAGGACTTAATTTATTCTGCATGGAAAAATGAAGAAAACGTAAATCCTTAAATAATTCTTCCCGGCTTTTGTCTTTATTTTCTTCAATCGCCTCGAGCTGCTTTGTAAAGTCGAGAATATCTTTCGGGGCTGTTTCATTGATCATCTTGGTGGCAGACATCGTCCTATCCATCAGGTCAATGGCCGAATCCGGCAACCTGCGGTCTTTGGTATACCGTTTAGCCAGCCTGACGCATTCGGTTATGGCTTCGTCGGTAACCTTCAGCTTATGATAATTCTCATATTTATTTAAAACAGACTGGAGCATTTTGACTGCCGAATCCATGTCGGGTTCTTCCATCTGCAAGACTTCAAAACGACGGCTGAATGCATGGTCGGGTTCAATCAGTTTCCTGTATTCGTCAATTGTTGTGGCCCCGATGATAGTTAAGTCGCCGCGCGACATTTCCGGTTTTAAAATATTTGCCGCTCCCGAATTGCCCTGCTTGGCATCTAATAATATATGTATTTCGTCAATAAAGAGGATAGCCCTGTCTATTGTACGTAATTCTTTTATAAGGTTCTTCAACCGGTCTTCAATTTCTCCTTTGTATGTTGCACCTGCTATTAAATTTCCTGTATCCAGTTCATATATGGTGGCCCCATCCAGATAAGACGGGATATTTTTATCTACAATTCTCCTGGCCAGTCCGTCTACCAATGCGGTTTTACCTACACCGGCATCCCCTATAATCAAAACGTTCGGTTTGCTGTGCCGCCCTAAGATCTCCATCATCATCCGGATTTCTTTTTCACGATTCACCACATCACTCACCTTCAGGTCGATGGCCAAGGCTATTTTATCGATACAATACTTATGTAATGCCGTCATTCCTTTTGCTTCCGGGGTTTCATGCAGTTCCGGAATGATACTGTTCATTACCTCTTCTCCTTTAAAATAGAGGTCGAATATTTCATTTTCCCGTATAGGGAATGATTTTAACTGGTCACGGGTAAATCCCACTTCAGGTTTAGCCAATGCTGCCAATACGCATACGGGGTTAATTTCGAGCAGCCCTAATTTCAACCTCACATTATCCGCTTCTTCAAATACTTTAGGGATATTTTCATCTCCTGTTATTTCGGAGGGAGAACCTATTTTAGGAGTATCATCTATTCTTACTTCCGCCCATTCCTCAAAATAAGCAATCTCTTTTCCTAAATAAAGAATAAAACTTTGTAAACCTACTTCTTTATGAAGAAGTCCCTTTAGAAGATGAGCCGGTGTAAATGATTCATTAGCATATTCCCTTGCAATAGATTGTGCTATTCGAATAGCTGTTTTTACCGATTCATTCAGATTTAAGAAATCCATATCAAGATTTTTTTTAGTTTGTTATACGCCGCAATATATATAAATTATCCTTCAAATGTATCTTTATAACTTATCAAATAATCTGTTTTACTTAAATAATACAATAAAATATATGCATATAATTTTATAATATATTGTTTTACAGTTTATTATAATATTACTATAAATTTATCATATAAAATATTTTAATATATAATTTTGTATTTAAATAAAATATTCATACATTGCAGCGCAAATTAATAAATCATTTATTAACCTTTTAAGTTATAAAGTTATGGCATTTAGAACAAATTTGAAGTTTGAAGGCAAAGAATACGATGTTCTTCAATGTAATTATTCATTTCACAGAGATGTGGATTTGAAAGGTCGTCCATCATCAAATGTATATGGAGGAAGTATATTTTTATCAGTAGAATCTACAGACGATACTACTATTATTGCTCAAATGGTAAATCAGTTTAAACCTAATTCGGGAACCATCACTTTTTATAAAGGAGATGAAGATGCCAAGATGAAGGAACTTTCCTGGGAAAACGGATACGTAATTAAGTATGCTGAAGAGTTGGATGTTGTCGGACGTGAACCGATGAAGATCTGTTTTGAAATTTCCGCTCAGAAAATGAAAATGGAAGGAGCTGAAGTTGAACAAAAATGGCCGAAATAATATTAATTATTTCGTAAGAATAACAAATTAGAATATGAATTTTTAAAATACACAATTATGTCATTTAGAGCAAATTTAAGTTTTGAAGGAAAAGAATTCGATGTAATTAAATGTAACTATACAATCGAAAGGGAAGTAGACTCTAAAGGTCGTCCGTCATCTAACCTATATGGCGGGAAGGTACACATTATGGTAGAATCCACTGATGACACTACTATTATTGAAAAAATGGCTACTCAGTTTAAACCTAATACAGGCACTATAACTTTCAAAAAAGATGACGAAGACGCTAAAATGAAAGAAATATCCTGGGAAAACGGGTATATTATTGATTTCAAAGAAGGTATTGAAATCGTTGGTGAAGTACCAATGGCTATTCACTTTGTTATTTCAGCGCAGACTCTGAAAATAGGTGATGCAACATTTACACAGAATTGGCCTGAAATGGGTTAAGAAACTATATATTGACAATGTGAGGAATAAAAACCTCACATTGTTGGTAAAATGATCACTCACTCTGAGGGTCTGCATTGATTGCCGAAATCACATCTTCCAGCGGCAAGTCCGTAATCCTCGCAATTTCGTCTACAGAATCACCCTTATCAAATAATCGCCTGGCAATTTCTTTTTCTTTCGTTTTCTCAACATGATCAAAAACAACATCAATTAATTTATTGATACCGTTAATAAATAATTTTTTCCCTGGTTTTCCGGATAAATCCATGCCAAAGGATGTGGAACGGTTTCTATGCACAGACAGGTAATATACAGCTGAAACCAGAATAGTGGAAAGCATTCTTAAATCTAATCCGGACTTATCAAAACGATCACTGAATAAAGATAAAAATGTACTGGTAGGATAATCCCTTCTTTGGGCTATATCACGGGTCAAACGGGAATCTTCTGCTAATTCCCATGCGATCAATTGTTGAATTTCCTTTTTTCTGAAAACAACATCCAGTAATTCGTAGATAATAGTTTTATAGGTTTCCCGGTCAGGAGTAAAGTCTAAGAAATCTTCCTGTGAGAAATAGCTGAGCCAAAAATCAAACCGTTCTACATATTGTTCGATAATATTTTCTACGGTACTGAAACCTCTGAGAATAACAATAGGCTCCATATCAGCATATTCAGCAATTTGAGTTATGCTTAGTTTTAAAAAGCCCTCTTTCCTTACAATTTCATTTACTGCATCAAAAATGTCCTTACGGATCATTAACCGGGTTCTTCTTGGTTTCCTCTTCTTCTTTTCCATCATGTAATCCTTTTTTTTGTATTGCTAGGGGTTTTCTTCAAAGAATGACAAAATTATATAAAAATTCAAGAACATCATAATCTGCGATCCCGTATTCGTCCAATATTTTATTTTGTATTACCTTATATGCAAATAAGTTGACGGATAAAAGGGTTGAACGATTATGCCATCGGGTAATATTAGCTTACCGTTTTGCTACCGTCCGGTTTCTTTCACCTTCCACTAATGAATGCAAATTGTTGTATATTAGAAGATAACGAGTGGAAGATAAAAATGCTGTCTTCCACCTTTGCTATGATATTCATATATTTATACCTATTTAGTGGAAGGTGAAAGATAAAATAAAAGGTTTATTGAAAGTAAGGATACATTGTATGATCTGAGAGCAGACTATCTTTCTTGTTTGCCACCTGCATGGCATAAGGTTGCCATAAGAGTGACAACTTTGTGCCACCACGCTGGCACAACTTTGCCATTAAGGTGGCAAAACATTTCTGCTGGAAAGTCGCACTAAAACCACCCCTTTTGTACCGATTTAAAGTAGGAAGAAATTCCTGCCGAAAGTGACCCTTACATCCCATTGAAAGTATAATCCTGAAAAAGGGTAAAATATGGGCTTGTTTTTGTCTTGGATGCACAACATTCAGGAAAGAAAAAGTCCTACAGACTGTTGAATTTGTAGGATTTGTCAAATTTTTTACCGGTTTATTTAAAGCCTTTTGGCGGAGCGGGGGATTCTTTACCTCCACGTGAATTTCGTTATCTTTTCCTGACCTTTTGTATATTAATGTGATATAACTTTTTTGTAGTAAATGTATAATTTTTTTTTAGAAATCTACTAAATTTAACTTAATTCAATACCTCATAGATTTATTAATTTAGCTATCCCTTTTTGATATAATTATTTAATATTTCAAGAGCGGCCTCTACGGCTTTTTGAGGAACAAATTTTTCCTTATCGTCTCTTTTCTTGTGCTCAGTATCTTTTTCGTCAAAATTGATCCTGTAGTCTATAAATTCATTCATTATCCTTTCAAATGCTCCCTGGGCCTTACCCGAGTCTCTCTGGAGTTTATCAGTTACATTGTAATAACCTTCTAATGCTATTTTTATAATAGAGAACTTCCTTGTCATTTCTCTAAGGCTTATCAAATGCCTTCTTAATTTGTTTATTTCCACAACACACCCACAAATAAAACCAACAAGAATCAGTGAGGGAGATAAATACAATAGTAAGTCTGAATATTTTAAATCGATTGTAGAATTATGCTTAAAAATTGCGTAAGACCATAAAGATATTAGAATGATAATCAGTATAATCAAACTCGTTAAAAAGATTCGGTAAAGATATTTATGGCTTTTAATTTCTTTATTAAGCCCTTCGTTAGCTTTTTCAAGAGAATCAAATGATTTGGTTAGGCTTTCCTGTATTTCTTCTCCTTTTTTGACTTTTGTATCAATTTCTGATTGAAATACAATCAAAAGTTTAACCGTTTTCGGTTAAAAGGTTTGGAGAAGGTAAAAGTAGAGTTTACCCTGGTAGCTATTGCCCATAACTTAAGAAAATGGGCTAAAATAACACATCTTTCTTTGCTTTTAGTCTCAATCACAGAAAAAATCGCTCGCACTAGAAAACTAGCAGATCAAACCATAAGTCTTCAACTAAATTTACACATCATAACGGCTTAATACTAAAAAAGAAGATGCCTGTTTATGGACACCCTCTTTAATTTTGCATTACAAAAATACGTCCCTAAATTTAATATTATCACAAAATTAAATAAACCAATACACATTTTTGATTTTAAATGATATGAATACAAATTCAAACAAATATTGACAATTTAAGCTATATTAACTAATTGTATGGAGCATTATTAAAGATTATTTGACTATAATTGTATCGTGTTAAAATCATTTTGTGTGATTATAAAAATATATATATGATGTTTAATATGCATATATATATATGATAATAAATAAATTAACCGTATTTATACAATAGAAATAATACAAATACTATTTTGTTACAAATAATTAGCCTATGCCAAGTCATTTAAACCCTGTAGATACAACTATAACCGTAGCAGGACAAAAAATTCATTTCGTCGGTATGAGTTTGATTCAAAAATTCAATAGTCACCATCATTTCCGGATTGAGGTTGATTATGAAGAGTTCGGCGGTAAATGGATGGATGATCCCACTAAAATTATCCGTTTTATTGGGCAGGATGTGAACATCATGATGCAACATAAGCAAACAGGAGAAAATAATTTTTTCTCTGGTTTGATTACGAATGTATCTTTTTCGGGTTATCACGGACAACAGAATTGCATCATCCTTACCGGAAGCAGTCCAACCATTAAACTGGAAGGAAAACCAACCATGGATTCTTTTATGGATATGACGCTTCAACAAATTGTTGATGAAGCAGTAGGAACTTCGGGAAATGGTTGCCCGGTAATAGCCAAACCTGTTTTTTCCAGCCAGCTTGATTTCGTCTGTCAATATGAAGAAAATTGCTTCGATTTCCTGAATCGTTTGAGTTGGGAGTATGGAGAATGGTTTTTTTATAACGGCCTTGAGTGCTATTTCGGGAAGAAACAAGGAGAGGGAATTTCTTTGGAATATGATAAGGAAATGACCCACTTCGACCTGAGCGCTAATTTGGTACCGGGTAAATTTAACCGTTACCACTACCTGAATCATGATGATAAAGAGATCGACAACGACGCTCCTGGTAGTGTACCCGGAGAAAGGGGCTATCTGACGGTTTCAAAAGGCTGTTCTGAATCTGTTTATACTTCAACAACCAACAACCCTTTGGGTCCGTCAATAAAAACAAAGAAGGACCTGGATGATCTGGTGAAGGCGGAAAAGAGCCGTGCCGTTGGAGAAATGTTAATCATGCGCGGTAATACTCAGACCTGCAAGGTAAAGATCGGGGGAATGGTAAGTGTAAAACTTCCTGCAAAAATGGATGTCGCTGTTAAAAGTGTAGATACTTTCTTAGTAACAGAGGTAACACATACTGTTGATCAGAAAGGTCATTACAGTAACAGTTTCGAAGGAATTATGTCCGGAATAGAGGTAATTCCTATGGCCGTGCCAAGAATCCCACATGCCGGACCACAGATAGCAACAGTTAAAGACAATGCAGACGATAAGGGCCGGGTAAAAGTAGAACTTCAATGGCAGAAAAAAACAGGAAAGACAACCAATTGGGTAAGAGTACAGACTCCTGATGCAGGTAAAAGTGACCTGATTTCCCAGAATCGTGGATTTGTATTTATCCCTGAGAAAGACGATAGGGTAATGGTCGGTTTTGAATACGGAAATCCTGACCGACCGTATATTATGGGAAGCATCTTTTCAGAAAAGGTAAGTATAGGAGGAGGTATGGATAATAATATCAAAACGATTATTACCCGGAGCGGACACACTATCAAATTTGATGATACAGATGGAAAAGAAAAAATACAGATTTATGATAAGAAAGGAAATATTATTCAAATAGATACTCCCGCAAATACCATCAATTTATTTTCGAATGAGATAATTAATATGACATCGGGTACTGTTAATATTAATGCCAGTCAGAATATTAATGCTACAGCAGGTGCCATGGTAAATATTGCTGCGGGAGCCACAACTACCGTTGATTCGGGGATCAATACATTTATGGGAGCCGGTATGAATATCTCTATGAATGCTGGTAAAAATATAGGTGCAGTAGCTGTAAAAACGCTTAATATGTGTTCTGGTTCAGGAGCATCTTTAGCATTAGACGCAAAAGGTAAAGGAAAACTAAGCGCAACCAAGAATGTGGATGTAACATCTCAAGGTAAATTGAATATCAATAGTGTAAAAAATGCTACTATAAAATCAAAAAAGACACAAGTTACAGGACAATCCAAAATGATAGTTACAGGTTCAAAAGTAGAAGTAAAATAATATAAAATATATGGCTAATTCTAAAGAATATGTTGTACATGGAGCAACACTTAAGTGTACCATGGGCAACAAAAGCACAACATTGAGGGTGAGCAACAATCGTAAATATACAATGAAAGGTAAAAAAGTGGCGACTATTATGGATTTCATGCCAGGTGTAAATATGTTACCTCCAGTAGGCACGTTTGGAATATGTAAACCCTATTCTGCTGTACCACCTCCAGGAAATTTATGTACATTAATTCCTGTGGGACCGTGGAAAATGGTATATGCACTTAAATCAATAGGTCTTCTACGCCCACTTTTAGGTAATTCATGCCTAATGTGTGGACGGGGAGGAGGTGTTATAACAATTAAAAAAACAGGACAATGATTTATGGGATTAGGAAAGAAACCAACCGTTATAGAAGGGGGTAAGATTGTATGTGAAAAGTGCAGAAAAGAGCACCCTATAAGAGTTGATAAAGTAGGTGATCCTATAGGTAGTAGTAGTACATTGGGAAGAAGATTGCAGCGTAAAAAGAATCTTTTAAATTATTCAGTTAGATTGTATTCAACAGCTAAGAAAAAAAACTATTATGCAGGTTCATTGCAAGCGCATCATTTAATATTATCATCTACATGTAATAATAATTCTCAATTTGCGGAGATAATGATAAAATATGGTTATGATATCAATCATAAAAAAAATGGAGAATTACTTCCTGGCTTTATGGATTTGGCCTGCTTTTTACGGAAACCGGTTCACAACACGAATCATGATGGAGGGGAAACTGTTCAGGGAAATTGTTCTCCTAATCTAAAGTATCCAACTGTTGTAAACCGAATGTCTCATGCTATATTAAGACAATACTTAAATTGTGAATTATGTGAATATGATGATTCTTTAATTCAAGAATTGAACACTTTAAGCAATAATATTCGAACAAATATATTAGATTTTATTTGGACAATATCTGAAGATGGTTGGGATTATGCACCAGGAAATCCAATTGGATGTGGAAATGTTTTGTCTTTAGCAGAAAAACGAAATAATACAGATTTAAATTGCAATTGCAAGAGAAATCATATTATACCAAAAATACAAAAATATATTGACAGTCTTAATAATTAAACAGAAATTTTATGAATAAATTGAATCAAGAGTATTATGTAATGAGTATGGATGGCGCAAATAATCATCCATTACTAGATTGGGGTAATATAGATTTTTCTTTCGTGTTAGAATCAAATCCAATAGAAAAATCAACATTGGATCTTCCTTTAAAAATAGTATTTGGAGAACCTTATCCAATTGAATTTGAAATGGCTGATTTGCTTATGCTTAGTACTAATTTGGCCGCTAGTGAAACACTGAAAGAAATATTTGAGGAAAATAAAATCTATGGAGTGCAATTTATACCATTAGAAATCAAAAGCAATAAAGGTGTTGTAATAACGGGCCATTATGTGATGCATGTATGGAATAAATTACCAGCAATAGATAAGAAAGATTATGAAGGGGGAAAGCCCAATAAGTTTGGAAATATATTAGATTTACATAAATTTTCATTGGATGAAAATTTATTAAAGGATATACCTTTTGAAAAAAGACTTATATTTGAATTAGCAGAAAATAGCACTATTACGGTTATCCATAAAAGCCTATTTGAAAAACTAAATGCTAAAAATTTGACAGGTATTTTGTTTTTCCGAGTAGATGATTGGGATGCTAATATCTTGTTTAGATAAATATTTAACAATAGAATTTTGTCTAAACATATACAAATTGATATTATTAAAAATTAGATATATGGAATTTAGAAATCTATTATTTAATGATGATATTACCTTATACCGTATCAGTGAAAGTGAATTAAATACCTTTTCTTCTTTGTTTGAGAAAATGGAAGATTCGCTTTCTGTGATTGATAATTGGAGAGAACTGTTACTTTTAAAGTCTGAGCAAAAAATAGACTCAGATTTTTCATATATTGAAGATTTTGATTTTTTATTAATTAGTGAAAAGGCAAAAGATATAGTCGCTTCTTTTTTATTAGACTCTCATATAGAGTATCTTCCATGTAAAACGGAAACAAATAAATACTATATACTTAACATAATAAATCTAATTGAAGATTCAATTATTGAAGATGTATCGGAATTTGAGAAAACAGATCAAGGTACAATAACTAATATCGTTAATTTAGTCTTTTATGCTGATGAGACTGAAAATAAACCGATATTTAAAATCAAAGAATTACCGTGTGTTGTTTTTATTTCTGATGAATTAGAAGAGTTTTGTGCTCTTCATAACCTAACTGGATTAGATTTTTCCGAAGATAATCCATTTATTGCAACAGATTTTATTTAATTATGGCAAAACCCGAGAAACCCCAACCCTACATATTACCTTCTTTTAAAATTAAGCAAGTTGAAACAACTTTAGAGAAAGATGGGAGAATATATGCCCGATTAATACATGTAGCTAATCAGAATAACAATATATTTTCCGTAAGAGAGAGAACGGGTTTGGAAATGGAGAACTATATAGATAAGCCGTTAGAATGTGTGGTTGAAATAACAAAAGCCCAGTTTTTTGAAATCGATATAAAAAAGGAAAAAAAATTGCCTCAAGATGCGATTATGGCTACATTTGTAGGATGGGATACAGGATATAAGTTTTTTGAAGAATTAGTAACTATGGTAGATGGCGAGACAGGTGATGCTGATGATGAAGATTTTGATGAGGATGAATATGATATTCTAGCCTCAAAATTATTTTCAAGGTGGGGTGTATATGGCTTCGGAATAGATGTCTACCGAGATAAACCTATGCTTAAAACAGAAGAAGGTACTTTCTTTTTAAATGAATTTATATTTGAAGAATACATTGATAAATGGGAGCAAAGTCTGTTACCGTACATCCAGGTTGGAATCATTATTGAAGAGCTTCTCCTACATGGGATCAAAGAGTTTAAAGGAGAGTGGAAAATAAAGAAAGTTAAAAAAGAAACAGAAGAAGACACCATCATTGCAAAGCACAATGAAAAAATAATACGTGGACGTTGGAAGATTATTGATCCTTATTAATAAAGCAATACAGTCAGAATTATGTATCAGTATGCTTATGAAAACCTCTCTTTATCAGATATGGATGGAGAAATATGGAAAGACATAAAAGGTTTTGAAGAGTGTTATATGGTTTCAAATCTGGGTCGTATCAAATCTTTAGGTAGAATGTTACAGACTACATACAGAAATAGAAAAATACCAACAAGAATAAGAAAACAACAATCTTTTAAAGGAGAAACTCCGAAGGTAGGATTATATATTGATGGAAAAATGGTATCTGTATTTGTATCAAGGATCGTATATAGTACTTTTATTTCTCCGTTGCCTTATTCCGAGTCACAGAGTTTGGTTGTATCACATAAAAATAACGACAAGAAAGATAACAGGGTAGACAACCTGTTCTTGATAAACAGGAATGAATTTTGCCAAAACCTATATAATTCAGGTATATCATTACCTGCACACTTAAAAAAGGTATCTGCAGAAGGTAGGGAGAAAATAAGACAAGCTTGTTGTAAGGTAGTTTCTCAATATACCGGAAAAGGAGAGTTTGTGAGATCATATAAAAGTATAACAGAGGCAGCAGAAGCTACGGGTGCAAGTCATACGTCTATTTCTGCTTGTATAGCAGGAAGATACAAATCGGCAGCCGGGTTTATCTGGGCTTTCGGAAACAATAAAATACTTTCTGAAAAGCGGATAAAAGAGTTTCAAAAGGCAAGTCATAAGCTCCGACCAGTTGTGCAATATGATCAGGACAATAATCCTGTAAAGGTTTATTGTAGTACAGCAGAAGCTGCCCGGGTGATCGGTATTAATCGCCGGTCGCTTTGTTCTTATCTGACTAAAAAAGGAAAGGTTTTACATAATGGTTATATTTGGTGTTTTGATTGAGTTTTTAAACAGTACCTTCCTTTCACACCCCTTTTAAATATCTTTAAGTAAGAAAACAATAAAGTATATGATATTGAAGAATAACACAGTCTTTAATTTTTTAGTCCATCTTATACTTTTTACCAAGAGTTTGAAAGCTGATCTGTAAAGTGATTAAGAGCAGAAGTTAAAGCTTCCATCCATTATTTATCATTTATTTTAGTTATGGTTACCTAAGAAGAGAAAAAATCGGATGTGCCATTTTCGGGAAGAAGTCTTACCCGATGAAAAGTTGATTTAAAAAAATAAAAAATGGAAAATCGTTCATATCGAAAATCTAACGATGATTTTAGCATTATAGCTATTTTTTTTATTGCAGATAATGTAATCAAAGTATTGTCTAATGTAAAAATAAAAAAGACTAAAACAAGTGTTTAATCCTCGTTTTAGTCCTTTTGTTTTATAATTATCTGATTATCAAAAATATTGCGGAAGCGGGGGGATTCGAACCCCCGGTACAGTTACCCGTACGTCAGTTTAGCAAACTGGTGGTTTCAGCCACTCACCCACACTTCCAATATGAACCGGCATTCTGATGAATGCGCGGCAAAGATAGGGTTATATTTCCGAATAAACAAGGGTTTTTAAGCAGAATTAAGAGAAAAAGATGTTACTTTTGTAGCTGATTTCTGATATTCAACTGATTAATAATTGCATGGAGAAACAATACCGACCTAAACGGTCTTTTCTTATATTACTACTGACCCTTTTTATACTTATTATTGCCGGCTTTGGTTTCCGGGGATATGGATTATTGTACAAACCGGCGTTTCAACCACAACAGACCCAGTTTGTTTATATCGATGAAAAGAAAGATTTTAATGATTTGTGTGATCAGTTGTTTCAGATTGCACAACCTCATCATATAAATAATTTCAAACGCTTAGCCACCCTGATGAAATATCCGGAAAATATGAAGACCGGCCGTTATGCCGTTGAACCGGGTATGAGTAATCTTACATTGTTAAATAATTTACGAAGGGGACAGCAGACAGCTACGCGCATCACGTTTAATAATATCCGTTTAAAGGAAGATTTAGCGGAGCGGCTGGCTGAGCAGCTAATGATAAGTAAAGAAGATATATTGCGGCTGATTGATGATAGCGCTTATTGCGAATCGTTGGGTTTTTCAACGGAAACGATCATTACCCTTTTTATTCCCAACACCTATGAAGTGTATTGGACACTTTCTGCCGACAGGCTTCTGGAACGTATGAAACGGGAATATGATGCTTTCTGGACTGACAAACGCCTGGATAAGGCAAAAGCCGTGGGTATGACACCGGTAGAAGTTTCCATACTGGCTTCCATAGTAGAAGAAGAAACGGCGGTGGCCGACGAATATCCTGTGGTTGCCGGACTTTATATCAACCGTTTAAAACGGGGTATCCCGTTGCAGGCGGATCCGACGGTTAAGTTCGCAGTAGGGGATTTTTCATTGCAGCGTATCTTATTTGAACATCTGGAAATTGAATCGCCATATAATACCTATAAATATGCAGGACTTCCCCCGGGTCCGCTTCGTATCCCTTCTATCAGGGGGATAGACAGCGTGTTGGATCATATGAACCATAATTACCTCTATATGTGTGCCAAAGAAGATTTTTCAGGCCGTCATAACTTTGCCGTAACGCTTGCCGAGCATAACCGGAATGCGAACAGGTACCGGGCGGAACTGAACAGGCGTAATATTCGGTGAAGATACATTTCGGTGTTTATGGTAAAAACCGTATCTTTGGCAGTTAACAAACGAATAATAAAAAAATAAATAATTAATGGAAAAACATTTATTCCTGGGAGACGAGGCAATCGCACAGGCTGCCATAGATGCAGGATTGTCCGGCGTATATGCTTATCCGGGAACTCCTTCTACAGAAATTACGGAATATATCCAATCGTCGCCCCTTGCCAAAGAAAGGGGTATTCACAGCAAATGGAGCGTGAATGAAAAAACGGCCATGGAGTCTGCGTTGGGTATGAGTTATGCCGGCAAACGGGTGTTGTGTTGTATGAAGCATGTGGGAATGAACGTTGCCGCGGATTGCTTTATGAACGCTGCCATGAGCGGAATACATGGAGGTATGATCATTATTACGGCAGACGACCCCTCTATGCATTCTTCGCAGAACGAACAGGACAACCGGGTGTACGGTAATTTCGCGATGATCCCGATGCTTGAGCCTTCTAACCAGCAGGAAGCCTATGATATGGTATATGACGGGTTTGAACTCTCCGAGAGGCTGGGTTATCCTATCCTGTTGCGTATTACCACCCGTATGGCGCATTCGCGGGCGGGAGTGGTTACACGTCCTTTACAGGAGGAGAATCCAATGAGTTTCCCGGCAGACGGCCGTCAGCGTTACGTTTTACTACCTGCCCTGGCCCGTAAACGTTTTAAGGTATTACTGGAAGCCCAGGATATTTTTACGCACGAATCGGAATCTTCTCCTTATAATAAATATATGGATGCCCCCGATAAGGGATTAGGCATTATCACAACCGGAATTGCTTTCAATTATTTGTCGGAGAATTATCCTGACGGTTTTGAACATCCGGTATTGAAAATATCACAGTATCCGCTTCCTAAAAAACAGATAGAGAAAATGGCGGATGAGTGCAAAGAAATCCTTGTATTGGAAGAAGGTTTTCCCGTGGTTGAAGAACAACTGAAAGGTTTCCTCGGAAGAGGGCTGGTGATACACGGACGATTGGACGGAACGATACAACGCGACGGGGAACTTACACCGGATGCGGTAGGGAAAGCTTTGGGGAAAGAAATCAACAGTTATTATGCTGTTCCGGAAGTTGTAGAGCAGCGTCCGCCGGCCTTATGCCAGGGATGTGGCCACCGGGATGTATATGACGCATTAAATGAGGTTTTAAAAGAGTACGATGGCGCTAAAGTGTTCAGTGACATAGGTTGTTACACCCTTGGAGCGTTGCCCCCTTTCCGCGCTATTGATACCTGTATCGATATGGGAGCCTCTATCACTATGGCTAAAGGCGCTGCGGATGCGGGTGTATTTCCTTCGGTAAGTGTGATAGGCGATTCTACTTTTACGCATTCGGGTATGACCGGATTGCTGGATTGTGTGAATGAGGAAACCAATATAATGATTATTATATCGGATAATGAAACAACGGCTATGACCGGTGGTCAGGATTCGGCTGGAACCGGACGGCTGGAAGCCATCTGCGAAGGTATAGGTGTAGCTCCGGAACATATCCGGGTTATGATCCCCCTGAAAAAGAATTACGAGGAAATGAAGCGTATTATACGTGAAGAGATCGAATATAAAGGTGTATCCGTATTAATACCCCGTCGGGAGTGTATCCAGACATTAACCAGAAAGAAAAAATCGAACAGGAAATGAAAGCAGATATAATATTATCCGGAGTAGGAGGGCAGGGTATCCTGTCTATTGCCGCAGTGATTGGAGAAGCAGCATTGAAAGAAGGATTGTATATGAAACAGGCGGAGGTACACGGAATGAGCCAACGGGGAGGCGATGTGCAATCGAACCTCCGGTTATCCGACCAGCCTATTTCATCCGACCTTATACCGAAAGGTCATGCTGACCTGATCATATCCCTTGAACCTATGGAAAGCCTTCGTTATCTTCCTTATTTAAAAAAAGACGGCTGGCTGGTTACCAATTCCCAACCTTTTATCAACATTCCTAACTATCCCCCTGTTGAAACGGTGATGGCGGAACTGGATAAGTTGCCTAAAAAGGTTGTTCTGGATGTGGAGGCGATAGCCAAAGAGATCGGGTCGGTCCGTGCGGCCAATATCGTAATGCTTGGTGCAGCAACTCCTTTTCTGGGTATTGAATATTCAAAAATTGAAGACGGTATCCGCCGTATTTTCGGACGGAAAGGCGATGAAGTGGTTCAAATGAACCTGGCCGCTTTAAAAGCGGGCTATGATATGGCACAACGTTTACAATAAGATAGTATGAAAAGTTTATTATTTACCACCCTGTTTGCTTTGCTGGTGTTTTCCGGCAAAGCCCAGGATGATAGTGAAATAGTGAAAACGGGGCAATCTATGCCGGCTTTCACTATAGTGTCTGATAACGGAGCCGAATTCAGATCTTCTTCGCTGCAGGGAAAAGTGATCCTGATCAATTTCTTCGCTACCTGGTGTCCGCCCTGCCAGAAGGAACTTGCGGCGGTACAGGAAACACTCTGGCCTAAGTATAAAAACAATGCCAACTTTGCGATGCTGACGATAGGACGTGAGCATAATGAAGCGGAACTGGCAAAATACAATGAGAAAAAAGGATTTGATTTTCCATTGTATCCGGATAAGGACAGGGCTGTTTATGCCGCATTTGCCAAAAGTCTTATTCCACGTACTTATTTGGTAGGAAAAGACGGGAAAGTTATTTTTGCAAGTAAAGGATATAATGAAGAAGAGTTTGCCGAACTATTGGAACAGATTGAAAAAGCCTTAAAATAATATGTCCTGAAATTATACGATACATGAAAGTTAACCTTATCCGTCTGTTGTATTTCTCCCCAACCCGTACTTCAGCAAAAATAACGCATGCAATTGCTGAAGGAATGAAGGTTCCGTATGTGGAATCGGATATTACGTACTCCTCTGCAAGTAGTTTGAATGTCGTTGAAGAACTGACCGTTATTGCTGTTCCCGTATACGGTGGAAGAGTGCCCGATACGGCGATAGCACGATTGAAACAGTTCCGTTCTGATGGAAAAGCGGCTGTACCTGTGGTTATATACGGAAACCGCGATTACGATGATGCATTGCTTGAACTTAATGACCTGGTCAAGTCTTCAGGTTTCATTCCGGTAGCGTCCGGTGCTTTTATCGGTGAACATTCTTTCAGCCGGAAAAACCTTCCCATAGCCGCCGGCCGTCCTGATGAAAAGGATATACAGGCTGCCGTACAGTTTGGAGAGGCTATAAGGAAAAAGCTTGATTCGGATGGCTTATCCGGTGCTGTTCAGGTAAAAGGTAATTATCCTTATAAAGAAAAGAATCCTTCGGTTCCGAAAGCGCCATTCATTGACGGGCATAAATGTACCCGTTGCGATGCATGCATTGATGTTTGCCCGGTAGAAGCCATTCTTATCGAGGCGGATGGCGAAATGGTAAATGATCCTGCCCGATGCATTCAATGTTGCGCCTGTGTTAAGCAATGTCCAGAGGAAGCCCGTTCTTTCGATTCTCCTTTTGCTTTGGTTCTTTTTGAAAAATTTAAAACGCGGCGTGAACCTGAGCTTTTTTTCTGAGTGAATTATTAATCAATCTAATACCATACTTTGATGAACACTCGTATACTTATTTTTTTCCTATTGATCTGCAGCTTTACGCTGACAGCCCAGATAAGGCTGAAAGGATACAACCAGTCGAAGATCAACCCTGCGCTTTTGGAAGGGCGTTGGGATGCACGCTGGATATCTCTACCGGATGAACCTGCTAATACGTACGGGGTTTACCATTTCCGCAAATCTTTTGAACTAGCCGATATTCCGAAAGAATTTATTATTCATGTGTCTGCAGACAACAGGTATAAATTATTTGTAAACGGAGAGTTGGTTTCGTTAGGTCCGGCCCGTGGTGATATTTATAACTGGAATTTTGAAACGGTCGATATCTCCCGTTGGCTGAAGCAGGGTAAAAATACGCTGGCGGCGGTTGTCTGGAATTATGCCGAACGCAAACCTGTTGCCCAGATCAGTTTTAATCAGACCGGTTTTATCCTGCAGGGAAATACGGAGACAGAAAAGATTGTCAATACGAATGACAGCTGGTTATGCAAAAAAAATGAAGCTTACCGTCCCTGGGAGCAATGGACGGTACTGGGTTATTATGTGGCAGGGCCCGGCGAGTTGCTGAACGCTTCTGTTTATCCGTGGGGATGGGAACGTACGGATTATAAGGATACGGACTGGCAGAAAGCAAAGACCGGCATTGAAGGCGCGATAAAAGGCTCGCGTGATTATCCCGGCCGGTTACTTGTTCCTGCCCCTATACCGCCGATGACGATGGAAACCGAACGTTTTGCGAAAGTAAGTCTTGCCGAAGGCATACGTTGTCCGGATGATTTCCCTAAACGTACTACAGCGGTTACAATACCTCCGAACAGTAAAGTCCGTTTATTGTTGGATAACCAGCAACTCACAACGGGTTATCTGTCTTTGCTGTACAGCAAAGGTAAAGATGCTGAAATACGGATCGGATATGCGGAAGCGTTATACGAAGACAAAAGCGAATCGACTACCAAATCGTATTCGCTTAATCCGAAAGGTAACCGGGATGATATAAAAGGTAAGATATTTATAGGGTATGAGGATAAACTCATAGCCGACGGCGGAACAAACCGCGACTATACGACTTTATGGTGGCGCACCTGGCGGTATGTAGATGTACATATCACCACGTCTTCCGAACCTCTGGTGTTGGAAGATATATACGGAACATTTTCTGCTTATCCTTTCGAAAAGGCGTATCGTTTTGATGCGCCGGGTTACCCTGAATTGAGTAAAATGCTTGATATCGGATGGTTGACGGCCCGACTTTGTGCCAATGAAACATATATGGATTGTCCGTATTACGAACAACTCCAGTATTTCGGAGATACACGGATACAGGCTATGATCAGTATGTTTAACACCCGCGATCCGTATATGGTGAAAAATGCGATTGAGCAGGGACGTCAGTCTATCGTTGCCGACGGTATTACCATGAGCCGGTATCCTTCGGGACTGCACCAGTTTATCTCCTCCTTTTCTTTGTGGTGGATATGTATGGGGCATGATTACTGGATGTACAGGGGGGATGAAGATTATCTGAAAACTTTATTGCCTGCTTACAGAGGTGTTCTCTCCTGGTATGAGCAATGGTTAAAACCTGATCACAGCCTGGGGTTTGTACCTCATTGGTTTTTTGCCGACTGGGCTGCGGGTTTACCTAATGGCGAACCCATCCGTGAAAAGGAAGGTAATTCCGCGTTTCAGGATTTAATGTATATCCTCACCCTTGAAGCCGCCGCAGAAATGGAACAATCGTTCGGGCTTGTATCAATGGCCGGCCATTACCGGGGAATTGCGAATAATATCCGCTCAACGATCCGTTCGAAATACTGGGATAACTCCCGCCAGCTTTTTGCTGATACGCATGACCACCGGAGTTTTTCGCAACATGTTAACTCGCTGGCCATACTTGCGGGTATTATAGAAGGAGAAGAAGCTACGGAAGTGATGCGGCGTACGTTGATTGATAAGGAATTGATCCAGGCTACGATCTATTTCCGTTATTATGTGCATCAGGCGTTACATACAGCCGGCCTGGGTGATGAATTGCTGGATAATATGCAGATATGGAGAGACCAGATGGCGCTGGGATTAACCACATGGGCGGAGATGCCCGAACCTTCGCGTTCCGATTGTCATGCATGGGGTTCGAGTCCTAATATCGAGTTTTACCGTATACTTTTAGGTATCGACAGCGAAGCGCCGGGGTTTGGTAAAATAAAAATAGCGCCGTCTTTAGGTACACTTAAAAATGTGTCGGGTACTATGCCGCACCCTTTGGGTAATATTACAGCCGGTTATACGATCGATAAAAAAGGAACGCTCACGGCTTCTCTTTCTTTACCGCCGGGTACGTCGGGTACGTTTATTTGGAAGGGAAAAGAGTACGCTTTGAAAGAAGGGAAACAGGAATTGATAATCAAAGCGAATTGATAGAGGGGACGAAGAAAGCGGAAAACAGAAAGTAGAGTAGCATTTCTGTTTTCCGCTTTCTTTATGTATATTATTTTAAAATCTGCTGATGGATCCGCCACCGCCGGATCGTCCGCCTCCCCAGGAACCTCCGCCGCCAAAGCCTCCGAATCCACCGCCCCGGGAGCCGCCACCGAATCCTCCTCCACCTATGATAATAGGTCCTGCGGTATCTCTTTTCAACCGGTTGATGGTATGACGTTTCTCTTCGGTATACCCGCAGTTGGAACAGCGGTAAATGTCAACGGCAATTCCCTCTGATGTGTATGTCGCCCGTTGAATGGTTTGCTGACGTACGAACCGGAATGTCTTATGGCCACACCTCGGACAAACGCGGGGACGCCTTTTATTCCATGATCCTATCAATACAATCAGTACAATTCCGATCGGGACCCCTAAAAATAAAAGAAAGAAGGGCCAAAAGGGCAGATCTTCCTGTGTGGCGTTTGTTCCGCCGATCATCTGGCTGCGTTCATAATCGCTCGACAGGAGATAATCGCTTACGGCTATTACACCTTTTAACATTCCTGAACTGAAATCCCCGTTTCTCATATCGGGAACCATATAGCGTTGTTGCAGCCGGTAACATACCGCATCAGGCAGGACGCCTTCTAACCCGTATCCCGTTTCAAATACAACGGAGCGCTGGGAAGGTTCTGTTACCAACTGGATAAGTAATCCGTTATCATCAGCACTTTTTCCTATTCCCCAATGTTGGAACAGGTCGGTTGCGAACATTCTTGCGTCGTTATCACCAATGCTTTCTACAGCTACTACTGCAACTTCTATACCTGTACTGTCTTCCAAAGCATTCAGGTAACGGTTGATTTTTGTTATGTCTTCGGCAGACAGTATGCCGTCGGGGTTGCTGACATGGTTCGTCCTGTCCGTCAGGCGGATATTCGGGATAGTTTCAACCGTATATTCAGCAGCTGATAACTGCACCAAAGGAAACAATCCGGTAAAAAGTATACACCATAATACCATGGATGTATACCTTTTAATAAAGGATATGGATCTTAGTTTATTCATTCATCCGTTTAGCTAAAGTCGACAACCGGCGCTCTTTCTGCTCCTGCGTCAGCAGCAAAATATGCTTTCGGTTGGAAGCCGAACATTCCTGCGAAAATTGTATTCGGGAAACTGCGGATATAGGTATTGTATTGCTGGGCAACTTCGTTAAAACGCCTGCGTTCTACGGCAATCCGGTTTTCCGTACCTTCCAACTGAGCCTGCAATACCCTGAAACTTTCATTGGCTTTCAAATCGGGATACCTTTCTACTACTACCATAAGGCGTGAAAGAGCGCTGCTTAGTTCGCTTTGGGTCTGTTGGAATTGCCTCATCGATTCTTCCGTAAGGTTTTCAGGGTTGACGGTAGTTTGTGTGGCACGGGCACGGGCATTAACAACTCCTTCCAACGTTTCTCTTTCGTGCGTTGCATATTCTTTTACCGTATTTACGAGATTTGGAATCAGGTCCAGGCGTCGCTGGTATTGGTTTTCTACGTCGCTCCATGCTTTTTTTACGCTTTCATCCTGTGTAACCATGTTATTATACAGCCCTCTCATCCCAACAAATAAAAAAATGATCAGTATGACCGGAATAGCGATCCATAAAATCTTTTTCGACATTTCGTTAATGTATTAATTGTTTTACTTTAAATAGGCAAAGCTATAAAAAATCAAATATATAAAATTCTGTTTTAAATTGTCTCTATTGATAAGATAACAACTCTTAAAAACAGATTGTTGCATTAAAATTAGGAATAAAATATGTATAAGTATTACGTTAAATATTCTATATTTGCATTTATATATGTCATATTTTTATAAATTAATTGTACTATGCGAAAATCTAATCTAACAAAAATTTCATCGTTACTTTTTGCATGCGTATTTTTAGTTTCATCTTGTTCCTCGGATGAATACAAGAAATATGCCAATGATGAATCCAAACAGGTGGCATCCATACTACGCCAAAATGGCTGTGTAGATTGTCATGCCGAAAATGCGCCAACTCCTTTTTACGGTAAATTCCCGGTTATTGGTTCGGTTGTGAAAGCCGACATTGCGGAGGGTACTCATTACATTGATTTTACCTCCTTGCTTCATTCGCTGGATAACGGACTTCCGGTTTCTGAAGTGGATATGGCAAAAGTGGAATATACTGCGCTGAGCGGGAGCATGCCACCCCTGAAATATTACGCGATGCCTATGCATTGGGGTAAAACGTTGAACAGTGAAGAGAAAAAAGTATTGATCAGCTGGGCAAAAAATGTACGTAAGGCACATTTTGCGTCTCCGACCGTAGCAAAAGAGTTTGAAAATGAACCGCTACAACCCTTGCCGGCATTTCTGCCGGTAGATTCGGCAAAAGTTGAGTTAGGTTATAAATTGTATCATGATACCCGGTTATCGGCAGATAATTCGGTGTCTTGCGCAACCTGTCATGACCTATCCACGGGAGGAGTAGACCGGTTACAATATTCTAAGGGTATTGGCGGTCAGTTTGGCGGAGTGAATGCTCCAACGGTATATAATTCAGCATTAAATTTTGCGCAATTCTGGGACGGACGTGCTGCCGATTTGCAGGAACAGGCTGCAGGGCCGCCGCTGAACCCTTTAGAAATGGGACACCTTTCTTTCGACGATATTTGTGCCATGATAGCTGAAGATGCCGAA
Source organism: Bacteroidales bacterium UBA4116 (assembly GCA_002381645.1). Taxonomy (GTDB): domain Bacteria; phylum Bacteroidota; class Bacteroidia; order Bacteroidales; family Tannerellaceae; genus DFXE01. Next base: position 32,183 of record DFXE01000010.1, read on the forward strand.
TATTGTGCAGCGCATGCGTTGGTTTATCCTGAAGGATTGTCGCAGTCTACTATTACCGAAGCAATTGCCGAATTTGAAAAGACATTATTGACGCCAAGTAGATTCGATAAGTATTTACGGGGTGACAAAACCGCTCTTACGGCAGAAGAGCTGGAGGGTTACCAGGTATTTAAAGATAATAAATGCGCTACCTGTCATGTGGGTATGAATATTGGCGGGCAATCGTATGAATTTTTCGGAGTGAAGCAAAACTATTTTGAATATCGCGGAACCGGCCTGACGGATGGTGACAATGGTAGATTTGCCGTAACCGGTTTAGAGTCAGACCGACATAAATTTAAAACGCCTACTTTACGGAATGTTATGATAACTTATCCCTATATGCATGACGGAAATATTTCTACTATAGAGGAAGCTGTACAGATCATGAATGTATATCAGGGAGGTAAGAAAATTGCAGATGCTGATGTAAATAAGATCGTCACTTTCCTTAAAACCCTTACGGGAGAGTATAAAGGAGAATTACTTCAATAAAAATGACGAAAAGCTGAAAGTGTAAATTCTAAAAATAATATTATTTTAACTTTTAACTTTCAGCTTTTCAACTTTCAACTCCATATATTTGTTCCCAACTTAATCAAGGCAATTATTGCGAATGGAAATAATTATTATTTTGGGGCTCATAATTTTAAACGGAGTCTTTTCAATGTCGGAAATCGCTTTGGTTTCCGCGCGTAAATCAAGGTTGGAAACTGATGCTAAAAGAGGGAACAAATCCGCACAAACCGCACTCGATTTAGCCAATGAACCGGATAAGTTTTTATCAACTATTCAAATAGGTATCACCTTAATAGGTATCCTTACCGGACTTTATTCTGGCGAAGCTTTTGCTGCCGATTTAGCGGTCGTATTAAGCAATGCTGAATTCCTGGCTCCTTATTCGATGCCTATTGCAAAAACTACAATCGTTATTATTGTAACTTACCTTACATTAATATTAGGAGAGCTTGTGCCTAAACGTATTGCCATGAGTATGGCGGAAAGAGTATCTAAAGCTATTGCACGGCCGATGAATTTTCTTTCAAAAGTGGCAACTCCTTTCGTATGGCTTTTATCCAAAAGCACCAATCTGATTGTGAATTTGCTTGGAATAAAATCGACGGAAGACAGTAAGGTGACGGAAGAAGAGATCAAAGCAATAGTAAAAGAGGGTTATGATGTGGGAGAAGTACAGGAAGTGGAGCAGGATATTGTAGAACGCGTTTTTAACCTGGGCGACCGTGATATCGGTTCGATCATGACCCACCGGAGTGATTTGGTTTGGCTCGATATAACCGATGATAATAAGAAAATCAAGGAGAAGGTACAACAAAATCTTTTTAATACGTATCCGGTCATTTCCGAATCGTTCGATAATATGCTGGGTGTGGTGTACCTGAAGGACCTGTTTTTAAAAATAGACGAACCCGGCTTTTCTTTGAAAGAAATTATACGTCCGGTACAATACCTGCCGGAGAACCTGAGTGTTTACAATGCGTTGGAACAGTTTAAAAATGCCTGTGTAAAGTATGGTATAGTAACCGACGAATTCGGCGGGGTAGAAGGTATCGTTACCTTGAAAGATATTATGGAAGCACTGGTCGGTCAGATGCCGGATATCGGGGAAGAGCTCGAACTTGTAGAACGGGAAGACGGCAGCATACTGGTGGACGGACAGTATTCATTTTACGACTTTCTTGAATATTTTGATATGGAAGACCTGTATGCCGATTATGATTATAATACGTTAAGCGGATTAATATTGGAAATACTCCAGCATATACCCAAAACGGGAGAAAAGTTCTCCTGGATCTCCTTTGATTTTGAAATAATGGATATGGATGGTGCCCGTATCGATAAGGTATTAGTTAAGAAAACAGAAGATTAAATACTTTTTCTTATAGGTTTATAGATATCTTTTATTCTATTTTCCTGTAGGCCCGGGTGTTATATAACATACCCGGGCCTGTTATATTTTATACTGTTCATCGTACAATAGCGCACAAATGGTATATTGTATTAAGTACGATAATGAATAAACAGATTTTTAGAATGTTATATACCAATAAAAAACATTTTTTTCTTTTGATTATATATCAAAAAGACTATATTTGCGCAAATACTTTATCTGTATTACCATGCAAAACGGCAAAGATTTTGAAAATATGTTGTATCCACATGTGTCGGTCGACTGTGTTCTTCTGGGTATTGATGAAGAACAGCTTTGTGTGTTACTGGTTGAAAAGAAAAATGCAGGGACCAACCAAACCGAATATAAATTACCAGGTAGTTTAATATATGAATCGGAAGACCTGGATGAAGCTGCCCAGCGCATATTAAATGAAGCTACACGGTTAAAAAGGGTTGTCCTGAAACAATTCCGCGCGTTTGGCTCGCCGCTGCGTACGGCAAATAAAGAAGATGTGCAATGGTTGGAGAATGCTTCAAAAATGAAAATAGGGCGTATTGTAACCGTAGCCTATCTTGCGTTATGTAAAGTGAGAAATACAAAACCTGAGGAACGGTTCGGAAAAGTGCAATGGACGCCTATATCAAAATTACCCAAACTTCCTTTTGACCATAAAGAAATAATTGAAGAGGCAATAAAGGAGATACGTACATGGACGGAAGTGGAACCGGCAATTATTTTTGATTACCTGCCGTCTAAATTCACTGCACTACAGCTTCGCCGCACTTATGAAATCATCTATGATAAGACGTTGGACGTAAGGAATTTTCACAAGAAAATGAATTCGTTACCCTATCTTATACAGACGGATGAACTGGAAAAACATGTGAGTCATCGTTCGGCCCGTTATTATCGCTTTGACAAAATAGCGTATAATAAAATGCGTTCGAAGTTAAATAAGGCATAACCCAAAAAATTATAAAACAATGTATTTATTAGGATGTGATATCGGAAGTTCGTCTGTAAAAGCATCGATTGTAGACCAGCAAACCGGGCTGACGATCAGTTCGGATTTCTACCCTAAAGATGAAGCGTCCATGATTGCCATCAAGCCGGGGTGGGCCGAGCAAAATCCGGATGATTGGTGGGAGTATTTAAAATCTGCAATTAAAGGCGCTATCGGAAAAGTAAATATTCAGGGAGAAGATATTAAAGCTATCGGCATATCTTACCAGATGCACGGCCTTGTGCTGGTCGGTAAAAAGATGCAGGTACTGCGTCCGTCGATTATATGGTGCGACAGCAGGGCTGTACCGTATGGAGAACGTGCTTTTAACAGTATAGGTAATGATTTTTGCCTTTCTCATCTGCTGAACTCGCCGGGTAATTTTACTGCTGCGAAACTCGCGTGGGTAAAAGATAATGAACCGGCTCTGTTTGATGATATTTATAAGTTTATGCTTCCCGGAGATTTTATTGCCATGCGCATGACCGGCGATATTGTAACAACCGTATCAGGACTTTCTGAAGGGATCTTTTGGGATTTTAAAGAGAATAAAGTTTCCGGAGAGCTTATGGACTATTTCGGATTCCCAATGGATACCGTACCGGATATCTGCCCCACGTTTAATAAGCAGGGCGAACTTTTAGAATCGGTGGCAAAGGAATTGGGCATGAAGAAAGGAACACCGGTGACTTACCGGGCGGGAGACCAACCGAATAATGCCCTTTCATTGAATGTCCTCAACCCCGGGGAAATCGCTGCAACTGCCGGTACGTCGGGTGTGGTTTACGGTGTTAATGATAAGGTTAATTATGATACCTTATCGCGGGTAAATACATTTGCACACGTTAATCATACGGCTGAACAAACCCGTTTAGGGGTGCTGCTTTGTATCAATGGAGTAGGTATCCTTAATTCATGGATTAAAAGAAACGTTGCTCCCGAGGGTATCAGCTATGACGAATTGAATGAAATAGCTGCAAAGATACCTATCGGTTCGCAGGGACTTTCTATTCTGCCTTTTGGCAACGGCGCCGAACGTATGCTTCAGAATAAGGAAACAGAATGTTCTGTTCATGGCCTGAATTTTAATATTCACGATAAAAAACATGTAGCCCGTGCGGCCCAGGAGGGCATTGTATTCGCCTTCAAGTACGGTATGGATGTAATGAACGATATGGGGATTGATATACGGGTGATCCGTGCGGGGAATGCCAATATGTTTTTAAGTCCGGTCTTCAGGGATGCGTTGGCGGGTGTAACCGGCGCTGTAATTGAATTATATGATACCAATGGAGCTGTCGGAGCGGCTAAGGGTGCGGGAATAGGTGCCGGGATTTATTCCTCTGCTTCGGAGGCGTTTGCGTCTTTGAAAAAAATTGATATTATCGAACCAGACGGTTTGAAAGCAGATGCCTATTGCGGGGCTTTCGAAATATGGAAGGAACGGCTTATGCAAACATTAAAATACAACTATCAGTATTAACTTTTTAATAAATAATTCTATGAGCTTTTATAAAGGAGAAAAAGAATTCTTTCCCGGGATAGGAGAGATTAAATTTGAAGGTAAAGAATCAAAAAATCCGTTAGCCTTTCATTATTATGACGAAAATAAGGTTATAATGGGGAAAACCTTGAAGGATCACCTTCGTTTTGCTATGGCGTATTGGCATACGTTATGTGCTGAAGGCGGCGACCCGTTCGGTGGAGGTACTAAAACGTTTCCCTGGAATAATTCGTCAGATTCTTTAGTTCGCGCTAAATATAAAATGGATGCTGCTTTTGAATTCCTTACAAAATGCAATATTCCTTACTATTGTTTCCACGATGTGGACCTGGTTGATGAAGGCCCGTCGCTTGCAGAGTTTGAAAGGCGCTTATTTACGATGGTAGATTATGCAAAGGGACTTCAGAAAGAAACCGGGAAAAAACTACTATGGGGTACGGCTAACGTATTTGGACATACACGGTATATGAACGGTGCGGCAACGAATCCTTATTTTGGATCGGTAGCTTATGCAGGCGCCCAGATTAAGAATGCGATCGATGCTACAATTGCATTGGGTGGCGAAAATTATGTATTCTGGGGCGGACGCGAAGGATATATGAGTTTGTTGAACACCAATATGAAACGTGAGAAAGACCATTTGGCCATGATGCTTACCATGGCGCGCGATTATGCCAGAAAGAATGGTTTTAAAGGTACTTTCCTTATCGAACCAAAGCCTATGGAACCTACTAAACACCAGTATGATGCTGATACCGAAACGGTGATCGGATTCCTGCGCCACTATGGATTGGATAAGGATTTTGCGTTGAATATCGAGGTTAATCATGCGACACTGGCCGGACATACATTTGAACATGAATTACAGGCTGCGGCTGATGCCGGAATGCTTTGCAGTATCGATGCCAACAGAGGGGATTATCAAAACGGATGGGATACCGACCAATTCCCCGCCGACCTGTTCGAATTAGCCCAGGCATGGCTGGTGATTTTGGAAAACGGCGGATTGACAACCGGCGGTACGAATTTTGATGCCAAGACACGCCGTAATTCAACGGACCTGGAGGATATCTTTATTGCCCATATTGGAGGTATGGATACGTTTGCCCGTGCATTGATGATTGCAGCCGATATATTGGAAAATTCGGAATACCGTAAAATGCGTGCCGAACGTTATGCTAGTTTTGACAATGGCGACGGTAAAGCGTTCGAAGACGGTAAATTATCTCTGGAAGACCTGCGGACAATCGCTTTACGTGATGGCGAGCCCAAACAAATAAGTGGTAAGCAGGAGCTTTACGAAATGATAATCAATATGTATATCTAATAAGCGGTTAATAAGCAGCCGGTAATCACTATTTACCGGCTGCCGTTGTTAACTCAATTCTATTATGGCTAATAAAAAGTATAATTCCGGATATGTGTTCGGAATAACACTGGTGGCTACGATCGGTGGATTACTTTTCGGATATGATACGGCTGTTATTTCCGGCGCGGAGAAATCTATTGAAGCCTATCTGATAGAACCGCTCGGATTAAGTGCATTTGTACATGGAGCTACTGTATCGAGCGCTTTGATCGGATGTATTATCGGAGGGGCTTTATCGGGATTCTTTTCATCGAGGTTAGGCCGTAAACGTTCGCTAATCCTTGCGGCTATTTTATTTTTTATATCGGCATTAGGTTCGGGATATCCTGAAACTTTCTTTTTTACTCCGGGAGAGCCTACGATGGGTTTGCTGGTATTATTTAATTTTTACCGTATACTGGGAGGTATAGGCGTAGGACTTGCTTCTGCCGTTTGCCCGATGTATATAGGCGAGATTGCTCCGGCTGAAATACGCGGGCGTTTGGTTTCTTTCAATCAGTTTGCCATTATATTCGGTATGCTGGTTGTCTATTTTGTTAACTGGGGAATAGCCAACGGACAAAGTATAGAATGGATCAATTCGATCGGGTGGCGGAGGATGTTTGCTTCTGAAGCTATTCCGGCAGGCTTGTTCGGTATACTTGTTTTCTTTGTACCCGAAACGCCCCGTTATCTTGCCCTTGTGCATCAGGATGAAAAAGCTTTATCTGTACTTGAAAAGATTAACGGGTCTAAAGAACGGGCGCAGGAAATCCTAACGGAAATAAAATCTACAGTTTCCGAATCTGTTAAAGGTAAATTATTTTCCTATGGTACAAAAGTGATTGTAATAGGAATATTGCTTTCTGTATTCCAACAGTTTGTCGGTATAAATGTAGCCTTGTATTATGCTCCCCGTATATTTGAAAGCATGGGAGCTGCAAAAGATGCCTCGATGCTTCAGACGATCGTAATGGGCCTTGTAAATGTTATCTTTACCGTAGTGGCTATTATCAAAGTCGATTCCTGGGGACGTAAGCCTTTATTAATAGCCGGTTCCATTGGCATGGCGGTAGGTATGTTTGCTATCGCTTTGTTGTCTTACCTTAATATTATAGGTATTAGCACCTTAGTATTCATTATCATTTATACGGCATCCTTTATGATGTCGTGGGGTCCTATATGCTGGGTGTTGATAGCGGAAATATTTCCTAACAAGATACGGGGTCAGGCGGTTGCCATTGCTGTGGCGGCACAATGGGCGGCAAATTACCTGATATCGTCTACCTATCCGCCGATGATGCAATATAGCGGAGCCATGACGTATGGTTTCTATGGATTAATGGCCGTGTTGTCTGCTTTATTTGTGTGGAAGATGATACCGGAGACAAAAGGTAAAACTTTAGAACAAATGGAGCAATACTGGAAAAAATAAATATATACCTTTGGCCCTGTAATATTAAACCAATAAAATATGTCGGTTGCTAAACGTGATTTGGAAAACAGGAAGGTGACGACTCACCGCCTGATTGAAATGAAGCAGCGAGGAGAAAAGATTTCCATGCTGACAGCGTATGATTATTCTATGGCAAAGCTGATAGATGAAGCAGGAATGGACGTTATCCTGGTTGGTGATTCGGCGTCGAATGTAATGGCGGGGAATGTAACAACGCTTCCCATTACATTAGACCAGATGATCTATCATGGTAAATCAGTTATGAAAGCTGTAAAGCGTGCGCTGGTAGTTGTTGATTTACCCTTTGGTACATATCAGGGAAATTCCCGTGAGGCCATTTCTTCTGCTATCCGTGTAATGAAAGAAACACACGCTGATTGCCTTAAACTGGAGGGCGGTGCCGAAATAAAAGAATCAGTGGTACGTATTCTTTCCGCCGGTATTCCTGTTATGGGGCATTTAGGTCTTACACCACAGTCAATCAATAAATTCGGAACCTATACTGTCCGGGCAAAAGAGGAAGAAGAAGCGAAAAAATTGCTGGAAGATGCTCATATTCTGGAAGAGCTGGGTTGCTTTGCCATTGTATTGGAGAAGATTCCGGCCAAGCTTGCTGCTAAAGTAGCTTCTGAACTCACCATACCTATTATTGGTATTGGTGCCGGTAACGGGGTAGACGGACAGGTGTTGGTTATGCATGATATGTTGGGTATAACCGAAGGATTTTCTCCGCGTTTCCTGCGTCGGTATGCCAACCTGAAGGAGGTAATTACCAGTGCCGTACAGGAATACATTGAGGATGTGAAACGGCAGGATTTTCCAAACGAGAAAGAACAGTATTGATATAATAGTAATTGAGGGTTGATTAGGAAAGTAGTTTCTTTTCAACCTTCAATTTTAATCAAAAGGAATATCTTCCCATTTACCGTTTATAAGCTCCCGGGTTGTACGAAAACCTGCCTCTTTTAAAAGATCCAGAGCCTCAGGTCGTCCGTCGTTCACCAGATCGGGAAAATGACAATCCGAATTGACCATGACGGGAATATTCATCTTCTTCAGTAACGGGATAAAATTTTTATGAGGGAATGTCTGTCCTTTCCTTTTGAGGTTTTTGGTGTTTATTTCTACCATTAATCCTTTTTTACCGATCAATTCCAGACAGGGAATAAATAAATCCTTGTACCAGTCAGCATCTATTGAGAATTCCTCAAACCGTTCCCCGTTCATGTATACTTTATCTATGTGTCCTACAATATCGATGCCTCCAGCTTCAATCATATGTAGGGTAGATTCGAAATACTTTCTCACCAGGCGTTTAATATCCCCCTCAAAATAAGTAAAGAAACCGGCTTTATAATCGGTAAAACTGCCGTCAATACAAAACATATTTTCTTCAGAAAGTTCATTGGATACAGGCAAATAGTGTATAGACCCAATCCGGTAATCCAACGGTAATTCCTGGAAATAACGAATTGACGGATTGTAAGTTTGGTCGAGATAATCAATTTCTAATGCTGTGTATATTTCTAAACGGTCTTTGTATTTTTGTTTTAAACGGTCTATTTCATTCAGATACTCTGTCATATCACTTAATGACATGTTCCAGAAGGTATCGAACGGTAAAGGTGAATGGGATGAAAAGCCATATGCACGGAAGCCCTTGGATAAAGCGAACTTTACATAGTTTTCCGGAGCGCTTCTGCCGTCACAAAACGTACAATGGCTATGATAATTACTTAAAACCATATGTCAAGTGGGAAACATAGGAAAAGTGGGAGACGAAAAGTTGATAAATAACCTTTCACCTCCTCACTTTATCTTTCTGTTATTTTATTACTTTAAGTTCTTTTCCAACTTTGATGAAAGCGTTGATAGCTTTATCAAGATGTTCTTTCTCATGTCCGGCGGAAAGTTGTACACGGATACGGGCCTGTTCTTTAGGCACGACAGGATAATAAAATCCGGTTACGTAAATACCTTCTTCCTGCATACGGGAAGCGAAGTCTTGTGATAGTTTGGCATTATAAAGCATAACCGCACAAATTGCTGATTGAGTAGGCTTGATATCAAAACCAGCTGCAATCATTTTCTCGCAGAAATAATTTACATTGTCAATTAATTTAGTATGAAGTTCATCACTTTCATCAAGCATTTTGAACATTTCCAGGCTGGCACCCACAATCACCGGAGCAAGCGAATTAGAGAAAAGATACGGACGGGAGCGCTGGCGGAGCATATCTATTATCTCTTTTTTTCCGGTGGTAAAACCACCCATAGCTCCACCGAATGCTTTACCCAGCGTTCCGGTAAAAATATCGATTTTGCCGTAGCAATCGAATTGTTCGGCTATGCCTCTTCCTGTAGGACCTACTACACCTGCCGAATGAGACTCGTCTACCATTACCAATGCGTCATATTTTTCAGCAAGTTCACATATTTTATCCATGGGGGCAACATTGCCGTCCATTGAAAAAACGCCGTCTGTTGCGATAATACGGAAACGTTGCGCCTGAGCTTCTTTCAGGCAACGTTCCAGATCGGCCATATCCGCATTGGCGTATCTGTAACGTTTAGCTTTACATAAGCGTACGCCATCAATTATGGACGCGTGGTTTAAAGCATCTGATATGATCGCATCTTCGTCTGTAAATAAAGGTTCGAATAAACCTCCGTTAGCATCAAAGCAGGCAGCATACAAGATGGTATCTTCCGTTTTGAAATAATTTGAAATAGCTTTTTCGAGCTGTTTATGCAAATCCTGGGTCCCGCAGATAAAACGAACGGATGACATCCCGTAACCATGTGTATCCATTGCTTTCTTAGCTGCATTAATAAGACGTTGGTTGTCCGATAATCCTAAGTAGTTGTTGGCGCAGAAGTTCAATACATGGTCGCCTTCATTAACCTGAATGTCGGCTCTTTGAGGCGTAGTAATAATACGCTCTTTCTTGTACAGGCCGGCCTGCTCGATATCAGCCAGTTCACCTGTAAGAAAATCTTTTAATTTTCCGTACATACCCTTTGTTTTTTGTTTGTATTTAATCGATACGCAAAGGTCTTATTTTTTTATGAAAAAAAAGGATTTGCCGGAAAAAATGTATGAGAGTGTTTACAATTGTTTAGCTTTGAATCCGGCTTTTTCAACTGCGGATATAATACTTTCGGCAGGAATTCCGGCGGTAACTTCCAGCACTTTATCTGGCGAGGCGAGGTCTAAATTCCATTCTTCGGGTTTTATTATATCATTGAGTTTTTCACCAATTGCCGACACACATCCGCCGCATTTCGCATTTGTTTTGAATTTCATTGTTTTCATTATCGGGGTTTATACTTTTTTTATTTCATGAATTTAAGGCGCAGACTGTTGGTTACTACAGCTACCGAACTGAAAGCCATGGCTGCGCTTGCAATCATCGGATTCAATAATAAGCCGTTTACAGGATACAATACACCTGCCGCCAAAGGTATACCTATTAAATTAAATATAAATGCCCAAAACAAATTTTGTTTGATTAAACGTACGGTTTGTTTTGAAAGGCGGATAGCTTCAGGAAGAAGTGTCAGGTCGGATGTTATCAATGTGACCATGGCAACATCCATAGCAATATCCGTTCCTTTTCCCATTGCTACGCTTACGTCTGCACGCGCTAAAGCCTGCGAATCGTTTATACCGTCGCCTACCATGGCAACTTTTTTTCCTAAAGCCTGTAAATCTTTTATATAAATATCTTTATCATTGGGTAACACACCTGCTTTATAATGATCGATGCCTAATACGGTAGCGACCATATTAGCGCTTTGTGGTGAATCACCCGTGAGCAGATGGATGTCTATTCCTTCCCGTTTTAAATGATCTACAGCTATTAAAGATGTAGGTTTGATACGGTCGGAAACAGCGAGAACTGCAATCAATCCGTTGTCTTTTCCATAGTATACCACACTAAAACCGCTTTTTTCCCATCGGTCGATATGCTTTTGTACTTTTTCCGGGATCACGGTTCCGAAATCTCCCATCATCTTTTTATTTCCTATCCAGAATATATGACTATCAAATTTGAGCTGGATTCCCATGCCCGTTATACTTTCAAAATGTTCAGGTTCGAAAAGGGAAGCACCCGGGACCTCCAGCCAGTTAATAACAGCGGATGCGAGCGGATGTTCGGATTTCATTTCCGCAGTATACAGGATATCTAAGTAAGTGACGTCTGACTCGGAAACCCAGTATGAATCGATTACTACGGGAATCCCTTCGGTAAGCGTACCTGTCTTATCCAGTACAATCGTATCTATTTGACATAAATTCTCCAATGCATAGGCATCTTTAATAAGGATATGACGCTCGGCTGCTTTTCCCATTCCTACCATTAACGCAGTGGGAGTAGCAAGCCCTAATGCACAAGGACAGGCAATTACCAAAACCGAAACGGCAGATAACAAGGCATATGAGAAATAAGATTGACCTCCCGCTACCAACCAGACGATAAAAGTTATAATGGCTATTAACACCACTACGGGTACAAATATCCGGCTAATTTTATCCACTATGCGTTGTACAGGAGCTTTACTGCCTTGCGCTTCCTGTACCATTTGCACAATCTGTGCGAGAACGGTTGTTTTACCTACATTAGTGGCTTGCAAAGTAAAAGCACCTTTTTGGTTGATCGTTCCCGCAAGCACTTTTTCACCTGCAACCTTTTCAACAGGTAAGGGTTCGCCACTCAGCATACTTTCGTCAACCGATGAACATCCGCTAACGAGTATTCCATCGACCGGTATTTTTTCTCCCGGACGGACACTGATGATATCATTTATCTGTAAGGCGGAGATCGGTATCTCTTCTTCTTTGCCATCAGTTATTCGTCTTGCCGTTTTCGGTTGTAATCCCATCAGCCCCTTAATAGCAGAAGATGTACTGTTCTTTGCCCGTTCTTCGAGGAATTTACCGAGTAATACGAATGCTATAATAATACCGGAAGCTTCATAATATACGTGAGGCTCTATTCCTCTGTCCGTCCAGAACTGTGGAAAAAGAGTATTGAACAAACTAAACAGAAAAGCAATGGATGTGCTTAAGGCCACTAATGTGTCCATATTGGGATTGCCATGCAGGGCATTGCGCACCCCATTCACATAAAATGAGCGTCCGAACAACAGCATAATGGCCAGCGCCAACGCCATCATTATCCAATTGACATAAGGAAGATGCATAAATACCATACCTAATATGGCAAGGGGAATGGCAAGTATCCATGCACCGATAGTATTACGTTTTAGTAGTATATAGCGTTTCCAGTTCATTTCGTCTCTTATTTCCATCGGATTTTCCTCTTCAATGATCAAATCATATCCTGCAGCCTGTACGGCAGATTTCATATCCTGAAGAGATATATCTGATGGGTGGTAAGTAACTTTCAATGAATTGGTAGCGAAATTGACAGAAGCGTCATCTACACCATGCATTTTCTTTACTGTAGTTTCAACATTGTTTGCACAAACGGCACAACTCATATCGAGTACCGGTATTATTATCGTTTCAATTTTTTCCATTATAATTCAGCTTGTAGCCACACTGTATAAAATAAAACAACTGCCCTTTTTCTTTTGTTTCTTTTGGCGTAAAAAAGAAATAGAGGGTACATTATCCTTTTTACTATATCTAATACAAAGTTATGCTTTTTGAGTGAATAATAATAAAAAGGATTAATCATATTGTAAAATTTCGTGCATAATCCTATCCGTTTTTATACGTATATATGTCTTTTTTGTACTATCTTTTTCTCTCATTATCATATCGGATAAGCTGTTTTATGGTCGGGTTTAACCCTTCATTTTGATGATTGAAGAGCCTGCGAATCTTATAATGCATATATGTTTATATTCCGGCCGAATTATCTACCTTTGTCATCCGAAATGGAAAAACGTGTAGAACAATATCTGGATCAGCTGAACGAAAATCAGCGCGAAGCTGTATTATATACAGACGGGCCGGAACTGGTAATAGCCGGTGCCGGATCGGGGAAGACGCGCGTGCTTACTTTTAAGATCGCTTATTTGCTGGAATGCGGGTTGCCCCCTCAAAGTATACTTGCACTCACATTTACCAATAAAGCGGCGAGGGAAATGAAAGAGCGTATCGGATTGCTGACCGAACCTTCTAAAGCACGTCGTTTATGGATGGGTACGTTCCATTCGATATTCTCGCGTATCCTACGGGCTGAGGCCGACCGGTTGGGATATCCTTCCGGCTTTACGATTTATGACTCCGCCGACTCGAAAAGCCTTATCAAAGGGATAATAAAGGAAATGCAATTAGACGATAAGACTTATCGGCCCGGAATGATACAAAACCGAATTTCCAATGCTAAGAACGCCCTGGTTACATGGCAGGCTTATGAACAAAATAAAGAATTGGTTGAGAATGATATCCGCGCGAACGTTCCGCTGATACGGGATATTTATAAACGATACCAGAACCGCTCTTTCCAGGCCGGGGCCATGGATTTTGACGATCTCCTTTTGCAAACGAATATATTATTCCGGGATCATCCGGATGTGCTGGATAAATACCGTCATTTCTTTCAGTATATCTTAGTCGATGAGTATCAGGATACGAATTTTTCCCAACATTTGATCGTGCAGCGTTTAGCGGAATTACACGGGCGTATCTGTGTGGTAGGTGATGATGCGCAGAGTATTTATTCCTTCAGAGGAGCGAATATTGATAATATTCTGCAATTTAAAAAGATCTATCCGAATGTCCGTATTTTTAAATTGGAACAGAATTACCGATCAACACAAAATATTGTAAATGCGGCAAACAGCCTGATCCATAAGAATACTGAGCAGATACACAAAACAGTATATTCGGAGAACGAGGAAGGTAATAAAGTTCATATAGCGTCATCGTATTCAGATTACGAAGAAGCATACGTCGTTGCGTCTAAAATAACAGAAATGCGAATGGGAGAGGGGCATTACTCCTTTGCCGACTTTGCCGTACTTTACCGTACCAATGCGCAATCCCGTACGTTGGAAGAAGCTTTGCGGAAAAGGAATATACCTTACAAGATATACGGAGGCTTATCGTTTTACCAACGTAAAGAAATAAAAGATGTAGTAGCTTATTTGCGGTTAATTGTCAATCCGCACGATGAAGAAGCACTTAAGCGGATCATCAATTACCCCACACGTGGTATCGGTAATACTACGGTGGGTAAGTTGATCGATGCTGCAAATGAAAACAGTGTAAGCGTATGGACGGTGTTGGGCGACCTTAAGGAATACCGTGTGCCTGTTAACAGCGGTACAGCTAAAAAACTGGATGCCTTCCGCGAGATGATAGAAGGTTTTATTGAACAAAATAAAACATTGCCCGCTGATGAGATCACTACGCTGGTAGTAAGGCAGAGTGGGATAGCCGCCGAACTTTTCCGCGACCGGAGTGTAGAAGGCATCAGCAAACAGGAAAACCTGGAAGAGCTTTTGAAGGGTGTGTCGGAATATATTGATATTCGGCGTGAAGAAGGCGAAGAAGTGATTTCCCTTGCCGAGTTTTTGAGTGAAATATCATTACTTACCGATCAGGATAACGATAAGGATGAGAATACGAATAAGGTAACGTTAATGACTATCCACGCGGCAAAAGGTCTTGAATTTAAAAATGTATTTGTGGTCGGGTTAGAAGAAGATTTGTTTCCTTCGTCCATGTCAAAAGATAATATACGTGCGATAGAGGAGGAGAGGCGCTTGTTTTATGTAGCTATTACCCGTGCCGAAGAGAATTGTATCCTGACCTATGCCAAAAGCCGTTTTCGTAATGGAAAAAGCAATTTGTGCACCCCCAGCCGCTTCCTTCGTGATATCGATACGCAGTTTCTGGACGCGCCTAATGAAGTCTCTGCAACCGATTCGTTTGCTACAGCCAGAGAATCGTATAACCGGGCGGCCTTTGTTTCTCCTTTCCAACAACCCAAAGCTGTGGAACCGGATGTAATATCTAAATCCACTGATTCATCAGATATACCTGTTCCGGTAGCGGATCTTTCCGAATTGCAAGTGGGTGTCAAAGTAAGGCATGACCGTTTTGGTGTAGGTGTTGTAACGGCAATAGACGGAGAAGGCGGAAATACCAAAGCGACTGTTCAGTTTGCCAATTTCGGACAAAAACAGTTGCTTCTCAAGTTTGCGCGGTTATCAATCATCTCCTGAATTAAGATATAAAACAAATATAACTTACCGTCTTCGTGAATACAACGGAAGTGAAAATACCTTATTTCCCCAGGAAGCAATCTTACCTGAGTCTGTAGTGAAACTGCTTACATAATTAATTTTAATAAAGAGACTATCATTTTGGGCATTCCTCTCTTTTTCTGAAATTTCAGTCAGATTGAAAGCATTGACATATACCGTTTTTGGATTTGTAACCCCTTCTCCTTCATTATGTAAAGTATCTCTGAAAACGCGAAGGTATAAGTTATAAAGACGGGCATAATCTTTATCAGATACAGGATTGCTCGCAGGATTATAAGCCAGTTCATACCTGTTTATCTGGTCCGTTGAATCTACAATATTGGAAGTAAAAAGAAAAAAACGGTCCTGAATAAAGCCATATCTATCTTGTATTTGGGAAATACGACGTTCGTTTACGGAATCCTTAGTTAATGTATCCAATACTGATCCCAATGTAAACTGTGGTATTCGTTCAAATTTTACATCTTCCACAGTATAAAAGCCCTCCCTTCTTCCTGAGTCGGCATTCACCGGTAAACTGTAATCAAGTGTATAATCTAAAAGGATACAATCGCCATTATCAACACCGGATGAAAGAGAAGTTGAATGTATAAACACACTATCCCGCAACTCCACCTTTATATCATTCTCTGATTTAATTACAACCCCCGGTTGATTAGTTATCGTTATTCTTTGCCCGCTGTCTCCCAGGCAGGAGGTGATAAGTATACCCGACAAAAAGATGAATATAAAGAATAGACTATACTTTTTCATACGATAATGCTTATATATAATTATGAGTACAAATTTACTATATTAAACGGAATTGATTACAAAAGAGTATAAAATGGAGAGTAATATACTAAAAAAAGAATACTTCTATTTCATCTTTTTGCGTAAAGTGCTGAAATAGAAGTATTTTAGAAAACTGAAAAATTAAGTTATAATCAGCTATTAATTATCTTCCGGGATAAGATAACCAAAATCTAATTTATTCCACTTTTCAATAGCAGTAGTATCTTTATTAAAAGAAGTAATATAGTTTATACGGATATTCACTTCTTTTTTTCCTTCATTTTTTTCCGCTATGATGGCGTTTCTAAGGAAGCTTTCAAAATTAAATGCGATTAAAGATGCCTGGTTGGAAGTAGGAGCTTTACCTTTATCTGTTTCTACTGCCCTCATAAATAGATTATAGATGCGTTTATCATTTTCGGTAATGACTTCCTGATTTGCATCGTAAGATAACTGATATCTCCTTTTCTGATCAGTCATAACCTCTCCATGGAAGGAAGTTAAAACGAAATAATCTTGAATGTATTTGTCCGCTCTAAGTTCTGAAATAGGTATTTCATTAGAAAGGATAGTAGCCGTATCAGTCAAATAGGGTATATTGTCATATTTTGTAGCCGCAAGGGATTGATTTATTGTAACTGTCCAGTATCCGTTTGTTTGAGCTGCAACATTTTCGTCAGAATCAAAATTGATATGATACTGGAAATAAATAATATCTCCGGGTTCGTATCCTGAATTTTGCATTTGAGGTGAATACAGATAACTATCATAAGAGTCTCCTTCGTTAACCCGTAATAACACTTTTCCGGGACTTTTATAATAGTCAACTATCCCGATTTCGATATCTGTCCTTTCATTATTCCCTCCGTCAAGACATGAGGCCAACAACATTACACATGCGGCAAAGAAACCGCCGAATACTAATTTTTTCATTTTACGTTTGTAATTTATTATATTATTAATCATTCATTAAAAGCTTAACCGGAATCCGATCTGCGGACTTACATTAAAAGGTTTATCGGAATATATGGTTTCAATATCGCTTCCGTTATCAAAATAATAGGCAGCGCCAACTTCGGCAAAGGCGCTTAAAAACCGGATAACCGGATAGCTAACACCTGCCCGCGCATTTACAGACCATTGCCATTCTTTCATCCTAGTGCTCTCCGTCATAGTGGAAATATGTTCGTTACCCACGAAACTCCTTACCCGTAATTGTCCGGCAACATTCACTTCCGTAAGCGCTCCGGCGGCCGTATAAAACTGGAAACGGTTCCATTCGGCTATCTTGTAGGAAACAGAGAGAGGTATTCCTATAAAATGCAACCGTTGGCGGGTTTTGTTATTGTATGCCGAAGCCTGCGTTTCCCAATCCGAATTGAGCATGGAATATACGATGCCGGATTGAAGCGAGAAACGATCGTTTAAATGCCTGCTGACGGATAATCCGAAGGAAACAGGCGTACGGTGTTTGATATTTGTTTTCGGCGCTTTACCTGTATTCAGATCGGCATTTGAATTCATAGATAAGAGTTTTTCATCTTCAAGCGAACTGCTTTTCAATACATATGTGTTGACCACATTGCCTGTTGATTCCGTGAATCCGCCTGCACCCATACCAAACCCCCATTTACGGGAAGCCTGGCTTTTTTCCTTTTTTCTTTTCTGCGGATTTTCTTTCACCTCCGGCTCATCGATAATCAACGGATAATTCCTATGAATATCAATAACTTCCATAATTCTTTTCTTTTCTTTGACCGGACCTTCTTTATCAGGAATTTCTTCTGTTATATAAACGGTAGTATCTTCCTGAGGATAATACAATGTCGTTTCCGAACGGGTTACGGTTCTTATGGAGGCGGAAGCTATGCTGACAGGTTGCTTCTCTGTTTGTTTATCAGGTGTAATTTCCGGTGCTTTAACTTCTTGTTTAATAATGGATTCTATTTTTTCGGTTTCTTTTTCAATCTGCTTCGCGATTGTTGAATCCATTTGGTTATGTTGGGATATATAAAGGCTACCTGTAATTAGGAATAAAGAAGTGATAACGGCAGCGGCAATATACGTTATTCTTTTACGCCATGGAATAATAACGGCTTTCTTTGGGAGGCGTTTTTCAATCGCCTCCCAGTCATCAGGAGAGGTATCCGTTTCAAAATGTTCAAGTTTGGAGCGGATCAGATCATCCAATATATCTCTTTCGTTTTTTTTCATTGTTAATTAATACAGTGCATTAATTTTCCGTTGCAATAATTGTTTGGCACGTGTGTACTGCGACCGGGAAGTGCTTTCCGTTATATTGAGCAGTTCACTGATTTCACGATGCGAAAATCCTTCTATTGCAAAAAGGTTGAAAACTGTGCGGAAACCGGCAGGCAAATCCTGGATCAGCTTCATCAACTCGTTGGCAGACATAGCCGAAACGGCCGAATGATCCGGATTGACAAGTTCATATGTGTTACCCAAATCCACAGATTCTTTCATTACATCTGATTTACGCAGAAATTCTAACGCACAATTTACAAAGATCTTTCGTATCCAGCCTTCGAATGAGCCTGTTCCCGAATAAGAATCGATACTGGTAAAAACCTTTACGAATCCATCCTGCAATAAATCCCTTGCAGTTTCTCTGTCGTTTACATAACGCAGACAAACCCCCATCATCTTGCGGGAATATGTTTCGTAGAGCTCTTTCTGAGCCAGTCTCTCTCCCTTCCTACAACCCTCTATCAGTTGTTGCTCATTCATTTAGCCGTGCCTTGAAAGCTTCCCTTGAAACTTTACTATGTGTAAGATGCCGCCGTGAAGTAAAATGCTGCATTAAATAATCAAAATTTTATTTAAAAAGAAAGCCTCCGTTAAGAGGCTTTACAAAGATAAGATGTTTTTATTTATCTCCGCTATCTACCGGTACTGCTTCCATCCCAATTTTTTTGAATGCGGAAGCCAGTTTATCGGTTGTTGTCTTATCTTTACGGTACGTAACCTCTGCTGTTTTCGTATCAAGGTCACATTTCAGGTCGGTTACTCCTTTCTCGAAAGCTATGTTTTTTTCAATTTTTTTAATGCAATTGTTACAATGCATAGCTTCTACTACGAAAGTTACGGTTTCTTTCTCATTTTTCTTTTTTGAATCCTGTGCAAAGGCGTTAGTCATAGCCATTACCATACACATCATTACAACTAAAATACGTTTCATAATACAAGTATTTAAAGTGAATATTTAATTTTTATAAATCTCTTGGTATATTGAAGCGGATACCCGCATATATTTTCCTTCCGTGTACAGGTCCCCAGACCATCGTTCCGTCGAAATTATCACCGCGCGGATTTGCCGCATCGATAATCGGATGATCCTGAGTGAAATCAAACAGGTTTTCCGAACCTACATAGACTGACCAGTTACGGAAGTATTTGGTAACCTGGGCATTTACGATCGTATAGGATTTAAAATTAGGCTCCCACAGCGGATTTTCTTTATCTGCCAGAGGCATTCTGCCCCCTCCGTTGAATTGTCCGGTCAGGTCGAACTGCCATTTTTTCAACGGTGTCTGATAAGACGCGGTGATCAATCCTTTGTAATCGCTGACCAAAGGCTTTTTCATCCGGTATGTTTGTCCCTCATTATTCCGGTAATCGGTTTTCGCATCCGTATAACGATAAGCCGCAGTTAGTGTAAAACCCCTGAAAAAAGGATAGCTGGCCTCAACCTGGAAACTGTTTGAATACGATTTTCCTTCGTCCAGGTTGTAAAAGCTTACTGCATGCGGATTGCTGTCCATGTCGACCACCACCTGTTTTATAAAATTCGTATAATACCATTCTCCGTTTACAATGAGTTCTTTACCGAACAGCGGAATGTAAAAAGAGAGATTAACTCCTGCATTAACAGCTTCTTCCTGATCCAATTTATCCGCAATATTCATTTTCCGGCTGCTGGAAAGAAGAAAATTGTTTTCCGCCAGGATATTAGGTGTACGGAAACCTTTACCAACGGAGGCCCTCACATGGAACCAGTCGAACGGATTATACTTAACATGAACACGCGGGGTGACAAAGAAATCATATTGGTTGCTATAATCTCCGCGTATGCCTCCCAATAATATAAGCTTGTCATTTAGGTTGAAAGTGTACTGCACGTATGCGCCTGAAACAACCTCATTCCGGTTGAACGGTTGCCAGGCCGTGCCGCTCCCCAGGTTCTCGTTAAACCCGTCGTAGTTCATACTAAGTCCGGTACTCAAACTGTGCATAGGTGTAAACTCCTTCTCATACAATAATGTGGCGTATACATTATTCTGGTAGATATTGTAAGGCGTGCGGTCATACATCGACTTTTGTTCATGATACGAACCCGATAAGATCAAAGCAACACTTTCCACCTTTTCATTATCGATAATATAGGCTTGCTTGGTATATACCTCCCCGCGGTTGGTTTTTAGCTTTATCCGGTAGGGATCTTCAAAATCATGGTGCTTGGTAGCCTGTCCACCCGTCCTGTTTTCATGGAGGTAACGAACGCCGTATTGTGCCACATAATTATTCGATTTATGATACCAGCGGTTCATCAGGTTGACCTGTTCCTTTAAGGGCATATCCAGAAAACCGTCGTCATTTCCGTCGTGTTGTTTATTGTCGTTTGAATAGTGAACCAGTAAACCGGTTGAAAGATTTTCGTTTATGTGCCAGGAAGCATCCGCATTTCCTTCATACCTTCCGGCATCGCTTGCAAATACGTTTGCCGAGAATATATCCGCTGTAGGCGGTTTCTTGAATTCGACATTGATTTGTCCGGCAATCGCTTCATACCCGTTTTTTACGGAAGATGTGCCTTTTGAAACCTGTATGCTTTCCATCCAGGGTCCGGGAACATAATCTAATCCGTATAAGGAAGCTGCTCCCCTGAAATTCGGGTAGTTCTCCGTAAGCATCTGGACATATGTTCCCGAAAGGCCCAGTAGCTTGATCTGACGGGCCCCTGTAGCCGCATCGGCATAAGATACGTCGACGGAAGGATTTGTTTCGAAACTTTCGGCAAGGTTACAACAAGCGGCCCGGCACAATTCGTCATATGTGATTTTCTGCGTCTGAAGCACACTTACACGCGAAGCTATTGTACCCATCTTACGTTCGCTTACCACCACTTCGCCGAGTTCTACTTCGCCTTTTAACACGATTTGTAATTCTTTATCGTTGCTGGTAACGGAAACTACCGACGGAGCATATCCGATATAACTGACCACAAGGTTAGCATGCCCTTCTTTCCTTTCAATTTCAAAATTTCCGTTTATATCTGATGTAGTGCCTGTTTGTGTTCCTTCCCAATATACATTGGCACCGATAACCGGTTGATTACTATCATCCGATACATGTCCCTTTATCATTTCTCCTTTGGCATATGCCGAAAGAGTGATAAAGCTTATTAATAATGTAATATAGAATTTTTTATACATGATTCTTTTAAATTAATTTATACCAATAGATAATTATTCCCTCCGGCTCTTACAAAACGGGGAGAGCAATAGGTATAAATCAAATTAAAAGGGTAGTCAGTAAGGAAAGGTAATGCCGCGGATTGCCTATAAGAGGCGGAGCTTCCGCATCGGGGTGCAATATATCCGCTTGAAAAGATTCTATAAATAAGGATGCGGTTATGGTTCCGAAATCGAAAAGATCTGTTACCGCAGGTTCAAGTTCAGGTTCCGGATTTTCAGTGTTATCCCATTCGAAGTCAACTCTTTCCAGATCACAACATGTGCTTTTGTCGAAAGCATTGGTTGAACAGTTATGATTTATTTCAGGATGATCGCATGAATGTTCGTGGTTATGTATATCACAACATTTGTCGTCTACCAGTACTTCCCAACCTGCAGAACGGCATTCGTCGCAACAGTAGGAAATAAGATTTACGCCGGCCCCTCCGTAAAAAATCAGGAAAGCCAGTAGTGTTACTAATATGTATTTACTATTATTAACCACAACGTACAAAATTAAATTAATTTGTGAGAGGTTGTTGGCTTTTAAAAATAATTAACAAATATGAGTAATAGCCTATTTGGAATACTTCGATAAATAGTAATAGGCTTCACCGGAAGGTTTGCTTTCGTTATGATAACGATTGGAAGCGGTAATTCGGAATGAAAATTCCTGTTCCTTACCCGGATCAATCGTAAGGTATATTTCCGTATCTCTCACTCCCGTAGCAAGTATGCTTTGTGCACGTCTGGTATTTACCGAACCCGATAAAGAATAATATATGGTATAAGATAGCGGTTGATTATTTTTAGGTGGTCTTGTCCATGATACCTTCAGCTCATTCCCGATCCTTTCTACCTGGATATTTTGAGGAGCATCAGGCCTTTCTTTACTTAACCAGGTGAGCGGAGGCAGGAGAGCCGGGTATTTAAAATATTTACCCTTTAATACTTCATACAGCCCTTTGGTATTATTAAGCACCTGTGTCCCCCTGAAAAAAGCACATCCGGGAACATTCTGGGAGCGTGTGTAATCTATTTGCTGCATAATATCCTGTACAGACCAGTTTCCATCAGACTGGTTCAACCGGTATACTCCCAGACCGGGTATAAAGAAGCGGCCGTTACAGTTTTCCGTCCAGTTGTCGACGAACGGATAAAAATTATCGTTTTTATAATACATCATCGGAGCGATCATATCGTGTTTTCCCTTTTTCAACCAATGTTGGGGATCCTGATGTACCGTTTCAAAAGCCGTCCATCCGGCATTCGGAACACGGGGTATGCGGTCATATTTACCCAGTGGCGAACTACTTACCTGTACCCAGGGTTTGGCTTGCTTTACCCAATCATAAATGAGGAATACCGCTTTATTTATATTTTCCCGTCGCCACCGGGCAAGACCGGCCTGTTTGCCGTATTTGTTATACGTATCCTTATCCGGAAATGTTTCTGCATTTTCAGGGTACCGGATATAATCAAAATGAATACCGTCGATATCATACTTTGTAACCACTTCTTTTACTAATGAGAGAATATAATCCGTTGTTTCCGGTTCGCCGGGGTCAAGATACCATTCCCCGTTATGAAGTTTACAAATCTCCGGTCTTTTCTTTACGATTGTTTTACTTCCCCGGCTTCTTACACTTCTCACCAATCCCACAGGATAGGTTACAAACCAGGCATGGCATTCCATTCCTCGTTTGTGGCATTCTTCAATCGCAAAAGCAAGCGGGTCGTAACCGGGGCTGACATCGAATTTACCCGAAAATATCCGGTTCATAGGTTCAATAGAGGAGGGGTAGATCACATCGCCCCGTAAACGGGTTTGTAAGAAAACGGTATTGAAATTGGCTTCACGCAGGCGGTCCAGTATCCGGCACAGATCATCCTGCTGTTGCTTACGGGTTATTTCATTTGTTGCAGGTTTCTTAGGCCAGTCGATGCCGTAAATAGTGGTAAGCCACACAGCACGTATCTCCCGCTTCGGATAATTGGCAGCATAGAAGTGTTGGAGTATAAGGGTTGAAATGAATAGGAATAAAAATTTTCTCATTGCATCCTGGTTATTCCGTACTCGTATAAATGATCTGCTGAGCTTCAACAGGTTGGTCCGTTGTTATGAAATCGGCACCCATTTCGATCATTTCTTTTATCTGGTTCGAGTCATTCACAGTCCATACATTAATTAACAACCCCAACTCTTTCGCTTCCTTAAACCATTCCGGATGATCTTTCATTACCCTGTAATTATAATCTAATCCGGTGAATCCTAATTCCTTTAACTGCTTGGGAGAAAGGTCGCCGTTTAAATAATAAACAGGTGTTTCCGGAACAAGGCGGATAAACTCTTTTCCGGCATCCAGGTTAAAGGTTATAAATTCGGTACGTTCTAATAATCCGGCTTTCTTCACCATATCCACAGATAACCTTGCCGCCTCACGGTTACGCTCCGGTGTAGCATGAGGTTTCAGCTCAAAAATTAATTTTGTGGATAAAACCCTTGCTTTGTTGAGATACTCTTCCAACGTGGGAAGTTTATCCCAGTTGGATAAACGTAGGTTTTCCACATCCACGTAATTAGCCGTCTGTATAGGTATCGACAATATTTTATCATCATGAAAGACAACCATCTTACCGTCTGCCGTCATATGTACATCGAATTCGGAACCGTAGACCCCGATATCATCTGATAATTTCAGGGCTTTTACCGAATTCTGCGCAGATCCTTCATACTTCCAGAACCCTCTGTGCGCGATAACCTGAGGTTTGCTACGGGCTGTTACCTGTATTGCAATCAGTATGGAGAATAGTAGTAGACAGGTTGTTTTTCGTTTCATAATAATACAGTTTATTTTTTCATCTCTATTAAATAACGTTCTGCGTCGATAGCGGCCATACATCCTGTGCCGGCAGCTGTAATGGCCTGCCGGTAGTTCGGGTCTGCCACATCCCCGGCGGCGAATACGCCCGGAACATTGGTATGGGAAGTACCCGGGATCGTTTTAATATAGCCTATTTCGTCTGTTTCCACCCATTCCTTGAATATTCCTGAATTGGGTGTATGTCCGATAGCCAGGAAAAATCCGTCGATATCAATAGTTACTTTCTCTTCATCCGGTTCTCCCAGCCGTTTCACCAGATGGGCACCTTCAACTCCGTGTTCACCGAATAATCCTACCGTATTATGCTCGAACAGGACTTTGATATTAGGTGTTTCCATAACCCGTTCCTGCATCACTTTTGAAGCTTTCAGATAAGGTTTGCGCACTATGAGGTAAACCAATGTGGCCAGTGATGAGAGATAAAGCGCTTCTTCACATGCCGTATCTCCGCCGCCAACTACGGCAACGGTTTTCTTCTTATAGAAAAAACCGTCACAAGTCGCACATGCAGAAACACCTGATCCGGCGTATTTTTGTTCGTCGGGTAAACCCAGGTATTTTGCTGTAGCACCGGTTGCGATAATAACCGTTTCGGCTTCGATCGTTTTTTCGCCGTCGATTGTTATCTCATGCGGATATTTGGAGAAGTCGGCAGCGGTGGCAACACCAATGCGGATATCTGTGCCGAAGCGTCCGGCTTGTTTTTTCAAGTCGTTCATTAGATCGAATCCGGTAACTCCTTCCGGATAACCGGGGAAGTTTTCAACGTCGGTAGTGGTGGTTAACTGTCCGCCCGGTTGTATTCCTTCATAAAGGACGGGGCTTAAGTTTGCGCGTGAAGCATATATAGCTGCCGTATATCCTGCAGGTCCGGAACCAATGATCAGGCAACGAACCTTTTCTCTTTTTAAATCGCTCATAATCTTATACTGTTAAGTTATTTATCTTTTTCAACGTAAATCAATCACTTCAGCCTCCGGGTATTTCGATCCGTCGAAAGTAAAGAAATTATCCGGCTGGTTTATACCGGTCTTTACGTTGCTTATCCTTACCGTACTGCTCATGCCGTTCTTAGACCGTACCGTAATACTTGCAGGGAGTCCCGAATGCTTTTCTATTTGTAATTCAACTTTTTCTATATCACTTTTCTTTTTGGGCGCCAATTCTACATCATACGCCGCTTTTCCGTTCGGGGCGGTACTTTCGCCCTTATAAACCGCCGTGAATCCTTTTTTGTAAGTATTCAGTAAAATCGACGGGTTTGTGAATTGCAGTTCGTCACCATCCGGTGTACTCACATTTACCTCCTCTGAACGTAACATATAAGTCCATTGGGTTGTTCCGTCATACCAGGTGAGAATATCAGGCGTAACCAGCGTAAACTTATCGCCTTTCATGTTAATTGTCCCTTCGAAG
Organism: Bacteroidales bacterium UBA4116; assembly: GCA_002381645.1. GTDB lineage: Bacteria > Bacteroidota > Bacteroidia > Bacteroidales > Tannerellaceae > DFXE01. The sequence goes on from DFXE01000010.1 coordinate 58,244, forward strand.
CTTTCGGTACTGTTATACTGCGGGGTATGGGTACGTATGGTAAACGTAGCCGTAATACCGTTGGAGTTGGTGTAAACTGCCGCTGCCTTATCTACAATATCATTGGCATTCTGGGCGGAAGCGCCTGCCATTACCGACAAGAAAAGCAGTATTATATAATAGATGCGTTTCATTTATTTCAAATTATTTAATAATTGTTCCAAACTGTAATCGTCCTGTATCATTACCTGCCGGGCTTTACTGCCTTCAAACGGGCCTACTATTCCGGCAGCTTCCAGTTGGTCCATTAAACGTCCGGCACGATTATAACCGATGGCAAATTTCCGTTGTATCAGTGAGGTCGAACCTTGTTGCTGGATAACGATCAGCCGGGCAGCCTCGTCGAATAACGGATCGCGGTCGGTCAGATCTACCGCCCCTGGCATGGCGGATTCATTTTCGCCGTGGTATTCGGGCAGCTCAAATGCCGTAGGATAACCCACCTGTTCGCCGATATAAGAAGATATGTGCTCCACTTCTGGAGTATCTACAAAAGCGCATTGTACACGTGTTGTATCATTACCCTGTGAAAAAAGCAGATCGCCCCTGCCGATCAGCTGATTGGCTCCGGGGGAGTCGAGGATCGTACGCGAGTCGATCATGGAGGATACGCGGAAAGCTACCCGGGCGGGGAAGTTCGCTTTGATCGTACCCGTAATGATGTTTGTCGACGGACGTTGTGTTGCAATGATCATATGGATTCCTACGGCACGCGCCTTCTGGGCGATACGGGCTATCGGTAATTCGATCTCTTTTCCCGCTGTCATGATCAGGTCGCCGAACTCATCGATAATAACCACGATATACGGCATGAATTTATGACCTTTCAACGGATTGAGATGCCTTGAAATGAATTTGGCGTTATACTCTTTTATGTTACGGGTATGTGCTTTCATCAGGAGGTCATACCTGTCATCCATTTCTTTACACAATGAATTGAGCGTCTGGATAACTTTGGTAAAGTCCGTTATGATCGGTTTATCCGCATCGGGCAGCTTGGCTAAGTAGTGCCGTTCGATATCGGAATAAATACTGAATTCTACCATTTTAGGGTCGACCAGTACAAACTTCAATTCCGACGGGTGCTTTTTGTAGAGCAAAGAAGTAATGATGGCATTCAGGCCGACCGATTTTCCCTGTCCCGTTGCACCGGCTACCAGAAGGTGGGGCATTTTGCAAAGGTCGAACATAAAGATCTCGTTCGTGATCGTTTTACCCAGCGCTACCGGAAGGTCAAATTTACATTCCTGGAACTTTCTCGATGCAATGATAGACTGCATAGATACGATCTGCGGGTCTTTATTGGGAACCTCGATACCTATGGTCCCCTTACCCGGCATGGGAGCGATAATACGTATTCCCAAAGCCGACAGGCTTAGAGCAATATCGTCTTCCAGGTTCCGGATTTTGGATATACGGACGCCCGCGTCAGGTACGACCTCATATAGTGTTATGGTAGGGCCTACTGTTGCTTTAATGGAAGCGATACTGATACCGAAGTTTTCAAGCGTTTGCTTGATCCGTTTCTGGTTTGCCGTCTGCTCTTCCATATCAACCTGGTGGTCGCTGTTGTCATACTTTTTCAGAAGGTCGACAGTAGGATAACGGAAACTGGATAGATCCAGTTTCGGATCATATTCGCCTTGCTCCGAACCGTCGTAAACTTCATCGTCTCCGGTAGGTACTTCAATATTAAACTCTGTTTTTTGAGGTATTTCCGGTTGAACCGGATGCTGCTGTACGGGAGGAACATATTCCTCTTCGTCGGCCGCTACGGTTATTTCAAAAGCGTCTTCTTCCTTGTTATCTTCATCTTCAAGCGTGGCATAAATATCTTCCGCAGGTTCCGTCTTTTTATTTTCAATATATTTTAAATCTTCTTCTTTCTTTATCGTTTCCTCTCCGTTATCCGGATTCTTTTTTATCCATCCGAAAGCAAATGCTTTACGGAGAAGCGGAATCGTTCGTTTGCTTGTCAGGATGGCTATGATAAGGAATGTGCCTGCCAGAAACAGGATCATACCCGGGATGCCTATGTTATTAACCAGCATTTCCGACATATAATAACCATGCTGTCCGCCCAGATAAATAAAAGAATCTTCATATCCTTTCATAAAGGTAAAAGCGAAAAATAAAGATCCCCAGATAAGGAATACGGCACTGAACAGGAAACGTTTGAATAGTGAGATCCGTTTAAAATTCATCAGTTTGGCGCCGATGGAACCCAGGAAGAAAAGGATGATAAAAGAAGATACGCCGAACCAGCGGTTCATCAGCAGGTCGGAAATGTAGGCTCCGCGTACTCCCGTCCAGTTCTGTACCGATCCTTTGCTTACTACCAGGTCGCTTAACGGAAGATTTTCAATTTTGCTTTGATCTGCGGCTCCGGTAAAAAAGAACGATATAAGGGCTAACCCTACATATATAGTAAAAATGGAGATGATTAAGCCGGTGATAAAACGCGTACGCTCACTGGTGAAGAAATTCCTCAAAACGGTTGATATCGATTCCCCACGGGTATTTTTTTTTGAACTGCTGCTATTCTTTTTTGCCATAAATGAACTTACCGCTACCATTGGTATATAAACCATGCAAAGGTAATCAGAATTATTGAATAATCACAGGCAGGTAAACGGTAGATTCGATCCGGAAAATGTTCTTTTATGACATTTTTTTCTTCCATTCATTTTCAACGTTCAGCAACTCCTTTTCGGCTAAAAGGCGTTTACGCCGGCCTTCTTCCTGTACGGCCATCATATCGTCGATGGTAGCAAATAAATCGTGATTGACTTTACTGAGGGTTTCAATATCGACTATGCTGCGTTCGTTCTCTTCCGCAATCCGCACGCTTGTGGTACGAAGCATTTCGCTGTTGCGGTTGAGCATCTTATTGGTCGCATCCGTTACAGCCCGTTGCGCTTCGAGGGCCTGCTGCGAATGTACCAGGCCCAATGCCAGCACCATCTGGTTACGCCATAACGGCAAGGTGTTAACCAGGCTCGACTGTATTCTCTCCATCAGTACGGAACTGTTGTTTTGCACCAGCCTGATCTGCGGGGCTAACTGCAGGGAGATCATCCGGGTTAATTTTAGATCATGTATCTTTTTCTCAAAGCGGTGAAGCTGTTGCTTCTGAACTGCCGTAAGCGATTCCGGGTCTGTCTCCGCTATTTTATCTTCACCGGCATAAATGTATAAGGACAGATTTCTGAAGCATTGTTCGTTTTGTTCGTACAATTTATCGAATAGATGGATATCTTTCAATAAGGTTTGATAATGTTTTTCCAGCTGACGCTCTACCTGTACCACATTTTTTTCCACTTTGGAATATTCGGCCTTGATATGGAGTATTTTCTTTTTAAGGCTCCTGAAGATCGAAAACAGGCCGGACTTATGTATATTTTTATCAAACGTTTTCAGATCGGTCACCAGACCGGACAAAACTTCGCCCACATTTCCGATATCCTTATTTCTGATCTGGTTCAAAACTGTTTCGGAAAAAGAAACCAGCTTATTCTGCGATTCGGCTCCATACTGTATGATATAGCTATTGTCATTCAGGTCTATCCTTGATTTGTAAAGAGCGACTCTTTCCTGCTCTTCCGGTGATAAAGCAGCCCGGTCGGCTACCAGTTCATTGTTTTCTGCCGGAGTTAATTCATTTTCCATAAGGGTTGATTTATTCTTTGATTAATCCTCTGTTTTTTAAATTTTGCATATAGGCCATAGATTCGGCATCGATATCGAGCATATCCGATTCGAACATATTATTGAGTTCCTGTTCAAAAGCCGAACGCGTCAGTTCGATAGCCTGGAAAATACGTTGCTGTGATGCCTGCATCTCGGGTGACTGAAGTCCGGAAACTTCCATCGCTTTATACTGCTTCAACAGCTTGACCACCGTATCGGTATGGCGCATGGAGAATACTTCGCCCGCGCTATGATCTTTCTCCTGTATGATATAGGCGATTTTACTCATCCGGTTCAGCATCCCTTTGATGTTTGGTTCTTCGATTTCCTTTTCCCAGTATTTCAATTCCGCAGCCAGCGTTTTACGTTCCAGTATGTCTAACTGTGCTTCTAAAAGATGTAATAATGGTTTTACCTGGTTATTGGGAATAAAATCGATATTCAGCCTCTCATTATTCAGCACCATATGCAATACGCTGTATTGCGGGCCGCTTGTATAGGTCATTTCATTCATCTGCCCGTAAGGAAACGATTTGTGATTTTTATTCTTACTGATAAACAGCAACCGCCGTTCAGTGGCTATCAGCGTGCCCGCCTCGTTATGGAACGAACCGGTAAGCGCTTTAAGCACATTCTCGTCATCCATCAGTATAATGGAAAGTTCCTCAATTATTTCAGGTGGTAATAATATGTTTTTTCGCTGTTTCTCTATTTTCTTTATTTTCCGCAGCCGTATATCTTCTTCCGTTTCAGCCGCTTCGTTTCGTTCGTCGGTGATACGTATCTCTTCGAACAACTTTTTCTTTTCGGCCTGGGGATTCTGCCGCAGGATATTGAGTATATTCAGGAAATCGCGTATAACTTCGCGCGGTGTGAGGAATTCCGTTGCCCCGGGCTTATTATATATTTCTTCCATGAAAGCGTGGATATCCGTATCCGTAAAGTCGGTTGCCGATTTATAATTGAAATCGAATATCTCTTTCAGGTTATGCAGCAAAAGGAATATTTCATTATGGCTGAGCGGCATCAGCTGGATGACCGGCTGGGCATAATCGCGCAGTTCGGCCGTTTCGAATTTATTTACCTTCAAGCGGGTTTTGAGCGCGTCATAACTGTAAAACCCCTTTTTACTGTCTTCCAGTACCTCGGTTGTTCCGGCAATATTGAAAAAAAGATGCTCCACTTTCCCCTGGAAGCAATCATTATACATGCTGAGCAGGGATTCGTAGTTTTTCTGCCGCATACCCGTGTTGGATATTTTATACAGGTTGATAGCTTCGTCGAGGTTGACAACCAGTCCACTGTAACCGATCTGCACAAATAACCGGCAGAAATTTTTCAGCATATCATAATAGTTCCTGTCATTTATTATATCGCCTACCCCCAGGTCCAGCCTTGCTTCCGTTTTGGTACCGTATTCACCTTTCATCCACCGGAGGGCGTTTTTCCGGAGAACTTCGTCGTTACCGATAAATCCTTCATAGTATTTGATAACGGCCAGACCGAAATCAAAGCTTCCGGTTTCGGTTATCCGGTTGATCGTCTTCATTATTCCCTGCCGGATCAGGTCCAGGTAAGCCGGAGTGCGTATTTCGGTTAACGGAACCTTATGTTCCGTCGACGTCTGTATGATAACCTGTTCGATCCATTTTTCAAGCAGGATAGGTAATGCGCCCCCTTCCGGTTTGGTCTGTACGGCTATATTATCCATTAATGCCGCATATAGCGCCCGGGCTTTACCGTCGTTCGAATATAGCCTGACATGGGGCGTGAAATCGGCATTGGTAACGATAAATTTTTGTTTTAACGCAACGGTATTCAGTAAATGAAGCATAAATGATTTGCCCGATCCGAAATCACCGATCCAGAATTTCATCATACTATGTCCGTTCTTTACTTCTTCCAGCGCGCCCACAACTGTTTCCACCTCATCGGCACGTCCTACGGTTATATGTTGTACGCCTATCTTCGGAACGACGCCGCTGATCAAAGAATTGATAATGGCTGTCGCTTCCTTAGGCTTTATTTTTATGCTCATCCTCTTAGTTGTTGTAAATAGTCTTCATTTAACAGGAAGTGACTATCGTCTTCTTCAATCAACACATCATCCAGTTCTTCGTAATGATCTTCATTGATCCCCTGAATGAGCTGATTGGCCAAAACTCCCTTTGAACGTGCAAATATATCAACTTCTGCTTTATCCAGACGGAAATTATTCCGGATAAAAAGGTTTACCAGCTCTTCCCGGTTATTCATCCCGTTATCTGGTGCCGCCACGGGAGTCTGAATAACCTGTACACCGAGGGGTGAAGCGGCTTCATCTTCCGTTAGTATATTGCCTAAGAGAGATGCCACTTTGGCTTGTTTTTTCCCCGCTTCCACGATGGCATCCCTGTTTAGTTGTATTGTTTTCCGTTTGATGATACAAAGTTGATGCAGGTCGCGTAAAGCGGTATCGATTTTCTTGTCTCTTAGTAATTTCTGGCAAATACGGTCGAATTTCGCCTCTTCTTCTTTAGTTGCAAACAAATGCTTGCTGTTCTTACGGCTTATTTTTTTATGTTTGAACGTATCGGAATAGGTTTTTACGTGGAGATATTGAAGGTAGAACCGTAGGGCAATCTCTTTTTGTTTAGCTACAACGAATATATGGGCGGAATAATAAATATCCCTCGCGATGGTTACGCGCGATTGGTTATAGTTAGCCAGTGAGCATACCTGAAGATAAAACTCTTCCGCCTTGGTGAGCTCGAACTGACCGGTCAGTATTTTGTACCTGATCGTCCACGCATCCGGATTCCGGTTATAAAGCTTCCGCCCGGCTTCATTTATTTTTTGTACTACCCCGATCTTATCCGTTATCAGCTTCCATACGTCTTTATCGATGTGCTCATGTAAAACCGGCAAAAGGCCCGGATCACTGTCCCGTAATCCCCATTCCAACCTTATTTGTTGCGCACAGGCATCATATACGTTACGGATAAAAACGGTATCTTCCGTTTTATGCTTCAAATTCCTTAATACCTCAACAAATAGCACACCCGTTTCCTGACGGAAAAATTTGTTATATAACAGATCATCCCGATAGTTTCCGTTAAATCCGTCGATGATTTGCTTCTCCTGTACGGTGATCGTATATCCATCGCGGAAAGGAAGAAGAATATTTCTCTCCGTCCGCCTGCTAAATTTAACGATGAATAAAAACAGGGCCAGACAAAATAAGAAGTATCCTGCTATAAACCACATACCGAATGTTATTTGCCAGGTATTATTTGAATGATGTTTATTTTAATTTTACCAGCAATTGGCGGTTATTCATATCCGACCATTCCACCATCAGGTTCCGGAACTGTGTATAATCGGCCGGTGTGATCAGTTGTTTCTTTAGTTTTAAAGAACGGGATACTTCTACCGTGTTGCCGTTTTGTTTAACGGTAAGCATAGCCGAACCCACGCTGTTGTCGGTATTCTTCGACGACTCCGGAGTGGCAAGCTGCATATTGGCCGGCAACCGGACCGTATACCGGTACGACTCGTCGGCCCGCGCCGCCAGTAATAAGTTGTCTTCGCGGCTGCTGTTATAGCGGCTGTAAGCAGCATGCGACAGGCTTGCCGGCAGGTCGGGCAGCTGCAGGAGGATATAACCACCTGTGTTTTCCAAAGGCTGGTTCATCGCATATGTAAATGTGGATGCATTGGCTGCTTTTTCTTCCTTTGCCTCTTTGTCGTTGCCGGTAAATTGCCCCTTATAATTGTCCGTATAAGGGATATAGGCATTCCCAATGGTTGCCGTAGCTTTTATTCCGGCTTTATCATCAGATAAAGACAGTGTATATTGAGCGGCCAGGTTCATATCCGGAGAAGCGAGGGTTACTTCTTTGCCGGGATCGGAAACGCTTAAACAACGTACATAACCCGTCAGCCATCCCGTTTGCGCCATATGTGTACTGGCCGGAGTAAGCAGGTATTGCTTACCATCCGCAGAGGCCCTGACAAATAATTCACAGGCAGCGCTTAACCCGCAGGCATCAGTATCCGCTTTTTTGTTGAAGGATGCCACTACTTCGGCAGGTATACCGGCAGCATTCAGCAGGCCGGCTAAAAGATTCACTTTCTCCGCTACGGTACCGAATGCGGAAGGGATAACATCATCGGTCGGACGTATCCTGAAACCTGTTTCGGCTAACGATAAACGGCTAAGCCCTACATTATTTACCACATGGTGAAGGATTGCCGTAAGTTTTTCAGTATCGGTGGCCTTTCCTTCCGTAATCGTTTCGGACAAAGATAAAAGCGGCATATCTCCCGGAGGGGTCAACTGTGCCTGAAGGACTTTCAGCGCATCCGTAGCCGAAGGATAGGTAGACGCGATAAGGAAAGGAACATCACCGCTTAAACTGCTGGTCTGCGGAGCCATCGACGCGGCGGGCAGGTTACGCATTTTCCAGCTTACCTGTTTCATACCGTTACCTGCAGATGTCTCCGGTTTAACCTTTCCGGCTAAAAATGTATAATTCAAAGGTTTATTTTCCGGAACAGCTAACGTGATGGTGTATTCCTTTACCGGCGATGTCTGGGCTACCGCTTCGTATATATCCAGCTCGTTGAGGTAACCGGGTTTGGATAAAACGGAATAATCCAGGAATATGGTAGCTCCCAGTTCCAATCCGGTATGAACAACCACAAGCTCTTTTAAATGATTGTAAGCCGGTGCATTTGCGGCCTGGCGCGGAAGCACTTCGACCAAAGCGTTGTCCGGTGTTTTGATAATCGTACCGTCCTTTTGCCGGGTATACGAGTGGTGTATCCTTACTTCCTGGTATTGGGGGTTATAGACAATAAAACTCTCCCCATAGGTGCGGTTCATGGCGGTGTGGGTAAAGAGGGTAAGCTCCATATTGTACCGGTACTCCTGGCTTCCGTCGGCATGTAGGGTATAGGTTTTCGATAAGACTCCGTATTCGGCTTCCGGTGCGGCAAATGAAGTAAAAGAGCAAACAAACAGAAGCAACAGGATGTATATATTTATCTTTTTCATACGTCTTTATTTTATTTATCTTACTTATTGATCACAAGGTATTCACCGTAACTTTTATGCGTATTGACCGCCTGCCGGAAACCGTCCCAGTCGGAAGCCTCATAAATCCTTTTCTTCAAAGCTAATTTCTGTGTAAGTTTAACGGCATTCCCTTCCTGTTTGAGTGATCCTTCAAAATCGGCGGCAGGGCTTTTTTCGGAATCTTTCTTAGGTTGCGTAGCCAATTTGTATCCTTTGGGAAGGCGGATCGTTTCGTCTAATTCGACTAAACGCGAACAGGCGTCCCTGAATCCGTAAGCCCTTTTTTCTACATCCGTATTGATACGCAGATACGATTTGACACTGTTATAGAGGTTATTCATTACCATGGGCCTGAAAAGCATTTCTTCTTTACCCATTACGGCATAACCGGGTATTTCGTACCGGAAAGTTATCTTAATGGGAGCTGTCTGGTAATCTTTCGGATTTTTTCCGTAATCGACGCTGAGCAGTTTCGCCTTGGGAGATACCGCCAGCAATTGTTGCTCCATCGTGTTTTTCCACTCGCTTTGCCAGCCCTGTGTGAAGATGCGGCGGATGTTGCTGTCCGATTGTCCTTCGGCTTCTATGGTGAACTGTCCGGTAAGCGTTCCTTTATCATCGAGGGTGTTATTAGCCTTGATGCGCACATAATGATTTTCGGGGGGAGAAACCGGCGTGAGGCATAGATCCGAACCTTCGGGCACTCCCGGAAGGTAGTTCTGTTGTTGTTCGGCGCTGCTCCATAATTCGCGGCAGAAAGGTACCCAGGTCGGATCGAGCGGCATATAGGTGCCGTTCGATAATTTGACTACCGCTACACAATGGTTAAAATGGTCGGCAGGTATACTTTCCACGCGGCTTCCCGCCATGGTCATCGCCGGATAGGCTTCGAAACCGGCCATCCGCAGGAAAGAGATCAGCGTTCCGGCAATATCCTTACATACGCCGCAACGGTCGGTATAATTCATTTTAGTGTTATGGAGCGTATATCCTTCTCCTTTTCCCATACTGATGCCCGAATAGCGGATATTATCGGCTACCCAGTGGGTCAGTACGGCGATCTTTTCCATTTCAGTTGTTTTTCCCTTTATCAGTTCGTCAACCTTCTTCTGCGCTTCCGGCAGTGGGTCGAAACTTCCGTAATCTTCGTTTACCTTATAAAACCATAACGATTTTTCCTGCCATTTGGGAGTAGACGACATAAAGAGTTTTGGAGCGGCATCGAAAAGGTCTACCATATTGGGTTCGCGCTTGAACGGCATAGCGTCTGCCATTGAAAAAATGTACGTTTTCATATCACCTTCATACCGCATGGAAGAGGTACATTCGCCCTGGTAAAACTGGAACTGTAATTCCTTTTCCATCGGCACGGATACTTTATATACCTTTTTTACCGTAGGGTATTCCACCCAAAAAGGAACGATATCGTAAAATTGTCCGCGCATGGGAGGAATAAAACGTGAATCGTCATTCGTTCCCGACAACAGGGCATAGGTAAATCCCTTCTTTGCAATTTCGTACTCCACAATATCACCCGGCTGCAACCATCCCACTTCAAGCATGATCTGACGCGCTCCCCAGAAGATAGCCCGTGCGGGAGCAACATAATCGTATGCCCGGGTTACATCTAAATTCACCACATCGCCGTTTGCCCGGTATATCAGTGCGTAACGGAATTCCGCAAAAGCTGTCAACGGATCGTAATCGTATATAATGGTGCGGTTATCGACCGCCCCTTTGGGCGTTAACACTTTAAATGCTTTATATACGGCGAACGAGCCTGATCCGGTAGGTTCCACCGACACGGAAATACTGTCGAGCAGTGTTACTGCATCAAAGCCTTTGTATGTTTCGGGTTTCTCCAGCGTCGGGTCCTGCGGAAACCTGCAAACCTCGCCATCCTGGGCTAACGCGCTGAAACAGCAGAAAAAACATAATGCTATAACTGTAAGGTATCTCATAGGTATGTTGTAATTAAATTAGTTTTAACCGCTAAGGTAAGATTTTTCACCGACAGCATCGCAATGGATATATAAAACTTCTCCTTTCCTTTTCACGCTATCGAAAATGATAAAGCCCAAACGTGTGCATGTATATATGAATTCATGGAATCGTTGTGCCAATACACCCCTTCAGGATAAGTTTCCGCCACGGTCCCCTATCTGTCACTTGTGGTTTTAATTTATTGTTTTTCAGGTTAATATAGGTGAATGATGACCATGCTTTATCTTTCACCTATCTTTCACCTTTTTTCCGGTAGCAAACAAAATGCCGGCCCTATGTTTTTTGTTCTTTTATTCATTGAATAACAAAAACAGGTGTGTATTAATAAATCAATTCCGTTTCCGAATCTGTTATTTTTACTGCCCTCCCCGTATGTTTTTAATGAACGGTACCTGTCTTGTTAGTGTAAAACCCATTATCCATAAATGTTTTAACTGGAGTTAAAACTATTTTTAACGCCCGTTAAAAGAAAGTTTCACAAGGGTGAAATTTATATTTCACCCTTGTGAAATGCATAATATGTTATATGTTAGCATTACATGCTCTTTACTTATATACTAACTCTTCATTAGTTTTGTCTTTAAAATGGATGGAGGTGGAAGTTATTTTAATAAGTGGAAGATCATCATCCACTCATTATATGTTGATAAGCAGTTGATTATATCTTAAAATGGAAGGTGAAGGGTAGTTGTTGATATCTAATGTGTTTTATCAATAAAAGAGATAGTATTGTATTTTCACTACTATTTTTATTTGATAATAGTAAAATAGGGTTCGTTCCTACCGGAAGGATCTTCCCATTTCTCTTCATTATTATATATCACCTTTGTGAGCCTGCTTTTATCCTTAAAGCTACATATTATTGTATCGGTATCGTGTTCATTCCATTGGACTAATGTAGTTGTTTCTTTTTCTGAAATATCAGCATCTATGCCGATAACATGCCTACTATCATGTTTTGTAAAATAATAATATTTATAATCACCCATATTATTAAATTGCAATTTTGGTTTTCCATCCCTTATATAGTAAATCCGTATAGTTTCTCTGGAAATAGCATGAGGATAGTCCGGGTTTAAAAGATCATTACCCTTTGAATCTGATATACCAATTAACGGGAAACTATTTGGTGTAGGAGATATCGGATAATCTTTCTTACACCTTGCAAAAAATAAAACAAATACAATTAATGGAATATAAATAAATGATTTCATGTTTATTTGATGATAGTGAAATAAGGTCTATTCCTTCCAGAAGGATCTTCCCATTCTAACTCATTATTAAATAATATTTTTGTAATTAAGCCACCTTTCTTAATATTGCATATTAATGTATCCGTATCATATTCATTCCATTTTATAAGAGTAGTTGTTTGTTTGGCTGAAAAATCTATATAAATTTCAATAATATACTGATTATTATAATTCGTTATGTTATAAAAATACATATTGTCCTTTATATTATTTACCTGCAACTTTTCTTTTCCGTCCCGTATGTAATAAATCCGGATGGATTTGACATCGAAAGCATTTTCATATTCAGGATTAAGAAGATTATTTCCATTTGAATCTTTAACTATTATAGCTGGTACTCCATTTGGAATAGGAGATATCAGATAATCTTTCTTACACCTTGCAAAAAATAAAACAAATACAATTAATGGAATATAAATAAATGATTTCATGTTTATTTGATGATTGTGAAATAAGATCTGTTCCTTCCAGAAGGATCTTCCCATTTTAATTCGTTATTATACATTATTCTTGTAAGTCTATTCCTGTCTTTGATAGTGCAAATCATTGTATCTGTATCATGTTCGTTCCATTTAATGAGTGTTGTAGTTTCTTTTTCAGAAATATCCACATATATACCAATTGCATATTCGCTTTCATTTTTTGTGAGATCGAAAAAGTAAAAGTTATCGTTTACATTACTGAACTGCAATTTAGGTTTTCCATCCCGTATGTAGTAAATCCGGATTATATCCGTAGAAAAACCGTTTTTATTTGCCGGATCTAATAGATTATTTCCGTTGGCATCCTTAACTATTATTTTAGGTACACTATTAGGTGGCAAAGACGGTTCGGCATCTTTATTACAAGAAATACCTATAACTGTAAACCAAATCATTAAAATAAATATAAATATATTTTTCATATAATAGTTTTAATAGGACATTGAATTATGGAATAATGTTTTGGGTCATTTTTCTATTAATATTATAGTTATGGTTACCGGGGTTAAATGCAGAATTAAGAAACCAGCCGTTAAAATCTTTACTCCAACCCCAATTCATACTTAAATGGATTGTTTTATATATACGGTAGGTTTGTTTCTTCTTCGGGAGGAAGGTCCTGGTCGTTTTCGCGGGTTTTTATTTTTTCGATTCCCGATAGTTTATTCCATTGGTATTGTATTCCTTCTTCCTGGGGTATGGAATTTTCTTTCAGGTATTGTATCTGTTCCTGTATCTCTTCCATCCAGATAAGTAAACCGCCTGGATAATCGGCCTTATCCGTATCAAAATAGCCGTTTTCCGAATAAGCTAATACCGGAAATAAGCGGTTGTCGGCGGAAATAATGACATACCCCCCGTCCTCATAATTGGTTACATACATCGATGTTTCGGATTTCTCATTCTGGATATCAGCAATTCCTTTTATCTGTTTCTTCACTACTATTTTTATTTGATAATTGTAAAATAGGGTTCGTTCCTACCGGAAGGATCTTCCCATTTCTCTTCATTATTATAGATCACTTTAGTAAGCCTACTTTTATCATTAAACCTGCATATCATTGTATCGGTATCGTGTTCATTCCATTGGATAAGTGTTGTTGTTTCTTTTGCGGATATATCTGCTTGTATGGCGATAATATGTGTATCGTAATGTTTTGTCAGGTAAAAATATGCATATTGACCAATACTGTTATACTGTAATTTCGGCTTTCCATTCCGTATATAATAAATTCGTATAATCTCAGTAGGTATAGCATTTTCATTCTCGGGATTTAACAGATCATTACCCTTTATATCTACTACACTTATTAAAGGGAAACTATTAGGAGTCGGAACATCATCCACTTTATTGCATGTACTAAATAAAAGTATAAATCCATTTAATAATAAATAAGTAAATAAATCTTTCATATTTTTATTATTAATTTATGGTGTGATATTATAAACCATTTTTTTATCACGGTCGAAATTATATTTATCTGGATTAAATTGAGAACTTAGATACCAATTATCGTATTTTCCACCCCAACCCCAATTCATATGTAAATGAATTGTTTTATAAATCATCCCTGCTATAGGGTATATATATTCACGAGCTCCGTCGCATACCCATGCGTGACCTCCGTTTCCATTTGAATCCACTGCTAATAATATGACGGGAAGACGCGCAAAAACATTATTTAATACTACGCGTGAATCATAATTATCCATAACCGCATTGCTGTAATTAAATGAATTTTTCAATAGTTTAGGTATGTCATAATTAATATCAACGGCAGTACTTCCACATTTATATTTTATGTTGCTGCCTAAGAAATTATGTATGCCCATCATAAGCGACTGTGTATAAAAAGATGCTTTATCATCAGGCATTTGATTCCATTGATAATTACTTGGATATTGATGGTACTTGAGTATCTGGGCTATTGCAATAGGATTGCATCCTACTAATGCCCTTTTGCAATCATTGCAGCAACCGCAATTATCATTCATTTGTTTCATTTTTGCATTATAAGGATGATGTTGATGCCAACGGGTTGTCAGTAGGGGCCCTATGGTACGGTAGGTTTGTTCTTCTTCGGGGGGCAGGTCCTGGTCGTTTTCGCGGGTTTTTATTTTTTCGATGCCCGATAATTTATTCCATTGGTATTGTATTCCTTCTTCCTGGGGTATGGAATTTTCTTTTAGGTATTGTATCTGTTCCTGTATCTCTTCCATCCAGATAAGTAAACCACCGGGATAATCGGCCTTATCCGTATCAAAATAGCCGTTTTCCGAATAAGCTAATACCGGAAATAAGCGGTTGTCGGCGGAAATAATGACATACCCCCCGTCCTCATAATTGGTTACATACATCGATGTTTCGGATTTGTCATTCTTGATATCAGCAATTCCTTTTATTTGTTTCTTATTCTGAAGCAACGAGGTGGAACGGGTAGGAATGCCCCCTTCTTCAAAATCGAGGTTTAAAACAATTTCTTTTACTAATGCTTCAGACACAAAATGCGGATCATTTTCGATATCTTCTTCTATGATATTTATGTTTTGTTCATTACAACCATAAAATAGCATACACATCCAATGAAGGATAATCATACGGAAAATAATCTTTTTCTCATAATAATATATTTAAGTTATAGATATGTGGTTGGCAAGATAGGGATTACTTTTTATAACCGAGTTATTTTAAAGTGGACAATATTAGGTACAGCAAATACATGTATTCATTTGTTGATCAGTTGATTAATTAATTTATAATTTATAAAAAAGTGGACAATAAATATATACTATTATGATTTCCGGTTACAGACCGGCTTTAAATCCATTCTTTTGCGTTTTAGAAGCTCTGTTTTGCCGTTTCCGGTTAAAGGAAGGGTTTTTCCGGCGATGAGAAAAATAGAATCTTTTTTAGTGCTAAAAAACCCTGACGCATTTCTTTAATACGGTAAACCTGAAATGCATCTTTAGGATAAGATGTTGACAGAATAAGAAAAGATAATCAAAGTTACAATGGAGGGGTGTTTAATAGAATTTAATTACTTCACGTCATACACCCCTTTTGCTAATATTGGAATGTTAGCATTCGTATTATCATCAGGAATAATTTCGAGCCAATCACCATTTCGTTCGCCTGTTTTGACTAAAGTCTTGCGGAAAGTGTAAACTCCGTCTTTTTCCGAATCGAGAACCAATAAGAAACGATTGCCTTCTTCGGTAATAACAGCATCATAAGGAACACTCAGCGTATTCCGTGAATCAGCGATAAGTTGAGCTTCCACAAACATTCCTGTTAATAGTTTTTGTTTTGTGCCGGTATCTAAAGTAGCATACACACGGATAACACGGTCATTTCCTTCTACAGATTTACCTATTTGCGAGACTTCTGCTTCAAATACCTGGGAATCTATCTGGGGGACGGTAAATTTTACCTTTTGTCCTGTTTTCAGGTTAAACGCATTTTTTTCAAATACTGCCAGTTCTACATGCATAGCTTGTGTTTCTATGATTTCCATGATGACATCGGTAGGAGAGACAGCCATTCCCACATTGGCGTAGATGACGGTTACATTCCCTGAAACAGGGGAGTAAACGGTGATAGATGAAGAAAATTTGCCTTGTTCCACCTGCGACGGATTTATATGAAGCATATTCAGTTTCCGGCGGAGACTTTCATAGGTAGCTTTAGCCCGTTTGTAATTACTTTCGGCTTCGAGGTATTTCTTTTGTGAAGATATTTTTTCATCGAAAAGCGTTTTTTGCCGTTCGTATTCCGACTCCAGATAATCCATCTGCCCGGCAATTTCCATATAGGATTGCTGAAGGTCTATATATTCCGGACTTTCCAGCGTTAATAGCGGTTGCCCTTTTGTTACTTTATCACCCACCAAGAGGGAAGTAGATTCTACATATCCGCCTATAAAAGAGGTTACCTTTGCCCTGCTTTTGGGGGGAACATCTATTTTGCCCGATGCTTTTATGGTATGATCGAATTCCCTTTCCTGTAAAAGGGCAATCTCCATTTTCATGGAGTTGAACTGTTCACGGGTGACTTCAATCAAAGAAGAACCTTCCTGTTGGGCATTCTCTTCTTGTGTTGATTTAGTCTCTCTTCCGCAAGAACATGTAAAAGTAATCGCTAAAACAATCCATATATAGTATGTGTATTTTTTCATCTTTTATTGATTAAAATTGAAGTAATGTAATTCCAGATAAGATTTATTATAAGACAGGACATTGTCGAGATAACCGACCTCTATACTTATAGCATTTTCCATACTTTGAATGTATTGGAAAAAATCGATCTCCCCGTTTCTATAGCTCATGTCGGCTGTCTTGATAATTTCTTCCGAAAGCACCCGCCCGTTATCCGTATAGTAATCTATCATTTGTTTATGCTGGTTAAGTTCAGCTTGCTTTTGCAGATAAAAACGCTCCATTTGCATTTCTTTATGGCTGCGCATAGCCTCCCAACTTTCCTGTTCAAGTTTAGCTGTTTTCCGTTTCGAAATATTTCCGCTGAAAAACAGTGGAACAGCAATACCTATCTGAAAGCCGTTTTGCCGGTATCCCAGGTGTTTGCTTGTTCCGGTAAAGAGTTCAACACTCAGGTCGGGTAACCAACTTTGATGCTGTAATTTCAATAGTGAAGAGTAGGTACGGCTGACTGTTTCCAGGTATCTCTTTTGCAACCCTTTACCGGGACCGATATGGTCAATATGAACTAAACTCATTTGATTCGTTGATACCTGGTACTCTTCTTCACTTTGCAGCAAGGCTTTGAGTTGCTCATACAGGGCTTGTTTCTGGCTTTTTAATTGATGAAGTGTGGTATAAACCTGTTTCGATTTAGCTTCTGCCGTTATTTTTTCAAGGTAATTAGTTTCCCCTAATTCAAACTTCCGGCTTCCTGCTTTCGAAAAAGCGGAGTAAAGACTGTCTAATTGAGTATATAGCCTTTCTTTGTTCTGAGTATAAACAATTTGCTCATATACGAGGGAGATATCGAGTATTAGTTTGTTTTTTTGTATCTCATATAAAGCCTTGTTCTGTTCCCATTGTGATTTATAAACCGTTCTTTGCGCGCCATATACTGTCGGGAAGGCAAATCGTTGTTCAATACCGAATACTCTCAGGGCCTTGTCATTGGGTGCATAGTTGTTTTCATCATACCCATAATAAACAGTTGTCTTATCAAAATCGAAAGCTGTTCCCATATGGGCTTTAGAAGCCTCGGACTGTAGTTGATAAGAGGTAAGCTCTTTATTATTTGTAAGGGCGATTTCTACCAGCCCCTTCAATTCAGTATTGTTATCCTGTGAATAAGCAACCGTACTTTGTAAGGTTATCACAATAGAAATTATGAGTTTATATATCTTCATCATTCACCAGGTTTTTGTCAAACATTTTGAAAAGGATAGGCAGTACAACCATAGTAAGAAGCGTAGCTGTAAATAATCCGCCGATGACTACCGTTGCAAGGGGACGTTGAACTTCTGCTCCCGCCGACGTAGAGATAGCCATCGGTAGAAATCCCAAAGCAGCCGCAGCGGCAGTCAGTATAACAGGACGAAGCCTGTCTGTTGTTCCTTTTAATATGAGTTCATCTATGTTTTTAATTCCACTTTGTTTTAATTCTTTGAGGTGTTCAATCAAAACAATTCCATTAAGAACGGCTATACCAAACAGAGCGATAAAACCTACTCCTGCTGATATACTGAAAGGTAATCCTCTTATCCATAGCAACAATACGCCACCTACAGCAGAAAGTGGAATAGCTGTAAATACCAATAATGTTTCCCTGACCGAACCGAAAGCGAAAAACAGGAGAATGAAAATAAGGCATAGGGCAACAGGAACGGCTATCATCAGGCGGTTTTTAGCGTTTTGCAGGTTTTCGAACTGCCCTCCGTACGTCACATAATATCCCGGAGGAAAATTTATTTTATCGTCGATGATAGCAGAGACTTCTTTTACAACGCTCTCCATGTCACGATTACGAACGTTTACCCCTATTACTACACGACGTTTTGTATCGTCACGCGATATTTTGGCAGGTCCTTCGGTATATTCCACATTGGCCAGCTCTCGCAGGGGAACCTGTCCGCCATTGGGTAACGGCACATATAGATTTCTTAAATCATCAATATCATTCCGAAGATTTGCTTCCAGGCGTATCACCAGATCGAAACGGCGTTCACCTTCGAACACGCTTCCTACGGTTGTTCCCGCAAAAGACAAAGCTACTATATCATTGATATCGGAAATATTCAAGCCGTATTGGGCTATACGGGTACGGTTATATTCTACCGTCATCTGAGGAAGACCGTCTATCTTTTCCACAATAATATCTGCCGCACCTTCTACACGGGAAATCTCATGTTTTATCTGTTCCGCTTTTTCAGCCAGTATACCCAGGTCTTCGCCGAATATCTTGATCGCTACATCGGAACGTGTACCGGAGATCAACTCGTTGAAACGCATTTCAATAGGTTGGGTAAATTCGATTTCCATATTCGGAATGGCGGCTTCCAGTTCTTTTTTTATTTTATCGGCTAATTCGTCTTTCGAGCTCGCGGATACCCATTCACTTCTGGGCTTTACCTTTACAATAATGTCACTTTCTTCCATCGACATAGGGTCGGTCGGCACTTCGGCTGCCCCGATACGGCTAACGATTTGTTCTACTTCGGGGAATTTGTCCAGAATTGTTTTTTCTATTAACGTGGTCGTTTCTATTGTTTTAGTTAAAGAAGTTCCCGTTTTTAACACAGGCTGAATCACAAAGTCTCCTTCATCCAGCTGAGGGATAAATTCTCCTCCCATCCGGGAGAATATGACAACTGCCAGAATAAGCAGTCCCACAGCTCCCATCAGCGTTATTCTTGAATGTTTCAACGCCCAGGTGATCACGGGTAGATAACTTTTTGTCAACAATCTCATTATAAAGACCGTAATTCCTTTACTTTTCTGTATTTGCGGTTTTATTATCAATGAAGAGGCAACGGGTACATACGTGAGGCATAATAGCATAGCTCCGATCAAAGCAAAGCTGAATGTCAGCGCCATCGGACGGAACATTTTGCCTTCTACGCCTGAAAGCGAAAGGATAGGGATGAATACAATGAGTATGATAAGCTGACCGAAAATGGCAGAATTCATCATAGTGGAGGAACTGCACAGGGTGATTTTATCCAGTTCCCTTTTCTTATCGGCTGGTGATAAACCACTTAGTTTAGAAACATTTGCCGTCATTTGCGCGGAAACATATTCCACAATAATTACTGCACCGTCGATGATAATGCCGAAATCGATAGCTCCCAGACTCATCAGGTTGGCATCGATGCCGAATATACGCATCAGGGATATGGCGAAAAGAAGCGAAAGCGGTATTACAGAGGCAACCACTATTCCCGAACGGAAATTCCCCAGTAGCAGTACTACTACAAATATGACAATCAGACATCCTAAAATCAGGTTTTCGGCAACGGTGAAAGTGGTTTTAGCGACTAATTCGCTTCGTTCCAGAAAGGCATTGATGTATACGCCTTCCGGTAGCGATTTCTGAACTTCTTTTACACGTTCCTTTACCGCATTAATGGTATTTTTGGAGTCGGCTCCTTTCAGCATCATGACCTGACCGAGAACTTTCTCGCCTTCGCCGTTTCCTGTTATGGCACCGAAACGGTTGGCGCTCCCGAATTGTACGGTTGCCACATCTTTTATCAGTACCGGAATGCCGGCCGTGTTTTTAACGACAATATTTTCAATGTCATCGATTGAAGTGATCTTTCCTTCCCCACGTATAAAATAACTTTGATTGACTTTCTCAATATAAGCGCCTCCTGCGACACTGTTGTTGTTTTTCAACGCGTTTACTAAATCCCCCGTTGTAAGATTCATGGCTTTCAGCCGGGAGGGATTAACGGCTACTTCATATTGTTTCAGGTAGCCTCCCCATGTATTGATTTCAACTACTCCCGTGATGCCTGAAAGCTGTCTTTTGACTATCCAATCTTGTATCGTGCGTAAATCAGCAACCGAATACCTGTCTTTGTACCCGGGTTTAACATCGAGGATATATTGATAGATCTCACCCAATCCTGTGGATATAGGCCCCATTTCGGGAGAGCCGAAGCCTTCGGGTATCAATTCGGAAGCGGTTTTAATCTTTTCGGCAATTAATTGGCGGGGAAGGTAAGTCCCCATATTTTCATCGAAAACTATTGTAACTACGGATAACCCGAATTTAGAAACGGAACGTATTTCCTGCACTCCGGGCAGGTTAGCCATTTCCATCTCAATCGGATAGGTTATAAATTGTTCGATATCTTCGGTAGAGAGGTTTGTAGAAGTAGTAATAACCTGTACCTGGTTGTTGGTTATATCGGGTACGGCTCCGATAGGTATATGAAACAGGGAATAAATGCCATAGACGAATATAGCAGATGTGAACAGTAAAATAATAAGCTTTCGGTTAAGACTGAACCGTATTATCTTTTCTAACATTTATTTTCTGTTTTTACTTGTTTTGCAACAAGCAAAAATAGACAGATGTTAAAATGATTGGCTTAAGATTTGCTTAAGATTGCGGGATCTGAAGTCTGACCGTTGTTCCTTTTTTCTCTTTACTGACTATTTCAATATGAATATTCAGCAAGGCACTGAACCTTTTGACTATAGGTAAACCAAGTCCGAATCCTTTAATACCGGCATCGTCGGTCGAACGGTAGAATTTATCAAAGATCCTTTCCATATCATCTTCGGGAATACCAACACCTTTGTCTTTCACTTCACAAATAATAGTGTGGGTTTCCTGCCGAATGTTTATTTCTATCTCCCCATCCTGGTAAGAGTATTTTATGGCATTGGAAAGGATATTATTAAGGATAGTGGAGAATAGGTATACGTCCGTTTTAAGATGAATGTTTTCGGGTATACTATTGATAATTACAAGGATATTCTTTTGTTCGATAGGGTGTGAAAGATATTGGAGCGTGTCGTAAATAAGTGACGTAAGGCTCACATCCTCTAATTTAAGAGACTGTTTCTGATTTTCGAAACGCGTCAGTATCAACAACTCATCCACCAAATGATTCAGCCGGTCTGTTTCTTTAATACAGTATTTTACTTTTTCTTCATATTCCTCCTGTTGCCGCGGTTTGCGGATAAGAACTTCCAATGTTCCTTTCAGAACGGCCAATGGGGTACGAAATTCGTGTGAAGCGTAGGAAGTAAATGATTTTTCTCTTTCAATCGTTTTCTCTATACGGTCGAGGAGCTGGTTGATGGTATCGGAAAGTATGTAAAGTTCATCTTTATTATGTGGTAAAGGAATACGCGAAGTCAGGTTATTACGGGTGATCTTGTTCGATGTGTCAATAATATCGTTGATCGGTTTTATACTTCTTCCTGCAATAAAACGGGCAACTAAAAACAAAATAATAAGGATGACAGGATAGGTAATAAACAGGATATGGCGTAATGTTTCCAATACAACCTCCGACCCTTCTCTGGCTACGGCAACTAATAGATGTCCCACTCTTATTCCCTTGTCATCGAGGATAGGTACCTGCACCTGCCGTATTCTCTTTTCTGCAAGCTCTCCGTTAAAGAAAACATTATCTTTTTGGTGGGGATCATACAGCAGATTACTTTCTTTAAGATTGGGAGATTTGTCTATTAAATTACCGTTTATATCCAGAAACTCAATAAATACAGGGTCTACGCCCACTGTATTGTGTTCCCGTTCCATCCACTCCTTATGCCTTTTCAATGCGATCGTTCCGTTTTTTACTTCAATTTCCTGCGAATGACGGTCAACTTCCCGTTGCAGATCTTCATTCAAATGATTGGATACACTGAATTTTACCACGAAATAAATAGTAAAGAAGACCATCCCGATCAGCAATGCCGTTGTGATGATATAATTCAGCGCTATCCTGTTCCTGAATGAAAAATCCTGCATATCTATTCATTAGCGATATATCCTACACCTCTTACGGTTTTGATATACCCGTTGTCTTTATCTAAATTCAGTTTTTTCCGCAGGGCATTAATAAATACATCGATCACTCCGGTATCGTATTCGAAATTAATTCCCCACACTTTTTCAATGATTTCATCCCTTTTGCATATATTGCCTTTATTCCTGATCAGGAATTCAAGTAATTCAAATTCACGCTGGGTAAGCGCAATACAGGATGTATCTACTTTTACTTCATATGTGTTTACATTTAAAAAGATATTACCTAATGTGAGATGCTGTTGATCTTTGGAATTTCGGAAATGTACTTTTATCCTTTCCAGTAATTCTTCAAAGCTAAACGGTTTTTTAATATAATCGTTAGCACCGCATTGCAAACCTTCAATAGTTTCGTGCACGGTATCTTTTGCTGTTAAGAACAAGATAGGTATCTCAGTATCCTTTTCGCGGATTGCTTTGCAAACATCTATCCCACTTACCTTGGGTAACATCCAATCGAGCAGGATCAGGTCAGGCTTTTCCGATTGGAAAAATTCAATACCCTGCTTACCGTCGATAGCAATAGATATTGTATAACCTTCTTCCTCTAATCCTTGTTTTAGAAAGTTGAAAATTCCGGGTTCGTCTTCTATTATGAGTATGCGTTTCATACTCTGCAAATATATTGAATTATTCGATTAGGATATCGATTAAATCAGATAGAGGTTATTTGAAAGAGAGGCGTTTTAATTATCTTGTCGTAATTCGGTGTTTAATGCTATCCTTTTGCATTCCATACGGTCTGTTTTGCCGTTTCCGGTTATGGGGATGTTTTTGACCCGGCGGGTTAATTTCGGCATTTCATATTTGGAAAGCAAGGGGGCGATACGGTCGTGAATATCATCTATCGTCTCGGTTATAAGCAATACGACGATCTCGCCGAATTTAGGGTCGGGTAGGGAAGTAATGGCGAACGGGGAAGGTATAACCGGCCGTAATTTATCTTCTACGGTTTCAATTTGTATTTTGATCCCTCCGCTATTGATGATGTTGTCTATCCTTCCGGTGATGCGGAATCTTCCGTCGGGAAGTAATTCTGCGATGTCATTTGTCTGCAGGGGTTTATCTACAAGTGCCGGTGCGTCGATGATAAGGGTGTTGGCGGTTGATAAAGACAAGCTGACCGAAGGGAACGGGGTATAATACGGGGATGGGTTTTCTCCGTTTAACCTTCGTAAAGCGATATGCGATACTGTTTCGGTCATACCGTAGGTGGAATAGACCGCATGGGGGAAAGACCGTAATTCTTTTTCGATTTCCGGGTCGATGGCTCCTCCTCCGATAATCAGGTTTTTTATTTGTTTCAAGCGTTCTTTCTCTTTTGATACCTGCAGGGAATTAAAAACCTGTAAAGGTGTCATGGCAGCAAAATCGAGGGGTTCTTCTACATCTGCCAGGGGGTGTCCGGAAGGTTCGCAGATGACCGGCTTCATTTCTGTGATGAGGGAACGAACCACCATCATCTTTGCGCCAATATATTGTAAAGGCATGCACAGAAGCGCCGTATCACCGGCTTTCAGATGCAGGAAGGAGCAGGTTTGCCGGGCGCTTTCAACCATTTTTTCCTTATCGAGGTTCATCTGTTTTGGAACTCCTGTGGAACCGGAGGTTTGTACCTTTATATAAGGTGATAGACCGGACCATTCAGATAGAAAGTTGAAATAAGTGTGGTAAGGCCCTGATTTATCTTTTTCGGGGAAATACCACAGGCAATCTTTTTCTATCGCAAGCGGCATATCGATATTATTGGTGAATAATCCGCCGGTTCCCAATCCCTGAAATACCTCTTTGTCGTCTTTTACGACAGCGGCGCACCATTGCGCGATGGCATTGAGTCCGATATTCGATTCGAGCGCCGATGTGATCCACCAATCTATATTCAGCCTTGCGGCTTCTGCTATCCATTCGTTACAACCGGTTATTCCGCCGTGTAACGAAGGTTTTAGTATGATGTATTGCGGGCGGATGGTTTCGAGCAAATCCCTTTTTTCCTCGGGGCGGTTACGCCCAATAAGTTCTTCGTCAAGCGCTACCTGCAGGGGAGTATGCAGAGCCAGTTCCGCCATTTCGGGCCATTGTCCCGCACGGATAGGTTGTTCGATGGAATGAATACCGAGTTCGGCCAGCCGGTTCAGTTTTTCCATTACATCTGCCGGTTGGAAGGCCCCATTGGCATCTACCCGTATCTGAATATCTTTTACCGTAAAGTTTTTGCGTATATGGCGGAGCAGGGCTAATTCTTCATCGAATGCGATGGCGCCTATCTTCAGTTTAATGCAACGGAAGCCGGCTTCCATTTTTTCCCTGATCTGCGACAGCATGTTCCGGTAGTCGCTCATCCATATCAGCCCGTTGATGGGAATACCTGATTCACCTTTACTGAAAGAGGTATCCCAAAGGGAGAAGTTTCCTCTGTTGTATTGACGGAAAGCTGTTTCCAGCCCGAAAAGGATGGAAGGATACGGACGGAGTGATTCGATATCGGGGCTACCCGTCCTTTCTATGCGGCTGCATATCTTCGAGAGTTTTTGTTCGTAGTCCGGACTATCGTCACAGCTCAGGCCGGGTAGGGGAGCGCACTCGCCTATTCCCCATTTTCTGGGATCATTTACAGAGGATATGATAATGTACCAGACATTTCTTTTGGTATATACCCCACGGGACGTTCCTGCGGGAAATCTGAAATTCAACCGGTATTTTACGGTAGACAGCCTGAATTCATTCTTATCCTGTTCAATGATCTGCATCGCCTTTCTCTGTTTCAATTATCAGGGAAATTTGGGGAATTGTTTGAAATCCGGTTTGCGTTTCTCAAGGAATGCCTGTTTTCCTTCCTGCGCTTCGTCTGTAAGATAGTATAACAACGTGGCGTCACCGGCCAGTTCCTGTATGCCCGCCTGACCGTCGAGTTCGGCATTCAGTCCGGCTTTTATCATGCGCAAGGCCATGGGGCTGTGATGCATCATGGTTTCCGCCCATTCCACCACTTCATCTTCCAAACGGCCGAAGGGTACAACTTTGTTGACAAGCCCCATTTCCAATGCTTCCTGTGCGTTATATTGCCTGCAGAGAAACCATATTTCGCGCGCTTTTTTCTGTCCGACGATCCGTGCGAGGTAGGACGAGCCGAATCCGGCGTCGAAACTTCCTACACGCGGGCCGGTTTGTCCGAAGATCGCATTGTCGGATGCGATAGATAAATCGCAGACTACATGAAGTACATGGCCTCCTCCTATAGCGTACCCGTTTACCATGGCAATTACCGGCTTGGGAAGCGAGCGTATTTGTTTTTGCACATCAAGTACGCTCAGGCGGGGAACGCCGTCTTTACCGATATACCCGCCTTTACCCTTTACATTCTGGTCGCCGCCCGAACAGAACGCTTTATCTCCTGCACCGGTAATCACAACAACACTTATATCAGCTTCTTCGCGACATATACGGAGCGCATCACTCATTTCGCCTGTGGTAGTAGGTGTAAAAGCGTTGCGGTAGCGCGGACGATTGATCGTTATGCGCGCAATTCCGTTGTAGAAATCAAACAAAATATCTTCATAAGTTTTAATCGTTTTCCATTCTCGTGTTGCCATAGGTTTATTTCTTTTTTAATTCATGATAATAATTACGCATAATACCGGCATTTTGTTCCATAGAAGTAAAGACTTCCATTAATACAGGTTTATCTGACCGGTAGTCGACAAATACGGGCATCTTTTCCTTCAACTCATTTTCATGGGTTACGGCAAGGTAGGTGAAACCCATCGTTTCCGCCCAGCCTTTGGCGCTGGTATGGTGTGAGGCGGCAATATGATTCTCAAGCGCCCCGGATTTATTCAGTCCGGGAAGCGCGTAGAATATTTCGCCCCCGCCGTTATTATTTAAAAGGATCCGTAGTTTGTTGTTTATCTTATGATTCCAAAGCCCGTTCATATCATAAAAGAAGGCCAGGTCGCCTGTAAGCAGAAAGGTAAGTTTACCGCTTACCGAAGCATACCCTACGGCAGTGGATACGCATCCGTCTATGCCGCTTGTGCCCCTGTTGCAATAAACGCTGATCCCCTTCTTCAAAGGGAATAGTTGTGCAATGCGTACACTTGAACTGTTTGCCAGGTGTATGGCGGAATCGGCCGGTAACATTTTCATCCATTCCTGTACGGCAAGCATATCCGAAAATGCGGGGTCGGCAGGAACAGGAAGTTGGGCCAAAGCATTGCCCCATAAAGAAGCGTATGGTTTGCTGTTACGATAGTTTTCGCAGGATGCAAGATACTCGAAAAACGGCAAAGCATCTGTTTCTATACAATGAGTAAGGCATTGATATAAATCCGTTATTTCGCCCGAGGGTGATATATGCCAGTGCTCTTGCGGAGGATGATTACGAATAAATTGCTTTATGCGTTTGGATACGATATGTCCGCCATACGTGATGATCAGGTCGGGTACAAAAGCGTCTTTTTCTTCGTTGGATAAAGTGTATAAAAACGCATCGAAATTACGGATAATAAAAGGTGACTGTATGTTGGAAAGATGTTCGGCAAGGATAATGCAGTCCTGTTCTTCGGCTAATTCTTCCAATGCTTTGGTTAAACGGCCGGTTTCATAACTTAACTGCCCGATGATAACCATTCTTTTTTTATGATCCAGGAAACGCTCGCCGAAGCAGTTTTCTTCCATTATATCCTCGTCTGATCCTTTTCTTTCGCAGATACGTTCAATCTTTCTGGCCGGTGGCAAGTCGGGCACAGTATATTCAAATAGGGGTTCGGATAAAGGGATATTGATGTGTACGGGACCTTTCCGATGATGATCCAGTTCTAAAACGGCTTCGTTTATCAGCCGGTTGCAGTACCATTCGTCTTCGTTAGAGAGAACTTCGGGCAACTGAACGGATTTTTTGACCAGTGTATTGAATATGCCCGGTTGCGGTATGGTCTGCCCGTCCATTTGACTGATCCATCCGGCCGGTCGGTCTGCCGTTATGACAAGCAGGGGCAATTCCTGATAGTATGCTTCGGCAACTGCGGAACCGAGATTAAGTACGGCTGTTCCGGAAGTACAGCATACGGCTACCGGCTGAAGAGTGTGCATGATGATACCTATGGCATAAAATCCCGCGCTGCGTTCGTCGACTACGGTATGGCAGGTAAAGAAAGGGTCGTTTGCCAGGGAGTGGGTCACAGGCGAATTGCGGGAACCGGGCGATAATACGATCCGGTTGATGCCGGAAGCTTTAAGCAAACCGACAAGCTGCAAGACATTTTTCTTATTTGAATACATAATTGCGTGCATTTGTGAGGAATAGCATTGTTTTTAATTTATCTTCCGTTTCATTCCATTCCTGTTCTAAAACGGATGAAGGTAATAATCCGCCACCGGCAAAAAGGGTAAACGAATCGCTAAGTATGTTCATGCAACGCAGGTTAACATAGAGGTCGTTTCTGCCTTCAGGATCCAGCCAGCCTACAAACCCGGAGTAATACCGGCGGTTATATCCTTCATTCTCGGAAATAAACCGGTAGGCTTCTTCCTTGGGTAATCCGCAAACAGCCGGGGTAGGATGGAGAAGTTCCAGGACGTTCCCCAATTGTAAGGTTTGGGGCAGTGCGAAATGGAAATCGCTCCGTAAATGGGCCAATTCGGCAGCACGTACGGTATATGGACCTTTTTCTACGGGATGAATATCAAAAGATTGTAATTGTGTACGGATATAATAGGAGACAAGCATTTGTTCGATAAGATTCTTGTCGTCCCAGCTTTTGGGAAGCTCTCCGTCAACGAGCGGTTGTGTACCTGCAATGGCTACCGTGTTCCAGACGTTGCCTTCTCCCGACAACAGCATTTCCGGCGTACTGCCCAGCCAGGTACCGGCTTGCGGAGAATGACACAGGTATACGTAAGACCGTATATATCTTTGACAGGCAAGGAGAAATGCCTGTGCCGGAGAAAAATCCTTTTCTTTTCCGACAGTGATGCTCCGCGACAAAACTAACTTTTTGAATCTTTTTTCTTTTACCGGAGCGATGAACGTATGGAAGCGATGATTGTAATCTTTTTTCAAACCCGGGTTGTCGGGAAAATCTTTTTTGTAATCCGGCTGAATTCCGTTCCAGTCGAATAAGTTATTATGCAGGCGTATCTCTTCAATACGGGAAGGTTTAACCACCACAATAGGACATGAACCGGTTATTTGAAACGGAGCCATAACAAATCCGCTTTGTCCGTTTAACTCTTTTATATCGTTGAATAAAAGTGTATCTCCGGTATCCTGAACCAAAAGGCGGCAGGTTTCTTCTCCCGGAATCCTGTATACGGCAAAACTCCGGTTTTCGTTTATGTATGAGTCTAACGTATGTAGGTCGCCCGGACTCATCTTTTTTTCAGGACACTGTTGACAACACGTATAGAGGATACCAGTTTCCCTGTCGACGTGAATACGTCTACATTCCATACGTGCGAAGAACGTCCTTTATGGATAATCGTTCCGACAGCCCTTACCGTGTCGCCTTCTTTGGCTGACGACATATGGTTTCCGCTTACCTGCATACCGACTATTATTTCATCAGGTTGGCAAAGAACCATCGATCCCAATCCGGCTACCGTTTCCGCAAGCGCGAGTGTTGCGCCTCCGTGTAAGATGCCGAAAGGCTGACGGGTGCGGACGTCTACCGGCATCGTAGCCTCTACCCGGTCTTCGGAGGCATAGGTATATTCAATACCGAGATTTCCCATTAACGCATGACGGGCACGGGCATTTAATTCTTTTAAGGGCACATCCGCCGGACGTATTTTTGCAATGATATGTTCTTCAATGGCTCTCGCTACACCGTCTTCTTCATTAGTTGCAGTTGTAAAGTCGGTACATCTTTTTACGGATTCCACGGCATTGCCCATGGCAATACCTAATCCTGCAGTCTGGATCATGGTAATATCGCATACACCGTCGCCGATAGCGATCATCTCCTCCGGTTTAATCGATAGTTTATCCATTAATACCGCTAAGGTATCTGCTTTATTGATGGACGGCGGAACTACCTCAAGAAAATAGGTTTCCGAACGGAATACGTCCAATGCGCCGTCGAGCCTTCTTTTCCAATGTTTTTCCAAACCTACCAATGCATCTTCATCATCGCTTACAAGCATGCATTTACACGGAGAAAAGTGTATCGAACCAGCAAAGTCTTTTACTTCTTTTACCTGCATTTTGTTTCTTTCCGCTTCTTCCTGTACATGCTTATCCGCTGCATTGTTGGTCAGGATCGTATCCTGGTGATACGTCAGGATGGTAAAATTATTTTTATTGGCTTTCTTTTCCAGATAGGGAATAAGCTCAGGATTGATACGGCGTTCGAACAAGAGTTCGTTTGTTGCCATATTAAAGATTTGTCCACCGTTGTAAGAAAGGATATAACCGTTATACTTGTCTAGTTCCAGAATTTCGGCAACAGGACGTAATCCATGTGTCGACCTGCCCGAAGCTAATACGATTTGCAGACCCATTTGTTGAACTTTCAAAAGGGTGGCCAGCGTAGCCGGGGTTATTTCTTTTTTATTATTCAGTAATGTTCCGTCTACATCAAGAACCAGTAACTTATACTTCATGGTCTTTACCGTTTATATATTAGGTTGCAAATGTACGATTATTTTTGCTCAACAGGGATAATCCGTCCGTGTTTCCTTACGTATTGGAAGAACTCCCTGTAAAAAGTATGATGGGACAGGGTTGAGGAATCGCCTATAATTATCAGTTTCATTTTAGCCCTTGTAATAGCAACATTCATACGTCTTAAATCATGTAGGAAACCTATTTGTCCTTTCTCGTTTGCCCTTACAAGGCTGATGAGTATCACATCCCGTTCCTGCCCCTGGAATCCGTCGACCGTATGAACAGTTATTTGTTTCCTGAGTTGCTTGAAAAAGGCATCCCGTCGAATAAGCCTGCGTAAATACTGTACTTGTGCCCGGTAAGGTGAAATCAACCCGAAATCTATTTTTTCATCCAGTATACGGGCTTTACCTATCTTATTGATGTATTCCTTCAACTGATGTGTCAACAGGACGGCTTCGGATATGTTGATCCGGCTTGAACTTTCTGCGGGCTGGTCTTCATTGAAATCGCAACCAGATGTATCGTACCATATCAGCGGCGTATCAAGTGAAAGGATTCCGCGGTCTTTTACCTCAGGGGCTGCTTCTAATTCATTATGATAAAACCAGCGTGAAGGAAATCCCATAATATCATGGTGCATACGATACTGGGTTTTTAATAGGGATACCGTATTGTTTTTGGATGATACTATTTTTTGCATCAACGTCCGGTCTAACCCGCCTTTTATTGCTTCCGGCGTTTTTACAGTCGGGGGAAGCTGGCAGTGGTCGCCGGCAAGGACAACGCGGTCTGTTTTACTAATCGCGATCCAGCAGGCCGCTTCCAGCGCCTGTGCTGCTTCGTCGATAAATAAGGAAGTGAAACGGCGGTTGTTCAGGACTTTATTGGCCGAGCCCACGAGTGTGCATGCGATAACGCGTGATTCGTCGAACAGGTCCGTATCGATTTTAAGCTCCAGTTCGGTAGCGCGGAAACGTAATTTAGATAACCGGTTGCGTATGGTATCTTTTTCATCCCTGTTTCTATTTTTGGAAGAAGATTGTATTTCCCTGATTGTTTTCCTTATTTTCCATAACTCCGGATAGTCGGCGTGCGCTTCGAACCTTTTCTCGTAGGTAAAAGAAAGCATTTTATCGTTTACCCGGGTGGGATTGCCAATCCGCAGGACGGGGATGCCCCTGTCGGTCAACTTTTCGGCTATCCAGTCTACTGCTGTATTGCTTTGTGCGCAGACCATTACCTGGTTCTCCCGGTGAAGCGTTTCATATATCGCCTCTACCAGAGTAGTGGTTTTGCCTGTGCCGGGAGGTCCGTGGATAATATAAATGTCGCGGGCCGACAATACGTTGTTTATAGCGGACTCCTGCGATGGGTTAAGCCATGGAAACCGGATGGGATACAATTCGCGGAACCCGGCGGGCGTACTGCCTTTCAATATTTCACGCAGAACGGCCAGGCGGCTCTCTTTGGCGTGCATGACATCGGTTAATGCTGTAAACATGGTTTTGTAACTCGTTTCGTCGAAATATAATTGTACGCCGATTTCTTTTGTTTGCTGGAAATCGGGAAGTACAACAGGAGAGGGGAGGGCCGCTACCATGCGGTCGTCTTGCACATAACTGATTACAGCCGTAAAGTTGAGGTAATGAAATGTGCCGTCTGCATCGTATGTAAAGAAACGGACGGGACGACCGTGTTCAAAAGAATGTTCGATTTCCTTGTCCGCTTTTCTGTTTATTTCGATCACGAGCTGATTCAACGAGTTGTAATAGCTTTTTCCGGCTTGTACAGGAAACCAGCAAAATCCCTGTTGAATCTTTCTCCACATGCCTTCGCGTTCGGTTTGCTGTTTATATGTGTCCTTTTCAAATTGATATTCTTTTTGAAGAAGGTCATATTGAAGTTGCAAATCAATAAGTGAAGGTATTGATTTATTTGTACTCATTCATTGTTAATCTTATTACAAAGATACAAAGAAAAGCAGCCTTTTGTGTCTGCATCATCAAAGAGTTTGCGACATCTGATACCAAGATGGTTATAAATGCATTATATTTGCAGTGTCTATACCATAAACGCAAACGTCATACACATGAAAAACACAACCAAATCACAAATCTTTTCTCTTATCAGACAGGAGATTCTTCCTGCCATAGGGTGTACGGAGCCTGTAGCTGTTGCATTGGCTGCGTCCAAAGCTGCGGAAACATTGGGAACTGTTCCTGAGAAAATAGAAGTATTCCTAAGTGCTAATGTGTTGAAAAATGCAATGGGAGTTGGGATACCCGGAACAAATATGGTTGGTCTGCCGATTGCGATTGCTCTGGGAAGCCTTATCGGTAAACCGGAGTATGGATTGGAAGTGCTGCGCGACCTTACAGCGGAAGCTCTTGAAAAGGGAAAAGGTATGATTGCGGATAAACGTATCCGGATAGCGTTAAAAGAGAATGTCGATAAATTGTATATTGAAGTGGTAAGTTCGGCAGGCAGTGATACGGCAAAAGCTATTATCTGCCGTGAACATACCCGATTTATTTATGTGGAAAAGAATGGTGTGCCCCTGGTCGATCTGTGTGATGATAAGCAGGAAAGCAATACGCCATGTGAAGCGGATGATTTACAGCTATCGTTTGATCTTGTATATGAATTTTCAACGGAAATGCCTTTGGATGAGATCCGTTTTATTAAGGAAACGGGAGAGGTCAATAAACAAGCGTCGCTGGAGTCGATGAAAGGTAAATACGGGCATACGGTAGGTAAAACAATCTCGGGAGAAATCGGTAGAAAATATATGGGAGATTCTCCTTATACCCATATGCTTATTATGACGTCGGCTGCTTGTGATGCTCGTATGGACGGGGCTATGATACCTGTGATGAGTAATTCGGGAAGCGGAAACCAGGGTATCGCCGCAACGCTTCCGGTGTTATCCTTTGCCGAAGATATTCGCGCATCTGAAGAGGAATTGATACGCGCTTTAATGTTGAGCAACCTGATGGTTATCTATATAAAGCAAAGCTTAGGGAGACTATCGGCTCTTTGCGGTTGTGTAGTGGCGGCAACCGGTGCCAGTAGTGGCATTACCTACCTGATGGGTGGTAACAAAAAACAGATTGGTTTTGCCATTAAGAATATGATCGGCAATATAACCGGAATGATATGCGACGGCGCAAAACCCAGTTGCGCGATGAAAGTGGCCAGTGGTGTTTCCACAGCCATGCTTTCCGCAATGATGGCTATGGAAGACAAAGTGGTCACCTGCGTAGAGGGAATTATCGATAACGATGTGGATCAAACGATACGGAACTTAACGTCTATCGGCTCCAAAGGTATGGAGTCGACCGATAAGATGGTGCTTGATATTATGACGGGAAAATCCCTTTAATTAACGTTCGGACAAACATATATTTCAGCATTACGGCCCTGGAAACCGGGTTCGCCCGTATTTTTGATTTCCTGAAGATGCTGTTTTAAATGTTCTGTTTCCATATGCTTCAGGTGTTCGCCTTTATTTTTCCAGGTTTCAACAATAATAAACTCCGTACTGTCTGAATACGATTGGTACATTCTGTAATCTACACATCCCGGTTCCTGTAAGGTACCTACCCTGCATTTTTCAAACGATTCTTTAAATGCGGCTACATGCTCGGGTTTAATTTTACGTGTCAGATTCATCACATATTCCATTGACTCTTTACCTGATTCGCAGGAAACATTTTCATTTTTCTGACCGGAAGGTGCACTACAGCCGGATAAGATCACAGCGATAAACAATAAAGTAGCAGATAATTTTTTCATGATAAATAATAAATAAAGATTATATAATGAGAGGGCAAATGTAAACATTTTTTAAAAAGTGATTGTTATTATTATATAGCATTATACTAATAACAATTGATCTTATGGAAACAAAAACGAATGAACAACCTATGGTTGAATTAAAAGCAGTCCCGAACGGTCCTTTACTGGTAAAAGGGCAGGTTAAAATAATAAACGATGCAGGGGAGGAAATGGTGATGGATAAAACCGCTATTTGCAGATGCGGACTTACTCAGCATCAACCTTTCTGCGACGGTTCACATTTAAAAGTATAAAAACTTATAAGAGACGTATCAATTACGTCTCTATCCGTTTCTTTTTATATTCTCCAGCTGCTTCTGATAATATTCATAACGCCCTAAAATTTCCCTTACGTAATTATACGTTTCCGTACCGCGTAGATATCCGTGTTTAACCACCGGATCATTATAATATTCAGGTTCACGCTTCAACAGTATGAATTCCGCCACATGATCATCCCATATATGCGGATCCTTGCCATATTTTTCAGCCAACCGTTGTGCATCATATATATGTCCTATACCTGCATTATA
Organism: Bacteroidales bacterium UBA4116; assembly: GCA_002381645.1. Taxonomy (GTDB): domain Bacteria; phylum Bacteroidota; class Bacteroidia; order Bacteroidales; family Tannerellaceae; genus DFXE01. The sequence goes on from DFXE01000010.1 coordinate 92,771, forward strand.
GGCAGCTAAGGTAAATTTGACCAATTGGGTGGAATCGGTAATATTTGGAAAACCGTTGCGGAAACGGCGGAGTACTTCCGTTCCGGTCCGTATGCTTATTTCCGGGTTGGTCAGGTCGTCTAACGCTACTCCCAGATTACGGGCCGTACCGGGCATAATGCCCATGATACCCAATGCTCCGGCCCATGATACCAAATGGTTCTTAAAGTGCGATTCCTGGTAGCTTAATGAGGCCAGTAATTCCCAATCCCAGCCTAATGACCTTGAATGTTTTTTAAAGAGATCGTCGTATGGCGAAATATTGCCGTGTTTTATTTCGGGCATACTGACTTCCAATATTTTTTTACTCAATTCGAAATACCGCTTGGTTGCCGCCAGATAGGTATGTTCGCCTTCTATTCCTTCTGACCAGGTATTGATTGCTTCTGCTAAACGGGGACTGCTTTTACGTACTACCCAGGATGACCGTTGCAGAAAACTGATATTAAGATTCACATCGATATTCCAGTAATATGTTTTATTTAAACGTGCCGTCTTATCGTCGCTGATGGTATAGGGGATTTCACCGGTCGACACCATTTCGATGAGGTCTTCTGTAGTAACGGTATCCCGGCCTATAGGATGTATATTAATACCTCCCCCTAATTCTTTATTTAAATTTTCAAGCCGTTCGTGATAGGGTGTACCCGGAATAATATAGACATCTTTGCCGATTAATTCCGTAACGTCGGTAAGCGTTTGCTGATTGTTGCCTATGCGTTGAACCAGTACCTGATTTGTTAATTCTTCCCGTCCGCAGTAGATAACCTCATTTTTAAGCCGGTTGCTGACCGGTATAGGAAAAGCTACCACATCGGCTTCTCCTGCATCTAAGGTTTCTACCAAACGGGTTAGGTTTTCAACGGTCTTAATGTTCAGTTTAAGTCCGTGTTCCCGTGCAAAATCTTTGATCAGATCATACTCATAACCCATAGGCTCCATTCTGTAGAGAAAATAAGAGGTTGAACTGTATAAAGTTACAGCCGTGATTTCTCCTTTGGCTATCAACTCGGGTAAGTCTATGGCTATCTGTTCCTTTACTTCTTTTTTCTTTTGTTTACTGTAACAGCCGGATAAAAGGAATATGCAACATAAAATAACAGGCAGTAAACGGCAAAGGAAATAAAATAATTTCCGTGAACGCCTGTTTTTTATTTTTAGGAAAAGATTCAATGCTTATTGGTTTTATAGTGATCTCTTTTCAAGCAAAACAACATTTTCGACATGATGTGTATGCGGGAACATATCTACCGGTTGTACTTTCCTTACAACATACGCTGCATCCATAAGGTTCAGGTCGCGTGCCTGTGTTGCCGGATTGCAACTTACATAAACGATACGTTTAGGAGCGGCGAAAAGAATAGCATGGATAACATCGTCGTGCATTCCCGCGCGGGGAGGATCAGTGATGATTACGTCCGGCCTTCCGTGTTCATTTATAAATTGTATGTTCAGTATGTCTTTCATATCGCCTGCAAAGAAAAGGGTATTTTTGATACCGTTGAGCGATGCATTCACTTTAGCATCTTCAATTGCTTCGGGCACATATTCAATCCCTATCACTTTCCGTGTCCGGCGCGCAATAAAATTAGCAATGGTTCCTGTGCCGGTATATAGGTCATATACCAGTTCATCCCCGGTTAATCCTGCAAAATCCCGTGCAACTTTATATAGATTATATGCTTGTTCGCTGTTTGTCTGGTAAAAGGATTTGGGACCAATCTTGAATTTAAGATCTTCCATTTCTTCAATCATGTGGTCTTTTCCCTTAAAAACATGAACTTCCTGGTCAGTAATTGTATCGTTGCGTTTTTCGTTGATTATATATAGCAGAGAAGTTATTTCCGGAAATTTACCGGCAATAAATTGAAGTAATGCTTCCCTCCGTTCTTTATCTTCATAATAGAAAACCACAATCACCATCAATTCGCCCGTGGATGTAGTACGAACAATGAGTGTACGCATAAAGCCTTCCTGGTTCCGTAAATCAAAGAATGGATAACCTTCATGTGAAAGGCAAAAATCTTTGATACTTAAACGTATCCGGTTAGTGATATCGTCCTGTAACCAGCATTTTTTTATATCCAGCACCTTGTCGAACATACCGGGGATATGGAAACCTACCCCGCTCATACAATCAAAAGTTTCGCCGGATTTTATCTGCTCTTCCGTCAACCATTTTTTATTGGAGAAAGTATATTCGAGCTTATTCCGGTAAAAGCGGGTACGTTCTGAACCGAGTATCGGAAATGTTTCTTTTATTTCTACTTTTCCGATGCGGGTAAGATTATCTATAACCTGTTTGTGTTTATACTTTAACTGTTCCTCATAAGGGAGTTGCTGCCATTTACATCCTCCACACACACCGAAATGTTCGCAAAAAGGTTCGGCACGTTGTTCTGAATAGGAATAAAAATGGGTTGCTTTCCCTTCGGCATAACTGTTTTTCTTACGTGTTAACTGAATGTCGATTATATCTCCCGGTGCTACAAAAGGAACGAATACAACCATATCGTTCACACGGGCTATCGCTTTTCCTTCAGCGGCTACGTCGGTTATTGTAACCTCTTTCAGCAGCGGTAACTGCTTTTTTTTCCTTGCCAATGTATTTGTTTTTAAAAATTTCGCCACGCAAATGTACATATTTACGATGTACTGTCAACAGGAAAGAGTTGTAAAACACATTAAATTAATTGTTCTGATCTATTTATATTTTGATATAAATTATGTTATATTTGTACTCATTGCAAAGTCGAGTTAGCAAAATACTAATACAATACGATCTGATTTTATGGAAAAGAAAAGAGTTTATACGTTTGGAAACGGTAAAGCAGAAGGTAAAGCAGACATGAAAAACCTGCTGGGTGGCAAAGGTGCAAATCTGGCCGAAATGAATCTGATTGGTGTTCCGGTACCTCCGGGTTTTACGATTACCACCGAAGTTTGTTCAGAATATTATGAAATAGGTAAAGAAAAAGTTATCGAATTATTAAGCAATGAAGTTAAGAAAGCTGTATCAAATGTAGAGCAGCTAATGAATTCTAAATTCGGTGATGTCGCCAATCCGTTATTGGTATCCGTACGATCGGGTGCACGTGCTTCCATGCCGGGTATGATGGATACGATTCTGAATCTGGGACTTAATGATGCCGTAGTGGAAGGCCTGGCTAAAAAAACCAGAAACGAACGTTTTGCCTGGGATTCATACCGTCGTTTTGTGCAGATGTACGGTGATGTCGTTCTGGGTATGAAACCTGTCAATAAAGAAGATATTGATCCGTTTGAAGAGATCATAGAAGAGATGAAAGAATCAAAAGGCGTTAAGCTGGATAATGAATTAACGGTTGATGATCTGAAAACACTTGTAACCCGGTTTAAAACTGCCGTGAAGAAGCAGACCGGAAAAGATTTCCCGACGGATGCATACGAACAGTTATGGGGTGCGATCTGCGCCGTTTTTGATTCGTGGATGAATGAACGGGCTATCCTTTACCGTAAAATGGAGGGAATACCTGCCGAATGGGGTACTGCGGTAACGGTTCAGGCTATGGTATTCGGAAATATGGGAAATACATCAGCTACCGGGGTTTGTTTCTCACGTGATGCAGGAAGCGGCGAAGATGTTTTTAATGGTGAATACCTTATTAATGCACAGGGTGAAGATGTGGTTGCCGGTATACGTACACCGCAGCAAATCACATTAGCCGGATCGAAATTATGGGCCGAAATGGCCAATGTGCCGGAAGAGGAAAGGCGTACGAAATATCCTTCTATGGAGGAAGCCATGCCTGAAATATATAAAGAACTGGACGCTATCCAGACTAAACTCGAAAACCATTACCGCGATATGCAGGATATGGAATTTACCGTTCAGGAGGGGAAGCTCTGGTTCCTGCAAACAAGGAACGGTAAACGGACGGGAGCTGCGATGGTAAAAATTGCTATGGATCTGCTCCGTCAGGGAATGATCGACGAGAAAACAGCATTGGAACGTATCGAACCCAATAAACTGGACGAATTGTTGCATCCGGTATTTGATAAGGAGGAAATGAAAAAGGCGAAAGTGCTGGTAAAAGGATTACCTGCTTCACCTGGTGCTGCAACAGGACAAATCGTTTTCTTTGCAGAAGACGCTGCCGAATGGTATCGCGACGGTAAAAAAATTGTATTGGTGCGTATAGAAACTTCTCCTGAAGATCTTGCTGGTATGGCTGCTGCCGAAGGTATATTGACTGCCCGGGGAGGTATGACCTCCCACGCTGCTGTGGTTGCCCGTGGTATGGGTAAATGTTGTGTTTCGGGTGCCGGGGGAATCAATATCGATTACCGGAAAAAGACGATGGAAGTAAATGGAAAAGTCTTCAATGAAGGAGATTATATTTCCATAAACGGAAGTACCGGTGAAGTGTATGAAGGAAAGATACCTACCGAAGATGCCGAATTAACCGGTGATTTCAACGAATTAATGACGCTTACGGATAAATATGCCAAGATGTCCGTGCGTACAAATGCTGATACGCCGCATGATGCCTCTGTAGCCCGTAAGTTCGGTGCTGTAGGAATCGGGCTTTGCCGTACGGAACATATGTTCTTCGAAGGCGAAAAGATCAAAGCCATGCGTGAAATGATCCTTGCGGAAGACGTAACGGAACGTAAGAAAGCGCTTGAAAAATTGCTACCTTACCAGCAGGAAGATTTTAAAGGTATATTCAAAGCGATGGCCGGTTATCCGGTAACCGTTCGGTTACTTGATCCTCCTTTGCATGAATTTGTACCTCATGATGAAAAGGGACAGAAAGAACTTGCCGATGCCATGGGAGTGGATGTTAAAGTAGTCCGTAAACGGGTGGAAGCATTACATGAGTCTAACCCGATGCTCGGACATCGCGGATGCCGTTTGGGAAATACATATCCTGAAATAACGGAGATGCAGACAAAAGCGATATTAGGCGCAGCAATCGAATTAAAGAAGGAAGGAGTTACAACCTATCCGGAAATCATGGTTCCGTTGACAGGTATTGTTTACGAATTCCTGGAACAGGAAAAGATTATCCGGAATACGGCTAAACAGTTATTTGATGAGACAGGAGAAACGATTGAATACAAAGTAGGTACGATGATCGAGATACCACGTGCGGCATTGACAGCCGACCGGATCGCATCGGCTGCCGAGTTTTTCTCTTTCGGAACAAATGACCTTACACAAATGACCTTCGGTTATTCGCGCGATGATATTGCCACTTTCCTGCCGATTTATCTGGAAAAGAAAATCTTGAAATTCGATCCTTTCCAGGTACTCGACCAAAATGGGGTAGGCCAACTGGTAAGGATGGCCACAGAGAAAGGACGCGAGATACGTCCGGAACTTAAATGCGGTATCTGCGGAGAACATGGGGGAGAACCCTCGTCGGTTAAGTTCTGCCACCGTGTAGGGCTCAACTATGTATCCTGCTCGCCGTTCCGCGTGCCGATTGCACGGATTGCTGCTGCTCAGGCCGCTATTGAAAAATAATTGATCCTGAAGCATGCGTAATATGATCATTAAAAGAACACGGAGAAACCAGGTTTTACATCTTGTACGATATCGTTAAAAAGTTGCTATTACGGTGTCTCCGTGTTTATATTGACAGAGAAGGATAGTTTTTAAACAAAAACTATCCTTATTTTTTGTATTTTTACGAATCCTAAATAAATATGATTCTTACTTATGGCGCACTTGCATGATTTTATAGGCGACCTGGCTTTGATTCTGATCACGGCAGGTATCGCTACAATTCTTTTTAAATGGTTGAAGCAGCCGGTGGTTCTCGGCTATATTGTTGCGGGATTTCTTGCAGGGCCTTATATAACGTGGCTTCCTGTGGTATCCGACATGGGAAATGTGGAGATTTGGGCTGAGATTGGTGTTATCTTCTTGCTTTTTGCCCTGGGGTTGGAATTCAGCTTTAAAAAATTAATAGATGTAGGAGGGACGGCATCGCTTGCTACATTGATCAATATGGGATCGATGATACTGATCGGATATGTAGTGGGGCAGCTTCTTCACTGGTCGCCAATGGATAGTATTTTTCTGGGGGGAATGTTATCGATGTCATCGACTACTATTATAATAAAAGCATTTAACGATATGGGGCTTCAGAAGCAGAAATTTGCTAATATCGTATTCGGTATGCTGATAGTGGAAGACCTTGCTGCTATTCTGATGATGGTGCTGTTGTCTACTGTTGCCGTAAGTAATACCATAGAAGGAAGCGCTTTACTTAGTAGTTTGTTCAGGCTTATATTCTTTGTTATGGTATGGTTTATAGTAGGTATTTACCTGATTCCTACCATGCTGAAGAAATTAAAGAATTATCTCAACGACGAAACGCTGATCATTGTATCTATCGGTTTATGTCTGGGAATGGTTTTATTCGCATCAAAAGTAGGATTTTCTGCAGCATTGGGAGCATTCATAATGGGTTCGATCCTGGCTGAAACCGTCCGGGCGAAACAGATCGAGCATCTGGTAGAACCGGTCAAGAACCTTTTTGGCGCTGTTTTTTTTGTCTCAGTAGGGATGATGCTCGATCCTGCAATTATTAAAGAATATCTGGGACTTATTTTAATTCTGACGGCTGTGGTGCTGATAGGAAGGGTTATTTTTGCTTCGCTTGGTGTTTTAGCTTCCGGTGAAGGATTAAAAGTTGCCATTCAATCCGGATTCAGCCTTGCGCAGATCGGGGAGTTCTCCTTTATTATTGCCAGCTTAGGTATGAGTCTTGGAGTTATCCGGCCCGAGTTGTATCCTATCATAGTAGCTGTATCGATTATTACTACCTTTACGACACCCTACTTTATTAAAGCTTCGGTTCCGGTTTATGAATTTCTTGAAAAACGGATACCGTCGCGGTTCAATAAAGTGATTGAAGGGTATTCAGCCTCGGGTTTAAAGACGGTGAACAAGCAAAATGACTGGAACAAATTATTAAAAAGTATCCTTCAATTAGTTGCTGTGTATACTACGCTGTCATTAGCCGTTTTATTTATATGCGAACAATTTGTGACACCTTTTATTACCGCAAATATCTACGGGCTTGGGGGCAGGATTATATCCGCTGCTGTTGCGCTGCTGCTGATGGCTCCTTTTTTACGTTCGGTTATGATGAAGAAAAACCGTTCGGCCGAATTCAGGAATTTATGGGAAGATAATCATTTTAACAGGGGGGCGTTAATCGCTTTAGTCGTATTACGGGTAGGGATCGGTTGCGCGCTGGTTATGATGGTACTTGTTCCTTTATTTCCGGATACGATGGTCACCCAGATCATTATTTCAATGATTGTAATAGCTTTCATTATTTATTTCCAGGGATTTAAGAAACAATCCCGGTTGATTGAAGCCCGTTTTCTTGAAAACCTGAATGAAAAACAGTTGCTTGAAGAGAAATCGGCAGCTATAAATCCTAAAATGGCAAACGTTCTTTTGTCTAAAGATATCCATATAGAAGAAATAAGTGTTTCACCTATTTCGCCTAAAGCAGGAAAAACATTGCGTGAATTGAATTTCAGGCAAAAACTCGGGCTTAATATCGTAACGATTATAAGAGGTAATAAAAAAATAAATATCCCTGATGCCGATGAACGGATTTATCCATATGACCGATTAATTGTTGCCGGTGAGGATGAAGATTTGCAAAACCTGATCAAGGCAATTGAAGTGCGTAATGAAGCCCTCGACACAATGGAAGAACCTGAACATGATATTACTCTTTCCCAATACGTGGTCGAGCATGATTCGCCGATGATCGGAAGGTCAATTTCTAACCTGGATATCCAGAAGAAAACAGAATGTATGATTATCAGTATTGAAAGGGAAGACGACCTGATTATAACATTAACGCCCTCCTTTGTAATAAAGGAAGGCGATACGCTATTGCTTGCAGGTGAAAAAGATAAGATCAACGGTTTCGAAAAAAACCTTTTCAACGATTTGAATACATATGATCATAATAGCTGATATAGTCGCCGGTCATGATGTCGTCTACCCATGACTGGTTATCCAGATACCAATAGATCGTTTTAACAATCCCCTCTTCAAAACGGGTCTCCGGTTTCCAGCCTAATTCCGTTGTTATTTTTGCCGGATCGATCGCATACCGCTGGTCATGACCCAGACGGTCTTTTACGAAAGTAATCAGGCTGTCATTGATCCAGTCTGTTTTTATCTCACCATCCGGTCCTTTCTCCTTTTTCTTCAGAACATTCCTGTATTCCGGTTGTTCAGACATGATTTTGTGAATGGTACGGATCGTTAGTTTTACAATCTCGATATTTTGTTTCTCGTTATGTCCGCCTACGTTATATATTTCTCCGGTACGACCTTTATGCAGCACCATATCAATAGCCTTGCAATGATCTTCCACGTATAACCAGTCGCGCACATTGGTTCCGTCGCCATAGACAGGTAACGACTTGCCTTCAAGAATATTTTTTATAATCAGCGGGATCAGTTTCTCAGGGAAATGATATGGGCCGTAATTATTCGAGCAGCGGGTAATCGTAACAGGCATCTTGTAGGTATCCGCATAGGCTTTTACAAATAGATCAGAGCTTGCTTTTGACGCGCTGTACGGGCTTCTGGGATCCAGAGGAGTAGTCTCCGTAAAATATCCTTCCGCGCCCAGGCTGCCGTACACTTCATCTGTCGATACCTGGTGAAAGCGGACTCCCTCTTTCCATACAGGATAACCGGCTTCGTCTTTACCGCCTGCCCATGCGTATTTAGCAGCATCCAACAGATTTTGTGTACCTAATATATTAGTGATTAGAAAGAGTTGCGGATTATCAATACTCCGGTCGACATGGCTTTCGGCAGCAAAATTTACAACATAATCGAATTGATATTCAATGAAAAGCCTGTCGGCAAGGGAACGGTCACCAATATCTCCCTTTACGAATATGCAACGTTCGTTGTCGATATCGTTTTCTATTGTTTTCAGGTTGCCTGCATAGGTAAGCAGATCCAATGCGACAATCTTGATATCCGTATAAGTAGCCAGCATGTATTTAATAAAGTTTGCACCGATAAATCCGGCTGCGCCGGTTACTAAATAAGTTTTCATTCCGTATGGGTTTAATTAATATTCAAAATTATAATCGGCTGCGGATAATAAAGGAGCGTTCTTGTCCTTTTCAGACATGATCAGTGATGCTTCGGAAAGAATTTTCCAATCGATACCAAATGCTTTGTCGTCGAAACGCACGCTTCCTTCATGGGTAGGGGTATAGGGATTATCTACTTTGTAAGTGAAAACGGTATCGTCCTGTAATACATGAAATCCATGTGCAAAACCCTGCGGAATATAAAGCTGGCGTTTGTTTTCCGCCGTTAATTCCACTGCCACATGTTTACCGAAAGTGGGTGACCCTTTCCGTATGTCAACCGCGACATCCAGTACGGCTCCCTGAATAACGCGGACCAGTTTTGCCTGTGAAAAAGGATTTAGCTGGTAATGCAATCCTCTTAACACTCCGGCAGAGGAACGGGATTCATTATCTTGTATAAAGTCAACTTTTCCAATGTGTTTTTCAAATTCGTCTTTCCGGAAAGCTTCAAAAAAATATCCCCGGGAGTCATTGAACACGTTAGGCTCAATAATCCATACCCCGGGGATATCTGTTTCTATAAAGTTCATATACGTTCTTTTATTTTGAACGCAAAGTAAACTATTTTAGTACATTCATACAATGTTTTAGCCAATCATTTGAATACTTCTTTTAATAAACCTGCTCAGCGGTTCACCTTTCAACATGCCATTACTTAATAAGGCAAGATCGATCAATTCATGTACGAGATTGTTTGAAGAAGCGTACTCAGCCAGGATTTTATTGCGTTGTTCACGAAGCTCATCCAGTTTCTTATTTGTATTGGTCATGTCTTCTTTTTCTTCTGCTGTGATCTCTTCTTCTTTCTTTTTATTTTGCTTTTCCCTGAGATCAGACTGACGTGCTTCCCAACCTTTTATATCGGCATCGATCGGAGACAGTTTTTCCGCACATTTTTCTTCTTCGTCGGCTAATACCTTTTTTACTAACGTATGATCCGTATTTAATACCAGATTGTAGCTGTCAGGCATTTCTCCATAGAATGACATTCCCGGCTGCATGGCCGACATTTCCCTCATCCTGCGCATATATTCGCTTTGAGTAAGCATTACCGGATTGGCGTTTTCACCCAATGCCTCGAACGTTACGTAAAATTCTGCTTTTTCTATTTTGGGAACCTGGCTCTTGAATACTTCCTGCAAAGCTGTTTTCTGTTCTTCCTTCAAAGATACGGTACCGGAGTCTTTTTTACGGATAATATTGTCGATCGTATCGCTGTCGACCCTGACAAATTGTGTCTTCTCGAATTTTTGTTCCAGTTGTCCCACTGCATGGACATCTAACTGTCCGTCCATCATTAAGACGCTGTATCCTTTATCTTTGGCTGCCTGAATATAGCTGTATTGTTCTTCCGTACTATTGGTGTAGAGATAGATTAAATTACCGTCTTTATCGGTTTGATTTTCCTTAACAAGCGTTTTGTATTCTTCGAATGTATAGTATTTACCGTCTACGTCTTTCAATAAAGCAAATTTAGCTGCGCGTTCGTAGAACTTTTCATCCGTTAGCATTCCATACTGGATAAAAAGTTTCAGGCTGTCCCATTTTTCTTCGAATTGCGGTCGGTCGTTCTTGAACATTTCTTCCAGACGGTCGGCTACTTTCTTGGTAATATGGCTTGATATTTTCTTAACGTTCTGGTCGCTCTGCAGATAAGAACGGGAAACATTCAAGGGAATATCCGGCGAATCCAGTACCCCATGTAAAAGTGTAAGGAATTCGGGTACGATACCTTCTACAGAGTCGGTAACGTATACCTGGTTGGAATAAAGCTGTATTTTATTCCTGTTCATATCCATATTGCTTTTTATGCGCGGGAAGTACAGGATACCTGTCAGGTTGAACGGATAGTCTACATTCAGGTGAATCCAGAACAAAGGCTCTTCACTCATCGGATAAAGTTCCTGGTAGAACTTTTTATAATCTTCGTCCGTCAGTTCGGAAGGTTTACGTACCCAAGCAGGTTTTGTATCGTTAATGATATTATCTTCGTCGGTATCTACATATTTTCCGTCTTTCCATTCCTGTTTTTTGCCGAAAGCAATGGGTACCGGTAAGAAGCGGCAGTATTTTTTCAGCAGACCGCTTATTTTATCTTTATTTAAAAAGTCTTTATTGTCGTCATCGATATAAAGGATAATATCCGTACCAATGTCGTCTTTTTTAGTTTCTTCCAACGTATATTCAGGATTTCCCTCACAACTCCATTTCATTGGTACGGCACCTTCTTTATACGATTTAGTTACGATCTCCACTTTCTTGGAAACCATAAAAGTAGAGTAGAATCCTAATCCGAAATGACCGATGATAGAAGCCGCATCGTTTTTGTATTTTTCAACAAATTCCTCTGCTCCTGAGAAAGCTATCTGGTTGATATATTTATCAATTTCTTCAGCGGTCATACCTATACCACGGTCGCTCACGGTAATGGTACCTGCTTTTTCATCTATTTTTACGTGGATGGTCTGGTCGCCCAGTTCACCTTTATATTCACCTACTGATGATAGTGTTTTTAGTTTCTGTGTTGCATCCACCGCATTTGAAACAATCTCCCGGAGGAAAATTTCATGGTCACTATACAAAAACTTTTTGATAATGGGGAATATATTCTCGCTGGTAACCCCAATGTTTCCTTGTTTTGCCATAATTTGTATATCTTTATTATTATGTAATTAGTCTTGTCTGCTTTTCGGACGTTTACAAAATATCAAAAAAAATGCCAGACACGAGGTGCCTGACATTTTGTCGTTATATAACAGATTTAATTATTCCGGAACGGCCTGTTTCCTGATGTCGGTCGTGAGCTTCTGCTCATCTTTATCGAAATCAACAAGGATAGTATCCCCTTCGCTTACGGAAGCTTTTATGATCATTTCTGCCATTTCGTCTTCCAGATACTTCTGTATCGCACGTTTCAGCGGACGGGCGCCGAATTGTACATCGTATCCTTTGGTAGCGATAAAATCCTTGGCTTCTTCTGTAAGAACCAGTGAATATCCAAGCTTTCCGACGCGGTCGTATAAACCTTCCAGTTCGATATCGATGATCTTATGGATCGATTCTTTGTCTAACTGGTCGAACATAATGATGTCGTCGATACGATTGAGGAATTCGGGTGCAAAAGCCTTGTTCAAAGCTTTCTGGATTACACCTCTTGAAAATTCTTTATCGGTTTCGCCCGGAGCTTTGGTATTGAAACCTACTCCGCGTCCAAAATCTTTCAACTGCCGGGTACCAATATTAGATGTCAGGATCAGTATCGTATTTTTGAAATCGATACGTCTGCCGAGACTGTCCGTCAAACGGCCTTCATCCAGTACCTGAAGCAGGATATTGAATACATCCGGATGCGCTTTTTCGATCTCGTCGAGCAATACCACCGAATAAGGTTTGCGGCGTACTTTTTCCGTTAATTGTCCACCTTCTTCATAACCTACATATCCGGGAGGCGCTCCGATCAATCGTGATACGGCGAATTTCTCAAGGTATTCGCTCATATCTATACGTATCAGTGAATCGGCAGAGTCGAACAGGTATTCCGCCAGCTTCTTGGCAAGGTGGGTTTTACCTACACCCGTTGGACCTAAGAACATAAAGGTACCGATGGGCTTGTTCGGATCTTTCAGACCCACCCTGTTGCGTTGGATCGCCTTCACGATTTTGGAAACCGCATCGTCCTGGCCGATCACTTTGCTTTTCAATACTTCGCCCATTTCCAGTAGCTTTACATTTTCTGCGGTAGCAATCCGTTGTACGGGTACACCTGACATCATGGCAACTACCTCTGCGACTTTTTCTTCGTCCACAGTCTCGCGGTGTTCCTGTAATTCCTGTTCCCACTTGGCTTTGGCCGCTTCGAGTTGCAATAGGAACTGGCGTTCTTTATCCCGGAAGCTGGCTGCCAGCTCAAAGTTCTGCGATTTTACAGCCGCAAGCTTTTCCGTTTTTGTATCTTCGATTTTAGCTTCTAATTCTTCGATACTTTTGGGAACAATGATATTGGATATATGTACACGTGAACCTGCTTCGTCTAATGCGTCGATAGCTTTATCCGGGAAATTGCGGTCGCTTATGTACCGTTCCGTCAGGTTCACACAGGCTTTCAGCGCTTCATCGGTATAGATCACATTGTGATGTTCCTCATACCTCGGTTTGATATTCTTAAGGATCTGCAGTGTTTCTTCTGCCGTTGTCGGATCGACAATTACCTTCTGGAAACGACGTTCCAACGCACCGTCTTTCTCAATGTTTTTGCGGTATTCATCTAACGTAGTGGCACCGATGCATTGGATTTCACCCCTCGCTAAAGCGGGTTTCAGCATATTTGCCGCATCCATTGATCCCGAAGCCGAACCTGCCCCGACAATCGTATGGATTTCGTCGATAAACAAAATAATATTCGGGTTTTTAGACAATTCATTTAAGATCGCTTTTATACGTTCTTCGAACTGCCCCCTGTATTTGGTACCGGCAACGATTGATGCCATATCGAGGCTTATTACCCTCTTGTCAAATAAGATACGTGACACTTTCCGCTGTACGATACGCAAGGCTAACCCTTCTACGATAGCCGATTTACCTACTCCGGGTTCTCCTATTAATACCGGATTGTTTTTCTTACGGCGGCTTAATATCTGGGCCAGGCGTTCAATTTCTTTTTCGCGTCCGACAATCGGGTCTAACCTGTTTTCAGAGGCAGCACGTGTCATATCCGTCCCGAAATTGTCCAATACCGGTGTGTCATTCGGTGATTTGGGTTGCGAGCCACCTGCTCCGGTGGAACGTGATTCTTTTCTGGAGGAAAAGCTTTCTTCTTCCTCATCGTCTTCATCGTCCGTATAACCGTCGCTTATTTCATCTACTTCTTCAAATTCATCTAACTGGTCCATACCTGTATTTGCTACGAGATTATTATATACTGAACGATACGTAACACCGGCATCGCCTAACACTTTGGCGGCAACGTTGAATTCTTCTTTTAATATGGCTAATAAAAGATGTTCCGTACCTGTTTCTTCGCTTTTAAACAAACGCGCTTCCAACATACTCATCCGTAAGACACGTTCGGTTGTTTTGCTGATCGCTATTTCACTTTCAGCTATTTCTTCAGAGTCGAATGAATTGCGTATATCTTGTTCAATGTTCTTTTTTATTTCATAGATGTCGGCATTTAATTCGTTCAATATGTCGATGGCTTTTCCATTCCCATCCCGAATAATGCCAAGCATCAGATGCTCCGGGCCTATATAACTGTTCTGAAGCCTTGCGGCTTCTTCCCTGCTATACTCCAAAACATCCATAAGTCTTTTTGAATAATTACTTTTCATATTTGTAATGTATGTGCTTTAGACAAAGTTAATACTCTTTGTATATATAACATCAAAATTCATGCCAATGTTGAATAATAAAGTATTTTTTCCGTGTAATGCCTTTCCTGTATTACATTTCTGCTTTTTATAGGTCTTTATCGCCTTTTCAATACAGGATTGCATTTTTTACGTTTCACCTTTCACCCCCTCTGTATACTGTTGATTAACAAGAGGTAAAAGGTGAAAGGAACGGTGAAGGCTGAGATCGTCAGGCAATATAATAAATAATAAGTCAATTTTGATATTCTTTTCAGGTTGTTTTAGTCAGTATATATAATGAAAATGAATCCGGACTGCTATCTGCCTGATCGGCTCACCCGGGTGGAACGGTCGATTCACCAAGGTGAGCCGATCGAACCACCCTGATGGGCCGATTAAAATATCAGCTTAAAACCTTGAATGTATCCCGAACAACGCATAAAATTATAAGGGCGGGGTTATTAATAAAAAAAGAGTGCTAAAAATAATTTTATCGTACGCCTGAAGAGTAAAAATAATGGTGAAAGGAGTTTTTGGAAAAAGATAATTATCCCTTCACCTCTAATTTTATTGTAATATTAAGATTTACAATTGTTTAATCTATAGGTGAAAGGTGAAACGTAAAAAATGCAAACAGGAAATAAAAGGTGAAACAGAATATTGGACGAATGTTTGCCACCCATATTTCATTCGTAATACGTATAAAATAAAAATATTTTTTTATTCAAAATATAATTCTTTCCTTTGCGTTATACAACTAAACAAGTGTTTAGAACAAATGTTTAACAAAGAACAAACCTACCCGGAAGTAAAACAGCGTATTCTTGATGTTGCGCGTGACCTGTTTATCAAAAACGGATACAAAAGCACCAGTATACGTGATATTGCGACAGCTTCGGAAACGAATGTAGCAATGGTGAATTATTACTTCCGTTCCAAATATAATTTATTCGAGATTATTTTTGAAGAGGCCTTCCTGCATTTGCAGGAAAAGATATTTACCACACTAATGTCTGATCTTCCTTTTTTCGAATTAGTGGAGACAGCTATTCATTCATACTATGAAATGCTCCTGAAATATCCGCAGATCCCTGTATTTATACTAAATGAAATAAATCAGAATCCGGAACACTTATCGGCCAGGGTCCGCAAAATAGATCCGTACGGAGTATTCATGCGGATGTCTGAACGCATCAGGGAAGAAGAAAAAAAAGGGACTATTAAGGAAACACCGCCGGTAGACTTCTTACTTAACGTACTTTCTTTATGCGTTTTTCCTTTTATATTCAGAATATTAGGAATGAATGTGGCAAATGTATCACAGGAAGAATATACACAAATGATTAAGGATCATGAAAAATATGTAGTTCAATTTGTAATTAACGCACTAAAAAAATAAATACTTTTTTTGCTTTTGTATTAAACAATTGTTTAATGAGGAGGAGTCTGTCATGAAAGTCAAAAAGAATGTATGTAGAATCGGAGTCGATGCAGGTTCTACAACACTGAAATTAGTTATTCTAAACACTACGGATGAAGTTGTTTACAAAGTTTATCGACGCCATAAAGCAAATATTAATAATGTATTTGCTGAAGAATTAAATACCATCATCAGGGAATTCCCCGATACTCTCTTTTCTTTACACATTACAGGGTCGGCCGGCATGGGTATTGCCGAACGGACAGGAATACCTTTCATTCAGGAAGTGGTTGCTTCAGTGGAAGTGGTGGAAAAGGTATATCCGGAAACACAGACCTTAATTGACCTGGGAGGGGAGGATGCTAAGATGGTTTTTTTCAAACCGGGACATCAACCGGATATTCGTATGAACGGCAGTTGTGCAGGTGGTACGGGTGCCTTTATTGACCAGATGGCAGATCTGATGAATATATCTGTTGAAGAGCTGGGGGATCTTGCCTTGAAGGGTGAAACCATTTATCCGGTAGCTTCCCGGTGTGGTGTATTTGCTAAAACAGATGTCCAGAACCTTATAAGCCGTAATATCAGGATGGCCGATATTGCTTTATCTATTTTATATACGGTGGCTTTGCAGAGTGTTACCTCATTGGCCAGGGGTATTGATATTGCTCCCAAGGTTCTGTGTATCGGGGGGCCATTGACGTTTATACCTGCTTTACGTCATGCTTTTAGAGAGGTTTTGGAGGTAAGTAAGGGTGATCTCATATTACCTGATCACAGCGAATATTTTCCGGCATGGGGAACTGCTTTACATTGTAAAGAGAAAACAGGGTTTTGCGATTTAAGCTTGCTCATTGAGAAGCTTAATCAAACCGGAAATAAAAGGAAAGATACATTGCCACCTCTTTTTAAGAATGAACAGGATTATCTTTTATGGGAGAAAAACAGAAAGATCACCTGTCTGAAAAGAAGGGAGATTAAAGAAAAGGACGGCGAAATCAATTGTTTTTTAGGTATTGATTCAGGTTCAACTACTACCAAAATACTTATCATGGATGAAGAATCGCATATTCTTTATAATTTTTATGATAAGAATGAGGGTAATCCCCTGAAAAAAGTAATCGAGGGATTAAAACAGTTTTATACGGTAGCCGATGAAAAAGGTGTAAAAATAAATATATTATCGGGTGCAGCTACTGGATATGGCGAAGATCTGATCAAGTCGGCCTTAGGGCTTAATTATGGTATCGTGGAAACGATGGCGCATCTTTTCGGGGCCCAGTATGTGGATCCTGAAGTATCATTCGTATTGGATATCGGCGGGCAGGATATGAAATCCATCTTCATCGATAAGGGTATCATATCCAATATTGAGATCAATGAAGCTTGTTCATCGGGTTGCGGCTCGTTTTTGCAGAATTTCGCTTCTACCATGAATCTTGATATGGATGAGTTTACCCGTATCGCCTGCCTGGCCGGCGAACCTTCGGATTTAGGGTCGCGTTGTACGGTTTTTATGAATTCCAAGGTAAAGCAATCGCTTCGTGAGAATGCGGGTTTGGGAAATATTGCAGCCGGGCTGGCTTATTCGGTTATGAAAAATTGTCTTTTTAAGGTACTCAAAATGTCAAATTTGAATCATTTAGGCGATCATATTGTAGTACAGGGGGGCACTTTCCGTAACGATGCCGTTTACAGGGCTTTGGAGTTATTATCCGGAAAATCGGTTAGTTCAACGGATAGCCCTGAATTGATGGGGGCTTTTGGGGCGGCTTTATATGCCAGGAAGCAATGGCAATGTGAAAAGCCTAAACCTTCTTTTGCCGGCCGGGATGCCATACCGGACGTTAATTGTATTGAAACTAAGGAGCTACAGTGTAAAGGTTGTTCTAACCAATGCGCAGTGCTTCGTTTTCGCTTTGAAAACGGGAATATGTGTTATGCCGGAAATAAATGTGAAAAGGTATTCTTTAGTAAAAACGCTGCCGCCGTTAAAGGTTATAATGCTTTTGAATGGAAAAATCAGTTGTTGTTTGACCGACCGGTTGAGCGTACGGATATAGCTGAAGGTAAAAAGATTGGCATACCGCGTGTATTGAATATGTTTGAAAATTATCCTTTCTGGCATAGTTTGTTTACCCATTGCGGATTTGAGGTTGTTCTATCGCCCGAATCTACCTATCCTCTTTATCAAAAAGGAGTTGGCAGCATCATGTCTGACAATATTTGTTTTCCGGCAAAGCTGGTTCATGGTCATATACTGGCTTTGGCCGACCAGCAGGTCGACCGGATATTTTACCCGATAGTACCGAAAGAAGAAAAAGAATTCAGGAATTCTTCCAATTGTTTTAACTGTCCGGTAGTGAGCGGTTATCCGGATGTAATTCGCAGCGCTATGGATCCTGAAGAACGGTATGGCATACCGTTTGATAAACCTGTTGTCACTTTTAGCAGTGATTATGCGTTGAAAAAGGCTTGTCATACATATCTGTCTTCATTAGGTGTATCAAAAGATATTTTTGACCGGGCTTTTGACCGGGCTATCCATGAAAGGGAATTGTTGAAAAAAGAACTGAGGGAGTCACAGGTTCAACGGCTGAACCGGGCAATATCAAACGGTGAGTGGGTATTTATTGTTGCCGGACGCCCGTATCATACCGATCCGTTGATTCACCAGAAGGCGGGGCAGATATTATCTGATCTGGGAGCACATGTTTTTACGGATGATATATTCCGCAAACCTGAAAGCGAAGGCTTCGGTAAACTGAAAATTGTTTCCCAATGGTCGTATCCCAACAGGGTAGTACAGGCAGCGATGGAAGTTGCTAAACTTCCGCAAACGGTTCAACTGATCCAATTGAACTCTTTCGGCTGCGGGCCGGATTCTTTTTTTATGGATGAGACAGGTGATATATTGAGACAAGCGGGGAAGAATCATACGGTTTTACGTATTGATGAAATTGCAAGTTCAGGTTCGATACGCTTACGGTTGCGTTCACTTATTGAATCTTTGAAATCTTTGCCTGCGGATCAAAACCACGGTATGGCTTCTTCTTATCAAACTCATGTTACTTCTTATACCAAGTCGGACCGGAAGAAAACCATACTTGTTCCCTGGTTTGCCGATTTTATTTCTCCTTTTATTCCGGTAGTGGCTGATTTAGCGGGTTACAAATTGGTTAATCTGCCGAAATCGTCAAAAGCTTCTGCAGATGCCGGCCTGAAGTACGGGAATAATGAAGTATGTTATCCGTCTACCCTGATATTAGGAGATATAATTACAGCATTACAATCAGGCGCATATGACCTCGACGAAATTGTGGTTGCTATTACCCAAACTGGTGGGCAATGCAGGGCCACCAACTATTTGAGCCAGATAAAGAACGGATTGCAGAATGCCGGTTTCTCCCATATACCGGTGGTTGTTATTTCAACCGGCGAGGTTTTCCAAAATGAACAAAAAGCATTTAAAATGCCTGTAGGCAAATTTATTAATGTGCTTATATATGGCCTTTTATATGCTGACGCCTTACAAAAGATGTACAGTTCGACGATTATCCGTGAAAAAAAGAAAGGAGAGACACAGGCTTTGTTTGATTTTTATATTGAACAGGCTATGGATGCCGTAAGGAAAAATAGTTATAAAACTATCCTTAAATTGATGGAACAGGCCGTTGCCGATTTCAACCAGATCCCTGTGCATGACCGTGCGTTTACTAAAATAGGGTTGATAGGGGAAATCTTTGTCAAGTATAATAATTACGGACAGGCGCATATTACCGAATGGTTACGTTCCAAGGGTATGGAAGTGGTAACTCCGCCTATCCTTGATTTTCTTATGCAATACTTTGTAAACAGCGAAATAAATATTCAGAATAAAATCCAGGGTAATAGCTTATTGAAGAAATTATTGCGTCCTGCTTTATTAACGTTTATGAACAGACGGATTCATGCGATAGAGTCTATTATGGAAAACTACCGTTTTTATGAACCGTCCGAATCCATTTTTACGAAGGCAAAATACGCGGAAGAAATTCTCGATCTTTCCAATCAGTTTGGTGAAGGCTGGACAATAGCAGCAGAAATAGCTGTCTATGCCCGCCATGGCATAAACAGGGTGGTATGTATACAGCCTTTCGGATGTATTGCCAATCATATTGTAGCCAAAGGAATAGAAAAAAGAATAAAGAAATTTTATCCGGATATGAATTTGTTATATCTCGATATTGACGGAGGTATGGCTGAAGTAAATCTGCAAAACAGGCTTCATTTTATCTTATAAATCCAATACTTATATCAGAGTATATAAAATACGGATGGAAATATTCAGGTAGTTATAAAAGGTGTATCACATATTTTTGAGATACACCTTTATTTACAATTGTTTAATCTGCTTCTTCCAATGTCTTTGATATTTTGTCGATATTCAGGCTGCGTGCCATAGCATCGAAAATTTCTTTGTAAGTACCTTCATGACGGTATAATTCTTCATGAGTTCCTGACTCGACCACTCGTCCTTCTTTCATTACATAAATGCAATTGGAGTCTATAATTTGAGAGATACTGTGTGAGATAATGATAACGGTGCGGTCTTTTTTTATGGCATCCAGGCTGTTCTTTATTTGTTCGGTAGAAATGGCATCCAAACTTGCTGTAGGTTCGTCGAGAAATATGATCGGCGGATTTTTCAGAAACATCCTGGCTATGGCGATCTTTTGCTGCTGCCCGCCGGAGAGCGACAGGGCTGACGTCTCATATTGATGGGGTAACGACATGATCTGGTCGTGGATATAAGATTTTTTTGCGGCTTCGACTACTTCTTTGTGTGTTGCGTCGGGTTTACCATACCGTATATTTTCACCGATCGTTCCGTTAAAAATATGGTTTTTTTGTAATACCAACCCGATATGTTCCCGTAAGTATGTCGTATCGTATCGGGATAAAGAGACACCATCCAGTAATATTTCTCCCGAATCGGGATGGTAAAATTTGTCCAGCAGATTGATCAGGGTACTTTTGCCTGCTCCCGATAGACCGACCAAAGCCGTTATTTTATTAGGAGATATCTCCATGTTTATATTATGCAAAGTAGGTTCTTTATTATCGGGGTAAGTAAAATTGACACTTTTCAATTCGAAATTTCCTTTTATGGCAGTAGGGCGGTAATCGCCCGATTGTTCAATCTGGTGATCGGCTTTTAATATGTCAAAAAATCCTTCAGAGTAGATCAGTGCGTCGTTCATCTGATCATAAATCCGGTGTAGCTGTCGGATAGGAGCGGAGACATTGTTGAACAGCATGATATGGAACATTATTGCTCCTATCGTCATTTGTCCGGATAAAACAAGGTATGCGGTAAGGATTATGATTATAACAATGCCGATTTGCTCGATAAAGCTTTTCAAACCGTCGAAGATGAAACTTATTTTGCGGGTTTTCATCTGTGTGCTTGTCAGGTCGTTCTGCAAGCCTAATTGTTTTTCACCTTCAATATTTTCGCGTATAAAAGATTTTATTACCATAATGGAATCCAGTATTCCCAGTATTCCCTGGCTTTTGTTTTCCCTTAACTCGCGTATTTGCCGCCTCGAACCGCTTAACCGTTGCGCCTGAACCATACTAACATAAAAATAAACCGGCACGATGCACAAGCCCACTAACCCGACATAAAAATTGGCATTGAACATCATGATTAATGCCACTATAGAATTGGCAAAGAGGGGTAGGATATCAATAAAGAAATTTTGAACCATACGCGTAATACTCTCTACTCCACGGTCAATACGTGTCTGAAGTTTTCCGGATTGATTGGTTCCCGAACTGAAAAAAGCAAGTTTGTAGGTCAGCACTTTTTCAATAACGGTTTGGGCTAAATCACGGGAAACGTAGATTCGAAGTTTCTCTCCATAATATTTTTGTCCGAATTGAATAAAAAGATTAAGCACTTCCTTCGAAATCAGGATAACAGTGATTATGGTAAGTATGTGTATCCCGTCTGCAAGACCTTTGTGCTCATAAAGTAATGCGCTTATTTCGTCCACCGTATATCTTAATACCCAGGCGTTGACCTGTGCGGCAAACGAACCTATTAATGTCAGCAGAAGTGTAAATACTACCAGCCAACGGTAAGGTTTTACATAAGGTGATATGTTTTTGAATAACTGAAGCAGCGACATCTTTTCATTCTATATTTATTTAACAAGGACAGGTGGTATTTGTTTATTGAAATAGCCCTGTGTGTAAACACAAGGCTATTGATATATTACCGCCATGCGGCATTCATTATACTGTTTTGAATAGTTGGTTTATTTTATGATTATCGGCTGGTACTTCGGAACTAAAATTTTCATGATACTCCAACCGATCAAGTATGCTACGGCACAAATGGAAAAGATGATGAAATAACCTGCGTCGATGCCTTCAAATCCCATAAAATTGAGATTGGTTTTAATGGAAAAATCGAACAGTTTTCCAGAACTGAAATTGATCAGCATGGAACTAAACCCTCCTGCCATTCCTCCGATACCTGTAATGGTAGCAATGGCCGATTTAGGAAACATATCGCCTACGGTAGAGAAAATATTGGCCGACCATGCCTGATGTGCAGCACAGGCTATACCGATAATTACAACGGGAATCCAGTAAGATATATGTCCTAATGGCTGGGCAAACAAGGCGAGAAGTGGAAAGAAAGCAAAGATCAGCATGGCTCTCATACGCCCTTCGTACGGGTTCATTCCTTTTTTGTCGACAAAATAGGTTGGCAGCCATCCCCCGATAAGCGACAGCATTGTTATCCCATACAGAACAAAGATAGCTGCCTGCGCTTTGGGATCGGACGAAGGCATATTATAAACCGAGCTCAAATAGGCAGGTGCCCAAAAGAGATAAAACCACCAAACGCCATCGGTCATAAATTTGCCTAACACAAATGCCCAGGTTTGTTTAAATTTAAAACAATCTGCAAATGACAGTTTTGTATGCTGCGCTTTTTCTACTTTTTCTTCAATTGGATTATGTGATTCTTCATCCTGTTGTATATAGGCTAATTCCGCAGCATTCACTTTTGGATGAACTTCGGGTTTATGGTAGATGAATACCCAGAATCCCATCCATACAAAGCCAAGCGCACCAATGAGTATGAATGACATTTCCCAACCGTAATGTTTGGCTATTAAAGGAATTGTAAGCGGGGCTAATAAGGCGCCTATCTGAGCGCCCGCGTTGAACAGGCTGGTTGCGAATCCCCTGTCTTTTTTGGGGAAAAATTCTGCTGTGGCTTTAATGGCTGCCGGAAAATTGCCGGCTTCCCCCATAGCAAGAACCAAACGGGCAAAGATGAAAAGCATAACGCTGACATTGATTACCTTACCTATATCACCTACTTTGGAAATTGCATCACGGGCCCCTTCAAAACTGACAAACCAGTTCCCTGTCAGGATACCCGAAGTTGCTATCCCGCAAAAAGCATGCAGGCAGGCTCCGAACGACCAGATGCCGATGGCCCAAAGAAATCCTTTTTTGGTATCCAGCCGGTCGACAAAACGTCCGGCAAACAACATGCATAAAGCATAAAAACCCGAAAAGAAGGTAGTGATGTAGCCATAATGCGTATTGGTCCAATGGAACTCGGGAGCAATAAAGTCCATCCAGGTAAGCGACAGTACCTGACGGTCGAGGTAATTAATTGTTGTAGCAAAGAAGAGCATGAGGCATATTACCCACCGGTAACTGGTCATTTTCTTCGGATTCTGTGATGTAGTGTTCATGTGTTTGTACGGATATTTTCGATAATAGCTAATGATGATTGACAAAGTGATGTGATTGTATCCCAATCTTTGGATTCTATAATTGCTTTAGGAAATAATTTGGATCCCATACCTACGCATGTTACGCCTGCTTTTATCCAGGCCGTAAGGTTTTCTTCCGTAGGTTCTACGGCGCCTGTTACCATGATTTGCGACCAGGGCAGGGGAGCTTTTATGTTTTGCACAAACGAGGGTCCACCCACATTTCCGGCAGGAAATATTTTACAAATATCGCATCCACTTTCGTGGGCGTTACCAATTTCAGTAACCGATCCGCATCCCGGAATATAAGGAACCAGACGGCGGTTACATATTTTTGCTATTTCTGGATTGAAATAAGGACCGACAACGAAGTTTGCCCCCAACTGCATAAATAAAGCCGCAGTGGAAGGGTCGACAACGGAACCGATTCCCAATATCATTTCCGGACATTCTTTTTTTGTGTATTTTACCAATCCGGCAAATACATCCTGTGCAAAATCGCCTCTGTTTGTAAATTCAAAAGCGCGTACGCCTCCCTTATAGCATGCTTTGACCACCTGACATGCTGTTTCGGTATCCTTATGGTAAAATACCGGAACCATACAGGTAGATACCAGGGTCTGCAGAACTTGTAATTTGTTGAATTGTGCCATATTATCTACTTACTCTTCCGGATGCATCTCCGCTCATTAATTTTTCTACTTCTTCAATGGTCACCTGGTTATAATCGCCGTAAACAGTATGTTTTAAACATGAAGCGGCCACGGCAAAATCCAGGGCTTTCTGGTCGTTTCCGGGATAAGTGACCAGGCCATAGATCAATCCTCCCATAAAAGAATCTCCACCGCCTACCCGGTCGACGATATGTGTAATATCGTATCTGGATGATTGGTAAAGTGTGCCGTTAGCATATAAAACGCCACCCCATGTATTATGATTGGCATTGATAGCTCCTCGTAATGTAATAATTACTTTTTTTGCCCGTGGAAAACGGGCCTGTACCTGTGTACATACCGACTCAAACTCTTCAGGATTGATTTCTCCCCTGGTTGATGTTACATCGAAGTTTTCCGGTTTAATTCCGAATACTTTTTCACAGTCTTCCTCATTTCCAAGAATAATATCGCAACCTTCCACCAACCCGGGCATAATTTCAGAAGCGGTTTTTCCGTATTTCCATAAATTTTTCCGGTAGTTTAAATCGCATGAAACGGTAATACCCATTTTGTTTGCTGTTTGGATCGCTTCAAGACAGGCTTCGGCAGCACCTATCGAAAGTGCGGGTGTAATACCGGTCCAATGAAACCATTTCGCATCCCGGAGTACTTCTTGCCAATTGATCATTCCCTTTTCTATTGTAGCGATTGAGGAATTTGCCCTGTCATAAATAACTTTACTCGCACGGGCTACAGCACCTGTTTCAAGAAAATAAATTCCCATTCTGTCACCGCCATAAATAATATGGTTTGTTCCAACATTGTACTTATGCAGATCCATAACGCAGGCGCGTGCTATATCATTGCCGGGTAGACGGGTTACAAATTCTGTTTCCAACCCATAATTTGAAAGCGATACGGCAACATTTGCTTCCCCGCCGCCGAAAGATAAATTCAATTGAGTTGCCTGATTCAAACGGAGATAATCCGGAGTTGCCAGACGCAACATGATTTCCCCGAACGTTACAATCTTTTTTTTCATATGATTCATTTTTTCTTTTAATCGAATTCAAAGTATTTTTTAGCATTGTAATAACTGATATTCTCAACCATCTGTTTGATGAATTCCATTTCACCGGAAGGAAGTTCTCCGTTTTCAATATCCGTCCCCAACAACTCACATAATGTACGGCGGAAATATTCATGGCGCGGATAAGAGAGGAAACTCCGTGAATCGGTTAGCATTCCCACAAAACGGCTCAGCAATCCCAGTGCCGATAATGTATTGAGTTGATTTTGCATACCGTATTTCTGATCCATAAACCACCAACCTGATCCGAATTGTACCTTACCCGGAATCGAACCATCCTGGAAATTCCCTATCATGGTAGCTATCATTTCATTGGAGACGGGATTAAGATTGTATAGGATGGTTTTGGTTAGTTTACCTTGCGTATTCAGGCGGTCGAGAAATTTAGATAAAGCTTTTGCCGTATTGAATTCACCGATCGAGTCAAAACCTGTATCGGGACCTACCCGATTAAACATCCGGGTGTTGTTATTCCGGATCGCCCCGTAATGGAATTGTTGGGTCCAGCCTTTTTCCCAGTCCATTTCTCCGAAAAGGATGAGCATGGCCGATTTGAACTTGGTAATTTCTCCAGGACTGAGTTCTGTTCCGCCATATACTTTATTAAAAATACCCTTTATTTCGCCTTCGGTATATTCTTCCGCATAAAACTCTTCAACACCGTGATCGGATAAACGGCATCCATTTTCTGCAAAAAAGTCATGCCGGTTACGCAAAGCAGCGATCAGATCATCAAAAGTATAAATGGAAATACCTGATACCTCTGATAAGTTTTCAACGTATTTTCTGAAAACTGAGGGTGTTTCCACCGCCATAGCTTTATCGGGCCGCCAGGTAGGAAGCATTTTTATTTCAAAACCTGATTCACGGGTTTGCCGGTGATATATCAAACTATCCACCGGGTCGTCCGTAGTACATACTACCTCTACATTGAAACGACGCATCAATCCACGTGCGGAATATTCAGCCTGTTTTAATTTATCATTACATTCTTCATATATTTCACGTGCAGTTTCGGGTTTGAGTATTTTTTCAATGCCGAATGCAGTTTTCAACTCTAAATGTGTCCAGTGATAAAGAGGGTTGCGCATGGTGTAAGGGACGGTTTCAGCCCATTTCTGAAATTTTTCCCAATCGGACGTTTCATTACCTGTGCAAAACTTTTCTTCCACCCCGTTCGTTCGCATAGCCCGCCACTTGTAATGGTCGCCTCCCAGCCAAATTTCGGTAAGCGATACAAATTGATGATCATTAGCCACCATTTGAGGATTTAAATGGCAATGGTAATCAATAATAGGCATTTTGGCTGCGTGATTATGATATAATTCCCTTGCCGGAGAGGTAGACAAAAGAAAGTCTTTATCCAGAAATGCTTTCATGTTATTATATTAGATTAAAGAGACAGTCTTATAATTACTTTTTTCAAACTCCAAATTTAGAAGTAATAATTACATTATAAGCAGATTTATATTTTTTTATTTCAATTCGTTCGTTTGTAATGCGGCAGTGGTATAGGATCATAATATTAAAACGATACGTTCCGTAAAAAACCTAATCCATTTAAATCGAATATTATAATGTTTTAAAAAAAGTAACCGGAAAGTATGAGAGGATCATTCCATAGCTTCCCGGTTATTATTCATAAATGATTGTTTAATTTATTTTTTTACCCATACGGCTAAGTTTCCTCCCTTTACCATGAAGTTTCCATCTCCATTTTCATCTATAGTAACTTCTTCTTTTATATTTCCCGTGAATTCGTACCACACTTCACCTTTTCTTTCGGCACCTACGTTCATCGTTTTGTTGCCGTCGTCACCGGTAGACATCAGAAAAACTAAACCTGATCCGGGATGATTATCATCTCCCATGCGGACAAAGCCGCATACATTCCCATGATCAAAATAATCATGCTGTTCACCGTAAGCATATTGTTTACGTGCTTTCATAAGTACATCAATAATCAACTGGTGAGGTGATTTCTTTTTACCGATACTGTAATAATCCCCATAAAAAATACATGGATAACCTTCTTTCATCAGAAGTATCAAACCGTAGGCTAAAGGTTTAAACCAGCTTTTTACCTGTGATTCGAGAGAGCTGCCCCATTGCGAATCGTGATTGTCGACAAAAGTCACCGATAATTCGGGATGGGTCATCACCAGTGTATCATGTAAAATGGTTTGAAGGTCATAATCTCTTCCGTTGGTAGATGCAAGGTACATATTGTAATGCAAAGGAACGTCAAAAAGATCGACTTTGTATTGAAGTTTTGATAAATATCCTTCCAGTGAGTGTATATCCTTTTTCCAATATTCGCCTACAGCATAAAAATCGTCACCTTTTTCGGCCCTTATAGTGTCGAGGAAATGTTTAATATATGCATCATTAATATGTTTAATAGCGTCCAGGCGCATGCCGTCGAGGTTTAATTCTTTTGTTACCCAAATACCCCATTTTTTCATTTCTTCCACTACTTCCGGATGGTCAAAGTCGATATCTGCATACATCAGGTAATCATAATTTCCGTTTTCACTGTCTACTCCCTGCGCCCAGCTTTTGCCTTCGCCCTGTATCTGGTAAATACCGGTTTTTCCATTCGCCTGGTTGTAATCGGTACCTGTGAAATGATACCAGTGCCATTTAAAATCAGAATATTTATTGTTTCTGCCGGGGAAATCAAAACCCGTCCAACCCTCTATTTCATAAGCATCGCTTATTTGCTTTTTCCGTTGGTTGGGATCGACTTCTTTTACCATGAATTTCTCTGTGTAATCGGCACCGGCTTTATGATTCATTACGGCATCGAAATAAACGGATATCTGATATTTATGGAGCTCTTCAATGGCTTCAATTAATTCCTGTTTGGTACCATATTTAGTTCTGATGGTTCCTTTTTGATCGAATTCTCCCAAATCATATAAATCATAGATACCATATCCTACATCTTTATCATGTGTTCCTTTACAAGCCGGTGGTATCCATACGGAAGTTACGCCTACTTCATGTAAATGCGATGCATCTTTTTTTAATTTTTTCCAGAATTTTCCATTAGCCGGAAGATTCCATTCAAAATATTGCATCATTACTCCATTTTTCATATTCCTGATTATTTCAATGTAATTAGTTATAATTTTTATTATAAAATAAAGAATGGTTTAATTCAAAATATTTAATAGAACATGACAAAAACGGTTTTTGTTTTTGATTTAATTATCATATTTCCTTAATGTTTTTTAATGTGTAATTTGAGTGTTAATCGTGAACAATTAACAGCCCAGACTGTTTCTATCCCATATAACAATTTATATTAACCGTTTAAAATTATAAGTTATGGGATTAGGACTTTTATGGTCAATTATTGTCGGCATAGCAGCCGGCGCCATAGCCGGATGGCTGATGAAAGGTAGTGGCTTTGGTATTATTATGAATCTTGTAGTAGGTCTTGTAGGCAGTCTTTTAGGAGGTTGGATTTACGGATTACTGGGTTTTCACACGGATAGTATTTTAGGTGTATTGCTAATGTCAGTCGTGGGTGCCGTTGTCCTCCTATGGATTGTTTCATTATTTACAAGGCGGTAAGGAATTTAGTTTTTACACCCCAAACATATTGTTATGGACCTTTATTCGGGATTACCTTATTGGATAGCAAAAAATCCATTGTACAATTATTTTAATCCGTTGGAATCCGACTATAATACGGATATAGTGATTATTGGAAGCGGTATTACAGGTGCACTTGTTGCACATGAGCTGTGTACTGCAGGCATTAAATGTACAATGATTGAAAAGCGCAGTATAAGTACCGGAAGTTCAACCGCTAGTACTGCTTTGCTCCAATACGAAATTGATACACCACTGAGCGAGTTGGTTAAAATGATTGAAGAAGATTTGGCTGTAAAAGCATATGAATCCTGTCTTCAATCCATAAACGATCTTGAAAAGGTTTTTAAAAGTATCGGATTAAATCCTGATTTTGAAAGAGTGCCGAGTGTTTATTATGCTACAAATCATAAAGGGCATAAGCTTATTGAAAAAGAATATGTGATTCGAACAAAATATCATTTGCCTGTAAATTATTTAAGTAAAAAAGAACTAAATGATAAATACGGCATAAAAGCACCTGGCGCTCTTGAAAATAATGTTTCTGCCCAGATAGATGCCTATAAGGCGGCTACACATTTAATAGATTACCATATAAAGAACAGCGACCTCGACGTTTTTTCCCATACAGAGATTATCACCTACCAGAAAACAGCATCCGGATATGAGTTGCAAACTGCAAATTATTCTAAAATAAATTGTAAATACCTGATCATAGCGGCAGGATTTGAAGCGGGCAGGTTCTTGCCTAAACAAGTAATGAAATTAACTTCTACTTATGCTATTATCTCTCAACCTGTAGACGAAAAGTTTATATGGGCCGATAAAAGTTTAATATGGGAAACAAAAGAACCCTATTTATACATACGAACTGACAAAAACCGTATAATCGCAGGGGGCGAGGATGAAGATTTCAAAGACCCTGTCTTACGTGATAAGTTATTGAGGCGTAAGGTAGGTATTCTGGAAAAAAAGATAAAGAAATTGTTTCCGAAAATTCCCTTTAAAACCGAAATGGCCTGGTGCGGAACATTTAGTTCCACTGACGATGGTTTACCATATATTGGTAACTGGCCGGGAAAGGATGACATGTTTTATGCCCTTGGATATGGAGGTAACGGAATTACTTTCAGTATGGTAGCGGCGCAAATGGCCCGAAACAAATTAGAAGGTAAGAAAGACAGTCGTGAAGAGGTTTTCGGATTCGAACGAATGAATATTTAGTGATATATTTTAAATAAAAGTTAGAACTATGGAAAATAAAAGTATCAAGGATATGCAAAACCCTCTCGATCAGTATTACGAAGGTGGATATCCGAAACAGTACCAAAACCCTCCCGGGGTTCAGTCGAAAATGGATCCGGTTCCTGATTGTGGTGAGAAAACATATGTAGGGAGCGGACGTTTAAAAAATCGTAAAGCATTAATAACGGGTGGCGACTCCGGTATTGGCCGGGCAGTTGCAATTGCTTATGCACGTGAAGGAGCAGATGTTGTGTTGAATTATCTGCCCGACGAACAAAGTGATGCGGAAGAAGTTGCCAAATTAATAGAGGATGAAGGTCGTAAAGTATACTTAATACCTGGTGACCTGAGTGACGAAGAATTCAATAAAAAACTGGTTGAAGAAGCCAATGAAAAATTGGGCGGACTGGATATTCTGGTACTCAATGCGGGTCAGCAGTTTGCAGTGGAAGATATTGCCGACCTGAGCACGGAACAATTAAGGAAAACCTTTGAAGTTAATTTATTTTCGATGTTTTGGACAGTAAAAGCAGCTTTACCTCTTTTACCTGCCGGATCATCCATTATTACAACTACTTCCATACAAGCCTACCAACCCAGCGAACATTTGCTGGATTACGCTGCATCAAAAGGTGCTATAGCTGAGTTTAGCCGCGCATTGGCAAAACAAATAGCCAATAAAGGTATTCGTGTAAACAGTGTTGCTCCAGGCCCGATCTGGACTGCTTTACAAGTAGTCGGGGGACAGCCGCAGGAAGCGCTTCCTAAATTCGGACAAAGCACTCCGTTAAAACGTGCCGGTCAACCTGCTGAATTGGCCGGAGTGTACGTATTCCTGGCATCTCAGGAATCGAGTTATGTAACTGCAGAGGTTTATGGAGTTACCGGTGGAAATCACACTGCCTGATATATAGTATAAGTTTAAGTAGGCACGGCGATTACAACACATAATTAAGTTTTGTTTTTCATTTTGTATTTTGTAATTCGGGTAATCCCGTGCCTCAGCTTTTACTCTACGATCATTATTTTATCCCCGACAGCCATCTTATCTGTTTCGTTTATAAATACTTCTTTTACTGTACCGTCAATAGGGCTGCGTATTTCATTTTCCATTTTCATGGCTACCAATACACATAAAGGATCTCCTGTCTTTACCTCATCTCCGGCCTTCACATAAACTTTAAGAATTACACCCGGCATTTGAGCGGTAATTACCTGACGCCCTATCACTTTGGACTGTGTCCGCGACAGGCGCATTTTCTTCAGTTCATTAATAACGCTGATGCGGAACAGGTCGCCCCGGTTTTTTACTTCATATTCGGAATCCCCAATACTTGATATCTGAACTCCGTGTGAACGATTGTTCAGGATAATAGAGTAAATACTATCTCCACCCACGTTATAATCGACTTCATATATATCACCGTTTATACAAACCTTTTTTACCGGCCCGTCTTCGAGAATATCTATCTTAAACTCCGTATCAGGTACATCATTTACAGTTGCATAATAAGTTGCTAATGCTTTTGGCATAATCAGTCCTCCTTTGTTTAAAAGTTATTAGCTGACATTTGTAATTTTCCATAATGTTTCCAAAGCGATTCACCCACTAACGGTACTGTCGTAGCTCGTGCCGCCGCTTCTTTTTCCTCTTCAAAATGTTTGATAGCCGCTGCTATAACAGCAACGGTCGGATCGGTATTCTTACGGTGATTAAGATCTTCTATATCAAATTTTGTGTCGATAAAAGTGGTATCGTAATTTCCTTTCAGGAATGTTTTATTATGTAATACCCTCAGATGAAACGGTATGGTTGTTTTAATTCCTAATATCTTATATTCACGCAAAGCCCTGATCATATTTGATACGGCGGATTCACGGTTGCGTCCCCACGAACATAATTTAGCGATCATCGGATCATAGTGTAATGATACTTCAAATCCGGCATATGCCGCACTATCCAAACGAACATTCCTTCCTTCGGGCGCTTCCCTGACACGGATTACGCCGGGCGAAGGCATAAAATTATTTGCCGGGTCTTCGGCATATATCCTGCATTCAATGGCAGCTCCCCTGAATTCAATTTCTTCCTGTTTATATGGCAGCCGGTTGCCTGCTGCTACCATTATCATATCACGGACAAGGTCTACACCCGTACATTCTTCGGTAACAGGATGTTCTACCTGCAGGCGGGTATTCATTTCAAGAAAATAAAAATTCTGGTCTTTATCCATCATAAACTCCAACGTACCGGCACTGTAGTATCCTATTTTTTTACATGCTTTAACTGCTACCGCAAGCATTTTTTTTCTTGTCTCTTCTTTGACAAATGGGGAAGGAGCTTCTTCAATAACTTTTTGATTCCGCCGTTGTATGGAACATTCACGTTCATAAAGATGAATTATGTTACCATATTTATCGCCCAGTACCTGTACCTCTATATGGTGGGGATTCTCAATGTATTTTTCGATGTAAACAGCATCATTCCCAAATGAGTTTGCTGCTTCCGAACGTGACATTCTAAATGCGGCATCGAGGTCTTTTTCATCTCGTACCAGCCGCATGCCTTTACCCCCTCCTCCCGCTGCAGCTTTCAACATGATAGGATATCCTATTTCCTTTGCTAAATCCCTTACTTCATCCAAGTCTGTGACAGGTTCTTCTGTACCGGGCACAACAGGTACGCCGGCAGCTTTCATGATCTTTCTTGCTTCCGTTTTCAACCCCATTTTAGCTATAATATCAGCGCTTGGACCTATAAAATTGACTCCTTCTTCTTCACATCTACGGGCAAAATTGGCATTTTCGGATAAGAAACCATACCCAGGATGAATAGCAGCACCCGTTTTCTTTGCTATTTCCAGAATAAGATCAGGTTTTAAATACGATGTATCTTCTTGATCTTCTGAGATACAATAGGCCTCTTCTGCATAGCGTACATGTAATGCTCCACGATCCACCTGCGTGTAAATAGCTACTGTTGGTAAATTCATTACACGGCAGGTACGGAATATGCGCATGGCTATTTCGCCCCGGTTGGCTACCAATACTTTTTTTATCATGATATTCTATTTAATGATTAACGATTATTTGCGGAAAGTGGAAAGGAACATGCCCGACGGAATATTTTTATAACTGCTTCCTGCTTTTTCGCATGCTCTTTTCTGCATCTTCTGCTAAAGCGGAAGATTTGAATGTTTTTTGGGAGGATTGGACTGACGTTTGTTTGCCAGCAGTTCAAAACTACGGATTAGACGTGGTCTTGTAACTGATGGTTCGATAATTTCATCTATATATCCTAATTCTGCAGCCCGGTATGGATTTGCAAACTTTTCACGGTAATCCTCCTGCAGTTCCTTTCTCTTTGCTTCAATATCCTTAGCTGAGGATAGTTCTTTCCTGAAAAGTATATTTACTGCCCCGTCAGCGCCCATGACAGCAATTTCAGCAGTCGGATATGCAAAATTAATATCTCCCCGTATATGCTTTGAACTCATTACATCATATGCACCTCCATAGGCTTTACGTGTGATAAGTGTTACTTTAGGTACCGTAGCTTCACAGTATGCATAAAGCAATTTGGCTCCATGGCGTATGATCCCGTCATATTCCTGATTAACTCCCGGTAAAAATCCCGGTACATCAACAAAAGTCAGGATTGGAATATTGAACGCATCACAAAAACGGACAAAACGGGCAGCCTTGACCGAAGCATTGATATCTAATGTTCCCGCCAATGCAGCGGGTTGGTTAGCTACTACACCAATTGTTTTTCCGTTGAGCCGGATATAACCAATAACTATATTCTTAGCATAATCTTCGTGAATTTCAAAGAAATTTTGATCATCGGCAACTACGTTGATTAATTCTTTAATATCATAGGGTTGATTCGGATTGGTAGGTATCAAATCGTTTAGTTGTCTATCTATACGGTTAGGGCTGTCGGTAGTAGGAACAAAGGGTGGTTCTTCCATATTATTATTGGGTAGAAATGAAATTAATTCCCTGATTTTGAGTATGCAATCTATATCATTATCTGCAGAAAAATGAGCAACTCCTGATTTGGCTGTATGAATCTCAGAACCACCTAATTCGTTCTTAGTTACCTCCTCTTGCGTTACACTTTTTACCACATCAGGACCGGTTATAAACATATAGCTGCTTTCCTTTACCATAAAAATAAAATCGGTAAGCGCAGGTGAATAGACAGCTCCTCCGGCACATGGTCCCATTATGGCGCTGATCTGTGGTATTACACCGGACGCCAATGAATTTCTTAAAAATATTTCGGCATATCCGGCTAACGAACGAACTCCTTCCTGAATACGTGCTCCTCCTGAATCATTTAAACCTATGACAGGTGCCCCCAATTGCATCGCCATATCCATAATCTTACATATTTTGTGGGCATACGTTTCAGATAAAGCCCCTCCAAAAATGGTGAAATCCTGTGCGAAAACAAATACTGTACGTTTACCGATAATACCATATCCGGTTACGACGCCATCACCGGGAGGACGTTGTTTTTCAAGTCCGAAATCATAACAACGATGAGTAACAAATTTGTCGATTTCTACAAAAGTTCCTTTTTCCAACAGTAATTCGATCCGTTCCCTTGCTGTGAGTTTACCGGCTGCATGTTGTTTCTCAATGCGTACTTCGCCGCCTCCTACCTCAGCTTGCTGATTTAAAGCTTCTAATTGAGCAATCTTTTCCTTCATGGTTTATAGATTTATTAGGTTTCCGATAAATATAAAGCATTATATATTTATAACAATCAAAATTATTATAAAATTTATCTATTTGCTTATAGATTATGTTTATTGCTAACATGTTTGATTAATGTAAGGATAAAATTTATTTCTAAATATTGTAGATATTGAAACTGAATAAAGCGAAGTTGAGTGGAAGATAAAATATTACGATTAGAAAAGTATGTAAAATTAATATCATTTAAATAGGTGAAACTCGCATTATTATCTTAATTAAGAAAGATACATTAACTAAACTGTAAAAGACTCTTAAATTGCTTATTATCAAAGGCAAATCATGGTTGAATATAATATTATTACAACTTGATTCGTAAAAGAGTTATTCTATTATAATAAAAACTTTAAAAGATAGTTATTTTTTGTACATTTGTTTTTTTATCAATAATTACCCCACGACTAATTTAATAATTACGATACGAGTGGTTCATGAATGGATTAGGTTAAAATAGAATGTTTTGAATACCAGGATATTTTATGCAGAAAGTTAAAAAAAACTTATATCATGGATAGTTTGCAGGACAATTTCGATAAAATTTACTTGGCTTATTTTTATCGCCTGCATCGTTTTGCTAAAGAATATGTCCTGTCTGACGAAGACGCAGAAAATATTGTACAAGACGTATTTCTCATGTTATGGGAGAAACGCCATATTGTTGAAGTTCAGATAAGTCTTACGGCTTATCTCTTTTCATTAGTGAAAAATAAATGTATTGATTATTTGCGTCATAAGAATGTATCTCAAGAGTTTAAAGAAGAATTAAATTATAAATTGTCTTCATTGGAAGAAATAAACCAAGCTTTCAGATCAGATGAAGAAATTGAGAAGTTTGTGACGGATGCCATTAATAAATTACCTGAACGTTGCAGGGTAATTTTTATTAAAAGCCGTATAGAAGGAAAAAAATATAAAGAAATAGCTGAAGAACTGAATATATCTGTAAATACCGTGGAAAACCAAATGTCTATTGCCTTAAAGAAGTTACGTGTTGAACTCAAAGACTATTTACCTTTATTATTATTCTTAACCATTTGTTAAATAATATTTATTTATTATTACCTTTTAGTGGTGAAATAAACTTAAAACGCTCTATCAGTAAATGCCTGAGAAATGCACGAACTGATAGAAAGATACTTTACGGGGACAATTACGGATGATGAGAAAAAAAACCTGTTTTCTATTATGAAGACAGATAATGATGTAAGGAAGGAATTCATTTCTACCCAGAATCTTTGTGCTCTATCTGCTTTACTGCCGGATGATAATGATCAAATCAAAGCCGAACTCAAACTTAAACGATTTAAACTTAAACGTTCACGAAAAACCATCTTCAAATCATTACGACATGTAATGGGTTATGCTGCTGCTGTTTTGATTGCGGTGATTTCGACATGGGCGTTTATGGATTCCAATAAATCTTCTTCTGAACCAGAGATAGTATATGAAGAGTTTATCACACCTGCTGGCCAACGCGCTATGTTAAAGCTACATGATGGTACTACTGTATGGTTAAATGCTAAATCTACATTACGGTATCCAAATATTTTCACAAAAGAAAGAAGGGTGGAACTCAATGGAGAAGCTTATTTTGAAGTTGCACATAATGAAGAAAAACCATTCATCGTTTCTACAGAGAAGCTGGATATTGAAGCACTGGGAACGGAATTTAATGTTCATGCTTACAGAGATAGAAATGAATTTAACACATCCCTTGTCGAAGGATCAGTCAAAATATATAACCGGGGAAATCAACAAAACGCATTGTTCATTACACCAAATGAATATGCGGAATTAGTTGATAATAAGCTCGTTAAAAAATCTTTTAATAATATGGATTTCCTTTTGTGGAGAGAGGGAGTTTATGCTTTTGACGACCTTCCTTTTATGGAAATTATTCGTAGACTTGAACTTTATTATGATATAACAATACATGTCAAGAATCAGCAATTAGCATCTTATAAATTTACAGGAAAAATTCGTCAGCGGGATGGCATCGAAAGTGTTTTACGTACGTTACAGAAAGTATATTATTTCAGATTTGTGAAAGATGAAGTAAATAATACAATAACCATTTAATTATCAATATCATTAATTAATCATTGTATAACCTTATAAATATCTATTAGCCTATGGTATAGTAAAAAGATGAGATGGAAAAGAAACCGGCAAGTGTTGCTGCACTTACCGGTTGAAGCTAACACAAAATTTATTTAATTAAGTATTAACAAGTAAATGACACAAAGTTATGAAAAATGAACCTTTGTCCAATCTTTTATTATTTCAAAATTATCATCTAAAGAAATTTTTGAATATTATGAGAATTTCAACATTTCTTATTTTCCTTTGTGTTTTCACGTCATTTGCGGCAAAAACCAATTCTCAAAGTGCACGTGTAAGCATCAATGAAAACAATTTGACGATAAATGAATTTATCGATCAAATCGAGAAACAAACGGATTACCTGTTTGTCTATAGTAAAAACGAATTGAATGTTAATGATAAAATCAGTTTGCATTCCGGAGTAAAATCCGTTGCTCAATATCTGAATGAAGCATTTAATGATACAGACGTTAAATATGTATTCGAAAACGACTACATTGTATTAACGAAAAATAGTGTTGCATCGGTTACTCAACAGGGAAAGGTTATATCAGGTACTATTGTCGATAATTTGGGTGAGCCTGTTATCGGGGCAAATGTCGTTGTAAAAGGTACAACTATTGGTACCGTAACCGATTTCGACGGGAATTATTCATTGCCAGGTGTTCCGGAAAATGCTGTACTAACTATATCATATATCGGATATCTGACAAGAGAAGTAACGGTAGGTAATCAAACGGTTATAAATGTGACTTTATCAGAAGACTCACAGGCATTGGATGAAGTGGTTGTTGTGGGTTATGGTACAATGCGTAAATCAGATGTAACCGGTTCTATTTCTGTTACAAAAGGGGACGATATTATTAAGCAGCAAAACTTTAGTCCGCTGGATGCACTTCGTGGTAAAGCGGCGGGAGTAAATATTTATTCAAACTCAAGTCAGCCGGGTAATTACGGTAGCCGTGTTGTTATTCGTGGTAATTCATCCATATTGTCTTCTACAGAACCATTATATGTAGTAGACGGTGTAGTAATGACGGATTTTTATACAGTCAACCCAAATGATATCGAAAGCATTGAAGTATTAAAAGATGCTTCGTCTGCAGCAATTTATGGAGCCAGAGGAGCAAATGGTGTTATTCTGGTAACAACTAAAAGAGGGAATAAAGGTGAAGGTACAATGGTTACTTATCAGGGTTCTGTTAGTTTAAATACTGTTGCTCGTTATATGGATACCATGAATGCAAAAGAATGGACGGATGCATTTATGAAAGGTTTGGAAAACGAAAACAGATGGCAGGGTAAGGACTGGTCATTAAATCGTGCCGATTGGTTTACTGATCGTGATTATTTTGATGCTAACGGTAATCCGTTATATGATACGGATTGGCAAAGGGAAGCTACCCGCAATTCCATTTCTCATAATCACCAGTTGAATATCCAGCAAGCAGGACAGACTTCATCCATGGGTGCTTTTATTAATTATACAGATGCACAGGGGGTTGTAAATAATACATTCAGTAAGCGTTTAAATGCAAAATTCGCATACGATGCGAAGCCTTTACCGTGGTTATCAACTTCTGTGAATTTAATGGTCAATCATACTTGGACACGTTATACACCAGAAGAAGGTGGTGGGCAAGAGGCGCGCCGAACGATGATCGAAATGTTACCTTGGTATCCTATAAGGGATAAAAATGGAGAATATACAATATCATCTTCTTCAACCCAAATGAATGAAGTGCTTGGTTTTGAAGGTATGTCTAATCCTGTTATGATACTTGATTTGCAGAAAAGAATGCGTTATAATACGAAAATATTTGGTAATGCGGCTCTTACTTTCCACTTAGCGGACGGTTTAGACCTAAAAACCCAATTAGGTATTGATACGCACCATAAACCTTACCGAGGGTATTCTTCTGTAAAATTAAATAATATTTCTATGCCAAACGGATGGGCGGAAAGAACACATGATGAGATGTTTTACTGGCAGGAAGAAACTTTTTTAACATATAATAAGGTTATAGGAGAACATCGTCTAAATGCTATGGCAGGGCTTTCTTGGCAGGAATATACCCGTCAAACGGATAAATCACGTACAGAAGGATTTAGCGATGATTTTTATGAATATAATAATATGGAAGTAGGGACATTGCCTAATCCGCCGGAATCTACTTGGGAGCGTTGGCGTATGAACTCTTATTTCTTACGTTTGGCTTATACCTATAAAGATCGTTATTCTGCAACAGTTACAGGCCGGTATGATGGATCATCAAAGTTCGGAAAAAATAATAAATATGCCTTTTTCCCTTCTGCGGGTTTGGCATGGAACACATCCAACGAAGATTTTTTAGCGGATAATAATGTTATAAGCAATCTTAAATTTCATACCAGTTATGGTATGACTGGTAACTCAGAAATTGGTATATACAGGTCTTTAGCAACTGTGGATGCAACTACCTCATTATTAAACGGAAATCGCGCACCTTTTACTTATATTGACAGGATGGCAAATCCTGACTTAAAATGGGAAAAAACAGGAATGTGGGACATTGGTGTAGATTTGGGGTTATTTAATCAACGTTTGACTGTTGATTTATCTTATTATCTAAAAAATACCTCAGATCTTTTATTAGAACAACCGATTCCACGTTCTACCGGATTTAATTATATAACCAGCAATATTGGTTCTGTAAGAAACCAAGGTATTGAAATTATGATTACTGGCAGACCTGTACAGACACGTGATTTCAGCTGGACTGCTTCATTAAATGCTAATTATAATAAAAATGAAGTAACAAAACTGGGAGCAAATGATGAACCTATCCTTACTCATAGTTGGGTAGGTGGAGCAGAAGGTATTATACAGGTAGGAGAAGCTTTGAATAGTTTTTACGGTTATAAAAGATATGGCGTATATACGGTACAAGATTATGAAGCCGGTGATTGCAATATGAATCAGATTGGACGTGCTAAACGTTCGACTGAAAAAGAAATATTAGGAAAAGGTACCCCGGACTGGACAGGTAGTTTTATCAATACGTTTAATTATAAAAACTTTGATTTAACAGTTGACTTCCAGTTTGTTTTAGGAGTTGAAACAATGCAACAATTCTATCATTCTGTTTATGATCGTTTTGGCATTACGAATGGACTATCTTCTATTCTTACGGATGCATATGACGGAACTAATCCTAATGCAATGCAGCAGGCAATTTATCTGACAAATACCGGTCATGCAGGACAAGACACTACAATAGATTCATCATGGATTGTAGATGGTTCTTATCTTCGACTGAATATGCTTCAGTTGGGTTATAATTTTACGCCTCAGCAGGCAAAAGCTTTAAGATTATCAGGATTACGGGTTTATTTAAGTGCGAATAATTTATTCCTGATTACTTCTAAAGATTTCGCAGGATATGATCCTGAAAGTACATCTCAGATTGATGCAAATAATTATCAATCACAGTTTGGTCAGAATATGACTTTCTTCTCATATCCTAGAGCGAGAACTTTTACGTTAGGTGCTAACATAACATTTTAATTAACTTAATGAAGATTTGTAATATGAAAAAAATAATATATTCATTTGTTTGTGCAGCTTTATTAGGTCTGACAAGTTGTAATGATTTTTTGGAAGAAGATTCAAGGGAAAAGCTTACTTCCGGAGATTATTTCAAAACGGAATCACAAGCTACTGCAAATGTGAACCGTTTGTATTGGATGGGAGTTCCGCGTCATTATGCTGAAGCTTCTAGTGCTTATTTAGGTCCTGATGTAACTATTCCAGGGATGTTAACAGGTTATTTTATTAATAGTTATGAAGGACAAGAATTAGTTTGTCAATATGCCAGACTATTAACACGCCAACAGTATCCCAGTAATATGGTTGCTACTGTACAAGGCATTTGGGATCCTTGTTATCAAGCTATTAATGTGGCTAATGCTTCTATTCTCTATACTCCAGATATAAATATGGATGCAGATGACCGGGCAAGATTAGTTGCTGAAGCCAAATTTTTTCGTGCCTTTAATTATTTCTATTTAGTTAAAACGTTCGGAGCTGTCCCTATGCCTACTATACCGTATGAGTCTTACGATCAGGATTTACGTTTACCTCGTACAGATGTTTCAACGGTTTACGAATTAATCGAATCAGATTTAATAGCTGCTGTTGAAGTTTTACCAGCTGTAATGTTTTCAAATGGACATCGTATAACTAAGTTTGCTGCAGCAATGTTATTAGCAAATGTATATTTTCAACAAGGAAAATATTCAGAAGCTGTTCCATATGCTAAAATAGTAATTGACTCTCCTCATTCATTGACGACAAATGATGATTTGCAACTAAATAGTGCATTCAATAAATTGCGTACGACTGAAGATTTGGCTGAATCAATTTATGCTGTTGAATTTGACAACAATATACGTAACGGTTCATGGTGGCCAACATATGCTTTCACTTCTGCTGCAACGGCAGTTTTTGGCACATATTCTATTTTTGAAAGAGTTTATGGACCAACAGATCGTTTTCTGAATGTATATGATTCCACTGATTTGCGTATTCAACCAAACCAATTTTTTCATTGGGAATATACCAATCCTAATAATGGCGTAACCTGGCGATCGGATCAAGCCGGTTGTTGGTATTATTATGATGAAGATGCGTTACTTAATACCGGTAGAGCAACAAAAGATTGGAATATATTCCGTTATGCAGAGGCTTTACTAGTTGCTGCAGAATCAATAGCACAATCAAATGGTGTAACAGCAGAAGCTGTAGGATATCTTGCTGAAATTAAAGCTCGTGCTGATATGAATGGAAAAACGTCAGCTCAATATGCAGCTGAATTACAAAATATGTCTCCAACTGCTTTTATTGAGGAATGCTGGATAGAACGTTTAAGAGAATTTCCGTTAGAATTTAAAATTTGGGATGATTGTACTCGTACAGGTATGTTTCCAAGTATTTCAGAGACAGAAAATGGAAAAGTTAATTTTGTACCACTGATTGGTGCAAAAAATGGTTCAGGTGCCACATTTACACAATCTGATTTATTATGGCCTATTTCTGAAGAAGAAATCCAACGTAATCCTAATCTAACTCAAAATCCGGGTTACGAAAGATAATAAAGCTTTTAATATTACTAATTTAAAATTTCAACGTTATGATAACCAGATTGATTGTTTCTTTAGTATTGATTATTAATTGTATGATCCTTAATGGACAGAATTTAGTTGAGATTAATAAAAGAGTTGAAACAGAAGTTTACTCACCATTAAATTCAACTATGAGTTCATTACCGAATGTTACAAATATTTATGGTCCTGATATGCCGTGGGTAGGGTTAATGGAATGCTATACAGCATATACGGATAAACCTTTACCCGCTGATTGTTTTTTTGTATGGTTAGTTACTCCATCAAACAATGTTGAGGTTAGGGATAGTAACACATCAAATATTTGTATTTCATTTAAGGAAAAAGGAAATTATATGATACATTGCAGAGTCCAATCTACTACTGGTGAAGTTACCCGTAATTTTTACAAGCTATTACAGGTAAATAATTAACGATTCAAAAATTATTAATGCCCGGAAGGTTAACTTCCGGGTTTTTTATTGACTAATATATTATATCAAAGTAATTATATATTGTAATAGAAACAAGTAATTATTGA
Source organism: Bacteroidales bacterium UBA4116 (assembly GCA_002381645.1). Classification (GTDB taxonomy): domain Bacteria; phylum Bacteroidota; class Bacteroidia; order Bacteroidales; family Tannerellaceae; genus DFXE01. The sequence goes on from DFXE01000010.1 coordinate 135,659, forward strand.
ATTTTGGGAAATAATTACATCGCTTACTTTTATTATGATTATTCATTATATTATTTTTGTGTTGGAAAACTTACTAATTTGATTTATATCATGAAAAAATGTTTTATGGCTATATATATAGCTTTTCTCTTGCTTGTCGGACAACCGATTATGGCTTATGAAGGAATATTCGACCCGGTGGAATATGTTAATCCTTTGATGGGTACACAGTCTACATTTGAACTTTCTACCGGTAATACGTATCCGGCTATAGCACGTCCGTGGGGAATGAATTTCTGGACCCCACAAACCGGAAAAATGGGTAACGGATGGACATATATGTATACCGCCAATAAAATAAGGGGATTTAAGCAAACCCACCAACCGAGTCCGTGGATTAATGATTACGGGCAGTTCTCTCTTATGCCGGTCGTGGGTAAACCTGTATTTGACGAAGAACAACGAGCCAGCTGGTTCTCTCATAAAGGTGAAATAGCTAAGCCATATTATTACAAGGTATATCTTGCCGAGCACGATGTGGTTACGGAAATAACACCGACAGAGCGGGCGGCAATGTTTCGTTTTACTTTCCCGGAAAGCAACGACTCTTATATGGTAATAGATGCTTTTGACAGGGGTTCATATATTAAGATTATTCCGGAAAAGAACCGTATAATCGGGTATACGACTCGTAATAGTGGAGGTGTTCCCGAGAATTTTAAAAACTTTTTTATTGTAGAATTTGAGAAACCTTTTACTTATAATGTGCTGTTTGCTGATGGCATAATGAATGAAAGTATTAAGGAAAAAACCGCCGGGCATACAGGTGCTGTTATCGGTTTTAAAACTAAAAAAGGTGAAATTGTTCATGCTAAGGTGGCTTCATCATTTATTAGTTTTGAGCAGGCTGAAATAAATCTGAAAGAATTAGGTAACGATAGTTTCGATACGTTGGTAGGTAAAGGGAAAGAGGCTTGGAACAAGGTGTTGGGAACGATTAAAGTTGAAGGTGGTAATTTGGACCAGTACCGTACATTTTATTCCTGTATGTACCGTTCATTGCTTTTCCCTCGTAAATTGCATGAAATAGATGCTAATGGAAATGTTGTTCATTACAGCCCTTATAACGGAAAAGTTTTACCCGGTTTTATGTATACGGATACCGGATTCTGGGATACGTTCCGTTGTTTATTTCCTTTTTTAAATTTAATGTTCCCTTCTGTGAATAAAGAAATTCAGGAAGGTTTGATCAATACATATAAAGAAAGCGGCTTTTTCCCTGAATGGGCCAGCCCGGGACATCGTGATTGTATGGTCGGTAACAATTCGGCTTCGGTTTTGGTGGATGCCTACATGAAGGGAGTTAAAGTGGATGACCTCGAAACTTTATATAAAGGTCTTATTCATGGTACTGAAAACGTTCATCCGAAAGTTCGTTCGACCGGCCGGTGGGGGCATGAATATTATAATAAACTCGGATATGTGCCATACGATGTAAAAATTAATGAAAATGCTGCCCGTACACTTGAATATGCTTATAACGACTGGTGTATTTATACCATTGCCAAAGAGTTAAAACGCCCGAAAAAAGAAATTGATCTGTTTGCCAAGCGTGCCATGAATTACAAAAACCTTTTTGATAAAGAAACGAGCTTGATGCGCGGGAAAAATGAAAATGGAGTATTTCAATCTCCTTTTTCCCCGTTAAAATGGGGGGATGCATTTACTGAAGGCAACAGCTGGCACTATACCTGGTCGGTATTCCATGACCCGCAGGGATTGATCGACCTGATGGGCGGGAAAAAGAATTTTGTTCAAATGCTGGATTCCGTTTTTGCAGTACCGCCGTTATACGATGATAGCTATTACGGTTTCCCTATTCATGAGATACGTGAAATGACAGTAATGAATATGGGTAACTATGCTCATGGGAATCAACCGATCCAACATATGATCTACATGTATAATTATGCAGGTGAGCCCTGGAAAGCACAATATTGGCTCAGGGAGGTAATGAACAGGATGTATACACCGGGTCCGGACGGATATTGCGGTGATGAAGATAACGGGCAAACGTCTGCCTGGTATGTTTTCTCTGCTTTGGGATTTTATCCTGTTTGCCCCGGTACTGATGAATACGTTATGGGTGCTCCTCTATTTAAAAAAGCTACGGTAGCTTTTGAAAATGGAAATAAACTTATTATTAATGCTCCGGATAATAATGATAAGAATAGGTATATCGAGTCTGTTTCATTTAATGGTCTTCAAAACTCAAAAACTTATCTTAAACATGATGACTTGCATAAAGGAGGAGAACTTATTATAAAAATGAGTGATAAACCGAATGTAAACAGGGGGGTGAATATAGAGGATTTCCCTTATTCATTCTCTGTAAAAGAAAAATAAAGAAATAAGTGATTCTTTTTTGTATAGCAGGGATGGCAATTGCTCCCCTGCTATTTTTTTAAACAAATTGAAAACAAAATTAATATTTATGCAATTTTTTCAGTAAAAATCACGTATAAACTAACAGTGGGTTTAATTTACATTATGAGAGTTATGAAAATAAGAAATATATTTTACTTTATATTCATCGTGCTGACCACTGTTCATTCACGGATATTAATGCCGCCGCGATAAGAGGAAATGGAAACATTGTAACTAAAGAAATCATTATCTATCCGCTTAATGATATAAATATTGGAGGAAGAATAGAATGAAGTAGACAGTCATTTAATAAGAAAATGTATAAAAGTCTGCTTTTTTATTATACGCAAACTGAAGAAAATCATTCGTTGTCTATCACAATGGATGAAAATTTGTTTTTTTGAATATTGATTCATCCGGAGATAATCTCATCATCACAACTAAAAAAAGGAAGTACTATTCCTCCAAGCCGGATGGAAATAAGAGGGAGTTCCAACTATTTGAACTGAGTATATGCATCAGGGTGTATTAATTTATCTATACAAAGCACTTTAGAATCCGAACGTTTAGAAATTTCAATTAGTGGTGCCATTGATATCAAAATGGATCAGCCAGCTAAAATAGAATGGTTAAATAGTCAAATCAGCGGAGTGGGAGATTTAGTAGCAGAGGAATTAATTTGTGATGAAATTGAAGATAACGTAAGTGGTGCGGGTGATATCAAAGTGTTTGATTTTAAAGTTATATATATGGAATGCCATGTTTCAGGTAGTGGTGATTTATAAGTAAATATATCCAAACCTTGAATGCTTCCGTTTCGGATACAGGAGATATTCAATACAAAGGGAATATTGCAGCCAATATCCTAGTTACAGGATTTGGAGACATCCGAAAAATAAATTAATACATAAAAAGTTTACGACTTTACATCATAATATCTGAGATTTGTAACGTATTTTGGGATAACAAATTAATTTAACTATTTTTGCTGCCAGCTTAACATGTAAAATAAAAACTACATAATTATTATGAAAGGCATTGTCTTGGCTGGTGGATCGGGAACCCGTTTATATCCTATTACAAAAGGTGTTTCTAAACAATTATTGCCTATTTATGATAAACCGATGGTTTATTACCCTGTTTCGGTACTAATGTTGGCAGGCATCCGTGAAATACTTATAATCTCTACTCCGGACGATTTACCCGGTTTTAAACGACTTCTCGGAAATGGTTCGGATATAGGAGTAAGATTTGAATTTGCGGAGCAACCTTCTCCGGATGGTTTAGCACAAGCTTTTATTATAGGTGCCGATTTTATTGGAGACGATTCTGCATGTTTGGTGTTAGGCGATAATATCTTTTATGGCCAGAGTTTTACATCCATGCTGGCGGAAGCAGTTAAAACAGCAGAAGATGAACAGAAAGCCACAGTGTTTGGATACTATGTTAACGATCCTGAACGATATGGCGTAGCTGAATTTGATCAGCAAGGTAATGTACTTAGTATTGAGGAAAAACCGGATTGTCCTCGTTCAAATTATGCGGTAGTAGGATTGTATTTTTATCCTAATAAAGTAGTTGAAGTTGCTAAAAACATTAAACCTTCACCCCGTGGTGAACTCGAGATAACAGCAGTAAATCAAGAGTTTTTGAAACGTAATGAACTTAAAGTGCAATTATTAGGCAGAGGCTTTGCATGGTTGGATACGGGAACCCATGATTCGTTATCCGAGGCATCTACTTTTGTAGAGGTTATTGAAAAAAGGCAGGGGTTGAAAATTGCATGTTTAGAGGAGATTGCATTTAAAAATAAATGGATCAATGAAACCCAATTTTCACAATTAATTCAACCTATGTTGAAAAATCAATATGGGCAATACCTGCAAAAAATATTAAATAAAAAAGAGCAGTAATAATTTGATGGATAAAAATTCTAAAATATATGTTGCAGGACACAAAGGTCTGGTTGGTTCTGCTATTCTTAAAAACCTTAAAGAAAAAGGATATACCAATTTTGTCTTTCGTACTTCTGACGAATTGGATTTAACTGACCAGCTTGAGGTAAATGAATTTTTTGCTTTTGAAAGACCTGAATATGTATTTCTTGCAGCAGCACGTGTAGGTGGAATTGTAGCTAATAATACGTATCGAGCTGATTTTATTTATCAAAATATAATGATTCAAAGTAATGTGATCCATGCAGCGTATACGAATAATGTAAGAAAACTGCTTTTCCTTGGAAGTACTTGCATTTATCCTCGGGATGCAGTACAACCTATGCGTGAAGACAGTTTGCTTACATCTCCTTTGGAATACACAAATGAACCTTATGCGATAGCAAAGATTGCCGGTATTAAAATGTGTGAAAGTTATAATATACAATATGGGACCAATTTTATAGCAATAATGCCTACCAACTTGTATGGTCCGAATGATAACTTTGATCTGGAAAAATCGCATGTTCTTCCAGCTATGATCCGGAAAATACATTTAGCGAAATGTTTATATCAGAATGATTGGGATACTTTACGAAAGGATTTATCAGTAAGAAATGTTGAAAAAGTAGGAGGTGATTCATCTAAAGAGAAAATTATTAATATTCTCAATAAGTATGGAATCAGAAGTAGTGAGGTTGAACTTTGGGGATCAGGGAAACCACTCCGTGAATTTTTGTGGAGTGAAGAAATGGCCGATGCATCAGTTTATGTAATGGAAAATATTGATTTTTTAAATCTGAAACCAGAAAATAAAGAGATTAGAAATACTCACCTTAATATAGGCACAGGTATTGAAATTTCAATAAAAGAGGTGGCGATGTTAATTAAAGATACCATTGAATTTAAAGGCGAATTGCTTTTTGATACTTCAAAACCGGATGGAACGATGAGAAAACTTACCGATGTCAGCAAATTACATAGTTTAGGGTGGCATCACAAAATAGGAATTAAAGAAGGAGTTGAGCGATTATATAAATGGTATTTAAACAATATAGATAATTAACGGAAATGGGTAAAGTTGCATTAATTACGGGAATAACCGGTCAGGATGGCGCATATTTAGCAGAGTATTTAATTAAAAAAGGATATACGGTTCATGGTATTAAACGCCGTTCATCTATGTTCAATACAGAACGGATCGATCATCTTTATCAGGATCCGCATATGGAAAACAGAAACCTTATCTTACACTATGGAGACCTAACGGACAGCCTCAATCTTACACGTATTATAGGTGAAACTCAACCGGACGAAATATACAATCTGGCTGCCATGAGCCATGTAAAGGTTAGTTTTGATACACCGGAATATACTGCTAATGCAGATGGAATCGGAGTTTTAAGGATATTGGAAGCCGTTCGTCTGCTAAATTTAACAGATAAAACACGTATTTATCAGGCATCAACTTCTGAACTTTATGGTTTAGTACAGGAGGTTCCACAAAAAGAAACTACACCTTTTTATCCCAGAAGTCCTTACGCCGTTGCAAAATTATACGGTTATTGGATTACGGTAAATTATAGGGAAGCATATAATATCCATGCCTCGAACGGCATACTTTTTAATCATGAGTCACCATTGCGAGGTGAAACATTTGTTACACGTAAGGTAACAAGGGCTATATCCCGTATTGCTTTAGGTATGCAACAGAAAGTATACATGGGTAATCTTTCGGCCAAACGCGACTGGGGACATGCAAAAGATTATGTACGTGCTATGTATCTGATATTGCAACAGGATAAACCAGATGATTATGTTATTGCGACAGGAGTAACCACAACTATACGTAACTTTATAGAAAAATCCTTCAATGAAATTGGAATTGGTGTTGAATTTAAAGGCGAAGGTATAGATGAAGCTGCAAGTATAAGTACAATAGATAAAGAAAAATTTACACAAAAAGTAGGCGAAGCGTATTTGGATAATTTAACGAAAAGAATAGGCGAGGAAGTTGTTGGAGTGGATCATAATTATTTCAGACCGACAGAAGTTGATCTGCTTATCGGTGATCCCACAAAAGCAAAAAAACAATTAGGGTGGGAGCCTAAGTACTCATTATCCTCATTAATAGAGGATATGATGCATAATGACATAAAGGTTATGAAAAAAGAATCATACTTAAAAGAAGGGGGATATAAAATTTTGAATTATTTTGAATAGGCTGAAACATTTTAAAGAAATTCCTTGTTATAATGGAAAAAAGAGTTAAATTTGCTCCAAGTTTAACCGTTCGTAATAAGATATATTTGGTAAAATGATTGTTTAATTAAATGTTGATGAATATGAAAACAAAATTTTTGACTTTAGCATTGTTGTCATGCTTTGTTCTTTCAGTATCAGCCCAACAGGCACAACCACAAATCGGCTTTAGTACTGAGACAGGTGCGAAAACAAATTTCAAGAAAAATAGAGGTGGTGACAATTGGTTTATTTCAATTGCTGGTGCTGGTACTATGTTATTTGGAGATGATAACTCCAAGCAGGACTTTATGGATCGCCTGACGGCTACTCCACAACTTTCTATTGGTAAATGGTTCAATCCTTATTTTGCAATGCGTGTACAGGGTACAGGTGGTGCACTCCACGGATATGTTGAGAGTACTCCTACGATGTTCTTACAGCATAACTATTTTGCAGGAGGACATCTTGACTTTATGTGGGATATAACTAATTACTGGGCTCCTTATCGTGAATCTAGAGTATTCCGTTTTATTCCTTGGATCGGTTTAGGTTATTCTCAGCGTTGGAGTAAAGATGAACAGAATATACCAAGAACAGAAAGTCCTACGCTAAATGCAGGTATTTTAATGTCATTCCGCTTAGGCAAACGTGTTGATTTAAATCTTGAAGCTCAGGGAATGTTGCTGAACGAAGAATATAACCGTATCCGTCAGGATAAATTATCTGATGGTATTGTTCAGGTATCGGCAGGTTTGACATTTAAATTGGGAAGAACAGACTTTGAAGTGATCGAGCCGATGGATTATGCTTTATTAAACGATTTGAATAGCCAGATCAATTCATTACGTGCTGAAAATGAGGAATTAAGCAGACGTCCGCGTTCTTGTCCAGATTGTCCCGAAGTTGTACCTACAACTATCGTAAACAATTTTGCTGAAAATGTGGTTTATTTCCGTATCAATAGTTCAAGAATTGACAGAAATCAAGAAATTAATATCTTTAATACTGCAGAATTTGTTAAAGAAAACAATGTACCTATTAAAGTTGTGGGTTATGCTGACAGAGATACTGGTACTTCTTCTTATAATATGGGTCTTTCAGAAAGACGCGCTAAAGCAGTTGCAAAAGAACTTATTGAAAAATATGGTATTAATTCCAATCAAATCACTATTGAATGGAGAGGTTCTGATGAACAACCTTATAGTGTAAATAATTGGAACCGTGTAGTTATCATGACTGCTGAACCAAGATAAAATATAAATTTATACTTTGAAAAAGACTGCACATATTGCGCAGTCTTTTTTTTGCCCGAAAATTTACTTACTTTTGTTGGTCTTTAAGTTCAGCATGGAAGTTAATAAGAAACGGGGATACTTAATTCAATGGTTAATTGGAGTAGGAGATTTGATTATATTAAATCTTTTATTCTTTTTAGTATATTCTGGACTTGGAAGTTTTTATACAAATGCTCTAACTCCAAATTTAAAGGAAATTATTCTCCTTCTCAATTTTTGTTATTTTTTCGCTCTTTATTTTGTACCTATACAATTACACCTTTCTGTTGTTTTCATTGATAAAATTGTTCAGCGAGCTATTCTTTTAATAACTTTTTTTATTTTTCTATTTGCAACTTGCCTCATATTCCTTAATGTAGGAGACGCTTTAGCTACATTTTTAATTGTTTACTATGCTGTATTAGTCGTAATTTTTGCTTTATGGCGGGTTATGGTGCGTGTAATCCTTAAAATATACCGAAAAAAAGGATACAATTTTAAGAAAGTTATTATCATTGGTGCAGGTAAGAATGGTATGGAATTGTACCGTGTAATGAAGGATGAAATGACTTATGGCTTTATTGTTATGGGTTTTTTTGATGATAATATAGTATTAAAAGATGTTTTACCTAATTATTTAGGGAATACGGATGAAGTTAGCAATTATGTTTTAAGTAATGATATTGATGAAATATATTGCACGTTACCAGGTACCCAGGATGAAAAAATATTGAAACTTCTCAACTTTTCTGAGAAAAATATGATTCGTTTTTATATTGTTCCTGAATTTTACCGGAATGTCAAAAAGAGCCTTGTAATGGAAATGATGGTATCTATACCTTTACTTTCCGTTAGAAGGGAACCATTACAATCCGCATATAACAGAGCATTGAAAAGAGGTTTCGATATTGTATTTTCCTTGTTCGTTTTGTTGACTATATATCCAATACTTTATGTAGTTCTGGGTATATTGATAAAAATGACATCTTCTGGACCGATCCTTTTTAAGCAAAAACGAACCGGAATATATGGCCATGAATTTACCTGCTACAAATTCCGCACAATGAAAGTAAATACAACTGCAGATGTTAAACAGGCTGCTAAAGATGATCCGAGAAAAACACGTTTAGGTAATTTTCTGAGAAAAACTAACCTTGATGAATTCCCTCAATTTGTGAATGTATTAATAGGCGATATGTCTGTGGTCGGGCCCCGCCCTCATATGCTCAAACATACAGAACAATATTCAGCACTAATTGACAGGTATATGGTTCGTCATTTGGTTAAACCGGGTGTAACAGGATGGGCGCAGGTTACAGGATACAGAGGAGAAACCAAGACTTTGGAACAGATGGAAGGCCGTGTAAAAAGGGATGTTTGGTATATAGAAAACTGGTCGTTCTTTCTTGATCTTAAGATTATCATTGTAACTGTACTTAATATGTTTAAAGGCGAAAGAAACGCCTATTGAAAATCAAAACTGCACACTTTTCTTTTTTTTGTGTAATAATTTCTTGTTTTATATTATCTTTGTAGCCCATGGGAAGGATAGTAGCCATTGATTACGGGCGAAAACGTTGCGGTATTGCTGTGACTGATAATTTGCAGCTGATTGCCAATGGACTAACAACTGTTTCAAGTGCAGAGTTGGTTAATTACCTTCGTGATTATAGTTCACGTGAGACGGTAGACTTATTTATTATAGGTTATCCTAAGCAAATGAATAACGAAGTATCTGAGAATATGAAGTATATCGATGCTTTTGTTTCTCATCTCAAACGAATTATCCCTTATATTCCCATACAATATTATGACGAACGTTTCACTTCCCTATTAGCTCAAAAAGCTATGGTCGAAGGTGGAGTAAAGAAGAAAAAGAGACAGGATAAAGCATTAGTGGATGAGATTAGTGCTGTAATCATCCTGCAATCTTATTTGGAAAGTAAAAAAATATCTCATTTATAATAATATGATTTTACCAGTATATTTATATGGTCATCCGGTGTTGAGGCAAAAAGCTGAAGATGTGCCACAAAATTATCCCGAACTAAAGCAGTTGGTAGCTAATATGTTTGACACTATGTATCATGCAGATGGTGTGGGTTTAGCGGCTCCACAGGTTGGTTTATCTATCTGCCTTTTGGTGATTGATGCGAGTCCTGTATCTGATAATTTTCCTGAATGTAAAGATTTTAAACGTGTAATGATAAATCCTCATATCGTGGAAAAAAGTGAGGAGGAGATAAGCATTGAAGAAGGTTGTCTTAGTCTTCCGGGAATTCATGAAAAAGTAACACGGGCAGCTAAAATCCATATCAAGTATATGGATGAAAATTTTGAAGAGCAGGAGGAAACCGTTGAAGGCTTTGCGGCACGTATAGTACAGCATGAGTGTGAACATCTTGAAGGACATGTATTTATCGATAATATATCGCCGATCCGTAAGCAGTTGAACAAAGGAAAACTAAATAATATAATAAAAGGAACAGCAAGTTGCTCTTACAGAGTAAAGGCTGTGGGAAAATGATTAAAACCCAATAAATCAATCTTTATGACAGATTTAAACAAAAACATTCAGGCTCTACGCGAAAGAAAAGCGGTCGTTGAGAAGGGCGGGGGAGAAGCGGCTATTGAGAAACAAGTAGCTATGGGTAAGCTTACTGCCCGCGAACGTATTCTTCTACTTTTAGATCCTAATTCTTTTCATGAATACGACATGTTTGTAAAACATGATGGTCGTGATTTTGGAATGGATAAAAAAGACTTTCCCGGTGACGGAGTTGTTACGGGTACCGGTACTATTTTCGGAGCCCCGGTTTGTATTTATGCTCAGGATTTTACAGTTGCGGGAGGGTCTTTAGGACTTCAGCACGCTCGCAAAATTACAAAGATCATGGATCATGCCTTGAAAATGAAGTGCCCTATAATAGGTATAAACGACTCGGGTGGTGCGCGTATACAGGAAGGTGTTCAGGCATTAGCAGGATATGGAGAAATTTTTTATCGTAATACAATATCATCGGGAGTCATTCCGCAGATTTCACTTATATTAGGACCCTGTGCGGGAGGCGCAGTTTATTCTCCGGCATTGACTGATTTTGTATTTGTAGTTGAGAATATTTCTAAAATGTTCATAACCGGCCCGAATGTAATTAAAACGGTATTAGGTGAAGATATTTCAATGGAGGACTTGGGAGGTGCCCGTGTTCACGCTGAGATAACCGGGAATGCTCATTTTTATGCAAAGAGCGAACTTGAATGCTTCGACCAAATCAAACGACTTGTGAGCTTTATACCTTGGAATAATTCAAGAAAGGCCAAGTCGATTGAACCGAAAGAGCCCAGTACTAAACTTAATATTGAGAATGTAATACCTTCCGATCCGAAATTACCTTACGACGTACGCGATATTATTAAATGTATAGTAGATGATTCCGATTTTCTTGAAATACAGGAGTTATGGGCTGCAAATATAGTTATAGGTTTTGGACGTATGGGTGGTGAGACCATAGGATTTGTTGCCAATCAACCTATGGTTTTAGCAGGAGTACTGGATTGTGATAGTTCTGATAAAGCAGCTCGTTTTATCCGTTTCTGTGACTCTTTCAATATCCCTATTATTACTTTAGAGGATATGCCTGGCTATTTGCCGGGAGTAGATCAGGAACATGCAGGTGTGATCCGTCATGGGGCAAAAGTTCTGTACGCATATTCAGAAGCAACTGTTCCTAAGATCACGGTCATATTACGTAAGGCATATGGTGGTGGTTATATAGCTATGAACTCCCGTCATTTGGGTGCAGACTTTATGTTTGCATGGCCAAGTGCTGAGATTGCTGTTATGGGACCTGAAGGCGCAGCGAATATTATTTTCAGGAAAGAAATAATGGAAGCTGAAGATCAGGATGCGGTCCGCCAGCAAAAGGTCAGGGAATATATTGAAAAGTTCGCTAATCCGTATGTTGCAGCTTCAAAAGGATTTATAGATTCTGTAATTGAACCAAAGGAAACACGGTCGTTATTGCTTCATGCCTTGAAGCTTTCTGTATTAAAGGAAGAAAACAGGCCTGCTAAAAAGCATGGTATCCCTCCGTTTTAATCAAGTATTTTAATAATATACTAGAAATATGGAAACAAACAATAATGAGCTGGTCGACTTTGTTGTCACGGCACGAAAATATAAAACATTTCTTACTAAGAAATACAAAAACCGTCCGGTATGGCATAAACACGCAGAAGGTGAAATATATTCTACATTGCCGGGTACTGTTATGCAGATTGAGGTGAAGGAAGGACAAAAAATTAAAGAAGGAGAATTATTGTTAATACATGAAGCAATGAAAATGTTAAATCGTATTGTTTCTCCTGTAACAGGCTGTATAAAGCATATATACATAGAAGAAGGTGACAAAATCGGTAAAGATCATTTGATGATAAAAATAGAGCCGAAGTAAGATAAATTACTTATTTTTGCCTTTCAATCATTTTATACCAAATGAAGAAGGCAATATTCTCAATAATATTATCCCTCTGTTCACTATCGATATTTGCGCAGATTAATACAGACAGAGTACTTATGATAGGACGTAATGCTTTATATTTTGAAGATTATGTCCTATCAATTCAATATTTTAATCAAGTAATTAAAGCCAAGCCCTGGTTGGCAGAACCCTATTTTTACAGGGCTGTCGCTAAAATAAACCTTGACGACTACCAGGGTGCCGAAGAAGACTGTTCATTGTGTCTTCAACGGAACCCTTTTTTAGTACAGGCCTATTTTGCCAGGGGAATAGCGCGTCAGAGTCAGGACAATTATGAAGGTGCGATTGATGATTATAATAAAGGATTAGAATTCAGGCCTGAAGACAGGCAGATGCTTGTTAATAAAGCAGTAGCTTATATTCAGAAAAATGATTTTGACGGTGCGGAAGTCGTATTCAATGATTTAATGAAAGCTCATCCCAATTATTCGATGAATTATCTTACCAGGGGAGCTATGTATTTAGAGAAAGGCGATACTACTCAAGCCTTGCAGGATTATAACAAAGCTATTGAATTAGACCCTTATTATGCTCCAGCTTATGGTAACAGGGCCATTCTTCACTATCAGCAGAATGACCTGAATGATGCTTTATCTGACTTAAATGAAGCTATCCGGTTAAATACTAGGGAAAGCGGTTTTTATATAAATCGTGGTCTTGTTCGTTATCAGATGAATGATTTGCGTGGAGCAATGGCGGATTATGATCAGGTGATCAGTTGGGATAGCCGGAATCTGATAGCCCGTTTCAACCGTGGGCTTTTACGGTTCCAGGTAGGTGACAATAACCGTGCTATTGAAGACTTTGATGTAGTCATTGAAGAGGAGCCAGACAATTATATGGCTTACTATAACCGCGCTTTGCTCCGTTATGAAACCGGAGATTATGCGGGAGCTGTTCAAGATTTTGATGTCGTTCTCAATCAATACCCCAATTTTATTCCTGGCTATTACAGCCGTTCTGAAGCCAAGAGGAAGATGCGTGATAATGCAGGGGCGGATCGTGATTACTGGAAAGCCTTCGAAATTGAAGAAAAACTTACTAAAGAACGTCAGGCAGGTGTGTTGGGTAGTTCCTCATCTACTACAGCAAATGAACCGGCGGATGCTAATACACGTGAACAATCTGACAAGAACATAGATAAATTTAATCGTTTGGTTGTATATGATAAAGAAGAAGTAAGAAAAAGTAAATATCAAAGTGATGTAAGAGGCAGAGTGCAGGATCGGAATGTAAGAGTTGATCTCGAACCTTTATTTGTTTTGACATATTATGAAAAAGCAGATCAGGTCAAGAAGATAGTATATTATGATAAAATGGTTGAAGATTTTAATAATCAAATGGTATTCCCTCGTAAATTACGTTTAACCAATCAAGAAGCTCCTTTAACTGAAGACCAGATAGCTGCACATTTCACTTCAATAAACGATTATTCCTCACGTATGGCTCAACAACCGAATGATGCAAATGCTTATTTTGGACGAGGTATTGATTTTATGCTGGTACAGGATTTTTCTGAAGCCTTGAAAGATTTTACTAAGGTAGTGGAGATCGATCCTGATTTTGTTATGGCCTATTTTAATAGGGCTGTAGTGAGGTATAAACAATTAGAGTATACTATGTCGCAGCTGACAGAAGAAGCCAGTAATATATCTGTTATGAGTATGAATCTTCAGACAGGTAAGCTTAATGCTTCTCCATCATTAAATGATGTAAATGCTACAAAAATAAAGGACAATAGCCGAGCTTATGAACATGAACAGATTGTTCGTGATTATGATACAGTGATAAAACTGAATCCAGATTTTGTATATGCTTATTTTAATCGAGGTAATTTACGATGTGCACAACGTGATTTCCGCGCTGCAATTCTTGATTACGATGAAGCTATTCAGCGTGATCCAGATTTTGCCGAGGCTTATTTTAACCGTGGATTGGCTAGGCTTTCGCAGGGTGATGCTAACAGGGGAATTGCAGACTTAAGCAAAGCTGGTGAATTGGGAATAATTAATGCATATAGTATAATAAAACGAATGACAAGTAATTAACAGAATAGAAAAGTATGAGGTAAAAAAACAAAAAGGGATACTTTCACAAGCAACCCTCCTTTTGAGACTAACCTTTTGTTAACTATTTATTCTAATTCGTGTTGTGTAAATATAACAGATATTTCAATAGATTGTTTTATAATAATGCCAAATTAATATATTTTTAGGAATAGCAGTTCCCTTTATGAAAAGTTTTACCTGTTTATATACAGGAAGTTAATTGATTTATTGAATACATTCGAAATTTCCAATTTTATTTTTATTTAATATTTCAAAATTTGCATTTTTCATGTATCATGATGAATAAGATCTAATTAACTCAGGGCAGAAATTATATAAGTTCAGATTTTCTCAATATTTATCTTTTTACATATGAATGTTTATCATAGATTATTTTTATCTCACCATATAGGTAACATAATATCTGATGACAGCGGAAATGATCTGAATTAATGCTGTAAGAAATATAAAAAGAGAAATCCTTTAGATATTATTACATTTTCTTTGATCATTAAACCTTTTTTATTTTATAGAGTCTCTATTTCTGAACTGTTACATATAATAGTATGGATTGATATTTTTATCAATGAGTTATTATACATTGCGATCTATTACATTTTGGACATATCCCATTATCTTTTATAAAAATTAGTTATCTTTGTTTTACTAATGATCATCTTAAACCAATAAGTTACAATGAAACGTCGTGAATTCTTAAAGACCAGCATGGTAGCGGGCGCTGCCCTTACCTTCAATTTTGATGGATTACAGGCTGCTTTATCCTCAAATTCAATGGCAGTACAGACTGCTCCTGATTTGGTGGCAGTTATGGGTGGTGAACCTGAGGCAATGCTTGATAAAGCATTGGAAACTCTGGGTGGAATGGGCAAATATATTAAAAGAGGACAAAAGGTTGTAATAAAGCCTAATATTGGTTGGGACCGTACTCCTGAACTGGCAGGAAACACAAATCCTGAACTGATAAAAGCATTAGTAAAAAGATGTTTAGATGCCGGTGCATCAAAAGTAACAGTATTTGACCACACATGCGATAACTGGCAGAAATGTTATGACTCGAGCGGTATAGCTAAAGCTGCGAGAGAAGCTGGCGCCCTAGTCGTTCCTGCAAATGATGAAAAATATTATAAAGAAGTATCCATACCGAAAGGGATAAACATAAAAAACGCTAAAATTCATGAAGCTTTACTAGAAGCTGATGCCTGGCTAAATGTACCTATATTAAAAAATCATGGTGGAGCCAAATTATCTTGTGCTATGAAAAACTATATGGGAATTGTCTGGGATCGTCGTTTTTTTCATAGTAATGATTTACAACAATGTATTGCAGATATTTGTACATGGGAAAAGAAACCGGTTCTTAATATAGTGGATGCCTACCGTATGATGCACCAGAACGGTCCTCAAGGAAAGAGCGCAGCAGATGTTGCTACTATCAAATCATTACTTATATCTCCTAATATTGTAGAAATTGATACTGCCGCTTTGGGCTTATTTAATCAGGTTAAGAAATTAGATATGGAAGCTGTCGGGCATATCGGCAAAGGTCAATCGCTGAAACTCGGATCAACTGATTTAAGTAAGATAAACATCAAACGTATCAAGATATAATAAATGAAGAAACAGACTAATTATATGAAGGGATTGCGGGTGTTACTTGCAATCCTCTTTTTCATTCCTATTCTGATTTATTTCCTTGACTTTACTGGTAAACTCCCTAATTCATTGCATACATTATTGCATTTTCAAATTGTTCCGGCTATTTTAAGCGGAGCTGTTGCTATTATTGTATTTCAATTAATTCTGGTTTTACTCTTCGGTAGGATTTATTGCTCAGTTATATGTCCTGCAGGAGTTTTTCAAGATATAATTAACCGGCTTTTTTCTTTGGGGAAAAAAAAGAAAAAAGGTAGCAGAAGGTTTTTTTATCGTAAACCTTTAAATATGTTCAGGTATTTGTTATTAGTGATTACTATTCTTTTGGCTCTTTTTAGTATAACAGAACTTATACTATGGCTAGACCCTTACAGTAATTTCGGGCGTATCGCCACAAATTTATTTCGTCCGGTTATTATCTGGGGAAATAATATTTTGGCGGATTGGTTAATGAGTTTCGACAATTATTCGCTTTACCATGTTACCATTAAAACAGTAGCAGTATCGGGATTAATAGCTGGAATAATCGCTCTGCTTACTTTTACCTTTATGGTAATATTTCGCGGACGTTTGTTCTGCAATACTTTATGCCCTGTTGGTGCATTATTGAGTATTTTTTCACGTTATTCATTTTTCCGTATTTCTTTTGATGGTTCTGTTTGTAATTCATGTGGTAATTGTGAACGTACATGTAAAGCAGAAGCTATTGATAGTAAAGGGATGATAGTCGACACATCGCGATGTGTAACCTGTTTTAATTGTACAAGTTCCTGTATAAAAGGAGCATTGCAATATCGTTTTAAGCCTTTTTATAAAAAGGGAGAATCTATTGAAGTTGTGTCTCCCGTTATGCAAGAACAAAGTGTTGTAAAGAGCCGGCGTTCATTTCTTACTATAGGTGCAACCATAGCGGTTTCTTTACCTGTTGTTTACTCTATTGCTAAAAATGCCCAGGATAACGGCACACTATCTACAAGTGAAGACTGGGGTCCCGTTACGCCTCCCGGATCTGTAAACCTTGAACGGTTTAAAGATAAATGTACTGGCTGCCACATTTGTGTAGTTAAATGTCCAAGTCAAGTATTGAAACCTGCAGGTTTAGAATATGGTTTTAGTTATATGCTTCGCCCATACGTTTCTTATCGGTCGAACTACTGTAACTATGAATGTACAATTTGTGCGGATGTTTGCCCTGTTCACGCTATAAAGCCGTTAACTGTAGAAGAAAAGAAGATAACACAGGTAGGTGTGGCAACTTTTGTTATCGACCGCTGTATTGTTTATACGGAAGGAACCGACTGTGGAGCTTGTTCGGAACATTGTCCTACACAAGCTGTACATATGGTTCCGTATGAAGGCACATTGACTATACCAAAAGTTGAACCCGAGTTATGCATAGGATGTGGAGGTTGCGAATCTATTTGTCCTGTGAATCCATATCGTGCTATTCTTATTAAACCAAACAAAGTTCATAAACATGCCGAGTTACCACCAGAAGAAGAAGTACAGGAATTTAAGATTGATGGTTTTGGATTCTGAAAAATTTAAAGATTGATGAACTAAAACGGGGAAATAGGATATTTTCCCGTTTTGTATGCTGTATTCAATGATCTGCTCAATTATATTATCTTTGTACTATGAATTTTAAATTGCAATATAACGACACACAGTCGAATGCTCGGGCAGGTTTAATTACTACTGATCACGGAGTAATTGAAACACCTATTTTTATGCCTGTGGGTACTCAGGGAACAGTAAAAGCTGTTCATATGACTGAGTTAAAGGATGATATAAATGCTCCTATTATACTTGGAAATACATATCATCTTTATCTTCGGCCTGGAACTGAAATATTAGAAAGGGTAGGGGGCTTACATAAATTTAATAGTTGGGATCGTGCCATCTTGACCGACAGCGGAGGATTTCAAGTCTTTTCTCTTTCCGAAAATCGCAAGCTTCATAAAGAAGGGGCTGAGTTTCGCTCCCATATTGATGGTTCAAAGCATTTTTTTACACCTGAAGGGGTAATGGATATTCAACGTTCTATTGGAGCTGACATTGTTATGGCTTTTGATGAATGTTGTCCCGGTGATGCCGATTATGAATATGCTAGAAATTCACTTCAGCTTACAGAGCACTGGTTGGATCGTTGTGTAGAAAGATTTTATTATACAGAACCGAAATATGGATACAGACAGAGTCTTTTTCCTATTGTACAAGGATGCATTTATACTGATTTACGTAGAAAGGCGGCCGAATATGTTGCTGCAAAATATGCAGATGGTAATGCAATCGGTGGATTAGCCGTTGGTGAACCAACGGAAAAAATGTATGAGATGATCGAAGTTGTCAATGAAATACTTCCAAAAGATAAACCCCGTTACCTGATGGGGGTAGGAAAGCCTGTAAACCTTCTTGAATCTATTGAAAGAGGAGTGGATATGTTTGATTGTATTATGCCTACACGTAATGGTAGAAACGGACAACTTTTCACAAAATTTGGAACCATAAATATGCGGAATAAAAAGTGGGCAGATGATTTTTCTCCTATAGATCCAGAAGGACATTCATATGTTGATACTCTCTATAGCAAAGCTTATTTACATCATTTAATAAAGGTGGAAGAAATTTTAGGACTACAAATAGCATCGATTCACAATTTAGCTTTTTATCTTTGGTTGGTAAAAGAAGCCCGCAGACATATTTTAGCAGGTGATTTTACTTCTTGGAAGAGCGGAATGGTCCGCCAATTATCTAACCGGTTGTAAATGATGAAGAAATTCGGATTAAAAAAGCTCGATTGGTATATTATCAAACAATTTCTTGGAACTTATATCTTTGCAATTATTCTGATCATATCTATTTCAGTAGTATTTGATATAAACGAGAAAATCGATAAATTTCTCAAGCCTGAAGTACAATTAAAGGAAATAATTTTTGATTATTACCTAAACTTTATCCCTTATTTTGCTAATCTTTTCAGCCCTTTATTTACGTTTATTGCTGTAATCTTTTTTACTTCTAAACTGGCTGATAAATCCGAAATCATAGCGATGTTGGCTTGTGGTATGAGTTTCAGGCGTTTAATGCTTCCATATGGTATATCAGCCGGTGTAATAGCATTGGCTACATTTGTACTGAATGCTTTTATCATTCCTCCTGCCAATGTTACGAGAATTGATTTTCAGAATAAATATATCCGTAATAAAGCTGTGGACTTTGCCCGTAATGTTCAATTGGAAGTTGAGCCGGGTGTTATCGCTTATTTTGACCGCTATGATGATAAGTCTAGAATGGGATATCGTTTTTCACTGGAACATTTTGAAGATAAGCATTTGATCTCCCGCCTTACTGCTAATCAAATAAAATATGATAGTTTGTACAACTGGACTGTAATCGATTATATGATACGCGACTTTGATGGGATGCGTGAACATATCAGTACGGGTACGAGGAAGGATACAACCCTTACTATCATTCCCTCAGATTTCCTTATATCTGTAAATGATAATGAAACCATGACTACGCCGGAATTAGCAACATATATAAACAGACAAAAAAAACGTGGTATTGGTAATATTCAGTCTTTTGAAATTGAATATCATAAACGGTATGCAGCTATTATGGCTGCTTTTATTCTTACTAGTATAGGAGCTTCATTGTCATCCAGAAAAATTAAAGGAGGTATGGGTCTAAATATTGGTATTGGCCTCGGATTAAGTTTTTCTTATATTTTATTTACTACTGTTACATCTACATTTGCAATTAATGGGTTTGTTAGCCCGATGGTTGCTGCATGGATTCCTAATATTATTTATATATTTATAGCTATTTACCTGTATCAAAAAGCACCGAGATAAATCTTTTACTTTAAGAGAACATTCTGTATTGCTTTTTTGAATTCAGATTTACTCATATTTCCACGTGCCATTTGTGGACGTTTATTTAGTGGGCAAAACAGAACGGAAGGAATATTTCGAATGCCAAAAGCTGAAACCAGATCCTCTTCTTTATCAGTATTCACTTTATAGATGTCTATTTTTCCTGAAAATTCTGTAGCTAATTCATCGAGTATAGATGAAATCATTTTACATGGCCCATACCATTCGGCATAAAAGTCTACAATACAAGGCTTTTCGCCTTTAAAAACCCATTCGTCTGGATGTTCTTCATAATTGGCAACTTTTCTTAAGAAGTCGGATTTTGTAAGTTGAGTAGTCTTCATTAGGTTTGTTTTCTTCCTTTTTACGTAGAGTGTTAGTTATATATGCAGAGAAAACCGCACGACTTTTAAACGTGCGGTTTATTTTTATAATTTATAATTGAAAGTTTGTCAGTATCTCTCACCCACAACATTCCAATCAATAATCTTCCATAATTCTTTTAAGTGATCGGCCTTACGGTTTTGATAATCTAAATAATAGGAATGTTCCCAAACGTCAAAACCTAAAACCGGTGTAAGATCTTTAGTCACAGGGTTGCTACCATTTGCTTCTTTTATTATGGAAAGCTTTCCGTTATTGTCTTTGGCCAGCCATACCCAACCGGAGCCAAATAAAGATGTTCCCGCTTCTTCAAATTCTTTTTTGAAATTATCAAATGAACCCCATTGGGAGTTGATTGCTTCCGCTAACCTGCCTGTTGGTTGTCCTCCCCCGTTAGGAGAGAATTGGGTAAAATACAGATTATGATTTAATACTTGTCCGGCGTTGTTAAAAATACCACCATCCGAATTTTTTACTATGGATACAAGTTCTGAATTTTCAAATTGGGTTCCCGGAACAAGCTTATTTAAATTGTCTACATAAGTTTGTAAATGCTTTCCGTGATGTAACTCTATAGTTTGTTTACTAATTACCGGTTCTAATGCATTTGTGGCATATGGTAATTTAATTAATTCAAATTTCATAACATTTTCTTTTTTATCAGTTATTGGATTGTTTGTAAAAAGCAAAAGCATGCTTAGGAGCAAATTGAGCATAAGTTATTCTTTTTTTACTGTTATTAATCATCATGAATATTCGCTTACATATTTCTAACATATGCAAGAAGTGTTTTGTTCTCGTTTTTTGATTTATTAATATATTAAGGTGTTTTTTCAACATTGAATGAAGATAATATCAAATTTGTTCCTATTTTTGTTACCTCAAATAATTAATATATACACAGTAAAAATAATCGTAGATGTCAAAGAAAGTAGGGAATTTAATTCCCAACACCTTTTTTATAACAAAAGGTAGTGGTGAATCAGACTTGGAAAAACATGCAGGTTCTTACCATATGGCTCTTTATGATGCTAATATTTCAGATTTTAATATCATGACATATTCTTCTGTTATCCCTGCAACTGCCCATTTAGCTACGATGGATGAAATCGATCTTCCACCTTTCGGATCGGAAAT
Source organism: Bacteroidales bacterium UBA4116 (assembly GCA_002381645.1). Classification (GTDB taxonomy): domain Bacteria; phylum Bacteroidota; class Bacteroidia; order Bacteroidales; family Tannerellaceae; genus DFXE01. Next base: position 157,182 of record DFXE01000010.1, read on the forward strand.
GAAGACAATTATGGCTATATCGCATGGTTATCAGGATGAGTTCGTATCTGCAGGAGTAGTATATGCATGGATGTATAAAGATGAGAATTTTGATGAAAAAATCGGAGGTCTTGTCTGTGAAGTTAGTGGGCGATACCGTATAGAAGAATTGGAATCGCGCTTGATCCGTGTAATTAATGATCTTCACCAAAAAACATATGGTGATTATTATTTAGGAGAACTTAATTTCATCACCGAAGGAATAACAATTGAAAAAAGATATGGAACAGCTATCGCAGCTTTATGTTTTATAGACTTTATTGTACCGGAAATAAACGAAGAATGAATTATTTCTTCATATAGCTATAATTAAGTCTCATAAAATAATGAGGCTTTTTTTGTTTTCTAACATATCATTTCTTTCTTTGTATGTATGAAAAAGATTATAAATCCTTGGAATGGCTTAGATGGTTATATGTGTTTTGCCTGTTCGCCTGCAAATCCATCAGGACTTCATATGGAATTTTATGAAGATGGTGATGATGTGGTAGCATACTGGAAACCCAACGGATATTATCAAGGTTGGCTGAATACACTACACGGCGGCGTTCAAAGTACCTTAATGGATGAAATTGGCGGATGGATTATTGTAAGAAAATTACAGACTACAGGTGTTACTTCCAGATTAGAGGCCAGATTTTTAAAAAGTATATCAACAGATGAACCATTATTAATGATTAGAGGACGTATTACGGATAAAAAGAGGAATGCTATATTTATTGAGTCAGAAATATATAATTCCAAGAATGAATTATGTGCTGAATCCAATATGGTTTATTTTACTGTTTCGTCTGAGCGTGCTAAACAAGAGTATCATTTTACAGGTTGTATAACTGAAGATGAATCTAATAATAAAAATCAAATATGAAATATGTTGGAGCGCATGTCAGCGCATCCGGGGGAGTTCAAAATACTCCTGTTAATGCAAACCAAATAGGAGCAAGGGCATTTGCTTTCTTTACAAAGAATCAACGGCAATGGAAAGCATCTCCTTTGACAGAAGAGAGTATCAGGCTTTTTAAAGAAAGGTGTAATGAATACGGATATCTGCCAAAACACATCTTGCCGCACGATAGTTATCTGATAAATTTAGGTCATCCGGATAAAGAAGCAATCCGGAAGTCAAGAGATGCCTTTTTGGATGAAATGCAACGATGTGAACAATTAGGATTAGATCGTCTAAATTTTCATCCAGGCAGCCATCTTAACGAAATAAGTATCGAAGCTTGTATTCATCGAGTAGCAGAATCTATAAATCGTACACTGGATCAGACTATTGGTGTATGTGCAGTTATTGAAAATACAGCTGGACAGGGCTCGAATATAGGATATACATTCGAGCAAATTGCCGGGATTATTGATAAAGTCGAAGACAAATCCAGAGTCGGAGTATGTATTGATACAGCACATGCATTAGCTTCTGGTTATGAAATGCGTACAACAGAAAGTTTCAATAAAACCTTTTTGTACTTTGATGAGGTTATAGGATTCTCATATTTAAAAGGAATGCACATAAATGATTCTAAAAAAGAATTAGGAACAAAAGTGGATCGACATGATAGCATAGGAAAAGGAGTAATGAGTATTACCACTTTTGAATTGATTATGCATAACCCCCATTTTGATGATATTCCGTTAATATTAGAGACACCAAATGAAAGTATCTGGGCAGAAGAGATTTCTTATCTTTATTCCTTATGAAAAGTTGGTTAAATTGATTAATTAGTTTAACTTTGCACCCGCTAATACAAACAGCTTAAATTAATTATTCAAACATGGCAACAAAAATTAGATTGCAAAGACACGGTCGTAAAGGGTACGCGTACTACAAGATCGTAATTGCAGACAGCAGGGCTCCACGTGATGGAAGATTTATTGAAAGGGTAGGTTCTTATAATCCGAACACTAATCCTGCTACAATAGATTTGAATTTCGAAAGAGCTTTGTATTGGTTACAAGTAGGTGCTCAACCAACTGACACAACCCGTAGTATTCTTTCGCGTGAAGGTGTACTTATGAAGAAACACTTATTAGATGGTGTGAAAAAAGGTGCTTTTGATGAAGCTACTGCTGAATCAAAATTTCAGACTTGGTTGAAAGACAAACAAAACTCAACGCAGGCTTTTAAAGATAAAGAACGCGAAGCAGCAAAGGCAGAAGAAAAGGCTCGTTTAGAAGCAGAGAAAGAAGCTAATAAAGCAAAAGCAGAAGAAGTAGCAAAAAAGAAAGCTGAGTTAGCTGCAGCCGATGCTGCTAGTAAACAGCAAGAGGTTGAAGCAGAAGCTCCATCTGTGGACGAGTCTACGGCTGTAGAAGAAAAATCGGAGTAAAGTTATTTACTAGCTTAATAAAGAAGGTGTATCAAATAATTGGTACACTTTTTTTATTTATATTTATGTTAAAAAATATATCATTTGTTTATTTATGCGATAAAACATATAAAAATATTTGCATATTTATAATGGAATAATATCATTATTTGTTTTTATGATAATTTTTATGTATCTTTGCCATCGTTTTTATGATAAAGGAAAAAATCTTTAGCGAAAGATTGTTATTTATCATCTCCCTGAAAGTCAGGAATCGGATTAAGTTGAAAACGTTATATTAAAACTTTTTCACTATTAATATTGTTTTAAACATAATCCGATTAAGTTTAACGTAAAAATTACATTATGAAAGTAAGAACTTATGTTCTCATTGTAACAGTAACACTATTAACAGTGTCGGCTGCTACAAAAGACGTAAGATCAGTTGAAGGGTTATCTCCAGGAGATCTTGCTCCGAGAATTGAGTCTTTAGGAAATGCAAAAGGATTGGATTTCCAAAATCATTCGGGTCGTTATACTTTACTTAATTTTTGGGCTGCTTATGATGCAGAATCAAGAGCACGAAATGTAAAGTTCTCGAATGCAGTAAACAAACTTAGTTCTGAAAAAATTGCGTTATGTTCTATCTCACTCGATCAAAAAAAATCTATCTTTTCAGAAACAGTGAGAATTGATAATCTGAATGAAGTAACACAATTTCATGTAGAACAAATGGAAAAGTCAGCGTTGTTGAAGAAGTATGACCTAAAAAGAGGATTTAGAAACTATCTGATTGACGACAAAGGGGTAATTGTAGCAAAAGATTTTGCTCCTCAGGAACTGACAGAAATCTTGAAAACAATTTAATTCAATTAGATTCTTCATTTGAAAAGGGCTATCGGTTTGGTAGCCCTTTTCTGATTTATAAAATAAGATTATAATCAATTTAGATGTGGATCCTTGGGGAAGTTAATCCATGCTTTATATTGATTACCCAATACTTCTAATGAATCTTTCCAATAAGATTCTCCATCTGCAAGCATGATACTGGCATTTCCCGAATGACTAACCATCCATGAATCTTCTTTTATTTCAAATCCTAACTGCCCTTTGATCCAACCTGAATATCCTAAAAAAAATTTTACTTTTCCTTTTATAGAATTTCCCTCTATCATATATTGTTTTAAAATATCAAAATCTCCATCAAAATATAAACCTTCTGAAATTTCCATTGAATCAGGTATCAATTCATGTAAAGTATGGATAAAAAATAATCTATTCGAACTCACCGGACCGCCTAAATAGATAGGTATATCAGATAGATTTTCAAGATCAGAGAAGAAATCATTAATTACTAAATTGGTTTTTTTGTTTAGTACAAATCCCATTGATCCATTCTTATTGTGTTCAATCAATAAAACCACGGAACGTTGGAAATAAGCGTCTTGTAAAAACGGCTCTGAAATGAGAATACTACCTTTTTCTGGAAGCAAATTGTTATGTTTGATCTTAAATAAATTATTATAAGCTGCCATAATTAGTAGGAGTAAACAATTAATTTGTGACAATATATGGTTTTTTACTACAAATAGCAAATATAAATGCTTATAATTATAGTTAATATATATAAAATAGTTTGACTATTGTATATGAAATTTATGATTTTCATTGAATATTTTCAACCGTTCTTCTAATAAGTTGTATTGGTGATCTTTTATAAAAGATGTACATGCGCGAAGTCCTTCCTGATCACTACCCGTTGTTCCTAATGATATAGCGCTTATGCCATAAAATATTAATTTTTCCATCAATTCACTACCTGTCATCCCAGGATAAGATATTGTAAAATAAAATCCATCTGCGATAGGATCGTCTAAATCATGATCATAAACAATTTTGAATCCGTAATTTAAAAAGATTTTTTTTATTCTTTTAGCTCGTTTTTCATATTCTTTTACTTCCGAAATAAAATCGTATGTCCCATCTGAAGCTGCTTTAAACATAGCTGCTAAAGCATACTGCGCAGAATGACTTGTGCCCGAAGACAATGCATATAGAACCCTGTGTATATAAACAGTTCCAAAAGTTCCCCCTCCATACCTTGTAGTAAGACCTGGATAAGAACGTTGATATAATGTATTAGAAATTGCTGTAATCCCGATCCGTTGTCCCGCATAACTAAATGCCTTAGAAGCCGAAATCTGTAAGATATAATTATTAGTGTAATGGGCAACTGTAGGCTGAAAAGGTGGTTCAAAAGGTTTGCTTAAATCTTTTCTAAAATCCATAGCAAAATATGCTAAATCTTCAATTACTATTACATCATATTTATTAGCTAATTCCCCAATAATCCTCAACTCGTTTTCAGTAAGACAAAACCATGCAGGGTTATTTGGATTAGAATAGATCATAGCTGTTATATTTCCTTTAGAAAGGTACTCTTCCAGTTTATTACCTAATTGGTTCCCCCGAAATTTATATACGTCAAACGATTCGTAGTTATATCCCATAACGGTGATTTGTTGTTTTTGCACAGGAAACCCCGGGTCAATAAAAAGAATGGTATTCTTATGAGAATAGCATTGTCCGCATGTGAGGAAAGATGCATACGTACCTTGCATGGATCCGGTAACCGGAACACAACATTCTGGATTGATATCTATATTTATAAATGCTTTAATGAATCGGGACGCTTCCGATTTAATTTCAGTAATACCATTTATATTGGGATAAATCGATGCGACCCCATTTTTTAATGCTTCAATTTCAGCATCTATACCTGTTTTTGCAGGTTTAAGCCCCGGAACACCCATCTCCATATGGATAAATTCTGTATTTGTTTGCTCTTCTAACTGAGATGAAATAGCTACTACTTCACGAATTGTAGCTTTTCCAAAGTCTTTTAATCCATAACTTTTAATTACTTCCTTAGCTATTTTGTAGTCGACTGGGGTATTTTTCATTGTTTATTTTCGTTTGTTATAAATACAAAAGTAGAAAAAATATCACTGAATGTTATTTTTTTTCTAAAAAGTATTGTGTGTTCAAAAAATACCCCTATCTTTGCATCGCAATTCAGAGGAATGGTAGACAAAAAACAAAATTGGTGTGGTAGTTCAGTTGGTTAGAATNNCGCGGGTTCGAGTCCCGTCCATACCGCAGAAAGCCTTAGACAAGAGGCGACAAAAGTAAGACAAGCCCTTCATATTCAGTGAATATGAGGGGCTTTTTCTATTTATTCTGTCTTAGTCGAAAGCCAAGAAAAAGACGAAAAAAGACAAAGCAGCTAACCTAAACTGTACCCCCTTTCCGAAAAAATGCAAGGGGGTACAGTAAATCGAAGCGAAGGGGGTACAGTTTGACCGAAATTGGCAGGATGTTGTCCTGATTTGGAATAGCGCATAAAATTCATTTTGAGATAGTTATCAGTAATTTTGTAACATTAAAAAATGAGTTTATGAAAAGTACATTTCGCATTCTTTTCTATGTAAAGAAAGACAAAAAAAGAGCAGACGGCACTTATCCTATCATGTGCCGGATCACCATCGACGGAGAACCAAGCCGATTTAACACTAAAGTAAATGTCAATCCTACCATTTGGGATGCAAAAGCGGGTATCGCTATCGGAAAGTCTAATGACGCAGTTGAAGTTAATTCCTTATTGAATGCTATAAAAACAAGTATTCATAATGTATATCACGATTTGCAAACTAAGGAAAACAACGTAAATGCTGAAAGAGTTAAAAATATCTTTCTTGGTATTGAAGTAAAACACCAGACTGTACTCGAACTTTTCCAACGCCACAACGAGGATGTTGCTAAATTAGTTGGCATAAGCAAATCCAAAGAAACGCTCCAAAAATATGAGGTTGCTTATAAACGCATGGCTGGCTTCATTAAAGAATATTATAATGTATCGGATATTTCTTTGAAAGAGGTAAATCATATGTTTCTCCACAATTTTGAGATTTACCTAATGACTTCCTGTGGCTGTAAGGAAAATACCACCGCAAAGTTCTTGCAACGATTCCGTACAATTATTATTATGGCAAAAAATAACGGTTGGATACATATCGACCCGTTTGCCAATTTTAAGATACGGTTCAAGAAGACAGATCGTGGCTACCTGACACAACAGGAAATAGATGCTATTATGCAAAAGAAATTCGCTTCTGAACGTTTGGAGCGGGTACGTGATATATTTATTTTTAGTTGCTATACAGGAATAGAAGATAAAAAGCGAAGGAAAGAAAATAAGGGTAATAGACTAATAGCCAGTGGTAAATGTCCGTTTCTGTCTTTGAGTGGCGAGTAGCTAAAATGCCGTTTTAAGCATAAAAAAGCAAACAATCCGTCTCTATACCGTTACCCATTTTTGACGGAGCAAAACACGGCATTTCAATGACCTTTAGTGTCTGACTATAACACTGTTTGTCTGCGGTTTACATTGTTCGAATAACTCACATAAGAAGTAATTTTATCAACTTAAAAATGTGAGCGTTATGAGCAACGAATTAAAAGTGTCTTTTTATCTCAAACGAGAAAGCAGACTTGAAAAAAGGAGTGACGGAGAAAGTGTAACTTATCCGATAATCGGCAAAATCATTATCGGGAAAAGTATCGCCCAATTCAGTTCTAAACTAAGCGTTCCTGAAAATATTTGGAATGTCAAATCAGGGCGGGCAATCGGCAAAAGCCGTATTGCCGTCGAACTCAATAGGGAGATTAATAAAATTAATCTCCTGATACATTCCCACTACAAAGAAATTCTACACCGAACGGGAAAGGTTACTGCTACGGAAGTTAAGAACGCCTTTCAGGGAATAGCCACCGCACAGAAAACCCTGCTCGTCCATTTCAAGGATATGGCAGAGGAATTTCGCCAACGGATAGGCATTGACCGTTCGGCAAACACCTATCCGAAATATAATGTCGCCTACAAAAACCTTAAACGCTTCCTGAATGAAAAGTACCATATTCAGGACATTCCTCTGAATCAGTTGGACCTGCCATTCATTGAAGCCTACGACTTCTATCTGCGTGTAGAACGCAAGCTGAAAGCGGAATCTATCGTTTCTATTGTAGCCCTGCTATTGAAAGCTGTTCGGATAGCTTTGCACCGGAATATGATAACCTATCCGCCATTCTTAGGCTATAAGTTGGGAAAGCCCGAATTTCAACAACGTTCTTTGTCTGCTGAAGAATTTGAACGGCTTATCTCAACCCCTTTAAAATCTACGAGCCAAAGTTTTATCCGTGATTTATTTGTTTTTGCAGCGTTCACAGGCTTGTCATTCATAGATTTGAAGCAACTGACATGGAAAGATATAGTAACCGAAGAAGACGGTAGCCGGTGGATTTCCATGTCAAGACAGAAAACGGATATTCCTTTCAACGTCAAATTACTAGATATACCTATCCGCATCATGGAGAAATATCGGGGAATAAGCGGAACGGGAAAAGATGATACGGTTTTTAATGTTTTATCACATAGACGGATTTCGGATGCATTGAAAGTTATTGCAAAGCATTGTAATATAACGACCAACGTCAGCTTTCATGTCGCAAGACATTGCTTCGCTTCTCAATTATGCCTTTCACAGGGAGTTCCGATTGAAAGTGTCAGTCGAATGATGGGACACCGCAATATTCAGACTACCCAACGTTACGCCCGTGTCAATAACGAGAAAATCGGTAACGATATGAAACGGCTATCCCAACGCCTTGCGGGGAAATTCAATCTTCCAGTCAATAACCAGTAATAATATTCAGTTATAATAATCATGGAACATAACAGAAGTACATTCAGCATATTATTTTATCTCAATACCAGCAAGAAAAAGAAGTCAGGTAAATGTCCGATAATGGGGCGCATCAGCGTGGACGGGGAAAGTAAAGCATTCAGCACGGGAATGGATATCCTACCCGATGAATGGAACGCACAGGACGGTTTGGCTATCGGCAAATCCAATGCTTCTATAAACAAGCAGATAGAAAGCTATAAATCCGAACTGAACGCCCATTACAAGGCAATGGTCGAAAGCAAAGGTTACATTACTACCGAATCCCTGAAAAATGCATTGCGTGGTATCGGAACAAATCGAAATACCTTAATGCAGGAGTTTGCGGAACTGGTGGAGGAAAAACGGAAAAGCGTTGGGGTTAAGATAAAAGAATCAACCTATCCCGTCTATCCTAATGCTTACAGGCATTTGAAAGATTTTCTTTCCAAGAAATATAATGTAACCGATATATCTTTCGGGCAAGTAGATATTGCTTTTATTGAAGCCTATTCCTTTTACTTGAAAATAGACCTGCAAATGACACCAAGAACGGTTAAATGCAATATGATTCCCTTACGTACCTGCATAACAAAGGCTAAACACAAGGGCTTGATACGGCAAGACCCGTTTTTTGATTTCGTTCCCGAAAAGATAATACCTAAACGCCCGTGGCTCACGAATGACGAAATAGAACGTTTAATGCAGGTGCAAACGAAACATGCTACATGGAATTTCACCCGTGATATGTTTATTTTCTGTGTATTTACGGGTATCACTGCCATTGATTTGAGGAATCTGAAACACTCCAATATCCAACGGCAGGAAGACGGTAGTTTGTGGGTTGTCCTGAATCGACAAAAGACGGGAACGGCTTCTTATATTCCACTATTGGATATTCCTATTCAGATTCTTGACAGGTATAGAGATTCGGAATTTGCAGGAGAGGATGGTAGGGTTTTCAAGCTACAAACTCACGTCAATATGAACTGGCAACTGAAAAAACTTGCTAAAGCTGCCGAGATTAACAAACGGCTGACCTTTCATATGAGCCGTTTCAGTTTCGCAACGACTGTTTGCCTGACGCAAGGCGTTCCGATTGAAACGCTTAGCCAAATGATGGGGCATTTATCAATTAAAACTACCCAAATCTATGCGGAAGTTACCCGAACTAAAATCAATGAGGATATGACAAATTTGGCGGAAACCATTCAGGGAAAATATGACCTGCCCGAAAATGACGGCAAAATCCACAAAATAGGAAGGAGAAACAGACGGTTTCCTGAAAGGGAAATCAATGATGGTAATATCTAAAAAACAGAAAGCGAATCACACTCGATTCGCTTTCTGTTTTCTATAAATTGTCAATTCCTAAGGCTTGGAAGAAAGTATTATGTCTTTTTTCAGCAAAATCAATCATCGTCTCATAATCCATAACTTCAATGTATAGGTTTAGTTTTTCATTGATTTTAAATAATGTACCATAGGGAGTTTGATTAAAGCCATTAAATGTTTCGTTATATTCTACCAAGTCTTTATGTAAGTCACATATTACATATCCGAATTTAGGTGTATTTTTTTGAATGTTTAGAAATCGTCCCTTATCAGATTTCGCTTTACTATCCATCAATAATCTAAAATAGTTACCTACTTGGGCGTCCAAATCCTTATCTTCAGACGTATTCATATCTCGCCCTGGTCTTTTAAATTCGAACACAACCAATGAATTAACATTACTTGGGTTATCTGAAAAAGCCCAAGGAAAATCATAAATCATCAAGTCAGTTTCTTTTTGACTATCTGATTCTAAATGTTGATTTGTACGTATTTGCTTGTCAGAAGTGGTAAATGAATGGAATGCTAAACGTTCATCTAATAACCAAAGATTATGGTAATCTTTAGGCATAGTCTTACTTTCTGCTCCCATAGTGAAGATGATGTTGTGAAGGTCTTCCTCTAACATATAATTCTCATCATTTCTCCATTCTAAATATTTTTTGAATAGTTTAATAATTGCTTTTCTCCTTACCATCAAATCAGCTAATTTTCCCGCAGAGAATGCCGCTTCTTCTTTTAATACGTTGTTTACAATATTGCCAAACTCCTCTTTGTCATATTTTTTCTTATTAAAAGCTTTCTCAAAAGCTTTTGTGCGCTTTTGTTCTAACTGATATACTTTTTTATGCAATTCGGACTCTAATCTATCATCTGTTGCATTAGCCGGAATATCATCAAAAACGTTGTCTACAGATAATAAGTGCTTATATGCAAGTCGAGGTTTTCTAGGGTCAAGAATATAGTTTTTAATTCTGTCGTTCTTCTCTTTCTCAGCAACGTCAATCCATTCGGCATATTGAGTTCGCACATTTTCAGATACATCTTGTAAAAGTTCCTCAATGCTGATTTCATCATAAGCATTTTTATCATCAGCTTTTAACGGTATCGCAAACTTATTCCGTTGGTTATTTGCTTTTTCATCCAGAAATCCTCCTGTAATATAAATTGATAAGTAATATTTCTTTTGTTCCTCATCAGTTAATCCTTTAACGAAGGAAGGAATATGATTAGATAAACTTATTTTCTTACCAACTTCTCGTTTATTAGCACACAAATGGAAAGAATGAGTTTTGTTTTTATAATTTCTTAAGTAGTTGATACTGAATGTTGGCTTTATTTTCCCAACCTTGAAACTCTTAACTTCGCTGTCGAATTTTACTATAGAGTTATAAACATCATTTACAAAAAACGACTTGTCAGATTCATTCTCATTGTATATACGAATCAAGGGGGCTTCATCTGTGATGAAGTATAGTAGACAATGTTGAATTATACCTTCCGCAATATCATCAAGGCTAACTCTGCTCTTATTTATATAATCTTGAAAGTTCTTTTTATAGTTATTTAGGCGAACGATTGTATTTAATTTTTGTTCATCAGATGCTTTCAGATTTTCATCCCCATCAGGGTGAACTCCATTAATAACATCAAATTTAAATGATCGATTAAGCCATTCATTATTTTCATAGAAAGTACTATCCACTTCCATGCTTCCAAAACAAGCTAATACAGTATATCGTCCTACGCCCTTACACCCTTTTGTTTTATTTAAATCAGTAAAAGCGTCATTGAATGCTTTAAATCGCCTATTTACAAAACCAATCCCATTGTCATAAACTTCAAAACCTAAAATTGGAGAATATGGTTCATCTATACCTTCTATACTTATTTGTTTTCCCCGAATAACCTTTATGGAAATTATCCCCTTTTCTTGTTCTGTTTTATCTTCTATACTTTGAATAGAGTTCACAACAACCTCTTGTAATGGCAATAAATATTCATCCGGTTCAATATCAATGCCGGCGACAAAACCTCTAATATTTAATGTTTGTTGTGCCATAAATCTTGTTTGTTAATTAGAGAATAAAAGTTTATAAACCTTATTAAGTCTCACATCACTTAAATCTTTCAGGGAAGAAATAGGAGATTTTAGATTTAGTTTACTTTGGACAAATTGATATAACCCTTCTTTGTCCATTCCGTAATCATTTTGTGCTTTTGCGTAAATTGCCTTGAACATTTCTTTTTTCCATTCCTGATTATTATTCTTTCTTAATTTCGGACGATGTTCATATGCAATTTGCTTTTTTAGCCAGTCAATTGCCTCCTCAAATTTTTCTTTAGGTAATAAATGATATGAAGTTACGTTGAATTTATTTTTAAAAACAGTCCATGTTTGTGAAAAACACAGTCCTTTGTCTTTAGGTGTTTTAAACTTTCCTGTTTTTTCGTTTAATTCGACTATCTTATTGACAGCTTCTAATATCTGCTTGGCTTGTTCTTGTGTAATGTCTGTTTCTGGATTTGGAACCACTTCATTTCGCTTCGTGATTTTTTCAGTTTTTATAATAGTTCCTTGATTAATGCCAATTTGAACATTATTATTCCCTTTGGATTCTTGAGCTATACTTATTGAAGAATTTTTCTTTGATTTTGCATTTGTCTCATACATCTGTTTTATTTCAATCGGCTTTGCTGCAAAAACAGAACTTCCTCTACGAATATAGCATATACTTTTTTGGTTTTCAAAAGCATATAATGGCTTATTCGTACTTTCATAGATATATAAAATCAAAACGAAATTTATATCTTCATTACAGGTAGGAATATATTTTGCTTCATATTTTATAGGTTCGCTAACATTCGTGTTAATCACATTGGCAATCCAATCGTCAATTTTAGTATTTCCAACATTATCCATTATTCCACAAACCAAACTCTCTTTCTCGTCAATACCAAAGATAATGTAGCCACCTTCTGCATTTGAGAATGCCACTATATCCTTAACAAATTCCTTTGTATCTGAATAAAAATCCCGTTTATAGTCAAGCCTCTGACCTTCTCTCTCTTGCCTTAAGTAGAGAAGTTCATTCACATCTTTATAGCTTATATCACTAACAGGTTTTTTAAACATAAAAAAAATATAAAATAATCGACATAGCAAAAATACTCATAAAAAAAGACTTAGAAGTCATTTCCTAAGTCTTTCTTAAAATATTCATTTAAAACAGCTTACTGTCAGCGATTTTGTTCTAACCACTTCAAGACCTCCGATTCCTTATACAGTATCTTCCCCTTAATCTGAATAAACGGTATTTTGCCTGTATCCCGCCAATCCTGCAAGGTTCTGGACGAAACGTGAAGCATCCGGCAGACATCACGGTTTGACAGGAATTTTTCTCCATTCAGTTGCGGAGTACGGCTTTTAAGGGCTTGCCCGATAGTATCCAGTAACTCATCCAATCCCGTGAAGAAAGAATTTATTTCCGTTGATTTTCTATCCAGTATTTCCATTGTTGTATCTTTTTTAGTTCCGCATATAGTCGCCCAATGCGGAGATAGTTAATAAATCCAGTTTCGCATCATAGCTGATAGCCCTATGTTTCAGGTTGTAATTGATAAAGAACCCGTCCTCATCCTCCTGTATTTCATAGGTAGCAGGGCTTGCCTGTTTGCTTGTTTCGTTCATGTGGATAACACTAAGTAAATAGCTTTCTCCGCTTCGGTATATGATAACTGTCGGATTTAAGTTAATACTCTCCCAGTTGCCGACTAAACTATCTAAATTGAAATTCTTTGTATTCATTGTTGTTTCTTGATTTGTGATTGACTGATTAAAATCTCAATATCCGATACCCGGTAATAACACTTGCGCCCTATCTGTGAATAGGGCAGAATACCGTTATCCCTGTATGACTGTAATGTTCTCGGCGATATTTGCAGGAGTCCGCAAACATCATCGTTGCCTAACCATTTTTCTTTATCCTGATTATCCCCGCATAGATTCTTTACCTGTCGGGCAAAATCTTCAAAACGCCCTTTCATCTGTTCGAACGTTTTGCTTTCGATTGCTACTATATCCATATTAAATCTGTTTTTACTGATTACTGAAATTATTCTCATTGCAATGATTTTCAGGCAAAGGAAAGTAGATTTTAGACAGGTTTTAAGAAATGGGGTGCAATGGCGGAAAGTGGCTACGATTGGCATAAATCAGCAGTTCTAAGTGTATTTCTTCTCTTCGTTTCACAACCTCACGGCGGTAGAAGTTATTCTCGTGCCGTTGGTTATTCTCGCGGGCTTCCGCCCTCCAATCAGGCTGGGAAGCCATGAGCGGGAAATAACCGACATAGGCGCGGGAAATAACTTCGGGAACAACCGCACTACCGCCTGAATCCTCGTTTCGGCTTCTTCTCTTTTTTCTTTTTCACGGGAATTTGTTCCTCCTCTTTATTGATATCAGGAGTAAGCAAGCCTAATGCAGAGGATAAACCCAAATCGGGAAGATTGAAAGATTGTTTATTCTCCGTCTTATTTTCCTGCTTATCTGCATACAAGCCTTTTTGCATATCTGTATTTTTTCTTTCATCGGTAATTTGCCGTTCCTGCATATTGAGCTGGTCGGAAATACTTCCGTTCTTCATGGTGTTGTAGTATTCAAAGGATTCAGTTAGAGGGCGGTTGTAACTGAATAGCCTGTCAAATCCCTGTTCCAACAAGCGGAACAGGTTCTTCCTGTCAAAACCGCCCTTAACCGTTCCTTTCGTGGTGTTCTTGTGATTGGTAAGCGGAGATAGCTTCTTTTTATTGGATTGGTCTTTACGGCTGACAATCAAATGACAGTGCATATTCAGTTCATTGTTCGACCTGTCCCGACTGAAATGTATCTTGCCATAAAACTTTATATCCTCTGCCGATAGTCCTTTGTTGAAGTTCTTAGCATATTCGGGAATAACCACTTCCCGGATATACCGTTTCATGGCTTCGGCTTGTTCCTGTTCGGTGTTACCCATTGCCCGAAGTTCCTTTTCTGATGGGCTGACATGGATAGCGTAAAACTTGGCATCTGTCTTTAATAGCTGACCGATATTACTATCTATGTCTTTTATAACTTGTGATTTGTAGATATTATCATCCGTCAGGTTGAAAAAGCCCTCTGTATAGATTCCTTGCTCCATGCGTTCCATGTCCTCATGCTCCAAATAATTACATAGCTTTCGGCTACTGCCTGCATTATTATATGTGCCTTTGGACGGTGGCGGGAAATCTATGTTCATGGGTTACTCGTTTATCAGGTCGTTAATCTCGGTTCTTAGGTTCTCTTTGCGTTTACCGTCCATTACTCCGCAGGTTGCAAGTTCCGAATAAAGGGAAATTAATTTCAATAGCTTCTGATTATTCCTTTGTTGTATCTGGGTTTGGCTATTAATCGTCTTGGAATGATTGTCGATAGTAGCAGATAGTTTATCAAGGCTTGCGGACTGGTTATTTATTACCACCGCTATTTTGCCGAAATGCTCGTCTAACTTTTTCAGAACATTGACAAGGTTATCTTTTGAGGTGTTTATTTCTGAATTTATTTTTTCCGTCAGGATTCCGACAGCCGTATCGAACTTAACGGCTATTGAATGGCTTGTTCGTATCATAGGGTTGAGTTGTTCTTCTTCGTAGTGGCGAATGAAGCGGATAATATCATCCTGCCGTTTGTTAATCTTGGATAGTTCCGATTTTACCGATTCGGGAGCATCCGCAGGATTGATATGTGCCTTATCGATGTACCCGAATGCCAGTTTTACAACTTCACTCTTTTTCAGCGAATAGCGTTTACATATCTTTTCTACTAAACGCCCTGTTTCCTTATCTATGGAAACAGTAGTATATATAATCTTTGGGGCTTCATCTTTCATGATAATTACTTTTTAATGGAATTTCATGTTATTAAAAGTCTGATAATTAGCGATAAATACAAAAGGCTAATTATTGGACTAATTATAGTGGTTTATGCTAAACCTCTAAAGCCGAAGGCTTTGCCCCGCAGGGCAAGAGGAAGAACAGGACGAAGTCCAGTTCCCTCTTGCTCAATTTAGCGAAACGAACAGAGCCGGTAGGCGAGGTTATTTCTGCTAAATGCGGAGCCATTACTTGAAGGCGTAAACTTAAAACAAGCCTTCATTCGCTTGCGCTATTCTGCTTAGAACATAAAAAGCAGATTCATTCATCTTTCAGGTCTTTTTTATCCTCATCTTTGGGTTTGGGATGCTTCTTTTCAAAGTCCTGCCACGTCTGGAAATCCATATGGGAGCGAACAAACTCCCGAACATCAGAAGTCCGGTAATAGGTCTTATGGGCTATCATAAAGAACGGGAGTTTCTTGCTTGACCTGTACCGCTGTAATGTCCTGTACGACACTTTTAAGAGAAAGGCTAAATCCTGATTATCAAGCAGGGTTTCATCTTCACTAAATACTTCTTTGGTGTTTATCAGGGATTTTAAGTCCTGACCGATTTCACTCAATTTCTTGGATAACTTCTGCATCCACTTTTCGAAATCTTCGTTATTTATATACATATTGCTTCGTTTTTGAGATTATTAATTCGTTATCTCAATGCATTGATAAAGCAAAGGACGGAAGAACAACGCAAATAAAATAGGGGAATCCCCATGAGTTCCCCTATAAATTGTTTGTAAACACTTAATATTCAGATTATTGTAAAATGGTTATTTTTCATCTTATGTTGAAGTGGCTTTAATGATAAGGTTTTTCAGATAATCCAATGCTTTAGTCAGATTGAACGGCTTACGTTTAAATACTCGTTCTTTTGATTTATAGGCACTTCCGAAAGTGAAATTAAAAGATTGTTCTAAAGCGTGGGCAATATGAATGTATGGAGCAGGTTTTCCTTCTTTATTAAGGAACTGTCCGGAAAATTCAAAAGAAACCGCTAATTCGCCCATACTATCAATCCCTAAGCCGTCTTTGGACTTAGGGATAAAATAGACTTTGGGGTTGTCGGATTGTATATTACTGGGAAATCTGTTCGCTTGCAGAATAGTAAGTTTCAGTAAATCAATTTCTGATTCAAGAAATAGAATTGCTTTTCTAAAATAGGCAAATTTCAGGGCATTTTTCCCCCTCCTCGTACCGATAAAGTAATTGTAGAAATGTCAACTCAATACGAGTATCATTCAGCATTCGATAGACTTCTGAATAGTCTGTTTCGGGCTGGCTGACCGCTTTCATATGTTTTGTAAAGCACCCATAGGCATTTTCCATTTCTTCGTTTGTAACTAATGAAGTATCAGACAATAAGCTGAATAACTTCAAATTCCAGTTTTTATCCATAATTTTCTGACTTTAAGTGATTTAATGAAAGATTCTTTGTCATAACGGGATGTTTAACTTGATTCACTGGAATTTTTAGTGGCTTTTCTAGACGATTTTCATGAACTGTCCATAAATGTAATTTTTAAAGGGTTAATATTAAAACTCTGTTTTTTTGTGGTTTATATATCTACAACTATGAGGTTTGGAATGAATACCAACATCTTAGACATATCATTAAAAGCATAATCCTAATTTGATTGATATAGTATGATGGCTAAGTTTTTCTTCAAATTCTTTATGAAAATAACTGTCGGTCTGTTTCTTTAACCGTTCTAGCTCCTGCAACTCATAGCCAACCGCCAGTTGCAACTTCATTTTATTTTTCAGCGGGTATTGAATCCCGATAGAAGGGTTCATGAAAAATCCGCCGTTGGTATTACCGGACGGGGCAAAAGAATATCCGGTAGCATATTCGGCATAAGGCGTAAACCTTCTTTCCCTGCCGATTTGAAACCTTATACTTCCATACACAGGGATAAGCGTTTTCTCATAAAATGATAAGCCCGTTCCTACTCCGGCAGACCATCTATCGGTCAGCTTGTAATACCCCAAGACCTGCCATGTGAAAGGAGTGGAGGAAGGTGTACTCATGGATAATCCCGTTCCGATAGTCGTTGCGAAAGATATTTTACTTTCGCCATTGGTTTGCGCTTTCACGCTACTAACTGTAATACACAGAAGTATAATAAAGATAAATCGTTTCATATCATTGAATATTAATGGTTATTTCTTTTGCGATGTTTAATGCGGATGTCAAAGAAGATGTGTCAGAATAAATATTCCCGTTGCTTCCGTCAGGGCTGCTATGCCCAATGATTGTTGCCGAATATTGCTTCTTGTTGGAATCGAGGTCTATTTCCGCTGAATAAACTACGGCGGGTTGTCCGCTACCTTCTTTACCACCTGAATAATTTGCATCCCCTTCTTTTGCATTTTTAGGGTAATTATCGTTCCAGTCCGTAGAATGGTTCAGTTCTATTTTTACAACGAATTGTTTCAAATCACCGACCGGACGCATTTTTACGTCAAAACTTCCGTGTGGTGTTGCACCGGATATACCGTCAACCAAAGGTTGAGCCTTTGTTGGCAGATACAATCCGTCCGGATACTGAACCCCACGAGCGTAACACCATACCGGCAATGATTCTTTCCGTCTGTTACCCCCATTGGATTGCCACGACTCGGTTGCTATCTTATGGCTTGCATAAATGGTTGTGAGGTAATTACCTGCCAAATCCTCCACCCATATAGCAATTTGGGGTGGATTTTTCTTGTTAATACCCAGAAATGCAGGGAAGTCATGTAACCATTCATCACCCTTTATTACCAAGACTTTAATATCGTCCTCTTTGTAGGTAACTAAATCCTTGTCGCAAGAGGTCAGCATTCCCAGTGCTGTAAATCCTGCTACTACTAAATTTTTTGCTTTCATTCTTACTTTATTTATTTGTTAATAATGTGTCCGAGTGGGTACATTGTGGGTAAAAAAATATCACACATACCTATTCATGCTTTCCGACTGTTTTATACAGTAGTTATCCTGTTCGTCCAGATAAATGATATAATACTCCATTGCTCCGTTTGTTCGTAGCAATTCGTCCAGTTTGTCTGTTTCTACTGCCATAATTGCGGTAGCATATGCATCGGCGGTGGTACAATCGGAAGCAATAACCGTAGCACTTAAAATACGGTTATTCGCCGGATAACCTGTCTGCGGATTAATCGTGTGCCCATATCGCTTGCCGTTTTGGGAGAGGTAGTTATTATAGTTCCCCGAAGTCGCAACCGCTATTTTTCCCGTCAGACGAAGGATTATTTCAAATTCGGACGATTTATCAATTCCTAAATACTTGGGCGGTTTAATTATCCCGATAGACCAATCCGAGCCTGCACCATTTTTACCCTTTGTTACAATCTCACCGCCTATATCAACCATGTAGTCATTTACACCTTTGCTGTCGAGGTAACGGGCAATAATATCACATGAAAGTCCGTCCCCGATAGCAGAAAAGTTTAGTTGAGTACGGGAATCTTCCTTTTCAATGGAATCATTTCTTAGAGTAACTTTGAAGTAGCCGACATACTCCATTATTTCATTTATCAAGCTATCGGACGGTTCTTCTATATTCTTAAATCCAAATCCCCAAAGATTGATTAACGGAGAACAGGTAGGGTCAAATACTCCTTTTGTCTTTCCCGCAAGTTCCATTGAACGGTTAAAGGCTTCTATGAAAATGTCATCCAAAGCGACTTCCTTGTTATTATTTACTTTCGATAAGGTTGATTGAGGGTCGAACGGATTGAGGGATTCGTAAAAGACATCATAAATAAACAGGATATCTTCGCTCAAATCGTAAGGATAGTTGTAAGTTATCCTGTAATAAGTATGCCTTTCTCCCGTCAATACGTGATATTTGCTCTTATCATCGCATCCGGCAGAGCTATATAATATAAAAGGGAACATAGCTAATGTGAATTGCTTATTGATTAACATATACAGTAACTTTTTTTACAATACCCAGAGCCGTAGTCAGTTTAGAAGTATCGGGATAAATGTTGCCATCGGAACCGTCTAGACTGCTATGCCCGATAAGCTCCCCCTTAAATTCCCGTTGCCCGTTAGTCAAATCAACGACAACTTGATAAACGATTGCAGGTTGTCCGCTTCCCATTTTTCCACCGGAATAATTAGCATCTCCCTCTTTTGCGTCTTTAGGATAATGTTCATTGAAATCCGTCGAGTGATTAAATTCGCACTTAACAACGAACTGCTTAATATCTCCGCTCATTTGAAGATTAGCCGTGAAACTGCCTTTGGGTGTCGCTCCGGTTACTGCATCCGGCAACGGCTCATTCTTGGTCGGAAGATAAAGCCCATCGGCATACTGCTTACCTTGTGCATAACTCCAACAGGGGAGCGATTCTTTACGCCTGTTTCCTCCGGCAGCAGTCCATGACTGCTTTGCCAACTTCTCGCTAACATAGATGGTGGAAAGGAAATTTCCTTCCAAATCCTCTGTCCATATAGCTATCTGCGGTGCATTCTTCTTTTTGATAAACCAGAAGAGAGGAAAGTCATGTAACCACCCGTTCCCTTGTTCTATGGAGACTGTAATATTACCGTTGCCAAATTCCGAATGAATAGTATTTTGTCCGCTGCATCCCAGTGTGGTTATTGCTAAAGTCATACTTAAAATTGCTTTTTTCATTGGTGGTTATTTTATCATTATATCTATCAGTACATCAATCCCTTTAGCTATCTTCTCCCAACCTTTATCGCTTTGGATGTCAATATCATTATACATCTTACAGTTTTCTGCGAACATGGCTAAATAGACAATTCCAGCATCCATAAGAGCAGATATGGCTTGTAATTGTTCCTTATCTACCTTTGCAAATCCTGACATTATTTCCATAAATTGTACTCCGTTTTTTTCTCTTTGGGCGCGGATTTCTACTACGAAATCTTTATCAGAAGACAGTTCCCATCGTTTCAATCTTTTAAGCGCAGTATTATCTCTGTATTCAGCTATTTCCCTGCGATAAAACGTTTTCAAATAAACTTTAATATCCGCAACATCCGGTCGTTCCAATGGTGTATTAAGCCAAAAATCATGCTTCTTCATGTAAGCATAGATTAAGCCGTCGAGAGATTCAAAATAGCGGTAAATGAGAGTTTTATTTACTCCCGCTTGCTCTGCCACTTTCCTTACTCCAAGCGATTCAAAACCTTCCCCTACAATAAGTTCTCCGACCGCATTAATCAGTTTTTCTTCGGTCATATCCCGGTCTCTTTCTATTTTCGTCATTTTAATTCAATTTTGTATCCAACTGGATACAAAATTAAGTAACCATTCGGACACAACCAAATTTTTTAGTGATTATTTTTAGATTGAAAGTGTATTTTACTGAAAAAAAAAGAAATACAACAATGGAAAGTAAAGTATATATGTTATTGAAAAATAAATCGTATATTTGCTGTAGAGTTATTTGAAACAATGGAGAAATAAAGCAGACCAAAGTAGTTCGCTCGTTTCTAAATCGTTACCCATTGTTTATCTTCCTTTCATTAATTATCTGTTGTTCAACGGATAAATTTCAAATCTTCTATTGTTTCACCGGGCTTGCGTACATAGATGTAAAGAACTTACGTAACTCTAATATCCGAACTTCTTTTGATGACGGATTATGGATTATGGGTAAACGGGAGAAAACTGGTGTTAATTACAACGTCCCTTTACTTGATGTTCCAAAACAAATTATAGATAAGTATTCCGGAAAGTTGCCGGATGATAAAGTTCTTCCGGTTATGAGTAATCAAAAAATGAATGAGTATTTGAAGGAAATCGGAACAGTCTGCGGAATTGATAAGAATTTAAGCTATCACCTTGCAAGACATACGTTTGCAACCCTTACCTTGACCAAAGGGGTATCTATCGAAAGTGTGTCGAAGATGTTAGGGCATACGAATATTAAAACGACCCAAATTTATGCAAGGATCACAGATGTTAAGGTTAGCAACGATATGGCTTCATTTGCCGAAAAACTGGAACAAAAAAAGATAAAATCCAAATCTAATTTAGATAAACTGTTTGAATGTTTGTCTTTAGGTGAAAAAATGGCATTATTTAATCTTCCTACTACTCTATCCGATGATCCTGAAAGAACAAAGCGTATTTCATTTATGTGGCAAAGCCTATCGGAAGAAGAAAAATCTTCTCTTTGGACGAATACTTTTGGAAAAGAAGATGCTTTTTCCTTCAAGCCAATGATGAAAGTTCAAAAATTAGCGGTAAACCAATAAAATACAATATCATGGAACTACAAATCATACAAAGTAAGATTTATGAAATCAGAGGAATGCGTGTTCTTTTGGATTTTGATTTAGCAGAAATGTATCAAGTAGAAACAAAAAATCTGAAACGTGCTGTAAGGCGTAATATAGAACGCTTCCCGGAAGATTTTATGTTTGAACTAACAGATAGTGAAAACGAAGACTTGAGGTGCAATTTTGGCACCTCAAGTTGGGGAGGTAGTCGTTATCCCCCATTCGCATTCACCGAACAAGGGGTTGCCCAACTTTCGAGTGTACTCAACAGCCCTTTAGCGATTCAAGTAAATATATCAATAATAAGGGCTTTCGTTGCTTTACGCCAATATGCACTGGGTTACGCTGAATTAAATCGTAAATTGGAGGATTTTATGATCGAAACCAATATGCAGTTCAGCGATATTTATCAGGCTCTTACGGAACTTGCTTCACAAAAGGAACAGGAAAACAAGCCCCGTAAGCGCATAGGCTTTAATGTTCAACAAGATGAAGAATAATATAATTATGGAACGGGGTTATATCAAAATTAAAGAAAATGATGAAAATCAGCTAATTGTTGAAGCAAAACTCGTAAATTGCACCCTGTGGATGACAAAGCATGAGATAGCTGATCTGTTCAATGTATTTGTAAGTTCAGTTGGAAACAACCTACGGGCTATATTCAAATCCGGGTTATTACGCGAGGAAAACGTAACCCGAATACACAAATACGAAAACAGCGGTCGTCAATGTGAAATGACTTTATACAATCTGGAAGCATTGATTTTTGTCAGTTATCGAATAGCTTCGTTTGAAGCGCAAGCGTTCAGGGAATGGATAATGAAGGCATTAACCGAATATACCCGGACGAAACCGAAAAAAGAAGCAGATGTTTTGATTGTGTACAACCTATCATCAAAACTGCCTGCAATAACATTAAATTAATTCAAACTCTTATAAACAGAAATATAGTCATGAAAAATGTAATCTATCTATTAATTGCGGTTTTCTTGGTTTCCTGCGGTTCAAACTCATCAAAGAGTAATTACGAAAAAACCATTACTGACTATCTGCTAAAAGGTAGCGACACAAAAGAAAATCTCAACTTCAAAATTATTGAGTTAAACGAACAGGGTAATGTTACTGTTGCCGACAGTATCGCTTATCTTACTGAAGAATTTAAAAAAGATAAGCAACCTGTAATCAGTCGTATTGAACTTGCCAAGAAAATGAGTGAAGATTTATTGGCTAAAACTAAAAAACAGAGTGATATAGATAAGTACAATGCGGATATTGCCGTTATGAATACCCGTATAGATTCGCTCAAAAACCTTGTACCTGATAACTTGCAAGGATACGATAGCAGAAACACCAATGATGTACTTGCGATTATTGTCAGATGCAAGTATTCCGTTCAACTATCGGGAACTCCTAAAGAAGAAACTTTCGATTTCTACCTATCTCCTGATGGAAGTAAATGCTACGGAAAGAAAGGTATTTAAGAAAGCCATATAAAACAGAAAGCCTATTTCGATGCGAAGTAGGCTTTTTCTGTTTATATATCTGCTACGCCTTTATGAAATTTTTTCTCACTGCGTTATTTTCGTATTTTTTTTCTTCACTTAAAACCCAGCCCATTTCTTCAGGCGTTTGTGAGAAGAGAGATATTCCCTTTTCGAGAGTTTCGGGAATATATGTGATAATCATTTCATCAATTAAACCATTATCAAGAAGCATTGATGTTAGTTCGGCTCCACCGACAAGCCAAATATCCTTCCCGTTCTCAACTTTAAATTTAGAGATTGCTTCAACAGCATTTTCGGTAATGAAATTCACTCCTTCTTTCTCCATTATTGGATTGCGCGTAATAACATGGACATTTTTATCCTCATATGGCCAGAGAATATCCATTATTCGCATATTGCGATAGGTATTACCGCCCATTATAACGGTATCAACCGAATCTACAAAGTTTTTGTGATCTTCTTTCGAAGGAACGGGATAGCCGATTAACCAATCCAAATCGCCGTCTGGCGGAGCGATATAACCATCATTCGATGCCGTAATGTACAATTTCAACTTTTTCATGCCCTTATCCTTTTATAAATTCATTCTTCAAGAACATTCGCCAAACCTAAAAAAGAAGCGTGGAACTCACACTGCTCCACCACGAGGTACTGGCATACCCAAAGAAGAAGACAGGCAAGCCCACGCTATACAGTTGTATAGCATGAACATTGCACTTAGGTCTCTTCTTTTGTTGAAACTTGCCAGTTTTCGTAGTGAGACGTTCAGCGAACGTTATGTTATATATATGAATTGTAGAATATTGATTTCTACAATTATACTATCATGTTTTACTCCACAAAGATACTGATTTTATAAGATATATCATCATTTTCAATGTTTAAGTATTGGTGGCTTCTGTAAGCCCCTGTTTATGTTCTTTGTGAATCAAAGAACTTCTGCGTTCTATAATAACAAACGCAATGTATTCGACCAAATTTCTTTTTACTACACTTCTCTCCGGTATAATTTCTTCCTCATTAGCGAGTATCAAACCGGATACTTTTTGACCCCATGTTCAGGATACAAAGGTATTTCGGCTAATCCTGTCGCCAAATTGTTGTGAGAAAAATCTTCCTCTTTCCCTACGGGCGAGCGTATTTATTCATCCAAAATTTGTCTTCGGCGGATTCAGCCGACCTTTTCACGTATCCGAAACATAAGGTCAGTACACCGGCTCCGATACGGCATAAAAAAAAAGTCAGAAATTATGAGAAGTATAGTAAAAAATAGGAAACAAGGTAGTAACCTTCCAATTAGCATAAAATTGGTTGTTAAAATCGTTCTTGTGGCTTTGGGTTGCTCCGTGTGGGGAACTGGGTTTATTTGGGCTTTAGTGGGCTTGTATCTCTTTCTTCCTGTTATTCGGGGTATCCTCTCCTTCTTCGTGGGTTTAGGGGCTATAATCCTGTTTATTCTCATTCTTTTCTCCTTTTTATAATCCCTTAAAATTCAGAGTTATGAGCAAAGTATTTTTATTAGGAGCAAACAAGGAAATTGACAGAGCCAAACAAGTCGTAGAGGTTAATCAAATAATCCAAATGGAGGGTTACAGTTACGACAGGTATGTAGTCTATGAAATCCGCAAAAACGATTGGGGCATTGCTTACAAGTTGATTAACCTGCGTACAAAGGAGTATCAAACAGCCGACATTATCAGACCATTGAAAGAAAAATTCGGTATTGGTTATTACTATGACAGCGAGAACCCTGAATTTATGGACAGTTTCGAGGTCGCAATGCTTCTTCAGCAAGCCCAACAACAGAAAAAAGCAGAGGAAGCCAAAGCTGAGCAGGAAAAAATCAGAGTAGAACAGGCTAAGGAAATCGGGCGTAAACGCTTTGCCGAAATATTTCCCGAAGATGCACAGGCGGTTATCGTGGCACGGTTAAGACAAAATGAGAGCGACAGCTATACTGACTACTACTCATACAGCACACAACGGACGGTTATCATAGGTTTTTCAAAGCACAAAAGGGACTTGTTTTCCGAAATGCGTAAACACGCATCCAATTTTGATGAAACTGCCTATTTAGCCGAGTTTAACGAAGATTATGAACACCGTGAAAAGTACAGCATGGGCGACGGTTATTATTTGGGAAAAAGCAAGT
Organism: Bacteroidales bacterium UBA4116; assembly: GCA_002381645.1. Taxonomy (GTDB): domain Bacteria; phylum Bacteroidota; class Bacteroidia; order Bacteroidales; family Tannerellaceae; genus DFXE01. Next base: position 182,520 of record DFXE01000010.1, read on the forward strand.
ATAGCGGTTGGATAATTGAAAAAGAGCCTGTATATAACCGTGAACGCACGATAGAGGATTTTGCATACACCGCAGGGAACGAAGATAACATACATATCAGCAAGTCTGACACAACACCAAAGAATAGTAATCCCACAACAGAAACAAATAACGGTTGCACATTGGTAGAATATTCAGCCAAAGCGGTAGCGGTATTCGGAGAAACGAGAGCCATAAAAGACGAACTCAAAGCAATGGGCGGACGCTTTAACAGTCGATTGACGTTCAATGGTAAGAAGTTGGCAGGTTGGATTTTTCCTAAATCACAAGAGCAACGTTTAGCCTATTATTTCGGATTGGATTAGGTAATAACATGGGGCAGAGCCTTTCTGCCCCACAACACCCAAAAGTATGAAAGCATCAAATCATTTCAAAAATACAATTAAGGCATACTTAGATAAGAGAGCCGAAACAGATGTATTGTTCTCATTCCAATACAGCAAACCCGAAAAGAATATTGACGATTGTGTTACCTATATTCTCAATACTGTACAGAAAAGCGGTTGTAATGGTTTTGCAGACGATGAAATCTATTCAATGGCGGTACACTATTACGATGAAGATAATATCGAAATCGGTAAGCAAATAAACGCTAATGTAGTTGTAAACCATGTAGTAGAACTGACTGAAGAAGAAAAAGAACAGGCTCGCCGAGATGCTATTCAAAAGGCACAGGACGAAGCATACAGGAAAATGACACAGCCAGTCAAGAAAACGAAGAAAGTAGCAGTAAATCCCCAACCATCTTTATTTGATTTTTAAGTTATGAAACCGCAGAATAAATTCCAAAAACAAGTAGTAGAAGCGAGTAAAACCCTGCCGAGACTCACGAAAGAGCAAATTCAATGGGGTTGTGAGAACGGTATCGACCATATCGGGCGCAGAACCGATAAGGGAGTGATAACCTGTACTAAATGCGGTCATTCGTGGCAGGGAGCAGGATATTTGGTTGCCACCCTAACAGAATGCAAATGCCCGAACTGTAACACCAAACTAACGGTAGAAACTACCAAAAAACGGACATTCAGCACCCGTTACTACATGACGGTAGTAACCGCCCATGCAGGTTATCAGGTATTGCGCTCTGTAATGCTATTCTGTTCGGTAAAGGTCGGAGAAACGCCTAAATACGACTATTCAGAGGTTATGCAACGGTGGATTGCCCCCAATGGTAAGCATTGCACATTCGCAAAACTTCGTCAGACAATGGGTACTTGCTACTATGATGCGTGGATATTCCATACCGATTTGGAACTGCGTAGCGAAAACAGCAACAATAAATATTACATAAATGTATATGATAAAATATTTACAGGCGTGGTTTACCCCCGAATGAAACTAATCCCCGAACTAAAAAGAACAGGCTACAAAAAGGGATTATACGGACAAAAGCCGTTAGACCTGTTCCGCACCCTGTTGACCGACAGCCGAGCCGAAACACTGATGAAAGCAGGGTACACCAAGCTATTAAAGCGTATCATGGACAGCGGTTGGAAGAATATCGACAAGTATTGGCAATCCGTCCGCATCTGCATCCGAAACGGCTGCAAAATCAACGATGCAACGCTTTGGTGCGATTATATAGACAATCTCCGATTCTTCGGCAAAGACCTCCATAATGCTAAATATGTATGCCCGACAGACCTCAAAGCCGAGCATGACCGATATATGCAGAAGAAAGCCAAAGCCGATGCACAAGCGGAGTTGGAAAAGCAACTTGAAAAAGAAGCCGAATTTAGGGCGATTAAAGCTAAATTCTTCGGACTTATATTTTCCGATGGGCGTATCAGTGTCCGTGTACTTGAAAGCGTACAGGAGATAATAGCAGAGGGACAAGCGATGCACCATTGTGTAGGTGGCTATTCGACCAAAGAAGACTCCCTTATCCTTTCGGCAACCATTGACGGCAAACGCATTGAAACCGTAGAGGTATCTATTTCCAAACTGAAAGTTATCCAATGCAGGGGTTTGTGCAACAAGAACAGCGAACACCATAATCAGATACTTTCACTTGTAAATAACAATATGCCACTTATAGAACAACGATTGGCTGCATAACATAATCGGGCGGAGCAATCTGCCCACAAAACATCTAAAAATGAAAACAAATTCAATTAACAAAAACGGCTGCTCAGTATGCGAGCAGGGCAAAGAGAACTACACAACATTTATTGCAGGAGCATTCAGAGGTACGGAATATTACCAATACGACTATCGCCACACCGACGGAGAACTGTTTTCAACGGTTGCCAAATCATTGGAGCAATGCCGAAAAGAGCGGGACGAATGGCTTTCAAAAAAGCAGGAGTAACATAAGGACGGGCGATTTTTTCGCCCGTTACTTTTTCCATGACTTTTCAAAAATGACGGGGAGAAAAAGGTAACAAAAAGCCGATTAACATTATTTGCTTTCACACAATTTGGGCAAATAGCTATCTTTGCGTTGAAATATCATTGTATGGCAGTAAAAATAGAGAAATGGGTAGTTGCCCAGAAAAAACATAAATTGTCCGACAAACACGTCCAAATGGCTCGTGAGTTAGGACTGAATCCCGACAAACTGGGCAAGATAGACAACCATAAACAGGAACTGTGGAAAGCCCCGCTACCCCTCAATTTATTGAAGAAATATACTTCAAACGTTTCAAGCGGGAAGAACCTGCAACAGTCCGTTCCTTGAAGGAAATTATTGCAGGCAGTAAAGTCAATAAAGAAAAAAAGAAAAAAGAGAAGGAACAAAAACGGAAAGAAAGATCCATTTATGCTACAAGATTAGAAGCTGTTATCAAAGCTATGGAAACTATTTTTGAATCCGTACCTTATGGCATCGACCATACAATGAAAGTTTTGGATAATGCCCGCCAGATTATAACGGAGGAAAAAACAGAGCGATTGAAGTATGGAGTAATTATTGAATTAGCTGCCGTCCTGCACGATATTGGAGCGATTGAAGCCCAAAGGAAACATGGTAGCATGGAAGGGCATTTTCAGGAACTGGAAGGAGTACCGATTGCAGCAGAGATTATGCAGGAACAAAATTACGAACAATCTATTATTGATAGGGTATGCTATATTGTTGGTAACCACCATACGCCCGAAAATATAAACGGAATAGATTTCCAAATACTCTGGGAAGCAGACCTGATAGAGAATATGCAGATAATGGATTGCATTCAGAATGAAGCAGCTCTGAAACAGTTTGTTGCAGGTAATTTCAAAACACAGGCTGGTAAAAACCTAGCTTTAAACAGATACCGTTAATGTCAGACCGCATGAATATCAGCACAGGAATCGGCGGGCAAGCCAATTCCCGGCATCCGTTTAGATTAATGTGTATAATCCAATATTATAATATCATCACCTATCTTTTTCTGAATACTTTTTTTCATCATTTCCGCATTGGGACAGGGGAAACCTATTGGAGTGCCTTTAAAAATGCATGATGCAAAAGCTATTATCTCCGCTCCACGGTCTACCAACAACTTAGCGCGAGGAACTGAACGTTTGCCGGGGCATCCGCCACAAGTAACGAAACCTACTATCTCACATTCCCCATATTCGGCAAACGCAAGTTTACCACCTGTGGCAACCTTGAAACAGGTCGTTCCCGGACACATATCCTCGGTCTGCTGACAACGTATTATTCCTACTTTTTTCATATAATCAACTTATCTTTTTGAATCTTACAAGCATTCACTCCGGTATCGGCAAGCCATGTTGTCTAAGAAACGAGAGTTTATCCCAATATCCTCTCTGAAATTTAATCTTTCCGTCGATAACATGAAAGAAGCCACAACCGCGCAATCCCAACGGGTCGCGCCATTCGAGAATAGCCCATTCGCCGTCCTCGAAGAGGTTTTCGGGAATACAAACCATTTCGGCTGTGGCAAATTCAGAACGGAACATTTCCCGAATCGCCTCTTTTCCGATAACCGGTTCGTTGGCCACTTGGTGATTGACCGCATCATCGTGATAAAGTCCGGCTATACTCTCTGCATCTGCGGCATTGAATAGCCTTATCCATTCTTTAAGTATTTCTTTTGGTTTCATAACAGAGTATATTATGCTTTATTCATTATAGCTGTCCAGCTATTAATAAGTGTATCACTGTCATAGAGGGCGCCTTGTGCATAGCAGGTATTTTCTTCTCTTCGAATAATTTCAAACCCGTTCAGAGAACTTCCTTCTATCTTAAATTTAGAGAATATCGTATTCCTGTCGATATGAAACACGCCGGTTTGTTTGCCAAGTTCGGGATTGAGCGATTCCGAGATAAGCATTGACGGAGATACCGGAACAATTTTATACCTATTAGTTCTTCTTATCTCATCCAGCTGTGCCCAACTATCGTTCACAATCTCCTGCTCGCAAACAGAAATAACAGATTCCCCCTTTGCGTGAGATATTGTCCCATCCGGAGTAACAAACTCGGATGTCGTTTCCCATATTGCGGATTCAGAAAAAAGATGTTTCATACCTTCACTAATTTATCGAATCGGCTATCCATACAAGCACTAAGGTCGGTGGTGACTCCTTTTTCAACTCGTAGCTATCTTTACACTTTTTGTCGGAAAAGGCGCAGCAAATATGTTCTTTCCCGATATTCTCTTCGTTGAGTGTAATAAAGATTGCTTCCATGTTATTTTATTAGTATTTGTTTCTTGCCTGCAAAAATACCCATAAAAAAGCACCTGACAAAATAGCTTGACAGTTGCTTTTCAATGAGTTGGCTAAAGGTGCTTATTTGCTTTTAGAATATCTTGCGATAGCTGTTTCTCAGCATTTTTTCAATATCAGATTTCTTATATAGAACTTTCGCTCCAATTTGATAATAGGGTCTTTTTCCTTCAAATATGTTGGTGTAAGGCTCAAATTTGGATCAGCGGGAGTTAATTCTTATTCGATATTTTTCTGCCTGTATTTTAAAGGAGACACTCCCATAGCTTTCGTGAAAACCCTGACGAAATGAGGCAGATCATTAAATCCCGCATTCAAGGCTCCAACCAACGAATTAAGATTTTAGTATTTCCTATTCAGTGTTAGAGTGGATTTATATGAATTAATCGCCTCTAATACAAGTCAGTGGCAAAACAAGTCTATAAAACTGCTATGGGAAATTTGAAAAAAAATCACAGATGTCTGATATAGATAGGTCATATCTGTCATTAGTGTTAAATATCGGATATTATTATCCTGATTTTAACAAAAAAATGAATGAGATATTTGGGCTTGAAGTTAAAGAATGGGAAATAGTTATTGAAAATGCGATTAATACAGGTGAAATCAGAAAAGACTTAGATCCTAAGATTGTGGCAAGACAATTCCATTTCATTTTTCATGGTTTGGCTTTTAATAGTGCGCTTGAAAACGGAATAAAATCTACAGATTTAGAGGAACTGTATTTAAATCTATATTATTTCATTAAATCATAGTGTAGTCAATTAGCTCAGGTATAACTCATAGCTTCGAAATCGGAGAGCTTATGATTGATTTCCTGCGACGGACAGATGAAATGATAACAGAATATTAAAATAGCCCCTATTTTTCGGTTAACAAAAGCCCCCTCGTTGTTTAACAAACAGGGGCCTTCTGTTAAACAAAGCCTCCTGTTTTGTTACACTGCTGCAAAACGGACAAAAAATCATGCAGGGAACTTTTTGAAATGATGCAGATGAATTTATAAAATGATGCAGATGATTTTTCAAAGTTGTGCAGATGATTTTATACGATGCACTAACGACTCCCTGTACTCCCTCGGTGTATTCCCCGCATGCTTTCTGAAAAACCGGATAAAATAAGAAGCCGTTTCAAAATGAAGCGTTGCAGCAATTTCGGCGACCGACAGTGTAGTATAAGTCAGCAACCGTTTCGCTTCCTGCATTACCTTATTCTGTATATATTGTTTGGTAGTTACGCCCAGCGTTTGCCTTACGATCCTGTTCAGGTAATTGGTCGAAATAAAAAGGCGGTCGGCATAATCCTGAACATTGCGCTGAGAAGTATAACCGTCGTTAACCATCTGGACAAACGAATAGATATAACGATCTACGGCTATGTCTTTCGGGGGTTCCGGGTTGGAAGGAGCGGAAATATAAGACCTGTGAAGCAGCATCAACACCTCATAAAGCATAGCGCGCAGCATGTGGTGGTCTTTTTCCGCATAGTTATTGATCTCGTCTTTTATCAGTAACAACAACTGCATAACCCGGCTAAACAACTGATCTTCTATACAAAGGTGCGCAGACTCCCTCTGCGGATTCAGATAAGCAAACTTCCGGAGGAAAAAAGGATCATTGAAAAAAGACAATAGGAACTCTTCTTCGAAGACCAATACATATCCGTTCATCCGCGTGTTTGGTTCCCACGTCCACACATCACCCGGAATGGAGCAAACAGCACTTCCCGGTGCAACGGTATAAGTACGATCATTAAGCCCCACCTCTTCACTTCCTTCAGTGATAAAAGTGATATCGTAGTAAGTCACCCTGTGAACCGGTGTTTTCCTGATCTTTCCTTTGATAGATTCCAGATCAATCACATCAATAAGAAGCTCGTCGCCGTACTTCTTCCTGTAAAAATTATATTTCGGAATACCATTCATAACCTTTCTTTTTCCTGTCACTTTGTTCCTTTCTCCGCTTTGGCTTTACAAAGATAGGAAAAGAGAACTGCCCAGTTACGAAAAGTGATATTTTCGTCCTTGTTTGTTCCATAACATTGTACTGCCGTGACTTTAACTTTGCACTTGGAATCAAATTAAGTACAATATGGAACAGAAAAACAACATCGTACCAACATGGTACAAAACCGAAGAAGAACAAGATCTGGCGGATCATTTGATAGGATTAGAAAAAACTGCTCTCGACAAGTGGTTTAAGGGTGATACCAGCGGATATGCAGAACTGTGGTCGAAGCGTAGCTTTACCTATTTCGATGCTGTAAATCCCGAACGGGTAGAAAATTATGCTACAATAGCAGAGTTTCTGAAAAGCATCGATGGGAAACTTTATGCCGAAACCTATGATTTCAGAAATCCGCGTGTGCAGGCCGGTACGGACATGGCATTGCTCACCTTTCAGTTATTTGCCAAAACTAATCTAATTGATATGGAGTATAATTGTATAGAATTATATCAGAAAGAGAGCGACGGTCACTGGCGGGTTATCCATTCCACCTGGTCATTTATAAGGCCTATGGACAAAAACTTTGGAGCCGTTAAAGAAGTTGTTTAATGCTTACTAACTCTTCAAAAAAGAGAATTTAAATACTGCGGTTTTTAAGTTAGCTCTGCGTGGATTTTAAACAGTTCTTCCTCATCATCAAATTTAAATTATATATAGAATGAAACACAAAGTAGTATTTTCACCATCTTTTCTGCTTTTGAGCAATGAGTCCCAATCCCTTTCTTTCTTCTTGCACCTTTCATCTTACAAAGATACAAAACCCAACTGCCACCGGTTACGAAAAGTGACATTCTTATCCTGATTATTACTCTCCCCCTACGTAAACCTGGAGTACCTTTGATTTGTTCTACCTATTGAAAATGCTTCTTGAAACCTGTATTACAATAAAGTTTATTGCAAACCATCAGGCACAAACGAAGCCAATGTTTAATCATATAAAAAAGAATAGTATGGACGAATTAAGTAAAAAACTAACCGCAGAAGATGTAAAAAAGATTGCCAAAGCAGATGATTTTCATATTGCCCCTTTCCGGGAAGACGGTAAAACCTATGGTACTCCAACCTTTATCTGGAGCGTAGAGGTTGACGGCAATTTATATTCCCGCGCGTACAGCGGCAAGAAATCAAGCTGGTACAAAGCCGCTATCCGCGAGAAAGCTGGCAAGATTCGAGGCGCCGGAATGGAACGCAAAGTACATTTCGAACCGGTAACGGACGAGAAAACAAACAAATTGGTTGATGAAGCCTACAAAAAGAAATATGCAGGCGACGAATACCTGGACGATATGGTAAGTGAAACCCCCAAAGGCGCAACAGTAAAAATGACATCATTCAACTAAAAAAATAGAATTATGAATATAGAAACTTTCAGAGAGTACTGCCTCTCTTTCAAAGGAGCGGAAGACAAGCTCCCATTCAAAAAAGCCAGTTCGGAATACGATAGTAACCTGATGACCTTTTCCGTCATGGATAAATGGTTCTGCTTCGTAAATATCGACATGTTCGATTTCTGCGACCTCAAATGCGACCCTGACGAATCGGTAGAACTACAGGAGAAATACAAAGGCATAACACCGGGTTACCACATGAATAAAAAGCACTGGATCAGTGTCTATTTCAACAAAGACGTACCCGATGCCAAGATAAAAGAGTTAGTCAAAAAATCGTATGAGCTGGTGGTGGCGGGCTTAACGAACAAAGAACAGGAACAGCTTGCCGCCATGAAATAACCCGTAGTAATGCATATAGAAGAATTCAGGGATTACTGCCTGTCGTTTCCAAAAACCCACGAAGGAACTCCCTTCGATGGGTTCTTTCACAATGCTCATTCGATACTTGTCATGTATGTAAAAGAGAAAATGTTCTGTTTTTTCGACATAGATAAGTTCGATGCCTGTACCATTAAATGCGATCCGGACAAGATTGCGGAGTTGAAAGAGAAATACAATGCCGTATCCGAGCCGTTCAATTTAAGTCCCAAATACTGGATAAGCGTCTGTTTTAATGAGGATGTACCCGATAAAATGCTTAAAGAGTTAGTCAGGGAATCCTATGATCTGGTTGTAGAGGGATTGTCTAAAAAAGAACAGCAGGAAATTCAATCCGAGACCGAGTAAATGTCCGAAATGTGGAACTTATTGCAAAGTTATTTCATATTCTCAGCATAAAAGTTTTATTTAATATCAGTTCATAAAAACGGATAATCTGTATAGCCTTGCTCACCTCCACCAAACATGGTAGCCTTGTCAGGCTGATTCAGTGACGCTTTCAACTCAAACCGTTTAGGTAAATCGGGATTGGCAATGAACAAAGCTCCATATGCAATCATCTTTGCAATACCTTTTTCTAATTCTGCTTCTCCTGTTTCCATATCATATCCTGCATTGGCAATAACAAGATGATCTGTCAGACTACCAAATGTTTCCATTACATTTTTAGGATAATGAGGAACGCTATCTAACGGAGTCATAGCATTCATAAGATGTATGTAAGCCAATGGCAAACGGTTCAATGCTTTGATTAAAGGTGTGAATTGCGCCACAGGATCATCGTTTACAATATTGTTTAATAGATTTGTCGGGGATAATCGGATACCCACATTTGCTCCGGCGGCTTTTACCAATTCCTCCATTACTTCAAGTACAAAACGGTTTCTATTTTCTATACTTCCTCCATACTCATCCGTTCTTTGATTGGCACTTTCTGCCAGAAACTGATTAGGTAGATATCCAAATGCAGCATGTAATTCAACACCATCAAATCCGGCTTCCATAGCGTTCTGCGCTGCCTGTCCGTAATCTTTTATAATCTGTTTAATCTCTTCACTACTTAAGGCACGAGGTACTTCATAGTCTTTCATTCCTTGAGAAGTAAAATGTTGTTGACCCATGATAGCTATAGCAGAAGGAGCTACTGGTAGTTCATTATTCCTATCAACAGAATGTCCTACACGTCCGGTATGCCACAATTGTGCATATATCACCCCTCCGTTTTCATGTACAATTTGGGTTACTTTTTTCCATGCTTCTATCTGTTCTTCAGTGAATAGTCCCGGCGTAAACGGACTACCTAATGCCTGTCGTGATATATTTATACCTTCGGTAATAATCAGACCTGCACTAGCTCTCTGCGCATAGTACATTGAAGTTAAATCTCCTACAACTCCATTTAAGTTGGCACGGCTTCTTGTCATTGGCGCCATAGCCATGCGGTTTTTAAGTGTTCTGCCGCCTAATGTTATATTTTCCAGTAAATTCATAACTATAAGTTTTGGAGCAAAAATAATAGGTTATATCGGACTATTATGACCTGTTGTGACATAACAATAGTCCATTCGGACATAATTTATTTGTTTTTCTCCATCATGTACTCTTTCGGATTGACACCCATATGCTTTTTAAATATTCGTGAGAAGTGGCTCAGGTTTGTATATCCAACTGCTATCCCGACATCTGAAACGGATAAAATTTTATCATTTTTGAGTAATGAGGCTGCTTCACTCATCCGGGCATATTGGTAATAGTTGTATATGCTTTTCCCGAATACTTTTTTGAATATGGACTTCATTTTTGTTCCACTCATACCAATCGTCCGTGAAAGTAGTGTTAGATTGGGGATAACACTCAAGTCTTTCATTATCATCTTCTCTAAGCTGATTATCTTTTCAATGTCATTTTTATTAGTATGAAAATTAACGGGCAAAGAGCGTTTGATGAAACGTGTAAAAAAAAGATAAAGCAATTCTACAACTCGCATTTTATAATATAACTTTTCCAATTTTCCATAGTTTTGTAAATTTGTCAGTTCATTCAGAATATTTTTCATTTCTAATGTGACATTTTCCTGATAAAGAACAGGTTTATTCAAAGTCTGAATAAAATCCATTATTTCTTTATCATTTGTATCTACTTCGATTAGGGATAAGAGCTTGTCTTTACTCATAGTGAAAATGACATAGAAAAGAGTCTGGTCAGGCGATAAGTGGTCGTCTATATCAACGGAACTGTTTAATATCTGGACATTCGACAGATATTCTTTTTCAGCAGACTCATAGCTTACAAATCTGAAAGCAAGCATTTCATTTGATTTATCGGCAGCCAATCGCCTTACCGTAAACTCTTCTTTCATTTTATACTTATGGATAAGAAGATGAAAGTTGTCATCAAGAACAATTTTCTTTATAAACCCCTCGCCTAACAGGGAGGGAATTTCCAGATAATTATCAGAAACCTGCAATCCTATTTTTTCTGCAAACTCAGATATATAGTCAAAGCCAGAGTCGGGATATATTTCAAAAATCATAATATAATCTTAATAATCAAATACGAATAGACTGAAATAAGAAAAGACTACTTAAACCTTCTCAAGAATATAAATTTATCATAAGCTCATACAAAATTACCCATAAAAAAGCACCTGACAAAATTGCTTGACAGGTGTTTTTCAACAAGTTGGCGGAAGTCGTTTGTTTACATACGATATAAAGCTATCTGCTCATTTATCGCCCTCTTAAATCGGAACGGATTGGCTACATAATAGTAACAGTTGGTAGCTCCACCCGTAGTAATTACGATAGAGCCATATCCAAAAATACGCCCAGCAATACTTTGTACCACCTGAATACCCTCACATTTAGCAAGTACCAGTTCAACTGTCCTACGACTTATTACTCCCGTTTTGATAACCACTCGTTTGTTGGTTACAGCATAGACTGAACCAACTTTCACTAACACACGTTGTATGAGGGAAACCAATCCCAAAAACAGAAGTGTGATCCCCAAATAATGCGTTATTTTCATTTCATCAAAATAACACATAAATCCGATAGCCAATAGTATGGCAGGCTACAGGAACAAGAATATATGTATTCGTGCCCTATACATTACTTCCTCTCCGGGCTGTAAATATGTGGTGAGAAATTTCATGCTGTTTTTTCGTTTATAATTTGTTTGCTCCATATTTCAATCAGGCAGTAGCACCACCCGGTTGGATTCAAGAAACGTTTCCCTTTTCGGACTTCATAATGTAAATGGCTACCAGTTGCTACTCCCGTGTTTCCCACACAAGCAATTTGTGTAGCGACATTTACCGAATCCCCGATATTTACTACTGTCTTGCTCAGGTGTGCGTAAAATGAACGGAAATCTCCTGCGTGCTGAATCTCTATATAGTTCCCATACTCCGAACAATAGCCCTTACGAACTACTATTCCGTTACCGGTGGCATATACGGGAGTGCCTTTCGTTTTGGGTATGTCAATTCCTGTATGGAATTTCCGTATCTTATAGATAGGATGATAACGCATTCCGAAGCCTGAAGAAATCCGTAACGGCTTCTTAATCGGAAAAATTACAGGATAGTCGGATAGCTCTTCGATAGTCATTTGCATTGAATCGGCTATACGCTGAAACTCTTTTACCGAATAAGCCTGTTCCGTACATTTTGCTATTTCCGATTTTCTGTTTGGCTGTCCCCATGCAGTTAAATGAAGCAACGCAATGAAGAACGTTATTATATATTTCATAATCAATCTGTAAACACAGTAAGTACCCGAATTGCTCCGGGTGCTTTACTTATTCAACTTCTCTTATTCCTCGTCTTCTGTATCTTCTTCATCCCCTTTGTCATTCTGCCAACTGAAGTTTTTTTGTGCCACCTGACCGAAGTTATCTTCGATGTACACATCAATCACCTGTTGGTCGGTACAATGAGAAGTATAATAAAGCCTGAACGTTTCCTTTTTCAAAGGATAAAGGTCGTTAGGCGATAATACACGCCCATCATCCAATCGCAGTTCGCCTTTTCCGTCTGTTTGGAAATACCTGATGAAGAACTTTGCTTGGTCGTAGTCGCCTTCTTTTACCAGTTGGCATCGAATTTCCGCACTTTCGCCCTGAACGATTTTTTTCTGGACGGGCATAGTAACAAGATCAAATGAATAAACCTGCTGAACATCCAAATCGTCACTACAGGCACAGACTATTGCTGATAGCAATAGCGTGTATAAAAAATATGCTAAGAACTTTTTCATTTTGAATTTACTTTTAGTTGTTTATTAAATAGAGAAATTTTCCTTTTATCGGATTGTTTGAGAGTATTTCCGCATCTTCCTTTCCGTAGGCAACAAACATAGAGCCGTTTCGGGGCTGTGTCCCTTTCGTTCCGTCAGGTTTGAAAAACTGGATTCTGTTATACAGGAATTTTACGGCGGTGGCGTATTCAAACACAATATCGTGGAACCATTTGGCTTCAATCTTTGAAAATACCAACGCAATCCCTCTGTTATGTTCAGCCATTCTTTTAAGAAAATCCTGCAACAAGGGATTGGAATATGGCGGATTTAACCAAATCCTGCCGTGCCAATCTTTTATTAATCCGTTTTCTTTTGCAGTGTATATTTTCTTTGCCGACTGGTTTAACCGAAACGCTTCTTCAGAAGATGCCGGATCTAAATCAAATTCTCCCAAAGAATGAATAATCTCCGGTGGCGTGTACCATTCATCGTTCTCTTTCATGGCGCTAATTGATTATAAACTTTAACCCTACTCCGAACTGGGTATGGAAATGCCCCGTCGATGTTCCCCACAGTACCCGCTCACGGGCAGTTAAAAGAAATACAACACGGTCGCTCAGGTACGTTTCCATTTCCAACGTGATAGCACCGCCATAAATAAAGCTGTCTTTATCACGAAGGGTAGAACCGTCAAAGAGCGTTTTTTCTCCCCAGTTGCTCGTTTCATATCCGGCGAGTGCAGATCCGCCCAAAGAGAAAAGAACTACCTTATTACGGTCAGAAAGAAATTTCAGGTAATAACCACCCTCTGCCGTAAACTGGCTGACAGGTATCCTGTCTTCTTTATAAGGGTAGTATTTATTCAGGAACTCTGCACCAAATACCCATTTATTAGCATGTTTGGTATAGGTGGCCATAGATAACCCGAAATAATATCCCAGTTCGTTTTTATTATCTGACGAATGAAATCCGTCCACCATTCCGCCAGTTACCTGTATGCCTTGCATACCGGGTAAACAACGCTGTGCGTGGGCTTGGTCTGCAAAGACCAGGCACAGCACAAACGTTACGATAATAGATAACCGTTTCATCTTACTTTACTTTGAGTTCGTTGATTACTTTGGCTCTTACGAGGTCGGCATTTTCCACCACGAACGACTGATGCCGTCCGCCCTCTTTTTCGTTCAGTTCAATAATCAGATGCTTATCATCCGGAATCGTGAATTTCGGCAAGGTAAACACTACACGTTCCGTTCTCTTACCCCCTATCAATGTCAGGTTATTGTGCGCCCTCAATGGCATGATTACCTGTTCCTGAATAGCGGTACGCTTGGCTACTTTCTTATCAACTATTTTGAAAGTAATGTAATCCACATCAAAGGGCACATTGGAGGAATTTTTGAGTTGCATGTGGAAATAAAGCAAGCCGTTGTGCGTGTAAATTCCTTTGAGTGTGTACTGAATACCGAAGCGTTTAGAGCCAATATGCTTTATTTCCCGATTGTCGTTTTTGTAAATAGACTTCATTATCAGCTTAACCAGTAACGGCGATTCGCTTCCCAGCTCCCTCATGTAAATCTCCATTGCGTTATTCGGTCGGTTTACGGCTTCCCCATCGTGGATAAAGTCGGTCATTTCGACACTCAATTTTACAGGCTCATCGGCATATTTTACATTAAAAGTATAATATGCACCGTCTTCAGTAATAACCGCCAGATTGCTTTCACGGGAGAAATCCCGAAGCGCAGCTTTCACACGGAGAACATTTTCCGCCCCGTCTGCTTTGGCTGCCAACAGGTCGGCAGAACCTAAATCTACATAGCGGATTGCTGACGGGAAAATAATATGTACCGTTTTGCTGAAAGTAACTTCCAGTGCATACGGAGGTATCATCCGGTTAAAGGTCAGCGGTCGTGTCAGACCTTCAAAATAATTGCCCGTAGAAGGCGAAGAAACTTTTACTGTTTCTTGTTTTACGGCACTCTGTGTTTCTAACTCTTGTGCATTGGCTGTGAATACGCACCCGAAAATAGCGAGTACAAAAAGAATTTGTTTCATACGAAAATTGTTTTAATTGTTAATTACTTATTACTATTGGATTTTTTTAGTGGGGGTCGCAGACCCTTTTGTTATTGCTTTATTTATGCCTTTGGTAACAATAAGACCTTGTAACCTGCTTTCAGGGTAACTTTTACCTCACGCATTTTCTTACTGAAGAATTGCGATGTTCCTTGAATCAGGCTTCGCCCCAAATCGGCTGCAAGCTGTGAACCCGCATCGTCCGTAATGGTAATACTACTACCCATCGACGTACCCATATTAGCGGCAATCTCTTTCATTGCGGTTATTTCGTCCGAGTTTGGAACAGAAATCCCCTGCATACTGTCCATGTCGTACACTTCCATTTCAACGGGTATCACATTATCCGCATATTGGATTGAAGTAATGGTAATATGCAGGCGTTCCCCGCCAATCTTTGCACTTCCGGTAAGAATGGTATTGGCAGGAATCAGCATATTTCCGGCTCGCATAGGCTCTAATAAACGCAACTGTAATTCTTTTCCATTGGAAAGAGTAATAGTCTGATATACCGAAGCCCTGATGCTGTTTTTATCCGTTACCGCTTCGTTTCCGGCAGCCGTGATAAATCCCATGTTTCGGGGTTTACCGTATTGCTCCAAAAACTCATCATTCTCCATCGGAGCAGCCAAAAGCGAAACAACACTTTGATGTACCTGTGAAACAGGCTTCGGAACAACCTTCTCCTGTATATCGGTTACCGGTGCTGTTTGCGCCTGTTCCTGCGTATTGGGCATATACTTGGCTGCAATCGCATAGGATTTTTCGATAAGTTCCAGTTGTTGGTCAGTAGCCGATTTTTCAGCCAGTTGCTTTTCCAACTCCTGAATACGGGATTCCATTTCTATTTGCGCTTGGTCATCTACCTTTGTTACAGGTTGTTCATACCAGTCATTCAACTGTCGGTTTACATCCTGATAGGCGTGAGCCGATGATTGGATTCCCGTTTGTGGAGTGCGATTGTTAGTCGCTACTTCCTGATTGTCGGACGGGATAGAAGTATTTACTTCCTGTGCCTTACGGTTTTCTTCCTCTCCGAGCATAAAAGCGAAGTCCTGTAAATTCCGCATCTTTTCGTTTTGCTTGTTTTGCATGGCTTCTTGCTCATAGGCTGTCCGTTTATCCCCTACGATTGCTTCATCTTTGGGAATAGGCAGTTCGGAGTTGAAGCCGTCGGGTTGCTGTTCGTCCTTATCGCCTGAAGGAGCAAAAATGAGCCACATCGACCCGATGAACAGCAAAACGAACAAGGGATAGACAAGCATCTTTTTTCGCTTCTGAATCTCTTGCGGAGTAAGTTCCTTTTTGGGCTTTTCCTCTTTCTTCTTTTCTGTAACGTCCGGTTTTAGTTCGTTACCTTCATTTGCATTACTCATAATCAAATCTGTTTATTTGGTTTATACTATCTGCTTTTTGCGTATACTCCAGTTCCAAGCGTTTGATATGTTCTATCTCCATTTGCTGACCGCTTTTCCTTCCCATATTATATATGGAAGAAACCGTCATGCAAATTGAACCCGCACCAAATACAAAAAGCATTACAAGGATTATAATAATCCGTCCGTCGGGCGTTATCTGTCCCAACAATGACCGCAGACCGTCTTCCATCCAGTCCCTTACGGCTGTGAGTTTGGCCAATGCCGATCTTCGATTCTTCTTTATCATGGCTTATCGGTCTATTGTTCGTAAATCCCTGTTTTCGATTATTTCAAAGCGTTCCATGATAAAACCGTGCGGATTATTATCGCTCCGGACAGAGTTTCTAAGGTCGCAACGTGTAACCAAACTACGTTCGGTTACGTTGCTTGCCCTGATTATCATTTGCTTTGCATACACAGTAGTCTTATAAGGATAAGTATCGAGGTTGCAGGCTACGGAATCAATCTGAATAATCTGATTGATATTCCCCGATATAATTCGGTTATAATAGCCTTTCTCCTGCATATCCTGATAATATTTGAATGCACTTTTATCGACAAGGAACAATGCCCTGTTGATATTCGATTCAATGGCGCTTTTATCGGGGGATAACGTGAAAAACAGTTCGTGGAACCGTTTCACATGCTCACGGGCTTCCACAGGACGGTTTTGTGATAAGTCCTGCGAAAGAGCCAACATAAGCGATTTCCCTTCGTCCAATACATAGATTTTCTGCCGTTGTGCTTCCGCAAAGCTGAATGAGTTCCAGACTGCATATCCGGTAATTCCTGCACACAGCACCACAAATACAATGGCGATAATCCTTATTTGCTTGAAACTTGTTTCAATATTTTTTAAACTTTTGAACTCCATTATTTTTTAGATTAATTGTTAATTGCCTGCGGCGGCTCGCCACTTACTTACCAAGCAAGCGACCTCCGACATTACCTGCTACCGATCCGGCAACACCTCCGGCGACTGCACCTGCCTTACCTGCTGTTTTATTTATAGCTCCGGTTGCACTACCCATCCCTCCAGCTTGTATTACCCAACCTGCTACTGTCGGAATTGTGAAATATCCGATAATGCCGATTATCAGGAATACGATATACACTCCGTTTGAACCGTCGGGTATATAATTCGGATCTTGCAGCAGGGCGATGTCCTGTTGAAGCATTAATACCTGTATCCGTGCAAGAACAGAGGAAAAAATATCGGAAATAGGCAACCACAGATAGACACTGATATAGCGTGCAAGCCACTGGGTCAGCGTTGCCTGAAACCCGTCATAAATAGAAAAGGCAAACGCAATAGGCCCCAGTATGGCCAGCACGACTAAAAAGAAGGTTCGGATTGTGTCTATTACCAATGCGGAAGCATTGAACAGCAACTCAAAGAAATCCCTGATTACTTCCCGAAACCACGCTTTAATATCATACCAAAGCCGTTCACCCCACATACTAATTATTTCGGGCGTGTCAGTAATACCGAGATCTTTCATTTTCTGGTCGTACACTTCGTCATCAACAAGCCATGCTTTCCCCTCACGTACCCGTGCTTCATATTCCAACTGGTCTTTTTGCTGCTGATAGGCTTTCATGTCGAGTGTCTGGGATTCCAGAATACCGTTTGTTCCTTTTACAATCGGACTCATTACGGCATTGATAGTTCCCAGAACCAGCGTTGGGAAGAACATGATACATAAACCGATTGCAAACGGGCGAAGAAGCGGAAACACGTCGATAGGCTCTGCACGGCTTAACGCCTGCCATACCCTGTAAGCCACATAGAACAAAGCTCCCAGTCCTGCCAACCCCTTTGCAACGCCAATCATGTTGCTGCAAAGAGGTATCATATCTTGGTACAGATTCGCAAGAATCTGATGTAGGTTATCAAAATTCATAACTGATTATATTTTAATTACCAATACCTTTCGGCAGGATTGCCATAAAGAGATAATACCCTGTCCGTATCGTTCTTTTCTTTGGCACGGATATACGAAACAGATATACTTTTTTGAGTATAATACTTAGTCAGATTACGATATTCCAACATCTTGTTGTAAATCTGGTCTATCGCATCCATTCTCTCCTTATCTGATAAAGAAAGTCCGTTGTTTCCGGTAACCACGTTTTTCAAATCCGTTACCAACGCCCCCCCTTCTTCTAATAGTTTGGCATAACCTGTTGAGATTGCAGCCAATTCATTCGGGGTAAAATTAGGATCGCCTATCATCTTATTGAATCCATTCATGTAGATATTTGTAATTTCACTTACCATTGAAATGGTTTTCTGTACCTTACGAGCATCTTTAATCAGATTATGAACGGATTTAAGGGCATCATAATACTCCTTTCCCTGTTGATATATTTTCACACTTTCCTGTACGTTTTTTATCATATTCGTAGCTGTTGTCGTTCCTTGAATTGCAGTGCGTATGTTCTGTACCAGATTAGTCGGATCGACAACCGTCCATTGTGCTTTCGCCTGAAAAGAGAATAGGCAGAGTGCCACTACAAGGCACATAAATATTCGTTTCATATTTTTTACTTTTTAATGATTATTGATTATTGATTTTGTGTACCTTAATCGTACACTCTTTTGTATTCGCCTTCGGTAGTGAGCAGAAGCATATCCCGCTCACTATCGTAGGCAATGCGTATCATACCGTAGAAATTGAAAAAGGTATATCCCCAACATTGGATGAGTGGGACGGTAAACGCCGTATCGTGTTTGTAAATAAACTGCAACCGGAATCGACTACCGTCATGGTATATCCTAATAGTTGGAGAACCGCAAAGGCTTTCCCATGTCCCACATATATCACGAAGTGGAAAAGAGGTTTGTGTTTGCAGTGCCGTAGCCGGCTTATCACTTTTTCTATTCATGGCGTTACTCCTGTCGTTTGCTCTCGGCAATCTGTTTAATCGCCAGTTCCATATTCCCGTCCAGTTTTTCGGCAAGCTGCATCACTTCCAGTTTTTCGGATTCTTCCGTTGTGTATGTGTAATATTCTTCCAAACTAACTTCTGTGGCATAGACAGCCGACTGCACACCACCCAAACCGAACCACACTTCCTTGTATTTACGACTGGGAACATTAGACATATTGATAGAGAGTACCTGCGATTTTTCTTTTTCGGTCAATCCGAGCAACGCCTGAATACTGTCGAACTTATTCATGTATTTGCGTTGGTCTAACAGGATTTTACAATCGCTGTTATTGATAATACTCTCTTTCACGATGGGAGAAGCGATAATATCGTCCACTTCCTGCGTAACGACAATGGCTTCGCCGAAGAACTTACGAACGGTCTTAAAGAGATACTTAATGTACTCTGCCATACCCTCTTTTGCAATCGCTTTCCATGCTTCTTCGATTAATATCATCTTACGGATACCTTGTAACCGCCTCATTTTGTTTATGAAAACTTCCATGATGATAATTGTAACCACAGGAAAGAGGATTTTATGGTCTTTTATGGCGTCAATTTCAAAGACAATGAAGCGTTTAGACAATAAATCCAGTTGCTTATCCGAGTTCAGTAGAAAGTCGTATTCGCCCCCACGATAGTACGGTTCAAGTACATTCAGGAAGTTGGCTATATCGAAATCCTTTTCCCTGACTTTCTTTTCTTCCAGTATCTTTTTATAGTCGTCCCGGACGAACTCATAGAAAGTGTTGAAAGAAGGAACTAACTTTCTGTCTGTTTTCAGTTTGTCGATGTACTGGCTGACCGCATTGGAAAGGGCAACTTCCTCTGCCCGTGAAGGGGGTTCATTATCCCTTTTCCATAGGGTAAGGATAAGCGTTTTTATACTTTCACGCTTTTCAATGTCGAAGACATTATCATCCGTGAAAAAAGGATTAAATGAAATGGGATTTTCTTCGGTGTATGTAAAATATACCCCGTCCTGACCGTTTGTTTTCCGGTTAATCAGGTTACATAATCCCTGATAGCTATTCCCGGTATCCACTAAAACGATATGTGTGCCCTGTTCGTAATACTGGCGGCACATATGGTTGGTAAAAAAGGATTTTCCCGAACCCGAAGGCCCCAAGATAAACTTGTTGCGGTTCGTAATAATTCCTTTCTTCATTGGCAGGTCAGAAATATCCACATGAAGCGGTTTACCGCTCACACGGTCAGCCATTTTAATACCGAACGGACTGGGCGAACTACGATAGTTTGTTTCTTCAGTAAAGAAGCAAAGAGCAGGTTCAATAAATGTATAGAACGATTCTTCCGCAGGAAAATCCCCACCGTTGCCGGGCATTCCCGCCCAATACAAAGTGGCTGCATCTACCGTGTTATGACGTGGTTTACACTCCATAAGAGCCAACTGGCTACCCACATCATTGCGAATATGTTTCAGTTCTTCCACGTCATCACTCCATACCATTACGTTGAAGTGCGCCCTGATTGAAGTCAGCCCGAAGCTGTGTGCTTCGTTCAGGTATTGGTCAATCCATTCCTTATTTATCTGGTTTCCACGACTATACCTTGAAAGCGACTGCATATTCCTTGCACTTTTTTCAAACTTTCGCAGGTTTTCCGCACTGTCTTCGATAAACAGATATTGATTGTAGATATGGTCGCATGAAAGAAGCAATCCAACAGGAGAAGCGAAAGACAAACGGCAATCGCTCCGGTCGGTCGATAGTTTTTCGTAACGCATATCCGTTCCGATACGTCCGGGCAAATCTTCTGCATCCGAAAGCGTATGCAGGCAAACGTGTTTGCTTCCCACCCGAAGCCCGTCGGCTCCCAGTTCCAAGTCTTCCAAACAAGTTGTGTCATCAAGCGACAACGAGAAATATTTTTCAATCAGCCCCGGCTTTTCGCCTGTTCCCGTAATCTCATCCGAACTGATACGGGTAAGACGGATAAATCCGCTATCGTTCATGATTCGCTCAAACTGCCCGACGGCTTCCAAGAACTTCACACTTGTATCCTTATTGACTTCTTTAGGAATAATGTTCCCACGACAAAGCGATGAGAAATTGCTCTGCATTCTCATTCGCTCTTTAGTCGTTTTAGTCAGGAACAGGAAACACGAGTGGTTCAGGAACGGTCTTTCATTGAAGTGCTTTTCAAAACTGCGGGATAAGAAACTCATATCATCCTTATCGGTCGCAGGTTTATACGTTTCACGCACAAACCAATCTTGCTTATGCACCACACTGTGTTCAGGCAGGACTTTTACCGCTTTCGCCCAAGACGAATGTATCGCTTCGTATTCGGTACTGGTAACGGTAAAGAGTTCCGGTAGCTCCACATGGTAGGCAACCGTTATATCCGCATCTTTGCTGATGATGCAGTCATGCTCGACAGCCAGTAACGGGAACTTACTTTCGATAGTCGCCGCTTTCATTATATTACGCATACACTACCTCCTTTCTTTTCTTTTTGAAAAGGCGGTGCGGAGTTTTCCTGTTTATCAAATAACGGGGATGCTGTTTGACTGCCATGAGTTTCATTAAGCCATGTTCCCCGTATTTCTGATTCAGGTTAAAGGTCATCCATACCAATACCGATGCAGCGATTACTCCGAAGCCTATGCAAATCCACTGGTCAATGCCAATCATATACATGATGACAAAAACCACGAAGACGGCAAGTAAGCCCCCTGCAAAAATGAAAAGGTATTGCGATTTCAAACCCTTGAACTCCACACTCTTGCCTATCCCTTTATTAATATTGAACTCCATATTTTTTCTGTATGAAGTCGATTAAAGGAAGAATGAGCGCAGAATGGTAGCGGCTACAATCAGGAAGATACACGCACCGAACCAGCTCGCTGCGGTTTTGCTTGTATCGGGGTCGCCGGAACTGAACTTTCCGTACACCTTTACGCCTCCAATCAAACCGACGACAGCACCAATGGCGTAGATCAGCTTCGTGCCGGGATCGAAATACGATGTCACCATGTTGGTAGCTTCAGTAATACCACCAACGCCGTTACCTTGTGCGAATACACTTGAAACAGCAGCCAAGACAAAGGCTGCCGACATAAGAACTTTTTTCTTTACATAAAATTGGATGCGCCTCGGCAATTTCGAGCAAGCTCGATTGCTCTCGGCTTTCTTAATTTTTGTCATAATGAGAAATTGATAAAATGGTAAGCGGGGTGGATAGTCCCGCTCACCGGGTTGTTACTATTGAATTTTTTTAGTGGTAGGTCATAGACCTTTTAGTTGTAGCCTTACAGGTGCTAACCATAATCTCTTTCTTTCATCTTTCTTTGTTTTTACATTATTAATACTCACTTATGCAAAATCCCTGATATTAAAAGTATCGGGAGCTTTCTTTCCGTTTCCGGTTGTCCCGGCTTCCTTATCTTTCCGCTCGTAAAAAGCCGAAAGGCTCTCCGCCATAAGGTCGGTAACGATTCGCTTTGCATCGGGTTTACCCGAAACCACCTGTTCAAACATATCAGTCTGCCGTATTTCCAACAGGGTATCACCCGCTTTTTGCTTTTGTTCGGGGGTGGCATCATCCTTACGGTTTACCGTGCGAACCATATTTCCCAAATCATCGAACTGAACACCTGAAGCAAGTGCGGCTTGTGCCGTCCCTTCGACTTCTTCTTCCTCGTCTTCCGGCTCATCTTCGTTTTCGTCCGTCGCTTCATATTCAAGTGGATAATCTATATCCATTGGTTCGTTATCTTCGTCGGGCGGAGTATCGGAAAACGCTTCGTCCAGTTCTTCCGGCGGCACTTCTGCCGACGAATTGACCTCGTTAGAAGGAGCAAATGTATCAGGATTTTCTACCTGATTTTCGGATTTTGGCGAGGTGGTCACGAGTGGCTCTGATTTGGATATGAGTGGCTTCGATGCACTCAAATCAAATCGGCTTTTCCCAACTATATCGGCTTTCAGTTTTCCTGTTTCTTGGATTGAAGAACCTTGACCGACAATACTCTTTTTCCGTCTTTTCCCTGCTCTTAGATACAGGAGATAAATTCCGACAAAGAGAGCGTACAGGAGAATTACGGCTGCAAGTATCTTTTCCATGATTGGTTATAATAAGTCTTTTCGTGATTCTGAATAGATACTGTTTATTTCATCTTTATATTCTTTCAGATGCTCCTTCAATACAGTATCTATATATCCGCCAATGGTAATGTTATCCAATGCTTTAGTTAGTTTCATTATCTTGGAATGGGTGTCATGGCTGATATACACACAGTCTCGTTTCTTTATTTCGTTCCGGTAGATGAATTTTTCCTTGTAATTCAATTTCTTGTTTTCATCAACAGGTACGACAATCATTTGCACTTCCTGTTCTTCGTCCAGAACTGGTTTTTCATTCTCGTTTTGTTTCACTTGTTTCCTATGGCGTATTGCTTTCGGAATCATTACCACCGCCAAAACTATGAGGCAGCATACGATAAGACCTGTCATTATCGCATTGTCGTTGTAAAAAATCGGATTGGGTATCATATTTTTATTTTTTAGGAGTTAAAATAATCATCGTCTTCTCTGTCTTTATTACAGGTTTCGTTTATCTCATCCCGGTAAGTATCAAAGTGATGCGATAGTACATTGTCTATGTAGCTGAATATCGAAACGTCTTTTTTGCCGGATGCCTGTACTATTTTTGCTATCCGTTTATGATATTTCTCCCGGATACTGACCAGTTTACCGCTTCGTGTGGGTATGCCTGCATCCATAAGGAACAGGCTTTCATAGTTGGTTGACTTACTTCGCTTGCGCTTGGATTCCTCACGGGGAGTTTCTGCCTGAACGACCACAGGAGTTTCAGTTTCTTCGGGTTCTGTTACCTGTTCCACTTCTTTATCAGGTGGCAAAAGTGGTCTGGGTATGGAACTCGGATTGTTTCGCCTTTCTTTATTCTTGAATGAGGAAATGACAAAACTGGCATCAATCTCACTCAGGTTCACTTCTTCTTTTTTCTTTGCCATAGCCTGTTATTTTAGGATTCCCAACATTTCATCTATCAGGGCATCGAGATTGCTACCCTTTATCAATGTTTTATCCGCAGGGAATAAAGTGGAACGGAACAGTGCCTTATGGTTTATCGACTGTTCCCGGCGGAATCGCTTACTGTCGGGCATAAATGTTTTGAAAAGCGGGAAACCCAGTTTATCAATCACATCTTCATATACTTCGTATAGTTCTGTTTTTTCCCGTCCATCGACAAGATTCCAAAGCAGGTACATACCCTTGATTTTCGCCCTGCCCGGCGTAATCAAAGCATCATTGACTGTAATCACGTATTGCAGGGTACTTTCCAGTACCAATCGGTCGGCACTGATCGGAGCAATGATGTAATCCATGAGTGAAAGTGTTTGTACTACTGCCGGATTGTTAATTGTTCCCGGCAGGTCGAAGAACACGAAATCGGGCTTTAGTTCCTGAATTATGTCTTTTGCATCTTCCATAGCGTTTTCAGGGCTGCTTTCAACAACTTCATAAGCCTTTTTACCTAACGTAGAAAACTGTTCGTAAGCCATGAGTTTGTAATGCTCATCATCCATTGTCATTTGCAAATCACGCTCACGCATTTCCGCAATGGAGTGTTGCGGGAAGTCGCAGTCTATCACGGCTACATTGTAACCTTTCACATAGTGCAGGTAAGAAGCTACCAACACAGTCAGGGTTGTTTTTCCGGCTCCGCCCTTTTGGGTGCTGAAAGCCACATTCAAAGTTTTCTTTTCCATTTTTCTTGTTTTAAATTCTACATTGATTTATCGTTTAATCGCCTGATTTACCAATCAATTATTTGTTTGCTTAATCTGTCAATCGCTTGATTAGTTAATTGCCTGCTTTACTGCTAAATCAATCAATCGCTTTATCAATTTATCAATCGACCGCGCTGTTGATTGATAACTAAATTGAGTGATTGGTTAATCACTTGTTTGATTGACCGAACGACTGATTTTTTAATCAGGTTATCATTCGATTGAGCAATCAAATAATCAATCTGTCGGCAAATAAACGCCTATTTCTTATCAGAATCATCACATTTTCGTGAGGTGGTCGTGAGTGGCTTCGATTTGGATAGGAGTGGCTTCGTCCACTGTAATACAGCACGTTACTTTAGCCTGTAACTTTGCTGCATGAAACGTCGGGAGGTGTCCGACCGCCATTTTTGCTCGCTGCCCTCGCTTTCATATCTGTCCCTGTTCAGGACAGATTTTATTTGCGACATGGCAAATAGCAAGCTGTATTTTTTGCTGCACGGGAACCGTTTTGCTGCAAAAAATGCTTGCCCCACAAGGGGGATGCAAACCCTCCGAAGTCGGGTTGCTTATGGAATCATTTCGGGCAATGATTAATTGGCGGCGGATGCCGGAACGACGGATTGTACCACTAAAAAATCCGACGTATGAATGAAAATGCTAAGAACTCCCCGAAACGGGGAAAAGGGGGACGTTCCCCCAAGAATGATCCGGCTGCTTACCGTTATTCGGTAAACTTCACGGCTGCCGAACACGCCCGGTTCCTTACCATGTTTGAGCAATCAGGACTTCAATCTATGGCACGTTTTATCGCTGCCCGTGTATTCGGGGACGAGTTTCGTGTGGTAAAAATCGACCGTTCCGCTATGGAATATGTTACCAAACTCACTTCCTTTTATGCACAGTTCCGCTCCGTAGGAACGAATTACAACCAAGTTGTAAAGGAATTACATACCAATTTTTCGGAGAAAAAAGCACTTGCATTACTCTACAAATTGGAGAAAACAACCATTGAACTGGTCGAAATCGGGAAGAAAATTCTGGAATTATCGGAAGAATTTAAGAACAAATATTTGGGTAAGTGAGCACAAAAGAAGCTCGCTTATTTTGTCGAACGAGAAAATATTATCTAATGGTTGCAAAAATAAACATCGGAAACAACCTGTACGGTGCATTGGCATACAATCAGGAGAAGGTGGACGAGGGTTTGGGAAAGATACTGGGGAGCAATCTTGTCTTTGAACCGACCAACGGACAGTTCAATGTTGCCGAATGTATGAACGATTTTATGCAGTTTATCCCGGCTCACTTCCGTACCGAAAAGCCTGTTTTCCATGTATCGCTAAACCCGCACCCTGATGACCGTCTGACGGACGACCAACTGGCGGATATCGGGCGGGAATACATGGAAAAATTGGGATATGGTAATCAACCTTATCTCATTTTCAAACACGAGGACATCGGGCGGGAACATATACATATCGTATCGCTCCGAGTGGATAGCGAGGGGAAGAAAATCGACAGTTACAAAGAGCATGAACGAAGCAAGGAGATAACCGAACACTTGGAGCGTAAATACAACCTGAACCCTGCGGAGGGTCAAAAACGCTCCGAACAATGGGAACTTACTCCTGTCGATGTTTCAAAAGGAGATTTGAAGAAACAGATTGCTGCCGTTATCAAACCGTTGGCATCCATATATCATTTTCAAAGTATGGGAGAATACAAAGCGGTTCTCTCCATCTATAATATAAATGTAGAGGAACTGAAAGGAGAAGTAAAAGGAAAGCCCTATCGGGGATTGCTGTATTCGGCAATGGACAGCGAGGGCAACAAAGTCGGTAATCCGCTGAAGTCTTCCATATTCGGGAAATCAGTCGGTTATGACGGATTGGAAAAACGTATGGCAAAATCAGCCGAACGCATCAAAACTAAAAAACTGAAAGTTCATACGCTGAAAGCCGTTTCCAAGGCCAAGCAGGGCAGCCAAAGCGAGAGTGAGTTCCGAGCGAAGCTAAGGCAGCAGGGTATTGATGCTTTGTTCAGGCGTAACGACGAAGGTAGGATTTATGGTGCTACATTCATAGACCATACTACCCGCACCGTTCTGAATGGCTCACGATTAGGTAAAGACTATTCCGCAAATGTGTTCAACGACTTGTACGGTGGAAATCAGCAGCAGGCACAAGAGCCAATTCAAGATACCCGTCTTTCCGATGTTTACAAAGCAAATGCACAACAAGAGAATAACCACAGTGCGGACAATGGTCTGGCTGGAATTTTCTCAATCCTTTCTCCTGAACCGGAGAACCATCCCAAAGATGAACAGCCATTTCCACGCCGCAAGAAAAAGAAAAAACTGAGGTATGGACGGCAAATGTAAATTATTCATTCATAAATGTTTCTGCCTTGATAATTCTTATAGAAGGATTTATTTTCTCTATTAATTCCCGCACGAAACTAAAATCTGCATTACTCATCGCAACGCCTGTAATTACCTCTTCTACTGTTATATCAATGAAGTGTTTATCTCTAACAAAGATTCTCACTTCTTCTTCATAATTCCAAATTTCAAGTTTATGACTTAATATTTCTATTGCCGTTTGATCGTTAAAATCCTGATTTCTAATATAAGCCAATCCGTTATATTGTATTGGTCGAACAGTATATTGGGTACTATCAATTCGTAAACCAATAGCAACCCCTCGTTGTCCATTGGCATAATGAGACCACATCAATTGATTATCTTTTATCTTTGAAAGAGAACACAACCTTAATTCTCCTTTTTCTTCTAAAAGTTTATCTCTGATATTTCTGTTTAATTCACCAGTTTGGTAATAATACTGTCCCTCCATCGGATCATTAAGATCTTTATATTTTGCAGCATATAATCTATTCTTTAAGAGAATATCAACAAAGTTTCTAAAATTATCCAAGCCTCGATATTTGTATAACAGATCCATCATAATTTATATCACTTGATATTATAATATGTCTTCAGTGTGTTGATTACGTATGTTTGATTTTCGTTAAGCTCATGTTTTGTCCATTGAGTTCGGTATTTGTTGAATACTCTCAATGAATTAGGGAATGTGTTAATATTTTTGGCAAAATATTTTTGATGTTTCAAAGAATAATCCAACCTGCCTTGTGAAGCATTTTTACCTCGACCCAGTAATATCAAATTTCCAAGTTTGTTTGTTAAGTCAGCCCTGTCTGTATCTGTAAAGTCTTTTTTCCACTGACTACCATCTTTTGGTGTTTGAGGTAGAATATGCTCAATAGTAATTTGACCAAAACCGCTCCATTTGTTTGCTTTGTTATCGTTATGAAGAAAGTCGAGTTTTAATAAGATGTTTTTTACAAATTGCCTTCCATATACCTTTTTATCTATATTTTTCAAGAAATTCACCTTATCAAAATTAAAAAGGTTCGTTTTAAATAAGTCGTCAGGCGTTTTATGGGCTTCTATACCTTTTAGTATGGCATTCATGTTCTCAATCCTTTCCGTTGGAGTTAATTGTCCAATCCAATCACCTGTAAATTTCTTGTCAAGCAACAATAAAAAATCATATATCTTATTTGAATTAAACTTATTATAAAAAGATAGTAATGGTGGAATCCAATCAGTGGAAGGTAAAGTGGTTTTCATAATCACAAGCATATTGTTGAATTCGAATCCGTTAGTAAAACTGTGATTGTCATTTTCAAACAACTGATCGTAATGTTCATAATATTTATTTAATAAATCGAAAGTTTCTTTCCCTCTTCTCAATAAAGCAGGCTTTAATTTTCCGGTGGTTTTATCTTTCTCTTTTGGATTATATATTTTGTCTTCAAACTCTTGTAGTAAATTTAAACGAGCTTTTTCTTTTACAACAATTGTGCGTATAAAAGACAGGAAACGATCAAATTCTTCACCCAATTCACTCTCTAATTCCTCCCATTGAAGTCCATATTTAGTACGGTCTTTCTCAGGAACATGTTGCAAATTTTGAGCTTTTAAGATATCTGAATTACGAAGTTTTACACCTCGATCATTTAAAATAGTAAATAAACGGAATGCATCTTCTAATTGTTCTGAATATACATAGATCATTAGTACATACTGTAATAAATAGGGGAAAAAAGTGTCAATATTTTTATTTTCCTCAAAATAATTACGAATACATACAATCGCATTCGCCATATTTTTAATAGAAACATCTTTATCTTCATTTGCTATACGCTTTATTTCTTCCCATTTATCAGTAATACTATTTTCAGACTTAACATATTCATCAATAAATTTTTCAACCTCTGGACGTATTTTGTACAATAGGCGGATTCGTTCAGGCGTATTTGTATCCTTATCTTCTTCTTGGAAAATGTATTTCTGACAATTTTCTTTTCTTTTTTTATTTGTTTCTATATCTCGAATAACTGCAAATAATAAAAATATAGTAGTAATGCGCTGCTGTCCATCTAATAAATCGTTTTCTACAAACTGTTGTTCTCCTCCCGCTTTTTTATGCTGATAAACAAATGAACCAAGAAAATAGTCATTAGCTGGAGTATTTACAGCGGCATAGCTAATATCATCCAACAAATCTATAACTTCATCTTTACTCCAAACATAGGGACGTTGATATTCAGGAATGCGATACCATTGCTCAAATATATCCTTAATATATATTTTATCAGTTTTAATTTCATTGCGGGGTGTTACTGCCATCTTCGTATATTTTTATTTATTTTATTTTTATGATGAATTATTTGCGCCAGCAAAGTTAGCAAATGTTTGAACTCCAGAAAGAATAACAGTATACAACTTTAGGTATTATCAGTCTTAACGCCACATATCTCCAAATTAGAGCCACATATAGTCAACTACTTCGAACTACTAATTCTTAGGACTCACCTCTATAATTTTGCTTTTCAACTATCTTAAATCTTATAGAAATATTGCCAATGTCAAAGGGGAAAGAAGATACTGAGGTATAAGGAGGTATAAGAATATAAGTTGATGAAAAATAATTCCTTTGTTTACCACGAAAATATCTCTGTTAAACACAGATAAATTTTTGTTTACCGTTTGAACTTGCAGACATAAAAAAAGCGAAGTCAATTTAACTTCGCTTTTACTGCATTTTTTAATTTTCAAGCCGTTGGATCAATAAAATCATCGTCATCATTACCAGAATCATTATTCCCATTATTATTACCTGTTACCGTATAATCCGTATCCGGTTTCAAATAGCGGGTAATACTCGTATTATTCATAGCATCTTTTAGTGCTGTTCCCGGAGTAAAAACAATGCGGCGACGGTAAATTGCATTGGCGTTGGCATCTTCTTCTTTATCCGAAGCTTTTGCACGAATGGCTGGGCGGAAAGTTCCGAACTCTCCCAGCTTTACACTTTTACCATCATCGAGATTATTAACCAACGCATCTACCAGCCCTGCAATAACTAACTGTACAGTCCCTCTATGCGCTCCACATATCTGTCCGACCTGCGTACATAATTTACTAAATGATACCTGACCGGTAACAACTTGTTTAGGTACAAACTTCTCTGTTTTGGTTTGGTCAAACCCGAATACCTGTTTGGCTACAACATACTTTAATCCCATGTGATTTAATTTTTAAAGGGTTATACTATTTATTAATTCATAGTATAGATAAATCAGATGAAAAAAGATGAATCAAAAAGGAATTACTCTATTGTAGAGAGGAGATTATTAAGGTTTTATTTTTTTGTACATATTTCTTAGTATTTCTTTTTCTTCGTAGTTCTCTGTTATTTTTTCTTTTAAGAAAATAAATCCAAGTTCTTTTACTTGGTCAAGAGTTTTATTTTTAGCCGGAATAAATTCTCCAAACTCAAACCATCTTACTCCCTTTTGTTTTAAGGCAATTTGAAAAGAGTAATAATTCTCTTTCCCATAAATCCTAATTTCATGATATAAGTGAGTAGTATATAAGTATCTATTTCCTTTTTTAGTTGTACCAACTTCCCAATATGTATTTTGAACAAAATCACTTATTTTTCTTAAAGTTTTTACTACTTCCGAACTTAAGTACTGATCTTCTTGTGTTAGATATTCAACACAAGTACTTCCTACTGTTTTGTAGCCCCAATTCGGATGATAAATAAGATGTTCATATCTAATCTCATTTCCACATCCTCTTTTCTCACACGTCCCATAAAGTCCTCCCAAATCGTCAATCGAAATTAATGTCCAACCATCAGAAGGTTCAATTAGATTATGTTCTTTTGCATGGCAACCTTTACAAAGGGATATGCAATCACTTAATGGATATTCCCAAGGCTCAAGACCCTTTCTGTATTTCTTATGGTGTGTTTGTAGAATTATTTCCCCTTTCCTTCTGCCACATTTTACGCATCTATAATTATCCCGGTGCTGAACAGCATCAGAGAAGTTGAACCAGTTGTCGTTATAATATGCTCTTTTTCGTTGCTCCATTTATATATTTAAGTAAAGTTGGAAAGTTAGATTGTGGAATAACTATTCAACACCTACAAATTTAATAAATAATTGAGGATCAGAATAAGTTATTATTTATGAATATCGAAATATATATCAAATATATGATTCTGTATATGCTAATGCCACATATATCCAAATCGAAGCCACAAGCAACCACATAACGCAAAACTGCAAAAAACCTTGCTTATACCTTATACTTTCGCTTCTCAAACATTTAAAATTTTATAGAAATGCAACAAGAAGATGATTTAAGAGGACTTGCTAAAGTCATGGAATTTATGCGGGCAATCAGCATAATTTTCGTAGTGATAAACATTTATTGGTTCTGCTATTTCGCATTGCGGGAATGGGGAATCAATATCGGAGTAGTTGATAAGATACTACTGAACTTTGACCGGACTGCCGGATTATTCGGCAATATTCTTTACACGAAATTATTTGCTGTTGTTTTCCTTGCTCTTTCCTGTTTGGGAACTAAGGGCGTGAAAGAAGAAAAAATCACTTGGCCGAAAATCTATGTTTTTCTTGCAATCGGTTTTATCCTGTTCTTTATGAACTGGTGGATACTGGACTTGCCATTACCCACAGCGGCGACAACAGGTTTTTATATCCTGACAATGGCAATAGGTTATCTGTTCCTGTTGGTGGGTGGGTTATGGATGAGCCGTTTGCTGAAGAACAATCTCATGGATGACGTTTTCAATATGGAAAACGAATCGTTTATGCAAGAAACACGGCTACTGCAAAGCGAATATTCCGTAAACTTACCAACTAAATTTTGGTATAAAAAGAAGAAATGGAAAGGTTGGATAAATGTCGTCAATCCTTTTCGTGCCAGTATCGTGTTAGGTACTCCGGGCAGTGGGAAATCATACGCTGTTGTTAATCAGTACATAAAACAGCAGATTGAGAAAGGATTCAGTATGTACGTGTATGATTTTAAATTCCCTGACCTTTCTACAATCGCTTATAACCATTTATTGAACAATCAATTAGGTTATAAGAAAGTTCCGACTTTTTATGTGATTAATTTCGACGATCCGAGCCGTTCGCACCGATGCAATCCTATCAATCCATCTTTCATGGAAGATATCAGCGACGCATACGAATCGAGTTATACAATTATGCTCAACCTCAATAAAACGTGGGTACAAAAGCAAGGCGACTTCTTTGTAGAATCTCCGATTATTTTGTTCGCTTCAATCATTTGGTATCTCCGAATTTATAAGGACGGAAAATATTGTACGTTCCCTCATGCGATTGAGTTCCTGAATAAACGATATGAAGATATCTTCCCGATTCTCACTTCATATCCCGAACTTGAAAACTACCTAAGTCCTTTTATGGACGCTTGGTTGGGAGGTGCTGCCGACCAGTTAATGGGACAGATAGCCAGTGCAAAAATTCCGCTATCCCGCATGATTTCGCCCCAGTTGTATTGGGTTATGAGTGGGGACGAATTTACGCTTGATATAAATAATCCCGATGATCCGAAAGTGTTGGTTGTCGGCAATAATCCCGATAGGCAGAACATCTACGGTGCGGCATTGGGACTTTACAACTCTCGTATCGTGAAATTAATCAACAAAAAGGGACAACTGAAAAGTTCGGTAGTCATTGATGAGTTGCCAACAATTTACTTCAAAGGATTGGATAACCTGATAGCGACCGCCCGAAGTAATAAAGTTGCAGTGCTTTTAGGATTTCAAGATTTTAGCCAATTAACAAGGGATTACGGCGACAAAGAAGCAAAGGTCGTGATGAACACCGTAGGTAATATTTTCTCCGGTCAGGTTGTGGGAGATACGGCAAAAACGCTTTCCGACCGTTTTGGGAAAGTATTGCAAAAACGTCAGTCCATGACTATTAACCGCAACGATAAATCGACCTCTATCAGTACCCAAATGGACAGTCTGATACCACCGTCCAAAATCAGTAACTTAACACAAGGTATGTTTGTCGGTGCGATTGCCGATAATTTTAACGAACGTATCGAGCAGAAAATTTTCCATTGCGAAATTGTTGTCGATAATGCGAAGGTAGCTGCCGAAACAAAGGCTTATCAATCCATTCCTGTAATTACCGATTTTACAGATGAAAATGGAGTAGATAAAATAAAAGAGCAAATTCAACTCAACTACAACCGCATCAAAGAAGAAACAAAACAAATTGTTGCCGATGAGTTGGAACGAATAAAGAACGATCCGGCATTGGCTCATTTGTTGCAACAGGAATAGCCTCTTTATAATATAAGAGCCGGAAAATTTCCGGCTCTTATTGGCTTGCGGCAGAGTGGGGAGTCGAACCCCAAGGCAACAGGCGTATAACCTAAAGCTGTGTGTCATTTGAGTTCGGGATACGAATCTGGCACTATCAGACTTGCCATAGCCACCCCTGCTTTTACCCATAGTTTATTCTTTTCCATAAGCTGTTCTCCTCTTACTTTTAATTGATTAGTAATGTTATTCACAAAGTTGAATGTCCCAAAATATCCAGTTGCTAAACTGAATAAATTAGGCGGAACCCCAAATTTCAAAGACACACAATATAATAAAGTTACTAAACCCCAATTTTATAGTGTAGCAAAGATAATGATTATTATATAATTAGTTTGAATTGAATCTCATATTATGTCTTCAATGCCACACCTACCCAAATCGAAGCCACAAGCGTCCATCTGCCGACAAAGCCACTGCTAACCCTCTGATTAAGCCTACTTTTATTCTGCATTAATAGTGATGCAGAACAAAAAACAGTTTAATCATGGATGAAAAATTAAATCCAAAAGACAAAGTTCTCCTGATGCGAGATGAAGGAGAAGGCAACAAACTCAAAGTAGTGAAAGGCATTGACAAGAAAGGAAAGATTGATGCCATTGATCCCATGAAGGCGAAACAGACCGATTTTATCAAAATCGACAAACACGCCGACCCTCTCGAAAACTTTTTCAAGAACTTCTTTAATCAGGCAAAGAACCCCTCGCATACAGGATTCTATGCTGTAACAGTTGATATGCTTGATAAAGTCCTGCATCTCAAAGAAGAAGATTTGCAGAAGTATCGCATTAATCCTAAAGATTATATGAATAATCAGGAGCAATCAACCAAGAAAGAAGAAAAAGAAGTAGTAACCGAAAAAAAAGAAGAAAAAATGGATGCAACAACCGAACAGAAAACGGAATTTAAGCAATTCGACACGAATCGTATCCCTGAAAGCGAGTATCAGAAATACGGTATTAAGCCCGAAAATTTGGAGGGCGAACTCAAAGCCATGAGTTACGGGTACAAATCCCCGCACTTGGTAGATATTAATCCGAAAATCGAGGGCGTGGACTACCCGATGAAAGCCCGCCTGTCTTTGGAGGAACAACCTGATGGTAGCCTGAAATTCGTTCCGCACCCACAGCAACAACAGGTAGATTTGGATAAACCGTTTCAGGGTATTATGCTCCCGAACGATGTTAAGGAAAATCTATTGGCGACAGGTAACGGTGGTCGTGTGGTCGAACTGGAACCAAGACCAGGCGAAAAAGTACGGTCGCTTATTTCCATTGACAAACTGACCAACCGTTTGGAAGCCGTACCGCTTGATAAACTTACCGTTTCTCAAAACCTGAAAGGCACGGAACTAACTCCCGAACAGCAACAGGCACTCAAAGAGGGAAAGAAAGTATTGGTCGAGGGCATGACCTCTAAAAACACAATCGGCACAGACAATCCACGGAAGTTTGATGCTTACGTTCAGTTCAATGCTGCCAAAGGCGGTTACGATTTCTCCTACGAGGGATTAGACCGCAATAAGTACCAACAGAGCAATAAGCAGGAACAGAACCAAAACGGAGAACAACAGAACCAAGTTCGTATTCCCAAAAAGCTCTTAGGCGTTGATTTGGATGAAAAGCAGCAGAACTCACTTCGTGAGGGTAAAGCGGTCTATGTTCAAGGAATGCTGAAAGATGCAAAGGGCGAACCTTTCAATGCGTATGTAAAGGTAAACAATGAAAAAGGCAAACTCGACTTTTTCAAATGGAATCCTGATAAAGCCAAGAAGCAAGGTGCGGATGTGAAAGTTGCTGAAGGGAATAAGACACAGGTAGCGGTTAATTCCGAAGGCAAAACCAATGAAGCTACTAAGAATGTAAAGGAACCTCTGAAACAAGGTCAGCAAAAGCCTACCGAGAATCAGAACAAAGAACAGAAACAACAGCAAGGAGTTAAAAAGCCTGTGAAAAAATCCACAGGACACAAAATGTAATATCAACCACTAAAAAAATCCGATAGTAAATGAAAGTAATAATTGCAGAAAAACCGTCGGTAGCCCGTGATATAGCAGCTATCGTTGGTGCGGATAACCGCAAAGACGGTTATCTGGAGGGTAACAGATATTATGTTACGTGGGCATTCGGTCATCTCATAGGACTGGCAATGCCACAAGATTATGGTATCACTGGCTTTCAAGCTGAAAACCTGCCGATACTTCCTGCTGAATTTAAGTTGTTACCTCGTCAGGTAAAAGACGGTAAAGAGTATAAACCCGATCCGGATGCGATGAAGCAACTTAAAGTCATCAAAGAGTTATTTAATAAATGTGAGCGAATCGTGGTTGCTACCGATGCCGGACGAGAGGGAGAGTTAATTTTCAGATATATATTTGATTATCTTGATTGTTCCAAACCTTTCGACCGCCTTTGGATAAGCAGCTTGACGGATCAGGCTATCCGCAAAGGGTTGGAGAACCTACGTCCGGGAAAAGAGTACGACAACTTATACGCTTCAGCAAAGGCCCGGAGCCAAGCCGATTGGGTTGTCGGAATAAACGCTTCACAAGCCCTTTCGGTATCGGCAGGCTACGGGGTATGGTCGTTAGGACGGGTACAAACGCCTACGCTCGCCATGATTTGCAGCCGATACCTCGAAAACAAAGAGTTCAAGCCGCAAACCTATTTTCAGGTAAAATTGCATACGGCAAAAGATGTAACCCAGTTCGCCGCTATTTCCACAGAACGATACAATACGAAACAGGACGCAGACACAATCTTAGAGCGTATCCGCTCGTCAGAATCAGTCAGCATCGTAAACGTAGAAACAAAGCAAGGAAGTCAGGAACCACCATTGCTCTACGACCTGACCACCTTGCAGAAAGAAGCGAACAGCCGTCATAGTTTTTCGGCAGATAAAACCCTGTCGGTGGCACAATCGCTTTATGAAGCGAAGCTCATTTCTTATCCGAGAACAGGAAGCCGTTATATTTCCGATGATGTTTTTGCTGAGATACCTGTCCTTATCGGTCAGCTATCCGGTTATGCTCCATTCGGCAGTTACGCAAAAACATTATCAGGAGCAAGCCTGAACAGGCGTTCGGTAAACGATAAAAAAGTTACCGACCACCATGCCCTGATTGTTACGGAAAATATGCCGGGCGATATTTCAGCCGACCAGCGTATCATATATGATATGATTGCTGCCCGTATGTTGGAAGCCTTTTCAGGTAAATGTACCAAAGAGAACACAAGCGTTTCTTTGGATGCTTCGGGCGTTTTGTTTTCGGTCAAAGGTAGTGTTATCCTTACTCCCGGTTGGCGTGCCGTATTGAACGCACCCGATGAAGAAAAAGGCGAAGACGACGCACCGGCACTTCCGTCTTTATCAAATGGCGATGTCCTTTCCATTAACGGAACGGATTTGTTGGAGAAACAAACCAAGCCCCGCCCGCTACACACGGAAAGCAGTCTGCTTTCTTCTATGGAAACCTGCGGTAAAGACCTTACCAACGAGGAAGAGCGGGAAGCAATCAAAGAATCTGGCATTGGCACACCTGCCACCCGTGCTAGTATTATAGAAACATTATTCTCTCGTGAATATATTGTACGCGAGAAGAAATCGCTTGTCCCCACCAATAAAGGATTGGTTGTCTATCTGGCTGTCCGTGATAAAAAGATTGCCGATATCAGCATGACAGGCGAATGGGAAAATGCTTTGAATAAGATAGCAGAAGGGAAAATGGATGCTGATACGTTCCACAAGGGAATTGAAGTATATGCAGCACAAATAACGACTGAATTACTGGAAAGTAAAATAGAAGGAGGTAATCAGCGTGAGAGCTGTCCGTGTCCTAAATGCAAAAACGGTCAGGTTGTTTTCTTTCAGAAGGTTGCCAAGTGTCAGAACGAAGCCTGCGGATTGACTGTGTTTCGGAACAAGTCAGGCAAAGACCTGACCGACGGACAACTGAAAGACCTGCTTACCAAAGGTAAAACGGGAACTATCAAAGGTTTTAAGAGCAAAGAAAATAAGCCTTTCGATGCTGTCGTTGCTTTTGATGCGGAGTATAAAACAATTTTTGAGTTCTCTCCAAAGAAGAGCTTCAATAAGAAACGCAAATAAAGTGCTATCTTTTCATAATGTACTCACGCTCGACAATTCAAGATGAATTTTGTACTGTCCTCGCTTAATCGTACATTTGCCACTAAGAAAGTTCATACGCCGCAGGTTTGATGAGAAATTGTTAAATCAGGTGCTATTGAATTTTTTTAGTGGTGGCACTGGGGAGGGATACCTCAGTGCCTTTTGCTTTTATACACAATCAGTATTTGCTATATACCCCACTGATTTCCTATAACTATACTAATAATTTTATTATCCTTAAGTAAAAACTTAATCCATTTGTATTGTTCTACAGTTTTTGTGTCATCATCTTCATTACTTGTAGGTGGAAAGTATTTTATACCAATGGTGATTGTTGGCAATTTAATATCCCAAGATGATCTAATTTTATAGTTTTTACCACATAATTCTTGATTTGGAGATTCAAAATGTTCTTTTAATCCTTCAATTCCTTCAATTCTTAACTCTGTTTGCCAATTCTTTCTTTTCTCATAAATAACATTTTCATCAAGGTTTTTGAATATTCCTTCATTTTCGGATTTATTACATGAGTTAATAAAATCTCGAACTATTTTTCGGGGAACTTTCTGTTGTGCTCTTAATTCTTTCTTTTCATTATCAATATAAGTTTTAAAATCTTCGTTTACAAACTCCTGCATCTTATAATATCCGAAATGAAAAGCTTCATGTGGGGTTTTATAAAGTGTATCTTTAAGAACTTCTGCTTTATCCGTAATATCATTTGTTCTAAATTCATTAAAAAGCAAAAATCCTTTTTCACCAGTTGTTGTATTTACTCCACCAGTTATATTTATATGATATTGTTGTTCCTCTCCATTAAATAAAACCTTTACTTTAGGATTAAATTTTTCAGGTTTGCTATTTGACTTTTTTATAAGATATTTTGTCTCATCTAAAGGATTTTCAATTGGTCTTCCCCAATCATCCATGGATAATTCGGATTGATATCTTGATATTTGTAACCTTATTTCCTTTCTACCTCTTTCGAGGTCTGAAGTAAATTCATATTCAGGAAAACATTCAATTATATCAGAATCTAATTCCCATTCTGCATAATCACTGGTAAAGTTTAGTTGATAGTGATTCTCATATTCAAAAATATAAATTGGAAATTCGATTTTACAATCAATAATTTTTTGTTTAATCAAATCTATATCTGACTTTCTATTTACTAATATTGTAATTTCCGTTTCTACTGCTATCATTGAGAATTCATTAGATTAGTTCATATTACACCAACAAATTTAGTAAATGTTTTGAAGTATGAGGTTTTTACAATTATTCTACAATAGTAACCAAGTGATTTACTTTATTAATCATTCCAAGAATCGAAGGTGTTACTTCATGCTCAACAATACGATTCAACTTACGGAGTCCAAGCGCATCGAGTGTTCTCTTTTGATCAATAGGGGCACCAATTCTACTTTTAATTTGTTTTATCTTTATAGTAGTAATTTTACTTCTTAATAATTCACAAACTTGATTTCCTGAGAATTCCCATAATTCAAAACCGTAAGACTCAATAATAGGGTTAGATATTTTGTATCCATTAGTTGACAATGTTGAGAGCCGATTAAAGGCTGTAGTAGCTATAATACCATGTGGAGAATTGATTTTTTTATTAAAGAAACAACATCTTTTTTTTCTATACTTATTAAGAAAATATAAGATTGAAGGCACATTCGAAATATCAGTCAATGATTTATTCAATTGAGCTATTGCTTTATTTCTTTTTCCTATTCTTGGAGCCCCATTAGCTAAAGCGAAATCAGGAATATATTTGGGGTCTGTATCAGTTAATTCATTCAGTATAAAATCGGAACAATCAGTAGTGTATGCTATTAAATCGCATTTTTCTCTTCCTTTTTTGAAGACTGGAGATAATGAATCTATAAATAATTCATAATTGATCACTTTTACTTCCTTATGACTCGTGTTTTTATATTTTGCTATTCCTGTCCCTGCTGGATGAATTATTGTCAGATCATCGATGAGATCAAAATAATTATCAGTTGTTATTTTTGAATAGACAGAACATTTACCCAATGAATAATGAGCGATAAAATCATTCTTTAACAAACCATCCATCATAATAAATTATATTGATCGTAAATGTCATTAATGGTTTCTGATAGCGGATTAGTATTTATCAATCGTTCATTCTGTATTTTTAAATCAACTATTTTTCCATTAATTACTTGAAAAACCGAGATGTCTTCATAGCTCATTTCTGCTCCTTCAATTAGCTTGTTTTTGTCATGAGCTTTTATTAATAAATTTAAGTGATTAATGATATATGGACTGTGTGTGGCTAACATAACGGTCATATTATAGTCATTGTTTTTTTCAACAAAACACCTATTAACTATAGAATTCACTAAACTTAGTTGGCTTTCAGGATATAAACTTAATTCTGGTTCTTCAATATGTATATGAACATTTCTATATTTAATATCTCCTATATTCTGTGTTGCTTTAAAATCTTTCAAACTGTCATTACGAGACAGATAATCGAATACTATTTCATTGAAACGTCCTTTAAAATCATAGTGCTTTGAAAAATATTCAACGATAACAGATAAAGGTACTATTGTTTGTGTTCCAGAAGAAGCATTATATAAACTTATAGAGTATTTTTCATCATCTTTAGTGCTTTCAATTTCATATTTAGAAATGCCTTTCATTTTTTTTGCAATAAATTTTACACCTAAATAATCAATATCTAATTGGGAGATTTTAGTAAGAGATAATCTTGTGTCATCTAAAGTCTCTTTCATATAAAAGTCTGATTGCAAACTTACTTTATTTGCAAGAATATCAGGAATAATATTTCTTCTTTCACTGATAAAACACATCTTTTCCAAACTTAACTCATCTGAAGGAACTATTGGTGAAGTTCCAAGTTTGTTTTTGTAATGTATTGATACACTCCCTTTCTTATAGATGATTTCAGTTTTACCTTCTTTGAGATATTCAATTAATCCATTCGTGGTTAAAAGATCTTTAAAATCGAAAGAGAAAGGTGATTGAGATATATTTGCATGTTTTAAATATGAACGAATATTTAGCCATTTATAAATCCATCGAAAAAGAATAATCACTTTCATTATTGTACTTTTCCCACTTCCTGATTCTCCAATAAAGACAGTAAGAGGGTGTATATTCTTAATTTCTATTTCCTTAATCGGCCCGAAATTTTTTATAAAAATGGATTCTTGCATATTACAAAATGTTATAATTTATATAGCTTTTAACTTTTGAATGTGATATCTCATTAGTACTAAAAACACTCAGAAAATAACCACAGTTAAACAAGTTCCAAAGTTAGCAAATATTTGAAA
This sequence comes from Bacteroidales bacterium UBA4116, assembly GCA_002381645.1. Lineage (GTDB taxonomy): Bacteria > Bacteroidota > Bacteroidia > Bacteroidales > Tannerellaceae > DFXE01. Next base: position 223,702 of record DFXE01000010.1, read on the forward strand.
ACTGGAAAGCGTAAACCTCTACAGTCTTTAAAATCACCTCTATAACGCCACATATATCCAAATCGAAGCCACATACTGCCAACTGTTCTAAAACCCTCATTCAGCCCACTGATTACGCTTACTTTTATTCTGCATTAATAGTGATGCAGAACAAAATCAGTTATCAGTATGAAATACAATTCAAATTTAGAGCCAGCGGAAATGTCTTATTTCCGGCTCAATCTACTATCTTACTTACGGGATTCCCACCCCGACAAAGCCAATGACCTTTCCTTTATTGCAGGGCGTGGAGATATGGCAGCCGAAGCGTATAGCGAAGCCATTAAAAGCGGCTTAGACCATATTCAGGCTGCCGAAATTGCAAACGAAGCTCTATTCAAAGGCTTACATTTTTCTCCTTATAATGTAATCGTTGAAATTCTTTGGAACGAGTTCTTCGACGAAGTATCTCCGGGCGGAGCCCAAATAAAGGCGAAAGATTTATTACCCGAATGTCAGGCGGTATTTGCTAAATACAACCTGAACGATGATTATGCCGAAACGACCGAGTACCAGTCGCTCTACACGGAGCTTGTCGGCACAATCCTGATATTACTCGAAGATGAGTTACAATAAGCGAACTCATTTGCGTCAGAATATTGATGCAATTAAGTTAGCGTTAAGGCTCGATAAGGAACAACGACAGGCAACACCCGAAGAACGGGAAATACTTGCTAAATATTCAGGGTTCGGAGGAATAAAGGCAATTCTTAACCCTGCCGACAAACCCGAAGATATTCAGCGGTGGTCTAAATCCGAAGTCGAGCTTTTTCCGTTGGTGCAGGAACTACACGAGGTACTCCGTGAAAGTTCTCCCACACCGGAAGTTTACAAACGCTATGTCAGTTCTCTGAAAAGTTCTATCCTGACCGCATTTTATACACCGAAGCCAGTTATTGATGCGTTGGCAGATGCTTTGAAAGATAGCGGTATAACACCGACACGCTTTTTAGAACCCAGTGCCGGAACAGGAGCGTTTATTTCTTCTTTCAAAGAAACCGCTCCTGAAGCCAAAGTGACCGGATTTGAAAAAGACCTATTGACAGGTAAAATTCTCTCACACCTTTATCCCGATGATAAAGTAAGGATTGAGGGCTACGAAAAAATGGAAGGACGCTACTCACAGCATTTTGATGTGATTGCATCCAATATACCGTTCGGCGATGTTTCGGTATTCGATCCATTATTATCCAACCATGAAATACCCGCCGTCAAACAATCGACACAGGCGATACACAACTACTTTTTTGTAAAAAGCGTTATGTCGGCCAGAGAGGGCGGGATAATCGCTTTTATTACCAGTCAGGGCGTACTCAATTCGGAACAGAACAAGCCAATACGGGAATACCTGATGGACACCTGCGATGTGGTTTCAGCTATCCGTTTGCCGAACAACCTCTTTTCCGACCATGCCGGAACGGAAGTCGGTAGCGACCTTATTATCCTGCAACGGAACAATAAAAACATAGTTCCGAGCCAACGACAGCAGGATTTTATCGAATCCCGCAAGCTGTCGAACGGTATTTCCATTAACAACCTGTTCCGTGATTTCGATAGGGTTGTGCAAACCAGTTCTAAAATTGATACCGATCCTTACGGCAAACCTGCGATTGTCTTTACTCACGAGGGCGGAGTAGAGGGTATTGCCAAAGACCTGCGACAAATGTTGAAAGAAGATTTCTCCCAACATTTGGATTTGCAGCGTTATCAAACCCATGCACAGAACTCGCCGGAACAACAGGTTGCAACCGCCGTAGAAATTCAACCCAAACTTGAATCAAATACCAATGACCTCAATCCCCTTTGGCAAACAGAAGAACTCGATCCATTTTGGCAAGCTATTGAAGACGACTGGTTTTCCGGCAATAATCAATCCGAAACGGTAAAACCTGCGATTGAAAGCAAACCCGAACCACCCAAACAACAACAAAATTATTCGGGTACGCTTTTCGACATGGATGATCCCGCTATTAAAAAAGAGCCGACTCCGGAGGCGAAACCGAAGTCTGTTACAGAGCAACCATTAATTACGCTCTATGACCTTTTCGGTTTTACCCAAGAGGAACGCAGTCAGGTAAGCAAACCTAAAAAGCGAGGTCGAAAGTCTAAATCACAAGCCAGTAAGCCAAAAGAACTTCCCTTTATGGACTGGCGGGAAGAAATGGCACATAACGCCGCACAACAGCGGGAAAAGCTACAAGAGGAAACTGCGGCAGCCTATCCCGTATTTGATGCCCATCGGGAGGAACAACTGGAACGGCTGAAAGAAGAAGCCGAACGGGAACAGCAGGAACGTATGAAGCCGATTCCCTACTATAATGCAGAAGATATGCCGTCCCATTACCGTGAAGGCTCTCTCGTAACAGACGAAAATAATCGTATCGGTTATTTGCGAGATTTAGACGGATTTCAGCCGATGTTCCATCCGCTTCAGCTCACCGGAACACAGCAGGCGAAAGCATCCCTTTATATTGAAATACGGGATACTTACCACCACCTGTATAATAACGAAGCAACAAGGCTGGAAGCCAATCCCGCCTTGCGTGAAATGTTGAACAGGCTCTATGATGATTTTACCCGTCGTTTCGGAAATATAAACGATGCGAAAAATCTAAGCCTTATTAAAATGGATGCCGGAGGGACGGAAATTCTCTCTCTTGAACGCTATGTAAACGGCAAAGCGGTCAAAGCTGATATTTTCCAACAACCGGTTGCTTTCAATCCGAACGAGATTACCCATGCGGATAATGCACGGGAAGCCCTGACCGCTTCGCTTAATAAGTATGCAACGGTAAACCTTGAATATATGGCAGGGCTTACAGGCGGTACTTCGGAGGAAACATTGGAGGAACTGAAAGGGCAGGTATTTTTCAATCCGATGATAGGGGCTTATGAAATTAAAGACAAATTCATAAGTGGCAATGTTATTTCCAAAGCGGAACATGTTGAGCGGTATATAGAGAACCACCCCGACCACGAAGCGGCAAAAGAATCCCTTTCGGCATTACGTGAAGCAACACCCCGCCCGATAGCATTCGAGGATTTGGATTTCAATTTTGGCGAACGGTGGATTCCGACAGGCATTTACAATAAATATGCTTCGTATTTGTTTGATACAAACGTATCGGTACATTACGCACAAAGCCGTGATGAGTACACCCTGAAAGCCGATAGCAAAAATATCAAGATATGGGATCAGTACGCTGTTAAATCGACAAACCGGACTTTCGACGGTATCGCCCTGATGAAACACGCCTTACATAATACCTCTCCCGATATTACGAAGAAAGTCAATAAGTTGATTGACGGGGAAATCAAAGAGGTCAAAGTGCGTGATTCCGAATCAATCCAACTCGCCAACTCTAAGATTGATGAGATACGGAATGGCTTTGTAGAATGGCTTAACGAACAATCTGAGGAGTTCAAAGACCGACTGGCAGATAAATACAACCGCACGTTTAATTGTTTCGTCCGTCCGGAGTATGATGGGAGCCAGCAAGAGTTTCCGGGACTTGATTTGAAAGGCTTGGGTATTCCTGATTTGTACAAAAGTCAGAAGGATGCGATTTGGATGGATAAACTTAATGGCGGGGGCATAATCGACCACGAGGTGGGCGGTGGCAAAACCCTCATTATGTGTGTAAGCGCCTACGAGAAAAAACGTTTGGGATTGGTAAACAAACCTCTCATTATGGCTCTTAAAGCCAATGTGCATGAGATAGCCCAAACTTTCTGTACGGCATATCCCAATGCCAAAGTACTGTATCCGGGCAAAGAAGATTTTACCCCCGCAAAACGGGCGAAGATCTTCAACGAAATGAAGAACAACAACTGGGATGCTATCATTTTAACACACGAACAATTCGGTATGATACCCCAGTCGCCCGAAATACAGCAACGGATATTACAGGCGGAACTCGATTCGGTGGAAGAAAATCTGGAAGTATTACGGGCGCAAGGCAAGGAAATATCCCGTGCTATGGAGAAAGGCTTGGTCAAGCGACAACTGAATCTTGAAGCCAAGTTAAGCAATATCGCCTATCAGATTGAAAACCGGAAAGATGATACGGTCGATTTTCGTTTAATGGGTATCGACCACTTGTACGTTGATGAGAGCCACCGCTTCAAGAACCTGACCTTTACCACCCGGCACGACAGGGTTGCAGGTCTGGGGAATGCCGAAGGATCGCAACGTGCCCTGAATATGCTTTTCGCCCTGCGTACCATTCAGGATAAGACGGGCAAGGATTTGGGGGCTACTTTCCTTTCGGGTACAACCATTTCCAACAGTTTGACAGAGTTATACTTGCTTTTCAAGTATCTCCGGCCAAACGAACTGGAACGGCAAGGCATTAATACATTTGATGCGTGGGCGGCAATCTTCGCCAAGAAGTCGATAGACTATGAATTTTCGGTAACAAACGAGATTGTGCAGAAAGAACGTTTCCGGTATTTTATCAAAGTACCCGAATTGGCGGCTTTTTATGCCGAAATTACGGACTATCGTTCTGCTGAAGATATTGGTATCGACAGACCTGTTAAAAACGAAATCCTACATAATATTCCGCCTACGCCCGACCAACAGGAATTTATTCAGAAATTAGTCGAGTTCGCCAAAACTGGGAAAGGCGAAATATTGGGACGTGCCCCACTATCCGAAAAAGAGGAAAAAGCCAAAATGTTGATCGCCACGGATTACGCCCGAAAAATGTCGCTCGATATGCGGCTGATTGATCCTGTTAAGTACGGCGACCATGTGGATAATAAGGCTTCGCACGTTGCTAAAATGGTATCGGATTACTACACAAAGTTCGACCAACACAAGGCAACCCAATTTATTTTCTCTGATTTGGGCACTTACAAACCCGGAGAATGGAACCCATGCTCCGAGATAAAGCGAAAATTGGTGGATGACTACGGAATCCCCGCTCACGAAATACGCTTTATTCAGGAAGCCAAAACGGACAAGGCTCGTAAAACCATGATTAAGGATATGAACGAGGGTAAAATCCGTGTCTTGTTTGGCTCTACCGAAATGTTGGGAACTGGAGTAAACGCACAGAAACGATGTGTTGCCATTCATCATTTAGATGCGCCTTGGCGACCGTCAGACCTTGAACAGCGGGACGGTCGGGGCATTCGTAAAGGCAATGATATAGCCAAACTATATGCCGATAACAAGGTCGATGTACTTATCTATGCCGTTGAAAAATCACTGGACGCATATAAATTCGGCTTGCTTCATAACAAGCAGCTTTTCATTCGACAGTTGAAAAACAACTCATTGGGGAGCCGTACCATCGACGAGGGCAGTATGGACGAAAAAGGCGGCATGAACTTTTCCGAATACGTTGCTATTCTGTCCGGTAACACAGAACTATTGGAGAAAGCACGGTTAGAAAAGAAAATCGCTTCGTTGGAATCCGAGCGGCAAGCATTTATGCGTGGCAAATCTTCATCCCGTTACAAATTAGAGAGCATTGTTTCCGATGTTGAAAAGAACAATGGTTTTATTAACCGCATTTCCAAAGATATGGAAGCGTTCAATTCCCGTGTGCAGTATCATCCGGACGGAGTTACTCGCCTGAATCCTGTTCAGTTGGACGGATTACTGGGCAGTAACCCGAAAGAAGTCGGCACAAAACTGAATGAAATAGCCAACAAAGCCCGTACACATGGAGCGCATGAGAAAATCGGTACACTTTACGGTTTTGATTTAATGGTAAAATCCGAAACCACAGCTAAGGACGGTTTCGATGTAATACAAAACCGCTTCTTTATTAAAGGAGAAGGCGATATTCTCTACAATTACAATCACGGGGTAATGGCTACCGACCCGAAGACGGCAGCACAAAATTTCCTGAATGCTCTTGACACCATGCCGAAACTTTTGGAAAGGTATCAGGCAGACAACGAGAAATTGCAAAAGGATATTCCCGTCCTTAAAGAAGTAGTTGAAGGAAGTTGGCGAAAAGAGCCGGAACTGAAAGCCCTGAAAGACGATTTGGTTAAGTTAGACCGTGAAATCCAACTCTCGCTTAAACCAATCGAAGAAAGCAAGGGGCAGGAGAGCGTGCAGGACAATAGTGTTTCGGCAAGCAATCAAAGCCAATCACAAGGGAAGCCCGAAACTTCATTTGTCCAGGACACTCCAAATACTTTACAGGGAGTAAAGGAAATTATGAGCGACAGGCTTGTTATTGCTTCGGTGGGCGGTAGTCCGCCGAAAGCGGAGAAGAAAGATGTTTCAAGAGGAATTAAGTTGTAAAATTAAAGCCCATGCCTGTCATCACGACGGTATGGGCTTTTCCAAATCATAAAAACTTCAACTATGAACATCAAAGATTGAAAATAAACATCGCCCTCACGGGTTTTTATTTTTATTGTTGTTACCCCTTTTCTTATTAAAGTTTGTTCTAATAAAAGCATGAACATCACTTTCCTTATAGTAAGTTTTGTGATATAGCGTTTGAAAAGGCAATTCGCCCGTAGCACGATATCGTTGTAAAGTCCGTTTGCTGACATTAAGCAGCATACATAAGTCCTGATTGTCAAGCAATAATTCTCCATCTAACATATTTCTGCGTTTACTCATTTTGTCAAGGGTTTTATCCTGTTTGTCGAAGCGATCCATGATACGTTCCATCCACGCTTCAAAATTATTTTTGTCTATATACATGGCTGTTGGGTTTTAGATGATGTGCCCTATCATGAAATAATTCTGATTGGACGGGTCTTTTATGATTATTTCTTTCTCTCGCATAAATTTGATATAGCTTTTGGCTGTACGTTCCTTTACATCCATTATCTGCTGAATGCGGTCGCACAGGTCGATATAAGTCAAGTGTTTTTGTACATTGAATATCTCACGGGCAACATTCGCCAGTTCTTTTTCTTTGCGTTTTTCTTTTTCCTCTCGTGGCTTTTCGCCTATATAGATGTGCATTCCCAATTCTTTGTCCCATGAGAACTGCATTAGAGGAACATCGAGAGGACTGCCGTCCCTTACTTTGAGAGCCTTAACAACTGATACCGAAGGCTCACTATCGAGTTCTATACTCATAATTGCAGCAGCTTTACGTTGCAGTTCCGAGCCAAGATGTCCCCGTAATTTCAAACCATTCGGCACATAATGAAGTACACAAACTATGCAGGTGCGGTATATTCCCGCTAAACGATATAGTTCATCTACAATCCTGATACTTTCCGCTTCGTCATTGGCAGACAGCACCAAATCCGCAATGCCGTCAATCACGACCAAACGAATACCTTCATACTCATAATGATATTTGTCCATGCTCTGAACTATGGCTTGCAGTCGTTCTTTTCGGGACATCCCTGTAAGTGAGAACGCCCGCAGTTCTTCCGGCTTTTCGTTCAGTTTGGCACGTTTCAGGAGATTGGAAACATTCTTAAAAAGTTGTACTTCGGATTGTTCTGTATCATAGAGTAGAACTGCTTTGTTATCGGAATTATCCCGGACATTTACGCCCAATGTATCAATGGTACGATTGTCTTTAATTATCGAACCTGCAATCAGCGCAGCAACATAGTTGCTTTTCCCTGTACCCTCTCCGCCAGTAATACAAAGGATGTTACCTTGCGTACCGAGTGGTACATCTCCGGCAGAAATAACCTCTTCGGCTTTCGCCGGAGGGTTATTGAAATCAATTTCACAGGATTTTAGCATAGTCATTGTTTCATTATATAAATTATCAAGAAAGTCGATGAATAGTTGGCGGAACTCTTTCCGGCTATTTCCTTTGCTGAAATAGTCCGTTATATCTTTGTCTTTTTTCTCTCCTGAAAGCGGTAACACAAGCCGCTTAACGCCATATTCCGCTAATGCTTTTTCGTGCCTGATTGCAGCTTCAATTCCTGTTTTGTCGGTATCATAAAGCAGTACGATATGTTTAAAGCGAAAAGTGAGTTTATAAATTATTCCTGTCGGAATGGTGGAAGTTTCGCTGTTGAAGCAAATCGCATGAAAACCGTGAGCAGCCAATGTTATCACGTCTTTTTCTCCGCCAGTAATGAATAATGTATCTCCTTTGGCGGGTAACTGTTCCAATCCGAAGCAATAGTTTTCGCCGATATTTCCGCCATACAGGAAACGAACTTCGGAAAATGGACGGTAGATTTTCACATACCGTTTACCCATATATCCGAAAATCGGCTCGCTTTCGGACGAAGTATAGTAAAATGGTTTATTATCCTTGTTTTCGCTCCTAAATTCTTGTAGGGAAACGGTTTTGTAAAGTTTCAGTATTTCGGGTGTGATACCCGACTGCATCCAAAAATGCAGTTCCTTTTGAGAGAATCTCTGTTGTATGATGTTATAGGCTTTCGGTTTTTCCTGTTGCAATTCTGACAAATCCTGTTTATTGACAGGTTGTTTCTGTTGCGGAGAAGGGTTATACTCTGAATCAGCTAACCCTAAACATAAATCCTGATTTATTATCTTCAGTATTTCTACGAAATCTCCACCATTATTACAATTCAAACCCTTCAATTTGCCGACAAAGAAGAAGCAGTCTCCGCTGTAATCGTCGTTACCGAAATCCTTAAAACGGAAAATATCTCCACGACGGTCAAAATAAACATTGCAGGATGCTTTGCGGTCTTCGTACAATGGATTAAGGAAATTTCTTCCTGTTTTCCATTGGGTAGGAATATAGTGTTTAAAGACATCCAAGCCTTTATTTGTCCGTCTTAATAGTTCGTCTTTGTTGAGCATGGAGTTTGTGATTGTTTATAAGGTCATTCATACATTCTTCGGTACTGCGGATTTTCTTTTCATTCAGCAGCCTTTTTATTTCTCCTATGGTATAATAGGATTTACCGGATATAATTGAGTAGGAAATTACCCGGTTACTACGCATTCGCTGAAGTGTCCGTTCGCTAATTTTAAGAAAGGTGCAAACCTCATAACTATCTACCCACATTTCGTCGGGATCAGTAGTGTCATCATCCTGATGATCTACAACAAACTTGGCTATCGCATTGATTTTAGATACTAAATCTTTATACGCTTCCGATTCTAATGTTATGACATCCATATCTGTAAGAATTTGATTCGCTGCAAAGTTCGGAAGTCGAAAAATACTTTTCTGCCAACTTGGTAAAAGTTTTTTTGAGTATTTTTTGAGTAAGAAATGGACGATTTTAGCAGGTTTCAGGAGGGTACAATAAGGGCAAAAAAAAAACTACCAAGTTGGTAGTTTTTTTGAATTTTATTTTTACTGGGAATCATCTTCGTCCATTCGTTTTAGAAGCCTTTCAATTATAATATTCAGGTGTTTGGTGCGATCTGCTCGTCCTTTTATGGAAATATATTCTCTGTAATACTCTCCTAAATCTATATTGAACATAATTTCCAGCATAATCATGATTTCTTTGATATTAGCATTTCCTCTGTTTACATACTTGCTCGATTCAAAACCATAACCGATTTCAATCAAAGCAGTTTTCGGCCCCGTCCACTTTAGATTGTTGGCTGGAAGTGACGACCTGTTTTTATTAATGAGTGTTTGCTTATCTAATGCATGCATTTTCTTATTCAGATAAATGCGTAGCATTTCATTACAAAGGATTTTAGCCACTTTGTAATCGTATCCTGTTGAAAATTCAGGATCAATGACATAATGGACGCTATCTAAACACAAAAGATGAGAACGCTTGTTTCTTATAAAGTAGCGTCCATCCATGTGTGTTGATTTTGACCTGTAATACTGGTAAAAATCAAGATTACGCTCGAAGAAATAAGTTAAACTATCTAATTCTTTTTGATAATACTCCGCTAATGTATCATTGCTGCCATTTGGACATTTTAATTCAATAGTAAGTATTTTGTTGAAATACAATATAAATCCAAGTATTTCAGGTTTAATTTCTTTGAAAAAAATAATCTCTTCTTCCTCTCCCATATTTTTCAGTGAAAGGAAAACTTTTCGTATATCTGCCAAGCAATTTTCTAAATACTCTATCATTGAAACTGCAACTTCAATAGAAATTTCACTATCCATATCTATTGTTTCCAGTTCAAGATGAACTTCTTTTAGTTTTTGAGATAAATATTCTTTCATTATAGTTGGTTATTTCATGATTCAACCTATAAACTTTCTATTCTGAAAGTATGCTTATGACAAAATATCCACCAAATATCTGCAATAATATATCCAGTATTGTTTGTTATACGAATGTCCTAAATTACAGCCACAAAGTTTATATCCATTCAACCATTATTCCTATAATCTGACAAGATAACACAAGTAAAACTACATCCATGCTATTATCTGGCCATTTTCTTGAGAACTTCTTCGGGGTACTGTCCACCTACGAACTCGATTTTGTCGCTGGCTTCGTTAATCCGGTTCATTTCTTCTTGCGTGAGTTCGACATCGGCTGCTCCGATATTTTCTTCGAATCGTGCGAGTTTGGTTGTTCCCGGTATGGGTGAAATATACGGTTTTTTGGCAAGCAACCATGCGAGTGCTATCTGCGCCGGTGTGGCTCCTTTCGTGTCGGCTATTTCCCTGATTAGGTCAACTATTGCTTTATTGACTGCAATGGCATCTTCTTGAAAACGGGGAAGGTTGCGACGAAAATCCTTTTCATCCAGTTGGGAGGCATTGTCGATACGTCCGGTCAGAAATCCTTTGCCCAACGGACTGAAAGGAACAAGTCCGATACCAAGTTCTTCCAGTGTTGGTAGGACATGTTTTTCCAAACCCCGAAACCAAATTGAATATTCGCTTTGCAGTGCAGAAACGGGGGTTACGGCATGGGCACGGCGGATGGTTTCTGACCATGCTTCTGATAATCCCCAGTATTTTACTTTGCCTTCGCGAATCAGATCGCCAACTGTTCCGGCTACATCTTCGATAGGCACGTTCGGATCAACACGGTGTTGGTAATAAAGGTCAATATAGTCTGTTCTCAATCTTTTGAGAGATTGTTCCACTACGATGCGGATGTGTTCGGGACGGCTGTTAAATTCTCCCGGATTACCGTTGATAACGTCCAAACCAAATTTAGTAGCTACTACCACCTCTTTGCGGAAAGGTTCTACTGCTTCGCCTACCAGTTCTTCATTAGTAAAAGGGCCATACACTTCGGCGGTATCGAAAAATGTTTCTCCTTTATCGTAGGCGGTACGAATGAGTTTAATCATTTCATTCCGATCAGGTAGCGGTGTATAGCCGTGGCTCATTCCCATACAGCCTAAACCTATTGCAGAAACTTCTAATCCCTGAGTTCCTAATTTCCTTTTTTCTAAACTATTATTTGCCATAGCCGTTTTCATTTAAGATTTAAAAATATGTTCAATTACATTTGCTCATTAAAAAATGTTTCCAACTTATCAAACGGTATAATATCTGTGCGGTCGTATAGGTCTACATGACTTGCATCGGGAATGATCATCAACTCTTTGTTATCTCCTTTCAACTTGCCGAAAGCATCTTTACTGGCATCCAATGAATATGCTTTGTCTCCATGAATCAATAACACGGCGCTACGAATCTCATCTCCATAAGAAAGAAGCGGAAAAGTGAGAAACGAAAGGTCAGTCGTTTTATTCCATCCTTCATTGGAATTAAGTGAACGAGGATGATAGCCACGATCAGTCTTATAATATGCCTGATAATCTTTCATAAACTGCGGAGCATCATCCGGTAATTGAGCCGGAACGCCACCCGCACGCTCATATTCTCCATTTGCTGCATCAATCGTTCGTTGTGCGTTAAGCTGTTTTCGGGCTTCATAGCGTTGGCTTGAATCCATTGAATCGAAAGCCCCCATTGTAGAAGAAACTGTGGCTTTAATGCGGGTATCCATTATGGCTGCATTGACAGCTAAGCCTCCCCAGCCGCATATTCCTATTATTCCGATGCGTTCAGCATCTACATCATCGCGTAAGGAAAGAAAATCAACGGCGGCGCAAAAGTCTTCCGTGTTGATATCCGGCGATGACACATATCGGGGATGTCCGCTGCTTTCACCCGTATAGGACGGGTCGAATGCTATGGTAAGAAACCCTCGTTCAGCCATTGTCTGTGCGTATAGTCCTGAACATTGTTCTTTAACAGCTCCATAAGGGCCACTAACGGCAATAGCAGGCAGCTTGCCATTGGCATTCTTTGGGATATATATATCAGCGGCAAGCGTGATACCATACCTGTTGACAAAACTAACTTTACTATGATTTACTTTTTCGCTTTTGGGGAATGTCTTATCCCATTCTGTTGTTAAATTCAATGTTTCCATATTTTTTTCTTTTTTGTTCTCTTCTGTTGCCAGTGCAGTTTGTACTGCGATTATTCCTAACAAGAAGAGCGTGATAATTTTTTTGTGCATAATCTCATCATTTAATCCGATTACTATTGCTGTTCTCTCTTATTTTTTGCTCAATCCTTTTCCCAGATTTATTTTTCGGGAATTATCTCGTTTAAGCAGGCTATCGCATTGAGAGTTCGCGGATAACCGATATACGGCAATAATTGAGTCGTTACAGAAAGCAGTGTGGCTTTATCGTTGCCTACGTTTATATTACCCTGTATATGCCCTTTCACTTGCGGTTCGCAACCACCCAAAGAGATAAGGATAGAATAGGTAAGCAATTCACGCATTTTCACATCCAATGTTGGGCGGGTCTGATAATCGCCGAAACAGTTGGCGGATAAGAATTGCTGGATATGCAGTTGTCCGGCAGGAGATGTTTCGTATAACTTGTCTATTTGTTCGCCGAAGATGGATTTCTGGAATGCCAGTCCTTTTTCCTGCCTTGTTTCCGGTGTAACTACTGCTTGAGGTGTTAAAGGCAATGAAACGCCGTTTTCGGTAAGCACTTCATTAGCAATATTTATCAGGTCGGCTACTTTTGCCATTCCGGCGTATGGCACGGCATGATATAATACTTCTTTAATCTCGACAGGAGTGATACCGTTTGCAAGGGCATTATAAAGCGTTTGCCGGTATTCCGCTTGTGCATTCATGCCAATTGCCGAAGCCATCGTTACCATAATGCGAGTTCTGATATCCAGATTTACATATTGCTGTGTCTCCGTAAAAGCAAAATTGCTTATAATATCATACAGTTCGGGATCAGTAGTGGCAAGTGTTGAAAAATATCCTTTTACCTTGTCTCCTTTACCTCTCTCTGTTGCTGCCGCATACAGCTTATCATCCACCGGATCGAGCCAAGTAGTTTTATTGCCCGGAGCATTGGGAGTGAGAGCCAAGTGTGAGAACCAACTGTCGGGGGCTGCGCCATGCCAGTGTACGATATCTGGGGCTATTTCCACCACATCACCGGGTATCAGTATGCGGGCAGGCTTGCCTTTTTCCTGATAATAACCTTTGCCACCAACGACTATCAGTATTTGACCTGAGGTGTGCCTGTGCCAGTTATTGCGGCAAGCAGGTTCGAACGTAACATTATAGACAAGTGTTCCGGTGACTGCATCCGGTGTCAGGGGAGCCAAGTAAGACTGTCCGATGAAATAGCGTGCGTTTTCTTCGGGATTTTTATCACCTGTGGGAAACGCGCTTAACTGTGGAATTAAACTTTCTTTCATATCCTGTGCGTTTAAAGGATTACCGGCAAATGCAAGTAATCCTGTGATGATTAATGTAAATACTTTTGTTCTCATATCTCAATATTTTATAGGGATGGTCGTTTCTATTTCCTTTCGTTGCGGCCCCTTATGTGGTGAATCTTTCCCGCTCAATCCTTTTTCTTCAAGGAATCTTTCGAGCAGCCCCGCTATTTCGAGGTTGTTCATGTCGGCAAAAGGAGCATGTGTATTACCTTCTATTCCGAGTTCCGGCAACATAATCAGGCGGGCATCTCCACCGTAGCGGTTTACAGTTTCAACAAACTGTTTTGCACGTTGGCTGGCTACACGCCAGACTTCACTGTTGAATATATCGCTTTGTTGGCGGGCTATATTATCGCCAAATACAATAAGGATCGGCATTTTGGTCAGGTTCCTGAATTCTTCCTCCGATACCAGTTGTGGTGCTTGTGTTTCGTTGACGAGTTCCACACCGGCAGGAATCATCGCGGGTATATCTGTTTCAGGAAAAGCACAGGCTCCCGGTTCGTAGGCAACAATGGCTTTTACCAGTTCGGGTGCTGCCATTCCGGTAGCCCAGCCGTATTGTCCGCTATTGGAATGGGTAATGAGGATTGCCGCTCCGGTTTGTTCCAGTAATGCAGACATGGTATTGCCCATAAATTCACGGTGCTGCCGGGTGCGTGGTTCTTCTCCCGTATCAGGTGTTTGCTGGCGGAAAAACTGGTCGACAGCATAAGGTGTTTTGGGGAATTGAGTTTTGGTAAAAAAGTACGGATCGGCAGGTCGTTCCCAGATACCGTTGCGGAAAGCATCCCAAACTGCACTTTCCTGCATGATTGTAGGCACAGCGTTTTTTGTATCAACGGTCGAAAGAGTGTATCCGGCACGTCCACGGCGGGGCTGGTCAACGATATATACCGACCAATCACGACGTGGCAGAATAGCTTGATAGCCTTCGCGTCCGTCGGGGGTTGATTCATAGGTTTTACCCGACTGTCCGATACCGTGCCACATAATGAGCGGATAGGTACGCGAATCCTGCGGAATGTAATACTGGGCGTAGCCGTGATCGCCGTGGAAGGTTTCCCCTGTTTCGGTATATTGTACATTGCCACCGAAAAACAGACTGCCCATTGTTCTTAACACGATAGGTCTTTCTTCGTTTTGTGCATAGGAAAGGATGCTTACAAGCATCATACTCACAAATAAGAGTATCTTTTTATTCTTCATATTCATCTTTTTTATTGTTTATATTTTACTAATACAAAGGTATGGTGGGCTGGTAGATTTCTTGTTTCACACAGGGCGGCACTATTTTCACTTTTTTCTGTTTTTTGAAAAATGTGAATCCTGATAAAATATATTATCCATTTGTTTACCTGCGTTTTAAAATAAAAACACTTTCTTTGCACAAATATCATCATACGTAAAAATGAAAAACAGCTATTCATATCTAACAGATGGAAGACCGGACAACGAAATGTTCGATTTTAATGATTCGGATCTTGTCTTTTCCGACAATCTTGATGAAGTCACTTCCGACCGTTTTGAGTTGTACGCCATTCATGTACTTTGTTATCAGGGCGAGTGTGGTTTTCAAATGGCCGGACAAACATTCCGGATTAAAGAGGGGGACTTCGTTATCTGGACACATGGAAAACTGGTGTCTGATATCGTTGTTTCCGACGATTTCCGTGCAACCATTCTATATATATCCTACCGGTTTTCACGAAAGAACATTCCCAATAATAATTATGATATTATCGGCAATCTTTCTTTAATCAATAACCCTATCATGCCGCTTACCGAGAAGGAGAAGGTAATATGCGATAACGACCTGAATCAGATAAAATGGCGGATGGAAGACCCCTCGCATCACTTTTATTATGAACTGTTGAGTTGTCTGGTAACGGCTCTCATACTCGACCTGTATGATATTCATGCACGTATATACGAAGAGAATCCCGTTTCGGAACAGAATGCCATGCTTCTCAGGCGGTTCGTTGAGCTGCTGGGCACGGGCCAATATAAGACAAACCGGGAAGTAGCATATTATGCTTCAAGATTGCATGTAACCCCCAAATACCTGTCGGAAGTGTGTAAAAAAGTAAGCGGCCGCTCTGCTACTTTTTGGATAGACCGCTTTACGATTGCCGAAATCATACGTCTATTGAAGAATAAGGAATTAACATTGACACATATTTCGGAGGAGATGAATTTTTCTTCTATATCCTATTTTAGCCGCTATGTGCAACGCATATTGGGAGTACCGCCGACGGAGTACAGGCAGAATTTTGAGAAAAAGTAAAGGGAAATAGATTCTTGACCATGTAAACACAATAACGTCTCTGATATATTTAATAGTGACCATACTTCTCAGGTGCAAGGTGCAAGTATCTATATATAGATAAACTTGCACCTTGCACCTGCATTAAAATATTAGCAATCATTATGCTTTGATTTTTAAAAAGAATGTGTAACTTTGAACCTGAATTTTATGACGACAAATTGGTGAAAACAGCAGCCAGAACTGCCAATCAATAAGGCGAAAAATGATGCTAACCCAATTTGTACCCCATAAAGGTCTTTGAAAAAATAATTCACTGAATATTAGCGGTCTGACGCATTTCGTTCAAAATCCGTCCGGACCGCCAAGAAAGGTAACTTGGAAATACAGCGTTGGAAGCGTTGAAATACAGTTAGTTAGAAGTTACTAACCTAAACTGTACCCCCTAAGAGAAATTGAAAGGGTAAAACGCTGAAAGAAAGCAATTTAACCTACAAAGGTGGCTTTCCCGTCCATACCGCTTGATAATCAAGCAATTACGAGTAAACCTCAGAAAATCAAACGATTTCTGAGGTTTTTCTTTTGTCCAAAACCGCAGTTCTGAGCAAAATAATGCACCTTAAACGAGGACTACGAGGTGGACTAAACATTCAACTTCAAAAGTCCACCTCCAAGTCCACCAGCATGATTTTTATTCTCTGATAATCAGTATTTTGCGTAGCTATTGAGAAGTACATAGTCAATAACTTTGTAAACAAAAAAAGCTATGTGTGAATCATTATCAAACATTAAACTGGACGTACTGTTTTTCATCAAGAAAACAAAATTGTTGAAAAACGAGGAAGCACCGATCTGCATGCGTATAACCGTTAACTCCCAAAGGGCGGAAATGATGATTAAACGTTCTATACTACCCAATAAATGGAACCAACCCAAAGAACGTGCTAACGGCAACGAGCCTGCTTTACGGGAGCTTAATAATTTTATTGAAGTAAGCCGGAATAAGGTATTTAAAGTTTTCAGGCAGTTGGAAATGGATGGTCGCCCGATCACAGCAAAAATTATATCTGATATATTGCAGGGGCGCGAAGACCCGGACAAGCCTAAAACGCTTATTGAGATTTTTACCGAACACAATAAGCAGGTACATTCTTTGGTTGGGATTGATTATGCGGAAGTAACTGCAAAGAAATTTGATACTTCTTTGCTGAGGCTAAAAGAATATTTAAGCTATCAATTTAAAGTGAAGGATATTAAGATAACAGAAGTGGATAATCCATTCATCAGGAATTATGATATATTTCTCAAAACGCAATGTGGCTGCCATCATAATTCAGCGCTCAAGCATCTGAAAAACCTGAAGAAGATTGTTCGGATTGCTATGGCTAACGGTTGGGTGCGGAAAGATCCTTTTTTCGGGATTAAGTTTATCGAGCAGGAAACGCATATTGAATTTCTGACAAAAGAGGAATTGAATGTTTTAATAAATAAGGAGTTTGATCTCCCCCAACATAATCAGGTGCGTGATATTTTTGTTTTCTGTTGTTTCACCGGGCTGGCTTTTGCGGATGTCAAGACATTGAAGCCGGAACATATCAAACCGGATAATGATGGTCAGCTATGGATTAGAAAGCGTAGGCAGAAAACAGGAGTGATGTGCAATATTCCTCTGATTCCAAATGCGCTAGAACTGATAGAGAAATATAAGGATCATCCGCATTGTATTATGAAAGGTGTGGTAATGCCGGTGCTGAGTAATGTTTGCATGAATGATTATTTAAAGGATATTGCCAGATTATGTGAGTTTAACAAGCCCCTAAGCTGTCATGTCGCACGTCATGTCTGTGCAACGATAGTTCTTTTAGCCAACCGTGTTACGATGGAAAATACAGCAAAGATATTAGGTCATAAAAATACAAAAATGACACAACGTTATGCTAAGGTACTGGATTCTTCCATTAAAAGGGATATGGAAAATGTTATAAAGGCAATGAATTTCTGAAATATAAAATGGCGAGTCAACATGACTCGCCATTTTTTTATTCGATGATATGGTTATATAATATTGCTGAAAAGAGAAGCATTTTTTTTACTTTATTTCCTCAAATATTTAGTTTCATACTCCTCGGTTAAACTCAATATTTGCGCGCTTAAATAAGCGAGCTTCATCGTTTCTCTTTCCAGTTTATAGAGTAAAGCGGCAGCTCTTTTATCTCCGAAATTTGCTTTAATGGCACGGACAGTCTGGTTATAATTATTGCCTATAGACCGGAATTGAGAATAGATATTTGTAAGGCGCATGAAGTAATCCTTTGTCGTTTTATCTACTTTCACCACCTTAATTTCTTTATCAAATATAGCGGCTTTGATAAACTTTGCTTTCTCCTTTATACCGGATTCATCCAACAGTTTCTCAAAAATCACATTCTCCTGAGAGGTCAGTTTAATACCGTAACGGTAAACTGCCGGATCGTCTTTCGGCTTTCTTCCGGTTTTTTTCGGGGTATATTTTTGTTTTTCAGCATCCATAATCAAATCTTTTATCAGTTAATAATATACTCAGGTTTTTCGACTTTGGAGAAAAGCCATTCCCCCGACTTCGGAGAGGGGGCAAGTTAGTTTTGGGGAGCCCGAATCGTTTCGGGCGTCCCAAAACACAACTTGCCATGTTCCAGTGAACATGAAATTTGCCACAGCAAATTGATTGCCGGCATCCAATCCTTTGTTTTATCCGATTAATTAGTTCCATGATTTGTAGTTTATTGGTTTATGGCAAAGTTACGGAACTAATATACTGTTTAAAAGGGTTTTACAGGTGTAATAAATACTTACTATTTCAAAAAATATCCTTTTATATACGACTTTATTAATATGTCCATAATAAAAAAAGACTCTAAAAAAGAAAGAAATATGGACTATTTTGATGCCATGATAGCAGAAATGTTGGATAAAACTCAAATAGTAGGTGCTATACTCCCCGGATTTTATGGCAAAATAAAAGAAGCTATAGAGACATCATACAAAGGAAAACCTATTATATCACTAAGCGAGTTTCATCAATACTGTAATTCAATGTTAGAAGAACCCATTAACGAAGAGCAGTGCAAATACCTCACCAGCTATCTCAAGCAAATAGGCATTATACTATGGAATCAAAAAAATCCTGAAGTAGTATATATAAATAAAAAATGGATCATCAGGAACATATATAAAGTATTGGAAGAATTATCCGTAAAAAAAGGAGAATTTGATCTACAACATGTTATACAGTCAATCGAAGGAATACACAAAGAAAAAGATGCTGCCGACTTGATACAAATCATGTTAGATTTCACAATGATATTTCAGCATCCGTACTGTAATAAATATATTGCGCCCTTGTATCTACCGACTATTCCCGATGAACTCATCAATATGTTTGTAGACAAAAATGCAAGAGCATACCGTCGTATTAAATACTCAGGATTTATACACAAACACATTATCCTCAGCTTCTTTCACAAATACAGTAAATTGATATGGGGCAACACCGAAGTAAACAAAAGTTCATATTATTACTGGAAAGATGCAATAATCATTAAAGACCCTGCTACCAGCGAAATAGTAATGATACAGTTCCATCTCGGTGGTAACGATGGAAATGCATCAATCGACATCACTAAACTTAACATATATGTCCCAACATCATTTGCAGACGATATAGTAAAGTATCTGCATGAAATAAATACTGGGTATGAAACAGAAGAAATGGTTACTGGAAACGGCACAAATTATGTGCCTCTATCCGTTATATATGAAAACGAAGAAAAAGAAAACTATACATTCCTTTATAATAATAAATATTACAAATTAGGTGATTTTAAACAGTATTTGAAAAAAACAAATCAAATGAAAAAAATATTTATCTCTTACTCGAAACAAGACCTTACGATAGTCAACAGGTTTACCGATCATCTTGCAGCACTACGCCAGGATGGAAAAATAGCACATTGGTATTGCAGCGAACTCCTTGCCGGTTCAGAATGGGATGCTGAAATAAAACGTCACTTTGATGAAGCAGATATCATCTGCTTTATGATAAGCCATAATTTTATGAGAACACAATACATCCATGAACACGAAATAGCAAGAGCATTCGAAAGAAAAAATGAAAATTCCAATCTGAAAATCATACCCATCATTCTGGATTTTTGCAGGTGGACTACTGAAAAAAATAATCTTGGTAATTTTACAGCTTTACCTTATACAGCCAAACCCGTTGCTGATTTTCAAAATGAAAATATGGCATGGTATATTATAGAAGAATGTCTCCGGCTTATTATAGATCAGGATATAAAAGATACAGACCAGAGTTTGTATACAAATGCAGGCCTACCAATGGATATAAGAAAGATTTATGAAAGAATGACAGACGGAAGTGTAGATAAAAATAGCAAGTAAGAATATAGGGAGTAATAACATGCATTTCAAATATATAATAAATTTAACAGCCATGCTACCAGCATTGTATATATCCTTAAAAGTTTATTCATAAGGGCTGCTCATCTAAAACTATTCGAATTTGCCAAGGTTTTGTACAAGAGTATTCTGAGCGACATGAGGAATGTGAATAAGAAGTTTTACCGAAAGAGTAAAATGGTCTTATAAACCCATTATTTATAAAACCATTCATGTACTAACAGAAAGTTAACACTGATAGATGTTGTCATAGAAATTGATCACACAAGATTTTTAAAAAATCCAAAATCTTCATCTACTAACGTTCGTCTGTCAAGCCCTAAATTTCTTTGTTCGCAAGATGTTTCAGAAACAAGGCAACAAGAGAAGCAAGCAGCAAGATTTTGTTGTTCATCAGCTTCCCAGCAAAGAGGATCTGTTGAGCAATTTTTTGCTCTTTCTAATGCTGTTATAATAATTTTCTCAATTAACTTAGGTTGTCCTTGCCATACTAATCCACCCATACTACCTTCAGCTCCGTCTGTAGTATATATTAGTACTCCACACATTCTATCTGAATAATAAAGTCGTTCTTGCAAACTTGCTGTAGGATAACCGCAACTGAATTCCAATTCTTTCAATATTAGATGCGAAAAAGTATGAAGAAGATAAAATAAAGGTACTCCATATTGCTCCATTTCATCTTTTAAAGCTTTTCCTAATTCTCCAGGTGGTTGATTAAAGCGTTTTTTGAAAATAGGATCATGTTTAGCAGTCCAATCATTAATTAAAGTCCTGTCGAATTCAAAAAAAAGTCCTTCGCCAAAAGTTTGGTTCGCAGGAAGAGTAAAAACCTTTTCAATTGGTTCATTGTAAATGTGCTGCCCTTCTTCACGAACAACAATTCCATCTATTCTCTTTGAGGCTGGAAGTGATACACGGCTAAAACTTAATTGTGTTCCTGTTAAAGCTAATATACTTACTTGTTGTATTTTTTTAAAGAAAGGTTTTAATAAATCAGGGAGTTGAATATCTGAAAACTCCAAATTATGAGAATTAATAAGTGACCTTTCATTTGTTGAAAACACATTATATTCATCATACCGATATTTTTCGCGAGAGTCCTTTTCTTGTTCGAATTTCTTTAAGAATGTATTTTTTATAGAAAAAACATCATTTTCAGAAAGAGAGTATCCTGCATCATCAGCCTTATCTATGATATTAATTGAATTCCAAAAATCTTCTTTAGTTAACAATGGGTCGGATTCGAGTGCTTTTTTATACCATTTTGTATTTAGTAAATCTAAAACTTTCTGTAAAGTAGAGGATAATGTTATCGTTGATAAGTAACATGCCGGAATATAAAGACTACTAAATGAATCAGCATAATATATACTATTACTCGTAACCAAAGCCATTTGCATTGTAGAACGAGTACCATTAGATGCTTTACATAGTTTATCAGATGTTGTTCCAATTCCATTCCATGGAGTTTCTCCCTTACAAAATGGTTTAATATTCATTATACCTTCAAGACTATGTGTTTTACCGCATTTTTTGCATTTTAACACTCCCCAACTTTCAGAACTATTACGATTTTCTATCCATTGCAACTCATGTTTTCCGCCTAGTTCACATTCTGTACATTCATAATCGAATAACTCAAACCCGTTTTCATTCGACAACTCTCTTCTCTTGCCATTTATGCCTGCACAAAATAACTGATACCAGGGGATGTCTGAAATATGACCATTTTTACAGATTAAAAGCATTGGTATTTGTACCAACGGCTCATATACATCCTTCAACTGATTGTTATCTTTAAATATCCGGTTTTTTTTAGAGTATGGATCTCGAGGAGGAGCAAAGTATTTCAAATCACCTCCATTACAACGTTCTTGTTTCCAAATATATTTCCATTCTTCAATTGGTTTAAATAGCTTTTTCCGATTACTATAAAACCAACGTGGAAAATGAATTGCAGGAATAACAAAATGTTCTGTCGGTAATTCTGTATTATTAATTTCTTTATTTTTTTTATACAACGGATGTTCTTTTGTCTTAGGATAGTTCCATTCTGATAATGATAAATGAGGTACATCAACTAACATTTTTAAATTAGGAATACCTTGTTCTTCTTTGAGAAACTCAATAAATCGTGGGTCATCAATAACGTCAACTCCAGCTCTTTTTGCAATATCGAGAGTGTCAGTTTGATCAGGAAAATTTTCTATTTGTTTATTTACAGTTTTAATAAATCCCCAAAAAGAAACCGTTTGAGGCATGATAAAAAAGCCTGCTTTAGTAGTAATGATAGAACCTACACCTGCATTGGATGATAAAACCTTATATTTTCCAATACCTTGATTATATTGTATATCCTTATTGATTTCCATAACTATCTATCATTTTCATTAATACTAATTACAGCTTCTGATTCCACGTTTCTCAATGACATTGGTACAGCCCAAAGCGTTTCGAAATTTTCATCTTCATATGCATCTAAGGCTAAAAACAGATCTTTATATTTTATGCGATTTCTATTATTTCGATTTAAATAATCAGATCCGGAATATCGTAAAGAATAATTGTCCGTTTGCTGTGCATTTATAAGCGTAATCCATTGATTTAATGCCTCTTCTATAAATGATTCGATGTTATTTTCTAGCTCATCAGTCAGCAGATTTCTTTCAGAGTTATTTAAATTTTGGGTGCGTTTCAAACGATCTTTGAAGTATTCGCTAAGGTCTGACTTTATTTTATGTGCCATTTCAGCGTTTAGTGAATTGGCATTTTTTTGATCTGCAAGTTCTTCGTAAGAATGACGGATCATAGTTGCTAAATATAAAGGGAAATATTTTTCAACTGATTTTTTTGAAAATGGTGTTATTGATATAGGTTCGACATAATAATATAGTTTCTCATGAAATTCCCGAAATTTTTCGAAATGAGATAGATCGCGTGAACGGAAAGGATTATGCAGAGTTACAACCAGCCCTAAGTCGTTACGAGCTACGCGACTGCTTGCCTGTATATATTCTGCTATATTACGAGGCATGGAATTCATAACTATAGTATTGAATCTATCCACATCTAAACCTACAGAAATCATATTCGTAGCCAAAATCAAATCAGGAGGAGTTTCACCCCTTTGCCATTTCTCATTTTGTTCATCTTTGTGCGGTAATCGATTATTAGCATTCCAGTGCTTGGCAACTATAGCTAATTGATCCACAACTTCAGCTCCTGACAAACGTCCTGTTAATTCTGATTTTTTAAATGAAGAATCATATCCATAATAACATTCCAACATATGGCTGTTTCGAAGTACCCGTTTAAATAAACGCCGTGTATATTTGGTAAACTCTGTATAAAATTGAGCATCTGTTTTACCAACCTCTTTTAAACTATTAAAATATGCTATAATAGAATGGTAAAAATCCATTGCTTTTTCAACATATTTATCAGAAAGCTCCATTACATGATCCTTCTCAAATATAGCTCTATGAACAAACATTGTTGCAATTAAACGCATTTGGGTTGTCATTTGAGTTCTGCCGGTTGGTAAAATTCCCATATACTTCCGTTTTGCGACAAAATTTATCTGATTACCAACTTTTTCACGTTTGAAGAACGCAAAAAAAGAATCATCATAATCAATACCACTTTTAGGGAAGATATTGACATCTCTATCATAAAGAGCACGTATTTGTAATTCGGTATTACGCGTAGTTGCAGTTGAAGAAATAATTTTAGGACGAATAATAATAGTAGTCCCATCTGATAATTTCTTGGTATAACTGCACAATTGGTCAATGGCACTCTCGAATAAACTTACCGCCGATCCCAGAGGTCCTAATAAAAGATGTAATTCATCCTGAATTATTAAATCAGGAGGTAATTTATTTAATACTCCTTTTCCAAATATTCTACGTGAATCCTTGCTTATTTCTTTAATGTTAGTTGAAACTTTATGTCCTATGGCTGCAAATTTATCAACGGTTCCAAATAATAGAGTTGGAGGAGTACTATATATATATTCATCACAAAGTATTACTGGTAATTCATCCGAAAATGTGCAATAAATATTTCTACACTGAAATTTAATGTCTGGATTATTTTCAGTTCCTGTATTTTGAAATTCAAGTAATTCACCACACCAAGGACACTTATCTAATGGAATCTTAGATTCTATTCTTTTATCGCCACTAAAACTATTCCAGTTTTTACATTCAGTTAAAAGATCTTTTGCAGTATTGGGTAAAGAATCTTTTCCTACATATAAACCAATAGAGATAGGTTCATTTTGTAATTTTGTATGGTCCCATCTTCTCAGTTGCTCAAGAGCAAGAATAACACGCATTGCTCTTTGGAATTGTTGTGTAGCCAATAAGCGAAGTGTATAACGCATAATTGCAGTGGTACCACCACTTTTATTTACATCTTCATTTCTACGACGGTTAATTATTGTAAGTGCTATAATTCCTAAGTATGCTTCAGTTTTTCCACCACCAGTGGGAAACCATACTAAGTCAACTAATTCATTTCGATTATTCCATTTAGGATCATCCGGACGCTGAAGTATACCATCTAAATTGAGTAGTATAAATGCGAGCTGAAAAGGACGCCAGGCTGCTGAAAAATCACCAAATAGTTTATCGCTTGCCTTTTTATAAAATTCTTTTGTCGTTTCTTCCTTTGTATAATTTTTACTATGCCATAATTGGATAAACATAGCCGAATTCATTAGACGAAATGCTTCGATATTATCAGGTTTATTATCTAATAGTAATTCAACATTACTTCTCATCCTTTTATAGTCCTGTTCGCATAAAAAAATATTATGCATAGCAAATTCATTCCCGTTTGTCCTTTTTCGTAGATTTTCTATCCAGAATCCATAGGCATCAATGAAAGAAAACAATTTACTTAAAATTTCTTCACTTGAGGCATTAGAAAATGTAGATAACCACTTAAATTCAAGAGCCTTCGTATCACTCAATAATTGTTTAGGGACAGATTTGCCATTTTCATTTATGTATTCAGAATATTTATCACGAGGAATTGGTTCAACATCGGGTGTTTCAAAGGACGGAATAAACTCGGATTTTACTAATTTATTTTCATCGTTGATTTTCCAATCTACGGAACATAAATGTCCAATTCCATAGTCTTTTATTGAGCGATATAAGAAATTTAGTTGATCTATATCAGCGTTAATATCCATATCTTTTGAAGAATGATGATAAGGACACAAAAGATTACTTTCTACTTTTATTTCGATTCCAAAAAAACAACGTTGGTTTACTTTTTCTGTTACAATTGAAAAATAGTGTTTATTATCTTCTTCAAAAGGAGTGGATGTATTTTCTAATTGAATTTTTAAATATCTCTTTGAACTATCTTCTTCCCGACTGTTTTTAGTGATTTGCAACCATACAGATAATGAAGCTTGTATTGATTCTTCAACATCAAAAGATATTATATTGTGTAAAGTTTCATACTTTTTGGGTGAAAATATTTGTTTTGGTGTGTGAATGTTAAAATCAATATTTGACAAATCAATTTCTTTTGCGAAACTTTGAGCACTCCAATAACCAAAAGATTTAGAATTATTAATATTTGCTATATCTTCTAAATATGAAAGAAAAGTTTCATATAGTTCAATCTTTTCAATCCGTTTTATTATATCTACTTTTTCCTGTTCAGATAAATATGGTTGGATGTCTTCATCTTTTATTTGTTTTAATTTGGACCATAGCCTTTCTTTATATGATTTCAAATACCGATAATTTCCACCAATATTCGCATACGAATTGTCGAAACTCCCATTACCCTCTCTTGCTATTTCTTCACAAATTCTTAAATTTATATCTAATAACATCTGTTTAACTTCCTGATAATTTTTAGAAAAATTACCTACAGATGATATTCCATTGGATTTTAATAAAAAATATGGAGAAAATCTATCCTTGTAGTCATTGTAAAATTTCTCAAATTGAGAGTAATCTTCATCAATAAATACAACGACATCCGAGTATTTGGTCTTTGAAATTTTAGAGTAATATCGACCAGATATTGTTATCTTTATGTCTTTACTATTTATCTTTAAATCTCCTGGATCAAGACAACAGGAGATACCAATTGTATTAGGGAATCTTTGGCTCAGAGAATATAGGTCATCTTCATCAGATTGTGATAATGCAGGATTTTTATCATCAAAATCGGTATCTTGGTCTGACTCATTATTGGTTTCAGTAGTATAATCATCAGTAGGTTCATCAACACGATCTTTACTATTATTTATACCTTCATTACTTTCGCTGATAGGGTTATTTTTAGTTGGTAGCCTTTTGGGAAAAAGAACAGCTGTACTATACAATGACCCCGGTGTAGTATTGATTACATCTACAATCTTAATATCTTTGTTACTCTCATCAACATAACCAAAGCGATTATTACAAGCGCCTGGTCCTTCCATCTGAGTGCGAATAAACTTCTCCAGAGAGTCTCTTTTAATCTTGATCATATTCAATTCGTTGTATTGGTGTTAATGAAATATCTAACAAGCCTATTAAAGCATTTAAATCTTCTATACTTTTAATATCCAGTAAAGTGAAAATATCGGAATGTGAGTTTGATAGGGAATCAAAAATTTTCTCGTTAATTGTTTTAACCAGAGACTTTCTCAAAAGAGTTTCAATTTGAGAATTAAGAAAACGTGAGTTTTGGATATTAGATATTTTTTTTGATATCATTATTAGGAAATATGCAGATTTTAAATCAAATCCAAGATATCCTAATAATGCTTTTTGATGTTTTCGACTTCGTGGTAAAATCATGGTATTTTCAAAATCATACCATTGCTTGAATGTGTTTAATGAAATACGTTCATTTTCAGCCATATTGGTAAATATGGCTTCATATACTACCTCTTCCCCAAGTCTTTCAATCTCTCTTTTTAATAAAAATTTCCAGAGTTCTATAGTAGAATGTATTTCTGTTTCGTTAAGTTTAAATTTAGGATCCCTTCTTAAATATATTTCTGATTTGGTTTTATCTTCAGTTTTTTTTGAAATAAAGGATTTTACCTGATCAATTATTTCATCAATTCTTTGTATCTGTATATTCTCAAGATTAGAAATATCCTTTAATTCAGCTATATGAAATGAATCATTTTCTTTATAAATTACTCTTTCACAAGCTAAATATTCTTTTGGACGACTACCATCTTTATAGTAGATTTTACATTTTTCCGTTTGATATGCTTTTGCTTCATTTTCAGCTTCATCTATATAGTCTAGTACTTCAGGCAAAACCGGAGGTGAGAAAAATTTCTTCTTCCATTTTAGTTTTTCTTCCCTGAATTTAGAGAAGAGTAATCCATTTAGGTCTTTATTATACCAATATGTATTCCATTCAAAATAATCATTATGAGTGAGACGATTTAATACATTAAGTACTTTTTGATTATCTTTTAAAGGTAGTGGATCAAAAGAATTTGGATAAGATTTATAGAATTTATTTGTATATCTATATTGTAGAATAATAATTTTTTCAGAATTTATATGGGAATTAAAGTCTTCTAAACAATAAAATTTGATTTTCCTGTCATATTTTTGAAATTGACTCAATAATTCATTTTTAATAGTTTTAGGAGTGTTTTTTGGTATAACTAATCCAACCTTCTGACTATTACCAATAAATTTTTCGATACGGTTTTTAATCTCATTGAACCAAAGTTCTTTAAGAAGATTGAAAAAATCAGCACAAAGAGCTTTCGAAAAACCTTTAATTTCTTTTTCAACACTTTCAACAAAATGATTTTGTAAATTATTCTTAAATGACAATGATAGATTATTCTTAAACTTTAGGTTATTAGGTAAGTAATCCAGAAATTGATCAATCTCTGAAGTAAAAAAGGATCTTTCTTTACAATCGATAAAATAAGTTTCTTGATTTATTTTTTTATTAAATAAAAATTCACTTTCCTTTTGGGTAAAAGTTATAAATCCATCAAAATCATCGTATTTATTTACTGTTTTATTTAAAACCGAGGAAGCTAATCGATATTTAATATTATCGATAGTATGATATAGTTTCAATGGTTGATCTGAAAGCGAGAATATGATGCAATTTTTGATATTAAAACCATATCTATTCAATCGTTCCAGTTGAGTTTTATTATATGAGTTAGTGACTTTACTTTTATTGGGTGAATGGAAAATAAATATATTTTCAATAATCGGGATATCTCCTTTTTCAAAAAGTTTAATTGTCTTTTCTAATTCGAACGCAGTAATATTAGTAGATAAAATGAGATTATGTTCTTTATCTGTTATTTTTTCAGTGTAAAAATCATAAATCCAAGGATTTTTATCTGATTTCTTTACTAATAAATCTTGTTCTTTGGTAATTATTAAAGATTTAATTCTATTATCGGGTATTTCATTTGTATTAAAGATTTTAGATAATTTGCGATAATATTTATTCCTGTCTTGAATTAACTTTATTTCTTTGCGGTCATTCTTTACTATTACATTTTGGATCAATTTAGTAAATCTCTTAATAGTTGTTTGATTGAATGTTAGTGTAGTTTTATAAATAATAAAGCGGATTAACAGTTCTCTTGCCCAATCAGAACAGTTTGGAAGGTGAATTATTTGATAATTTATGGCTCCATTTTGAATATTAGTATTTATACAATAATCAACAATATTATTCATCATATTCAAAAAAAGTTTGCCTTCTTCTTTTTTGGTATGATACATAGCATCAAGTATTAAACTGAAATATGGAGATTCAGTCGATGCAAAATCTTTATATTGTTGAGTAATATGTTCCATAAATTTCAACTTTCCCACAAGTGAGGAGAATATGTGTTTTCGTATTTCATATTAAAATAATATTCCAAAATTGTTTTATGATCTGAGAAGTGATGCAGAAATGCCTCATAAGTTTGTAATGATCTACATTTTTGATCTGTTTTTTTCCAATATTGATTTCTATTAACAAATTCTTTAAAAGACATTTTTTTATAGAACTGTGGTTGATTACACCATCTTGCTATTTGGACATAAATATTACACAACGGGTGGTTCTGATAATCTTCATGGCGCATTACATATCCTAAGCAACCATAAGTCATTAATACATTTATACGTTCAAATAAGTTTATAATATCATTAATAACTGAATCATCATTAGATATCTCATAACCGCAGAACAGATATAGTTTTGTGGTTTTCGTTGTATATTGTTTCCACATCTTCAACTTTCTAATTATTATTTCTTTATCTTTCAATTGATCAAATGCGAAAATATAATCACCATAATATTTTGACTTGGAGAGCATTTCTGCTTTCTCATCATTTAATAGCCGAATGTCTAGTCCTTGTCTGAACTGAAAAGGTTTTTGTGTAGCTTGTAATTCCAGAAGTAACTCTTTCCAATTTTTTGAGGCCAAAAAATTATCATCCCATAAATAGATTCTGGGACGACTTTTATCTACAAAATCAGAAAGTTTAGAATAATTATAAACATAATTGATATTTTTATTTACACAAAACGGACATTTGCGAACACATCCCCTTGTTAGAAAACCTATTGAATAATATTTATAATCCTTATAATGTTTAGCATCTTTTCCATTTGCTATTTCATTTTTGATATATTCATCATAAAGAGAATAATCTGGCATTTGATTAGCCATAGTGAAACCCGGAAGTAATGGATCTTTTTCCAGGCGAGTCATATCTTCTTCTCGTAACTTATTGAATAATTCTATATTATCCTCTTCTGCGTAGTATCCTGTACCTCCTTTAAAAACTTTTCGGGAATTTATTTGAGTAAGCCAATCAGGCTCTTTTGTAAATGTGAATACTTTGGAAATATATATGTATGAGAATTTTTTAAGGTTTTCGTCGTCTCTTATTATGAGTTTGTAAGGTATTTGATGATCGCGCAAATAACCTGCAATTTTCATCAATACTAAATTCGGATGCCGGGTTCCATTGTCCAATAAATCGGCATCTATTATTCCAAACACTTTTTTATTATTATTCTTTGCCATTAGTTAGATAATAAACATAATCTAAAATTATAACCCAGTATATCATACAGGGTATAACAGAGTATATTTTTTATGTTATTGCCAAAAATACTTAAATTTAAGAGAATAGCTCTAAAATGTTAATGAATTTTTAAAACTATCTATTATGTTCTAAATATTTTATTAGAATCTTAATAATAATGATTTATAAATCTACTTAATAAATGCAATATAGTTGTTTGATATATGAAACATAAAATATATCTTTGTTTAAAATATAAAATAATTATATGAAAAGTAAAGGAATGACTCTGCTTCCTCGTTTAAGCAAAATTCTCGAAGAAGCAGGTGAAAATATAAAACTCGCCCGTCTCAGGCGAAACCTTACCATGGAACAGGTTTCGGAGCGTGCAGGAATCTCCCGTTCTACTTTATGGCAGGAGAAAAGGGACTTCCCTCTGTGTCCTTCGGTGTATATGCTCAGGTATTGTTTGTACTTGGCTTGGAAAAAGATATTCTTAAACTTGCCGGGGATGATATACTGGGAAGAAAGCTTCAAGACGCCGAATTACTTTTAGGTCGAAGTTCCTCAAAAAAATAAGGTATGGCAGATTCAGCTAAAAATATATATGTATATGCAGATTGGATTGGTTTAGACCGTCCGCATTTCATGGGAACACTGACTGCAAATCAAGTTCGGGGGAAAGAAATATTTTCTTTTCAATATGACGATGAGTGGTTAAAATCGGGTAAAGCAAAAATATTAGACCCAGACTTATCCCTTTTCTCCGGATTTCAACATCTACGAGATGAAAAACTGAATTTTGGAATGTTTCTTGATTCCTCTCCTGACAGATGGGGGCGCGTCCTGATGAAACGTCGTGAGATAGCTTTGGCAAAACAAGAGGAGAGAAAGGCAAGAACCTTATTTGAGTCGGATTTTTTACTTGGGGTTTATGATCCTCTCCGCATGGGAGGTTTACGTTTCAAAACGGATAAAGAGGGAGACTTTTTAGATAATAATACAAATTATGCTACTCCTCCATGGACATCTATAAGAGAGCTTGAAAGTGCCAGTTTTGAGTATGAGAAAGGATTAGAGCAGGACAATCCGGAGATTTTGAAATGGTTGAATATCTTATATGCTCCCGGTTCCTCGTTGGGTGGTGCTCGTCCTAAAGCAAATATTCAGGATACCGATGGTTCATTATGGATTGCAAAATTTCCCAGTAAGAATGATGATGTTAATATCGGAGCATGGGAAATGGTAGCTAATTCTCTTGCTAAAAAAGCAGGAATAAATTGTGCTATTGGGAAAATTGGGAAATTCAACAGTAGATATCATACTTATCTGACTAAACGGTTTGATAGGGATGATGTAGGAGAACGTATCCATTTTGCTTCTGCCATGAATTTGCTTGGATATACGGACGGAACAGGGGCAGATGAGGGAGTCAGCTATTTGGAACTTGCTGAATTCATTATTAAACATGGTTCTCACGTCACTGAAGACTTAAAAGAATTATTCCGGCGTATTGTTTTTTCTGTTTGCATAAGTAATACAGATGACCATTTACGGAATCATGGCTTTTTATTAAATGATAAGGGTTGGAGGCTTTCTCCTGCCTATGATATGAATCCAAATCCGGATGGAACAGGACTCAAACTAAATATTGATCTTAATGATAATTCGCTGGATTTAGAATTAGTATTAAGCGTATGTGATTTTTTTAGAATTGAAAAGGAAGAAGCACAAGAAATTATAGATAAGATTAAAAACGTTGTTTCAAACTGGAGGCAGGAAGCCAGGAATTACCAAATTTCATCTTCAGAACAGGATAGGATGGAAAATGCTTTTTCTGTGGTGGAATATTAGCAGATTTTCTTATATTTGCATATATAATAATGGTACTTTGAAACAGTTTCCAAATTGCTGATAATCAGGCGTATATTGCACCGGTGGAGTATAAGGTGGACTTGATTTTCAGAGGTTGGTAATTGATTGATATACAAGGTGTTTGGGTGGAGGCTATTTGTCCCGTCCATACCACTAATAGATTTAGAAAATCAAATAAAAGTCCTGATATTCAGTAGAATACAGGACTTTTTTTCATCTATCCCAGCAAAGAATTTAATTAAAACACAATAAAAAAGAATAATTCTTGGGATTTTATATTTCTAAGGGTAATAATTGCAAAGTATTACTCAATAGAATATTAAAGAATTAAGTATGTTAATTTTGTTAATGGGTAATCCTTATGTGCGGATTGACAGGTATAAAATCATATCCACAATTCTTGACATTCACATTTATGGGCTTTCTACCTGAACTACACCCTGAAGAATTTATGACCTCAACATAAAATGTGACTATTCTTTCTGCATTTTGTGTACCAGTGGAGCATACCTTTCCTGTACAAATAGGGGTTGTATTTACTGCATCATTATACCAATTTATAATAAAATCATCACCTATTATATTTACAGTCATTGTTTCAGAAGCACCAATACAAACATCTTTTACTGAGACAGTGAATGAGGGAGGGGCAAGTGCCTTTATTCCCAGCGTCTGCCTACCCATTGCTAGTATTTCATCACCATTTGCTTTATGACACGTTACAGTTATTGTGTAATCTCCCGCGGTACCATAAGCATGCGAATGATATTGTATACTTCCATCAGCAATATTATAGTCTTTTATAGGAGCAGATCCATCACCAAAATCCCACTGTGTATATGCCAGCTGTTCACTTCCGACACCTTTGGATATTATAAGGGTATATTCTCTTTCAACATTATCTAAACAAAATTCCGTTTCACCATCTATTCTAAGTTCGAACCACGAAGCAGCGAATGAAGGCAAGCCAAAATAGGGAGTTCCCGTGAGAAAATTATCCAGCCTGTATATCTTTAAGTTATTATATTGTTCCGGATTTTCTATTACGTAAAAAGAAGAAGGAGAACTTAAATATGGATATCCCGATATATACATTCGCCCATCAGGTCCCAACTGTAGTGCAGCAGGCATACCACCAGTGGTGGGAAAAGATATCCGTTTCATTTGGGTCAGATAATAATTCTGTGGATTTGTAGAGTTTATAAGAGCATGGAAATCAAATACATATAGAATAAATTGAGAGATTATCCCACTTGCAGTTTTAGTTACATACATATATTTTCCTGACATGGAAAATTCAACTCCATAAAATTCATTTCCTCCCTCCGAACTTGTAATATATTTTATATTGCTGAATGTTCCAGTTTCAGCATCAAAATTTCCGAAAAACAGTTTACTGCCACCGAATGTTCCCCAAACGAAATATTTTCCATCCGGAGAAAACTTAATATATCCATTTGCAACGTTTTCAGTTATATTTGAAGGAAGCTGAAAATACCTGGGCGCATCTACTCCATCCGGTTTGAAACGCCATATGTTCAAATAAGAAGGATTACCTTTGCCGGGAGCTACCACCCAATAATCCCTTTCGTTAGTATGCCTGACAGATGTGATACTGGAACCTACTTTCCCCATGCGTCCGGCAGGAAAAAGGTTATTTATAGACTCTATCCGTCCCAATCCCGAGTTAGCTTTCATATCAATTACAGTATAGCCGAGTTCGTCATTACTCCACCTGCCGGTAGTCACAGCCACATATTTATCGGGATTACCTGGATAAGGAAAAAGTATACCCGACTGAGCATTATCTATGTTCCCGACCATATCTGTAGTGGGATTCATAATTTCTTTATTTGCATTATACAGCTTAGAACCGTTCGAAAACAGCAACAGCTTCCCTTTCCGGTCGGATAGCGTAAAACTTCCCTGTGTGGCGATCAAAGGCGAAGTAATATTAGTAGGCATACCGGTGAGGGTTACCGTGCCAGTTCCCCCATATACGTAAGACCCTGTAAAATTACGGGTAGTATTCCATGTAAGACCAGCTTTATCCCCGAATACCCAGTTATAAGTTTCACGTTGTGCCTGTACTCCTCCGGTACATAAAAAAAATAAGCACGGAAACTATATATATGATTTTCTTCATCATACTCATTAATTTATTTTACTACGATAATTATGTTAAGATATGTACCTGCCGGCGCAGTTGTATTTAGCACGTTATATGTCATATACCGGTTTCCTGCATCATTAGGGAATAATATATTGCTAATCAGCGACGGATCATAATAGGTGACTTTAAACTCTATTTCATTTGGCTGATATACTGGTAAACCGGCTTTCGTAAACTGGGTTTCATATTCATTATATATCCCATATGAGTTAGGCCCCAGAGTGTTGATCGGTAAGCTAAAAGATGGCATATAAAAAAAGTCCTTGTCAGCTGATTTTTTTGAGTCAAATTTCAGCCATTGTTTACCACTCCATACATACAGTCCGGGTACTATTGTCCCCGTTGCCGTATTGACATTATAAACCATTAATCCTGTGTGCTCGGTTTCCTTTCCGGTAGCTCCGCTAATATCAGAAATAGCAGTCAATGTAGTTAGTTTTACCCTTGGCAAACCTAATCCTTTGTCTGTTGTAGAATTGTCCATAGCAGGGTTAGCCGGATTTTTTTCTTTCAGGTCTAATAGTGAACCTTTATTGGGTTCAATCTCTGATCCTATAGTCACCTGAGCATTAAGAGCTGAACTAAAATTTATAAGAGAAATGAAAGAAAGATACCATGTCACCGTTTTAATTAATTTTTCTAGTTTCATTATGTACAGTTTAATTGTTTGCAATATGTTAAATCATTTTATCTTAATTATTTTTAGCTATTTGTATCTTTTGCAGGTAAAACCGAAATAACCTCTTCTACTTATCACATCTACAACCTGTACATCATGCACTATCGTAAATCCTTCATAGAAGACCTACTATTCTCCGCATCGTGTATTAGCATGTGCCATACCTTCATAGTTACATACATAATCTTAAAACATATGAATATAAAAACTCTCTTGACTTTCTATGATCATATAAAGTTGTGTAGTGTCAATGCAAACTAAACCAAATAATAAATAAATAGAGGCAATTGATTTTTAGTCTTTTTATCATCTTTCGAGAAAAAACATCTTTTCTTTTTCCAAAAAGAAATATTTTTTTATAATAAATTTCAAATCGGTTAAATGAGGGATATAATTTACCCCAAAATGATATTCTGATATTATATAAGTTATTTCAGATAGTATGTTTCGTAATACCTTTACAAAATAAAAATCAAAAAAGTTTTAGAGTAGATAGGTATAAAAGTGAACATGGAAAATAATGCAATTAAACTATTGATAGAAAAGATACTGGAAAATATCCCCTCTCATATTAAACCGGTTGACTATCTGATGGAAGTACTCGGTATGAGCCGAAATGCTGTATACCGCAGGCTCAAGCATGAAAAAAGTTTCTCCTTTAATGAGATTGTGAAGTTATCGTCCTTATTGGGATTTTCATTGGACGAGATTGTCTCTACAACGGAGGATATATGGAATAACGGATCATCTTCAAAGCTATGTGCTAAAATGACTACTGAAAATAGTGTTACTTCACTTTTTGAGCACTTCTCAATAATATTAAAACGTTTTGAAAATGCCCATAGCAGCCAGTTTATAATTACGGCAGACCGTCTCCATTTCCTTTCCATCAATGATGAGGAGCCATTGTTTCGCTTCCTGTACTATGAATTGATGCATCAATTGAGGGAAATCCCCGTTAATTACCCTTTCTCCCAAATAACCATCCCCGAAACCGTCCACCAATTAAGTAAAGAATTTCATAAACGTTTTATATCCATAAGCCATAAAGAATATATTATCGACTCTAATTTGTATCTAAATATTGTACGTGACATACAGTACTTTTATAAAAAAGGGCTTATTTCGGAAAAAGAATTATTGAATATAAAAGAAAATTTACGAACGGCGATAAAGCATACGCAAATGTATATGCAAATGGGGATAAATGACCTACCTCTTAAAAAAAGTAAGTTTTATCTTTCGGGCATGGAAGTGACATCAAATACAGTTTACACCAATCATAATGGAAATGAAGAATCGAATTTCTGGCTATATGCTGCTAATCCTTTTGATACAAACAATAAGCGTATTTGCCATATACATAAATTATGGATAGATTCGTTAATGAGAAGCTCAACGCTTATTTCCGGGATCAACGAAAATGTGCTTTTCGAATTCATCTCGAAGCAGTTGGACATTGTGGATCATATGGATAAGATAATGTATTGATTTTTAACTTTTATTTAAGGAATAGAGTTTGCTACCAGTCAGGATTATAGATCCATTCTTCTAATATGTATAGCGTAAACAAAAACAGAGTTAAAAAAATATTCAGGTGTTTTGGTTTTTCAGTTGGTATAAGCAATCCAGATGACAAGATATACAATGCACGGTTAAATTAATTAGAATGTCCTTACATTTGCTATCAATAATAAATTTGACGGTTATGAAATGTATTACTGTATTTTGTGGTTCCAGCTTCGGGAAAAATGAAATTTATAAAAGAACAGCATATGAACTCGGTAAATCTCTGGCTATAAATGGTATCAATCTCATTTACGGGGGAGCCAGTGTTGGACTTATGGGTGCCGTTGCCGACGGAACTATTGAAAACGGCGGGCATGCTGTTGGTGTTCTTCCCCGTTTTCTTTCCGACAGAGAGCTAGCCCATAAGCGTTTAACCGAGTTAATACTCGTTGACACAATGCATGAGAGGAAATACAAAATGAGCCAGCTTTGTGACGGGGTTATCGCTATGCCAGGTGGATTCGGGACGATTGAAGAACTATTTGAAATGCTTACATGGGCACAATTAGGACTTCACCAAAAACCAATTGGAATTTTAAATATCGACGGGTTTTATAATTCCCTACTGAAATTTGTAGATGATATGGTTGAAACAGGGTTTCTTAAAAGTATAAACAGAGAATTTGTAATAGTTGACAAGGATATTGAAAGTCTGTTAAATAAAATGCGTAACTACACTCCACCTACACACACTAAATCATTCGACAAACCCCGGTAATTTCTGTTCCTATCATATTTTCAAACCAACGACTTAAATGTTGATCCCGTTATACTTATTTGATGGGATACCGGAGAGTCGGTTTATCACACTTTTCAAAAAGACGGTAATCGGATACTTGAAATTGAATTCCGGACGGTCGCAAACCGAATTAAAACAAAACGATGCTGTAGAGATTGAACGGATATATCCATTAAAAGAATTTCATGGCAGGGAAGTAGTAGGGATGCTTTTTCAAAAAGCGATGCAGGTAGCCCGGGAAAAAAAGTCCGCTTATATAATACGGCTTGGGGTTTGGGAGCAAAATGAATGAGCTTTGGCTTTCTTCGGGAAGAATGGGTTCACCGCTAAATTGCAACAATCCAGACTATTACCGGATATTAATCCGTACATGTACCTGATTTTCATTTTTGAATATAGCTACATATAGCTATATAACGTGCAATGTAGTTGGCTTATCTTTGCCGTCTCGCATTTATCTCATTTAGAAATATCAAAAGCTCTATGGTGTTTAATGAATCTGAAAATCAGGAAAGAGAATACTTGAAACGGATAATTTTTAAAATAAAGGATATTATATCCTATACGGATCAATCAGTTAACGAACACGTCGATACCCTAAAACAACACAAAGCATATATATGGACAAACAAAGATATTGATCCGCATGAGATCCGTTCGATGAGAGAAAGTATCCTTAACCATTTCGCTATTGGTGAAAATGTTATTGCCAAACGGAGAAGGTTGGGTAAGATACTGGATATACCCTATTTTGGCCGGATTGATTTCAGGGAAAAAAATAAAGATAGATCCGGAAAACCTATTTATATCGGCATTCATAATTTTTATGATCCTGTTGATAAAATAAATCTGATTTATGACTGGAGATCCCCAATATCCGGTATGTTTTATGATTACGAACTGGGCGAAGCCTTTTACACTTCACCATCGGGTAAGATAAAGGGAAACATTTCGCTAAAACGCCAATACCGTATCCGTAAGGGTATGATGGAATATATGCTCGAAAGCTCGCTTGCCATCCATGATGATATACTGCAAAAAGAATTAAGCTCCGGTTCAGATGTCAAAATGAAAAATATTGTAGCAACTATTCAACGCGAACAAAATAAGATTATCCGTAATAATGAAACTGAAACTCTGATTATACAAGGTGTTGCAGGCTCAGGAAAAACGTCTATCGCTTTGCATCGGATAGCTTATTTACTTTATACACAACAAGGAAAAATATCATCTAAAGACATTTTGATTATCTCACCCAATAAAGTTTTTACCAACTATATATCGAACGTACTTCCCGAACTGGGAGAAGAAAACATTCCGGAAACGAATATGGAGCACATACTATCCGCCGTACTTGAAAATAAATATTCACATCAGGATTTTTTCGGACAGGTCAACGATTTATTGAGCAAACCCTCTGCCGGCTATATTGAAAGGATACGATATAAAAGTTCATATGAGTTTATTTGCCTTTTGGATAAATTCCTATTACATATAGAAAATCACTATTTTGAAGCAACGGATGTACAACTTACGAGATTAGTCACCATACCGGCCGGATATATTGATGAACAGTTCAGACGGTTTAACCGGTACCCTATGCGCCGGCGTTTTGAAGAAATGACCGATTACATACTCGATTGGGTAAGAATAAATTACCATATAACTGTTACAACAGCAGAACGAAACAGGTTAAGAAAAGAAATGAAGAAGATGTTCAAAGGGAATAATGATCTTCAGCTGTACAAAGATTTTTTCAAATGGGCGGGTAAACCTGAGATGTTCCGAATGTATAAAAGCCGTATGCTTGAATATCCGGATTTGGCTCCTGTTGCTTACCTTCATATAGCTTTAGAAGGTGTAGCAAACCGTACAACTGTTAAACACCTCTTGATAGATGAAATGCAGGATTATACACCTATCCAGTATAAGATACTGCAAAAATTATATCCTTGCCGGAAAACTATACTTGGCGACGCTAATCAATCCGTTTCATACGGATCATCAACTGCCGGGATGATAAAAAAAGTATTTGTTACCGGAGAGATCATGAAATTAAATAAAAGTTACCGGTCAACCTCCGAAATCACTAACCTTGCACAAAAAATATGGCCGGATAACGAAATTGAAGCTGTAGCAAGACATGGTGACGAACCCTGTATAATAGGATATAATACACCTGAAGAAGAAATATCGGGTATTAACGAATTAATTGCTTTATCAAAGATGTCTGCTGATAAGGTGACAGCTGTTATATGCAAAACAGAAAGAGCGGCAAAAGATATGTTCGAGAAAATAAAAATATACCATACGGATAGCCATTTTCTTCATAACCAAAGTGCTGCTTTTGTAAAAGGAGTCATTATAACTTCCATATATATGGCTAAAGGATTGGAATTCGATGAAGTAATAATACCGCAAGCTAATCAGGAAAACTACCGGTCTGAGCTGGACCGTAGAATGCTCTATGTAGGAGTAACCAGAGCCATGAATAAAGTCATCATAACTTATACCGGAAAACGGAATGAATTTACATGATTTATTTTGATTATCCTTACGGTTGATTATATATTAATTATGATTAAACCCGGATTAAATTATACACAAACAAATGTTTCAGCAACTATCCTCCATCTATCACTCTTTATTGTAAAATTCGATATAACAGCACAATGAAGGTGAATGATCATCTTTCACACATCTATCACCTGAAATAGAGCATCCGTTTGATTCAGATTAGATTATTATCAAATATTTATTTTTACGGGGTTACTTATTCGTTACGTATAAGTAGTTTATTAATTGCCGGCGGATAGGGTATTACGAAAGAATGGGTAGAGTACTAAAAACAGGTGGTAATGCTTAACCGGAAATAAAGTTATATTTTAATTGAAAAGTTGCCATGTTTTACCTCGCGTCTGAAATAAATCCGGACGGGAGCTATTTTTATGAGTTCACGTCTTATATGATTTTGGACGCATCCTAATCTGAGGTGAAAGATAGGTGAACGTACATCTTCCACCGTGAAAACTGCTCCGGATAAAGATTACGGGCAATCAGTGGAAGGTGAAGAAAGAGTAGCATAAGAAGAATAAAAAGAGTAATTAACAGGGAAAATCATTTATAAGAGATAATCCCGATACAGCCAATCGTAAAAAAGAATAAATTTGGCGTCGCGTATAAAAAGGGGAGGAGGATTATTTATATGTAAAGTTTAATAAATCATATTCAGGAATTTTATTTTGTAAAACTTATATTCACTCTAATTTAATGGTAAATAAATGAAACAAACAAACAGTTATCGTAAAGATGTTTTTCTCTTTAAACGGTTTACAAGGAAAGCATACAGCGCATTTGCAAGTATGCACAAGATTGTTAATATCGGGGTTTTGACCGGATGTGTGCTTACGGCTGTTCCGGCAGTCGGAATTTCGGCACAGTCTACAACAACAGAAAGCAACCAGAAGACACCAGAAGACCTGGAGCATGAACTCGAAGAAGTAATGGTCACCGCATCACGAATTTCATTGCCTGTCAACCAGACGGCGAAACTGGTTACAGTAGTAACAAAAGAACAAATTGAGCAGGCGCCCGTCCAAAGTATACAGGACCTTTTAATCTACACCGCAAACATTGATGTTATCCAACGAGCAGGACACGGAGTCCAGGCAGATATTTCCATCCGGGGAGGCTCCAAAGACCAAACCGCCGTTCTCCTTAACGGTATTAACGTTTCCAACTCACACACCGGCCTTTACAGCTTAGATATTCCCATCAACTTATCCGATATCGAACGTATTGAAATTATTCACGGCCCGTCTGCATTGATATATGGTGCAAGCGCTTTTTCCGGAGGTATCAATATTATAACCAAAAAGAACGCTCAGCCCAAAGGATATGCCCGTTTAGAAGGGGGTATGCATAAAATGCGGGCTATAGAAGCGAGAGCCGCCGCGCAGACAGGAATGGCCACCACCAGTATTTCCGCGGGACATAATGCGTCCGGCGGATATGTGGATAATACCGACTATAATTTAAATAGTATCCTGATACAAAGCCGGTTTGATATAAACAAAAATGCCAAAATTGATGTCGGTTTAGGATTTAACGATAAGAAATACGGAGCCAACAGCTTTTATACGGCTGCCTTTCCCAATCAATACGACCACACGAGCAGGTATTTAGGTTCTATAAAAGGAGAATTCGGAGATCAGCTTAAATTTATTCCAATCGTTTACTGGTTCAGGCATTATGATACGTTTGAACTGGTCAGGGGAACAGATAAAGGCAAAAATCATCACCGCGGAGACACATACGGAACAAACCTGATCATGCAGTATGAATCGAAAGCAGGAAACACCAGTCTGGGAACAGAAATAAGAAGTGAAGACATATTAAGCAATGTATTGGGAGAGGCGCTACCGAAACCCCGTGGTGAATACAAACGGTACGACGACCGTACAAATGCCAGTGTCACCCTGGAACATACCGCAAAACTCGATCATTTTGTTCTTTCGGCAGGCGTACTAATGAATCACAATACCCTCGAAAAGGGGAAATATAAGTTTTATCCGGCAGCCAGTTTAGCTTACCGGCCGAACTACTACCTGAATATATATGCTACATGGGGTAATTCTACGCGCCTCCCTTCTTTTACCGAACTTTACTATACAACCGAAACTCATGAGAGCAATTCCAATCTCTTACCCGAACGGTCACAATCCGTAGACCTGGGTGTTAAATACAAGAATTCGTTTATCAGCGGTTACATCACAGGATTTCTGATGTGGGGCAGGAATATTATTGACTGGATTGATAAAGAGATAGATGGAGAGATGGTGAGCGCTTCCTGGAATCATACTGAACTTAATACACAGGGGGCTGAAGCCGGAATACTCCTCCGGTTGGGTGATTTTGTTCCGCTTTTAGGAGATGCATCATCTCTTTCCATAGATTACGCGAGAATGCATCAGGACTGTGATACAAAAGGACAAAATTCGCAGTATAAATTAAATTATCTACGTGATAAATTAACGGCAACATTTAACCACCGGATATATAAAGGCTTTTCCGCAGGATGGTATTTCCGTTATCAAAAAAGAATGGGTATGTATAAAGTCTTTAAAAACGCTGAAGATACCGGAGTCCTTACTCAATACCGACCCTTCTCTACGTTGGATCTACGATTGAATTACCAGTATGAGGATATTACCGTACATATGAATATGAATAATCTGTACGATACCCGGCATAATGATATGGGAAATATTCCCCAACCGGGTTTTTGGTTGACAGGAGGAGTCAGTTACACATTTAAATAATCAGAATCTGTAGTTAAAGTAGTTATCACTCGCCTGACTTATTAATAATCAAGTCGTTGTGAAGATTATTTGAACGGGCTACTTTAACTACCGAATCGTATGAATAATAAAAAGGTATGAAAAACATTCTATTGATTTTTTTATTAATTAGGGTAGTTAACGGCTTTGCACAAGGTTTCAGGTTAGAAAACGGCGACCTTATTTTCCAGGAATCATGTCCTAAGGATAAAGACAATCCCATTAAACAGGTTACAAACAGTATTGATAGTTATCAGTTTACGCATGTGGGTATGGTATATATAAATAGTACGGGGAAAGTATACGTTTTGGAAGCCACTATTCCGGAAGTGAAACTTACGCCTATCCATGAATATTTATATCCTTCTGAAAGTAAAGAGTGTTATCCGGTATCGGTAGTCGGGCGGCTTAAAAAGGAATATCGTCATCTTATACCGGATGCCCTGAATATCGGCCTGACATTAACTGGAAAAGCGTATGACCACGGATTTATACCGGATAATGATAAGTATTATTGTTCGGAATTAATTTATTGTATCCTGAAAGAAGCAAACGGCGGTAATGACGTTTTTCCGTTGAATGTAATGACTTTCAAATCAAAAGATACCGGACAAACAGCGAAAGGATGGATTGAACATTTCAATACACATAACCTGGAAATACCGGAAGGCAAGCCGGGTATTAACCCGGGGGCTATGTCGAAGTCCGGACGGATTGATATCATACACTATTATTAATACATATCCAAGGCTTCCGGGATAAAAGACATGCTGT
The DNA here is from genome assembly GCA_002381645.1 of Bacteroidales bacterium UBA4116. Taxonomy (GTDB): domain Bacteria; phylum Bacteroidota; class Bacteroidia; order Bacteroidales; family Tannerellaceae; genus DFXE01. The sequence continues at coordinate 267,266 of DFXE01000010.1, forward strand.
CCGACCGGCAGCCTTTAGTTTAAGGAGCTATGTGTATTTATAATATAATTGCAATCCATTTTAGTTATAGACCAGTATATATCCGTTGAGATATGTAGCAAAAGCAATCCATGCCATATACGGCCAAAACAACAGCGATGCAGTACGGTTGACAGGCCACGATTTAACAATATACCACAGTACAAGTATATCGAGGATGACTATATTTATGAAACCAAGCAGCGGGTTTTGAAGTGTAAAAAAGAGAATACTCCAGGTAAAATTAAAAAATTGCTGGATTCCCCAAAGTGTCAGAATGCGCTTCCGTTGATTTCCGCCGTAATTCCATATCAATCCTGCAGATATACCGGACAGCAGGTAAATAGTGCTCCATGCGATTGGAAATGCTGCATTTGGAGGTGTAAGCGAAGGCTTATTGAGGTAAGGATACCAATTCTCAATAGCATCTGATTGGAGTTGGCTTGCAATAAATCCCAAAAGAAAACCTATAGCTATGGGTATGGCGTAAGAGAATATCTTCTTCATAAATAACTCAATTAAATAATTATTAATAAAGATGAAACACATTATCGTAACCGATTGTTTAACCCTTCCGGATTATTAAAAGCAATAGGGAAATATAAAAAAGATAACCTAAAACAACCTTTAAAAAACTAATACTTATATAGAAATGCTATATTGAAATGTAAAAATTATTATTACATCACAAAGATTAAAATTAAACAGATTCAATTGACCGGTTTTTTGATAAAAAGGAAAAATACGGGTTTTAAGACGAATTATCGGGTCAGCGATATTTTATCCCCCATTACAGATCGTTTACTATCCACGCCTTAAATTCGGCCGCTTTGTTTTTGCTTATATAGATCCTTTCAGGGGTTTCAATATCAAGAGTGACCAATAAGCGGTTGTCGAACCATATCGTGATATTCTTCACACAATTCCTGGATACAATAAATTGCTTGTTAGCGCGGATGAAATCAGAAGGATTAAGGGTAACGATTACCTGTTCCAGTGTTTTGGAATAAGGATAACTCTTACCGTCTTTCAGATAAATGGTTGTATTTTTATCTGTCGTATAAAAACAACAGATATCTTTCATGTCGATAGGTATAAGTTTATCTTTAGAAGGTATTAATAATTTGTCTTTGTATTTAGGTGTGGAAGTTAACTGCGATAATTGGGTAAGATATTGCACTACTTCAGTACGGGTCCATTTACTGAACTTTACCAAAGCCCGTTCAAGTTCTTCGGGTTTGATTGGTTTTAAAAGATAATCCACACTGTTTACCTTAAACGCTTCTATGGCGTATTCATCATATGCCGTAATGAATATAATGGGCGTTTCGATAATAATATGCTGGAAAATAGTGAAGGCAGAACCGTCTGAAAGGTGTATATCCATCAGAATGAGGTCGGGAGACGGATTGTTCTGGAGCCATTGGATGGTTTGGTTCACACTCTCCGTGTTATCGACTACCTGAATGTCCGGGTCTATTTCTGCAAGTATATCGACTAAGTTTTCGTAAGCGGCAGTTTCGTCTTCAACAATAAGTACTTTCATTTTAGGGTTTTAATGGTAAATATACACGGAATACCTTTCCATCGTTTTCAATACGGATTTGCTTGTTCATCAAAAGGATGAAGCGGTTTTCAAGGTTTCTCAATCCGGTTCCGTTCGTGTCTTCAGGAACAAGTTTGGGATAAACAGGATTGGATACGATTAATTCGGACTTTTCATTCATACGGAAGCAGACTTCCATCTTATGCTGACTGTCAATGATATTATGATTGACTACATTGTCTATTAATGGAAGAAGGGACAAAACCGGTATTTTCATATCCATATACTTTTCGTCAACTTGTATGTTGAATTCCAGCTTATTAGCAAAACGTACCTCCATCATAAAACGAAAAGAATCCACGAATGTAAGTTCCTCTTTTAGGGTGACCAATCCTTTTTTTTCACTCTGAAGGATATACCTGAATACATCGGAAAGCTTATTTACATAAGCCAGTGTGTTTTCATCATTCTTCTTACGTATCAATGCTGTAAGCCCGTTGAGTGAATTAAAGAAAAAATGCGGATTTATCTGATTGGCGAGCGCATCGCACCGGCTTTGCAAATTTTCAATTTTCAGATTTTCAATTTCCTGTTCTTTATTTCGCTGAACGGAATATAAAAAGGATATATGCCCGAAAAACGTACAGAGGATACAAACCACAAAGAACTGGAAAAGCAATATACTTCCGAAACAATCGGCTTTTGTACAGCATGATATGGAAATACCTACATAAAACAGATATGCAATTGCGGAGACAAGTAGATTATATAAAAACCGTTTCTGAAAAGAAAGGGTATTGATTTTCCTTAAATTAATTTTTACCAATATCCATATCAATGCAGTGAAGAATAAATATCGGAAAACAAAGAATAACAGGTGATTGGTGCGTTCCGCACCGTTCAGGAAACTCAATTCCCAGGGTAGACAGGCAATATTGGGGTAAACGATAAAAACAGCGCTGATCAAACTGATCAGAAAGAGTTTATACGAACTATATTTATCAAGAATATTCATGTATGTTTTGACAAGAAGAATATATCACTAAGAAACGGCAGATAATCCGCGTATGCTTTCTAAAGGATATCCTTATTTTTAATCTACAAATTTACCGAATAATATATCATAGTACGAATATATAAATCTTTAAAACGAAAAAAACGTCTCTTAAAACGAAATGAATATGGGGCTCATTATTAAAGCGGGAACAAAAAGTTGCTCTTTGTCCCCGCTTAATGGTTAAGGCCCTGCCATGATATAAAAAGACGTATTATTTTTTATTGCCTTCTTCACTGAGTGCCAGGTAGATATTAGGCAGTTCAGGGATGTCGCCCAACTTATTCTGATAAGTTACATTCACTAAAGCAACGTATTTCCGGTATTGGTCTTCAGTCAGAACATCTTTCATTAACTTGAGGTTACCATACACTATTTGTTGAAAATTCCTGTTTTTAACTTTCGGATTATAATTCTGAATAAGATATCGTTTCTGTTGTTCGATAAAGTATTCATTAATATTATACACTTCATTCAACTGGACAGTGGTAAGGTTAAGATACTTTTCCAACTGGCCAAATTCCGATTTAAACGGTATTTTATCCTTTGCCCATTCCTGACTGAATACAGACTGATTGGATAACAACACCATACTAAAAACTACTGCAAATACACCTAAACGTTTCATTTTACCTTAAATTTAAATTACACATTAATTTCTTACCTAAATACAATCTTTACTGCTATTGTATTGCAAATGTGAGGATAATACGTTTAGGTTGAGCGGGTTTTGGATTCAAAACGAAAAATTGGTATTCAAAGCGAATCATTGCGGCTGTTGGAATGATTCGTTATATGAGATCAGCTTTCAAAGGGCAGGTATCCAAATTCCTTCAGCATTGCCCAGGCCGTGGAGGTATTAAATCCGCGACTCTGCTCCGTATGGCTATCGGTGTCGCGGGGATTAGCGCCTATTTCGGCATATAGCTGGTTTACTCCTGCCAGAAGGGCCAACTGAATGGGTTCGTGTACGTTCATTGAACGGGTAGGATTGACAACTATATTGATTACCGCCACTATCTTTGTAAGTTCGGGGGCCGTAATCTGTCCGTATTCATATAGTGGAGTTCCTTTTACAGCGGTCCGGCGCATGGCTGCCATAACCTCAATATTGAGCTCTTTTGCCCGTATGATTTCTTTTGCAATTTCTTCATATGTATGTTCGGGACCAATAGGTTCGATGCAATAATACAGTTCCAGTCCCGCTTCTTTTATAGCTCTTAACGTTTTTTCGCGTTGGCTTTCATCAGCCAATGTATCTATTCCTTCACGCAGGCGATTGATGTGATAGGCACCTGTAAAACCCGCCTCTTTCAGCCTGACAGCCGTTTCAAGATTAAAATCGCCGATATTGGCTATCAGTTTCTGCTCTTTTCGCAAAAGAGGTTTGACTGCTTTACCGATAGATATAAATTTTTCCTGTGGATAGTCGGCAGTAGTCATCAGAAAGAAATCGTCGAAATAGCTTTGCTGTAAATAACTTAGTAAAGAACATATTTCTTCGGCCGACTTTTCCCATTCGGAATTCAGGGAATAATGTGCGGCTCCCATAGAACAGAATTTGCAATTAACCGGACACGGCTGAGCGTTTATACCGATTTGGGTAAATACATATCCTTTATGCCCGAATTTTTTAGGCGACAGTGCATGGGAGACTGATAACAGTTCAAAGAACTCCTTACTATTTATATCTATGCGTAATAATTCAACGATCTCAGCTCCATTTAATTGGAAATTTCCGTTTTTAATTTTTTCTAAAGAGTTCATTTTATGACAAAGCTTTATATTTTGAAAAGAAGTAGATGTTTTCCCCAAATTGATCCAACCTATTTTATTTTATATGCCATTACTGCATTACCATGCCTGATATACAACATACCATTATGGATAGACGGATGCGCCCAGTATGCCCCGCTTTTAAATTCGCTTACGATATCGAACTTCGTTGTATTGGGCCTGACCAGTGCTACGACTCCTCTATGCTCTTCGAAACAGAACAATTTATTGTCTGCTGTTATTACAGATCCTTTACTGTGACCGTCCCATTTTGTTTTATAAAATGTTTTACCCGTATTCCAGTCTATAGCTACCCATTCCCCATTGTTATTGTTTAGCCAGTTTGAACCATAAACAACATCATTCAATACTACCATTCCTCCTGTATGAACACTCAGATCGTCGTTTCTCCATAATAGTTTTACATCCGTCGCATCATCATTTAATTCCAGCATGTGCGAACGCATCCCGTATGCATTGCTGACAAATAATCTTCCATTACGGTATAACGGGGTATTAATGCAGATTCCGTCCATACCACGGTCAGGAATAAAATCCCATTGGTTGAATTTCCACATGATTTTTCCGGTTTCGGGATTAACTCCAAACAGATATTGTTCAGAGAAACCGATGATCTGTTTTATACCATTGTGTGTGATCAGAAGTGGAGAAACATGCGAGCAGGGATCATTGAGCGATTCTGTTATCCATAACTTTTTACCGTTGGAAGCATCTAACGCTACCATAGTAGTATGTTTTCCTCCGGGGGTAAAGATTACTTTATTATCAAATACCAAAGGTGATTCAGATACTCCCCAAACGTTGGTTTCAACTCCGAATGTTTCACCGTCAACCGACCAGATTATTTCTCCATCGTTTGCGTTCAAACACACTACTTTACCTCTACCGCTGATTACATATACTTTATTGTAAATTATGGTAGGCGTTGTTCGCGTATCGGGATAGGACTTATTCCATAATTCACCATATGTTACCTGGTAAATCCTTTTCCCGCCTAACGTATAAGCTGTAAGTATTTCATTTTTTTCGTCTTCATCCATTCCGGTAACCCATAATTTATCACCAGAAATAACCGGACTTGAATATCCTTTACCTGCATCCTCGACCGACCATACTAATGTTGATCCGTTAGCCGGCCATATATCCAGTAGCCCGATTTCGGGATACGTTCCGTCGCGGTCTGCTCCGCGCCATCCATTGACTGTCTGGGCACTAATTTTTATGGATAACAGTAAAAGGAATATTAATTTTGAATAGTTGATCATTCTCTTGTTTTAATTGAAATATCCAAACTGAATTAACCTTTATAGATTTTCTTCACTTTAAACTAATTATATAAGGCTATTTTATCCTATATGCCATAAGGGCATTCCCATGGCGGATATACAGTATACCGTTGTCAATAACGGGATGTGCCCAGTGCGGGCCTTCCCCTTTGGTAACCCGGAATTCGCTTACTACGTCGAATTTCCCGGGTGTCGGACGTACTAATCCTACTGTTCCCCGGCGCTCGTCATAACAATACAACATTCCGTCTGCTGTAATTATAGATCCTTTACCTCTTCCTTTTCCCCAGTCCTGTTCGTATTTGGTCTCACCGGTATTCCAGTCTACGGCAACCCAGTTGCCATGGTTATTACTGATCCAGTTTGAGCCGTATATTGTGCCGTCTACCAGCACAAATCCTCCGTGATGAGTATCGAGGTCGTCATTCTTCCATACCAGGTCTGCTTTCGTAGCATCTACATTCAGTCGTATCATAAACGCCTGTGCATCGTAACCGTTTGAGAAGAAAAGACATCCGTTATCATACAAAGGCGTGTTGGTGGCTATATTCTCCCTGTCAGTCTCTTTTCTGCCCCAGTCGGAAAACGTCCATTCAATTTTACCTGTTTCCGGATTTACCCCTATTACGTTTTTACTGGTTACCCCTATTATTTTCCGGTGTCCGTTATGCATAACAAGCAAAGGTGAAACATAGGTACTATGGTCGCCTAAAGGTTCGCTTTTCCAAACGGTTTCTCCTGTTTGCGCATTCAGGGCTACCATTGTTGTCTGGTCGCCCGCCGGTGTATAGATTACTTTATTATCAAATACCAGCGGACATTCGGAAGTGCCCCAGTTACCCGTCTTCCTTTCAAAGATATTTCCCCCATCTACTTTCCAGATGATGTTGCCATTAGCAATATCAAGACATACAATCTCGCCTGAACCGCTGATTACATATGCTTTATCGCCTTCAATGGTTGGAGTGGTCCGTGTCTCAGGATAACTTTTATTCCAGGGCGTTCCGTAGATAACTTCATAAACTTTCTTCCCTGCTAAGGTATAACATGAAAAAATTTCTTTGTCCTCGTTTTCATTCATACCCGTAATATAGAGACGCCCGTCGAGTAAAACCGGACTCGAATAACCTTTACCTGCATCCATTGTTTCCCATATTAACTCCGGACCATCGGAAGGCCATTGTTTCAATAATCCTGTCTCATAATAGTGCCCGTTACGGTCGGGTCCCCTGAATCCGTATGGAGATTGGGCTGTTGAATGTATGGTGGTTACAAGTGAGAATAACAGTATCAAATATTGAGTTTTCATTGTGAAAATATTAGATAAAGATTATTTTGGGCCCTCAAACGTTGAACGCCCAAATAATCTTTTGAATTATAAGTTTATTTTATATGCCGAAAACGCATTACCATGCCGTATATACAATGTGCCGTTGTTGATCACCGGATGTGCCCAGTGCGGACCTTCACCTTTTGTAATGCGGAATTCACTTACAACATCGAATTTTTCAGGGTTAGGGTTGACCAATCCTACTGCTCCGCGACGCTCGTCATAACAATATAACATTCCGTCGGCGCTGATGATTGAACCTTTACCCTTACCGCCACTCCAGGCCGTATCAAATTTAGTCTGACCTGTATTCCAGTCTACACCTACCCAGTTGCCCTGGTTATTATTAATCCAGTTCGAACCGTAAATAATATCATTTACCAGAACATATCCTCCGTGATGCGTATCCAGATCCTCGTTTTTCCACAGGAATGTTACCCCTGTAAGGTCGTCGTTCAACTGAAGCATATAAGAACCGATGTCATATCCGTGACAAAAGAATATCTTGCCGTCTTTGAAGAGAGGGGTATTAGGGGCTATATTGGAAGGGCGTCCACCCGGTTCCCTTGGTGGTTTTCCCCAATCTGTAAACCGCCATTCAATTTTACCGGTTTCAGGATTTACACCAATAACACTTTCTCCTGTCGAACCGATTATTTGCCGTTTTCCTTTATACGTAATCAAAAGCGGAGATACATATGCGCCTGTATCGCCCAGTGGTTCACTTTTCCATACGGTTTCACCGGTTTCCGTATTTAAAGCCACCATCGTAGTCTGATCTCCTGCCGGAGTGTATATTATTTTATTATCGAAAACGAGCGGACATTCCGACGTTCCCCAAGTTCCCGTTTTTCGTTCGAATACCGTGCCTCCGTCTACTTTCCAAAGGATATCGCCATTTTCGGTGTTGATACATACGATTTCACCCATACCGCTTATAACATAGGCTCTGTTTCCTTCTACAGCCGGTGTTGTACGGGTTTCAGGATACGTTTTATCCCAGGGGGAACCGTATGTAACCTGGTATATTTTTTTACCATCGAGTGTATACGCCGAAAAAACCTCCTTGTCTTCATCTTCATTCATTCCCGTCAGGTATATTCTGTCACCGACTACTACAGGACTTGAGTACCCTTTACCGGCGTCCAGTGTTTCCCATAACAACTGCGGACCTCCCGAAGGCCACGTTTTTAATAATCCTGTCTCCGGATAAACTCCGTTACGCGCAGGCCCTCTCCAACCATAAGGAGTTTGCGCCGTTACTTCCATAAAAAAGAAGATACATGCCATAGCGACTACCGTGCGAATGATTTTTACTTTTTTAAATGCTTCCATAACAATAATAATATTAAATTGATCTTATATTCATTATATTTATTACTTCAAGGGTAAGTAAACCTTAAATGTTTTGCCGTTATTTTCAATTCGTATTTGTTTGTCCATTAATAAAGCAAATCGGTTTTCGAGGTTTTTAATGCCCGTTCCATTGGTATCGGTTGGCGAGAGTTTCGGATAAACAGGATTTGACACGACCAGTTCCGATTGGTTGTTCAGCCGTATAGTTACTGTCATTTTATGCTGTGAATCGATCGTATTGTGTACTACTATATTATCGATCAGTGGAAGTAATGAAAGTACCGGGATTTTCAGTTCTTCTTCCTGTGGGGCAACCTCAATATCAAAACACAGTTTATTGGCAAAACGGACTTCCATCATGTAACGGAAGGCATGGATAAAAGCCATTTCTTCACGCAGTGTAACAAGACCTTTCTGGTCGCTTTGCAGGATATACCGGAATACATCGGACATTTTACTGACATAAGCAAGTGTTTTTTCATCATCCTTTTTCCGTATCAGAGCGGTCACTCCATTGAGTGAATTAAAGAAAAAGTGCGGGTTTATCTGGTTTGTCAGGGCATCGTAGCGGCTTTTGAGATTTTCAATTTTCAATTGCTCAATTTCCTGTTCTTTTCTACGCTGTACATTATACATCATGAATACATGTCCCATAAATGTACAGACGATGAATACGACAGAGAATTGAAAAAGAAGTATACTCCCGAATCCGTGAATGCTGTTATGGTAAATATACAGTATGATTACAAATAACACATAGGCTAAAGTTGTGATCAGCAATGTGCGTAATAAACGTTCCCTAAAAGAGGCATCTTTTATTTTTTTCAGATTGTAAATTAATAATATCCAAATCAATAAAGAAAAAAAGAAGTACCTGATAAAAAAAAATGCTAAATGGAAACCGTGTTTGGATTCATTTAAAAAGCTCAATTCCCATGGAAGAAATGCAATATTCGGATATACGATGAAAATTGCACCGAGCAAGCTAATAAGTAAAAGCTTAGGTAAAGAATAGTCTTTTAATATATCCATTTTGTTATGGCACAAATCATTACATTATTCACAAACTTAGACAAATCTCTAAGAAGAGGTGTAAACCACTGAAGAAAACGAAAAAAGGGATCATTAAAGCGAATGCCTTTTCTTTTTTATCAGGCTTTAATTTATGTAAGCAAAATCTTTTATTCATACCGTATCGTTCTCATATTATTTATTTCATTGCTCCGTAAATTGTTTGTAGAGCGAAATAAGTTTTAGAGCCAGTATATTTTCATTATACCGTTTTGCAGATAATTCAATTGCATTTTGAACGGACAGATTATATAAATTTTTATCCGCCAGGAGCATTTCCAGCGCTTCAGCCAGCGCGTCTGATGTATTGGGATTATATAATAAACCGGCTTTATCTACGATTTCAGGAAAGGAGCCAGTTGAAGGCTCTACTGCCGGCCGGCCGGCGGCAAAGGCTTCGCACAGGTATAAACCTACCCCTTCCTCGAAAGTAATAGGTACAGAGATAAGTGTTATCGAACTGTAAAATTTCACATGTTCTTCCAGGCTATAGCTGTCGCTTATCTCTACATATTCACGGTAAGGTGCCAATATCTTTTTTATCTCTTTCAGAAACCTTTTATCTTTCCCTGTATATCCTCCGCCAATTTTAAGCCTGAGGTTCTTGATCCGGTCTTTTCTTTTTAGCTTGATAAAGGCTTCCGCTAAAATATCCAGCCCATTTTCCTTATTCATACGGTAAAAGAATCCGATGACCGGATCTGCCGGATATTCAAAAGATTTATATTTTTGTAGATCTACAGCCGGATAGATGACATCTACTTCATTTATTCCGGGAATCCGATTCCGCACAATTTCCCTGTAATAATTACTGGTTGTGATAAAACGGTTGATATATTGTATATTATCTGCGATTCCTTTCCACGCGATCTCCGCATACTTTTGCTTGAGGCTATCTATCCAGACTTCTTCATCCTGCACGGAACAGACGACAGGAATATTCAACTGATTATGTAATACTTTAGCAATTCCGATCAACAGCGTACTGGAAAGGTGAATAATCTCCGGTTGTTCTCCGTTCTTAATCCAGGTAATGATTTGATGTACCTGATCAAGAAAGGCAGGATCGTCTCCGGTTATCATAGACAAAGTGATATCTTCCATACCTTCTGCCGATGTAGTACCCGAAAGCGAAGACGCCAGATTCAACATGGCATTTGAACCGGTAATATTTTCCAACCATTTCGGCATTTTCCGTTTACCGAAAAATTTCTGCGCCGTATAATAAGTGGTTGCCGGAAAAAACAAGGGGGTATCCGCCTGAAAAGATTTATCTTTTAAAGGAAGATAAAGCGGCATGATAATTACATCGTGTCCCGCTTTTTTCAGGGCTGACGCCTGCAAATTATCACGGAAACAATTGCCGCAATAAAAAGAATCTCCCGAGCCCGGTATAATAAATAATATTTTCATAGGATATTCGGATCCGAAATTTTTAAACCTTGAATTTCTGCCCTTACGGATTTCCTTACAAAAACAACTACGCAAAACACGAATAACAGAGTAAAAAGGAAAGCAAGGAACCATATCCATATGCCTGTATTCATAAAGCTGATGCTAACCCCTATAAGTGAGCTTAACACGCCGGTTGCGATAGCATAAAGCGGCACAAACAGGTTTTCACGATAAAGGGTTTGTTCTATTTTATGGTCAGTGAAGCCAAGCATACGGTAAAGATTTATTTCTTTACGTCGCATCGACAGGTTTTTACGCACTACAATAATAAAGCTTACAATACCTAATAATAAACCTAATCCTCCTAGTGTCAGGAAAATGGTCAGATAAGTATCAGTTACGGTATTAAATTGTTTCAGACGGTCGTTGGTGGAAGATACCCTTACCCCATATTCATTAAGAGCCTGCGTGAGAAGATTTTTTACATCCTCTTTTTCCGTTTCATCTACTTTAAGCAGGAAAACTTCGCTGCCTGTTGTTTCTTCCCATATACCCGAAAAGATATTACGGTCTATCAGAATATGGCCCTGAAAAATGGAATTTGATAATGTTCCCGCCAATTGAATGGCTACACTGCGTCCATTGTCTGCTTCGTAATACAAGATATCACCAAGGTTCATTCCAAGACTCCACATAAGCACGGTCGCATCTACCAGCGCAGGATAAACTGTATCGGAGGATACTTGCATCTGATGAAAAACAGTATTCCGGTCGGTTGAATAAATACTTTGTTCTATGTTAAAGTCACTTTCCGACAGCGCGTTCATATCCACCCCAAGTACAGTAGGGGTACTCACTTTATTCAGATTTAAACAACTCGCATCATCGGCACTTAACCTAAGGCATTGAAGTATTTGAGTGTGCGGTGGAAGTTCTGTCAATGATAACTTCTCCCTTCCCGCCTGAATCGACATATTGTGATAAATAGGTATGCTGCTTTCACACCATAAAGAATATCCTCCTGTTCCGGTGCGTAATTGTGAACTATCTGCAAAACTTTTGCGGTTTAATCCGACTGAAAACACAATAAATACTCCGATAGTAAGGGAAAAAAAAGAGAGAATAGCCTGTTTTTTATTTGCATATAATGTGCTCCAGACTAATTTTGACGACGTGAATCCGTCGGGCAGCATCGAGCCATTTTTCATAACCAGGTAATTTCCCCATAAAGCGGCTGTACATATCATCAGGAGACCTACGACTACGAATAACGTGACGGATTGTAGTACCAGCAAATTGATAAGTATAACCGTTATAGTAATAAGAGTAATCAATACAGTCCAAAAATACTGCGTTTTTAACCTGGAGCTCAAGGATACGTTAAATGTTGAATGCCGGACTTTCAACGCGCGTACGATAGCCACACGTAATAAGCATAAAGATAGCCCTATACCTGCAATTAGTCCGGTTAATATAGTTCTTGCTCCGGGATAGACCGAAAAACCATCGGTTTGCGTAGCTCCTCTCCATACATTTCCTAACAACCACATGATAATAGCGGTATAAAGCAGTCCGGCTATTACACCTGCTATAGATGAAATTAATACTATGGGAGCTGACTCCCTCCACAACATACGGATAATACGTTTGCGCGTAAATCCAAGCGATTGTAAAAGCGAGATTTCATGCCTGCGCTGATAAAGCATCTCCGATACGGGAATCAGCATTAATATCATAGAGGAAATGATAATAAAGAATCCAAGCGCGAGGAAAAGACCGGAAAAATCCACACCGTTTTTCGCCGCGGATAAACCGGCTTCACGGGGATACATCAATTGAATACCGAACATTTCCGGACGTAACTCCGAAAGATCGGGTTCACTGTCGGTTATCCGTACAGCGGTTGCGTTTCCATATGTATTACTCCAATCTTTTGCCACGGCATCATATCCTATGATAGCTTTAGGCGTACTACGGTAATTTTCCCAATATTTCTCATCTTCATCAGAAATAAGATCCATATTGATCGGAAGGTCGCTGTCCCAGTCGGTACATCTTTCTACATCTGACAGACCCGGAAAGTTTGCACTCAGGGAACTATCCGCCCGCAATTCAGACAAAGGTACTATGCGTTTCAACCGCAAGGTAACAGTATCAGTCACCAATGCTTTTAAATCCTCCGACGTAAAATAAGTAATATGTATGTTGTCACCGGCTTTAACGTTCAGCCTCTTTGCCGAATAGTCAGAGAGTATTAATTCGTCTTTTCCGAGAGGTTCACCCTGGTAATAATCTAAAGCAGTTACAAAAGAGTAGGGGATAGAAATATTATTACACTCAATAGAATTGGCAAGGTATGAAAACAAACGGTTGGGTTTATTATTACTCTTACTGATATTTTCCACGACTTCTTCTTGCAGAAAAACCCTGTCGGAGATAATCTCAGTATAATTATCTTTACGGTTGACAGATAATCCTGAAAAGTTATATTGCCAAATTTCGGAGAAGTCTTTTGGCAAGACTTGTTTATCAACCAGTATCAGGTTAATTTTCCCTTCTACTTCGAGGATTTCGGCCAGTTCATCTCTATTTACAAATACATTGAAAGGGATAATCTGTTCATTTTTCATACTTACATTACCTCCTTCATCAGCTTTAACCTCCCCTTCATAGGATAAACGGAGGCTGGTAGTATAGTTTTCTGTAACGAAAAGGGAACCGGAGGGAACCAGTCCGGTTGCAGGTAACCGGAGGATAATGTTGTCAGAGGCTTTAACAGACATCTCTTTTGCTAAAGCCGGATTGATTTTTGCTGCTCCTTTAGTTATGGATAGATCATCAACACCCCATACAAAGACGGGAATCAGAGCACCGTTTTGTGAGATAAAACCGTTTGAAAGCAATATACCACGTGCCGATGTTCCGAATAACGGATTTTTCAATAAATCTTCGGCCATAAACGAATTGCGGGAGAAAATAATTGTTTCGGTATTTCCTAAACGCTCCGTAACTCGTTTCACCAATGTATTCCGCACAGAATCGCCCACCACAAGACTACCAACAATAACGGTAACAGTGATCAGCACCGCCGCTGCTACCAGTTTGTAATAGCGCGTGAAATAAATGATATTTTTATATATGATATTCCTCAGATTCACTGTATCACTCCTTCTTTAAGTGTAAGTATGCGGTGGGCTACGGCAGATGTCTCGTCGGAATGGGTAACCATAACAATTGTCGTCTTCAGGGTACGATTAATTTCGCCTAACAGTTTCGCTATGTTATGGGCATTTTCATTATCCAATTGCCCCGTAGGTTCGTCGGCAAGCAGAACAAGCGGTTTCATTATCAATGCCCTGCAAACAGCTACGCGGCTTGCTTCCCCTCCTGACAAAGTATGGGGATATTGCTTTTGAACACCTGAAATATGAGTAAGTTCCATTAATTCATGTGCATATTCTACTTTATCACTGTCTGCCTGTTTGGAATAGGCCAGGGTAGGGAGCAAAATATTTTCCAATACAGTGTACTGGGGCATCAGCCGGTGATCCTGGAATACAAAACCGATTTGTTTATTACGTATGAACGAGTGATCTACGTTTTCAGTAACCATTTCTTTACCGTTCAACAAATAACTGCCGGTATCGGGTAATAGAAGAGTTCCAAGAATGGATAACAGCGTAGTCTTACCTGATCCTGATTGTCCCTTAATAGCAACAAACTCTCCTTTGTCAATACTCAAGTTTATACCACGTAGCACATTATTCAAGCGGTTTTCACCGTCCTGGTAGCTTTTTTTTATATCTGATAGTTGGATGATAGCCATATATGATTTTTATATTTCTTTTCCAAAACAAAGAAGCGTTCCCTTGCTGGTCAGGATCATGAAATGATCTTTAATTACGGCGGGAGAGCCTATTATTTGTTCACCTGTGTCGTATTCCCAAAGCAATTTGCCGGTTTCTGCATGTAATATGGAAACAATCCCCGTTTTTGTACAGATAATTACCTTGTCGTTACAAACTAATGGTGAGCTTTCTCCTACATTTCCTTTAAGCATATATTTCCATATGATTTTCCCGTTTTTACGGCTTTTAGCGTGGATATAGCGCTCTCCCGAAAGGTAATAGTAGGCTTCACTGGAAATAGCGGGAACGGAGACGAAAGAACCATTATCGCCTTCTTCAGCAACTATTTTCATATGACGGATAATTTTCCCGTTTTCAAGCATAAGTTTATAAATGTTTCCCGAATAATCTCCCACATAACAGTAATCTCCCATAATAGCCGGAGAAGCTGGTACATAGGCGTCAAGTAAAATGGAATCGGTTTGAATACCTGTTTTACAATCGACAATGCGTACCCACGAATCGCATCCTCCATATATTACATGTCCTTTCCAGACAGCCGCGGCGCCATTTAGGTAATATCCTGACTCGAACCGGCTTAACTCTTCACCGGTTTTTGCGTCAACACAATAAAGGTTATTGTCGTAGCTGCCGAAAATAACAGCTTTTCGCCCTGAAAATTTCATAAGATTGGGCGATGCCGATACTTGTCCCATTGTTTCAAAATTCCAGATAGTATCTCTTTTAGCCAGAGATACAGCACTCATGAATCCGTCGATCCGGCCGATATATACTGTTGAATCATATATCATGGGGGTAGCTTCAACAGCAGTTTTGAAATCGTAATCGAAGGTTAACTCTCCTTTTATATCTACTCCACGTAAACGGCCTCTACGGTCGCACCAGTATGTCGTCCCTTTTTCGATTACAGGAGAAGATACGGTACGTGTATCACTTCTGAAACTCCAAAGCAAAGAAGGCTTTTCCGGCAAATCGATACTTGCGTAGCCACTAAGACCTACATCACCTCTGAACAGAGGCCAATCCATATCCCCGTCGCTACCGGAGAAATCCGATTTGTCACCGCAAGCCGCTAAAATCAGCATAATAACGGATAATCCCCAAAACGGTATTAATTGTCTCATTATAAAAGATTTAATATTCAAATTTTTGAATTCATTTTCCAGTTCATTATGCAAGATTGTTATCTGGATTTCAATTTTTAACCTGTTGATTTTCCACTACTGAACTATGAGAATTCCGCAACTTTGTAAGTTGAGACTTGGAATCCGCTACATATAATGCACCGGTCGGACAAAGTGTTGCCAGTTCTTCTTTAATATGCGGTTTATTTTCTTCGGGTAATACAACCTGCATACCGAATCCCCGGTCTTTGAACGTAAATCCGTTCTCACTATTATACACGCATATTCCGCAACGGATACATTTGGATTGTTCAAACCATATATTTCCGTTTACATGAGTCTTGTTCATCACAGTCAGCATGGAAGATAAATCATAACGCGGACGTTTAATTCCTTCCACTGTTGCGTACATTCGTAGTTTACAACCTTCTCTTCCGGCACAGGCACAATGTAGGCAGCCGGACGGAGTTGAGGTTGTCTGTTTGAGCCGTTCCCTTTCATGATTTGTAAATCTTCCCAAACGAGAGAAGAATTTATTTTTATCTTTTTTCAATCCATTCGTACCTGTTAAAAGTAAAGTGGTAGTTTGAATCCCGGCCATTTCTTTAATAATCCCTCTAATGTTTACCGGTTTATCGATGGTACTCCGACGGCAAGCTTTTTCGCAAGGTGCTTTGCAGGTGTCACATCCTATTTCCGGAAGCCGGAAAGCTTTGGCTATTTCAGCGTACGATTCTTCATAACAGCCGGAATCATAATAAAGCAACATTTTTTCAACGTCGAGACCTTTGGGGCATACCATTGAACAGGGAGCTTCACAATCGGCCCGGTGATCACTCAACAGAAGCTCAAGGGATAATGTACGTACAAGTAATACTTCTTTACTCTCTGTTTCAATTATCATACCTTCGGTGGGATAAGTAGTACATGATGGAATGATTTGGCCGTTGCCGCAATTCTTTACGGCGCAAACCATGCAGGATGATTTATGCTTTGCGTCTTTTGCGTAACATAATGAGGGTATAATATAGCCTGAACGACGTGCAGCTTCAAGTATGGTTTCACCATCCGGTACCTCAATAGGTGTATTATTAATTGTTACCTGCATATATTTTATTTCTTTGATGCGTTTTATGCTTCTACTAATTCTTCTTTTACTGATACTTTTTTAATGGCATCGAAACGGCATTCATCAATACATAATCCGCAAAGAACGCATTCATCGGTATGTATAGTGTGGATTTTATATGGCGTATAAGGAATCGCATCTACCGGACAGGCTTTAGCACACTTTGTGCATCCTACGCAATCGTCGGTTACGACATATTTCACCATATCTTTACAAGTTCCCGTTTTACATGCGCCATGTATATGTTCTTCATACTCGTGCCTGAAATATTTCAATGTCGTAAGTACGGGGTTAGGTGCTGTTTTCCCCAATCCGCAAAGTGATGATTTCTTTACATTCACGGCCAGTTCTTCCAGTTTATCAATATCCGACATATCAGCCTTTCCACTACAAATTTTATCAAGTATATCGAGCATACGTCGTATACCGACACGGCAGAAAGTACATTTCCCACAAGACTGGTCGCATGTAAAACTCAGAAAATAACGGGCTACGTCTACCATACAGTCGTTTTCACTCAATACGACCAGTCCGCCGGAACCCATCATGGCTCCCATTTGATTAAACGCATCAAAATCGACCTGCACATCACATAAGTCAGCAGGTATACACCCACCCGACGGGCCGCCTATCTGAACTGCTTTCAGTTTTTCTCCCTTTTCCACTCCTCCGCCTATGTCTTCGATGATCTGATTGAGAGTTATGCCCATTGGTACTTCGATCAATCCCCCGTGGCGAATTTTACCTGCCAGTGCAAATACTTTAGTCCCTTTACTTCCTTTGGTTCCGATCTGACTATAGTGTTCATCACCGTTCCGGATGATATACGGTATCTGACTGAGTGTTTCCACATTATTGACCAGTGTAGGCAGGCCGTTCAATCCTTCTACAGCAGGGTAGGGCGGGCGTTGTTTGGGGAATCCGCGTTCTCCTTCGATTGAAGCTATTAGTGCTGTTTCTTCGCCGCACACGAATGCTCCCGCTCCTTCGAATATGGATATATCGAACGAAAAACTGCTTCCTCCTATATTATCACCTATCAGGTTTCGATCCCTGCATAACTCGATAGCTGTCCGTATACGGACTACAGCCAGTGGATATTCGGCGCGGATATAAAAAATTCCTTTATTTGCCCCCACAGCATATCCTGCAATAATCATACCTTCAATCACACGGAACGGGTAAGATTCCAGCATCATACGATCCATAAAGGCACCCGGGTCGCCTTCATCACCATTGCAGATAACATATTTTTCTTTTTTCCCGGAAACGGCTACAATCTCCCATTTTTTTCCTGTAGGGAATCCACCGCCACCACGTCCGCGTATTCCACTTTTCAGGATACTTGTTATTACCTCCTCCTGTGTTTTCGACAATAATACGTTTGTAAGCCCTTCGAAACCTCCATGAGTAATGTATTCATCAATATTAAGAGGAGCCAGAAAACCGTATCCTTCAGTTGAAATATGTTTCTGACCCGACAGAAAGCTGTCTATCACTCCGGTGCGCTCATTCTCGGGTTTCCATATCACATTATCCCAGGTTATATCGGTATGAAACATATCGATATGATTTAGCAAACTGTTCTTCATCCGTTTAATATATCCTGCAGGTTTAAAATGATGATGAAGGATTTCCTTGATCTCGGATGCTTTAACGTTTGGATAACGGGTGATCGAACCATCTGCTGATACGACATCTATTAAAGGCACTTTATTGCAAACGCCAACACATCCTACCGGTTTGATGTTTACTTCAATACCCAACTCGGAGGAAGCCGTTTGAAGTTCACTGTAAATATCCGTCGATCCGCTAGCCTGGCAGCAGGAACCCATACCCAGGCGGATTTCACCGGCTGCCTGACGGGTTGTTTTTTTCGATTCTTCTTTTTCGCTTACTTCTTGTTGTGCCAGAAAATCCTTGATCACTTCATTTACCTTTCCCGGCAGGACATGACCATATATCTTTTCATCTATCTGTACGACAGGTGCCAATGTACAACAACCCAGACAGGCTATTTTTTCGATTGAAAACAGCTGGTCTTCTGTGGTAATGTTAGTATCCTGCATTTTCAGCTCACGCCGGAAGGAGTCGTATACGTTGCCTGCTCCTTTTACATGACAAGCCGTTCCCGTACAAACTTTAATTAAATGTTTGCCATAAGGGATATGCCTGAATTGAGAATAAAACGTAGAAACACTGATCAGTTGCGCCCTGTTAATCTCGGTACGTTCATACACCCTTTCTATTGCATCTGAAGGTAAATAACTAAATTCTTCCTGTAATGCCTGCAGTAAAGGGATAATGATTTGTCTGGTAGTACCTATCCGGTCGATGATCGCATCCACTTTTTCAATCAGGTCATCCGTCTTATTATGTTCACAAGTACAATTCATTTATAATCTCAATTTTAAGATTCAGGATTTGAAATTTTAACTCTTACTGATCCTTTGTTCAATTATTCGCTACGCAATAAATACTTTTTTCCGTTCGCATCACGATTTTACCGTCAGTGAAAGCAGGAGTAGCAAAAGTTCTTTCACCGGTTTCGAATGAGCCCAGCAGTCTGAAATCATTGTCGGCCGAAAAAATATGCATTTTTCCGTCGTTGCTTATCAGGTATATTTTCCCTTCTGCTATCATGGGAGATGAATAGAATTCCGTATTTAGTTCATGTTCTTTTTTCAATTCTCCTGTTTGCGCATCATAAGCAGCAACAACTCCATAGCTCGTTGCCAGATATATATTATCCCGTGTGGCAACTGGACTCGCTACTTCAGGCAAATAATCATTGCCTTCCCATAGTACGCTGCCGTCTGCTCCGTTTATGGCTATTAATTTCGAATATTCGCTTGCACCGAATACAATTCCATTGGCGCTGCACGCGCTTGCGCCTACTTCACCGGCAAGGCATTCCACCCGCCAAAGTTGTTCTCCGTTATTGGGGTTGTAGGCCGTAATAGCCGGATTCCCCATTAATATCAATTGAGGAGTATTATTGATATAGGCTATAATAGGGGAACTCCAGGTTATTTTTTCCGTACGGCTTTTGCTCCAACGTTCTGCTCCTGTAGCAATATCCAAAGCAACTACCTTTGGTGAGTTCTGGTTATCGTATTGTACAATCAACAGATTGCCGAACATCAATAATGAAGATGCATAGCCGTAATGGTTATCCGGTACTCCGAGGTTTTTTGCCCATACTTGTTTACCGTTCATGTCGGCGCAGATAATATCTCCCGTCGCGAATATCGCGCAAACCTGATTTCCATTTGTTGCCACAGTAGATGCAGCCAGACCCGTATCTTCTGTTGTTTTCGGCATTTGGGAAGGCGAACCGGGTATATTGGATGCGGTTAACGACCATAATTGTTCACCCGTTGTCAGATCATAGCAGAACAGTTCGCGTGCCTGTTCGTCAGCACCACTGAAAAATACTTTGTTACTATTAATAACAGGCGAATTATACCCTTTACGGGGTATATCTTTTTTCCACACAATATTGGTTCCCCCTTTTAAATCCCATTTTACCGGAAGGCCTTTGGCTGATGAAATACCATTCGAGTTATTTCCACGAAAAGCGTTATGGGTAACCTTTGATACTGCTACTTCAGGCTTAACTTCTTCAACAGTACTATTTGTTGTATCGGAACCGGAAGGTTCCGATATATTAATTATTGTTTCTTCCACTGTTTCAACTTGTGCGATCGTTTCTGATCCTGCCATGTTTTCTTCCGGTCCCGTTTCAGCTACCATTTCCATTTCTTCCGTCTCCTGTTGCATATTTGCCGTTCTAAGGTACGGCGATGTCAGGAAAACAAAAAGAAGGGCTACTGCTGCAATACCGGAAGCAATCCATGTAACATACTTACGTGCCTGGGTTTTAATGGCCCATTCGTCAATAGGATCGATCTCTTTATCCGGAATATCTTTTTCGCGGGCAAAATAAAACCGTATGCAGACAATAAATATAAGCAGCATACCCAGCAGAATGTAAACACCGGTCATCAAATGGTCGAGCCGTACAAAATAAGCTTTCCGCGCCAGAAGGTCGAGCTGACGTATCTGTTCCTGTAACACCGGATTATTAGCATTCTCGTCATTCAACTGTTTCAATGTTTCCACTACTTCCGTTTGAAGCGGTGTCGTGCCTCTCACCTGAAAATAATTGGTGACAAGCATAATTGAAAATGTAACAATAAAAACGGCCGATATAATGGCGACATTTCTGAGAATTACTTTCTTCATATTTATATTCAAATTTCGTTTTATTTTTGGGTAACCAAAACTTTTTATTTTTCTATATTAGAATTCGGGGTATTCGATTCGTTTTCATTTAAACGTTGACCCGATGCAGACCTTTCAACATTCAATTTCGATTGATCTATTTTCATTCCGGGATCGTTAACCTGAAACGTTGTGCTCCGGTTTTCGTCCGGATTTTGCGGACAATAACTGAAACATCTTCCGCAAGCTACGCAGTCGGCATGATCTATTTCGTATTGTTTTCGGGTACGTTTAAGAGAAAGCCCGATCAGCGTAATGCCGATTACCAACCCTATCAAAGCCCCGCCAATAGTAGAATAAAGTTTAAATTCGGATTGTATATTTTCATAACGTTCCGTTAATTCTTCGATCGTTCCACCTTGTCCGTAGAATGCTTCAAGGTCAACCGAAAGAACATCCTGCGGATCGGTTTCCTGTTGCATCACCATGTCGTATAACCGTACATCTTTATTCGCACGGCTTAATCCTTCGCTTACCGACCGCATCAATAACGCTCCGGTAATAATCATCAACGGCAACAAAACAAAGTAATTAAGAATCCTTTTTACTCCCTGCAACCTGTTTTCTTTCACCTTATTATCATATGGAGGTTTTATAGCATCTACCGGACAGGCATTATGACAAAGTTCGCAATTGATACAAGGTTTATCAGTCAGTTGAACTTTCCATATAGAAACTCTGGAGAATAAACTGAGTAGTGCGCCATAAGGGCATATAAAACGACAGAAAGGTCTTCCGGTAAATATGGCGGCAATCAGTAGCAAAACACCGAAGATAATAAGCCCCATATCGCCTCCTAAGCGGAAAATACCGATAAACGGATCGAAACGACATATGATAAAACTACTCCGTGTGACAGCGTAAATTATGGCAAAAATCAAATATATCCAGGGTATGACACCCAACACTGTAGTAACGGCTTTGGATAATTTATAATTTTTGATATTAACCAGTTCCTGCAAAGCTCCGAACGGGCATACGCCAGCACAGAATACCCTGCCGAATAAAAAAGCAAAAATAACAGGAAGAATAAAAAAAAGCAGTACAGAAAAAGGTAAAATATAGGTATTATCGACCAATGCAAGCGAGACGTTTTGTATTGATCCAATACTACATACACATCCGCTCCGGAAAAAACCAAAATAAGCAACAGATAGTATAGATACCCATATGATAGGTTTGCGTGTCCGTTTTTTTAAAGCCGCCCATGCTACAATACTCATCAGCACTACGAGAAGTAGAATATCTATTGTTACCCAAAGACTGTCATTCGGTATGGAATAATGTATGTCAGGATACTGGTACCCCGACTCGAAATCAGGTTTGGGAAACCTGTTTTGTGCATTTGCATTTCCAATAAGCATCAACAGGGAGATACACAAAAATAATATCTTCTTCATCCGAATCAGTCTTTTAGTTTGTAAGCCATATTCATTGGTACGCGGGTTATGGCACCCGAAGCACATACGGTAGCTATCTTACATTCGTTACAATCCTTACATAAGTCGCGTTTGATTTGCAGATATAATGAGCCGTTCCCGAACGAACTGCATCCTTTCACACATTTGCCGCATCCGTTGCATAGGTCCTCATTAATAGTGTATTCAAAATAAGGGTCTTCTACAAATTTGCGTTCGATTGCTCCTGTCGGGCACATCAGGTTTTCGGCTGCCGTATTAAGTTCTTTTACATTGGAACGATAATATCCGCCACAAAGATCGCAATAACCGCATACCCGGTTGGCATGAAAACACTTGACAGCTGAAATGGGGAGGATGCAATGTGTCTCGCAACGCCCGCACTGTGTACATTTCTGTGGATCGATTTGCCAAAGCATACTTGCTTCTTCTCCTTTTACCTTTCGTACCAATCCTCCTGAAATGGCTAAGATAGACCCCCCGGCAACCACAGAACCCACCACTTGCAAAAACTTCCGCCGCGCAATAGGGCTTTTCTTATTTCCGTTATTTTTTTCCATCTTACAAATACTGCTTGGTTATATGGTTATTCCTTCGCGTAAAGGACAATCTACACCGCAACCGGAACAGGCCGTACTCTTAGCAAGTATCTTATCGTATTGAAAAGTTGAGACCAGGTTTTTTCCCGCAACATATATTTTGTCGTTTTTAACTTTCACATCGTAAGCCTTATTACCGCCGCCAAGCGCTTTACTGTCGAGCAGTATACTCCTGAACTCGCCGTTACTGCCGTAGCAACTAATACGCGGACTCCCTTTTTCGGAGGTGATAATCTCTCCTGTAGAAGTATAAGATAAATGTACAGGATTACAACAACCACAAAACATTCCTTTTGCGCCGCCCGCTTTTCCGAATGAACCTATATACTCCCCGTCCGGAGTATAACTCTCGATACTGTGCCTTCCTGAGTTGGAACAATAGATAACACCGTCGATATGGGCGATACCAAATGAATAACTCGGAATTATAAAACCGTTCGGACTTTGAATAAATTTTATAAAGTTACCTTCAGTCGTATATTTGCAGATATTTTTGTTGACGGCATCTGTTACAAATACGGCATCAGGAGTTACGGCAAACGAACAGTAATCCGATTCTTCGCTACAGGCTTCCCAATCGCGCTGCCATTCACCGTCTTCATTATATACTTCTATCCTTGTAGGAAACAAAAGGTAAATCAGGCCGTTCTCAACTGCTATGTCACGGAGATTACTTGCCACAACAAAATTATTCAGCAGCCCGCCTGATTGGTCGTATATATAAATAGTATTAGATGCTGCCACAATCAATTTATCGTCGTATAGCTCGAATCCTTCAACCGGGTCAGGAATACTGAATGATGATACTAATTTGTAAGGTGATGTTACCGCCTCTTTTGTTACATGACGGGTATTGGAAACGGAAACTTTGTTAGCACCAACACGGATCTTTTCAGGTAAAATGTATTTCTTTCTCAACAATACACCCGAAACCCCCAATATACTTCCTCCTGCAATAACAGAACCACATATCTGCAGGAACCGCTTGCGTGAAATCCTTTCTTTATTTTCTTTGTTCTGTTGCATATCTTTATAATTATTATTGCTTGATCTGATAATATGGTTCATAACTGAAAAACAGTAATTGATTTTTTCCCTGCTACATATAATAAGTTACCGGCCGCCCTTACTTCATAGGCTTTATTTCCTCCCCCGAGCAACCGGTTGTTAAGTAAAACTTCTTTGAATCTTCCGTTTGTTTCATAACTGCTGACGCGGGGATTTCCTTTTTCTGAAGTTATGATTTCTCCTTTATCGGTAAAAGAGATATATGCGGGATTACAGCATCCGGCAAAGAATCCCGCTTCACCACCCGGTCCGCCGAAAGCCGAAACAAAATTTCCTTCAAGGGTATATTTTTCTATTAAATGACGCCCCGAATTCACACAATAAATGGTATCATTTCTGCTTTCAATATCGAATGAGTAACTGGGGATAATAAAATCCCGTGGGCTTTGGATAAATTTCACGAAATTACCCTCTTTTGTGTATTTACAGATATTTTTATTCGCTGCATCTGTTACGAAAACAAAATCACCGGCAAGGGCAAACGAACAATAATCCGATAATTCGCTACAGGCTTCCCATTGATGAGTTAACTTACCTTCCGGTGAATAAACCTCAATATAAGTAGGATATAAGATATAAATGTTTTTTTCTTCAACAGTAATATCTCTCACATCCGGTTTGACCTCAAACGCAACGATCTGATTTCCACCCTTATCATATATATAAAGGGATTGCCCGGCAGTGATATACAAATTATTATTGTACAACTCAAACCGGTTTATCTCTGCAGGCAAGTCGAAAGATAATATTTTTTTGTACGGACTGATAAAAGGGGTTTCCTGTTTGGTTTCAGCGTAAGTCGTTTCTTCTTTATTAACCGATTTTACCATATACCAGATAAAAGCGATAATAACAAAGAAAATCGCAACATTGAGCAATATTTTTGATTTCTTTCCCATATTTATCCGATTTTGAGGCATTTAACCATATGGGCATCACGTACTATCAGCATTCCGTCGGCATAAGCTATGGGACCCCATGCATCCGCTCCGTCCATGATCCGCTGTTTCTTCAAAAGATTCATACCTTTGGACTGAACTTCATATACATACAATTCGCCGTCATCTTTGAATACATAGAGATTTTCATTGATCATTATATAGGGACCAAGGCCAAAACGTTCGTCAGCAGCCGAAGTCCATACGGGCGAACGCAGATTTGAAGGAGAATAACATACCAGTTTCCCCCGATGTCCGCCACCATCTTTAGGCATTACACTAATGATCATATTGTTGTAGAAAATCGGCGTTTGCTGTTCACTGGACAGCCCCTCATTAGGCTTATACTGATCGGTTACGGTAGCAGTCCATTTATTTCCGTCACGGTCTATTCGTAAAAGTGCGCCGCCAGTTCCATAACCTGCCACCATAAATATTTGATTTGTAGAAAGCTGGAGTGGGGAAGGAGCAACTACCGAAGGTTGCCATTTACTTGTTTCCCATAATAAAGTCCCCCTGTCTGATTCCTCGGCAGAGATGCCACATATACCGCCTACACCTATATAAACATACATTTTTTTGCCGCCAAGCGTCATAGGCATTACCGATGAATGCGACATCTTATAATTTAACGTATTAGGAGTGCTCCATACTTGTTCACCCGTACGGCAGTCGATGCCTGCAAATAAGACTTCTTCACCGGCCGGAGCTAAAATAAGTACATCGTTATCAACCCTCGGGCACTGTCCGGTGTACCAGAACGGTACTTCTGTAGTATATTGCTTTTGCATATCCAGCGACCATTTCATATCGCCCGTTACCGGATCACAACACATGACATGGCCCTGTGGCCCAATTGTTATAATGTAATCGTCCGTAATAACAGGCACAGTCCGCGAAAATCCGTGATTACGTTTGATAGGTACCCGGTACCATCTGCGCCATAATTCCTGTCCGGT
This sequence comes from Bacteroidales bacterium UBA4116, assembly GCA_002381645.1. Taxonomy (GTDB): domain Bacteria; phylum Bacteroidota; class Bacteroidia; order Bacteroidales; family Tannerellaceae; genus DFXE01. The sequence goes on from DFXE01000010.1 coordinate 293,510, forward strand.
CTCCAGGGAGAAACAACGTAACGCATCGGAGTTCAGTTGTTCATTATAGTCAAGAAAATAAACCCTGCCATTGTATATGACAGGTGCAGCATGCCCTTCGCCCGTTTCCACACTCCATAAAACAGGATAATCTGCTTCAGAAGGAGTGATCGTTTCGGGAGTTTGTACGATATTATCAGATAGCTCCCCACGGAAACAACTCCACTTTCCGGTGAGAGAAGTAACAGGAGCATCTTCATATTTCATAAAGAATTCGCCGATCAAAACATCATCCACAGCGCGGGCCGTACCTTCAGGGCGATTATCTGCACCGGGTGCCTGGACAGTCAGATTCTCATGAGGAGTATAGAAATGCCACCCCACGATCAGACCGGTGTATACCAATACTGTCGAAAGGGTAATAACTGTTACTAATCTCTTTTGTTTCATAATGAATTGTTCCTATAATCGCTATGCAAATATGAACGGAATTTGGTTTTTATTACTGCCACTGTGCATGAAAAAGAAAAAACGAGTGATTAACACGAAAATCAATAAACCTTAATGATCCGGAACGCCTTGCGTAATTCAACTTCCGGTGTCGTGAATGTTATATCGATGTGATTATTTTACTTGGTATGCCATTAAAGTATTTCCGTGGCGTACATACATTACCCCTTTATAAATAATGGGATGTGCCCAGTGTTGTTCAGTACCCATAGTTATTGGAAAACGGCTCACTATGTCAAACTTCTCGGGCGAAGCCTTTGCTAATATCATATCACCCTTGTCCGTATAGCAATAAAGCATACCGTCGTTGGCAATGATATTTCCCATAGCCATTCCGCCTTCCTTCCATTGGATATCTCCGGTTTTCCAGTCTACACAGAACCAATAACGGTTGCTGTCGCCTGAACCATAAGCGTAACCACCTACCTTTACCATTGCACCGATACGGTTGTCGAGTTCTTTTGAGAACCATACTTCCTCTATACCCTTACCGCCGTTGGTAAGCCGCAACATGGTGGAACCTCTACCATAGCCGCTCGTACACAATATCATATTATCTCCGTAAACCGGTGTGTTGGCATGAACCGAATGACGGTTTTTGTTTTCATGTGACCAGAGTTTTTTACCGGTTGCAGCTTCAATGCCTATGATATGGTTTGCAGTCATCGTTACGATCAAGGGGGTCTGTTGATCGCTGATATACAACGGCGAACAATAAGCCGACAGGTCACCTTCACCGGGGCTGCTCCATATCAACTGTCCGGTATTTTTATTAAGGGCGATCATATTGTATTGTTTACCACCCGGAGTAGCAATTACCTTATCTCCGATAATCAGTGGAGCCTCATTTATTCCCCATTTGATATTGGAAGCATTATAATCTTTTAAAATATTTTTTTTCCAAACAACATGCAGGGTGTTCTTATCCAAACAATATAAATCGCCCACACCACTGATTAAATATAATTTCCCGTCATTCACAGTAATTGTACCTCTCGGTCCGTTATAACTGGCCGTCCATTCGGGACCGTATTCTTTTTTCATCAATAACTTTCCATCCATATTTAAAACATATATAAATCCTTTTCCGTCGGAAAGGCCGGTCAGGTATATTTTATCCGAATCAATAGCAACGGATGAATGCCCTTCACCCAACCCGTCGTAATGCCATAACATTTCAGGTCCTTTTTCAGGCCAAGATTTCATCAATCCGGTTTCGTTATAAATACCAGTTCTGTCCGTTCCTCTCCATTGAATATTTTGAGAGGAGACCGATAGTACAAAAAATGATAAACATAAAATAAGTCCTTTTTTCATGATGATATATTTAAAATTTGAAATCAATTAGGGGAACCGGTAGCTATCCTGAACTTTTTTAACGCATTCAACACAAATGTGATATTGTAAAGTTCTTCCGAGTACCAGAGCCGAGAAAAATAAAGTCCAATCGGTTCGGGAGTGTAAAGTTCCTCTGCTTTAAACTTCCTGTACAGAAAATCAAAAGCGCGCTCCATAGGTTCTTTTTTTATTTCCGGATAGGAAGCTAATGCACTTAATGCGCGGGCAGTTAATGTTACTTTAGAAGGTATATTTTTTGCGCCTCCCCATCCGCCGTCTGCATTCTGAACGGAGAGTACATATCGTAGTCCCTTTTGTATCATTTCATGAGCCAATGGTTCTTCCGCGCCGGAAAGGTATTCTATCGTCATAGCCGTAGCATACAAAGGAGAACGTTCGTCTTTTGCATCCTGATCTCCAAACCAAAGAGGAGTCCATGATCCGTCGGCAGCCTGTATTTTATTCATCCATCGGAGCATACGCAGCCTGCTAGCCCTGCATTTTTTTTGCAAATCAACAGGTAAAACATTCATCCATAGTTGAAAAGCCAGCAATGAATGAGCGGAAATATCCGGACTGCTCCTGTCAAAAGGAAGTTTTCCCCAGCCTTTACAGAAAGTCGGCATTCCACCATCTTTATTCTGCAAGTCGAGCAACCATTCGATACCTTTACCAATTTCGCGGGTATAGGTGCCACCTGATAATATGTAAAGCGCAACCAAGGCACCGGAAGTATCGTCGGCATCAGGAGCAGCACCGGGGAGGTCATTCCAACCCCAACCTCCTTCTTTTGCGCCGGTAAACGGATGCTTGTGAGTAAATGCGTTCTTCTTAATTACATCTGCCAGGTCTGTTTTATCTTTAATATCATCACCTAAAGCGCGTACACTAAGAGCCGTTACCCAACTAGCCAGATTCGTATCGATAGGCCATGAACCGTCTTCACGAACCGTATCAACCAGAAATCCCACCCCTTTCTGCGTGGCTATATGATCCTTATATCCCGCACCACTCATACACATCGCTACAAAAGCAGTTAGCGGAGCCGCTTCGAGGAAACCTCCATTATGGGGTTGAAGCTTCACCAATACCTGTAAAGATTTATTAATAAACGACTCACGCACAGGCGATAAAATATTCTTTCTCCCTTTTTTATATCTTAGTATTCCTACGGCAATCAATGCTGGGATAGCATAACTCACAACAGGAAGCTGAAAGAAACGAAACATTTTTTGAGGTAAAACCGATACCTCGAAGGGTAACTGCGGAATTTCATCCCAACTTGAAATAATTCCCGCAAGCGCGCACATTACGAGGATTGGAGCGGAGAAGGTAAGATCTTTTCCGTAATAATCCAATACGCCTTTAATAATATGCCGGTCGGTTGAACCGCCGAACTTCCTGGTCAGATATTCTTTTGTTTTTTGAGTAGGAGCGCCAACTGCCGAAAGAGAAGCATATGAAAGAAGGGTAGCCGTCATATTGGAAGGACTTTCAATGCTATCTCCCCACGATCCGTCTTTGTGCATGGTAGTATTTAGCCATTCCGTTCCTTTTCGGATATGGGAAGTGTATTTTTCTTTATCCACCATAGAGAGCGCAAATACGGAAACCGAAGTTGATATGGCGCTTGATGATAATTTTCCTTTCCATATACCTCCGGTCGGTCGCTTTGCTAAAAGCTGCTCGCGCAAAACATTAATCATCTCATTAATTTGTTGCTCTCTCATTTCATTTTATAATTACAATTCCGTGTTTTGAATTTCAGTCTTCACCGATAGCTCCTAAAGCCAAAAGGCCATAGAATGTATATTCAACATCACTTTTTTCTTCCAATATGGTAGCTGAAAAACCACCAGAATCCAGCCAGTGAGCATCAATAAATTCTTTTGCCGAATATTTAGGTTTTAAGCCGTAACAATTCAATATAAATAATGACGTTGAGGTAGATAGAAGATCAGGAACCGGAGACCACTTAGCTGCACTGAATCCGCCCGAAGATTCCTGTAAACTTCGAAGATAGGAAGCATCCTTATTACTTGTAGTATACCCGTCCAACTGTCCTATAACAGCAAGCGCTGCCACTGTTGCATTTGTGGTGGCTGTTAACCCGTCTGTCACATTCATGAACCCTCCGTCCGGCAAATGGTAATGCGTAAGTGATTGCAAAATTTTCTTTTTATTTACAAACTTCGTTCCCCAACTGGTACGCCCGGTGTCCTCCAAAAGCGATAACCAGATAAATTGTGTATATGGAGATTGAGGATCATTATGAGGAAAACCGTTGAAATCAGTTAGTTTTCGGATATCGGACGAAAAAAAAGAGTTTAGCAGTAGCCCTATTCTCCCACCTTCAATCAGCCGCTGTATTATACGACAACGCATAAAGGCCGCATAGTGGATTATATCGAGTGAATCCGCTTGTTGGGCGGAAAGATATAAATCCGTCTTTTTCGCATCAAGCCGTACACCCAATATATAAGATAGCATCCAGCCAAACATAGTATAATAAAGATCCGGTATGCCGCTTTTATTTACAAACGAATCATCGTCGGCCCTTTGAGAATCCACAAAACCGGCTATCCTTTTTAAGGCATCATTTCCAAGCCGCCCTTTCCCCCTCTGCAATACATTAAATAATTTTACAGATAATGTCTCTCTCATTTTATTTCAAAATCCGTTTTGTTACACGAAAAAGTAACCGTTTTAATTCAATATTGCTTATTTCATGCAACGCCTGCAATGCTTCCTTGTGATACGTTTGAGCCATTTGTTTTACCCTTTCAATAGCTTTTGATAATAGAATTTTATTTTCAGGCAAATTGAGAAATGTTTTCAGATTCTCACAATGCATAAGCAAATGGATAAAATTCTTATCGGGATTAAGTTCGCAAATGGCTGCCAGAACGGAAGAAGGCCGCAAAGCAATAACTTCATCCGTATCAAAATCCTCCATATCGTCCTGTAACTGGTAAGCAATCCCCAGTGCCCGTGAATACGTATGAAGGGTAGCATATATATGAGGATCATTTCCGGTACAAATTACTCCCATAATAAGAGAAACATCAAAGGCAGGAACAGTCTTGTTGCAAAAAATATCCAGCACAAAATCCATGCTGAGGGCTTGCGGAGACTTACTCCATTCCAATTCCATTCCCTGACCTTTACAAAGCGAAATATGGGCTTCGGCAGACACTCTCAACAGTTCCATCCTGCCACACTTTGTGAGTAAACGATAACCTTCACCCAGCAAAATATCACCTACATTTATAGCTATAGGCACTCCATAAGCAGCATTTACTGTTTCTTTACCATAACGTATCGTATCATTATCCTGAATATCGTCGTGCACAAGAGAAGCTTTGTGGAAACATTCCACTGCTATTGCGGCCAACTCCACTTCCGGAGGAATATCCCTTTGCCCGCTTAAAGCCATATAAGTAGACATCAGCAAATAGGGGCGCCAGCGCTTTCCGTCGCCTTCCATCCATGTACGTGCCACTGACGATGTCTGATCACTCGAAGATGACAGATGCTTTTCAATATTTTCTTTGTCAAACCATTTTTTAAGAGTTGTTTTCAAATGATCGTAATCCAAAAGGTAAGCTTCTTTATCCGATTGCATACTGATCATTTGTTCAACATAGTCATAATCCACAGTCGTATCTTTACATCCTGCTATATTCAACGGAATGGCCAAACCCGGAACTGCATTGTCTATCAATAAAGGAAAAGCCTTTTCCAGCGAATCAAGGCAACTTACCCCGATCACCGTATCTATCACACGGTTTTCAATCAGCCCGATCACCGAAGTAAATCCTTCGGCAACAATACTCATCATCCCCAGACTATCCGCTTTATCCTGTAAATCCGGTATAGAACAATGATTACATCTATGGCAAAGTAATCCCAGTTCGTCTATTTCCGCTTTGCATTTGGTAGAATTACTCAGACATTTGGGAAGAAGTAATATCCTTTTTTCATAAGGAATAGAAGCAACCGTATCCTGCCACACGCAGTTATTTACCTCCACCATTAACCAGCCTTTAACAGAAGGATTGAGTGAATATTCCTGAATAAACCTTTCGGAAAGGCCGGAAAGGTCATCCATTGACAAAGGAGGTACCAATAGCTGCTCTCTTACGAAAAGCCGAATAATATTGCGCAAATCAACCCGCTCTTTTAAGGAGCCGGGTACGTTATATATTTGTTGTTTACTTTCCATATACTTTATTGAAAGGAGTCTGAGAAGTTAAAGAGTCCCAAATATTCTTGACTACTAAGGAGTGAAGCGACTGATAACTCCTGAATAATCACCCATATGCTCCGAAACCAAAGAAATACTTCTTTTTTACCAGTTTGTAGAATACGTTTTTTTCCGCAATTTCCTGTCCCTGCTGGTTATGTCCTGCAACAGGGGTCATTTTCCTGTATTCTTCCAGTACACTTGCGCGACTTGTTGTATCGATTGCATCATGTTTTTCAAGGAACTCGACCAACTTTTCAGGATCTTCCAGCAGGATACAACCACGCGAACTTTCTGCCGTCATTTTTCTGAAATCAGCAAGAAAGGATGAATGTTCGAATAATTCCGTCAGATTCGATCCATCTTCATTAATGAAATCTTTTGCCATTTGAATGGGCGGACAAAATTCAAGCGCACCTGAGGGAGATATATGATGACTCATACCTGTAGCTCCGGGGCATAACGCATTGCCTTTATCGTCCCAATAAGTTTCAATAATAAATAATGGAGCATCCTTACGCTGGTCAACAATAAACTTACGGAACTCCAATACCCGGTCTTTATCTAAAGCATTAGCCACATTGGGATCAGCGCCTACAGGCCTGTAAATATAATACCACAGGTAATGAGCGCCTTCCTTTGCAAGAAGTTCGATATATTTCCTGTTAACCAGTTCATCAAAATTGCTTTTACATATGCTTGCCGATGCTCCGAAAATCAATTTTGCTTTCCGGCACGCACGCACTCCTGCCAACGACCTTTCAAACACGTCGTTTTTCCTACGGCGTAAATCACTTTCTTCCTTCAGGCCTTCAATACTGATCAATGGGGTAACATTACCTATTTTTTTTAGGCGCATAGCTATTTCTTCCGTCAATAAAGTACCGTTTGTGAAAAGTTGGAAATAACACTCGGAATGTTTTTGAAATATATCCAGCAAGCCTTTATACATAAGCGGCTCACCACCGAAAATTCCGAAAAAATACGATCCTTTCCCTTTGCTGCTTGTGATAATGCCATCTAACTGCTCAACAGATAAAGACCTTCGTCCCCCCTGCGTCACCCAGCAACCCGTACAGGCCAGATTACAATTCTCGGTGACAGATATCATCACAAAAGCAGGAAAAAACGGCTTACCTTTCGCCTGTCTTTTTTCAAACCGGCTGATGTTACGCATACTCTTCCACCCGAAATTGTACATAAACTTCCATATCAGGCGGGGTGAGCATTCTATAGGAACACGAAAAGCAGCTTTAGCCGTAGCTGTATATTCCCTTAGTGTCATCGATTATCGTTTTTAAGTAAAGATACACTTGCCCGCCGCTGTTGAAGTTTCATCCGCAACTTATCACGGTACATTTTATCCATTTCTTCGGGAGAATATTTTTCTTCCTCGTCTATCCCTCCGTTAATAGGTGATTTCTCATATTTAGGAAAAATAATAGCCTTAGCAGGGCACATCCTTGCACAAGCCGGACAGTTGTTTTTACAATTCTGTGGTTGTGCCACTTTTACCTGCCTATTTTCAACGGCATATACTCCAAATAAACAAAAATCATGACATTTACCACATTCCTTACATCTCGTTTTATCTATTATCGGATACCATGCGTCTGTACCGTTTTCGACAGGAAATGAAGCCATTTTTTTTAAATAAATATCTTTTCCGGGTATATCTTCAATATTTAGTGGTAGAGTAATGAATTGATCAAGTATTTCCTCTGTAGTTGAATTTCTAATATCTATAATATTATCCGCTTCAAGGCCGCGCCATTGAAAATGTGACCGGACGGCGCGTAGATAGCACGCCATGACAATTCCCGAGGCGATCTCCTGCAAATCCGGAGAAACGTTCATTATATTCCGGCACAAATCAGCTAATATAGTAACGCTATATCCTTCATTTTTCATGGCAGCGGCTATCTCAGCCACTTTCCTTTTATCCATAAACGACCGTGAAGCACATGCACATATCGTTATTTTTTTATTTTGCATCATTATTCTATTAGATATGGGTTTGCTAAGAACATAGAATTAGCTATACAAATATGCTTTAATAATTCTTAACAACAAGGTATTTATTCCTTAAAGGGAAAAATTATTGCGTTAAAACGAAAAATTATTTTTCATCAAATTAAAAGTAATTTTTATGATACAACTATATCTCTTGGTATTAATTAAATCAAACTCTTTCAGAACAGTTGAAATGAAATAAGTGTTTTTATTTCAAATTAACTATCTATTATATGCATGGATTGGCTGATTAGTCTGGGATATATAGGGCTATTTCTGGGATGCGTAATGGCCGGCAGCGTCATACCTGTCAGTTCCGATATTGTTATGATCGCTGTCTTATTAGCCGGTGCCGATCCGATTATTTGCATGTTTATTGGTACGGTAGGATATTGGTTAGGAAGTTTAAGCCTTTACGGAATAGGCTGGATGGGTAAATGGGAATGGTTGAAACCTTTCAAAATCAGTGAAGAAACAATCCGGGAGCAAAAAATAAAATTTGATAAATATGGTATATGGATGGCTTTCTTCCCGTGGTTTCCTATTGCGGGACGACTGGCAAGTATAACCATGGGTTTTTATAAAATAAAACCTTTAAGAGTAGCGATCTATATGCTTATCGGTTGTTTTATCCGTTTTCTGATCTGGACTTTACTTTATATGGCATTTGCAGAACAGGTAGTTAAATGGTTTGGTTGATATGGCATTGTGCGAACAACTATCATCCTATTTCTGTTTATTACAAAACGGTATGAAACCAGGTACGTAATCCTTATACGTATGCAGAGGTTCTCATCATTAATTAATTATGTATCATATGAAAAGTCAGGAATTAGCACAAATACTTATCGACAACGGTTTTCTGGAAGAATCGATGGATACCGGTTGTAATTACAGCAAAACAGCAGGTCCCATTAAATTGATCTGCTATATTGAACCGGTCATAGACGTCCAGTTTGTATCTATTTACAGTTGGAAAAACAATGATGTAAAAGGAACGCATAATGTTTCAATGACGGAATTAAATATGGGTAAAGATTCGGTAGTAACTATGTTCAGGAAAACAAAAAATAATCTCCCACAGTTTATCGGTGAAAAAATTGATACGCATATAGAACTGGAAAAAGCAATCGACGAAATTTTCAGGATACCCGTTAAAAGGGTATCATATTAATATACTTTTAAATATATTCTGAAGGATCATTGCTATTACGGCTGACCTGTTGATGATTTGATGACAATTATAAAAGTGTTGAATTCCAAACATATGTTATCAAATCGTGTATATTTGTATTTAAATAATCTGAAGCTTGGTCGTAATAGCATGAAAGGGGAAGAACAAAGAATAATCTACTTATTGAAACAAGGCGACAATATAGCTTATAAATATATTTACGATAATCTATACAGCCTTTTGTGCTCCATCGCTTACGAATATATAAAAGATACTTTTATTGCGATAACCATAGTAGATGACCTTATATTTCATATATGGGAAAAAAGAGATTCCATTACAATCACTATCTCTTTGCAGAATTATCTGGTACGGTCTGTTCGCAACAGATGTATTAACTACCTGAACCTTGAAAGAGAAAAAAAAGAAGTTTCATTTTCAAACACAAATTTTTTAGATAAAAAAAAGCTTTACGATTCGGAAAATGTAGACTATCCTTTAGCCACACTACTGGAAAATGAACTGGAAAATAAAATTTACGAATCCATAGAAAATCTTCCTCAAGACTGTAAGAAAGTTTTTAAGATGAGTAGATTCGAAGAAAAATCGTATGATCAGATTGCTAATGAATTATCTCTTTCGGTAAATACGGTTAAATACCATATGAAAAATGCGCTTTCCCGGTTGAGCCGCGACCTGTCCAAATACCTCCTGATAGTTTTTTACTGGATAATCCATAATTAATCCGCTAAAAGACTACCCTTAACATAATGCAAACTGTCATATATAGAGATATGATGAACAAACAAAATACAACAAAAGAAATCGATGCGCTGATTGCAGGCTATTTATCAGATGGCTTGGAGGTAGAAAAACATATTATATTAAAACAATGGATAAATGCATCACCGGAAAACAGAAAATATTTTAATGATTCGCAGGAAATATGGTTTACAAGCACTGTGCTAGGGCACGAAAAACGGTTTAATAAAAATGAAGGATACAAAAGGTTCTTAGCCCGTAAAAGCAAATATACACAAAGAGCTTTTCCGCTAACCGGTCCGTCAATTTTCCGCATATTCCTTTACAGTGCTGCTGCCATTGTACTGTTACTAATTGTTTCATACATGTCATATTCCAAAGGGGAAGACAAGTTGAAAAATAAGTTTGCAGAAGTAGTTATTGAAGTACCTTTTGGCTCAAATACAAAAATGTATCTTCCGGATGGTACTATTGCCTGGTTAAATGCCGGTTCGAAAATTTCATATTCACAAGGATTCGGAGTAAATGAAAGAATTATTCAACTCAAGGGGGAAGCTTATTTTGAAGTTATCAAAAATGAAATGCCTTTTTCTGTAAAAACAGAAGAGTTATATGTAGATGTATTAGGGACAAAATTTAATTTCAGGAATTATCCGGAAGATAATGAAGCAATTGTTAGTTTACTTGAAGGAATAATATTAGTAAATAATACGATCAAGCCGGATGATCAAATGAAACTTTTACCTGACCAAAGGGTATTTCTCAATAAAAATAGTGGAGAAATGCGTATGAGCCACGTCAATGCAGCTTATACTGCCCAATGGACCAAAGGGTTTCTGTTTTTTGATGAAGAATTGTTGCCCGATATAACAAAAGAACTGGAAAGAAGTTATCATGTAAAGATCAATCTGAAAGATCAATCATTAGAAACATTCCGTTTCTACGGTAATTTCGAAAGAAAGGAACATACCATTGAGGAAATAATGGATATTCTTGCATCTACGAATAAAATAAAATACAAAATCAATGGAAAGAATATTGAATTAAGCTCAAATTAAAAGACAGGTACCCGTCAATATTACCATTTTATTAACGTTCAAAAATACTATAAAACCATGGATACAAGTTAGAAAAACGTAGAACCGATCAAGAAATAAAGAATCGAGAGAAAGGCTGAAAGTCCCTCGATTCCGTATCAATCGGTCCCTTGCGAAGTGAGATTCCGAAAGTAGCGTCAAAGATAATAAAAACTCTGCTTTCCAAGTTATTACCATTCATTAATTCTAATTTATTATGAAACACAAAAAAAAGGCCATTTGTATGGTCCTGGGAATGTTTTGCCTCGCTTTAACCATTTCGGCGCAAAACATAAACCTCCAACTAAGCCATTCAACGGTTAAAAATGCCATGGAATTGTTAAAAAACCAGTACGGTTATTCATTTGTTTTTGAATCTGCGGACGTAGACACCAAAAAAATCATAACCGTAAATGTAAGAAACCGCTCGATTGAAGATGCAATCCAACAAATACTCAAAGGTCAGGATCTGACATATGAAATCAGGAGTAAAAATATAATTATCAAAAAGAATTTGCCACTGACTACCTCCGGCGATCAGAATAAAAAGACAATAACAGGTATTGTTAGGGATGATAATGGAACGCCGGTGATAGGGGCCAATGTTGTAGAGAAAGGAACGACAAATGGCATTATAACCGATATGAACGGATATTTTTCAATAAAAGTATCCGAAGGTTCATCTCTTCAGGTTTCTTATATCGGATATCTTACACAGGAAATAAGAATCAATGGTCAGGATAACATCAGCATTTCTCTGAAAGAAGACAGTCAAACGCTGGATGAGGTAGTTGTAATAGGATACGGTACAGTATCTAAACGCGAATTGACCAGCGCCGTGTCACACGTATCCAGTAAAGATTTCCTTAATATTGGAAGTACCAATCCGGTAATGCAGATACAGGGGAAGGTTGCGGGTGTCTCCATAAATAATACATCATCCGCCGATCCGAATTCCACAGCCACTATACAGGTTAGAGGAGTTACTTCCAGACAAAAAGATGCGCTTGGACCATTGATCGTAATTGACGGAATACCTGGTGGCAATCTGCTTAATATCAATGAAAACGACATTGAATCTATCGACGTATTGAAAGACGGTGCAGCATCTGCTATTTACGGTACACGCGGTTCGAATGGCGTTATTATCATTACAACCAAAAAAGGGCAACGCGACGGTACCTTCCGCACCACCTATACAGGTTATCTGAGTATGGATAAAGCAAAGAAACAATTAAAAGTATTAAGTGCGGATGAATTTCGCAAGCATATGCCCGAAAGAGGAAGTGATTTTGGTGCTGACACGGATTGGACGGAAGAACTATTACGTACAGGTTATACTCATAATCATACCATACAGGTTAGCGGAGGAACGGCAAAAAATAATTACAGGGCAACGGTAGATGTAAAGGATGGAAAAGGTATCGATATACGTTCAACCCGGAAGGAAATCGGTGCCAGGTTGTCGGTTGACCATTCCGGGAAAAACGATTTATACAAATTCACGTTTAATGTTGCTCCCCGTAAAATCGATTATGATAATTCAGACTACGCCATGTTTGCACAGGCACTGACGTTAAATCCTACGATGCCCGTTATAAATCCGGATAATCCGAAATATTTTTATGAAACAACCGGTTGGGAAGCGGAAAACCCTGTTGAAAAACTGAAACTCGAAAAGAATAACGGGGTATTGAAATACCTGGATTGGGACGGTACTTTCAAATTAAATCTGTTGCCTCTCTTTACTCCCGACAAAAATCATACATTAACTACACAGATCACTTTAGCGCAGCAAATCAATGACGACGACAGATACTGGTACCGTCCTTCCACATCGACATTGGCGATCAAAACCGGACGAAAGGGAGAGGCGCGTCAGGACAGGAGAAAAAATGTACAGGAAAGCCTTGAATGGTTAGCTAATTATGCATTTGACCATAACGGACACAATCTTAAAGCTATGGCGGGTTATTCCTACCAATACTTTCAATATACCCGTTTACAGGCAGAAAATAGCGATTTTACATCCGACGAATTATTATATAATAAATTGGATAATGGTACCTATAATAAGGAAGCGGTAGGTCGGTTAGGTATGCTTTCCGAAAAAAACGATTCAAAACTGATCGCTTTTTTTGGGCGGATATCCTACGACTACGAAGGGAAATATCTTGCTACCGCTTCATTGCGTTATGAAGGCTCGTCGAAGTTCGGTTCCAACAATAAATGGGGGTATTTTCCGGCTGTATCCGCAGGATGGCGTATAAGTGAAGAATGGTTTATGAAGGATATTGAATGGATTTCCGATTTAAAAATTCGTGCGGATTATGGCGTAACGGGTAACCAAAACTTCGATAATTACAGATCGTTGGCGACATATGGTGGTGCAGGGCAGGCATATTACGATGGAAGGTATTACCAAGGGTGGGCACCCGACAGAAATACAAATCCAAATCTAAAATGGGAAAAAGGTAAAAACTGGAACATTGGACTCGACTTTTCTCTTTTCAAAAATATATTGGCGGGAAGTTTTAATTATTTCAACCGTACACAACAGGACCTGTTAGGCGATTATAACGTTCCCTTACCACCCCATATTGCAACACAAACATTTGTAAATGTTGGGAGTATGCGGAATCAGGGTTTTGAGTTGGATATTAACATTCAGGCCGTCAATACCCGTGACTTCACTTACAATATCGGTTTAATTGCATCTACTACAAATAATAAGTTTGTTTCGTTTTCGAATGACATTTATACAGGTCAGAACTATTATTGGCAGGATGGTTTCCCTGCTCCGGGCAGCCCGGGTTCGGTTCAACGGATAGAAGAAGGGAAGCGGATCGGTACATTTTACACCTTCGAATATGCCGGAGTAGATGAAACCGGTAACTGGATGGTTTATAATAAAAACGGAGAGAAAATACCGATCAGTGAAGGTACGGATGATGATAAACGGGCTGTAGGAAACGGATTACCCAAACTAACTATGTCGCTAAATAACAGTTTCCGGTATAAAGATTTCGATTTAACTCTCTTCTTCAGAGGAAATTTCGGTTATCAGGTATATGATATACATAACTTTTACTGGGGACTACAATCTGCCGCTCCAAAGCTGAATGTATTGGAATCTGCATACAAGGAAAACGCACATATTGTACAGGGAATGAATCAGCATAACAGTTATTTTGTCAAAAATGCAGATTACCTGAAGTTAGATGTGGCGACAATCGGCTATACATGGAAGTCGGACAGTAAATGGATAGACGGCTTCCGGGTTTATTTCACAGGTAGGAACCTTATCACTTTCACAGGATATAAAGGAGTAGATCCGGATATATTTCCGGTAAACGGCCTGCAACCCGGCATTCCTTCAGACAAAAAAGGGTATTATCCTTCCACACGTCAATATTTGCTCGGGCTACAATTGAATTTCTAATTTAAAAACATCGTATTATGAAACGAGCATGTAAAAACTATTCAAGCCGAAGGCGATGAATAAACCTGCTGCGAGTTCCATAGCTACCTATTAAAATTTTTATTCATATGAAAATAAAACTTTCAGTTAAATATATGGTAATGGGATTATTGATCTGCATTACCGGTTGTACGAATTTGGATGAAAATGTCTATGATATTATCATAGCAGATACATTTTATAAAACCAGGGATAATGTTATACAAGGTTTTATACGTCCTTTTGAACATGCTTACTGGTGTGTAAGCGGGGCAAATTTTCAGATACAGGAAAATACAGCCGACCACTTTATGACGGCAAACCGGCAGGGACACTGGTTGGACGGACAGAATTACTTCCGGTTGCATTGGCACACGTGGACAATAGACGACAACAATCCGCGGGATGCCTGGAATAATAATTTTCAGGGTATCGTATTTTGTAATAGTGCAATAGCTGATTTTAATAAGCTCAACGCTGCAGACTTTGATATGAAGGACGAAGAATTGGATAATCTGAAAGCCCAGTTGAGGGTATTGAGAGCCTGGTTCTATATCAACCTGCTCGACATGTTCCGTAATATTCCTTTAGCTCTTGAATTTCCGGATGAAAATATTCATCCCTCCCAGGTTACCCCTAAAGAAACATTTGATTTTATAGAGAAAGATCTTCTCGAAGTTTTACCGTTGCTGGATATAAAACAAGGTTCCGGAGGGAATGAAAATAAACAAGGCTCCTGGAATAAGGCAGGAGCGGCTGCACTTTTGGTTCGTCTATACCTGAATGCAGAAATATGGACAGGAGAAGCGCGTTATACCGATTGTGAAACCTACGCAGAAAAAATAATCAACGGAGAATACGGCTCTTATGGCATAGCTTCACGTTGGGATGCTGCCTTTGACTGGCAAAATGAAACCTGTGAAGAAATTATTTATGCTTTCAGTAGTTCCTACGGATACTCCCATTGGGTATATGATGCCAATATGTTTTGGTGGGGGGCGCCCTTCAAAGCAGCACCGTATTTTGGATTTAAAGACTGGGGCGATATGAACCACCGTTACGGACTTCAGCCCGGGCTCGACCTCCTGGGAAATGAATATTCCTTTGAGAACGGCAAACCGGTGGTAAAATTCAAAAAGTATCCCGATGATGTACGGCTAAAGAAATACCGAAACTTAGGAAACTCCACACGTGAAGGTATGTTTATATATGGCTCGTTGGACTATATCAACGACATAGGGGAAAAACAGTTTATACGGGCCGATAATGATAAATATATGTTATTCCTGCGTGACCAGGTAGGTTGGTTTGAAGACACGGATACGCTGAGCATTTCTCCGAATCCTTCAAGCGGTAATCCCGTGATGATATCGGACATTGATCATGCCGACCAGAATTCAGGTTGGTGCCTGATAAAATACCCGATTTATCGTTCCAACGATATTGGAAAAATGGAATCGGATTATGCGCTGATCCGTTTAGCAGAAATATACTATTCACTTGCCGAATGTAAATTCCGGGCCGGAGACAAAGCATCTGCCGCTAAATTGCTGAATGCCGTAAGGTACAGGTATTACCCCGAAGGGTCATCCAGCTTGTATAAAGAAGACGGAAGCCAGATAACTGAACAGGAATTGTTAGATGAATGGGGTAGGGAATTTATAGGGGAAAGTCTTCGCCGTACGGTGCTTTGCCGTTTTGGTGTGTATACCGGAGAATGGTGGGATAAGCAAAAAGAAACGGATGATCATACTACCATTCTTCCAATTGCACGTACCATTCTGGATGCTAATCCCAACCTGGTACAAAATCCCGGCTATCCCGATAACAAATAATAAATTAAAATATAGTTAACTACTTAAAAATTAAAAATATGAAAAGAAGAGATTTTCTTACCCATTCGGTATTAATAGGTGCCGGTGTTCCTTTAGGAATGACTCCGGCTGTTTTATCATCCTGTTCAAATAAAAGTACGAAAGATAATATCCATAAATACACCCCAGAAGAGTTGGGGATGTATTCATTTGTTGATATGGCTCCCGACGGAAAACCGTTAAAAGCGGCGCTTATCGGTTGTGGAGACAGAGGTACCGGTGCCGCCACACAGTTTCTGGAGTCTGGTCCGAACGTATCTATTATCGCATTGGGGGATGTTTTTACCGATCGTATGAATACATGTAAGAAAGTTCTTTCCGATAAATTCAATAATAATGTAGCAGATTCCAATTGTGTTATAGGATTCGACGCTTATCAGAAAATTATGGCGATGCCGGATGTCGATGTGGTATTGCTGTGTACACCTACCCATTTCCGACCCGATCATTTTAAAGCGGCCGTAGAAGCCGGAAAACATATCTTTATGGAAAAACCGTGTGCTGTAGATCCGACGGGTATTCGTACGGTTATCGCTTCTTCAAAAGTTGCTACATCAAAAGGACTGACAGTTATTACCGGAAATCAGCGAAGACACAGGCGGGATTATTGGGAAGCTTACATACAGGTAAAAAACGGAATAATAGGAGACCTGGTTTCCGCTTCCGCTCACTGGGATCAGGGAGCCTGGTGGAATAAATTCAAACGTCCGGAATGGAGCGATATGGAATATTGCATCCGCAATTGGTTCAACATTAAATGGCTTAGCGGCGACCACCTGCTTGACCAGGCAATTCACAATATTGATATTGCCAACTGGTTCATGGGAGAACGTCCGGCATATGCTGTTGGATTCGGAGGACGCGCCCGTCGTTTGACCGGAGATATTTATGATTTCTTTAGTGTAGACTACTATTACAGTAACCATAAACGGATGTTGGCTACCGCAAGGCAGATAGACGGATGTGACGGAAATGTCTCAGAACAGGTATTGGGGGCAAAAGGCGTAGCGCAGCTCAACGATAGGGGAGAAATAAAAATTGTAGATTATAATGGAAATACTTTGTGGGAATATGATTATCAAAATAAACCTGTAAAAAACCCTTATCAGCAGGAACATATACATTTGGTGGAGTCTATACGCCTGGGTAAAAAAATAAATCAGGCTGAAGATTTAGCATACTCAACCCAGGTCGCGATACTCGGGAGGGAAGCAGCTTATACCGGCAAACCGATTACATGGGATGAAATCATGGCCTCAAACCTGAGATACGGACCCGAAAAATATGAAATGGGTTCTTTGCCCGATTATCATGAAGGACAGGCGCCTTTACCCGGAAAGAATCCTGAATAATTAACTTTCTCTTATAAGTAATTCTTCCTCTTGTGTGTCCGGCGGTAATGTAGTCTTTATACATTACCGCCTTTTTAAAATCCGGATTCCCCGAAAGACCAACTTATGTTTCAGAAATAATATTAGGAAAACCAAGCCAAACAAAAGAACTGGCCGGCAGTTCTCTTGAAAAAATAGTAAAGTAGGATGAAAATGGTAAAAAAATATAATATATTAAACCTTTTTGGTCAAATCCTCTCTATACTCTGTAACTAAAGAGAAAGGATAGAAATTGAAAATAATCGGAAAATTAATCATTGCATTAACGGCATTCAGCTTTGCCTGTCAAACACCTAAAACAAGCTCTTTAACTTCAGGATTCATCAGTAAAACCAGCCATAATGATTCTTTATTGATGGCTGACGCCGGCCCCTATTCTTGGGAAATGAACTTTTTTTATGAAGAACCGGACGAAGAAGAGTTGGGTTATCCGTTTAAAGACGTTACACTTACCTTTTCCGCTTCGGATAAATACGATGTGGCTGCAAACGATCCGAAATTGTTTGCCAATGGTAATGTGGAAATTATAGACCTGTCGATGTTAACCGACAAAGAATACGCGATGCCTATGAAAGGAGCGCGTATCGTTTCGCGGTATGCCGGCCGAAGGAGAAATCACGCCGGTATGGATCTGGCAGGAAGAAGCAGGGATCCTATTTATGCTACCTTCGACGGTGTTGTCAGGGTATCTAAAAGAAGCGACACGTATGGTAATGTAATCGTAGTCCGTCATTATAATGGCCTGGAGACGGTTTACAGCCACAACTCAAAAAATCTGGTTAAAGCCGGGCAAGAAGTTAAAGCCGGACAACAGATAGCTGTCAGCGGACAGACGGGTAGGGCCTATGGCGACCATTTACATTTTGAAGTGAGAATCAATGGCCGGCATTTTAATCCGGAACTTGTCTTTAACTTCAAAGAAGGGAAGTTGATAGCCAAGAATCTTTATTGTGTACAGAACGGCAATAAAGTAAAAGTAGATAACATAGATCCGCCGCCAACCATGCTGGCACGGCATATATTACCCAGCGAGGATACATCCATCCTGGATCATGCCAACGGGTAATTATAAACCACAGGTTAAATTTATCCGGACTATCATAAACAATCCGTTTGTTCAATCTGTGGTTTATAATATATACATATCAAAACTCTGAAATGAGTGAAAACCATTTTCCGGCGGGCGTACCCCATACCTCTTTATAAGTCGCCGTATTAAACTGTGGCCAATAGGGAGTATCTTCATTAAAACGCGATTGCATACCTACCGGTATTTCTCCTACTGTCTCTCCGGGCAATGCCGTATATTGTTGAGGGTAGTTACTTCCTTCTCCCCATATTAACGACTGACCAAACGGATTTTTTCCTACTATCCAGTATAATTGCTGTTCGGCAATATCAATCAATTCATCATCTTTCATGAATTTACCGCATAATGCGGCAGATTTGCCTGTAGCGAGATGAACCGCCGCATTCCCTTTAAATGAAAACCATACCGGGAAAACCCTCAGGTAATGTTCGTTATCCAATTTAAAACCATTTTCAAGTTGTTCCCTGTAATCATCATCCGCACCGCTTCGTATTCCAACCTGAACTGCATAAAAGTTAGCCGAATCTTTTACTTCGTCTATATGATATACACCGCTTGGAATCATTCCGTAAGGTTGTACATATCTCATGATATTTTTCAGGTATTCGCCATGTAACCGGATCGAATTTCCCCATGTTTTAAAGTCTTTATGTAAAGGTTGGGTTTCACATAAGGCGGTTAATGCCTGCATATATAAATTATCGCGCGACTGATGTGTGTAATGTACAATGGATCTTTTTTCCAGATCGCGGTAAAAGAACCCCCGTGTTTCATTGGCATCACCTATCGGTTCTGTACGCTGGCATTGGATGGTATATTTTATCGCGTCAGCGGCCTTGTCTGCGTAATAAGATTCACCCGTCAGTTTATAAAGCATACTTGCCGCCCACGAAATGGTCGCCATATACTGGCTTTGCGATGCCATGGCCGCATGGTCTCCACCGCCCCCGGCTCCGGATAATTCTTTATATCCATATTTTTCAAAACGTTCGGATGCGAAATTAAAATCTTCCTTTGCCACCTTTTTAAGGTGCTCTTTCAGCATTTTATCTTTTTCAATCGACATAGCAGCATAGGCTTCAATGCCCGAAAAAAGGAAATTTTCATACGCCCGGTTGTGTACTTTAACCTGGCGTCGGCCCGAATCGTCTATCGTTCCTATAAAACCGTCTGTCCATAGATTCGTTCCCCAGGTCTGTATACGGTAACCGTCACCCAAACGGGTTTTCAGTATATAATCCAATCCCCATTGGGCTTCTTCCATTAAGCGCAGGTAAAGGTCCGTATTTTCCTTTTCTTTGGCCTTGTTCGCCATTTCAAGCATAGCAAATGCGATTTCTCCCGTTTGCAAAGTTTGTTGAGACATATCCGCAGCATCATGCCAACCGCCGTTTACGGTAAACAATAGCCCGTTATGCTCGCCGTTTAAATCCGAATGGCAGGCTCCGTGTTTCTCCGGTACCGGGTAACCGCATCGTTCGACAAACATAAAATTCAATACCCGCCAGGCGGAATTATCCCATATATCCCTGTTGATATAAAACGGAAAAGGCGTTATCACGTCGCCGACTTTTAAAAGATATTCTCCTTCTTCCTTAAAATCTGAAAAATCAATTGTTTCAAAATTACCGATTGCACTATTGACCGATTGGACCGCACCTTTATAAACAACATTTTTCGTAGTGTTATCTAATATCCGGAAAGTTCCGTCATGGTTGTTTACATTTATAATGGCTGTTTTTTTACTATCCTTTCCGTATCCGGTAGTGGAGTAGATAATTCGGTTTTCGGCAGGTCTCCATCCACTTACTACTTCCGGATTCTCTATTTGTTGCAGTTCCACTGCGTCTATATCGAATTTCAGGGAATCACCCATTGTTCTTTCTTTACCGAAAACTTCAATGGCAAAGGATAGTTTGGTCACTTTGTCACGCGCAAGTTCTGTCATTTCTACAAAGCATTCGTTCCATTGCCCGTTGATAAGGTTTATTTCGTGGTAACCTTCACGTCCGTATTTATCAGGGACTTTAATCTTCCCGTCGTTTTCAACGTATAAATTCAGGTAAATGCTGCGAGCGCCTTCACAATCGGGATAAATATAAAACTTTATACGGTTGTATTTCCCCCAATCCGAACCTCCAACATCAAAACTCGCCATAGACGTTCCCCGTCCTAATCCCCAGTCGAGAAATTCATCAATAACAGTGGGAGCCACTAATTTTAAACTATGTTTACCGGTAACCCTTCGTTCCGATGTCTGCCTCATTCCGCCTACACCTTTGTGCGACCAGTTATCCATATTTTCCATATCGCATAACATATCGGAATGCAATACTTTTTTTGTTAACCCATAGGTTTCGAAAGCCTTACTGTAATCCAACGGTAGCGGACTATGGATGTAACCCGTATGGCGGATATCTTCGATCAGCTTTTGGTCGATCTGTCCGTATAAAAGACTGTATTGACAGAATACAAACAATAAAAACCAATAATGTTTACTCATGATATTAAGGTATTATTTTAATTTTTATAATTTCAAATTAATCATATCCTGTTTGTTTCCGAAATCTCATGCAGAGCATACAGACCTTCAAATACTTCATTTTGCTGTTCTTCTTCCGTCCATCCCTTTTTCGCCAGTTCCATCCTTACCTGCTCTTCCGTCTTATCTTTTATAAGATGATAATAAGCGAAATCGATTACTTCCGCAGGAACTCTTTGTAAAAGGTATTCTGAGATTTTCGATACAATACGAATAGAAGCCAGCATCCAGGTAAACCCGGATTGTAAGGCAAAACAAATTAAAAAAATGAGTATGCCATCACCTTTAAATAAACCTACGGTAAATCTCAGGTAAATATATTCAATAAAGTTTACAGAAAGAAACATATCGTTGGATATTATTAAATGGTAATGGACATAATAAAATAAGGAATAAATCAAAAGGATACAACCGATCAAAATTTGGTTTATTTTTTGTCCGTAATAATTACTGATCCTCATAAGATAGGTAAATATAAAACTCAGCATAAAACCGGTAAATATCTCATATAATACTAATATGTAGGATGCTTTGTAAGCAAAAAGCCCAAGAAAATATCCTAAAAGCAGAGCGCTTATAAAGCTTCCGGCAAGAAGGATACTTGCCTCCGGTTTCTTCCGGGAAAGAGGAGGTGGAAGAGTATCGGGAACGACATAATCATCCCAGTTCCTTTTTTGTTCAAAAGCTGTTGTTATGCTTGCAAGTCCCTCTTTTGCTAACTCATTGAATATTTCCTGAAAAGCATACATAAATAATTTTACCCGTTTGGAATTACGTCCCATATCCCACATTTCGTTTCCAAGGGATTTACTTGTTACCTCTATCCTCCTGTAATCATACAATACGGTGATTTTTTCCGTCCATTGATTTAGCTGTCCCTGTATTTTTGCTTCTACAATACCTTCTTCTTCATCCTGGAAAACCAGATCCCAGCCTAATTGTTCAAGTGTATTAAGGGTAAGCGGAATAAAGTGTTTCTTTTCGATATTTATTGCCATTTTATCTCTGAAAGCCGGTGTCCAGCCTATTTTGTGCTTCTTTCGGATTGTTTTCTCGTAGTCTTTGAATTTTTCAGTCATATTACCATTATTTGTTTAACAAACCTCAATATTAAAAAAAATAAATTACTATTTTTATAGCAATGCTTATTTAATTGTTTTTACCTCATATTTATTGACATGAAACCACCTGGGATAATTCTCCTTTTACATTTTATTCTACAGGTACCCTGTGCCCAAAACTGGTTATGATCTTTCCCACGAAACGGTTCAGGAAAAGATCATTGAGCAAATAAAATATATCCACAGGAAAAAATCTACCTGCATGTAGACAGTATAAATCAGATTATACGGATTGCCCTGATAATAAAATACCTTTGGAACAATCCGTAAATAAGTCATAAATTAAAACTTTTCAGACTTTTTGGTTTTATCTTGATTAACATACGACTTAACTTGTTATTTGTGTGTTATTTCAATTTCTTTCGGTATATGATTTTTTTGTTCGGGACATCATATATTTCCGTAACAGGACTGTCTTTTAGACTGTATTCTTCACTATATTTGTTGATGACCGGATAAATTTTCATAACTCCCATGATAAAGGATAAGCTTCCTTTCATCGGGAATTCAGCTACAAGGAATTCTCCTTCCGGTAGGATTTTAATCTGATATTTACCGGATAATTTGTTGATTGTGGTGCTATCTGTCTGGTCCAATACACAACCGACATCAGAACGGAGTTTTGTTTTATCCACCTTTTGGGGGTTATCATAAAAAATACCAATTCCCTTAGTTGTTACCACATTATCTTCATTTAATAAAGTATGGTAAATCCTGTTGGTGTATTTAGAAGATTGGCTGTAGTCGCCTGTCACTTTCTCGTAAACGATCGTTTCTCCACCCTGCTGATCTGTGGTAAGGGATATCTTTTTAAACCCGCCATAATAAGTATATATACAAAAGATGAGGATGATCAAACTCCCAATAATGATTAACGTTATTTTCATGATTTCATATCTGTTTTGCGTATTTGCTATTGCTTCTTATAAATGTACAAAAATACAGGGTTTGTTTGAGTAACTCTTTGTAAAAAACCGACTTTATTAATCACATTGAATTCTGTTCCGCTATTCCCCGGATAGTCCGTATAAATTTTACAGATTCTTCCATATTAGGTGAATGGGCAGAATTTTCAAATAAAATGAACTCTTTTTTAGGAGCATCCAAAACCTCTAAATACTTCTCTGCAAGAACCTGCGAAACCTGATAATCATAAGCTCCCTGAATGATATAAAATGGAAGATCAATTTTTTTTGATGATATAAAAAGATTATCATTCAGGATGACCGGAAACAAATGTACCATAGAAAAATCGGCACCTGAAAACCAGTTCTTTTTTTCACTTAGCGTATATCCTTTAAAGACAAAGAACGCCTTGAAAATATCTTGAAAAGTAAGTCCCCGATGCAAATGTCCGATCCCGTATTTATTAAGAATTTCAGTCCTTGCTTTCAAAAGATAATCAAGCTGAGGAAAACCATCTGCATTGGGGTTATATTTTACTAACTTTTTAACAACATCCTGGTCATTCATCTCTTTTGCGTGTTTTAGCATATACTGATAGGCTAAACGTTCTGATTCCGTTTGGTTGGTTATTTGGCCAATACCAATATATGCAAGATAGTCCTCCGGATATTTTTCTATTGTTTTAACTCCGAGATATGAACCCCAGGAGTGTCCTAAAAGATATATTTTATCCTGGCCGAACCGTGATTTAAGATAGTTTGTAATTTCGCGCGTATCCTCCACCATTTGCTCAATCGTCATTGTTTGAGGGTCAGTATATTTACTATATGTCATTCCCGCACCTCTCTGGTCCCAGTAACAAACTGTAAAGTATTTTTCCGGTCGCTCACCTTCTTCTAAATACAATATAAATTGCAGCATAGGTGTACCGGGTCCCCCATGCAAGTATAGTATAACAGGATTATCCGGATTTTCTCCCCGGATAAACATACCCTGTTTGATTCCGTTGATGTCTATCCAGACTTTCTCTGAAATAGAGCCTTGAATAATGCCGCCCTCCGGATTTTTCAGAGGGGGCAGCTTCCCCGGGCTATTTATCCCAACTACGCATAATGCTATAACTAAAAGACCTATAAGGGATAAAAGAATGACTACCATGATCTTTGATGTTTTCTTGATTTTCTTTTGTTTATTTGGCTCAGCTTGTGCTCTACCCATAATTATGTTTATTTTTGTGCAAAGTTATTCGGGATATCATTCTATGTCAATTACTAATTTTAGCTAATCTGTGACATTAAAGAACAGAATTTTATGTTTCAAAAAGAAAAAGAGAGGATATGGGAAAAACACCGTCCGTGTATAGAGATGTTGGCAAAGGTGAATAACAGTAGCGTATTTGTTGCTGAGTACCAAACCCGGTACTGGTTTCTGTCAGATAACTTCAGTATTTTCGGTTATAACTCCGAAGTGATCCATTCACAAAATATAGCTCCAGATTTTCTTGAAACCCGGATTCATCCTGATGATTATATTGTCATGTTGGCAACACAAAGAAATCTATTTGATTATCTTGAATCTATCCCTTTGGGAGAACGGAAAAACTATAAGCATATCTATGAATTAAGGGCACGAAATGCAGAAAATGTTTATATGCGTTTCATTGTTCAGCAACAAATATTGGAACTGAATGAGGAGGGTCGTCCGTGGCTTTTGTTGGGCATCATAGATATATCACCCGATATTGCTATGCTTAATCATCTGAAATTACGAATTATTAACTACAGGACCGGAGAAACTATATCTTTTCCCATAAACGGTAAAACCTCCGGAATTGAACTTTCGGTAAGGGAAAAAGAAGTTCTCGAACTGGCACGTAAAGGTATGATGAGCAAAGAAATATCCGACACACTTTCAATCAGTATCCATACTGTAAATAAACACCGTCAGAACATTATGCAGAAAATGAATGCCGCTAATGTGCTCGAAGCTATTGACTACGCCAGAAAACTGGGGCTTTTAGACTAATAGGGTATTCGGACTAAAATAGTTTTCCTCAAATCTGAAACTTACTTTATACAATCCATTAAGCCTGCAGGTGAAAAATTACCAAAACGCCGGAAATCTTTGTTCATATGTGCTAAATCGTAATATCCACATAAAACGGATATATCAGATAAGCTGGTTTTAGCATGATGCCCGATGTATTGACACGTAAACCGGAATCGTATTACATTACTGAATAATTTAGGAGATATTCCCACAACCTCCCTGAACCTACGTTCAAAATGACGTTCGCCTAAACATACTTTTTCGGCTATTTGGCTAACAGTTGTCTGTCCTTTGCTGTTTAAAATGAATGATATAGCATGTGTTATTCGATTATCGCACATATAAAGCTGGTGTAAACGATTTAAGAAATACTGGTTGATATATGCGATTCGATCCTGCATACGCTCCTTATCAGACAATTGTTCATAAAAAAAATGATCAAGCAATGTTTCCGAAAAAGGGAATGTTATGCTTTGATTGGTAAATTCAAAAACGGGAATATGGGTAAAAGCTGTTATACCACCCGGTGTAAAACGAATACCCATCATCTGTATTGAGCCTACCTGGTAACTGAACTCAAACAAAGAGGTCTTTGTACCAACCAACTGCGCATCTTTCCAATTTTTAAAATCAAAGATAATATCAACACAACCGTCGGGAATTATCTGTTGTGTGAAAGGTTTTTCGACGACACCATCCGCTATCCAATAAGCTTCTATCAGGTGCGAAAGCCGTATGTCAGGTGAATACTCCCGGTACATACTATAAATTTAGGTGTGCATTAACTTATCAACTGTTATTACTCTGTAGGTATTTGAATTGATCGTTATTTTAATATTCCTTTCTTCATTTGTTATATAGAAGTTTTTTCCTGCCTTTTGGAAAAATATTTCTTGCGTTTCATTTATATAATCAAAAAGCATCTTCTCTATCTCATGTTTTGAGAATTTACTGTTCAGTTTTTTGTTTATCCGGTCGTAAACGAGTTCTGTGTAGCAAATGTTATTTAGAATATCAGTTTTATTTTTATTCATTACAATTTGATTGTTTATTAACATGAATACAGGTCAACAAAAAAAATCAGATCATATGGATTGTTTCTGTCACATGATACTTTTGAACAATCCGTACAATCTGACCTATCTATATCCGGTATATTTTCTATGTCAGAAAAACATCCGGCACGTGTATAACCGGTTTAATAGCGGCAATCTTTTTTGAAACATCAAACCCCAAAGTACATTCAACCTGACATTTTCCGCAATTCAAACAGGCTTCATCCGTAAGATTTACTTCAGCTAATGTTTCTTTCGACAAACTCGCATTCTTATAACCGTAAGCATACATATAAGCCCGCATCAGGTCGGGGACAGGCAGATGCTGAGCACATTGCTGCAGACATTTACCGCATTGCTGGCAATATAACATTTCTTTATCGCAAAGGGAAGCCAGGTACTGGCGGTCGCCGGATGTTAAAGACGGATTTTTTGCTGCGGCAAGACAGTCGTCTAACAATTCAAAATTGGTAAAGCCGGGAATTGCCGTTGCTATATTTTCGTTTTTCCATACCCATCTCAAACAGGCCTGGCCGTTAATCTGCTTCTTACCATCTGCATCTTCAGTACCTCCTGTCATCGTTTTCATAGCAACAAAACCGATTCCTGCCCTGGCTCCCCGGGCAATCGCTTCGTCTGTCTCTTTTATATTATCCAGTTTAAAGTTATAGCTTAAAAGGATAACATCATAAATACCGGCTTCAATGGCGGCATCTATCTGAGCGGGGTTATGATTATGCATGGAGAAGCCGATGTGCCGTATTTTACCATCACTCCTGAATTTTTTTAAAATATCTATTACCCTTTTATCTTTAACCATTTCAGGGCTTTTCAGGTCATGGGCATAAAATATGTCGACATAATCCATTTGTAAACGTTTCAAACTGGTATCCAGTAGTTCCGTATACTCTTTTTCAAAATTATCAGACAAGGGATAATCAAATTTTCCTTTTGTTGCGATGGTAAATGAGTCGCGGGATTTGTCTTTAAAAAAGTTTCCGAGCATCTCTTCATTCCTTCCGTTTTGGTAGCCGTGCGCCGTATCAAAATGAGTAATACCTGCATTATAAGCAGCTCTCACGACATTCGGGTTGTCAGCACGCATAACTCCCATACTTATTACAGGAACCGTAATACCCGTACGTCCCAATGTCCGGACAGGATATTCATCCTTAGCTTTGCTATTGGATACCGGCAGTTGAGAAGCTGCTGATACATTCGGGATCAATAAAGCGCCCGCTCCGGCAGTAGCCGACAAACGGAAAAAATCTCTTCTGTTGACTTTCTTGTTCTTCATAATAACGGATGGATTTTAATGTTTTTATTTATCTTATAATTTTGCAGCCAGTTCATTTACATAACTTCCGGCATCGGCTATTGTTTCACCATTTTCATTAAAAACACCGATAATATACCGCCCTTTCCACACCACAGGTATATCGCCGTTATACCGGTCTTTAATCAATAATCCTCCTTCTTTATAATCCGTTGGTTGTTTGGTAAATGTATAATATTTCTTCAACACTTCTTCTGTTCCTTCTTTTGTCGCCCCATCTACTACAAAAAGCTGGAAGGCTTGCCCGGAACTTTCATATTTAATAGAATAAACGGATTTAAGAAAATCATGACCAATATAACTGGACGTTACATAGGACTCCGTATGGGGAATTTTTCCCCTTTCAGGAAACAATTGGATAAGGGGAGGATATGCGGCTTCGGAGTCAATCCTGTCAGCAAGGCTTTTCCCGATCATACGGATCGTTTCAGTTATGTCATCATTGCTGTTCGTCCACATCTTCACATATATATTTCCGGCAAAAAAGTAAAGAATCTTATCGTCTCCCTGTGCTTCCCCACCTATGGGTAAATAAGCCAGATCAGAAGAACGTTCGGAAGCATACATGCCAAAGGCGTCCTGTGGTGATGCGTGACGATAAGCCTGGATAGTAATGTAATCGTCGCCTTTTTTATATTCCAAAGAAGTCATTTCCCGGAAATTGTTTTCAATAAACAAGGGTGCCGCACCATTTATACGGTCGAAAAGGTTATCCGGATTAAATACCTCTATGTCCTCCTGTATAGTCCATCCCGACGCATCAGGCAGCCAGGATCTGAGTTCCCGGGGAGTTTGTGCATAACCGATATGGAAGAAAAACAAATAAAAAACAACTGCGATATTTTTAAAATGGATTGTCATAGAAGTTATATTTTAAATTATTGGTATATCTAAGTGGTTAATTTTGTTCAAAAAATCATTCCGAACAGATTCTCTTTATGTATCTGACAAATATATAAAACATTTTATTTATAATACACATTATATTGAATGAAGTTCAATACGATACATTTTCAATGATATTCTGTAATTATGCAGACCGCAGACAATAAGCATGACTAAATCATCAAAGCCAAACTTGCGGCATCTGAAACACTCTTTGACTATACAACATCTTTTTATTCCCCAATGGCATACCCTACAAGTATACGAAAGCTGGATGTTCTCCTGTTTTATTTTTTATGTACCTCGCCCCACTCTTTTACTTTTGGTCTCTATCATGAAAGCAATATATTGAATCCATAAATGATATTCCTATTGGAAGTTGGTTTAAAGTTTTAAAAGTCTTGACTAAAATATCAGACAACAGATGGATTCACTCATCACATTTTGCTGTATCATATAGTGAATTGCTCTGTGATACATAAGCATATAAAAATAAATAATTTATTTCTCCGTTTAATAATGATCAAAAACTTCACTTTAATATAGCTTCTACCTCATCTGAAACTTTTTGCATATAATAGCCATTGAATAATTGGTCACTTATGTTTATTTCTATTTTATACAAAATTGGATCAGTTAAATGTAAATATGTAAAATTACAAATTGTATATATCTGTATTTAAGAATCATATTTCATATAAATAGAGCAAATTTTATATGATTTGTCAATATTTTAAATTATATTCTTTAATTATTAATTTTTGACATAATTCAAAATAATAAACCATATTTTAAAAATTACATTTTAAATTAATATATATAAATTAAATATTAATTTGTTGCTTTTATATCATTATTATAAATATATTTGTCGCTTTATAAATTTCATGATGATTACAATAATAAAATGTATTCTTAGAAATTTAAAATTGATAATTTAATTAATTATTATAAAAGCGTTAAGCTGCAGGCGTAAAGTTGCAGCAAAATAAATTAATAATATTTACATTATGGAAAAGAACGAAATGAACAATGAAGTATTTTCTTCAGAAAGTATTTCTTTAGAAACTTTGGAAGAAAGAAAAGAAATGATTAGAATTCTAGATTTTGATGTTGATAGCGGTGAATACATTTGGTTTCCAGATTGTTAATTGAAATCAACAATTAAAAACAACTCAAAACCAACTATCATTATTAAATGATAGTTGGTTTAAATAGTTTTTTTACTTATGAATCAAATAAGCTGGATTTATATTTTTATTGGATTAATAATAAGTCAGATTATCTTTAGTCAACATAATGCTATTCATTTAAAAATTGTAAATGAACATAACAATCCTATTGAGGGGGTATATGTAACTATTCCAGATCAGCGTTGTTTTTGGTATTCGGATTCGGCAGGAATTGTTATAATTCCGGAAGCAGGATTAATACCATCTGATACATTGATGCTCATTCACATAAGTTATGAGCCTAAAAAAATGGTGATTGAGTCTTTAAATAATTTTGAAACAGTAAATATGAATTCTGACATTAAACTTTTAAATGAAGTTATTGTTAAACCGCTAGACCCAGCAGCGTTGATTAAGGAAGTCATCGAAAAAATTCCTGAACTATATGTTCAATCATTTAAGCCTTCTCTTTCTCTTCATGCGGTTATTGATATTTTTGATGCAAATGACTCTAGTTCATTAATATATTATAAGGGAATTTTGCAGATTTCACAACCGAATAAGAAAAAACCACCTTTAGTGGGTAAACTTTCTGAAGTTGAAAAAATATCGAAGAAAGCAAAAAGTCAATTATACCCAATACGCGTGAGCAGTTTTGCAAAAATGATCTCATTACAAGAGCAGGGAGTAATTAATAATTATAAAAAATATAACTTCAATAAATACCAATATATTCAATATCGTGAAAATGAAGCTATAAAGGTTAATTTTCACTTGCGAAAAGGTAATTTTGTACAAACGGGATATCTCATTATTGACGAAAATACTAAGGCAATTATCGCACTTCAATACTCTACACAACCTATGAATAAAGTAATGAAAAGCACAGTTAAAGGAGGTATACGATTAACTGATCTCAATTCTCACAAGGTTGAGGTTAATTACGTATTAAATGCTGATAATAAATATGAATTTGAATCAGGTACATATTATGTACAGTACACAAATAGGTCGAAAAATATGACAAATAGTATTATACTTAATTCACACTTAAAAAGAATACCATCTATTCATCTTAAACTTGAAAATAAAAAAACAATTGAAAAATTATTTTTTGAATGAAAAATTATGAAGAGTTATTTATTGCAAAGTTGGCCGCAATTCTGGATACACTTTGGGGCATAACAGATTCTGCTGTCATTCTTAAAGTAGCTGAAAAATATATAAAATACAAACAATCAACAAATTTAACACTTGAAAAGTATTTGGATAATAAGTTGTCAGTTGACATTCCTCTGTCGTGGTATAAGGCAATAGAAGTACATAATATATTTTATTCTTATTGTTTTGGACTATTTAAACTTGTTCCTTTAACTTTTTTTACAGCAGGTTATCCAGTAGCAATTTTAGTAAGTGATTCTTTGAGATCACGTCAATCCCCATATTTTGAAAAACTAAGAGAACGAAGACTTCCTTGGAATAATCAGTCAATCACCTTTAAATTAATAGGACACAAAGACTCTAATCTTTTTTTTAAGATAAAATCACTTATAAGCCAAGGTTATAAAATTATTTTTTTTGTGGATGGTAATAAAGGAATTGAAAACACTCAAAAAAACTTACTTAATATTCAATTCAAACGTACTAATATTATGTTTCATCAAGGTTTCGGAATGATAAACTATCTATATAAATCAAATATTTTAAATGGTCTTTGCATCACAAATAATGCAGATAAGATAATTGGTGAACATTTTGTTGATCATATTAATTCTTCATTAATAAAACTTGACTATATACCATCTATAATAAATACAGTTGTGAAGAATCTGGATACACTTATCCAGCCAGAGAGTGTACACCAATGGGATGCTCTCTTATCAATATATAAATGGAAAAATAATAATAATGAATTAGATACATTCAAACAACCTGTTACGAAAAAATTCTATACATCTTTTAGTATTTCCAAAAACGAATTTTATATACTTAACCACAAATCATTTATGGTATTTCCAACAGATGAAAAAACTTACAATAAGCTAAAGATATCACCATGACAATTGAAAAAAATATTGATTTGGATTGGATACCGATTTTACATAATGGGGTCAGATGGGAAAAGATTTCCGATAACCATTACCTTTTATTCAATGACAGTTTTGGAACAAAGATGTTTGTTTCGTTTTCGACAATATCAATCGTAGGTCAAATTAACGGTGCCGATTCAATTCGGGTTATTACGGATAAATTAACAGAAGGAAAAGCTAAAGCCATTGACTATAAGCGTATTAAAGAACTATTTCAAAATGATTTATACAAAAATGGTATACTGGAAACAAATGATATAAATACAAAAAAAAAATCTCATATTCATTTAGAGAAAATAATAATACCTGGTAATACATTATGGAAAATTTGTAATTGTTTACTTTTCCTTTTTAAAAAAAACATAGCCTTACCAGTTCTATTTTTTTGTATTTTTACAGTCGGTTGGACTATATTTAACACACAGCTATTTAGTCAATCCGAATTAGGACAAATGAATTATTCAATTTTCTTCATTTCTTTAGCTGCGCTTATTATATTTCATGAATTTGGACATTGTACTGCATTACAATATTATGGGAAAAAAAGTAATGGTATAGGTTTTGGGTTTTACTTTTTTTCGCCTGTTTTGTACGCTGATGTGAACCCGTCTTGGACATTGTCAGGAAAAAAAAGAATAGTGGTTGATATGGGAGGATTTTATTTTCAATTAATTGTTACAACGATATATTTATTACTATACAGTGTAACGGATCAAAATGCTTTATTAAATGTAGCCATACTATCATTCTTCTTATTCCTCTTTAATCTAAATCCATTTATTAATACTGATATGTACTGGTTTATTGCAGATTTGTTGAAATACTCGAATTTAAATAAAGAATCCATGAATGAAGTAGCATTCTTGTTTAAAAAAGGTCCACCAAGAAGAATAAAGAAATTTCTTGTATGTTTTGGAATTGTAAAAATAATATTCATAACCTTTATTTTTACTCTTATTAGTTATCTTATGTTCAAAACAACTTTAGACATTTTCCAAGGTAACTATACGCTTAACTTCCGTAAAGTTATGAAAGATTGCATTATAGTATTAGGATTTTTCTTCTTTATGAAAGAAATTTCTGGAATTATGTTTCGGAGAATGAAATAATATATATCAAATATACATTTTATAATTTTAGATAATATTTTTTAGTTAAAAATATTTTTATAATACCAGGATTATTTTTCTTATTTGCAATATTAAAATGGTTTTACTCATAAAGTAGGATAAGTATGTCGAAAAAATGGACGTTTATTCTCTTATTTATTATGTTTGCAAATAACCTTTGCGCCCAGTGGACTCCCAAAGACTCTTTATGGCTCATAGATGTTCTTTCTAATAAAAAAGAAATCCGGCTGAAACCTGAAATATTAGAGGCTATACAATCTGGCAACCTGATCAGACTTGATAGACAAAATAATCATGAGGAACTAATCGTTTCCCCTATGCATCTTCCTTTATCTAAAGATTTTAACCAATATATTCAAAATGGAGATACTGTGTCCGGGAAATTTGATTACACAACGATGCCCCCTGCTGTTTTCATGTTATCTTTCAAGGCACCCCCTATTTCCAATTACAGTGAATTAAAAAGTTTCAGCTTGGAAGGAATGGAAAACTACGTCCCTGATCGTCCGCAACCCATAATCAATACAGACCCTCTGACAAGAGGACAGGCAAGCGGAGGAGTATATTTTATGTTCAATATAAACGATGTAGTTAATTATTATATACTGAAAAAAAGATATTGAATTAACCTTGTATTCAAAGTGGTAAATTTATATATTCATATTCATTATACTGAATAAACTCTATATTCAAATTTATTATTGGAACTATATAATGATAATTTCTAATTGACATCAGTATAAAATAATAATTTTAATTGTTTATATAGATCTTTATTTACATCAAGTATTTTTGATTGTGGAATCAATGATAAATCCAATGTTTTTTTAAAAGATATTTCATTATGTATTTTAATTTGTTCATTTCCTAATAAAAAATTCTCCTCTATTTTTAAAAGAGAAACTTGATATTTGGAATTAATATTTACAAAATGTATTGATGCTTCAGCTGATATATATTTTAAAGCTTCTTGCTTTTCATTGTTTAATCTGATATACACATCTTTTTTATTAGACTTATCTTCTTTTATTATACATCCTATAATAGCAAAAGAATTTGATTCAATAAAAAACGTTCCATTAAACATATTTTTATTTTTCCTATTTTTGTTTTTAAAATCAACTTTGTAAATATCAATATTATTCTCTTTATAAGCTAATGAAACATCTATTTCATATTGTTTTTTTTTCTTTTGAAGATGTTTTAAAAATATATAAGGAAAAGAGTAAATACTCAATAGTTTTCGAGGAGGATAATTAAAAGTAATGTTGTCTGATAATCTCTCTACTTTAGCATCATATGCAGTTAAATTAAATTTTGAGTATTTTTCAAATAGTTTATAGAAAGGTAACACTAAGTTACCATTCATATCTATTGATTTTGTAATTCTTTCATTTGTTGTATGATGTTGTTTTAAGTTAATTATCATACTTGTAGATTCTATAGGATAATTAATGTCATAATTTCTTATAACTTTCTGTAAGAGATCATTTATATCAATTGGAGTAACAATTATTTCTGGAATCCTATACGATACTTTATCTAGTTGAATTAAATTATTTTCTTTTGATAATGTATATAGGATTGTGTTATACCCGATACAGGAAACTAAAACTTCTTTTTCATGTTTAAGTTCAATCTTAAAATTACCAATAGAATCACTTATTGTTCCTATCATGCTATCAGTTGACAAGATAGTTACATATGGTAAATAATCTTGAGTTTGTGAATCAAGAATTTTTCCATTAAACATGTCTTGTGCATAATGGCACATGGAATTTAATAAAAATATTAGATAAAAGATATATTTGTATATGGGTGGCATAATTTTAATATATAAATTATTTTTGCAAACATAAATTATATATACATACATATACAACTATAGTTAATAATTGAAAAAAATTAAATAAATTTTAAATACATATAATTTAAAAATAGTTTGTTAAAATGACAATTTAGCCATTCCATCTCTAACAACTATTCATTTAATAATTAAATAATCTTATCAAATTTCAACTTAAAAACCTTTTTTTACTTTATACATCCTTTAGAGAAGAAGATCGGGATTCTATGATATCCAGCATTGACTCTTACCCATTCTTACTTATGGGGGCAAAGAAAAAGAAAGGAAAGGTAACTACTGAAATTATCTTTAAAGAATACTGTTAATGATTGCCCAAAGAGAAAAATCTATAATTCAAATTCGTCTTCTCAAAAAAACGTAACTAATTATTTTTCAATTACTTCAAAGAACTATTGCAAATTTTAATAGACACGAATGAGGTGATTTAATAAAAAAATAAACTGATCAAATAGATATAAATAATATATTTGTACAGCAGAAAATTGTTTGTCGATAATTATCGGCAGCTTTGTTGATAGTTACCCGAAAGCCTGCAGATAATTATCGGTTATATTACTGATAGTTATAGCAAATCATTTTTATGCTATTAAATTTGAGGAAATATTCTTGTTCATTCTAAAAACCGTCACTATGGAGGTAAAATTTTGCGTTTATGAAACGCCCAAACCGAAAGACCGTAAGGGAAAGCCATTATCACATGCCCGTCTTCTGCCGAGAGGTACTAAGCATATTGATGATATCTGCGAGTTCATTAATGAAGTATCTTCGCTCAATTCAGCTGATATAAAAGGGGCTTTGGAAGCTTTATTCAAATATATCAGTTTTCAGTTATCCCATGGTTACAATGTGGAAATGGAAAATTTCGGACATTTTTCGGTTGCCCTGCGGACCAGACAAATCATGGACAGCAAGGGTAAATCGGCTTTTGAAGTCACCATTGAAGGTGTTAATTTCAGGTGTTCCCCCCGTTTGAAGAGGCGTGTTATGAAAAGTAAACTGAAACGGGTAAAAAGAAACCGCCCGGTATATCCTGATTTACAGCAAAGAAAGGAAAGGATGATCTCTTATTTACAAAATTACGGGTCTATCAATCAATCGAAATATGCGGAGATAAACGGGTGCACACGGTATACCGCACAAAAAGATTTCCGTATTTTCCTGGAAGAAAATGTTATTCTTCCGTCAGGAAAAAGCACGCACAAGGTTTATTTACTAACTGTAAATCCCTAAGACAGAATTATAACGAATCCACGATCAATTTATAACCGACTCCCCTGATATTTAAAATCCGGATGGAATTGTCTCTCGAGAGTTTATGGCGAAGTTTGGTAATAAAAACATGCAGGCTGCGTGCGTTGAAGAAAGAATCGTCTCCCCAAAGATCTATTAATACATCTTTCATGGGTAGTACCTGGTCCTCATATTCGCACAGGCGTTTGAGGATTTCGGATTCCCGGTTGCTCAACAGTTGTTTTTCTCCATATACGACAAGTGTTTGTTTAATGGGGTCGAACGTATAGTTTCCTATCCGGAAAATAGTGTTTGACTGAATTTTAGGGGTTACTTTACGAAACAGTGCTTTTATACGTATGATCAGCTCAGCCATACCGAAAGGTTTTTTCAGGTAATCGTTGCCGCCGATTTCAAAACCTTCTACCACATCACGGGCCGAAGAACGGGCCGAAAGGAACAGGATGGGAGTGAGAAGGTCGGTTTTACGTATATGACGCACCATGCTAAATCCATCCATATCCGGCATCATAATATCGGATACGATAATGTCGGGTTTTATTTCCTGATACTTTTTCAGGCCTTCCTCCCCGGTAGAAGCCAGTATGATCTCAAACTCTTCTCCGTCAAGCGTATCTTTTATGATCATAGCCAGGGTAGACTCATCTTCTACCAGTAATACTTTTATCTTATCCATATCTTATTCGTTGTTGAAATGGAGTGTAAACACCGCACCTTTTCCGGGTTGGCTTTTTACTGTCACCGATCCGTTATGTTTATTCATAATATCTTTTATGTAGTACAATCCTAATCCATACCCTTTGACATTATGTAAATTTCCCTGCGGCACACGATAGAACTTATCAAATATTTTTTTCTGGTTTGCTTCTGCGATCCCGATACCATTATCTGATACGGATATACTTTTTCTTCCGTTTGAAGCAAATGCTTCAATGGTTATGTGAACTTCTTCGGTATGCGTATATTTAACCGCATTCTCGATCAGGTTGCTGATCATATTATACAGGTGGGCCCGATCTGCCTTGATGGTAAAATCATCAGGTACAACGGTTTTAAAGGTTATATTTTTGTTTGTCTTTAGTTTATGCTGCTCCATCAGCGAAGGAAGAAGTCCGGCGACGTGTACTTCTTCCGGGTTTAACTTAAACGTTGTACGGTTTTCGACGGACAGGGTAAGGATTTGTTCAACCATCCCGGTTAAGCGGGAAAGTTGTTCTTTTATGATATTCATGTACCTTACCTGTTTCTCCGTGACCGTATCGCTATGATTAAGCAATACATCGTTTGCAGCATACGCCACGGCAATAGGTGTTTTCAACTCATGCGTTACATTATTGGTGAAATCCGTTTTCAATTCTTCTACTGTTTTCTGTTTAAGGATGGTGCGGAGCAGATAAATAAATGCTATGATAATCAGGACCAAAAGTAAACCGGATGATATCAGTATGCCTGCCATCTGCCTGAGTACGGCGCTTGTGGGGGAATGAATATATAACCTGTAGAACTGTTCCGGCTGGGAGATAACCGGATAATCAAAATACGTACCTTGATCTATTGGTATATAGGTAGATGTATCGGTAGAGCTGAACTCCATAGCGGCAAACGGTATGGAATCCCTTGTTTGAATAACCCGTAATGAATGATCCGTATATACATTCTTTTCTTTCAGTTCTTCTACAAGCAAACTGTCGTATTGGGAGTAACTGACGGGAGATATAGAATCCAATACCTGATGCATGGTGTGGAGTATATCAGATTCCAGGTTTCCTAATATATCGAGCAAATGAAATAATTCCACAAAGGTTACGTCTTCCTGTTTGAGTGTATCTGAAGAACTGCTTCCCTGTACGGCTTCATCAATATTGTAAGTGATAAAGCGTTTTTCCCTGCCTTCCCCCTCTTGTTGCTTTATTTTTTCCATGCGGAGGAACAGTTCTTTATAATCCGCCATTTTCATGGATTCTGTAATGTTCAGTTGCGTAGTTTCCCAGATGGAATCGTAGAGGTTCCTTAGCCAATATGCCTGTGAAATAACTAATGCCACTACTGATAATATAATAAGAAAAGCAATGATCTTAAATCGTAAACGTGTACGCATAACTGTTTTGTTTAAGACAAAAATAAGGCATCTGTTTCGATAATTCTTCACCTGATAAGACTAAATAACACTCCGTAAGCAAGCGATAACACAGTTTGCGCACTAAAGGTCATTTATTTGCATAACTAAATATGCCGATTAATAATAAAACTTTAGAAATATGAAACGTAAAATTTATTTATCCGGATGGATAGTTTTGCTTTGCCATACCTTATACGCCGTAGTACCGGTGAAAGGCAAAGTTATGGATGTTAACAGGAATGCCATTGAAGGAGTAGCAGTTGTATTGCAAACGGCTGATTCTGTATATATTGATGCGGTGGTAACGGATGAGGGCGGTACTTTTGAATTTGAAGTAGAAGAAGGGAATTACCGGTTGTATTTTCAGCACTTGCTGTATGAATCATTTATACATGAAATTGCCGGTAGTGAAGCAGGCGAGGTTATATTGAAAGAAAAAGAATACCTGCTGGATAATATCACTGTTACAGCAGAACGCCCTCATGTAAAAGTCAGCGGAAGTACCTTAATATATGACACACCTGTGTTATTGGAAAATAAAGCGGTAACAAATGCATTTGAGTTAGTAAAAGAACTGCCGGGCGTCACGGGTTCTAATGACGATATTAAGTTGCTGGGTGCGAGTAATCTCAATATTATATTGAATGGCCAGCTTACAACTTTAACGTTAGAACAATTGGTCGGGTTATTGAAAACAATGCCTGCGTCGCGTGTCATCCGCGCTGAAGTAATGTATAATGCCCCTGCTAAATATAATGTGAAGGGGGCACTGATCAACGTAGTGACAGATGAAAATCCGCAGGATGAAAATATGTTTCAGGGAGAAGTGGGGGCAAATTATGAACAAAAACATTATGCCAATGGAAATACACGTGCAA
This sequence comes from Bacteroidales bacterium UBA4116, assembly GCA_002381645.1. Classification (GTDB taxonomy): domain Bacteria; phylum Bacteroidota; class Bacteroidia; order Bacteroidales; family Tannerellaceae; genus DFXE01. The sequence goes on from DFXE01000010.1 coordinate 332,824, forward strand.
ACCTGATGTATTCTATCTCCGGATTATCGATGGATCTACTCGTTGAAGGTAAAAGAAAACAAAACTATATGGGCGAAGAAATGTACGCCCTTCATACCCTTGATGATGACCATGTGGAAATAAACCAGTTTAACCGAGGAAACAGGAAAGGATGGGAGGGTACTGCCAGGTTGGGAATAAATTATACATTAAAAAACAATGATAAATTATCCGGAAGTTATTATATAAATACCGTGGATAGTAAATCATCACGTTACTCAAAGAGCAGGTTTGATTACTATAATTCGGCTAAAGATTTTTCAAGGTACAGTACAACTACGAGCGATGACAATAGTAGACTCCAGAATGCGAAACTGCAATATACCGGAGCAAATGAAATAGTAGCCGGAATAGATTTTACCAATTACCGGAATCCGGATGAACAACACTTTATAGATAAAGGGGAAGGTGGAAACGATACGGATATAAAGTATAATACCGAACAGAATATATCTAAATGGCAGGCTTTCATTAACCATTCATATTCTTTTAAAGGGGGATGGCAACTGAATTACGGGATTAACGGGGGATATTCTGTTTCGAATACAAATATATCCTATAGGTATAATACAGGAAGCGGATTTATACCGCTCCCGGATAAAAATTCTCAAAACAAACAGAAAGAGTATAGCGGAAGTTTTTTTTCTGAATTAACACACAATTTTAGCGAACACTTCTCCGCTACTCTTTCTTTAAAAGCTGAGTATTTCCGCTCTGATTATACTTCTAACGGTAATAAGAAAACGCTTTGGGACGAGTGGGCCCTTTTTCCGAACGCATCATTTAATTACACCATTTCTCCCCAGCATATGCTTCAACTCCATATCCACAGTAATAAGGATTATCCTTCTTACTGGAGTGTTAATCCGCAGGTAAGTTATATTAATTCCTACACGGAAATACATGGTAATCCGGAATTAAAACCAAGCCGTTCATATGAAGGGCAGTTTTTATATATACTAAAACAGAAATATGTTTTTTTATTGTCGCAATCGTATAATCCGGATCACTTTCTACAGCTTCCTTACCAACAACCCGGCGAGCTTAAAAATGTATACCGGTTTGAGAACCTTGATTTTTCGATTCAATCCGCTATAGGTATAATCCTTCCGGTCAGGTTTAATAAGATATTCGATTCGAGATTCACACTGCATGGAATCCGTATGCAGCAAAAAAGTGATCATTTTTATGATGAGCCTTTTAACAATAAGAAGTATGCGGGATATATTAAAGCGGATAATACAATATCCTTTTCGGATAAAATAAAGTTAAATGTAAGCGGATATTATTTGTCTTCCGCGATTCAGGGCGTATACCGGTTAGGGAGTTTATATGACGTATCCGTCGCATTGAAGTGGGTATTTGCCAATAATCGCGGAACGTTAACTTTTAAATATAACAATATGTTTAAAAGCAATATACCCCGTTCCATTGTAGTGGATACCGGAAATCAATACAGCCGGATGAAAGATATTGATGATACCCGTTTTGTGGGCGTATCATTTTCATGGAGGTTTGGCGGTTACAAGGAAAAGAAACAGGAAAAGGTAGATGTTTCCCGGTTTGGTAAATAATATATGGAAATTCGTCTGAAACGTACATTTTTGGCTTTTAAAGGATAAGCTATGAGTTTTGTTTATATATTTAGATGCGATTTAGCAATATATTATAGAAAAACAAAAATTAATTATTATGGGAGCGAAGAAGAAAGGGGTGAAGAAGAATTTTGTGTTAGACACAAATGTTATCCTGCATGATTATAAATGTATTGAGAATTTTCAGGACAATGATGTTTATCTCCCTATTGTGGTTTTAGAAGAATTAGATAAATTTAAAAAGGGTAGTGAACAGATTAATTACAATGCCCGCGAATTTGTACGTGAACTGGATGTGTTGACAAGCAATGATCTTTTTCTCAAAGGTGCTTCGCTCGGACCCGGAATGGGTATTTTGCATGTGGTCACAGGCGATAAATATCAGGAAAAAATAGCTTTGTCGTTTCCGGAACGTACCCCCGACCACCGAATACTTTCCTGTACCTGGTCGGTTGCAGAAAGCCATCCGGGCATGCAGACCATTCTGGTTACGAAAGATATTAATCTCCGGATGAAGGCCCGGTCATTGGGCATCGAGACAGAAGATTATATAAACGACAAGGTAATTGATGTGGATATCTTCGAACGGGCACAGGAAACCTATGATAATATTGATTCGGATATCATTGATAAAATATATGCTACTCCTGAAGGTATCGATATTGACCTGCTGGATATTAAAACGATTGTAAAACCAAACGATTGCTTTATATTAAAGAGTGTACGTAATTCTGTATTAGCCCGTTATAACCCATTTACCGATAAGGTGAAAAAGGTGGAAAAAGGAAATAATTACGGTATCCAGCCCCGTAACGCGGAACAAAGTTTTGCCTTTGAAGTTTTGAACGATCCGAATGTAAAATTGGTAGGTGTAACGGGTAAGGCTGGAACCGGAAAAACATTACTGGCTTTGGCGTCGGCATTAAAGCAGGCTGATGTGTATAAACAAATTTTACTTGCAAGGCCGATCGTTTCTTTAGCCAATAAAGATATTGGTTTTCTTCCGGGTGACGAGAAGCAAAAAGTGGCTCCTTATATGCAACCCCTGTTCGATAATTTGAATGTGATAAAAGCCCAGTTTTCGCCAACCAGTCCGGATGTTCGCCGTATTGACGACCTCCAGAAGAACAACCAACTGGTCATCGAAGCGCTTGCTTTTATCAGGGGGAGAAGCCTTTCCGAAACATTCTGTATTATAGATGAAGCCCAGAACCTTACTCCTCATGAAGTAAAAACAATCATAACCCGTGCCGGGGAGGGGACAAAAATGGTGTTTACAGGGGATATCCAGCAAATAGATTCACCCTACCTTGATGCCCAGAGTAACGGTTTAGCTTATATGATAGATAAAATGAAAGGGCAGGAAATATTCGCGCATATCAACCTGATAAAAGGAGAAAGAAGCCATTTAGCAGAATTAGCGTCGGATTTGTTATAAAACTGACAATGAAATAGCACATAAATAATGGAATTGATCCTAAGTATTTATGTGCTATACATTTAATGAATTATAAGTTATTCCTCATTTTTTATTCTTTCAAATTTATAAATTGTTCCGAGTATATCATCTTTTATTATCAACGTATCGTTTTGAAGGGAAAATAATATCATTTCGTTTCTTAAATTTTGTACATAAGCACAAGCCTGTTTATTTAATAATCTGCTTCTTATTTTTAACCACTCTAACCGGTCGGTTATCGTTTCTTCATTTTCACGTTTTATGTATAAAAAGTCATCATCAAACTCATAATACATATCTTTAGGAAGATAATCGTGAGTAACAGGGGAATCTAACTTCCACGATATGCCCATAAGTTCCTTTTTTACCTTTTCAATAGGTTTGTTATATAAATAAGTCACGCTGTCGTTATCGATATGGGATTCTGCCCGATCAGGTGTGGCTTTAATAATATCAGAGGAAACGGAAGGATATTTTTTACTGAAAGCGATCACACAAAAATAGTAGTCCTTCCCATTCACAAGGTTTGGGATAGTATGCCAGTAGACACCTTCACCGGGATTTGTTCTGGCCAAACTTTTAAAATCACTCGCCGGGTTATCCGAATAAAAAAGCTCCAGATAATCCGGACTGGCAATTCCCGTACCGCAAAAACCTCCGTAAGATGTAGAGAATGCAACGGTTATTTCATTCGCATCATTTGAAACAGTAAGTATTGGTTTCCAAAGCGAAAGCCCATCATCGACTTCCGTATCATTGTTGTCGCAACTGAATAAAGTAAACATAAAAAAAACGAATAAAAAATAACGTAAGGTTTTCATTTTATAAAGTATTATATGTTGGTAATTTGATCATTGGATAAATATCTATCAGATAATATATAGATGTTCCGAATAATCAAAATGCTGCAAACCGATACAAAAAAATCAGCAATCCGATAATGCACAGATTTCACCAACACGTTCAAACTCAATGGTCACGTGTTGAATATCTGATTCGGCACAAACTTCACGGACTTTGCTTTTAATTTCCGTCTCCTGTTCAACCGTGGCATTCTCGGATAACACGATATGGATTGTCAGGATATTTTCTTCGCCATCCAATGTCCATAAGTGTATATCATGCAAGGATAGTACCCCGTCTATATGTTTTATTTTTTCCTGAACACCTTCTATATCTACATTTTGCGGGACTTGCTGTAATAAAATATGAAAAGTATCACGAAGGTTCCTGTATACGTTTGTCAGTATCCATATACTTATACCTATAGATAATAACGGGTCAAGAACCGGCAAATCGACAAACATCATAACTATACTTACAATAAAAACAGCTATCCATCCCAATACGTCTTCCATCATATGAAGGGAAACAGCGCGTTCATTGATACTGGAACCTTTTTTCAACCGTAGCACTGCCGCCCCGTTTACGACTATTCCCAGGATAGCCAACAGGAACATCCCCTGTGCATTCGGTGTTTGCGGATCCATAATTCGTTTAATACTTTCCTGAATAACAAATATAGAACCCACCAGCAGGATCATAGATATAAATAAGGCGCCTAACAAAGAAAATCGTTTATATCCGTATGAATAATATTTATCTCTTTTCTTCTCTGAAAACTTCTGAAGATACCACGCGATCCCTAAAGAAATGGAATCGCCAAAATCGTGTAAAGCATCTGACAAAATAGCGACACTGTTTGTAAACAGGCCGCCTATCAGTTCAATTATTGCAAAAAAGAAATTCAGAAAGAAAGCTAATCTGATATTCTTTGTGCCTTCTGCATGAGAATGGTTATGGCCGTGACTATGGTTATGTGACATATTGGGTGTTGTTTTTATTAACAACACAAATGTAATCCATTTTGTTACTCCGGTATAAACGATATCGGTTTAATTGAGTTATTTAGAACGGTTCTAAGCAAAATATCACATAAGACAAACATGGGATATAGCGTTGATTGACAAACATTTACAAAATAGTATTGGAGGGAGGTTGTATTACGTTTTATTCATCTATATTTTAAAAAGTATCAACGGCATTTCTTATAATTTCAGCACCTATCAGCCGGTCATAACGAACACCCATCGGACGGAAATATACGGCAATAGCATATTCATTCTCCGTTTGGTAATAATCACCTTCGGTCTCAGCAGTTTGTCCCAGGTTGCTGTTATTCTTCACAACCAAATACTCATAATTATAACTTCCTTGTTTCAGTAAAAGTGATAATTCGTATTGTCCCGTATCGAAATTGTATGACATTTTATTGGACTCATTTATTACGTTGTTTGTTAGCTGTCCGGTTAAATAAACCGAACCGTCCAAAAACGGTTCGCTCACCAACGAAAAGTGAACGATGCAATAATCGGCTTCAGTGTCGGGATCATTACATCCGCTGCACCGGATAAAAAAGCGTCCGTTCTGATCCTGATCGTAATGATAGGACTGATTGCTACGTATTAAATCGGGTTGTAATTCTATATGGTAATAAGGATTATGAAATTGTATATCGTTTACACCCATTCCGGCATACCGTGTACTTAAAAATTCTATCCTGCGGTATTCGTTGCCTGCTTTAAATATCAAGTCGCGGTTGTTATCATATACTAATTGTCCATTAAGAATAGATGTAGGTTTCAAATTGTTCACTACATTATCCCTCCGGTTATTCTGCGATACGTAAATTTTAAGGTCGCTCTGCGGATAAGCTATATCTATGCCTTTATGATTTATAGTGAAATTAACCTGTTGATGTGACCTGTTTGCATCTATCATGGTATTACTTGTGATACCTGCATTAATACTTACTAACGGTTCAACAACTGAAAAACAGGCCGTAAACAATATTTTATCCGGTTCATCTTCTTTAAAAACCTGTAAAGCATAATTACCCGAAACTTTAAATTGAACATCATCATTCGGTAACAAATACAAATAATTCGTATATTGTGTGGTTGTATTTATGGATGTAGCAAAATCGTCGATTGTCAAACCCTGAAAACCGTTTATATACTCTATCGATGAAAGGGAAGATTGAGTCCAGTCCGCATTACAATGAATCATTGAATAAGCAAACCTGTTAAACTCATGCCCGAGCGCATCGAAATTGATCTCGATTTGTTCTTCTCCGTTCAACTCTATGATGGGTTGTGAGATTAATTCACCTGCAACTTTGACTTGTAAAGTTTTAATTAAATTACTTTTGATATCCGTATAATATGCATCCCGGGCAGCCAGGGTTATAAAACTTATAAATAGTAACAGAAAACATAAAATAATATTTCTCATATGAATAATATTGATATGTGAAGCAAAGCTATTAAATATTTTAATTATGCTGCAAACCTTATAACAATTTCACTGTGGGTTTGGATTATAAAATTACTTTTTGTGTGTAAGATATTTAATGTAAACAGCAATTAAGGAATTTTTTCCGTAATTATTTTCATTAACTGTTTTAGAGCATGAAAATAATGTTTACTTTTGCGATAAATTTTAAAAACTATTTTAATTGTATCATGGCAAATGCGATAAAGATTAAAAAAGGTTTAGACATTAATCTGAAAGGCAAAGCTTCCGACGTACTTTTAACTGGCAGGGTAAGTGATAGTTATGCTATTATTCCCGATAGTTATAACGGTATAGTACCCAAAGTTGTTGCAAAAGTAGGAGATAAAGTCAAAGCCGGTTCTGTCTTAATGGTAGATAAGAATCGTCCGGAAATCAAATTCGTTTCTCCTGTCAGTGGTGAAGTAACCGCAGTAAACCGGGGAGAAAAGCGTAAAGTGCTTAGTATTGTGGTAAAGCCTGACGCACAAATTGAATATGAGGAATTTGAAAGAAAGAGTATTTCTACTTTAAATGCGGAAGGAATAAAAGAGACGATCCTGAATGCAGGGATCTGGCCTTTTATTAAACAACGTCCTTATGACATTGTTGCAAGCCCTTCGGATTCACCCCGCGACATTTTTGTTTCTACTTATTATTCCGCTCCGTTAGCCCCTAACTTTGAGTTTATTGTCAAAGGTCAGGAAACAGATTTCCAAACAGGTCTGGACGCTTTGAAAAAACTTACTTCCGGAAAAGTTTATGTCGGTGTAAAGGCCGGTTCACCGCTTAAAGTAAACGGCGTTGAACGGGTAGAGGTGGAAGGGCCTCATCCCGCGGGTAATGTAGGTGTACTGATCAACCGGTTGAAACCCGTGAATAAAGGTGATGTGGTATGGACGATCAACCCCGACGACGTTATCCTTATCGGACGCTTATTTAATAAAGGTATAGCAGACTTTACGCGCCTTGTTGTGATCACAGGTTCCGAAACAACGGAAAGAGGATACATAAAAACAATTGCCGGATGTACAATCAAAAGCCTTGTGGAAGGAAAGGTCCTGGAAGGAAAAGAACATCTTCGGTTTATCAGTGGAAATGTGCTGACAGGACATAAAGTTAGTAAAGACGGCTATTTATATGCTTATGATAATCAGGTTACGGTAATACCCGAAGGCGATGAAGTAAATGAATTTATTGGTTGGGCCACACCCGGTTTTGGCAAATTCAGTGCAAGCCGTACGTATTTCAGCTGGTTATCCGGAAAGAACAAAGAATATGTGATCGATGCCCGTATCAGGGGTGGAAAACGTGCCATGATTATGTCTAACCAATACGACCAGGTATTTCCAATGGATATTTTGCCTGAGTTTTTATTGAAAGCTATTATCACCTTCGATATCGACAAAATGGAAAACTTAGGTATTTATGAAGTAGCTCCCGAAGATTTCGCGCTTTGCGAATTTGTGGATACCTCGAAAATTGAAATACAGAAAATTGTTCGTAACGGCTTAGACCTGTTACACAAAGAAATGAATTAATAACACTAAAATTAGAATACATTGAAAGCGTTAAGGAATTATCTCAACAAGATTAAGCCCAACTTTGAGGAAGGCGGAAAGCTGTCGATGTTCCAATCTGTATTTGAAGGTTTCGAGACTTTCCTTTTTGTTCCGAACTCTACTTCAAAATCGGGTGTACACATCCACGACAGTATCGATTCAAAGCGGACGATGACCATGGTCATAATCGCTTTGATACCGGCTTTGCTTTTCGGTATGTATAATGTCGGCTATCAACATAATCTGGCTATTGGTACGGATCCGGGATTCTGGATGACATTTATTTACGGTTTTCTGGCTGTTTTGCCTAAAATCGTTGTTTCATATGTAGTGGGTCTCGGTATTGAATTTATCGTTGCCCAGTTAAAGAAAGAAGAAATTCAGGAAGGTTTTCTCGTATCGGGAATGCTTATTCCTATGATCGTTCCCATCGATACTCCTCTATGGATGATCGCAGTGGCTACCGCTTTTGCCGTGATTTTTGCAAAAGAAGTATTTGGTGGTACAGGTTATAATATATTTAATGTAGCCCTTGTAACCCGTGCCTTTTTATTTTTCGCTTATCCTGCGGCTATGTCCGGAGACGAAGTTTGGGTACGTACAACAGATACTTTTGGTATAGGCGGGGGAACGGTTGTCGACGGTTTTTCGGGAGCAACCCCTTTAGGACAGATCGGTATTGCAGGAAAAGAACTGATTGGTTCGTTCCAAACTGTCGATACGCTTGGTAACCCTATGACCACATGGGATATGTTCATCGGGTTAATACCCGGGTCTATCGGTGAGACCTCTGTTCTGGCTATACTCATTGGTGCTGCGATACTTTTGTTTACACGCGTGGCCAGCTGGAAGATCATGTTTTCCGTGTTTGTAGGCGGAGCCGTTATGGCTGCTATATTTAATATGGTAGGAACGACTGTTGCGATGAATGTATCTCCTGTTGACCAGCTATTTTTAGGAGGTTTTGCTTTCGGTGCGGTATTTATGGCAACAGACCCCGTTACAGGAGCCAGGACGGAAAGCGGAAAATATATATATGGTTTTCTGATAGGTGCGCTTGCTATTATTATCCGGGCATTGAATCCGGGATATCCTGAAGGTATGATGCTTGCTATCTTATTGATGAACGTATTCGCTCCGCTGATCGATTATTATGTGGTGGAAGGTAATATAAAACGTCGCCTCAAGCGGGCTGTAAATAATTAATAATTATAGATTATGAATAGAGATAGTAACATATATACTGTTGTTTACGCATCCGTAATGGTTGTACTTGTAGCTGTCGTCCTTGCCTTCACTTCTGAATCGTTAAGAAGTTTTCAGAAGCAAAACGAAGACAACGATAAAAGGCAGCAGATACTACGATCAATTAATGTAAATGTAACAGCCAGCGAAGCGGAAAGTAGATACAATGAGTTAATAAAAGAGTCTTATCTTGTAAATGATAAAGGTGAGAAAACGGAAGGGGATGCTTTTTCTATTGACGTGGTAAAAGCGTTCGCTGAAAATAAATATCCGGTTTTTGTGGCAAATGTTGACGGTAAAAACAAATACATAATGGCCCTGTCCGGTGCCGGACTTTGGGGTCCTCTATGGGGGTACATTGCTGTTGACGAAGACAGAAATACCGTATACGGCGCTGATTTCAGTCATGCCGGTGAAACTCCCGGTTTGGGAGCGGAGATATCCAGACAAGAATTCAGCGGTCAATTTGCAGGGAAAAAAATATTCGTTAACAACGATTTCAAGTCGATTGCTGTTGTTAAACCGGGCAAAGCTGCGATAGGTCAGGATTATGTAGACGGTATCTCAGGAGGAACTATTACCAGTCAGGGAGTAGATCGTATGTTATATGACAGCCTGAGCGGTTATGTAAATTATTTAACCTCACAAAATCGTTAAGAAGATGGGATTATTATCAAATAAAAATAAAGAAGTATTAGTCGGCCCTTTGAGCAAAAACAACCCTGTGATCGTGCAGATGTTGGGTATTTGTTCTGCATTGGCCGTGACATCCAAATTAGAACCATCTATTGTGATGGCTATTTCCGTGACAGCGGTTGTCGCATTTGCCAATGTCATCATATCATTGCTCAGGAATACCATTCCTAACCGTATACGTATCATTGTACAGCTGGTAGTAGTTGCCGCATTGGTAACTATTGTGAGCGAAGTATTAAAAGCATTTGCCTATGATGTTAATAAGCAGTTGTCTGTATTTGTGGGACTTATCATTACCAATTGTATCTTAATGGGCCGGCTCGAGGCTTTTGCTTTGGGAAACAGCCCCTGGGAATCCTTTCTTGACGGTATAGGTAATGGTTTGGGATATGGAATTATCCTTATAATCGTAGGATTTTTCCGCGAATTACTGGGTTCGGGAACTTTATTGGGTTTTCAAGTGATTCCGCAAGCATTTTATGACTTTGGTTATGTGAATAACGGGCTGATGATCCTGCCGCCGATGGCGCTTATTGTGGTAGCTGTAATTATTTGGGTTCATCGATCTAGAAACAAAGACCTTCAGGAAAATTAATGCTAAATCATTTAAACAATTAGTAGAATGGAAGAATTATTAAGCATATTTGTACGGTCGATTTTTGTTGAAAACATGATTTTTGCTTACTACTTAGGTATGTGTTCATACCTGGCTGTATCCAAAAATGTAAAGACCGCTTTGGGATTAGGTTTAGCTGTAACCTTTATTCTCACCTGCACACTGCCTATCAATTATTTGCTGGAGAATTACGTATTGAAAGAAGGTGCTTTGAGCTGGCTGGGAGCAGAATACGCGGGTGTAAACCTCAGTTTCCTGTCACTTATCATATTTATAGCCATTATCGCCTCTTTTACCCAATTAGTGGAAATGGTGGTTGAAAAATTTGCTCCTGCACTTTATTCTTCATTAGGTATCTTCTTGCCTTTGATTGCAGTAAACTGCGCGATACTTGGAGGTTCACTTTTCATGCAGCAAAAAGCATTTTTGAATGTGGGAGAAGCTACCGTGTATGGATTCGGTTCGGGTATAGGTTGGCTGCTGGCCATCATCGGTATGGCTGCTATCCGTGAGAAACTGGCTTATTCGGATATTCCGAAACCGCTGAAAGGACTGGGAATTACTTTTATTATAACCGGGTTAATGGGAATAGGCTTTATGTGCTTCTCCGGTCTGAACATCTAATTATTAACGCATAAACAAATAATTGAAATGACTATATTAATGTCGGGCGGACTTACTATTGCAACAGGAGCCATCATTTTCTTATTGATTACGCTGATCCTTGTTGGAGCATTATTGTTCGCTAAAGCAAAACTTATTCCATCCGGAAATGTAAAGATGGTAATAAATGATGTTAATGAATACGAGGTACCTATAGGAGGTACCGTTATTAACGCTCTTCAGAGCCAGGGTATATTCTTATCATCAGCTTGCGGCGGTAGTGGTAGCTGCGGCCAGTGCCGTTGCCAGATACCGGAAGGCGGGGGAAATATTCTTCCTACTGAAGTCGGTTTCTTTACCCGTAAGCAAATTAAAGATAACTGGCGTTTGGGATGCCAGACCAAAATAAAGGAAGATATAAAAATAACTGTTCCCGAAGAAGTATTCGGAGTAAAAGAGTGGGAGTGTACCGTTGTTTCAAACCACAATGTCGCCTCCTTTATAAAGGAATTTACGGTAAGGCTTCCCGAAGGTGAAGTTATGAACTTCCAACCAGGTAGTTATGCACAGATCAATATACCTAAATACGATCTTAAATTTACGGATTTCGAAGTAGACGAACGGTTTAAACCGGAATGGGACAAATTTAAAATGTGGGATCTGGCGTGTAAAAATGATGAAGAAACAGTTCGTGCTTATTCTATGGCGAACTATCCTGCCGAAGGTAACATCATTACCTTAAATGTGCGTATTGCAACTCCTCCGTTCGACCGCAATACGGGCGGATGGATGAATGTAAAACCCGGTATCGGTTCTTCATTCATATTCAATCTTAAACCCGGCGATAAAGTAAAGATGTCAGGACCTTATGGGGATTTCCATATTCTGGATACGAAACGTGAAATGTTATATATTGGTGGTGGTGCAGGTATGGCTCCTTTACGTGCCCATTTACTACATCTGTTCAAAACAATGAAAACAACAGACCGTAAAATATCTTACTGGTATGGGGCACGTTCCAAAAATGAAATATTCTATGAAGAAGATTTCCGTGCTATTGAAAAGGAATTCCCTAACTTTAAATTCAATATTGCATTATCCGAACCCCGTCCGGAAGATAACTGGACAGGCTATGTAGGATTTATCCACCAGGTTATCCATGATAATTATCTAAAAGATCATGATGCACCGGAAGATATTGAGTATTACATGTGTGGTCCAGGTCCTATGGCCAATGCCGTAAAAGTTATGCTTGATAGCTTAGGCGTACCACCGGAAATGTTATTGTTCGACGATTTTGGATGATTATTCTACCATATTCAAAAAATAAAGTGGGGAGATTGCAGGTTTCTCCACTTTTTTTTATTGTTTTGTGTAATATTTATGCAGCGTTTTACGTCCGGATGTCATCTTCGTTGTATAGCCATCAAATTAATCTGTCATGAAAGCTCTAATTTTGTCGTTTTTTATAGTTATACTGAGCTATTCTTTTTTTGCGAATAAAAAAGATGAAGTAAAGGAATCTATTCCCCCTACTATGCATGAAAATTCTGTGTATCAAGAAGTGCACCCGGCATTACAGCAACAAAGTGACTCTATTTACTTGTTAAACGAATTCAGTACTGCTTCTGTTAAATAAATTTCCAGACGCATAACATTACCTGATGTCAAACTATTGTTTATAAACTAACATATAGTTTGGCATTTTTGTTTAAATAATTCTATATTAATTTCTCTCAGATTTGTTGTTATTTTTAATTATTATAATTCTCCTTTAATAAACCCATTAACTCATGTTCATAAATATTATTTAAAATAACTGTTAAAACCTTATTATTTTGTCAATTTATTTATATATTTGCCAATATTATTTTATAACAAACTATTTATTCTTTCACAGTAGCGTTACAAAAAGATTGACTAACTAAAATTATTTTCAAACAATTAAATTAACTTCTTATGAAAAAAGTTTTCTACTATTTCTTATTATTCTTATTCTCTTTTGTTACATTTTCGTGTGATGATAACGACGAAGGAGGAGTAAAAAATTCGGATGAAATTACCATTACAACAAAGTCGTATGAAACGTATCTCCATTTTGAGTTTATAAATGCAAAAACGGGGGAATATCTCACACAGGAAAAAGTTACCATTACAGTTCTGGGAAAAGATGCTAATTCTGTTTACGACAATATAGGCGTAAATGAGGATGAATATACCACAGAAGTCGGTATGTTCGATTTAGTGGTCGATCCGGCAAAAACTACTTCCGATTTTATTGTGAAAGCATCAGCTAACGGATATTCCGATTATTATTACAGGGCCCGTATTAATGAAACTAAATTCACGCCAATCAGAATACCCATGGTAAGTCTGAGCAATTTACCTGAAGGCGTATCTAAAGCTGAAGAAAAGATCACTATTCCCTCTGATGGTAAAATTAAAGAAACAATATCTATCAGCCTAAACAGTGCTAACACCGTAAAAATCCCTGAAGGGACTACATTCAAAGATGCCTCTGGGAATGTAATAAGTGGGAATGTAGAATCAAAGATATTGTTTTATGACCCTTCAAAAGAAGCTGCTTCATATGCGTTTCCTGGAGGTCTGAATGTTGAAGCTGTTACTCCCGAAGGTCAAACTGCTGATATTACTTTCTTCTCTGCCGGAGTATTTGATATTGAAATAAATTCAGGAAATAAAATGGTTAAATCAATTGAAGGAGAAGGCATTCAATTGACAACTAAATTAAATTCTTCCCTTATTAATCCCAATACGGGCAATCCAATAAAAGAGAATGATGAAATCGAAATGTGGAGCACAAACCCTGAAACCGGACTTTGGGTATATGAGAAAACAGCTAAAATCAAAAGAAATGCGAATGGTGAATTATATCTTCAGGAAAATATTGATCATCTAAGTTATTGGAATTGGGACTGGTATGGAAATACTTGTTCTCTTGGATCTAAAATTAAGTGGGAAGGCAATGCTTCGGGAGTATCTGTTTTAATTAAAAATCAACATCCATTAAATTCTTATGTTAGTAAAAAAAATGTACTTGTTGATGTAAATGATAGTTATAACAATTATGTGCAATTTCAAAATGTACCACGAAATATGCCTACTACATTTACTTTCGAAGGTACTGGTGTTTACAAAGAAAATTTAACATTTGAACCTTCTATACTTTCTATTCTTAATCTTTGTGATGGTAAAACTTATACAGTTAAAGTCACTGATAATGGAGATTATAATTATTACCATATTGATCTGGATTTGAAAGTAGTATCTAAATCGAACCCTAATATTTCATTGTACATATATAATTGGGGGTATATCCGTCCGTATAGTAGCACTTATTATTCATATTGTTATATAAATAATGGAAAATTGAAAACTAAAATACTTGCCGAAGAAGACTATCAACTATGCATATATCTTGGTAATTATTATGGCTATGGAAAAGTTAAAGTTGAAGAAATAGGTAATAATAAACTAAAAGTTAAGATTACTCCTAATTTTGTATATAACTATACAAATGGAGCTATAGTGGATGCTCCAATTGAAGAAATGATTGTTGATAAACCGGCTGATAACATCATAAAAGTAAGTGCTACTTTTGCTCTTTCTGATGAAGAAATCAATAAATTAAGATAAAAAAGAGTTCCAAAAAAGTTTGGGAGGATTGTTGATTAAGTTTGATTCTTAAAACAATAATTATAAAAAGGTAAAGTAGATATTCCCCGGTGTAACCGTGTCAACCAATGCACCGGGGTTATCTCTATGATTCTATTATAATAATTAGCTAACAATCAAACTTATTTGATTCATTCCTGGGCTTCACAAAACTCTTATTTTGAATTTAATAACATAACTCTACCCCATAATGAAAAAATATGTCATTGCAATATGTATTGCCCTATTTATCACACCAACCCTACTTTTTAATTCGTGTATCGATGATGAATTCAATATAGACAACATAAACAAAGAAATCGTATTCAGTAACGAAAACGGTATCTATATGCATCTTGGCAGCTTCGATACGATCTTTCTGGCGTCCATTAACATAGGGAACATTGAGGAAATAACCTATATTAAAAACATTGAAAATCTTTTTTCAAGTGATTTTTACGATTCGTTTGTCATAACCAATAACGGAAAGGAAGAGGCTATCGGATCGCTTAGTTTCGAAGGTGATTTTGTTTCGGGAATAAAAGATGCCGGTAATAAAAACTTTTCAGATATAGACCTCTCTATTGAAATTGTCACCAAAGAGGGGATTAATACCGGTATTCATTTTGATGAACAATCGTTCAGTCCCGGCAAAGAAGAAGCACAGCCCTTTAATATGGTAATTGAAAAGGATGATATTTTGAAATTAAAAGAAGCGTATACTTTACGATTTATATTCAAATTCAGAGCCGACAAAGTGGAGAACAGCGATTGCATCTTCATACAGGATGTCCGGATCAAATCTTCCGGAGGCATAAAATTTGAATTCTAATAATTTATTATCCTTTAAATATCAACTTATGATACGAATATATACTACAATAATAAGCTTGCTGTTCATAGTAAGCTCTCTTACCGCGCAATCTTCTTACTCAGATTATTTCATATCTTCCTCACAGACCCGTTCATCGCTTAATCCCGCATTCAGACCCAAGCAGGGTTATTTAGGCGTTCCGTTTCTGACCAACATAATGGTGGGCGCGAATACAAATAATCTTAATTTAGATCATCTGACATTTAAAAAGAATGGAGAAAGAGTAAGTTTCCTACATCCGTGGGTGGGTGTAGATGAATTTCTATCGGGAATGTCGGCAAATAATTATCTGTCTGCGGATGTCAATTACCGGATAGGTTCATTCGGATTTTATGACAAACGGGACGGATTCTGGAACTTCGACCTCGGAATAAGGGCAACTGCCGATGCCAATGTTCCGAAATCTTTGCTCGAAATGTCGAAAATAGGATTAAGCGATAACGAGAATGATGTCTTTGAATACAATATAACAAATACCAAAGCAAATGTATCTGCCTATCTTGAATTGGGGGGTGGTTATTCCCTTCCTTTACTGGATAATAATTTATTAGTGGGAGCAAAGGCTAAGATATTATTAGGACTGGCCAGTATGGATTTGAATGTCGACAGGTTTAATGCGCAAGTAGGACACGATCAATGGGTGGTACGTTCCAAAGCAACCCTGAAAGGATCGATGCCCGGCATTATTCCAACCTATAATGATGACGGCATATTCGATGGATTTGATTGGGACGAGCAATTCGGGATATCCGGATTCGGACTTGGTTTCGACCTGGGTGCCGTATACGACCTGAAAGCGATATCCCAATCTACCGGAAGCGAACTGCTTGAAAATATATTGGGTAAAACAAAAGTGTCTATGGCGTTTACAGATATAGGTTTTTTAACCTGGTCGGGAGGAAATTCCATGAATTTGAGTTCTCCCAATTCGGAAATTATCGTTCATCCGAAAGAAAGGATCATCTCAGACACATTAGATGAGTATTTTGATGATTTAATAAATGATTTCAAGGAAGCAGTGAACTTTAAACAAACCGGATCGAAAAAAGGAAAAACAGCGAGGCTAAGAACCAATATGAATATAGGTGTTGAATATGAAGCCTGGGCCAATAATATGACAGTCGGCGTTTTATCATCAACTAAGTTTGGTCTTAGTAAAACCTTTACGGAAGTAACATTGTCGGGCAACTATACTCCGGAGAAAGTCGATTGGCTTGCTGCCACTTTGAGTTATTCATTTATTCATAATAAATTTAATACGATAGGTTTAGCAGTTCATTTGGCGCCCACGAAAGGTATTAACTTCTTCCTCGCAAGTGATTACCTCATACCCAGGATCAATAAAGAATTCATACCCACAACCAGTAAAGCGGTAAATATACAATTAGGATTCGCTATCCCTCTTGGTGAAACCCGATAAAATTTATATCTGTATTCATATTTTAATAAAAAAGGTATCCCTATATGTGATACCTTTTTTTATTTGCTGTCATGTACCGTGTTTCGAATGGAGTAATCGTTGTACCCAAGGAGTTCACAGCAAAAGAGGATTTGAATAAGGGTAAAGGTTTTAAACGGTAAGTAGTATCTGTTTCACAGGGAGTTTGTATATTTGCCCATCGTAATAAATTCCATAGACGATTGTTATTCTTTATGTACACTGCGTATTTGGGATAATTATTGCTCCAATACCATTGTTAAACTCTCATAGACATTTGTTAAATATAAATTTACACCTATGAAAAGACATCTAATGTATTTATTGTTGCTTTTTATAGCCTCTTTGTCTGTAAATGCTCAAACAATAACTTTAAATACCGGAGGTACAAAGTTGTCAGGCTATCATATAATTTTACCTTGCGAATATAAAAATCTGCCTGTGGTAGATGTGAGAATTGCCGGAAAAAATTACCGGTTTTTGTTTGATACGGGAGCAATTACTTCTATTGGGGAGAAGATTATAAATGAGCTTAAGCTGGAACCCGTAGATAGGATGAATGTGATGGATGCTGAAGGCAGGTCAGATAGTTTATACGTTTATTCCCTGCCTGAGATATTTTTGGGCGGAGTTGCGTTTAATGATATACCGGCACTTCAAATGAAGGAAGGAGAATTGAATCGATGTCTGGCATATGACGGAGTTATAGGCAGCAACCTGTTGCGCAATTCAATTGTCCGTTTCTCTTATCCTGATAATACGATTGAAATTGCGGATAATCCCCAATCATTCAATTTGAAACAAAAATATGCACAGAAAATGATGGTGCACTCCTTTCAGAGTTCACCTTTTATAAAAACAGTACTCAGAGACCGCAGGACGGCAAATGTGGAACTTCTTTTCGATTCCGGGATGTCAGGTCTATTTGACCTTTCATTGAGGCATTTTTATCTATTTTGCGACAATAAGGTCTTTTCCGATATTGTACAAGAAGGAAAAGGTCGTCTGGTGTATACTTTCTCTGGAATAGCATCAGATACTGTTCTTTACCGCCTGAGAATTCCACGATTGGAAATAGGAAAGTCGAAATACGAAAATGTACAGATAAACACAACTGTTCACGATGATTCGCGTATAGGCATACAATGGCTAAAGTACGGTATTGCCACACTTGATTATAAAAATGAGAAATTCTATTTTGAACCTTATCCCGAAACAACAACCAATTTGTTTAGCAAAAAATTCCCTCTTTCGCCCATTCCGCAGGGTAACAAGCTTACTGTTGGTGCGATATGGGATGAGAGTTTAAATGATAAAATCAGTGTGGGCGACCAAATCCTTTCGATAGATGACATTAACTTCGAAAACATGGATGAATGTGAATTATTTGTGAGCGATTTCAACTTTGATGAGAAAGATTCTTGTCTCTTTAAAATAAGGGATAAACAAGGAAATATAAAAAAAATACAGATAGATAAAGAGTAAACACTTGCCGGAGTACCGAAAAAAACACATGGGTAGCCTTGGGTAAGAAACGGAATAATAGTAGATTTTATATTAGCTATTGCCATACAAAACGGAAAGATTATCTTTTTTGAATAGTAATTCCATCCCAGGAGATGCTTCCATTAAGTATTTTCCATTGTCGTCAGTGAAAATTATCAAGTAATCGACAAAACTCAAAGCTTCCTTGTATTTTTCGAATTCACTTCGCCCCATTGTCATTATAGCTGTCGCTATGCCATCAGCAATAAGGCATTCTTTATAAACAACAGTAGCACTCAATATATCTTGATCTGCCGGATATCCGGTTTTTGGATTAATTGTATGCGCATATTTTTTCCCATTCTTAATATAATAATTCAGATAATCCCCAGAAGTAGCAACTGCTAACCTTTGATCCGTTTGAATTAATTTTATCATTGATAAATTATTAATATTATCATCCGGCTTTCTTATTCCTAATGACCATTTTTCATTTTGAGGGTTTTTACCTTTTACTAAAATTTCTCCCCCAACATCAATCATATAATTTATTACACCAATATCATCAAAATAATCACCTATCATATCACAAACACATCCATCACCCACACCTGAAAAGCTAATAAGGATTCTGGGATCAGACTTTATCAACTTATTATCCACAAGGTTAATTTTTTTATAACCCACAAATTCAAGTATACTATCTACATCAATAGCTATGTCCTTTGTTCTTATTTCCGTATTATTTTTAAATCCGAACCCCCACTGATTTAATATTGGAGCACATGTAACATCAAAATACCCTCCGGTTATATCTGATATATACAATGACTTGCGTAAAGTATTTATAAAAATAGAATCCAATTCTACTTTCTTATTGTTATTTACAAATGAAATAACTGATGTGGAGTCAAATGGATTTAGAGATTTATAATAAGCTTTGAAGATATCCTTTATTTCAATATCTAAAGATCTGTCATATTCATACTTTATTTTATAGAATGTGTGATTGACTCCTAAAGATTCGTAGTATTTTACTTCTTTAGTACAAGATAAGGTCAGTAGAAAACAAATGAATGCTAAAAACTTTTTCATCTACCTATTTTGATTAGTGATTACTTCCGGCAAAGATATGAAGGAATTGTTACAATTAAACATACTGTAAGCCTAATCCTAACGCTTTATTAAAATCATTTATTTCTGCTTGAGCCATTAAGAGAAACTATTTCCGGCAGTACAATTATGACGCCGTACCGAGAAAAACAGTCTTTCATAGTTATTTACTTACCCTTCCTTCACCTTCCATTTTCTTCCTGAAATCCTCTTTCAAAAAGCGTTTGAAGATGGAAGATATACTTCCACCCTAGCATGTAACCTCTCACTTATTTCTTTAATACGACTTTTTTTCAACTGACTTTTTTCCCACAAGAATCAAAAGTTATGATACAGCTTGTGTAGAATTGTTATGTAGCTTTAGTGATTTTAACAGGAAGTTAACAATAAATTATTGTTCTAACGAGAGTTAAATCTCCTTTTAACGGGTGTCAAAAATGATTTTAACGCCTGTTAAAAGAAGTTTTAACACCCGTTAAAAGAATAAAAGCTCATTACCGGTGATTTAAATATAGCTGAGTAAGCTATTAATACGCCCTGAAGAAAGATATAAATTATCGCATGGAATCATATATCCGGAATATCAACTTATTTCAACCGGTATAAAATAATCCGGACTTATTTTCGTTTTAACTTAAATAGTAGAGTTATATAATGCTAAGTAATCAATATTTTAAAACCCTGATCTCATTTGCTTTAGTTTTGTTTATTTTCAATTCTTGTAAAGAAAAAGAACTTGAAATAAGCGAATTGATCCGTTTCAACCAATTGGGGTTTTATCCGGCGGAAGAAAAAATAGCCATTGTTGCATCAGAAGATGCGGCTTATAAGAAATTCTATATACGTAATTTACAAACGGATAAGATCGTTTATGACGGTTCGGTATCCGTACCGCGTTCATCTTCTTTCTCGCCTAAAAAAACAACTGTACTATCCTTCAGCGATTTAAATGATCCTGGGGAATACCGGATTGAAATACCGACTATCGGGAAATCCCATCCGTTTCTGATAAAAGAGAACCTTTTACAGGATATAGGATCAGCCGGTTTAAAGGCTTTTTATTACCAACGAACCGCCATTCCTATTGAAGAAGAATATGCAGGTAAATGGCATAGGCCTGCGGCCCATCCCGACGATAAAATAATGATTCATCCGTCGGCCGCTTCGCCTAAAAGGCCGGCAGGTACTCTCATTTCTTCACCCAAAGGCTGGTATGATGCAGGTGATTATAACAAGTACATCGTAAATTCGGGATTTACAGTAGGTGTATTGCTTGCTTTATGTGAAGACTTTCCGGAATATGCCCTGCCTTTAAAATTAAACATACCTGAAAGCGGTAATTCGTCGCCTGACATTTTAAATGAAATTTACTGGAACCTGGATTGGATGCTGACTATGCAGGACCCGGCAGACGGAGGGGTATACCATAAGCTTACTACTCCAAGGTTCGAAGGATTTATAAAACCTGTGGAATGCGGCCAACAAAGGTATGTAGTGGCCAAGTCGGTAACTGCAACACTGGATTTTGCCGCTTCTATGGCGCAGGCATCCAGGATATTCTCAGCATTGGAAGAAGATTATCCTGGTTTTTCAGGTAAAATGCTCGCTGCTGCCCGTAAGGCATTCGAATGGGCAACTAAAAATCCCAAAACTTTTTACAGGCAGGAAGAGATGAATCAAAAATATGAACCTGCAGTTGTTACCGGTTCGTACGGAGATGAATCGGCCGATGACGAATTTTTCTGGGCGGCATCGGAATTATATATATCCACCGGTGAAGAACGCTACCTTCGCACAGCGGAAAGGTATGCACCTGAAAAATATACCCTTCCCGTATGGAGTGAGGTAAGCGGTTTAGGATGCCTTTCGCTTATCCGTTACGGCAGTACCCTCGATGCCAAAGGAAAGGCTTTGGCCAATAAAATGAAATCACAGTTGATAAAGTATGTATACAGCGCTTCAAGGAATATTGAACTGTCTCCTTATGTAGCGCCTTATGGTAGAAATCCTAAAGATTTCTTCTGGGGATGCAATTCCGACGCGGCTTCGAATCAGGGAATAACCTTTATACATGCCTGGTTGCTGACAAACGACAGGAAATATCTTACCTGTGCCCTTCACAACATGGACTACATCTTAGGAAGAAACGCTACCGGATATTGTTATGTCACCGGTTACGGAACCCAAAGCCCTGAACACCCGCATCACCGGCTTTCGGCAAGCGACGGCATTGAAGAACCTATTCCCGGGTTCCTGATAGGAGGCCCAAATCCCGGGATGCAGGACAATTGCGATTATCCGTCCGATATTCCAGATGAATGTTATGTAGATGCGGAACCTTCGTATGCATCCAATGAAATAGCGATTAACTGGCAGGCATTATTTACTTATTTCTCCATCGCGCTTGACGGCTGCCTGTCTGATAAGTGACTTTTAGCCCAATTCATCGTAAAAGGGTATGTCCTGCAGGAAAGAATAGGTTTGAGTATCGTAATCAATACGGCAGCAAAAATGTTGAAGCCCGTTACTGACTATAAGATAAGGAACCTTCAAACATATGTTATAACGGCAAATCTGATCGAATACAGCGCGTTTTATAGTAATAGCGGGGGATTTATACTCAATGATCATTAAAGGGGCTAAAAAACGATTATATACAACCGTATCGCATCGTTTGGTCGTCGCGTTCAACCGGATGGTTATTTCGTTAGCAAGAAGATCTTTTGAAAATTGTTTTTCCGAAATAAGGTAATGGATGAAATGCTGCCTGACCCATTCTTCGGGAGTAAGCACGACATACTTCTTCCTTAAAGGGTCGAAAATCATCTTTCTACCTTCTTTTTGTATTACTTTCGCAGGGAATGCAGGCAGATTTAACGGTTGCATTTAGTATATTTGCATGATTAATAAAGTAGCCTATTACTACTATACAAAGTTAATGACTTATGAAAACAAAACAAGAAATCGTTGAAAATTGGTTACCCAGATACACAGATCGCCCGTTGAACGAGTTTACCGAATATATCCTCCTGACTAATTTTACTAAATATGTGGAGCTGTTTGCCGAACAATTCAATGTAGAAATCAAAGGGCTTAAATGCTCGATGCCCAATGCGTCCAACGGAAAGATCATGATCATCAATTTCGGTATGGGAAGTGCTAATGCGGCAACTATCATGGATTTGCTGTCCGCTGTGAAACCTAAAGCCGTTTTATTCTTAGGGAAATGCGGGGGTTTAAAAAAAGCGAACAAAGAAGGTGATTTTGTTCTGCCCATAGCAGCTATACGCGGCGAAGGAACGTCCAACGAATATCTACCCCCCGAAGTGCCTTCATTACCGGCTTTTTCGATGCTTAGGGCCATTTCATCGGCTATCCGCGATAACGGATATGATTACTGGACCGGTACGGTATATACGACAAACCGCAGGGTATGGGAATTTGATGATAACTTTAAGGAATACCTGAAAAAAACGCATGCCACAGGTATCGACATGGAAACCGCAACTTTACTGACTGCCGGTTTTGCTAATGAAATTCCTACCGGAGCATTACTGATGATATCGGATAAACCGCTCGAGGAAAGCGGTGTAAAAACTGAAGAAAGCGACCGGAGGGTTACCCAGCTGTTTGCTGGAAAGCATGTAGAGTTAGGGGTGGAAGCGCTGCGTCAAATGATTGATAAAAAGAAAACCATACGGCATATCCGTTTCAGCTGGTAAACCTTTCGATTTAATTTAATGGCTAAAAAAGAAAATACATATGAAGGAATTTGCCGGGATATTCTTGCCGGCCAATTCCAGCCCGTATATGTTTTAATGGGTGAAGAACCTTTTTTTATTGATAAGATCACTGATTTGCTTATTGAAAATGTTGTAAAAGAAACGGAACGCGACTTTAACCAGATTATACTTTACGGCGCCGATACGAATGGAAGCGCTATTTTGAATGCTGCACGGCGTTTTCCGATGATGTCGGAATATCAACTGGTGGTAGTAAGGGAGGCACAATTGGTAAGGGATATTGAGATATTGACCAATTATGTGAAGAATCCGTTGCAATCAACCGTTTTGGTAATCAATTATAAATATAAAACCCTTGATAGACGGAAAGCATTAGCCGGTGCAGTCGATAAAATGGGGATTTTATTCGAATCGAAAAAGATTCCGGATTACAAAATGCCCGGATTCATTACCTCATTACTGCAGGAAAGGTCAACAGGCATTGATCCGAAAGCAGCCCAGATGCTATCGGATTTTCTCGGTAATGATTTAAGCCGTTTAAATAAGGAACTGGACAAACTCTCCCTTTTACTGCCGGAAAACCAACCTAAACGTATAACTCCGGAACTGATCGAACAAAATATCGGCATCAGTAAGGAATACAATAACTATGAATTACTAAAGGCTATTACTTCGAAAGATGTTTTAAAAGCCAACCGCATTATACAATACTTCGAAAAAAATCCGAAAAGCAACCCCATACAGATGACCCTTCCTGTATTATTTAATTATTTTTCAAATCTCCTTATATGCCATTATGCTAAAGACAGGTCGGAGAGCGGACTGATGAATTCACTGGGATTACGAAATACATTTCAGGTGAAAGATTACCAGACCGGTTTAAAAAACTATTCGGCTATGAAAGTTTTCAACTTAATCAGTGATATTCGTACTACTGATGCCAAATCAAAGGGAGTAGAAAATACTTCCGCAAAAGATTCCGACTTATTGAAAGAATTAGTATATAAAATACTGCACTGAAATCCATTCACCCCGTTTCCATTTTTTCCGCTATAAAATCGAGTTTCCCGTTTTTTACATTTTATTTTTGATTATCAAATGTTTACAGATATAAATCCCCCTGAAGATTTTAATATTTAAGCTTTAGTAATCTTCTGTATGCTAAAATAAGGAGGATTTTAAGTTATTGCCTATGAATATACTAAAGTAAACAGATAAAACCACATCCAAACATTTCGAAAGACAAACTGACAGTTTATCCTTACTTAATTAATCACTAAATAATTTGCAAATAAAAAGTTTATCCTTGTAAACGCCTACAATATTAAACACATGAATTTATTATCATGTATAATATAACATATTGTAAACAATTATTTGTTTATAAACATATACAATACTAATGTAAACAATAGCTTTGAACAAATTAGTTACTATTTTATTGTTGAATCATAATTTTTACATAACCAATGATGTATATTATTTTTTTAAATATTTACATTAATCATAGGGTAGGATAGGGGATATGATTGTAAACATGTATTAAAATTTTAACATTAATAAGCACAGATTCAATTGTAATCCAAATATTTATATAAATTATCTAAAGTAATAATTGAATATATAATATTATGTTGATTAATGATGTTTACAATATGAAATTTACAAACCCAAACTGTTGTTTATATTTGTAACATGTATAATTTATATCTGTGAATTTTGGTATTTGTAAATATTGTTTATCTTTGTGTCACATAAGTAAACATTTGTATCGAGAATAAAATATGTCATATTGTCATATAACATTCTTATAAAATACCTGTAATCCAGATGAAAGACCGAATTGTGGCTATAATGAATCATGAGGGACTTAGTTATTCAAAGTTCGCTGAAATGGTCGGCATCCAGCGTTCTGCCATGTCTCATATTATTTCGGGCAGGAATAAACCAAGCCTGGATGTATTAACTAAAATATTAGACTGCTTCACATATGTGAATACGGATTGGCTTATATTCGGAAAAGGCAGTATGATCACGGGAAATGAGGTGAGAGAGCCGGATTTGTTTACAAATTTGCCGGTAAATCCGCCCAATAGTAAAGATAATTCTGAAAATCGCAGGGAAATTGGGGTTCAGAACCGTCCAAATGAGCCTAAACTGACTGTTTCTGAAAAGGTTATCATACAAAAAGACGAATCAAAGATTGTCACTAAAATAATGTTATTCTATTCGGATAATACGTATGATACCTTTGTTCCGGAAAAAATTAAGAAAGACTAACTAAATACTATATGGGAATCACGTATCTTTGTATATAAATTGAGAAATCATATATGAAGAAGTACATGCTCGACCTGAAGGTTACTCAAAATATCAACCTTCATCATAACTACTGCCTGCTTAAATTAACTACTGAAAATGTATTACCGGATATGCTTCCCGGACAATTTGTGCAGGTCCTTGTCCATAATTCCCCGACTACATTTCTTCGCCGCCCTATTTCAATCAATTATGTCGACAGACAAAATAACGAATTATGGCTCCTTATCCAGAAAGTCGGCGACGGTACACGGGCTATGGCAGGATATAAACCCGGGGATATGGTAAATATTATGTTACCGTTGGGCAATAGTTTCACAATTCCTCCACATACTTCTCCCGAACAGAAGCTTTTACTAATAGGCGGAGGTGTAGGAACTGCTCCTATGTTGTTTTTGGGATCTTACCTGAAAGAAGCCGGTTTTAACCCTGTCTTTCTTTTAGGTGCGCGTTCTATATCGGATTTATTGCAAGTAGAAGATTTCCAGCGTTTCGGGAAAGTCTTCACCACTACAGAAGACGGTTCACACGGTGAAATAGGGTTTGTTATCCACCATTCTATCCTAAATGATATCCCTTTCGACAGAATATATACCTGTGGTCCTAAACCCATGATGCTCAATGTAGCCAAATATGCAGCATATAAATCAATAACATGCGAAGTATCCCTTGAAAATACGATGGCATGCGGGATTGGAGCTTGCTTGTGTTGTGTGGAGAATACAAACAAAGGGCACGTGTGTGTGTGTACAGAGGGCCCGGTATTTAATATAAACGATTTGACATGGCCGATTTAAGAGTTAATATAGGAAAATTAAATTTGAAAAACCCGGTAATGACTGCTTCGGGAACATTCGGATATGGTACTGAATATGCAGACTTTATGGATATCGGGCAGCTGGGTGGGATATTTGTAAAAGGAACTACTATCGAACACCGTGAAGGAAACCCCTATCCACGAATGGCGGAAACTCCATCCGGAATGTTGAACGCAGTCGGTCTGCAAAACAAAGGGGCTGATTATTTTGTGGAAAAAATTTATCCTGAAATTAAGGATTACAATACACATATGATTGTGAATGTCAGCGGTTCTTCTATCGAATCCTATGTAGAATGTGCTGAAAAGATAGCAACATTGGAAAATATTCCGGCTATTGAACTGAATATATCCTGTCCGAATGTAAAAAAAGGCGGCATGGCCTTTGGTGTAACATGTGCCGGTGCGAGTGAAGTAGTAAAGGCTGTGAGGAAAGTATATCCGAAGGTACTTATTGTAAAACTTTCACCTAATGTAACCGACATTACAGAGATAGCAAAAGCTGCTGAAGACGAAGGAGCCGATGCTGTTTCTTTGATCAATACATTACTCGGTATGGCGATTAATCCTATAACCAGGAAACCTGTTTTATCTACAATAACCGGAGGACTTTCCGGACCTTGTGTAAAACCTGTCGCGCTCCGTATGGTATGGCAAACGTATAAAGCGGTTAAGATACCTATCATTGGCTTAGGTGGTATTTCCAACTGGAAAGATGCCGTTGAATTTATGCTTGCAGGGGCTACTGCTATACAGGTAGGGACATATAATTTTATAGACCCCACAGCATCCGTTAAAATTATAAACGGGCTAAACGAATATTGCGATCAATTCGGCTTTAAGTCAGTTTCAGAACTAACCGGAGCGCTTGAAATATAAGTTTTAACCGATTTTCAAAACGGCGGGACAATGGTCGGAATGGACTGCTTCATTGAGTATGTATGCCTCTTTTATCCTTGATTTCATCGATTGGCTTACCATACAATAATCAATACGCCATCCTTTATTATTTGTACGGGCATTAAAACGGTAGCTCCACCAGGTATATTGTTGTTTTTCGGGATTCAGATAACGAAAAGAATCGACAAAGCCGGTTTGGAGGAATCCTGTCATCCACTCCCTTTCTTCAGGAAGGAAGCCACTGCTCTTTGCATTCCGCACAGGATCATGTATATCTATAGGTTCATGGCAGATATTATAATCCCCGCAAATAATCAGGTTGGGCCTTGATTTATGTAATTCCAGTACATACTCCTGAAAATCTTTCAGCCACTCCATTTTGAAGTCTTGGCGTTCATCCCCGCTTGTACCGGAAGGATGATATACGCTTACAACAGAAACATCGCCAAAATCCGCACGGAGAAATCGGCCTTCATTATCATATTTTTCAATGCCCATTCCGCATACTACATGATCAGGTTTCGTCTTTGTCAGAATAGCAACGCCACTATACCCTTTCTTTTGCGCGCAACAGAGATAGGTATAATAACCTAACTTTGAAAATATCTCCGCCGGATACTGTTCGGGTTGCAGTTTTGTTTCCTGCAGGCAAAGCACATCCGGCTGTTCAACCTGCAACCATTCTGCAAATCCTTTATTAATGGCGGCCCGTAGTCCGTTCACGTTGTACGTTATAATTTTCATTTCATCCAGAATTAAGTTTGAAGACTCAAAGATACGAAAAACAACCTGTTCCTATTATCTGTTCATGTAAGATAATTACGTATGTTTGTGACAGAAAGATGACAATATTAAGATGTTTGAGCAATTAATAACAGAATTGGACCAGGTGCTCGACAGTACCATTGTAACACCTTATACCGCAGTAATAAGGCTATCCATTAGTTTTGTACTGGGAGCTATTGTAGGAGGTGAACGACAAATGAGAAGGCGGGATGCCGGAATGCGGACATTTACGCTTATTTGCATGGGGTCTACTGCTGCTATGCTGATATCCATATGGATACCACAAACTTATACCACTTTTCTGAATGGGGATCCCGGACGTATAGCGGCGCAAGTATTGACGGGCATCGGTTTTCTTGGAGCAGGCGCCATTATACAAAGCCACGGCAGTATCCACGGGCTGACTACTGCCGCCTGCATATGGGTAATGGCGGTCATTGGCTTAGCTGTAGGCGCAGGTATGTTTGTCCCTGCTATCATCACCACGTTTTTTACCGTATTTATACTTCTTTCACTGGAGAAACTTGAAAAAAGGATGTTCTTAAGCGGTGTCAATAAAATACTTACCATTCATTGTTCGACTTCTACACCCGATCTTCGGTCTATCCGTAAAATCCTGGAGGAAAATAAGGTTTTTATTGTAAGCGTATCCTATGAAAATAACTACGAAAAAGATACGGCGGTAATTACTTATAAGGTTAACTTAAAGTCGATTTCATCGTACAATGCATTGTTTGGTGAAATTCGCAAACAGGGATATATTACCCAAATCAGGCTTTTAGCCTGACTGGTATCTTTTAATATTCGTAATCAACACAGGCCCTGTCTGCTTTAACAGGAGCAAGTACATTTTTTGATACCGCTACATGCTCAGGGTGATTGGCATATGCTTTAACATCTTCCAATGAGTCAAGTTCGGTTGTAAGGATCAGATCCCATGTTTCTTCAGGATTTACATTAAAATCCACCCGAATATAACGCAATAGATCGATTTTGTCTTTTAATGCTTCCAAAGACGATTTGATTTCTTCCATTTTGTTTGTTTTATCGTCCGGAGACGCAAACTCTATCAATTTAAACATTACAATATGCCTGATCATAATACAGTTATTTATGAATTATTTATATGAATTAGTAGTTAAATGAGTTATCACTTGCTTCGCTCATGAGTAGTTAAGGAGTTAAGAACAGCACTAATTTCTACTTATCTTCTAATTTACAGCTATGTAACTGATAACTACCTGACTCCTTTAACTACTATATTTGTTCATTCAGATAAGAATCCTTATAGCCTAAAAAGTATAATACTCCGTCAAGGCCAATGGTAGAAATAGATTGTTTGGCTGTTTCTTTTACTTTAGGTTTGGCCCGGAAAGCAATACCAAGACCGGCAATACTTATCATCGGCAAATCGTTGGCGCCATCACCTACAGCTACAGTCTGACGGATATCCACATTTTCAACCTGTGATATTAAACGAAGTAGTTCGGCTTTCCGCTTTCCGTCTACAATATCTCCAATATACCGTCCGGTCAGCTTTCCATCTTCCACTTCGAGTTCGTTGGCGTATACATAGTCAATGCCAAACTTTTGTTTCAGATAATTACCAAAATAAGTAAATCCACCGGATAATATAGCGATCTTAAATCCAACTTTTTTTAATATATGCATCAGCCTGTCAGCACCTTCCGTTATGGGCAGGTTCTCAGCAATCTCCTGCATAACGGATACATCCAGACCTTTTAATAAGGCACAACGTTCGCGAAAACTTTCCGCAAAGTCGATTTCCCCACGCATGGCCGCCTCTGTAAT
Source organism: Bacteroidales bacterium UBA4116 (assembly GCA_002381645.1). Classification (GTDB taxonomy): domain Bacteria; phylum Bacteroidota; class Bacteroidia; order Bacteroidales; family Tannerellaceae; genus DFXE01. Next base: position 362,934 of record DFXE01000010.1, read on the forward strand.
AGCCTTTACCTGTTCGCCAACCCCGGCACGTTCGGCAAGTTCATCGATAACCTCTGTTTCAATAAGCGTAGAATCCATATCAAAACAAATCAAACGTCTCATCCTGCGGTACATGCTGTCTTCCTGAAAAGAGATATCCACTTCTAATTCTGCGGATAATTCAAGAAAGGCTAACTGCATCTGTTCTTTATCTTTAGGGGTACCACGTACCGAAAATTCTACACTTGCCTTAGGAGTACGTTCGCTTTCTTCCAAAGGAATCCTTCCGGTAAGGCGGCGGATATCATCAATATTCATTCCCTGGTCGGCTACAATACGGGATATACCGGCTATTTGTTTTGCCGTAAGTTTTTTACCCAGGATAGTGATAATGTATCTGTTTTTACCCTGCAAACTTACCCATTTCGTGTATTCTTCCTTGGATATAGGATTAAAGCGGATATTGACATCCAACTCATAGCTTTTAAAGAGTAATTCTTTTAAAATGTCGCCGGAATCACCCGCCGTACTTTGAAAAAGTATACCTAATGACAGGTTATTATGAATATCGGCCTGACCGATATCGAGGATAACGGCATTTCTTTTTGCCAGGATTTCTGTGAGTGCGGCCGTTACCCCGGGGCGGTCTGTACCGCTTATGTTAGTAAATATAATTTCGTCTTTTTGTACCATATTTATAAGGCATTTTGGCGCAAAGTTAAATAAGAAATATAAAATTCTCTTTTTTTAATGAACATTTTTGCCGTTTTTGATGTTTTATAAAAAAACTCCTTTTTGTTTTACATAGAACCTGGTAACCTTAGTAAGTCCTGACGGGCAGGCGAAAAAAATGAAATTACAATTTGAGATTAAAGAGAAAATGCCTGAAATCATTGATGAAATTCTCCATTCTGAAAAATGGTATTGTACTGTTACTGATGATAATTGCGGCCTTAAAAGAGTTGTAATTGTTGATCCGGTCTATAAATCCAAAACATTTATTGAAATTTGGGAAAAAGAAATTCACATTAAAACTAATCATTCTGACCATACCTATCGCCTATTTCCAAAAGGAAACGCAGTGACCTGTGAATATATCGGGACTCATCGTGGCCTTTTAAAGCATAAACTTCTTCCCAAAATAACGCCGGTAAATAATATAAATTATTTAGTAAATAATAAAACTGATGATATATATCAGAATGAAAAGGATCATTACCGGTCGCAACGTTTATATGATGAATTTATAAATGATACAATCCCTATCCCGTTTTTTTAATAAAAATGTATCCGGATATACTAATTGTATAACCGGATACCCCCCGTCAAAACATATAATGTGATTTAAAACCACCTGATTTTTCTAAAAATGTAAAATGCTAACGCTGATAGCGCTACAGCTCCTACAACAATTACAAGAAATCCATAGTCCCATTCTTCCCAATAATTAACAACGTTCATTCCATAAAAACTTGCAATAAGTGTCGGTACCATTAATATAATGGAAATGGAAGTCATACGTTTCATTATGGTATTCACATTATTGGATATGACAGAGGCAAATGCATCCATTGTTCCCGTTAGAATATCACTATAAATATTAACCGTATTATGAGCTTGTTTCAATTCGGTATCTACATCCTCAATAAGGTCATTGTCTATATGGTAAACAGGTTCTTTAAATATACTTTGCAACTTGGTCAACATAACTTCATTTCCACGTATGGAAGTATTGAAAAAAACAAGGCTCTTCTGAAGGTTCATCAACCGCAACAGGTCTTCGTTACGGATACTTTTGGCCAAGGCGTTTTCCGCTTGTGTTATCTCATTATTAATTTTCTTTAGATATTTCAGGAACCATACGGCAGATGAATGAATTAAACGCATAATTAATTCATATTTATTCTGAACCATCAACTGCTTCCTTTGTGTATACCGGATAAAATCTGATATTACTTCTGTTTTAAAATAACAGACAGTGACGATAACCTCGTCATTTGTCATTATGCCGATCGGAACTGTGGAAAACGGGATTGTTTCATCTTTACTTATGATTGGAATACGCAGGATAGTCAGTAACCAGTTACCCTCGTAATCAATACGCGGACGTTCGTCGGTATCTTCTATATCGGAAAGAAATGATTCGGGAACGTGTAATTCCTGGATAAGGTATTGGATATCATTTATATCGGGAGTTTCCACATTCACCCAACTGTTTGGAATCCATTGTGTTTTTTCGGCAAAACCTGTTTTTTCTGCATAAAGGTATTTTCTCATGATTGCCTCCTTTCATGTTTGTGATACAGAGGCTTAAAAGAAACCCCTGCGTCAGTAATTACTATTTGATTTTAATATTCGCGGAAAACTATCGTCCATAATTTGTAATTATTTTTTACGCATGCAAAGGTATAAAAAAAGGTCGCATGCAAAATAAAAAAACACTAAATTTGATCCCTCAAAATAAACCTGCACAATATAATCATGGCGGAAGGAACAAGGAATACAGGAAGAAGCAAGCAAAAAACAGTAATCGTTCCCGAAATGGGACGTTTACAACCACAGGCACGTGAACTGGAAGAGGCCGTATTGGGTGCATTGATGTTGGAGAAAGATGCTTATTTCATCGTTAGTGATATACTTAAACCAGAGTGTTTTTACGAGAAGTCGCACGAAATGATTTATGCTGCAATTGTTGATCTTGCTGTAAGCCAGCGTCCTATAGATATGCTTACCGTAACAGAACAACTAAAAAAACGGGGTGAACTTGATCTGGTGGGCGGCCCTTTCTATATATCCCAACTTACCAGTAAGGTGGCAAGTAGCGCGCATATCGAGTACCATGCGCGTATCATCGCACAAAAATACCTTGCCCGTGAGTTGATCACTTTTTCTGCCGGTGTACAAACAAAAGCTTTTGATGAGACGATAGATGTGGATGACCTCATGCAGGAGGCTGAAGGGAAACTATTTGAAATATCACAGCGAAATGTAAAGAAAGATGTAACCCAGATAAATCCTATTATTGGAGATGCTATTGCTTTACTTAAAAAAGCGGCTGCCCAAAAAGAAGGATTGAGTGGTTTACATTCCGGTTTTAATGATCTAGATAAGATAACTTCGGGTTGGCAGAATTCGGACCTTGTTATTATTGCTGCACGTCCGGCTATGGGGAAAACGGCTTTTGTATTGTCAATGGCAAAAAATATGGCTATGCAGCATAATACGCCTGTTGCTTTATTCTCGCTCGAAATGAGTAACGTCCAGTTGGTTAACCGTCTTATCGTTAATGTTACGGAAATCTCTGCGGACAAAATAAAAAGCGGACGCCTGGCTGATCATGAATGGGAACAACTGGATTTTAAATTGGCAGACCTATATGATGCACCTATATATATAGACGACACGCCCAGTCTTTCCGTTTTCGAATTAAGAACAAAAGCAAGGCGCCTGGTACGCGAACATAAAATAAAATGTATTATTATTGACTACCTTCAGTTAATGAACGCGAGCGGAATGAACTTCGGAAGCCGTGAACAGGAAGTAAGTATGATTTCGCGTTCATTAAAAGGGTTGGCAAAGGAATTGAATATTCCTGTTATTGCACTTTCACAGTTGAACCGTGGCGTTGAAAGCCGGCAGGGTGCGGAAGGTAAACGGCCTCAATTGGCTGACTTACGCGAATCCGGCGCTATTGAGCAGGATGCTGATATGGTATGTTTTATACACCGACCTGAATATTATAAAATAACGGAAGATGAACGGGGAAATTCCCTGATCGGAATGGCTGAAATCATAATAGCTAAGCACCGTAACGGGGCAACCGGTGATGTGAGACTTCGGTTTAAAAGTGAATACGCCAAATTCATGAATGTGGAAGAAGATGTTCCGGTCCGTGAATTTACATCCAGTATCAGTAGTGATGCAGACATTTTACCACCAATTGCACCTGCCGGACCCGATTTCCTGAGCCAGGTAAATAATGATTATCCTTTCTAAACCAAAACGGATATTTAATGTATACCGGTGAGATTATTTCGCTTGGAGTGGCTTTCTCATGGACATTAACAGCCCTCTTTTTTGAGTTCGCCGGTAAACGTATCGGTTCTTTATACCTGAATATCGTACGTCTTGCGATGGCAATTGTTATGCTGGGTATCACTTTACTGATATTTACAGGTAATGTGATTCCTTTTGATGCCGGAGGCAAAGCTTGGTTATGGTTAGCCGTTTCCGGATTTATCGGATATGTTTTAGGGGATTATTGCCTGTTTAGTTCTTATGTACTAATAGGATCGCGTTTTGGACAACTATTTATGACGTTGGCGCCACCATCAGCAGCACTTGCCGGTATGCTTATATTAGGTGAAAAGATGAGTGTAAATGCGGTTACCGGAATGTTTGTCACCTTGTTTGGAATTGGGCTATCTGTTATCGGAAGGGGAGAAGGTGAAATAAGAAAGATGCAATTTAATCTTCCACTTAAAGGTATTTTATTTGGTATAGGAGCAGGTATCGGACAGGGAGTAGGCCTTGTATTCAGTAAATTAGGGATGGATTATTATATGCAGACAGTTGATCTTAATGATCAAACAGCCGTTTTTATGGTACCATTTGCATCTACACAAATACGGGCTATTGTAGGAGCTTTAGGTTTTCTTATTATCATTTTATGGTCAAATAAAGGGAAAGACCTGATACAGTCGTTAAAAGACCGAAAAGCTATTTCGGCATCAGTTGGAGGGACATTCTTTGGTCCTTTTTTAGGAGTATCTTTTTCATTAATGGCTGTTCAATACACGGAAGCCGGCATAGCATCGACTTTAATGGCGCTTACTCCGATTATTATCTTAATTCCGTCGTATTTTATTTTCAAGCAAAAAATAACAGCTAAAGAAATAATAGGAGCTGCAATCAGTGTCGGAGGAGTGTCGCTTTTCTTTTTATAAAGTAAATGATAACTCTAAAAATGTGAAGAGCACGGAGTTTCTAATGGAAAGAAAACTCCGTGCTCTTTTTATACATCTGGTGTGATATTATTACATCCTTGTAACCGTCACATTACGGAACTGAATATCTTTTCCCTCGCTTTGAAGGCCAATATGACCGGATTTTACTTTATTAGTACCGGTATTTTGGTATACACCGTTGATATATACTGTTATCGTTCCGTCCTTAACAAATATATTAGCTTCATTCCATTCACCGACAGGCTTTTCACTCGATGCCTGTGCTTTCTTTACCACCGGGAAAGCGGGACGCTCTTCACCGGGACGTTGGTGGAATTCAAACAAATCCGATCCGCCAAGGCATACAAAATCTCCGGCATTCCCTGCTGCTAATTGCACTTCAATACCATTAGGGAACGGATTTTTTACATCTTCAATCAATAAAAATATACCGCTGTTGGTAGCTTCCTGAGGCCAACGCCACTCCACATGCAATTTGAAGTTATCGTATTTCTGCTTGGTATACATGTATCCGAATGGATTTCCTTTAATATGTATAACACCATCTTTTACTGAATATACCTGATCTGCGGGAACGGCATTTTTATCAACCACAAATTCCCAGTTAGATAAATCTTTACCGTTAAATAAATTATCTACTTTCTGAGCTTTGGATTCACCGGTAAAACAAAATAAGGCGACAGATACAACTGCCAGTAGTAGCATTCTTTTTTTCATGATCTTAAATTTATGTGATTAATCAACAATGAGTTTACGGTAACGTACCCGTTTGGGTTCTTCATATCCTGACTGTTTCCTTTTATACTCTTCATATTCAGAATAAGTACCTTCATAGAATACAACTTCCGAATTACCCTCGAAAGAAAGGATGTGCGTACAAATACGGTCGAGGAACCAACGGTCGTGGGAGATTACCACGGCACAACCGGCAAAGTTTTCCAGACCCTCTTCTAAAGCACGTAGTGTATTAACATCAATATCATTAGTAGGCTCATCCAGGAGCAATACATTTGCTTCGGCTTTCAGGGTTAAGGCAAGATGTAGTCTGTTACGTTCTCCACCGGATAATACGCTACATAATTTCTCCTGATCAGCTCCGGCAAAATTGAACTTGGATAAATAAGCTCTGGAATTGATTTCCTTTCCGCCTACGCGTATAAATTCCTGCCCACCTGAAACAACCTGGTAGACTGTCTTATTGGGATCAATATCTCTGTGGGTTTGATCGGCATAACCCAAAACTACTGTTTCACCCACTTCAAATGTCCCTTTATCTATTGTTTCCATTCCCATGATCATTTTAAACAGGGTTGTCTTGCCAGCACCATTCGGGCCAATTACCCCTACAATACCATTGGGAGGAAGCATAAAATCTAAATTATCAAATAATAATTTCTCACCGAAAGCCTTTGCTACATGTTGCGCTTCTATTACTTTATTTCCTAATCGCGGACCGTTGGGAATAAACAATTCTAATTTAGCCTCGCGCTCTTTCTGGTCTTCATTCAATAACTTTTCATACGAATTCAAACGGGCTTTTCCTTTTGCCTGCCGAGCTTTGGGAGCCATATTGATCCACTCTAACTCACGCTCAAGGGTTTTGCGGCGTTTACTTACCTGTTTTTCTTCCTGTGCCATACGTTTTGTCTTCTGATCCAGCCATGAAGAATAGTTTCCTTTCCATGGAATACCTTCTCCACGATCTAATTCTAAGATCCATCCGGCCACATGGTCAAGGAAATAACGGTCGTGGGTAATGCAGATAACTGTGCCGGCATATTGTTGTAAATGTTGTTCCAACCAATCTATCGATTCGGCATCCAGGTGGTTGGTAGGTTCGTCTAACAATAATACATCCGGTTGTTGTAACAATAAACGGCAGAGCGCTACCCGGCGGCGTTCACCACCAGACAAGGTATCAACGATCTGGTCTTCAGGAGGACACCGTAAGGCATCCATGGCCCGTTCCAAACGGCTGTCGAGATTCCATGCATCGGTAGCATCTATTTTATCCTGTAATTCTGCCTGACGGGTAATAAGGGCATCCATTTTATCCGGATTATCCAATACTTCAGGATCTCCAAATCTTTCATTTACTTCTTCATATTCTTTAAGTGTATCAACAATCTCCTGAACGCCTTCCTGAACGATCTCCTTTACGGTTTTTCCAGCTTCCAGTTGAGGATCCTGTTCCAGGTAACCGACGGAATAGCCTGGTGAGAAGACAACTTCACCCTGATACTCTTTTTCAATACCTGCGATTATCTTTAGTAAAGTAGATTTTCCCGAGCCATTTAAACCAATAATTCCAATTTTAGCTCCATAGAAGAAAGAAAGATATATATTTTTTAAAACTTGTTTTTGTGGTGGGTATATCTTATTAACGCCAACCATAGAAAAAATAATTTTTTTATCGTCTGCCATTTGAAATCTATTTAAATTGATTGTTTCCGGCAAAGATAATAAATAAAAAATAGAATAAAACTGTATACAGATTACATTAAACAGACAAAATAAAACATCCTTATATTTTTAATATATTAATTAAAATTAATATCAATAAAACTATATATATTTGTTCCTGATCGTTTCTGACTAACTATTTATTATTCTATTTCTAATTTAAAAATTTGTATTATGAAACAATTATTTCTAATGTTAAAATGCTTCCTCATGTTTTTTGCTGTTACTTCTTGTAGCAATGAGGAACATAATCTATTACCTGATAAAAAACCTTCCGGTAATGAAGCATCCGTGAATATTAAAGGTAAAACCGGTGGAGCATCCTATGCTTATGAAAATGTGATAATTAACCCCAATGTAGTAGGATTGAATGAAAAGAATGCCACGCTGTTAAGTTCTAAAGAAGAATTAACACAAGGTGTAATTAAGGTCAGTGACTTATCACAGGAGCTTTCTCAAAAACTGATCGCCGGAAACATTGTGTATATTCAAATGAACGGATATACGAATATTCGAAAAATAGTCAATACATCTTTTGAACAAAGCATATTGATAATGGAAACATCTCAATCTGGCCTGGAAGAATTGTTTGATGATGGTTCTCTTGAAATATCATTCGATATTGCTGAAAGCGTTAAAACATACACAACAAATGACTATTCCAAATTATTTGATTATACAATTGTAGAATTGAATGATGAATACAAACCTTTTAATGGTTTTATGTTTAATCCCAATACATACCTTGGTTTCAGGTACAGTGTAAATATGTCTTTTAAAAGGGTTTTATTAGTTCCGATGATTACTGCTGTTACTTCAATATTTGAGTTGGAAAGCCGTATTGTCCCGACAATGCATTTTGAAACAGCAACCAATCTTAGTCATTCCTTCGATCTTATTGATTACACACCGGAAGAGCTTATAAATTTCCTTAAAGCTCAGGAGTTTTCCTATGAAATACCTATTCCTGATAATATTGCCCTTATTGGTGGGATGACCATTCCGGTAGCGTTAAAAATTTCGGATATACATATTCCAGTATCAGTAGAAGCAAATTTAGGAAAAGAAGCTACATTAGGATTAGGCTTTGAAGGAATCGTTAAAATGGGATATGAATATAATGCATCAGCCAAAAGTATATCCGCTATTTATAGCAATGAATTGAAAGGTATAAATCCCACAAACATAGATATTAACGGAGAAATTTTATCTTCAATGAATATTGAGATCACACCTGAAATATCAATCTTATCAACAGATATTAATGCTATTAACGGAGAATTATCATTAGGTATCAATTCTATTACTAAAAGTACTCTGGAGTCTTCAACCGGTTTAACAGCTGGTTCGATTGGCTTTTTTGAACCAAAAATGAAAGTTGAAATCGATCTGTTAGGTTTATTAAATCCATCTTTTGATATTCCGTTACCAACTACTGAATTATGGAATATAGGCACTATTAATAAAAATTTGTTGATTAGTTCAGTTTCAGGGGTAGTCACTAATTCATATAAAGCTAATCTTACCAATAGGGATTATAAAACCAATTTAATTTTGAATTACGAGTATCCGGGACTTCCACTGAAAAAAATATCATCACCAGTTAGTTTCAGTTATGATGTATATGCATCTAATGGTTCACTTTTAGTTTCTAAAAATAATGTGATAGTAGAATTGAAGCAACCTGATATTCGACAATCAGATTTTGGATTTAGCCTTGATGTTCCTTTCAGAAGGACCAGACTTATACCATTAACATATGATACACAAAGCGTTATGAAAAATATTCGTATAAAAGATAAAAATGGATATGAATGCTCCTTTGAAGGTGAAGTCATTTTAAAACGTCCGTAATAATGAATAACCTAAATCAAATAGGAGTAGAGTAAACTTGCCGAAGAACTATGTTATAAAACATGAAATTGTTAAACATGGTTAAACAGGATTATTTTATTGTACTAATATTATGCTGTAAAACATAAAGTGCGTATATTTGCAATGTGTTTTTCATGGTATTAGATTTAAGGTTAACAATGAAGATTGGTTGTCGGGAGACAACCTTTTCTTTTTTATATACCTTTCCCCTCAGTAATATGTTGTTTCATTTACTTCACCAGAAACTTTGTAATAATCCAATCATGGATTGCCGGTGTATCCCGATTTGGTTTAACAGTCAACCAAAATCAGGTTACTACAGGTAAAGCTGGATGGTTGTTTGTTTAACAACAGCACCCCTTTTGTTTAACGGCGAGAGTCGCGTTGTTTAACAGCGTCAGGGGTTTTGTTAAACAACGGGAGCGGACTTGTTTAACAACAAATTTAACTGCCCGAAATTTTCTTTTTGTTCTTTATAGGTGAGATAAGCGGCTAATTAGTTCCTAAATCATTACTATCGATAAATATTGATAGTTCAAACCCTTGAATTATACTGCCTTTCTAAATAATCGCTACCTTTGCAGGATAAATAGTCAACGACTTATGAAACAAATTTTTTGTCCTAAATGCGATCATCAAATATCATTCAATGAAAATAAGTATCCTGAAGGTAAGGGATTAGCATTTGTATGTCCACAATGTAGTTCTCAGTTTAAAATACGGTTAGGCAGAAAACTTGTCAAATCATCTACGGGTGAAGAAAAAGAAGTGAAAGAACCGGATTTTTCATACGGTCATATTACGGTTATTGAAAACAATTTTAGTTTTAAACAAGATCTTCCTCTAATTTTAGGAGATAATGTAATTGGTAGAAGGAATAAAGATACCACAGGAGTTGATGTCCCGATTGTAACAAGTGATCCAAGTATGGGACGTAAACATTGTATCATTAACGTCAGAAGAAATAAACAAGGTGAATTAGTTTATACTTTAAGGGATTTTCCGAGTCTAACTGGAACTTTCGTTAAAAGTGTCTGTCTGGGTAAAAAAGAACAAGTCCGCATTTATGAAGGCGATGTTATTACAATAGGTGCAACTACAATAATTCTTCACGAAACTACTCTAAATATTTAATCAAAACTAAAAAACTGTTCCCGTATAAATCCTGTCATCGCAAATGATAATTAAATAACAGGGGAGTGATAATTCATTATCAAAGTAAACTGTATCAAAGTAAACTTTTATACTTCCATAAACTTATTAAACATAATAGTGATTATAAAAACATCATAATGTTTTTATTTGAATGAGTAATTGATGTCTTTGGATTATAATCAACTATCGCTAATTCGTATATACACTAAAATATCGAAGTCAATTAAGATTCAAAATATTTTATCGGTTTTGTGTAATAAAAAAAGCCCGTATAGAGCTTCCCAGCTACATACGGACCAAACAAATAACAAACTCTACTTATATGAAAAAACAAATACTACTACTTTCTTATTATTGTAAGAGGATTTATATTAATTCCTCAATCTATACACATAACAGGATTTTCAACAAGATGGTTTTGATAATATTCTAAAAAAATGTTAAATATTAATATCTTCCACTTATGCATGTAAAACAAGTAACGGTGTATCAGTATGAAACAGCATTTTACGCGCAATTCCCGGGTTGAACATTCTAGCAAGAATATTTCTCCGGTGTGTAGTTAATCCTATTATATCAATATGTTTCTCCCTGACAAAACTTTCAACGGCATCCATTAAATCTCCATCATTTAATACGGTATATTCTATTTTAGCATCAGGATATTGCTTTTTAAAATATTCTTTGATACCTGTAAGCCGTATCTCATTCCATTCATCCTTACTGGTTGAAATATTGAATAAATGTATTTGTGCATCAAAGGTTTTAACCAGATCCATGAATGCATCAAATGCGACTAAATCTTTTTGATCAAAAGAAGTAGCAAATGCAATATTCCTTGCCTTCCGGCAGCTTTCATACCGAACATTTTCCGGGACTGTTAGTACAGGTATTTTACTAACTTCAATGATTTCAGCCGTCACACTACCAATCAAATCCAGGTCTTTCTGATTGGACCCGCGTGTTCCCATAACGACCATTAACGGTCTATATTCTTTACTGTATGATATTATTTCTTCTTCGGGTAAACCTTCACGTAACAGATAATCATATTTTACATCTGGAAGTTCGCCTGATTTGATCTTACGGCTAACTTGCATACACATATTTTCCATATCTGTCTGAACCCGTTTAAGTATACTTTGCACTGTTTCTTCTTCATTGACCTGGTAATATGCCAATGTATCACCAAACGGAGCGGCAGTAGGGAAATAAGGACTGAAGTATGCGTGAATAATCATTACCTCTGCCCCCAATCTATCGGCATAATGAAAACCCACATCTATGGCTTTCATAGAATAATCCGAAAAGTCTATGGGAATGAGTATCTTTTTATCCCGTGCCGGTTTATTTTCTTCCTGAGGTTCATCCAACCATTTGCTATCTTCAATGATACGTAACGCATGAGGAAGATCACTTTCTTTTATACGAACACGTACACCTGCAGAAACAACCGGTTGAATTTGATTTACGTTATGTATATAGACTTCTATACCTTCTGTTTCAAGGATTGTTTTGAGGATCTGAGCTTTCTCAAAAGTGTGAATAGCCAATGTGATTAATTTGTCTTCCTTGTTTTCCATATTTACTATGATTTTATTGATTAAACAGTTGAAATATAAAGAAAGTTGCCGAAATAAAAAAATCCCGAAGCGTATATTATAAATGCTTCGGGATTCAATAAAACTTGAATTTTTTTACGCCTGAGGTGCTATTGGTACACGACTTTCATCAAGTATTTCCAATGCACGCTCTAATATTGAAGTGTCATCTAATACAACCAGACCACCATCCGGACCCGGTTCAATATGTATACCGCAACTTTTGCCTTCTTTAAAGTTCTGCCCGCCGAAGTAATTACGAACTGTTTCAACCGATACTCCCAACTCGTCGGCAATCCGGTGGGAGGTACCGTCAGGCAAACTGTCTTTAATTCTGCGTAATTCGTTAAATGTGATTGTCTTTGTCATGGCTTCACTATTTTGAAGATTAATAATTATATTAATTAATTTATAATGCCACTAACTTAGTAATTATATACTTTAACTACAAATAAAAACGGCAAAATAAACATGCTGTACGGCATCTATATTTAAATATTAACGTAAATAAGCAGTCAGGGAAGCATTGAATAACAAAAGTATAAGAATGGAAACCAAAATTCCGAACACAATCATCAATTTTCTTTTCCTGGAGTAAATATTCGAAACAGGCACCTCCTCTACCCCCTTTACGAAACGTTTCCGGACGAACACATATAACAAATATACAAGTGATCCGAAGAAAAGCCCCGCAATAATACCCGGAACTATGTCAGATATGAAATGGACACCCAGATATATCCTTGTATAGGCCGTCAACGCAGCCCATATAAAAATTGCCCATGTAAAAACGCGGTACTTCATTAATAAAGCCATGAACATGGCAAAACCGAAAGCATTGGCTGCATGGCTCGATATAAAACCATACCGACCTCCACGATAACCGAAAACCGTATCGACCTGATCCATAAATTCAGGGTGGTGTGTAGGTCTGAAACGGGTAAACATGGGTTTACATACAGAAGAGGCAAACTGGTCGCACAATGTTACCACCAATGCTATGGCAAGTAGTATCAATATCGATTCGCGCCAGTTCTTTTTGTATATCAGGACGATTATAATAAATAAAGCTAACGGCAGCCATACGGCTTTTCCCGAAAATAACCACATAAAGCGGTCGAGGTACGGCGAATCGCTTCCGTTAAGCATAAAGAACATTTCACGTTCATATTCCAGAATTTGTTCAAGCATTTATCAGATTATTTGCATGTCATTCGAGTGCATCCAACCTACATTCCCGTCTTCAAGTTCGATCTCTCTCCATTCTCCCAACGAGCTTTTCAAGAACACTTTTGTTCCTTCGTGTAAAATGAACAGGTCGGTCCCGCTGTTATCGGGAGAACTTTTAACGGTCACCGTAGGTGAGAATACAATTGCATGAGTGCGGTTAACTAATTGGTCTTTTTGATTCTTGGCAAAGATGTTTGCAAAGACCACTATAATGAGTAAAACTAAACCTATATAAAATCCTGCTTTTTTCATCTGTATCCACCTTGAAAAGAAGAACAGGAGCAAGCAGAAGATGAAAAGAATGAAACTGATTATCCCAAGTTTGGCCCAAGAGTCGGCACTACCCATATTCTGAACAGAACCAAACCATTTGCTTAGGAAGAACTCATCAAGCGGCTCAATATTATCTACCGTTTTCTGTCGTGCCAATTGCAGGTTAAACCGTATATCGGCATCACCCGGATCTAAAAGCAAAGCTCTTTCATAATTTAATATAGCCGAAGCAACCTTATTATTCTTATAATACGCATTTCCTAAATTGTAGTATATCTCGGAAGACGCACCATTTACGGCAAGTATTTCTTCATACAATTCAATAGCTTTTGCATAATCTTCCTGTATATATGCCGTTTCGGCTTCCTTAATCATAGCTTCCTGGGCGAATATACCCAAGGTAAAGCTTTGAATAAACAAAAGGATTAAAATCCGTTTTATATATATCGTTGACTTCATAACTTTACTTTTTAATCGTATTTTCCATTTCCCCAATAGCATCCACGGTCGATTGATATACTTTATCCATAGCATCCGATGCTTGTGAGGGTGCATATCGTGCAAATTCACAGGTATTAAGAATGTCCATAAACTCATGAATAAGGGATTCTTTTACTCCGTATTTCGCAAGTTCGGCTTCAACATTATCTTTTGTCAGATTGGATTGCGGTATATTGAGTTTATCGCTCAAATAGCCCCAAAGAGCACGAAGCACTTCATCGTAGAATTCTTCTTTCTTGTTATCTTTGAGCAGTTTACCAGCAACTTTAAGTCTCCTTACAGCCATCTTGTTTGCTTTCTTTGTGCGAACCAGAGCAATGTTGGAATTTTCTTTCACCTGTTTACGGTAGATAAAAAAGAAAACAATGAAAAGCAGTGCGGGAATCAGGTAGCACATATAATACATAAATGAACCGAAGAAGATTTCATTATTAGTGACGAAATTCACTCCTTTGACTTTAAGGTAACGGATATCCTGACCAATATACCTTACATTTTCTTTATTGCTGAAATTGGATACAACCGGAGCACTCCCCTCTCCTTCTTCCCCTTTTTCAACATGTAACCTGTAAGGCTCTGACGATAAAGTTTTGTATGTTCCCGTTTTAGTATCAAAATAAGAAAACCTGATGGCCGGTATCTCAAAATCGCCGGCATAGCGGGGAATAGCCATATACTCTATCGTCTTAGTACCCGTCAAACCGGCAGTAGTAGTACGTATATTATTCTCAACTTTCGGATCGTACACGTCAAAATCGTTCGGAAATACGACTTCCGGATTCTTTATTAAACGAATATTACCTGTTCCGGATAGAGTAACTTTTACCGTAACAGCTTCATTCGCTTTTACATTATTTGAACTAATATTGGATGTCATTGAAAAATCACCGACCGCATTCGCATAAGAGGCGGGTTTACCTGACGGAAGAGGTTTTACATCTATTGTAACCGGATTAGTAGTCAACGTCTTATTCACGTTCTGATACGTATCAAAAAACTCGTCAAATATACTCCTTACACGTTGCTGGGTATTACGAACCCGTAAAACAACATCATATTTACCGGAATTGATAGTAATTTTTCCGGAACGTTGTGGATAAAGGATCGTTTGCTTCAGGGTAGCCACATTATAATTACGACCTTTATAATTTTCACGCGTCCATTGTTTTTCTTCCGGCAGGTCTATTTCCTGGGCAAGAAAGCCTTCAAATTCAGGAAATTTAGGAGCAAATTGCCTTACGTCAGTTAAGGTATATAATTTAAAGGTTACCAGAAACCCTTCCTGTTCATATACACTTCGTTTTGAAACCTGCATGGTAACAAATATATCATCAGCCGATACAGTAGCCGCCGGTTGCCCGCTTCCATCCTGGCCTCCTCCTTCGTTAGCAGCAGGGGCCTGATCAGGGGGAAGGACTTTTATAACAAGTGCATTAGAGGTATAATTAGAATTATTAACCTTAATGGTAGCCGGCGGAATATTAAATGTCCCTTCTTTCTTAGGCATTAACACATAGGTGAATGTAACGGTTGTTTCACTCGACATTTGTCCGTTTATATAACTCGAACTATATGCTTTTGACTGGGAGGGGCCGAAAAGAACATCAAAGTCAGGCATTTCCTGCACCCGTAAGTCTTTTCCTTCCGCATTTACCGTAAAGGAAAGCTGAAATTGCTGCCCCATCACAACGGCATTAGGCGCCGATGCTTTGAATACAACATTTTGTGCTTTTGCTGTTATTCCAATCGTCAAGGATAAAATGAATAAGAAAACTAATTTCCTCATTTATATTGTTTTTTATTATTACTTACCATTACCATTCTTTTTCGGTTCTCCGGCGTTGCTGCTGTTCAGCCTGCGCCTTTTTCACCTTTTCCTGGGTATCTTTTTCATCCTGTAAGAACGCATCCAGCATTTGCTGTGCATTATCCTTACTCATTTGTTCGTTTTGCTGCTGTTCCTGCTGGGTTTGATTATCTTTTTGATCTTCAGGCTGCTGCTGTTGTTGCTCCTGTTGATCTTGATTCTGATCCTGGTTTTGCTGGTCATCCTGGTTTTGTTGATCCTCGCTTTGATCTTCATTCTGTTGATCTTCCAAAAGCTTTTGGGCCAGAGCCAGATTATACCGGGTCTCATCATCCCGGGGATTTAAACGTAAAGATTGTTTATAGGCTTCTACGCTTTTCGCGTATTCTTTATTTTTCATACCTATATTTCCGAGGTTGTGATAAACCTGCGATAAACGTTCGGCATTCTCCGGATCATCCTGCAAAAGTTTCTCCGCTTGTCCGGCTAAAAGCTGGTATTGCTCCGAAGCTTCGGGAAATTTCTCCTGCTTATACAGGGCATCCCCTAAATTGAACGTACCTTCAAACGAGCGCGGATTCACTTCAAGGCTTTTCCTGTAAGCAATTTCTGCTTCAGTAAATTTTTCTTCGTTATAAAGTTTATTACCTTCCCTTATATTTTTACGTTCAGCCTTTTGAGCAAACAAATTTCCTGCACAAAAAGTGAATGCCATCATCCATATGAATATCTTATGCAAATGTTTCATTTGTTTCATTATTTAGGAGAACAACTTAACCTTTCTGAATACTCTGTTTTTACGATCTAATACCAGAAACTCGGTGAGAAGTAAAATTAAAACGATCCATGCAAGCATCTGGAACTGTTCATCGTATTCGGAATATATTTTACTGTCTAACTCCGATTTATTCATTTTATCAATTTCATTTTGTAAGGCTTTCTGGGCAGCATTCGTATTATCGGCACGAACATACATCCCCTGCCCTGCTGCTGCGATTTCCTGACACATTTGTTCGTTCAGTTTCGTGATCACTACATTGCCTTCTTTATCTTTCATGAAATCATTATTCCGGCCGACAGGGATAGGCGACCCGTTAGGCTGTCCCATACCAACGATATTTACATGAATACCTTTCTCGGCCGCTTTTTTAGCTGCCCCAATCGCATCATCCTCATGGTTCTCACCGTCTGTAATCAGAATGATTGTTTTATCCGATGTCTCATTAGGTGTAAAAGAACGGACGGCCAGATTAATGGCTGCTCCGATGGCTGTTCCCTGTGTAGACACCATACTTGGATTAATCGATGATAAAAACATTTTTGCCGATATATAATCAGACGTTATGGGTAACTGTGTAAATGCATCGCCTGCAAAAACGATTAATCCTACTTTATCATTTACAAATCCATCTGTCAGACGCGACAACATTTGTTTTGATTTTTCCAGCCTGTTCGGGGCAACATCTTCTGCGAGCATGGAGTTGGAGACATCTAAACAAACCATTATCTCTACCCCCTGCCTTTTTACGGTTTCAAGCTTAGATCCGAACTGGGGACCCGCTATTACAAAAATGACAATAGCTATAGCCCCAAACAAAAGCCAGAATTTCCAGTGTTGGCGTTTGTAGGAAACATCAGGCATTAACTCTGCCAATAATGCAGGGTTACCATATTTTTTTATTGCTTTTCTCTTCCGTATAATTGAATACACATAAAATATAATCAAAACAGGAAGTATAAAGAGCAAATATAGATAGTCGGGGTTTGCGAAACGAAACATAATCCTCTATTTTTTAATAACTCAATGATTGAATAATCCAATAACTCATTAATTCAATGATTGAATAACTCATTAACGCAATAATTGAACAATTCTGTAATATTTCAATTTGTAATTCACTCATTCTGTTAATCTATCATTCTATTGTTAAGTTACCCAGTTATTGAATTATTGAATTAATCTGTTATTCAATTATTGAGTTATTCAGTTATTGACTTAATTACGGTATATTTCTTAACAACGTATTTCTCAATAAAATCTCGACAAGCAGTAATGCGAACACCAGTAAAGCCCAGTTTTTATATTCTTCCTGTTTTTTACTGAATTCCTGAACACTAATCTTTGTCTTTTCCATTTTATCGATCTCCGAATAAATTTCTTTCAGACTTGCATTATCCGTAGCGCGGAAATATTGTCCACCTGTAGTAGATGAAATCTGCTTTAACGTCTGTTCATCGATCTCGACCGGTATGTTCTGATACTGTACACCAAATGCCGTCTGGAAAGGATAAGGTGCCATTCCTTTGGTACCCACTCCAATTGTATATACCCTTATACCAAACGTTTTAGCTATTTCAGCAGCCGTAACCGGAGCAATCTCACCCATGTTATTTGACCCGTCCGTCAAGAGAATAATGACTTTAGATATCGCCTGACTGTCTTTTATGCGGCTCACAGCATTCGCCAGACCCAATCCGATAGCAGTCCCGTCTTCGATCATGCCGCTGTGAATATCTTTGAAAAGATTCAATAAAACGGTATGATCGGTAGTCAGCGGACATTGGGTAAAACTTTCTCCTGAAAATACGACTAAACCGATATTATCATTAGGCCGGCCGTTGATGAAAGAAGCCGCAACATCTTTCGCCGCTTCCAGACGGTTCGGTTTTAAATCCTGTGCAAGCATACTGCCGGAAATATCCATGGCGAGCATAATATCGATACCTTCCGTAGAAGAGTTCTGCCAACTATTAGTAGATTGAGGCCGTGCCAATACGATAATAAGAAAGGCAATAGCCGCCATCCTTAATACAAAAGGGACATGCCTCAGGTATACTTTATAAGATGTTGCTTCCGGCAAATCAAATGCCTGGGATGAAGACACCTGCAAACTGGCCTGACTCTTACGTAGCTTCCAGATATACCACCCTATCAATGGGATAAGCAACAACAACAAGTACAGATATGTAGGATTTGCAAATACCATTTTTTAATTTGTTATTTTTGTATTGTCTGTTTCAACACCTTCTATTTCCTCCTTTTTCATTTCCTCTTCCGAAATGGTAATAGTCGGTTTCGTCTGGTTCACAAACAAATATGCATTCATCATACTCAAATCATTTTCATCAGGAAGCGGGGTCCATTTGGCAAATTTCACAAAATCCGATAATTGAAGGATTTGTTTTAAATTCTCAAATACGGAATCCGCATCGTTTTCCCTGCGGATAATGTCCAGTATTTCACCGGAAGTCATTTCCATCGCATTGATACCGAATCGGCCTTCTATGTATTTACGCAACGTATCAGTAATCAGGGTATAATATTCTTTATTAAGCCCTTGCTGCCACAACTTTTGCTGCTTGATCTCATCCAGCTCCTTTATTGCCTGTTCGTGCGGAGGAAGCGGAGGAGCTTCTTTCTTGAACGGCATAATGGATTTCTTATTCCTGATACGTTGAATTATATATCCCGCCACGCATATAAGGAAAAGCAATAATAAAATACCAAATATCCAGGGATAATAATCGGCAAGTACAAAAGGCGGTTTCCATACATGCTTGATATCATAAAACTCTTCAGGGTTATCCGTGTCGACAGGTATGGTCGAAACTTTTAAAGCAACCTGATTGGAATATATGGTATCCGGACCATCGATTACCCTCATCGGAGGCAAAAGATATAAGGAAGAATCAAAAGAAGTTATCAACAGGTCTTGTTTGATCAGCAAACGATCGTTTTCGATGATCGTAGAATCAGGTTTTGAAAAACTTAATACTTCAACCCCACGCATCAATGTATCGCCAGGAATAACGATCTGCACATTTTTGTCCTTATCAGTGGTTACCGTAAGATGCAACACAGTCTGTTCACCAATCAAAATAGCGGCAGAATCAATTTTTACATCTATCAGTGTTCTTTGTGCAAATACATTTTCCCGAGCCAAAAAGCTCAGAATAAAAATAAGAAGCAAAAAGCTTTTCTTATATATTTTCATTTGCATGTTCAATTTCGTTTTCCAAATAGAGCAATTAACGATTTTACATAATCATCTTCCGTGCAAATCGAAACAGAGTCGACGCGGCATTTCTTGAACGAATCATTCATTTCCCGCTGCCGGCGTTCCCACCATTGCCTGTAAACTTCACGGACTTTTGAGGAGGAACTATCTATCCACCTTTCCTGTCCCGTTTCAGCATCCTTTATCTTCATCAGTCCAACCGGGGGTAATTCGGTTTCCCTGCGGTCATATACCTGGATAGCCACTACATCATGTTTGCGGTTAGCAATGGTTAAAGCATCCTTAAAATTATTCTTATCGATAAAGTCTGAGATGAGGAAAGCCGTACAACGCTTCTTGATCGCGTTCGTAAGATATTTCAGTGCCTGATTAATGTCCGTCTGCGAATCGTCTGGCTGGAAATCAATCAATTCACGGATAATATAAAGTATATGCTTTTTCCCTTTCTGGGGAGGGATAAACTTTTCAATTTTATCGGAAAAGAAGATAACCCCAATTTTATCGTTATTCTGAATAGCGGAAAAAGCCAGTGTCGCAGCAATTTCGGTGATAATGTCTTTCTTCATCACACTAACGGAACCAAAATCCCTGCTACCTGAAACATCAATCAAAAGCATTACCGTCAGTTCGCGTTCTTCTTCGAACACCTTTACATAAGGACGAACATAACGCGCCGTAACATTCCAGTCGATATCACGGATATCATCGCCATATTGATATTCACGCACTTCACTGAATGCCATCCCCCTTCCTTTAAAGGCCGAATGATATTGTCCGGCAAATATATTACGGGACAATCCGCGTGTTTTGATCTCAATCCGGCGAACCTTCTTTAAGAGTTCACTCGTTTCCATACTTAAGGTACTTCAACCTTATTCAATATTTCACTAATAACCTCTTCCGACGTAAGATTATTCGCCTCTGCTTCATAACTTAACCCGATACGGTGGCGCATTACATCATGACAAACCGCACGGATATCTTCCGGAATCACATACCCCCTCCTCTTAATAAAGGCATACGCCCGTGCGGCTAACGCCAGATTGATGGATGCACGAGGGGATGCACCGAATGATATCATATTGGCTAAATTAGCTAAACCATGTTCCTGCGGATAACGCGTGGCAAAAACAATATCTACGATGTAACGCTCTATTTTCTCGTCCAGATATACATCTCTTACCACTTTCCTTGCTTCAAGAATCTCTTCCTTGTTAAGAACTGGTTTGATATTCGGCTTTTCGCCTGATATGTTTTGTCTTATGATCAGTTTTTCCTCTTCTTTTTTCGGATAACCTATAATCACTTTCAACATGAAACGGTCTACCTGTGCTTCCGGCAACGGATAAGTACCTTCCTGTTCGATCGGGTTCTGGGTTGCCATTACCAGGAAAGGTTCCGGTAATTTAAACGTTTCCTCGCTTATGGTAACCTGCCGTTCCTGCATGGCTTCCAGTAAAGCACTCTGTACTTTAGCGGGTGCACGGTTGATTTCATCTGCCAAAACGAAGTTTGCAAAGACGGGGCCATGTTTTACTAAAAACTCTTCTTTTTTCTGACTGTAGATCATTGTACCGATCACATCGGCAGGTAGTAAATCGGGGGTGAACTGGATACGGCTGTACTTAGCATCGATCAACGAAGCCAGTGTTTTTATAGCTAATGTTTTCGCCAAACCCGGAACACCTTCCAGAAGTATGTGCCCATCAGAAAGCAGACCAATTAATAACGATTCAACCAAATGTTTTTGCCCCACAATTACCTGGTCCATACCCATGGTAATCATATTCACAAATGAACTTTTACTTTCTATTCGTTCGTTCAACTCACGAATATCCACTGTCTGACTCATAGATTATATAGATTATTACGTTTATAACTTTGCCTTACTCTGTTAGACGCACAAAATTACAAATGTTAAATTCGTATTCTTAACTTTTGCAGTTAAATAATACTAACCTCCGGCGGCTATATTTTCTTTATTTAATAATAATAGTTAGAAGGCTGTTGCTGTTGTTGGTACTGGTTTTGATACTGATTCCCGTAAGGATCATTGCCGGGACTATATTGATATTGCATATACGGATCATTATATTGCTGGTATTTCGACAATATCTGTGTTTGCAGAACAGAAGCTTTCCTTACGGATGCAGGATCATTTGCATCAATTTGATATACGCTTTTTGCGGGAACAACCAAGTCGAGCCCTACAGGTATACTGTTCGGGTTTGTTATTTTCGACTTATTATGTTCATATATATAAACCCAGAAAAGTTTGTTGCCGTAATATTCCAATGCTATAAGATTCAACCTGTCGCCTCTTTTTGTACGCACGGTAGCCAGTATGTCGCCCGATCCTGTCGTTGCAGAAGAAGTGGATGAAGTTTCTTCCTCACCGGTAATAGCGGTATCATCGAAGTCGTCTTCAATACCCCACTCGTCTTCCAGGTCATCATCGGAATCATCCGGTGGTAAACTGAATTGATTGTGTGCATTTTCAGTTTGAGCAACCGTCGTAGGTTTTGTGTCGCTTCCGAAAATTGCGTCTTTGTTCATAAACAGTACACTTACCAATGCGATCGCCAGTATAATTACTAATCCCGACAATAAGGCAACTACTGTATTATTTGACCTGCGTTCTTCGGGTTCGTAGCGGTCATCTCTTCTGCTTTTTCTTTCTTCGTTATAATCAGTCATTTCGTTTTCATTTTTTTGGTTTGTCAAATGCATATTACTTGTTGGAGTTTCTTTCATATTTTCAGCCTGTTCGTTTACTCCGGTAATAATTGTTTCGTTTTTTTCCTCAACCACGGTTGACGAAAGATATAATTTTTCGTATATTGTTTCAACTTTGTCGTTTCCTTTTTCTTCCTCCGTTTCCGTGGCCGTATAGGTAATTGTTTCGGATACAATTTCTTCTTTTATTATCGCCGGTTCTGGTTCATTGTCTTCTGTTATTTCTTTGTCAATTACAATCTCATTTATTGGAGGCAACTGTTCCTCCATGACAGATTCTTTTTCTTCCGGTATGTAAGAATCCTTATTTTCTATCATCACTTCATCATCGGTTGAGCTTACATCATCTTTAACTTCAACATTAACGGCAGTATCTTCAATTATTGCATCTGTTTTTTCTTCAATCTTTTCCTCGATTCCAACAACCGGTGGTATGCTTGTTTCTACAGGCTCAACTACATTTTCTTCTTCTTTTTGTTCTTCTTCTATATCTTCTTTATTTTCTGATGCTGATTTACTTTCCACTTCAGGTACATTCTCTTCCACGGGAATAGTTTCAACTATTTCTGTTTCTAAAATTTCAGATTCTTCTTCTTTATCCTTTCCTTCATCCGCACTTTCTTCGGGAGCGAAATTCTCGTCCTCATTTATTTCTATGGATTCAAAGAAAGAAAAAGGTTTGTTTACGATGTCCCTCAATTCTTTTTCTGGAGTAAAAGAAAGCTTGTAATGTTCCGGTATAACGATACGCTCTTTGGTGTTAACATCGACACTTTCCCTTTTTTCTACCTGGATAATTTTAAAAGTGCCTATACCTTTGATTTGTACCAACCTGTCGGCAAAAACATTTTCCCTTACAATAGATATAAATTCCCTGAGAAATTTTTCTACGGTATCAAAATCCTTTCCCGAAGATTTCGATAAAATAGTGGCTAATTCTTTTATTGTCAAACGGTCATTCATTATTTCCTAATTCTTTAAGTTTTGTTTTAACCGTAATCCCCGGTTTGAAGACAGGTACTAATTTAGGAGGTACAAGATACCTTTTTCCGTTTGCCGGATTAACAGATATTCGCTCACCTTTTTTTCTGGCTTCAAATTGACCGAATTCTTCTAAATATACGATATCCCCGTCCACTAAATGTGAACCAATAACAGAACTTAATTCGGACATCATATCAGACACCTCTCCGGAAGTCCAGTTT
Source organism: Bacteroidales bacterium UBA4116 (assembly GCA_002381645.1). GTDB lineage: Bacteria > Bacteroidota > Bacteroidia > Bacteroidales > Tannerellaceae > DFXE01. The sequence goes on from DFXE01000010.1 coordinate 386,745, forward strand.
AAACGGTTAGCCAGTTCTTTTACCAAGTCTTTATTTTTCATATTGTTGAGCCTTTTTTCCGGATTCACACAGCGATATTAGTTATTTTTTTGTTAACGAGCAAAATGTTTACGATTTTTTATGATTTCATCGGTACGCCGTACAGATCGAATACGTCGGCATCGGTTATTTTCACAGTATAGAATTCTCCGGGTGTAAGTAGTGTGTCTTTCAAAATTAACACTTCCGGATCAACTTCCGGCGAGTCAAACTCGGTACGGCCAATATAAAAATCGTCTTCTTCCCTGTCTATGATCACTTTAAAGGTGCGTCCTATTTTCTGTAAATTAATATCGGCAGATATATCCTGTTGTATACGCATAATATAATCCAGCCGGTCCTGTTTGACTTCCGATGGAATGCTGTCTTCATAATGTGTATACGAATACGTACCTTTTTCATGGCTGTAGGCAAAAGCTCCCATACGTTCAAAACGTATCTTTTTGACAAATTCAACCATTTCATCAAAATCCTTTTCTGTCTCCCCCGGATGACCGGTCATTAATGTTGTACGCAAGTGAATGCCCGGTACTTCCTTTCGTATCTCTTCCAGTAAATGGTAAGTTTCCTCTTTAGTGATATTGCGACGCATATTTTTAAGCATCGGGTTGCTGATATGTTGCAACGCAATATCCATATATTTACAAACATTTTCACGTTCTCGCATAACCCGCAGCAAGTCATAAGGAAAGCGCGCCGGATAAGCATAATGCAAACGTATCCATTCCACCCCTTCGATATCCGAAATACGTTCAATCAATTCGGGCAGCATCAATTGCTTATACAGGTCTAAACCGTAATACGTAAGGTCCTGGGCTATTACCTGGAATTCTTTCACACCCCGTTTCGTCAGTAACCGCACTTCGTTTACGATGTCATCGACCGGACGTGACTGATACTTTCCGGTAATGATAGGTATTGAACAATACGAACACATCCGGTTGCAACCTTCAGCTATCTTTAAATAAGCATAATGAGGGGGAGTGGTAATAATACGGTCGGAAGCCAGATCCGTATAATAAGGTTTACCCAGGTTGGACAATAACTCTTTCCAGTTAAATTTTCCGTAAAACCGGTCGACTTCGGGTAATTCCTGTTGCATTTCCCTGAGGAACCGCTCCGAGAGGCATCCCATAACATATAAACGCCCGATCCGTCCTTTTTTCCTGGCTTCTCCCAACTCCAGTATCATATTGATCGATTCTTCCTGGGCATCACCTATAAACCCGCAGGTATTCACCACAACAATTTCGCCGGTCACTTTTTCCGGATCATGTGACACTGTATAACCATTCGCAATAAACTGACGCATGAGTTGTTCCGAGTCGACCAGATTCTTTGAACAGCCCAGCGTTATAATATCAACTTTATTCTTTTTCATATAATTATAACATACCGGACGGAACACACAAAACGCAGAAAGGATTCCCCAAAACCCGTTCTGCGTTCCGACTGTTCCGTACCGTTTATTTTATTCCCCGAAAAGGGAATCTACAAATTCTTTTTTATTAAAAATCTGAAGGTCTTCCATACCTTCTCCCAAACCGATATATTTCACCGGAATACGAAAATGGTCTGATATCCCTATTACTACGCCTCCTTTTGCCGTTCCATCCAGCTTGGTAATGGCTAAAGCATTTACTTCGGTGGCCGCCGTGAACTGTTTAGCCTGTTCAAAGGCATTTTGTCCGGTAGACCCGTCCAAAACAAGTAATACTTCATGCGGAGCATCCGGAACGACCTTTTTCATAACATTTTTGATTTTTGTAAGCTCGTTCATCAGGTTTATCTTATTATGCAGGCGACCTGCCGTATCGATAATGACCACATCAGCGTCATTTGCTTTAGCCGAGTTTAATGTATCATAGGCAACGGAAGCCGGATCGGAACCCATTTTCTGCTTTATTACAGGTACATCTACCCTCTCCCCCCAAATAACCAGTTGCTCCACGGCCGCGGCACGGAAAGTATCGGCGGCGCCGAGGTAAACCTTTTTTCCGGCTTTTTTGAATTGATACGCCAATTTTCCAATGGTTGTTGTTTTACCTACTCCGTTTACACCTACAACCATAATTACATAGGGTTTTTTATCATCAGGCAGCGAAAAACCTTCTACATCCTCTGCATTATTTTCTTTCAGCAAACTGGCAATTTCATCACGTAAAATCCGCGTTAACTCTTCTGTATTAACGTATTTATCCTTTGCTACACGGGCTTCAATACGTGATATGATTTTAAGGGTGGTTTCCACTCCTACGTCGGAGGTGATTAATACTTCCTCCAGGTTATCCAATACATCGTCGTCGACCTTGCTTTTACCGGCAACCGCTCTTGTTAATTTAGAAAATACGCTTTCCTTCGTTTTTGATAACCCTTTATCTAACGTCTCTTTTTTATTTTTATTGAAGAAATCAAAAATACCCATGTCTGTTTTTACTTATATTAAACCGCTAAAATAATATATTTTGCCGACACTTTCAACCGGTCGTCAACTCATTCTGTTTTTATAATCCCCGTATTCGAATTTCCTGTACATAATCAATTCGTTTTCTTTATTCCACAAGGCCAAAGAAGGGTGTTTAATACCGTTAAACATATTTGTTTTCACAATCGTATAATGGATCATATCTTCGAACACTAATTTATCTCCAACCTGTAAAGGTTTATCGAACGACCAGTCGCCCATAAAGTCTCCACTCAAACAACTGTTACCACCTATGCGGTAAGTCGGTTTACCTTCTACTGCATCTGTGGCGTTGCGGATTGCCGGTTTATACGGCATTTCAAGGCAATCGGGCATATGGCAGGTAAACGATGCATCGATAATTGCTGTTTTAATACCGTGATTCTCGACAATGTCGACAACTGTTGTCAATAAAAAACCTGTTTGCCATGCAAAAGCGCTACCCGGTTCGAGAATAATTTCCAACTGGGGATATTTCGCTTTAAAAGACCGCAAAAGGTTGATTAAATGTTTGGTATCATAATCCTTACGCGTCATCAGATGTCCGCCGCCCATATTCAGCCATTGGATATGGGGAAGAAACTTTCCAAAACGCTTTTCTACTGCTGCCAAGGTACGTTCCAGGTCGTATGAGGTCGATTCGCATAAGGTATGAAAATGCAAACCTTCCACTCCGTCAGGTAAGGTATCCGGTAACAAATCACTGATAATACCCATGCGCGAACCGGGAGCCGTAGGATTATACAGTTCCGTTTCCACTACTGAGAATTCCGGATTTATACGTAAGCCGCAGGATATGTTCTTTCCACTTGACACTACCTGCGGATAAAACCTTTCAAATTGGGTTAAGGAATTAAAAGTAATATGGCTGCTGTATTTTACGATTAACGGAAAATCATCTTCCGTATAAGCCGGGGAATAGGTATGTGCCGGACTGCCCATCTCTTCAAAAGCCAGCTGGGCTTCATATATGGAACTTGCCGTTGAGTATGGAATATATTCCCTGACGATTGGAAAGGCTTTCCATAGCGCAAATGCCTTAAAAGCAAGGATAATATTTACTCCCGCCTGATCCTTTACATGCTTGATAAGCGAAAGGTTATTGCGGAGCAGCTTTTCTTCCATCACATAACAGGGCGACGGTATTTTATTTAAATCGATCATTGAACCGTATGTTGCATTTCAATAAGAGAAACGGCAAAGGTACAAATAATTTAACAGGTTTCTCCTTACTATTTACTGTACAATAGCTGAACAAATAATATTTTACTACCGGTATTTTATTCATTTCACCCTTGTGGAATATAGATTTCACCCCTGTGAAACTTTTATTCCACAAGGGTGAAATGTTTAGTTCATTATGTGCCAACGATGAATTAGTAGTAACAAATCTATCAGTTGGTAACGACCTATCCGTTAATTGCTATTTTAGTTGAATAGCCGTTTATGATAACAATATAAATTCCACGCGGTAATATTTCGGTAGTTAAACCTGCCGGTATGTGGCGTCTGTTACGTAATCTTCCGTCAAATGTATAGATAGAGAGATAACCTGCCTCTTCTGTTTCTACGATAAGGGAGTTGCCGTAGGCGTAACAACTAAGATTCCGGTCATGCAACGATTCAATTCCTACCCCGCCGGATTCCGCTACGGGATTAGAAACATCACTTTGTTCAAAAGCCACATTCAATAGTTTCGGCATCCATCTGTGGGCCGGATCAAATGCCCATACCGTAGAATCTGCATTCCATGCCGTTAGCGGCATTTCGGTCATATATCCTGTCCAATCTTCCCCGTTCATTTTATTATGACCTATTTCATTTGTCCAGGTCTTGTTTTGAATATATGCATAATTCTCGGTCAGGGGAATACCCGCCTGCGGAATTCCTTCCAATTTTCCGGCTATCCGATAAGCATCCGACATAACGTCCATGCTGTGTAGTGCAACCAATGAGTTGAAAACCACCGGGGCCGGCGCGTCAAACCGGGACAGTAATAAACCCACCATTCCGCCTGTAGCGCCATTATCACCATTATTATTTGTGATGCTTCCCGCCACATAACTATTTCCAACATGGGCAGTAGCAGTAGGCGATGTAGAAGTTTCAATTACCCCGGCCAAACCGCCCGTGATTCCCTGTGTAACCACAATGGATGATGCCGTGTAACAATCCGAAACAATTAAAGCGCTATGCCCCTCGCCCGAAGTAGCTGTCTGCCCGCTTCCATAGCTATTAGCATATCCCACGATACCGCCCACAAGTGAGTTCTGTCCGCCTGCTTCGATATCTGCGGTATTGGTACACATTTCAATAATGCAATCACTGTATCCGTCTCTCCTACCCGATCCTTGTCCATATCCCCACGAATTAGCATAGCCGGTTATGCCGCCGATATAATTATTATTACCCGTTACGGTGATATATCCTTCATTCAGGCAGCCCTTTATTAATCCGGAAGCCAAATAGTTTCCATTTCCTGATCCGTTTCCGCCTGACGACGACTGTCCTCTACCGGATAAATACATTTCCGCTACAATACCCCCTATGCGGCCGCCATCAGCATCTAATGTAACATCTCCGCTATTTATACAATTTTCAATTATAATTGAGCCGTAGCTGTTTCCCCTGCTATTCTCCATAACAACAGCACTACCTATTCCGGTAGAAAAAACTTCTCCCACTATTCCGCCGGCGAAGAGCCTTTGCCCGTTACCCGCAGCCGATACCGGTCCCCTGTTAATATTGTTTCTCACCCTTACAAGACCGGTTCCGTTACCCGCTCCGGTAGTTAAGCCCAGGTTTACCCCTGCGGTATTTATGTATCCCACGATACCGCCCGTGTATTGCAGGCTTCCGCTGTATGCGTTGATTTCCGCATCGCTTGTACAACCTTCTATAATAACGGTTTTTGTATTGTCATTTTCAAAAGAACTATAGCCGTTACAGTAAATAAGCCCCACGATTCCCCCGCTATAGGACGTGCCTTCCGACGATTCTCCTTCCGTACCAATTATTATCCGTATGTTCTTATTATGACAATTTTGAATGACTACCGAATCGCTGCTACTTATTTCTGTAGCGTCAATCATACCTGCCAGAGCGCCGGAAGCCGTTTCGTAATCTTTTGAAGGTATCCGGGTGATCAGCCCGTTTTCAAGAGTAAGGTCAGAGATGATGGCTTTATTTTTCAGATACCCGAACAGACCATTGAGGTAATGGGTATTATCCAGAGACAGGTTACGGATCGTTTTACCGTTTCCATCGAAACGACCTTTAAAAAATTCGTTCTGCCCCAATCCTATGGGTTGCCAAGGAAGATTGTTAAGATCCAGATCGGAAGTAAGCGTAATGGTTTTGCCTTCAAAAGACGATACACGTGTATTGACCAATTCGGCCAGGCGTGCTAATTCGGAAGAAGTCGAAATAGTCAGTTCCGTCTGCGTTATATCCTCCGGCCAGTTTTGATCTATACTACCATCCCATACATTACCTGGCTGCGCATTCCCTGCCATACCTATCAGGGCAATACACAAAATGTAAAATGTTTTTTTCATAAGAATGTATATTTAGTTCCTCAAATATAAAACAAAAAAATATATCAGAGAGTTTTGTGAAGGATAAATAGCCACAGTGAAGGGGTGTCCTTCACGCTTTTGAATTATAAATCAGCAAATTAAAAGACTGTGAAGGCGTGAAGGCATCTGAAAAACTAAATAATCGGGTAGTATATTTTATTTTGATGAATGCGTAAAAGCCTGATCGTATCTCCCCAATTGAGATTTACAGGAAACTCCCGTATCTTTTCTTTTATATCCGGCAACTGATCTTTGGCCTCCCATTCCTTTAATAAAGAATATAGTTTATTATCATTTATAGGAAGAGGGATTAATAATCCGTCGTAAAATTCAATTCCGGCCATTTCTTTTTCTAAGGGAAAGACTCCTGAAAATACGGCATTGTTTCCCAGTTCAATATAATGCATCGGATAGAAATCGCGCCAATAAACCGAATGGGCAGCTATTCTTCTCATAGGGATCAGTTAATTGAATCTGCCGGAAGTGTTTGTGATCGAATGGTGTCAACAGGTAGGGCAATAGCCGGCGAGCCATAGTTATATCTCATAAGGTTAAGACTGTCGATATAAACCTTGTGGTAATTTTTATCTGTATTATCCATTCGTATATAACCGTAAACACGCCTGACACCTTTAGTAGCAATACCTCTTAGTATTACTTCCTGATAACCGTCACGGATAATGGCTTTATTAACAAACAGGGAAGTATCACCCTGGTCGATAGCCAATCGTATTTCGGGTTTGAAACGCATATCATCCCTTACACCCCATACCTTCATGCCCAGAACGAAAGCGCTACCGGATAAGTAATTGGTTTCGGGTTGAATGTTGAAAACAACGCCATTGAATAATGCACGGGGTTCAAGTGTCAGGAAACTGCGGCGGGGCCAGATATTAACAGAGTCACGGTTGCTGGTAGGAGCCGCACTTGCCTGCACATCTCCCAAGTCACGTATACGGTTGTTTATCTCGGCAGTGGCGAGATCGATCACTTCCATATAGATATTCAGGTTCTTGCCATACCAAACCAATGAACTATCATAAACAGCCTGTGTTATATTATGCTTTTCAAATACCGACTGGTACAAAGCTGCTTTGCTTATGCTATCGGGAAAATCTTTATAATTATTGCCGATGATACCTTCGGCCAGGGACATATCTATCATGACATCTTTCATCTTCCTCTCCGGCAGAATACCGTTAGGGATCTTACTGCATGACATGAACCCTACCGCGGCAATCATGGCTATACTGTATTTAAACAGCTTTTTCCGCATGCTTGTTTTTTTCTTCTTTAGTAAGGCTGTTCGACAGCGTATGACGGTAAAATATGAATAACAGAAAAACGCCTACACAGATAGCTGAATCAGCCAGATTGAAGATCGGACGGAAGAATATAAATTCTTCACCTCCCCATATGGGAAGCCAATCGGGCAGGGTTGTCTGTATTAACGGAAAATAAAACATATCTACCACTTTACCATGCAACCAGGTTGAATATCCTCCGTCGGCAGGCATAAATGTGGCCACCTGCCCGTAACTATGGTCAAATATCACACCATAAAAGACGGAATCTATAATATTACCGACAGCTCCTGCAAATATCATCGAGATACAAACAATATACCCGAACGTATAGTTTTTCCTGATTATTCCCACTAAGTAATAGGCAATGAATCCTACGGCAATGATACGGAATATGGATAGGAACAGTTTTCCAATGACCTCAATACCGAATGCCATGCCGGGATTTTCGGTAAAATATATGTAAAACCAGGAAGTTACCTGGTAATTATCATGCAACTGCATATGGGTTTTCACCCAAATCTTAAGCACTTGATCAAGAATAAGGAGCAGCATTATGATCAATACCGCTCCCCAGCCTTTGGATAATTTCATTTATTTGGCGCCTCCCTGCTTTGCTTCAATACTTAATGTAGCATGAGGTACGGCACGAAGCCTTTCTTTAGGAATTAATTTACCCGTTTCACGGCAAACGCCATACGTTTTATTTTCAATACGTATCAAAGCGGCCTGCAGGTTTTGAATAAACTTCATCTGGCGCTGGGCCAAACGTCCTGCTTCTTCTTTTGATAAGGTGGCGGCGCCTTCTTCCAATACTTTAAAAGTAGGTGATGTATCGGATACATCATTACCATCGGAATTCGTTACTCCCGACCTTAATAAGTCGTAATCCTTCCTGGCCATTTCCAGCTTCTCTAATATGATAGCGCGGAACTCCTCGAGTTCAGCGTCCGAGTATCTTGTTTTTTCTGCCATGGGTCAATAGTTTTTAGTTCTACAATTCTTTTTTATCAAATCTTGCTTGTTATTGATTTCCAAATATACGGAATATTATCAATGCAACAATATACAACGTTTATTATTAAGCTTTGTCTATGCGGATAGATAAATTGAAGTCTTCAAAATCCAAAATCGTCGCATCACTTAGGATATCGACTACTTTCAATGAAACGGCTAATACCTGGTTCATTATATACTCTTTAAATTCTTCGACGGCTCCATCCATTTCATCGGTCGACAGGATGTGTATCTTTATTTTATCTGTTATATCATATCCGTTGCTTTTACGTAAATTCTGGATACGGTTAACCAATTCACGGGCTAATCCTTCTTTGCGTAATGTCTCCGTCAGCGTGATATCGAGGGCTACGGTAAGCTTTCCTTCGTTTGCAACCAGCCAGCCGGGTATATCTTCCGAGATGATTTCCACATCATCCGGATTAATAACGGCTTCCTGTCCGTCTATCAGGAAGGTAAACCTTCCTTCTGCCTCAAAAGAAGTTATATCCTCCTGCTCCATCTGTTGGATAAGAACAGCTAATTGCTTCATGATCTTACCATAACGTGGACCCAGTTTCTTAAAATCGGGTTTGATTTTCTTAACCAGTATACCTGCAGAATTATCGACAAAAGTAAGTTCTTTCACGTTGACTTCATTCAGAATCAGGTTCTGTACGGCTTCTATATTTTCCTGCTGTGCAGGATCTGTTACCGGAACCATGATCGTTTGTAACGGCTGGCGAACCTTAATATTTACTTTCCTTCTGAGCGCCAGTACCATGGATGAAATATCCTGCGCTATTTTCATACGCTCTTCCAGTACCTTATCAATCAATGCTTCGTTAGCTACCGGAAAATCCGATAAATGTACGGATTCTACTTTTTCGCGTCCGGTTACCGCTATTAAATCGGTAAACAACCGGTCGGCATAGAATGGAGATATAGGAGCCATTAACTTGGCAACTGTCTCCAGACAGGTATATAAAGTCTGATATGCAGATAATTTATCATTCGTCATTCCCCCTCCCCAGAAACGGCGGCGGTTCAGGCGTACATACCAGTTGCTCAGGTTATCGTTTACAAATTCAGAGATCGCACGTCCGGCACGTGTAGGCTCGTAATTCTCAAGCTGCACATCCACCTCCTTTATCAGTGAATTCAATAAAGAAAGGATCCAGCGGTCTATTTCCGGACGCTCTTCATAGGGTATATCCTGTGCGGAATAATCGAAACCGTCCACATTCGCATACAGGGCAAAAAAGGAATAGGTATTGTATAAAGTCCCGAAAAATTTACGGCGTACTTCATCCAAACCTTCCGGATCAAACTTCAGGTTATCCCAGGGAGAAGCATTAGTGATCATATACCACCGCAACGGATCGGATCCGTATTGTTCGATCGTTTCAAACGGATCGATACCGTTACCCAACCGTTTAGACATTTTATTGCCGTTCTTATCCAGCACCAAACCGTTAGAAATAACATTCTTGAAAGAAATGGTATCGAACACCATAGTAGAGATCGCGTGAAGCGTAAAAAACCACCCGCGGGTCTGATCCACACCTTCGGCTATAAAATCTGCCGGGAATCGGCCCCCTAATCCCCCCAACGGGGGACTTTGTAAAGTAGTTAAAATCCTTTCGGTTACCTTCTCTATATCCGACAAGACTTCTTCATTGGTAAAACGTAATACCCTGTAACCAAGTTTATTCAATATGTTTTCCTTCAGTTCGTCCAGTTTTCTGACTTCCGGATCATTATGATAACCACCGTCAACTTCAATAACCAACTGTTTCGACAAACATACGAAATCCACAATTATATCGTCTATAATATGCTCCCTACGGAACTTATATCCTTCCAGTTGCTTACCTTGTAATTTTCCCCAAAGAACTTCATCTGCCCCCGTAGGATTCTGCCTGTGGTTTCGGGCCTTTTCTTTCAAAATAGCATAAAGCTGGGGATTGGCCGTCTTAAAGTCCCCTTTAGGGGGATTTAGGGGGCCGAACGGGTAATGTATCTGAGCATATGGCATCGCACCGGAATCGAACCAAACATCTATCAGGTCTGTTTCACGTTTCATGGGTTTACCATTTGCTGATACGAGCGTAACATCGTCCACGTACGGACGGTGCAGGTCTATTTTGTCGTAATTTTCCTGTGTGTAAATTCCGGGTTTGAAATCCTTAAACGGATTTTCTTCCATAAATCCGGCTTCGATAGACTTTTCTATCTCGGTATATAGTTCTTCAACCGAACCGATACAAATTTCTTCGTCCCCGTCTTCCGTACGCCAGATAGGGAGGGGAGTTCCCCAAAAACGGCTTCTGCTCAGGTTCCAATCCTGCAAGTTCTCAAGCCATTTACCGAAACGGCCTGTTCCGGTACTCTGAGGTTTCCAGTTGATCGTATTATTAAGTTCAATCAAACGGTCACGATGTGCCGTTGTCCGTATAAACCAGCTATCCAAAGGATAATATAATACGGGTTTATCTGTACGCCAGCAATGCGGATAATTATGAACGTGCTTTTCAATACGGAATACCCTGTTCTGCGCTTTCAACATCATACAGATACTTACATCCAGCGTTTCATCATTATCCGACAATTCCGGATCGAACGCATTCTTCACATATCTTCCGGCAAACGGGTCATAATCTGCAGCGTTCATACAATCCTGTACAAATTCCGGATCCAGGTCTTCCAGTAAAAAGAATTTACCGGTAAGGTCTACCATCGGCCGTTTGTTGCCGTCCTTGTCGATCAGCATTAAAGGAGGTATATGATTGGCTTTGGCTACCCTGTCGTCGTCGGCACCAAAAGTCGGCGCCGTATGAACGATACCGGTACCCTCTTCTGTTGTTACATAATCACCCGGAATTACCCGGAAAGCTCCTTCTCCCGGATTAACCCACTGGATTAATTGTTCGTATTTTATACCGACCAAATCTTTTCCAGTCCATTCGCCGGTTACTTTGAACGGGATCAGTTTATCTCCCTGCTTGTAATCGCTTAACGCCAGGTCGGCCGCTTTCGGATTAAAATACACATGCATCAACTCCTTTGCCAGGATAACCGTTACCGGATAACCGGTATAGGGATTATATGTTTGAACAGCCACATACGTAATGGTTGGACCTACGGTAAGCGCCGTATTCGATGGTAAAGTCCAGGGTGTGGTTGTCCAGGCGAGAAAGAAAGCATCTCCATGTCCGGTCATTTCCGGTTTGGGAGTCAATATCTTAAACTGTGCCGTACAGGTCGTATCTTTTACATCGCGATACGTACCCGGCTGATTCAATTCATGCGAACTCAACCCTGTTCCTGCAGCAGGTGAATAAGGCTGGATCGTATATCCCTTATATAGCAGTCCTTTTTTGTATAATTCTTTCAGCAGATACCAAAGGGTTTCAATATAGCGGTTATCGTATGTAATATACGGATGTTCCATATCCACCCAATACCCCATTTTATGGGTAAGGTCTTCCCATTCTTTGGTATATTTCATTACTGCCTTCCGGCAGGCGGCATTATAATCTGCTACAGAAATCTTTTTGCCGATGTCTTCTTTGGTAATACCCAGTTCCTTTTCAACTCCAAGCTCAACCGGTAATCCATGGGTATCCCAACCTGCCTTACGGTTTACCAGATAACCTTTCATGGTTTTGTAGCGGCAGAAAATATCCTTAATCGAACGGGCAATCACATGGTGAATACCAGGCATACCATTAGCAGAAGGAGGCCCTTCGTAAAAAACGAACGAGGGAGCGCCTTCGCGGATTTCAAGACTTTTGTGAAAGATATCACCATCTTGCCACTTCTTCAACACCTCTTTGTTGATGTCCGATAAGTCAAACTTCGAATACTCAGCAAATTTCTTATTCATAACAATTTGTCTAACGATCTGTGATTAACGTTTAATGATTAACGACTTCTATCCAATTCATCGTTAATCATTACCCGTCAATCGTTATTAAAAAATCGCCACAAAGGTAACGCTTTTCTGTGTACTTAGCAATGACAACACATCTAAAAACAATATCTGCTTCTAATTGCTTAACATATTATACCCGTTTTAATATGTACGAAACCTAAAAGTGGCATATATAATTTTAAGAATTACATATGCCACTTTGGATATATATTAGAATTATGAATTTAACCCACCGTAAAATTTTTATTTCAAAAAATTAATTAACTGTCCAATTTTTACCGGAACAAATATCAGATATCCATTTTTTTGCTTCAACATTATAAAAACTTATAGTTCCAAAAGAAACAGATTCTCTATTTGGTAAAGAATGAGCTAAATTAATCATTTCTGATTGGTTATAAATTATGGGATTATCAGAAATAGATATATAATTTAATGCAGGAGATTCCAAAACATTTAACGAATTCAACTGATTATTTGAACAGCCTATACTAAGTAATGTATTTGATGAAGGTAAAATTAATGTTGAAATTTGATTATTACTACAAACAAATTCTTTTAACAATTTATTATTAGAAAGATCTAAAAAAGTTATTTGATTATCATTACACTCCAAAGATTGTAATTTTATATTTTTAGATAAGTCTAGTGATGTCAATCCATAATTATTACCATACCAACTAGTACAATCTGAAATACGAAGAAACCATAACTCTGTATTTTTTGTTAAATCTAATGAACTTAATCTATGTCTATCCAATAACAATTCTTCAATTGTAGGGCAATTTGTTATATCTAAAGCCGTATAGCCTTCTCCAGGTGCAGCCAAATATTTTATTTTGCCCTTAGTAACATATATTTTTATGGTATAGGAGTATGTTCCACTTTCGTTATAATCAGGAAAATAATAGTCAATATAAAGCTCTGATTTATTATATGAGTTTGGCATATTACTGACCCGTATCTCATTATTACCATCTCCATAATCAATTTTTATTTCCATTACACTATCTGATTCAAAAAGAATCTCGAAACTTCCATCGGTATAATTTTGATCTACGCTTTTAGTTATAATTATTGCGGGCACTTCTTCTGGCCCTTTAGGATATAATTGTCCGATAAACTGTTTGTCCATATCAGACAATTCGAAATTAAATTCTCGGGCGGTATTTCCGGCGTAACGGCGGGTGAAAGGCCAGATCATAATGGAGGCTTCATCGTATTCATCGGTCATGATAACCCGGTTCGATAATAAAGGATCAAATACATATTCCTTTAATTCTTCCCACGGTATATCCATGATTTCTCCTTCCCAGTAATCCGCGATACGGTCGGACCAATTAGCATCGAAATTCAAATGGCGGTGCTCTAATTCCAATCCCAACACCTGTCCAAATACCCGTAAAACGTCACCTTTACGTTCTTCTTCGGTCGCGCGGCTCCAATCAGCAAAACTTGCTGTTGCTTCAGATTGGTTTGGAACCTGTTTGCAATCGGTTCCTATATATGACCAGGTAATATAACGGTCGTCGTTCCAGTCAAAACCGATACGGGCATCTGCTTTACCTTCGGTTACAAACTCAAAGGTTATACCGGCATAGGTCTCCCATTCAGATGCATATGTTTTTACTTTATCATGGTATTCAGCCGAACCATTTAAAAATTTCACAGTAATAGCGGAACCAGGATACCATAATTTATTACGCTGGGCTATTCCTTTTGTTTCAATACCGCCGTCAGCATACTTTACACCGTAAAAACGATTGGCTGATAAACTTGGTTTTTCTTTTTCCAAAGCGGGAGATAACTCTTCATACTCATTACAAGCAGACAAAACGAATAAAACACTCATTAAAGTTAACAGGACTTTTTTCATAAACTTATCTTTTACTGTTAGCAAATTATATAATAATATAGAATTATAATATCATATTAGATTTTCGGAATAACAAATATTACCATGCAAATGTAATATTTTATATTCTATAACTGCTTTATTTTATTATTTTTTATTTTCAAAATAAAATATACTTATAACCAACCATAGAATCATTAATATAAGTTATGACATAAAATGTATTATTCAAATTAAGTAATATGATCCGGCACATAAATGGATGTATACCGAACTTAAAAAAATGGTATGATCCTGCGTATTGTATAAAATATTATATATTTGTCAATTATATACAATATCAACACTATGAATATGAAAATTACCCATTTCTTTTATTTTGTTTTGACAGGCATTTTACTTTTATCTTGTGAAAAAGATAAGAATTTTCCTGAGCCTGAAAAGAAAGATCCACCTGTTATTGTACCGGAAATACCGAAAGAGCCGGAAACTCCTCCAGTAATACCAGAAGAGCCGGAAGAACTCACATACAAAAATTATCCTTTTGCCGATGGTTCGACTTCTGCATCTCCTTTACAAAGAATAGTAGCCTGCAAATTATTAGGGTTGGAATACGAATGGAAAAAAACACATGGACAGGAACAAACTTATAATATTTCATTCGATTATTATAGTGTCCCCGGGTTAAATACTCGATTAAAAAGTAACGGAACACACGGTTCATTTGTAAACCTTATTGACAAAAAAGCTGATTTTATCATTACTGCCCGTACAGCTTCCAAAGAAGAAAAAGCTTATGCGATGGAAAAAGGAATTACTTTACTTGAAAAACCAATAGCTTTTGATGCTTTTGTTTTTATAATGAACAAGGACAATCCGGTTGATACTCTTTCAACTGAACAAGTGCAACATATATACACTGCTAAAATAACGAATTGGAAAGATGTGGGAGGTTATGACAAAAAAATAAATCCCTATATAAGAAATGCTAATTCCGGTAGCCAGGAATTAATGGAAATATTAGTTATGAAAGATTTAAAGATGCTCCATTGGGCTGAATTTACCCATACAAGCATGATTGCACCTTTCCATTCATTACGAAGGGATCCAAATGGAATTTCTTATACGGTATATTATTATAAAGAAATGATGCTTCGCGACGAATTAGTAAAACACCTGGCTATTGATGGCGTTTATCCTGATAAAAATACAATCAAAGATAAATCATATCCATATACGACGGAAGTATATGCGGTAATCCGTGCAGACGAACCTGAAACATCACATGCGTATAAAATTTATGAATTGCTTTCTACCGAGGAAGGAAAAAGTATTATTGAAGAAAGTGGATATGTGCCCAATTGATCTATTTATATATCTATATGCAGCATTTTTACCGATTTTGCTTCTTTTTAGATATTGAATTATATTAATTGTGGAATTGAACATGATAAAAAATACATTCTGGAAAAACTATTGGTCTGATAAAACACATGGACAACACCGTTCCCAAACGGAAGATTTTCTCAAAAATGAAGCAAAAGAGAAACTTTTTCATCTCGATGGTGGAAAGAGTATTTTAGATTTGGGCTGCGGTTCCGCAGATCTCCTGGCATATTATGCACGAGCTTATGAATTGTGCATAGGAGCTGACTGGTCTGAGTCCATGATTAATAAAGCATATGAAAGGTTGAAGAGCTTTGATGTTCAAGATAACGTTCATCTGTTGCAGGCTGATGATACACAAATATGGGAACATGTTAAACAAAAGTTTGGAAATGAGTTTAAATTCGACCGTATAACAGCCGGACAAGTCATACAATACCTTAGCGAGGAACAAATTGATCATTTTATCCATGAGGCTAAATCTCATTTAGCCCCTGAAGGAAAGATATGTTTGTTTGATGTAGTTGATTCAAGGACATATGAATTGTGGCGGGCAGGCCTTTTTAATCATGAACGCATACATATAAGTACCATTAATGGTTTATTAATCGGAAGGTTACGAACCTTTAAAAATAAATTAACAGGAAAACCATTATATGACCTGGGATATATTTATTCACCTGCGCAATTTAAAGGTTTTGCTGAAAAATATGATCTAATCGTCTCATTTGTACATTCTATGTATTATGAGTACCGTTACCACGTAACATTCCAAAAAAAATCAAAGTAACAGTAGATTGTGTAACAAATGTTACACTTATCAAGTAAGGTAATACTCTATCTTTGCGGCAGAATAACACTGCTATATGAGAAAAATACATAAAGTAACCGGTTTACTGTTACTGTTTTTCATGGTTTGGATGGCTTTTTCGGGAGTAATCCTAAATCATCGGCATGCTTTTGCAAATCTTGAAGTTAGCCGGAATCTACTTCCGGAATCATATGCTTACAAAAACTGGAATTACGGTTTTTTTAAAAACTCACTCTATATATCACCGGATTCCGTTTTACTTTACGGAAACGAAGGTATCTGGTTGTCGGATGAAGAAAATAGTCATATTACCGAATGGAATGCGGGGATTAAAGATGGAGCCGATAACCGTAAGGTTTGCCGTATTATTTCTACATCTTCAAATGAAATCTATTGTGCTACCCTTTTCCATATTTATTTTCTTGACAAGTCTGCCCGAACATGGGTACCGCTATCTTTACCCGGAGGTATTGACAGGATTACGGATATGGAAATTTATAAAGATACAATTGTTGTCCTTACACGTTCGGAGCTGTTAATTAAAGACCCGGATAAAAAAGATTTTTCTATAAAATATCTTGCCAATAGCCCGGATCTTAGTCCGAAACGTTCGCTTTTCAGATTGATCTGGACACTCCACAGTGGCGAATTATTCGGTACCATAGGGAAAGTAACAGTTGATGGAATGGCAATACTCTTTATCTTTCTTAGTATAACGGGATTGTTAATGTACATACTCCCCAAAGTCATCCGGTGGTATAAAAAGAGTTCACGTCTTTCTCCCGGCTTCATTAAATCGTTCCGTTTTTCGTGGAAGTGGCATAATAAAATTGGATATTTGTTGATTATTCCCTTGTTAATAGTAATTATAACCGGTTCATTTTTAAGACCTCCGCTTTTATTATTTATTTCCAAACCCAAAGTTGTACCACCTCCTTATACTACCTTACGCTCAGAAAATAAATGGCATGACATATTGCGCGCCATCCGGTTTGATAAAGAACATCAGGAATGGTTGATTTACACATCAGAAGGTTTTTTTAGTCTCAAGCATTTAGAAGATCAACCCGGTATTTTACCCTATCAGGCACCCGTGAGTGTTATGGGTATTAATGTTTGGGAGCAACTGGACCAATCGTGGTGGCTTGTCGGTTCTTTCAATGGGCTGATTGCCTGGAACCGTATTGACGGCGTATTGGTAGATGCCTTTACCAACCGTCCCTATGTATCACCGGGAGGTATGCCGTTTGGCCAACACAAAATATCCGGATTTTCTTTTTCGTTTAAAGATAAACAAATCGTATTCGATTATGATTCGGGTGCACAGGTTTTAGGAGCCGGAAAATTTTTTCCCGCCATGCCGGATATCTATTCATCCCGTCCGATATCACTCTGGAACGTTGCTCTCGAAATGCATACGGGTCGTGTATTTACACTACTTGGCATGTGGAGCATGCTTTACCCTTTTATATTAGGGCTTTTTTCTGTTCTGATGGTTATAAGCGGATGGATTGTGTACTTTAGGAAACGAATTCATACTAAAGCCCGGTTTCAAAACACGCCGTTTTAAAACACGTTTGAAACAAGGCTTTAGAATATATTTTTTCTTAACCTAATTTAAGCTTCGTAACCTTCCTGCGTTTTTCCGGTTCCATAATAACCTGCAAAAGCAGAAAGCGCTGCAGCAATAAGCATAGCAAAGAAAGCTATAAGGGCAGAACGTCCACCGGCATTCGCTGCTTTATCGGTAGCCTCCAAAGCGTCCTGTTTCATGACTTCCCATTCCTGTTTTGCTTCTTCAATATTTTGTTTAAGGCTTTCCACCTGTTCTTTACCCTGTTCAACCGCGTTATTGATGAGAGTAGAATACTCGTCTACCGCTCTTTCTACCTCTGCTTGTGTCATATTTGAATTATTGGCAATAGCACGGGTTATGTCAGCACGGTCTACATTTTGGAAAGCTCTGTCTGCTCTTGTCTGAAGCTTGTCGAGGAAGTTAGTGATTATCTGATCCGCATCGTTAGGATTTTTTGCCAATCGTTGGACTGACCTCCTTAAATCGGATCTAACACCATCCATTTGTCTTTGTAGATATTCTGGTTGAAGTTCCCGTACTCCGCTTTTCCTGAGTGCTTCGCGAACATCCCTGCGAACTTCACCCCTGCTCATATCATTTGAAAAATCGATATCTCCAAAAACATTCTGAGCCTGATCTGCTACTGCTGAAACGCCGCTTCCAACTGCTGAACCAGCAGCAGATATTACACTTCCGGCAGCAGAAGAAACCGCACCAAGCACATTTGCTGTTGTTTTAACCGCACCAACAGCAAGCATTCCTATCATAATAACGGTCACGATCATACTGGTCGCCCATACAAGGAAACCATGTATAAAGCCGTCGGCTCCTGCCAGTTTACCAGCTACAAAACCACCGGCAGCCATACTTATTATTAAAGATATAGCCGTCCAAATACCAAACGTTGTACCAATACCAGAAGTCGGATCGCTGGACGTAGGATCAAATTTAAACATTCCTATACTCGATGCTAAAATTGAGAATAAGATTGATATTGCCAGCACCGTAACAACACCTCCAAATATACTCCCCCATGATACTCTACGTTTAATGTCGTCAGTAAATCTAACTCTTTCCATACATTTATTTTTTAGTTAATAATTGGATTTCATGCACACATAACAGGAGTTGTATAAAAAAAGTTTAAATTATTTTAGGTCCTTACCAGTAAAAAAATAAGGTATAATGCGTCTTTCCTTTATGATTTCATAGGATATAAGTAGCAGTAAGATCAATCCGGTTGCCGTATTGAGGCTGACCAATGTAAAGTGAATTGAAAAATAAGTTAATACGCACAAAGCTAAAATGGTTATGATATGTGACCAGGCTATACTTTTGTTTATTAACCATTTATATACAAAATTACTTATCAGATACAGAATAGGACCGACTATTAAAGTAAATATGGCACTTTGGTTAACCACCCCATAAGGATTATGGATTACAAGCTCATTCCCAACAGCACAAATAATTATCGTCCCCACCAGAAAGGTATGTACTGAATGGTATTTGACTCCAAGAAGCCCCGGGTTGGCATCCTTTTTTATTCTTTCACTTCCTGCCTGGCTGCTTACGTCAAAATAAATCCACCACATAGCAATACTGTTAATAAAAGATATAATCGCTGCATAAACGACCGGTAGATTCCAGTTTTCCATTTCTGTAAGAGTATCACCCGTCATCAGGATTGTTTCGCCAAAGGCAATGATCACAAAAAGCTGACTTCTTTCTGCCAGATGATGGCCTTCTATGTTCCATTCTTTTTTTGAATCGGATCGCCCCCAACCGGGAATGTAAAATCCGAACATCGGGGAAGTATAATCAATAATAACCGCAATTCCCCATAAAACCATTCTACATGTTACATCACAAAAAGCTCCCGTTATCCAGAAAACGGCCGAAAAACAAAACCATATAAGTATGCGACGAAAATTCAGGGCTAATTCATGTCGTTTATCAAGTATAATAAGTACAAATAACGTTCGCCCCACCTGTATAATAACATAACAAAGGGCAAATATTAATCCTCTACTTTCATAAGCTTCCGGAATGGAAGCTGCCATGAAAATGCCTACTAACATAATAATAAAAAGAAGTATACGAATCGTACGTGTATCCGGATTGAACCAGTTGGTTACCCATGTAGTATGTTGCCAAACCAACCACACGGCAAACCATAAGATAGTTTCTTGTATAAGCCCTATCCAGTCTAAATGGAGAAGCAGAAAATGGGATAATCGTATAATGGCAAATACATAGATCAGGTCGAACAGTAATTCCGAAAAGGAAACGGAAGCCTCCTCGTTGTTACGTTTGCGCATTAAAGGATGAGATATTTCCGGCATATAAATCAGCAGGTACGATGTCAATCATACATACAACAACATATTTAAAAAAATGTTTAAATCATGTTACAACCTCAAAGTATTCATCGCGTTCGGATGAACAATCATAAAGAATACTTGTTCCATACTAAGTCAAATAATATAAAAATCAAATCAGTATGCCGGCAAAGAGCGAAAAACAACGGAGATTAATGGGAGCTGCACTATCCTATAAGCGGGGCGAAAACAAACATCCCAGTGATGAAGCAAAAAAAGTTGCGGGAAGCATGTCCGAAGAACAATTGGAAGATTTTGCCTCAAAACCCAAAAAAGAAAAGAATAAGAAGAAATAATTTATTTAAACTGATTAACATTAGTAAATACAGTTTTTCTTCCGAATTAATTTTATACGTATTTTTCAGATAAAACTATATTTGTATTTATTAATTGTACAACAGATTGTTAATCACGGGATCAGTTACACATCTGTTGTATTAATTATATTTACGATGCAGGTTTTTCATTATCACTTTCGGATATTTCCTTTTGTCCATTTTCCTCATCGCCTTTCTCAATATAAAGTGTTTGAGAAGGAAAGGCAAATTTAAATCCATTCTGGTTAAATGATGTAAGGACTTCCATATTCACATCCGAAGTAACTTTACCTATGTCTCCTCTTTTCTCGATAAAATAAATAAATGTGATTACCAGGGCCGAGTCGGTAAAGTCAGAGAAATTAACTACAATATCTTTCGGAGCGACAAATTTTATTTTATTCGGCATTTCACGCAGAATACCCATTGCTTTTCCCATCTGCTCAGGTGTGGTATCATAAGTAAGTCCTATTTTCATGATGACACGTCTCATCGGTTCGGTTGAAATATTTACGATTGAGGCATCGGCTATTTTATAATTTGGGAAAGTTATTACCCGTTTATCATAATCCCTCATTCTTGTACTGCGTACTCCTATATCTATAATAGTTCCTTCGAAATTGTCGATCCGTATCGTATCACCTATTGTAAAAGGTCTGTCCGTTAGTATCGTAAACGCACCGAATATATTCTTCACTGTATCCTGGGCGGCAAGTGCAAATGCTATACCACCAATTCCTAATGTACCTAAAAGCGCACTGATATTAATCCCGATATTGCTAAGTGCCATTACACCACCGATGATCCAGACAATAACTAAAAGGGTTCGTTTGATTATCGGCAACATTTTGGCTATTTGCCTTTGCGACTTTGTTGCCCGTTTCATCCAATAAACATCAATCAGCCTGTTCGCCAAACGTGCAAAAAGCCACGTTATATTCAATACGATCAATATACGGTAGGCATTGTCGACTGCTTTTACAAAACCGTCGGGGTACACCAACCTATGGATGGCTATCCAGATACCTAATAACATGATACCGAACAATAAAGGTTTTTCAATTGAATCGTATATAATATCGTCCAGTTGATTTTTAGTACGGGTAGTAAAAGGTTTGATCACTTTTTTACTGAATATGGAAACGATCTTCGTTATTATAGTTGCAACTAAAATGATAATAAGCGAAATACCCCAGTCTTGAACCGTATTTCCCCAAACTTCCGTTTCTAACATTTTATTGTGATTTTAAAATTTAACTTATTTATATAACTGCAAAGTTAATCTTTTGTTCATGTTTTAACCCTTCTTACGATGAGTTTACATTTATTCGTTTGAACAATGTTGCTGCAAGTGATTACCTCCATAAAAAGTAATTTTTTATTATTAATAAATATTTATTCTGTATTAAAATATGTTTTTATTGCATGCCAAATAATAAAAAATATTTTAATTGCAGTGATTAACAAGTATGTTAAACTTATATGATAAACTTTATACTGATGTCAAAGAAAATGAATAAAAAGAAAGACGAAACAACAGAACAGAGAATATTGGATGCTGCCGAACGATTATTTCTTGAAAAAGGATTTGCCATGACTTCAACCACTGAAATTGCAAGGGAAGCAGGCTGTAATCATGCTCTTTTACATTACTATTTCCGAACAAAAGAAAGGCTTTTTGAACAGATATTTGAAAAAAAGATCATCCTGTTTGCCGGAGTTTTTCACGGGCCTGACTTACCCGGTGAAAGTTTCGAAGATAAACTGAGACGGAAAATAAGCGCTCATTTCGATATTTTGATTCAAAATCCAAAACTTCCTATGCTGATATTAACGGATATGACCAATAGCAAAGAACGAATTGCCTTGGCAAAAGAAGCATTAGGACATTTCCCCGAAATGCTTTTGAGTAATCTGGATAAAGAATTGAAAATCGAGATCGAAAAAGGAAGCATCCGGCCGATAACTGCACAGGATTTACTGATGAATATCTTATCGTTAAACATCTTTGCGTTTGTTTCCATGCCACTCTTTACGATGATCCTTGAAGTTCGTGAAGAAGATAAAAAAGTTTTTCTGGAACACCGTAAAGAAGTAATAATTAATACAATAATTAATAGTTTGAAACCTTGATAATATTTAATTACTATGAATAAATGGTTTCATTTAGTGGTGGCTTTTTTTATATGCTTTTCCGTAAAAGCGCAACTTTCCATTAATGAATGTTATGAAAAAGCCCGTCAAAATTACCCTTACATCAAAATGTATGATTTGATCGGGAAAAGCAGTCAATATAATCTCTCGAATGCTTCACGCGGTTATTTACCACAAATTACCTTATCCGCCAAAGCTACCTATCAAAGTGATGTAACAAGCCTACCCATTTCATTGCCCGGTGTACAATTTCCGGAAATAAATAAAGATCAATATCAGGTTCTTGCTGAAGTCAATCAGAATATATGGGATGGAGGTATAATTAAATCCAAAAAGCAACAGATAGAGGCGGAACATACAGTAGATCGTATGAAATACGAAGTCGAGATATATGCTATATATGAAAAGATAAACGATATATTTTTCAGCATCCTGCTGATAGATGAGCAGCTTTCATTAACCGATATATACGTTAATGAATTACGAACAAATTACGATAAAGTGAATGCTTATGTGCGTAATGGTATTGCTAATCAGGCTGATCTGGATGCTGTCAGCGTCGAATTATTAAATACGTCACAGCAAAAAGCAGAACTTATAGCTACACGGGAGGCTTACAGCAAGATGCTTGCATATTTTATCGGTGAATCCGAAGAGAGCAAAATACAGGTAGCAAAACCTGACGTTGATTCCTTATCCACAGCATTTAACATTACAGTAAATAATACTAAAGCTACATTAGAAAGACCTGAAATAGATTTATATAATGCTAATATAATTCAACTTGAAACACAAAGGAAAAGCATTACGGCAAATAACCTTCCAAAAATCAGCGCATTTATTCAGGGGGGATACGGCAATCCCGGTTTAAATATGCTTGAAGAAGGATTTAAGCTTTATGCGATAGGTGGTATTAAGTTTTCTTGGAACTTCGGCAATCTATATACCCTCAAAAATGACTTAAAAAATATTGAAAATAATATCCGGAAAATCCATATGCAAGAAGATGTATTCAGATTTAATACGCATCTCAAAACGATCCGGCAAAATATCGAAATACAAAAATACCATAAGATCATGAAAGATGATGACCGGATCATACAGCTTCGTAAAAACATAAAAACGGCCTCCGAAGCTAAGGTAGAAAACGGCACGTTAAGTGTTAATGACATGGTACGTGATATAAATGCCGAACAAACAGCACGCCGTAACAAAGCAATTCATGAAATAGAACTGATCAAGTCCATATACCAACTAAAAAATACATTAAACAAATAAATTATGAAAAAATATATCGCACCGGTAATTGCGGTCATGATGATAGCCTCATGTCAAAATAAAAGGTATCATTTCGATGCTTCAGGTATATTTGAATCTACTGAAATAATTGTTTCTGCTGAAACAACCGGCAAAATTATGGCTTTTAACCTACAGGAGGGAGAAACAATAAATGCCTATTCAGAACTGGGCTATATTGATACCACCCAGCTTTATTTGTCGAAAATGCAGTTATTATCAAATATGGGAGCCGTCAAGAGCAGAAAACAAGATATATCAAAACAAATTGCGGCTACAGAGCAGCAAATTGAAACTCAAAAGCAGGAACTGGACCGTACGGAAAGGTTATTATCTGCCCATGCGGCTACGGAAAAGCAGCGTGATGATATTGAGGCTCAAATCGCTTTACTCGAAAAACAGCTGGCTGCTCAATTATCTACTTTGGAAAAAAACAACCTGGGAATAAACAGTGAAAGTTCTGCTTTGGATATTCAGGTGGCCGCTATTGAAGATCAATTAGTTAAGAGTAAAATAATCAGTCCGGTTGAAGGAACGGTACTTGCAAAGTACGCAGAACCGGGAGAATTTGCCTCCATAGGAAAACCCCTTTTCAAAATAGCCGACCTTAAACTTATGATTTTAAGGGCTTATATCACTTCGGGACAACTGAATAGCCTGAAAATCGGACAAAAAGTAACCGTATATGCTGATTATATGGATAACGATAACCGTCCATATGAAGGAGAAGTCATCTGGATTGCGGATAAATCCGAATTCACTCCCAAGACTATTCAAACCCGTGATGAAAGGGCAAACCTGGTGTATGCCGTAAAAGTAGCTGTTCCCAATGACGGATTAATAAAGATCGGTATGTATGCCGACATTATATTCAACTGATATGCCGGTAGTCACTGTAAAAGATTTATCAAAAAATTATGAAGGTGTCTCCGCCCTGCACAAAATAAGTTTCGGGGTAGAAAAAGGAGAAATTTTCGGAATTATAGGACCGGATGGTGCCGGAAAAACAACTCTTTTCCGTATTCTCACCACTCTCCTCTTACCTGATGAAGGTGTTGCCGAGGTAATGCATTTGGATGTATCACAACAATGGCAGATGATACGAACGAAAGTGGGATATATGCCGGGGCGGTTTTCGTTGTATCAGGATATGACGATTGAGGAAAATCTTAATTTTTTCGCCACTCTGTTTCACACCACTATCGAAACGAATTATAATCTGATCAAAGATATCTATACCCAGATCGAGCCTTTCAAAAAAAGACGGGCAGGAGCTTTATCCGGAGGCATGAAACAGAAACTCGCCCTTTGCTGCGCACTGATTCATAAACCTGAAGTATTGTTCCTGGATGAACCTACTACCGGTGTTGATCCGGTTTCTCGTAAAGAATTCTGGCAGATGCTCGGAAAATTAAAAGGTGAAGGAATTACGATTCTTGTTTCGACACCCTATATGGACGAGGCATCCTTATGCGACCGTATCGCATTAATTCGTAATGGTGTTTTTATGGAAATCAATACGCCACAATATATTGTTGACCATTTCGACAAAATACTATGGGCGGTAAATGGTGATAATATGCCCGCACTATTAAAGGATTTAAGAATGAATCCTATGGTTAAAAGCAGCTTTGCCTTTGGGGATGTTCACCACATAACGGTGACTAAAGGATACACTGTTGATCAATTGAATCGTTACCTTAGGGAAAAAGGACACCGGCATATTAAAATTGATCTGATCAAACCCAATATAGAAGATTGTTATATGAAACTGGCTGCTGAATAAGATGGAAAACACAGTTATAAAAACGGAAAATTTAACAAAACGTTTCGGAAACTTCACGGCAGTAGAACGAATAACCTTTCAAGTGCAACGCGGTGAAATATTCGGGTTTCTTGGAGCTAACGGCGCCGGAAAGACTACAGCTATGCGTATGCTTTGCGGGCTTATCAAGCCCACTTCCGGAAAGGGAGAAGTAGCAGGATTTGATATTTCACGTAACCCTGAAAATGTAAAAAGAAATATAGGGTATATGAGTCAGAAATTTTCTTTATATGAAGATCTGAAAGTATGGGAAAACATACGTTTATATGGAGGCATCTACGGCATGAAAGATAAGGAGATAGCCAATAAAACAACACAATTACTCACCACATTAGGTTTTGAGAATGTAAGAAATACCCTTGTCAGGTCGCTTCCTTTAGGTTGGAAACAAAAACTGGCTTTCTCCATAGCTATTTTTCATGAACCCAAAATAGTTTTTCTGGATGAACCGACCGGTGGGGTTGATCCGGCGACAAGGAGACAGTTCTGGGAATTGATTTACGATGCCGCAGAGAGAGGTATTACTGTTTTTGTAACTACACATTACATGGATGAGGCGGAATATTGCAACAGAGTATCCATTATGGTTGACGGCAAGATAGAAGTGCTTGATACACCTTCCCAGCTGAAACTGCAATTCAATGTCGAAAGTATGGATGAAGTATTCACACGCCTGGCAAGAAAAGCCAAACGAACATGGGAATAAAATGAAACAGTTAGGCGCATTTATACATAAAGAGTTTTATCATATCCTGCGTGATAAACGTACGATACTTATCTTACTTATAATGCCTGTGGTACAGATCATTCTTTTCGGCTTTGCCATACGTACTGAAATAAATAATATACGGGTTGCCGTTTTTGATCCTTCCAACGATATATCCTCTATAAAATTAATAGAACGGATAGGTGCCAACCGGTATTTCAACATAACGCAAATCATCCATTCTCCCAAGGAAATGGACGATTTATTCAGAAAAAATAAAACGGACTTAATCATTGTATTTGAAGACAATTTCAGCAAGAACCTTCTCCATTCTGAGAAAGCATCAATCCAGTTGGTTGTTGACGCTACCGATCCCAATACAGCAACCAGTATTGTAAATTATGCTACAAATATAATCGCTGAATACCAGGCTGCTATAAATGTTTCTCAATCCGTTATACCTTTTCGGATTGTACCTCAAATTAAATTACTTTATAATCCCCAGATGAAAAGTGCATACAATTTTGTGCCGGGTGTAATGGGATTGATATTAATGCTTATTTGTGCCATGATGACATCTATTTCAATAGTCAGGGAAAAAGAAAGGGGAACCATGGAAGTTCTGCTGGTTTCACCGGTAAAACCCATTTATATTATATTTGCAAAAGCCGTTCCTTATCTGGTTTTGTCTGTTGTAAACCTTTGTACCATATTATTACTGTCGGTATTTGTTCTGGATGTCCCGGTAGCGGGCAGTTTACTTTCATTAGGATGTGTATCGTTACTATTCATTTTTGTAGCCCTATCACTTGGATTACTTATATCTACAATTGTTAAGACACAGGTAGCAGCCATGTTGGCCTCGGGGATGGTACTTATGATGCCTGTAATATTGTTATCAGGGATGATTTTCCCCATTGAAAGCATGCCTGTCTTGCTTCAGTGGATATCCAACATCATACCGGCCCGGTGGTTCATTGCAGCAGTAAAAAAAATCATGATCGAAGGATTGGATATCACTTATGCCTGGAAGGAAATTACCATTCTCGCAGGAATGGCCTTGTTCATTCTGTTGGTAAGCCTGAAAAATTTTAAATACAGGCTACAATAAGTATTAGTTAATATGTCATAGTATGATCAAATACCTCATAGAAAAAGAAATTAAACAGTTTGTGCGTAATTCGTTTCTACCACGGCTTGTTATCATGATGCCTGTTGCGATGATGCTTATATTGCCGTGGGCGGCCAACCAGGAGATCACCAATATTAATCTTTCTGTTGTCGATAACGATCATTCCGCTTTCTCACAACGGCTTATTCAAAAAACAGCAGCATCCCGTTATTTTAATTTGATTGACTATTCGCCCACTTATCCCGTTGCCATAGAATCCATAAAAAAAGGAGCTGCGGATGTTATCCTTGAACTACCTTACGGATTAGAAAGAAATCTACAAAAAGAAGGATTTTCAAATGTAAGGATATCCGTCAATGCCGTAAATGGAACAAAGGGGGCATTTGGAAGTAGCTACCTGGCATCCATCATCAACGGATATGCTGATGAATTGAGAAAAGAATCAATTACCGGAGCTCATCTTACAACTAATTCATCGGTCATTGAAGTCAATCATCAAAACAGATTTAATCCGGGGTTAGATTACAAAGCATTTATGGTACCGGCCCTGATGGTTATGTTATTAACATTGATATGTGGTTTTTTACCCGCTTTGAATATCGTAAGTGAAAAAGAAACGGGTACGATGGAACAGATCAATGTAACTCCCGTTTCAAAACTTACTTTTATACTGGCCAAACTTATTCCATATTGGGTAATCGGATTCATAGTCCTGACCATATGTTTCTGTATAGCTTACCTGGTGTATGGGCTTATACCAAAAGGAAGTGTTATAACTATTTATACAGCCGCTTTGGTTTACATTTTTGTTGTGTCGGGATTCGGCCTGGTTATTTCCAATTATTCGTCCACTATGCAACAAGGTATGTTTGTCATATTCTTTTTCATGCTTGTCTTCATTTTATTGAGCGGGCTTTTCACTCCTGTAAGTAGCATGCCTGAATGGGCGCAGACGTTAACAACCGTTAACCCTTTGAAATATTTTATACAAATAATACGTCATGTATACCTGAAAGGCAGTACCATTACTGATCTCTTACCACAGATTGGGGCCTTATTCATTTTCGCGGTTATATCTAATAGTTGGGCCGTATGGAGCTATAAAAAAACAGATTGAGAAGAAACAACGGATTCCGAATCAGGTTTTTCTTAAATATCCTGAGGTCAAAATACCTTTAATTATATTATTCTTAACAGTATCTTTGCCGTTCAAAACAAAATTACCGGGAGTATCGTTATATTTTTAATAATACAATGACCAATGAATATTTCAGATAAATCTGCTACCGCAAATAGCCGGATCAGATTGGCCATCTTCTTATTGTATTTCTGTATGGGTGTATGTTTTTCAAGCTGGGCGAGCCGTATACCGGATATCAAAACAGTCCTGATGCTTGATGATGCGGCATGGGGAACCATATTGCTTATGATCCCTATCGGGCAGGTTTGCGGAATGGCTCTATCAGGCTTCCTGATCTCACGCATCGGCAGCAAACGGATCTTTCCCGTTTCTTTAGCGGGATATGTATTTGCTTTGCTGGCTGTGGGTATATCCGCTACCGAATATGCCTTGATCATCAGCCTGATTATTTTCGGATTTTTCGGTAATTTCTGCAATATATCCATCAATACACAGGCAGTAACACTTGAATCAGTTTACAACAAGCCTATTATGGCTTCTTTTCACGGGGGATGGAGTATGGCCGGATTGTTAGGAGCCGCCATTGGATTGCTGATGTCGACCTTACATATCAAACCGGTATATCATTTTTGTATTATTGCACTGATAGTTGCCATTACTTTATTTACAAATATGAAATATCTTCAGGCTGACCTAAAACGAAAGAGAGATACGGACGACACAACAAAAAACAAGAGAATCAAACCGGAAACTTTCCTCTACCTGCTGGGTATAATTGCTTTTTGCGGTATGGCGGCAGAAGGAGCCATGTCGGACTGGAGCGGCCTTTATTTTGTGGATGTCGTAGGAAGCCCCAAACATTTGGCGCCCATAGGTCTGGCAGCCTATATGGTAACTATGGCAGCAGGCAGGTTTATGATCGATAAAGCCACATCAAAATGGGGGCCGCGAAAAGTGGTCCAGGCAGGAGGAATTCTTATTGCTACCGGTTTATTTTTAGCTGTAGCCCTACCCTATTTTATCACTACGTTGGTAGCCTTTATGATCATTGGATTCGGTACTGCGGGAATAGTACCTACCGTATACAGCATCGCCGGTAAAAAAACCAATATATCCACAAGTATCGCCCTGACGATCGTATCGAGTGTCAGTTTTTTTGGATTTCTGATGGGCCCTCCTGTTATCGGATATATATCCAGTCTTACCAGTTTAAGATACTCCTATGCCTTGATTGGACTGTTCGGGATTTGCATTGTTGTATTGGCCTCTAAAATGAAGATACTTAAAGAATAAAATGTTATAGTTGGTGCGGATTTACAAATAAACAACATCCATTTCCGGAACAAAGAGCCGGTATTAAATCTTAATCAAAGAATATTCTGCCGGTAACGTATTTCCACATGGAAATATTTAATTAATTTCGCAGCCTGTTTTAAAACATGCTATAAAATGACAACGAAAACAAAAGGGTATATCTGCGGTATTATTGCAGCGATTACTTACGGTATGAATCCTCTCGGAGCATTATCATTATACAATGAAGGAATAAATACCGATACGGTCATTTTCTACCGTTACGGATTAGCTGCCGTATTACTGGCTGTAATAATGCTTGTACAACGGACATCCTTGCGGGTGACGTTGAAAGAACTTTCGATACTTGCCGTTCTCGGAGTGCTGTTTGCCATATCTTCACTTTCCTTGTTTGGAAGTTTTCATTATATGGATGCGGGGGTGGCATCTACTATCCTCTTTGTTTACCCTGTTATGGTAGCCATTATGATGTCCGTATTTTTTAAAGAACGGCTCACGCTCATTACCATGTTTTCTATTCTTCTCGCTTTAAGCGGGATAGGATTGCTCTCTCAAGGGGCCGACGGTGGTACATTAAGTGCTATAGGCGTACTATTGGTTATGATCTCCTCTCTTATGTATGCTATTTACATGGTTATCGTCAACCAGTCACCTTTACGCATGCCTGCCGTAAAGATGACTTTTTACGTTATGTTGTTCAGTATACTGACTGTCGTACTCCATTCGTTCACCGGCGAAGGAAATCAACTACAGTTGCTTACCACTGTTTCTATGTGGGGCTGGGCGCTCATGCTGGCACTCGTTCCTACCGTTATATCGCTGGTGCTGATGGTTGTAGCTATTAAAGCAATAGGTTCAACACCTACAGCGATTATGGGCGCTTTAGAACCTCTTACGGCAGTGGTGATCGGAGTAACCATCTTTAATGAAGCCTTTACCCTGAGGCTCTCCATCGGTATCGTATTGATACTAATGGCAGTGATGCTCATTATAACCGGAAAGTCTTTTAAAGTTCCCCGCCTGTTAATCCGGCAGAAATCCGCTCACTAACTTACATGTCAATAAATTTAACTTTCCTCTATTCAAAATAAGGAAGGATATAAAAAACTTAAGAAGAATTTCCTTCCTTACTTGAATACTTACATCAAATACATTATTACTTTTGTTTACTAAAAAAGTAATAAGTATGAATTTCGGATTAGTAAAAGTTGCAGCAGCCGTACCACATGTATTGGTAGCGGATTGTAATTATAACATACAGCAGATTGAGGGATTGATGCGTAAGGCTTCCGGTAAAGGGGTACAGATGATGACTTTTCCCGAATTGAGCATCACTTCTTACACCTGTCTCGACCTGTTCAGCAAGCAAACCTTATTGCAAAACGCCGGGAAAGCTTTGCTTGAATTAGTGAGTAAGACGGCCGATATAGATATATTTACCATTGTTGGCGTACCATTGGTCACCGAAAACCGCCTTATCAATGCCGCTGTGGCTTTCCAGAAAGGCGAGATCCTTGGTGTGGTTCCCAAGACTTATCTTCCAAACTATAAGGAATATCAGGAGCAGCGATGGTTTACTTCTTCATTGGAACTACGTTTCAATACGATCTCTATCGGTGATAAACGTTATCCTATGTCGGGTAATTTATTGTTTTCGGATGGAAAAGTTACAGCCGCAATTGACGTTTGTGAAGACCTTTGGGTTCCTGTACCCCCCAGTTCTTTGTTGTCAATGGCAGGAGCCAATATCATCTTTAATCCGTCAGCAAGTAACGAATTGATCGGTAAGCACCGGTATCGCCGTTCGTTGGTAAGTCAGCAATCCGCCCGTTGTATGGCCGGATATGTATATGCGATGTGCGGTTTTGGTGAATCCACCACAGATTTAGTTTTTGCCGGAGGAGGTATTATTGCTGAAAACGGGACGATACTTGAAGAATCGGAACGTTTTTCAATGGATGAACAATTGGTGATCAGCGAAATCGATATTGAGAATTTGCAAAACGACCGCCAGGTAAATATCAGTTTTATGAGAGCTGCCCCGGAACTGTTACCCAAAGAAATCATAACCGTTCCATTCACGCTGCCAGAAAGTAAGTATAACGAATTTACAAGGTATATCGACCCTCATCCGTTTGTTCCGTCGGGTAATGAATTAAATGAACGTTGCGAGGAAATTTTTAATATACAGGTCGCAGGCTTAGCCAAACGGATAACGCATGTACGATCCAAAACGGCTGTTATCGGCATTTCAGGCGGCCTCGACTCAACCCTTGCCTTGTTGGTAACTGTAATGACATTTGATGCGCTGAAAAAGCCGCGTAAAGAGATCCTGGGTATAACCATGCCCGGGTTCGGCACTACAGGAAGGACCTATAACAATGCCGTTAATTTAATGAAATCGCTGGGTATCAGTATGCGGGAGATTTCCATTGTAGATGCAACGGAACAACATTTTAAAGATATCGGCCATGACCCGTCGGTGCATGACGTTACGTATGAAAACAGCCAGGCCCGCGAACGGACACAAATTTTAATGGATATAGCTAACCAGGAGAACGGCCTGGTAATCGGTACGGGTGATATTTCGGAATTAGCTTTAGGCTGGGCCACTTATAACGGCGACCATATGTCGATGTACGGAGTAAATACCAGTATACCGAAGACATTAGTCCGTTCCCTGGTGGAATGGGTAGCCTATAATAAAGTGGAAGAAGACTCGAAAAAAATCTTATTGGACATTGCCGATACACCTATCAGCCCGGAATTGATCCCTGCCGATGCGGAAGGGAATATCGCGCAGAAGACAGAAGATATTGTGGGGCCATACGAACTGCACGATTTTTTTCTTTACCATTTTATGCGTTTCGGCTCAACTCCTGCAAAAATTCAATACCTGGCGCAACATGCTTTCAAAGGAAAATATGATAATGAAACCATCCGCAAGTGGTTGCATACTTTTTTCCGCCGGTTTTTCTCACAACAATTTAAGCGTAGTTGCCTGCCGGACGGACCAAAAGTAGGTTCGGTAAGCCTCTCGCCCCGTGGTGACTGGCGCATGCCAAGTGATGCGTCTTCCACCCTCTGGCTTGAAGAGTTGAAAAGCAGGGAGGGAAACGTAACATAATTTTACGGCTTCTACCCACCCATCTTTTTACGAATTAACTTTAGGCTTTCTGTCGAAGAACGGATTTTTTGAAGAGGCGCTCACCGGTATGGCCATTACACATTTGGCTTCACCTAAATAACCAAGCCGCTGTGCAGCCAGGCCGGCACTAAACATGACACGTGTATCAACACGCAGATCAGCTGCGGTTGCACAAGCTGAACCTACGGCTATGCCAACATCCACCGAATTGATAGCACAAGGGACTTCTTCCGGTTTATCCGCACATAATTCAAAACCACAATGCGCACAATTAAGGCCATGCGTAAGTTGCCTTGTTCCTATCAAAACAATCGCGTCGGCTCTTAAAATATTTTCAGCATCCCGAAGTAGGAATTTAAGTCCTTTTTCTTCAAATATTTTATACATTTCTTTGGATATAAGATGGATATCTTCGTCGGTAGCCATTCCTATCTCAATAATATCCATCCCTTTTCCTTTGGGTGCTGTACGGGCTGCCGTCATCATCTGGCGGGCAATATGCAATACATGCTCTTTGCGGGTTTGCCTTTCGTTGTATATCATTTTTTAATGTTTTTAAAAAGGCAAATATACGATATTAGGCGTATCAGAGTTGCAGGTTGGTCATATTTTGTGTAATTGCAAAAGGATAATCCGGATACTCGTATAGGCTGAATCTCGGTTCGGTTTTACCCTCGCAATAATTCCAGATAGATGCATATTCGTTGAGGTCTTCACCCATTTCTTTAAGCTGGCGCAAATAAGCAGCTACGGATTTATTTTCCACAATATACACCTCCCCTAACCTGTCTATGATCGGGCTATGCCGACGGCCGTTGTCATGATCGAATTTAAGGATACGTTTCCCTTCACTCGTAACGCCAACTGTTACGAAAGTCATGCTTTTACCAATTGCCGGTAAGTTCAGTACGTTGCGGTCGGTTGCGGCAAACAGTAATTTATTCTCTTTCAGGAAAGCGGTCAGTTTCTTTCCCAATGGCCGCTGGTTACGTATTAAGGAGTGAAGTTCATTTCTCTTCTCCCTGGGAACTATACCAAATACCTTTTCTTCCTTCTCTTCCTGCAACGAACGGCTATTAGGCGTAAACACGGCGTAATTTTCCCTGAAGCCTTTGACGGAGAAAGTATAATAACATACCACTCCCACCGAATTAAGCGTCTGGCGCAATTTTGCCGTATGCCCCCTACGTGAAGCCGAAACCGTATATACCAACTGGTTTGTTATGGTCCAGCCGGCAGAAAGTATAGCCTCAATGGCCCGTTTAGCCTCGGGAGTTACTTCAAGAGGCGACTGGAAATGAGTTTGAACATAAAATTGGGTAACACCTATTTGGGAAGCTTTTTCTTTAAATTCGCGCAGGATTTCCACCAATTCATCGGTAATACGTAAGGGTAAATACGCTAATAAACGGCTGCCTAACCGCACCCGCTGTAATTCGGCGTATTTTTCTCCATCCGCACGGTTTTCATTGGCTTTCTTTTTCCGTAAGGCCATTTTATACACGGCTTCCAGGATTCTTCGCAAAGTGGAATTCTGACTCATCAACGCGTCTCCGCCTGTTATCAGTATATCCCTTAATTGAGCGTCGTCTTCGAAATACTGCATTAAACGACGTAATTTTTTCTCCCAGGTTTCCTTTGGTTTTAATGACTCAAAATCGAAGTTCAACCGTTCACTTTGGAAATCATACATGCGTTGGCAGGAAGCGCACAACCCTCCACAAGCCCGTCCCATAGAATCAGGTATCAGGATGGCCACTTCCGGATAACGCCGGTGGATATTGTGCCCGTCAGGCAATAGCCAACCGGCGGCATTGGGTTTGCCTGCCTCTACTATATCTTCTTTTTCCCATGCCTTGATCTCGCCATATGTTTCTACCAGCTCTTCGGAATATAAGATATACGAACGGATCGTTGCATCATCATATCCTTCATGTCCAGTATTGAGCAATGACAGGTAATAAGGGGTAATAAAAAAAGGCATTTCTTTTTTGCGGGCTTTCATTAATAACCGCATGGTTTTTTCCGGTAAAGAATTACCCAGGAAATAATTTAATTCCGTAGGACTTTTTATCGCCATCGATAAATGAAAACGGCTACTGTTCCACCATTCGCTTACCTGCTCATACTTTTCTTCATAGGTAAGCCCTTCGGTAAACTGGTAACGTGAAGAACCCGAATGCCGCCGTTCAATTTTACGAATCAGCGCCCGGATAATATGGTCTTTATTAAATTTCCGGATAGCGATTACTTCTTCATCTAAACCAGTGGGCCAACGATTCATCTGCCGTTTGACCAAATTACGGTCCGGCCGGACCTTCACCGGATTTTCGAGTAAATCGAACTGGTGATACAGGTCGATAAAGAGATCGATCGAGACTTCTTCTTTTAATCGGTTATTTAAAAATTGCCATAAAAGGGTAATTGTATAAATAGGTAAAGTTTCTCCGGTTGATAATTCGTTTATGGATTTATGATCATAAGCTATCAACAGAAGAATACGGTTGACCACCCTATTGCGAGTCGTATTTTCTGCGGAAGGTTCCAGTTTGGAAGAAACATAATTTTTCAACGCTTCTTTAAATTGCTCTGCCGTATTATTTTCTTTAGCTATTGAAACCAATACGGGGAATTTTTGCAGAAACTTTTTTCTCAATAGGGTAAAGTCAGATATAATGGGATTTATTCTTAGCATAAAACAAATATTTTTTTGATTAGGATTTGGAATCTAACAGACAGTCAACAAATATAACAAAATTAACCGGAATTTACAAGCCGGAATTTGATTTTTACCCTGTTGTCTGCTATCCGGAAAGATATTTGATACTAATCAAAGATGAGTAAAAACGGAGATTAGCGTAGATGATAATCAAATCCTTATATAATAACCTTTAAAGACGAAAAAATGTTTTTTTGAACTGATACTGTCAGCTTTCCGGAAATTCCGGAATATTAAATTTACCGACAGTATATAAGTGATATAAATTGATTCGTAAATGGTTTGATACAGATCATTTTCATCTATTACAAGGGTGGTTTTCCGGTACTTCCTTCGCCTTCTACTGCTGACCCGAAACCCTTTTCAGATAAGCCTTTCAAGGTGGAAGATGTTCTTCCACCCGTTATGTTTCACTTTCACCCACCTGATGGCTCAAAGAATCCCTTATTCTGTTTAATATAATTATAATTAATTGATTTTTAACGAAAATGCCGGAGGTATTTAATCAAAAACACAGGACCTTTTAACAGCTTATTTTAAAACTTCTGTTCACTTCACAGTAGTGAAACTTTTTTTTCACCTCTGTGAAATGTAAATTTCACCCTTGTGGAATCTAAGTTTCACCCAGGTGAAATGAATAAAGACTTAGGAACCGGCAAATAAAAAAGTTATGAATAAGGCATTAAAAGTATACGTGCAAGATACCTTATAAGTCTATTTACATTTTCATAAGTTTACAATTTGTAAGTTAAGGGTAGTAACCCCGCTGTATTTAAAACCTTGACAAAAGTAAAAACTGAAACAAAAAATGGTAAAACATTTGCGGATTTACCCAATAGTGGTAATTTTCTAAAAAGGAAGATTATGAGAAAGAATACATGGGTCGCCTGAAGCCAAATTCGTATTACCCTTCAGTCATATCGCTTGAATATCAATAGTTTATTAAAAACTGAAGGCTGAAGGATAAAATATAACATTTAGTTATGGAATGCAGTGAAAGGTTGCATTCCGTCAAGCATACTCACACATTATACAAATTAAATGGCATTTGTAATATTTAGACTTCAAAATGTTTACTTTTGCGGCTCAATAATTTTTTAATTGCAATGGACGAAATATTTTTTTCGGAGGTGACAAATATTAATGATACTTGGTATCCTTCTTTTTATGCAATCTATTCAACTGCTTTCCCGGTACATGAACAACGCAACCGGCAACAGCAAATTGAAGCGTTTTCCAGTAAAAATTATCATTTGGATGTGTGGATTGAAAACGGTAAATTACAATCTTTTATAGCTTATTGGGAATTTGATACATTCATATACATTGAACATTTTGCAGTCGACAAAGAGTTAAGAGGGCAACATATCGGTAGTAAAACGTTGATATCTTTTGCCGGGAACAAAAAAAAGGTGATTATACTTGAAATTGATCCTTTAATTGATGAGATTTCCCGTAAACGTTTCAGCTTTTATGAAAAGACAGGTTTCCGGTTGAATCCGTTTAAACATTTTCATCCGCCCTATCGAAAAGAATATCCACCCCATGAACTATTGGTGCTGAGTTATCCTGAATCAATAAATGAAGAGCTTTACAATGAATTTTATGATAAATTATCAGGGACAGTGATGAAATAACCGGAGATCTGTTTATGTCTTAATCCTGTTTTCAGACTATATTGCAAACAGGGTTAAGACACTCACATATTACTTCGAAAGGTCTTTAAACAATTCATATCCCTGATCGGGGGATAAGCCGTCGTGAACCACTCCATGAATGGCTTTTATCATGGCAACAGGTGATGAGCTCTGGAACACGTTCCGCCCCATATCCACCCCTGAAGCACCGTCGCTGATTGCTTTATAGCATAAATCCAACGCTTCTTTTTCGGGTAACTTTTTACCGCCGGCAATAACCACCGGTACCGGGCAGGCCGCCGCTACTTTTTCAAAACCATCACAATAATAAGTCTTTACGATATTTGCCCCGTTTTCAGCGCATACGCGTGAAGCCAAACCAAAATAGCGGGCATCGCGTACCATTTGCTTACCAACCGCTGTCACTCCCATTACCGGAATACCGTAACGGCTTCCCAGGTCTACGGCTTTATACAGGTTTGCTACTGTTTTTGCCTCAAAAGCAGGGTCGCCGATGGAGAGCATGACAGCCATTGCCGAC
Organism: Bacteroidales bacterium UBA4116; assembly: GCA_002381645.1. Lineage (GTDB taxonomy): Bacteria > Bacteroidota > Bacteroidia > Bacteroidales > Tannerellaceae > DFXE01. The sequence continues at coordinate 425,002 of DFXE01000010.1, forward strand.
ACATTCAGCCGGACAGCGTCTTCAATATCGATCAAAACATTATCATTCAGTTCTGTTAGAATGGTCGTTCCGGCATCCGAGCGAAGACAGACCGGCTTATTTGTACTGGGAGGTACTACCGATTGAAGGATACCGCGGGTACACATTAAACAATCGGCATGTTCGATCAACGGCAAAATATTGAGGTCTATGCGTTCAACTCCCGAAGTGGGTCCCATAATAAAACCATGGTCGAAAGCCAGCATAACCGTTTTGCCTGTTTTTGGATTAAATATTCTGGATAAACGGTCTTTCATTCCCCACGGCAAATTAGCCGCTCCTTTGACGTGAAACGCCTCACTGCCGGCTACTACTCCTACTCCGAAGTCGCAACCATCTTTTAAGTCATCTAAATCAGCCATATTTTTTTATATTAATAAATCAGTAAATCAATAACTCAATAAATCAATAACTGATTAACTCAATAAATCAGTAACTCAGTAAAATAATAAGTCAATAAATTAATAATTTAGTAACTACGCATGACAATCACAGAATAACTGTTTTTTAGCGTATACCAAATCCTGATTATAGAGATGTTGTATTATTGAGTTATTCAATTAATCAGTTATTCAATCATTCAGTTATTGAGTCATTCAGTTATTCAATTATTGAGTTATTGCTTTATCCGCGAATGCGGAAAAAATCTCACTCCACGAAGATGCACCACTATCAGCATAACCTATGGAGCGTTCACCGTAATTACGTGCGCGACCGTAGTTTGCTTTCATATGGATGGTTTGTTGTGCACCCGATTTTGCTGCTTTTGCTGCTGCACTGAACATTTCACTTATATCATCAGATGTGTCTTGTTGCATAGCTTCGATAGCTGGGATCAACGCGTCCATCATTGTCTTATCTCCTACTCTTGCCTGCGTTTGTTTCTCAACGTTCGACAATCCCCCGGCAAACATTGCCTTTACAGCATCTGCATCGAGTTCCGTTCCCGATGAATGGTCGCTCATTCCCAGAAAGAACGCACCTAATAATGTGCTGGTGGAACCGCTTGTTTCAAGCATCACACCAAAGCCGATATCATTGAGCATCGACCGGAATTCCGACCCGTTTACGGAAGCTTTCACGGCTGCGGAAAGCGCCGTTACAATTGCGGTGCCATGATCGCCGTCACCGATAACGGCATCCAGTTGGGAGAACTCGTCTTCACGCGCCTTTACCCTGGTAAGCGCATGCTCCAGCATGGCTTTAAAAGTATCTATAGGAAGGTATTTCATACGTTTTTACCGATAGTAGTCCAGTAAGGCGCGTCAGACCTTCTGTTGTTCAGATAATCGATATGGTCGTCATCGAGGATACCCATTATCATCTGGAAACCGGCCTGTTCCTGTACGGTAAGAATTTCCTGTATACGGCTGACTGCAACTGTCAATCCTCTTACTTCCAGTTCACGGTAAGCTTTACGGAAGATAATATTGTGTTCCATCTGTGTAGTAGCGCCTGTTCCGTTGATTATCAACATCATCTGGTCTCCTTTTTGGGGTTTCAGCTGCCGGCAAAGCAAATCTACCATTTCCGCCGCTGTTTGATCCGCGGAAACCAAAGGCTTCTGCCCGCCTCCGCCTTCGCCATGCTGCCCCATGCCTATTTCCATAATTCCTTTGGGAAGGTCGGAAATCGTTGCGTTATTCTGGGGGTGTGTACATACACCCGTAGCTACAGCCAAAGTGGCTACCTTCTTATTAAACCGTTCTCCTATCTCCATAAGCTCTTCCAGAGATTTTCCCTCTTCGGCAGCGGCTCCCAATATTTTAAATAACGGAACGCATGCGGCCAGTCCGCGGCGATCTTCAACAGGAGCATCAATTCCCGCGCTGATATCATCGTGCGTAATGATCTGTTTTACTTTAATTCCTGCCCGTTCGGCTAACTGGCAAGCCATATTAGCGCTCATAATATCACCGGAATGATTCAGTACCACTAATAAGATACCTGCTTCGCGCTTCATCAACTGCAATCCCTGGAAAAGCCGTTGTGCCCCGGGAGCTGCAAACACATCGCCTACTACGGAGCAATCAAGCATCCCCTCTCCTACAAATCCGCTCAACGCCGGTTCATGCCCCGACCCGCCTAACGTCACAATAGCAACCTTATTTTCATCTTTAGGGTGTGCCCTTACTATAATATTTTCGCCTCCAAGCTTTACCTGGCCGGGATAGCATAATACATAACCTTCCAGTAACTCAGGGGTAACCTGTTGAGGATCATTTATAAATTTTGTTTTCATAAGTAAATCATTTAAAAGGTAACATTCATTATTTTACTTCCATAATTTCAATAGCAATACCTTCTTCTTCGATAAAAGCTATCGTCAGGTTCTCATTACACACTAAAGGCGGGAAAATCACTTTCTTTCCTTTCAGTTCTTCTTCAATAGACGGAACCGTATAAGCTATATGAGCAATGGTTTGTACAAGTTCGGGCAGGCAACTGCCTTCTTCAAACCGGAGGTACTCAATCCGGTTCGGGCTTTTGCTGTAGTCGGTAAGCCACACACTGAGCGTTTCGTTTAATGATTCTCCATCCTGTTTGGTTGTTGTAGGGATTCCTACATGGTTGAATGTTCTCATGATGATTGGTTTTAAAGTTTATTTTCTGTTCTTTTCCAGCCTTTATATGAAAATACCCCTATTACGGCAATAAGTATAACTGCTAAATACAGGTACATGAATATTCCGTTTATATGGTCGTTCTGCCCGTACGAATGCATACCGCTGAGGAAATAGTTTACACCGAAATATGTCATTAAAACCGAAGCAAACGCTACAACCGACATCAGGTTAAAAAGCCACGGGTTATCCCATTTCTTCACCAACCTCAGGTGTATCACAATAGCATATACCACCATGGTTATCAAAGCCCATGTCTCCTTGGGATCCCATCCCCAGTATCTTCCCCACGATTCATTGGCCCATACCGCACCAAGGAACGTCCCGATCGTCATCAAAGCCACTCCTATGATCAGCGACATCTCGTTTATCATACTTAACTCCTTTATCCGTGCGGAAAGCATATGGGTACTTTTTCCCCGTAATGATTGCATAATAAGATTGGTTATTCCAATCAGGCAGCTGATGCCAAAGAAGCCGTATGCAGCGACAATTACAGCCACATGAAACATCAGCCAGGGTGATTTAAGGACGGGAACCAACGGATTGATCTCAGGATCCATCCAGTTCAGCCCCGATACAAAAAGTATAATGCCCCCGAACAGGGTAGCTAAGGCAAATGTTATGGAACTACGCCGTATAAAAAGCAATCCTGCAAATATGGATGCCCAGGCCACATATACCATCGTTTCATATGAATTACTCCAGGGAGCCCGTCCCGCTATATACCAACGAAGACTCATTCCCATCATATGAAAATGAAAAACGACCAGTACACAGGCTGCTAAAATCCAGATAACGGTTTTTATCCATTTCTTTTTATTGAACAAGCCGTAAAAAGATAAAACAAGCAGCAATCCTCCAAGGATCAGATAAAATATTTTACACCACCGGAAGAAATCGATACGGTTGTATTTAAGTTCGGCTTCTATTCGTTTGGGATTAACATCCAGCGTTTTATTCTTTGCCTGCTGGTAGGTAGTTATCATCTGCAGGACTTCATCCGCTTTTTCATAATTGCCGTCTTTCAATCCTGCCTGAATCTCCATCAGATACCAGTCAAATACTTTCGATACGAACATAGAGTCCTGTCCGGAGAAAACGGAAAGGTCATCGCCGGGCGCATACCATTTATGGTTCGGATCATTTTCCAGAGGGAATAGATTAAGCATCTGATGATTATAAACCTGATGGATAATATTGATCTTTTCATCCAGTTTCATTACATCTTTATCAAAATTATTCCGTTCGGAAGGCGCTTTATTATAAGCCTCTTCCAGTTTTTCCTGCAGTTTATAATTGCCGTTGGTATCGAATACCTCAATATAAGCACATTCACCTTCCGTCAGGTCATAATAATTGGCCAGTTCCTTATTTGATATGGCTATATAAGGTACCCGCATCCACATATCGGGCATGATAAGCAGACTCAGTAAAAACTGGTCGGAGTTTAGGTTACCTATTTTATCTGCTTTATGTACTTTCCGGAGAATTTCCGATGAAAATGTATTAATGGGCATCATCCGTCCTTTATACGATTGAATGGGTATAGCCCCGAATTTAGCGGCATGTTCGGGATTTACCGCATATTTCTGCACGACATCCAGCATCGGCATCGACGACATTTCCGGATTGGCTTTTACGAAAGGAACGATCAGTAATGCAGATATAATCAGCAACATCTGGTTGATGGTACGTAGTTCCTTCAGCTTTCTTGCCAATTGACGGAAACGGGAATTTTTACCGATTAACGTAAATACAAATCCGATCGTCAACAATAAATAACCGAAGTAGGTAATGTTTCTACCTGCCACATCCCTGTTGACCGAAAGAACGGTACCTTTTTCATCTCTGTCATAAGATGCCTGGAAAAAGCGGTATCCTTTCACATCCAGCACATTATTCATAAAGATACGCGCTTGTCTGGTTTGGCCGTCTACATGCACAAGCACCTCGCTTTCATAAGAAGACGGACTGGATGAACCCGGATAACGGGACAGGGTGAATTTCAACAATTCAACACTAAAGGGAAGTGTATGGTAAGTCTTCCCTTTTGATGTTTGTATTTCTATTCGGTTGCCGGTCTCACCTTCTCGCAGATGGAGAATACCCTCTTCCCCGAATATATAAGAAACCAAAGCACCGGCAAGAATAATGACAAATGCAAAATGCACCAACAGGAAACCCCATTTCTTTTTTTTGATCAAATGGTGTTTTACTAGGGCCGCAATGAAATTCAGAACCAACAAAAACTGCAACAGAAAGAACAAGGGAGAATAATATATGGTCATTTTAGCAGCCACTGTACCGAAATATTTTTCAATGAATGTAGCTGCCGCAAGCAAAAAGGCATAAATTATCAACAAAATAATTGTTGTGATGTAAGAAGAGATTGTTCTTTCAATTGTCGTTTTCATTTGTTTTTAAATCAGAATCAAAAGCCGAAAACTGAATATGGAAAAATATTTTCCATATTCAATTTTCCACTTTCATGCATAAGTTAATCTTCAATTATTACCCTGAAACCTACGTTATGCACTCGTTGCCAGGGATAATAGGCTTTACGGGCATATGCCGTTGCGAATTTCGGACGGTCAATATACGAACCTCCGCGCACAACTTTGTAATCTGAAGAAGTTTTAACTTTTTCCGTATACGGACAAGGTAAATAATCCGAACGGGTCCATTCGGCAATATTACCGTGCATACTATATAATCCGAACGGATTTGCTTCATAACTTTTTGAGTCTACCTGAAGCATATTTCCGTCGTCTACATTTTCTTCTTTCGGAATAAAATTATAATACGGAAACCACGAACTGGTTTTTGGCATGGGTTGAGGATCAATGCCGCTGACAGCCATATTGGATAATTGTGCATCGGCCATATTCTCATACGTACTGAAATCAGTATTCAGGTTTCCGAACCAGAAATCACTGTCGCTACCTGCACGGCAAGCCCATTCCCATTGTGCTTCTGTGGGTAAAGTGATCTTTAGTCCCGTTTTTTGGCTCAATTGCTCACAGTATGCCATAGCATCCTGATAACTTACCCGGATAACCGGCTGGTGTGGCAGGTTAGCATCATAACCGGGACGGGTATGGTCTTTCCAGAACTGGTCGACATAACGGCTGTCATGTCCGGGCACAAGCGTGTTATACTGTTCATTCGTCACCTCAATTTCCGCCATCCAGAAAGACTTATCTATCTTTACTTTAGAGACAGGCGAATTATCTAATGCTCCCTGGTAACTACCCATAATAAATTGTCCCGCAGGGATGCGGACAAAACGCATAACCACTCCCGGAGCAAGATCTATTTCTTTACGGGTCCTGTGTTCCTCGTTTTGTAAAGCTATAGCTGAAGCCGCATTGAACGGCCATCCGGCAACCCTGACTTCTTTTTGTTTAACCGGCGTTTTCCTTTCCGGACGTTCGGGTGTTACTTCTCCCTTTTCCTTCAGGTAGGCGGCATAATCAGCGATCTCTTTTTTCCAGTCCACTCCTGCCCCGCAACCATATTTATCTGTCAATTCAATACGACGTGCAATCTGGTCGTATCCTTTGTATGGAAATCCGTCATAGGGATTGGCTTCAAAATATCCTTTATCGGGTACATTGTAGTCTATCCAGTTGTAAAGCGTTCTCCATTCCTTATCAGTCAGCGTTACATTATAATGTCCGGTTTTTAATATCCTGACCAGTTCACTGGTGTTGGGATGGTACTCATAGGGTTGCAAAACAACCATATCTGCTTCGGGACCCTGCCTGTGAGTATAAGGGTGCAGATTGAGGTAAGCAGTTCCGTACCCTTTTTTGTCCTTGGTCCCACCGCGGAGATCGAAAGCTTTTCCTTCTCCGGTATGACAGGCGATACATGCCCGGTCGAGAATAGGTTGCATCTCCAGATCAAACGTAAAGGAACGGACGCCTCCCTCGGGTGGTGTTAATGCCACCGGAGCTTTTTGCGAAGCAATAACCCGTTTAGGTATAGGTATCTGATTCTGGTCTTCATGGCAACCTACACATGATACGATCTCACCGGGCATCCCGGTAAACCAGCTGCGCATCCATTGCACGGCAGCCCCGTCTTTATCCAATGGCTGAATAGAAACGGGCGTATTGGCCGGCACTTTAAAGATAACTGAACCGTCTTCTTCAACAGGTACCGTCCCGAGCAGGCGTTTGATATCCCATCCGCTTTGGATTCCCTGTGCATAATGATCGGATTCGGTGTGCAGGTAGGCGTATTCATATCCATGTACGCGAAGCTCCTTTACTGTTCCTCGAGGCACCCCGCGCAATCCTTCTCCTTCGTAAATATCCTGTATGAATACAGTTGCTTCCTTTTCATTCAGTTTCACACGATCCGGTATAGATGGCGGCGTTTTAGCCTCACATACGGCTATCGGACTGATATAACCGGTTCCTTCCTCTTTTATCAAACAGGTTACGTTATCAAAAACGTCCACCAGATATACCCCCCACAGGTCGTTTGGATTTAACTTGGCTGATACCAGGTAATACTTGTCATTCAACGGAGTGGGTTTAACAAACTGAGGCCATACACCATCTACCAGTTCGTCTTTGATTTCTGGTATTATCTGCCGGTTGCGGAATGGTATCTCCTGAATTATCCCCTCAACTCCTTTCCGTGCTTTGGTGGGATCGAACAACATCAGGCGTCCCGAACGGGCTACGCCATGATGACCGGATATAATACCTACAAATGCGGATGAATGCCCCGGTAAGGGTTGAACATCAAACGTACTGTTCGGAAACATGGCTCCACTGCCGAAGAGGGCGCGGTTATCGGTTCCGTCGGGATTCATATGCATGACTATACGAGAGAAGTAATGGGTAAGATCCGTATATTCCCAACGCACATACATCACACGCCCGTTATGCATGATAACCGGATTCCAGTTGGCATCCTGGTCGAATGTTAAACGCCGCATGTTTTTATTTTGCGGATCGTATAATACCATATTCCCAACCGGGTCGCTGCCACTTACACAAGGTACGCCCTGATAACCGATATTTGAATTGGCTATGATCCTTCCGTCGGGCAACCATGCACCATCGTAAAATTCCAATTCGGGTTCTGTAGTATCGATCAAAGGTTTTAAACCGGTTCCATCCAATTTTACCTCGAATACATTCCACCGCTTATCGGGCATAAGTGAGGTAAACATTAGGCGGTCGGCATTCCAGTGAAGTTTTAAATCGGCAATAGATGCCGACGATTGGGGCCGGAACACCGTACGTGTCTTCAAATCCCCCCGGAGATTCGTCAGCTCAACAATATCGGCAGCAAAACCTTCCCTGCTGGCGGATTGCTGGTTACTCCAGTTGTTTGCCTGTGTACCCAGTTCGGGAGCCATCGCTTTACGTGCGTTTGCCCCCAAAACGAAACGGGTAGCCACTACTCTATCTGTATCAAGCAAAGGGTTGGCCAACAATATTTTCCGTTTATTTTCCAAAGCCATTTCTGCGTTTATCAACGCATTTTCTTCATAGGAATAGATACCGTCGAAACCACTTTGAACTTGTATTTCCAGCATATCCATTATTTTCCGGTATTTCTCCTCCTCAAATCCTTTCATTTTTTGCATATCGGCAAAAGACATACGGATAGCTTCTATACTCAGCCATTCCAATTCGTTTTGTAAATCGCTTACACGTTGGGCCTTTTCAAACAATTTCAGGTAACCGAGTATCTGCCTGTCTACATTCTTTTCGGATTCGATTTTACTGACCTCCCTTGTAAAATAAGCATCTTCTTTCAAACCTTTCACTATATTCATAAGAACGTTCCGTTCTACAGAAGCATCTTTCGAAGTTAACCAATTTTCGAGGTTATCCACATAAGCACTAAATGAACCTATTTCTTTCGGATAGGTTGATGCCAATTTATTAACTTCTTCTCTTGGGAATATATTTTGTATCCGGAAATATATACTACCTGTCGAAGAGGCGTCGGCAATGCCTACTTCCGCTTCAAAACGCACATATTCTTTATTCAGGTGATATACAGCAATACCGTCGGCATGCATGAATATGCCGCGGTCATATATATTTCCCGCTATGGAAAGACGGTTTCCGGCTATATCTTTATTCTTTACGTAAGAACCGGAACCCGTTTCAACAAAAGAAGGATCCAGTTCATCCAGCCATACGGTTGAACCATCTTCTTTTATAAGCCTGGCATTAGCCCAAACGCCCCAGTCCCAACCGTTACCGTCCGGCCCCCCGTCAGTAATCAGCACCAGGCGTTCTTGTCCTTTCAAATCTGCCGAAAGGGGGGCAGCCTTTTCTTTTGCCTTAATCCATTCCGATTCGACAGGCATATTGGCTTTTATCAGCCGGGAACGAATATCCGATTTTTGTTTTATTAATGCGTTCATCCAGCTATCTGCTTTTACCGGCTTCCGTTGAGCCGATATCCATAAAGAAGAGAGGAAGAAAGCAATAAACAAGGCATATTTATTCATAAACGTATCGATTAAGGTTGAGTGTTTTTATAAAGAAGCTTTCGGATGTGTAAAACGCAATCCTGCGCCGTCATGATAGGAAGCCCATTCGTCTACAACAGCACCTTCCGGTCCGGCCATCAGAAAATGGTATGATTCTTCTTTCTTGAGATGAACCACCTCGCCGACTTGCTGAACGACAAAGTTTTTACTTTTAGCCGGGCCATGAGTTACAGGAATAGCCGGGGCATCCGGAGTTTCTTCTCCGATCTCGGAGAAATTATATGCCCATCCTTTCGTCACCATCCATGATTCAAATTTGGGAGCATGTTCTGTCCTGACGTGTGCGTGTTCGGGAATCATCTGGTCGGGTAATAAATAGATGGCATGTGCGAAATAGCCATGCTCCATGTCATTTACCCAGAAGATACCTCCCATCCCGACATTTTCGAAATCGCCCAACCCGAAGTCAACAACCCACATATCTTTTTCCATCAACGGAGTAAAAGGGATATCATAGAACTCAAACATATCTTTGTATGCCTGGATAGCTACATCTTCATTAAATTTGCCGTCCGTATAAAAATCGGCATTGGTGTACTTTTTCGAATACTTCATTTCTTTCTTATTTTTAAGATTATTATATTCACCAGGACCGGCATTACCTTTTTTATTATTCGATGCCGTTATATCAGTACATGCAACAACCGGAAGCAATAATGCAACCAGTACTAAGATTTTCAGATAAGATAGTTTTTCCATTTCCGTATATTTAATAGTTTACATATATTAATGTGTCAATCAACAGCAATACCCTCTATCTCAACCAGTAACTCTTCACGACAAACATCTGCACACATATAAGAAATGGGTATGGAAAGATTATATTCATTCATTAACCGTTCGGATAAAGCAAAGTCGGTTTTATTTTTCAGGTAAACACGCAGCATAACTAATTTTGCCTGTCCGGTAAGTTCCGCTATGTTTTCCATCGTTATATGCAACTGACGTTCCAGCCCAAACCCTTTAAGGCTTTCCTCGCCGCGGATCGCTGCTGTTCCCGAAACATATATCAATCGCCGGTTACCGAATGTGATGCTTTTTGCCCGTTCGAATTTGGGTGTAGCTTTTTTATCTCGGGAAACCTCCAGTACTTTTTCAGAATAAGCATGCGCTGCAACCTGAAGTTTATTATCAATAGGTGTGGCAAAAGCCTCAGGTGAATTAAATACAGCCGCATCCAAATCTACCAGTATACCTCCAAGGTTTGTTCCTATTCCTGTCGCAGCCGGATATCCGTCGGGCCATTCTGCTACGGCATAAAAATCCCCCCTGGCATTATTAAAGCTTTGGTAATTCTGATTGTTATTTTCGTAAGATGTAATTTGCTGTATATAGTTCCATTGACGTATAATACTATTTACCGGGAATTTTTCAAGCTCCAACAATTCAGCTACAAGATTAAAGACTTCACGGGATTGCCTTTCAATAGGTTTATTTATTATATCACTCTGGAATCCTCCTGAAAAGAGGAAACGCCCGTAATGATTCTTCAACAATACATACGGAAAACCATTCAGTTTTTTATATATAAGAATATCGTCCGAATCGGGTATATAACTATGCACTTCAACAATCAAAGGAGTGTTTAAGGGCGGTTGTGAAACATAGGATAAGGCCGGTTGTTTCTTGCCGTATTTTATCTCTACCTTTTCGCGTAAAATATGATGTCTCATTTCATATTCTTCATTTGTAGCAGGTGTTCCAAAGAAAGCCAGTCGCAATATATTACTTTCTGGAGGCAATTGCCTGAGCAGATTATCCACCATATCTGGAAAAGCTGCCTTTCCGGTTGAAAATATGTTGTATTTTATCTTATTACAATAGTTCATTTCATCTGTTTATAGTGAATTTACATATTCGGCAAGAGCCTCGATCTCTTTTTTAGTTATTTTTTTAGTTATGCCGTGCTTATGTACTTCAAATACTTCTTCCATCGTAGCTGCCCGTCCGTCAAAAAGATAAGGTGCGGTTCTCCATACCTCGATTAAAGCAGGAGTATCCCAGCCTTTTTCAAATTCAATGTCTGTTCCTATACGGTGCATTTTCATATCAGTGTAATAAGGTCCGCTATGACACGACCCGCAATTATGTTTCTCAAATACTTTCCTACCCTCCTTTGCCTTTCTTGTCATCTCCCCATTTACAAGATAAGGACTTGGCACAGGGCGAAGTGATTTCAGGTAATCATCTACACAAGCGGATTCTTCCGGATCAATATTATAAAATTGAATATGGGTAAATCCGGCATGAACAGCTATTTCCGCTTTTTCCCGAATACCCGAAATCATGGAAGGCGGAGTTACATGGCTGAGAAGTAAACTTTTGCAGTTCTTAGGGTTACCTACCCCGTCATTCATTAAATCCCAATTCATGCCGTCCATCCGCGCATCCCCGGGATGGCAACCGTTACAGCTTTGCCATTCCTGAAAACAGTTTTTCGCATCGTTGAAATATTTTTCTCCTTTATGTTCGCGTGACTCAGTTCTGCCGGGGTTCAATTGTACAGTGTTTACCATAAGACTCTTTAGATCGACAATATTCAGTATGTCGGCAAAGTATGTCGGAATAAATATTTTATCACCTCTTACAGCCATGCATCTGGGTCCGTTACCCTCCAATTGTACACGCTTACGAAGTCCGTAAAGAAAACGAAGATCATACTCCAACTGCTCCTTATTTTGATAAGACGCAAACTTTTTCCGCATGGCTTCATGATCGATAATACTTACTTCATGAGTTCCGGAATGGATGATGAACAATGATTCATCCGTACAATCAATACTCCATATGCCGGCTGCTCCACGTTCGGGTTCATCTACTAATACGGAACCTAAAAATGATTGTGTTTTTTCATCTATAACACTGAAAGCGCTTGTATTCATCCATCCTTGTTGGAGCTGTGAGGTAGGTACGGTAAAGCGCCCCAGGTTGTGGGATACATATATATATTGTCCGTCCGGAGTTATGCAGATATCGCGAAGTGCGTTACTTCCGTTCGACAAACGGATATCTTTTATCTTTTTAAAATCCGACATATCAATAACGGAAACGCAAGCAGCTACATAATCAACATCCGCACTTTGGGCAGGAAGGAAATTTGCTACATAAAGATATTTCCCATCTTTACTGAAAACAGCTGATTTGGGTTCACGAAGTACCCTGACACTGCGGATTACTTTACCGGTTGATAAATTTATCTCACAAATTGTATTTGAAAACTGGTTGCATATATATAAATGTGTTTCATCCGGACTTAAAAGCGGATAACACGCACCCGACTCTACAGGTATAACCGCCTCTATTCTGCCTGATTCAATATCCAGTATTTGTAATTTTCCCGTTTTTTCAAAAGTAGTTATATAAGCTTTATTATTTTTCAAGGCAATTCCTGTGGGGACGTCGTCCAACTGATAGGAACGCATCAATTTTGTTTCTTCTGCAGAAAATATATCCACCCGTTTCATACCCTTTTGCGTCAGATATATTTCTCCTGTTGTACCTATTGCTATAGCTGTGCTGAAAAAAGGCGGATTACCCGCGGATGCATTCCATATGCAGCAACAGGTAATAAGAATCGCCAGCGAGCTTTTCAGTATGTATCTAAGTGTAGTCATGGTATATAGCTTGTACTTTGTTTTTTACCGTATCCTAATTCAGACGAGATAAGATTGGTTATTGTTTTGATCTGGACAGCTGATGTTTTAATTACATCTTTTGTCAACCTGTCTTTAGGACCTGAAATCCAAATCGCTCCGCACGGATAGCCGGTATAGTTAAATACCGGAGCACCTACGCAGATAACACCTGATAATTCTTCTTCCATATCCAATGCGTACCCATATTTACGCACTTTTTCCAATTCTTCCTGGTATGCCCCAACAGTAGTTATTGTATTAGAATTATAAGGTGTAAAATCCATTAAAGAGAGATACCTGCTGCGTACCGTCTCAGGGAGATATGCCATAATAGCTTTGCCGGGAGCTGAGCAATGCAGTTCGAAAGGTTTACCGGGTGATAATACAAACCTGAATGTATGGTGCCCCTGTGCCTGCTCAATGAATATTCCTTTCTCACTTCCCAGTACACCGAAACATGCCGTTTCCTTTACCCGGTCGCGTAATTCACGCAAACGCGGTAATACGGTTTCAAGCAAATTATGTTCATTCAACGAACGAAAACCAAGCGTTAATAATTTGCGCGAAAGTCTATACCGTTTGGAATCTTCGTCGTACAGCAAATAACCTAAACGTACCAGGGTATTAAGTATCCGGTATGCCGTAGTTTGAGAAATATCCAATGCTGTTTTGATTTCCTGCAATGTATCGCCTAAAGGTTGATGGGAAAGATATTCAAGTACGGTGATACCTTTCTCAAGATTAGGTACTTTATAATTCTCCTCTGTTTTTTCCATATATGGAATAGTGTTTTTCAGATTTGAAATAATGTTTCAGATTTGAATCAAATATAGGATAGGAACATTATAATATTATATCTTAAATGCAAATTTTAGTTAAGTATGTTGAAGAGCATGGAAAAACAGAAAGCATTGGTAATAGTGGTCTAAAACTCTAAATTAGATACAGATAAAATATGCAAATAGGAAGTGTAGGTATATCATCTAATTTTATATGCAGTTAGGAATTGGTAGTTTTAAGTAAGAATGAATTTCCCTGTTAACTACCAACTCCTAACTACTGTAATTTACTTTTTCTTCTTCTTGTCCTTTGCCATATCCATATAATCATAACGGTAGGTAAGATAAGATGAGGTTGGAAAATCAGCTGGAACTTTTTGGGTAACTTTTCCTGTTGCAGCCCATTCGGCTCCGCGTAATAAAGTTACCTGAAAACCTGCACATTGCATAGCGGGGTTATTATCAATTGTCTCTCCGCAATGACCAAGCATCGTATGGAATATTCTTGCATCACCATAATCTACCGTAAAGATCAAAGGTTCTTCCCGTCCGGAGCCCCCCGTTTCTTTATCGGAATAAGCAGTATATAATAAATCTTTAATATTTCCCGGACCACGCATCCGGTCATATAATTCATCACGGGCGTGTGCCCATCGATTAGGCAAACCGTTTATGATTGGATGATTATCGTTGCGGGAAAGCATCATATATTCATGTTGTTTACCATGTGATCCGCCAATACCGGGTGAAGTGTCTTTTATCAATTCGCCTTCATGGAAATAAACATACGGGCCGGAGTTCTCATTACGTCCTTCCCAACCACCTAAACCTATAATCTTATTATATTCATACCAATCAGGGAAAGCATTATCTGCAGCATGATACACCACAATACCTCCACCGTTCTTGGCATAATCTACAAAACGGGTCTTTGTTTCCTCCGGCCAGGAATCACCGTTATAATCCAATACAACCAAAGAATAGGGTTTAAAATCAAGAATAAAGTTCGACATGTCTTGTCCTTTTTCAGGCGATAAAGCAATATCGACTTTAAACAATCCGGAGTTTTCAAGTATCTCTTTTAAAACAACATGACTAACCTGCCAATTGTGATTGTTCTGGCCGGTAATGATTAATGTCTTGATGGGTTTTCTGGCTGCTGCTGTACAAGCGATCAAAACTGCAGCCATAACTAATAATAATTTTCCTTGAATTAGGCTTCTCATATTATTTTTTCGTTAATTAATAATCGTAACTACAAATGTAACAAATCGATTTGAATTTCATACTTTTGCGCAGCAATAAAAGCATAACCCTTTATGAAATCAATTACATGCCTGCTCATATTCACTTTAACTGCTTTTTTTTATGTATGCCCTATAAAAGCTCAAGGTGATGACTGGCGTGATAAGGGTGACCTGCTGATTTATTCTCCCCGTTATTTCGGACCCAGCGCTTTTCCGATACCTGAACTAAGATCAGGGAAAGCACCACACCGTTTTGAAGCAGAAATCCAGGGTAGGTACCACTATTATTCGGGAGATAAAACAAAAGACATTTTTTTGCGGGCTTTAATTCCTGTTGTGAAAGAACGCGTGGGTCTTGAAATCACGTGGATCGTTGCAGAAAAATATAAACTTACACCTGAAACAAGAGACGAGCGAAACGCCGTAGATGTGGAACTTCCGGATCATGAATCATACAGTGGTGATATAGTAATCAGTACTTTTTTTCAGGTTTTACGCAGTGAAAAATGGGCAGATGTTTTAGTAAGTCTAAATCTTAAAACCGCCAGTGGCGGTCGTCTATGTGATGCACGATTTACCGATGCAGCTTCGTATTGGCTTGATCTGACGGCTGGAAAAGATCTATTGAAAAATTACACTGGCACAGCTTCTTTACGCATGCAGGCACTGGTTGGTTTTTATTGCTGGATGACAAATGATAGGGTTCATCGACAAAATGATGCTATTTCATACGGAGCTGGGTTTACAGGAACTTTTAAAAATTTTACCCTTACTACTAATTTGTCCGGTTTTTACGGATACAAAGATAATGGCGACCGCCCCGTCGTACTACGGAATAACCTTACGTACGAGTTCAGAAAAAATATTATTTCCCTGCGTTATAATCATGGTATGAAAGATTATTTGTATGATAATTATGGAATAGGTTATATCCGTTGCTTTTGAGATTCAATCAATTTTTTACGATTTATTGTCTATTTAACGGAATATCTTTTAATTTGCAACCAATAAACCTTTAAATACATCTATTATGAATAAATTAATTGCACTTCTGGTAGTCCTGCCGATTTTTGCCGCCTGTACAGGCAAAAGCCACCAAACCAATCAGCAAGAATGGGTATCTCTGTTTAATGGAATAAACCTTGATGGTTGGACTGTAAAAATTACGGGTTATCCGGCGGGGGAAAACTTTGGAAATACATTCCGGGTAGAAGATGGCTTATTAAAAGTCCGTTACGATGATTACGATGAATTTAACGAGCGTTACGGTCACATTTTTACAACAACAAAGTATTCACATTACAAGCTTCGGGTTGAATACCGTTTTGTAGGTGAACAGATCAGCGGAGGCCCGGGATGGGCTTACCGTAACAGTGGTGCTATGTTACATGCACAATCTCCCGAGAGTATGCATTTAGGGCAGGATTTTCCGGTATCAGTAGAAGCACAAATGCTTGGAGGAAATGGGAAGGATGAACGAACTACAGGAAACGTATGTACACCTGGAACGGAAATATTCATCGATGATTTACCTTATAAGGATCATTGTTATTCTTCTTCATCAAAAACATATCATGGTGACCAATGGGTAACGTTAGAAATGATTGTACATGGGGATAGCATTATTCACCATGTAATAGAAGGCGATACGATACTGACATACACGAATGTAACTGTTGGTGGTGGGAATGTAAGCCCTCAACATACCATTCCATCAGGTCCGCTGAAAGAGGGATACATTGCCCTGCAATCAGAAAGTCATCCGGTAGATTTCAGAAAAATTGAATTATTGGATTTGAGTGTGAATAGGTAAAAAAAGAGTCACGCAGGATACAGATGAACAGTTTTACCCCCAAAAGGCATATTGAAACGAACTAAATTATGCCCCTGTCATCTGCACTGCGTGACATTCCCCGCCTCACGGCAGTGATTTTTTTAAATATCATAAATATTTGTGCAAACATATATTAATAAAACGAATCTTCGGGTTGCACAACAACAAATAATGCGTATGTTTTGCTACCTTAGCTTTTATTTTCACCATTTATTTTCTTTAAATGTTTCGTTCTATATTCCCCAGGTGTGATTCCGGTATTTTTTATGAATTGTCTATGAAAACTTGCTTTATCATTTATTCCTACTAATTCGCCAATTCGTTTTAGCGGAAGGGTGGGTTGCTCAATTAATATTTTTTTTGCTTCGTCAATCCGAAGGTTACTTAACCATTTTTTGAAATTGCAATTCATTTCCCTGTTTATATATGCCGACAGATAATTTCGGTTTGTACATAATTCAGCAGCAAGAGTGTCGAGAGTAATACCATGCTGGATGTATTTCTTATCTTCAAGCCACTTATCCAAAGCTTGCAAATGCACTTCTTTAGGATATATAACAGACTTATTATCAACATCTTCAATCGGAATTTTTTCTAACGGTTTCTCCGTAAAATAACTCGTATAATTAATATATTTAATAGCGTAGTAAATATAAAAAATTGAATATAGAACTATAAATAGGAAATATATTGTTTGATTACAAAACAATACAAAAAGCGCCAATATTCCGAGACCCAATGCCATATAAAAAGTTGTAACAATCCACTTAATCCGTTGTGATTCTACATCATCGTGATTACAATTATTTTTTAAAATATATGTACGGTATATTTTAATGAAATATAAATAATAATATAATAATTGGAAAATATAAAAAAATACTACTGTATTAAAAAGTATAATATATAATTTCTTATTTCCGGATAGTAGCCCTATAATCAATAATACTGAAAATAATAGAACCAGAATTAGTTGAATGTATAATTTACGTGACGTATCATAGTTTTTATCAAGCAGTATAATTAAAGAAAATGTAAATAAAACCGCTTGTAAAGTAGACATAATAAGCGTAATAGATAAGGTAATATCTGATAATTCGAATATGGTAAAATTAAATAATTTATACAATGACATTATACCTAAAACGATATAAGCTACAGATAAAAGTTTTCTGGCAATACGGTAATTATGAAGTTCTAAGCTCACAGGTATCTTTATTCCTATTAAAGCGCATCCTGCTGTTAATATGGCCGCTCCCGAAAAAAGAGTGATGAATGCATTAAGAGTATCTGATACAAGCATTGAAGTTTGTGGCTTATCTATTTGGGACAAAGATACAAATAAAAATGAATACTTTTTTACATTTTCATTGTTTCATTTACTAAAAGAACAAATATTAAAAAAATACTTTACTTTTTAGTTGGAAAGGATAAAATATGAAATGATACCCCTAAAGTAATGATAAACAGTAATATTTGAATTAAAATAGATTTAATGAGAAAAAATGAAGTAAGAATAGCAGATATCCACATAATTGAGAGTGTGATAGTTTTAGTATGTAAGGTCAAAGACCTGTCGACCATAAAAGCCCGGATATACGAACCAAAATACCGGTTGGCCATCACTTTATTATATAACCGTTCTGAACTACGAATGTAAAACCAGCAGGTAAGCAACCAAAACGGAGTGGTAGGAAGAAGTGGTATAATTATTCCTAATCCTCCCAGCACAAGAAAAAACGTTCCTAATACTATATAAATGATTCTTTTGGTCTGATTCAATGAAATGTATAATTTTCTATTTGTTTGAAACCATTCAGAAAATCCGTAATATTCAAGCGCTTTTTTCCGGCAAGTTGAATAGATAATAACCGGATATAACCGTCAGGCACGGCAACATCGATATAACTTTTATTGTCTGATAACAGAGTTCCCACATTATATTTATGGTTTGCGGGGTGTTTTTCTGTTTCATATATTTTCAGAACAGCACTTTTCCCATCCTTTGATTTCATTTCCGTCCATGCGGAAGGATACGGTGATAATCCGCGGATAAAATCATATACTTTTTTATTGGATTGATTCCAATTAATACGACAAGTCTGCTTAAATATTTTCGGAGCGGGATGGAGTTGGGGGATGTCCGCATAAAATTGCTCCTGAGAAATGGCTTTAACCTGATCAGATAAAATCATGTCAACAGTTTCAACCACCAAACCTGCCCCCACTTTCATAAGTTTGTCATGTACTATCCCAACATTATCGGTATCAAGGATAGGAATACGTTTTTGAAGAATAATTTTTCCGGTATCGATTTCATGAGTCAGAAAAAAAGTCGTAACTCCCGTTTCTGTTTCTCCGTTTATTACAGCCCAGTTTATAGGTGCAGCCCCTCTATACTGGGGTAATAATGAACCATGAAGATTAAATGTTCCGAATCGAGGCATATTCCAGACAACTTCCGGAAGCATACGAAAAGCAACTACAATTTGTAGATCAGGCTGTAGAGACTTGAGTTGGGAAAGAAAAACTTCGTCTTTGAGTTTTTCGGGCTGCAAAACAGTAAGACCTTGTGATAATGCATATTGTTTTACAGGGCTTGCCTGTAGTGTACTTTGATGTTTTCCCACCGGTTTGTCGGGCATAGTAATGACTCCAACTATAGTATATCCGCCTTCGACTAATGCTTTAAGGCTCTCCACTGCAAACTCGGGAGTACCCATATAAACAATCCTTAAATCTTCCTTTTTCATAATTTTAATCTCCAGAGAAGTTTTCAACTAACACTTCACGATAAGAATTAAATATTTTTGATTTAGACATAAACCCGATATAACAGCCATTTTCATCGACAACAGGGAGATTCCATGCTTTTGTATCGTCGAATATTTGCATAACTTTATCCATCGGCGTATTAATCACAATTTTTGCTGGTGCTGATACCATAAATTTTGATACCTTAAAACGATCATATAATTCCGGGCGGAACATGATATTCCTGATATTATCAAGTTGGACAATACCTAACAGTAAACCACTTCTGTCGACTACAGGAAAAGCATTCCTGCCACTTTTGGATATCACCTTCACCATATCTCCCAAGGTCATATCGGGATATACGGTAAGAAAATCTTTTTCAATAATTCCATCTACATTAAGTAGGGTCAGTACCGCTTTATCTTTGTGATGGGTCAGCAACTCCCCTTTTTGTGCTAACCGCATAGAATAAATACTATGTGGTTCAAAAATGAGGATAGTAAGATATGAACTGATAGCAACGATCATTAATGGGAGAAATAATTCATATCCCCCTGTAAGTTCTGCAATCAGGAATACTCCTGTAAGAGGAGCATGCATAACACCCGACATTACTCCGGCCATACCCAATAAAGCAAAGTTTTTTTCGGAAAGATATCTTGTGAAATCAAAATAATTCGACGTATGTGCAAATATGAAACCTGCAATACATCCTAAAAATAAACTTGGAGCAAAAATTCCCCCGCATCCACCCCCACCGTTGGTTGCACTTGATGCAAAAACTTTAGTCAAAAGGATCAGGAATAAAAAGAAGAGTACCCCCCAATACGAATCTTTCATCTCGTAAAAGAGGCTTCGATCCATAATGTGTGCAAATTGCCCGTTCAATAATGATCCTATTGTATCATAACCTTCTCCATACATCGGCGGAAATAAGAATATGAGAATACTTAACATAACTCCGCCAAGAATGAATTTTTTCCAATAGGTATTCATTTTCCTGTATAAACCTTCCACTTTGTTCATCACACGTGTAAAATATAACGAAACTAAGCCACAGAATATACCCAATAACAATACGTAAGGAATTCGTTCTATTTCGAAAATTTCAGTTTGGGAAAACTTAAACATAGCTTCGGTTCCTGTAAAAATGTAAGATACAGTAGCTGCTGTAACTGAAGATATCAATAACGGCATAACCGATGTCATGGTGAGGTCAAGCATTAAAACTTCAATAACAAAGACAAGTCCGGCGATCGGTGCTTTGAAAATTCCCGCAATTGCACCTGCGGCACCGCAGCCAACCAGTAACATAAGCGTTTTTTGTTCCATACGGAATACACGACCAAGATTTGAACCAATGGCGGCACCTGTCAAAACTATAGGTGCTTCGGCTCCAACAGACCCACCAAAACCGATGGTTACTGAACTGGCTACCATAGACGACCAGATATTATGTGGTTTAATACGGCTTTTCCGCTGGGAAATAGCAAATAATATTTTAGTTACTCCATGACTGATGTCATCCCGTACAATGTATTTTACAAATAATCCGGCCAGTAAAATACCGATTACAGGATATAAAAGATATAAATAGTTGGCCTGACTTACATCCATGTTCTGTGTAAGCACATGCTGTATAAAATGGATTAGCTGTTTTAACAAAATCGCCGCTGCTGCGGTACAAATTCCCACAATAAAGCTAAGAAATAAAACAAAATGTTTTTCCTGGATCTTTTTTCCTCTCCACAACAGGAATTTATAAAATAAACTTTCTTTTGCCATCTTAAATACCTTTACCAGTAATAACTGTTTTTACTGTATATATCAATATTGTTATATCCAAAATTAACGACATATTCTCATAATAAATCATATCATACCCGAGCCGTTTAACCATTCCGTCCACATCACCGGCATATCCGTATTTTACCATTCCCATAGAAGTTATTCCCGGTCGTACATTATGAAGAAGGTAATAATATGGTGCCTTTTTCACGATTTGATCGATAAAATATTTTCTTTCCGGGCGAGGTCCCACCAGCGACATATCTCCCTTTAAAACATTCCAAAATTGTGGTAATTCATCCAATCTGTACTTTCGCATAACACGTCCGAAGGTGGTTACACGATCGTCATTTTTAGAAGAAAGCAAGGGGCCGTTTTTTTCAGAGCCGGTTTTCATCGTTCTGAATTTATATATTTTAAAGGGTTTACCCATATATCCTATCCTTTCCTGAGTAAAAAAAACAGATCCGGAAGAATCCATTTTTATCCGGAATGCAATATATAAAAATAAAGGTGAAAGCAAAATCAAAGCAATAATAGATACTATTTTATCCATGACAAACTTAATGTTTCTTTCTACTTCAGATAAATTATTGTCTGTCACATCTACTAAAGGAATATCGCGGATTGTCTTTATGGTTGTTTTCGACAACATGCTAAACTTATCTGCAGATATCTTAACAGGAAGTTTATAACGGTACAATGAATATAAAACAGTCATCAATTGATCAGTATCCTGACATTCGAGGGCGACTACTAACTCATCAACGCGTTTATCTGCAATAATGACAGATAAATTATTTAACTCACCCGCTATCCTATTTTTATCTACTTTTATACCGGTGGATTCGTTTTCAGGAATAAATCCAGAAATAGAATAGCCCAAATCATATAATTTTTTTGAAATCCCTAATGCCTTCTCACCTGCACCTATAATGAGCACATTAGATGCCCATTCCCTACGCTTTACTTTATTTATTCCACTTTGGGTAATGATCAGACGGGGTAAATAAGTTAATATAAATTGAATAGCAAGTAAAGAGAAATATAATTCATAGTAAATATGAAAAGAACGGGGCAAATCATTCAATATCATAATGAAAAACAGTATGGTTACCCCTATAAGAACAGTAAGGAATGTGGTGAAAAATTCAATAATACGGGACTTACCAAATGGTTTATTATAATATCCGGAAAGATAATAAATAAAAATCCAGTAAAAAGGAACAATAAGTTGTCCCTCGAGAACCATCGACGACAACAGATAACTTTTTAGAGAACTATAGCCGAAATAAGAAGCTATTTCGTGATAGCGCAATATATTGAATAATATCCATACGGCAGAGGCAGTAATAAAATCTGAAATTACGTATTTGGATATCTGTACTTTCTTCTTCACCATTATCTGATTACCTGAAAAATCCCTCCGGCATCAAGTTTTATAATATTTGAAGGCTTTGCCTTTCGGGTGTCATCCTGCCGGTACCTTACGATATAATCAACACCCTCTTTTATTATGAGTGATATCTGTTCAAAATTTGCAGGAGAAGGCTCTCCGCTGATATTTGCAGATGTTGAAACCAAAGGTTTACGAAAAAAACCACATAACTTACTGGAAAATTCTTCATGTGTCACACGGATACCTATACTTCCGTCTTCCCCTAAAAGTGAAGGAGCTAAATTTTTTCCTTTTGAATAAATGATCGTTAACGGACTATCGGTAACTTCAATAAGGTCCCAGGCTATATCCGGCACTTCCGTCACATAGGTATTTAATTTAACAGGATCATCTATTAAAATCAGCATCGCCTTATTATCGAAGCGCTGCTTCAAGTCATATATTTTTTTTACAGCCTGTTCATTGGTTGCATCGCAACCGATCCCCCAAATTGTATCAGTCGGGTAAAGTATAATGCCCCCTGCTTTCAGAACCTCACAGGCCTTTTTTATATCGTCTGTCATCATATATTAAAAAACCGAGACAAATGTACAAATCATTCTACAAATCATTCCATAATCATGTAATTGTTTTTTTAAATAGAAAAATGTGCAGATGATCTAAATTGTATTGATACATCTTATTCATAATATATCAGGGCACTTAAATAATATAAACAACACCATAACATTTTCGATTTTTTCTTTTATAAATCCGTATATAATTTCTATTTTTACAGATTATTTTTCACAAACGTGATTAATACACCGTATCGGTGGAAGTAGGGTGTTTGTTGCCCTTTGGAGAAGCAAAAGAAAAAATAAATATATAATGACTAACAAATGGAACTTAAGAACCCCATCCTTAGAAGAATTACATAAAAGAGACAAGTTGGCAGAAGAACTTGGTTACAGTCCGGTTATATGCTTACTACTTGTCCAAAGAGGTATTACTTCTGCAGAAGCAGTTAAAAAATTCTTTAAACCCAGCTTGAATAACCTCCATGATCCATTCCTGATGCCGGATATGGAAAAAGCTGTAAAACGCTTAAATAAAGCACTGGGTAATAAGGAAAAAATAATGATTTATGGGGATTACGATGTAGACGGAACCACAGCTGTTTCGCTAGTTTACAAATATTTGCGCCCTTTCTCCTATACATTGGACTATTATATTCCGGACCGTTATGATGAAGGATATGGGATTTCTTTTAAGGGAATTGATTATGCCGCTGATAATGGAGTGACTTTGATCATTGCATTGGATTGTGGTATTAAAGCTATCGATAAGATCGAATATGCTAAAGAAAAAGGGATTGATTTTATTATTTGCGACCATCACATGCCGGATGATGAACTGCCGGATGCAGTAGCAGTTCTTGATGCCAAACGTATTGACTCCATCTATCCATATGAACATTTATCGGGTTGCGGCGTAGGTTATAAATTTATGCAGGCATTCGCCAAAAGTAATGGGTTTTCATCAGAAAACCTCGAAAAATTATTAGACCTTACGGCAGTCAGTATTGCTTCTGATATTGTTCCCATAACGGATGAAAACCGTATTTTAGCTTATTATGGATTAAAGCAATTAAATACAAATCCCAGTATGGGGCTAAAAGGGATTATTGATATATGCGGGCTGACAGGTAAAGATATAACGATCAACGATATTGTTTTCAAAATAGGTCCTCGTATCAATGCCTCTGGCCGTATGATGAATGGAAAAGAAGCTGTAGACCTGCTTTTAGCAAAAGATAGTGAAAGCGCCCGTGAAAAAAGCGAGAATATTAATCAATACAATGATGAGCGGAGAGAACTGGATAAAAGAATAACGGATGAAGCCAATGCAATTATTGACCAGTTCAGCAATATGGAAGACCGGAAAGCTATAATTGTTTATGATCCGGGCTGGCATAAAGGTGTTATCGGTATTGTAGCTTCCCGACTGACTGAAAAGTATTACAGGCCTGCAGTAGTATTATCTAAGTCTTCCGACCTTATTACAGGTTCCGCCCGCTCAATAACCGGATTTGATATATATAAGGCCATTGAAAATTGCCGCGACCTATTAGAAAATTTTGGAGGCCATACATATGCTGCCGGCCTTTCATTGAGAGAGGAAAAGCTGGAAGAATTTACGAAGCGCTTTCTGGAGCTGGCATCTCTGGAAATTAATCCTGAACAAATGACTCCACAAATAGATGTAGATGCTATTTTAGATCTTAAAGATATCACACCCAAATTTGCACACGAACTAAAAAAAATGAACCCTTTCGGGCCGGATAATCATAAACCTATATTCTGCAGTTTAAGCGTCAGGGACTATGGAACAAGCAAACTTGTTGGTAAGGATTCCGAACACATCAAACTCGAATTGATCGATAACAATTCAAAAACGCCGGTACATGCTATTGCATTTGGTATGCATGAACACTTTGACCATATTAAAGCGATGAAGCCGTTCAATATCTGTTATACGATTGAAGAAAATACGTATAATGGAAATACGTCGCTTCAATTGCTGATTAAAGATATCAAAACGGATGATTTGTAACTAAAGCCGGTGGATATATACCATAAAATATTAGAAAAATATTGGGGGTTCACATCTTTTCGACCGTTACAGGAGGAAATCATTCATTCTATAGCGCAGGGAAAAGATACGCTTGGACTTATGCCTACAGGAGGAGGAAAATCGCTTACTTTCCAGGTTCCTGCATTAGCTGTCGAAGGTATATGTATAGTTATTACTCCGCTTATCGCTTTAATGAAAGATCAGGTAGATAATCTCCATAAAGCAGGAATAAAAGCTACAGCCGTTTATTCTGGAATGACCCGTCAGGAAATTATTAAACAACTGGAAAATTGCATTTTCGGGGATTATAAATTTCTATATGTTTCACCTGAGCGGTTAAGTACTGAAATATTCCGTGCGAAGTTACAAGCGATGAATGTATCGTTTCTCGTTATTGACGAGAGTCATTGTATATCGCAATGGGGATACGATTTCCGCCCGTCCTATTTAAAAATAGCCGATATACGCAGCCAATTACAGGACATACCGGTTTTAGCATTGACAGCTACCGCCACCCCAGAAGTGGTAGACGATATTCAGGATAGGCTACATTTTAAAACAAAAAATGTCTTCCGCACAAGTTTCTATAGAAAAAACCTGGCTTATATTGTCCGTCATACGGACGACAAGCTTCATATGCTTGTATTGATCCTCCAAAAAATAAAAGGAAGTGCTATTGTATATGTACGCAACAGAAAACGGACAAAAGAGATAGCTGTAACACTTCAACAAGCCGGAATATCTGCTGATTTTTTCCACGCAGGATTAAACAGGGAGGAGAAAACGATTCGTCAAAACAAATGGAAAAATAACGAATGCCGCGTTATTGTATCAACAAATGCTTTCGGTATGGGAATCGACAAGCCCGATGTCAGGATAGTAATGCATATAGATATGCCCGGATCGCTTGAAGAATATTTCCAGGAAGCAGGCCGGGCAGGACGTGATGGAAAAAAGTCATATGCCATCGCACTTTGTAGCGGGATTGATAATGCTAAATTAAAAAAAAGATTAGCCGATGAGTTTCCGGAAAAAGATTTTATATACCGCGTATATGAGGCGCTTGGAAATTATTTTCAAATTGCTGTTGGTTATGGTTTGGAAACGGTTCATGACTTTTCACTTACCGATTTCTGTTCTGTATTTAAATTTTCAATTCTTCAGGCGCATCATGCCTTGAAAATACTTGAATTATCAGGTTACATTGAATATACGGAAGAAGTAGATAACTCTTCCCGTTTACATTTTATAGCAACCAAAGAAGATCTTTATAAAAATATTCACCAGGATAACAAAACTGATGAAGTCATCCAGGTCATTCTACGCTCTTATACCGGTTTATTTGCAGATTATGTTTATATTGATGAGTCTGTGATCGCCAAGCGTTCTCAGGTTTCACAGAAAGATGTTTATGATATTTTAGTAAGTCTATCCAAATATCGTATTGTTAATTATATACCTCGTAAGAAAACCCCCATAATTATTTATACTCAAACAAGAGAAGACAAAAAACACATTATTATCCCGCGTTCCGCGTATGAAGAACGGAAAAAAAGATTTGAAAACAGAATCAGTAAGGTTCTTGAATATATTAATGAAGAACAACTTTGTAGAAGTAAAATGTTGTTACATTATTTCGGAGAAAAGAAAGTCAGCGATTGCGGATGTTGTGATGTATGCCTTGCAAAAGATGATTCAGGTTTAAAAAAATCTGAATTCAATATTATAAAAGAAAACCTTATTAAAATACTCACGACAGAACCAATCCCTGTAAAATCATTAACCGAATCATTGCCTTATGCTTATGACAAAAGTATCACGGTAATCCGCTTTCTGGCAGAACATGATGAACAGTTTATACTGAAAGACGGATATTTATCATTAAAGAAGAGTCGCCCAAATAAAACAAAAGAATAACCGTTTAAAACAGACAACCAATATAATCCCGGACAAAGAGAAATAAAAAAGGATACTATTTAAGTATCCTTATAATCCATATCAGGGGTGAAAGACGGGATTCGAACCCGCGACCCTCGGAACCACAATCCGATGCTCTAACCAACTGAGCTACAATCACCATATTTTGTCTTTACTGTTATGAAACTTCTAAGACGGTGCAAAGATAGATAATAAGTTTTATTCTCCAAATCTTTACATCGAAATTATGTATCATTTTTTCATTTATAAATAGCTTTCTTGCTTGCAAGCAGGGTATTTTTCATTAACGAAACAATCGTCATCGGACCTACCCCTCCTGGAACCGGAGTAATATAAGATGCTTTTTCAGACACTTCATCAAATTTAACATCCCCAAATAACTTATACCCACTTTTGGTTGCAGTACTCGGCATACGTGTCGTTCCAACATCTATCACAACTACACCTTCTTTCACCATATCAGCTTTCAGAAATTCCGGAACTCCTAATGCCGTTATAATTATATCCGCGCTTTGACACATTTCTTTCAGGTTCTGAGAACGACTATGGCATACCGTTACCGTACAATCACCCGGATAAGATTTTTGCATCATAAGTGTGGCTACCGGTTTTCCCACAATGTTACTTCTTCCCAGAACCACACAATGCTTACCCTTTGTTTCGATTTCATAACGCTTCAGAAGTTCTATAATTCCTGCAGGAGTAGCAGATAAAAAGCATGGTAACCCGATAGACATCCGTCCTACATTAACAGGATGGAAACCATCTACATCTTTACGGTAATCAATAGCTTCAATTATCTTTTGTTCAGAAAGGTGTTTAGGAAGAGGTAACTGTACAATGAAGCCGTCAACGTCCGGATCGGAATTGAGACGATCGACACATGCCAGTAATTCTTCCTCAGTTACATCATCTTCATATCGTATTAAAGAAGATTTAAATCCAACTTCTTCACAAGTTCGTACTTTATTAGCTACATAGGTTTCACTACCCCCATCATGTCCTACAAGTACAGCCGCCAAATGAGGAATCTTTGCCCCATTAGCTTTCATTTCAGCTACCTCTTCTGCAATCTCTTTTTTTATTTCGGCAGAAATGGCTTTTCCGTCTATTAAATTCATAAAACTATCTTTTAAAAGAAGGCATTTTTTTACTTCCCGGTTTAGCAGTCGTAAGCATTTTCATCATCTTGCGGGTTTCTTCGAATTGCTTGATCAATTTATTTACTTCCTGTACACTTGTTCCGCTACCTGATGCAATCCGCTGACGCCGTGAACCATTTAATACAGCCGGATTACTTCTCTCCTTCGGTGTCATAGAGTAGATAATAGCTTCAATATTTTTGAATGCATTATCATCGATATCAATATCCTTCATCGCTTTTCCTATACCGGGAATCATAGAAGCCAATTCCTTCAGATTACCCATCTTTTTAATCTGATGTATCTGAGCGATGAAATCGTTAAAGTCAAACTGGTTTTTAGCAATCTTTTTTTGTAAACGTTTCGCTTCCTGTTCATCGTATTGCTCTTGTGCTCTTTCAACAAGCGATACAATATCACCCATTCCAAGGATACGATCTGCCATACGTTCCGGATGAAATACATCTAATGCATCCATTTTTTCACCGGTACCAACAAATTTAATAGGTTTATTGACCACTGTACGTATGGAAAGTGCAGCCCCACCCCTGGTATCACCATCCAATTTGGTAAGAACGACGCCATCAAAATTTAACCGTTCATTAAATTCTTTTGCCGTATTCACCGCATCCTGTCCGGTCATAGCATCAACAACAAACAAGATTTCATCGGGATGAATAGCATCTTTAACTGCTGCTATTTCCTTCATCATCTGTTCATCAATGGCCAAGCGACCGGCAGTATCTACAATTACTAAATCGTTTCCTTTTAGTTTAGCTTCTTTAATAGCATTCTGAGCAATTAAAACGGGATTTTTATTTTCGGGTTCTGAATAAACCGGTACCCCAATCTGGTCACCTAAAATATGTAATTGTTCAATAGCAGCAGGTCTGTAAACATCGCCGGCAACTAAAAGCGGTTTCTTACCTTTCTTCGTTTTTAAAAGGTTGGCCAATTTACCGGAAAAAGTTGTTTTGCCGGAACCTTGCAAACCAGACATAAGAATTACGGCAGGGGAGCCCGTTAAATTAATATCCGTAGCAGTGCCCCCCATTAATTGGGCCAACTCATCATGAACAATTTTGACCATTAACTGCCCAGGCTTAACTGCTGATAATACATTTTGCCCCAGTGCTTTTTCTTTTACTGTATCCGTGAATTGTTTAGCAACTTTATAATTAACGTCGGCATCCAACAAAGCCTTGCGGACATCTTTCAATGTTTCAGCCACATTAATCTCTGTAATACGACCTTCACCTTTCAGTAGTTTAAACGATCTGTCTAATCTTTCGCTTAAATTTTCAAACATAATTTATTGTGTATTAATCATTATAATCTTGTAGAACGCAAAATTAAACAAAAATAGCGTCTTTTGCCCTATCCCATCTTCTAATTATTCTGGTAATTGTAATCAATATAGTTTACGAGTTCAAGAATCTCATCCAAAATCTAATGAACATAATACATTCAAGCCTGTTATACTATAGAGTGAAGGTTAACAGTAGAAGGATTTATCCAAATGGAATGGTCAAAACACGTAATCTACTAATAAATAAAATATTATATTATTTATTAAGAATATCACCAAGCAAAAATTACAAAATAAACTTTGGCATTTTATTTATTCAGCCACGATTAAAGCTATTTTCATTTTATTCTTAAATCATGCAGCTTCTTATAAGTATATTTATATGAAAAAACTCCTTTTCTTATTCGTGAAAAGGAGTTTCAATGAATTTGAAATAATATTTGTATCTACATTTTACGAACCTTATTTACTCAATATTTTTGCGTATATCAGATAAATAGCCTTTCATTGCCGCTGTATCCTTATTTTCAATCATTTTCTGAAGTTTTGACAGTTCGTCTTGAATACGACTTATTTGCCTTGGGGTACGAGGGTTAAAAAGAATCTCAGTCAACAAATAATCATCCTCAGAAAGTAAACCACGGGCAATTTTCATGTGCCTCTTAAATGTGGTACCAGGAGCGTCCTGATGTTTCATTGTAGCAGCAAACACCATAGTGGATGCAAATGGTATACCAAGCGAGTAAGCCACTACCCGGTCATGTTCTTCAAATGTATATTCAAAAATATTTAATTTTAGCCGTGCATATAAATCTTTAAAAAAAACTTTTCCCAAATGGTCACTTTCGGATATTATAATGGTATTTTCTCTTTCAAGGCTACCTAAATTAGCAAATGTAGGACCAAACATTGGGTGAGTAGAAACATACGGAAATCCACATGTATTATAAAATTCCTGAAGATTTGTTTTCACTGAAGCGATATCTGAAATAATACAATAGGGTTGTAAATATGGAAGTACGTTTTCAAAGGCTTGAATAGTGTAATTTAATGTTACACAATTTATTACCAATTCCGGTGCAAAATCACTGATTTCACTTGCGTCCTTCATACGTAATGCATTATAAATAAAACGCATCCGACGGGGATTACTTTCTAAAACTGCAACTTCATGGTCGAAACTTAACAGATCCGTAAAGAAAGAACCCATCTTCCCGGCACCTAAGATCAAAATTTTCATATTTATTTAATTTGTCATGATCTCCATCTGTTGACGGACTGATTCTTCATGTATTTCTTTCAATATTTCTTTTACAAACTCAGGATTAAGATCCATGCTTTCTCCCATATGAGTACGATTTGTAAGTATTTCACTATAACGGGGTGATTGAAGAATAGGCATATTATGCTCTTTTTTATACACACCGATCTCTCGCGAGATCCTCATCCGTTTTGCTAATAACTCCAACAATTGTTCGTCGATATTATCAATCTGTCTACGAAGTTCGGATAAGTTTTCTGTTGTTTGTGTAGCATCCCGAATTACCAACAAATTCAACACATAATCCAGTACGTCAGGAGTTATTTGCTGATCGGCATCACTCATTGCAATATCCGGATTACAATGAGATTCAATCATTAATCCATCAAAACTTAAATCCATAGCCTGCTGAGAAAGCGGTGCTATTAACTCTCTTTTTCCACCTATATGGCTTGGGTCACAAAATATAGGTAACTCAGGCATTCGACGTCGTAATTCGATAGGTATGTGCCATAAAGGCAAATTGCGATATATTTTTTTATCATAAGAACTAAATCCACGGTGAATGGCACCTAACCTGGATATACCCGCACCATATAGGCGTTCAAATGCTCCAATCCATAACTCTAAATCGGGATTGACAGGATTTTTCACTAAAACAGGAATATCCACACCTTTTAATGCATCTGCTATTTCCTGGACAGCAAAAGGATTTACTGTTGTACGAGCACCTATCCAAAGCATATCAATACCGGCTTTTAAAGCTTCAAATACATGATCCCTTGTGGCAACTTCCGTAGATACATACATACCGGTTTCTTTCTTTACCTTCTTCAACCACTTTAACCCAACTGCCCCTACCCCTTCAAAACCACCGGGTTTAGTACGGGGTTTCCAGATACCTGCCCGGAATATTTTTATCCCTTTGCTTGCGATATTTTTAGCAGCTTCCATCACTTGCTCTTCCGATTCTGCACTACAAGGACCGGTTATAATAATTGGACGTTGCGGATCAACCCCCGGCAATACTACAGATTTCAATTCTAATTTCATTCTATTTATTTTTTAATATTATATTATCAATTACAATTCTGAACTTTATGAATATATTTCACACGATAATCAATATAGGTATATAAATCATCAGGGAGATATTATTAATTATAAATTACTTACATTATTTGTTTTATTCTGTATAATGCCTCTTGTAGCAATTCCTCCTTACAACATAAAGAGATTCGTATATAATCAGCTCCGGAATTTCCAAATATGAAACCGGGTGTTATAAATACGTTTGCTTCGTATAATATTTTATCAGATAAAACTTCACTACTTTTAAATTCATTAGGTATTTTTCCCCATAAAAACATTCCTACTTGGTTTTTATCAAAAGTACAACCTAAAGTGTCCATAATCTCACCTGCCAAGCGACGTCTTTTCCTATAAATAGAGTTCATATGATCATGCCATTCACGGGAAGCATTCAAAGCCTCAATCGCAGCATATTGCATGGGTTTAAATTGCCCGGAATCCACGTTGCTCTTTACCTTGAGCACCCACTCTACAAATTTCGGATTGGAAGCTAACATAGCCATACGCCACCCTGGCATGTTATGAGATTTACTCATGGAATTAAGCTCAATACAAATATCTTTAGCGCCGGGAATTTCTAATATACTTAAAGGAGTATCATTCAAAATAAAACTATACGGATTATCATTAACAATAACTATTTGATGCTTTAGACCAAAATCCACCAATCTCTTAAAAAGTTCGCGATCAGCATTTGCTCCTGTCGGCATATTCGGATAGTTAACCCACATCAACTTAACTTTTGACAGATCTAATTGCTCAAGTTGGCCAAAATCAGGATACCAACCATTTTCTTCAATCAACTGGTAAGTGATAATATTAGCCCCAACCAGATTACTTACCGAACTATAAGTCGGATAACCGGGGTCAGGAATAAGAACAGAATCCCCCGCATTCAGAAAAGCCATCGATATATGCAGAATACCTTCTTTAGAACCGATTAATGGTTGTATTTCAGTCCTGGGATCCAGCTCGACATTATACCATTTTTTATACCAATTGGAAAATGCCTGGCGCAATTCGGGAATACCAACATACGGTTGATATCCATGTTCATCAGGTTTTTGGGCATGTTCACATAAAACATTTATTACGTTGTCAGACGGAGGCAAGTCCGGACTACCAACACCCAGGCTGATAACATTTTTCCCTGCATTATTCATCTCCGCTATTTCTTTCAATTTGCGCGAGAAATAGTATTCTGATATTTTATTTACCCGTGTTGCAGGCGTAATTTTAAACACTTTGTTTTCCTTCTGCATATTCACCTAAAATAATAAAGTCTTTTGTTAATGGAACAACGGCATCCAATGCCTGTTTATATCTCATATAATCGTTAAAAGTCAAGTTTATATAAAAAAGGTACTGCCATTCGCGGCCAATAATCGGGAGTGATTGTATTTTAGTAAGGTTCATATCATAAAAGGAAAGAACAGATAAAACCTGGGATAAACTGCCTACCGAGTGAGAAAGTGCAAAAACAAGAGATGCTTTATTTTTTTCCGTGCCACGTAGCATTTCATCAGCAGTCCACCTATCAGCTATTAGCAGGAATCGTGTATAATTATGCTTATTGGTTTCAATGCCCTCTGCAAGTACTTCTAATCCATATATATCAGCAGCATGTCTGCTGCATATCGCCGCATGTCCTTTCAGTTGGTTTTCAGAAATCCATTGGGCGCTTCCAGCCGTATCGTCTTTTTCAACTATTTTAATGTTAGGTAATGAATCTAAAAAGTCCATGCATTGCATTAAAGCAATTGGATGAGAATCAACTTCTTTTATTTCATGAATTGACGAACCCGGTAGGGCTACCAGACAATGTGATATACGTAATTTATATTCTCCTATCACATGTAGACCGCTTTGGCGTATCAATTCATGATTCTGTAACAAACTGCCGGCAATTGTATTCTCAATAGCCATCATCCCAAGAACAGAAGGGTCTTTCTTTATTTCAGAAATAACATCCCTGAATGTTTCACAACCGATAATATCAATATCTTCACCTTCATAATAATTTCGGGCGGCCATCTCATGATACGAACCGGCTATTCCCTGAATTGCAACTTTCTTGTTCATCTTTCCTTCATGTATTATAATTAACAAAAAAGTCCCACCGTATTCGGCAGGACTTTATATTTTTTATTGACATATTCTTTGATCAACTCTTTACATACAAATTCCTGCCTTTACTGTGCTAAAGTAAAAGTAAAAAAAGTAATATGTAAAGCTGAACTGATTCATTATCTTAAACTATTTCGGTGACAAAAGTAACACTTTTCTTTAAAACACAAATAAAAAGTAATATTTTTTTCAATTCTAAAAAATAAATTAAACAACCTTCTGAAAAGCCTGCAACGTAAGCATTTCTTTAGGTACGGATTCTTTTATACTTTTTATCAACATTTCAGCTATTGTGTATCTAATAAAATCTTTCCGGGTGACAAACACAATTTCGCGTGTCGGCTTTGGTATTGCAAAGGGACGAACTAATTCCTTTTGCTCCCTACTCAATTGATAAACAGCTAATTCAGGAATAAAGGTGATACCATTTCCACTCTCCACCATACGCATAAACGTTTCCATACTTCCCAACCGGTAAGCACCCTGACGAAGCCTGACCTGTTCCATTTGACAAAAACGCATCAACTGGTCGCGAAAACAATGTCCTTCATCAAGTAACCAAAGCCGTTCGCCATCAACATCCGATGTACGGATCATTTCATTTTTAAAAATTGATTCTTGTCGGGAAACATAACCAAAAAACTGTTCATAATATAAAACATCCCCTTGAAGTTCTGACTCGATCGGCTGTGAAGCAATAATAGCAGCATCTATCTCTCCATTCAGTAATGCGGCAAGCGTCGGAGTGGTTTTCATTTCCAGAATATGTATATCCAGATCTTTATGTTTTTCAGATAACTGTAGGAAAAAACGTGGAATCAGATAAGGAGCAATTGTCGGCAAAACAGCCAGTCGGAAAGTCCCTTTTACCGATTGTTCCTCTTCATTTATAATATCTTTAATCAAGGATGCCTGAAACAACACCTTACGGGCCTGATCGATAACTTTACGTCCCGCAGGAGTAGGTTTGACCGGTTGAACATTTCTGTCGAAAAGTTTAATACCCAACTCATCTTCAAGCTTCTGGATCATCATACTTAATGTAGGCTGGGTAACATTACAATGCTCTGCAGCTTTAGCAAAATGCCGGTAAGTATCAACCGCCAAAACATATTCTAATTGTTGTATAGTCATCAGTATATTTTTTTAGATAAGAAAACCGATTGCATGCAAATGTACTAAAAAGCATCTATAATCACACTTTGATTCAGAAAATGACCCCTTTTCATATGTTACCTTAATAAATAAGTTGCCATAAAATAAGTTATCGATAATTATCGAAAGATTTGCTGATAGTTATCGGCAAACCTGCTGATAACTATCGACAAAATAGTTAATAACTATCAATAACTAATTATATGCGTACAAAATTAAAAAACCTTTTCCTTCCCATCAGAAAAGGACAATAGCTTTTTACACCTCAAAGTTGCATTTTCAAAATACTTGTTCAAATGATATAACTAAAAAAAACAGGAATAATTTTGATTTTAAAAATAAAACCCTACCTTTGCACCGCAATCAAAAATTGCATCGGGGTGTAGCGCAGTCCGGTTAGCGCACCTGCTTTGGGAGCAGGGGGTCCCAGGTTCGAATCCTGGTACCCCGACAGAGGAAAGCCAGACAGTTAGATAACTTGTCTGGCTTTTTTTGTCTGGATATTTAGGTGTAGTTGATAGGATAATTGATGGCTTTTGTCAATTAAGATGTCAACTGAAAATTTATCAGTAATGCAACAATTTCAGTAGATTGCTTCTATGGGTGAAATTTTAGGATAGATTCTCTTAGGAAAATCCTCAATATACGGAGGGCGGTATTATTTGAACCATATTCACAACGAAGTCTAAAAGCTATATAACAGTGTATTAAACAATAGTTCCTTATAAACTAAATAGGAATTATTATCTAATATACTCAATTAATATTATTAATTTTCTACACTTACAGTCTCAAGAGGAAGAACCCATAAAGGTTGCATCTTCACCATACTTTTTGTTAATGTCTCGAATTCTGATAGTGTAAGAACTGTTACTGTTCCATCAAAAATTCGAGTTGTATTGTCAGACACCCAGTTTGGATTACCATCCATATTCGTGAACAAGGTAACATATACAATATCCACAATGTTGCCTGTCAATTCTCCTGCACCATTCCTTTCCATGCTTCCTGATATGATAGTCAGACCTTCCCCATGATACCTATCATCTGGTGATACAACATCGAGCCTAACAAATACAGAAAACTTATCGCCCGACCCACTGATGAAAGTTCCTGTACCTGAATGTTCTGAATTAACTCTGTCAGTGTTTGCATAGATTTCATATCCCAAAACATCTACCAGTAACTCTTTTTGATTGAAAAATCTCATTTTAAAATCCATTCTCCAGGTCTTTCCTATCCAACTCCTATCTGAACTATAACTACTTGTAAGCATTGTCATAGGGGATATCCGATAACATCCTTCTACTCTTGGGGGATTTATACCACGATTGACAGGAATTTGGTATTCATCTATTGCTGCCTGAATTTCGGCAGAAACATATTGGTCGTACAAATCCTCCTGCTGCTGTTGGAGATCCAAAAAGCTGTCATTATCGCTCCCGCATGATGCGAATAAAAGTACACCACAAAATAACAAAATTAGTTTTGATTTTTTCATTTCATCTTTAATTATATAGACTCAATAATACACCTTATCCCTTTATATATAAAGGAAATATACAAAACAAAAGGAAAGATAGCAAATATAAATGAAAAATATTACAAAATAGTTAAAATGTATATCTAAAATTCAAAATACAACTTAAGTATTTAATTAATAGTAAATTAACAAAATCAAAAACAGTATGATAATTCTATAAGAACATTATTATCTTTTCAAAAATGGATAAGATGTTTTTTCAAAAATACTATTATGAAATTTTCAAAATGGGTTCGCCCCATTTCGGCAAAGAGGTGAATCCGATTACTGAAGAAGACAACATCTTTTTTAATTTTATTACTGTTCGTTTTGTTTATGGCATTTAGGGCCATTGTTTATTTAAAAAATTATTAATCAGTGTTAGTTTATGGGATTTTGTTTATAAAATTGTCAACTGAACATCAAGTAAAAAAATATCTGATATCTATGTCCGCTATAGATCGAAAATCACCCTCTTAAATTAGTACGATTAGCACACCTGCTTTGGGAGCAGCGGGTTCGAGGTTCGAAAACTGTCACCAAAAAAAAACTGAATATAAGTACATTATAAAAAATAACAAGATAACACAAGTTAGTGCTTTTCGCTTTTTTATCTAAGAAATATCCCATTTTATATTAAAAGTGACAATTAAAAATCTTATCAGTTTGAAATATGGTAGTACTGAATTTTTGAAAAGATAGTAAAGGGATTTGTATATGGTCATCTACAAATGATAGATTATATTTCTTGAACGAATAATATTGATTTATTTGAACAACTTTAAAAAAAGCCGGCATCACATAATAAAACTATGTAATCAACTCCGTAGAAAAGATATTAAATATTCCATAACTATTGCATAATACTGCCATAGTTGCTTTATCTATAACTCCTTAGGAGGCTTACTCAACTTCTTTTAAGTATTGCGTAGGTGGAATTTGTTTTGTTTCTTTGTGATATTAAGAGTAAGTTACCTCCAAATAATATGAAAGTAAGTATTGTTTTGCCTTTAATTATCAAAGATAAATATATATTATAAGATGTTGACTTGAATACTTATATACTTATAATCTACAATTTTAACATCAATCTTTTTAAATCATACATTAATGAAAAACATTCTACTCCTATCCTTTCTTCTCATAACAATTTGTTCTTCTGCCCAAATTGTGAAAACTGTTGAAGTGAAAGAACCAGGGACTCTATATTCATTATTAGAACCTGAAATAAACAATATTTCAAAATTAATAATTTCTGGCGAATTAAATAAAGAAGACTTTTTAGTTATGAATAATATGACAAAAAAAGGAATTCTGAAAAATATTGATATATATGAATGTATTGTTAATTATGTAGATAATTATTCTTCATATCAGGAAATACCTCGAAAGGCTTTTGAAAACTGTAACAATCTTGAGAATATTATATTACCTAAAGAATGTGCCGTAATCAGTACAGATGCTTTTTATAATTGTACATCATTAAACGATATTGAATTTCCAGAAAGTTTATATCGAATTGAAGCTGATGCTTTTGAGAATTGTTCAGGACTAAAAAAAATTATATTCCCTGCTGGACTAACCGAACTATATTCCGGAACCTTTTTTAATTGTAGTAACTTAGAGGAAATTATTTTTTCGTATAATCCCTCTCTTGATAAAACCCTTAGAATTTCACAACATTGTTTTCAGAGATGCACTAATTTACGGAAAATTGTATTTCCTTCAAATTTTCAAATAGGATATTTTACATTTTATGAATGCCCTCTTAAGGAGATTGTGTGTGAATCTATGGAACCACCGATTATAGATAGCAAATCTTTTGATGATGACACTAAAAATAATTGCAATGTTTTTGTTCCAAAAGGAGCTTATAATAATTATGCTTGGAAGTCACAAAATTGGTCAGATTTTAAAAACATTTCAGAAAAAGATGTTACCACAATCAATAAAAAAATAGCAGATTCAGATCTAATAGTTTATGGACAAAAAGAAGCCCTTATTTTGAAATCCTTAAAACCTGGGAAAGCATTTATTTACAATGTAAAAGGTCAATTAATCCAAAATATCGAATACCAATGTGGCACAAATTACATTATGGTTAATGAAGGCATTTATATTATCAAAACATCCGAACAAACATTCAAAATATACGTTAGATAAAAAATTATTATTATTATGACAAAATTACACCCCTCATTAAGTTTAATTGTTTTTGTATTATTTCTTGGAGCATGCTCCAGTGAAGATGAACAAATTAGAAGTAAGGAAAATTTCAAAAGTATTAAATTAAATAAGAATGAATTATTTGTTAATGTGGGTGATAGTGAAATCTTAGATTATACTATTATGCCATCTAATATATCTAATGAAGCAGTAGTTGCTTGGACAACAAATAAGGAAACTATTGTAAAAGTTGAGAATGGTATAATCAAAGCTTTGAAAACTGGTGAGGCAAACGTCATAGTTACCATAAAAAGAACCTTAATAAGCGATACTTGTAAAGTAACTGTTAATCCAGAAAGATTACAAGGCATTAAATTTGAAAACTCTACAAAAGACATAGTCAAAGGAGAAACCATGCTCCTTAATGTAACTTATATTCCAAAAAATGCTGGAAATAAAAAACTTAATTGGAGTTCATCAGATGAATCGGTTGCGAAAGTAAGCGAAGAAGGTATTGTAAATGCAATTGCAATAGGCAATTGTAGTATAAAAGCGATATCAGAAGAAGGCAAATTTGAAGCTTTATGTAATATAAATGTCTTACCGGCAACTGTAAATAACATTTTATTTGAAAGCGAAGAATTCAAAATAGAAATAGGATCAACAAAACAAATAAATGTTACAGTTTTACCTGAAAACGCGGAAAACAAAAATATAATCTGGCATTCTGCAAATACCTCAATCGCTTCTATCGATTTAAATGGGGTAGTAAAAGCAAATGCAATAGGTGAAACAATCATTACCGCTGAATCTGAAGAAAGTGGTTATAAAGCAACATGCAAAATAAAAGTAGCTGATCTCGATGAATTTGTTTCGGTATATAAGTCTAGCTCCTCTATTACAATTATTGATGGATTTGTTACAGGAATCGCAGGTTGCACAATATTAAACAATAGTACTCACTCTATTGAACTGGTAAGGTTTTATATAACAGAGAGTTTAAATAACAGAGTTATTTTTGAAATAACTGATAAAGCAACTTTAGGCATTTTATCACCTGGTAAGGAAAATACTTTGGGAACTTTATTCAATTGGGATTACAAACCCGTATGTTACTGGGAGTTTAAATACAATGGAAAAGTTTACTCCCTATCAGCTGAAATTGATGATTTTGAATTTCCTAGTTTTAAATAGAATTGATAATTTCATTAAACTATACAGTTTAATTAATTACAAAATAATATGTGGTTCAAACAAAAATGCAAAATTTATATTGAAGATATAAAAAAAGAAATTAAAAATAATCCTGATTCATCGAGATTAATAATTACAATTTCTTCAATATTCCTTATAACCATGTTTGTTCTGGTGTTATTAATTGCATTTATATTACCTAGACCAGCAATATTTGATTCCTTCGATATGAGTAAACATAGTGATACAGGAAATGCTATTGGCGGAATTCTAACTCCTTTTATCGCAATTATTGCAGCATTATTAACTTTCGTTGCTTTTTGGGTTCAGTATGCATTCAATAAGATACAAAGAAATGATATTGAAATTGAGAGATTTGAAAGAATAACATTTAAATTACTTGATATTTATAGGGATATTGTAAACAATTCATCAATTAATAATATGATCAAAGGTCAATTGTTTTTTCATTTTAAATTTTATGAATTTAAAACCATATTTGAAGAATGTAATAAAAATATAAATATAAATGGACTTATAGAGGTTCATAATAAACGTCTCATTAAATTAATATTATTGTATATAAGTTTTGAGATTTTTATTAGTGGATATTCACTTGAAAGAAAATACATCATTTCCTCAAAACAGGAAGTTGATAAACTTAACAAAAGAATTATTAGAAATTTAAGCAATAAATTCAAAATAAATGAATTAGCTATGCAAGAAGCTCTAAGTGAAAATAAAAAATCATTGATAAATATAAGAAATTATATTCTTCAAAGAAATATTTTCTCTAAAAAAATTAAATTAAATTTTATAACACAAAAATACATAGATCAAAAAGTTCTTATTTTATCAGGTGGTTTGCCAACATTGAAGCCTTATTTCCAAATCGTTGAACACATTATTAATTATTTTGATGAAAAAGAAAACAATGATAAAAATAAAAATAATCTATTTCTAAATTCTATTGAAACAAATAAAGGTCTATTTAAGTCATTATTATGTAATCATGAAATTGCCTTAATATATATTTATATGACCTGTATGAAATTTGAAGAATATTTACTGAAAGATATACCTTGTGATAAGGTTATAAGTAAGCCCGAAATACCTGAAATAAAATATTTAATTGAACGTCTTGAAAAATATAAAGAAACGTTCCTATGGTATGATGAAGGTTTTTTAAAAGTTTATGATTAGAATTAACGACAAGGAAAAGAGTAGGCCTCTCCGGAAGAAGCTTAAAGTACTCCCTAAAAAGGACAATTCGTTGAAATAGGTTGTTTCACCGCTCTCCCACCCGCCTTGCAAAATATTTATAATGAGATTTTTTAGATATCCGGGATACGGGACTGACTAAACGGGTGGATTAGATGATTGAGATCATCCAAATAAGAGTGTAAATTAAAAGTATTTATTTGAAATATTCTAAAAATCTTATGCAAACCACTATAATACAATTACTTAAAAATAGTTTTTTCACGCTTTGGGAGCAGGGGGTCCCAGGTTCGAATCTTGGCACCCCCGAAAGAAATAAAAGATTGATTATTAGGTGTTTGATACATGCAAGTAAACGTTTTTTTGTGTTATTATTCCTACGTTAACACACGAAAAGCCTACCATTCAAACTACGTTTTTACACGGTTTAAGACAAAATGTTTACAAATATTTTACAGTAAAAAATGTAGTTAATCACCGTTTCTGCGGTGCAGTATTAATATTTAAAATTGAATGTTATGGCTACTTTCAAAGCAACTGTAAGAACTATTAGAACGGATAAGACTTATTTAGTTTATATCCGAGTTACTCACAACCGTAAGATTGAATATATCAAAACGGACATGTATGTACATGCAAACAAAGTGAAGTTGATTGATGGTAAGAATGAAATTACGGATCAAATCGTTTTGGGAAGGTGGGCGATTCAGATAACCGAATATTTGAAGAAGCTGAATTTTGAGGACACGGAAAATTGGACTGTGAAAGATGTCGTAAAGTTTATCACTTGCGGTAATAGTAAAATTCCTTTTATCCCATTTTGTAATGAATATATTAAGAAGATACGCATGCAAGGACGGGATAAAATGGCTGAGAATTATGAAAATGCGCTGAAGTCTTTTATTAATCACTTTGGTAAGAATATTACATTTCAGGAAATCAAAACGAAGGAACTGAATAGCTGGATTAAAACTTTGATGGATACGGCTAGGGCAAAAGAAATGTATCCTTCGCTCATTAAAACGATGTTTAATTCGGGCGTGGATGAATTTAATGATTATGATAATAATAGAATACGAATAGCTAACCAACCGTTCAAAACATTAATCATTCCAAAATCAGACGT
This sequence comes from Bacteroidales bacterium UBA4116, assembly GCA_002381645.1. Taxonomy (GTDB): domain Bacteria; phylum Bacteroidota; class Bacteroidia; order Bacteroidales; family Tannerellaceae; genus DFXE01. The sequence goes on from DFXE01000010.1 coordinate 467,508, forward strand.
TGCGATAAAGAAAGGGGTTGATGTGAAAGATATTAGAGCAATCTTTAAAGTCAAGCCCGATACTTACAGGTCTGAACTGGCTCAGGATGTAGCCAAACTAATATTATACCTTGTGGGAATCAACACGGTTGATTTATTCTATTTGAAGAAGGATAATTACATGAACGGAAAGATATGTTACAACCGGAAGAAAACGAAGGGATAATGCTTATATCGAGAGTGACGGAGTGCCGGAGATTGAATATCTTTTTGAAAAGTATAAAAGTAATGATGATAAATTATTTGATTTTGGTTATCCTTACAGATACAATTTTAATAGAAACGTCAACAAAAGATTGGAACACCTGTGCAAATTAGCCGGAGTGGAAAAAATGACGAGTTATACTTTTCGACATTCGTGGGCTACGATTGCCTACAATGATTGTTCTGCGACCATGCAACTTATATCACTCTGTTTGAATCATTCTTCCGGTTTCAATGTGACTGAATTGTATGTCAAGAAAAGATTCGACCAAATCGATGGACTGAATAAGAAAGTGATTGATTTTATTTTTAATGAAGTGGAAAATGAAGATGCGGAGAAGTTGGATGAAGTAATGGGGAAAGTAGGTTAATGAAGGGCTTCCATTAGTTTGGAAGCCTTTTTTGTTGAACATTTTCGGATTGGTTTGTTATAATAGTATCAAATGAAGTAATTGGAGAATGTCATAAATTTTCGGACAATTTTCCTAATTTTGCACTATGACATATAAACTGCATTTGCTATCATCATCTTTACTGGATACATACAAAATGTATGTGAAGATAGATTGGGAAAACGTTGATTTGCCCGAACAAAACACTTTAGCGAATGTCAAACCGTTCGATTTTTACAATTCGGTTTCAACGGTTTATTCTTCCAAGATTGAAGGGGATGAAATTGAACTGGATAGTTTTGTGAAACATAAGTTCTACAACGTAGATTACAAAGCAGATTATACGAAGATAGCAGACGATTTATTCAAGGCTTACGAATATGCGCAAGCTCATAAGTTGACTTTTCAGTCGGCAATGGAAGCGCATAAGGTATTGACGGAAAATTTACTTTCCCCCGCTGTCAGAGGATTGTTGCGAAACAACCTTATGTTTGTAATGGATGATAAAGACAAAATTGCTTATGTGGCTTGTGAGCCTGAATCGGTTGCGGTGGAAACAGAAAAGCTTTTCAATGATATTGATACATTGTTAACGAAACGCCTTTCCATTGAAGAAGTATTTTATTTTGCTTCATTGATTCATGTTATGTTTGTGAAAATTCATCCGATGCAGGACGGGAACGGAAGGTTAGCCAGACTTATTGAGAAATGGTTTTTAACGTCTAAATTGGGTGAAGAATTTTGGCGCATCAAATCGGAAAAATATTACTATACTAATCTTAAAGCATATTATCATAACCTTGCCGTAATCGGTTTGGAATATGAATCGCTGAATCTTTCTAAAAGTATCCCTTTCTTGAATATGTTACCGAGCAGTATTGATTTTGTTTAGGGCGTACATGTCGTAGCTTGTTTATCCTGACTAATTTATTAAGTATAATGACGTATCCTTTAGTTGTTAATTGATGTTTAAAGAATGCGATTATCTTCTAATCTTTATTAATACTTTTTCTCTTTTTTAGGGGATCACTTTCAATCGGTAGAATAGACCAGTTTATTTTGGAAGATAGGGAGCAGTTTTAATTGGATTTTCCAGATAGGGAACTTATTTAACCATTTATCGTTCAGAGCAGGCAGGAAAACAACTATTATTACTACAAACCTGGCTTTTATTAGGTGGGGTGAGATAGTGAAAGATAAGGTTTTAGTAGCCGCAATGGTCGACAGGCTAACGCATAAAGTATATTTGATTAATATGAACAAACAGCCTTACCGTGTTAAAGAAACTCAAAAAATATTACAGTCTAATGAAGAATAAATATCTTTAACACATCTCAGCCGAGTCACTTAGTGGAATAACCAGTTCGGAATTCTTTGGTATCTTGATTTTAAGCTCCTCAATCAGGTTTTCATTTAGGTTTGCTTTGACCATAAGTTTTACGAGACAAGTGTTAGAAAGGCATTCTCTTTTTTTTGGAGTGTAAGCTTATAATTATATTTTCAATTAAAAAAAATTATAGTGAAATATTGATATATAGATAAGGTTATGCTCCGAAAAGCTTCAATTTTAATGTTATAATTAACTATATACTGTTTTTTATGATAATTTTCTTTATTTTTGATAAAAAGAGAATAATGGTAAAACTTATTGCAGTCATCTGCCTGGCCTGCGCTTTTTCGATGCAGGCTTTTGTTCAGGATAATTACGAAGCCTTCAAAAAAGAACTGACTTCGAAACTCGGGTTATTGTCTGCCTATACGAACATGTTCGACGGTGATGAATATAGCGATATTGAGGAACTGGACCCCGACAGCCTGTCTATGGTCATAGCCGGAGAACTGGCTGCGTACATCGAAAATAACGGATTCCGGGATATCGACATTGAAGATATGCCGCAAATAGATTACTATATTTCGGAAAATGATTCTACATTCCGGGTATATACGGTCGGATATAATTCGCGGGGTTCGGCCGGATGGATTCCCTCTCCCATTATTATAAAACAAGAAGGCAGTAAACAAAAACTATTCGACTTATCGTATTTGATGTGCTCCTTCAGTCACTTTTACAGGCTAAGGGATGAAGTGTATTTGTGCGTAGGATATGCACCCGGATGGGGAACCTGCCGGAATAACGGTATATGTGTTATTGATTTCGGCAAAGAAGATGCAGAGCTGGTACCTGCCTTCGACGGCGAAACATATTTCTCGCTATGCAACAGCGATATCTATTTCGACCACAGCCACGGCATTCTTACCATCGATATACACTATTTCGCCCCATATAACGATGATGAAAACTGCCAGACATTCTTCGACACGTATTATGAAGGGCTTCCTTCTTTTTCGCTCGAATGCTATACCGAATCCGACCATACACAAGAGGATATGGCAGTGGTATTGACAAGCGTATTCGACGGCGAAAAGTTTGTAAAACCGGGATCTGCGACCGGCCGGTAAAAATAGATATATGATAATTTAAGGGTTTAGTTTCCCGCCGTTGGCTGAGCTGTCGATGTATTCCATTTGCTTTACAAAAAAGTTAGCCAGTATCTCTTCTTTTGATTCGGTAATAAATATAGCGTATTTTTTCAACGACTTCAACCACGTCTATACAAAGAAATATAAGGCTTGCCCCGATTCCTGGTGGTCCCAGAGAACACAAATTATATCTTGCTTTCGGCGGACTTGGTGTGGGTGGCTGGAATGACGATTATGATATACAGCTGTTGCGTGAAGAAAGAGTAATTGATCATGGAGGGAAGCGTTATAGCATAACTAAGTACCATTATAAAGATGGAGATGAATGGAAATAAGCTAATAGTGGTTTCAGATGGTTTCATGATCATGTGAAATCATTCATATACATGTATTGGCCTGTTTTTGAGCAACCTATTCCTGTATTCGTGTACTTTGATGGTGATAGTAATAAGATAACAGTATCCATCCCGCATTGTAATCCATCTATGGGAATGGGAGGTGGAACCGTCGATGTTTGTGAAAGATAAAGTGACGTTTTTAGCATCTTGTCAATGTAAAAGCAATTTATATAACTATTTACTAATTATTCTTTCAAACTTTGGGAACAGAGGATCCCAGTTTCGAATCTTGGTAGTCCAACCTAATATAAAGCGATACTAATAAAGAGTTATCACTTTTTTATTCGTATTTTACATCCAGAAATCCTACCTTACTTTTCTTTTTATTACATCCGGATTATGGGGATCCATATTGCGAAAGTTTTTATCAATTTCGTATGCTTCCATCTTATCTGCATCGAAAGGAACCATCATTTCTGCAATCTCTTCTTCCGTTAAATTCGGATCGAGCCACCTTTCTTCCATTTCTTTAGGAATAATAAAAGGCATTCTGAAAGGGTTCTTCCCTCCATTATGTATTTTATTAGTAAACTCGTTTCCCGGAGTTGTTATCATAGTATAGGTCGTATATGCCTGATTCGTTTCTTTATCAGTCCAGTAATCATAAATACCACCGATTGAAAATACCTTTTCGTTTTTTATATAAATAAAATACACACTCGTTACTTTTCCTTCATAATGATATTCGAAGTAGCCTGTACTTGGGATTATGCATCGGCGGATACGAATGCCTTCACGGAAAGAGGGTTTTTCAAAAAGGGTTTCTGAACGGGCGTTGATTGTCATTTTACTGATCTCCGCTGCAGCTTCTCTGTTGCGTGTCCAGTATGGCACCAATCCCCATGTGGCAATAATAGGGTCACTGCCGAAAGATATTATTATCGTTGCCGGATGATTGTACGCAGGAAGTAGAAATCGTTCGTCATCAAACTGATTTAGTTTTTCATTTATATTGCGATTATATCTTGCTACTAAATCTTTCGTATTTACAGAACAGCTGTTATAGAAACACATATTATTACGGTAATAATTATAACTACTTAAAATATAATCTTATAACAACAAATTATACAACCTTGTTCCTGCTTTTTCTATCTTCCGTAATCTGTTAGATGTTATAATTGTTTTTATTTTGTTTTACAATTTAAGAAATTATATTTACTATTTATCTGTTTCATTTGTTCGGTTAGATGATTACATCTATATTTGCGCCCGAAAATAGTCTTTTAGTTAAGGTTTGAAAACGTCACGGGCTTGTGAAAGTCCAGGCGTTTTTTTAGTTTAAAAACCCTCCTACCTTGGTTTTACAAAATAGGAGGGTGAAATTTAATAAATTAATAAATAATGTACGATTATGATAAGGCTGCAATGGCCGATCCGATCAGATTAGCATTGTGCATATGGTCAATATCTACTTTTACATGGTTTAATCCAAAGCTTTTTAATAGGTTATGAAGGTCCACAATCACAATGTCTTTATAATTTGTCCCTTTTCTGTCTTCACTCCAGAAAAGACTACCTTCTGCTATCAAGCGAATTTTTTTAATTTCTTTATTATGTGAACACATCACTAATATTAATCCGGCAAGGGATGCAGCCACAAGTTTTGCTGATCTTTGGTAGATCCAACGGGCCACCCGTACATATTTCTCTTTATGAATATCAGGGTATCCCATAATATTCGTCAGTTTCTGCGCATCAAATTTATCTTCAAATTCATCAAAAGGAAAAACACTTTTAAGTATTTCACCCAAATACATTCCGGAAACTGCTTTTTCAAAACGTTGCGCACCGAAGCTACCCGAACTTGCATCAACAATTTCATCAATACAAGTCAAATGTGGAGGGTCGAAATTACCCGATTCCAAATTTACAGGTAATAAACCATTTATATTGCCATTATCCTTTAACTTCGTTATTTTATCAGCGTTGATAAAAGTTGCCATATTTGTACCTGTACCGACGATAAGGCCTATGTATGCATCATAATCGTTTTTAGTAAGGCCGGCAAATAAACTGGCAACCGTATCGTTGATTACATTTGCTTTTGTGAATTGCTTTTTTCCAGCTTGTTTATTTAAGTAATTTACTAACGGCTCTCCAACGGGTTTACCTATCATTTCCGGTATATTAACACCTTTTGTCCAACGGAGTAGGGTTGCATCCCCATTTGGCAACGAACCGGCCGGATATGAAAAGCAATAACCAATAGGCATAGGTTCATCTATTTTTATTTCCATAATCGGATCAGCCTGTTCTTTGTATAATTGTTCTTCTGTAAATCCGGGTTTTTTCATGATTGAAAGGTCTTTTTTCCAACCATTTTCAGGACGTATCGTTGTTTTCCCGTTTACAAAATCGACAGTAGCTACCCTGTAATTTGTTCCACCCAAATCTAAGACCAGAGCTTTTCCTTCCGCACCGGCTTTCGGGCTTATAAATGTGGGTATACATTGTACTTCCTGATTCTCTTTACTTAACCCTTCTTCAACCTTACTCTTTAGAGATTCAGCAATCTCCTTCAACTGTTCTGTACTCAGTTTAAAAATGTTTTTCTTCATATTAGCTTTTATTATTGATAATCCAATCTCCAAATATATGACTTTCATTCCTAATTTTCAAAAAATGACACTTAATCACTTCAATACTTTCAATAATTATGTATTGATAATACTACGAAAAAGACGAATAAAAAAAAGAAAACCGTATGGTAGCTATATTATTCTACATACCTTTGCGAAAAACTTTAAAGTACTTAAAACGCGATGAAAAATGTATTGGTAATTGGGTCTACCGGCCAGATTGGCACGGAGTTAACGCTGGAACTAAGAAAACGCTACAATGGAAATATTGTTGCCGGGTACATTCCCGGAGCAGAGCCCAAAGGAGAATTACTGGAAACCGGACCCGCAGAAATCGTAGACATTACAAATGACAAACAAATTGCTGAAGTTGTATCAAAATATAAAATTGATACCATTTATAACTTAGCAGCATTACTTTCTGCAGTAGCAGAAGCCAAACCTCAATTAGCCTGGAAAGTCGGCATGGATGGACTTTTTAACGTATTGGAAGTAGCCCGTGAATATTCTTGTGCGGTTTTTACCCCCAGTTCTATCGGCGTATTTGGTGATAATACGCCTAAAGATAATACGCCGCAGGATACTATTCGTAACCCGCGAACGATGTATGGCGTAACAAAAGTTGGTGGCGAACTATTGAGTGATTATTATTACATCCGTTTCGGGGTCGATACCCGTTCTGTAAGATTCCCCGGATTAATATCCTATTTTGCACCTCCCGGGGGCGGAACTACCGATTATGCGGTGGATATCTATTATGAAGCTGTAAAAGGTAACCATTTCAAATGCCCGATAGCCGCAGGAACTTTTATGGATATGATGTATATGCCGGATGCCTTACATGCCGCTATACAACTGATGGAGGCTGACCCTACGCGTCTGATTCACAGAAATGCGTTCAATATCACTTCTATGAGTTTTGACCCGGAAATCATTTACAACAATATTAAAAAGTATATTCCGGATTTTACAATGGAATATCAAGTAGATCCACTTCGACAGGCCATTGCGGACTCATGGCCTAATTCGCTTGATGACACCTGTGCACGTGAAGAGTGGGATTGGAAACCGGAATATGATTTGGATATGATGACTAAAGATATGATCTCTAAACTTAAAGAACGGTTTAATTCATAAATTAGATAACTACATTTTAAAGACGGCATCCTTTTTATTATATCAAATATTAAAAAGGATGCTTTTTTTGATTAAATAATTATCCATATCTTAATTTAAAAATAAATGAACTAAAAACAAACAAATTTTACCGCAGCGACTTGTTTTAAAGATTCTTATATAAGAGATGTTACTCCAGAACCCCTCAATCTTATTTTTCCCTAAAAGAAATACCAGAATAGAAATAGTTAGAAAAGTATACCGTTCTTTAGTCCAAATAAGAGATGATTTGTTTGGGTTTTATTTAAATAAAAACGATGATTTACGAAGGATTGATTTTGATTGAACACGAAATTAAGGAAATGATTGAGACAAACCTGGGACGTACCGGTCTTTTATACAGGATGTATTCCAGGATTAAAACTGCAGATTCTATTAATGAAAAAATAATTCGAAAAGGGTATGATAATAACGGAAAGCTGGTTCAGGATGTGATAGGTCTGCGGATCATGACTTATTTTAGTGAAGACATTGATGTACTTATCGACTATTTCTCTTCTATTTTCGAGGTGGTTGATATCGAACATGACGATCTGGATACACTCCAGTTCAATCCCGTGAGAATAAATTTGGTATGCCGACTGCAAGATGAACAGCTTAAAGAATTTAATGCATGGAAATCTATTTATAAAGATAGTTTCAAATATATTGATTCTACTTTTGAAATCCAGATCAGGACAACCTTATCCGAAGGTTGGCACGAAATAGAACATAATATGCGATATAAATGTAAAAACGAATGGCAATCTCTTGACGACGAAGCTAAAATACTGAATGGTATACATGCAACATTAAGTACAAGTGATCGCACGCTTTTCAGATTGTTTGAAGAAATAGCCTACCAGCACTATAAAAATAAAAACTGGGTGGGAATGCTTCGTAATAAATATCGCTTACGTTTTACTTTGGATCCATTATCAAATCCTATAATTAAAATCTTCGATGAAAATAAAGCCATAGCTAAACAATTCTTTAAAATCGAGCGTAATCTGGTAATAAATGAAATAATCAAACATAATATTCAAATGGATATCTCTTTTGATAATATCATTTTTTTATGTAATTATTTGTTCGTGAAAAATAAAAAGATTACTTTACTTACACCTGATCTATTGCTTTCTCAACTAAAAAGCATCATTAAAAATAACAAATCAATTCATATTTAATAGTTATTGTTTTAATAAAACCTCATTTACCAGAGGCTTACCTTCCATAAAGTCCTTGATGTTTTGTAATGTAGTTTCTGCGATATTATGCATGGCTTCTTTGGTAAAAAATGCCTGATGTGAAGTTACGATTACATTAGGGAATGAAAGTAAGCGCGCCAATACATCATCATTAATGATTTCATCGGAAATATCTTCATAAAAATAGTCACCTTCTTCTTCATAAACATCCAACCCCGCGGCTGCTATCTTTTTTTCTTTTAATCCTTCTATCAATGCATTTGTACGGATTAATTGTCCTCTTCCAGTATTAATAATAGTAACCCCGTCTTTCATTTGGCCAATGGATTCTTCATTGATCATATAACGGGTTTTTTCCGTTAACGGACAATGTAGGGATATGATATCCGACTCATGGTATATTTCTTCTAATGTGGTATAGGTAATTGCTTCTTCTTCAGCAAATTCCATATCCGGATAAAGGTCGTTAGCCAGAATACGTACGCCAAAGCCATTCAATATATGGATCAATATTTTAGCTATCTTTCCAGTACCTATTATCCCAATGGTTTTACCATGCATATCATACCCCATTAATCCGTTTAACGAGAAATTCCCGTCGCGTGTCCGTGAATAAGCGCGATGAATTTTTCTGTTTAACGATAGCATAAGCGAAAGCGTATATTCTGCTACGGCATAGGGTGAATAAGCAGGTACCCTTACAACTTTTATTTTTCCTTGTGCCGCTTCCAGGTCAACGTTATTAAAGCCTGCATTGCGTAAAGCTATCAGCCTTACCCCGTTTTCCGCCAAAGCATTAATTACGGTAGAGTCTGCCGTATCATTTACAAAGATACATACCGCATCGGCATTTTGTGATAGAATAACATTATTGCAATTTAAATGTCCTTTATAATATCTGATATTGAAGTGAAAGTTCTCATTCACATTGTCAAATGATTCGATATCATAGGATTTAGCCCCGAAGAAAGCGATTTTATATGCCATATCTGTTTTATTATAAAACATATAATTAAGGTTGAATGTTCTTAATCTGATAAATTTAAACTGTATATTTGTACAGTTACCCTTTTTTAAAATGAAGATATCATACCGCAAATTTCAAATAATCACGATAACTATCCTGCTTTTCTTGCTTGCTTTATCGAAAAGCGGTGACATTTTTGTGCGTTTTCTCATCCAACCTAAAATTGAGGACTTTGAAAGGCGTTATAATATTTCTATTGGCTATAGTGCAATCCTGCTTAAAGGATTCAACAGCATACAAATAAAAGGATTAATTGTAGTACCTTATAATGCAGAACCTTTATTTCATGCTAACTCCTTTATAATTAAAATCAATTTTAGAAAATTGCTTCTTAAGCAAATACAGATAAAGCAAATTGAAGCAAATCGTGTGACCGTTGATTTTATCAAACATACGGATTCATCAAATTTTGATTTTATTTACAGACAGGCATCCAGGTTTCGATCGGATACACTTTCCGGAAAACGTGATTACGCTTTCAGGGCTGAACGGTTATTACAATCTGTTTTCAATATTCTTCCTCCAAATGCTGTAGTAAATGATTTTCAAATAAACTATAAAAGTAATGATAATAAACTAACGCTGGATATTCCGAGACTTTCGATTACGGACGATAAGTTTTCAATGGAAATAAGAAGTAAAGAAAGAGAAGTGGAAAGTGAATGGATATGTAATGGACAAATTCAGCAATCCAAACAAAAATTAAACGCACGGTTATATACAAAAAACAGCAATAAAAAGATCGCCTTACCCTTTTTGGAATATAAATGGGGAACCGTCCTTGAATTCGACACATTAGCTGTTGAACTGGAAGGAGTGAAAAGAAAGTCGGAAATACAAACCATACAAGGTAAAGCCGGTGTTAAGGGGTTAACGGTTTTTCATAAAAGAATTTCCCCGGATACAATATTATTGGATAGAGGCTTCATTAATTATAAAATAAATATTGGCAGTAATTACCTGGAGGTAGACAAACGAACGGATATTTTTTTTAATAAATTGAGACTGAATCCATATCTTAAAATAGAAAGGAAAAATAACTGGCATATCACTGCTTCTTTAGATAAAAAAGATTTTCCGGCAGACGATTTGTTTTCTTCATTGCCGAAAGGATTGTTTTATAATCTTGAAGGGTTAAAAACGGAAGGCATGTTAACATATCATTTTCTATTGGACGTGGATATGTCGGACGTTGAAAACCTGATATTTGAATCGTCATTGGACTCGAAAAACTTCCGGATACTTGAATATGGTAATACCGACTTACGGAAAATGAACGGAGCATTCACTCACACAATTTATGAAAAAGAAAAACCGGTCCGTACATTTATACTAGGTAGTGAAAATCCTGATTTCCGGCCTTACCATGCTATATCCCGTTACCTGCCTTATGCCATTATGCATAGCGAAGATGCCGGTTTCCCCTATCACAGGGGATTTATACCGGACGCTTTCAGAAGATCGCTGGTACAAAATATCCAGGAAAGGCGTTTTGCAAGAGGCGGTAGTACATTGAGCATGCAACTGGTAAAGAATGTTTTCTTAAACAGGAACAAAACGGTTGCGCGAAAACTGGAAGAAATACTAATCGTTTGGTTAATTGAAACCAGCCGCCTTACATCTAAAGAACGCATGTTCGAAGTTTATATGAACGTAATCGAATGGGGTCCGAATATATACGGAATAACAGAAGCATCGCGGTTCTATTTTGCAAAAGACCCTTCGGCACTTACATTAGCCGAATGTATTTTCTTATCGTATATCATTCCAGCACCCAAAAATGTACGCTGGCATTTTGACGGATTACGTATAAAACCCTCCTTCTTAGAATTTTATAATGAAGCCATAAAACGTATGCTCCAAAGGGGATGGATCAGCCACGAAGAAGCTGCAAGAGGAAATCCTGATATTCAGATAAGGGGGGCTGCACAACAATATTTGTTACGGTAAACAATCAGGCAACCTGATCAAAATCAATCCTTATTTTTGTCCCTTTATCAAGTACCGACGTTATAGTCACTTCCGCTCCATAGATATTTAAGATACGAAGAGATAGGCTTAGTCCGATTCCATTTCCTGCAAATTCCCGGGTATTGGTAGCCCTGTAAAAGGGTTGTGATATACGGTCCAGTTCTTCCGGCGGTATACCTATTCCCTGGTCTTCTATTTCCAGGACCGTTCCACGCAAACGGATTTCAACCATTTTATCCCCCGAGTATTTCAACGCGTTATTTATAATGTTTTCCAAAGCTGTCTTAAATAATTGGGGATTAACATGAAGTACAAGGGCAAAATTATCCGGAGAGAATTGAATACGTTTTCCTACAAACCGCATCATAAATTCCGCAAGGAAAACAGGTTCGATAGCCGTTCTCAGTATTTCCTCCTCTCCTTTTGATAAAAACATCAAATGTTTCATCAATTGGATAATACGTTTTGTTTCTGTTAAGATACGTGTAAGGGAACCCTGGTATTCGGAAGGAGTACGTTCCTTCATCAGGCTGATTTCGCATTCTCCCTGTATGGCCGTCAAAGGATTATTTAATTCATGCGAGGCATTACTGATAAATGCCTTTTCACTCTGGTAAGTGCTGTCAATACGTTGGATCATATAACCGGCATACCGTTTGCCGACAAAATAAATAAGCACACCGTTGATAATTAAAAAAGCTACAAATAACCATATCCGGTAAGGTAGAAAAACCTGTGGAAAAAGAACTACCAGTAAATAAAATACAATAGAAACAACGGTTATAACCCCTACGGTCAGATAAGTATAATAATAAGCTATTTTTTTTGCTGATGTCATGCCTGAATCATATATCCTACACCCGTCACGGTACGGATCATTTTATGATCGAAACCTTTATCGATCTTAACTCTTAAATAATTTACATATACATCAACGACATTCATATTGCGGTCAGCTTCTTTGTCCCACACTTGTTTGATTATATTCTGACGGGTTAAAGCTGTTCCCTGGTTTAGCATCAAATATTCAAGCAGGCGATATTCCCTCACTGTCAGATCAATATATTTACCCTCCCTGACAGCCCGGTGATTTTCAGTTTCCAGTATCAGTTCGCCGCAAGTAATAACAGAATTTATAGTTTCGGATTTAGTACGTCTTAACAAGGCCTGTATCCTGGCTTCCAGTTCCTGAAAACTAAACGGTTTAACTAAATAATCATCCGCACCGGCGTCCAGTCCTTTCACAATATCTTCCGTTGTTCCTAACGCGGTAAGCATAATAACCGGTGAGGCATACCCATACTTATTCCTGTATTTACGGCAAAGCTCAAGGCCATCCATTTTAGGCATAATGACATCAAAAATCAACAGGTTAAAATTAGTATTTTGTATAAGCTTCCAACCCGCTTCCCCGTCATATGCTGTCTGTACTTCATGTCCAAATTCCAACAACCCTCTTTCAATAAAAGAGGCTATATTTATTTCGTCTTCTACAATTAATATCTTTGCCACGTATATGAACGATTAATGATCAACGATTAATGATTAACGGTTTAAGATTAAGCAGGCCGTTAATCATTAATCGCTAAATGTTATTTAAGTCCGGTTGCTTCCAGCCACATATTTGCCATAAGCTGACGCCCGGGCAGGTCAGGATGTACACCGTCGTATGCCCAGTAACGTGCGGGAACCTGTTTCATCGCCGCATCGAAACCTGATTGGAATGGTACAAATACAGCATTGAATTCTCCAGCCAGTTTCTTGGATATACTACGGTATTCATCAAACATCGGGAACCATTTTCCATCCTCGATAGCTGAACCACCACGTAAAGCAAATGGTTCACATATAACCAACTGAATATTAGGTAATTTTTCTTTCGTATATTTTAACAAGGCACGGTAATCATTCTCATAGATAGCAGCAGTGCCCTTGTATCCTCCGCCCAATGTATGCCAGTAGTCATTCACACCAATAAGTATACTTAATACATCGGGTTGAAAAGCTAAACATTCCATTTCCCAACGGTTACGAAGCTCAAAAACTTTATTTCCGCTAATTCCCCTGTTGTATATCTTTAATTGTTTAGCAGCTTCTTTCGCCAATAATTGGGTGGCTATAAAAAGACTATATCCATGTCCTAACTGCTCCAATGTATTGCAATTATTATTTCCGTGCTGTCTTCCCGCATCTGTAATGGAATCACCCTGCATCAGGATAACCGCATCTTTTTTTAATGTAATCTTTGGAGCATTCACTGCCGTATGTTCTTTAACTACCGCTTTAGCCAACTCCGGGATCATCAGTGCACCGGTTCCTGCAAGCATACCTTTTTTAAGGAAATTTCTTCTGGAATCTTTCATTGTTGAATTAAATTATGATTAATAGGTTGTAAAGTACAAATCTATAAAAATGCGATTAATCCTGATTCGTTTACCGCGTTTTTTTAAGTCAATACGCTGGTTGATGATCATTCATTAACGATAATGAGTAAGGGCCTTTCTTCTAAATAATGTATGTGGCACTTATCGGCACCAAAAAGGAAATTATCCCTTGCGATTTCTTTTCCGTCTTTGAACCCGACAAATGTAATTTCTTCCGACAACCCATTTAACTCACTAGTAAGATCATCATTAACAAACAAATAGTTTCCTTTTGAAAGAACACCTAAAGTTGATTTGGGAGTTATATCTTTATTGTCCCAAAAAACTTTATAACTATCCAAAACTACAGGAGATTCATCTTCATATTGTACTTTAAGCACATACCCCATAAAAATATCGGTACAATTAACAATTTCTCCATTTATGGTAATATCCAATGGTTTATTTCCTAAATATACAACATGACATTCGTCTGCCCCGACTACATATTCGCCTTTATGAACAATTTTATTATCAATATAACCCGTAAATAATACCGATACCGATAAATTCTGAAGCTCTTCCTGCATTCCGTCGTCTACTATCGTGTAAGAACCGACCTTTCGGGCCCTCTCAAATTCTTCTTGTGAATATTGTCGGGTTATGTCCCTTTCTCCCCATTTAACAATAAAACTATCAAGTACAACAGGAGATTTATCCTCGTATTGCAGTCTCAATGGTATAGCCATATACACTTTTGTACATTCAAGATCACTTTTATCCGAATCTTTACAGGATGAAAATCCTATTACCACCATAATAAAGAGAACTATCCTTTTCATATGTATCAGGGTTTTGATTATTAATTGATTATTCACTACTCAATAAATATATTATTTTTTTCAATACTGTAAAAAAGTAAGTATTTAACATAACTTTTTCAATATATAAAACCTACCTGAGTAATCCCTTTATATCCATGAAACCAATTCTTTAAACAGTAATGTCATTTTTCCGGCGGCTTCGTTTGCCGCTTTAATTACGTCTTCCCCGTCATTTACAAAGTCGTCGGCAAAATGATAACCTTCATTAGTTATTACAGACATACCGAATATTCTCATTCCCGCATGCCGCGCGACGATTACTTCGGGTACCGTACTCATTCCTATGGCGTCGCCTCCCGCTTTACCATAGAAAGCATATTCAGCCGGTGTTTCATATGAAGGTCCGGTAAGCCCTACATATACTCCTTTTTTAAGGGGAATATTATGCGTATCTGCTATTTCATGCATCAGGCGGATAAACTCACGGTCGTATGTCCTGGTCATATCAGGGAAACGGGTTCCGAACAGTTCATTATTAGGTCCGACCAACGGATTAGGGGCCATATTAATGTGATCCTGTATGATCATCAGGTCACCCACTTTAAAAGTATTGTTAATTCCTCCGGCAGCATTGGATACCAACAAATTCTTTATGCTCAATAGTTTCATCACACGAACCGGGAAGGTGACTTGCTGCATGGTGTAACCTTCATAATAATGAAAACGTCCCTGCATGGCCAAAATCTGCTTCCCTCCCAGCCTGCCACAGATAAAATTACCTTTATGACCGGCTACTGTAGAATGTACAAAATGAGGTATTTCCTCATATGGTATGGTTACGGCATCTTCAACCTGATCGGCTAATGATCCTAATCCGCTTCCCAGGATAATAGCCGTTTCTGGGTTGCCTTGGATACGGGTTCTCAGGAAATCTGCAGCTTCCTTATATTGTTTATTTATTATTTCCATATTTAGATATATTGTTCGTCTATTTTATTAACTAAAGAATCTATTTTACCGTTTAAATGCATCAATTCATCTTCATACATAGCATCAAACCCGCTTTTTTCATATTCCATATACATATCCATATATTTTATCCGGGAATTAAAATAATCATACAAGGTATGAAACACAGGTTCGGTTTCGCTGGTATTCAGAAAATAATCTTCAAGCATCCGTATACATGAATCCATATGGATCTTAAATGCATTTTTTTCGTTCATCCTCAACGAAAACGGAGCATCCATATCCGATTTAAACTCTTCATCTGCCCGGTATGAAATATCCAGTATTTCGTTAAAAAGATCCGCGTCTTTAATAAAAAGCGATTGTTCATCTTTTTTAGAGAAGTAGGTCAATGAGAAAACGAGTGCTATCAACACCAACGGCAGGCCAGCCTCCAGAACCGGCATCTTTACATACAAAGGGCTTTTGGTTAGAGAAAGCATATATACGGCGCCGACTACCAGGCCGCTGAGTAAGCCGCCGATATGTCCGGCATTGTCTACCTCGCCTTTTAAGCCATATAACAGATTATAACCAACAAATATGAGGATACTGGCCAGCATATCCTTCCTGGTGTCCGACTGTATGATACGATGAGAAAGAAGCAGCACTAAAAAAACCCCGTACATACCGAATATAGCGCCGGATGCTCCGGCACTTACCAGATAAGTATTCCAGAAAGCGCTTACCAGCGAACTGATAATCCCGGTAACAAGATAAGCAAATAAAAAACGTTTATGTCCGATAACCGGTTCAAGTAAAACCCCGATATAAAGCAGCGCATACATATTCATCAGTAAATGGATAAGCCCAATATGTATAAAGCAAGATGTTAGTAAACGCCAATATTCTCCTTCTGCAAAAAGAATATCCATATTACCTCCCCAAACAATCAGGTCTTCAACGGTAGGATCCATTGCGTCCACGCCCGATACCACCATCCATATATAAACCAATATATTGAGAAGCACGATAGTTTGAGTCACTCTAAACGCCTTATTTGGCAGGAACATTTTCAATTCTTCTTTCATCGTTTAATAAGATTATAGGCGATTTCTCCGGCACGTTGTATGATTTCATCTTCACCGGGTATACGCCTGTTTTCCATTAATATATTGCCATTGCAAATAACAGTGTCAACACAACTGCCGTTTGCCGCATAAACCAGGTTCGACACAAAATTAAAATTTGGAGTAAACGCCGGTTGATTTAAATTGATAAGGCATAGATCAGCCAGATATCCCTCTTCAATCCGTCCGGCTTTCAGGTTCATCATATCCGCACCTTGCCGGGTAGCAGCAAAAAGCATTTCATCGGCAGTCAGCACTACGGGGTCTTTCCTCCATCCTTTTCCCAACAGGGATGCAAGTTTCATAGCCTCGATCATATCCAGGTTGTTCGAAGATGAGCAACCGTCCGTCCCGATCCCAACCGCTATACCTTTCCCGCGCATTTCTGCAAATTGAAACTGTATACCTGAAGCCAGTTTCATATTTGAAGCCGGATTATGTATCACCTTTACCCCGTTATCCGCCAGCATTTGTAATTCTTCCTCATCCACATAAATGCCATGAGCTATCATCAAACGGGGAGAAAGTATTCCTAACCGGTTTAAGTACCGTACAGGTGACAATCCGAATTGCCTGACTGCATCCTGGACTTCCTTTTCCGTTTCGGCTAAATGGATATGTACCGGCAGTCCGTTTTCCTTAGCATAATAATCTATCCACTGAAGCAACTCTCCCGAAACGGTATAGATAGCATGCGGACCTAAAGCAAAAGAAATACGTTCGCTGTATTCACCCATTTTGCGAAATAATTCCCCGGTAATGACTTTCGCTTTTTTAGCCTGCTCCGGACTGAAATTATCGAAACACGCGCTCGACAGCATTCCACGGATACCCATTTCTTCCACAGCCTCCGCCGTAGCAGGAAGTTTATGGTACATATCAAAGAAAGCGGTCGTACCACTTTTTATCATTTCAAGACAAGCCAGCTTCGCTCCCCAGTACACATCTTCGTCGGTCAGTTTAGCCTCGTTGGGCCATATTTTTTCTTCCAGCCAGGGCATCAGCGGCATATCATCGCCAAAACCGCGGAATAAGGTCATTGCGGCGTGTGTATGCATATTTACAAGTCCGGGAATGATTGCCTTTTTTTTGCCGTCAATGATCTTATTCGCCCGGTCGGGTAAATGTTCAGAGACAGCTTCAATGTATTTGCCTTCAATAAGTATGTCTGTTGTTTTCCCTTCTAATTCAACACCCTTAATTAAAATACTCATATTCTCATTCTTTCAATTGAATTTTGCTTTCATACCTTTTATTTTCTCCTCACGGATACGTGATAAGAGGTCATTTATTTTATCACGCCTGACCGCCGCATACGAACAACTTTCCTTCACCTCCACTATACCCAGCTCATCTTTTCCTAACCCTCCTTTTTGAAACAGGAAACCTACCACGTCTTTCTTGCTGATTTTATCTCTTTTACCTTTATTGATGGTTAACGTTACCCATTCCGACCGAAGCGGCACTTTTGCCTTTTCAGGCAGAAAGAACTCATCGGGTTCAGGTTGGATATATTCGGGAACCGTTTCAATTTCATTCAGTATCAGAAAGGCATTCCCCTCTGCATGCATCCGGGCTGTGCGGCCGTTTCTGTGAATGTAGGCTTCTTCATTCAGCGGCAAATGGTAATGTATCACATTTTTCACTTCCGGTATGTCCAATCCGCGGGCAGCCAGGTCGGTCGATATAAATACGGTTGCGCTCCCGTTCCGGAACAAGGACAAAGCCCGCTCCCGTTCGGGTTGCTCCATACCACCGTGGAAATATTCATTACTTACACCCTTTTCAGTCAGGAAATGGCTCACCCGTTCCACGGCTTCACGCAGGTTACAAAATATCAAAGCCGATCCGCCCTTTAACTCTCCCAATAATTTATAAAGCGTTTCAAGCTTATCTTTTACCGGAGATTGTACTTTATAAACCTTTAATCCTTTGGATTGGCGGGCTTCAGACAAATAAGACAAACGAACAGGAGCCATAATACCGGTGAAAGGAGGTATTTGAACAGCTTCCGTGGCGGATGTCAACACCCGGCGGCGAACACCCGGCAGGTAAGACAGGATTTCTTTCATTTCTTTCAGAAACCCCAGTTCCAGCGATTTATCGAATTCATCCAGAATCAGTGTACGTACCGAATCCAGATGTATATTGCCGCGCTCCAGATGATCTACTACCCGTCCGGGGGTGCCTATCAATACGGCGGGAGGATGTTCCAGGCTTTTTTTTTCAGTCCGTATCGGATGCCCTCCGTACACACAATTCACTTTATATCCCGCGCCCAGCGAACGGAACACCGTTTCGATCTGTAAAGCTAATTCGCGTGAAGGAGCAATGATAAGAGCCTGGATTTGTTTTTCTTCGCTATTCAGTAAAGGAAGTAAAGGAAGCAGGAAAGCAAGCGTTTTTCCCGAACCCGTAGGACTAATAAGCACTAAATCTTTATTGGTCGCGGTATCCAGTACCGCTTGCTGCATCTCATTTAATGTCTTGATTCCAATATTGGCAAGCGCTTTTTTTATAATCGGATTATCTGTATTCACGGTAAAATTCAGCTACAGATTCGATACCTTTATAGAAAAAGTCAAGCATCATACTTTCATTGGGAGAATGAATGGCATTTTGTTCGAGCCCGAATCCCATAAGAACCGTTTTAATTCCCAATACCTGCTCAAATGTGGAAATAATCGGAATACTTCCGCCACGCCTTACAGCCAGCGGTACCTTTCCGAAAGCAATACCCATTGCTTTTTCAGCTGCCTTATAAGCAGGCAGGTCGATCGGGCATACATACCCCTGGCCGCCGTGTGTAAAAGTTACTTTTACCTTTACCGACTTCGGCGCAATTTTTATAAGGTTGTCTTCGAACAACTTTGCGATTGTATGGTAATCCTGATGAGGAACCAAACGGGTTGATACTTTGGCATACACTTTCGAGGGCAATACAGTTTTACTTCCTTCGCCCTGGTAGCCGCCCCAGATACCGCAAAGGTCAAAGGACGGGCGGCAACTGTTACGTTCCAACGTAGAATACCCTTTTTCACCGGATAGCTCTTCTACTCCGATGCTTACTTTGTATTTTTCTTCATCAAACGGAATTCTGGCGATCATTTCACGTTCAGCCTGCGATACTTCTTCTACGTCATCATAAAATCCCGGGATCGTAATACGCCCGTCGGCATCCGTCATTTGTGCCATTAACTTACATAAGGTATTTATCGGATTAGCTACGGCCCCTCCGAAATGACCGGAATGCAAGTCGCGGTTAGGGCCGGTTATTTCAACCTCCCAGTATGCAATGCCTCTTAATCCCGTCGTGAGCGAAGGTATATCGGGACTCACCATGCTGGTATCGGAAACAAGTATGACATCCGCTTTCAATAATTCTTTATGTTGTTTGCAAAAGGCTTCAAGGCTCGGCGAGCCTATTTCTTCCTCTCCTTCGAAAATGAATTTCACATTACAATTCACCAATCCTTCCTTTAAAGCCGTTTCAAATCCTTTTACCTGTATCATGGCCTGCCCTTTATCGTCATCCGCTCCCCTTGCCCAGATACGCCCATCGCGTATTTCCGGTTCGAAAGGATTGCTTTTCCATAGTTCGAGCGGTTCGGCCGGCATCACATCATAATGGGCATAAATAAGCACGGTCGGCACATCGGGAGAGATCATCTTTTCGGCATATACTACCGGATTCCCTTCGGTAGGCATCACTACGGCTTTATCGGCACCCGATGAAAGCAGGATTTTAGTCCACCGCTGCGCACAGGTTATCATATCATGTTTATGTTCATGCTTGGCACTGATAGATGGTATCCTGATAAGTGAAAACAACTCTTCTAAAAATCTTTCGCGATTCTCCTGGATATAAGTTTTTACTGACATACGTTTTATATATGAAGGTTTAAAAAACAAAGATAAGAATCGCCTTCGGAAAACAACTGTTATATTAAAAGAAAACTTTTCCGTGCAACTTCTTTTCCCTGATAACTCACGGTTAACGTCCATACCCCTTTTTTATCCTCTACCGGTTCCCATACCGTATCTCCCAGAAAGAACCTGAAATCGTTACTGTTTACAAAATAAGTTCCTTCAAACGGCGGCATCACTTCACCTTCTTCATCGGTAAAAGGAGGATGTTCGATACAGAATTCCAGGACCTCTCCTTTCACTTTTTTTACGGAAAGTATAAATCCGAACTCAACTCCCACTCCGGCAGGTATTTCCAGTGTATGCCGGATTATCTTCGGTAACTCCTTTGATTCGCGGTTCCAGGCTGTATAAATCCCGTAACTTATCATTTGAAATTCAGGTCTTATTTTAGGCATAATCAATTATCTTTACTGAATTTATAAAATATACTTACTATAAAAACAAACAAAAGTATAAAGAATGCCCGGTTCCTGCTTTAATAAAATTAAAATCCATATAATTTATAAAATATCCTAAAGGAAACCTGATGATTAAAGACTTTTTTAACTTTGTACCCTGACAATTTGATTTTAAAACTAACAAATTCTATCTTATGAAAATGAAATTTATTTGTGCAGTGTCTATCCTGGCACTGATGGCAACTTCATGTGGAGACGATGATGACGACAAAGGCAAAAGCCCCAATTTAGACAATGACATTTCCGAAAAAGTATCTATAGAAAGGGATACCTACACAAAAGAAGCGACATTAGCAGTGGATGTAAACGGAGAATGGAAGTTATATGCCGGATCAACTGCAGAAGGTATTGATTTAACCACTCCTGTTCTGACAGGTAAAGGAAAAGGAGAACATACCGTAAATGTAAGCAATACTGCAAGAAGCTATTTCAAAATAATATCCGACGAAGGACAGGCTACTTTCGCAGAACGCCGTTTACCCATCGACAGTTGTTATCATTTCCGCGATATGGGAGGTTATAAAACCACCGATGGAAAAATCGTTAAATGGGGTAAAGTATTCCGCACAGATGAACTGATCCACGTTTCAGATGGCGCTTTGGCTTATTTAAACGGCCTCCCGCTTAAAACCATTGTTGATTTCCGTTCAATAACAGAAGCAGCAATGGGTCAGCAAAAACTACCTGCCTCAGTTATAAACATACAGGATTTGAATATTTCAATAGGTAACCTTACCGAAATATTACTGGGAATGGGAGCAGGACTTGCTACTATTACAAGGGAAGAGATCATTGAATTAATGAGTGATATGTATCGCGATTTCGTAACGGAAGAAGAATGTATTGAACAATTTAAAGCTCTTTTCGGATTATTACAAAACGAAGGTAACCTTCCTTTAGCGTATAACTGTTCTATAGGTAAAGACCGGACAGGTATTGCCTCGTTTCTTTTCCTTACTTCATTAGGCGTAAGTGAAGATGTTGCTATTGGAGATTATCAGTTAACTGATTCATATAATGTGGCTTCTAAATATGAAAAATACACTTCTATTTTCCCGGGTTTGAAACCATTGTTTGAAGCGAATCCTGATTTTATTAAAGCTGCTATCGATCAAATAAAAAAGGATAACGGTTCTGTAGAAAACTTCCTTACTAACAAATTAAATGTTGATTTAGCTAAAATGAAAAGTATTTATCTTTATTAATTAATATCTAAAAAAACAGAGTGATCTACTTCCATATAAATCACTCTGTTTATAACATTACATTTTCTTATCAATAGTTATTATCCAAACATAACAGAAACAGTTCCTCCCTCCTATAAACTGATTTTTTTTTAATAGTTATTCACCTTTCCCCTTTTACTATTGCTTGAGTAACAAATTTCAGCTTTAAACCATCCCATTTATATACTTAAACAGCTGTTTCAGCAACTATCTCCATCTATCACTTTTGATCGTAAAACAATGATTAACAGTTTAATAAAGGTGAAAGATGATCTTTCACCCATCTATCACTACGAATATATGCTTAGATGGAATCAGATAATTTTTCAGGGGTATTTTTACATGGGTTACTTATCCGTTACGCCTAAGTAATTTATTAATTCCATGCGGATAGAGTATTAATCAGGAATGGGTAAGGTATTATTTTTTGCTCCCGTCCGGATTTATTTCAGACGGGAGCCAAAAAAAACAGCTCCTGTCCTATCTTATTGGGGAGCTATATTCATCAGGGGTGAAAGATAGGTGAAAGATGATCATTCACCTTCAAACGTTTTCCAGGAAAGCTTTTCAGGACCTTGGTGACAGGTGTAAGATGAATCTGTAAACCTATACTGACCAACCTTTCATTGCCCATGATTTGAACGTTTGCCCTTATACTGTCAATGAGAGGGAGTCCATTCTGATACCTTTTCCTGATTCGTTGCCGGGGTAAAAACTATGGTGAAAGCCAGCACACTGCAAAGCATAAATGCTACACCGACTGCCGTAACCGAACCATCGCTTATAAAGTTGGATATTACGGTACAAATAAAAGCCACAGCCAGTTGTATAGAACCAAAGAGCGCCGATGCTGTACCACTGTTATGAGTGAACGGAGTTATCGCCAATTCGGTTGTAGCAGGGAATAATATTCCAATAGGAAAAATATAGAAAAACAACGCTACTAATACCAAATTCATATGAACACCGGTATACATCATTCCGACCAATAATAAACTTACGGCTGTCATCATTAATAAGGAATATTTCACCAGCCTCCCGGTAGACATATATTTTTGAAAAAGAGTCGTTATATATGAACCTATCATCAATCCGAAAGCATTGAATCCGAATATCAGGCCGAAGGCATTGCTTGAAAAGCCCGCTTTATCCATGATAAGGAATGGACCATTTGCAACATATATCATCAATGCGCCGTTTGCGATACCGGCTATAAGGCTGTAAACTACAAATTTCCTTACTTTCAGTATTTCAAGATAGCTGCGGAAAACATTTTCATTAGATTTTGCCGCTCTCTCCTTATGTGTTTCCGGCAAAAAGAATATTGTGAGTAAACACAGCACTATACCTAAAAGTGTCATAGCACTGAATAATCCTTTCCAACTGAACAATTGCAGCACTCCGTTGCCGATAGATGGAGCGATAATGGGGGCAATACCCATTATTAAAGCCAGGATGGCAAAGATTTTAAGTGTTTTACTACTATCAAAGTAATCGGTTACAACTGCCCGGGATATAACGACACCGCCGCAACCACCGAGCGCCTGGACAAAACGGACTACCCATAGTTGCTCAATTGTATTTACATAAATACAGGCTATGGACGCAACGATGAATATCAACAGGGAAACAATAATCGGTTTCTTCCTGCCAAACCTGTCGGCCAACGGACCCCATATAAGTTGTCCGATAGCAAAACCGGCCAAAAAAGTAGACAAGGAGATCTGTACGGAAGATATGGAAGTGGAAAAGGCTTCTGATATCATCAGAAAACCGGGTAGATACAAATCAATGCTTAATGGCTCTAAAGCTGTCAAAAGAGAGAGGATGATGATGATCATCCATTGTGTCCATGTAAAATCCTTCATATTTTTTTGAGCGCAAAGGTAAGCCGGATATATGGAAGGTTCCTTATACTAATTATCCGATTGCTTGCACAAATGGTCATTGGCTGTCTCTGAATTCTTTAGGGGTCATAGAAGTATGTTTTTTGAAAAAACGGGTAAAATAAGCGGCTTCGTTAAAACCTAAATCAAAGGCTATCTCTTTCAGGTTCTTTTGCTTCAAACGGATTTCTTTCTTTATTTCCAGTATAAGTTTTTCCTGTAAATGTTGTTTTACGGTTTTACCTGTACCTTTTTTACAATCTTCGTTCAGCTTCTTTATACTCACTCCCAACTCTGCCGCGTAGAAATCATTTTCACGCTGACGGATAAAATTAAGGTCGATCAGGCGCATCAGTTTTGATACTAAAAAGTCCGACCGGTTCTTGAATATATCTGTAGTCTCAAACAGAGAAGACAGGTAAAATAAAAAGGCCTCCATATAACTTTGCATTAATACAATACGGTTCTCCGACGTATATTCTGTTAAAATCAGCGACCTGATTTGTTCCAGGATTTTCCTTGTTTCATTGTCGGCTGTTACGAAAGTATGGGCAAAATAACCGTTCAGGTAATCAGACTTTATCCGCTGGTTGATCTGGTAAAATATGTCGTTATGGATGGTAAAGAGAAAACCTTCCTTTCCTTCTATATCCAAACGGTCTATCTGGCCCGGAAAAATCAGGACGAATTGATCCTCTTTAATTATATACTCATTAAAATCCAAAAAATAGCTACAATTTCCCCCTGCCCGGGTAAACCATAGTAACTGATAAAAATCATACCTCTGATAATTATCAAATATGGTATCGTTCATATCTTCGAGCCGGAAAATCTCAATAAACGGTTCTTCTTTCAGTTGATTCAGAAATATATTCTTTTCTTTTTTCAATGAATGTATAAATTTATATAGCTGATTGGGTAATATGAATGATATTACAAATTCTGAAACTGTTTTATCATTTCAAATTGCTTTCCTTTTATTTCAATATTTTTCGCATTCAGAAAACCTGTGATCGAATCACATTCTACTTCCGTATTTATGATTTTTATTGTATCATTTTTATTTAACCGGATCATTTCCTGAAGTAACACAGACGCGATCCCTTTTCTTCTATACGGTTTGTCTACCGCTATTTGGGTTATGTCGCCGGAAACGGGCTCGAATATGCAATACCCCGCAAGCCGGTTTTCATCGAAAACCCCTAAACTAACAAATCCTTGTTTTGCCCTTTGAATTGATTCAAAACTATTCTGCCATGATGGATAAAAATCCCAAAAACCCCGAACAGAATCATATACTTGTATATCTATTGGTTTCATTACATAAGGAAATTCAGAGGGTACCTTGTTTTTTATTTCTCCGTTTGTCTGGTTAAAGTAATTAAATTCACGAATTGTTTCGAAACCGATATTCCTGTAAACCGAAACAGCTTTTGTATTGTGTTGGAGCACTTCCAACAGATACTGTTTAACACCCCTCTCTTTTAAGTAAGGTAGAGAATATTCAAAGATTTGCGTTGCTAAGCCTTTTCCCCTAAACTCCTCCAACGTTCCGGTACCTGTGTCATAAGCAGTTGGTGTTCCGTTAAAATCTCCCGTTCCATTCAGCGTAAATGCTACTATGCGATTTCCGGTGAACGCGGCAAAAGATAATTCGGGATTAAAA
Organism: Bacteroidales bacterium UBA4116; assembly: GCA_002381645.1. Taxonomy (GTDB): domain Bacteria; phylum Bacteroidota; class Bacteroidia; order Bacteroidales; family Tannerellaceae; genus DFXE01. The sequence goes on from DFXE01000010.1 coordinate 493,396, forward strand.
CCACGCCTTTCCAGCATAGCCTGGAGTTGTTCTTTGTTTATTCGAACTTCGTAATTTTCAAATGCCTGATTGAAAGCTTCGAATATCGTATCGAAGTCTGTCCCTGCAAGTGATTTTATTTCCATATGCATGTTATTTAGGCGGTTATATCACAGTCTGTTTTCAAATTTAATGTTTTTTCTTGATTTCCGGACATTCAAATAGGATGAAAGCAATACGGGCCTTGCGGTTGTATTGCCTCATAACTGATTACGAAGAATCTCAACTATCTCGATATAAAATAGTTGAGATTCACCCTTCAAGAATTTCCACCTGCAGGTAGGCAGGTTCATTTCATTATTTATTTCTTCCTTTTGGAAAGCGGTAATTCTTCCGGAAACTTCAGCCGGTGTATCACTTGTTTATCATCTAAGCGGATCCAGGTTTCAAAACCCGGCTTATCTTCCGTCAACTCAATTACACGAACGCCATTCTTCAGTTCGGTATAGGTGTTTTTGCTTCCTGAGAAACGGCCATATGCCAAAGCTATACCATAGTGATTGAAAATATAATCGTTTACATGGTCGTGTCCGACAAAAGTTCCCATCACGTCTCCCTGCATCAGCATGGCCGCAAACATGCCGGTATTGATCTCCGGTGAACAGGCTTTCTCCATATGCGTACCAATCATTACATTAGTCGTATCCATGTATCCCTGCCTGTATTCTAATAACGGTATATGGAAAAATGCCAAGGCCGGAACCGGAACTCCGCGGTTATCGGCTTTGTAAGTATTACTCTGAGAACGATACCATTCTACCTGGTCGGGAGTAAACCATCCGTAGCCATTCACCCCGGGTATAGTACTGTAGGCATTCGAATCCATACAATACAGGATTGTTTTCCTGTAATGTCCTTTTTTATCTTTGATTTCCAGTACGTAATTCCCGATACCGGTAATTCCGTTCACTTTCTCCATCCGGCTCAGATTACCTGGGAAAGTCATTAGGTATTTCCCTACCTCTTCACGCGAGAGATCCTGCTCATGATCATGGTTTCCCAATAAAGTAGCAAAAGGTATCCGGCGTGAAAGGAGAGGCTCGATAATCATTTCGAATCCTTTTTTATAGGGTTTTCCCGTTACAATATCACCTGTAAATATGACCAAGTCGGGTTTTTCAGCATCTAATACCTGACGAAGCATGGAAACCGACTCCATAGAATTGGTAATGGAATCAGCTACAATATGACTGTCGGTAACCTGGATGATCTTAAATTTCCCATTCTCCTTGAACCGAAGGTCGGAAGCTTTTAGTTGAAAAGAGAATGCACATACCAAGAAACAATAAAAGAATTGTTTATGTGTTTTCATAAATTTCGAACTTTAATCTTTTAATATCCACATCACTTCATTTTCCGTATCGGTTCCATTAAACTGACGGGCTACCGCCGCATTTACGTTGTCTGTATTATAATCATATTCTACCTGTGGGTACATCCAGCGCACGGGCATTTTATCGGCCGGTACGTTCCGGTTGGACAACGGATTGATCGGCAGTGCGGGAATCCCTGTCCTTCTGTATTCGAAATAACCGTTGAACGGAGTCTGAAGGAATGTGGTGATATATTTCTGCATAATGATCTGACGAATTTGTTTACCGGCTGTTGAGGCAAAAGCCACATGTTCACTTTGCAGGTACGTATCGACATATTCGTCGGTAATTTTCATATTATGATGGTAATCAGGGTCATCAGGAGTGTTCGATGCGGTAAACTTCATAGAAGCCCGTATCCCCTCTTCATAATAGGCTTTCGCATCTCCGTCCATCAGTCCGCGAACTACTGCCTCTGCCAGGATAAAATTCATTTCAGCGTAACTCAATAAGAAAGTAGGTTCGCCTTCCGGTAACTGGCTGTATCTGTTATTTATCTGTGAAACATTTTTGCCTTCCACTGCCGATTGTATCTCGGCGAAAGTCAGGGTCGGATCCACTCCGTTATAGGCTTCCCAGTCGGATGGGGAGAGCGCATTCTCATTAGCCAGTGGCGTAGGTTTGGCATAATAGAACAAACGGCGGTCCTGCAACAGTTTGAGGGTATCCACAATAATGGAAGATATCTGATTGAAGACGATGAAGTTATTACCTTCTTTATAAAACGGGTATTTCTCTCCTGCCCGGTCGGAATGAACCAACTGGAAATTATCGGCATTGGAAGTAAAAACCGGTCGATTGTTCACTATTGCCTGGAAGCGTTCTTTTACTTTCAGGTCCGGATCTCCCGTTTTCTTATATAAGTTTATAAGTAGTTTTAACTGGTACACGTTCGTTGCTTTTCTCCATAAGGTAACATCACCCCCATACACCGGGTCACCTTCAAAGTTATCTCCGGACTGAAATAACTGGTCCGCCTTATCCAGTTCTTCCAGTAATCCCAGGAATACAGTTTTCTGTTCATCATATGACGGATAATAATGTCCTTCGTCACCTCCCATGCTTTCACTGTAAGGTATATCACCTGCACGCATGGTAAGATCAAAATATTTACTTACCCGGATAAAATGTCCCAGGGCGGTATATGAGTCCCTGGTTTTTTCGGTTAAGGCAAAGTCTATCATCCGGCTTACATTGTTCAGGACATACATTTTCCTGAAACTATATTCGGAATAGTCGTCCGTTCTTCCCAGTTTATTGAAAGCATAGTCAATATCATTTCCTTCGGTCCATGCGATGTATTTGCTTAGCATATCATCACGCATAAACGTTTTTGTGGTACCATGCTCTTTCATAACTTCCAATATCAGATTAGTGGCCAACATAGCGGAAGTCACCTTCGTCGATTCATTGGGATTGGTATTATAATCTTCAAAATTATCACAACTGTTCAGGAAAAAACCTGAAAGCACTAAACCAATAATAAATATATATATACTATTTTTTTTCATGTCATTAACTGTTTATAGTTAGAATTCCACTTTGATATTGATCCCCATATAACGGATAGAAGGAGAAGCCAGGTCTTCATAGCGCTCTTCATCATCCTTGGTGGTCGGTTTGGCGCCCCCTTTATCCGGATCCGCATATTTATACTTTTTGGTCCATAACAGGAGATTCTGACCGACCAGCGCTACGGAAGCCGAATTCATTCCCAATTTATCCGTGAGTGGTTTAGGTACATCATAACTCACAGATAATTCCCGAAGTTTAAAAAACGTTTCACTTAAATTAAGTTGCGGACCTGTTCTCCAGTAATCTTTTATATAGGTTTCATAAGAGACCACCTGGTCATTCGGCACAAATACACGATTATCGGATATGATATTGCCATACGAATCATAGTTTACCGATCCCGAAACGATCTTCACACCTTCGGCCATATACGTTTTATTTCCGTTTACAACTTCTTCATACCGCCAGGGTGTATCCGAATCGGGATGAGCTCCGGTCTGCCACATGCGGCGGTTCGTTTCCGAATTCGACATACCTCCGACACGTCCGTCAAATCCCACAGTCAATACAAATTGTTTATATTTGAAAGAGTTTGTCCATCCCCACACCCAATCCGGATCTTTATATCCAATCCGCGATTGATAATCACTCAGCTTAGGATATCCATTATAAAGGATCAGGTTTCCATCCGGGTCATGGTCAAACCGGCGGGCTTCGAACGCGTCATATCGGGCTCCTTTATAAACCCAGGGTTTATCCGGGCTATACTGTTCATCCAATTTGGCATAATATCTTCTGGAAGAAGACCAGTTAAACACGGTACTCCATGTAAAATCTTTTGTTTGTACCGGAACCGCGTCCACGAAAAGTTCTACTCCCCGGCGTACGATCTCCTCGTCGGTATTGATCAGTAATTCTTCATAACCCGAGAGAGGAGAGATCTTTACCCGGGTTGTATTATTATAGGTCAATTTGTTATAATAGCTTGCATCAAACCTCAGTCTGTTGTTTAAGAAGTGAAGGGATGTTCCAATTTCATAAGTTCTGTTGGTGATCGGTTTTACATTTCCTCGTTGATATTTAGGATACAAAGCCGAATTCATACCGTTCCATACCGAATTTTTCACTTCATACGCCTGATTGATATCATAAATGGCAAGGTCGTTCTTCGACACCGTCCACGAGCCTCTCAGTTTCCAGAAATTCATCCACTCCGGCAAACCGATAAGTTCCGACATGATCACACTACCTCCCACAGATGGATAGAAATATGAATTATCGTCTGTAGGAAGCGTAGACGACCAGTCGTTACGGCCGGTAATATCTACGTAAAAAGCGTTCATATAACCTAAGGATAATTTACCGAATAAACTGTTCACCTGCTTGCGCTCCAGTTTAGTCCGTTCTATTTGGGGGCTTTCGACAGATGCTTTGAGTGAATAGAATCCGGGTATCGACAACCCGTTACGTGTTTGTACCCATAGTTCGTTCAACCGGCTGAGATAGATAGAACCTCCAAGCAATCCGTCAATTGTAAACTGCCCGAAACGTTTTTCCGCCATTAAAATAAAGTCGCTGTTTATCGTATAGGAATAATCGTTGCGTTCCTGATAATATCCTTTATTGGTACCACCCCAGTCGCGGGTAGAGTTAACACCGATCGGAGCCCGCCGCTGTGTCTGGTTGGAATACAGGTCCATACCCACGCGTGCGAGTGCCTTCATCCAGGGAAATATCTGGTAATTTACCGAAAACATACCGTTCAGTTTATTATAATCGATGGTGTTTCGCTTCTCATATGCCATCAGGTAAGGGTTATCATACCAGCCTGCGTAATGCCAGTTTTGCTCTACATCCGGTATGATCCAGTAATCCCGGTACTGCCGAAGATCGTACTCAGGTCCTGTCCAGATCAGTAAATTGTAAATATAACCCTGGTCACCATAACCGGTCCCTGCTGTATTGGGAGCGATCTGTTTACTGTAACCCATGGTACCTTCAATAGACAACTTATTATTCAGTTGCATCTCTCCGCCTAAAGTATAACGGAATTGTTGCCCTTTTGAATTCGGATATTGTCCTTTGTTATATACATACGATAAGGAAGAACGCAAACTGCCGTTTTCACCTTGTTGGGAAACACTGACAGTGGTATTACTAATCATACTGAACTCACGAAAATTATCGAAATTGTTTTTCCCTCTCGATGTCAACTCCATATCACGCATTTCTTTTGCGATCGGATCCCATTGCGGATACACGCGTCCGATATCGAGTTTATCGCCCCACACTTCGTCGTCGGTATTATATTTTCCGTTGTAACCGGCACTGTAGGAACTCTGAACCTTTGGTAATGCTAATGTCCCGGCGTTGAACATGTTACTGGTATTGACCGTTACGGAGAAACCTGGCTTACCACCCTTTTTCGTCGTAATCATCAGGGCGCCGCTACCTCCGCGTGATCCGTACAAAGCAGATGCTGTTGCCCCCTTCAGTACATCAATGCTGAGAATATCATCCGAATTAAGATCACCCAGCGTTAAAGCGGTAGGTACACCATCCAGGATAATAATAGGGTTTTCACCACGAAGTTTGAGTTGGGGGCTTTCCATAAACTCCGTAGAGTTGAATACTGTTAAACCTGAAATACGTCCGGTAAGGCTGGTCGCCAGATTAGCGCCTTTTACTTTTTCAAACTGGTCACCGCCAATCTGTTGTGTAGCATATCCAAGCGCTTTTTCTGATCGTTTCATACCCAATGCCGTTACCACCAATTCTTCAATCATCAGTGAAGATTCACGCATGGAGATGTTTATTGTCCGCCGGTTTCCGACAACTATTTCCTGGTTTTCATATCCTATGTATGAGAATACCAAAACAGCATTTTCACCCGGAACCGAAAGAGTATACTTTCCATCCATATCGGTAATGACACCAGTAGATGTTCCTTTTAATAAAACATTTACGCCATATAACGGTTCACCCGTTTCATCTTTTACAACTCCGCTGACAATGATTTGCTGAAGGACTGCGCTTGTTTTTTTAGTGAGTAGAATATGGCGGTTATCAATAAGATATCCCAGGTCGGTTTGCCTGGTCAGATCATCTAATATTTCAGAAACAGGCCTGTTGTTAGCACTTACATTGACTCTTTGGCTATTATCAATGTCGCCGTTTTTATAGAAAAACATATAGTCGGTCTGTTTTTCTATTTCTGATACGACATCGTAAATCGTACCGTTCTGAACATTAATAGAGAGACTATTCTTTTGGGCCTCAACGGATGCAGCAACGCTTAAGATGCCCAGACACATGCAAATAATAGTGTTTCTCATAATTTTAAGGATTTTTTTACACGTCTTGTGTTTTCGATTTAAGGATAATCGCATAACTTTGTTTTTTTGATAAGTGAGACATACCCTTCCCGGTCGTTGATAGGATAGGAAGGGGTGTTAAATGAATTAAAAAGTGATTTTCTTTCAGCCGGACGATGGTGCAAACATTGTCCGGTTTTTTTTAAGATATGATTATCATAGGCATTTTAATTTAGGGTTATACATACTTTAATTGTAACTTTTATTCAATAATAATTTCTTCTCCGTTTATTTTGTAAGTGAATAATCTTTCGAAATTGATAATCCTCAATACTTCTTCTATTTTCTGATCCAGCCCGAATGTTCCTGTACATTCCATATTTTTTATGGAATCATTGTTGATTTGTATAGTAATACCGTATATCTTTTCCAGACGGGCAGTGATCATGTACAAAGGTTCTTTCCGGAAGTGGTATAGTTTGTTCACCCACGTCCTGTTCAAATCAATATTTACAGATGAAAGGGCAAGCTGATTCGTATTTTTATTGAAGAAAACCTGTTGATTGGGTTTAAGAATCGTTTCTTCGCCGGATTCTTCCGTATCTCCGAAAGTCTGCAACTTAATACTACCGTCTACCAGTGTAGTTATAGCATAATCGTCACCCGAATAATCCATTACATTGAACCGGGTCCCCAAAACTGTGATAACATGTTTGTCGGTATGAACAATAAAAGGAACTTTTTCATGCTTCGCAACATCGAAATAAGCTTCGCCGTCCAGAAATACTTCACGGGTATTTTTGTCGAATTTATCCGGAAACCTGAATTTTGAAGAGGCGTTTAATTTGACTGTTGTTCCGTCAGGTAAGGTCATATGACTCATCCGGGGTCCCGACTCAATGTCTAATTCGGTATATTGAATAGCTTTTTCCGTATTGAACACATGTTGTACCCCTAAAGTTAAAGCCACAAATACCACCGCCACAACCGCATATTTTAAGAGTGAGACCAGCCGCCGGTTCCGGTGCTGAATCATTTGCTTTTGGCGTCTGGCATCTTCTTCTTTATAAAGCTTGGATAATAACCGTTCTTTACTATTTTTTATTTCTTCCGGGGTAGGATATAAATTCCCCTGATGTAAATCATACGTGTTTTTTAATTGGAAGAATAATTTTTTATTCTCCTCACTTTCCTTCACCCATGCCATCAGTATTTTCATCTCATCTTCGGATATAGTACGCTGAAGAAAGTGTAAAATGATGATCTCTATATTGCTATATTCTTCCATATACAAATGATACAACCATGTATTCCATACTACTTAGTTCACAATTGCATATTTATATTTTTTTCACATTTATAGGTACACCCGAAAGAATGGGAATTATAATGTGTAGATTAAAAACAAACAGAAGGTTAAACCGGTAATAAACAAGACCAGTGATTTTCGTAAAATCTGAAGGGCATTATAAAGATGGGCTTCAACCGTACGGATAGAAATACCTAATGAATCGGCTATTTCTGAATTTTTCTTTTCATCAAAATAGGATAAGCGAAATACTTCCCGGCATTTACCAGGTAATTGCTCTACCGCATGATAAAGATTATCTATTTCTTCCCGGGCTATAAGCTGATCATCCGGAGAAGTGGAATTGAGTTCCTCCATCTTTAATTCCATGATCGCTTTATCCAGATACTCCTGACGTACAGATTCGTGTTTCAAATGATTAAGGCAGGCATTTTGTACGGCTTTGTAAAGATAACCTGATATCGTATCATCAATAATAAAAAAAGTTTCATCCTTCCATATTTTGAGAAAGAGGTCATGCACGATATCTTCCGCTATAGAATAAGAAACAAATTTCCGGGCATAAAAAAGCAAGCCCGGAGCGTGTTTCTCGTAAAGTTGGCTGAATTGGCGGAAGATATGTTGGTTTTCTCTCGTCACGGAATTTACACTACGTCATATTGGTTACAACTTGACAAATATCGTAAATAATTCCGTATGGGCAAATAACCGGTTACAGCATAAACTTATGCGTTCCGGCAGATATTTTTTTATTTTTTCCTTTAGGGGAAATGATTTCGGCTGAAGTATCTTCAGGAACTGATAACTCAATTTGCAGGCGGTTACCTGATTTCCGAATTTGAACCGATATTTTGCCGTAATGTGTATCAACCTCCGCTTTCGCTTCGGTAAGACTTCCCATTTGAGGTTGAATTTTAAATGTTTTGAAACCGGGCGAAGTGGGTTCTATTCCGCAAACTTTCTGGCTTAGCATCGTCAGGGGTCCCCCACTCCATGCATGGTTGATCGTTCCTCCTCCGAAACCTTCCGCACCTATTCCCCAGCCTTCGAATAAGGTGGTATATGGGTAGGCCATCATTTTGGTATAACGTTCTTTCATTCGTTGTAAGGCAAATTCCGGTTGATTCATATGGAACAGGGCTTCGAGCACATATTTTTCCATGTAAGGGCTGGCGTGGTATTCTTCTTTCAGCACTTTAACCAGGGCCGGATATTTATCTTTGGATGCTAAACCGGATAAAACGGCCATAGCCTGTGCCCTGTCGTCGGTTTCGCCTTTATAACCGGGAGCACGGTAAGCTTTCCCTGTCCAGAACTTTATATCGAAACATTTACTTATAGTTTCCATCATCCGGGTGATATTTTCCGCATCCTGTTGTTTTCCTAATTGTAATGCAAATGCCTTTTCAGCTTTCAGGGCCAGGTAATACCAGCAATTGGTTAATACGCCTATATCAACATTTTCTCCCCAGTCGCCCCAACTCCATTCGCCGGAACGTTCAATTACTAATCCGCTTTTATCTAACTGCCATACATCATGCAGATAGCGGTGCAGGCGGTCGTATATTAGAGGCACAAAGCTACTGTCGGCGCTATAATAATATTGTGTATAAAACCCATACCATCCTACGGATGCCAGCATTTGCAACGGAAGTTCTTTAAACCAGTTTCCGGCAGGCACAGGCGAGTAAATCGTTCCGTTTTCGCGTTGCCAGTTCATTAACTCGTGGATACCTTTTACCGCCAGCTTATGGCTTGACGGAGAAAGTGCGTAGAACGTTTCGCCTAATTCATTTACTTCATCGCCCCACCATTGCGCACGTTCCCTGTCCGGACAGTCCATATAATTATCGCGCATGGTAATGTACAGCGTACGGGCGGAACGTTTCCATAATTCAGTGTAAAAAGGATCGTTACAACTGAAAGAACCTGAAAACTCCGCATCATATCCCGTTTCGCGATACTTCATTTCGAGCACTTTTATACCTTCGGGAATGACATACCATACTTCATGCCCGTTCATCCAGCCGAAACTTTCGTATTCCTGTACACCATCCCGGGTAATATATTCGGCTCTCACATTCTTTTCGCTTCCGCCTTCATAATTATCCGTCTGTATTTTTATAACGGCTCCCGCTTTTCCTTCTACCTTCAGGTAAGGGGTCACTTGGCAATTATAGGGAAGTTTACAGTATATTGTATCGCCTGCCGTAGATTTCCGCATATTGGTATAGGATATTAGACCGCTGTTTTTCCATTGGGGAATGTTGCGTTTAACCAACTCCCCGAATGGGGCATCGCCGGCTTTGGCTATCGGTACAGCCGGAGGTAAATGTCCTTTGAACGTTGTTTTGTGCCAATCCGGTATTTCCAGCCGGGCATCAAAACGGATATTGCTTTCCGGCAAACGGTAATTCGGAAATGGGGCTTCGGTATCCTGGTAGGCTTCATAAACGGCGCATCGCCAGCTTTGATCCGACACGATCTCGATATCCCGGCTTACCGCATCAAACAGCAAAGCGGCCTTACCACTGTTCACATGACTGAAACCATCCTTTCCAAAATGCCACACCAATACGGCTATCGTGTTATCGCCCGCTTTCAGATACGGGGCTATATCCAACTCGTCATAATACGTGTCCCTGGGAGAAGGTCCTCTTTTCAGCCCTCCTTCAAATATGACCATCCGGTCGTTTATCCATAGCCAGTATTTACTGTCGGCAGCGATCCGGGCGTTCAGTGAATGTGGCACTTTTTCTATTGAAACGTTCTTACGGTAAATAAGCCATGTATTAGTCGAACTCTGGCATCGTTCAGTATTAATCCACTGTCCTTTCCAATCTGTAGCAAAAGAAGAGAAGGTTGCCAGCATACAAGCGGTTAATATGAGTAGTTTTTTCATCTGTACCTGTATAATTATTGTATGATTTCCACACCTGCAGGGGCGTTAATAGTGCTTTTTATTTGTCCGTCGGTATCTTTTTCATGACGGATCGATATTATTCCTTTGGGAGTCGGAAAAGTTCCTTCCACCCATTGCAAATCACCCAGATTAGGTTTGATGCTGACTTTATGGCAACCGGGTTCCAATACCTGTACACCCAGCACGTATTCGCTTAACCATGCCGTAGGCCCTGACGCCCAGCCGTGGCAAAGGCTATGGCGGAATCCTTTATAACAATAGTCACCATAATCGCCATGTATGTCTTTTTTTCCCTCCGGCACTATTTCATCTATACGTCCCGAATCGGGAATCCAGTCCATATTAAAGTCTTCCCAGAAAGAGGTGGCTCCTAAATCCAGCATGGCCCCCCAATACCGCCGGATTACATCTAAAGCGCCCTGGTAATTATCAGCCGCGGCCATAGCGCGGAGCATATAATATCCATAAAATGTTGAAAATCCTTTCGCGCCGTTTACCGATAAATATTTAGCATCAGCTTCTTCCGCCGACATCATACCTGCCAATGCCATAAGCGAAGCAGCTTGTTTGGAACCCGGTGCATCGGGTTCTTTTCCTGATTCAAGGATGGCCTTTTGTATCTTTTGAGAAGCTTTTTGTGCACGCTTTGCTGTTTTTCCACATTCTTTTGCCAGTTCGAAATCTCCTAATACCGCGCTTAGCTCCTCACCTGCTTTGAGCGCCATTATCATTAAGGCTTGCAATCCGGCATCTATAGCTTCTTTATTTTCGCTGGAAGGCCAGTCGAGGAAGCGGTTTCCGTCTAACTTCTCCCGGCCGTCTTTATCAATCTTGCTGATAAGATGACGAAGAAGTTCCGACAAATAGGGTTGTTGTTTCTGAAGATAAGCCAGGTTTCCCTGATAGTAATACCAATCGCGATGAATCAGCACCCACCAGATCGAATAAGAGCTGATACCGTTCATCCATCCGGGTAAAGGAGTGATGTCGCGTATTAAATCAAGGCTTTTCGGCACACACTCGTTGTATCCGAAAACAGTATTTACAGTCATTATTTCCGGATGAAGATCACCCACCCATACCAGGCGGTCGCGTTTGATACCATCCCACAGGTAATCCTGCATATTCAGGTGAACTGTATAGGCTCCGGTTTGCCAGATGCGGTTCAGGCGTTCATCATTACAACGGAATGAACCTTTATAGGGAATATCACGATACGAATAAATGGCGCGGACTTCTTTCAGGTGTAATTCAGTTGATTTGCTTACTAAATCTATGCGTGCGAAACGGAAACCGGAATTACCTACTTCCGTGACGCCCAGCCAGGGAAGGCTTATGGTAAAGTCACGCATGGCATGGTCGTTAGTAGCTCCTTTTTCGCCAATATCGCTCATGGCTTCACTAACCGATTCTCCAAAACGTACACGTATTTCCACCGGTTTCTGTGACGAAGGCATCCCTGTTACGATCTGAATACCCCCCTGTAATTCCCTGCCGAAATCCAATAAAATAGCAGGTGTGGCGGTTTCCGTACTTTTCATCACACATATGCGGTTGTTCGCAAGATCCGACTGGCCGTTACCCGGCAATAAAAGATAATCGGCATTTTTGATGGAATCCTCCCCTTGTTGCCATACAATGCGTACAGGTGAAAGGTATTCCCTGACTCTCCTGTCGCGCTGTTGGGCGTTTAAAGAAGTAAATGAACTCAATAGACTCAGCAGGATGAATAACTCAATAACTGAATGACTCAGTAACTGAATAATTGAATAACTGAATAAATTCAATTGGGATGTAATTGATGCTTTATTATAATAAATTTTTAATCTGATAAATTCCATAAAGTTTACAATTTTATTAAGTTATCCAATTATTGAGTCATTGGTTAGTTGAATTATTCTGTTACTCTGTTAATGAGTTATTGAGTCATTCTGTTAATGAATTATTGAATTACTCAGTTATTAAATTAAAAGCCGGGACAAGGTCGTCCAACTGTTTGTCGGTCATCCCTGCCGGTTCGTATCCGGCCATACGTGCGCTGAAGTAAATCTGTGCCGATTTGCTCAGTGTATCTATCGCGTCGAAGCATTCGATAATATCGTCTCCGACAGCAAGTATACCATGTTTTTCCCAGAAAACAACGTCATGTTTTTCCAATTGCTTAATAGTAGCATGTGCCAATTCCAGCGTACCGGGAATTTCATAGGGTACAATACCGATACCTTTCGGCACGATAATCCTGCATTCGGGTATCATGCTCCACAAAAGGCGTGTAATGACCGCGGATTCCATAAAAGGTTTGCAATGCGTCAGTCCTATAAGATCGGTAGGATGCGTATGGAGTACCACGCGGTTTTCACGTCCGGCCGCACGTAAATAGTTATGCATCATCAGATGGGAAGGCAATTCCGAGGTGGGTGAAATGACGTCCTCGCATATTATTTCAAACGACATCCCGTCTCTTGAGATACGGATAACCGAACCGTTTTGAAAAGGTTCTTCTGCTACATAGCGCATCCGTTTACCGGTTCCTGTTACATAGAAAAAATGCCCCGCCAATGCAGGTACACCTTCCTTCAATGCGATTACATCACAAAGCGAGGGCATCACTTTCTCCTGCTCTGTCATAAATTTGGTTATATTCACGGAAATATTACCTCCGTTCCTTTCGGCCCAGCCTTTTGTCCACAGATATCCTGCCACTTCGGCAATACGCCCTATTTCGGCCATTAAATCTTTATTATCCCTGATCATTTTATATTTGTTTGTTTCATTTATTTTCTTTTTCCCGGAACAAATAATTTTTTAAAAAATACAATAAGTAAAATCCTGTTTTGTTGCGGATTCCGACAATATGCCCATGAATTTGAATTTTCCTGCTCAGTAAAATTTTCGCGGCTGGGCAATAAATTTTATTTTCATGCGCACCCGTTTTGGGGCTAACTTAAAAAAAATACAATAAGCAACCCTTTGTTAAGATACCAGGTTGGGGAAAAATAACGAAAATATCAAAATACATATTCCGGCAACCAATACATAGACGGTTTTATTACTTACTCCCTTCCATTCTTTCAGTACGATTCCCCAGACATTACTGAAAATAACATTCAGCGACATCAGTATACTCCATGAAAAAGCCAGCATAACAGGAGAACCGGCAAAATAACTTTTCCCCATTCCTAATCCGAAAAACTGCGAATACCACAACACACCTGCTAATGCACAAAATAAAACATTATTTACAAGGGTACTGCCGGAAACCGAAAAATAATCCTTCCCGCTCTTATTTTTTATATTCTGAAAGATGCAATACACAGCGTTTGTAAGGAACCCTCCCATGGTAACAAGCATAATTACCGGATTAAGTGCAAACAAATCATTTGCTCCGGCTGACCTTGCGCTTTCTACAATTTCATTTCCCGACTCCAATCCTAAATTAAAGCACGCGCTCATTACACCGGCAAGAAGAGCCACAGCCAGTCCTTTTGTCAGCGCGAAATCTTTAATAGCCGCCCGCTTTTCCTCTTCCGTCATATTCATTGCCCGCAGACTTCCTGCGTACCCGATAACGGCAATACCCGCCAGCGTAATACAGACACCGATGAGAAGAATAAGGCCGTTACCCTGAAACAGATTCATTCCCCCGAAAACTGCAGGAAGAAGTGTTCCAAAACTGGAACATGTACCCAATGCAATACTTTGCCCAAGTGCAATACCAAGATACCGCATACTTAAACCAAAAGTTAAGCCGCCCACACCCCAGAGTATACCGTAAACAAACGGCATCAACGTATTTCCTCCACGCCACAGAGTTGCCAGGCTGCTCCCTTCAGGCACGGCAAGTAATGCACCCAGATAGGGAAACACCAACCAGGCGAATATTCCCTGGACGAGCCAGAAGCATTCCCAACTCCAGCTTTTTACTTTATTAATCGGTACATACGAACTACTTTGCCCGAAGCTGCCTACGGCGATTATCAGCAAACCTATTAATATGTTCATAAGATTTATTTTTTATCTTTTACCCGTTACCTCACGCTCGTATTTCTGTATTTCCGCAATATAATCTTCGCCTATTGGAACATTGTTTTGAAGGCAATACATATCCCATACGGCACTCCAGGGCATTGACTTGCATTCTTCCTGCAAAGCCAGACGTTCAAAGTATTTTCCTTCTTCTTCGTATTGCTGCAATAATGCCGAAGGCTCAAGGAGGGCCTGCAGGAATGCTTTCTGTGTGGCACGGCAGCCAATTACATATGCACCTATACGGTTGATTGTTGCATCAAAATAATCAAGCCCGATATGTACGCGGTCGAGAGCATCGCAACGGATAATTTCGCGGGCTAAGTCTGCCAGGTCATCGTTAAGAATAACTACATGGTCGCTATCCCAACGTATAGGACGGCTTACGTGCAGCATGATCTCGGGAGTAAACAGCAATAATGACGATACTTTATCTGCCACACTTTCAGTTAAATGAAAGTGTCCGGTATCCAGCGTAACTATCTTACCTTTTTTTGCCCCGTATCCCAGATAAAAATCATAGGAACCAACCGTATAACTTTCCAAACCAATACCGAATAATTTTGCTTCAATACAATCTTTCATATTCTGATATGTTTTAGAAAATATCTCATCTAATGATTGTTCAAGTATGCGACGGTATTTTAAACGGTTTGCAGGAACCTCTTTACTTCCGTCGTGAATCCAAAGGTTCATCATACAGGGATCATTCTGAAATTTACCCATTTCCTCGCTTATCAGGCGGCATCGTTTCGTATGTTCGATCCAGAAATTACGGATATGATCGTTGGGATTAGCTAATGTAAGGTCGCCGCTCTTGGGATGTGAAAAAGAGGTACTGTTGAAGTCTAACTTCATATTTTTCTCTTTTGCCCATTCCATCCAGCTTTGAAAATGCTTAGGTTCAACTTCATCCCTGTCGACTTTCTTTCCCTGAAAGTCCCCGTATATTTCATGGAGGCTTAAACGGTGAGTACCCGCGATATAAGAAGTCGCTTCTGTAATGTCGGCACGCAATTCGTCGATTGTACGGGCACGACCGGGATAATTACCAGTCACCTGTATACCACCTGTTAATTCGCCTGCCTGGTTTTCGAATCCGCTTACATCATCAGCCTGCCAGCAATGCAGCGACAGCGAAATTTTGTCCATATTATTTAGGGCATCATTTGCATTAACACCCAATGCTGCGTATCGCTCTGCAGCTTCATTGAAAGAGGATTGAATAGTTTGTTCTTTTTTCATGATATTTTTTATTTATGAGTTAAGAAGTCAGAGGATTGAATATCTCGGAAGGGTATGCATCGGCTATGATTTTGCGCATCTCCCACCGGTCTTTTACCAATCCGGCAGCCTTTGCCTGTATCATACAGTTACCGATAGCCGTAGCTTCGCCCGGACCGGCGATGACTGGTATGCCGATCGCATCGGCAGTAAATTGATTCAATAACCTGTTTTTAGACCCTCCGCCTATAACATGTAATTTTTCTATTGGAAAAGGCGCCATTTGTTTTAATTGTTCCAATACATCATTATAACGTAAAGCCAGGCTGCTGAAAATACAACGAACAAATTCAGCATCATTAACAGGTGCTGACTGGTTAGACGATTTGCAATAATCGCTTATCGCAGTATGCATGCTTACCGGATTAGTAAAGCAATTATCATCAGGGTTAACTGTCGATTTAAAGCCTGATGCTTTTTCCGCCATTTCGACGATCTGTGCATATGTATAGCTGCGTCCTTCCCTTTCCCATTCTTTCCGGCACTGCTCGAGAAGCCACATGCCTGTAATATTTTTCAGGAAACGTGTGGTACCTTCGATACCTCCTTCATTGGTAAAATTCCGTTGAAAGGATTTATCCGTGATAATGGGTTGATCAACTTCAATCCCCATCAGGCTCCATGTCCCACTACTGAGATAGGCAAAATTCTCATTTACAGCCGGAACTGCCACAACTGCTGATGCGGTATCATGCCCGGCAACAGCTACTACAGGTATTGTGCCGACTCCCGTTTCTTTGGCTATTTCCCCGGTTAAATACCCGATAAAGGTACCGGGTTCAGCAGGTTTGCGAAGGATTGAAACGGGAATTCCGGCTGCTTTAAGTAAAAACGGATCAAATTGCTTGGTAAAGGGATCCAGCAGCTGAGAAGTGGATGCGATAGTATATTCGCAAACCCGTTGCCCCGTTAACATAAAAGATAATAAGTCAGGGGTAAAAAGAATTTCCTCCGCTGCTTCCAAAGGAGCAGAACCCTGCTGCTTTGCCCGGTAAAGCTGAAACAGGCTATTGAAATTCATAATCTGTATACCTGTAAGCCTGTACACCTCTTCACGGGGGATCTTTTTGAAAAATTCTTCCGGCGCGCCATTGGTATACGGATCACGGTATGCACGCGGTAAACCTATAAGTGAACCGTCTTTTCCAATAAATCCGTAATCAACGCCCCATGTGTCAATTCCAATGGAATTGATAGCTATATTTTCCCGCGCGCACAATGCAAGACTGGTTTTAATGGATTGGTATAAGCTGAAAATATCCCAATAATAACGGCCGTGCAGTTCAAACATATGATTGGGAAAGCGATGGATTTCCGACATTTCAAATTTGTCACTATTCATCGTTCCGACAACAGCCCGTCCGCTGGTAGCACCTATGTCAATTGCTAAAAAGTTATGTTTCTTCATGGTGGCAGATATATTAACAAAAGTTCTGATACAAAAATAACCGTCATTTTACTATCTTTGCTTATGAAAATGATATTAAACCTTTCAATTCTGACATGAATAAACACAACGACCAGTTACGGTACCTGACTATTAGTCCTACAGATGAAGACTGGGGAATTGTAGTTTCTACTGTAGGATACCAATTTGTACCTCCTAAAGGGAACTATCCGGTTTCACGGCATCCCGATGATTATGATTTTAAACCGCAGACAGGGCGTATTCTGAATGAATACCAATTAGTTTACATTACAAAAGGCAACGGTTATTTCTCTTCACAATCAGTAAAGACCCGTCAACGAATCTCCGCCGGCACCATGATCCTGCTTTTTCCCGGTGAATGGCATAGTTACTACCCGGATAAAGAAACCGGATGGGACGAATACTGGGTCGGATTTCGTGGGATACACATTGACAAGCGGGTGGAAAAGCAGTTCTTTACGATTAATGAACCTTTGCACCGGATCGGACTTAGCGCTACGATTGTGGGATTATATAATGATATACTTAGGTTTGCATTACAGGAAAAGTCGGGTTACCAGCAAATGATCTCCAGTATCGTGCTTCAAATATTGGGTTCGGTATACTACAAAAAGAAAAACATTTCGTTTACAAACACATATGTTGTTGATAAAATAAATGAAGCCAGAATATTAATGAAAGAACATATCGAAAATCCCATAAGCCCCGAAGAAATTGCTTCGCGGTTAGGACTAGGTTATTCCTGGTTTCGGAGGATGTTTAAAGAATATACGGGCGTATCCCCGGCCCAATATCAATTACAACAACGATTACTGAGGGCAAAAGAACTATTAACTACCTCATCACTTAACATATCTGAAATCGCTTACAGCCTTAAATTTGAGAACTCAGGACAATTCTCTACTTTTTTCAAGAAAAAGGAAGGAGTAACTCCTTCCGAGTTCAGGGAAAGGGCGCATTAAAAGGGTCTGTAAAATTAATTGTCAATTGTAAGGTTTCCGACTATTATATTTTTTATATTTGTCCGAGAATAATCTAAAAAACTATCAATATGTTAAAGCCATATTACTTGGTTCTATCCTTTCTACTGGTGTTGTTTTCTACAGGATGTAAACAAAAAACAGCTGAGAATGAAATAAAATCTTTCAATTCTTACGTGGAGGCTTTTACTTCGGGTAAAATTTCGCGTTTTTCACCCATGGTACTTATATTCACCCAGGATGTATCACAGGAAAAGGTTATCAACGCCGACCTGAACAAATACATAAAGATAAAACCCGACATCAAAGGAGTTTTTTCTTTTGAAAATAACAGTACAATTATTTTTAAACCTGCAGAATCATTTGAAAGGGATACACAATATAAAGTATCTGTTGATCTATCAGGTTGGTTCGATACATCAAATGAAAATAAAATATTTACCTTCAGTTTTTCTACCTTACCTTTGACTTTACGGGCAAATCTTGAATCGGTAGACATCAATCCCCAGAACGAAAATGCTTATAATATAGTGTACTCAATCGCGACCCCCGACCGCGAAAAACCTGAAATTATCGAATCTTTAATCCAACTTTCCGAGAATGCGGAAATGGTATGGTCGCACAATGGCGATGAAAAAAATCACCTGCTTACAGTAGCAAATATTCCCGCAGGTGAAAAGGATAACCGCACATTTGAACTTTCTATCGCACCAAACAAACTGGGTATTAAACAGGATACTATAATTACTACCTCCATCCCGTCAGTTAGTGATTTTACCGTATATGAAGTCCGTTATATTAAAGAACCTGAAAGGTATGTAGAAATAACGTTTACCGACCTGCTCGATCCCTTGCAAAGTTATGAAGGATTAGCTTATATAAAAGGAAATCAAAACGTAACCGTACACGCGGAGGATAACAAACTACGCCTTTACCCCGACAATAAAAAAACTGGAATGCAAACCATATTCCTGAGCGGTTCATTACGGAGTAAAAACGGACGTCCAATCGGCGAAGACTTAGAAGAGGAAATTGAGCTTATCAACGCTTTACCTGATGTGCGTTTCACTGGAAACGGAACCATCATACCTCAGTCAAAAGAATTAAATGTGCCTTTTCAGGCTGTTTATCTGAGAGGTGTTACAGTACGAATAATTAAAGTTTTGGAAAAAAATATCGGCCAGTTTCTTCAATACAACATGTTGAACGGTTCCACTGAACTTTCACGCGTAGGACGATTAGTAGCCCGTAGAACCATTTTCTTCGACGAAGAGGGTACTAACCTGTCTGAATGGAGGACATACGGACTGAACTTAAATGAGATGATTGAACCCGAACCGGGAGCTATTTACCGTATAGAGCTAAGTTACAACCGTGACCTTTCTGTTTATCCCTGTGATGATAATGATAATAAAAAAACAAAAGAACAAATTTGGGCGGAAGATGAAGTACGTTTCAAAGAAGAACTATCAAAGTTCGATCGTGGAGGTTATTATTACAACGGAGATGTAGACTATGATGACTACGATTATTACGAAAGGGAAAACCCATGTTCGGACAGCTATTATTTCAATAAAGTAAAGCAAAAAAATATTCTTGCCACGAATCTCGGCCTTATGGCTGTTATGGGCGAGAACGATGAAATGACCGTCATGGTGCATAACCTGCTTACCACTTACCCCGAACGTGCCGTAAATATATCATTATACAATTATCAGCACCAGATCATCGGTTCCGGCGTAACAGACGACAAAGGGATGGTTAAAATCCTTTTAAGTAACGGAAAACCCTATTATATGATTGCATCTCAGGAAAAACAACGATCATATATGCGAATAGACCAGGGATCTGCCCTTTCACTTAGTTCGTTCGACGTATCCGGGGAAGTGATTCAAAAAGGTATTAAAGGATTTATTTATGGTGACCGTGGCGTTTGGCGTCCCGGAGACACTTTGTTCCTGAGTTTCATGTTGAACGATAAAATGAAAAGTCTACCGAAAAATCATCCGGTCGTGATGGAACTGTTCAATCCGTTGGGACAATCGTATTTGCGTAAATCCCAAACTACAAACGAACTCGGCTTATATACATTTGCAATGCCGACAGAACCGGACGCTCCTACAGGCGCATGGAACGTTAAAGCTACAGTAGGAGGCATAAGCTTTACCAAAGGGATCAGAATCGAATCTATCAAACCCAACAGGCTGAAAATAAACCTCACCTTTCCTGATAAACCCGCATTACGTGGCGAGACAGTAAAAATACCATTACATACGGAATGGATGCACGGAGCCGTTGCAAGAGATCTCAAATATGATGTCCAGGCAACTTTTATACCTACAACTACAAGTTTTAAAGATTTCAGCGGTTACAAGTTTGACGATCCTTCCAAGCTATTCAGTAGTGAAGAAAGTAAGCTGATTGAGGGAAAAACAAATAATGTGGGTGATGCTACGATCGAAGCGCGGTTTGATGTAGGCAATTCTGCCCCCGGTATGTTATTGGCAAACCTCACGACCAGAGTATATGAGGAATCCGGTGATTTCAGTATCGACGGAGCCAATATGCTGTATTCACCCTACAAGCGATACATCGGGATCAAGTCTCCTCAGGCAGATAAAACACAGCTTGTTACCGACATGGATCATACATTTGATGTGGTATCGGTGGATTATGAAGGAAAGCCGTCGGCCACGGAATTGGAAGTTGAAGTATATAAAGTAAGTTGGTATTGGTGGTGGAACTCATCCAATCAACAACTGGCAAATTACATCGCTGATTCTTATTATTCACCTACGAAACAATTTACCGTAAAAACGAATGCTGACGGTAAAGGAAACTTTAAGCTAAACATGGCGTATGAGGAATGGGGAACTTACCTGATTAAAGTAAAAGATAGTAATGGTAAACACTCAACCGGTATTATGAGCTATTTCGACTGGCCCGACTACGGGGTACTCCGTAACCGTGACGGTGATGGCTCCACTTCACCTACGTTGCTGAGCTTTAAAACGGATAAAGAAATTTATTCCCCGGGAGAAAAAATATCGGTATCCTTCCCCTCTCCTGAAGGAAGCCGTGCCATAATTAATATTGAAAACGGCTCAAGGTTATTGTCCGTATCAGAGCATTTATGTCAGCCGGGTGAAACAACCATCCAAATAGATGCTACTGAAGAAATGCAACCCAATGCATATATATACATAACCCTATTACAACCTCATGGGAATACGACAAATGACCTACCTATCCGTTTATACGGTGTAGCGCCATTTACTGTAAGTTCTCCTGCCAGCTATCTGCATCCGGTAATTCAAACTCCGGCAGAATTTAAACCGGAAGAAAACTACACAGTTGCTGTTTCCGAGAAAAACGGAAGAACGATGGCCTATACATTAGCTATTGTGGATGAGGGATTACTCGATTTAACGCGTTTCCCCACACCTGATCCGTGGAAAGTGTTCAATGCCAGGGAAGCATTGGGTGTTTCTACGTGGGACAT
The DNA here is from genome assembly GCA_002381645.1 of Bacteroidales bacterium UBA4116. GTDB lineage: Bacteria > Bacteroidota > Bacteroidia > Bacteroidales > Tannerellaceae > DFXE01. The sequence continues at coordinate 515,090 of DFXE01000010.1, forward strand.
GTATAATCACATACTCGGAGCCTATGGCGGCCGTATTGAACAATTATTCAGTATAGGTGGTGACGATGCGCTGAATAAAGGACCAAAAGCTATAGTCAATCGTTTTAAACCCGTCGTTCAGTTTGAAGGCCCTTTCTTACTGAAAAAAGGAGAAACAAAACGTCATACCTATAAAATGCCGAATTATAACGGACGTGTACGTATAATGGTAGTAGCCGGCGACGGCTCTGCTTACGGGCATAGTGATAAAAGCGTTATGGTCCGTAAACCGGTTATGCTATTGGGTACACTGCCCCGTGTGATAGGTATCGGGGAAGAGATGGTTATCCCTGCTACGGTTTTTGCAACTGAAGACAATGTAGGAAATGTAAAAGTTAGTATTTCCAGCTCTGATAACATGGAAGTCGTGGGAAGTAAGACACATGATCTTCATTTTAGTGAACAGGGAGATAAACAGGCGCTTTTCAGGATCAGGGTAAAAGGCCAGCCCGGTGCGGGAAAAGTTATAATTACAGCTACCGGAAAAGGTGAAAAATCAGTTTACGAAACAGATATTGAAATACGTTCGGTTCGTCGCCCCCAAACCAAAGTACAGGCAATTACCCTTGATGCAGGCAAGTCGTGGAAAGAAAATGTAACGTTACCCGGAATGGCCGGTACAAATTCGCTTATTTTGGAAGTGTCCGATGTTCAGCCTATCAATCTGTCTTCGCGGCTTAATTTCCTGCTTGGTTATCCACATGGCTGTCTGGAGCAGATTACGTCGAAAGCATTTCCACAGTTATATCTGAAAGAATTCGCTTCACTGACTAAAAATCAGGAACAATCCATAGAAATAGCGGTGAAGGAGGTGATCAGGCGATACCGGTCTTACCAGATGCCGGAAGGAGCATTCTCCTACTGGCCGGGGGGATCGAACAGCAATGGATGGGGAACGGTATATGCGGCCCACTTCATGATTGAAGCCGGTTTTAAAGGATATGTGGTTCCGGATGGTTTGAAACGTTCGGTGCTGAATTACATTAAAAGAGCTGCCCGAAGCTGGAAACCTGTAACCAATCAAAATTATTATCAATCAGAAGAAATGATCCAGGCCTATCGTTTATATGTCTTGGCCCTTTCCCAACAAGCCGAATTAGGCGCTATGAACCGTATGAAAGAACGTAACAGTTTAAACGAAACCAGCAAATGGTTACTGGCATCTGCTTATGCCCTTGTCGGAAGAGAAGATGTGGCAAATGACTTAATCACGAAAACGACGGAAGAAAAGACGAATTATACGGCTTATGATTATACTTACGGTAGTGAGTTCCGCGATTTAGGCATTCGTTTACAGGCATTGAGCTTACTTAAAAAAGGGCAGGAAGCAGCCACTGTAAGTCGTCGCATCTCGGAAGTGTTATCTTCAGATGAATGGCTAAGTACACAAGAAACAGCTTTTGCACTTATTGGGATTTCCAGCTACATGAATCGTTACCGGGTCGCCGAATCTATGGACTTCACATATTCTTTTGATGGAAAATCTACCCTGGTGCAAACTCCTAAAAACATATGGTCTGAAACCTTATTTACAGACGGTCCTTCTTCTGCACGTGTAGAAATCAGAAATGACGGTAAAGCAACTATGTTTGTCCGCGCCATTTCTGAAGGAACTCCTGATCAGGGCGAGGAAGTGGCTTACGCGCAGGGAGTTTCCATAAATGTAAGCTATCAGGATGGTAACGGTAGAATTATAAATGTGAACCAGTTGCCTCAGGGAACCAATTTCACCGCTGTTGTTACTGTTAAGAATCCGACCGGTAACCCCATGCAGAATTTAGTGGTAACCGAAGTCTTCCCTGCGGGTTGGGAGATACTGAATACCCGTTTCCTCCATGAAGGAACTCAACCGGAACAAACAGATGGTATCAGCTATCAGGATATTCGCGACGACAGGGTTTATTCATACATTGATAACCTTCGCTCCGGGCGGCAAGTGACTATCCGTATCAACCTTACCACCGCCTATATGGGAACGTTCTACCTGCCACCGGTTTATTGTGAATCAATGTATGACAAACTAATACAGGCAAATACAGAAGGCAGACAAGTTACAGTGGAATAAATGACAACCTGTTTAATCCGGACTACAACGGTAGTGCCGGGTTAAACAGGTTTTATAATATTAAATTATCAGAAAAATTTCAAAAGAAACCCGGTTGCTTATATTAAGATCAAAATAAGTAAGAGGGTATATAGTAAAACGTTTCTTGCGGTATGCCCGAGTGTCCGGTTTAAATCTTTTCCGTCATATTTATATAATTCACGCCAGGTGAACCAGAAAAGAGCGAAAAAAGCGGCAAACAGAAATTCAATCCACCAGGTTGTTTGTAAAAGAAGAGGTACAGTCAGTAATAAAGCTACTATTCCATTTGTTAAATAAAAGATTCTGCCAAACGTTTTACCGAACAATACAATCGTTGTCCGTTTACCGGCAGTTTTATCCTGTTCGTAATCACGATAATTATTAACCACTAATATATTTATGGATAACAAACCTACAGCTAAAGACAATATGAAAGAAAGTAAACTAAAGGAATTGGTTTGTACATAATAAGTGAAACACACCGGAATTATACCATAAAACAATAAAACGCACACATCTCCTAAACCGTTATATGCCAAAGGATAAGGCCCGGCAGAATAGGCTAATACACCTAATGCCATTATTATTCCAACAAAAATAAGTTCCCAACCGGCAAATAAAAGTAATGCCAAGCCACACAAGCATGACAGTCCAAGTGTAATAAAAGTACCGGTAAGCATGGCTTTGGGAGTGATCCATCCTGATGCCACAGCTCTTTGCGGACCCAGCCGGTCTTCTCCGTCCGCTCCCTTTTTATAATCAAAATAATCGTTGGCAAAATTACTGGCTATTTGAGCGAATAACGCAACCAGTAAACAAAGTATAGCAGGTACCGGATTAAACATGTTATCATAAAATGCAAGCACTGAACCTAAAAGAACCGGGCTGACTGAAGCTGTTAATGTTTTGGGTCTCGCAGCTTCGACCCAGTATTTGAAATTATTTGTTTTTAGTGTCATTGATCAGGTTTTTATTTTACTGAAAAGAGGAACAAATATAATAACCAATTGTTATATCTAAAGAAAAACGTCCTATCTTTGCACAGATGAAAAATATTCTTTTCATAACCGGTACGCTTTTGGTTTGCTTATTGTTCCTTAATTTAAAAGAAGAAATAATAAGTGATAGCGATATGGTAAAAAGTTATGAAATGAATCACGTTCGGAAGGATCATGGTAAAGATGTGCAGCGCAATTTTGAATTGATCAGCAAAGATCTGAAAAGCAGCCATGGTATAGCACGCAGGAATATACAAACAACAAATTTCAACTGCTGTATTAAACTTCACAAAAACACCATAAGACTTTTACAATACCTGCGTATTAAAGAAACTATTCAACTTCAAAAAGTTTCAGAATACATAACAACTTGTCAAACGGCTAAACTTTCCGCCCTTCTTTGCCGTATGGGATATCATGTATATGCCTTACGGAAAATCATTATTTGATTTAAAGTATATATACTTTCTATGGGATTGATAATCTAATCCCGTCTTATTCTTTGCGATTATATAACCGCAAATATATTATTTATATATACTAAAAAATCAACTTATTATGTCGACTAAAAAATCAAAATCAGGCATATATATTTCCCTTTTATTAATTATTGCCGGATGTGTTCTGGCTTTTAGTTCCATCATTACCAATGATTATTTGAAACTGGTAATTGTAATGATAACCCTTTGCGGAGGATTGTTCGGTGTAATGAAAGCATTGAGTAACCCTGGTGCTTCTACTGATGACATTAGTGCTGAAGACAAATAATTATTTTCAAATAATTAATAAAAGAATAAAAATATGCGTATCAATAAAGACCTGGTAGATGCAGCTATGATGCTGTCATTTATCATATTAGTATTAGTTGGAACAACAGATTTCGATAGCGTGTCTGTAAAAAATATAACGATGGGTATTCTTGGCGTAGTTACTGTTTTAATGGTTGCACTCCGTGTTATTGGTGGAAAACAATCAAACGAAAGCCATGAGAATGAATACGGACATTAAACCTTATTTGATTTAACTGGAAAATTAATATTGAATTATCCAATATCTTGCTACGATGTCCGGGGTATGTTTCAACTGTAACTTCCGGGTGACCCAGAGGTTATTCATTCTACGTTTTTCTATTTTATAATAACTTGCTGTTTTATGTGAATAAGGCATTACGCCATACAGTTGGAACACCGGACATCTCTTTTATTTTGTCCTGACACCGTTAATGGTTTTTCCATGAACTAAAAATACGGCCGCGGCTGCAAAGAAAAGGAAGATGCCTCCTGTCAGCAATGCGTAGATAGTATATCCGTTGTATATATTTTTTACGATCCAACCATGTATCAGTCCATTGGTAATTTGAGGAAGCGTTATAAAAAAGTTAAATATGCCCATGTATGTTCCCATTTTTTCTGGTGGAAGATTGTCAGAAAGAATAGCATAAGGCATCGCTAAGATACTTGCCCATGCAATTCCGACTCCTATCATGGAGAAAATCATCATATTTGGATCGGTAAGAAAATATAACGACATCAATCCCGCTCCACCCAATGTCAGACAAACAGCGTGGGTCATTTTGCGCCCAATCGCTCTTGCGATCGGAATCAATAATAAAGCGAACATCATGGCAACCAAATTGTATATCCCGAACAACTCACCCACTTTATCACCCGCATTTGCATAGCCTACTGATGTGGGATCGGGCGAACCGTACACATGATCGGCGATTGCCGGTGTAGTATATACCCACATGGAATAGAGTGCAAACCAGGCAAAAAACTGACATAAACCGAGTTGCCACATTATCTTCGGCATATGTTTAATATCCTGTAGAATTTCCATGAAACCCGAACGCTTTTCCGAATGTGTAACATTTTTCTTTTCTTCAGAAAATTCAGCTAATTCGGCAGGAGAATATTCTTTTGTTTTAAAAATAGTCCATAACACACTGAGCAATAAAATAGCTGCGCCCGTATAGAATGCAAACTTAACATTATCGGCTACTTCGCCTGCATCTGCCGTATTGGCAAAACCAAATACCCTGTTCATTATACTGGGAAGCCATGATCCTACTACGGCTCCGACTCCTATTAAAAAGGTCTGCACTGAGAAACCGGTCGTATGCTGTTCTGCGGGAAGCATATCTCCGACTAAAGCCCGGAACGGCTCCATTGTGATGTTAATTGATGCATCCATAATCATCAGCATCCCCGCCCCTATTAATACCGGCGATAATATCGCATGCGTTGTGTCAGGAGAAAGAAATATTCCCGCATTAGGCATCAGTATCAACGCTATGGTTGTCAATATCGCGCCGATTAAAAAGAAAGGACGTCTACGGCCGAGTCGGTTCCATGTTTTATCGGAATAATGTCCAACGATCGGTTGGATAATCATGCCGGTTAAAGGAGCGGCTAACCAGAAAAGTGATAAATGTTCCACATCGGCACCATATATCTGAAGGATTCTGCTCGAGTTAGCATTCTGAAGGGCGAAGCCAAACTGAATGCCTAAAAAGCCAAAGGTCATATTCCAGATTTGCCAAAAGCTTAAAAAAGGTTTCTTTTTCATTTTACTATTTTCTTATTTAATCTTTATCGTGTAGATTTCCTGACCACAAGTTTTGTTTTAATAATTCGATTAACTATTTTTTGTTCAGCATTTTCACCTTTTATTCTTTTTAATAATAGTTTCATGGCAGTTGCTCCTAATTCATAACATTTTTGATCGACAGAAGTTAATGAGGGGCAACACATTTCTGTAAGGCTACTATTGGTAAAACCACAAATTGAAACCTGTTCAGGAATTTTTATCCCACGCGCTTTTACAGTATTTAAAACTCCTATAGCCGTTTCATCATTAACAGTAAAAAAAGCATCCGGAGGTACGGGCAAAGATAACAAACGGGGCGTTCTTTTAAGTGCATCCTGATAATTATCACAAATCACCATAAGTTCTTTATCCACAGGAATACCATTTTTAAGTAAGGCATCTTCATACCCCATTCTTCTGTTATTTGAGATGGGAAGGTGTTCGGGTGAACCTAAAAAAGCAATCCTTTCACAACCCGTTTTAATCAGATATTCTACGGCTGTATAGGTACCGGCATAATCATTTACCACCACCCTATCCGTTAGAATACCTGTACATATCCTATCGAAAAAAACGATTGGAATATCATTCTCAATGAGTTCCTGAAAATGATCATATTTTAAGCTTGTTTTAGAAACAGATGCTAATACACCGCACACCCGCGCTTCTAATAAAGCCTGGGCTCCTTTAACTTCTTTTGCATAATCTTCATTGCTTTGACTGATAATAACGCGGTAACCCTCCTTTTCTGCTTCATCTTCAATACCTGATAAAACGGTAGAAAAAAAGAAATGAACAATCTCGGGAATCATAACTCCTATCATTTTGTTGTTACTGGTCCGGAGGCTCGATGCTAAAGCATTCGGTTTGTATTTATGTTTTTTTGCGAATGCAATTACCAGATCTTTAGTCTCACGGCTTATATCCGGATGATCCGCTAAAGATCTCGACACCGTAGAAGGAGATATATTTAAGTCTCGTGCAATATCTTTAATGGTTATTTGCTTCTTCTTCATTAATGATTATTCTAATTCTCAAATGTATTTAATTTTCAGGTATAACGCAAACGATTGCGTGAACGATTGTGTGGATTTTATTAACTAATACAAAACATTTTTAAGATAAATAGGGTTTTAGAAATATACGTTTGTGTTTACAAATGATAGCCTTATTTTATTAATTTTTAATAGGTATAATAGTATAAATTAAAACAATCTAATGCATGAAAAGAAAAAGAAATTCTTACAATGCGCGAATAATCCTGTTTGCAATGATAGGATTAATCATGTCTATTACTTCTTTTGCCCAGAACGTTACCGTTACCGGTAATGTAAAAGATGTCACTGGCGAGGCCATTATCGGGGCAAGTATTGTTGTTAAGGGTACAACAACAGGGACCGTTACCGATTTTGACGGTAATTTTACTCTATCGGTACCTTCCGGCTCTATACTAAGTATTTCTTATATAGGTTATAAGTCTCAGGAGGTTTCAACCGAAGGACAACGGAATTTTATTATCACACTGGAAGAAGATGTGGAAGTATTAGGAGAAGTTGTAGTGATCGGATATGGTACGGTTCGCAGGGACGATGTCACCGGATCGGTAAGTGCAATTAAGCCGGATGAGATGAACCGTGGGCTTAATACTACGGCAAGTGATATGATCACGGGAAAAATCGCCGGTGTGAACGTAACTACGGACGGAGGTGCACCCGGAAGCGGTGCGTCGATACGCATCCGCGGGGGTGCGTCATTATCAGCAAGTAATCAACCTCTGATCGTTATCGACGGGTTGGCGATGGATAATGAAGGTGTAAAAGGTGTATCAAATCCATTGAGTATGGTCAATCCAAGCGATATTGAAACATTTACGGTTTTAAAAGACGCATCGGCAACAGCCATTTATGGTTCCCGCGCCTCAAACGGGGTTATAATCATCACCACTAAAAAAGGACAATCGGGAGCAAGGCCACGTGTCTTTTATGATGGAAACGTCTCATTAAGCACGAAAGTAAACCAAATTGATGTAATGAATTCAAACGAATACCGCGACTTTGTTACAGGGGCATTCGGCGCTGAATCCGGAGCCGCCCAATTATTGGGCAGCGCAGATACGGATTGGCAGAAAGAAATATTCAGAACATCTTTTGGAACAGACCATAATATATCTGTAACAGGTGGTTTAAGTAATATGCCGTACCGTGTCTCAATCGGTTACACCAATCAGAGCGGTATTCTTAAAACATCCAATTTTGAAAGATATACAGCTTCTTTTAATGTCAGTCCTTCATTATTTGATAATCATTTAACCATCAACATTAATGGAAAAGGAATGATTGCAAATACCCGGTTTGCCGATACGGGCGCTATCGGTGCGGCGATAAATTTTGATCCTACACAACCGGTAATGGATGGAAACCCTAAATATGGTGGATATTTTGCATGGGAAAACCCTACAAGCGGTGAATTTATATCGATTGCTACAAAGAACCCCGTTTCAATCCTTAAACAAAAGAAAGAAACGGCAAATTCCAAAAACCTTGTGGGTAATGCGCAGTTCGATTATAAATTCCATTTTCTTCCTGAATTAAGAGCCAATTTAAATTTAGGTATGGACCTGGCCACTGGAACACAGGATATTTTCTATCCGAAAGAATCACCGATCGGTTATATTGATAACGGTAGAACAGGCTGGGAAACTATCGACAAATACAATCTATTACTCGATTTCTACCTGCAATATGCAAAAGAATTCAACGAAGACCACCGTTTCGATATTATGGGCGGTTACTCCTGGCAACATTTCCACAGGAAGATGGAAAACGAATATAATAATATAGAAGGATCAAATCCTACTTCCTATATATTCAAAACCGAAAATTACCTGGTGTCGTTCTTCGGGCGTCTTAACTATTCGTTCAAAAATAAATACCTCGTTACTGCAACTTTACGTTACGACGGTACTTCACGTTTCTCAAAAGACAACCGTTGGGGGCTTTTCCCTTCCGTGGCTTTAGGATGGAGGATGAAAGAAGAAGGTTTTCTTCAGGATGTGGACGTATTATCTGACCTGAAGCTCCGTTTGGGATATGGTATCACCGGGCAACAGGATATTTTACAGGGAGATTATCCATATATGGCGACCTATTTCGCAGGACAGGACGGCGCATATTATCAGTTCGGTGATGACAGGCAGGTGCCTATTTCCCGTCCTCACGGGTACAACCCGGATTTGAAATGGGAAGAAACGACTACCTGGAATGCCGGTTTGGATTATGGTTTTTTAAACAACCGTATCACAGGATCATTGGATTATTACTACCGGGATACAAAAGATTTGATCAATGTGATTGATGTTCCGGCAGGTACGAATTTCAGAAACCGTATAGTTAGTAATATCGGATCTATGAAAAACCAGGGAGTTGAATTCGCAATCAATGCCAAAGCAATTGCCACCAATGATCTGCTTTGGGATATAGGTTTTAATATAGCGTGGGCGGATAGCGAGATAACGCAACTCACCGCTCAGGATGATGCAGCTACAATCGTACCTACCGGTTACATTTCGGGTGGTACGGGTACTACCATACAGGCACAGGGCGTAGGGAATGCGATCAATTCATTCTATGTATATCAACAGGTATACGATACAAACGGTAAGCCGATTGAAGGTATGTATGTAGATCGTAACGGTGACGGACAAATTACGGAAGGTGATAAATACTTTTACAAAAAACCGGCTGCTGATGTAACCATGGGTATTACATCCAAAATAGTTTACAAGGAATGGGACTTAAGTTTTTCACTCCGGGGAAGCTTCAATAATTATGTATACAATAATATTGCTTCTTTCAACGCACCGTTGAGCGAGGGCTGGGTAAACAATAAAGGATACCTTTCAAACCGTCCTTCTTCTGCCTTCGAAACGAATTTTCAGGATTTAAATGTGCTTTCCGATTATTATGTACAAAATGCCTCCTTTATACGTATGGATAACATAACACTCGGATACTCGTTCAGCAATCTGTTCAATACCCTGAACGGACGTGTTTATGCAACTGTTCAAAATCCTTTTGTGATTACCAAATATGATGGACTGGATCCGGAAGTAGCCAATGCTACAGACCGGACATTCGGTATAGACAACAACGTTTACCCGCGTCCGCTGGTAAGTATTATAGGTGTAAGTCTCAACTTCTAATATTGAATTACGTCATGAATAAAAAAATTACAACATATCTTATTCCGGTTTTATTACTGGTATTATCAATCAATACAACATCTTGTGTGGGTGATCTGGATGTAACGCCGATCGATCCCAATATGGATATCACCTTTGATCAGGATGCTAATTTTGCGAAAATATACTCCGGACTTGCCCTGACAGGTAACCAGGGTCCGGCAGGACAACCCGATATCGCAGATACAGACGAAGGCGCGTCAGGTCTCATGCGCATGATGTTCAACATTAATGAACTATCGTCAGATGAAGCGATATGTGCATGGACGGGTGATACAGACGTATTCCCGCTCAACTATGCACGCTTCACGCCGTCTAATGGTGTAGTATTAAATATGTTCAACCGTTTATATATCCAGATTGCACAGTGTAATAATTTCCTTATCCAAACAGAAGGAATGGAAGATGAAAAAACAGTTTTGCAACGGGCCGAAGTACGTTTCATCCGTGCATTAGACTATTATTATCTGGTAGATCTGTTCGGGAATGTTCCATTTGTAGATGAGGTAACAGGTATTGGTGCGTATGTACCTGAACGTATAACACGATCGGAATTATTCAGTTATATTGAACAGGAACTTCTGGAAATAGAACCGGTTATGGCTGCTCCCCGCAGCAATTTGTACGGACGTGCAGACAAGGCTGCCGTATGGATGCTTTTATCACGGTTATATCTGAATGCAGAGGTATATACCGGAAATGCGCGTTGGGCAGATGCCGCTACCTATGCCAAAAGAGTGATGGATGCGGGATATACGTTAGAGCCGAACTATGAAGATATGTTCAAAGCCGATAACCATACCTCGCCTGAAATGATTATGCCGATCTGTTTTGACGGGGTATATGCACGAGCCTGGAGTGGCGCTTTCTTTGTTTCAAGTTTCCTTAACGGTGATATGAATATCGAACAAAATTTCGGTACGGTGGAAGCATGGGGTGGCAACAGGGCCAGAGTTGCCTTGATACAAAAGTTTGCATATGACGGCAACCTAAATAATGTGGCCGACGATCGCGCCATGTTCTGGACTACTGATCGTACACTGGAAATCACATTGCCAAGTGAATTTACAGAAGGGTATTCGGTTACCAAATTTAAGAACATCACAAAAAACGGTGATGTCGGAAGCGATCCAAACCTACAATTCCCCGATATGGACTTTCCTCTATTCCGTCTGGCAGAAGCCAATCTTACATTCGCAGAAGCAACCTTAAGAGCAGGTGGAAACAGAGCTGAAGCGGTAAGCGCCATTAACGCTTTACGTAATCGCGCGAATGCGAGTCCGATAACCGAAGCTGATTTAACATTGGATTTCATCTTAGATGAAAAAGCGCGCGAATTCTATTTTGAAGCCCAGCGTAGAGTAGACCTTATCAGGCATAATAAATTTACATCCAACTACACCTGGGACTGGAAAGGTGGTTTACCACAAGGTACATCCATCAGCAATCATCTTAGCTTACTTCCTATACCCACCAGTCAGTTATCTGCCAATTCAAACTTGCAGCAAAACCCGGGGTATTAAGGATATAGTTGATATAATTATTTAAAATACAGCAAAATGAATAAACTAAATATATATTTATCAATATTGTTGGGTATGTTCATCACATTCTCATGTGATTCAGACAGGGACAGCAATCCCGAACTGCAAACACCTGTAACATTCCAGCTGAATACCCCACCCTATGCTGCCAACGCAGTATATGACCTGATGAATACGGAAACGGTGGAGCTCACTACTTCCCAACCGGATTACGGCTTTACAGCAGCTACTCTTTATAATGTACAAATATCCACTTCGGGTGAATTTACTGACGCTTCCGGTGAAACTCCTGCTACCTATGCAACCCTGCCTACACCTTATCCAGCCGCAAGAATGCACGTGGATGCAACAGAAATCGCTGTGGCAATGGTAGGACTGCTGGGTATAACAGATGAAGAGGACTATCCTACGGAACCTATACCTGTGCATGTGAGGCTAAGGGCAACGCTTACAAATGGTATGGGTGAAGTCATATCCAATACGATTGTCTTACCGAATGTGAAAGGATATTTTGCATTAGACCCTGTGACTTTGCCTGAAACAATGTACATTACTGGTTCAATGACCGTTCCGGAATGGGATTGGACCGGCAGTTATTCAATGGTACCTGTTCATTCGAATGACGGTAAATTCTGGAGTGTACAATATTTCGCTGAAGGAGATGAGATCAAATTCAATACCAGCAGAGCGTGGGATGGCGGCGAATTCGGATATGAAGAAGGCCGTTTCCCCGATTCAAGCATATCTTATGCCGGATTAGAAGACTCAGGAGGTAATATCAAGATCAATAATGCAGGCTGGTACATTGTGGTAGTAACTACCGAAATAGTAGGACGCGATTATAACTTCACGGTAGAATTCCTTCCCCCGAATGTTTACCTCACGGGAGACGCCGCCGGCGGCTGGGATACATTCGAAGAAGCAAACCGGTTTACCGTACCGGATACCGGCGATGGTGAATTTGTTTCTCCTGCTTTTGTAGCCGATGCGGAACTGCGTATGTGTATCGTTCTGGAAGGAATCGAATGGTGGAAAACCGAATTTGTCATTCTTGATGGTAAGATCGAATACCGTGGGAAAGGTGACGACCAGGATCGCGTAAATGTTACACAAGGTCAGAGGGCTTATTTGAATTTCCTTACCGGAGAAGGCTATGTAAGATAATAAGAGGTAAACAATAAAATAAGAATAAAATGAAAAAGACATTTATATATATATTATCCGTTCTTATGTTGGGGCTTATCTCATGTGATGAGGATTTCAATAAAGATGTGGCCCCTCCGCAAACGAATGAGCAGGAAGATGCAAAAAATGCGGACTTTCAGGTTGCATTAGGTTCAGGATTGTCGTCACCTTTAATACTTGGTCAACTTGAAGAAGATGCAATGATTGAAGCCGTTACCGTAACAACAGCTCCGCCAATGCAGGATGGGGCTACGCTCTCATTCGACCTGCAAATTTCCAAAACAGAGGATTTTGCCCAATACCTGCCTTTACCTTCTACGGCTGAAGGTCAAACGGCATCAGTTTCTGTTGCCGACCTGGATAATGTAATTAAAGAATTATTCGGCAAAGCACCGAATGCCAACTCATTCTTTATACGCACCTATGTATATATTCATATCGGCACATCGGCAGTACGGTCCAATACTGCAAATATTGTTGGTCCGGCTGTTGTAACGCCTGTCGCGTTAAATATTGAAAGCGCATACTATTTAATAGGTAATATGAACGAATGGAATCCGGACGCATTAGTTCCGTTCAGTCATAGCGGAAGCAGCGTATACGAAGATCCGAATTTCTCGGTTATCCTGGAAGTTGCTGCAAACACATACTTCAAAATCGCTCCACAAAGTGCCAAAGACCTGCACGAGTCAGGAGGTGATTTCTGGTCGATCAGTTATGGTACAGCCGTAGACGGCGATTCTTCCCTTGAAGGAACTATCGTAACTGAAAATGCCGGAGCTATACAAATAGAACAGGCGGGGTATGTGAGGATCTCCCTCAATATGGAGGAATATACGTATAAAATAGAACCGATGGAAGCCAATCCGTTGCTTTATATTCCAGGAAATCACCAGGGATGGGATCCGGCATCTGCTCCAACTTTATATACTGCAAATATGGATATGGTATATGACGGGTTTGTATTTCTTGATGGAGAATATAAGTTTACTTCTGCCCCGAACTGGGACAATACCAACTACGGTGAGGGAGGTGACGGAAGACTAAGTACGGATGGAAGCGCCGGTAACTTAAATGCTGCTGCCGGATTCTACTATCTGAAAGCGGATCTGAATACCCTCGCCTATGAACAAACCCTGACAAATTGGGGAATCATCGGTGATGCTACACCGGGCGGATGGGATAGCGATACCCCAATGACATACAACAGGGAAAATAATACCTGGACGGTTACAACTGCATTGGAAGGCGGGAAGGAATTCAAATTCCGAGCCAACAACAGTTGGGATATCAACATGGGCGGCACAACGGACAAATTAGACCTAAACGGCGGCAATATCAGGGTTGAAACTTCAGGTAACTATACCATCGTATTAAGATTATCCAATGCATTAAACGGCAATACATTCACACTGAGCCGTTAATTAACCTCTTATCAATAACCACAGATTTATCAGATAAACAGTTTTTATACGAAACGATGTATTTGATAGATCTGTGGTTTATTTTTTAAAACCAGCTATTTCAGTCTACAAATGATGTATCAACAATCCAAAAACACATGCATAAAATGAAAAAAATAATAATATTATTATGTATACTGCCTTTCTTATCCTATGGACAGATCATTATCACCGAACCAATGACCCTGACGGATAACAGCCCGGCTGAGATTATATTCAACGCATCAGAAGGCAATCAGGGTCTAATGGGATTTACAGGAGAAGTATATGCACATACCGGAGTCATCACAGATAAAAGCACAAATGATACTGATTGGAAATATGCGCCAGAGTGGGGTGATAACAACGCAAAATATAAAATGACACCAATGGGGAACAATAGGTGGAAACTGGATATTTCACCTTCTATTCGTTCATATTACGGTGTACCTGCCAGTGAGGAAATTATAAAATTAGCCTTTGTATTCAGAAGTGCAGACAATTCAAAGGAAGGAAAAGGAGTAGGTAATACGGACATTTTCGTATTACTGAACGAAGAAAACTTTATACCTGCAGAACCTGTCACACGGAAAAGGCCCTACGGCATTATGGATGGGATAAATTACATCGACGACCATACCGTCACCTTATTATTGTTTGCCCCAGAGAAAAAACATGTACACCTGATGGGTGATTTCAACCAATGGAAAAAAAGTAATGATTATCAACTTTTTAAAGATGGCGATTATTGGTGGTGCACTATTTCCGGATTGGAAAAAGGAAAAGAATACGGTTTCCAGTACCTTATTGATAACGAGTTTAAAATCGCAGACGCATATACCGAAAAGATATTAGACCCCAGGTACGACCGCGAAATACCGGCGGCTACTTACCCCAATATCCAGCCTTACCCGATACAAACGGAAGGAATCGTGTCCGTTTTTGCGACCGGAAAGCAAGCATACGACTGGAAAACGAAAAATTATCAAGTTGTACCGAAAGAAGAACTCGTTATTTATGAACTGCTGATCCGTGATTTTACGGAAG
Organism: Bacteroidales bacterium UBA4116; assembly: GCA_002381645.1. Classification (GTDB taxonomy): domain Bacteria; phylum Bacteroidota; class Bacteroidia; order Bacteroidales; family Tannerellaceae; genus DFXE01. Next base: position 530,260 of record DFXE01000010.1, read on the forward strand.
CTGGCAACATTCAGGCTGTTCAGGATAAACTGGACTATTTACAGGAATTAGGTGTAAATGCGATTGAACTTATGCCCATCCAGGAGTTCGACGGAAATGACAGTTGGGGATATAATCCTTGTTTTTACTTTGCGGCCGACAAAGCATACGGAACGCCGGATAACTACAAAGCTTTTATTGATGAAGCGCATAGCCGCGGCATAGCTGTCATTCTCGACGTCGTATTTAATCACGCGACCGGACAAAATCCGTTTGCACGGCTTTACTGGGAAGGAAACGCTCCCGCCGCGGATAATCCCTGGTTCAACAGGGAAGCTCCGCACCCATATAACGTCTTCAACGATTTTAATCATGAATACAAGGGAACACGTGATTTTTTTAAACGAGTGCTTACATACTGGATACGGGAATACAATATTGATGGCTTCCGCTTCGACCTTACGAAAGGCTTTACACAAAAACAATCGACAGAAGCGACTGCCGGAAATTATGATGCGTCACGTATTGCTATTCTAAAAGATTATAACAACCATATCAAAAGTATAAAACCGAATACCTATGTCATTCTCGAACATTTTGCGGAAAACAGGGAAGAATTGGAATTAGCACAGGCAGGAATGCTGTTATGGAACAATATGAATAATGCGTATAGCGAAAGTATCATGGGCTGGAAAAATGAACAAAATGACATTTCGTGGGGAAGTTATTCAAAAAGAGGATGGGATATCCCTGCTTTAGTTACCTATGCCGAAAGCCATGATGAAGAAAGGAATATGTATAAAGCAAAAACATACGGTAACTGGACGATGCCATCAGATAACATGTTACGGATGAAACGGGCGGAACTGGCATCGGCTTTTCTTTTCTGTACACCGGGACCTAAAATGATATGGCAGTTTGGTGAGTTAGGATATGATATTTCGATTGACGAAAACGGAAGAACAGGAAAAAAACCTGTTTTATGGGAATATTATGATGTACCGGAAAGGAAAGGGCTATATGAAACGTATAGTAAATTAATAAAATTCAGAAATCAAAATCCCGAGCTTTTCGCTTCACCGGAAAATATTACTATGCAAACGACAAGTTCCGATTGGGAAACCGGACGCGCCATCCGCCTTCAAACCGAAAATAAAGATTTGGTATTAATTGGAAATTTTATAGAAACAGCAATTGATATAAATCCGTCTTTTACCTCCACGGGAAGCTGGGAAGAGATTTTTACAGGTGAAACCATCACGGTAACAGAAGGTAATAAAAACAACAAGATAACACTCCAACCGCATTCTTTCAAACTTTATACGACTAATAACGGCACATCCGTAGAAAGCGGCCGGAAAATCACCCCTGTACAAATCTATTATCGTCCCGGTGAGCAGCATGTATATATAAATTGTCAATCAGAAATTGAATATGTAAATATTTATTCCATTAACGGCAACCTTATAAAGACAGTCAATTCTTCACCGACAATTGATGTAAATGAACTTTCTTCCGGAATATACATTATACAAACCCGGTCACAGGAAAAAAGCTATTATAATAAGTTCGTAAAATATTAATTATTACGGAACATTGGAATTAAAGTTACTCTGAAGGAGTTACTCATTTACTTATATACAGGTAATTCTTTGTATAAACAAAAACTGTTTTGTTGTTTAATAAAGAATTACCTGTGTTTTATATAAAAAAATCATTTTGCCTTGATATTCATTACCGGCCGGATAGAATCTATGATTGTTGCCGTATCTTTTATAGCCTCCATGATCATATCTTTATTTTTATAGGCCATTGGTGATTCATCAAGCGTAGATTTGCAGACAGACGTTGAATAAATACCCTCCATTTCTTTTGAGAACTCTTCCATATCCAGTGTTTTCAATGCTTTATTCCGAGCCAGTACACGCCCGGCACCATGTGGAGCAGAGAAGTTCCAGTCCGGATTACTTTTACCTTCACATATAAGTATTCCATCACGCATATTGAACGGGATCACCATTTTCTCGCCCTGATAAGAACGAATGGCACCTTTCCGGATTATCCAGTCGGTGGTATCGATAAAGTTATGCATGGAATAAACAGAATCTACCGCAAAATAATCCGCACCAAGGTCTTTGAATATAGCTTTCGACATCGCTTTATGGTTAAATTGAGCATATGTCTGGGCAATGACCATATCCAACAGATAAGCATACATATCATCTCCTTCCAGCAGGTATTCTTTCTTATCAATCTTATACCTTTTCGCCAGCTCCTCCAGTTTTTGTGGAATATCAGATGTAGGCAGCGTGTTTCTGGTTATCTGTTTGAACTCATCAAAATATTCCTGGGTAAGCCCTCTTTGCGCAAGCATTTTTTTCGCATGATAATTACACACTTTCAAGCCGAAATGACGTGAGCCGGAATGAATTGTCAGGTAATGGCAAGCATCACGGGCCGACTCGCCGATCTCAATAAAATGGTTACCTCCACCCAGTGTTCCAATGGAATAATAGAATACCTCTTCTTTTATATCAATTTTCTTACATAAATTTGCAATGTATTCTTTATCAATATTTACGGGAAGTTTTTCTTCACCAAAGCGTTTCATCCATTCCTTATGAAAAGTAGCAATATTTGCATTTACAACCTCGAAATAGGATTCTACCCACCAGTCATCGTAATTTTTTTCCTTCCGTATGTTCATTCCCATAGGAACCGATCGCCTGATTGCACGATCCAGTGCAGGGAGGATGCCGGCATCTATCCGTTTATTTAATTTATGGGAAGTTACCGAACATCCTATATCCACGCCGATATAATTGGGGTTTACCATCTTAGTTACGGGCATGGTAAACCCTATAACTATACCTTTACCTATATGGGTATCAGGCATAATGCGCACTTGTACGCCTTCCGACACCTCATTATTCAGGATGTTTTGAACCAAATCAATGGCTTCCGCCTCTACATCATCGATGAAGATTTTGCAGTCTTTGTTGTATTTTCCTTTTAATTCTATCATAATATTGTATGTATATGAAAACAGAAGTAACATGCGAAAAGAGAAACGGGGCTTGACGTTGCCGGAGTCGAACCGGATAGCCTTGCCGGTTTTACGGCTTCGCTATTCCTCCCCTAAGTTCAGTCGAAGTAACTCTTTCTTACGGCACTTGTTTTTATTTTAAATTGAAAAGAACTTGACGAAGTTACATCTGTATAAAGTTTTTTGAATTTACAGTTCGAAGTATCTCCATACTACGACATTCGCAAAGTTCATTGATCATTGCAATTCTCTTTTTCTTATCTCATCCAATGCATCTACTCCCCGATCTATGGCTGCAATAATATCAAATACCTTATCCGACCAACCGCTTTCGTAGAACTTGTTGTAAAATTGAATTTCATAACGACACTCTTTTAATGGGTTGACATTGCAAAGGTTCAAACACGATTGCGCAGTGTTTTTGCGTGATGAAAATTATTTTTCATATTTTTGAAAACAAATCAAATAATAAGCTTATGCCCGTCAATCGAAATGCTCTCATCAGATACAAAACCATTGATACCTGCCTCCGTAATAAGTACAGAAAATGGACACTGGAAGATCTCATAGACGCCTGTTCCGATGCACTTTATGAATTTGAAGGTATAGACAAAGGGATCAGCCGGCGCACCATACAAATGGATATCCAGATGATGCGAAGTGAGAAATTGGGTTATAATGCTCCGATTATAGTGTATGATTCCAAGTATTATAAATATGAAGATGAGGATTATAGCATAACCAATACCCCTTTGTCGGAACAGGATTTAAAAACCATGTCCGAAGCAGTCGAGGTTTTACGCCAGTTTAAAGCATTTTCCTACTTCGCAGGCATGGGAGAGATTGTCAGCCGGTTGGAAGACCATATCACATCAGCCCGTCAAAAGACCGTTCCGGTCATTGATTTCGAAAAAAATGAAAATTTAAAAGGGTTGGATCACCTGGATACGATTTACCATGCCATAATAAATAAACAGGCCTTACATATGAAATATCGTTCATTTAAAGCCCGTTCAGCTAATACATTCCTGTTTCACCCGTATCTGTTAAAGGAATACCGCAACCGCTGGTTTGTGTTTGGTAACCGTAAAGGAAATCTGGTAAACCTGGCTTTAGACCGGATACATCAAATAGGAATAGCCGATAAGGAGAGATATATTGAAAATGATTTGTTCGATCCGGAAACGTTCTTTGAAGATTTAGTCGGCGTAACAAAGAATGCAGGGATGAAAGCTGAAACAGTCCGTTTCTGGGTGGATAACCAAAATACGCCTTATGTCCAGACCAAACCTTTTCATAAAAGTCAGAAAGTAATTGAAGAGCATGAAGACGGATCTAAAACTTTCGAAATTTGTGTGGTAATCAATCAGGAACTTCAACGGGAATTCTTTGGTTTTGCGGATACGGTGAAAATACTATTTCCACAGTCTTTGGTTGATTTTATGCAATGGAAGTTTAAGAAGGCACAAGAGATGTATGTTCATTATTAAGCAGGCTATAAGTATTTAGTCTCATGTCTGTCCTAAGTTTGTTTTATAAAACACATCAGTTATCCCCATTATATTTTACAGAATGATTACTTTTACAAAATACATATAGATTCAAATAAGATGAAAAATTATATTATACCGGTAATCGGGCTACTCTTAGCTTCCACACTCTTAATGAATGCGCAGGAAAAGACAGTGGTTATTACTACAAATATAGGAACAATGAAAGCCAAACTTTATAGCGATGTTCCCAATCATACGCGTACTTTTTCGGACCGGGCGGCTAAGGGAGAATTTAACGGGACACTTTTTACCAGGATCATAAATAACTTCATGATACAAGGGGGTTCACCCGATTCAAAAAATGCACCTGCCGGAGCGCGGGTCGGATATGGCGACCGAAGTACCGAAATTCTACCCGAATTCCGCGAACATTATTTCAGTAAAAAAGGAGTACTGGCCGCTCCACGGCAAAACGATGATATCAATCCGCAAAAGAAGTCAGATATGTCTCAGTTCTTTATTGTACACGGAAAAGTATACCGCCCCGGTGAATTAGATACCCTCGAACTCGTAGCCAACGTTCCCATCCGGAAAAAAGCAATGGCACAATTCTATACGCCGGTTCGGGAAGAACTGAATGTTTTAAAAACAGAAAATCCTGTTGAATACAACAAACGGGTAATCGAAATAAACGCAAAGGTTGATTCTGTGTTGCGCAGCACTCCCGGGCATTTACTGTTTACAGATGAACAACGTGAAGCTTATACAACTATAGGGGGAAGCCATCATTTAGACGGGCAGTACACCATATTCGGAGAATTGACAGAAGGTTTTGATGTTTTGGATAAGATAGCCCGTCAACCTAAGGATAAATACGACCGTCCTACTACGGACATCAGGATCATCACTATAACAGTAGAATAAATATGCTGAAAAGAGATTTTATCATGGTGCAGATTGAAGAACTGGGCAAAGTGATAGCTCAGATAATCAATCAACGTAATACAGATGCAGCCCGTACAAATCCGGACTTGATCGGATCGGTTTACACATCGTTAAAGATCGATCATGAATATATGATGGATCATTCCCCAAAAGAGATCCGGTTATTTTTAGACGGAGAGGATAACGCCGGATTACAACGTATGGAAATAGCAGCAAAGCTTTTAATAGAAGAAGCCTATCTGCATACGGAGAAACAACATGAGATCCGTGAAAAAGCAAAAGAGATTCTGCAGTATATCCAACTACACGATATAACTTTCTCCATTGAAAGGGTTCAACTACTGAATGAACTGGCAGATCAATTAAGCTGAAAATTTACACCCTCAATTATTTTTTTTCTTAAAGGAACGTTTAAAGAAAAGGAAATAACACAAATTTACCAGCACAAACGTCCCGAATGCAATAAGTATGGTAAGCCCCGACTTCCATACGATTGTCCATGAAATCGGCTGAATCCCCCATAAAGCAAGGATAGTCAATATAGCTCCTGTTACCACAATGGCAGTTACCAAAACACCCACAAATAATCTCATGCCTTATATTGTTTGTTATTTATCTGTATGTAAAAGTAGCTATTAAAATCAACTACGCAAACGAATCCGGTTTATTATCTTAAGAAAGAAACGACAGCCTCGGCACAACGTTCCCCATCAATCGCGGCGGAAACGATACCCCCGGCATATCCGGCTCCCTCCCCACATGGAAATAATCCTCTGAAAGTAACATGCTGAAGCGTTTCCTTATCGCGCAATATCCTTACCGGTGAAGAAGTACGCGTTTCTACGCCTATAAGCAAGGCTTCATTGGTAAGAAACCCATGCGATGTTTTTCCAAAATGCCTGAAACCGTCGGATAACCGCGAAGTAATAAATCCGGGCATCCAGAAATGTAAGGGCGAAGCCAATAAGCCCGGAGTATAAGATGAAACAGGCAGGTCGGATGAATTCTTCTTTTTCACAAAATCATACATCCGCTGTGCAGGAGCTGTTTGTTTCATTCCCCCGTTCAACCAGGCATGCTCTTCCATTTCCTGCTGGAATTTTAATAAAGCCAATTCCTTATGCAAAGAAAATTCCGGCAAATCTTCCGGACGAACTTCAACCACCATACCGGCATTAGCCCATTTGGAATTCCTGTTGGAAGGAGACATACCATTGACAACCACCTGTTTTTCACCACTGGCAGCCGGAACAACAAAACCGCCCGGACACATACAAAAAGAATAAACACCCCTGCCGTTCACCTGTGTGACATAGCTATACTCGGCCGAAGGTAAATAAGCCCCCCTACCCTCTTTTCGTTTGTATTGGATCTGGTCTATAAGTTCCTGCGGATGTTCCAGGCGGACACCTACCGCGATAGGCTTTGATTCGATAGTAACCTTTTTCTTATAAAGATAATAATAGACATCCCTCGCCGAATGTCCTGTTGCGAGGATAACAGGTCCTTCAAAACATTTTCCGGTATTGGTTTCAATACCAATTACTTCATCCCCCTTTATAATAAAGGAATCCATACGGGTTTCAAAATGTACTTCACCTCCGCAATGGATGATCCTGTTACGTATATTTTCAATTACCCGGGGTAGCTTATCAGTCCCGATATGCGGATGAGCATCATATAAAATAGAAGGGCTTGCGCCATGCTGGCAAAAAACATTCAATATTTTATCCACCGACCCCCTTTTCTTACTTCTGGTGTACAATTTTCCGTCGGAATAAGCACCCGCGCCCCCCTCGCCGAAACTGTAATTCGATTCGCTGTTTACTTTGTGCTCCCTGCTGATAATAGCCAGGTCTTTCTTGCGTTCATGTACATTCTTTCCCCTCTCCACCACTACCGGTCGAAAACCCAGTTCGATCAGCCGTAGAGCAGCAAAAAGTCCGCCCGGACCCGCGCCTACGATTATTACCTGTTTAGTTCCGGAAACATCTTTATAATCCACCGGTATATATTCCTGTTCATCAGGTTCTTCTTTTATAAAAACACGAACCTTTAAATTAATATAAATGGTACGTTGCCGGGCATCAATAGAGCGTTTTAAAATACGGATAGCACAAATGTCTTTACTGTCCGTTGCCGTTTCCAAACTGACTATCCTTTTCAGTAGCTGTTCACTCGAAGCCTGTTCAGGTAATATTCTCAATTGTAATTCTTTGATCATCTGTGTTTACGGAAAAAATAAAACAAAGCTTTCATATGTATAAAACTCATATGCGAGAAAAGCCGTTTATTGGTCATTTGCTGATACTCATGAATAAAAGATACATATGGTAAATAATAGATCAGCCACCCTTTTTGCTGTACCCTCAGGCAAAAGTCGGCATCCTCCGGTCCGTAAAATATTTTTTCATCCAATAACCCTACCTGTTCAATTACTTCTTTACGTATCAACTGGCAGGCTCCAATGACATATTCTACTGTAAAAGGTTTTACACCTCTCATCTCATCGTGATAAAATTGGGATTCATTGCGGGTATCTATTTTCTTTTGAAAACGCTTCGCAAAAGGAAATTTCCGTAATATGGAACGGGTCACATTATACATTTTAAAACGGAACGAAGGATATTTACGGCAACTGTCCTGAACTTCGCCGGAGGAATTATACAGTTTACAGGCACAAACACCACATTCTTCATGAGCAGTCATAAAATCTATCATCGAATCAATTGAATCTTTATTGACCACCGTATCAATATCCAATAACCAAATATAATCTCCTTTAGCACGTGTGATCCCCATATTCCTTGCTTTTGCCACTCCTTCGTTTTTACTGTTTGAAATAAATACAATTTCAGGATAGTGCTTATATGAACGGATCATTTCAACGGTTGAGTCGGTAGAACCATTATCTACAATAATTATTTCACGGTTTAATCCCGCCGTACTGCTTAAGACCGAATCTATGCAGGATGGAAAATAATGTTCCGAATTCCAGGTTAAAAGTATAATGCTTAATGTTACCATCTTAACCGAACAGTTTTATTTTCAAAGCCTTCAACGCAATCCTGAAATCCTTTACAGAAGAGAATTTACGTATATTATTCCAAATGAAAACCGGAGATAAGAAGAATTTCAGGTTATTTGTAAATAAAAGCTTTTCCATCTGCCTGGAAGTTAAGCCCGGATAATTTAATATCGAATTGCGCTGTACATCGGTAGGTATATATTCACCCCCGTCAATCCATCCGTTCTCTTTGGCCAATTCATAAAATTCCGTAGCCGGGAAAGGAGAAACAATGTTAAACATAACCTGGTCGACACCGAGTTTCTTCGATTTTCTGAATGTGTCCTTAATCGTATCCACCGTTTCAATCGGGCTTGTTCCGATCAGGATATTCAATTTAACGGGAACCTTATATTTCTTAAGTATATGTATTGCCTCATATATTTGGGCTTCGGTAATATCTTTCTTAATATATTTCAGTATCTCATCATTGAACGACTCGACCCCTAAGTCTACATACCGGCAATTGTACTCCTGCAACATAGCGGCAATATCCTCATTGATGGCATCCACACGTGCCTGGCAACCCCACACGATTCCATGTTTTTTTAGTGCTTCACCTATTATTTTGAGCCGTTTTTTGGTAACCAGGAAATTGTCGTCCATAAAACCGATAGCCTTATATCCTTTTGCAGATAAGCTTTCAATTTCAGCAACAACATTTTCCGGAGAGCGGAACCCTATAGGAGGCTTTTTCCCCTCGTGGTCGCGTTTATATTCTATCTCACGGGCAAAAGTAAGCGAACTGGGAACACAATAGATACATTTGAAAGGGCAATTGCGTGATGTCACCATCGCCATATAGGGAGACACTTTTAACTTAGGATTCGAAAATGTGTACTTTTCAATATGGTGAATAGCCGGGAAAGGTAATGTGTCGAGATCTTTTATAAGTTGACGGGGCGGGTTATTTACCATAGCCCCTGTCGAAGTATTGATATACGATATACCGTTTATTCCTCTCCAATCCTTATGCTCGGATAATAAAGAAAGTAACTCTTTTACAGTAGCTTCAGGTTCCCCTCTTACGACAATATCATTCGCACTTTTCAAAAAAGAAGAAGTAAAATAAGTCCCGCCCGGACCCAGGAATATACAAAAGGTATCACTACAAATGCCGTGTATAAAATCCCTGACTATTATATCAGTAGGTATAGAAAGATTGACCGACCAAAAGAAATAACAATCGCTTTTATCCTCCTTTAAAAAATCAAAGCAAGCAGATGCAGAAGCATTTTCCAGTACAAAATTCTTATACCGCACTTCATACCCCTCCTGCTCCAGTAAAGCAGCAACCGTAAGCTCGTAAATATTCGGCATATCATACACCAAGCGGGTACAGCCTGCCGTCCGTTCAGCCGGTTTATGGTTATCCAAAGAAGGAGGAGTTAAAAATGTTATTTTCATTATAATAGAGTTGATTTTTATTATCCGAACAATTGCCTGAAAGCCTCTTCCACTTTCCTGACCTGGATAATTTGTATTTTACATTTGGAGGAATCAAAACCCTTAAGGTTATTATGCGGAATTAATATACGGGTAAAACCTAATTTTTCGGCCTCCATAATACGCTGTTCGATACGGTTTACCGGACGTATTTCGCCCGACAAGCCGACCTCACCCGCCAAACAAACGCCCCGTTCGATACTGATATCAAGACTTGACGAAAGAATAGCGCTGATTACGGCTAAATCGATAGCCGGATCATTTACCTTTAATCCGCCGGCGATATTCAGGAAAACATCTTTTTGGATCAATTTAAATCCGGCGCGTTTTTCCAGTACCGCCAAAAGCATATTCATACGCCTGAGGTCAAAGCCGGTGGCGCTTCTCTGGGGAGTACCGTAAACTGCTGAACTGACCAATGCCTGGCTTTCAATAAGAAACGGACGGATACCCTCTATAGCGGCAGATATGGCAACACCGCTCAATCCTTCATGATTCTGCGTCAGCAAAAGCTCAGAAGGATTATTTACCTCCCTTAGCCCGTTCTGCCTCATTTCATAAATACCCACTTCGGCCGTACTGCCAAAACGGTTTTTTATGCTTCTCAATATACGGTACATATAATGCTGGTCACCTTCAAACTGCAGGACCGTATCTACAATATGCTCCAACACTTTTGGTCCGGCAATGCTTCCTTCTTTGTTAATATGCCCGATCAGTAACACAGGTACTCCGCTTTCTTTTGCATATTTAAGCAAAGAAGCGCTGCATTCCCTGACCTGGGAAACGCTTCCCGGCGATGATTCCACTAATTCGGTATAAACCGTCTGGATAGAATCGACAATCATAAGGTCAGGCTGTACATTCTGCGCCTGTACAAATATTTGTTCCAGATTGGTTTCACTTAAAATATAGCAGTTAGCATCCCGGTCGCTCAAACGGTCGGCACGTAGTTTTAACTGGTTTCCGCTTTCTTCGCCCGAAACATATAGTGTTTTCAAACCCTTCAGATGCAATACCGTTTGCAGTACCAAAGTAGACTTACCGATACCCGGCTCGCCGCCTATCAGGATAAGGGAACCCTTTACCAGTCCGCCGCCAAGCACCCTGTTGAGTTCCGCATCCTTCATATCTATGCGTGGTTCTTCCGTGGTGGTAATGTCACGCAACAAGACCGGACGAACCTTCTCCCTGTCTGTAATACCCGGGATTGAACGCTTTGCCGAAGGTTCTTTAGCTATAATTTCTTCCACATACGTATTCCAGTCACCGCACCCCGGGCATTTTCCAATCCATTTCGGAGAATCCGCCCCGCAGGTGGAGCAGACATATACTGTTTTTGTTTTTGCCATAAAATCTATTTGGAGCGTAAAGATACAAAACGATATAGACACATATCCATAATTTTACGTAAATTCGCAGCGACATTATCATCTGATTATAAACTTATATTTTGATAAATACGTATGTACAGGACAAATACATGTGGTGAATTACGGGCTTCCGATGTTAATAATACCGTAACATTAGCCGGTTGGGTGCAGAAAGTTCGTAAAATGGGAGGAATGACTTTTGTTGATCTGCGCGACAGATACGGCATCACCCAATTGGTTTTCAATCAGGAAACCGATGCTGCCCTTTGCGAAAAAGCCAATAAACTGGCCCGTGAGTATGTTATCCAGGTAACCGGCGTGGTAAAAGAGCGGTCCAACAAAAACCTTACGATACCCACAGGAGAAATTGAAATAATAGCATCCGGATTAAATGTATTGAACGCATCCGAAACACCACCGTTTACAATTGAAGACGATACCGACGGAGGTGACGACATACGTATGAAATACCGCTACCTCGATTTAAGAAGAAATGCCGTACGTTCCAACCTGGAACTGCGCCATCGGATGACCATCGAAGTACGGAGCTATCTGGACAAGCAAAAATTTATGGAAGTGGAAACTCCCGTACTCATCAGCTCCACACCTGAAGGCGCCCGAGATTTTGTGGTTCCTTCCCGTATGAATCCGGGGCAGTTCTACGCCCTTCCACAATCGCCGCAGACATTCAAACAACTGTTGATGGTATCCGGATTCGACCGCTATTTCCAGATCGTAAAATGTTTCCGGGACGAAGACCTGCGTGCCGACCGCCAACCGGAATTTACCCAGATCGACTGTGAAATGAGTTTCGTGGAACAGGAAGATATATTAAACACATTTGAAGGACTGTCCAAACATTTATTTAAAAGCATTCTGAATACAGAAATAACAGAACCCTTTGCGCGTATTTCCTGGCATGACGCCATGAAACTATACGGTTCGGATAAACCCGACCTGCGTTTTGGTATGCAGTTCGTCGAATTAATGGATATTATGAAAGGACACGGCTTTGCCGTATTCGATAATGCAAATTACGTTGGCGGTATCTGTGCTGAAGGAGCTGCCCATTATACCCGCAAACAACTAGACAGCCTGACCGATTTCGTGAAACGTCCCCAGATTGGAGCCAAAGGTATGGTATATGCAAGAGTAGAAGCAGACGGAACCGTAAAATCGAGTGTCGATAAATTCTATTCACAGGACGTATTGCAGCAAATGAAAAATGCGTTCCGTGCAAAACCCGGCGACCTCATTTTAATCCTTTCGGGTGATGATGTGATGAAAACCCGCAAACAACTGAACGAGCTTCGCCTCGAAATGGGAAGCCAGTTAGGTTTGCGCGATAAAAATAAATTCTCCTGCCTTTGGGTTGTAGATTTCCCGCTACTCGAATGGAGCGAAGAAGACGAACGTTTCTATGCGATGCACCATCCGTTTACCTCGCCAAAACCTGAAGATATCCATCTGTTGGATTCCGACCCCGGAGCCGTCCGCGCAAATGCGTACGATATGGTAATCAACGGTGTGGAAGTCGGAGGAGGCTCTATCCGTATCCACGATAGCGGGCTCCAGAACCGGATGTTCAAATTATTAGGATTTACCGAAGAACAAGCCCAGGCACAATTCGGATTTTTACTGAATGCCTTTAAATACGGCGCTCCTCCCCATGGAGGTATCGCTTACGGGCTCGACCGGTGGGTATCTCTTTTTGCCGGTTTGGATTCAATACGCGACTGTATTGCTTTCCCAAAAAACAATTCAGGGCGTGACGTAATGATCGATGCTCCTTCGGTAATCGACCAGGCGCAGCTGGATGAACTGCACTTGAGTATCAATCTGCAGGAACAATAAAAATATAAACACATAAACCAAAAGAACACGAAATACTTTAATTATTTAAAAACAATGAATTCCGTGTTTTTTTGGTTACTCACATCTTAACAAGGAAGGGTATGCTGAAAATAAAAGATATCATCAGGGAAATAGAACAATATGCCCCGCTTCCGTTACAGGAAGGATTTGATAACTCAGGAATCCAGGTGGGCGATACCAATCAGTTGGCAACCGGAGCTTTGCTGTGTTTAGACGTTACCGAAGAAGTTGTTCAGGAAGCAATCGACAAGGAGTGTAACCTTATCATCTCTCATCATCCCTTAGCCTTTAAGCCTTTTAAATCGCTTACAGGAAAAAGTTATATCGAGCGGTGCATCATAAAAGCCTGTAAACACGAACTCGTTATATACGCTGCACATACCAATCTCGACAATGCGGCCGGAGGAGTTAATTTCCGGTTGGCGGAAATGATCGGATTGCAGAATATACGCATACTCAGCCCTCAAAAGAACGCCCTTCTTAAATTAGTTACATTTGTTCCCGAAGCTTACTCCGAAACCGTCCGGAACACATTATTCAACGCAGGGGCCGGCCATATCGGCAACTACGACGCATGCAGTTTCAACCTCAAGGGAGAAGGAACATTCCGCGCCGGCGAGAGCAGTAAACCTTTTGTAGGAGAGATCGGGCAGATCCATGTGGAAAAAGAAGAACGGATCGAAACAATTATTCCGGCTTACCGGAAAAGCTCAGTTACACGCGCGCTGCTGTCCGTCCATCCGTACGAAGAACCCGTTTTCGATTATTACCCGTTGGAAAATGTATGGAACACAGCAGGTTCGGGAGTGGTAGGTGAATTACCCGAAGCAGAAGACGAATTTAATTTCCTGACAAGAATAAAAGAAATCTTTCAGGTGGAATGTATCAGGCATTCGCCATTTACAGGAAAACCCATACGTGAGGTAGCACTATGCGGGGGAAGCGGCGCTTTTCTTATACCGGAAGCAGTTGCTTTCGGAGCCGACGTATTTATAACCGGAGAAGCCAAGTACAACGATTTCTACGATGTAGAGAATAAAATACTATTGGCTGTTATCGGCCATTATGAGTCTGAAGTATGCACAAAAGACATATTTTATAAGATTATCTCGAAAAAATTTCCTAACTTTGCGCTACATTTTTCAAATGTTAATTCAAACCCTGTAAAATATTTATAGAATGGCAAAGAAAACATCAGCTGAAAAAGAATATACAGTTGAAGATAAGCTGTCTACACTGTATGAGCTTCAGACTATGGTGACTGAAATTGATAAAATCAAAACTCTCCGCGGGGAACTCCCGTTAGAGGTTCAAGACCTTGAAGATGAGATTGCAGGATTGGAGACACGTCTTCATAACTATCAATCAGAAATAAAAGAATACGAAACCTCTGTATCAGAGCAAAAAAATAAAATCGTTGAATCAACAGCTTTAATCGAAAGATATAAAAGTCAATTAGATAACGTACGCAATAACCGTGAGTTCGATAATCTTTCAAAAGAAATTGAATTCCAGGGATTGGAAATCGAATTTTCTGAAAAGAAAATACGTGAGCATACCGAAGCGATCAGCATTAAGAAACAGGAAATAGCCGGGCTTACCGAAACACTGGAAGGACGTAAGGCCGACCTGGTGCAAAAACGCGGCGAACTGGAGGAGATTGTTTCCGAAACCAAACAGGAAGAAGAAAAGCTCCGCGAAAAAGCGAAAAAGCTTGAATCAACAATCGAGCCCCGTCTGGTAACTGCTTTCAAACGTATCCGTAAAGGAGCGCGTAATGGATTAGCCGTTGTATATATCCAACGCGATGCCTGTGGCGGTTGCTTCAATAAAATACCGCCCCAAAAGCAAATGGATATCAAACTCCGCAAGAAAATCATCGTATGCGAATACTGTGGACGTATTATGATAGACCCCGAACTGGCCGGAGTAGAAGAATAAATTAAACGATATATTTAATATCCATACCAAAAAGAGGAATCCGTCAGGATATCCTCTTTTTTCTTCTTTACATACAAAAGTTAATCATTAACCGTTATTCATGCAAATAGTAGTTAAAGGAGTCAGGTAGTTATCGTTATATAGCCGTAAATGATAAGTTAAACAGAAAACAGTAATATTCTTAACTACTTGACTATAATGAGCGAAGCGAGTGATAACTACTTTGTCTACTAATTCTAATTAATATTTTTCGATCGCGAAGCATTCACAAACAGTATATCACCTATCTCATTGAAATCGGTGAAAAACCTCACCGGATCATGTTTTATGATCTCTTCCCTGAAACCTATAAGCGTAAGACCTGCAAGCCTCGAATGGACTTTGATAGCTTCAGCTATGGTCTGGTGTTCGGCCAACATAATAATTTCAATATTGGTTAACGTAATAGGCAATCTGCCCGCCGCAATACGTTCCTCCAAATCTCTTTTTACCAATTCAGTGGCCTCATTCGTACTGGTAATAAATATCTTTATCTGACTTTTTCGCCAATCTGGATGAGCCATAATAATATAACCCAGTAAAATCATCAGATTCGTATTTTTTTCGTCGGTTTCCCTTATCCATACATGGATACCGTTGCGTGTACGGATCGGGTGGCTTGAGCCTGCAAAGATGCAGACGTCGAAATTTCCCGCTTTCGTCAGTTTGATATTATCAATTATCCGGTTCAGTTCCTCCGGATGATTCTTATCGAATTCAAAAACCACCATATTATTTTCCATCCCCGAAATAGAAGGGGTTTGAATTACCTGTGCGATAGCAGAAGTGTATGACGGCGAGATCATGGTATCAATATACAGGGCGCTGCCGTGTTCGCGTTGCGTATTAATAAGTTGCCGTAATATTTCCTGCGATTCGGCAAACGTTTGTTTACTGAAATACCCTTCAATGAAATGAAAATAAGTACCAAAACCATGCTGGTGGCTGATCCATTTCATCAATTCCAATACTTTATCCCGTTCAAACGAATTGGGAGATATGCAGATAGCCGAAGGCCTCCATTCTTCATTCTCAATAATAGACTGATGTTTCTGCATAAACACCCGCAACCGCCTGTTAAGTTGGAAAAGAGCGCCTTCAAAAATGTCCACCAACCCCTTTTCATCTTTATTGAAATGCTCTAAAAAGAGGTAAATAACAATAATCAGTGCTGTAGCTAAAATAGTATAAAGCGGATTGATCATAAACATAACCCATACCGAAAGGATAAATCCCCCCAGCGAAAAATACCATTTTGATTTAAAACGAGGACGGTAAGAAGGCGGCGATCCGAAATGGTTCAGGAAAGATATAAGACATAAGGTACCATAGGTGATCAGGAAAAACATCGATATAATCTCCGCCACCATATCGATACTTCCCATCATCACAAAAACCAGGGCCACAAAAAAGGATACAAGGGTGGCGTTAAACGGTTCGTTGGTCTTGCCTTTTCCCTTAGCTAAAAAACAATTAAGCCGTTTAAAAGGAAAACTATTATCATTGGCAAGCGCCTGCAAGGTACGCGGAGCAACAAGGATAGACCCCAATGCCGACGAGGAAGTACAAGCCGCAAGCCCTAACGGAATGACAAGCGCGCCGAAAACTGCAATCCGCGACATGATCAGCTGGTCTTCCACTAAATCGATCTGGGAAGCGGATACGGACAGTTTCCACACTACTAACAAATAAACAATTAAACCGGTTAACGTACCTCCCATCGTCCCCAAAGGAATAGATTTTCCCGGATTCTTCAAATCTCCACTCAACCCCACTCCAGCAGTCATACCTGTAAAGGCAGGAAAACATATCGCAAATAAAATAAAGAACCGGTCTTTATTGAAAAAACCAAAGTTATTTCCCGGCACCCTTGACAGGTCGTCACCCGGATCGATAGGACTACCCATGAAAAAAAGCAATAAAGCAAAGAAAAGAATCACATTTACAATATAAAGCATCTTCATGCCCATGCCGGCTCCTTTCCGTAAAATCAGTAAAGCTAAAAGAATCAAGGATGGCACACTTATAGCCTGCCGCGGAAGTTCAAAACCAAAATGATTGACCCACCAGTTAAAGAAAGGCTCGAACGCTTCGGTAAATGCAATAATATAAAATGCAACGCTTATAGCCTGTGAAAAATACAACGTAATACCAATGGTAGAACCGATTTTCAGACCGAACGAACGGGAGATGATAAAGTATTCACCACCACCTTCCACGCGTTTATTCGTAGCGATCTCGGAAATTGCCAAAGCAGTAGGTATCGTGATACAATGCGCCAAAAGAATAATAGCGACCGTACCCCAAAAACCCAACGTACCTACGGCAAAACCAAACCGCAGGAATAAAATGGCGCCGAGAATAGTAGATATTGCCGTAAAATATACAGGAGCCGTTCCAAAACCCCCACCCCCTAACTGGATATTCGTTTGCTTCATATTTATCGGTAATCAAAACGTATGTAAAAATGGTCATTTTTCCTTAAAGTATCACCTATACTCCTGTTTTATTTATAAACACAACAACTAATAAAAAGTTTGATAATTACCCTATAGGATTAGACCAACACAATAAAAAGTACCGGAAAAATACGATAGTAAACCGTTAATTCAGGCCAGTATTCCATACCTAATTAAAATGTTTTATTTTTGCCTTCAGCCTTCAGAGGATAATAATTACCTGATTAACAATGCATAACCCTGAAGGATGCGAAATTTCACCCTTCAGGACTGTATAATTCACGCATATTAACCACACCGGTATCTTTATATAAAGTCACGACGTTTTAATCCCAGATAAGGGAGTAATTGATATGAACTCCCTGAATAATTGATCGGCTCACCCGGGTGGGTCGATCTTTCCACCCGGGTGAATCGGTCGCCTCACCATGGTGGAACGACCGGATCACCTGGGTGAGCCGATCAAAAGTCGTAGTCCAAAAGATTTAATACTTAAAGGAAATACATTAGTTTATCGTGTATTATGCAATAATTTTCCAAAGTCCGTAACGATAATACATAAAGTAAATAAAGAATTGATAAGAATTTTATGTACGTTTGTGTATGCTTGAAAAGGTTCGTACCTATATTAATAAACATATAAGATTGACCGGAAATAAACCGGTGATTATTGGTTTAAGCGGAGGTGCCGACTCTGTAGCTTTACTTTCCATACTGATAAAGTTGGGATATACCTGCATTGCCGCCCACTGCAATTTCCATTTGCGGGGCGACGAATCAAACCGAGACGAACAATTTTCCGAAAGCCTGGCTTCCCAAATGAAGATTCCGTTTAGTAAAATTGATTTTGATACAAAGGGATATGCCGCGCAAAAAAATATTTCTATAGAAATGGCCGCAAGGGAATTACGTTATGACTGGTTTGAAGAAATACGGCGGCAATATGACGCTCAGGCTATTGCCGTGGCTCATCACCGTGATGATAATGTAGAAACTGTACTCATGAACCTCATCAGGGGAACAGGAATTCGGGGGGTCCGCGGAATACGTCCGCAAAACGGATTTATTATACGCCCGTTATTAGACGTAAGCCGGCAGGATATTACCACATGGTTGGATACGAATCAGCTTACCTACATAACTGACAGTACTAACCTTTCGGATGATTATACCCGTAATTTCATCCGGTTGAATATTCTGCCTTTAATGGAGAAAATAAATCCCTCTGCCCGTCAGGCTATTGCCCGCTCATTGGAACACCTTGCATCGGTGGAGACGATTTACCTGTCCGTAATTGAAAAGGCGAAAGCTACCGCATGGAAAGAGGAAAATCGTCTTTCCATTTCCGCATTGCTGGAATTCCCGTCGCCGGAGACCATTCTTTTCGAATTGCTCAGCCCGTTTCATTTTACCCGTACCGTTTCCGAAGAAATTTTTCAGGCTCTCGACAAAACCCCTGGTAAAATCTTTTACTCGCCGACACACCGTTTGATAAAAGACAGGAACGACCTGATCGTATTGCCTTTGGAAAAAAAAGAAAATTGCTTCTGTTTGCTGGAGAAAGAAGAAGGAAGTTTTAAAGAACCTATTGAACTTTCCTGGCATAAAGCTGTTGTAACATCTGAATATTATGAGGAATTAGTGAACTCCTCGCGCCTGCGGAGCAGGATCACGGCAAAGACTGACCGTGCTTATTTCGATTATGATAAACTTACATTCCCGCTTACGCTAAGAAAATGGCGGGCGGGCGACTGGTTTGTTCCCTTTGGAATGAAAGGAAAGAAAAAGGTGAGTGATTATTTTTCCGATCATAAATACAGCCTTGAAGACAAAGAAAAAACATGGTTGTTGTGCAGCGGGGAAGACATCATCTGGATTGTAGGAGAACGCACGGATAATCGATATAAAATAAGAAAATCAACAAGTTACGCCCTGATCGTAAATTTTTCGGGTAAAAAAGAGCAAGATATATAAAATTATTTTACCTTTGCGCTTAATTACTCCGCAGATATGTTACTAATGATACAAGTTAGCTAAACGATCCGGTTTTTACATGAATATTTATATTACCAATTAATTTAAGATACATTGACTGCATTGTGCTTTTTAAGTACTCACTTAATATTATGCGCAATTTAGATTTACACATTTCTTAATATGCAGAAATACAACATTTTAGAACTAAATGAAAAACTACTTCCCGAATTACAGAAAATCGCGGGAGAGTTAGGCATCAAAAAGGTTAGTTCCTTTAAAAAAGAAGAACTGGTTTACAGGATTCTTGACGAACAGGCCATCTCTATAGCGGGTATACAGGCCGAAAAAGCAAAGGAGAAAGAAGCGAAGAAAGCAAAGGAAAAAGAAGCCAAAAAGGCTGAAAACCAAACCAAAGCTAAAAAAACAACCAAAGCTGCAACTCCTAAAGCTGCCAAAGAAACACCGGCTAAAGATGAAAAGGGGAAAAACGAAACACCTAAAAAAGAACAGTCCCCGAAAACCAGTCAGAAAGCAACTGAAACAACAAAAGAAAAACCTGTAGAAATTGCAACTGAACCTGTTCAGGAAGAGCCCAAAAAGGAACAACCCGAACGTAAAAAAAGAACCCGTATTGAAAAAAACGATAAAGTAGCCGCCGCTGCCCTGCCTGCCGGTCCGAAAGACGAGGTAGTCGTATCTAAAGTAGCACAACCTGCTACGGTGAACGAAACAGCGCCACAGGTGGCAAAACCAATTATCAAAACGATCGAAAAACCTTTATTACCACCGGTAGTTGCAGAATTCGAAGACGATCAGGACATCCTGCCCGAAGAAAAAACGGCACCCGACGTAAAAGCTGTGGAAGAAACACCGCAACCGCCGGCCGTTGAAAATACGGAAGAGAAGAAACGCATCGTATTTAAACATCCGAGCGCAAATTCCCTTCTCGACCAGATTTTCCCTTTCACTCCTACGCCTGCAAAACAGGAGCCTAAAAAAATTCAGAAAGAACATAAGGAACAGGAGAAAGGTAATAAGCAGCAACAGAACCAGGCACAGCAGCAAACAAACAACAATAATAACAACCAGCAAGCTTCACAGCAGGAAAAATTATATGAATTCGACGGAATTCTCGTAGGCACAGGTGTACTCGAAATTATGCAGGACGGATACGGATTCCTGCGTTCTTCAGACTACAATTACCTTACATCGCCGGATGATGTATATGTTTCCCAATCACAAATCAAACTATTCGGTTTACGTACCGGAGACGTGGTGGAAGGAACCATCCGGCCGCCCAAAGAAGGAGAAAAGTATTTCCCGCTGGTTAAGGTGGATAAAATAAACGGACGTTCACCCGAAGAAGTGCGCGACCGCGTACCTTTCGACCATCTGACTCCGCTTTTCCCCGACGAAAAGTTTATGCTTACCGCCCGCAGGGCCCCGAAAGTACATGATGCTATTGCAGTACGCGTTGTCGACCTGTTCTCTCCGATCGGTAAAGGTCAGCGCGGACTGATCGTTGCGCAGCCTAAAACCGGTAAGACCATGTTGCTGAAAGATATTGCCAATGCAATCGCCGCCAATCATCCGGAAGTATATATGATTATCCTGTTGATTGATGAACGTCCGGAAGAAGTTACTGATATGGCACGTAGCGTCGATGCGGAAGTCATAGCGTCCACCTTCGACGAACCGGCTGAGCGCCATGTGAAGATTGCCGAGATCGTGTTGAACAAAGCTAAACGTATGGTAGAATGCGGTCACGACGTCGTGATCCTGCTCGACTCTATTACCCGTCTGGCCCGTGCCTATAATACGGTTCAACCGGCATCGGGAAAAGTTCTTTCCGGAGGTGTCGACGCGAACGCGCTGCAGAAACCTAAACGCTTCTTCGGTGCTGCGCGTAATATTGAAAACGGCGGAAGCCTTACCATTTTAGCTACTGCACTTACCGAAACCGGTTCAAAGATGGACGACGTGATCTTCGAAGAGTTTAAAGGTACCGGTAATATGGAATTACAGCTCGACCGAAAATTATCCAACAAACGTATTTATCCGGCCGTGGATATTATTGCATCGAGTACACGCCGCGACGACCTGCTTCAGGACGACGCAACCGTCAACCGTATGTGGATATTACGCAAATACTTATCGGATATGAATTCCATTGAAGCAATGGAGTTTGTAAAAAAACGTATGGAACAGACACATGATAATATGGAGTTCCTGGCATCCATGAACGGATAAAGAGAACCGGCTAATTGAAAGTTGGAAATTTAAATAAATTCGATCGAATCATTAAATTTCCAACTTTCAATTTTTGATTTTCAATTAAATCTATTACATTTGCACCACAATAATGCGAAAGTAGCTCAGTTGGTAGAGCATAACCTTGCCAAGGTTAGGGTCGCGGGTTCGAGTCCCGTCTTTCGCTCATTATAACAAGTTTCCTTATAACAGCAAGGCAATACCTTTTAAATCTTTGATTTAAAAGGTATTTTGCATTTTAATCCATTCAACGATAACTAAAGCCTGGCGGAAAACCAATCTGCAAAATCCCCCTGTAAATAAAACGTTTAATTGTCATTTTTAATAAAATCAGATATCATTCCAACCCTAAAATAGCAGCCATTTTTTAACTAAATATACAATAATACATATGCTTTTCAGAATAAAGTTATTTGACTAAAATAATAATGAAAGAAGGATTATTTAGGTAACATTATAACATCAATTAATATTCTAATATCTATCTTATTTTAGATGTGATAAAGTGTTTATACAAAAAAATTATCATTACTACATAATCCTTTCAATAATAGTATTAAATCAATGTTTTTCGAAAAATATGTATATATATTACCATATAATCATCGATAATAACTTTAGATTAATAGTTTAAATTTACCTCTTTTTATTTTTATCTTTTTCTTGTGATCAGATTTTTCTGAAAATCCGATTATAGATAACCTTTAGTTTACCACCCTATTATTATTCAGGATTACTCATATATGATTAAAGAGGATGTTATTAATCTACCTTTGGAAATTATTTCGAATACTTTTGTATTGTTTTCAATCTTCTATTTGAGGAGAAATAATAAGTCAATAAAATTATTATCAATCTTTAAATTATAAGCCTATTTAAAAGATAATACATATTTCAATAGGAAATTATTATATAATTTATTCTTACTAAAAAAAGGATCGAATATTTGTAAATTATTTTTTAAGTCTTATATTTGCTTTTTCAATTCAAATTTTTGTAAAATATATTGATCATTTATTATCTTATTCTTATATTAATAATAATGGATGTAATAATATTATAATTAATTATTTGTATTCGATTAAAATTGAACGAGTTTTTTAACTATATTTCTCTGAGTTGATTTCCGGAATGAGATTATTTTAAAATCATATCTATTGCTATAGATATTTAGTATTAATATTTAACATTTTATTTATGAAACACTTTATCCGATTATTTAGTTTGTCAATGGTTCTTCTTTGTGTCTCTCTGGGGGCATCTGCGCAAAGTAGTGCAATGATCGTAACCAGCCCTACGGAGCTTAACTTTTCCACAACAATTGGCTTGCCTGTTGAAAAGGAAGTGAATGTAAAAATTGCCGGTTTGCCAAGTCTGGCTTTGTTATCATCTTTCAATGCGGTTGTACAAGGGCAAAATGCAGACCAGTTTTCTGTAGAGATGCCTTCATTATCTTTGGTGAGTATACTTGAAGCGTTATTAGGACAAGGTATAAATATAAAAGTTACCTATAATCCGTTTTCAGAGTCAACGCAACACCAGGCTGAATTATTGATTGAAGCAGCCCTTTTAGGTGTTTTATTACCGGTTCAGACAACCGTCCCGATTACAGGTGAATCATTCACTCCTCCGGTGGTTGAAAGAACAACTCCGGCTAATGGAGCACAAAATGTATCACCCAATAGATCTACCGTAGTTATTTCTTATGATAAAGCCATTGCTGTGGCAGATGCGTCTAAAATCACGATCAACGGGACACCTATAACTAATTACAATGTCGACAGGGGTGTTTTAACAATCAGGACATTTAACCTTTTCTCCAGTAACACGACTTATACGGTAACGGTAGGCGCAGGCGCGATTACTGCCAATGCAGGGTACAGTACAACCGTTGAAGATTATTCATTCTCATTCAAAACTCAATATGTTGCTCCTACTTATACCATTACTCCTGCACCGGGATCTTTCATCTATATTGAATCTCCTGCCGATAGGTTTACCATCGATGTTAGATTCAGTGCGCCTGTAGTTATTAACCAGACACTTATTGAGACTACTGAAGGTGGTTATATCGCATCATTAAGACAAAATCCGGCGGACAGAACCGTAGTTACCATAGAATGCGGAGCTTTAACTCAACCGGGACAATTAAATGATCCTACTATTGGATTGCTGATCCCCGCCGGAGCTATTTCAGATGCTTCCAGCGGTACCCCTTTGGATGCTATTAATGTAGGTACTTTCCGTGTGTTTGCGGGTCCGTATGTAACCAATGTAAACCCTGCAGCCGATCCGGATGATCCGATTATAATAAACACCGATAATTTCCAACAAACAATCACTTTCACTTACAACAGGAATATTATACTGGCAGGCAACGCTGCACCGGCTACTTTGACCTCCGATTTCCCCAACATTTCCATCTCTTCCTATCGTGTGGAAGCCAATCAACTTATTGTGGTGGTGTCAGGAAGAGAACAATCCTTTAATAATTTCACAATAACACTGCCGGAAAATACGATAGTAAGTGAATATGAAGGTTATCGAATCGGTAATTTAAACGCCAGCTATAGATTTGCAATAGAACGTGCAAATAACCGGTCGGTGATGGATAATCGTAATGCTACTAATAACAAAATTACGCTGTCGGAAATAGTCTCCGAATTATATTATACAATTATGGGAATTCAGGTGGATAAATATGATCTACAACACGGACAACCTTATATTAAGAAAACAATATTTAAAGACGGTAGAGTAGATACTCAAAAATTTATGTTCAAGAGATAATTATTCATTACCCTAAATCAATTTTAAATAAAAACATAGATTGGTAAGCGTTTAATTAATCACCAGGGGCTGTCCCCAAATGTTGGACAGCCCCTGTTTACTTCCATAATCTAAGTTTCTCTTTTTACTTACTTACTATCGCTTATTACCGCGTTGATCCTATGTTTATTTTCAATTATTTGGTTGTTTTAAAAAAAAGATATAATTTTGTCCCCGCAAACTAAGACAAAGATTAGATAAAATCAGTCTTTATATTTATTGCCCGGGTGGCGGAATTGGTAGACGCGCTCGTTTCAGGTGCGAGTGTCTTTACGGACGTGCAGGTTCGAGTCCTGTTCCGGGCACATTTCTTTTTACATATTTGCGCAGGTGGTGGAATGGTAGACACGCTACTTTGAGGGGGTAGTGCCGGTTACGGTGTGTGAGTTCAAGTCTCATCCTGCGTACAGATCCAAAAGGCGGATGCTAAATTTAGCATCCGCCTTTTGGATTATTCAATAAACTGATTAACTCAATAATTGAATGTTTATTTTAACTTATTAATTCATTCAATTATTGAGTTAATGCATTATTCAGCTATTAAATCGCAAATCCGGGTTTGCGATGTATCCATTGTCCGCGTGTGAAGTCGGGGAAGTCGACTACTGCTCCGCCCCGGGCGATTGACATCTCGGATAAACCTGAGATCGCGCTCCATGCGGCTGCATCGTAACAATCCATTGGAGCCGGTTTTTTATTGCGGATCGCATCTATCAGGTCGTACATCATAATAAAGTCCATCCCTCCATGGCCTGCTTCTTTTGCTTTTGCTTCTAATGTACTCCATAATTTATGATCGTATTTTTTAAACCATTCATCGGATTCATCCCAGCGATGAGGTTTGGATTGTCCTTCCACATAGACATGTTGTCCGTCGTTCATCCATAAACCTTCGGTTCCCTGAACCCGGAAACCAAGCGAATACGGACGTGGCGAGTTTGTATCGTGGGTAACGATTATAGTCTGTCCGTTGGCACATTTGATCATAGAGGTGACGATATCGCCCAGATTGAAATTGATCTTGGCATAAGGATGATTCGGCCCTCCTTTATCAACAATAAATTTGTGCAGTCCGCGTGCCTGGGTTGCCATTGCGGTTAATGAAAGGAAACGGTTTCCACGGTTAATATCCATACAATTGGCAACAGGACCGATCCCATGCGTAGGATATACGTCGCCATTGCGGGTTATGGAATGCTGGGTACGCCATTGTGCTTCTGCATAAGCCGTTGGCCCCATACGTAGGTCTCCGCCCGGCTGATAGGTATAATGTACTCCGTCATTAAACTTAACATCACGCAAATCGTGCTGATACCCACAGGTTCCATGCAATAATTCTCCGAATAATCCCTGACGTACCATATTCAACGCTGCCATGCAGTCCCTGCGATAGCACACATTTTCCATGATGTTGAGATGACTACCCGTAGCCTCGGATACATTTACCAGATCCCAGCATTCTTCAACGGTATTGGCTGCCGACACTTCCACTCCAACGTAGGGTACACCTGCTTTCATGGCGGCTACCGACATGGGTACGTGCCACTCCCAGGGGCTGGCTATGATTACACAGTCGAACTCTTCATTATTCAGCATTTGCTCGAATGCCCTTTCACCTCCGGTATATACTTTAGGTTCGGGTACATTAAATTTGGCAATATGCTTAAGCGTACTTTCCAGCGGCCCTTTTTGTATATCACAAATAGCTACGATTTTATTATCTGGAATGGCCAATACATTATTGATATGCTCCTGGCATCTGGAGCCGGTTCCGATAAATCCGAAACGCAGTTTACCGTCATCTTTTCCGGCAGCTTTTTTCTTTTGAGGTTCAGTGTTACCCGCAACTGCCGCTGCGGCACTGTTACTTAATGCAACGCCGGCAGTTCCGATTCCGGCAACAGTCATTTTCTTAATAAAAGAACGACGAGTGTTTTCCATGTTTCTGTTTTTTGTATAATGATTGTTTTGAAACAAATATAGGAATATTATTAATAATCAAATGAATAAAATGAGATGATAATAGCCGGCCAGTAAATACTGCCGGCTATCATATGATTTAATAATTACGGATTCTGTGTCAGCGTACCGGGGTATGCATTGATTTCATCCTGCGGTATAAACTGAATAACCCTGTTACCGGTTGCCGGTACTTCCAGCATAGCGTCATGAACTCCCGGATACCGTCTTTTCAATGTTTTACCCAAACGATAAATATCCGGCGTACGGTGTGCTTCAAATGCTAATTCCAAACGACGTTCCTTATCTACCAGTTCAGCTGCATTCTCAGCAGTTAAAGAAGTATATTCACCACCCTCTATGGCACGTCCCCTTATTACATTGAGAGCGGTAAGCGCATTTGCATAATCACCTTTCTTCACATATGCCTCTGCTTTATTTAAATACATTTCGGCAAGACGGCTTACAATGGGTGAATGTAGTTGGGTTTCATTGTTTTGTTGAGAACATTTTACGATATAAAATTGAGGATACCCGATATTGGGTGCTATTTCCTTATCCATATATCCAACATATGTTTCACCCTCATAATTTATCGAATAACTTTTGTTTTCTTCATCCACCAATGTCAAGGGGTATTCAGTACCATTTATTGTGGTAATTAACGTCCCGTTTTTTTCGGAAGTAAGACCCATATAATAGGTATAACCCGTATGTTGTTTGGATTCGGCATTATATACCTTAGCTACAAATCTGAACTGATCTTTACCGTTTTCCACATATTCGGGTTTGATATACGACCAACGGGCATCATTTTTACCTTTTGATTCGTATAAAAGTTCTAAATATTCAGCGCTTGCATATACTTCACCCCAACCCACTCCGTTTATAGTGGAATACATTCCTCCAATACTGCCGTTTAGGTCGCTGGTTGTAAATTCGGAAATAACCCGTTTAACAGCAAAAATGGTTTCTGTTTGCGCCGAAGCTTCCGGATTTAATTTGTTGTATTCCATAAAACTGTTACGATCGAGTAGTTGATAGTTTCCGGTGTTGATTACTTTATCGGCATATTCGATAGCAAGCGTTGCATATTCCGTATTTGGATTTTCATACGTACCGCTCATATAAAGATACACTCTTGATAAGAGCGCTTGTGCCGCATCTTTGGAAGCGAAAATAGATCTTCTTTCGGATTTCATTAAAGATTCCGCTTTCTTCAGATCAGAAATAATCTGATCATACGTTTCTCTTACCGTAGACCTGTCGGGCAAAACAAGGTTAAACATATCCTCAGGTAATCCATTAACCAGAGGTAGTCCTAAATTTTTATCCGGGTCCTGATAATAAGGACGTCCGAAAGTTCTGCACAGATAAAAATAGGCTAATCCTCTCAAATAATAAGCTTCTCCTATTTTTTGATCATTTTCCGGAGACTCCCCTTCTTTAAACAATTTCATCAGGTCACTGGATTGTGATATGATCTTATAGCTGTCTTCCCATAAATTTTTCATTCTGCCATTCGACGGTGTATGGGTGTAAGAAATAAATTCAAACCAGGAGTCTGTGGAACTTGCCTGTTTCATCACATTATCGCCTCCGAATTCCCCAACAAAATGCATATTGTCTGACCACCTCTTAAGCCGGGTGTAGTAGCCGTTTAGCATGATATCAATATCCTGTTTTACTTCTCCTTCCGTATACTTATCATACGGTGTCCTGTCAATATCGCATGCTGAAAAAATGCTGACAGCCGCTATAAATAATATTATTTTTTTCATGATAATTCAAATTAAAGTGTAATATTCAATCCAAACATAAATTTACGGCTTTGCGGATATATGCTTGTTGCAACACCGGAAATTCTTGTTTCACCCGTAGACCGGATATAAGTTACTGGTAATTCAGGGTCCATTCCTGAAAAACCGGTGATGGTAAACAAGTTTTCACCCGAGAAATATATTCTCATATTTGAAATATTCCACTGAGGCAGTGCGAAATTATACCCTATGGTAAGATTTTTCATTTTCAAATAAGAATAATCTTCCAAATGGCGGGATGATCCTCTGTTGGAACTTGTATTGTTACGATACATCGGTTCGGGATGCGTAGCAATATCACCCGGTTTTTCCCAACGATTCCAACCATCTTTCAAGTTCATTTGATTCCTGTCTATATAGGCGCCGTCGGAATCGTATTCAATACGATTGTAATTATAAATATACCCGCCTACTGAATAAGCGAACATGGCAGAAAGGTCAAAATTCTTATAAGCGAGGTTTGTTGAAAATCCCCCGAAAAAGTCAGGGCTATATGATCCTTTTGTTACTTTATGTTTTGAAGCATCACTATAGCTGAATGTTTTTACTCTTTCGCCTTCATCATTCGTCGTATACCATTGAGCTTTACCCGTTTCAGGATCAACCCCTGCCCATTCTGTCAAATACCACGTGTCGATATCCATTCCGGGTTTAAGGATTTTATTCCCGTTGTCCTGAACTCCTGAACCTGTAACATTTATAATCTGTGTTTGTCCGCCATACAATTCGTCTACTTTATTCCGGTTTAATCCGATGTTCGCATCAACACTCCAGTTCCAGTCTTGCATATCTCGCAAAATATCTACACTTACAGTCGCTTCGAAACCATTGTTCTTTACAGAGCCCACGTTTCTCCAGGCCTTACTTACCCCCGTAACGGCCGGCATGGGAACTTCATATAATAAATTGGAAGTATTTTTATTATAGTAATCCAGTGTAATATTTAACCTGTCAAACATGGTAACGTCTAATCCGACACCAGCGGTATATGTTTTCTCCCATGTTAAATCTTTGTTTTCGATCTGCCAAAGCATTCCACCGGGAATTTCATTATACCTTGCGGCTTCATATAAAGCATATTGCGGATAATATTGTGTTGGCCGGCTTCCTACAGAACCGTAACTGGCGCGTATTTTTAATTGTTGAATATAATCCGCTGTAAAGAAATCTTCCCTGTGAACATTCCAACCACCACTAATAGAATAAAAATTACCGTATTTTGCATTATCTCCAAAATTGGAAGCTCCATCACGACGGAAAGAAACCGTTGCCAAATATTTGTTATCATAGGCATAATCACCCCGGAATATCATCGATTGCACGGCATATTCATTCTGGCTTCCTTTGATAACGCGCAGGCTGGCCGCAGCGTCTGCAACTTCAAAACCGGGTGCAAAAGCGCCCTTTGTAGATTCATTCAGTCTTGTTGTGAAAGAATTCCATTCATAAGCAGCCAGAGCGTTAATGCTATGTTTATCAAATACCTTATTAAAGCGTAATAATTGGTTGCTGTAAATACGATTGGATTGGACGATCCGGTCGGTTAAACTACCATTTGTACCTTTTCCACTCTTAGAACGTGGATCCTGATAATCTTTACGGGTGGAATTATTATACCGGTAATTGTTCACGGATGCAAAAGTGAGCCAATCCGTTAATTTGATATCAAAATCAAAATTACCCATAAATTCATATGATATGGTCTTTACGAAATTCCATTGTTGGTCATACATATAATTATTTCCGGATGACTTTACCCAAGTAGACGGGCGGTCACCTACCAGATTACCCTCTGCATCATACGGACTATCCCAAGGCATTAAAGCGTAAAGATTGGATATATCCGGTGCTTTATCCATAAAATCGCTCCGCGACCCGCTAACCTGAGGTTTCAATTTTAACCATGGCATAACATCGTAATCCATATTAAAACGAAAACTATAACGGGAATAATCTTGTTCTTTTACTGTACCTTCTTCATTATAATAACCTAACGACAAGAATGTACGCATTGATTCGGAACCTCCCCTTGCGGAAATATTATAATCCTGTGCGAATCCTAATTTAGTTCCTTCATCAAACCAGTTGTAATTGGCATCTCTTAAATCCTCGTTCCAACGGGCAAAATTTATTTGCTCCTGATTATTGAATGATTTGAACAGATCGTATAATTCTGCTCCATTCATAAATGATAATTTGCCTTTGTTTAACTGGCTTATACCAAGCTTGGCAGAAGCGTTGATGGTAGCTTTGCCGGGACGTCCTTTTTTAGTTGTAACAAGTATTACCCCGTTTGCACCTTGCGATCCGTAGATTGCTGTTGAAGCAGCATCTTTTAAAATAGACATAGATTCAATATCCGCAGGGTTTAACGCTCCGGCATCACTTCCGATTATAACCCCGTCTACTACCCATAACGGGTCGGTACTACCATTAACGGTAGATTTACCACGGATGATAATTTTACCGGCTTGCCCGGGTTGTCCCGTTCCAGGATTTACATATACACCGGGTGCTTTACCTGAAAGCATATTTTCAACAGAGGGAGTTGTTGTTCCCTGCAATTTTTCGCTGCTTACAACCTGCATCGAACCGGTAAGGCTTTCTCTTTTCTGCACTCCATAACCGATCACTACAACTTCACTTAATGATTGCGAATCTTCCCTTATCTGGATCGTCATAGGAGCGGAAACTGTGGCACTTACTTCCAGATTGTTATAACCGATATATGAAACAACTAAAGTAGCACCAACAGGAGCCTCGAGGGTGAAGTTTCCATCAAAATCGGTACTGGTACCGTTTACGGTTCCTTTAATAACGATATTGGCACCAATAACAGGTTCTTTGGTTACCGCATCAATAACAGTACCTCTTATGGTGGAGGTTTGTTGAGTGATCTGATTTACTTTAGTTTCAGGTGCGGTTTGTTTAGATAAAGATTTGTAAACGATAATCCTGTTATCATTTACTTCAAATTTTGCGTTTTGATTTTTTAAGGCGTTTGTCAGAATTTCTTCTACCGATTTATTTGTAATGTCGAGCGTTACGCGTTCCGACAGATCGATATCGTTATTCCGGATAAGGAAGGAGTAGTCGAACTTTTCTTCTATAATATCAAAAAGTTCTTTAAGTGTTGCGTTTTCCATTTGAACAGACATATAATGTGTCTGGAGCTCCGAAGCTGAAATCATACCGGAATTAAAAGGCATACCAGCCAATAATATCCCGGCAGCCATTACTTTGGCTGTCTTCTTTAAATAGTTCAAATTCATGAATGTTAGATTTAATTAATAATAAATTGTTTTTTTCAATACCTTACAATACTGGTAATCTAGTTTAACGTTTTAGTTTTTTGCTATTTCATACTTTTCCATTTTAAAATTCTACATTTATCTTCTTCTATCTCTGATTACTATTTCGTTCCTGTTTTGGGTCCAGGTATATTTTCTTTCAACATCTACCTCACGTAGTATTTGTTCAAGTGTATGGGAAGAAGTGAAACTTCCTGAGAAGGTTTCTTTCTTCAACCGTTCGCTTTCAATTTGTATTTTGACATTGAACTTCCTTTCCAGGTCTTTGGCTATCCTCGGAAAAGGTTGTTCCGTGAACTTTACCCGTCCGTCTGTCCAGGCCATAGCGTCTTTTCCGATTATCTTAATGACTTCAACATCATTTGTTTGTCTGTTAAAACTCAGCATACGATCCGGGGATAATAAAACCTCACCTGTTTCCACACCTTTAACATGAACATTTACAGATCCTGTAACCAATGAGACGTCTACTTCCTGGTCATCCTGGTATGCCTTTACATTAAATGTCGTTCCCATTACCTGTATGTCCAGCTCTTCCGACTTTACGATAAATGGTTTAAGCGGATCGTGCATTACTTCGAAGTAAGCTTCTCCTAATAAGGATACCTGACGAACGGATTGATTATAATCGTAATTATATTTTAAAGTAGAACCAGCGTTAACCCATACCACCGAACCGTCGGGCAGAACGACTTTAGATGTGGCTCCAAGCGGCGTTATTACTTCTGAGAACAATTCGTATGGTTGCGAGATCTCACCGGAAGATTTTCCTCTGAGCGTTCCCCCATAAAAGGACAGTGAACTTACCAACATCAATACGGCTACTGATGCCGCGATATTTTTCCATGACAACGTAAATGTCCTCCGATGAGGATTTAATGTTTCCCTGGGATGAATGATCTCTCCGAAATATTTATCAAAGTCTGCCTTCATATCAGACTTAAATAAAGGGACATGCGCAGTGGCCCACCAATCGGCCATATCCGCCATTACTTTTTTATTAGATTCGTCAGCCTCCAGCCATTCAGATAATTCTTTTTCCTGAGCTTCCGATAACTCCCCGGCAAAGTACCCGAAAAGCAAGTTTTCTATATGTTCATCACGAAATTCCATATCAATAGTTACTCTGTACTATTATATACACAGAATTTCAGGGGAGCGTTTAAGAGAATTTCAATTATTTTTCAAGAAAATTAAAAATAAGTATAAAAATACCATAATAATCCCCTAATAAGTCTTTCAGTTTAGATAACCCCAACTTAATCTGAACACGAACGGTACTTTGTGATATGTTATTGGCCCGGGCTATTTCTTCATATGATTTATTCTGATATAAATACTGTTCGAAGATGGACCGGCAACGGGGCGGAAGAGTATTTACGGCTTTACTGATCATTTCTTCAAATTCTTTATTTTCGAGACAGGCTAATGGGTATGGCTCCAGTTCAATCTGCTGGTCTTGCACATGTAATAAATGGTCATGTACTTCGGATAAAGACACTTCCTGCTCAAGGCGTTGCCGTTGTATATAATTATGACAGCGGTTCTTCACCGCCCTTATCAGATAAGGCTTAACAGGAAATTTAATTGATCCGTGATTATTCCAGACACTTAAAAACACATCGTTGGTAATTTCTTTTGCTATTTCAGCATTGTATATATATTTCGTAGCTACGGCACATAAATAAACGTAGTAGGTGGAATAAAGCTCTTCAAAAGCTCTACTATCACCTTTGTTTATACTTTCAATTGTCTTTTCATTAATATTAAACACAATCTCGTTTCCTTACTCAGACTTATATATTACAAATGTAAAAATAAAATTTGCTCGCAAGATGTTTTATTACTTAATATTCAGCAACAAAATAGCTATCGTAAACAGATTTTAACGGGCAATGTATCAATAGAAATATCTTAATCTATTAATTTTATGGCAATTTAATCGTTTTAATCAATAAAAGAAAAGTTATGTTAAACAGTATCTTAGACTTAGTAAAGGGTCCGGTTATGAACGCTATCAATACTAACGATGCCGTACCCGAAGAAAAAAAGGCGGTGGCTATCAACTCAACTACCGACGCTATTGCTGATAATC
This sequence comes from Bacteroidales bacterium UBA4116, assembly GCA_002381645.1. Lineage (GTDB taxonomy): Bacteria > Bacteroidota > Bacteroidia > Bacteroidales > Tannerellaceae > DFXE01. The sequence continues at coordinate 564,185 of DFXE01000010.1, forward strand.
TTAAACAACATTTTACTCCTGCTAATCTTTCCCAGTTAACGAGCTTATTCGGTAGTGGCAAAGCAGCTTCAAGCAGCAACTTTCTCGTAGACGGCATTAAATCTACCATTGTGAATGTCCTGGTGCAAAAAGTAGGATTATCCCAGGTTGTGTCCAATTCAATAGCTTCGTCTATTGTACCTACATTAATGAGTGCCTTGTCTAACAAAGTGAATGACCCGAACGAAAAGGGATTTGATATCGGCTCGCTTGTCGGGATGCTCTCCGGAGGAGGAAATAACAACAGCAATACCGCTGGGAATTCTGCAGGCGACGTATTAGGAACGTTAGGAAAGTTATTCAATAAATAATAAACACAATAAAAAAGGTTGCATTATTAGATGCAACCTTTTTCCGTATTATTCTTCCGTTTCCTCTTTCATATTATGAAAGACATTTTGCACGTCTTCGTCTTCTTCCAGCTTATCAATTAACTTTTCTATCGCTTCCCGCTGTTCGGGAGTAACCTCTTTTACATCGTTAGGTATGCGCATAAACTCGGCACTGTTTATTTCATAACCATTTTCTTCAAGATATTTCTGAATCGCTGCATTTTGGGAAAATTCTCCGTACAGGATAATCTCGTCTTCATCCTCTTCTACTTCATCAACTCCGTAATCGATCAGTTCGAGCTCAAGGTCTTCCAGGGATATATCGTCTTTTTTTACGATATGGAATACACTTTTATGATCAAAAAGAAACTCCAGGCTGCCCGATGTTCCAAGTGAACCACCGTGTTTATTAAAGTAACTCCGTACATTCGCAACCGTACGTGTTGTGTTATCTGTTGCTGTTTCTACAAAAATAGCGATACCAAAAGGGCCATACCCTTCGTAGTTCATTTCCTTATAGTCGGTATAGTCTTTGGATGTCGCTTTTTTAATGGCACGTTCTACATTTTCTTTCGGCATGTTCTCCTTTTTCGCCTGCTGCATCAATACACGCAAACGAGGATTACTGTCGGGATCAGGTCCACCGGCTTTGGTTGCAATTGTTATTTCTTTACCAAGTTTAGTAAATACGCGGGCCATATTACCCCAGCGTTTGAATTTTTTTGCTTTCCGGTATTCAAATGCTCTTCCCATATTTTTTAATTTAACGATTTATGATCTGTGATTAACGATTAACGGTTAATGATTATCATATTATTCATTAACCGTTAACCACTAATTGTTATTATCTCAGTTGCGCTCCGAGCTTTTGTTCCAGATTATGCTGTATCTTCTTCATCATACTGTCGATCTGTTTGTCGGTGAGCGTTTTATTTTCATCCTGCAAATAGAAGCTTACGGCATACGATTTCTTTCCTGACGGCAGGTTCTTACCTTCGTATACATCGAACAACCGCACTTCTTTCAATAGTTTGCGTTCACTTTCATTCGCAATCTTTTCTATTTCCGCAAACTGCACTTTTTTGTCGAGGAGCAAGGCCAAATCACGTTTTGCCGTTGGATATTTGGAAACCTCCGCATAGGTTATTTTATTTTTACGGATCTCTTTCATTAATGAATCCCACGATAACTCGGCAAAATAAACATCCGAATCAAGGTCGAAAGATTTACATAGTTTGCGGTTCACAATACCTAACGTACCTAATTCTTTACCCGATCCGGTCGTTATACTTAAACCTGATGAATAGATATCATTCGTCAGATTACCCCAGACAATATTACGCATATTTACTCCCAACCTTAAAAGGATATTTTCAATATACGCTTTTAATTCATATACCGAGGACATTTCATCTGTATGCGCCCAATTATTTTCAACACGTTTCCCGGCTACCCAGACACCCAAACGGTATATTTCCGTAAATCCGGCTAAAGCATTCCCTTCTTTCTCCTTGCCAGAATTCAGATAATAACAATTGCCAAATTCATAAAAACGGATATTGCCATTTTTACGTTTTTCATTATATGCTATACTTTCAAGTCCTCCGAATAAAAGCGTCTGCCGCATTACATTCAGGTCGGAACTTATAGGGTTCGCAAGCTTTACAAAATGATCCGCGGGATAAGAAGGTAACTCTTCATAATAACCGGAAGGGGTTTGCGAATTATTCATTATTTCGTTGAAGCCGCTACCGGTCAATTGTTCCGAAATAAGATTCTGCAGCTTATAACTGAGGTCCGTAGGTGTCTGGTAACTTAGATTCGATTTGACATTTTCTCCTATTTCAATGTTATTATAGCCGTAAATACGAAGTATATCTTCTATTACATCCACATCCTTTTGAACATCTATCCGGTATAAAGGTATATGCAAGGTTAGTTGTTCAGGAGTTTCAGAAACAATTTCCATTTCCAGACTGGAAAGAATGTTTTTTATCGTGTCAACAGGTATTTCTTTTCCTATCAGTTTATATATTCTGTCATATGATACTTCAACAGTATAGGGTTCGGCATGAACAGGATATACATCCTGTACTTGCCCCGTAATTTTACCACCGGCCAACTCCTGTATCATTAACGCAGCACGTTTTAATACATACATTGTATTATTAGGATCTAACCCGCGTTCAAAACGAAAAGACGAATCCGTATTTAATCCGAAACGACGCGCTGTCTTACGTATCCAGGTCGGATTAAAGTTTGCCGACTCCAAAAATACATGGGTTGTCGATTCCGTTACCCCCGAGTCTAATCCTCCAAATACGCCCCCGATACACATACCTTCTTCCGTATTACATATCATCAGGTCCTTGTCCGTCAAGGTACGTTCAACTTCATCCAGTGTAACAAACTTTGTACCGGCAGGGAGGGTTTTAACAATTACTTTACCACCTTTAATTTTGTCGGCATCGAAGGCATGTAACGGTTGCCCGAGTTCATGCAACACATAATTGGTGATATCCACAACATTATTGATAGGACGCAAACCAATTACTTTCAATGCATTTTGTAACCATTCGGGGCTTTCTTTCACAGTGACACCCTTTATCGTTACTCCCGTATATCTGGGGCAGGCTTCAGTATTCTCCACTGTTACGGTTATCGCGGGTGAAGGATCGTCTATTTTAAAAGCATCGACGGAAGGACGTTTCAATTCGGCAGGTTTACCGTTTTGCCTGAGATAGGCAGAAAGGTCACGGGCAACACCGTAATGAGAAGTTGCATCCACCCGGTTGGGAGTAATATCTACTTCCAGTACATAATCACTCTTTATATTGTAATACTCTTTTGCAGGAGTTCCTACAACAGCATCCGGCGGAAGCACGATAATACCGGCATGATCGGTGCCTATGCCGATTTCGTCTTCTGCGCAAATCATTCCATTGGATTCCACCCCTCTTATCTTCGACCTCTTAATGGTAAAGCTTTCCTCTCCGTTATACAGTTTTGTACCGTTTAGGGCAACCACTACTTTCTGTCCGGAAGCTACATTCGGCGCGCCACAAACAATCTGGAGAGGTTCTTCGCCCCCGACAGATACCGTTGTAATATGCAAATGGTCGGAATTGGGATGTTCCACACAGGTTAATACTTCACCTATAACCAATCCTTCCAATCCGCCTTTTATAGTTTGCACCTCTTCTACTCCACCGGTTTCCAAACCGATAGAGGTTAAAGCGGCCGATACTTCTTCAGGCTGTAAATCAAAATCAAGGTAATTCTTTAGCCAGTTGTAAGATATATTCATTGTGTCGTCTATTAATTCGAATTTGCGATTTGACCGCCAAAGGTAAGAAGAATTCTTCAAACGATTAAAAAAATGATACAAAAACACTATCTTTGCGGCCTTATTCCAATATGCAATTTACATAGATTATCTTCATGCGAATAGATATACTTACCGTACTTCCCGAAATGATCGAAGGGATGATTAATTGTTCCATTGTCAAACGGGCCCAGAATAAAGGACTGGCCGAGATTCATCTGCACAACCTACGTGATTATACTACCGATAAATGGAGAAGAGTCGACGATTATCCTTTCGGCGGTGAGGCCGGCATGGTGATACAGGTCGAACCTGTCGACAAAGCTATAACCGCCTTAAAAGAGGAACGTATCTACGACGAAATAATATATACTTCTCCCGACGGGGAAACATTCAATCAACCCATGGCTAACCGCATGTCACTTTATACAAATATCATCCTTTTATGCGGACATTACAAAGGGGTCGATTACCGTATACGGGAACACCTGATAACGAAAGAAATATCCGTGGGCGATTATGTACTGACAGGTGGTGAATTAGCAGCTGCCATCATTACAGACGCTGTTGTCCGTCTTCTTCCCGGCGCTATCGGAGACGAACAAAGCGCTCTATCCGACTCCTTTCAGGATAATTTGCTTGCTCCTCCTGTGTATACCCGACCGGCGGAATATAGAGGCTGGAAGGTCCCCGACGTTTTACTTTCCGGCCATCAGCGGAATATAGAAGAATGGCGGTTACAACAAGCTTATGAAAGAACTGCCCTTCTGCGTCCGGACCTTCTTAAAAAATAAAGACGATCCATCAACAAAGGGAATAAATAGGTTACAAACAATAATCTTTTGTTTTATGAAATATATTTGATGTATTTTTGTAACTGATATATGAAAGTTGATCAACATGATAAATTTCCGTATACCTTCTTTAAGTCTTTAGGAAGGTTTGTCGGACGGGTAAACAGCCGGAAATATAAAAATGTATATTTCATTTCCGGTATGTGTTATAATTGCAAGGTGTTCGATAAACTGACTCTTCCAAAAGGATACAGGAAACGGTACATTGAATGGCGGAATCCTAAAATAAACGAGCCTTTGTCTGAATATGCCCGTACCATGGCTGCGGCTATCGATACTTCCAAACCTTTTATCCTGATCGGTTATTCGTTCGGAGCTGTTATTATGCAGGAAATGAATCGCTTTTTAAAACCTGAAAAGTGCATTATCATTTCTTCATTTAAAGATAAAAGCGAAATACCGACCCTGTTTAAAGCGGTAAAAAGAGCAAACCTGGTAGATTTTATGCCCGAACGCCTTTACAATTCCACCGATTTCATCACGAATGCGTTTAACCATTTGGTTTATCATGCCTCCAATTCGGCATTGGCAGAATTTATGACCTTTATTGATCCCGTATACATTAAATGGGCTATCAAACAGATTACGGATTGGGTACCGGACAATAAATGTGAGCATTTATACCATATTCATGGTACGGATGACCAGATTTTCCCATTTGACCAACTGAAAAATATATTTCCGGTTGAAGGTGGAGATCATTTGATGGTATTCAAGAAAGCGGAAGTAGTGAGTTCAATTCTCAGCAGCATCTTACTGATGAAAGATTAATCTCAGCCTTTCTTATTTATATTCGTACTCAAATGTATAGGTATATATATTATTTTCAGCCTGCCCCCCTGCGGCTGGAAACAATTCCTCATTAATAGTCATGCTTGTTACATAATCGCCTGTCGTATTATATGAAAAAATATATTTGGCACATACATTATTAACATCAGGCAAAATATACCATTCGGCGGTTTCAATCAGATTTTGATTCCCGTTTCCGAAGAGGAAGTTAAGTGGGTTTACTGTTTCATGACCGGTCGGATTAAATGTATTGATTATACGGAAAGGAAAACTTTCAGGATGTTGTTCGTTTTTATACCTAAAGGCCATTTCTTTCGTACCATTCTTATAGCGCGTAATATTACCGTTCTCCCAGGTATAGTCGTTAGTTTCAAGCATTTCCCTGCTATCATACCCGGAGCCGTCTTCTTTCGGCCAATAAGCTTCTATCCATTGACTTCGCACCAGGACATTACGGTTATACATATAATTATACGTATCACTAAGATATTCCACATTCGTCATATACGGATTAAGCTGATAGTGATCGCTAAATATAATACCTCCTCCTGAAGTTTTATATTCGATTCTTTTTTTGAATACAGGGCTTGCCCCACCCTCCGATGAAAAACTGTTTACTGAAATCTTATCTGCCGTATAGGAAAAAATATCGGTATATGTACCGTCCCTCACTATATTGGTGATCTGCCCGTCCTGATTATAAGTTACTCTAAAGGTGAAAGCAGGAATCCCGTTTTTTGCGCAGGTCACTTTTGTCAGTTTATTAACTACCGGGGGATCGATCACCGGTTTATCATCATCATCACCACAGGATATAAATCCGGCTATTATAATAAAAAGTAAACCTATATGCCTTTTCATGTTTATTTTAATTAAATATCAATTCCACAAAAATAATGTATTTGAAAGAATATACCCGAATGTAACTTTATTTAAGCTATTTTATTTGAGTAAAAAGTTAATATATATTAGTTTTGTCCAATTGAAAAACATTGATTCAAAGTAAAATAACCAATAATTTACAATATCTAATAGCGTTAAAAGTACAATAACTTAAGTTTAATAAAAAAATATGAAACATTTTACTCTTTCCATCTTATGCTTTATTTTATTTATCACTTCGTGTAGCAAACAACAGGATGATTTTCCGTTCCGGAATCCCAACCTCCCTCTTAATGAAAGAATTAATGACTTAATCGGACGCCTTACGTTAGAGGAAAAAGTGGCCCAGATGATGAATCAGACACCGGCCATTGAACGGTTAGGCATTCCCGAATATGACTGGTGGAATGAAGCTTTACATGGAGTAGCCCGTGCGGGTCGTGCTACTGTATTTCCACAATCCATCGCCATGGCTGCCACATTTGATGATGAAGCCCTTTATCAGACTTTTGATATGATAAGCGACGAGGCACGCGCAAAATATCATCAATACCAAAAAGATAAAGAATACGACCGGTATAAAGGCCTTACTTTCTGGACGCCTAATATTAATATATTCAGGGATCCCCGTTGGGGAAGAGGTATGGAAACGTATGGGGAAGACCCTTACCTGACAGGCAGGATGGGTATAGCAGTTGTAAAGGGTTTACAGGGAAATGACCCGAAATACTATAAGACACATGCATGTGCAAAACATTATGCCGTACATAGCGGGCCGGAATGGAACCGTCATGAATTCGATGTAACCGTATCTCAGCGGGATCTGTGGACAACTTATTTACCAGCCTTTGAAGAATTAGTGGTCGAAGGCGATGTACAGGAGGTCATGTGTGCATACAACCGCTATGAAGGTGAGCCATGTTGCAGCAGCGACAAATTACTGATTGATATCCTGCGTAACACCTGGGGCTTTGAGGACATTATCCTTTCAGATTGCGGCGCTATCGATGATTTTTGGAGAAAAGACCCGAATACCCCCAGGCACGAAACGCATCCTTCTGCGGAGACTGCGTCAGCAGATGCCGTAAGAAGCGGTACCGACCTTGAATGTGGAAACAGTTACCATTCCCTTTTAAAAGCTGTTCAGGATGGGTTAATTGCAGAAGAGGACCTGGATATATCTTTGCGCCGATTATTTAAAGGACGCTTTGAGTTAGGTATGTTCGATCCGAATGATGTGGTACCGTACGCGTCCATTCCTTACAGTGTTGTGGAAAGTGAAAAGCACGTTAAGCAGGCATTGGATATGGCTCGTAAAAGCATGGTATTACTTAAAAATAAAAACAATATACTTCCGCTAAACAAAGAGATCAATAAAATTGCTGTTGTGGGACCAAATGCAGCGGATTCCATTATGTTATGGGCAAACTACAATGGCTTCCCTTCGAAAACCGTTACAATTTTAGAAGGGATTAAACATAAAGTACCAAATGCCGAAGTCATATATGAATTAGGCTGTAACCATACGGATGATTTCGTAATCACTGATTTCGGGGGTTATATTACTTCATCTGCCGGACAAGGATTTGCCTCTGAATTTTACAATAATACCGACTTTAACGGCGAACCGGTTTATAAAGGGTTTGCCGGTAGTCTCCACTATACAACCGGTGGTAATACCCAGTTTGCTCCCAATGTGAATCTGACCGACTTTTCAGCCCGTTTTACAGGAGAATTTGAATCGCCGGTAACCGGAGAAGTGGAGTTTGATATTTCAGGAAATGATGGTTTCAGATTGTTTATAGGTGATGAAAAAGTTGCTGAAATGTGGACAAGCGAATATACGTCTTCACGCAAATATACCTTAAACGCAGAAAAAGGTAAGAAATACCCGGTGAAGATAGAGTATATGCAACGCAGCGGAAGCGCCGACCTTAACTTTATTGTAGGCGTACGTACTCCTGTTGATACAAAAGTAACCGCTTCTAAAGTAAAGGATGCTGATGTAATCATCTACGTGGGTGGTATATCACCACGGCTCGAAGGAGAAGAAATGCCCGTTGATGCGGAAGGTTTTAGAAAAGGAGACCGTACGAATATTGAAATTCCACAGGTTCAAAGGGAAATGATCAAAGCATTGAAGGCAACCGGAAAACCTGTTATCTATGTGTTATGTACCGGTAGTGCTTTAGCCCTCAACTGGGAGGAAGATAACGTAGATGCTATTCTCAATGCATGGTATGGTGGGCAGGAAGCAGGTACAGCCGTAGCCGATATTCTTTTTGGTGATTACAATCCGGCAGGCAGGCTTCCCATTACATTCTATAAATCGGTAGATCAACTTCCCGATTTTTTGGATTACGATATGAAAGGACGCACCTACCGCTATATGACGCAAACTCCTTTATATCCTTTCGGGTATGGTTTGAGTTACACAACATTCGATTATAAAAACGCTCAGTTATCAACGGATAAAATCAATAAAGATCAACCGGTTACATTAACCCTTGATGTGATGAACACAGGCAAAACGGATGGCGACGAAGTGGTACAGGTGTACATCAAAAACTCAAATGATCCGGAAGGCCCGTTAAAATCGCTTAAAGCGTTTAAACGTATCCATGTTAAAGCTGGTGCCACACAACAAGTCAAAATCGAGCTGGCTCCGAAAGTTTTCTGGTCATTTAATGATTCCAAACAGATAATGGAAGTTCGTTCTGGTAAATACGAAATATTATACGGGGGTACTTCTGCGAACGAATCGCTTAAAAGTATTACTTTAACAATTAATTGAAAAGATAGAAGGAGACGCGGATTTATTTTTTGAGATAATGGTTTTTCAATCCGTGTCTCCTGGTTGGTTTTGCATTAAATTGACCCCTTTTTCTTGTCTATTATATAATAATTCAGTATCTTTGTATAAAGAAACAGGCCTTTCAGTAGATAGCGTTCTATATAAGGTATGTCAAATCATTTAATAAGCTTTGGGGCTGACCGGTTTAGACAGCGGGTAGAAATGGTTTGTAAGCATGTAGTGCGTTGTTGTCTTGCACTTAAATCTCAGATAGCGAACAATTAACTGGCGAAAATAACTACGCTCTCGCTGCTTAATCGAAGTATAGTAGATTAAAGCTTAATTCCGGCACAAGGTGCTGGAACGTGACATCACCCGGATGCTGTTGCTCCGAAGCGTTCCGATCAGGTGGTGCAGCAATATCGGAGATAGCTTAAAGTATGCCTCGGACTTTAAGTGAAACTTTAGAGGATAAGGTTAGGGTTGGTGGCTTCGGTCTTGCCCTTTCCCGACAATTTAAGCGAAGATAAACATGTAGAAAGCAAATTAGTTCCTCGTTTGGACGAGAGTTCGAATCTCTCCAGCTCCACGAATAAAGAATTAATTTTAAGTAATTATCCTGTAGTTCACTGAATTACAGGATTTTTTTATTTTAATAAAACTGTAATTTATTCCCTTTTAATACATTTGTTAGTCTACTTATTAGGTGGACTAAACTCAAAAATAACATAGTCCACCAAATAAGCCATAATCTGTTATTCAATATTATGCAAATTCACAAAAACCTCTTTATAAGAAAATTTGAATCACTTAAAATTATTAGAAAGGTGCAATTATGAAAAGGAAAACTTTTATGATTCTGTTTTTCCTAAAAAGAACAAAATTGTTAAGAAATGGAGAAGCACACATTTATCTTAGAATTACTGTCGATGGTTTTAAGGCTGAATTTGGTATTCAACGTAGTATAAATGCTTCTGACTGCTTGATAAAAAAGGATGTGCCAAAGCTACTTCGGCCAAGAATAAGGAATTAAATCATTTTTTAGAGCATATTAGGCATAAGCTTTATACAATTCAAAAAGAATTGGAAGATGAAAATAGAATTGTTACTGCAGAACTCTTAAAGAATAGATATCTGGGAGTAAACAATTCTAATATAACATTTGTGGAATTATTAATCATAAAATTAAAGAATTAATAGGTAATGGGTTTACAGAAGCTACAGTTACCCGCCATGAAACTTCTAAAAAAATATTGTTGAGTTATTAAAATATAAATTTGACAAAGAAGATATTTTATTAAAAGATATTATTGCTGATTTTATTAAAGAGTATGTATTGATTTCGTGGATTCACAATTTGCGACTCATATTATATACTCTTCGAAAACACCATCTTCCACCCGGTTTTGTTTTCTATATAGACAGACGGCAAGCGCATTGTCTTTATCTACTCTCATCACCTTTCCGGCTTACCCAACCATGTATAAAAGCCATTTGGTAGAAATGTGTAGGTTTATTAAATCCAGCAGATTGGAGGATTCCTGCTACCTCTTGAGGCGGCAGAAAAGATATTCCGTTTTTGTGGGTTTGCCGGATATTTTCTATGGTTTGCGTCTGCACATTTCCTTCTGCCATCATTTGCGCCCATATTTTAACTTGCTGTTCATAATCGAAAGAGTTTATATCGCCTGAAAGGTCGGCATTTATAAGTGTTCCTCCCGGCTTCAGTTGTGCTGCAATATTTCTGAAAAAACTGATACGGGCTTCCTTATCATTTATAAATTGTGATACGAGAATTGAGGTTGCCGCATCGTAATCGTTTGGCAACGAGAGGTTTTCGAGATAATCGGGATAAAACTCGCAACGGTTTTCGAATCCTAATTCACGAAGTCTTCTGCGACAAACGTCGAGCATGGCGGCGGAGGGGTCGATGGCAGCAAATGTCCATTTCGGAAATTTTTTAGCCATGAAGATGATTTCGGCTCCTGTTCCTGCTCCTACACATAGTATTTTCGCCTTTTCGGGTAGTTCGGTAAGGATTGCTCCCATTAGCAGGTGCAGTGAGTCATTAACGGGAGCGAGTTTCTCCCAGGTTTTGTCGTATGTCGCTGCTGAATTATCGAAAATTTCTTTTACTTTATCTTTTTCCATTATTGGTATGGTTATCCATATTGGGGCAAAGATACTAAAGTATATCCATATCTATTGCCTGTTGCGCCTGTTACTAATATTTTCATTATCTCCTTTGTTTTAATTACCCTGCAAAGTTCAACAAAGAAATGTTATGTATTGTTTCGTGAAAGGCTCAAAGTTTGTTTCGGGGGAGGGTCAGAGTGCCCTTTTTTTTGCTATCTTTGCCCGATAAAATCATTAATTCAGATGTATAACCATTTTTCCTGCAACACACCTCCTCCGGTAGCCTGAGGCTGAATAACCGGAATATCTATTAACTCATTTTGCCCTTAGTTCCTTAAGGGTGAATTTTCGTGTACATTGATAATTGCATTCAAGGTTGTTTGGCCTGTGTAAGGTATTCACATAGTTATATTATTAAAAAACAATCTTGAAATGAAAAATATGAAATATATTTTCATGGTTCTTCTTGGAGGGATCATGTATGGCACAATGTCGTCGTTCGTAAAGCTATCTTATTCGTGGGGCTATAATGCCGCGGAAATATCTTTTTCGCAAGCAGCACTGGCAGCACTGTTGCTGGGCGCGTGTGCCATTTTTACGAGGAAGACCGTCAAAGGGAAACTAACCCGCAGGGATATATTACCGTTAATCCTGACGGGAAGTGCTATCGGGTTGACTAATTTCCTCTATTACCAGTCGGTAAGCTATATTTCCGCTTCGCTGGCCATCGTTATACTGATGCAATTTACATGGTTCAGCCTTTTGCTGGAATGGATCATATTTTCTAAAAAACCGTCCCGACTGGAATTGCTGACGGTTTTCTTTATCCTTATCGGTACGGTGATGGCAGGAAATCTTTTAGAGGCGGAAGCTGCATCGTTTTCCTTAAAGGGTATTTTGCTCGCACTGTTTTCATCATTAACTTATGCCGTTTATATTGTAGCGAATGGAAGAACGGGTAAGGGTGTGCGCTGGCAGTCGAAAAGTACGGTTATCATGGTGGGATCAGCTATTACTATCTTTTTGATAAACAGCCGGACAATTGTATCTGAAAACCATTTCGGGGGAGAATTTCTGCTTTGGGCTGTCTTTCTTGCCGTAATCGGAACAACTATTCCGACCGCTCTATTTGCTGCGGGTATCCCCAAAATAGGGGCGGGAATCAGTTCTATTCTGATGACTGTGGAGCTTCCGGTTGCCGTATTGTGTGCAAGTGTAGTCTTAGGTGAGCATATCAGTCCTTTGCAAACAGCGGGGATAGTGGTTATGCTTGCAGCTATATCGGCGATGAATTATTATAAATCGGTGAAATCAAGGAAGGGGTGATAATAATTTTACCCCAAAAGACATACACTTTTGGGGTAAAATTTAAGATGTTAGCTATATCCTGTACTGATAAAACACCAACCATATCATTATACACTTTTCTTATAGTATCATCTGCTAAACCCTCTCCAAAATTTGTTTTAAGAATTCTTTTCGATGTTCTTCTCCTCCATATACAACATTTTGGCAATTCAGCCATTCGGTATCATTTATCCCGACCCTCATTAAGGTCATTTGAATAAACGACTCAATAGGTGTTCTGAACATTTCGGTATCACCTGCTGAAGTAGTAATAAGATACGATTTTTTAATGTTTAATAAAGGAACCAGATTATTATCAGATGAATACGAAAAGGCAAAATTGTAGAGCATTACTTTATCAAAAAAGCCTTTTAATATGGCCGGAAGAGTAGCCCACCAGATGGGAAATAAAAAAATGATTGTATCGGTTTCCTTAAGAATCTCCTGATATTTGGTAATCAGCGGATCTAAATGCTCACCTTTGTGATATACAGATAATTCTTCTTCCGTAAATATTGGATTAAAATTGTCTTTATGCAAATCTATTATTTGATACGGAGTATTTTCTTTCTCCCATTTAGCTATTATTGTGTTCATAATAGCTTTATTAAAACTACCATCCCATGGATGGACTGATACTATTGTCTTCATTTTTTAACTTTTTATGAGTGATTAATAACTTCTTCCGCAACTCCTTTACATTATTTTTCAAAAGCTTTTAGAAAAGCGCACGGATCCCAGTATTCTTTATAAAAGTTGATTTTGCCTTCTTTGAGTGTGAAAAACATCACCCACTTTTGCGCATATAATTTTCCAGTGTCGGGGATTATTGTTTCTCCGGATGTTTCAGCCCAATATGTATTCTCATCTACAGTATAAACCCTCACATTTTCAAATCGGATATCAGGCATAGAAGTAAGTATCCCCTTTAAATGATTATACCATTCTTCATAATTCATTTCCCCAACCGCCCCTAACGAAGACGCGTAAGGAAACACGATAACTGCTTCCGGATGAAACAATCCAATGGTAATATCAGCGCCTTTACTATATGACTTTAAAAGCTGGTTAAAAATTGTTTCTCCCTGACTTTGCGTGGATTTATCAATCCCTTTAAAATTATCTTCCATTGTAAACTCATTTAATTATTAATGCTTTTGGTTTGCAATGTTAATCATTATTTTATACTTTTGGAAGTATGAACCATAAAGTGGTATAATTACCTAAAAGTAAAAATTAAGATACATGGGAAGTAGAAGCGAAAAAACAAATGAAAATTATTTGAAATTGCAGGAGAGTTTTAAGCTAAAGTCCAATTTAGATGAAAGTTGCATACTAAATCAATCCCTTACACTCATAGCCAATAAATGGACATTGCTTATTTTAATGGCATTAATGCAGGGGACTAAAAGGACAAACGAACTGCAGAAACAAATTAATAACATATCACCCAAAATGCTGAATGAAACGCTCAAAAAATTAATGGATTATGGTATGGTAAAACGCAAGATATACCCGGAAATACCTCCCCGGGTAGAATATTCACTTACCGAATTTGGAATAAGTACTGCAGATCCGTTAGTTGCTTTATTAGATTGGTCAATAGAATGGGAGGAAGAATTGATAAAGTTGTATGAGAAGCGCTAATCAAGAGAAAAATATACTCATTAAGTGTATTTCTTTCTCTTTTGTTTATCATAAAATATTGATCTGCTCCCTGTATTCCTTCGGGTTCCTCCCTGTTATTGCATGAAACTGCTTAATGAAATAAGGGATATTATTATAACCGGACTCATAGGCAATCTGGGATACGGTAAGATTGGAATATGAAAGCAGCTTGCAGGCGTGTTCTATCCTGATTTCTGACAGACACTGAAAAATACTTTTATCTGTTTTTTGCTTGAAAGAACGGCAAAGCGCCGAGGGGTTCTGATTGACATACCCTGCAATTTCCTGTAGTACAACTTTGTCTTTAAAATGGTTGAACAGGTAAGCATACACTTTATTAATCGGTTCGTTTGCCTCATCTATCCTATTTGAACTATTATAAGCCGTATCCGAAAGCAGTTTTGTTTTTTTGCACTGTGAAAGTTTCTCCAGAATACGCAATAAATGGATTAACCGTGCTGTAAATTCAAGACCGTTGATGTCGTCGATCATCTGCTTTATTTCATTATAAAGTTCCCTGTCATAAAATCTTATGCCATACTGGCTCTTACGCAGCAATTCATGGATTTCGCGGTAATCCGGGAGGTTCGCCATATTTAAAGGCAGAATATCCGGTAAGAATTGCAGGGTATCGCCACCGCTTAGTTCTATTTCGGGCGAATTCTTCAACTTTGAATTACATAAATGAAGATGGGGAACATTACTCCCTATCAGGGCGATATCGCCTTCCCGGTAATCTGCAACCCCCTCGCCTACAAACTGTTTCCCGCTTCCCTGGTTGAAAAGCATTATTTCAAATTCGGGATGTTTATGCCGTGGCAAAACAAATTGTGGATAGGGTACATGGCTACACAGGGTAGTCATCTTATGGATAATCTTTCGTTCTAAAACAGCCATAATGATAATAAATATTAATGCAAATATAAGAAAGCATACTGCAAATAAAATAGAGTTTTATTAGAAATAGTTGCTTTAATTTTGTAGTATCGGTTTTTCGGAGATTTCCGGACATAAAACTCATAACGGCAAGCGGTTGTTTATACATATAAGTATATGCTCATAATTATTTTATATAATTATTTTGAGGCTGTGTCAACAGTGCAATCGCTCTTTGACTTAGTTACGAATTACCCCGGTAGGGGTAAAATGTGCATAACCCCGGGTCAGCGTAGCGCAGCCCGGGGAAGAAAAACACTGTCAACCTGAACCCCGAAGTGGGTTCAACCCCTTCAGGGTTGAGTTGGTGGGTGGTAACTCCTCATCCCCGGGTTACACTTCGTTCACCCGGGGTTATGCACATCTCACCCCTACCGGGGTAATTCGTAACATAATACAAGAGGGATATTACTTTTGACACACCCTCATCAATGATAATGCAAATTAATTATGAACAGTTACTTAATATAATTAATAGTAAATATAAAGTAAAGTTTATGGAATACAGAAAAGTAAGTGGTTCGGGACTGTTTGTTCCGGCTTTGACATTGGGAACAGGAACGTTTGGCGGAACAAATGGTTTTGAGGGTTGGGGCAATACCGACGTAACCCAGGCAAGCCGTATGGTGGATATATTCCTGGATGCCGGATTGAATATGTTCGATACGGCTGATATATATTCTATCGGGGTTTCGGAAGAAATACTGGGGAAAGCTATCAGCGGTAAACGTAATCAGTTGCTTATATCTACAAAAGCAACTTTTCCGATGAGTGATAACCGGAATGATATGGGTAGTTCGCGCTGGCATATCATTAATGCGTGCGAAGCGAGTTTAAAGCGTCTTAATACCGACCATATCGACCTGTATTATATGCATGGTTTCGACGCCAATACTCCGGTAGAAGAAACTCTAAGTGCATTGGACAACCTGGTTAGCAGTGGGAAAGTACGCTACATAGGTTGTTCGAACTTTGCAGGCTGGCATTTGATGAAATCACTCTCTGTATCCGAAAGATATGGTTGGAGCCGGTATGTTGCACATCAGGTGTATTATTCCCTGCTGAACCGTGAGTTTGAATGGGAATTGATGACATTGGGTATCGACCAGCAAGTGGGTACTTTTATCTGGAGCCCGTTGGCAGCCGGAAGACTCGGCGGACGTTACCGCCGTAATAATCCGATACCGAAAGATGGCCGGGTGGCTCGTGGTGGTTCTCCTGTTCCGGATGAGGTGATGTCTTACGACAGATTATATGACATTATGGATGTGTTGGACGATATTGCCGCTGAAACTGGAAAAACAGTGGCGCAGGTTTCGCTCAACTGGTTGTTGCAACGCCCAACGGTATCCAGTCTGGTAATCGGAGCAAGCAATGAAGAGCAACTGAAACAGAATCTGGGTGCTGTGGGTTGGAATCTGTCAGAAGAGCAGGTGAAACGTCTGGACGATGCAAGCAAAACGCCGAAGACGTATCCGTACTGGCATCAGGACGAGAAGCCGTGGTTGGGTTCGCAGTTATATATTTAATTGAAATGATGATGAAAAAAAAGGATGGGAATTGACTTGAATATTCATAAACTAACAGAACAATTTGTTACAGAATCGTTCTTAAATGCCGGACGGAAACATGAAATCCGGCATCTTGAACGAACCCTTTACTGGCTCCGGCGGATATACCCACAAGCTGATGATGCTATGCTTATTGCAGCTATTTCCCACGACATCGAAAGGGCATTCCGGACTAATACAATATCAGCTAAAGAAAAGGAACTTGGCTTTATCAATGTTCATTTCTATCGGATTCACGAAGAACAGGGAGCCGAAATAATGGCTGCCTTTCTTAGAGAGCATAATCAACCCGGGGAATTTATTACGAAAGTTTACCGCTTGATTTCCCGACACGAAGAAGGAGGCGATAAAGAACAAAATATTCTTAAAGATGCAGATAGTCTCAGTTTCCTCGAAAACAATATAAACTATTTTATAACCAATATGATAGAGGTCAGCGGATACGATGCAGTAAAGGAAAAAATATGCTGGATGTTCGATCGGATAACTACTCCTGAGGCAAGGCAACTGGCATTGCCATTTTATGAAGATGCTGTAGGGGAATTAAATAAGATTAAAAATTCAAATTGATGAAAAGTATTTTAAAAACAGTATTTGTAGCCGGAATGTTAGCTTTGCTTCCCGGCATCACATTTAGTCAAAGCAACACAAAGAAAATGAAAATAATGGTAACAGGCCACAAAGGATTTATAGGCGGACACTTTGTGCAGGCATTCGCCGACAGGTATGTAATTGTAGGCTACGACCTGAAAGACGGTGACGATATTCTGGATTACGATAAGTTGAAAGAACGAATGAGGGGTTGTGAAGTGGTTGTTCATGAGGCTGCTATTCCTGCTCCTGTTCCCGGTAAAAGTTATGAGGATTATATGCAGACGAATGTAATGGGAACGCTCAACGTACTGAAGGCTGCTGAAGAGAACGGTGTCAAAAGGGTGGTTTACGCGAGTTCGACTACGGTATATGGTATCGAAGGCGGCATCCCGTTTTCGTATCCTATCACTGAGGGGCAAATGTTCGTATCTCAATATCTGAAAGCGGATGATTTGAGCTGTCGGGATATTGACCTTTCTTATCATACCAGCAAAGTGATGGCCGAGCAGATGGTGGCATGGTATGGCCTGAACAAAAAGATGCAGACGATTGCTCTTCGTTATGGACCTACGGAGCATGTGAACCTGGGCGCTCACCAAAGCACGGGAAATGCTGGGGTATGATCCTGAACCGGCTACTTATCCGAAGGATAAAGTTGTGGCTACGTTTGAGGACAGGTTGAAGCTTTGATTGGCGCGAAAGGTATAAGGCGCGAAAGGTTTAAGGCGTCAAGGTGTAAAATCTACCTTCGCGCTTTCCTGCTTTCGTGCCTTCGCGCTTAAATTCTTCGCGCTTAAACTCTTTGCGCTTAAATGTTTGCCTGTCCCGGTATATCTCTTTCAGGATTTAACCTTTATCAATATTTTCCCGTTTGTTTTTCCTTCGAGGCTTAGTTGATGTACTTCGGCCAGTTTCTCTAATGGAAAGGTTTGAGTAATATTGATTTTTATTGTGCTGTTATCTATCAAGGCCGCTATCTGTTTGAGGGCTTCGCTGTCGGGATGTACCCACATGGCAGATGAGCGTATATTTCTCTTTGCAGCCAGTTGCGGGTTGGCGGGGACAACTGATGAAATAATTGTGCCTCCGTCATGGATATAATCCAGCAATCCATCCATGTAATGCTGATCGGCTGCAACAAGATTAAATATTGCGTCTACTTTATTGCTTAGTCCGCTTTCAATTCCCTTCCGGTAGTCGATGGCTTCATCTGCGCCGAACGACCTGATCTGGTCAAGATTCTCGGCCCCCGAGGTTCCGATGACATGTGCTCCTTTCCACTTGGCTAATTGTACGGCATAGTTTCCCACACCGCCCGAAGCGTTATTTATGAGTATCCTCTGTCCCGGTTGCAGGTTGATATGTTCAAATAGTCCTTGCCATGCGGTTAGGGATGCCAAAGGTACGGCGGCAGCTTCTTCTAAGGATATGCTTTCGGGTGCATGAGCCAGATAGGCCGCCTCTGTGGCAACGTATTCGGCAGCGGCGCCATTTTTAGTATAGTCGAGGAAGCCGAATACTTTATCCCCCTCTTTAAGTGTGTTTACTTCCGCACCTGTTTTCACAATTACTCCGCTTACATCTGAACACAGGGAGAAAGGGAACTGAAGCGGAGCTCTTTCTTTCAATATCCCCCTGACCAATAAACTGTCGAGTGGGTTGAATGATGTGGCATATACCTGTATGAGTACCTGTGTAGGTGTAATTTCAGGCATGGGGGCATCTTCGAAAGTTATTACTTCCGGGGCGCCGTACTGATGGATTCTGACTGATTTCATATTCTATTGTTAATAAATTATTGATTTGACTTTGCTGCTTTTGCTCCACCCCACAGTGAACCGGGATTTACCCTGTCGGGATATAGCTCCAACATACTATTATACAATTCAAGTACTGTTTTTGTTTTAGAGTTGAGCCGTTCAAAGTCGAGTAAGTAATCGCGGGTGGCTTTGATATTTGAGGGGCTGTCCTCGTTCTCAGGTACTTTATGTCCGGCCACTACAAAACGGGGACGGAGTGATTCTATTTTATCCAGCGCGGCTATCCATTCGCGCCTGGTTTCCGGGGTAGTCTCTTTCAGATAAGGGTGGATGCCATTGTAAACGATATCGCCTGCAACGACTAGACCTATTGAGGGAACATACAGATAGGTCGTGTTACCCGTATCGGAGAAGCCTATGTTTTCCACAATCAGTTTATGTCCTTCGATTTCTAATTCGTTACCTTGTATGGCTTCGGGCATGGCAAATTCCTGGGGTATGTTTCCCGGAAAGAGTTTGTCCCACAAATTGGCAATATACTCTTTATCTATCTCTTTGGGAATGTCTTCTATTACAGCCGGAAGTGCTACTACTTTTGCCTGTGGGAAATGGTTGGTGACAAGCTTCGCGCCGTAAATGTGGTCGGCATGGGCATGTGTCAGATAGATTGCTTTCAGGTTTTTGCCGCTTTCATATAGCCAGTGAACTAACTGGTTGGTCTGGTCGACTGTCAGAAATACATCTACCAGTATGGCGTCTGTTTCTCCGTAGATAAGGGTGGCTGTATTGGCAACCCATCTTAATTCTTCGTTGCCGGCAGGCATATTGGCATCCTGCGTGGCACTGCTTCTTTTAATGGTAAAGACTTTCCAGTTTAAGGGCTTTGCATCGTTTTGTGCATTTATTGTTGACATACTGCATAATATAAGGATAATGATACTTTCTTTTAATTTCATAATGTTTTGTTATCTGGGGTTACCACTTTTGTGCTTCTCTCACCATTACACCGTCATTATGGGTGGTTTCTTCCAGCGAACCTGCTTTTGCCTGTATACAGAGATATACCATTGATTCGTGGGAAGTATTACGCATAGAGCGTTTGCCTGCGGGTGCTACGCGGATAATACTTCCGCTGCTGATGGGGAAACTGGTATCATCTACCAGGAAATCTCCCTCACCTGTCAGCACGATATAAATTTCTTCATTCTTTTTATGAAAGTGAAGAATGGGAATTTGGGTTTGGGGAGCCAGAGATGTTACCGAAATCTCTGCGCCGGTCGATTGAATACTCTCCCTTAGGAATAGTTTTCCCTGAAATTCTGCTATATTTCCTACATGGATGGCGGAGAAATTTACGCCTTCGACAGTTTTTTGATTTGTTGATTCCATTTTTGTTTCTTTTTATTTATAATAAGATACTTAGAACGCTTGTTACAGGTGTACTGCTTATATTTAGTTACCCGGTATTTTGTGATTCCTAAAACATTCTGTAACTTTGCTTGCAAAATGCAAGTGCAAATATAGAAACAAACTTGCAAAATGCAAGTAATATTTGGTTTTATTTATGGGCGTAAAGAAAAGATCGGATTGTTTATTTAGTTACTCTCTTGATATTTGGGGGGATAAGTGGTCTCTTTTAATTATCAGGGATATGATTTTCAGAGGGAAAAGTACGTATGGTGATTTTTTAAAGTCTCCTGAGCGGATAGCGACAAATATTCTTGCAACTCGTTTGCAACAACTGGAAGAAAACGGGTTGATTGAAAAGACGGAACATCCTGACAGTAAGGCTAAGAATTTATATAAACTGACTCCTAAGAGTATTGCGCTGGTTCCTGTTTTTGCGGAAATATTTCTCTGGGCAGAGAAGTATGAGCCTGTGCCTGAGGGGATGAATGAAAAAATGGGTGCTTTCAGGGAAGATAAGGAGGCGGCGGCGAAAGCTTTAATGGATAGGTTATTGGAGTTGGTCAAGTGTTAAGTCTGTTTTGACGCCCACAAAATAAGCTGTTTCGTTATACACCAGTTGTTGGATGAATTGTTGACAGCTGTCCACACGCAGTTTTTCTTCAAATCCGGTTTCGGTATCCTATAGCACTATAGTAGGGTTGGTGGGCAAGTACGCCGTAGTCAAGACAAAGCAGGCTGTCCCTGCCGGGATTTATGAAATTAGGGTGATGTTGAGGTATTCTCTTTCGTGTTTTACGGTGAATTCCTTATTGAGTATGTTTACTAGGTGTTCTTCTACGGTTTCGTCTATGGCGGAGAAGGTTATCACGTCTTAGGGCATTTCGGGATAGCGTAATGCGGTGCCTCCGATAAGGTGTTGGAGTTCTTCATACCTGTCGTCGGTGGTTCTTATAAAGGCTTTTTTAACTTTGTTGGGCGTAAGGAATCTACCCTGATTACTTTATCGGCATACTCGGCGGTACTCTTTCCCCGTATCAGACTGATTTTATAGAATGTCCTTTTATTGTAAGGCATTACGGCTTCGTGCTTCCAGTTTTCGACGGTTTCAGCGAGGTCGAATACATTAAAGTGCCCTATTTCTTTGTTGATATCTGAAGGAAGCTAACTGTTTATATCCGTCTCCCTTCGTTCGGCGATGTTTTCATAAAAGTCATGGAATGACCTTATTTTAACATTTTTCATAGGAGAATATATTTGTAAAATTAAAATATAGAGAGTTTGCCTGTTTATTCAATGGCTTGGTGCTAATTTTTTATATTTATTCTACGCCTGCAACTTATCTTCATTTTGTATAGAACATTCTCCGTTTTGTATAGCTATCGATAGAATGTTACCTAGTACATTTGCATAAATGCTGAATTAACAGCGATATAACTTTAATAGTTGGTGTATGAAAGATGGTAATATAATAAAAATAAATACTGTTGAGGAATTTACAGCATTGTTAGGCTGCCCACCTGCCAATCACCCGTTAATCAGTGTTTGTCGCGTGTCGGAACTGAAAGCTTGTATACCTATTGGTAAACCCGTGCAACTCAATTTATATTTTATCGTCATAAAAGACAGAACCAACTGTACCGCAAAATACGGTTGGCGGGAATATGATTTCGCAAGAGGACTAATGAGTTTTTTTGCTCCGGGACAAATGCACTTATGGAATGAACAGGCTGTCCAAACGAGCTCGTGGGGGTGGATGGTGGTGTTTCACCCCGATTTTATCCGGAAATATGCTTTGGGAACGAAGATCAGTAAACTGAGATTCTTTTCGTATGAAACGAATGAGGCTCTGCATATTTCGGATGCAGAGAGGTTGCAGATTGAGGCGTTGATAGAAAGCATTGATAGTGAATATAAGCGGAGCATCGACGAGCATACCCAGGATATAATTGTGTCGCAGTTGGATGTATTGCTGAATTATGCCGAACGGTTTTATACCCGCCAGTTCAGAACACGGAATAGTGTGGAAGCAGATATACTGACACGTTTTCAATCCATTCTCAATAAGCATTTCGACAGTGATAAAGAAAGTATCATCACAGCAAAAGATATTGCTACCGAATTGGGCATGTCAACCCATTATCTGGGCGACTTGCTTCGTAATCTTACGGGGATGAATACGCAACAGCATATTCATGCTTATCTGATTGAAAGAGCTAAGAGCCTGCTGTTAAACACCCAAATGACCGTCAATGAAATAGCTTTTTCGCTCGGATTTGAATATCCGCAATATTTCAGCCGTTTGTTTAAAAGTAAAACCGGACAAACGCCTGTTGAATTTCGTAACATGAATTAAATAGATATCCGAATGAAATATATTGGTATGATATTATTTTTAGTAGTAATACTTGCTTTGGTAGCCGGGGCAATTATTTACATGTCAAACAGATGTGCGTTATTTTTTCCGTCTATACCTAAAAAAGCATGGGTATGGGGATTTGTTGCCCTCTTTGCCATAGCCCTGCTTTGTATGACTGCTTTTGCTACCGTGGCGAACCCGATAGGGAAAGCTGTGTTTATTTTCGGAGGTCTAGCAATTTCGATATTCATCTTCTTTTTATTGTCGGTGATAGTGGTGGATTTACTGAATTTGGTTTTTCATTTTAAACCTTCTGTCCGGGGAATGCTTTCAGTAGGTCTTGCAGTATTGCTTACAGCTTATGGGATATGGAATGCCTATACTATAAAAGTAAAAGAAATAACTATTCCCATAAAAGGGCTGACGCAGGAAATACGGGCGGTTCATATTACGGATGTACATTTAGGTAATTTCCGCGGCAAAAGAGAGGCCGATAAGATCGTCCGCAAGATAAACGAACTAAATCCCGATGTGGTTTTTAATACCGGCGATATGTTCGACAGCAGGGCGCACTTTGGTGAGAATGAAGATGTTTTGGCAGCGTTCCGCACGTTGGATATGCCTCACTATTTTGTTTATGGCAACCATGACCAGCATGTGGGTGTAGAGGATGTGATTAAACAATTGAAAAGTGCAAACGCTACTGTCCTTTTAAATGAGGTGGCTTATTTCAGGGAATTACAGATTATCGGACTCAATAATATGCTTGCCGACCGCAATACTTTCGATATGCACACTGCGGAAGATTCTGAAACAATTGAAGATGTATTGAACGAGCTGGAATTGAGAGAAGGCTCTCTGACAATCATACTGCACCATCGCCCGGACGGTGTGAAATATATGCAGGAGAAAAATGCCGGTTTACTCTTGGCGGGCCATACCCACGCGGGCCAGATTTTTCCGTTTACGTTTATTGCCAAACTGATGTTTGGTTATAACAGAGGGCTTTATAGCTACAAAACCATGAATATTTATGTATCGGAAGGCAGTGGAACTATTTTCGCCCCTGTGCGTTTGGGAACGCGTAGCGAAATAACATTAATCAGGTTAATTCCTAATGAACAGTAACAATAAAAAAACAGATAAAAATGGAAGCAAAAGAAATTGTACAAGCCTATTTTGAGGCTGTAACAGCAGGACGTTTTGAAGATTTGTCCAAATACGAGTCGCCAGACTCCACCTATTGGATTTGCGGAGAGAATTCATGGCCGCTCGGCGGGTGGCAGACACCGGAAAGCAGGAATATGACATTCAGTATAATACGGGAACGTTTTCCTAAAGGATTAACTATCACAGTCCGCTCCATAATAGCCGAAGGGAATAATGTAGCCGTACATGTAAACAATCATGCCGTGCGGGTGGACGGACGGATATACGATAATGAAATTGTTACCCTGATGAAGATTGAAAATGGGATTATCGTCGAATCACAGGAGTTTCTGGATACTATTCACGTGAATGAATTGCTCTTTGGTGAGATGCTCGACGGACTATAACCAAAAAACTCTTTAAACGACGTAGAAAAATGAGAAAGATTTTCAAAACCAACCTCTAAATACACTTCCGACGGGCGCTGCTTTCTTTCCGTGATAAGGAAATGCGCCTGTTCCAGCCTGCGTTTCTGTAGCCATTTCTCGGGGGGAGTATTGTATACTTTTATAAAATCCCTTCTGAATGTGGAGAGGCTTCTCCCGGTAAGGCGGGCAAACTGAACAAGCGGTACATTGTACACAAAATTCCTGTTCATAAAAGCTTCCAGGTCTATTTTGAAAGGCTCATTAAAATCAAAAAGAGCATTCTTCATTAACGGATTGCGTAAAAGCAATTCAATTGCTTCGGCAGTTTTAATCGTTGCTAAGGCTTCCGTCATTTGGGCGGGTTCTTCAAAATAAGGGGAAAGCGAAGCGAAATATCCCTTCAAAAAAGGATCGCCAGGCAGGTGAATAATTGAATCGCCCGTATAGACTCCCGTTGCTTTTATATCATTCTTCTTACTGTATAATTGCAGGGTATCCTGCATGAACAGAATATTGATAGACATAAACGGTTTATCGGCATCCGGAAGTTTAACGGGTCGCACCAATTGATTCCTGCGGACAAAGCCTAAACTACCTTTAGGAAAAACTATCATACCGTTACTAGTATGGTAANNTTCTCTCCCGAAACAATATAACTTAATGCATGATCCTCTACAAACGGTTCATGACCTCGTTTCGGCTCAGCTGTACATGAAAAAAAGATATTATAGGGTTGTCTGTCCTGCATGTTATTGATATTGTTTTACTTATATAACAAAGGTAGCTAAATCTTTCAGAATATCAGTCCTTTTTCCATTCTTCCCATGTGGCAATCTTCTGTTCGTAAACCTTAGCTACTACATCAACCATACCGGTTCCGACAAGTACACGTAAAGGTACTTTTTCCGCATCTACGATTCTGAGGACTTTCGCGGCTACAATCTTCGCGTCTTCAAAGGTATCGGGGTCAACACTTCCGAAAAATCCTGCTGTCATGGGCGCATAGGCTTCTATTGGCTGTTTAACCACCAGCGATGCATTATTGAAATTGGTTTTGAATGGCCCCGGTTCGAGAATGGTTACTTTGATGCCGAATTGTTCCACTTCCTGCGACAGGGCATCGCAAAGTCCTTCCATCGCCCATTTGGAAGCATTATATGCACCTACCAATGGTTGTGCGATGGTGCCGCCGATAGAGGATAGTTGTATGATATGTCCTGACCCTTGTTCCCTCATAATAGGTAATACCGCCTGAATCACGTTCACAGAGCCAAAGAGATTGACTTCGAGCTGATGCCGGAACTCTTCATTGCTGAACTCTTCGACAGCTCCGAAGTGCCCGTATCCGGCATTGCTTATCATCACATCTATACGGCCGAAATGTTCTTTTGCTTTCTGCATGGCGTCGAATGCATGCCCGCGGTTTGTGACATCGAGGTAGGTAGACAATACCCGGTCACCGTATTGTTCTGTAAGAATTTCTATCCTTTCGGGTTCGATAGATGTTGCGGCAACTGAGTCGCCACGTTCCAATGCTGCTTTTGCAAACTCAAAACCAAGTCCTCTTGATGAACCGGTTATAAACCATACTTTTTTACTGTTAGCTTCCATATTTGGTGTTTTTAATGCCGGGATGTATTAACACGAATATACAGCCCGTGCGGTTATTATTTTATAAAATCCAATTGTTGGTACATATTGAGAAAATCCTCGTTAAACCATGCTTCGGCAATCATGCCGTTCTCTATCCGGTAAATTCCTATGCCGTTCCATTTAGCTCTTTTACCCGAAGGCCCCATACCGTTGAACTTGCCTGTATTCAGTCCGCTATTGGTAAAACGAACAACGACTTTATCGTTCGCCGAAAAGATATCGAGTACATCAAGGTGCATTTCTGTGAATGAACCGCCAACACTTGCCTGCGCCATTTCTTTATATGCTTCTCTTCCCGAAATAACGGTACCACCCATTTGCCATACCATATCCGGTGCCCAGATGTTGTCTATTTCGGCAATTTTTCCTCCATTGACTACTTCATCGTAGAATCTTTTTAATAGTGCGATATTTTCGACCTCTCTTTTTTCTCTTGTTTCCATATTTTATGAATTTACTGTTAGTTCTGATATCATAGCAATCAGATACAATGCAAAAGTCGTGTAAATTAGGGATTGAGAGTTTTGTGAAAAGGTCAAAAATGTTTGGTGAAAGAGTCAAAGACATTTAGGTCTGTTATCTGCTTTTGGTCAGATTTAGTTTATCGTGGAAGCACCAACAAAATGGTATGGCAAGTGTTTAATAATTGATATAGTAACAATTTATAATATATAAATACTCAATATGAATATAGAAGAATTCAGGGATTATTGCCTCTCCTTCCCAGATACAAGTAAGAGTACTCCGTTTGATAGTTTTTACCGTAACAAAAAACATTCGTTCCACACCTTTTTTCTAGGAGAAAAGATGTTTTGCTATTTTGACATTAAGACATTCGACATTTTTACGATTAAATGCGACCCTGATAAAATACCGGAACTCAGAGAGAAGTATCAGCGCATAATCTCATGGGGAACGGAATATTACCCGATAGGGGGAATATTGTTGTAAGTGGGGCAACGGGTGGAGTAGGCAGTATTGCCATATCCATACTGGCCAAATTAGGCTTTAAGGTAACGGCTGTTTCGGGTAAAGATGAAAACTTTTTTCTCACAGAAACGCTGGGGGCAAAAGAGGTCATCAGCAGAAATGAATTTATAGAAAGCTACAATAAGAAGCCGTTGGCTAGGCCTCTGTTCGCAGGGGCGATAGATACCGTTGGCGGGGAAATACTATCGGGGATGCTTAATGCGAGCCAATATGAAGGCGTGGTTACTTGTTGCGGAATGGTTGCTTCGGTCGAGCTTAATACAAGTATTTCTGAATAGTAAGACTAAAGGTCGTTTTGTTGTTAAGCATTCGATTATATAGCCGCATTTGAAAATAACTTATATGCAAATATAAATAATTAATTTGTATTCAACTTGTCCATCACATACGTCACAAGGATTGAACGAGTGTTATGAAAAAACCCATTGAAGGGTGTCCCTTCGTGGGTTTCAGGAAACGACAGCCAATATTCCCTGAAAGTTTTTATATTTATATTGATAGGTTAAATTTTATTTAAGTGTCTAATATCCCTTCAAGCCGCAAAATGACAGCTTACAGGGGTGTATTACTTTATTTATTGCGTTATTTTTATGGTTGCACCTATAAATGGTTTACTTTCTTTTATAGTATGGCTTTCTTCATATAAAAAGAATTAAGCATTTATAATTGACTACCATATATGAAGCATTAACAAATAGATTAAAAAGAAGCTTTGTTTAGTTATTTTAATTACATTTGCTTAACTACGGATATGGAATTTTCGTTATGGTTCAAAACAGTGTAAATCATATAGATTATCACATTTTTACTAGGTGATCTACCATAATAACGAACTGAAATAAAGCTGGATAAATACACTCTCCAGCTCCACTTTTTGAACTTCAAAAAAACCCAAATCAGTATAAACTCCTGTATATACGGATTTTTCTTTTTCAGAAAACCCAAACCAATCCTTTAAAATCTATATTCCAGTTGACATCCGAGTGACCTGGGCCAAAGAGAACGCCCGTTTTTATTGCCGAACCAAAGCAATTCTTTCATGTGCTGTAACGGTGCGGAGTATCGTCCTGAGGAGAATTCGATGCTTAATTCGAAGACTATGATTGGTAACAAAAGTATTGTGACACCACGTTGGCAAAGTTTTGCCAGCCTGATGGCACCAAGTTGTCACCCTAATGGCAACCTTATGCCATGCACGTGGCAAAACAAAAAATGCATCAGAATAAACCTTAATCATTAAAAATAGTATGTAATCAGTAAAGTAATAGAGAAACTATACATTATGATCATCAGGAGAAAAATTATCATAATGATGCAGATCAAAATAAAAGCCTGCCGAATGTATCAGCAGGCTTTTTGTAATAGTCTTATTATGGATTAGGAAAGGTTTTCAAAAGCAAATCTAAAATCTTCCTATTTTATTGCAAAATTTTAGAGCGAATTAGACAACAAAAAAGTCAAAATTGAATAAATTGGCTAATTTGTTAAAGTCTGAACGCACAAACACCGATCCACAAAGATAACAGTGTTTATATAATTGAATATAAACATTCCTGTTTCTCAAGCGTATCGGTACTTATGCTCAAATGTAAAGATGGAAGTAGATTACTTCAAGTCTTTATGTATTTTATCAGCAGTATATTCAGCGCGGTCTTTAATATAACCTGCTTCATTTTTGCCTGCATCTACTACATTTTTTACTTCTTTTTTAGCTTTATGTGCGAAATCAGTTACCTTATCTTCAACTTTGTCCAACTTACCGTCTTTGTGCATTTTGTAAAGTAAACCTGCGCCTGCTAAAGCTGCTGCTCCCAATAACATATTCTTTTTCATAATTAAAAAATTAAAATATAAGCCTACTATTTTTTTCTTGTGGTTGTTCAGCATCTTCCACGTTGAGTTACATAAACAATAGGAACAGGAAAGATGTTTATTTAAAATCTTCCAATTTATATTATAAAATTTGAATAAACAGAATTTCTTTAACCCCTAAAGCTTTTAAAAGGGTAATTTGCTACTTTTGTATTGAAACATACGGCATAATAAGAACAGCATATGAGAACGAAATACGGTATATACTTATTCTTCACATTTATAATCTTTCAATCCTGCATAAAAGATGGAAGTGAGGATATTCCTCAGGTAATCAATTATGTTGAAGTAAACGATGAAGTACCTTCTTTTTCAATTACGGATGAAAAGGGCAATACGTTTAATTCTACTGATTTTGAGGGTAAACGTTCTTTACTGATTTTTTTTGAAACAACCTGTAGCGATTGCAGGACGGTGTTGCCAATCATAAATAATGATATATGGGAGAAAATCAAGACCGATCCTGACTTCCTGTTAATTGCAGTCTCCAGAGGAGAAAATCAACAAATCGTCAATAAATACTGGGAAAATAATAACTTTTCAATGCCAAAATACATAGACACCGAACGGAAAGTTTTCTCCCTGTTTGCAAATAACACTATTCCCCGAATATATATGATTGATGAGAACAAGATCATCCGTTGGATGGCTATCGAAAATTTAGATAATGAACCGGAAGACATCATCCGGTTGTTGCAAGGTAAAAAATAAGAGAAGATTTTTTTTATTCTTTTTAACGCTGTTTTATTAAACAAAAAATCCGCTTGATTTGTTTTAAATATACATGTTTAAAACACATAAGTAATATCAGAATTATACTATGAAGATTGCATTATTATTAAAACCTAAAAAAAATCCATCTGAAAAAGGGAACAGCCAGGCCATCATATTCGATGTTAATATGACAGAGTGTAAAGTAAAAGGGGTAGAGAATGATTTGCTTATATACAAGGATTACGACTCATTATTATCCTGGGCCATTACCAAAAGTGTAAAAGAAATATATATTCCAAACGTTGAAGACAATAAAAAGAATGAATTCCTACGACTCGGTATAAACCTTAAAGATTATAAGGATCTTAGCCAACACACACTATTCAAGGGATTTATTATTTAACACCCATTGGATTGATATTGAAACGCTGTCAATCATGGTTGATCAGCGATTAAATGCCAGATCCCAATTATACTATTTTGCTCCTCCGTTTAATTGCTTTCGGTAAGCGGAAGGTGTCATCCCAAAATGTTTCTTGCAGTATGTCGTGAAATGAGCAGGTGAACTGAAACCGTACTCTTTAATGATCTGTTGCATGGGTATCTTTTTATCAGCTAACAACGCTTTAATATGATGAGACTTCTGTTTTAACATCCATCGATAAGGAGAATCTTCAAAATATAATTTAAATTTACGGGTAAGGGAGCGCACCGACAGGTTACATAGCTGGGCTAATTCTTCTACATTTTTAGCATTTATATAATTTTTGATTATATACGCTTTAAAATCTATATCCTGGTTTAAGATCGGCTTTAGAAACCTAGCAAGTTCCTGTTTGGTATAGAATGTTTTCAGAACAAGAAAAATTTCTTTTTGTTTCGCCTCATCTAATTGTGGAGACTCTACTTTGTTTTGCTGATAAAATAATATACTATCTATTACTCCCTGCAAAGGAGGACGTATATCTAATTTATTAAAAATATTACGTTCGTTATTAAATTCTTTAAGATCACTCAAATCCAATTGATCGAGTATGGAGAGTTGATTATTAAAACTCAGAAGCAAATACCTTATTTCAGTATAAGCCTCAGCTAAAAGATTTGAATCGCGGGATATAAAAATCATTTCGCCTGCTACACAAAGATGATTTCGGAATTCATTATAAGATACATTTAACTCACCTTCAATTAGGAATAACAAGTGATTCAGATGCATTTCCTTGATTTGTATTGTTTTTCCTTTCCGCTCTTGTTTTATGCTAAACCCTACACTGAAATCTGTTATATAATAATTATGAGGTATCTCATTCCTATGGCTAAGTGGTTTCATAAAAAAGTAAATTATAAATTGTAAATCACCATTCGTTTCGCCCACAAATGTAAAATAGTTTTTTTGAATTGATGTATAATATAGTATTATTTTCTGCTACAATTGTAGCATGACTTACATTTTTCCTCTTAATATAATTGGTTATTTTATTTGGCACATAATAAATTAACTTTAGACGAATAAATTTAAAAAAATTCTTTCACTATGGTTTTTTTTGCGACATTTCACATTTATTTTTATGTTAATTCGAAGAAAAGAATATCTTTGTAGGCGTTAAATGCATGAAAAACGAATTAAATATACATAACTGAAATGGATACAAAAATTCAGGAACTTACCGAAAAAATCTACCGCGAAGGTGTTGAGAAAGGAAAAGAAGAAGCTAACCGGATCATTTCCGAAGCCAATGATCAGAAGAAAACAATTTTAAGTGAAGCGGAAGCAGAAGCCAAACGTATCATTGCTGCTGCTGAGAAGCAGGCAACCGAGCTTAAAAAAAATACGGAGGCAGAATTAAAGTTATTCGCCTCACAGTCTGTTGAAGCCTTGAAAAGTGAAGTAGCCAATCTTATTACCGGAGAAATCACATCGTCGAATGTAAAAGCTGTCGTTTCTGATAAAGAATTTATGCAAAAAGTTATTCTGGAAATGGCGAAGGAATGGTCCAAAAACGATGGATTAACCATTCAGACATCTGAAGCGGATGCTTTGAAAAAGTACTTTGAAAGCAATGCAAAGGACCTGCTCAATAAAGGTGTTAAGATAGAAAAAGTCAACGGAAAAAACTCCTCTTTTGCTATTGTTCCATCAGATGGCTCCTATAAAGTAACATTCGGCGAAGAAGAATTTGTTTCATTCTTTAAAGAATTCTTACGTCCGCAATTGGTTGAAATGTTGTTCTGAGTATGAGTAAATATTATTACTTAATAGCAGGACTTCCCAATATCTCATTAGACGACAGCAAAATACCTTTTACCGTCTCCGAATTCAGAGATGAGTTGAATAGTGTTTTGACTAATGAAGATAAAAAGCTTATCGATCTGTTCTTTTTGAAATTTGACAATAAGAATTTGATTGAACAAGCAAAATTTCCGGATGCAGATCCGGATCCAAGGGGAAGCATAACATACAGTGAGTTCAATGACATGATCAATGCATTGAAAGAAGAAGAGAAGCCTCCGAAAAACGATAAAATACCGGGATATTATATTGAATTTTTCAAAATGTATCTGAAAGCCGAGGCTAAAGGCGAAACAACCGAAATTCCATGGGAAGACCGGTTAGCTTCGTTATATTATGAATATGCCATGAAGAACAGGAATACGTTCGTTTCCGAATGGTTTGAACTGAACCTGAATATCAACAATATGCTTACTGCCCTGACTGCCCGTAAATACAACCTGAACAGGGAAGATTATATCGTTGGAGAGAATGAAGTAGCCCGTAGCTTACGAACATCTAATGCGCGGGATTTCGGGTTGGGTGATTCCGTCAGCTATCTTAATGACGTACAACGAATCGCCGAAGAGCAGGATTTGTTGCTTCGTGAAAAGAAAATAGACCAGTTGAAATGGCAGTGGCTTGAAGATCAGACTTTTTTCAAGCCGTTCGACATTGAAAGCGTATTTGCCTATTTGCTCAAACTCGAGATAATGGAACGATGGGTTTCATTGGATAGGGTTACCGGCGAAAAAACATTCCGCACATTGGTTGGAACCATGAAAAAAGGTAGTGACAGCACATTAGAAGAATTTAAAAGAAATAATAAAAAATAATTATGGCTACGAAAGGAATCGTAAAAGGAATCGTATCCAATCTGGTAACCGTAGAGGTAGATGGGCCGGTTTCTCAAAATGAAATTTGTTACATTTCCGTCGAAGGCGTAAGGCTAATGTCGGAAGTTATCAAAGTTATCGGGAAAAATGCCTATACTCAGGTTTTTGAGAGTACACGCGGGATGCGGGTAGGCGATGAAGCTGAGTTTATGGGGCATATGCTTGAGGTAACGTTAGGTCCCGGAATGCTTTCGAGGAATTACGACGGTTTACAAAACGACCTGGATAAAATGACCGGAGTTTTCCTTCAACGCGGTGAGTATACTTTTCCGTTGAATGAAGAACAAGACTGGAGTTTTAAACCCCTGGCTAAAGTCGGCGACAAAGTGAAAGCAGGAGATTGGCTGGGTGAAGTGGATGAAAATTTTCAGCCGCACAAGATCATGGTACCTTTTACTTTGGAAGGAGTA
The DNA here is from genome assembly GCA_002381645.1 of Bacteroidales bacterium UBA4116. Taxonomy (GTDB): domain Bacteria; phylum Bacteroidota; class Bacteroidia; order Bacteroidales; family Tannerellaceae; genus DFXE01. The sequence goes on from DFXE01000010.1 coordinate 597,362, forward strand.
TATACCGTAAAAGACCTTGTGGCAGAAGGCCATTATTCCATAAAAGACAAAATAGCCGTTCTTACGGGTGAAGATGGGAAAGACGTTGATGTTACAATGATACAGAAATGGCCCGTAAAAAAAGCGATTACCTGTTACAAAGAGAAACCACGTCCATATAAACTTCTGGAAACGGGTGTGCGTACCATAGACACCATGAATCCGATCGTGGAAGGAGGTACAGGTTTTATTCCCGGTCCGTTCGGAACAGGTAAAACGGTGCTCCAGCATGCGATCTCCAAACAAGCAGAAGCAGATATTGTGATTATAGCAGCCTGTGGTGAACGTGCAAATGAAGTGGTGGAAATCTTTGCTGAATTCCCCCATTTGGACGACCCGCATACCGGGCGGAAACTGATGGAGCGTACTATCATTATTGCCAATACTTCCAATATGCCTGTGGCTGCCCGTGAAGCATCAGTATATACGGCGATGACCATTGCGGAATATTACCGAACGATGGGATTAAAAGTATTATTAATGGCTGACTCTACTTCCCGTTGGGCGCAAGCGTTACGTGAAATGTCGAACCGTTTGGAGGAATTGCCGGGTCCTGACGCATTCCCTATGGACCTTTCAGCTATTATTGCGAATTTCTATGCACGCGCCGGACATGTGGAACTGGATAACGGACAAAGTGGCTCTGTAACCTTTATCGGTACGGTATCTCCTGCCGGTGGTAACCTGAAAGAACCGGTAACGGAGAACACCAAAAAAGTGGCTCGTTGTTTCTATGCTTTGGAACAGGACCGGGCGGATAAGAAACGTTACCCTGCCATTAACCCTATCGACAGTTATTCAAAATATCTGGAATATCCGGAATTCCAGGAATACATTTCAAAACATATATCGCCGACCTGGATAGACAAGGTGAATGATATCAAAACCCGTATGCTGCGCGGAAAAGAGATTTCCGAACAAATCAATATCCTCGGAGATGACGGTGTACCGGTAGAGTATCATGTTACTTTCTGGAAATCAGAATTGATCGACTTCGTAATCCTTCAACAAGATGCGTTTGATGCGATCGATTCGGTAACTTCTCTTGAACGTCAGGAATATATGTTGGATAAAGTGGTAAGTATTTGCCATACGGAATTTAAGTTCGATAACTTCAACGAAGTATCAGACTACTTTAAGAATATGATTAATATCTTTAAACAGATGAACTATTCCGAATACCAGAGCGATTCTTTCAATAAATTTGAAAAAGAGCTTGAAGAACTGTTGAAAGAAAGAATAGAAAATTAAAGAGTTATGGCAACAAAAGCATTTCAAAAAATATATACAAAAATTACACAGATCACGAAAGCTACCTGTTCGCTCAAAGCGTCGGGAGTCGGGTATGACGAGTTAGCATCCGTAGACGGAAAACTGGCTCAGGTGGTAAAGATCATTGGTGATGAAGTGACCTTACAGGTGTTTTCCGGAACAGAAGGTATACGTACCAATGCAGAGGTGGTATTTATGGGTAAGGCTCCTTCCTTAAAGGTGGGCGATCAGTTGGCGGGCCGCTTTTTCAATGCATATGGCGACCCGATAGACGGCGGACCAATACCGGAAGGACAGGAAACTGAAATCGGCGGGCCTTCTGTTAATCCTGTACGGCGTGAACAACCTTCGGAATTAATCGCCACCGGTATTGCGGGTATCGACCTGAACAATACGTTGGTAACCGGACAAAAGATACCTTTCTTTGCTGACCCTGACCAACCCTATAACCAGGTGATGGCTATGGTGGCCTTACGCGCCCAGTCAGACAAAATTATACTGGGAGGTATGGGTATGACAAACGACGATTACCTGTTTTTTAAAAATACGTTCAGCAACGCGGGAGCATTAGACCGTATCGTTAGTTTTATCAACACCACTGAAGACCCTTCGGTAGAACGTATCCTCGTACCTGACATGGCGTTAACCGCTGCAGAATATTTTGCTGTGCAAAAGAACGAAAAGGTATTGGTATTGCTTACCGACATGACAAACTACGCGGATGCCCTTGCGATCGTATCCAACCGTATGGACCAGATCCCGTCAAAGGATTCGATGCCGGGCTCTTTGTATTCGGACCTGGCCAAAATTTATGAAAAGGCGGTTCAGTTCCCTGATGGCGGTTCGATAACAATTATCGCAGTAACGACTTTATCGGGAGGAGATATTACCCATGCCGTTCCGGACAACACCGGATATATTACGGAAGGACAGTTATACCTCCGTCGCGACAGTGATGTAGGTAAAGTAATTGTCGACCCTTTCCGGAGTTTATCACGTTTGAAACAGTTAGTAACAGGAAAGAAGACAAGAGAAGATCATCCGCAGGTTATGAATGCGGCAGTACGTCTTTATGCCGATGCTGCCAATGCAAAAACCAAATTGGAAAACGGATTCGATTTAACAGACTATGACAACCGTACTTTAGCGTTTGCAAAAGACTATTCGGAAAAGCTTTTAGCTATCGACGTAAATCTCGACACGACTGAAATGCTTGATGTAGCCTGGACATTATTCGCCAGTTATTTCTCTCCGGCAGAGGTTAATATCAAACAAGAACTGGTAGATAAATACTGGAAGAAAAAATAAAAGTAGTCAAAGTAGTCAAAGAAGTAAAGTAATAAAAAGAATAACTTATTTAACTCCTGGGGAAGCGATAACTCCTTTGACTTCTTAACTCCTAAATAAATTAGAAATGGCAATAAGGTTTCAATACAATAAAACATCTCTTCAGCAACTGGAAAAGCAACTGAAGGTACGTGAGCGGTCCTTACCCACCATTAAGAGTAAGGAAAGCGCTTTGCGACTGGAAGTAAAGCGGACAAAGGATGAGGTGAATAAATTGGAACTTCAGCTTGAACAGGAAATTCAGAGTTACGAAAATATGGTAGCCTTGTGGAATGAATTCACGCCCGAACTGATCAAAGTGAAGGATGTGCATCTTTCTACCAAGAAAATAGCAGGTGTAGTCGTACCGGTATTGGATGATATAGATTTTGAGGTAGGACGATATAGCCTGTTTAATACACCGTCGTGGACAACCGAAGGGATTGAACTACTAAAAGGATTGGCACGCGCCGGGATCGAAGTTGAATTTTCGGGAATGAAGTTGGAGTTATTAGAGCATGCAAGGAAAAAAACAACTCAAAAAGTTAATCTTTTTGAGAAAGTACAAATTCCTGGGTATAAAGATGCGATCAGAAAAGTGAAACGGTATATGGAAGACGAAGAAAGCCTTTCCAAAGCGTCACAAAAGATCATGCGTACCAATCTGGAAAAGCGTAAACTAAATGAAGAGGAGGAAGCATCATGATTATAAAAATGCGGAAATTTGCATTTATGGTATATCATCGTGAATATGATGAATTCCTTCATACGCTACGTGATTTGGGAGTAGTCCATATAAAGGAAACAAAATCCATTACAGATAACGCTGAATTGCAGGAGATGATCTCCGAAAGAAAACGGGTAACTACTCTTTTACGTTTCCTTAAAAAATTAAATGAAGAAAAGGAAAATGTAACGTTATCTCCTGCCAACGACCTCAATAAAGAAGAAGCTATGAAGCTTGTTGAGCAAATTGAGGATCTACAAGAGAAGAAAGTTCAGTTAAAAGCCGTAAAACAATCCTTATCAAAAGATATCGATTATATGGAATTATGGGGCGATTTTAATTATGCCGATCTGAATCATCTCAAGGAAGCGGGATACGTTGTTAATTTCTTTACTTGTCCGACCTCACGATTCGAACCTAAATGGGTAGATGAGTATAATGCGATATTGATAAATAATTTTCAGTCGGTAACCTATTTCATAACTGTAACCCCAGAGGATACTGTTATTGAAATTGATGCTGAAAGAGCCAAAATGCCTGACCGCGGTTTATCAAAATTGCATGCGCGTAATAAAAAATTGATGGAAGATATCGCTGAACTGGATGAACAATTAGCCCGGCACGCTGCCACGGATTATAATACGATCGATGAACTGGATAAACATCTTGTAAATGAGTTTAACCTTGCTAACGTAATCATTCAGACAGACAAACAAGCTGGTGATAAACTTATGTTCCTCGAAGGATGGACTACAGATGATAATTCGGCGACATTAGTGAATGAATTAGACAAAAAAGGCTATTTTGTTCAGGAACTCGAGATTGAAGACGGGGACAAAATACCGGTGAAGCTGAAAAATAACAGTTTTGCCAAACTATTTGAACCTATCACAAAGTTGTATTCCATGCCAAATTATATGGAATTAGACCCTACCCCGTTATTTGCACCGTTCTTTATGCTCTTTTTCGGCTTATGCTTCGGTGACGGCGGATACGGTTTAATTATATTGCTGGTTTGTACTCTACTGAAAAGTAAAGTGAAACCCGATTTTAAACCATTCCTCACGTTATTCCAATGGCTGGGAGCTATGACCATAGTAGTCGGTACATTAACAGGTTCGTTCTTTGGCGTTTCATTGATTGAAGTTCCTGCATTCCAGTCGGTCAAAGATTATTTCCTTAACAGCGATAACCTGATGACCCTTTCCATTGTAATTGGTATTATCCATGTCATATTCGGAAAAACCGTTGCCGCTTATAAAACAAAAATACAAAGAGGCATCAAGCATAGTATTGCTCCTTTCGCATGGGTATTCGTAATCGCTTTTTCAGCCATAGCGATCGGACTTCCCGTACTGAATGTTCATTTGCCGCAAACAGTCATATATATTTGCCTCGGAATAGCAGGCTTAGGATTTATTGTAGCCTTATTATACAATACACCCGGAAAAAACATATTCCTTAATTTCGGTACAGGTTTATGGAATACTTATAACATGGCTTCCGGATTGTTGGGTGATACGCTTTCCTACATCCGTCTGTTTGCGATCGGACTTACCGGTTCCATATTAGGAGGAGTTTTCAACTCATTAGCCATCACGATGACCGATGGACTTCCTATTGTAGCAAAAGTCATATGTATGTTCCTTATCCTGATTATCGGGCACAGTTTGAACTTTGCCTTATGTATGATCAGCTCCTTGGTACATCCGCTTCGTCTGGTGTTTGTTGAATATTTCAAAAACTCCGAATACGAAGGCGGCGGTAAAGAATATTTACCATTCAAAAAAGCATAAACAAAGAAATTAATAACAAGTAAAATAATTTAAACAATTTAGTTATGGAAATTTTATTAGCTTACATCGGTATCGCTTTTATGACCGGACTTTCATTTATAGGTAGTGCCTATGGTGTGACAATTGCAGGTAATGCAGTAGTAGGAGCAATGAAGAAAAACCCCGACGCATTGGGTTCGTATATTGCATTAAGTGCACTACCAAGTTCTCAGGGTTTGTATGGTTTCGTTGCATATTTTATGATGCAAAAATATTTAGTTCCTGAAATTTCAATGTTGGCTGCATGTGCTATTTTAGGTGCCGGTATAATGATGGGATTCTCAGGCCTTTATTCATCCATTCGCCAGGCTCAGGTTTGTGCTAACGGTATTGCCGCGATCGGTGCAGGTCATAACGTATTCGCAGCAACGATGGTAATGGCAGTATTCCCCGAATTATACGCTATCCTTGCGTTACTCGTTGTTATCCTGATCGGAGGAACAATCCCTATGTAATTTCTACTTATAAAACTATAATTTAAAAAAATAAGATACCGATAAACCGGTATCTTATTTTTTTAGGTATGATATAAATTGACTAAAAACCAAAATCATCCGAATTATCTTCCTCGTCACTTCTATTAGAAGCGGATATTAAAATATAATCAGCATTACTCTTTATTATTTCTGTTGCCGACAACTTCTTTTTAACCTCTCCTATTTCTTCCGATTCGTTAAGATAAATCAATGCTTTATATTTATCAGATGTTTTATCAGGAATAAACCATATTCCAGAATAAGATATATCTTCAAGCATTTTTGCCAAAGAATAGTTTGCTGTCGATACGGATAACGGACCTTTTAAATATTTCAGGTTACCGGAATAAGGAGGTTTTATACCTAAAAGGTCTCCGGGAATATCCGGGTTCTCTTTTGTATCCATGTTCACATATTGACGTAAAAGCTGATCTACCCCATCCTTTGCCGTATGAGAACCGGAAGGAAAAACAACAGAAATATATTTATTGCCGGAAACAGCCTGTAATTGATAAGGAGATAGACAGTCAATACAACCCAACGTATCGGCACGTTGGCATTTGAATGTATGGAGCGAATAAATACCAAAAGCATCCGTTGCAGAAGGCATTTCGTAGACTTCGACAATATAGGTTTCGTTATTATAAACCACGTCCCTTACCGTTAATTTCTGAACGCCGTATTCAAGGAACTGGTCTGCTCCACCGTTCATAAAACCATACAGCCCTGACGCTGTAAATACACGTTCACGTTTCAGTTCCACATCCTGTGCGGCGCAGGTTAAGGGTGAGGGGTGAAAAGTGAAAGCCATTCCAATACATCCACTTAACAGTAGTTTTCTGATTTTTTTATTTATCTTTTCCATTTCCGGTTTTTCTTCTATACTTTCAACTCAATAAGTTCAATCCTGTCTTTATCCGCCACACCGAGTTGAAGCTCTCCGGCCAGTTCCATAAACCTGCGGTCGGCCTTTTTTTCTTCCGATTGTACAGCTTCTTCCATACGTTTGGCCATCACAATATCATAACATATACGGTCAACAGCTACCGGATCGCTTCCGGCAAGAACCGTTTTATACTGGCAGATATATTGCGGATTAGCTGAGGGTCCGCCTTCAAAACAACCTAAAATCCCATCCACAATATTGAGTACAACCTTATCGCGCAACGGAGGAAATGCACAGGCATACGCACTTGTCTCATGCCATAGGTCCTTATGCAACCGCCCGGTGTTGGTAAGGCTACCAAAAGCAAGGTTTTTCATACAGACGGTTATAGATGTTCCGGCATTCTTAAGAACCGGCACATTAATAATCTTGGTTACCTTCTCCGTACATATTTTCGAAAAGTAAGAATACTTGCCGCCATTTACCATATAAGGTAAAGTATATTCATCGTATTCCCCTTCCACATCCGCAAAGAAATAATGGCTTTTATCAATCCAATCCTCACTATAGAACCGTCCTTCGCTATTGATGTAACTTTTATTATCATCATAACATTCCGTCGACATAAAAGTTATACCGGGATAGTTTGTTTCATTGAAATCGGCATCCTCCAATCCCTCTTGCCTTCTATCCCAGATGATCAGTCTGTTTTTCGGAATACCCGCATCTACGAGCTGTTTTACAACCGACCGGGTAATAGCGTGCGAAGTAGAAAGCAGTCTGCCCCCTATCGGATTTACTTTGATACCAATCATATCATCGGGTGTCACAAACTGCAGCCAGGCTTTTGTCAGATCAGTTTCACCCGTAAGGTTGAGCATACAGGTTTTTACCATCTCATAAGCTGCCGGTTCATAAGGTTTGCCGTCTGCAATACAATTCGCATGATCCGTTTTTACCACCTTACCGGGGTATTTTCCCGGCATCGAACTACTATTTCTGGGAATAGTCACCGCATCAGAAATATTGGTGGCCGGTTTTACCGTAGCCTGTACTAATCCAGGAGCGGGAGCAGCTTTTATAATGGGCGATAGTACAGCGCTTGCACCACCTACTGCCAGAGAACGAAAGAAATTACGTCTTTTCATGGGAGAAGATTTTTAAATTATCACCTTAAAATACAAATATACCATCTTCTGCCCTAAATATTTACAAACCATTCCATATATCTCTTTCAGCATAGCTCTTAATAGACTGTATCCTCAATTATAAGATAACGAAAGATTATTGTAACTTTGTAAGTTGATCAATCGGCTTATAAATGAAAGTATGCATTGCTGAAAAACCCAGTGTCGCACGTGAGATTGCGGAAATTCTCGGAGCTACAAAAAAAATGAACGGATATCTGGAAGGTAATGGTTACCAGGTCACCTGGACGTTCGGTCATTTGTGTACCTTAAAAGAACCGCATGAATATGCTGTGGAATGGAAACGATGGAGTCTTTCCTCCCTTCCGATGATACCTCCCCGTTTTGGCATTAAGCTTATCGACAACCCCTCTTATGAGCAACAATTCAGGATCATTGAAGGATTGATGCAAAACGCCGAAATGGTTATCAACTGCGGGGATGCCGGTCAGGAAGGCGAGTTGATCCAACGCTGGGTGATGCAGAAGGCAGGATGCAAATGCCCGGTTTACCGCCTGTGGATATCATCCCTTACTGAAGAATCGATACGGGAAGGATTCCAAAAATTAAAAGACGAAAAAGAATTCACACCTTTATATGAAGCCGGGCTTTCGCGCGCGATTGGCGACTGGTTGCTGGGAATGAACGCGACGCGTTTATATACGTTACGGTACGGACAGAACAAACAAGTTTTATCTATCGGGAGGGTACAAACCCCTACCCTCGCCCTCATCGTAAACCGGCAACTGGAAATCGATCATTTTAAACCCGAACCGTATTGGGAACTGAAAACGATTTACCGGAATACTACTTTTTCGGCAACGAAAGGTAAATTCACCAAAAAAGAAGAAGGAGAAGCTTTCCTTGAGATCGTGCAACAGGAAGATTTTACCGTTACTGATGTCTCCGAAAAAAAAGGAAAAGAATATGCACCAAGGCTTTTCGACTTAACTTCCCTACAGGTAGAATGCAATAAGAAATTCTCTTTCTCGGCAGATGACACATTGAAGCTGATCCAATCTTTATATGAAAAGAAAGTGACAACGTATCCCCGCGTAGATACTACTTTCCTAAGCGATGACCTTTACCCCAAGATACCGAATACGTTGAAAGGATTAACAAATTATGCGGAACTCACTGCGCCGTTGCTGAATGCTAAAATACCCAAAAGCAAACGGGTATTCGACAATGCGAAAGTAACCGACCACCACGCTATTATTCCTACGGGTGTACAGTCGGCAAGCCTTACTGAAAATGAACGGAAAGTATATGACTTGGTAGTAAAACGATTTATTGCCGTTTTCTATCCGGATTGCGAAATCTCCACGACAACCGTATTGGGGAAAGTAGGGAAAGTAGAGTTCAAAGTTACCGGAAAACAGATAATCAAACCCGGGTGGCGTGTGGTATTCGGCGCCGAACAGAAAGATCCGGATACAGAAACGAAAGAAGACGAAGGCATATTACCTTCTTTTACCAAAGGAGAAAGCGGGCCACATCAGCCGGCATTGGGAGAAAAATGGACCCAACCCCCTAAGCCTTTTACGGAAGCCACTTTGCTACGGGCTATGGAAACCGCCGGTAAGTTGGTGGATAATGACGAGCTTCGCGATGCACTGAAGGAAAACGGTATTGGACGCCCGTCTACCCGTGCCGCTATTATCGAAACATTATTCAAACGCAACTATATACGCAAAGAACGCAAAAACCTTTTACCGACACCTACGGGAACGGAACTCATCGGCACCATACACGAGGAACTGCTAAAAAGCGCGGAACTGACAGGGTTATGGGAGAAGAAACTAAGGCAGATCGAACGCGGAACCTATGAAGCGCGCCATTTTCTGGAAGAACTGAAAACAATGGTCAACCAGATTGTCATTAACGTCCTATCCGATCAGACTACCCGTACCATTACCATTGAAGAGGCTGATAAAAAAACAAGTAAAGAAAGTAAGAAGCAGGGAAAAGAACCCAGGGCACGTAAGCCACGGGAGAAAAAAAATGCTGTTCCTGTCAAACCGGTTTGTCCTGTTTGTAAAAAAGGAGATATTTTACGGGGAAAATCGGCTTATGGATGCTCGGAATACAAAAACGGTTGCAGTTTCCGCCTGGACTATTCGCAATACGGGGAAGGACTTTCGGATGAAGAACTGATAATCATCATTATGCAAACAGGGAAATAATAGGCTGATAATAAGAATTCCCAACTACATCCAAGATAAGTTGGGAATTATGCTGTTATTACTCAGTTAGCGATCAACTGAAAAAATCTTTCAGTTTTCCTTCATCGATCAGTTTGATTATCAATTGCCCGAATAAGGTATTCGTCCATGCAAACCAGGAACGGGTAAACTTAGCAGGATCGTTTTTATGAAAGGATTCATGCATAAAACCTGTACCACCATCCGTATCACGAAGCATCTTCAGGCAGAAGCGCATTTCCTCTTCGTCCTGTGAAGTCGTGGCGCGCATGATAATACTCATCGGCCAGATATAGTCAAATCCGATATGAGGCCCGCCGATTCCTTCCCCTGCCGATCCTTTAAAGAAATAAGGATTCGACTCACTTAACACTAACCGGCGTGTATTCTGATAAATAGGGTCGTTCACATCCACACCGTCAAGGAAAGGTAAAGCCAGCAGGCTGGGTACGTTGGCATCGTCCATACAAACGTAATTACCGAATCCATCCACTTCAAAAGCATATACTTTTCCAAAACCTTCGCGCTCTACGATGGCGTATTTTTTAATAGCGCTTTCCACCTCGTTTGCCAGTGCTTCGCAACGGTTGGCTAAATCCGTATTGTTTCTGATCTTACGGAGCATTTCGCCTGCCTGGCGAAGCGAAGTGACAGCGAAAAAGTTTGAGGGAATAAGAAAGTTAAACAAGGTAGCATCGTCTGACGGACGGAAAGTAGAGACGATTAAACCCACCGGGTTCACCGGGCTGCCGTAACCATCATTTAATAATGTGTCGCCCTGGCGGTCAGTAGTGCGCCTGAATGTGTACGGACCTAAATTATCCTTGCGCTGCTGTTCTTTGAATGTCCGTACTACAGCTTCCATCGCCGATACCCACCTATCGTCGAAAACAGATGTATCTCCCGTTTCCTTCCAGTAATGATAAGCCAGGCGAATGGGATAGCACAAGGAGTCGATCTCCCATTTGCGTTCATGCAGCTCAGGTTTCATTTCCGTATGGTCGCTTTCCCACTCACTGCCAAGGGGGCCGTCATTAAAGGCATTGGCATACGGGTCTATCAAGATACAATCCGTTTGACGGTTAATCACTCCGGCCAGCATCGTTTGCAGGGCTTTTTCCTTTTTTGCCAGTACCACATACGGATAAACCTGTGCTGAGGAATCCCTCAACCACATGGCATGTATATCGCCGGTAATAATAAAAGAATCGGGGCGCCCGTTTTTAACCGAATGTTCACATGTTGTATCTAATGTATTGGGATAGCAATTTTCAAACATCCAGGCCAGCTTCGGATCTTTGATCCGTTTTTTATAAGAGGCGATTGTCTCTTCCACTATCTTGGAAGTAAACTTCCTTTCGCTCAGTGGCGGGCGTTTACTGGTAAATCCGTTTGCCGTAGAAAGAAGTGATGAATTGGCATTCACTGTTGAATATATATTTTCTCCAACCAAAAGACCTGCCAAAGAAAGAGTTCCCGTTTTCAGGAAATTACGTCTTGTTGTCATATGAATATATGGTTTGATATTTTGCGACAAACTTAGTAAAATCCTTTCACATTCTGGGACAATTAATAATAAAAAAGGCCCCTATCTTCCGATAGGAGCCTTTAGTTACCTCATATTATGAGGTCAACCTAAATACGATTTGAGGAGCTTGCTACGTGTTCCTTGTCTTAATCTTCTTATAGCTTTTTCCTTGATCTGGCGGACGCGCTCTCTTGTGAGGCCAAATTTGTCGCCAATCTCTTCTAATGTCATTTCCTGACAACCAATACCGAAAAACATTTTGATAATCTCACATTCTCTTTCGGTCAGTGTAGCAAGGGCTCTGTCAATTTCTTTTGCCAATGATTCGTTCATTAACGACCGGTCAGCGATAGGAGCGTCATCGTTAACAAGCACATCCAACAGGTTGTTATCTTCACCTTCGATGAAAGGAGCATCTACGGAGATATGCCTTCCCGATACTTTCAGCGTATCCGAAATCTTATCTACCGGAATATCCAATTCATCGGCCAACTCTTCGGGCGACGGTCTGCGTTCGTTTTCCTGTTCGAATTTAGAGAAGGCTTTGCTGATTTTATTAAGCGAACCTACCTGATTCAGCGGAAGACGTACGATCCTTGACTGTTCAGCCAAAGCCTGAAGAATAGACTGGCGGATCCACCATACGGCATAAGAAATAAACTTGAAACCTCTGGTTTCATCAAACTTTTCCGCAGCCTTGATCAAACCCAGGTTACCTTCGTTGATCAAGTCTGGTAAACTTAATCCCTGGTTCTGATATTGCTTGGCAACGGAAACGACGAAACGCAGGTTGGCCCGTGTTAACTTTTCTAATGCTTTACGGTCACCTCTTTTGATTGCCTGTGCCAATTCGACTTCCTCTTCGACTGTAATAAGGTCTTCACGGCCAATTTCCTGAAGATATTTATCAAGCGAAGCACTTTCGCGATTGGTAATGGACTTTGTAATCTTTAATTGTCTCATCCGACGTTTTTAATTGAGAATATGGGGTGCAAAGATAACACTTTTTTTTGATATATTGGCTGCGTGCACCCCACACGCAGCCAATTAAAAACCTTTAACAATCTTAATGCCTGATAAGACACAATATTCTTATTCAGCAAGATCTATAGCATAGTAACGTGTACGCCCGTTAGGCGAAATACCTTTTATAAACAATACCTTGTCTTCACCGTTACCCTTCAACACCCTGTCAACTATCTTCTCAAACTCTTCAACGGTGGATACACGCTGGTCGTTTACAATCATAATTATATATCCTTTCTGGATTCCCACATCACGGAATTTACCGTTAGTGATTCCGGCAACTTCAATACCGTAACTGATACCCAGCTGTTGTTTCTGTTTGGGTGTCAGTTCCTTGAAAGCGGCTCCAAGCACTTCTGCCGTATCGCCTGCACCTTTCACAACTTCAGTTGTTCCCTGCATATTGCGAAGTTCAACAGTAAATGTTTTGGTCGAACCGTTTCTGTCAACGGTAACTTTTATTTTGTCACCCGGACGGTATCTGTTTACCTGTTCCTGAAGTGAACCTGTCGACCTTACCTTTACATCATTGATTGCCGTGATCACATCACCCACTTCAATACCTGCTTCTTTAGCAGAGCTACGGGTAGCAAATTCGGCAATATAGGCGCCTTCCAGAACTTTCACTTTCTCTTTCTGATCATCCGGCAAATTCTTCAGATCTATTATAGATACACCTAAAACAGCCCGTTGAACCGTTCCGTATTCTTTCAGATCGCTCACCACTTTACCGGCAATGCTGATAGGAACAGCAAATGAGTACCCCGCAAAGTTTCCGGTTTCAGATAAGATCATGGTATTGATCCCGATCAGTTCACCTTTGGTATTAACCAACGCGCCACCGCTATTACCCGGGTTTACAGCCGCATCAGTTTGTATATAAGCTGAAATTTTATTTCTGTCGCCGGTACCTCCCATCACGCTCCGGCCTTTGGCACTAACGATACCTGCCGTAACGGTAGATGTAAGGTTGAATGGATTACCCACAGCCAACACCCATTCTCCTACTTTTATTTTGTCAGAGTCACCAAACGGAATAGTCGGGAAATCTTTTCCTTCTATCTTCAATAATGCGATATCCGTTGCCGGGTCCGTACCGATCAATTTTGCTTTAAACTGACGGCTGTCGTTCAATGTTACATCAATCTCGTCAGCACCGTCGATTACGTGGTTATTGGTAATCACATAACCGTCTGTCGAAATAATTACACCTGAACCGAATCCTACTCTCGGACGCGGCTGGTTCTGATATCCCCTGTTTCCGAATCCGAAGAAATATTCGAACGGATCTATCGATTGTCTTCCCTGAGATTTACTTTGCGTAGTAGACTTTATATGAACAACAGCATGAACTGTGCTTTCTGCCGCAACGGTAAAATCTATGTTTTCCGCAGCAACAGCGTTATAGTTCGCCATACGTACCGGTTGTTTAAAGCCGTATTCGGAATCTACAGTATAAGAAGAGTCTTCGTGATTTTTGTTTATCAAATAAGTACTTGTTCCTATTGCCGCACCCGCACTTATAACGGCCACCAGCGCAATTCCCAGTACATTTTTCCACACTTTCTGCATAACTTCACTCTTTTAATTAAACACTTAAATTTAACAGTTTTCTGATGACAAAGAAAACTCAAAAAACGTGCTGTTATTCAATTTGGGCTACTTTTTTTATCACTTTTAACGACTACTTCCGACGGTTAACGGCACTTAACAGTACCATGCTATACAAAGTTAGATTTTAACATTTGAACTGTCAAATGGTCATGCTTGTATTTATATAACAGTAAGAACGTCCGAAATGTTATCAGTTTTTGTCAGTTTTATAAATCCTTTTCGCTCTTTTCCATGTTATATCCGTATATTTGTACCGATGCAGCCTGCCGGTCTGCCGCTCAATCGCAGGTTGGGAGGAAAGTCCGGGCAACACAGAGCGCCATACTTCCTAACGGGAAGCTGTCTGCAAAGGTAGAGTAACGTAACAGAAAATAACCGTTCCGCCTGGCGGAATAAGGGTGAAAAGGTGAGGTAAGAGCTCACCGGGTATTATAGCAATATAGTATGCCGTACGTCTTATGGGTTGTAAGGTCATGTATACCGGCGTATGTAGGATGGCTCGTCCGATGCCGGGGGGTAGACCGCTAAAGCTTACCGGCGACGGTAAGACGAGATAAATGGCAGACGCTTTTACGTTTGTAAAAGTACAGAACCCGGCTTACAGGCAGGCTGCATTATTTTAATCATCAGCAATGGGAAAAGGAAAAAAAAAACCAATCATTGAACGTATCCGTACTTTTATTACAAAGGCTATCCATTTTGTTACGTACGACATCTGGCGGATTACAGGCAATGAGGTCAGTGGATTAAAAAAGCTGTTTATCGACGGAGTTAAATCGGTAATGCTTGCTATCCGCGTGTTCCAGAATGAAAACCTTCAGACCAAAGCTTCCGCCCTTACCTACAGCACGCTGCTCTCTATCGTCCCGTTACTGGCCGTATTATTAGGTATAGCACAGGGATTCGGATTCCAGGATATGGTACGCGAAGTAATGCTCGATTATTTTCCGGCCCAGCAAAATGAGATCGGGCGCGTATTCGGATTTGTAGAGAATTACCTGTCACAGGCCAAAGGCGGAGTCATCATCGGTATAGGATTGATCTTACTGTTTTATACGGTTATCAACCTGATCTCCAATATAGAAAAAACGTTTAACGACATCTGGCAAATACCCAAATCGCGTCCATGGAAACGGAAAATCGTGGACTATATGGCCCTTTTCCTTATACTTCCTATTTTAATGACGGCATCCGGCGGGGTTGCGATCTTCATATCAACTATACAAAGTACCATTCTGAACGACTTTGTTTTTTTTACTCCCGTATTCGAAATTATACTGTCACTGGCTCCTTTCCTTATTACCACCATTGCTTTTACAGCTATTTATATACTGTTGCCCAATACAAAGGTACATTTTATGAGCGGGCTTATTCCCGGCTTTATCGCAGGTTTCGCCTTCCAGATCTTCCAGTTACTATACATAAGCGGTATGATATGGGTCAGCAAGTATAATGCCATTTACGGTAGTTTCGCCGCTTTGCCGTTATTGCTGTTGTGGTTGCAATTATCCTGGCTCATCTGCCTGTTCGGGGCCGGATTGTCGTATGCCATTCAGAATGTGAAAAAATTCAGTTTTGAACGCGATAGCCGCAATATCAGCCGAAGGTACAGGGATTTTCTGACATTATTGATCGCATCGTTGATTGTCAAACGGTTTGTAAGGGGAGAAAAGCCTTATACGGCGGACGAGCTATCCGATTCGTACCGCATTCCGCTCCGCATAACCACCGAAATTCTTATATTGCTTGCAGAACTGAACATTATCATTGAAGTAAATTACGACGACAACGATCTGACAACCTATTACCAACCGGCCATAGATATTAACCAGATAAGCGTAGGATATTTACTGTCTAAAATGGATGAACACGGATCGGAAAATTTCAAAGTAGATACGACCGAACTATTCAACCACGAATGGAAAGCCATACTGAAAACCCGTCAGGATATGATTACCACCAATAACAAAATACTGATCAAAGATTTATGATCCGTACGTATTATAAGTGATCACCTTTCCGCTTTCTTTGCGTTTTTTCGGCCGGTCGGGCTGGGTAGAATAACCGATGATAATATCCAGCAATACTCTTTTGGCAGAGGGAATGTGCAAAAGCTTACGTATTTTATCTTCGTCGAACCAGCCTAATATGCAACTTCCAAGCCCCTCGTCCTCAGCCGCGAGGCAGATATGCGATGCGGCGATACCGATATCTACCAAAGCAAAACTTTTATCTTTCACCCAACCGCCAAATCCCGAGGTCAGGTTTACTTTTTCTTCCACAATGACAATATGTACCGGCGCCTGCTTGGTAAAATGATTCAATCCCAGCAATTTGGTAGACGTAGCATCGGCTACTTTATTTTTAAGTTCCGGTTCATCCACCACGATAAAATGCCAGGGTTGGGCATTACATGCCGAAGGCGCCATACGCGCGGCCTCCAGTACCCGTTCGATCTTTTCCCTTTCTACAGGACGGTTAGCATCAAATGAACGGTCGCTCTGCCGTTGTAAAGCCAGGGATAAAAAGTTTTCCATATATATAAAGTCAGGATTCAACATGTAAAGTTCAAAGTATATGCGATCTCTACCCTGACCGCTAAACTTTGATCTTTAATTAAATTGCATCATTTTACTGATATACTTTCCTACAATATCAAACTCCAGGTTTACTACCGTCCCTTTTTCAATCTGCCCGAAATTCGTAAAATCGTGTGTATACGGGATAATAGCCACTTTAAAACTATTGTTTTGGGAACCGACCACCGTAAGGCTTACGCCGTTTACACAAACGGAACCTTTTTCAACGGTTATATAACCTTGTTTAGCCATTTCCTTATCGAAATCATATTCGAATGTATAATACCAGCTTCCGTCGGCCTCCTTTACGTCGGTACATATTGCTGTCTGGTCTACATGTCCCTGTACGATATGACCATCCAGACGCCCGTTCATCATCATGCTACGTTCCAGGTTCACCCTATCCCCTACTTTCAGTAACCCGAGGTTAGAACGTTCCAGCGTCTCCTTTATAGCAGTAACGGTATATGTACCGTTTTCAATATCAACTACGGTGAGGCATACCCCGTTATGCGATACGCTCTGGTCTATTTTCAGTTCATTCACAAACGAACATTTCATGGTAATATGAATATTCCCTTTATCCTGACGGATCGCAACCACCTGTGCCGCCTCTTCTACAATACCTGAAAACATAATTCTTTTCTTTAAACGTTATTAATCCGATGCCAAAGGTAAACAATTTCCATTGGAAAAACATCCCCCAGGTAATAGTTTCGCCAACATCCCCCATCTGTCACCATACATTATAAACATCTGAAAAACAATCTTATAAAGGTGAATGATTGATTATATTATCTATCACCCCATCTATCACCGCTTTGTATAAGTTATTATTCTCCAGGAAGATTATTAATTTATTCAGGAGAAATTAATTCATAAGAATAGACTACTTTTAATTCTTTTCAGATACAATTAATCATTTCACCCGGGTGACACGATCATTTCACCCGGATGATAAGCTTGTGTCACCTGGGTGAAAGGAATAAATCACCCAGGTGATATCAATAATGTATTAAATATTATCAATTAGAATACCGAATGATAGTCAATAAAGAGAAAGGTCATTCACATCATTATTTATAGGTGAAGGAATTCTTTTTTGTGTTCTAATAAAATGAATGGAAAAGAAATTACAAATCCTCATATCCGTAACACGAGAAAAGTTATCAAAACATCTCTGTTACAGTGGAAGTAAATTATGAAAGGTGGAAGATGATCTTTCACGTTGAAAAACGCTTGAAAAAAGAATTATCAGCCCATTAGTGGAAGGTGAAAGATTAGTAAAGAATACTCGTTATATATAGGAAAATGGATAATTTTAAAGGATGATGTATCTATTGAAAAATTATTTATGAAAAGAAAGTAGTGATTGTATAGAAAAATAAAACCCCATCTTCTCTATAATGATTTGAAAGATGGGGTTTTTATATTTTAATACAAGGTTACTTATTTCTTTCCCTGTTCCAGTTTTAAAGTGAATGTCGGTTGGTCGCATACTTCGGTAGGGCCGAAATACTGGATCGGTCCGGGATAAACATAATCGGTAGTGAGCGCCCATTTATCGCGGTTAGCAGCAAATTCTTTGAAAGGTGCACCGTCTAATTTAACCAGGGCTTTCTGTATAACCGGTTTCATTTCACCATGGCGTCTTTCCATGTTCATCATCATGGTTACGGGTATACCACCGGCTATCCACTTATCCGCCGATGCCGTAGTGTTGCGTACGGATGACATATAGCCTGTTTTACCGTCTGCAATCAGGCAGGAAGCCGTATAGCCTAATGAATAGCAATAATCGGCATCATAATTGGAGGGAGCAGCGCAACGGCCTTCGTACCCAAAGAAGTGTACCTGGGTGGAAAATTTACCTTTATATTTACCTTCTGAAGCGCATTGCGACAGACGGGTGGATACCATTTCAGCCAATAGCTTTTCCGTTTCGATCAATGACACTTGTACATTCCCGTGCGGATCGCGGTCGAGTGTTAACTGGCGGGCAACTCCTTCAGGCAGACTTGCGTACAGTTCGGAGTTTTCTTTTGTCAGTTTGCTGATGATGTAATTCCGTTGCTCCGAGCGCTTGATCAGTTTAAATTCGGATTCGTTCTTTGCCAGGAAGTCATTTAGTTCGGCTATCAGCTTTTTCATAGCCGGTATAAACTCGATCAACCCTTCGGGAATAAGTACGGTTCCGAAGTTATTACCCTGCTCAGCCCTTTTCATAACAATGTCGGCAATATAATTCACGACATCATCCAACGTCATATTCTCTTTTTCGATCTCTTCCGAAATCAGGCACACATTGGGATGTGTCTGCAATGCGCATTCGAGGGCGATATGTGAAGCCGAACGCCCCATCAGCTTGATAAAGTGCCAGTATTTACGGGCAGAGTTACAGTCGCGCTGTATATTGCCGATCACTTCGGAATATACTTTACAGGCGGTATCAAAACCGAAAGAGGTTTCGATCTGCTCGTTCTTTAGATCGCCGTCGATCGTTTTCGGACATCCGATCACCTGTACACCGGCATTGATCGATTTGTAATACTCCGCCAATACGCAGGCATTGGTATTCGAATCGTCTCCGCCAATGATAACAAGCGCTTTAATATCCAGTTCTTTCAATATTTCGAGTCCTTTATCAAACTGCTCTTTGGTCTCGAGTTTGGTACGTCCCGAACCAATCATATCGAAACCACCTGTATTGCGGTACTCATTTACGATTTCGGCAGTCAGTTCCATGTATTCATGGTTGATGAGTCCACCCGGTCCTAAAATAAATCCGTATAAACGCGATCCTTCATTAATGGCCTTTATACCATCGAACAGTCCGGCTATTACATTGTGTCCGCCGGGAGCTTGTCCGCCCGACAGGATAACACCTACGTTCATAGCTGGCATATTCCGTTGTTCCTTACTTTTCTCGAAAGTCACGATGGGCATGCCATACGTATTGGGGAAAAGCTTTTTAATGTCTTCCTGGTCGGCTACCGACTGGGTATATTTACCATCTACTGCTTTTACCGGGCCTTTCAGGGCAGCAGGCACTTTAGGCTGGTACGAATCTCTTGCAATTTGTAAAGCACTTTTCGTCATCTTACTTCAAATTAATATTAATGTTGGTATTATTTATCTCTATTCGTTCGTTAGGCGATGCAAATATCGTTTTTTTTATTCAAATATAAAAGGATTACCCCTCCCCTTTTCCCCTGATACCTTCTACGCATTTCGGGTATATAAATGTGTTACTTGCAAACTTTTCGCTACCTTCGCATTCAGATTGTTTTCATAACATATCGACGTTACGGATTACTAATAAAATATATTCAATATGAAAAAGATTTTGAGTCTTGCCTTGTTTGCCGTATTATTAACAGCATGCGGCCAGAAAACAGGTTATAAAATTACCGGTACGGTAGATAATCCCGACCTGAACGGGAAACAGGTATATTTGTATGAGTACGGTGTTACGGACGCCGTTCCGCTGGCCCAGGCAACAGTTGAAAACGGATCTTTCACATTGGAAGGCACACAGGATACTCCCGCTTTACGGATTTTGCGTTTCAGCGAAGATGATGTAAAGCCTCAACGGGCCGCATCAGGCGAAAATGCGCCTTATACGGCTGTTTTCATTCTCGAAAACGGTCATTTAAAAGCTACGCTGGATAATTCTCCCACCGTTGGCGGCACAGCGGAAAATGATGAATTAACCAGATTACAGGCCGGCATAAGGGATATAAGAAGCGGTATGGGTGAACTGACCGACCGGATGAAATCGTCGGACGCGGCCGTAGCTGCAGAGGCTGAAAGGGAATATGAAAAATTAGATGCACAGATTGCCGGCAAAGTAAAAGAATATATCCTGGCTAATCCCGATAAACAATCATCCGCAAAACTTTTTTATGATTTTCGCCATAGCCTCGACGAATCAACCCGCCGGGATATTATCAGTAAAACCGGGAATACGTTTAAATCTACACCCTATATTGATAAGATGATGGATCATCTGGCAACGTTGGAGAAAGTAGGAGTCGGCAAAAAGTTTACCGATTTGGAAATGGCCGATCCTTCCGGTAAAATGCATAAATTATCTGATTACGCCGGTAAGGGAAAAGTGGTGCTGGTGGATTTCTGGGCATCCTGGTGTCCTCCGTGCCGCAGGGATATGCCGCACCTGGTGGAATTATATAAGCAATACAGGAATAAGAATTTCGAGATCGTAGGGGTTTCATTAGACCGTACAAATGACGCTTGGGTTAAAGGCATAAAAGATCTTAATATCACATGGCCGCAGATGTCTGACCTGAAATACTGGCAAAGTGAAGGTGCTGCCCTGTATGGTGTAAACAGCATTCCTCATACTGTATTGATCGATAAAGACGGAACCATCATAGCTAAAAATCTCCGTGGAGATGCATTGGATAGTAAACTGGCGGAAGTGATAAAATAATACTATGAAAAGAAAAAAGATATTTATCAATATCCTTATTACTTTGATTGTTATAACTGCCTTAGGTACCCTGATCGCCTATTTCATTTTTAAACCGGATAAACCGTGGCTGGCCTTTTATATTGCCTGTTGCGGGGGAGTGCTTATCGTAAATTTTGGGATTTCTTTATTTTTTGTCTGGAAGAATTTTAAATAGAGTTTTTTGAAACCGGACAATAACGGATATAAATGAAAAGAGACAGAACGAATGCTCTGTCTCTTTATGGTTTGTGTGTAATTCTTATAGATATTAAATTGTCATTTCCTGTATGATACGGATCAACTGGCCCCCGATCTCTTCGGCTTCTTCCATGGATGCCGCTTCGGAATAGATACGGATAATGGGTTCCGTATTACTTTTACGCAAGTGTACCCATTTATCGGGGAAATCTATTTTTACACCATCGATATCCGTAATATCGTATTGAGCGAATTTCTCCTTTACTTTTTCCAGTATAGCGTCGACATCTATCTCCGGCGTCAGCTCGACTTTTTGTTTGGAGATAAAATAAGGAGGATAGGTTGCCCGTAATTCGCTTGTTTTCATTTTCTTCTTTGCCAGCAAGGTAAGGAAAAGCGCTATGCCTACCAGTGCGTCGCGTCCGTAATGGCTCGCAGGGTATATTACGCCACCATTACCTTCGCCTCCTATTACGGCATTGGTTTCTTTCATTTTGGCAACAACATTTACTTCACCTACCGCAGCTGCGTTATATTCTCCTCCATGCAGGCGTGTGACATCACGTAACGCCCGGCTCGAACTTAAATTGCTTACCGTATTCCCCTTTGTATAGCTTAGTATATAATCACTGACCGCGACAAGGGTATATTCCTCTCCAAACATTTCACCGTTTTCACTCACGATAGCGAGGCGGTCAACATCGGGATCAACTACAAAACCAACATCGGCTTTTGCCTGTTTCATGAGCTGGGATATTTCGGTCAGGTTCTCCGGCAAAGGTTCCGGATTATGTGAAAAATTACCATGAGGGGCACAGTGTAACTTAAAGATTTCCTTTACCCCTAAAGCATAAAGTAAATCGGGAATAACAATACCTCCCACCGAATTCACGGCATCAATGGCTACACGGAAATCCGCCGCTTTGATCGCTTCGACATCAACGAGGTCAAGCTTTAATATACTTTCTATATGTTTCTGTTTATAAGTCTCATTTACAGTTACTTTTCCAACATGGTCTACATCGGCAAAAATAAAATTCTCGGATGCGGCAAGGTCTAAGACTTCCTGCCCTTCCGCCGCGTTAAGAAATTCGCCTTTTTCATTTAATAGTTTCAGCGCATTCCATTGTTTGGGATTATGGCTGGCTGTTAAAATAATACCTCCGCAGGCCTGTTCCATAACTACGGCCAGTTCAGTCGTCGGTGTGGTAGCCATATCGAGATCGACCACATCGAATCCCATGCCGGTAAGCGTTCCCAATACAATGTGTTTCACCATAGGTCCTGAAATGCGCGCATCCCGTCCGACCACAATTTTGTTTGACGTAGCTTTTGTGTTTTTTCTTATAAATGCAGCATAGGCTGCTACAAATTTAACAATGGCTAAGGGATTCAACCCCTCATCCGGAGTCCCGCCAATCGTCCCACGGATACCGGAAATAGATTTAATTAAAGTCATATATTATGGTTATTTTTCAAAAATAAATCTTACCCTGTCAAAATAGATAGGATATCCGTTGCTGCTTTGGGTAGAACTTCCTATTCTGAAAGGCACGATCATACTTACAACAGAACTATCACCCACATATTCTAATGCACTAATAAATCCTACACTAATAAAATCGTTAGAAGATGGATATACACCATAAGTAAACTCAATCGGTTGAGCAGACACTAACGGGTCAAAAAGATCAAAAGGAACCGTATCTTCTAAAAAGAATTTTCCTCTAAACCGAGTAAGAACTTTTGTACCCGAAACAGCCCTGTTTCCATTACCAGAATCACTTACATGCAAATAAAGTCCGCTTCTGAGCTTCACAAATTCTTTTTCACCGAATACTCCATTTGCTGGATAATCTTCTGTAATATGGAAACCTTCTGCTTCTATTAAACGATCGATCGCTTTCCTTTCATCTTTCAACATTTCCGTGTATGATTTATTCTTGTTGCACGAAAGAACAAAAACAACCGCACATAAAATCATCAATATATTAAAGCCTTTTTTCATCTCCTTATTTTTAAATATGACCTGACAAATGTATATATTTCTATTTCAAATATTAGTTATGATCTTTTAATTCTTCAAATTTAACGGGATTTAATTCATTTAATCCTTTCTTGAAGGTAGCTAAAGCATCCTCTAAAGATCCGTAAAATTCTCCTCCGGAAGCATTTTTATGACCACCTCCGTTAAAGTACCTTGCGGCAAATTCATTACAGGGGAAATCACCTATCGAACGAAGAGATACCTTAATGTAATCTTTATCTTCACGAAAGAAAACAGTAAAGCGGATCCCATTGATACTTAAAGGGAGATTTACAAAACCTTCGGTATCGCCTGTTACGTAGCGGAAACGGTCCAGCTCTTCATTGGTGAGGGTAACAACTGCCGTATGTAAATCGGGATACACTTTCATTTTCTCATATAAAACATATCCCATCATACGCAAACGCGATTCGGAATATACTTGGTTTACCTTTTGGTAGATGAGGTCTTTATCGATACCTTTTTTTATCAGTTCACTAATAATGATATATATTTCGGGCTTATTGGAATTGTAAGTAAATGAACCGGTATCCGTCATCATTCCCGTGTATATACATTCAGCCGCTTTCTTGTTGATTAAATCGAACATTCCTAAACGGCAGATAAACCGGAATACTAATTCGGAGGTAGAGGATATCTCGGGATAAGACATGGTTACCCTGCAAAAGTCCGATGGGTTTGGATGGTGATCGATCATTACTTTACGCCCGTCAGCCGCTATTACGGCAGGAGCAAGCTTCTCGATACGTTTCGGTTCATTGAAGTCGAGACAGAAAATAACGTCGGCTTCGCGGACCAACTGTTCGGCAAAATCCGGATATTTTTCATGGATAATAATATCTTTTGTACCAGGCATCCATTTATAAAAAGAGGGGAAATCATTCGGTACAACTACCGAAATATTATCTTTCCCGCACTCGTTTAAAAAATGATATAAACCCAAAGAGGATCCTATGGCATCACCATCTGGAGTAACATGCGTTACAATGACAAAACTTCCTCCTTTTTCAACGTATTTTTTAGCTTTCTGGATTTGTTCTTCGCGAATGATCTTTGTCAACATATACTTGTATTATCGGAAACAAAGGTACGCTTTTTTTATATTTCCTTATGCAAATATTTCTCAATAAGCACTATAAATAATATAATAGCGACCACTACTAAAGAAGCGATTAAAAAACGGGGACGCTTATAACGGATGTATACCAGTAATAATAAAAAACTACCGTAACTTAAAATCATCGTTAAAAACCCAAACCGAAAGGTAAAGGTACTTCCGGGAACTCTACTGAACATTTCCACAATCCTTACCATACTATGCGTAAGTACTTCAATTCCATATTCTAAAAAGCCTGTACCAGGTATCCAGGCAGGAAGGAGCAGAAAGAGAAAAACCATTGGAATTAATAGTGTCGAAATGAGGGTAAGAGGTAAATTGGTCATCAGGAAAACGGAAGAAAAATAACCAAAGTAATATAAACTTAAAAATGTTACTCCCGCTTGGGCGGACAACGTTACCGTTATCCAACTCCAGGGAGTAGCAAATAGTGGGTTACGGATTTCAATCTGTCCGGAGAACATAGGATTTAGAAATAATATAAAAAAAACAGCGGTATAACTTAGTTGAAATCCGATATCAAATAAATAGAACGGATTATAAACCAACATGCAAAAGGCTGAAGCAGCTAATGTATTATAGCCATCTGTCATACGATGGAGTTGCTTTCCTGTAAGGTACAGGCTTATCATGGTAGCTGCGCGTACAGAAGATGCAGCTAATCCTGTAACAGCGACAAAAATCCAAAGAAGGAATATTGTTATTAAATACCTGATCCACCTGCCCGTTTTAATTAAGGAAAGAATAGATAAAACAAAAGAAATAAATCCGCACACAATACCTACATGAAATCCGCTGACGGCTAATAAATGTGCTACCCCGGTAACTGAAAACTGATTTCTGACATCCCGGGGCATAGTTTTGCGATACCCTAATGCCAGGGTAGACAGTACAGACTTTTCCGTATTGGTTAAAGATAACTTATCCAGTTTACTCAAAAGCGACAGTTGTATATTCCCTGCCGTTTGCTGCAATGGGGTTGAGGGAGAAGAATAAGGTTTGATTTCATGATAACCGGTTACTATCATCGACATAGAAAGTAAAAGAGATAAAAATACGAACCCCCATACCCATCGCATTTGGTATTTACATACTTTTACTTTTTGTCTCGATATATAAGAAAACAAAATAATAACGGCAGCGATAACCAGTAATATGACAGGTAAAAAAGAAATACGGAAGAAAGTTTGCATAATGATTCCGGTGATCCATATAAAAAGGGGACGCACTAAAGGACGTTTTTGTATCTCTTCGGTTATCATAGGTAAGGTTTTTAAGGTAACAAATAAGAAAGAATGGCCGCCCGTTCTTTCTATACGCTAATTTCTTTTAATTCTTTTATTGTCTGTATAGGATCGGGCGATTTAAAAACAAAACTTCCGGTAACTAAGACGTCTGCCCCGGCGGTTAATAAACGTTTTGCCGTATGCATATTTATACCGCCGTCAACTTCTATGAGCGTATCAAGTCCTTTTTTGGTAATCATATCTTTCAGGCGTGCGGTTTTCTCCACCGAATGTTCAATGAATCGTTGTCCGCCGAATCCCGGATTTACCGACATTAACAACACCATATCCAGATCCTGTATAATATCTTCAAGCACGTGGATAGGAGTATGCGGATTAAGCGTTACAGCAGCTTTCATCCCCTTATCTTTAATAGCGGATACCGTCCGGTGCAAATGCGGTGATACTTCATAATGGACATTCATCAGGTAAGCTCCTGAGACAGCTACCTCATCTATAAACTTTTGTGGTTCCACGATCATAAGGTGGACATCCATCGGCTTTTTAAGTAAAGGTTTTACAGCTTCCAGTATAGGAAATCCAAAGGATATGTTGGGTACAAAAACTCCGTCCATTACATCCATATGAAGCCAGTCGGCATCGCTTTGGTTTATCATTTCGATTTCCTGCTGTAAATGAAGGAAGTCAGCCGATAATAAAGATGGGGCTATTTTATGTTTCATTATTCAGACGTTTGACGCAAAGGTACATAAAAAAGAAAAGAGAATGGATTTCTCCGATTCTCTTTTACATTTTTCAATTCATTACATATCCGCAGAGTTCTTGCCGCACATCCGGTTCCGCGTGATAAGCCCGTGCAAATTGAGTCAGAAAATCCATTGTTTTCTTTTTAGGTGAACTCTTTCCGGCACTCCGGCTTTTTTTAGTTTTATTAATTTCATTCATGCATTGTGTAGAAAATCTCTTCATAGGCTTTATGTTTTATCATTTACTAATAAAAC
Organism: Bacteroidales bacterium UBA4116; assembly: GCA_002381645.1. Lineage (GTDB taxonomy): Bacteria > Bacteroidota > Bacteroidia > Bacteroidales > Tannerellaceae > DFXE01. The sequence goes on from DFXE01000010.1 coordinate 624,145, forward strand.
GCAAGCCTTTACAACTTATTGCATGGAAGTAATATTTATTGACCTATGTCAATGATAATTCCATCTGATTTTCTGCTGCCAGGCGACGCATATTTAATATGGCATACCGCATACGGCCAAGTGCAGTATTAATACTTACTCCCGTAAGATCAGCTATTTCTTTAAAACTTAAATCCTGATAATAACGCATTTCCAGCACTTCCCGCTGACTATCCGGAAGATGCTGTATCAGTTTTTTTACATCGGATAATACCTGACGGCGGACGATATGGTCTTCGATAGTCCCGTCACACAACTTGATATTGTTAAATAAATCTACTTCCACATCATCATTGGATACGGTATTTTCGCTACGCTCCTGACGGAAGTTATCAATAATAAGGTTGTGTGCGATACGGGTGATCCAGGCTTTGAATTTACCGTTTTCAACATAACGGCCCTGCTTAATAGTCATGATCACTTTTACAAAGGTTTCCTGAAAAATGTCTTCCGTAAGATCTCTATTTCGAACGATAAAGTAAATGTAGGAATGAATACAGCTTTTATAACGGTTAAGCAATACATCGAATGCTGCATTTTCACCTTTAGCATAAAGAACAACTAACTCTTCGTCAGTCATTGATTTGAAATTGTTCATTACTTCTTTTATTTGAGTTTTGTGGAGTAATGGTATGCTATAGGCAAATAGGTTTAATTGTTATACATTATTTAACTGGAAGGCAAAATAAATAAAACAATTTTAAACAGGCAAATAATTTAATGATTTTAATAAAAAAATGTCCCCTGTATGTCGTTTTCACGTACAAACAGGGGACATTTCTGAACGAAGTATAATATTTTACTTAAAATTTATATCCCAATGTTAGTGCTACACGCGTGGTATTGGTTTTTAAAGATGCAGCCGGAGTAGAAATTGTTTCATCTGTCATATTGTCGTATATATTTGAAAATGCGTACAAATCCTGTTTTTGTGACTTCAACACACATGCAAGATCCAGATAGAAACTCGGTGTAAAACGGTAACCTAATCCAATGGTATAATTAGAGATACCTTTTTCAATAGTATAGTTCGGAATAGTCCCAACTGTCTTAACTTCTTCAGTGGCATTTTTTAACGCGTCCTTCATAGGGTTCCCTATCCATGCTGCACCTGCCCTTACGGCAAACTGCGGGGTAACTTTTACTTCCGCACCTACCCGGAGTGTACCGGAGCTACCGAAATTAGAACGAATATCCGCGTTCGTCACGGTATTTTCATAACCGTTATGATCATACATCTTCATGTTTTTGTAATTGGTCAACTCATAGTCTACGCTTATTAAAGCGGTTTGCCCTAAAATAGCGGCAGCACTGAATAACCATTTGTCCGGCGCACGGAATTCATAATCACTATAAGCCCGTTCAGGTGTATATGCTGTTATAGGATTTGTCCAATATTCTGTGTCAGAACTGGCTCTTCCATCATAATAATCCGTCATTTTATACCAAACGGGTGAGTTATATGCCACTCCCAATCTTAAATAATCGGTTGGCCTTACGATGGCTCCGAGATTGAAAGCATAGCCTGTACCTTCGGTATCCAGCCAGTTTTCCAATTCCAGGTAATTCCTGTTTGTAAAATCTTCCGCAAAATAGGAATTGTAGTGATAACTGATATCTGTAATAGATACCGTAGCGCCGAGCATTACAATATCGGATATATTCATACCAAATGCGATATCATACTTATCGATAGCGCCGCGTTCACTTACGTTCAACTCACTGCCTTCTAATTGAAAATTCTGCCAGTTACCATTCTGGTCATTTCCTCCAAATGTACTGGTATATGCGTCACTTCTGTCGGAGTAAGCATCGATTATACCTGCATCGTATCCTAAGATAGACAACCAATCGCCAAGATCCGGATTACTATACGGGTCGTAACTGCTACTGGTATTATCTAATACCGATTTATCCCAGCCATACGCACGGGCAGCCATATAATCCGATAAAGAATAATTCGAATTATTACCCCGCATGGAATAATTGCGACTAAAGTTTTTTACCCTGTTGTAAGAAAAGCCTACATTCCACCCGATAATTCCTGCATCATTGGATGTAGGAAAATATCCTACATAAGCAATGTTATCAAAAAATAACCGTGTCCGGTTTTCGGAAGACTTTGAGCCGGCCCAGTTCGATTCTGCGGAAGCGGAATTTAAGCTTAAGGTAGTTACTATTTCTGAACTGCGGTAAACGGCTAATCCTGCCGGATTACTACTCATAGCCGAAATATCTCCGCCTAATGCTCCAAAAGCTCCACCCATACTTAAATAACGTGCTGTACCGAACAGATCGGTCTGTGCATATTTATATGCATCCAATTGCCCCTGTGAAAAGACGGCGCTGCTAACCAGTACCAGCGCCGAAATTGTAAGACTTATCTTTTTCATCTTTGTATATAGCTTTAATCAACAACCTATTTCAACCTATAATCTCAAATCATCTACGGCCACCACCACTGGAACGGCCACCGCCGCCGCCACTGGAACGACCTCCTCCACTAAAGCTTCCACTACTGGAACGGCCACTGCTTCCGGAACTGAACGAACCGCTACTTCTTGAACTTGAAGATGAAGGTGCCGAATAGCTTCTTTGCGAGTTGCTGGACGAACGTCCTGTCGAGTAACTACTGCTGCTGTTTGAACGGCTCGAAGAAGAGGGCGCCACCGACTGACGGTTGCTGCTGCGTCCGGAAGATGTACCCGTACTAGGAGAAATCCGAGTACGCCCTGAAGTTACGCTGCTACTGCGGTTATTCCCTGAGTTGGAAGAACCTCTTCCAACAACTCCCGATGCTGCCGACCGGCGGCTACTACTTGTAGAAGCACCTACCGATTGCCTCTGTGAACTTGTACGTCCGCTGCTTACGGATGAGGAAGAATTTCTTCCGGAACTTGTACGAAGGGATGTAGTACGATCACTATTTCCCGCTGTCCGGTTACTGTTTACACGATTACTACTGCTAATAGCACTGCCGGAACTTCTTCCCGAATTACCATAAGAGCGGCCATTGGCATAATGTGAACGACGTGAGTAATAAGAAGGATAATAATGATGGTGATGATGTCCGTAATAGCCACCCCAGTATCCTCCCCAGCCCCATGACGGGCCATACCAGGAAGAATAATACCAGGGACTATGCCATCCTGCATAAAATCCGCCCCATCTCCAGCCAAATCCCCACGACGGGCCATACCAGGAAGAATAATACCAGGGATCATACCATCCGTAATAAGAAGGTCCCCAGCCCCATGAGTTTCCAATGTTTATATTGAAACTCACATTGGATCCGCCGTCATCGTAATAGGTATCATATCCGTATCCGTAATACCCGTCACTTAAATAAAGATCAACCTGGTCTGCACCGGCTATTGTAATCTTACTTGGTGAATGGTAACGGATAATCCGTTCAGTATATTCAGTATCTGATTTACGTTTTTTTTCTGTTGTTATTTCAACGTCATCTTCTTCATAATAGGGTTCTTCCGAATCAATTGATATATTACGGCGGTTATACTCATCCACATCACGTCCGCCTACGGTTTCCGTCTGCGAAGGTGCGGCATAAGCTACTACCGTTTTATTATCCTTTGATTGTACCACCTTTTTCTCTTCAACTTTTTCCTTCTTCTTATTTTTGTTGGAAGAGAAATACACATCATCGAAAAACTCCTCTTGCGCCATTGTGCTTGCACTAAAGGCCGCCAGAAGCATCACAATCAGGGATGTTAATTTCATGGATTTCATTTTCGTTTCTCCTCTTCTTTTTAATAAATAATTTTCTACTTTAAACTTAGACTCTTCTATGCATCAAGGGTTTAAATTAATTATTTCTTATAATTTATAATAAACAACTATCATACATAGCAAATATAATTATTTCAGCCTAATAGCATATGAATTATATAATCTTTAACTTTATAATTACATTAGAATTCATTATATATGATGGAGAAGAGCCTCTAAACGCTGCATTCCGAATACCTAATCTATCCTATTAAGTCTCACAAAAGATTGATATGGGAACGGGTCGACGGAAGAGATAACAATACGGTCTTTATTTTTGGTACAAAACAGGCATTTGTTTTGTAATATCTGGCATTCCATGTCAAAAAGAAGTTCAGGATTAAAATGCTGTCCGTTTACTCTTACTTCAAAATGTAAATGATCGGTTGTGGCCCTTCCTGTCCGTCCAACTAACCCGATAGGTTGACCGGCTTTCACTCTTTCCCCATGTTTCACCAGATTTCGGGAATTATGGCTATATACTGTTTCTAATCCGTTAAAGTGACGGATGACAATAACATTCCCATATGCTTCATATTCTTTAGCCATACGTATAATACCATCGAAAGCCGCCCTGATCGTATCATTGGCGAATGTCTTCAAATCTATACCTGAATGTCCTACCCTTTTGCCTGCATAAGGAGATATTACTTTTGCTCCCGGAAGCGGAAAACAATAATTCCCCCTTTGTAGATGAAAAAGATCGATTAATAAAGCATCATTTCCGGCAAAGAGTTTTGGGTCGTAAGAAGAAACGTGATTGATATCATGCTGACAGAAGTTTTCCGTAATATCAAAAACAGGTTCGGGAGGGATTTCGGTTTTCATTAAAGCGACTGGCTCCAAATAAGAATACAAATCTATGCGAGGCAGATCGAAATCAATGATTGTTGGATAGATAACGGGTATATCCGGCAATTTTACTGTTGCCTGATTACGTATGGCACAAGCTGTAAATGCCGTAAGTAAAAGGATCCAACCTAAACAATCCAGTCTTTTCTTCGACATAATTATTAGTTTGGAAGACAAACTTAAACAAATTATCTTTTATCGCAAAAAAATTAACAAAAGACAACATTAAGTTGCTATTGATTTTTCACTCATTAACGATTTGCGTAAATCAATTTTTTTATTAATTAATTTAAAACAAACGATTAAATCTTATTATAATGCTATTGAAATTGATAATTACCTTATAGTAATTGTATAATTAAATTTAATTATATATTCGCGATATAATACATCCATATGAAATCATCATATTTACCATTTTATTATTTTAATAATGATTTCGCAATCCCCATTTCCAATCCTCTAAGTTCAGCTAAGCCCCGCAGACGACCAATACATGAATATCCTGGATTTGTCTTCTTTTTTAAGTCATCAATCATCTGGTGTCCATGGTCGGGACGCATGGGAATAGAGCATTTTCGCTTTTGTTGTAATTCTAAGAGGGCTTTCATAACTCCATACATATCCACATCGCCTTCGAGGTGATTAGCCTCATAAAAATTACCTTCTTCATCCCGTTGGGTACTGCGAAAATGAACAAAATCAATCCGGTCACCATAACGCTGCATGATTCCTGCCAAATCATTATCACTACGTACTCCGAAGGAACCGGTACATAGACAAAGTCCGTTACTTTGATTAGGGACTGCATCTATAAGCTTCTGGAAATCGGATTCGGTACTCAATATACGGGGTAATCCCAGAATGGAATACGGAGGGTCGTCGGGATGAATCACCATTTTCACTCCGGCATCATCGGCTACCGGAGCTATTTCCCGGAGAAAATAAATCAGATTTGCCCTTAATTTATCGGCATTTATATCTTTGTAACGGTCTAATTCAAACCTGAATTGTTCAATGGTAAAACTTTCTTCGGAACCAGGTAATCCCGCAATCATATTCCGCGTTAATAAATGCCGTTCTTCTTCACTCATGGAATCATACCGCAATTTGGCTTTGTTTTTTTCTTCATCAGAGTATTCAGTTTTAGCTCCGTTCCTTTGAAGTATAAATAAATCAAATGCAATAAAAGCAGCCCGTTCAAAACGAAGAGCTTTAGATCTATCGGGTAATGTATACGCCAGATCGGTACGTGTCCAATCTAAAACAGGCATAAAATTATACGTCACAATATGGATACCACAATCTCCCAGGTTACGGATACTTTCCTTATAATTTTCAATATAATGCTTAAAATTATCCGATTGTGTTTTGATGTGCTCATGAACTGGTACGCTTTCTACTACACTCCAGCATAGTCCGGCATCTTCAATAAGTCGTTTTCGCTCCATTATTTCGTCTTTAGTCCACACTTCACCATTTGGGATATGATGCAAAGCGGTTACTATTCCGGTAGCTCCAGCCTGGCGGATATCCCATAGGCTAACCGGATCATTGGGTCCATACCACCGCCAGGTTTGTTCACATAAATACATATAATATAATGTTAAGATTAATACTCTATCCTGTACGAAATATTTATATTCTAAACAGGCATAATAAAAATGCTCCGGTAATATCTTCCTTAATTTTGTTCTAAATTGAGAAAGCATCAAAACCCCCGTCAACCGGAATAACCGTGCCCGTCACGAAAGAGGAAGCGTCACTCGCAAGCCATTGTAAAGTTCCAAGCAATTCTTCAGGTTTACCTAAACGGCCAAAAGGTGTATGCGCCATCACAGTCCTGCACCGGTCGGAAGGTGTACCATCAGGATTTGTCATCAATGTCCGGTTTTGTTCTGTGAGGAAGAAACCGGGAGCCATAGCATTAACCCGGATCCCTTCGCCAAATTTAATTGCCATTTCACCCGCCATGTACTGTGTGAAATTACTTACTGCTGCTTTTGCACACCCGTAACCCACCACACGGGTAAGTGGGCGTAAGGCCGATTCGGAAGATATATTGATAATACTGCCTTTCTTTTGTTTTACCATTACTTCGGCAAATACAATGGTTGGTAATACTGTTCCAAAAAGATTTAAATTTATTACATTACGAAAAGCATCCATATCCAGGTCGAATATCGTTTTATCGGGAGGGATTGTTGCACCAGACTGATTGCCACCTGCCAGATTAACAAGCACATCGATATGTCCGTAAGTATCCAGGATAAATTGTTTATTCTGCTCCAGAATACCCCTATTCAACACATCTGACATTAAAAAGAGTGCTTTTCCGCCTTCTGATTTTATCTTTTCAACCAATTCTTCGCCAACTTCTTTATTGCGGTCTAGTATAACCACTATAGCTTTTTCACAGGCTAAATGTTTTGCCATACATGATCCCAGGATGCCACTTCCTCCGGTAAGTATTATCACTTTGTCTTTTACGCTAAACAGGTCTTTCATTATATATAATTATTATAGTATGCTATATTTTCTTTCAGCAAGATATCAATGGGCATATAATTGATAAGATTTTCTTCTTTGTGTAATATAAGGTGTCGGAATAATGCTTTTACACTATTCAAACCTTGTACTTCCGGACGTTGAGCAATCAGATGAGTAATAATTCCTCTCTTCAGGTAATGAATATTAGAATCCAAAACATCGTATCCAATCAACTTAAAGTCATCAGTAATACCTATTTCACATAAACATTCGCACACCAAATTAGCACGTGAATTAAATATTATGCCTGCTTTGACCTGTCGGTTCGATGTGAAAAATGATTGTAATATTTCTTTATTAATTTTTTCTTTTTCGGCGTGGATCTTCACCACATGAATACTCCCTTCGTATCCATGTTCTTTCAGATAATTCCTAAATCCTTCCTCACGTTTTGCTACCTGGGTCGAACGTTCATCTCCTTTTCTTAGAAACCGGAAAATGGCTATATCGTCTGTTTTACTAATCTGTTCTAACAATACTCGTCCAGCTATATATCCGGAATCGTAAGAATGCGTTCCGTAATATGCAATACAATTAGTATTATCCAGGAATGAATCTATCAATACATAAGGAGTTTTTAATTTATCTAATTTTAATGCCATACTAATAGCACTTTCTTCAAAAAGTGTTGATAAAATCACCCCGTTACATTCAAATTTTTCAATTTCATCAATCAGTTTATTAAAACTGTTTTTATCATATTGGTCAAAGTACAATCGTTCGATAGATACATTATAACTATATAACTCCTGCTGAGCTTTATCCACTCCTTCTGATAGTTTCGCCCAATATTCTCCCTCTCTAAAATAAGGAGTGATAACAACGAATTTATATATTTTTTTCAGTGCGAGTGACCGGGCAATCACATTAGGTTGATAATTGATTTCCTTTAAAATATTTTCAACTTTTGTTTTTGCTTCAACTGATACTTTACCCCTATTATGCAATATCCGGTCGACAGTACCCGTAGATACCCCGGAAAGTCTTGCTATATCTTTTATTCTATAGGTTTTATCCATAAAATATATAAGTAGGTTTTCACATATGTGCACGTGCACACGCAAATGTAAAAAAAAATCCCAAAATTCAACGGACTTCGGGATTTTATATATTAAATTATTTGCTTACTTTATTCATTTACTTCTTCCAACACCTGTAATGGTGAATTTAACTTCCTGAATGCATAACCATACATCATATAAATTAACGGGTAGGCAACAAAAATACCTACAACAAATAATATTATACCTACAATCGCTATGCCCATCATAGCCAAAGCAAGTAAAAACAACGGTAATACCTGACCGCGTGTTATTTCCCAGCTTCGTTGGACAGATTCAATAATACCTGTGTCTTCCTCTACAATAAAAGCCAGAAAAAATTGTAATCTGAGCGCTAAATATATACCCGGGATTATAAATAATAACGTCCCTATTGATATAGCAATACCAACGATTAAGCTGGATACAAAAAGTGTAAAAACTTTACGCGCCTGTTGACCATACGCTGAGAACTGAGGTTCATCACCATCTAAAGTCTGGAATATATTCTTTACGTAACCCAGTATAAATATAAAAGCTAACAAGTAAATTAAAATATATACAAAAAAAAGCGATCCCATGGAGCCTTTCATCAACACAGGGAAAAATAGAAATGCTATAATGCTATAAAAAATGCAATAACCGATGATTAAACCAACTAATATCCAAATCTGTGATTTAAGGGCCTGCCAGGAAGTACTAAGGATTTCCGAAATTGAAAATTTTGATTCCATATAGGTAGTTTTTTAATAATTTGTATTGAAACAAAAGTATAACTTATAATTGAAAATACAAATCCGTTTTACCTATGGAAATAAAAATATCAGATTGGAGGTAAGATCGATCCTGAGAAGTTAATTAACTCTTAATGATGTTAATCTTTAAAACTTATGAAGATTAAGAACGGTTAAAACGTTACTTATTAAATAGAAATTTAAAAAGTAAATGACATGTTAAAGGGAGAAATGTTAGAAAAAAAAAGAGAGGTTGTTCATCTCCTCGGGGAATGCGTGATGGCCTGTAATCATTGTTTTAATTCCTGTTTGGACGAAGAGGATGTTAAAATGATGAAAGAGTGCATCCGGCTGGACAAAGAGTGCGCAGAAATGTGTCAGTTCACAATAGGTATGCTCCATAAAAGCCGTTTTGTCAATGATTACATTGAATTATGTATCAAAGTATGTGAAGCGTGCGAAGAAGAGTGTGCAAAACACCCTCAGGACCATTGCAAGCATTGTGCGGAAATGTGTAAGAAATGCGCAGAAGCCTGTCGCAATTTCAAAGATATGTTCCGCAAATAACCTAATTAAATATAGGTTACAAAAAAAGATGCAAAAGATGGCTTATATTTCATCCGTGACCAATATTGATATTGATCACGGATGAAATTATCATCAAAGTACGTTGATTTCTTTTAATACTGAATTTGTAGCATGAACAGCAGAAGCGCTTTTCTGGAACAGTTCTTTTTCTTCACTATTCAACTCCAGTTTAACAATCTTCTCTATTCCATTCTTACCTAAGATAACCGGTACACCTATACAAATATCCGATTCCCCATATTCACCTTCAAGGGCTACCGAACAGGGTATTAATTTCTTCTGGTTGTGAATAATAGATTCAACAACCAAAGCACCGGCGGCTCCGGGAGCATACCATGCAGAAGTACCTAAAAGACCTGTCAATGTAGCACCTCCGACCATAGTTGCTTTTACAACTTCCTCAAGTTTTTCCTTGCTAAGCAATTCACTTACCGGAACACCTTTATAAGTGGCCAAACGAACTAAAGGTATCATTGTTGTATCGCCATGTCCACCTATTACCATACCTTCTACTTCATTGGCATTACATTCAAGAGCCTGTGATAAATAATATTTGAAACGTGAACTATCCAAAGCCCCTCCCATACCAATAATACGGTTTTTAGATAAACCTAATGATTTCAATGCAAGATATGTCATTGTATCCATTGGGTTGGAGATAACAACAAGAATAGCATCCGGTGAATATTTCAGTGCATTTTCCGCAACACTCTTTACAATACCGGCATTCACTCCTATCAGCTCTTCACGGGTCATACCCGGTTTACGGGGAATTCCTGATGTAATAACAATCACATCAGAATTAGCTGTTTTTGCATAGTCGTTTGTACAACCTACTATTGTAGTATCAAAACCAAGTAATTGCGCTGTTTGCATCATATCAATGGCTTTACCTTCGGATACGCCTTCTTTTACATCCAGCATTATAACTTCGTCTGCCACTTCATTAAAGGCAAGAACATTCGCACAAGTAGCGCCTACATTACCTGCGCCGACAACTGTAACTTTAGACATAACAATACGTTTTTTATATATTAATTATAATAAGATTCCTGATAAATAACCTTCCGCAAAGTTACAATGTATTATCTAATAAAGAAATCTTTCCTTATATATTTTTCTTAGATCCGCATTAAATACAATTTAACAAAAATCTATTCCACATATAGTACCAGGCCTTTTAAATATTCACCTTCAGGATGATATATGTTTACCGGGTGATCTGCCGGTTGGGTCAACTGATGCAAAATACGGACATTGCGGCCGGACTGTGCAGCCGCACTGAATACAGCTATACGGAAATTTTCTTTTGTTACTACCTGCGAACAGGAAAACGTAAATAATATACCTCCGGATCGAATTTTTTCAAAAGCTATCGCATTTAATTTCCTGTATCCCTGTAAAGCATTTCGCAATACATTTTTATGCTTGGCAAAAGCAGGTGGATCAAGTATAACCAAATCATATCTATCTCCCATTTTTTCAAGGTATTTGAATGCGTCTTCCACGAAAGCTTCGTGACGAGGATCATCCGGAAAATTCAGATCGACATTTTTTTTCGTCAAATAAATTGCTTTAGATGAACTGTCTACAGAGTGTACCAACTTAGCTCCTCCCCTCATTGCATAAAAAGAAAATCCACCGGTATAACAAAACATATTCAATACAGATCGTTCTTTTGCATAATGCTCCAATAAAGAGCGATTGTCACGCTGATCTACAAAAAAACCAGTTTTCTGTCCCTTATGCCAGTCCACAAAAAACCTTAACCTATTTTCAATGGCAATTTCATTACTTTGAACACCATATAAATAGCCATCTTCATTATCTAAATTCGCTTTGTAAGGTAAAGTAGTTTCTGATTTATAATAGATGTTATCCACAGAATCACCTAAAACCTGCTTAATTGCTTCTGTTATTTCACACCTTGAATAATGCATCCCCACAGAATGAGCCTGCATTACGGCCGTTCTTGCATACATATCGATAATAAGCCCGGGAAGAAGGTCGCCTTCACCATGGATCAACCGATAAGTATCATTTATTTCGGTTCCGGCTAAACCTAATGATTTGCGGAGCATATAAGCGGAACTTATACGTTTTTTCCAGAATGAATTATTTATCTCAATTTGCTCGAAAGACAATATCCGAACAGTTATACTACCTATTTGATAATGTCCAACAGCAAGAAAATGTTGATTACAGTCATAAACTTCAACAACATCTCCTTCTTCAGGTTTTCCTTTTATGGATTGAATTGCTCCAGAAAAAACCCAAGGATGGAAACGTAAAATAGATTCTTCTTTTTTAGGTTTAAGAATAACCTTGCAATAGTTCATTTACCTTCATTCAATAAATTATATATTTTCAGGCATGCCCACGCATCCAATGCAGCATATTTCTTTTGAGAATCGGACAAGACATCTGCTTCCCAGTTAGTAAGGCGCTGTCCTTTAGATATCCTTTTACCAAACAAAATAGCATAAATCTTCTGTAAACTGGCATCTTCAATACCAAACTGTCCAACATAATTTTGTAAATCAATAAAATTAGCCGGTTCAATATCCGTACGTTTTTTTATGGCCCCAAAATCATCACGTAAAGATAACCCTATCTTTAAAATAGATTTATCTGAAAGAAATTCTTCCAATATTTTAGGCACACCTATTTTATTCAGCCGGAAAAGAAAACAAATCTCTTCACTGGCAATTTGCATTAAAGCAATTTTAAAGCGCTGACCTTTTTTAAAACTTGGACGTGTTTCCGTATCAAAACCTACTTTAGATTGTTTTGAAAGGTATTCAATTGCATGAGTGGCATCTTTTTTAGTGTCGACTATAATAGCACGTCCTTTAAATTCTTCCACGGGTAAAAGGGCCAGTTGCTCTTTAGTAATCGAATGTGAATATTCTATCATTCCAGTTCGTTCGTTTCAATATTATCATCCTCATTATAGCGTACGGCATGTAATGCCTTCAACGCATTTAATAAACGTTGTCCCCAATACTCACAAAAATTAGTCCGGCATAAAGCTATTGCGTTACGCATAATTTCTTCATCTCCCTGACGAAATAAAAATACAAAATTTCCTGTATCCTGATAAACATCTGCAAGATTTTCCGATATGAAAGCAGCAATGGGGGCATCGCTATATTGCATATCCGGATGGAATGTATCAAGATAGATATCGCGATCACCTAATAAATCAGTAATCTGCTCCCTTACCAATTCGTACATATCTTCTGATATGATCAATTCCGGCTGCATTTCTTCATCAGGTAGTACTGAGGGCAGCAAAGCTGCTTTCAAATACAGTAGAGGTAACATTTTTATCATTTTGTCAACAAATCCGAACAGTGTAGACTGCCCAGCTGTTTCAACAAAAGAACAGTATTCTAATGCAACCGTTACAAATTCAAGTGTATTACGTTCATATACAGGATTTTCTTTGTTATCCATATAATCAATCCTTAGTAATGGTACGCAAAAATAGTAAATTAATCCTTAAAGTGGCGGTTTTAAAAAAGCTTATCTCATAGTTTGACAATATATATAATAAAGTGATAAAAAAAGATTATTATCAGGAATTAGTAAAATAATTTGAATAAACAGTTGATTACCCCGAATAAATGAACGGGGCTATAGTTTTTATAGAAGTGATAAAAATAATCTTTTACCACGATGAAAAACAGTTGCATGAAACAGGTCGGAATATTTCTCTCTGCTAAACCCCTAATTATAATCGGTTTGCATCATCCAATAGTATTTAAGTAAAGAAATGGAAGAAAATTAGACTTAAATGTTCGCATAAATATTACAGAAAGTTACACATAAATACAAATGAGAACATATCTACAAATTCAATCAAACAATATTTAAAACCTTACTTTAATATACATCGAACAACATATATATATGATTAATAGGGTGACTGGCTAGGTTGTGAAAAAAGGGAGTTTTTAAAACAACATGAACTTTTTTTGCTAACTTTGAACGCTCTACTTAAATGTACATAAAGCTAAAGCTGGAGAGGAATAAGTAAAATAAATTATGAGATATGGCGAAAGTTAAAGGTGCTGTTGTTGTAAATACAGAACGATGCAAAGGGTGTAACCTATGTGTAGTATCCTGCCCTTCGGATGTATTGGAACTTCATCCCCGTGAAGTTAACAACAAAGGATATCATTATGTCTACATGAAAAATCCGGATGGTTGTATAGGTTGTGCAAATTGCGGATATGTATGTCCGGATGGTTGTCTTGCTATTTACAGAATGAAAATTTAAAGTTGAAATTGAAAAAACATCTGAATTTATCTATTGATTTTCAATTTCCAACATTCAATTATAAAATTCTATGACAGAAGAAATAAAATTGATGAAAGGTAACGAAGCTGTGGCCCATGCTGCTATCCGGTATGGAACTGACGGATACTTCGGTTATCCTATTACACCTCAATCTGAGATTTTAGAAACATTGATGGTAGAGATGCCATGGGAAACAACGGGTATGGTAGTCCTACAGGCCGAAAGCGAGGTTGCAGCTATTAATATGGTATATGGTGGCGCAGCAAGTGGAAAAAGGGTAATGACTTCATCTTCAAGCCCTGGTATAAGTCTAAAACAGGAAGGTATTTCTTATTTAGCTGGTGCGGATCTTCCATGTTTAATAGTCAATATTATGCGTGGTGGCCCCGGATTAGGTACTATCCAGCCGAGCCAGGCAGACTATTTCCAGACCGTAAAAGGAGGTGGACACGGAGACTACCGCCTGATTACGCTTGCACCTTCATCAGTGCAGGAAATGGCAGATTTTGTAACACTTGGTTTTGATTTGGCATTTAAATATTCCAATCCGTCGATGATCCTTTCTGATGGTATCATCGGCCAAATGATGGAAAAGGTAATATTACCGCCTTATAGAAAAAGAAAGACAGAAGCAGAGATACGCGAAGAATCTCCATGGGCTGTACAAGGTAAGACCAAAACCCGTAAACCAAATATCATAACATCGCTGGAATTGGATCCGGCTATTATGGAGGAAAACAATAATCGTTTTCAGGCAAAATACAGAAAAATAGAAGAAGCGGAAGTCCGTTACGAAGAATTTCGTTGTAATGACGCTGAATATTTATTGATCGCATTTGGTTCATCTGCCCGTATTTGTCAGAAGGTAGTGGAATTGGCTCGTCTTGAAGGCATTAAATTAGGTTTATTGAGACCGATTACTCTTTGGCCTTTTCCAACAAGAATTATAGCTGGATATGCTGATAAAGTAAAAGGCATGCTTTCTGTGGAACTAAATGCCGGACAAATGGTTGAAGATGTACGCTTAGCTGTAAACGGGAAGATAAAGGTTGAACACTTTGGCCGTTTAGGAGGAATTGTGTTTACACCGGATGAAATATTAGTTGCATTAAAAGAAAAACTTTTATAAGCCTTATGGAACCTATGCGCGGAAGCAAATTAGATGAAATAATGACACTAATTTTTATGCTGTTGGCAATAGCTGCGGTAATCTGTTTTTTTGCGGTCAGTAATCGAGCAGTATTTCTAAGCTTGGCAGGAATAGCTGTAGTTTTACGTATAGTGCAATATGTTTTAAGATATTTCAAATAGAGTATCTTAACCATTCAACTTTTAATTAAAATAAAAATGGAATTAACACATATAATAAAACCGGAAAATT
The DNA here is from genome assembly GCA_002381645.1 of Bacteroidales bacterium UBA4116. Taxonomy (GTDB): domain Bacteria; phylum Bacteroidota; class Bacteroidia; order Bacteroidales; family Tannerellaceae; genus DFXE01. Next base: position 639,424 of record DFXE01000010.1, read on the forward strand.
TAGTTTATAGCAAACCATATTTGATGAATAATAATCCCATGCACTATTGCCCTGGTTGCAGTCACGGTGTCATACACAAACTGATAGCTGAAGTTATTGCAGATATGGGAATGGATGAAAGAACAATAGGGGTTTCTCCGGTAGGATGTGCGGTATTTGCTTACAATTACCTTGATATCGACTGGGTGGAAGCAGCCCACGGACGGGCACCAGCTGTTGCAACTGCATTAAAACGCCTGAACAATGGTAAAATGGTATTCACTTATCAAGGTGACGGGGATCTGGCTGCTATCGGTACAGCTGAAACGATTCATGCTGCTAATCGTGGTGAGAATATAGTAATTATATTTGTAAATAATGCAATCTACGGTATGACAGGCGGACAAATGGCTCCGACTACACTGGAAGGGATGCCTACTTCTACCTGTCCCTACGGCCGCAATATAGCGTTGAATGGCTATCCTCTTAAAATATCCAATCTGCTTGCCCAGCTTGATGGTACCTGTTATGTAACCCGTCAGAGCGTACAAAATGCTGCCGCTGTCAGAAAGGCAAAAAAATCATTACGAAAAGCATTTGAAAATTCAATGGCAGGCAAAGGTACATCTTTGGTAGAAGTTGTTTCGACCTGTTCTTCGGGTTGGAAAATGAGTCCGGAAGATTCGAATACCTGGATGGAAGAACATATGTTTCCTTTTTATCCTCTTGGTGATCTAAAGAACGTAGAATAAGAAACTGATAATATGAAGCAGGAAATTATAATAGCCGGTTTTGGCGGACAAGGTGTTTTATCTATGGGAAAAATATTAGCCTATTCCGGATTAATGGAAGGGAAGGAAGTTAGCTGGATGCCTTCATATGGTCCTGAACAGCGTGGAGGTACAGCGAATGTAACAGTAATTTTAAGTGACGATCCTATCAGTTCTCCAATACTAAATGAATATGATATAGCAATTATACTTAACCAGCCTTCACTAGATAAATTTGAAAGCAAAGTTAAGGCCGGCGGTATACTTATATATGACAGCTATGGGATACATGGAAATATCAAACGAAAAGATATTTATGTGTATCGTATTGATGCCATGGACGCAGCAACGGAAATGAAAAATGAAAAAGTATTCAATATGCTGATACTGGGAGGTTTATTAAAAGTAGATCCAATGGTGCAGTTGGACAATGTGATACTTGGATTAAAAAAATCCTTACCAGAGCGTCATCATAAGCTTTTACCTATGAATGAGGCGGCTATAAAAAAGGGAATGGAGATTATACAAAAGGTATAATCATGCAAAAAGAATATAAAGAAAGGATGTTTCTTTCGCAGAAACGTCCTTTTGTTATATATTTGCAGGCCATGAGGTATACCTTATACATAATAGCCTTATTGATAATAACATCCGATGTGATACATGCTCAAAGGGGAGGCGGCCGGGGAGATCGCGGAGGTTTTTCCTTGTCTAATCTTACATCCTCGCAGCAGGAAATACCTGATAGTCTCCTGGTTGCCGACAGCGCAGCCTTATCAAAACGTGTAACTGCTTATCGTCTTACTCAATATCTGGGGGATCCATATATTGCTTCTATGGACACAAACCGTCTGAATTTTGGTAACAGTACACTAGTGGAAGCCAAATCGCTTGCCGTGGGCTATCTCGCAAACCTAGGCGCACCTGCACAAACCCGGATATTTTCGGAACGCAAAGAAGCACGCGATTTTTCTTATGCAGACGCTTTTGATTATTATATTACGACACCAGAAAATGCGTACTATTATGATACTAAACTCCCTTATACTAATATTATGTTTACCCAAAGTGGCGCTTCTACCAACAGGGAAGACCAACTGAAAGGGGTTCTTACTTGGAACTTCGGAAAAAAAGTAAATATGGGTGGTGAAATGGATTATATATATAGCCGTGGTCAGTACAATTCAAACGGAAACAGCCTTTTAAGTTACCGCCTGTTTGGTAGTTACCGGTCTGATAAATATGAGTTGAACGCATATCTTAGCAATTTCAATTTTGTAACATACGAGAACGGAGGTTTAGCCAATGACAGGTATTTAACAAATACAGATGAAGTGAGTGGCACTGGTTCCCGACAATCACTAACTCCCAAAAATTATCCGGTAAGGTTCCTAAACACACCCGCATGGAATCGCGTACGTGGTAAACAATATTACCTTACACACCGATATAATTTAGGATTTACACGAGAATTACAAGAGGTGGATGAAGAGGGTAATCCCATTGAAGTTTTCGTGCCCGTATCCAGTATTATCCATACATTTGAATATATGGATAACCGAAGGCGTTTTATTTCAGAAATGCAAGGTATTGATACAGCATATATTAAAACACCTACCAATAATCGTCAATTACTAAATGTATTTGGTTTAGATGAAAGTTTAAATGATGTAGCCTCAGCCTGGAATCTTAAAAATACTTTTGCCTTATCATTACGTGAAGGGTTTCAGGATTGGGTGAAGTTCGGACTATCTGCATTTATCCGGTTAGAAAAGCGGAAATTTAAACTACCTGCTGCCATTGATGGTCTAAAATACGATAAAATAGAAGGAAGTGGTTTATATCCGCAACCTTCGACTCTTGATTTTCCCCTGAGTGAAACATATGATGAATTCTCTACTTATGTAGGTGCCGAATTATCGAAAAGGCAGGGAACGCTTTTGACATACAACGTTAGAGGAGAATTAGGTCTGGTGGGTGAAGATTTAGGTGAATTCCGTGTAAATGGTGAATTACAAACCCGTTTCCCGCTATTTGGAAAAGAGGCTTCAATTAAAGCAAAAGGACACATACGGAATGTCGCACCCGCTTTTTTCCATCAATACCATCATTCCCGTTATTTCTGGTGGGATCCAGATAATAACTCTACGAGACTTAAAAATACACAGCAGATGTATGCAGGAGGCGAGATATACCTCGCCTCTACAGGTACTACCCTTTCTGCAGGGATCGAAAGTATTCAGAATTATATTTATTTCGGAATAGACGGATACCCATATCAACATGGTAGTAACTTACAAGTTGTTTCGGCCCGCTTTAAGCAGGATATCCGTTACCGTGCTTTTGGGTGGGAGAATGAAGCTGCATACCAGTTGAGTAGTGATCAGGATATAATTCCGCTTCCCGATATAAGTGTTTATTCAAACCTGTATTTTCATTTTAAACTGGCAAAAGTATTGACGCTGCAGATAGGTGCAGACTTACATTATAATACGGAATATTATGCTCCATATTATGAACCTGCCACTCAACAATTTCAGTTACAAAAAGAAAAAAAAATTGGTAATTATCCATTACTCAACGGGTATGTCAACTTCCATTTAAAACAAGCCAGATTCTTTATTATGGGATACAATCTGGGATCTTTTTTTATAGAACCTAATTACTTTTCTCTATTACATTACCCTATTAATCCTTTTGTCCTTAAAATGGGAATTTCCGTAGTGTTTAATAATTAAGCCCTTATGAAAAGACGCAAATTGCTTGTTGTATATATTCTGTTTTTTTTTATAGTGATAACAGCCATGTACTTTCTCCATAATTTTATATCTAAAAAAGAAACCATATTACCACGTGATTTTGTAGAAATAAAAGAGGAGGGAATTCTACGGATTATTACAGAATACAGTCCATCGGGTTATTCTTTTTCCGGTGATACAATTCAGGGTTTTCAATACGAATTAAGCAGGGCAATATCTAAAATATCAGGTCTTGAAATAGAAACACATCTTGAGATGAGTTTGAGTGAAAGCTTTATTGCACTTGATCATAACATATGCGACATAATTGCCCGAAATATACCTGTTACAAGCGAAATGAGAGAAAGTTATCTCTTTACCGAGCCGGTTGTAATAAACAAACAGGTATTAATCCAACGAACAAAGGATGCTAATAGCGGAATTAACCCTGTACGTAATCAATTAAATTTGGGGGGTAAAACGATCTACGTCCCTCAAAATTCACCGGCTATTTTACGATTACAACATTTAGCTCATGAGATAGGAGATTCAATCTATATAATTGAAGATGATAAGTATTCTTCTGAACAACTGGCTATAATGGTAGCAAAGGGAGATATTGAGTATGCTGTTTCAGATCAACAAGATGCAATTGTATTTAAAAAAAACTGGCCTGAACTAGATATAGAAACAGATATCAGTTTTACTCAATTACAGGCATGGGTTTTACGCAAAAATTCTCCGGTTTTATTGGACAGTCTTAATAATTGGCTTAGACAAATACGTGAAAATGGAATATACGATGAAATATATAGACGCTATTATGCTAACTCATACTGAAAATCCATTATTATTAGCTAAATTTACACGCACTTTAATATTGTAGAATGAGATTTGATGAATTAAATCTGGAAGATGCCGTTCTGGACGGTCTTGATTCGATGAACTTCCAGGAAACAACACCTATTCAGGAACTGACTATCCCGGTTATTTTAGAAGGAAAGGATATTATAGCTTGTGCGCAAACCGGAACTGGAAAAACTGCAGCATATGTTTTGCCGCTTATTAATGAACTTAGTAAAGGATCACATCCGGAAAATGCTGTAAATGCAATTATTATGGCTCCTACACGCGAATTGGCTCAACAGATCGATCAGCAAATAGAAGGTTTTTCATATTTCATTCCCGTTTCTGCTGTAGCAATTTATGGAGGAACTGACGGGATTGCATGGGAACAACAAAAAAAAGGCTTAGAAAGCGGTGCGGATATAGTAATTGCTACACCAGGCCGACTACTTTCTCATATTAAATTAGGAACCGTAGATCTGTCGCAGGTATCTTATTTTGTATTGGATGAAGCCGATCGTATGCTCGACATGGGATTTTATGAAGATATCATGCAGGTATATAAACTGCTTCCGCCAACTTGCCAGGTAATTATGTTTTCTGCTACCATGCCGCCTAAAATACGCACACTTGCTAAAACGATTCTTAAACATCCTGAGGAAGTTAAAGTTGCCATCTCACGCCCTCCGGATACGATTATGCAAACGGCATATATATGTTATGACACTCAGAAAATACATATTCTCGAAGATTTATTCTCCCAAAACAGACCGCAACGCGTTATTATTTTTTCTTCTTCAAAATTGAAAGTAAAGGAATTAGCTTCTTCCCTTAAACGAATGAAGTTCAATGTGGCAGCTATGCATTCTGATCTTGAGCAATCCCAGCGGGAAGAGGTGATGAAAGACTTCAAAAACGGTCATATTGATATTTTAGTAGCAACAGATGTTGTAGCCAGAGGGATTGATATTAATGACATTAAATTAGTTATTAACTTCGATATTCCACACGATCCGGAAGATTACGTTCATCGGATAGGTCGAACAGCAAGAGGTACTCAGGGAGAAGGATTAGCCATTACATTTGTATCCATTGATGAACAGGCACAATTTGAAAGAATTGAAAAATTTCTCGACAAGACTATTTATAAAATACCTATTGATCCTAAATTTGGGGAAGCACCGTTATATGAACCAGGAAAATACGCGAAGAACAGAAAAGGAAAAGGGCGAATACGATCTGGTGGAAAAACATCCGCTAAGAATAACAGGATTCAAAAAAATAAGCATACGAAAAACCGCTCTTCTAAAAATTAGCTAACCGAGTTATAAAACATTCATTAACGTCACCTGTTTATATGAAAAGAATTTTCTTTAAAATTATATTGTTCTTAATCATAACAACTATGGTCCATTCAAAAAGTAATCCGTTATTATCACCATATCATACACCTTTCGCAACGCCACCTTTTGATAAAATCAAAACGGAACATTATGAACCCGCTTTTGAAGAAGCTATTAAACAGCTTAACGAAGAAATTATAGCTATAGCCGATAATCCTGAACCTCCTACATTTAATAATACAATAGTCGCACTCGAGCGAAGCGGTATACTGCTTTATAGGGTGAGTTCTGCTTTTTTTAATGTACTAAATGCAGAGGGGAATGATGAAATGATGGAAATCTCTCAGCGGATTTCTCCTAAATTGTCTGAAAGCTCAAATAATATTTATCTTAACGAAAAGTTGTTCCATCGTGTCAAAACAATATATAAAGAAAAGGAAAAACTTAATCTATCTACTGAAGACAACCGTTTATTAGATGAAACATATGATTCGTTTCTGGTTCAAGGAGCAAATTTAGATAAAAAACAGAAAGAAATTTACCGTAAACTAAGTAGCGATTTAAGTTTACTTAACCTGCAGTTTGAACAAAATGCGTTAAAAGACAAAAACCGGTTCGAACTATTAATTACCAATGAAGAACAATTATCAGGTATACCCGAAAGTATACGTGATGCCGCCCAAAAACTTGCAAAAGATAAAGGAAAAGAAGGCTGGCTTTTTGATTTGTCTGCTCCAAGTTATACTGCTTTTTTGCGTTATTCCGATTTTACGGATATGCGTGAAAAGATGTATCGCGAATATATGAGTGTAGGTAATAAAGACGATGAATATGATAACAAAGATACAATAAAAAAAATAGTTAACAATCGTCTTCACATAGCTCGTTTACTTGGATATAAAGATTATGCAGAATATATTTTAAAGCATACGATGGCAAAAAGCCCGCAAAATGTTTATAAACTATTGAACCAATTACTGGAGGCATATAAGCCTGTAGCTATTAATGAGTACAATGCCGTGGAGGGTTTTGCTTTAGAAACTGAAAAAAAAGAGTTAAAGATTATGCCCTGGGATTGGAGTTATTATTCTGAAAAACTCAAAGATATACGCTTTAATGTCAATGATGAGATGACAAGACCATATTTTGAGTTGGAGAATGTAAAAAAAGGAGTATTTGAACTGGCTACACAATTGTATGGTATCACTTTCAAGCAGAATAAAGAAATCCCAGTATATCATCCTGAGGTTGATGCATATGAAATATATGATGAGAAAGGAGACTTCATGGCTATTCTATATACCGACTTCCATCCGCGGGAAGGCAAACAATCTGGTGCATGGATGAACTCCATAAAACCTCAGTTCAAAGGCATTGAAGGCGACGATGGGCGTCCGCAGGTTGTTATCGTAATGAATTTTACACGCCCGACGGATACCAAGCCCTCCCTACTCTCTTTTGATGAAGTAAATACGTTATTACATGAATTCGGTCATGCATTACACGGCATTCTTGCGGATGGAACATATTCACTTTTAACCGGTACAAGCGTGTACCGTGATTTCGTAGAACTCCCTTCTCAAATAATGGAAAATTGGTTGATTGAGAAAGAATTTTTAGATCAAATCGCAGTTCATTATGAAACCGGTGCAAAAATTCCGGAATCATTGATTCAAAATCTTGTTGACGCTGCCAATTTCAATACGGGATACCAATGCTGCCGGCAAATAAGTTTTGGACTGCTCGATATGGCATGGCATACCATTACTACTCCATTTGAAGGTGATGTGGTTGAATTTGAACGCAACGCATGGTCACCAGCAATTATTCTGCCTGAAGTTTCAGGTACGTTGATGAGCAGTAATTTCGGACATATATTTTCAGGTGGATATGCTGCAGGTTACTACGGGTACAAATGGGCAGAAGTATTAGATGCCGATGCATTCTCTGTATTCAAAGAGAAAGGAATTTTCAATAAAGATGTAGCGAAATCTTTTCGTGATCATATTCTTTCAAAAGGAGGTACTGAAGATCCAGAAGTTTTGTATAAACGTTTTCGGGGACAAGAACCTACTATTGACGCTTTATTAATAAGAAATGGTATTAAAAAATAAGTAAAACCAGTGTAATTAAATCAATTATACTTATTTTTGTTCGCTGATTTACAAAGGGAATTTGGAAAATGTGCGAAAAAACAGACAAGCAATATGAACTCGATAAACGTTATTTAAGAATGGCACTTATCTGGGCTGAAAATTCGTATTGTAAACGGCGCCGGGTCGGAGCTTTAATTGTAAAAGACAAAATGATCATTTCAGACGGTTTCAACGGTACCCCCTCCAGCTTTGAAAATATTTGTGAAGATGAAAATAACGTTACCAAACCGTATGTCCTACATGCTGAAGCTAATGCGATTACTAAAGTAGCTGCATCATCTAACAGTAGTAAAGATGCAACTATCTATGTAACTTCAGCACCCTGCATAGAATGTGCAAAGTTAATTATACAATCAGGAATAAGAAGAGTGGTTTATTCTGAGAAATACCGTGTAGAAGATGGCTGTAATTTATTAATGCGTGCCGGTATAAAGGTAGATTATATTGAATTAAATGAAAAATGAACTTTTAACGAATGAGTAATAATAAAAAGCTAACGATATGGCTTCCGGTAATTATAGCAATCAGTATTGCACTGGGTATTTTTATCGGCAACTTTTATCTCTCAACAAGTACCCAGAGTAAAGGAAGGCGTACTTCTTATACAGGAGGTAACAAGATAAATTATATATTGGATATTATTAATGAGCAATATGTTGATACTGTCAATATGCCGCAATTGGTGGAAGGTGCAATACCCAAAATATTCAATGAACTTGACCCTCATTCTGTCTACATTTCTGCTGAAGATGCTGAAAGTGTAAACGAAGAACTGGAAGGTTCTTTTAGCGGTATTGGCGTTTCATTTAATATGCAGACGGATACTATACTTATTATTAGTGTTATTCCGGGAGGTCCCTCAGAAAAAGCAGGCTTATTACCTTTCGACCGTATTATTACCATAAATGATTCATTATTTGCTGGTAAAAAAATCGATCAAAATCAGGTTATGAAAAATCTTCGTGGGCTGAAAAACAGCACCGTCAAACTGGGTGTAAAAAGAAGAGAGGTTCCCGGTTTGATCTACTTTGATGTTACAAGGGGTGACGTTCCTGTTCATTCGGTCGATGTATCCTACGAAGTAAGCGAAAATATAGGATTTATAAAAATATCAAAATTTGCAAGGACAACCTATAATGAATTTATTACGGCTATAGCTAAATTGAAGCAACAAGGGTGCAACTCTTTTATTATCGATCTTCGGGGAAATTCGGGAGGTATGATGGAAGCTGCAATCAATATGGTTAATGAATTTATGCCGGAAGGCAGATTGATCGTATATACAGAAGGTAAAGCTTATCCCCGAAGTGATGTATACGCAAATGGTACAGGAACATGTAAAGACAATCCGCTTGTTGTATTAACTGATGAAGGTTCGGCTTCGGCCAGTGAAATTTTTGCCGGTGCGATCCAGGATAACGACCGCGGTACTATTATCGGACGGCGCACATATGGAAAAGGATTGGTACAATCACAGATTTCACTGACAGACGGTTCACAATTACGTCTCACAATTGCCCGCTATTATACACCGTCGGGACGTTCCATACAAAAAGAGTATGAATTAGGTAAAACTGAAGATTATGATATGGATATATATAACCGTTATCTTCATGGAGAATTTTATTCGGCTGATAGTATTAAAATGGACAACCTGCCCGAGTATACAACCTCTATTGGAAGAAAAGTTTACGGGGGAGGAGGTATTATGCCTGATATTTTCATACCGAGTGATACCAGTGGAATTACGTCATACTTTAATAGTGTTGCCAGAAACTCAAATGTATTGTATTTATATGCATTGGAATATTCTGATCGTAATTTTGAAAAATTATCGTTATTCAATAACTATAAAGAGTTATACCATTATTTAAGCCATCAACCCATACTTTCGGACTTTACAAATTATGCAGTAACAAAAGGGATAAAAAAACGTCCGGCATTAATTGAGATTTCCGCAAGCCTTATCGAAACTCATTTAATTGCTTATATTGCCAGAAACTTTTTTGATGAAGATGGTTTTTATCCTATTTTTTATGAGGATGATCCAACGATAAAAAAAGGTATTGAAGTAATAAAGGAGGGTAAATCCGTCCCTATATTAGATCATTCAGTACAGTATGGTATTTCTAAAAAACAATCTGGTACTATGTCTAAATTAGGACTTCTAAAGGAAAGAATTAAAGAAAACTTTAATGCGTAAATTCCGGATTATAACTCAACGGATAATAATATCTATTATTACTACAGAACCTGCATAATCATTCAGGCTTTTAACTAATCTATCACGACTGTTAACCAATTCATTACGTAAAACAGATGAAGTGAGTGAAACATATAATATTTTGTTTTTTATGTAAATATTTCGGGTATATTGATGTATCATAGGTCCCAATAATTCACTCCATCCTCTTTTTATACGAATTTCAAGTATACGTTCATACAATTCGGCGTTATTCTTAAAAAAATCACCAAGCACTTCTCCTATTACCTGAGCATTTCTTCGCCTCATATTTTTTACATTGATTGTATCTGGCCCTGCTCAACACGGAACAAGGCATAATCGTGATCCATTGTAGCTAATATCTCGTCAAGATACTTCCTGTTGGTATCCGTAATAAAAATTTGACCGAAATTATTCCCACTTACTAACTGTATAATTTGTTCAACCCGGTTGGCGTCCAACTTATCAAAAATATCATCCATTAAAAGAATTGGAGTAGTGTTACCCCTTTTCCGTAGAAATGCAAATTGCGCTAATTTTAAAGCAATAAGATAAGTCTTATTCTGACCTTGGGAACCAACACGGCGTACTAATGAATTATTTAACCTCATTTCAAGTTCATCCTTATGAATACCTGTAGAAGTATATCCTAATATATAATCCCTCTGCCTGTTCTGTCCAAGCAGCTCCTGCAGACGCGTCACTTCCAACTGAGAAATATATTCCATGCTAACGTATTCTGAAGATTGGGAAATAATCTGATAATACTCATTAAATATAGGAATAAACTCTTCTAATAAAAGTATTCTTTTTTCATTTATCACTTTACCGTATGTATCTAATTGGATTTCCAGGACTTCATACAATGCTGTATCTCTCGACTGGTTTTTCAATAAGGCATTACGTTGAAATAACGCTTTATTATACTGAATTAATGCATTCAGGTATTGTTTATCCTGTTGAGAAATGATTAAATCAAGAAAACGACGGCGTTCGTCGCTTCCTCCACGAATCAGTTCGGAGTCGGCAGGCGATACCATAACAACAGGAAGCAGACCAATATGTCCGGATAGTTTATTGTATTCTTTTTTGTTCCGCTTAAATTGTTTACGTTGCTTTTTCCTGATAGCGCAAAATATCTCCTCTACACTTCCTTCATAATCATAATTTCCCTGTAATACACATAATTCTTCACCAGCATGAATGATTTGGCCATCAGGAGTATTAATATGGCTTTTAGTGAAAGATAAATAGTAAACCGCATCTAAAAGATTGGTTTTCCCCATACCGTTATTACCAAAAAAACAATTCATTTTAGGAGAAAAAGAAATTTCTGCCTGAGCAATATTTTTATAGTTGAGAATTGAAAGCTTATTAAGTATCATAGTACCTTATTAATTGTACAAATGTAAAAAATATAGTCTGATGTATAGATTATATCAGTAAAAAAAACTACTTTTGCGCTTTGAATTGCCGAAGGCATATATCAAACGTAATTATTAAATGTATAAATACACATATGGCTACTAAAGGAAAGAGCAAAGACAAGGAATTGGAAGTAGGTGAAATTGTTTCCAGATCAGAACAGTTTCTTGAAAAAAATCAAACTAAGATTATTTACGGAGTTATTGCTGTAATTGTCATTGTCGGAGCCTTTTTAGGATTCAGGCATGGTTATTTGATCCCAAAAGAGAAAAACGCAGCAGCAGCAATGTTCAAAGGCGAACAATATTTCGCGCGAGATTCATTTGCTCTCGCCCTGAATGGTAACGGTGCAGATTATATGGGCTTCCAAGCCATTGTTGATGAATTTGGAAGCACGAATTCTGGTAATCTGGCAAAAGCTTATGCCGGTATTTGTTATTTTAAACTGGGTGATAACGAAAATGCAATTAAAATGTTGAAGTCATTCAGTGGTAAAGATAATATGGTTTCTCCTTCCATAACCGGCCTTATCGGTGATTGCTATGTTAATACAGGGAATGTAAAAGAAGGGATTAGTTATTTTGAAAAAGCTGCTAAGAACGCCGACAACGAAGTAATAAGCCCGGTTTTTTTAAAAAAAGCAGGACTTGCTTATGAAAGTCTTAACCAATATAAAGATGCAGTAAAAGTTTACACAACTATCAAAGAAAAATATTTCAATTCCATGGAGGCATCGGATATAGATAAATATATTACACGTGCTTCAGTATTGGAAAACAGATAATAATTTTATAATTAAATCAACACATTAAGAGGATGTCTACTCAAACGGGCATCCTCTTATTTTAGATATCATATATGGCAACAGCTTATCAGAATTTATCAGATTATGATTTTAACAGTGTACCCGATGCTTCGGATATGTGTATTGGGATTGTAGTATCTGAATGGAATAAAAACATTACAGAAAAGTTATTGGAGGGAGCCTGTAACACCTTGGAAAAACATGGTGTAAAACCTGAAAATATCATTGTTAAGCGTGTTCCTGGAAGTTTCGAACTTACTTTCGGCGCACGCAAACTTGCTGAGACTAAAGATTTGAATGCAGTCATCATATTAGGTTGTGTAGTACGTGGAGATACACCACATTTCGATTATGTTTGCTCAGGTGTCACACAAGGTATTACCGAATTAAACTTAATGTATGATATGCCGTTCATATTCGGATTATTAACGACAGATACTATGCAACAATCCGAAGATCGTGCCGGTGGCAAACACGGTAATAAAGGTGATGAAGCTGCCATAACTGCAATAAAAATGATTGATTTTTCTTGCGGATTACAAAATTAATCATACCTTTGCATTCGAAAATTATGGGGGCAGTTACCAGAGTGGCCAAATGGGGCTGACTGTAACTCAGCTGGCTTACGCCTTCGGTGGTTCGAATCCATCACTGCCCACTTTAATTGCGGAAGTAGCTCAGTTGATAGAGCATTAGCCTTCCAAGCTGAGGGTCGCGGGTTTGAGCCCCGTCTTCCGCTCAAAAAGGAGATAACATTTTTGTTATCTCTTTTTTTTATTATTTTTGTGTGTTCGTACACAAATATATTAACTCTAATACAAAAGAAAGCATTATGAAAGCATATGGTAAATTATCAGTATTGCTTATTTTATTTTTCATGTCCTGTCAATCTAACGATGGTTGGGTAAAACTTTTTAATGGTAAGGACCTTAGTGGATTCAAACAATTAAATGGAGCTGCTCCTTACCGGGTGGAAAATAAATCTATTGTGGGTACATCAGTTTCCGGACAGCCTAATAGTTTTCTGGTAACAGAAAACTATTATACGGACTTCATACTTGAATTTGAAGTACAATGTGATCCATCACTTAATTCAGGAGTGCAATTCAGGAGTGAAAGCAGAGAAGATTATCACAATGGAAGGGTATATGGATATCAATGCGAAATCGATCCGTCCGACAGGGCTTGGAGCGGCGGTATTTATGATGAAGCGAGAAGAGGATGGTTGGTAACACTTGAAAATAATCCCTCCGGACGTGCTGCTTATAAAAAAGATGATTGGAATAAATACCGTATAGAAGCCATCGGTAATAATATACGTATATGGCTAAACGGAATAAATACGGCAAACCTCTATGACAATGAAACGCACAGCGGATTCATTGCTTTCCAGGTACATGGAATAGGAAATAACACGGAGCTTGAAGGAAAAGAAATAAAGTGGCGTAACATCCGGATAAAAACAACAGACCTTGAAACAGAACGTATGAAGGGAGAATTAGCATCTGAAATTAACAGAATACCAAACTTATTAACTGAAAAAGAAACTGAAGAAGGATGGAAACTACTCTTTGATGGAAAAAATACTAGCGGATGGCGCGGAGCACATAAAGAAACCTTTCCGGCTAAAGGTTGGAAAGTGGAAAACGGCCAACTAATTGTTTTAAAATCAGATGGTGGCGAATCGACAAACGGTGGAGACATCGTATACGCATCTGAAGATTTCTCGGCATTTGAATTAAGCCTTGAATTCAAAATTACGGCAGGTGCCAACAGTGGCATCAAATATTTTGTTACAGAGCAGGAAAAACAAAAAGGATCAGCGTTCGGTTTAGAATATCAAATACTAGACGACAAGCTGCACCCTGATGCCAAACTTTATACTACTTATCCCGGTTCACGTACACTTGCCAGTTTATACGACCTTATACCTGCCCAAAATAAACGATTTAATGGTATAGGCAACTGGAATCAGGCCATTATAAAAGTTTATCCCGATAATCATGTCGAGCATTGGCTGAATGGATTTAAAACCCTTGAATATGAAAGAGGTTCGAAAGCTTTCCGCGAATTAGTACAGGGTAGCAAATATGCGGATAATGCTTATAATGATCCTATTCGTTTTGGCGAAGCTCCTAAAGGTCGCATATTACTTCAGGATCATGGTGACGAAGTCGCATTCCGAAGTATTAAAATCAGGGAATTGAGATAAAGTTATTGTATTCTTTTAATTTTTACCGTAATAGTGTTACGAATAAAAAAACATTTTCTGCCCATGCATAAAAATTTTACTGCTCAGTAAAATTTAATTTTATAGGCATGTTTATGATATTCACAGCATAAAAACTTTTTACTTATTGTATATTTTGCACCATAATGAAATTAACGCCCGGTCTAATAAACCGGGCTTTTTCATTATTATAATATATATAAAACATAAACAATCGCATTTTATCTTTTGTTTACTTTACATTGTATGTACATAAAATTATAACAATGAAAGCAATAAGATTACACAATTATGGACTGTCCGAAGAACTAAAATATGAAAATGCTCCGGTTCCTGAAATTTCAGATGAACAAATTCTTGTAAAAGTAATGGCAACCTCAGTAAATCCTCTGGACATGAAAAAAGCTTCAGGAATTGTTAAAGATAAAACACCTTTACATTTTCCGTGGATACCAGGTCATGATTTTTCAGGAATAATTGAAAATGCAGGCAAAAATGTTTCCAACTTTAAGGTAGGTGACGAAGTTTACGGAAATTGCAATGGGGGATCCTATGCCGAATTTCTGGCCTTGGATACGTTTGCCGTAGATATAAAACCCGAAGCACTTACATTTGAAGAAGCAGCCTCTGTTCCACATGTTGGTGAAACTGCATGGCAAGCGATCCATACACATGGAAAATTAACAAAAGATCAGAAAGTCTTGATACATGGTGCTGCTGGAGCTGTTGGAGCTTACGCCGTACAATTTGCCAGTATGATAGGGGCTACTATATATACAACAGCAGCATCCACCGAAAAAGAATTTCTGTTATCACTGGGGGCAGAAAAAGTGATTGATTATCAAACTGAAGATTTCACACAACTGGTTAACGACCTCGATTTAGTTTTAGTACTAGTAGGTGGAGATATCCAGAAAAGATCATATACTGTTTTGAAAGAAGGTGGACGATTGGTTAGCACAACAGGCCCAATCATGGAAGAAGAAGCCAGACAAAAAAACATTACTGCTATTTCTATGATTATTCATCAATCAGGTGATGATCTTAGAAAAATATCTAAGCTAATAAACGAACATCAGCTAAAAACAGATGTAGCTTTGGTTTATAACTTGGAACATGCTGCAGATGGTTGGAGAATACTTTCAGGCGAAGATCCTTCCTTACCGAAAATATCACATGGGAAAATCGTATTGAAAATCAGTCCTGATAATTATGATTCGGTTGAAGAAAAGAAGAATCAGAATCCTTCTAACGTATAAAATATTGGTTACATAAATATTTACCATCTATTTTTCTAACAAACAATAGGTGGTAATTTTATTTTATAATGATTATTAAACACTATAAATTATTGATCACTAATAAATATTTTTGTAAAAAGTTGAAACATATTACCATGAAAAATATTCTTTATCTTTTAATCTTGTCGTTTCCCGTATCTTTATTTTCGCAGGATCCTACGGGAATCACTGCCACAGGACTTGGCCTGAAAGGCAAGCCGCGAATAATGATAAGCCATACTTTCGCAGGATATATAGATAATGGATCATTAAAAAACCAAAATGAAAATAATAGAAAAGACAAATATATAGAACACAAAATGTATCAATTCGATAAAGAAGGAAGAGTGATTGAACAAACCTTTTTTGATGTGCAGGATATTGGTTCTTTTTACTTTATATTTGAATACGGTAATAAACTAAGGCGCCAGGCAATATATGAACTTCCTGGTAGAAAACTGATCCAGAAAAGTACGGTTGAGTGGGAAGGTGATACCGTACAGGTTACAAAAGATTATGATGAAGAAGGAGAATATAACGGAAAAACCATAATTGAATGGATGGATACGAATATGACCCGTACTACTTATTATGATTGGGAAGATAAACTCCTTCAAACAGTAACTCAAAAATTTGACCCTGTGAATCGCCCGGTAGAAATGATAAATATTAACGGTCCGATGAACTATAAAACATTCTATGAATACGATAAGGAACTAGGTTTGGAAACATCTGTAGAATACCATATAAATGAAATGGTTTCAATATATGATAACGATTACCTGCATTTCGATAAATACAATAACTGGACAGAGAGGATATCCACCCAACGAGCTCCCGGTAGGGAACAGATCGGATACAGGAGGGAAATTTATTACTTCGAAGATTAATTACTGTTTAATGTGAAGAGAAGTAGTATATTTTATTTCACTTAACACGAAAGAGCTTTGCATCTTAACTATCCCTTTTACTTTGGTAATTTTTTCAAACACAAAACGGTTATAGGCTTCAAGGTCTTCCACGATAAGTTTCAACAAAAAATCATATACCCCTCCGATTGAATAACATTCGATTATTTCATCGATATCTTTTATATCTTCTTTAAATTGCTTAATATGTTCGTCATTATGAATAGCTAAAGAAATATTACAGAAAACAGTAAGACCCATTCCCACTTTTTTGCTATCAATTAACGCCACATAATTTTTAATATAACCTTCATTTTCAAGTCGTTTTATTCTTTCATAAATGGGTGTTTTAGAAATGTGTAAGGCTTCTGAAAGCTCTTTAACATTTATCTTTGCATTGTTTTGCAAAGCTTTAAGTATATTAATATCCGTTTGATCTAATAAAGCCATAGTATATTTTCCTGTTTATAAAGTCATTCTCTCTTAAAAAAAGATTATTTATCCTGCAATGTCACCAAATGTAGGAATATTATCTTATTTGTAACCGCAATATAGTTTTTTATTCTACAAACCCTACCTTTGCTGGATCAAACTTATTATTTTATGGAAAAAGATAGAATTTTCTGGTTTCATCTAATGGCTATCTTAACAGTGAGTATTTGGGGAATAACTTTTGTATCTACCAAAATACTAATTGCAAACGGACTTTCTCCTGTTGAAATATTTTTCTACCGCTTCATCCTGGCTTATGCATGTATTTGGATAATATCTCCCCGTAAACTGTTTGCCAAGAATGCAAAAGACGAGATATTGATGGCTGCAGCAGGGTTAACTGGTGGTTCGCTCTATTTCATCGCAGAGAATACAGCTCTGGGAATCACCTTAGCATCTAATGTATCTCTCATTATTTGTACAACACCTATCCTCACCGCTTTTCTGTTACACTTCTTTAATAAAGAGGAAAAACTGAAGAAAAACTTATTAACCGGATCATTTATTGCATTAGCTGGAGTAGGATTAGTGGTATTTAACGGTAGTTTCATTTTGAAAATAAATCCTTTAGGCGATTTACTTACGCTCCTGGCTGCATTGATGTGGGCATTTTACTGTCTGGTATTAAAACAATTAAATACACACTACCCTACTGTTTTCATAACCCGTAAAGTATTTTTCTATGGTATTATAACCCTATTACCTTTTATTCCTTTTAACCCTATCCGGTTTGACACCAATATATTTTCCATCCCTATTGTGGCGCTTAATTTACTTTTCCTTGGTATTATAGCATCAATGCTCTGCTTTATTATGTGGAATGCTACCGTAAAAAAAATTGGTGCCGTACATGCTACAAATTATCTATATCTTGTTCCTTTAGTTACTATGATAACATCTGCGCTCGTTATTAATGAGAAAATAACATTTGTTACTATTATTGGTTCATGCCTTATTATTACCGGAGTATATCTTGCTGAAAAAAGTAAATAGTTTTAGGGGGTTTCACTTTTCGCTATTCTTATGAATAAAATCGGAATTTTATTCTATAAAAATACGTTATTACCATAAACCTTTCAAAACAAAGGATTATTTTTTATAATAAGACCGTTTTTTGTTTGTCTAAAATATAAAAAACAAATGCTACCTTTGCAAAAAAGGAATTGAATACTACTACTCAAATTTAATACTACTATGTATGTCTGTTTTCGTTTTGTAAAAAAAAAACATTTTCTAATCCTATTACTTTTCCTGCTTGCACATTTTCTTAAAGCCAACACAACGACAAATGACTATATTCTAATACTCAACCCGGATGCGGAAACATGTGCCTGGGGACATATGCTTATCCCTCCTGTTTCTAATGAATTATCAATAAAATATCCACAATTTGAAATCAGGACAGAATATATGTACATTTTAGGTATGACAAAAGAGGAGGAAGTTTTGGATTTTAAGAAAAGATTATTTGATACTTACCCGGTCCCCCCAAAATATCTGATGCTATTTGAAGCAGATATATATGCTTTTCTCCATAAAGATATTGAGGATCACTGGGGTAATATTCCTGTTATACTACTGGCACGTGAAGAATATATAGGCCCAGAAAGTCATTATATCAACCGAACAGTTATACCTTTAGATGAAAGGATTCCGTTGGATTCCCTGGCACAAGTAAGGCCGAATTTAACCGTTATATTAAATCCATTCGATATATCAGGTACACTCAGTATAATGAAAAAAATGCTTCCCGGAATGAACAGATTATTTTTTGTTACAGACAACCGGTATATAAGCCACCGGCTAAGAAAAGATGTTAGCAACATTGTTGGCCAGGAATATCCAGAATGGGAATTCAATAACCTTACTCCCGATAAATTATCAACAGACGAACTAATAAAAAAATTCCTTTCCACAACTACCGAAAGCGGCATACTTTATTTTACATGGTTTAACAATGAAATAACCGGTGACCGCGATCTTTTCCTTCAAACCAATGCTTACCGGATTTTTAGCTTATATGTTAACACACCCATCATGACCATTAATGATGTCGGTTTAAAGGAAAGTGGAATGCTTGGCGGCAGTTATACTCCTTTTCATCAGGTAATGGAAACAGTCATCCATACAATGGATCAAATCATTAAAGGGCAGGTCATAGATAAGGTTATTTATACACCACCACCATTACCCACATTTAATTATCTTGCCATACTTAAACATAATATACCTCTTTCTGAGATTCCGGCAAACGCTTATCTTTATAACCGTCCCCTGTCTTTTCTTGAAAAAAATATGACACTCATATTAGAATTAGCAATTATATTGTTCCTAAGTTTTATTTCTACGCGGATCATTCTCGTGATTCAAAAAAGAAAAATGCAGGATAAAGAAATCAGGTTATTTGAAAAATACGGCGATTTATTCAATAATATGCCGATTGGTTATCAACAACAACAGTTAATTTTTAACACAGAGGGAGAAATAATTGATTATCTAGTTACCGAGGTTAATCCCAGTTTTGAAGAACAACTGAAACCTAAAGAAAAGTATGTAGGGAAAAAAGGGAGTGAAATCAATCCGGAAATAATACCGGAAATGATAAATACGTATAAGACCATCTTGAATAACAAGAAAAAAAGAGGGAATATTACTTATTATCACAAAAAGACAGACCATTACTTCAGTATAATTGTATCATTAGCGAGCGATCCTACCTATATGGATATATTTTTTGTCGATACTACACAGTTATACAAAACACAACAGGAGCTTCTGCAGGCTAAAGAGAAAGCAGAAGAATCCAATAGGCTCAAGTCCGCTTTTTTAGCAAATATGAGTCATGAAATCCGTACTCCTTTAAACGCCATAGTCGGATTTTCCAGTATACTTTCATCAACTACCGACGAAGAAGAGAGACAAAAATATATCAGGATTATAGAAAGTAATAATGATCTGCTATTGCAATTAATAAATGATATTCTGGATTTATCTAAAATAGAAGCAGGTGTTTTAGATTTTACCTATACGGATGTCAACCTCAACCTGATGCTAAAAAGCCTTATGGAATCAACCCAAGCACGAGCCTCGACAAAAGTAAAAGTTATATTTGAAAATCAGATTAGTAATTGTTGCATACATACGGAACAAACAAGGCTTACCCAGGTCATATCAAACTTATTGAACAATGCCGTAAAATTCACAAAAGAAGGAAGCATCAGGTTTGGCTATAAACTTAGGAACGAAAATCAACTTTATTTTTATGTTACGGATACAGGTACAGGCATATCTAAGGATCAATTGGAAAATATTTTCGGAAGGTTTATTAAACTTAATAATTTTGTACAGGGAAGTGGATTAGGTTTATCCCTTTGCCAGACCATTGTGAAAAATATGGGTGGTGAGATAGGTGTCGAATCAGAACCGGGTAAAGGATCGACTTTCTGGTTTACAATTCCCTATATTCCAGTTTATGGAAAAGAAATACCCTCAGGACTAAAAACATATACCTCTTAAAATTGTTTAATTCAGCATAGGGTACAACACATACGTTTATAATGTGTTTTATCATGATTACTAATTAAGCAAAAATAAAAGAAGTATGTATTACAGCAATGGAAATTACGAAGCTTTCGCAAGAGCAAAAAAGCCGGAAAATGTTGATATTAAAACAGCTTATCTGGTAGGTGCAGGATTAGCATCATTAGCATCGGCAGTTTTTCTGATACGTGACGGCCAGATGAAAGGTAATAAAATTCATATATTTGAAGAACTCGACCTGCCCGGTGGAAGTCTCGACGGCATCCAACAACCCGACAAGGGATTTATTATCCGCGGAGGACGGGAAATGGAAAATCATTTTGAATGTTTATGGGATTTATTCCGCTCTGTTCCTTCGCTGGAAATTGAAAATGCTTCTGTATTGGATGAGTTTTACTGGTTGAATAAAGAAGATCCTAACTTTTCTAAAATGCGGGCTATTGAGAAACAAGGACAAGATGCCCATACAGATGGTAAATTCACGTTAACAGATAAGGCATCTGAGGAAATCGTTAAATTATTTATGACGTCGGAGGTAGAATTAAACGATAAACGTATTACAGATGTATTTTCCAAAGATTTTTTCAAATCCAATTTCTGGTTATACTGGCGCACGATGTTTGCTTTCGAAGAATGGCATAGCGCTATGGAAATGAGGCGGTATATAGCTCGTTTTATACATCATATCGGAGGATTGCCCGACCTTTCTGCATTAAAATTCACAAAATACAATCAATACGAATCATTAGTGTTGCCTTTAGTAAAATATCTGGAAGCACAAGGAGTAAATTTCCATTACAATACAGTCGTTATCAATGTAGTTGTAGATAGCAATCCAAACAAAAAGGTGGCAAGGAAAATCCTTTATACGCAGGAAGGCAAAAACAATGAAATCGAACTGACTGAAAACGATATTGTATTTGTTACTAACGGAAGTATTACAGAAAGCTCCACTTACGGAGATCAGGAGAATCCGGCAATATTAAATCCATCACCCGGCGGTAGCTGGAGCCTATGGAAAAACATTGCTGCGCAAGATTCTAATTTTGGAAATCCGGAAAAGTTTTGTTCCAACATCCAGGAAACATCTTTCGTATCAGCAACAATCACCACTCTGGATAGCAAAATTCCACCATTTATAGAAAGAATATCTAAACGTGATCCTTTTTCCGGTAAAGTCGTAACAGGAGGAATTGTTACTGTTAAGGATTCGTCTTGGTTGTTGAGTTTTACTTTGAACCGGCAGCCCCATTTTAAAGCCCAGCCTAAAGATCAATTAGTTATCTGGATTTACGGATTGTTTTCCTACAAAAAAGGTGATTATGTGAAAAAGCCGATGAAAGATTGTAATGGCATTGAAATTGCCGAAGAATGGTTATACCATATAGGTGTTCCGGAATCTGAAATACACGATATGGCGGTTAATTCGGCAAATACCATACCTTGTATGATGCCTTATGTGATGTCTTATTTCATGCCCCGCGCCCTGGGCGATCGGCCTAATGTTGTTCCGGAGGGATCTGTAAATCTGGCTTTTATAGGGAACTTTGCAGAAACAGAACGTGATACGGTATTTACCACCGAATACTCCGTTCGTACGGCAATGGAAGCTGTGTATCAACTTCTGAATGTAGACAGGGGAGTTCCGGAGGTATTTGCCTCATGCTTTGACACACGCGTATTATTAAGTTCTTCCGCCCGATTGATGGATGGAAAGAAAATATTTGATATGAAAATGCCATTCTTCCTAAAACATCTTGAAAAGAAAGGAGTAGAAAAAAGCAAAGGGACAATTATTTATGATATGCTAAAAGAATCAGGATTGATTTAATTATTGTTTAGCAGTTAAAAGAGCAATATAAAAAATACCGGGTTTTCATATTGCTCTTTTTTTGTTTTAAATATTATTCCTATATCGTATTAATCTATACAAATATCACACAATCGTTATTATTTTTTCCTGATCGCATAAATAAACTCATCCATAAACCGTCCATTTTTATACAGAACTTTTTCAAACCGCCCTTCAAGCTTGAATCCGGATTTTTCCAATACCCTTTGTGACGCTTTATTTGTTCCGAAAGGCCGTGCAAATACACGGGTGATATCAAAAGTCTTAAAGGTGTAATCAACAATCAGCCCAACAGCTTTGACCATGATCCCTCTACCCCAGAAAGGTTCAGCCAGCCAATAACCAATTTCCGCATTTTTCCTGTGAATATCTGTTTGTGGAAAAACGCCGATTGAACCAATCGCTTCACCATCATATATAACAGCAAAAACCTTAACAGGATTGTCTTGAGATACTATTTTCAGGTATTTTTTACCATCATCCGTTGTATACGGATAAGGAAACCCATCCGTTAGGTTATTTGCTACTTTTTGATTGTTGGCATATTTCACCAGATTATCCAAATCAGTTAGTGACCAGCAACGAAGTGATATATCCATAAAAATTAATATTAATCTCAGGTAAATATAAACGTTTATCTGTCTTTTGCTTTTTTAAATATAATGTTAATTATCAAATTATATTATTATTTTTATGAATAATTTAAAATTATCCTTTAGCAGTTTTAACTGACTTCTCCCTTATAAAGTAAATTTCCGGTTTATTTTCTTTATTCCAATCCTATTAATATAAACAGATTAATCATTTTCGGGATGAACTTATCATTACTTCAAAATAATAATTCAACAATATGACTCAAAATAATAATTTCTATATTATCACTGGGGGCCCCGGTGCCGGTAAAACCTCTTTAATTGAAGAACTTGAAAAAAGAGGATACCCTTGTGTAAAAGAGGTGGCCCGTGAAATTATAAGAACTCAGATGGAAATAAACGGTGAAGCCCTTCCCTGGAAAGATTGTAAAGCTTATTCGGAACTTATGCTGGCATATTCCCTTAAGACATATAAAAAAACAATAGGGATAAAAAATATCTGTTTTTTCGACAGAGGTATTCCTGATACGCTGGCTTATGAATACTTAATGAATTTTGACTACAATGATAAACTAATAAAGGCTGTAAAAGAATACCGCTACAATAAAACGGTATTCCTACTTCTACCCTGGAAGAAAATTTATAAGACAGATACGGAAAGGAAACAAGACTATAAAGAAGCTGTGGATACCTTTCATATAATGTGCCATACATATAAACAATCCGGATATAATATTGTGAAGCTGCCTTTTTCAACAATAAAAACAAGAGCAGATTTCATTCTCCGGTATATATCCAATTTATAGTCTTACATCAACTCTGTAACTTATGCCATAAGGAGTTTTGATGCGACTATAAAGATAGTTTTGGTAGGCATAATATGTTCTTCCGTTGCACCTAACTTTTTTATAATGAGGCAGATCAGGTACAATTACTCCGATTGGAGGATAAACAATTTCAAAATATCTGGAACGGGTAGGCCGGTAGTAAACACCGTTAGCATAATAATAAACAACATCATGATAGCGTACCGGACTATACCCGTAGGGTAATGCTCTAACTGTCCTTCCGGGGCGGTGATAGGAAACCCTTTCATTATATCTTCTTTCGGACCTTACTTCTTTCCTGTTATTATTTTTCCACCCCTGCGCTGATAATCCTATTGGTAATGCAAGTAAGGTAAGTGACAGTAAAAAAACCTTTGCTTTCATGACTTTAAGTTTTATAAGTTCAACCTCTTGTTATTCTTTAGACATACAGGGATGAGAAAGGTTTATCTCGTGATGTGATATTATAACCGTTTGATCACCTGCCTGTAAATGCATAAACATTCCCACCCATATCGACGGCTACAAGCGTATTGCCCGATACGGCAACAGATCCTAAAACAGGTGCTCCGGTACTGTGCTTCCATAACAGTAACCCGTCATTTTTATTAACTCCGTAAAGTGTTCCGTCCGATGCACCGAAATAAACCGTATTTCCCGATAATACAGGGCTTGTTTCAACGGTGGCAGATTCTTTTCGTGTATAAGGTGCCGTATATACAAGGGCATCACCCGTTTGAAATTGCCATTTTATTTCAAGTGTTTCCCGGTCTACAGCAACTAAACCTTTATCTACTGTGCCAAAAATAATCTCCTTATCTGTAAGGAGGGGTGTAGATGTAACATCCACACTGAAAGGATATTCTCTGCGCACGATCACATTTCCGGTAAGAGGATCTATTATAAAGAGTGATTGTGTAGAAACAAGATAAAGGAGATTATTATATATTGAAGCCGATCCGGCACGGTTTGAAATCCCGTTTTTATCAAGATGCCATAGTTGCCTTCCGTCGTGTATATCGTTACCGTAAAGCCCTTTCCATTGAGCCGAACCGATCAGTATACCGTTTCCTAAAGTTAGTGTGGATGTAGTACCTTCTACCTGTTGCCAGTCTTCATTTTCCCATATACGTTGACCCGTTATTGCATTAAGGGCACATAAACCGTTTCCTGTACCGGCATAAATTATTCCATCGGATACTACCAAACCCTCCACAAGTGCCGGTAAAGGATTGACGTGAAGTTGTTTTCCCCACTTAAGACTTCCGTCGTCCGTTTTGATAGCATACAACGTACCTTGTGCTGTCTGGGCAAAGACAAGATCATTTTCTACTACTATGGTATTTTTAATTGAATTGTCAACATAATATTTCCACAGAATTTCTCCAGTCTGTCCGTTAAGAGCGTAAATAAAAGATTTTCCTTTGAGGTCTTCATCGGCAGACGCTATAAATACCTTTCCTTTATAAAGGACGGGGGATGTCATATGTATATTTGCTCCTATATTATTTGTCCAGGCCATAGTGAGGGGAGAATCAATTACCGATGCGGCTACACCCCTGTGATCCGGTGTCCCAAGTAAATTATTCCAGTTTTCCTTCAAACTTGTGAGGGATTTACGACCAGTATAAGGAAAACGGATTTCTTTCTCAGCCTTTTCGCCGTTATTAAATGTGGCGGTTATTTTAAGTGTAATTATTTTACCTTTTTGCTGGGCATTAAGGTAAATCACATCTTTCCATGTCCAGTCCGTATATTGGATAAGCTTACGATTGGAAAAGAGTTTCTTTCCATCTGCCGAACAGGTATATACTACTTCTCTTGTGGGAGATGCTGAATGGTAAGTATTTACCGTAAGCGGCATTGAGCCCGAAGTGAAAACCGGAGAACCATCGGTACCAGGCGATGCAATTTCAATATGCTTATTCAAATACGTATACCGGAGCTGACTCGAAATATTTCCATTTCTGCCAACATCTACTACCCGAAAAGAATTGGGCGAATGATCGATTCCTCCCTTATCCGGAGGTGCTGTGGAAATCGTATACACATTCCCCTGTTTTCTCATAAAATTAATATGCCAATGCCCGTAAATCCAGGCTTTCAGATTATGAGCATCCAGGTCAATCACTTCAGTATCGCTTATACCAAACTTAAATGTCTCGCCGGTAGTCATCAGGTCATGGTTAAATATCAAAATGGGTTTGCCCAGTGGTACATGGCGAAGGTCATTTATAAGCCAGCGGTAAATATCTTCTTTTGTATACGAAGGTTGATGATCACCGTTCATCATCGGAATAACAATATAATGTGTATTTCCGGTATCGAACGAGTAAAACACAGGACCATATAATTTTTCAAACAGCTCTTCTCCATATTGTCCTGAAGTGAGATCATGATTACCGATACAATAAAATATCTGGCAACCCATATTAGAAGAGTTCATAAGTCCGATATGTTCTTTCAGACCTTTTTCGTAACAAATGTCACCTGTATGGATTATAAAAGCTGCTTCTTCATTTTGGGCATAATTACGTACATCATTCACCCAATCTTCCTGGCGGTCAGTATTAAATATTTCGGTATCGGTGATATGAATAAAACGGTGGCTCCCGTCTTTCTGTATCCCTCTGTCGTACGATTGCAAAGCGAAATTGTAAGAAGGCTTCCCCGGGTTGATAAGTTGATAATAACTATTGTCTGTTTTATAACCTGATGGGGTAGTGATAAATATAAACCGTTCCTTTTCATGACCCGGTAAACGAAAAGAGCCATCGGCAAATGTTTTCACTACATGAAGCCCATCAGATACCATCACATCTTCCAGACCTTTCTCGTCCCTGTCTAAAACTCCATTCTTATTTTTATCGATAAAAACCCGTCCGGTATATGCCGCTTCTGTCTGTATGACTAAGCAACCCAGCCATATAATAGTTATAAATATGCTCCTCATGGTATCAGTTGTAAATTAATATACAAAGATAAGAAAGATTAAATAAAGTATTTGGACAAATCTTTTCCCGGATAACCCCCTGCCTGTTTTAAAGAGTGAATTATTTAAAAAAGTATATCTTTGTCTAAAATTGAAATATATGAAGGTTTTACTGATAAACGGAAGCCCCCGTAAAGAGGGAAATACTTTTATTGCGCTGTCGGAAGTAGCAAAAGCGTTGGAAAATAGTGGAGTAATCAGTGAATTAATACATATTGGTTCGAAAGCTGTACAGGGGTGTATTGCCTGCCATAAATGTTTCGAACTCGGCAGATGTGTATTCCAGGACGAATTATATAATAAGGTACGTGAAAGCCTGAAAAGCGCAGATGGTGTGATTATCGGTTCTCCGGTGTTTTATGCCGGGCCTAACGGATCTTTATGCGCTTTACTGGACCGGGTATTTTATACCTGTTCGGAATTTTTGGATTATAAACCGGCAGCGTCGGTTGTTGTTTGCCGCAGAGGGGGTGCAAGTGCAGCGTTCGACCGTCTGAATAAATACTTTACCATACAGAATATGCCCGTTGTACCTTCACAGTACTGGAATAGTGTTCACGGATTGATGCCTGGCGAAGCTGGTCAGGATGCGGAAGGATTACAAACCATGCGTACATTGGGTAGGAATATGGCATGGATGCTGAAAAACATGAAACCGGGAAGCGAATTACCTCCCGAACCGGAAGAGCGGTTGATGACAAATTTTATAAGCTAACATTCATAGTCAGCGCAATATTTAAAACTGGTTAACCAGTTATATTTATAACCGGTTAACCAGTTTTATTAATCTATATCTTATTTATTTCTAAAAAACATACAACTCGTAAGACCGTCCAAAGTTCTTATTACTAAAAAATTATCTGGCATAAGCCAACGGCTGCATATGTAATCATAATCAAAATTTTTATTCAGGAAATAAATATATTTCCGTATTTCTTTTTCATTTTCAAAAATCAAATGCGATGCTACACATTTCAGGTCATCATTGAAGCAACTTATTATTGAGGCGGATTCGTTATCAAACCATACTTCGATCCCTTTCTGCTTTATATCTTTTTCGAAATAGTCCATTAGGCATACCGGATTGTCTGGATACTTATCTTTAATCACCGAAAACGGTAAATCGAGTATTGAAATCGCCTGATATGTAAGTTTATAATAATCAGGATGTAATGTTGTTTTATGATTAGTCATAATTGTTCGTTTTATTTCCTGTTGTTTCAAACAGCGGTTTAATAAATAATTAATAGAATAGACATAAGTATACCGGTAACCTGAGGTCATATAAACGCATGTCCCCAGACAAATTTTTTCCCTTTCATTTTATCCTTGCATTTCACTTAGCCGTATGTCCTGACAGCTAAGAATAAATACCTGCTAAAATGATCTGAGATGTATAAATTATCGATTATTTATTTACCGGGTTAATTACTTACCCTACTTCTTGTTTCTGGTGGTAAAAATATATATTTATATTATAATTCAAACCGATTATTTATCTTTACGTAAAAAATAATTCTAAATGAAAAAGTCTATATCATTTCTTCCTCCGCGCAAACGAAAAGATCTTAATTTCATCGTGTCCCTTATCCTTAAAAGATTACCTCAAACGGAGATGATTATATTATATGGAAGTTACGCAAGGAATGAGTATGTTGATTATGACGAGAGAGTTGAATTCGGAATAGTTACCACCTACAGGAGTGATTACGATATTCTTGTTGTCACGCATGGCATTACTGATAAAGATGCGGGAAAGATCTTGGATAATGTTGATGACCTGTATTATCAGGATCCTGACAAACAAACTCCTATCGAATTTATAAACGACAGCATTGAAAAGCTGAACAAAGATTTATCGGAAGGCCGTTATTTTTATACCGAAGTTAAGAAAGAAGGTATTGTACTATATAATAGCGGGAGATTCAAACTCGCACGGCGCAGAAAACTCCGTTATGATGAAATAAAACAGCAAGCTGAACTATATTTCGACGAAAAATTTAAAAGCGGGAATGAATTTTTACTTGGCGCTACGTTCTATTATGACAGGGGGCTATATAAAAAGACAGCTTTCCTGATGCATCAGGCTTGCGAAAATTACTATTATGCTATTCGTCTGGTATATACCCTGAAAAACAGCAAACAACATAATTTGTCAAAACTTTCTTCTTCAGTTAAAAAGTATTCTAAAGAATTATTAAGGGTTTTCCCTAATAATACAGTCGAAGAAAAAAGATTATTCACTCTTATCAAAGCAGCGTATGTGGAAGCACGCTATAATCCCGATTTTCCCGTTAGCAAAGAAGATCTTGATGCTTTGTTTCCGAAAGTAGAACTATTACGCGACTTGACTTTTAAAATATGCCGCCAGAAAATAGATGAATACGCCATGATGGCTGATGGCAATATCTATACACGGATGTTGGAAAGCCCAGGAAGTAAAAGTGTGGCTGCCGAGAACGACGATACAAAATAATGCAAATAATAGTTTGTCACAGATGCTCGTTTATTGTAAATCATAACCCGTGACAAACTATTATTATTTATCTTCAGCAACCGCAATCATTATTGCGTAGATTTATACGGTCCTTGTCGGAAGGACGGTTTACATCATCCATACTGGTGTCTACAATAATAATCTCTTCCTCAATAATAACATCGGGGTTTTGATTATATTGCTGATTACTGCTCATTACTCTTTCCTTGTCCAGGTTTATGGAAGAACGTTCAGCATCACAAGGCATTTCCCGGTCTTCAATATCTTTCTTACGTTGTTCATATTCTTTCTCGAGATAATCAGTCACTTCGGACGACATCGTAAAATTCATTAAACAATCCAATGCCGGATAATTTTCATCCACAATCTCATCCAACCTGTGGGCCATCCATTCATTTTTTTCTCCATCACCTATAATCGGCGTTGCTTCCTCTGCATTTTTATATAAATTGCCGGCTATCGCTTTTAATTCTTCTATTGTCATAATTCTTTGTTTTTAGTAAATAACTCAATAATCTATAGAACAATTTAGGAGGTGGAGTGTTGCATTGATCATTATTACTTTATCCGAATTTTTCTTAATGATTCACAAACGTAAGGATATGCAGACTATAAAAAAAGAAAGTATTACCCAATGGTAATACCTTCCTTTATTATTTTATGTATTGAAGTAATTATTTCAATAAGGCATCACGGATAGCCAAAATTTCCGAATTTGAGTTCCTTGCTGTTTGAATAGAGGTCACTTTATCTTTTAATGGATTTATGGTTTCGCCCAGTTCTTTCAGGTCAGGATAATAAGCAGTGAGGTCCGCCGTAATCTGGTTTAATGTTTCCAGACGTTTGATCAGGTTTTCTGACAATCCGGCCGATGTTGCATCACCTTTAACAACCAATGAAGGATTGGCATACACGCAAGCCGATTCTGCAGCTATACCGCTCAGCATTTCAATTTGTATATCGATCTTATCGTTGTTTGCCATTTCCTGAAGTATTTTATCTTCCTGATTCTGGAGGAATTTGGCAAACTCTTCTTTGGAAGCATTTTGCGGAGCCTGTTCTTTTAAAATATTCATAACAAAGGTAATATTAAGGTCGGAAGTCAGCTTAGCAAGCACTCCTTCCACTTCGGCAGTAGGCTGGTTCATTGCTTTCAGCACATTATAATCGGTAAAGTATATACCGGCGGCACGTGCCTTTTGGGCAGTTGAAGTAAGTTGGGGAGCTTTCGATACAGGAAGCATATAACTTAAATCGCCGACACCTATTTTTACTTCTCCCGTTGCCACCCGGTATGGTATTTCCGAAGAAGGCATATCTCTTAATAATTGAATGGTTTCCGCTTTTACTTCTTCTGTCAACAAAGATTTCGGCACATTACCCGCGATTACGGCAGCCTCTTCTGTATTAGCGGCCTCATTATCCTTTGTTTTATTACCGCCGCAAGAAGGCAGTCCGAACACAAATGCCGTCAAAGTAAACAGACTAATAATACTTTTTTTCATAATGTTCAATTTAATAATTTTTATTTCATTTTTTAATATTCATTCCTGTCCTTGAAATATCTTCCCGGAAACTCTGCGAATATAGCTATTATAGCTAATATGGCAAAGAATCCAAGAACCAATAAATTAAATTTATAAGTAGATATGAAATTCCCTCCCATATTTTTTACATGGCTGTAAAAAGGTGCTCTTCCCCAGGGATTGTCCGGTTCAAAGTAAATCTGGCCGAATTTGGGATAGATACGGTAGTTACTTTCCTTAAAGAACCGGGTAGTTCCCATACCGATAACCAGATCTTCTATACCGGCATTATGATGTTCTTTTTTCTCAACGGTAAGCCATTCCCCACCCTTTTCTTTTACAATTTTCTGTATGGTTTGGTCCATTAATGCCGTAAAATTGTGAGAGCGGACTTTTAGTGCAGAATCCACCTTGTTTAAATATGATTCATACGTTTCATTTACTTCAGGCAAATGAATACGGGCCGCCCTGCTCAAAACGGGCAATTCATTTTCAATTGTTCTCTTAAGGGCGGGATTTTCATCGTCTTCATATCGCTCTACCAAACTTCTTACCTGCTCCAAATGGATATCTTTATAATACTGGGCCAGGAATTTTTCCTTCTCAATAGGGAAGAGTCGCCTGTTGTATCTGTTATCACGGAATTGTTCTACCACCAAGGTTTCAAAAGCCCAACGTGCAGGTATTATTTCACCGATCAGGGGAACTATATTTTTATTTACGGCTTTTGTATTCAGGTCGTCGAATTTTATAACAAGCCCACATAAAAGAATTTGCGGGATCAGGAGCAATGGTATGGATATATAAATAGCCACTATGGATCCTAAGGTCTGTGATAGCCACAAACCGGTAAGGTTTGCCAGAAAAGCCGTCAACCACAATACGCTCCACCAGGTGGTGAACATCTCCCCTCCTACGCCGATAATCGAATTGCCGACAATAATAAATAAAAACGTTTGAATACCCGACAAAGTAAAAAGGTAAACAATTTTAGAAGAGAGGTAACTGCCGCGGCTCAACCGTAAAAAACGTTCCCTTTTCAGGATCGTCCGGTCTTTTATAATTTCTTCTGCACTGATGCTCATGCCGATAAAAGTAACTACGATTACCGACATAAAAATATACGAAATAAAGTTTTTATTAGCCAGCAATGTATATTCCCCTTCGTCTACGAATTTAGTGAGCATAGCTACGATCATCGCCAATAGTGGTGCTTCAAAAAGAGCGATCATCAGGTATTGCCGGTTTGTAAACTTAGTCAGGATGTTACGTTCGGTAAATATCCGGAACTGTTTCCATACGGATGGTTTTTTCTGCTTTGTGTCCGGTAGTTTACCCTGCTCAACTTCTTTAAATGCCGGCCTCGACTCCAGATACATTTCATGCCATTCGTCGGGTGTGAATTTACGTATATTTGTTTGATTCCCCGAATCATCAATTTTTTTAGAATCGATAATATTCAATATTAACTCCGGATTCACATTCCCACACATACTGCACACGCTTATATCCTGATCGGTATATTTTGCCGCATGCTTAAAATAAGTGATCGCTTCTATCGGATTACCGTCGTATATCGGGTAGCCACCTTTATCAAGCAGCCATAAACGATCGAAAAGTTTATATATTTCAGATGAAGGCTGATGTATATTTACTACAATGAGCTTCCCCCTGTGTGTTTGCTCCTTCAGAAGCATCATCACTTTTTCAGAATCCGAAGAAGAAAGCCCGGAGGTAGGTTCATCCAGATAGAGAACAGCAGGTTCACGAATAAGCTCCAAAGCTATATTTAGGCGTTTACGTTGCCCCCCGCTTATGGTCTTACGAATAGGTGAACCAACCTGCAGGTGCATAATCTCCAATAAATCCAGATCCTTCAAAACATTGACCACACGTTCCTCTATTTCCTGCTTTGATATGCAGTCGAAACATAGTCGGGCAGTAAAAAATAAATTCTGATAAACGGTCAGTTCTTCTATCAGCAGGTCGTCCTGAGGTACAAACCCCACCAGCTTCCTTGCCTGATGTGAAGTAACCGGATATCCGTTGATAGTGATAGTCCCTTTATCAGGATAAATATTTCCGTTCATAAGTCCCAGCAACGTAGATTTACCTACGCCGCTGCCTCCCATTATAGCTACAAGCTGCCCCGATTCGAGATCAAACGAAAAGTCATGCAATCCGTTAGAACTTTTTTTGAATGTAAAATCAATGTCGCGTCCTGAAAGATGAACAGTTTCTTTCTGATCGTTTTTTTTAAATACGGCTTGCAGATCACTATAATAAACAGGAAGAAAAAGCGGACCTTTCATTACACTGCTATGCTGCCAGGTATAAAAGATATCCGAAGAAAGTGGGATATCATTCATAAATACCGCACCTGTCCCGTAATATGTAAATATATACCTGTCGAAGCGCGCAATAAACCATACCCGTATATAACCTTCCATACCGGAGCGGAGAATATGATTGGCTGTCTTTTCTTTATTTCCGCTTATCTCTATAATATTAGGAGAAGGTTTACCGATAATAAATGACAATATATCATTAAACTCGTCCCGCGGTATATTGAAAATATCGGCAACAATAGTAAAAACGTCCAGGTGATTGTTTAATTCTTCACTATTATTGTATGCAAACTCTATAAAACGGATCAAAAGAAGCAACTGTTCTTCAGCAGTGAGTTGTATCTTCATCTGTGTACAGATATTCTTCACCACACTTTCTTTGTCTATCACAAAATCAGCGTCATCATAGATACTTCTCAGTTCATCATACAGTTCAATATATTCTTTATGGCTCCGAACACCAAAATGGCTCGAAAGATAGGAATTGACAGCCCGCAAAGCCTGACCTTCCTCAATCTTTACGATCGAGGCAAATACAGCAAACAAATTTAATAATCCGTTCAGGATACTTTCATTCATGGTGAGTAATCGATTAGATAGCGTACCAGTATACAAAAATAAAATTAAAAATTTTTAGAAACGATTTTTTTTATAACAAAGATGAAGCTATACCAATTTTATCATTCATAAAAAGATATACCTATATAAAAACATTAATTTAAATAACCCCCGCTTCATTTTTTTGTAATTGTTTATCGAAAAAACTACTTTTGCGCACTATATCTTCCGTGAAGGAAAAGAAAGGTTGAATGGGAAAGATTGTTTGCTATATATCATTGATGTTTTTGTTTCTTTGGGAGCCCGGTATTACGGCTTTACATGCGCAAACAATAACTTCCGCATCCGGTATTGTCAGAGATTCCATAACCGGCGAACCCCTTTCCTATGTTTCAGTCGTATTTGAAAAATCGACGATCGGAGCTATGACGGATGACAATGGAAAATTCTCATTGCAAAACGACCGGGGATTTAACAGGCTTTCAATTTCTTCGCTCGGTTACGATACTAAAGTTATTGAACTAAGACCCGGAAGAAAGAATGAAATGCTCGATATACAAATCCGCCCTACTTCATTCGAAATATCGGAAATTGTGGTACGTCCTACCCGTGAACGGTACACCAGAAAAGACAATCCTGCAGTAGAACTGATAAAGAAGGTGATTGAACACAAGGACCGGAACCGCATCGAGTCAAAAGAAGAATATGAAGTCGAAACATATGAAAAACTAACTCTTTCACTGGATAATTTTAACCCTGATTTTGAAAAAAATAAGTTTATGCAAAAGCTCTCTTTTGTAAAAAACTATCTTGATATATCCGAATTTACCGGTAAACCTATACTTACCGTCTCCGTACGTGAATCTCTTTCAGACATATATTACCGGAAAAACCCCAGAACAAAAAAAACGATTATTAAAGCCAAACAAACACAGGGAATAGACGAAAGTATTGATGAAGGAGGAATAACATCTAACCTGGAAGAGATTTTTCAGGGAATAAATATCTTTGATAACAACATAAACATACTACTTAACCGCTTTGTAAGCCCGTTATCGTCAGTATTGGCTGTTTCCTACTATAAGTATTATATCATGGATACGGTTATCATTGATAATGATCCTTGTGTAGACCTGGCCTTCGTACCTGTCAACAGCCAGAGTTACGGTTTTACCGGACGGCTTTATATTACATTAGACGGAAATTACTCGCTTAAAAAATTTACGTTGAACGTGCCGCATAACATTAATCTCAATTTCGTGGATCGTCTTCGTATCGATCAGGAGTTCAAACGTATGCAGGATAGTACATGGGTGGTAAGTACGGAAAATACCTACATCAATTTCTACCTGATCAAAGGTACACAGCAACTGCATGCACATCAGCTACGGACGTATGATAATTACAATTTTAATGTTGAAAACCGCGATTCTGTCTTTAACCTGTTAGGCCCTGTACATATGTTACCCGAAGCTACTGCCAGGACAGACACTTTCTGGATAAATAACCGCCACATTCCATTAAGGGAGAAAGAAAGTATCCTTAACGAACTTTTATCAGAACTCCGGAAAGTCCCGGCTATAAATGTTATTATAAAAACGGCGGAAATATTAATATCAGGTTATATTCAGACAGGAAGAACCCGCGAAACAAATATTTTCGATATCGGTCCAATGAATACTATATTCAGCGCTAATCATCTTGAGGGATTCCGTATACGGGTGGGAGGAATGACAACAGCTCACCTCAATCCCCATATTTTTGCAGGAGGATATGTGGCTTACGGAACAGATGATCGTAAATGGAAATATAACGGTACGCTTACCTATAGTTTTGACAAGAAAGAATACCACGAAGGAGAAAGTCCGGTAAATAATCTCTCCTTCACTCATGAATACGATGTATATACACCCGGGCAGGACTTTCTGTTCACCAGTAAAGATAATATGTTTGTTGCCTGGAAAGTAGGAGAACCCGTCACTAAAATGAATTACGTGAGGAAAAATCTTCTACAATATGAGAAGGAATGGCTGAACGGCCTAAGCATACGGACATGGGCCCGGCATCAGAATGAAGAAGCTGCCGGAACACTTGAATACATCCATCAAAATGATAATAATGAATTAGTTAATTGGAAAAGTATCACCTCTTCTGAATTAGGCATGCAATTACGTTTTGCGCCGGGAGAACGTTCCTATGCCGGACGTGCCGGAAAAGAATCGCCGTTCAATTTATCAAAAGATGCCCCCATTTTCCGGCTCTCGCATCAGACCGGATTTAAAGGTATCCTGAATGGCGATTATAACTATAACCGTACGGAGTTCAGTGCGGAAAAACGTATTTGGCTTTCTTCCTTCGGACATTTAGACACACAGATTAAAGCAGGTAAGGTATGGGATAAAGTACCCTTTCCTTT
Source organism: Bacteroidales bacterium UBA4116 (assembly GCA_002381645.1). GTDB lineage: Bacteria > Bacteroidota > Bacteroidia > Bacteroidales > Tannerellaceae > DFXE01. The sequence continues at coordinate 675,769 of DFXE01000010.1, forward strand.
GTTAATACTACCTAATACAAACCAGTCGGTTACCATACAACCGGAAGCCTTTCATATGATGAGGGCATTGGAGTTTGTCACCGATCAGTATATATCTTTCAATGTAACGTACTACCTGAAAGGGTGGATACTTAACCGTATACCCGGCATCAGATGGTTGAAGTTCCGTGAAGTATTTTCGTTCAATAGTATTTATGGCGGTCTGACTGATAAAAATAATCCCGCTCTAAGCAATAATTTATTTCTTTTTCCGGAAGGTACCATGGGATTGGGAAATAAACCCTATATGGAAGTCAGCGCAGGTCTGGAAAATATATTTAAAATCCTGCGTATCGATTATTACCGCCGCCTCACTTATCTGGATAATCCTAATATTAAAAAAGGCGGTGTACGTATCGCCCTTAGATTCTCTTTCTGACCTATGCCTGACCGTTTAAATAACATCAATCCGCCGGTTAACCATGCACCGAATGCCTGGGCGCTTATTCCCCTTGGGGTTTTCCTGTTAACCTATCTGGCCGTTTCGATCATTGCCGGCGATTTTTACAAAATGCCTATTACAGTCGCTTTTGTTATTTCTTCTGTGGTGGCAATAGCCATATCGAAGGGAGGGAAATTATCCAACCGCATCGAGCAGTTTTGCAGGGGGGCTGCAAACAGCAACATTATGCTGATGGTACTGATCTTTATCCTCGCCGGGGCATTTGCAGAAACGGCAGGTGAAATGGGTGCGGTAGATGCCACTGTAAATCTTGCCATGTCGGTACTGCCTGAAAATCTTTTAGCTGCCGGTATATTTATTGCAGCCTGCTTTATCTCGATGTCGGTCGGGACATCCGTCGGTACCATTGTCGCCCTGGCGCCCGTAGCGGTAGGTATTGCATCAAAGACCGGTATGGCGGAAGCATTAATGGTAGGAGTGGTCGTCAGCGGCGCCATGTTCGGCGATAATTTATCATTCATTTCCGATACGACCATCGTAGCTACCCGTACACAGGGTTGTAAGATGTCGGATAAATTTAAAGTGAATATTCGCATTGCTTTACCTATTGCTATTCTTACCGCTTTGATTTACATAGTGATAGGTTTCGGTGCAAACACCACATATACGCCGCAATCGATCGAATGGATAAAAGTTATTCCTTATCTGGTCGTTTTGGTAACAGCCATTATGGGAATGAATGTAATGGTTGTTTTGTTGATTGGTATTATTTTATCCGGAGTTATCGGAATGTTGACTGGTAATTTCACCATATGGGAATGGAATGCTTCGATGGGTATAGGGATTACCAGTATGGGAGAATTAATAATTGTCACCCTGCTTGCAGGAGGTATGCTCGAAATGATCAGGTATAATGGCGGAATCGACTGGATTATTATCAAAATGACATCGCGTATCCGGAGTTCAAAAGGTGCCGAATTCAGTATTGCAGGATTAGTAAGTTTTGCAAACCTATGTACGGCCAATAATACAATAGCATTAATCATGGCGGGGCCTATTGCTAAAGATATAGCCGGTAAGTTTCAGGTCGATCCCCGTAAAAGCGCCAGTATCTTAGATATTTTCTCATGTACTGTGCAAGGTATTATCCCTTACGGAGCGCAATTATTGATGGCTGCAGGATTGAGCGGTGTATCCCCTATCGAAATCATGCAATATCTTTATTATCCTTATTTACTCGGAATCGGAACGTTACTGGCAATTGCTTTCCGTTATCCCCGTAAATACAATTTAAACCACAATTAATTAATCATATTATGAAACACTGTATTTTCCTGTTTTCTTTGTGGATGTATCTTTCTTCATGCACTGCTTCTCCTGTTTCTCCATATGAAGAACCCATGCATAACAGTATGAATGCATCCGTGAGCTGGCGAAACGATACCACAGGCATATGGGAAACCGCCGGTTGGTGGAATTCTGCGAATTTACTTACAGCGGTTATCCGGTATTCAGAAGTTACCGGAAGTAAACAGTTTTATCCTTTGATAGATGATGTGTTTACTAAAGCAAAACAATACCGGATTGGTCTTGACTCGATTGGAAACCCTGTGTATTGCACTAATTTTATTAATGATTTTTACGATGACGAGGCCTGGTGGGCACTTGCCTGGATAGAAGCTTTTAAGATAACCGATGAACAAAAATACCTGCAAATGGCTGAAATTATATTCGACGATCTTACCAACGGTTGGAGTAATGAATGCGGAGGAGGTATCTACTGGAAAAAGAATCCACATCATTACAAAAATTCCATAGCTAACAACCTCTTTTCATTAACGGCTATACGACTTTATAAAACAACCGGTAAACCTGTCTATCTGGATTGGTTTGAAAAGAATGTCGACTGGTACCTGCAGACAGGAATGATCAACATGGACATTTATCAGATTGAAGATGGTACGACTCAGGACTGCGAACCAAACCGCAATCAGCATTATAACTATAATCAGGGTGTAGCTATTGCGGTATTGGCCGAAATGTTCCTGCACACCAACGATGATCAGTATATCGAACTGGCTGAAAAAATAGCTCAGTCTACCATAACAACCCAGTTAGTAACTGAAAACGGTATATTAAAGGAAATGAATCCCGATATTGATAAAAGCAATGATGGCGTACAATTTAAAGGAGTATTCATCAGGCATCTCGCATTTTTATACGAAGTGACGGAAAATCATGTTTATAAAGATTTTATAATAAAAAATTCCGAATCTATCATAAAAAATAATTACGACCCGGTATCCGGAAGCTTCAGTTATTATTGGTACGGTCCGTTTATTGAAATCAATGCAGCAGCCAATTCTTGTGCATTGGAATGTGTTATAGAAGGATATGAGTTGACTAAATAATGTGAATCTTATCTAAAAATACCTGTTTATATAATATCTGTTATCCAAAGGACGGCACCCTACGCGGATGCCGTCTTTTTATTCTACAAAATCAAACCAAAACCAAAAAAAATTCTACAAAACCCTTAACAATTTATCAAACTTATCTGTTAATGTTGAATCAAGCTTGAATGATAATATGATTTCATTTTGATATCAGGCATTTTCTAATTCGATAGAAATGAAATTAGATTTAGTATTAACAGAATAGTATAATTTAAAACAAGAACATGAAAAGAGGAATTTTTGTATTGATTTCATTGGTGATATCAGTATCAGCGTATTCTCAACATTTCGCTTTGAAGAATAACCTCGTATTTGATGCGATGCTGACGCCAAACCTGGGTATGGAAATAGCGCTGGGTAAAAAAGTAACATTAGACATTAATGCTAATTACAATCCTTTCACTTTCGACCAGAACAAAAAATTTAAACACTGGCTGGCTCAACCCGAGCTGCGCTTCTGGACTTGTGAAAAGTTTAGCGGTACATTTTTCGGTATCCATGCACATGGAGGAGAATATGATGTAGCAGGTATTAAATTACCGTTCGGTTTATTTAAAAACCTTGAAAATAACCGGTATAAAGGTTATTATTATGGAGGTGGTATCAGTATCGGTTATCAATGGGTACTCGGTAAACACTGGAACCTTGAAGCATCTATCGGGGGCGGATATGCACGTATCGAATATGACAAGTTCGACGTAATGCCGAAAGATGCACCGAAAAAAGAAGATTGGCACTACAATTATTTCGGAGTGACGAAAGCTACAATTTCATTCATATATATTTTCCGCTAATATATTAAACACTAAAAAATAAATAAGAAATGAAAAAAATAAATTTTTACGCTATAGTATGTGCTATGTTATTTCCTCTGCTGGGAGTTCAAGCACAACAAACGACTCGGAATGACATACGTATCGAACAGGTTCAGGTAAACAAGCAGGGAAACAATGTCC
>DFXE01000016.1 GCA_002381645.1 Bacteroidales bacterium UBA4116
TTATTGAGGTCTTCCACTTGTTTTGGGGAGAGTTCCACACCACCAAGTGTCTGGCGGTTGAAGATTTTCTCGTTTTCGAATTTGAACTCAATGCCCCGGCGGTCGGCATTGAATTGTACATGGGCATTAAACTCGTTTCCACTATTGGATTTCATCCCTTCGATATACACCGCTTTCCCTTCTTTGAGGTCGTTCTTTTCCTGCTCGGTAAGTTTCACCTCTTTGATTTCATTGGGGATAAAAGCATTTTCTACCTTTAGCGCTACCACTTCATTCGTCAGCTTGTCTAAACTCACAAAAGAGGGCGCATATTCTCCCGACCGGGTTTTGAGTTCTACCACGCGCCCTATATTTCCGGTTTCCAATAGGTTCTTTTTATCCTCTTCCGAAAAGATGTGCCCGAAATAAGGACGGTCGAAGTCCGGCTTCTGGCGGATACCATGAATACCGAGCACTACCGGTCCGGCTACGGATTGTTGAAAGGATAGCCGGGCATCCGTGCGCAATACGGCGGAACCAAAATTCATGGTAATAGGTACGGTTTGATTAGTCTTATACCCTTTGAGCATCTGGTCGAGAAGCCCTTTTTCCTGTAGATATTCTTTGGAGATACCGAAGTTTTTGAGTTCTTCCCAGTTAATCATCGCTTCGTTGTAGCGGTACTTCGGCTGGTTGCTTTCAGCAGCCGGAGCCTGTTGTTGTTCTTGTTGAGCTGTCTTTTTTGCCATAGTCTCATCATTTTTATTGTTAATACTTTGCTCATTTGCGACATTTTTCGGCTTTACCTCATACTTTTTGAGAAATTCAGCCACTGCATCGGTTTGTTTTCCTTCTGTCAGGTCTTTGATAGCCTGTTTGTTCTCCGGCTTATTAAGTTCACGCATTTTCATGGAGAGAATGCCGAAGCGGGTCGGGTCTTTGAGTTGACTCCAGAAGTTTTTAAAGAAGTTTTCCACGATAGAGGAATACTTGTCCACCTTTAAAAATTGATTCTGATGCTTTTTGTCGGCAGGAACGGTTTCGTGTTTGCCGCCTTTATCCAATTTGGATACTGCCTGAATCATCAGTTCCATTTTGTCGAGAATGAGAATAATGTCGCTTAATTGCTCATTCTCTTTAAATGGTGGTTTCTGGGGAGTGTCGTCCCGGATTTTTTCTTTTGCCATTTTTCTTATTTTTGATTGAATTATAAAAAAATATCGAGTCAAAAATAGAATGCAAAATCTTATAAAATACTGATATTTAGATGGCTGACGAGTTGTGTCACCGAATGTCATCCTGTGTCACAATTAAGGAGATTCGAGCATACACGAAAACCGAAAGAAGAGAGAAAAAAGGGCTGAGAAAAACAGAATGAGAGAGAAAAGGAAAACGAGAAAAAACGATACTATGCAGATTCGAGAGGAGAACAGCTTTAGTCCCCTCCAGAGTTTATTTTTGATGCAATAGGCTGTATGAAAATGTCTGGTTGATTATGGATAGCGTAAAGCTGATGGACTTTCTTAAAAGATATTGCCACGGCATCCCCGGTCAATTCAACTGCTATGCGTCATCCTTTCGGCTTCACATGCTAAGTCCCAAAATTCCTATCAATATGAATGAGGGTTCAGGAGCGTTTTTTATGGGGGAAATTTACCTGCGAAGCGGTTGGAAATTTTGCTCTAAAACCCGAAGGGCTTGAACGTGGATGAAGCAACATTCATATTATCTTAAAAATGGGACGTGCATGGGAAGCCAAAGGTGAGGTATTGGGGTTGATGGGCGATAGAATTGATTTTAATTAATCAAAGTCATAGAAATACACATCTATATCCTCTTCCAATAATGTTCTCTGGATTAACGGCTCGATATCTTCCCATTTCCGTCTGTCTGTGGAGAGGTATTAATTCATTGTTTAAGAGAGGATATGTGCTCAAAATATCCTAACTGAAATATTTCGTATTATTAAAATTAAAAATATCTCCATATAAGCTGAACTTATGGGATTAAAAAGGCTATTTGGTCTCATTATTTTAATGTTTAGAAGAATAATCCATAATTTTACTTATTCAAATAGAGCCATGATGAAAATTGTACAAATAATATTATTTCATATGATTTGCTAATAAATTCACAAACTTTTAACCCTGTACTATAGTATAGTTTAATTGACTGATAATTTGAGAAAAAGTAGTTTTGTTAGGTTTCGAAAGGTTGCTTATAAAATTATAATAACTGATTAAAATGAAAGATCTAATTTAATAAATATATATATGAAGACAATACATACGTGCATTACATGCCTTATAACAGCTAACTTATTCTGGCTTATGTCCTGTGACAAAAACGAAGATGTAAATCTAATAGCCCCCAGCTATAAAACAATGGAAATTTCATGCGGAGGGGATTTTGAAATACCGGTTCTGACCTATAATTGGCAAATAGAATCGGTGTTGGATGTATCTTCCTCAAGAAATATGATAGACAAGAATGGAAATCAATTAGCTTTAAGTGAAATCGGAAAGGTTGAAGCTACGAATGGCTGGTTGGTTTTATCACGTGATAATAACGGGAAATTCACCATAAATCTGAAAGAAAACTTTAATAAATCACAAGAACGTAAATTTATTATATGTATTAAAGAGGATGAACAGCGGGATTATATAACCGTCATACAACAATCTGGTTCGGAATACAAACTGGTTAAAACCGAATACCTGGAAATAGAGGCAGAACGTAAAATTTACGTGAGTGATGAATACTGTACAGACATAACCTTAACTAATCCAACTCCCGAAGAAGTCTGGGAACCGACCGGAGGTGTTTTTAAAAATGTGGTGGAAACCTCGCTTTTTGAAAGTGATGATTACGGAGCTTTCGAATGGTTATCGGAAGAAGATTCCCGCGTTCCCACTCCTGAATTAATGATAGATGATGTAATAGTTTGGAATAATTGTTGTTATTATACAACTGGTGTTACAAGAACTTCTTATATCACAGATATTCCCGGAGGCAGTAAAGTGTTAATGCCTCCATACTCTAGCTATTATTTCGAAGGTAATATTACGTATTGTAAACGTGTTTGCAATTATACTTTTACCATCGAAAACGTGGGAACAGGTACCCAATTTGTAATTAATGGTATCTGGACACAAGTAGTGCCTATCTCAAGTAGTCTTATTTACTACGATAAGTAAAAGTAAAAATTGTATTATGAAAATCCGGATACTGATTATATTTTTACCCTTTGCTATATCAATACAGGCACAGGATGTAACAGGTAAAGTTACAGATAACGATGATAATCCTATTGAATTTGCAACAGTGGTAATCCAAACGACTGATTCGGTATATGTAAACTTTACCTATACTGATTCATTAGGGGTTTTTAAGGTAAAAGCCGATATTATTCCTTTCATTTTAACCGCTCAGCATCTGATGTATGAGACTTTTCAAAAAACATACTGGATACCTGAAACCGGGCATATTCGATTGGAAGAAAAAAGCCAAACGCTATCGGAAGTGGTGGTTAAAGGAGAGCGTCCGGTTGTGAGAGTTATTGATGGTAGAATGACATATAATATGCCACACCTCTTACAAAATAAAATGGCAGGTACTGCCTATGAAGCTATTCTGGAACTTCCCGGGGTACTGGAACAGAGGGGTAATATCGAACTTGCCGGTGCAAATGGGGTTACGGTCATTATCAATGGTAAAACAACCAATATGGGTGAGAGCCAATTAGTGGATTTACTGAAAAATATGCCTAAAGAGCGGATTCGGGAGGCAGAGGTGATGTATAGTGCGCCACCTCAATATCATGTGCGGGGAGCTGTGATTAATTTGGTTCTGGATAGCGGAACTTCCGATGCTCCAAGTGTGCAGGGGCAAATTAATACGCTGTATAATCAGGGGCATTATGCCAGTTATCACGGAGGGGCAACGATGGTTTACAGCACGCCTAAAACTTCTACTGATTTTATGTATTCATTCAGCTACAATCGGGAACGCAATGGGCAGGATATATTTTCTCATCATCTTTATAACGGGAAGATATATGATATTGAACAGTTCGACAGGGGGTATACCCGAACACCAGTCCATACTATACGGCTGGGAAATGATTGGTTTCTGAACGATAAAAATAAGTTGAGCTTTGCCTATACTTCGCAGATTCAGCAATGGACACGCCCTTTTACTTGTTCTAAAGGAACTTATTCGGATTCTGAAAACAGGAAGGAATCCGACAAACCGATTCAGATGCATAATTTCGCACTCGATTACTCTTCCGGATTCGGTCTTACTACAGGCATTGATTTTACTTCGTATAGAAATCATACTACACAATACTATCGGGAAAACAAACCCGGAAAAGAAGATGCTTTTGATGCTGAATCTAAACAAGATATCCGACGGTTCTCATTCTATGCAGACCAGAATCATAGGTTGGCAAAAGACTGGACGCTTAGCTATGGAGCAAAATTTAGCTTTGCTTCGGATAAAAGTTCCCAGATCTATCATTCATCAGGGGAAAATAATTGGTCGGTTTCTGACAGTAAAAGTGATCTGGATGAATATGTTTACGATGTATACGCAGGATTTTCCAAAAGTTTTTCGGACAATCTTTCTATAAGCGCATCTTTAACGGGTGAATATTACAAACACAAGAATATTGATTATCGGAGCTTATTCCCTATGTTGGAAATCACATATACACCTCAGACAAATCATATCTTACAACTATCTGTATCTTCGGATAAAACCTATCCGAGCTACTGGGAAATGCAAAACACGACTTCTTACCTGAGCGGATATGCCGAAATTCAAGGTAATCCTGATTTAAGACCGTCACGGCTTTATTCGTCACAGTTCAATTATATCTTAAAGAATAAGTATATTTTTACGTTATATGGAAACTATATAGATAATAATTTTAATCAGCTTCCTTATCAATCTCCCGAGAGGTTAGTTCTGATTTACAAAACATTAAACTTCGATTATTCTGCTAAATTAGGGCTTAATATAATGGTTCCGGTTAAAGTCGGCTCTTTTATGGATTCCAGATTAACTTTAAACGGTTATTACGACAAATCTAAAAGTAAACATTACCACGATATAAGTTTTAATAAAGATAACTTTGCATTTTATGCTAATCTGGACAATACATTTAATATTTCATCGAAACCGAATGTTAAAGCCCAGTTATCAGGTTCGTATATAACCCGTAATATTCAGGGACCAATGACGATAAGCAGTATGTATAGTGTGGATGCCGGCATAAAATGGACTTTTGTAAACGATAAAGCTGAGTTATCTCTGAAAGCCACTGATATGTTTAATTCATGGTATCCTAAAGACCTCGATTTGAATTATAAGACACAGAATTTACAGATGCGCATGGTACCCGATTCAAGAAGAGTTTCAGTATCCTTTATCTATAAATTCGGAGGTTTTAAAAAGAAGGAATATAAAGAGGTGGATAGTTCAAGATTTGGAAGTAGATGAAAGATTACAATATACTAATATTAGCTTTTGTTGTTGTTATAATTGTAACCTCATGTGCTTCAAGGAAACATTATTCCTCAGAAGAGTATTTTATTACATCAGATTTTGAGAAAATAAACGGAAGATATTTTATGGACAGAAAGTCTCTTTATCATTTTTTCAATATTAAAGCTTCTGATTATTATCCAGAATCAACCAATAGACACTATCGGGTAGGCGAGTCTACAGGTGATATACTAGGGCCGACAACAGTTAAAGAAGAATTACCGCAAGATAGCATTGGCTTAGATTTTATATTACTAAGCTTTAATGGAAAAGATTCTTTGAACATTATGTATAGAGATTCTGACTTTTGGTATAAAAAGTCATATAGAGGAAAAATCAAGAAGAATTATTTTGAAATTGTTCTGCAAAATAAGCGATATCCTTTTTTCCCCATAATATCAAGACATGATGTGGACAAAATAAGAGTTGGCTTAAGTCAATCAAGAGACCTGCTTGTGCATAATTACAGCGAGCATTGGGGTACCTTTCTGTTATTTGGTGCTCATGCAGGTGGAGATGAATATTTTATTTCCTTAAAAAGATTGAGTGAATAACAGAAGCAGAAGCTTACCAGAAAATAGATACTTGAATAAAGTTAATTTATTGAATTTTGAAGACACTAAAGTTCATAAATTAATATTTTCGGACTATAACTAATTACACCCTAAGCTGGCAGGTCTGAGGCTTGAAGAAGTAAAATACTAGATAAAATATAGAAATATGATTGACGAATTAAAAACAAGACCCGTTGAAAAACGTGATTTTGAGCAAATATGCCAATTCCCGCAAAATGCAGATGAGTTATTTTTTATGTTTCCAAAAGCAGAATATCCATTTAGCATAAATCAGTTGGAAACTGCTGTCGGAAATAGATTCGACTCGACAGTTGCTTTGCACGGTGAAGAAGTTGTGGGATTTGCTAATTTCTATGAAATAAAAGAAAATCTCCATTGTTCTATCGGAAATGTTATAGTGAATCCGAAGTTTCGTAATCGGGGCATTGGTGAATTCCTGATTAAGACAATGGAGCGTATTGGCATTGAAAAATATAGGGCATCTGAAATGCACCTTTCTTGTTTTAACACCAATACTAATGGGATATTATTATATTCAAAATTGGGCTATAAACCTTATGCGGTTGAAAAATGGATAGATAAAGAAAATAAACCAATCGCATTGATAGAGTTAAAACGAAAAGTATAAATGAATTGAAAAATATAAATGATTATTAATGCTTTGCATTCAATCATCAAATCGGTGTAAAAGACAGATAAGCATCAAAAACCCATCAGGGCATGTACCTTGGATGAAGCAAGATTTAAGTTATCTTCAATAGAGAACGTGCATGAGTAGTTAAAGGCGAGATATTATTGGTCGATAAGTGATAAGATATAATTATATATAAATAGGTTCGGTTTTTATACTTAAGTTATGTTTCTTCAATCGTTCAAGTGCATTCTTTTCATGGTCAATTAGCGATAACAATACATTCTTACTTAAACTTGATTTTGCAGGGAGGAAAAGTGTCCGGGGATAATCTATTAGCATATTGTGTAACAAAATTGCTCTCTCC
>DFXE01000001.1:0-399678 GCA_002381645.1 Bacteroidales bacterium UBA4116
TTTAGGACGGGAGCTATTTTTGCCCGGATTTAGGTAAATAGAAAAAGGCTTTTTTGCATCGGAATAATATGGAAAGCCAAGCCGCCTTTACGGTTTGAAGTCCTCTTATTTTCTGGTACCACTTCTGTTTGTTGTTCTTTCGGCGTACTTAATGTTTCACGGATCAATACCGGATCAGATAAAACTTCCAATGCTTTTTCAAGTACGGCATCATCTTTTAAGGTTTGTATCAGTTCACCTTTCTGGAAATAATACCTTTTCACGATCTCAGTAGCCATCAGACTTTTGATCTGATCTTTAAAACGGTCGAAATCCCGTTCAATATCCGGAGTGAGTTTTGCCTCCAATTCTTTGAACAAGGCAGAATCACTATCCATATACCCTTCAAACTCAGCCACATCTTTCAGGTTCTTCAATACCTTTTCACTTTGCCGGTCGTAACTGAAATTTTTCTCTTTAGCATATGCTTTTAGGGCTTCAAAATCGGCGTCCGTTACTTCGAAATCCTCTACCGGAGGTATGGTTTTATGCTTCTGTACGTAATCGGTTACGAAATCAAACAACACATAATCGTTCAACAAATAATACATCAATGTAGGAGTCTTAGGCTCTTCTACTTCAAATTCGGGGCGCACCCCTCCTCCATCGCGGACAGGACGTCCTTTTGACGTATAAAAAACAGTTGTGAGACTATCCGGTATATTCCCGACACTTCCGTCCGGATTCCTATGCGAATAATCGATTTGCTGAATACATCTGCCGCTTGGTATATAGTATTTACTCATGGTTACTTTAACATTGCCGTTATATGGGAGATCACGTGTGCTCTGCACTAAACCTTTTCCAAACGAGCGTTGCCCTACCAATACCGCGCGGTCTAAATCCTGCAGAGCGCCCGATACGATTTCCGCAGCCGATGCCGAACCCCCGTTAATAAGCACAGCGATAGGCATGACAGTATCAATAGGTTCGCTTGAGGTACGGTATGTACGATCCCACTGGCTGATTTTACCTTTGGTGGATACCACCTCTTTCCCTTTCGGAACGAACATATTTACTATCTGAACAGCGCTTTCCAGCAAACCGCCTCCGTTATTCCGTAAATCCAGCACCAGTGATTTTATCTGGTGATTCTTTCGCAGGTCTTCAAAAGCGACCTTTACTTCCTGAGCACTTTTGTCGGTAAAACCCCTTAAGTGGATATAACCTACATCATTTCCCCTGACACCGTAATAGGTTACCTGATCTACCAATATTTGTTTGCGTGTAAGTTCTACCGTACGGGGCTTCTTTTCTCCAGTACGTTGAAACTTTATTTTCATCTTGGTGTTAGGTACTCCTTTTAAAAGTTCACTAACCTTATCACTCGACATTTTTTCCACATTCACCGTATCAATAGCAAGAAGCAGGTCACCCGCTTTCAACCCGGCTAATTCGGCAGGCATTCCCTCAAAGGGTTCCACAATTATTACACCTNNCCTTCATCACGCTGACGTATATATGCTCCTACTCCACCATATTCTCCGGTGGTTACCAGCCGTAATTCGCCCATGTCCTGTTCGGGTATATATTCGGTATATGGGTCGAGCCCGGCAAGCATAGCGTCTATGCCCCTGCGAACGGTCTTTTCCACATCCAGCGAATCCACATAGAACATCTCAACTTCCTTGACAATCGAATTAAAAATTTCCAATTGCTTGCTTACCTCAAAACGATTATCATTTTGTGCCTGTAAAGGAAGTATTCCTCCCAGCATTAGAAATAAAAATAAAATACCTGATATACTTTTTCTATGAATCAGTCTGTACATATTCAATATTAAGTTAATTTACAATGTAAATGTAAACAATATTCTATCGTTTAGGATAAGATGTTTTTTACTTTTAACTTTATTTGTTCCCATTTAGGGTTGGGAATCTGCGCGCCGATTACATCAATAACATATCCTGCAAGCATCGAACCCAGCCGGCCCGATTGTTCTAAAGTAGCACCAGCGGATTGTCCGTATAGGAATCCGGCAGCAAAATTATCTCCTGCTCCGGTCGTATCAACCGGTTTACCTCCTTCGGCTGCAACGCGGATTATCTCATCCTTATGCGCGATCATCGAACCTTCTTTGCCCAAGGTTACAATTGAAATATCCACCATTCCTGCGATTTTTCGAATTGCATTTTCGGGTTCTAATCCGGTAAAAGCTTTCGCTTCACTTTCATTTGAAAAAAGAATATCCACATAAGCAGGGATTATATCATCCAAAAATCCACGGAATGCATTTACTATATTAAAATTAGAGAGATCGAGGGCTACCTTCACACCGTGTTTCTTTGCTTTCTGCATGGTCGTACGCACCAACGGCTCGTTTACCAGCAAATACCCTTCAATATATATATAATCGTATTTTGCTATTATTTCTTCTTTGATATCATCGGGTGTTAATGTAGCAGCCGGACCAAGAAAAGTGCACATCGTACGTTCTCCATCCGGTGAGATTAGAATGGTACAACATCCTGATATACCTTCTGTACGGATGAAATAAGGTGTAACGCCAACTTCAGTTAGCGCTTTTTCATAGTAATTGCCTAATGAATCGGAACCTATTTTACCGATAAAACCGGACTGGCCACCCAGGTTGGCGAGTGTACGCATTGTATTACAAACAGAACCTCCGGGCGCCTGGCTTCGTTCCAAATGGGATTGTGTCTTCTGGATCACGATCATTTGATTTTCATCAATCATATCCATAGCCCCTTTTACTATACCGATCTCCTTTAAAGGAGCATCATCTTTAAGCTGTAATAAAACATCTACCAACGCATTTCCTAAACCCAGTGTACTCATTGAAATAATTTTTTCTGCAAATATATTGCATATTTGCAAAACATCGTATACTTTTGCAGTGCGTTTAGAAAAAGGGGTATATAAAGCCTCTGGATTTATACAAAAATTCTTCCTTAGCTCAGTTGGTTAGAGCATCTGACTGTTAATCAGAGGGTCCTTGGTTCAAGTCCAAGAGGAAGAGCAAAAAAAGAATTATACATGAGTGCATAATTCTTTTTTTTATTATACTACATCTACATATTATAGGAGAATACATATTTATTATTTTTCCCTTTTTTATTGTTAATTCATATCTTTATCGAAAATTTATACAGTTGCATTCGATATGTCTCCTTTAGATCTGCCCTATCAGTTGATGTGTTTTCTATTGTCTATATCTACCATTATATTTAGCATATTATTATTTGCTATACATATTCCACGGACTAAAGGACTTAAACCATATAATATATCACGTTATATTCTGGCATCGGCTTATCTGGTGTTGGGAATTTTAAATGGTTACAGAATTTTCTATTCTCCATCCTATCCAAATTCCGACTGGTCCCGCACTATAGCTTTAATATCAGCTTCCTCGCAAGCCTTTTTATTTACATTTACGTTGCTTGTTTTGATACAACCTAACTATGTTACGTTAAAAAGGAATTTGATCCAGATCGGTTTAATTTTATTTCTCTTTTCCACTTTATTAATATTATTATACAATACTTCCGGCTCATTATATTCCTACATTTATTATAGTGCTTCCGTAATTTATATTGTACAGTTGGTATATTACGTTAATATTTTCCGAAAAAAATATGCCCAATGCCTCACACAATTGAAAAATTGCTACGATGAGGATGAAGATAACCGGCTCCGGTGGATAAAATTATATTTTTATTCAGCATTATCTATCGGAATACTTGCATTGGCCAGAACATATATGCCTTCTTTTTTTACCGGTTGTTTCTATATCCTTACCATTTCATTCTATATTCTTTTTGCGATACAGTATTCCAATTATCCTTTAAAATTCAGATATATCATTGCAGCTGTTTCTAACCCGGACAAAAATTCCGGAAACGTATTCTTCTCTTCAGAAGTTGCAACAAAATGTAATCAAATACCTCAATCATTATCACCTAAAGAAGAAGCATTAAAAAAAGCCCTTGAAAAATGGGTTGAAGATAAAGGTTTCCAATCTGCTGATATGAGTCGTGATGAAATTGCTGAACATCTCGGTACAGACCGGGATTTTCTAACTTATTTTTTCTATAGTCACATGAAAATTGAATTCAGGGTATGGAGAACACAACTAAGGATAAACGAGGCTAAATCACTTCTTATAAAATATCCCAACATGTCCGTCTCTAAAATTGGACATATGGTAGGAATTCCTGACCGCAGCAATTTTCAGAAGAAATTTATGGAATTAACTAATTTCTCTCCTACAGAATGGAGAAAACAGAACCTTAAAAACTAAATATATTTTTCACCGTCAGCTAATATATTTACTTCATCTTCATTCTATTTAGCTCTTCTTTTAATTCCGGGGGAATACGATAGCTCTCACGGGCTTTTTGTATGGCTTTATTGTGGACAAATTTTGAGAAGGTATTTTGATTAAGTAGTGATACGGTTTTGTCATAATATTTTATTAGGCCGTAACTAAGTGCCCAGGCTATTGCCATATCGACATAATATTGGCCTTGCGGAATTTCCGACAGATGTATTAGCGTAGTATCGATATAATCATCTGTCATATAGTAATCCATAAGGAGAATTGCAAAAACACGTTTTGTAAATTCTCCTTCATGTGCTTTAAGCGGGAGATAATGGTTGAGTACTTCTACCGGATACTTCCTGAATACTTTGATTGATGAGATTATGGTATCTACGTGTGCCCAATTATCAAATTTATATATCAGCGGATCCAAATAGCAAAATAAGGTTCCCACCGGAACTCTTTTTAATTGCCCTACTGTTAATCCGTAAAGCAGAATATGTTCATAAGTAGTGTATTCGGCATTTTCGAGATACTTTTCCACATCGGGATTTGCGGCTAATTCTTTAGCTATCTTTTTTAGCGCAGGAATTCGTACGCCGATTACTTCGTAACGGGTAGGAATGATCCGTTGGTTGAATGTTTTATATTCCGAATCTGCTAAATTACGTAATTTTCTATCTATAATTTTATTCATGTCTCGTCATTTACCGGTATTACATTTTCGGGATAAAGGTAGCATTATTCTAAGATTTGTTACGTCCAATGTTTTCGAACAATATACTTCAGTGTCATTCTAACTAATATATCATGAAAAGGAGATATGATGAAGAAATAGCATTTACCTAACTTATTATTAAAGTTTACTACTGTAGTTGCAATAATGGATTTATTATTATTCTCCTTGTTTGATATCTTTACAGAAAGGTAGAAGTTTAGATGTTTGTCTCGCATTTGTAAAATAGTTTCATCCTTTGTTTTCTCAACTATGGATACAAATGGAGTGGATTTGCCGTTCTGAATACATTCTTTCAATTCTTCAATTTTTGTACCGCTTTCCAGCTTGAAAGGTTTGACAAGTATATTCCTTAGTTTAAAAAGCCATTTTACAACAGGCGGCATGGTTGTCCAAAAAGCAATTTGAACTTCGTCCGGGCTTATTTCTTTTAAGGTTGTAAAAGTACACTCAAAAGCATCTGAATAATCGGAAGGGAGATAATAATTAATAAGAATATCCTGAGGGATTTCTATTTTTTTTATTTTCATAATTTGAATAATGCTTTATGATATCAGAACAAACAAAAATAGATTCTCAATTATATTTATATTACTTTTGAGCAAGTATAATTATTAACGACTGCGGAATAAAGAGCCAAAAGCCGGATATAGGTACAAATAAGCAACCTGTAATGGAAAAAACTAATAATACATATCCTAACGGTAATGGTGCGGGCTGTTGCTCTTTGTTTATGTAATATTGAAGGGTCTGACCCAGCATAATAAGCATTATTCCTATCATGAGGAACCAGAATGCGTATGCTCTTGTAATGTCGTTCTTTACCGAGTTTAACATTCCATCGGAAAACATTGCTCCAAAAGTTTTCCAGTTTTCAAAAACAGCATAAATTATATGTATAATACCGGTAGCTGATAATAATGTCCCGCTGTATCTCCAAAGCCTCATAGTTATACCCTCTTTTCATTAAATAGTTTATAAAATTCCATTAATTCTGTGGATGTCATATCCGGATAGAGTTGTTGTAAGCCGATAAGGCACGCATATTCCAGTATGGCAAGTTGTTTTGCCTTTTGAGGTTTTTCCCCGCATAATAATTTCAGCTTGGAAGTATGCTCTAAACGGATTTTATCGGCCTCAACCAAGTATCTTCTTACTATTTTATTTGAAAAACTCCACCCCCTTATTACTTGTTCGCTTTTATTTGAACGTTTCAATACAAGTTTATTAAGCATATCTATTTTTTCCTGTGGGCTTTGCGCTTTTTCTGCTTTTTGAATCAGGTCTTTGGTATTGGTAGTCATCCAGTAATTCATTAATGCCTCGACGTATGCATCCGTATTTTTAAAATGGTGATAGAATGACCCTTTTGTTACTTTCAGGGTTTCACATAAATTTTCGATGGTGATTTTTTGAAACCCTGCTTTACTAAGTATTTTTAACCCTGCAGTGAACCAATCTTCTCTTTCTATCTTCTTCATATATTATTTTACAATACCATACCTTTTGGTATGCAAATATAATAAATTTATGACAAGTGGCTTATCTTTATATCTTTTATTTTAGTTTTAGTGATATACGTATTTTGCTTTTTCAATATATGATTTTGTCCAGTTCTCCTTTTCAGGTTCTTGTGCGTTGGTTACCGGTTTTGTTTTCTCATAGGTATAATTGATATTCACATTTCTCCTTGTCCAATTACCCGTTTTATCGTGTTTCGTATATTCGTATTCTGTTATTTTTGTTGCTCTGCCATGACTGTCTGTCATTACTTCTTGCACACGTGATGGTAAGAAATCATCACCGGTAAGGTAAATATATTCAATTTTCACACAGAAATCATCGCCTTCTTCAAATTCAGAGATAAGGCGCCCCTTTTTATCGAATTTCCATTGCCTGGTATTGGAATTGCTACTACTGGCTTCTTTCCGTCTTTCGAAACGTGTATATTCGTCCGGGAACCAAACGACAGGATCTATATAAAACGACATGCCTCCATAGTTTATGAGATTGCCTTCTTCATCAAACTCCATATAAAGGTTGTCTGTAGATGTGATTGATTTTACATTACCGAGCATCATACGACATTGTCTTTCCGTATATAAAATACTATCTTTCCCTCCGGCACATGCAATGCCGTTCAATATTATTATAATAGCGGTGCTAAATATAAATTTTTTCATCATCTTCCCTTAAATAATCAACTATACATAGATTTTGGTATACCTGTCGTCTAATTGTCGAAATACAAAACTACCAGCCATGTCTTCGATTCTCAGACTGATGCCATTAAACAATTGACCTGACCGATTTGTTCTGATTTCCATTGCCTTACAGGTTAAAATTTATCAAATCACGAGTAAGCTATCCTTTATCTATAGAATATCCTAGAATTTATGCCTCAAGGTGCTCATCAGTCGGTATCCTTCCGCTCTATACTTTTTTCATTTCCTTCATCCCACCAGTCCTTTAAAGCACTTTTATGGAATGTATAAAAGAAATCCGTAATAAAATAGTCGGCTGTATCCATTTTGGATACACTGCGACTATAATCATACGCCCCCACCAACATACTAATTGAATCCGGCTTAATATCGATGATTTTCGAAAAATAATACAAATTGCTGCCCGATTCCGACTCGGTTTTCATCAGATAGACATCTCCTATACCAGGAGAATTTATATAACTCTCATATCTTCTTTGTTCTGCCTTACTACTGAAATATCCGAAAATAATAAATCCCAAAATCAATAACGGCCCCAGAAACATAAAAAAAGGAGTACGTGTATTGGAAAGATAAGGATCATTGATAGTATCATATTGCGCATTACAACCGGAACATTTTACAACCATATATTTCCGTCCGATAGGAAAAAACGGTATCCAGAATATATGAAAGCACGGTTGATAAATGCGGTATTCTTTACTGAACCCTCCACACAAATCACATGTTGTTTTTTGGTCGGTGAAAGTTTTTATTTTTTTTTTAGTCGTACCGTAGAGAATAAACATAATGTATAGATTTTTTCTTTGTTATTTGTTGATACAAAAGAGGAGAATTCTAATATGAAAACAATAAAAAAAATGTCTACAAAGCATATACAGCCATCTAAGAAAGACGTCTACAAATTATTTACGGTATTTTATGTGTGGTTTGGAAAAATAGTGCTTAATAGTTAATCTTATTCTTATATTTCAAAATTCAAATCCTATACCAAGTGACAGGTAATGAAATGTCGACATAGTATATACGCGGTCGCCATCGGAACCTCCTTCGAGTAATCTATATCCGGCTAATGCGGAAATCATGGGAGTAAATCTATATTTTATTCCGGCAAAGATATCTTCTGCACGTCCGGCTTTAATGGCAAACGCATCCCCGTATGAAAGCAGACTCAACTGCTCCATAGGTATCCATTCGATATAATACGATAATAAAGGCGCTACTCCTACATTTTTGAATTTGGTTTCACGGCTTACATCCTCAAATGATATATATGCTTGTCTGAGTAATACTGTAGCACCTAATTCAAAATTAAACCGGTTGTTTTCCACAATCCTGTATCTATATCCTAACCGATAGGTGTTGAAGCGGTAATCTGCTTCTATAGGTGTTCCTTTTGTAAATAAAACATCGTTATACATAATATCTTCTGTTGCCATACCTTCAAAACCCTCACCCAGTAATGCTACAGTGGCTATTGCATGATGGCGTTTATAATTGTATTCGATTTCGATACGGGGTGAAAACAAAGCATTGTGTTTACGGTTGTAATCCCTACTGAGGTTGACACGGGTACCGGTTTCATCATTCGGACGTTGTACAATATTCTTATTTCCGAAAGCTACCTGGGGCATCAGACGGAGTTGCCATGTTGACTGTGCTTGAGCATGCGACGCTGTAATTATCAATGCCAGGAGCAGGAAATATTGTTTCATTTCTTTTCATTTTATCGTATTGTCCATTAACAAGATTTATCCTGAGAATGTTTTGCCGGTCTAACATAAGTCAGTCATGATGCGCACAGCTAATTTTGATGTAAACTTTCCGGTAAAATCCAATATATAGGTTGCCATTTATAAATAAAAACCGCGTACATGGATGGGATCATTCATGTACGCGATTAAAAGATGATCGAAATCTGGAAGGAATGCGTATTGTTTTTATTTCCAGATAAACGATCCTACAGATAAGGGGGGCATTTGGTAGGAGAATTCCCTTTCCTTTTGTTTTACTTTTAGTATTTCGGGTTTCTCTGTCTCATTTAATAATACCATAGAATATGAACCGTCGGGGTTTATAAAAGCCGAATAATGCAACCCGGGGTTTGTTTGTCCTTCCGCCTTTATCCGTTTGGCTCCAGGCTTAATTACCTTAGATAGATGGGCCATAGTATAGTAATGACTGTTTTTTGTCATTGTAGCATAGTCTCGTGAGTCGATATCTATAGCTCCGAGGCATATATTGCATCCCCCCGGTCGGTCGGGGCCGTGCTTATCGTCAAGCATATAATTCCACATGATAACTGCTTTATTGAAGTTATTGATCGTACCAATACACACTTCCCGCATATTCCATATAAGGTCGCCGCGGAATGAATATCCGTCACCCCATAATCCGATGGACATTTCCGTGAAATAAAGATTTTTATCGGGGCGTGCGTTATATATCCTGAGCAATTCCGATTTATCACCTCCATAGGCGTGATAAGCTGCTCCATCAACATATTTGGCTGCTTCAGGGTCTTCATAAATACGGAGAGGATACTGACCCTGATCCTGGGTGTCGGGTTTGAAATTATCATAGTCGTAATTATGATCGAAAACAATGATTTTGGTTTTAATACCCGCATTTTCAAATGCCGGCCCCAGGGCGGTCTTAATAAAATCCCTCTGCTCCTGCCATGTCATAAACAGTGAGGCTGAGTTGCCCCGGTTCAGCGGTTCGTTTTGTACAGTTACAGCATGGATGTCAAACCCCGCATCGTTCATGGCTTGTATATATTTCACGAAATAGGTGCCATAATCCTGATAGTATTTGGGATTTAGCTGTCCGCTGGTCCATGAGTCGAAGGGTTTTAGCTCTTCCAGATTATTTACTTTCATCCATTTCGGGCAAGTCCAGGGAGACGCTAAAATCTTCACTTGAGGATTAATGGCAAGTATTTCTTTTAAAACTGGGAAAAGGTCGCGTTTGTCATATTCGTGCATGGCAAAGTTTTCAATACCCGGTTTATCGCAATACGTATATTCGTCAAGGGAGAAATCGGACGCTCCTATTGATATACGTATATAACTATATCCATAACCTTCTTCAGGATCAAAAGTCTCTTTTAGTAGTTTCGACCTGTTTTCGGGTGTCATCTTCAGCAGATTGTAAGCGCTCGAGCCCGTTATGGCCGCTCCGAACCCATCCATTTCCTGATAGGTTGTATCGTCATTTAAAACAATAACATTTGCCGCGGATTGACTTCTTCTTTGTGAAATCATTGTCGAATCTTCTGCCATTGTCAGTTTCTTGTCGGCAGTCGTTACATAGATACTTACTTTTGACTGCTGGCCCGTACAGGCCAGCAGTCCCGTAAGTAGAAAACCTAATACTAAATACCTCATAAGCTATACCTTTTTGTTTTACTTTTTTCAGGGTAGTGTTATCTCTGTTGCTGTTACTTTTTTTGTACTGAGATTGATTACCATCCGGAAATTACCCGATGTCATTTCGGGAGAAGCATACCAGTTTCCGTCTAAATTGGTTCCTTCCGATTTGGTATCACTATCAATAAGTATATCAGGTAATATATAATCATCAGATCGTTTTTCATTTCCCCATGCTTTGTTTTCAAAAGGTTTGAAATTCACTTTTTCCGCATCCATATATATGGTTCCCTGATATATATTCTCTTCAATTCTCCTGAATATTACATATTGGGCTATACGATCGAATCCCCAGCCGGTTGTTGCTTCAGGTTTTGATTTGGAAGGGTATCCAAGACCTTCTCCGCATATCAGCAACACATTCGGATAGGCGGGGTCTACTTCCTGTACCAACATATATTTGCGTTCACTATTATAATCGAGTACAAGTGGACCGGTTTCTCCCAGGTATTTTACTTTATCTTGTGCTATACGATCGAAGTAATCAAGATTGAAGAGTACGTCGGCAAAATCGGCACTTAATTCTATCTCCTGGTCTTTTTCAAGATAAAAGCTTCCCTGATGATACGTTTCTGTTTCTTGCTTTACCTCTTCGGCAAAGAGTTCCAATTCAAATTTTTCTACCTTCATCAAATCTTCTCCTTCCAGTTCCATGCGAAATTCATAGGTATCAAAGATAACACTTTCTGTAGATTCCTTCATAGGTTCAGACGTTGTTATATAATCACCTTTCTGGTCCGTGAGTTGTATTTTCTCATCCATATATCCCCATACGTCAGCCGTATAATCTATTTGCTGGTCATCTGTTAACTTTTCAGCTATCTTGTACCGTACCGTATTTTTCAGTTCAGTATCCGCTTTATACCTGTCAGGGTTATCCGGTTGCGGAAGGAGTTCTTTCACATCGCCATTATCAAGTACGAGATATAGGCTGGAATAGTATTTTCTTTTACCTGTTATTTCTTCCGCTTGTTGAATGGTTTCATCCCCCTCTACATTCGTAAGGATAATCTCGGTAATCACTTTGCCGTTTTCAGGAAGTTTACTTATATAATTTGTTTTAAGGCGGGTTGATAATTCGAATTGTTGCCCCGGGGTACGCAGTTCATCTGCAGCTATCTCCTGTCCATCTACTGTCATTTTTATTTTCACAGTTGAAAGGGGTGTAAGCGGATCCGACAGTTTCGCCGTAATTGTTACTGAATCGCCATATCCCAGCGATACAGGGCTAACGGTTATTCCTTCGACCAGTGGTGTAGAATGCGGAAATACTTCTCTTTCATCTTTTTCCTCGCATGCGGTTATAAGATATATCCCGGCAAGCAAAATTGTTATGAATCCTGTATATCGTGTTTTCATAATTTTCCTGATTAGCAATTAATATCCAAGGTTTTGTTCCAGATTGGCATTAAGGTCTATTTCTCCTTGTGGGATAGGCCATACCAGATAGTTTTCATTCAACCGTACAGCATACTCACGTTGGTGGTCGGAGCAGCTTTTCATTACCTGAAGTGCGCGTCCACGCCGTAACAGATCGAACCATCGTTTACCTTCGAAAGCAAATTCAAGGCGGTGTTCATTTTCTATGGCCAGTCGCATAGCTTCCCTGGTATTGGCTGTGGTATTGGGTAATCCTGCGCGGTTCCTGATTTTATTCAACTGAAGCTGTGCCCCGGAGATATTACCTGTTTCATTTTCAGCATCAGCCAGTAGCAGGATGGCTTCAGGCAGACGGTAAACAATAATGTTCGCCGATTGCTGGGCACGCATTTTATAGCAATATGGGAAATTGTTCGATGGCCAGAATTTGTCGGTCCATTTACCCGTTATATCACTGAATTTGATCGAGGTCCGAAGCCGAACCTGATCTCCTGCAGTATTAAAAGCACGATATAGATCCTGACTCGGAGTATTAAATTTTTTCCAGTCAATCCCATAGAACATGGATGCTCCCCAGTTTCCTAACAATGGAGCAGGGTTATAGTCGACTTCAAAAAGTGACTCCCGGTTATGTTCATACTTCAGGTCCATGGCAGGCAGCGTATTTTCTTCAGGTTCCGCATCGATTGCAAACAGATCGTTATAATTTTCCATTAAACCATACCGGTTATCATTCACTACTGCTTCGGCATATTGCTTTACTTTCGACCAGTCTGCTCCGTCGTATCCGTCCTTAGTTGCATATACTTCTGCCAGTAAAAGATTTACAACTGCTTTAGTAATCTTGAACTTAAATGTTGAATAATCTGCTACTTTACCCAGTGCAAACTCGAGGTCTGTAATAATCTGCTCGTATAATTCTTCCGGTGTAACCTGCGGCGGATAAAGTAACGGATATACCTCTTCAAGGTTTTCATTGCTTACTTCCGGAATATCTTTAGTGATAAGCGGTACGTTTTTATATATCCTCACCAGGTTGAAGTAATTCAATGCTCTTATATATGATGCTTCTCCGAGGATCTCATTCTTTCTGGCGTCGGTTAACGCCGGATCATCAATTTGCGGGACCCATGTCAGTATCGCGTTTGTTTGTGCAATATGTTCGTACAAATATTTCCAGTCGCGCGTAGCGTTCTGGTTGGTATTTTCTACCCTGAATTCATCAATCTGGTACCTGTTCGGGTTATCCTCACCGGAATAGGCATTGTCTGATTGCGCGTCATTCAGTATATAGGTATCAAGCTGCCAATATTCATTGCCGAATGTATTATACATGGCAGACACCAATTGTTCCGCCTGTTGGGCTGTGGTATATTTTAATGTGTCGTCCTTACCACCCTCTATGCCCATATTTTCGTCAGTAATATCTGAGAAAGGCTTCTCGTCGAGGAAGCTGTCGCATGCCGGGATGAAAAACACTATTAGAAAACCGAAGAGGATATATATATGTATTTTTTTCATGATATAATATGTTTAGAATGTAACATTTAATCCGAAAATAAATGATCGTGTCTGGGGAAACGTTCCCCAATCGATACCCATTTGTGCCGCAGCTCCTGATTCGGTGCCGGTACTTATCCAACTCAGTTCCGGATCGTACCCCCTGTATTTAGTTAGCGTAAACAGGTTGGTTGCTGTGGCATATAAGGTTAAGCCCTGCATACCTATTTTGGTTACGACCTTACGGTCGAAGTCGTATGCAAGCGTCAACGTTTTAAGGCGGAGGAACGAGCCGTCTTCCACAAACCTGCTTGAAATCCTTGAATTCTGATCATTCCCTGCCCTTGGCACATCCGTGATCATGCCCGGGCGTTTCCATCTGTTAAGTACAGCCGTTGTCTGGTTTTTGGAGTTAAACATACCTTCGGTGTCTATTCTGGAAGCATTGAATATATCATTACCATAAGAACCGTGGAAGAAGGCTGATAAGGTGAAATTCCGGAAAGAGAAATTATGGGTCATACCGAATGTAAAGTCCGGTTGCGCATCACCTATATATGTCCTGTCGGAGGAGGTAATTACGCCATCCCCGTTCAGATCTTCATAAATAACATCTCCTGTTTCAGGATCGACTCCTTGTGAAACATACCCGAAAAAACTGCCTAACGGGCGGCCCGGCGCTATGCGGATGACTTCCCCTTTTCCTTCTATCGTTGCCGTTGCATATTGCGGTGTCAGTCCGAGCTTTGTCAATTCATTTTTATTGAATGACATATTAAGCCCTGCATCCCACCTGAACTCTCCGGTAAGTATCTGTACGTTGAGATTGAACTCAAATCCTTTATTAACCATTTCTCCGTCATTACGCATTGGGTTGGGACGGCCAATAGACGAAGGCAATGTGATATACAAAAGCAGATCCGTTGTCTTTTTATGGTACCAGTCAACTTCTCCGCTTAAACGGGAGTCGAACAGCGTGAAATCAAGTCCTACATTTATCTGGGTAGTGGTTTCCCATTTTAAATCCCTGTTTCCGTAACGTCCGGGCGACAGGCCGGGACCTTCGAGGCTTTCACCCGGTGCCCTTTTCGTAATCGTGTATTTATTGTAATAATCGTAGTCGCCAATACCTGTCTGATTACCGTTTTTACCCCAGCCAAACCGTATCTTGGCATCATTTACTACCTTCGTCAAAGGTTCGAAAAACCTTTCGCTTGAGAAACGCCATCCGCCCGACACTGACGGAAAATAACCCCATCGATGATCGGGATGCAGTTTCGATGACCCGTCGGCACGGAAATTAGCCGTAAACAGATAACGGCTTTCGTAGTCGTATTGCACCCTGCCGATAAACGATACCAACGAATTGCCCGCACGCGTTGTATAGGCGTCGTTTATTTTATTCGCCATATTAAGTGTCATTACTTCATAATCAGAACCTTTTACAAAATCTTCCACACTTATATAGGATTGATCGTACCTGTAACGTTGGAATGTGGCTCCTCCAAGTATACCCAGGTTATGGCTGTCGTTTATTTTAGTATCATAGGTAATGAGGTTTTCACTTAGCCAGGTTACAAAATTTTCATTCCTGTTTTCTCCCCTTCCGTTTGCCTGACGCCCATAATTGGTACGGAGGGGATGGATAAATTTATCCCAGTTGCGTGAGGAATAATCAAGGGAGAAATTAGGCTTAAAATGCAGTCCTTCGTAAATGGTGAACTCCAATCCCACGTTACCCATCAAACGGTATTCTTTGGTTTTATCGTATGTATCCGCCTGCGCCCTGGGGTTTTCCCATGATCCCTGGAGCGGATTTACATAATACCATCCCGGATTCTGCGGATCCCACACATCCATAAATGGTGGAGTATTCAGTATTGACATCACTACTCCCCCACGGTCGACATTGGAATTGTCTACAACATTCCGGTTATCCGTTTTGGAAAAACTCAGGTTTGTAGTCGCTTTCAGCCAGGGTTTGATCTCAGAACTGAGATTAGTTCGGAAAGAATAGCGGTTAAAACGTGCCGGTTCGATAATTCCTTTCTCGTCCTGAAAACCTCCCGATATATAATAGGATGTTTTATCTGTACCGCCCGAGAGTGAAGCCTGGTAATTCTGCTGCAATCCCGTCCCGTACATTTCCTTTGCCCAGTCTTTATAGAACGTGTTGGTTTTATCCAGTGATATACCGATTTCATCCATCAGTTCGTAATATTCAGTTGTATTCAGTACGTCAATAGTCTTCGATATATTCGAAACACCCGCATACATAGACACATTGACCTGCGCACGGCCTTCCTTCCCCCTTTTAGTAGTGATAAGAACTACGCCGTTTGCCGCCCTCGCCCCGTATATAGCGGCAGAAGATGCATCTTTCAGAATCTGCATGTTCTCTATATCCGAAGGCGAAACATTGGATATATCGGTAGTCGGAATACCGTCTACCACATATAAGGGCGAATTACCCGCATTTAATGAGGTAGACCCACGTACCCGTATAGATAATGATGCCCCGGGTTTACCCGACGGTTGCACAACCTGTACTCCGGCAGCTTTCCCCTGCAGTCCTTGTCCCGCATCGATAATAGGACGCGCCCTCCATTCGTCGGAAGTTACGCTTGCTACAGAGGTGGTAAGGTCGGCTTTTCGAACCGTACCATAACCAATTACCACGACTTCTTCAAGCGCTTCCACATTTTCTTTCATTTTCACATGAATAATACGCTGTCCTTTTACCGGGATTTCCTGCGTGGCTGTTCCCAGATACGAGAAAACAAGCGTGGCATCGGATGGAGTATCTATTGTATATTTCCCATCCATATCCGTCACCACACCTGTAGTAGTTCCTTTTATGGCAACAGCAACTCCTATTAACGGCTCATTATATTCATCAGATACAACTCCCGTTACTTGTAAGTTTTGTCCGTATGCTGATAAAGTCATTACAAACTAGAATATCAGAAAAAAATGGTAACGTGATTTTTTTGTAAATACATTATAACTCATAGTATCATAATATTAAGAATAAGACCAAGATCACAATTATTATCCCTTTGCAGACTCCTGTTAAAGGAGATGAACGTTTCAGAAATTAAGGCGATTGCAATGTATAATTTTAATTGATCCTATTTTCAGGATAGTAACGAAAAAGTAGTACCGTTGTGGTTTTATATCTTTGTTTATCAACTAAATGTAGAATAAAACTTATTTAAAAAAGTAGTGCTTTTGAAATGGTTTAAATTGAATTTTCCTGTAGGAGTCTAGTAGGGGCAATTCCGATCTGCGATACAAGTTTTTCAAAATCGTCGCGGTTTACAGCCGCTTTATTACGGGCTTTCGTACGATAGTTGTAAATGGTGCTTAATGAATACCCCAGAAAGCCTGCTATTTTCGTACTATCTTTGATTCCAAGACGGATCAATGCAAATATCCGGAGTTCTGTATTAAGTAGTTCTCCTTGTTTAGGAATTACTTTTTCCTCATGGGTAAGCAGGTTATTGAAGTCTTCTATAAACGTTGGATACAAATGAAGGAAAATACTATCGAAATTACGGAATAACTCTTCGCGTTCGGTATCAATATAGTCTGTAGACTTCAGTATCTTAGCCAGTTCATGAATTTGGTTATTGATCACCTTTTTATTCAATTGTCGCCTGAAACTTTCCATCTTATCAATATAAGCAGAACACAGATCGAAGAAATGAGCGATATATTCTTCTTTCACATGGTTAGCCTCAGAAAGCATATGGTTGGTTTCCCTTAATTTACCGTTCGATTCAATTATATCTTCATTTAATTTATTCAGTTTTATATTGGCACGGTACAATTCTTTCCTGATGCGTGATAGACGTTTCATCTGTATATAAACATATATAACAGAAACTATCAGGAAAAGACTAAGCAGGCTGATCAATATCAAATACAGTCGAAGCTCGTCTTTTTGTTTGTTCTCCTTATTCTGGTAGGTTTCATTAATGATCGGATAAAAAGCGAATCCTTCAGATGTACGGTGCCGCACATTACAGAAAATAGCATCATTGATTGCCGATTCCATGTATTTGTAAGCCTTGTCTATATCACCGCTTTCAAAATAACACAGGGCAAGTGCCTGTTGTGATGCATTATCCTTTATCGCATTTTTGATGTCCAGTATTGCAGAATGTGTGAAGTATATTTTTTTCATATCCGGATCATCGCTCTGGTTGAACACGCCCAGATAATAAGCCACCATCGACTTATCCGGATCGTCTTCAGACATTCTGCCGAATATATTCAATAAAATGGCTTCGGCATCCACCTGGTCGCCCATATAATAGATTTTCTGGGCATAGGCAATCTTATATTTATTGGAAGACGGGTCAATACTGAACAGTAGCGAATCCCTGTATAATTCACTTTTCCTGTAAAAATCGAGCCGATTGGTGCTCTGCGCGTAATGGTCATAAAAAAAACCGTAAGTCTCATAATAGACGGGAAGCAATTTCTGATTCAGCGAACCCCTATCAATAGTTTCAAGCAATGCTTTCGACTCAATATACATGCCTGTAATGGAATATTGAAGCGCCAGATGGATCTGCGATTCATTAATCAGGTCTTCCATACCCAGTGAACGGGCAATACCAACATTCTTCTCAATATAATACACTGCCGAGTCGGAGATATATTTATGATATTCTTCATAAATATTCATATTAATCCTGTATTGTTGTAATTCGGAAAGACCATCGAACAACAGCAGTTTTTTCAATCCATCTATTTTATCTTCTTTCAAAGCGGTATATAACTCTTTATTGGCCATCACCTCTTCGAGTTCAGCATTAAGCGTATCTAATCCTGACCCGGCATATATGGATGAAGAAAGAGAAAAGCAGATTATTCCGCACATTAAAAGTATTTTCATTTTCACAGCATTCCCGATTTAAGTATAGTATTACCCACCAATGGTTTTCACAAAGTTAAATGAATTCATAAAACAGTAACTCTTCTTTCTGGATTTATTGATTCTTCTGTTTTATTTCCATATAATTTATACATTTGTGAAAAAACCGATCATCCATGAATCTAAGAACGTTCTATTTTTCTATTATTTTTTTCAGCCTCACTTTTTGCCTGCATGCACAGTATCATTATCCCAATAACCGTTATCCTTTGATAAGGAAACCCTATGTGGAACTGCCGCTCGGTAATATTAAAGCCAAAGGTTGGCTTCTGGAAATGCTGAAAAGGCAGAAAAGCGGGGCAAGCAGTAAAATGGATATGCTTTATCCGTCGGTCATGGGGCCGCGAAACGGGTGGCTCGGAGGCGACGGCGACCAATGGGAAAGAGGCCCTTACTGGATAGACGGCTTGTTGCCGTTGGCATACATCCTGGATGATAAAGATCTGAAAGAAAAAGTACAACCCTGGGTGGAATGGGCGCTGAACAGCCAGCAGGAAAACGGTTTTTTCGGACCCGCAAAAGATTACCCCCATGAAGCTGGTCTGCAACGAAATAATTCGGCCGACTGGTGGCCGCGTATGGTTGTACTGAAAATCCTGCAACAATACTATTCTGCTAAAGGCGATGAAAGGGTTATTCACTTTATGTCGCGATATTTCAAATATCAGTTGGAAACCCTTCTGGTCACTCCTTTAGGTAACTGGACTTTCTGGGCGGAATACCGGGCATGCGACAATATACAGGCCGTTTACTGGCTGTATAATATCACCGGAGAATCCTTTCTGCTTGAACTGGCCGACCTGCTACATTCCCAGAGTTACGACTTTACAGATATGTTTTTAAACCGCGACGACCTCAAGCGTTTCAACACCATACACTGTGTAAACCTGGCACAGGGAATCAAAGAACCGGTGATCTATTACCAGCAACATCCCGAAAAGAAATATCTCGACGCAGTGAAAAAAGCATTTGCCGATATCAGGCAATTCAACGGCCAACCGCAGGGAATGTATGGGGGCGATGAAGGTTTGCACGGCAATAATCCTACACAGGGATCAGAATTATGTTCAGCTGTGGAACTTATGTTTTCATTAGAAAAAATGACCGAGATAACGGGAGACCTTTCCTTTGCCGATCATCTGGAAAGGATCGCATTTAATGCTATGCCTACCCAGATAACAGATGATTTCATGGATAAGCAATATTTCCAGCAGGCCAACCAGGTGATGATCACCCGCCATACCCATAACTTTTATGAAGATCATAACCACGGGGGAACAGATATAACTTTTGGATTGCTTACCGGCTACCCTTGCTGCGCATCAAACATGCATCAGGGATGGCCAAAATTCACTCAAAATTTATGGTATGCCACACCCGATAACGGATTAGCGGCAGTGGTTTATTCACCTTCGGAAGTAACGGCAAAAGTAGGAAAAGGACAATCTGTTACTATTAACGAGGATACGTCTTATCCAATGGATGATAAGATTGTATTCACTATAACAATAAACGATCGGAAAACGAAAGAGGTTGAATTCCCCCTTCACCTGCGTATACCCGGATGGTGCGATGAAGGGCGTGTGAAAGTAAACAACGAAAACTTAAAAACAGCAAAAGCGGGCGCGACTGCCGTAATAAAAAGGATCTGGAAAAACGGAGATAAAGTAGAATTAACACTTCCTATGGAAGTAAAAACAAGCAAATGGTACGAAAACTCAGTGACCATAGAACGCGGACCACTTGTATATGCATTGCAAATGGAAGAGACCTGGATACAAAAAGAGTTCCATGGTGAGGAAATAACCCGTTATGGCTCTACCTATTATGAAGTTACGTCGCCAACGAAATGGAACTACGGCATACTTAATTTCAAACCTGAAGAAATACGGCAGCATTTCAACGTTGTGATAAATACTGAAAAACAACAAACTACCTATCCATGGAACATTGAAAATGCGCCTGTTTCCATAAAAGTAAAGGCGAAAGAAATACCCTCATGGAAATTATATAATGAAATGACGGGCCCCCTTCCCTATTCAATAGGATATAGCGACAGTCCGGTAGAGGAGATAACATTAATTCCTTACGGATGCACAACGCTACGAATAAGCGAATTCCCATTGGTGAGATAACGACATCCTGAAAACTTATCCTGCTTCATTATTTGGAACTAAAAAATAAGCCGCCAAATAATGAGGCAGTTAAATAATAAATAAAGGCATTAAACTTCATCTGCCCATTAAATCGATACAGTTTTTAACTTAAACATTTTGTATATTTAAAAATTACGCCTACCTTTGCGCAACTTTATTCTTCCTTAGCTCAGTTGGTTAGAGCATCTGACTGTTAATCAGAGGGTCCTTGGTTCAAGTCCAAGAGGAAGAGCTTCCTTAAAAAGAGAATTACATATTTTGTGGTTCTCTTTTTTATTTTTATCCTCCACGTACATCCTTACCAATATGAGCGTTATATCTCGCTCCTTCTCATAACAGTATTATAGGTCTTACAATAAAAATAACTTTTCGTCAATAAATTGTAGACGTTTTCAGCGAGTGAATGTAAACACCTTGTAGACATATTTTTTGCTGTTTTACTATTATAATTCCTGTATTTTGCTTCAATAATTAACAAGAACAATAATCAAACGAAGAATGAAAAGATTTGTGATACAAGCTACTATTTTCCTGTTGTTGTCCGGTTATTCACTTTCGGGACAAACGACACAGAACAGTCACTATACCGGTCGCGAAATACGTCTTATTATCGGAAATGTAAAGACCGTAAATTATTCGGACGGAACCATGTTTGAGTTATTAGGAATATGATAGCGCAGGAAATTGGACGAAAAGGAAAGTGGAAAAAAAACGTTATACGAATATATCTTGCTGTGGAAATCAAGAGCCGGAGATACTAACAGAAGAAGAAAAATATGAGGAAACGGCCGTTTATGTTTACTATGGAGAATAAATATTTCTGGCTAATAATAACCCTCCTCCTTTTATGCAGTTTAGCCACACTTGCCGGAAGTGTACTTATATTCAATTACCTCACCATGGGAAAAGGGATTATTTGGCATAACTATATCGGAACTGCAAATTGGGATAATAGATATTGGTGGGACAATTATGCGGTTCCTGAAGCTGTTTTCTATAGCATTATTGCAGCTTCATTTATTACATGTATCATTTTGGTATTAAGAAAAAACGCTATGCCCCAACCTATCCGTTGGATCATTTATATATTTTTATATATCAGCGGATGGATAATTGTCTCTTTTAAAGTTAGCAAATCGTATATTTTTGAGTTTGGCAATACATGGACAGATTACGAAATAATCAGGGAAATTGTTTTTGCCAATCCCCCTTTTTGTATTTGTACCATAGGCTTAAGTGCAACTATTAATTTTATCTTCATAAAATACATTACGATGAAATAAATGAAAACATGCATACACATAAAAAACATATAATCAGCTATAATAAAAACAAAGCTCCCGGAATGTTGCTCTTACTAGCTTTCCTTTTTTTAAATTCTTGCCATATCGATTTAGGATATAAACGCGTGGACAGAGAATGGTATTGGACAGATATTGAGTTTGTTTTATATGGAAGAAGATACCATCCTATACCGGAAGCCGATAACAGAACGTTCAAACCATTAAGTAAAAACTATGCGAAAGACAAAAATAATGTTTATTTTAATGACAGAATAATAGATGGGGCAGACCCGAAGACATTCAGGTGAATTGAAGATTCCTATTACAAAGATAGGAATGCCGTTTATTATGTGGGCAGAAAAGTGAATAATGCTGATCCTAAAACATTTAAGCTTTTAAATGAGGCTTATTCAAAAGATAATAATAATGCCTTTTATTATAGAACTGAAATTCCGAATACAGATATAAGAACTTTTACAGTATTGAATGAAATATATGCAAAAGATAAGAATGCCGTTTATTATAAAAACTCCATTCTTCAAGGCGCCGATCCATCCACATTTAGTTTAGTCGGCTATGTCACATCCAATTATGCTAAAGACAAATCATCTGTATTCTTTTACGAAACACCAATTTTAAATGCGGATCCGGAAACCTTTGTCCTTTTGGCTGACGGATATGCTAAAGATAAAAATCACGTGTATTTACAAGAAGTTATTATTATAGGTGCAGATCCCCATACCTTTAAAGTATTGGAAGGCTATTACGCGAAAGACAAATATGATGTCTACTGCGGCATAATCCCTTTAGGTCTTACACCCTCTGAAGCGAATGAGTTTCGAACCACAAATGAAAAAACAGGTCAGATGAGTTCAAGATCATACTATTCTATCTCGGAATTCATAAACAAATATCCCTCTTATTCCTCTTTAGACACCACATTAATAAAAAGAGTCATAATCGGAGATGGAACTTACGGAAGAACAAAAAAACGGAAATTCATCGGATTAAGAGAAGTAGAACCATAAAACAT
Organism: Bacteroidales bacterium UBA4116; assembly: GCA_002381645.1. Taxonomy (GTDB): domain Bacteria; phylum Bacteroidota; class Bacteroidia; order Bacteroidales; family Tannerellaceae; genus DFXE01. The sequence continues at coordinate 23,014 of DFXE01000001.1, forward strand.
AATCTCCCATCGGGTATTTCTGGCAAGTAAATTACGTATGAAACGATAGAAGTTTGATTTTATCAGCCGGCTGATAAAATCACTTTTTTTATGTATGTTTGTGATCGATCATATCTGACACTAATAAGTACTATAAATAATTCTTCAAAACGTGAAGCACTACTGTATTATGAAAAGTTTTAAATGTATTTTGTTATTTTTTATCTCGTTATGCCTCATATCATGTAAAGAAAAGACCGAAAAAACCAGTGGCAATCCTTTTGTGAAAGGGTGGTATGCCGACCCAGAGGCTATTGTCTTTGGCGATGAATATTGGGTATATGCCACACTGTCGGATATCTATTTTCCTGATAATCCCGATTCTGTTGCCAATTATCCTGTCAGGGAACCTAAGACAGTCCATGCTGTCTACACGATCCAGCATTATATGGATGCTTTCTCATCAAAAGATCTGGTCAACTGGACCAAACACCCGAAAGTAATTTCCATAGAGAACGTGAAGTGGGTCGAATACGCTCTTTGGGCGCCCTCTATCATTGCGGCAAACGGCAAGTATTATCTTTTCTTTGGAGGCAACGATATACAGAGCGATAACGAATGTGGCGGTATCGGTGTTGCGGTATCGGATAGTCCTGCCGGTCCGTTTATCGATGCATTGGGAAAACCGTTGATCGACAAATTCCACAACGGCGCACAACCCATCGACCAGTTTGTATATCGTGATGATGACGGACAATATTATATGTATTACGGAGGATGGGGCCACTGTAATTTAGTTAAACTAAGCGATGATTTGCTCAGTCTTGTTGCTTTTGACGACGGAAGTTATTACAAAGAGATAACACCTGAGAATTTTACAGAAGGGGCATTTGTGCTTAAACGCAATGGCAAGTATTACATGATGTGGTCGGAAGGAGCATGGGAGAGTGAGGGCTACTGCGTTTCTTATGGTATTGCCGATACGCCGCTCGGACCGTTTAAAAAGATGGGTAAAATATTACAATCGGACAAAGAAATAGGAACCGGAGCAGGTCATAACTCGGTTATCAATATTCCGGGTACCGATGAATGGTATATCTTTTACCACCGCCACCCGCTTGGCGACTCCAACGGGTTTCACAGGGAGATCTGTGTAGACCGTATGTACTTCAATACCGATGGTACAATAAAGCCTGTAAAAATGACCAAAGAGGGCGTTAAAGCAGTGGCAATAAATAAATGAGTACAGGTAGGGATACCTTATTTAGAGTAGATTAAAAAAGCATATACATTTGATTTCCGTATATTATGAACTTTTCCTTTTCTGAAATATTTTCTTACTGGGACATCTTAAAGGAATATATAAATCCTGTTCCTATCCTGTGGTGGGGGATTCTGGGCGCTGTCGGCGGTTTTACGGTAATGGTGATACTTCTTATTACTTTCAGGAAGAAAGTGTTGATCAACCGCCGTCACCGGATACTCAAAACGCTGGCTTATGCTTATCTCCTGCTTTTACCCCTATGGGCCGGATATAATGCCATGCAATGGTTTGCACTTCATGGATGCGAACGGCAAATCGTGAAAAACATTCCGACTTATCTGGGTAATACAAACTCCCTGTTTAACCTATATGCCAAAGAATATATAACCGGCATTATCAGTGAAAGGTATTTACAACTCAGCAGCCATGAAATACTTGATAAAACGGTAGGTTATACTGCTAAAATAGTAGCAAATACCATCAAAGCGAACCCGACGGAGGAGAAAGGTTTAAAAGTAAAAGTTTCCACTTTCATCACCGCTAAGTTTATTGAATCGGATATGGCTAAAAATATTATCCTTAATGAAGTGGAAAAAAGAATCGGGGAGCCGTTGCTTATGGATCGGAAATTGACCCGTCAACTTCTGGATGTCAAAATACAAAATCTTTTAGACGACGGGATACTCAATAAGGTAGTCACCAAACACGTCGAAAAACTATTCGACGGATTTAAATCGAATGTATTAGTTCTTTTTCTCCTTATCCTGATCATTCCACTGGCAGAAATTACCATAGCCTATTATTTGGAACGGAAACGCACGGCTAATCAAACACCTACGCTGCCGACAGAAACCTGAAAACCGGATAACGGAAATAACATGTAATACAAAAGACCTGAATAATTAATGCATAGTTAAGGACCTTTTATTACACCGGTCATATGATTTTATGCATTTGACGGCAGTTAAAAGAGCATTTAACTCCCGTTAAATATCTTTCCAACACCTGTTAAAAGTATTTTTAACGGGCGTTAAAACAGTAGTTGCATGTGGGTTTTACATCAGAGGGACGTAAGCTATACATTAAAACATCAAGAATCTCCGGTTAATTGTAATAGGCTCAAACAAAAACCGTCAAACAGATAAAAAACCGGAATACCTCCGGTTAGAATGGGTGTGGAAGAAGGTGCTCCCGGGTGGAAGTATATCTTCCATTCCAAAACTCTTTTCAGAAAATGCTCTCGGCGAAAAAGTGGAAGGTGAAGGGAGACTGTGGATAAGCTGACTGAACAACAAAACAGGCATACCTACATATAGCTATTTCCATCATACACTTTACCTATTTATGGTGATTGCCGGATTTTTGATTTATAAAGACCTTTGCAACGGTTTTTAACGATGCAAACTCATTTTACATTGAAAACGATAATACGCAATATCTCTCTGGGTCTTATTTTCATTACTTTATCTTTTAATGTTTACCCGCAAGGCAGAGGTGGCCGGGAAGGCCGGGGTGGCGACAGAGAGGCCATGATTTCCGGAAAAATACTGTCTACAGAGAAGGAAATAGTTGATTTCGCAACTGTTTATTTAAAAGGCACGAATGTTGGCGGTTCTACCAATGCAGAAGGTCTATACCATCTGAAAGCTCCCGCAGGCGACTATACGCTGGTGGTTTCCGCTGTCGGATATAAAACGGTGGAAAGGCAGGTAAAACTTTTGGCCGGCGAACGTACGCGGCAGAACCTTACCATCTCTCCTCAAGCCGAAGAACTTGGCGAAGTAGTTGTCGTTTCAAACGGTGTGACCCGCTTGAAGCGTTCCGCGTTCAACGCCATTGCGATCGACACCAAGACATTGCAGAACTCCACCCAGAATCTTAGCCAGGCACTGGCACAGGCGCCAGGAATGAAACTACGAGAGTCAGGGGGAGTAGGTTCGGATATGCAGCTGATGATGGACGGATTCAGTGGCAAACATATTAAGATATTCATCGACGGCGTACCGCAGGAAGGCGTGGGTAGTTCGTTCGGGCTGAACAATATCCCCGTCAACTATGCGGAACGTATAGAAGTATATAAAGGAGTTGTACCGGTTGGTTTCGGAACCGATGCCATCGGCGGCGTTATCAATATCATAACAAAGAAGAACCTGAACAAATGGTTCCTTGACGCGTCCTACTCATACGGGTCGTTCAACACCCACCGTTCGTATGTGAATTTCGGACAGACATTCGGCAACGGGCTCACCTATGAAATCAACGCCTTCCAGAATTATTCCGACAATGACTATTATGTGGATACGCCCGTGAAAGACTTTGAGACCGGAGCTATCAACAAAAATAAGATCGAACATGTAAAACGGTTCCACGACACGTACCACAACGAGGCGATAGTAGGAAAAATCGGTATCGTCAATAAGAAGTGGGCCGACCGCTTAATGCTGGGCTTTACCTATTCCAATATGCATAAAGATATCCAGACAGGTGTACGGCAGGAAATCGTATTCGGGGCTAAATACCGCAACGGACATTCGCTTATGCCCTCGCTGGAATACCGCAAACATGATTTATTCACGAAAGGACTGGATGTAGTGTTAACGGCCAACTACAATAAGAATATCACCAATAATGTGGATACATCCGGTTATGAATACAACTGGCGCGGCGAAATGCGTCCCTTACGCGGACCGGGAGAGCAGTCTAACCAGCATACCCGTTCGAATAACGATAACTGGAACGGAACGCTTACCGCCAATTACCGCCTTGGGACCGCACATATGTTTACATTCAACCATGTACTTAATGACTTCAAACGTTCCAACCGCTCCATGTTGAATGAAAACACCAGCGAAGAAGCCATTCCGAAAGAAACACGCAAAAATATAAGCGGTTTGTCTTACCGGCTGATGCCATCCGAAAACTGGAACTTGTCGGCTTTCGGTAAATACTATAACCAGTTCATTGCAGGTCCGGTAGCCACATCGACCAACCAGAGCGAATATGTTCGCACCACCAACTCCGTAAGCGCAATGGGATACGGAGCAGCAGGAACCTATTTTATACTCACAGGCTTACAGGCCAAACTATCCTACGAAAAAGCCTACCGTCTGCCAACCAATGAGGAGATGTTTGGTGATGAGGACCTGGAGTCGGGCGACATCTCCCTCAAACCGGAGAACAGCGATAATATCAATTTCAACCTCAGTTATAACGAAGTGTTCGGAAAACATAGCGTATATGTAGAAGGAGGTCTTATATACCGTCACACCAAAGATTATATTCAGCGCAAACTGGAAGACCTCAGTGGCGGAAAAACAGGAGCAACATATGAAAACCACGGTAAGGTAGAAACGAAGGGATATAATATATCCGCCCGTTACGGCTTTTCACATTGGGTAAGCGTGGGAGGAAACTTTACACAAATGAATGTACGCGATAATGTAAAAACAACCGGCAGCGAAACCAGTCAGGAAAGCCTTACTTACGGCGCCCGCATGCCGAATCTGCCTTACCGTTTCGCCAACTCCGACGTGACTTTCTATTGGCGTGACCTGTGGAAAAAAGGAAATCTGCTCACCGTTACCTACGATAATCTGTATATGCACAGCTTCCCGCTTTATTCGGAAGCTTTGGGCAGCGAATCCAAATTTGTGGTACCCTCCCAATTCTCCCACAATCTGACCATCTCGTACGGGTTAAAGAACGGACGATATAACCTGTCGTTTGAATGCCGCAACTTCACCAACGAAAAACTGTACGACAATTTCAGTTTACAAAAAGCCGGAAGAGCATTTTACGGAAAACTAAGGGTATACTTCGGCAATTAACACTATGCATATTCACTCACTAATAAATAATAGTATAAATATAATAATCAGAAGAATATGAAAAAGAATTATCTTATGATCACATTTGCAGCCATGATCATGGCCTGTAGCGTATTTACATCCTGTGACGATAGCAACGACCCTGCTCCGGATCCAGATCCCGATCCGGATCCCAATCCAACCGAAAAAGCCGTTTCCAACTACGTGGTAGCAGCCTCAGTAACAGCCGCGGGGGTAACAGCGAATTACCTTTTAACGGCCGATACATTAACAGAAGGGACTATAACTGCAGCAAACAGTGGATTGACCACCGAAAGCGGTACATACTGGATTTATTGTCAGGATAAATACCTCTATCGTCTGGTATATAACCAGGGGAACGCAGGCGTCAGCTCATCCTATATACTGAATTCCGAAGGAAAAGTGGAAGAACGCGATTTCACCTACGAGATACGGCGATTCACTTCATACGGTATCTATAACGACCAGATCATCACATCTTCAACAGGGGATATGAGTCAGGAATTCGCCGATGAAAACGGCTATTTACCCAAAGGTTTCCTTATCTCATACCTGGACGTCAACAAAGAAACCTATACATCTAATAATCAGGACATCATGGCTGAGAACTATTTGGGTAACGGAGAATTCGTTACGTTATCCGGTATCCTACAGGTAAACAACAAAATATATTCAGCAGTCGTTCCTATGGGGTTAAGCCAATATGGTGTCAAAGCAGAGGGAGGAAAATATGTGAAATATCCCGAACTGGTAAAGACGGAATCGGGTGGTAGTGGTAGTGGCGCCTATGTAGAAGGAGAATTACAATGGACACAATATCCCGACGAAGCCTGGGTAGCGATCTATAGCAACAATACATTCACTGACCCGAAATTGATCAAAACAGATAAAATCAGTTACCCTGCCGGACGCAACCGTTCCCAATATTACCAAATGATATGGCCGGCAGATAACGGAGACATCTATGTGTTTTCACCCAGCTATGCAAAAACAATGGCTGCAGACGTACAGAAAACCACGTTACCAGCCGGAGTTGTACGGATAAAAGCCGGAACTGAAACATTCGATGAAAACTATTATTGCAACATCGAAGCGCAATCGGATGGCAAATCTTTTGTACGTACATGGCATATAACAGACGATTACTTCCTGATGCTGATGTACGACCAGCCTCTTACAGAAACGGTTCCGGCAGCTACCCAGTTGGCCATCTTCAAAGGAGAAGATATGAAACTGACCTATGTAACCGGTATGCCGTCCACTGTATCCGGATTTGGAAATTCACCGTATATTGAAAACGATATTGCTTATGTAGCCGTAACAACTACTGACGGACAACCCTCAATTTACGCGATCAACCCCGAAACAGCTGCGGCAACTAAAGGCCTTACCGTCAATTCAACACAAATATCAGGCGTAGGTAAACTGACATATACTGAATAAAACGTGTGTAGAATTTATTTTCTGTTGATCATCCTCCTGCTTTCATCAACCGTGCAGAGCCAGGAGGATATCTGCATAGGAAAAAAACATTCGATATACTCTGCCGTCTTGCAGGAAGATCGAAGTTATTGGGTACACCTGCCTGAGGAGTACGGACATGAACCTGCACAGGCATACCCCGTAATCTATCTTTTAGACGGCAATTCTTTTTTCCATTCCCTTGTCGGCATCAGTAAAACATTTTCTGCAGGCAAGGCAAAGATACTTCCACCCAGTATAATCGTTGGCATACTTAACACCGACCGCACACGCGACCTGACACCCACTGCCTCTGCAGCACGAAGGGACGGCACGATAACTACTGCCAGCGCTCCAGAAGGAGGGGGCGCCGAAAGCTTCAACCGTTTCCTTACCGGGGAATTGCGAACGGTAATAAACAACACCTACCGTACAAACGGACAGAATATGCTGATAGGACATTCCTACGGAGGACTTTTCACCCTTTATACATTCCTCACCCACACCGAACTCTTCGACACATATTTGGCACTCGATCCGAGCCTGTGGTGGGACCAGGGAAAACTATCTGAACAAGCCGGCGAATTGATGGAAGGAAAAGACTTTACCGGGAAAAGCCTCTATATAGGCATAGCCTCCGCCAAACGACCGGGACGGACAGAGAATCACCTCAACCGGATAGACCGGTTCCTTACCGGAGCATTACCAAAGGCAAAAGGCCTGCGACATTACAGTAAATCATTCACAGACGAAACCCACGGAACAATAGCCATACCCGGCATGTACGACGGGATCAAACAAATATACAGCAAACTTACACCATGATCAAGTTATTAATAGAATCTCTGGAATTTCTGAGGTCGGTTGCACCATTACTTACCTCAGTAGCCATACTGACGCTGTTATGTATTTTATTATCGAAATCCATACGCAAAAATTCAACCATCTGGTATATTGTATTCTCAATACCTTTTATATTGGTATCGTTGCCATCGGTAATGAAACTCTTTGGGGTTGAAATGTCAGGATTTGTCACGATACCGTTTCTCGGTGAAATTGTAAGAGACTACATACATATGGGAACACTCGGGCATCCCCTGCTGATCATCATCATGTATATGGGAGCACTCGACCCTAAGGTAACATTCGTAAAAAAATTACTCAGCATCCGGAAAGAACTATCTATTATATGCGGATTTCCGGTACTTGCCCATTCCCTGATACGGGTAATGAATAACCTCCCGGGCTCTTTTCAGTTCTTCGCAAACAAAGCCGAATACCTGGAAAAGACAAAAGTAGTAAGCGAATTGGGAGCGGGGATAAGCAGTTTCAGCTTCATACTCGGGATCATCATGTTGATAATCTTTATTCCCCTGTGGGTTACTTCATTCGACTGGGTACGCAAATATATGACCTACCGCACGTGGAAGAAGGTGCAAACATGGGCCTATGTACTCTACGCTACCCTCTTTATCCATGCTATCGGAATACAAACAGGCGGTATGCTTAATCCAAGAGGCGGACAAGCTCCCCGCGCTGCAGTAGAAGCAGTAGCACTAAACCAACCGGCAGGGGCACAAAGCCAGACAACCTTGCCCGCATCTACCGAAGCACGAGCCTCAAGGAATAGTGAAAACACCCGTCCGGCAGCAGGCAACCCTCAACGTGGAGCCGCAGCAAGACCCACAAGCGGCGGACGTACACCGACCTGGGGATTTGCCGATATCAAAGTGAGCGCACAGACGAAACGATACATCAGCATTGCATCACTTATCTTAATATACGGTTCATACTTAATCCTCCGAATAAGAAAAGCCAAAAAAGATGCTGCAAGAAGGACTGAGCGCAGAGCATAATGAAAAGTGAACATCAAAAAGTACGAACCAGTAAAAGAGTCTTTTTACTGATTCGTACCTTCTTTTTTAAAACAGCCTATTGGTATACCGCATTTTATCTGCCGTTACCCACCCACTCTCTTCTGAGAATAGCATATATTATATCATCCACCCACTCGCCCCTAAGAAAATAGCTTTCCTTAAAATGCCCTTCTTTCCTGAATCCTAAACGCTCAATCAATTGCAGCGAAGAAGTATTGCGGGGGTCGATTGAAGCCATAACACGATGTTTTTTTAATGAAAGAAAAAGATAGTCTACAATCGCCTTCAAAGCTTCAGTAGCATAACCCTTTCCCTGAAAATGTTTATGCAAGGTACAACCTATTTCAGCCTGCATGTTATCATGATTGGAAAATATAATTCCCATATCTCCGATAAGCCGGTTATCTATTAAGCGGATTATTACCAACTGTAAGCATACATCTGCAACATCAAATGTTTGCGGCATATGCTTAATATACTCACGGACTTCTTCAACAGAGTCAGGATGCCATCCCTGGTATTTATTTTCAATAAAGTCGGAACGGTAATAATAAATAGCTTCCGAGTCTTCCGGTTGTGCAAACCTAATTATCAATCTGTCTGTTTTTATTGGATTCATTATAATTTTGTTTCTTCAAACTTTGTTGATCAATTTCATATTTGGTTAACTTATCTATTTTTCAAATTTAATAATAAAAGATAAACTCTTAAATAGTTATTCTATACCTATTACTATATATTTTTGCAGATCATATACATAAATAAAAAAATGAGTAATAATATCAGGATAGAACCGGCACGGATTGACGATCTAAACGAGATTCTCCTGCTACAAAAAGAGGCTTTTAGAACGGAGGCAGAGTGGCATGGAAATTATGATATCGAACCGCTAAAACAAACCTATGACTCTATTTTATCCGATTTTACAACCTATATCTTTCTCAAAGCAACGGATGGTGATAAGATTATAGGATCGGTTAAATACAGGGTTCTCGACGACAGGGTATGGCTCGGCAAACTTATTGTCCACACCGGCTACCGCAGACAGGGATTAGGCAAAAGATTGCTCAGAGAAGTGGAAAAAGCTAATCCGTTCGCTAACAAGTTCCAATTGTTCACTGCTGCTTCAAGCATCCATAATATAGGATTATACGAATCGCTTGGTTATAAGGTTTGCAATACATATCTGGATGAAAATCAGGCAAATCTTATGATGGTTGAAATGATAAAAATTAACGATCATGAATGAAGATATATTTGCATTAGCGGAACAGAACGTACAGACGGCCTGGGAAATAATAGATCAGTCCCGGATCATCCAGTTATGGGAAGGCATCGGAGCAACCGTACACATTGTAGGTTCTTTGAAAACAAATCTCATGATACACAAAGATATCGATATGCATATCTATACTGACCGGATATCCGTTACCGACAGCTTCTCTGTCATAGGTAGATTAGCCGAAAAATTAAACTTTACTGATATTCAATATAAAAACCTGATTGACACCGAAGAAGAATGCCTCGAATGGCATGCCCGCTACGAAGATAAAAACAACGATAGCTGGAAATTTGATATGATCCATATCCGCAAAGGGTCCAAATACGACGGAGTAGTAGAAAAAACAACCGAAGCCATCCGCCTCAAACTTACTCCCGAACTACGCCGGATTATACTCCGCATTAAATACGATATGCCCCAAAAAGCACTTATCCCAGGTATAGAAGTCTACCGGGCAGTCTTTACCGGACAGGTAAAAAGCTATGAAGAACTATTGATATGGCGGCAAAACAATCTGTTGACCGATAGCCTCAGTTGGCTGCCATAAATCAATGTGTTGCCCTGTACCAGGCGGTCTCAGTCTTAGCCGATAATGCCAATGAATGCAAACTCGGGTCGGAAATGGTTATACCGGAAAATCTTTTTATGTCGATCTTCCCTTTGGTCATTGTATAATAGCTGGGTGTATGCTTCTTATAATCCGAAGGAACCGTACGTTCAAACTGTTCCGTAAACATAGCCAACAGGGCTTCATCACGACATAGTTTAGATACATAATCGGCATAATCAAAAAATATGACAGGAGTGTATCCATCCATTGTTTGTATGCTGCCGGTCATATCGGTTTCGAATTTATACCGGTTGTTTATCTCTTTCATTATAGAAGCAAGATTCTCCAATTCGGAACAGTCGGTCACGCCTATAGTTCCGCAGGGCATCTGCGAATAATTACTGTAAAACTCATAAAAGCTGTTTGATATGCCCTGATAATTCACTTCTCCTACCAGGTATTTACCCATATCGGCATAAGGAAATCCATAAGCCATGACTTCCGTTGGGGATGCAATCAGATAACGGGTAACATCTTTCAGGTCATAAGCCACTTCAACGGTCGACATATAACAATCGTCAAACATAATATATTCCATCTTTATTCCCGCATTCTTAATGCCCTGTGCAAGGGTGGATACCTCTGTCTGGTATTCGCTGGTGAGCCCCCCGAAAAAACGAGTCAACGGTACTCCTTCATTTTCCCAGTGATATGCTTCTCCGGAACGTAATGTTTTGGTATCGGTAACAGGAAGCCATCCCATCCCATGGCAACTGATAATCATTGCATACCGGTTTGCAGGAGCAAATGTCTTAACATCGGTAAGTATGGACGATATACCTTCGGCACTTGTTACAGGAGGATTTGTGAAGTTTTTCAGCGTATCACGCAGACATTGTCCGTTTTCGTACAATAATTCAAACATAGTAGCCTCCGTAGGAGAGGTAGAAAAAAATACGATCACCCGTTCGTTTGAGAGAATACCTTGTCCGATTGCCTTTTCAAAATCAGCAATATTATTGTGAAAATATGAAGTAAGATTACTCGACCAGGGCATATACATAAATAAAGTCTGATCGTTTTGACGGGGCATTTCAGGCTTGATCACTTCTTCTTCGCTACAAGATAGTAAGGCGAATACAGCGATTAAAAAAGGATATAATATTCTAACGGCTATTTTTCGCATAATTTCATTAAATTAGTTTGATGCAAAGATACAAATCATTGATAAACTTACTATTAATCACTTCTTTCAAAAATCAGAATATCTTATTAATTACTTCCATAAAATTATTGACATTCAGTTTTGCCAGGATATTCTTTCGGTGGTTATTCACCGTATGAATGCTTATACTAAGTCTATATGCTATTTCTTTACTAAGTAAACCCTGACGAATAAGCAGAAGGATTTCTTTTTCGCGTATAGTTAATTCATTTTCCTTTGCCGGTGAAGAACAATCTATTATTTCACCTGTTTTTCTGTGGATAACAGTCCGTTTAACTTTACCGGAAAAACCCTGATCAGGCGAAATATCCATTATACCCATAATGATCCATGCCTTACCATTCCTATCCGTTTCCACAACCTGTTGCCGGGTGACGATGTTTATGTATTGTTGACTGCTCTTTAACATTCGTAACTGGAATATCTGCTGGTAGTCATTTCTGCATTCCGGCGGAAGTGAATAAATAAAGAGTCCGTGTTCCACCTGGTATTCCATAAGCTGCACCCTGTCATCGGGATGGATGCGTTCTTCCAGCATATCGCCCTGCTTTCTTATATTTTGTATCCAGGACGGATTATATCCAAAAAGTAAAGAGAAATTATCAGAAGCAAAGTCATAGCGTTGCTTAAAGACATCGACAGTAAAAATACAGCTGTGACTTATACGTGAGTATTGACGGATAGATTCCCGTTTCTTACTCCATACCTGATAATTCACATCCTGCTCCGTGATTTGCTGCCTTGCCCATAACTGGCTGGGAGTTAACCTATCTGTCATCATATAATAAAGGTAACACAAAAACAGACATCACTTTTTAGCAGAAACAAGCAACATCATGGGACGGCGCAATTCATCTTTCATATCGGGATAAGCCTCCAGCATCTCTTTGCTTGGTTCAGGCTCTACAACCTCCTTTATAGTGAATCCTTCTTTAAGCAGGCAATTCAGGTAAGTGGTAAGCGTTTTATGATATTTTACCACTTTCTCTCCTAAAAAAACAGCCTCACGTTTTCCTTCCATAAAATAATTATCCACAGGCCAATGCAGCCTGTTACCTTCCTCATCATAAGCCCACTCCTGTGTACCATAAGCCGTAAAAACAGGATGTTCAACCGAAAACACAAAGCTACTGGCCGGCTTGAGCCATTTATAAATATTACGGCTAAGTATATCGAATGATTTGATATAATGAAATGTGAGTGAACTCAATACAATATCGAATGTCTCCTTAGGATATTTGACTTCTTCGAGAGGTTTGCGGATATATTCAATCCCTTTCAGGTTGTTTATCTCCCTCGCCCGCTCCAGCATTCTCTCGGAGATATCAATACCAATTACAGAAGAAGCTCCGTTCTCAATCGCATAGCGGCAATGCCACCCGAAACCGCATCCGAGATCCAAGACATCAGTCCCCGCAAAATCAGGAAGCATTGTTTTAAGGACATGCCACTCTCCTGCCCCTTCAAGCCCCTTTTCCGAACGGTTCATCTTTCTATATTGTTCGAAAAAGCTTTTATCGTCGTATTTATTTTCTTTCATTCCCTTTTTAATTTGTATACAAAAATACAATTTATTGATACATAACCTCTTTTATTATCAAAACAAATAAAAGTTTGTATATCTCGAAACAAAGGTATACCTTTGTTGAACAATCGTTCAATAACGTGACAAAACAAGATAGTAAAGAATATATACTGGAGAAGACATTTTTCCTTTTACTGACGAAAGGATATAATGCTGTTTCTATAACCGATATACAGGCGGAAACCGGTATGTCGCGCGGGCTGTTATATCATTATTTCGGCAGTAAGGAAGAACTCTTTAAGGCAGCGGGAGAAGTATATCTGGTATCTTCCTTCCTTATCAATACGGACGAAACAAAAGGATACGACCTTATCGGTATGATGCAATATATTATAGAGAAATATACGGCAATATCCCGTCAGTGGCGGAATTATGCAGGAACAGGAAAAATTACAATGGCTAATTACGATTTCCTGTTTTACCAGATGATGCGGAAAGAAAAGGAAATTGAAAAAAAGTATTTCCATATGCGCCGTGAAGAAGAAAAAGCCTGGACGGATGCTGTTAACAAATCACTTTCAAAAGGAGAAATAAGACCTTTGCTTCCTGCAGAAAAAATAGCAGCACATTTTATACTTCTCCTCGACGGCGTGTGGATGCAGTCGACGGAAACAAACAGTATCAGCCGGTATATCCGGCATACCCGGCAGGTATTGCAGGATTACTATTATTTGCTGAAAGCATAATTTTTTTTTACCAATATTTGAACAATCATTCAATTTTTTATGAATACAAATCAAGCGGTAAACGCAGAAAAATTACTGGCGACCGGTAAAATGGGACCACTGATTGCAAGGTATGCCATACCCGGTGCAGTGGGATTAGTCTTTTTTAGTCTTCAATCGATTATCGACGGTATCATTGTGGGAAATTTTATAGGGGCCGATGCACTGGCAAGCGTTAGTCTTGTTATGCCCGCATACACCATGCTAACAGCGATAGCACTTATCGTAGGCATAGGTTCACAGGCACAGATGAGTATAGGAATGGGAGAGGGAGATTACTTCAAAACAAAAAGTGCACTCAAAACCGGTATGTTTTTTATCATCGGTTTTGCTACAGTGTTCTGCATCTTTATTAATGCATTTCCGTCCGAAGTGGCCCGGTTCCTCGGTTCCGACGGCGTGCTTCTCGACGGATCGGTAAATTATATACGTGGGGTGATGCCGTTTATGATAGCCAACGCCTGCTTCTACTTCTTCGACTATGTACTTAAAGCATTGGGACATCCCCGGTTTTCCATGATCGTGATGATATCTTCCGTATTAATGAATACCGTGCTGAGTATTTTATTCGTGACACAATTCGATATGGGCACATTCGGCGTAGGTTTGGCTACAGGACTTTCTATGCTTACAGGTTGTATCCTATCAGGAGCGGTGGCATGGAAACAACTCAGGCGCCATACTAACCTGAAACAAAAAAAAGGCAGTTTCAGTTGGCGGTTACTGTGGAGAATATTTTATAATGGATCCTCCGAAGGAGTATCTGAAATAGCCATGGGTGTGACGCTTTTTCTTTTTAATCTTACACTAATGAGATTTGCCGGTAAAGAAGGAGTAGCAGCTTTTTCAGTGATCAACTATATCATATTTATCGGCACAAGTATCCTGTTGGGTATATCAGACGGAACTATTCCTGTGGTAAGTTATAACTACGGAGCAAAATTATGGGACAGGATACGTGAAGCCCTCAAAGTGGTTTTCCGCGCCAATTTCCTGATCGGCCTTGTATTTCTTGTATTGCTGTGGACATGTGGCGAATACATCATATCCCTATTTCTCGACAGCTCATCCCAAAAGGTTATAGACATGGCCGTACAAGGATCGCGGATTATGGGATTTTCTTTTCTTATGAATGGATTCAATATCTTTAGTGCAAGCTTCTTTACAGCGATCGATAATGCCAAATGGTCTTTGATGATTGCTTCACTCCGCGGACTGGTGTTTATTATAACCGGTATTACTATCTTACCCGGCTTATTGGGAGTAACAGGTATTTGGCTCACCATACCGATCGCCGAATTTCTTACGATACTTATAGGTAGTAGTTTATTGAGAAAAGTAGTGAATAAGTCATCTCGTCAATACACACAAACGGATCTGAACATAAAAGAGCCGCTTTGCGTTTAACTGAAAAACGGATAGCCGGACATCTTTTTTAGACGATTATCGGGCTATTCTTATTTATTTCTTGGCTTATTGCAAGCAAGACATACATCACTATGAACGGATAAAACCTGTCCGCAGAATAAACATATCCAGCTTTTATTTTCCAGAATCAGAAAAACAGTTACGCCATTTTTCTGAATTTCCTGTAAATTATGTATCAGGCTGGTTTGATAATTTTTCACATAGCGGGCATCTAATTGCCTTATCCGTAAACACGGGAATTTGGAGCATTCAAAACAAAAACCGGATTTTGTCTTTAATAAATGATCACAATTTTTAATCCGGCAGGAAATGCAATGCTTAGGCTTACTTAATGAATTTTCATTACACCCGCAACAAGGGTTCTTTTTCCGTAGGTAAGCAATACAAACGCCACAATTAATTCCACAAGGCGCTATATGTTCCCGGTTAAACCCCATTAACTTTCATTTCTTTATATGCATTTTTATTTTCTTGATAGCCCAGTCATAATGGCTTGAAGTAGAAGAAATGCAATAACTTCCCAGATTGGTGCTCCCGGTCCAGGGGAAGAATTTTTTTGTAAATAACTCTTCATCTGAAAACGATTCTATTAATTTTATGGTATCTTCATGGCTTTTGGATAAAAGCTTTTTCGCCTCATCCAACGATGTTTTTTGATGCTTTTCCCAAAATTCTACATTCATTTGAGGATAAGTTTTCCAGTTATAAGGCTGTGGCAGGAAGTTTGCTGCATTTCCTGCATGATTGGAACGGGCCCAGTTCAATAACAATTGATGCCACTCATATAAATGGATCAATACATCGCGCAGATTTTTATCCCTGTCTTCAAAAGAAAATGAAGCATCCTGTTTTTCCTTCGGCATCGAATCTATAAGTTTCCACAATTTTTCAAATTCTCCGGTAGCTTTTGCTATTAATTCCTCTTCATTTGTAGGCCTTGCCATATCTTTTATTATAAGGTTGAAAAACAAAAATAAAAACTGTTGAAGAAAAAAGAAAGGAAGAAAAACAAGAAAATAATATCTTTACACAAAATATAATACCACAGATGAATAAGAAAGAAGTCATTTTTGTACTGTTAAACGGGTTTGCCGATTGGGAAGGCGCTTATATCTCCACATGCCTAAATACGGGAGTAAAACCCGGAAACCCTATTAAATACACAGTTAAAACACTCTCTCTATCCAAAGAACCTATTAATTCCATTGGAGGATTTAAGCTTTTGCCCGATTACAGCATCGAAGACATTCCAGAGGATTATGCTGCCCTGATCCTGATTGGCGGGATGAATTGGTTCAATCCGGAATCCCTGAAAATACTCCCTTTAGTAGAAAAAGCTATCTCCCGGAATAGATTGGTTGCCGCCATATGCAATGCTTCTGTTTTTCTTGGAATGAACGGATTGCTTAACCAAGTAAAACACACCAGCAATACACTTGAATATCTTAAGCAATATGCAGGAGATTTATACACCGGAGAAGGTAACTATCAAAATAAACAAGCTGTAACAGACTGTAATATTATCACAGCCAGTGGTACCTCCCCAATCGAATTCTGCCGTGAAATCCTCTACGCACTTGAAGCGGATACACCGGAAACGATTGAAGAAAGCTATTTTTATTATAAAAACGGTTTTGTCACCAATAAGGAATAAAAATAGACTGCAAATGATATAATGAGGAACACTTGCAGTTGAAAATATTTTTTCCCCGTCAAATAATAATTATCATTGGTTGAACAATTATTCAATCAATATATAATTATTATTTAACTAAGGTACAATGTATTATTAATTCAGTAGAAGATACGTATTGTATAGGTTAAAAAAATAATTTCTATCACAGAATGAGGATAACTACACAAAAACCTATCGTTGAATAATGAAATATATGGATTAAGAGCCGGATTGCATAACATTTACCTCCATTTGTATCGTTCCTGAAGTAATAATTATTTTTCCTTGTCGCTCCGCATTCGTACCATTTTGTGAAACGGAAACTGTTAATGCAAACCGCCCTTTATTTGTGGGGGTTCCTAAATTGACATTTAACCATTCAGGATTTTCCGATCTGGCAGTACATTGCCACTGACCGTTTTTGGAATATGTTGTTTTAATCTTTATTTCGTAATAATTTCCACCTTTGGCAACAGCAATCTCATTTTTATCTGTTCCCATTAAATATTTTCCGCTTGTTGCTATATGAACAATGTCGGCATCTTCTTCACCAAGTACAAATGAATTGATTCCATTAGTCGATATGTCATTCATTGCTTCAGTAAAAGCGGCATGCCCGTTATTATTTACACTCATAATATTAACTACATATTTATGATTGCGAACTATCTGGCAATATCCGTCGGTATCTTCCATATCTATCCGGTAATACCTGTTATCCTGCCCTTTATAAGTTGCTTTGATGATTAAATAAACACCATTATAAGGGAGGGTTTTAGGATCGGCGTTGGGGTTAATATATACCGGCCCATTTAAATCGGAATACTCAAGAACATAATTATCAACGATATTCAGCACATCTGATTCCGGCACATAAATCTGTCCTTCCATGGCATATGAGGCATTTGCTAATACATATGTATTCCTCAAATCCACTAACCTGGTATTCTCCTCTGGTAAATTCGCCACTTCCACAGGATCATATAATTCTTCATCAAACAAACGGGTTATACACCCTATCTGATTAATGCCCATTACCGATATTTCTTTTATTTGAAATTCATTCCTTAAAGCACTCGTTGAGTTATAAATATCTACGCCAACATCAATCCTGGCTAACGACCTGTAAAGTGTAACCCTGGTTACAGGCATATCATTTTCCTGGCTGGGATAAAGATGTGATGTGGTCAAACCACACATAGGAAATAAAGGAACATTTCCCGATATATATGGAACCATCCATCGTTTGCCATCGAACGTCAGTTTTTTATGTACGATTTCCCTGTCTGTTCCTTCAGATATTACATTATTTTGAATAAGCGTTTCAATTTCATTGTGTGAATTGGCAAGTATCATCAAACGAACACCGTTTGATATATCTGTAGTGTCGAAATTCATTGTAAAGATCTTTTTGTTTCCCGGGCCTTCCGTTATTTCACTATCTGGTATTGCCTGATGATAAAGAAACTTATCCCGCCCCTCTTCATTTTTAAACACCAGTACATCTATTTCATTTATCGTGTTTTCCTGAAAAGCCGCTTTTGTAGAATATGAACTGGTCGAAGGTATATCCAGTTCCAGCCTGACAGCCGGTACTTTATCCTGTGGTATCAGCCCTCCTGTTTCTTCTGTCGTACATGACAATACGGAAAACATTACATACAACAATATCATGCATCTTTTTTTCATCTTTATCGGGTAACTTTCACCGCAATATCTTTTTCGATCTTTCCGGCTTTTATTTTTATTGTCCCTTGAACGGATGAAGAAATATTATTCTTCAATATATTAAAAATAAGTTTATTATTATCTCCTTTTGTCGCAATCAGCCAATCTGAACCGGATACAATGGTATAATCCCACCCGCCCGGTGCATCTGTTTGTATATTTATCTCTCCAACATATACATCCGGACTCGTGGATGTTATCTGATAATTAATAATACCGGGTTCAACATTCAATATGTAATCTTCGATCGGCGGGTTGATCTCCTTATTTGTCCATATATTCATTTGAAGTTCTAATCCCTGTGCTGTTCTACGGAACGCATCATCCGCACTTTTATAACCCTCACTGGTTACATCCGTTACAGTTATATCATATACATGGTTACGCAGAATATGGGGAAAAGTACGCGCTGATCCGACAAATCCGCCCCCGCCCCCTTCATCCCATTCTTCATACCTGCCTCCGGGACCTTCGGGGTCGGGTACATATACATTCCACACAATACGGAAGTCGATCCGGTAATAGGAACGGTCTGTATCCGCATTACTACCGTATATTCCTTCCATAATCAGACACGTGGCGTTGTTATAATCACCCTTAGCGGCTTTCTCGGCTTCAAATGTATAAATGGATGCTTCCGAAAAGTTTCCGGTGACTGGATAATATAGTGGAGGCGTTTGTACATGTCCGGTATTTTGAGGCAGAGATACATTCCGAACCCTAAGTTCTCCGGGTTCATAAGGATGTTCGTCCCAGTCAGCATCTTTATTAGGTGCAACACAACCCTTTGTATTGTAATTATATAAATAGATACCCGTCATCCTGAAGTTATTTACATTATTATCCAGCTGCAGGTCTATACGCGCAAGTGCACGATATAATAATATCGGAGATTGCGAAAATTGGTTTGCTAGGTTTTCGTCAATGATGACAAACCCGCTTTCGCCCCACATGGGTATTACCCGGTAATTATCAGTCTGTCCGTCCAGGTTAGCAGGCCATTTACCGGACTGTGAAAACTCCAGTTTACGCATGATCTCATCTTTTTCACCTTCAAGCGATATGGAGTTAAATGATTCTTTGGCGTTTGCGATTACTACCAGGCGATATTTTTTGCTGGCGTTTTTCATCAATGTAACCTTAAATTCCTTTTCTGCCCCATTACCTGTTATTTGTTTTCCTTCCGCGCGATAACTGAATGCTTCTTTACCGTCCAACCCTTCCGAGAATACCAACACATCAATTTCCTTGATTTCATTCTCCATCAATACATCCATAGCGCGGGTAGACGGCCGGCCGGTTACAAAGCTGATCGTTATATCTATTTCCTTTTCCTCTTCTTTGGGCTCGATTACCTGTTCTTCCGAACAGGATTGAATTATTCCCACAAATAGTAGAAAAAACAGAAGTAATATGTAATGCCGTTTATTCATTTCAACATCCTCTTTAAACTTCTTCCCCTCCACGTATCAGGAACCAGTCGTTAATTTTTAATTCAAGTATCTGGAAATCTCCGTCGATAGTCAAATCTATATTAAATATATCTTCCTGATCCAGATGATCATTTGTCGGATATATCCGGCTCAGATAGGATAATATATTAAGTTGTTTATTCAGGATTATTTTACCATCCGCATTTTTATCCTGAAGATAAAGTAATAAATCACTTCCAATATAAAGCTGCATGGTGGTAAAGCGGAACCGGTCAACCTTTTCACTTACCGCTTCGATAGAATGTGGATAATAAGTACGTAAAGAAGAACTCATACAATCATTTTTATAATCATATGTCCCGTTGTTGCCTTCTATAAACATATTTAATGTTGATTCTCCGGGAGAAGTATATCCATTGTATGTAAGACTTACGTTGATATGATTGGTATTCTTATACAATGGTACCGTATCCTCTTCCCAGAACAGCCAGGTAGAAGGAGTAAAAGAAACATTTTGCATTCCGTGGTATATATCGGCTTGTTTTCTTCTGATAATATTCGCTTCATCTGTTTTTAAAGAAATCTGAAACGACTGTAAATCATCTTTTCCGGATGTACTATAATCATCCGAATTATTAACAGATGCAACCAATAAGTAATCGCCTTCTTCCTGCATAGGCAGTAATGCTTTATAATTATATAAATCATCTTTACGATAACTATAGCTATTTACCAGGTAGCCATCAGTATCGAACAGATATAAGTCAATATTCTCCACGAACTCCTCATACATATATTTTGTCATTACCGATCTGAAACAAATATACTTACCAGTAGGGCAATCACTATAATCTTCCTTGATGCAACTGCATAAAAGCGACATTATACCAACATATACGATAATTCTTATTGCACTCATGATGAATATAGATGATAATAATAAAGCATTTAATTACTCTCTAAAACGGATACCTGCCGGAACCAACTCCCGGCAAGTATCCCAACATTGATTAAACCTTTTCTTTCTGAGTAATCTTAGACCAGTCTATAACCTTGATTCTTATAATCAAATCTGTTTCCTGTTCTACAGGTATCCATGGCTTAACAGTATCGTCCGGATCACCTAAATCCGAAATATCCGTTACTTCAATTTCATAATAGTGATTACGAAGTACGCAGCATTGTTTTTCAGGCAGCGTTTCTCTTCTGTCACGTATTACAAATTTGTGATAATTTAGTCCGGTTACATAATAATTTACTTCCGTTCCCGCATCAGGAGCTGGTACTTTTGAGCCTTGAGTAACTGCCGGGTCAGGATTTGCATCTACCAGATACCTTACACCATTTACATAAATAGTCCAGAAATCTCCGCTTAGACTAAGGCCGGCTGATTGGGCCGGGAAATTAATTGTACTTGTTATTTCCGAAGCCTCCGGTACATATTTAGTCCTTAATCTTACATGAGTAGTGTTACCATAATACAGATCATTCGTTCCTGCGGCAACGTCCGGAGCTGTTGTATTTTCCACGGCATAGAAGAAATTATCCGCACTGCTTACATCTTTATAAGATGCTACAGCATAATTGCGGAAAAGCGGATTTTGCTGTCCCGCATTAGCCGGATCTTCCCACCCTTCATTATGGACAGCACTGATAACCTGCCCGTGTCCGGCTTTTGGCGGCTTGATCGTTCCTTCGTATTGTCCGACCAGATAACATTTTGTAGGAACAGCTCCTAACCTGAAATGAGGATTCAGGAAATCACCTTTCATAAGAGAAGCCGAACCCTTATTTACATCCTGCAATTTTACTTTTGCTGCAACCCGTCCGATTTCACGTTCGATTTCCCTTGGGTTATCTTTAGTTCCACCTGCGGCCACCGTTATTGTATCCCACCATAATGTAGCGTTCAGGAAATTCGGTGATGCTAGAATAGGTATATCCGGTTGACCAGCTGCCGTCCCAAACAAGTTGGTTAATTCCGTCTTTTCATAATTCAACCTATTCTTATTATTTGTTTCATTCGGGATAAAACTCTGGAGATCTGTATGAACCCCTGAAAAAATATAGAAGAATTTCCGACCCGATGTTATAGTGAATGTGTCCGTCTGTGTAGTTCCCGGCCAGGGATTAACAGGAATTGTATCCATGTCCAGATATTCCCTTTCGAAACTTCCGTTATCTTTAAATACAAGAATATTTAAAGGTTTTACAATTTTACGTTCCGCATCCGTAGGTCCTTCGGTATCCGTATCTGCAGCACGTGTTTCCATTTGTTCATAGGTGTTTTCAAGTCTCAATTGAGCTACCGTTTTTTCCCCGTCCGGAGTATCTACCGGTGGAGGAACAATCCCGTGCTCTTCTGCCGAACAGCCAAGTAACAAAAGGTAGAAGGCTGTGGTCACGAAAAAAATAAATTTAGTTTTCATTTCTTTTGATTTTAAATGGATAATAAGATTTTAATATGTTGGTATTTAGAGAGTTTTAATCATTTGTTTGCAAATTAAAAAACTGTGGGAATATGGGTTGAATCATTTTATTTTTTAATCACATACCGACTCTGGACATGCCTTTTGATTTTTATGTTTATAATAAGTTATTGCACATGAATTTTTCTAACGACCGGCCCCTTCCGGTTTATATGAATAACATAAATCCCTTTCGAAAACTGCATATCCAACGTATATACAGGTATTTGACTCAGTTTACGACTGGAAATAACTTTTCCGCTGATGTCGTAAACAGTAATCATGCGTCCCTTATCATCTGACTTCAAACCCGATACAGAGAGCTTTCCTTCTGAATAATAAATCTGTATATCCGATTCCTCTTTCCATTCTTCAACTCCTACACGTAAATCAGTAAAATGTAAAACGAACCGATCCGGGTCATCGGTGGGAACAGAAGTGAATATATATTCCGGGTTGTTGTGTAGATCTGTTGTCGATCCTGTTTTTTTATCTTCAAGCGATACATTTATACCACCGGCAAAAGATTCAAGCCTATCTGCCCGCAGTACAACCTGCTGTTGAACTGATGAGGGTTGAAAATATAAGTTTATTTGTCCGGTAGTAGCCGGTATCACATTTGATGTCATTTTTTTATTGTCCGACGATAACGTATAAATCTGATTTACACCGCCGGTATTATTAAATATCTTTTCTGCGTCGTATAAATCATTTGATTTGAGTGAGGAGTTATCCCTGAAAGCCAAACATATACGATCAAATCCTCCTGTTTGTATGTCTTTTGTTTCAATCAAGATTTCATCAGTCGGTACATTTTCTGAACTCCTGAAATACGGTGTCTTATTATGCTTTCTCCTCGACTTTGGTATTACCAGATTACCTCCCGGAGTATTCGTATTTTTCCAGATAACAAACATTTGCATCGGAGCAATAAAAGGGTCCGGATCTCCCGTTTGCGCTTCTTTTTGTATCACCTGGAAAGATGAGTTGAATATAAATTTTCCTGTAGGCCCGTTATTTACATATGATCCCGTTCCTCCCGTCAACAAATAGTATTTACTAAGAACCATGGCATTCTCACCGCCTCTTGTCACACCCCAATCGTCCACATATAAACCGGGGTTGATAAACGTCGTCATATCCAACGGGGCTGTATAAGGATTTCCCACATAGTTCCATCCCTCTGTAAGCCTTATGGATACATCCTCTGTTATAATCTTTTCTCCACTAAATGCATCCGTTATTTTCCCGTCGTTATTTACAAACTGGGTAATACTACGGGGTGCAAAATCACGTGCCAGCGATAATCTTTCTGTTACCCTGTCGCTGAATTTAGCGCTACTCCAACGGGGATCCAGGTGTTCAGTATAATAACTATTCCCTTCCGGAACCAACCCCAGCCCTAAGATATAACCCCTTCCGCTTATCAAAGCATCTTTCGGATTATTCATCAGGCTTACATTACTGAAAACATCCGTATTAGCAGGAGTAGATATGAAATTATAGAAGAAATAATCAGCATATATTTTACCGAAAGGAGGAGTAAAACCTATTAAACCGCCCCTTTCATAATTTTTACCCAGCCCCAGGTTTACCTGAATAACACTTTTATCTTCTAAGGATCTTATTTCGTTATCAGACGGATAGTTTACATCGTCTTCAACCAATAAATGGGCAATACTGCTTTTACCTATGCCTGTCGTGTCCGACTCAAGTATAAGGCGGCCTCTTTGCAAAGTAAGGGTAGAAGCATTTACTCCCATTTCCGTTGCTATTATCACCGCGGAAGTATCGGTTTTTTCGTTTCTGACCTTTGTCTGATTGTTTATAATAAGATGTGGAAAGTCTATATAACTTTGTCCTTTATCAGCATTACCGCGGATGTACTGGACTTTATCTCCTCGGAATTCAAAAACACCGTTGGATAAGGGGATTATTACATTATTAGAACTAACATTATTAATAAAATCATTTTTCAGAACAATTTTGCCGTCCTGTGCTATTTCAGAATCCTCAATGGCGATAAAGTTACTATTTATAAACAGAGTAGCTTCTGACCCCGGCAAAGATGCAATATGCATTTTACCTTTGTTCAATAATTGCGAATTACCAGGTACGAAACAGGTAAATAAAAAATTCATGGACAATAGAATTGTTATAGTCTTTTCCATAGCGTTTGTTTTTCATATTACGTAAATTTATTTCACTACGCAACCATCCTTTATTATATAACAGCCAGAATAGAGAAAAAGTTTTGTATAAAATGCTTATTTTGCAATTTGCAATAAACCACAAATTATTTACAGCACAAAATGCATATTTTTGACATAATTCCTACAATATTTTTTATATTTTGGCAATAAAAAATCTCTTATGAAGAATATTAAAAGTATAAAATCAAAGATTGAGTATGTAAAAGATATGAATTAATAGATAAAATCCATTTCATATAAATGGCTATCTTTGTGGTATGGGAAAGAATAAGCTTGCAAAATTTGACGACATGGAAGGGTATCCACATGTATTCCAATACCCTTTTAATAAACTTCAGGAAGAAGGTTTTAGACTGAAAGGTCTTTGGAATGAGAAATTCTTTAATAATAAAAACCCAATCGTACTGGAACTTGGATGTGGAAAAGGAGAATATACTGTCGGGTTGGCACGGTTATTTCCTGAAAAAAACTTTATCGGAATCGATATAAAAGGTGCACGTATGTGGAACGGTGCAAAAGAATCTTTTGTAAATGAAATGAAAAATGTGGCTTTCCTGCGTACCCATATCGAATTGATCACTCATTTTTTTGCACAGAATGAAGTATCGGAGATTTGGCTTACATTCCCAGACCCTCAAATGAAAAAAATAAATAAGCGACTTACCTCAACCCGGTTTATGAAATTATACCGGGAGATATTATCAAAAGAAGGTATAATCCATCTCAAAACAGATAGTAATTTTATGTATACCTATACCGCCGAAATGGTAAAAGCCAACCGGTACCCCGTTTTATTCAGTACGGACGATTTATACCATTCCGGCTCTACCGATGCCATTCTTTCCATCAAAACGTATTATGAACAACAGTGGTTGGAACGTGGTTTGAATATTAAATACATTAAATTTGTATGTGAGGAAAGAAAGGAGTTAAAAGAACCGGACATTGAAATCGAATTAGACGATTACCGGAGTTTTAACCGAAGCAAACGGAGCGCTTTGGCATCCGGCAAATAAATCATCGTAAAAAATTAAACTATGGCAATATATCCTAAACTAATTATCGACGCGCTTGCAAAAGTGCGTTATCCGGGCACAGGAAAAGATTTGGTCTCTGCCGGAATGGTAGAAGACGATATTCGTATTGAGGGAAAGAAAGTAAGTTTTTCGCTTCTGTTTGAAAAACCAAATGATCCGTTTATCAAATCAGTTGTTAAAGCTGCCGAAACAGCTATATTGACCTACGTTGATAAAGATGTCGACATAAAAGGCAATATATCTGTTATTACCCGTCAGCAGATACGTCCTGAACCGGAAAAGCTTTTGCCTGAAGTAAAAAATATTATAGCCGTCTCCTCTGGTAAAGGTGGAGTTGGAAAAAGTACGGTAGCTGCAAATCTTGCGGTGGCCCTTGCCGGATTAGGTTACAAAGTCGGATTACTGGATGCCGATATTTTCGGACCATCGCAACCTAAAATGTTCCGGGTAGAAGAAGCACGCCCTGTTATGGTGAATGTGAATGGTCGCGATTTGATTGAGCCTGCCGAAAATTACGGTGTAAAACTACTGTCCATTGGTTTCTTTGTAAATAAAGAAGATGCCGTGTTATGGCGGGGTGCAATGGCCAGTAATGCACTGAAGCAATTAATCGGTGACGCCAACTGGGGAGAATTGGATTATTTTCTGATCGATTTGCCGCCGGGAACAAGCGATATTCACCTGACTATGGTACAAACACTCGCCATAACAGGAGCTATTGTGGTAACCACTCCGCAGGATGTAGCATTGGCAGACGCCCGTAAAGGAATAAGTATGTTTATGGGTGATAAGGTGAATGTACCTGTTTTAGGATTGATCGAGAATATGGCATGGTTTACGCCGGCAGAATTACCGGAAAACAAATATTATATATTCGGAAAAGACGGGGGAAAGCGGCTGGCTGAAGAGTTACAGGTTCCTTTACTTGGAC
This sequence comes from Bacteroidales bacterium UBA4116, assembly GCA_002381645.1. GTDB lineage: Bacteria > Bacteroidota > Bacteroidia > Bacteroidales > Tannerellaceae > DFXE01. The sequence goes on from DFXE01000001.1 coordinate 49,723, forward strand.
AAATACCTATTGTACAAAGTATACGCGAAGGAGGAGACAAAGGTTCTCCCGTTGCCCTCGATCCGGAAACGGTCACCGGACATGCTTTCCTTACACTGGCAGAGAACGTAGTGCAACAAATAAATTATCGCAACGAGCATCTCGCTCCCACTGAACGGGTGCATATTACCAAAAAATAATACATATCCGGTAATCCCAAATAAAAAACGGCATCTGTCTTGTTCTATTAAAGACAGTCGCCGTTTTAAAGCTATTATAATGATTCATTTATAAAGAATACCTTCGCAAAAAAGCAACGGTCCGGTGTATTTCAGGGTACATTACGATGTCTTCCTTTATAAACGGAACTTCCTTGCGGTATTCTTTCAGGAACTTCTCCAATAGGGGTGATGTCTTTGCCGGACGACGAAACTCGATACCCTGCGCGGCATTCATCAGTTCGATTGCCAGGATATGATCCAGATTATCCATGATCTTAAATAGTTTCGTTGCCGCATTAGCCCCCATGCTGACATGATCTTCCTGACCGTTACTTGAAACAATCGAGTCACTGCTCGCAGGATAACAATACATCTTATTCTGGCTTACCATACTGGCTGCGGCATACTGGGGAATCATAAACCCCGAATTCAGCCCGGGACTGGCGACAAGGAATTCCGGCAATCCGCGTAAACCCATGATCAACTGCGCTACCCTCCGCTCGGATATGTTACCTAACTCGGCAAGCGCTATTCCCAGGAAATCATACGAAATGGCCAACGGCTGTCCGTGGAAGTTTCCACCCGATATGATTCGGTCTTCATCCGGAAATATGGTCGGATTGTCAGTCACCGAATTGATTTCGGTAAGTAATACCGACGTTACATACCGGATCGCATCCTTGGTAGCACCATGCACCTGTGGGATGCAACGGAACGAATAAGGATCCTGTATATGTTCTTTCTTCCGTGAGATCAGCTCGCTTCCCTCCAGTAAACGCCGGAACGCCCCACCCGTTTCAATCTGTCCCTGATGAGGACGTATTTGCTGTATGCAATCCATAAAAGGGTCGAGCAAACCGTCAAAAGCCTCAAGTGAAAGGGCAGCGATAAGGTCGGCCTTCTCCGATAAACGGAATGCCCGCATCAAAGCGAAAACACCGTTAGCGCTCATAAACTGCGTCCCGTTCAGTAACGCAAGACCCTCTTTACTTTTCAATTTAACCGGTTTCCAGGCATATTCGTCCAAAACACTGATTGCATCACGTTTCTTTCCTTTATAGTAAACATCACCAACTCCAATCAGCGGAAGGAAAAGATTAGCCAAAGGAGCCAGATCACCTGAGGCACCTAACGAACCACGGTCGTAAACGATCGGAAGAATATCATTGTTGAAGAAATCCAGAATCCGCTGTACGGTGATGACCTGCACGCCGCTATGCCCTAATGATAGCGCATGTGCCTTCAGAAGCATCATCAACCGGACAATAACCGGACTTACCTCTTCACCTACACTGCATGCATGGCTTTTTACCAGATTTTCCTGCAAAATATTCAGTTCGTCGGGCGGTACTGTTTTATTACACAAAGAACCGAAGCCGGTAGTGATCCCGTAAAGCGGTCCTTCCTGCTGTTCTATTTTATGGTCGAGATAATCGCGGCAACGCTGTATCCGCTCCACAACTTCCGCAGTAAGCTCCAACCGCATATTCTCGGTAAGTATTTTTTCAATACTTTCGAAAGTCAGTGGTGTTGAACCGATATGGAATACATTACTGCTCATAAAATAGTTTTTACCCAATCCAGTAATTCCGTCTCCAAACGGACTGCATCTGTTTCCAGATAACCGGCTTTCTTTTGCATCCGTTCCACAAAATCTTCATCTTTTACCGATGACAAATTAATCCGTACATTCAGGATAGCGCCCAACACACAGGTCCGGGCCGCCATCATGGCCACGCAGGCATCAGTTACCGCATTTTGGTTGCCGTTCCGAGCTACATATATAATGGTTTCCATTACAGCCTCCATTTCTTCCGCAACACGCATGGGAACAAGTGTCGCTTCTTTTGTCGCCTCCTGTATTACCCGGCTTCGCTCCGCTTTTTCCTCATCCGTCTCTTTGGGTAGTTTGAAGGCGGAAAATACTTTATCGTACGCTTCACTGTCTTTGTCGATATACGAAACAAAACGCTCCCGTATGGCCGCGGCTTCTACCGCTATAGTGCGCATCTGCCCTTCAACGGCTTCATACTTTTTCTTTCCGACCGTTAAGCCGGCAACCATGCCCGTAAGTGCCGTGGCAATAGCGCCGCTCAGGGCCGAAACACTCCCTCCCCCGGGAACCGGTTCGCTACCGGCCGTTCTGGCGAGGAATTCTTTAATGGTTAAGTCTGCTAACATATATTTATTTGTTTTTTGTTATTTAATTGCGGTGATAACGTTTCCCGTCTTTTATAATCGTTTCGACAATATTCATTCCGATATGATAAGGAAGGAATTTATAAGAAGGATAACGAAGCAGGATCATATCCGCTTTCTTTCCTACGTCAATACTGCCTATCGTATCTGCACGGCCAACGGCTGCAGCCCCGTTTATGGTCATAGCTGTAACGGCTTCTTCCGGTGATAGTTTCATATAAATACAAGCCAGGGCGAACAACATCGGTACCGACCCCGAAAAACAACTTCCCGGATTCAGGTCGGAAGCAAGCGCGACGGCACATCCGGCATCTATCATTTCCCGTCCACGCGCATATGGCTCATGCAATGAGAATGCCGTCAGGGGAAGAAGGGTTGCTACCGTATCACTTTCTGCCAGTTGACGAATACCATAATCAGAAGCTTGCAACAGATGGTCAGCGCTTACAGCATGTAAGCCGGCGGCTAATTCCGCCCCTCCAAGTGGAACTATTTCGTCGGCATGCAGTTTAGGCTTCAACCCAAAAGATAAAGCCGTCTCTAACAACCGCTTACTTTGATCTATACTGAAAACCCCTTTTTCACAAAATACATCGCAAAAGCCTGCCAACTCCTCTTCCTGTACAGCAGGTAAAACTTCACGGATTATAAAATCAATATAATCATCCGGGCGACCTTTATATTCAGGCGGCACGGCATGTGCTCCCAAAAAGGTCGAAACAATATCGGCGGGATGTTCATCGTTTAATTCCTTCATTACCCTCAACTGCATCAGTTCAGTATCCTTATCCAGGCCATATCCGCTTTTCCCTTCCACTGTCGTTACACCCATATCCAGCAGGTCGTTTAAACGTGCCGAAGCAGAATAGAACAAGTCGTCATACGAACTGTCGCGTGTAGCTCTCATGGTATTCACAATACCGCCGCCACGTTCCATTATCGACATATAACTGTCTCCGCGTAACCTCCATGAAAATTCTTCCTCCCTGTAGCCGCCAAAGACAAAATGGGTATGGCTGTCAACAAAACCCGGTAGCAGAGCCTTACCTTTGGCATCTATTACCGAATAGGCTGCGGGGTCGATCCGGCTAAGAACCTCACTGGTCGTTCCGACATGGGTAATTAAACCGTCTGATACGGCAACAGCACCATCCTCAATAACACCTATATCAGACATCCCACTCCCTTTTTTAGCGGTAAAGCCTGAACAGGTGATAAGCTGGGAGGCGTTTCGTATAAAGAGTTTATCCAGTGTCATATTTATTCCATTATTCTCGACTCCAAAACCTGATTGATCGTAAAATCTTCCAGGCCCAGATAGTAGGCAGCCGTATCGATGAGGGCTTCCATCGGGACCAGGCCGATAATTTCACTTCCTACCACCGGTACGCCGTAACGGCGGGCCTCGATACGCACCAACTCGAAAGCGCGGTACAAAGCCGTACGGGTATAATCCGTCATATTGATAGATACCTGTACGATCCCTCTCTCTTTCAGTTCCACCCCCATCGCTTTGCAATAGCGAAGCCCACCGCCTACAAAACGGATTTTCCGGGCGATACTATCGGCTACTGCTAAATTATCGGTTCCCAGGTTTATATTATAGGCCACCAAAGGCATACGTGCACCAATAGCAACTCCTCCGGCAGTAGGATGACATTGTGCCGGCCCGTAATCAGGTGTCCAATCTGCCAGTTTTACCTTTTCTGCCAACCCTTCAAACTCGCCTTTGCGTACATTGGCAAGGTTTTCATGGTGCGGAGCCGATGCCGATTTTTCATACAGGAATACAGGTAAGTTATATCTCCGCGCTGCCTCTTCGGCAACCTCTTTGGATAAAGCAACAGCTTCCTCCATCGTACACCCTCTTATGGGGATAAAAGGAACTACATCTACCGCACCCATACGCGGATGCTGCCCAGAATGGGCAGTCAGGTCGATCAGTTCTACCGCCAGTCCGATAGCTTCAAGCACGGATGCTTTTAGCGCCTGAGGTTCTCCCACAACCGTAATTACCGAACGGTTATGGTCGCGGTCGCTGCTATAATCCAATAATTTCACACCTTCTTTAGCACGGAAAGCGCCCGCTATTTTTTCAATCTTTTCCAAATCCCGTCCCTCACTGAAATTAGGGACACATTCCATGATCTTACTCCAGTTACTCATTTCATTCTATTTAAATAATTCGATACCGTTTCCTGTATGAATGCTTCTTCCGCAAGGAAAGGAAGAGTAATATGATAATCGTTTACATATTTTTTGTTGAATACGTCCGATGTGAGCATCGCATTCTTATTGCGCGCCCACGAACGCCGGGCCACACCGCCCATTACATCCCAGAGCATAGCCGAACGAAGAATGCGGTCTACCCGTTCACTACCGTCAAGCACCATGCCGAAACCGCCGTTTACCGCTTTGCCGATCCCTACACCGCCGCCGTTATGCAAGGCGACAAGGCTCATACCCCTTGCAGCATTACCGGCAAAGCACTGTACAGCCATATCCGCCATCACATTGCTCCCGTCGTATATATTAGATGTTTCACGGAAAGGAGAATCCGTACCGCTTACATCATGATGGTCACGTCCCAGCATGACGGGGCCGATCTCATCTTTACGTACCATATCATTGAACCGTAAAGCTATCTTCATCCGCCCTTCCGCATCCTGGTAAAGTATCCGCGCCTGTGTACCAACCACCAGCCGGTTCTTTTCCGCATCGCGTATCCAGTTATAATTATCGAGGTCCTGCCCCCTCCGAGTAGGATCGATACAATCCATCGCCGCATAGTCCGTTTTTTTCAAATCTTCTTCTTTGCCGCTCAGGCAAACCCAACGGAACGGACCGTAACCATAGTCGAACAGTTCGGGTCCCATGATATCTTCTACATAAGAAGGCCATATAAACCCGTCCTTTTCATCAATTCCGTTCCGGGAAATTTCTTTAATCCCGGCATCGTAAACCGCTTTCATAAAAGAATTGCCGTAGTCGAAAAAGTAAGTTCCGTTAGCCACAAGATTTTTTATTGCTTCAAAATGACGTTTAAGCGACTTATCTACCAGTAAGCAAAATTCTTCCCGATAATGGGCTAACAGCTGGGTACGTTCTTCAAAAGAGATTCCGGCCGGACAATATCCGCCGTCATATACAGCATGGCAGGAGGTCTGATCGCTCAGCAGATCGATATGTACAGATTCGTTGCAGGCATATTCTAATAAATCCACAATGTTGCCGTGATAGGCAACGGATACCGGTTGTCTTTTTTTAACAGCCTGAAACGCCAACCGGTAAGCTTCAGGGATTTTATCTGTAACATGCTGAACCCAACCCTGGTCCAACCGTGTTTTTATCCTTGAATAATCGACTTCAGCAATGATACAGGCAGCACCGGCGATTACGGCCGCTTTGGGTTGCGCACCGCTCATTCCCCCCAAACCGGATGAAACAAATAAATGTCCGTTCAGATCTTTATCCTGTGGAATACCCAGTTTCATCCGTCCGGCATTCAGCAAGGTGTTGAATGTGCCGTGAACAATACCCTGAGGCCCGATATACATCCACCCCCCGGCTGTCATCTGTCCGTAATTGGCCACCCCCATCTGTGCTGCTATATGCCAGTCTTTCTGATTATCAAACATACCGACCATCATGGAATTGGTAATGATTACCCGTGGCGCATCGGGACCGGATTTAAACAACCCTAACGGATGCCCGGACTCAATAACTAAGGTTTGTTCGTTCGTCATGGCTTCAAGATACTGCTTTATTAAAAGGTATTGCATCCAGTTCTGACAAACCTGCCCCGTTTCACCGTAAGTAACCAGCTCATACGGATACAACGCTATATCAAAACATAAGTTATTGTCTATCATCACCTGGAACGCTTTCCCTTCCAGACAGTTTCCCTTATATTGATCTAAAGGTTTTGCTGTTATATCCCCTTCCGGGCGGTAACGGTAGCCGTAAATCCGGCCATACGTAACCAGTTCTTCCATAAATTCCGGAGCCAAAGCCTCATGCAGTTCTGCTGGTATATAACGCAACGCGTTCTTCAGTGCAATTTTAGTTTGTGCGGGCGTTAACGTATAACCACGGTCGGGAGCGCGGCGGATACCGGTGACGAAAGCAGGATATTCCGGTAAATAATTACTAAGCTGTATATCCATATCTTTAAATTTCAAGCAACTTACAAACTGTAAGGAGTTACAGGCAATAAATCACCGCAATATAGATATTTAGAGATACATCGCCAATTACAGAGGTATGTTTATTAGCATATTGTTAAAAACAGAAGAGCCATCCCTAAATGGACGGCTCTTCCTGTATATAATTAAGTTATTACCCTTATTTTGCAGTAGCAGCAACAGCTTTCTTGCTTAATTTCCGCTTTTGTATTTCGTACGCGATAGGTGTTGCGATAAATAAAGTAGAATAAGTACCTACTATAATACCCAACAGGATAGCAAACGTAAAGCTACGGATTGTGCTTCCACCCAGGATGAATATACAAAGAACAACTACCAGCGTAGATAACGTAGTATTAAATGTACGCGAGAGTGTAGAGTTCAGTGAGTCGTTGATCACCTGGTAACGGTCGCGCTTCGGATATAAACCGATGGTTTCGCGGATACGGTCGAAAACAACTACCGTGTCATTTATAGAATAACCGATCACGGTGAGGATAGCCGCAATAAATGTCTGGTCGACTTCCATTGAGAACGGTAAGATCTTCCAAAGCATAGAATAAAACGCGATAATACATAATGTAGTTACGGCTACGGAAACAAATGTTCCCACTGAGAACGCGATATCCCTGAAACGGATCAGGATATAGAGCGCCATACAGATCATAGCGAATATCACAGCAAGGATTGCCGCATTCTTGATATCGTCGGCCATACTCGGACCCACTTTCTGAGAACTTTGGATATAATCTCCTGTAAACTGGGCAAGGGTAGTTCCGGCAGGAAGAAGCGGGCTTAATCCGTTATATAACCTTGATTCGATCTGCTGGTCTATTTCCGGATCAGTGCTTGTGATCATATAGTTGGTGGATATACGTACCTGGTCGGGCGTACCGATCGTGATAACACTTACAGCGCCTTCCAGCTGATCGTCCAAAAGATCACGTACTTCTTCCGTATTAACATCCTGTTGGAAACGAACGATATAATTACGTCCTCCCGTAAAGTCGATACCGTTATTCAAACCTACCGTAGCAAGCGATACGCCTCCCAGCACAATGATGATCAATGGGATCAGGTAACCTATTTTACGCTTGCCCAGGAAGTTGATCTTAGGATTCGTCAACAGGTCTTTACTAACAGGAGTAACGAAAGTAAGATTCTTCAGCTTATCCTTTGCCAGCAATCCTTCATAAACAATACGCGTCAGGAATACAGCTGTAAGGAATGAAGCACACAAACCGATGATCAATGTGGTGGCAAAACCCCTGATCGGTCCTGTACCGAAATAAAATAGCACAATACCTGTAATAATAGAGGTAAGGTTCGCATCGAAAATAGCGGAGAAAGCGTTTCCATAACCGTCGGAAATTGCTTTTGCCAATCCTTTCCCGGCACGAAGTTCTTCTTTTATCCTTTCATATATCAATACATTGGCATCCACCGCCATACCCAGCGTAAGTACCATACCGGCGATACCGGGCAGCGTAAGTACGGCCTGGAAAGAGGCAAGAATACCCATTGTAAAGAATATATTGAGCACCAATGCGCCGTTTGCGATCATACCCGGAATAATTCCGTACATGACGCACATATAGGACATCAGCAATATTAAAGCAAGCACAAACGAAATCACACCGGCATTGATTGCTTCCTGTCCCAAAGAAGGACCTACAACGTCTTCCTGTACAATATTGATGGAAGCGGCCATTTTACCCGACTTCAACACGTTTGCCAAGTCCTTCGCCTCTTCGGGAGTAAATCCACCGGTTATCTGTGAACGACCGCCCGTAATTTCCGCATTTACGCGGGGAGCTGAATAAACCATGTCATCCAGCACGATAGCAATGGATTTGCCGATATTTTCTTTTGTCAGCCGCGCCCATGCTTTAGCACCTTCTGCGTTCATCGCCATGCTTACTTCCTGTTCGGCACGGCCCGGTGTCTGCGAAAAGTCGGCTACCGCATCCGTAACCACGTCACCACCCAATGCAGGAGTGCCGTCGCGGTTGGTTACTTTAATCGCATACAAATAATAATATTGTTCCTGTTCGTCGATTGCTTTCACGCCCCATTTCAGGGAAAGGTTACGCGGAAGTATATCTTTCACCTGACGCATATTCAGGTATTCATCAATTTTGGCCATATCGGAGCTGTGAGCGATACCCACAACCGGTCCGGGTGCTAATTGTCCGTTATACTGGTTAATTTGCAGAAGGCCGAACAAAGGATGTTGTTTTCTGAACTCCTCCATGGATTGGGCTGTCTGGTCTTCCGTAGTTTCAGAAGAAATCTGCGCCAGCAAAGAGTCGGCTTCATTTACCTGGGTATCAGACGTTGTTTCCGGCTGGTTTGCAGAAGCATCCGCACCTTCCGTAACAGCCGTCGAACCATTTGTATTTTCAGAAGCTGCCAGCATAGTAGCCAGTGTATTATCAACAGTCATCAGTTGCTGATAAATTTCTGTCAGGTCATAGGTTTCCCAGAATTCAAGGTTTGCGCTTCCCTGAAGCAATTTACGAACACGCTCAGGTTCTTTTACACCAGGAAGCTCTACCAGTATACGCCCGGCAGTTTCCAAACGCTGTATATTAGGCGATACCACACCGAAACGGTCGATACGCGTACGCAATACATTGAACGAATTATCGATAGCGCTTGCAAGTTCGCTTTTCAACACGGAGATTACCTGCGCATCCGTACTTTGTGGAGTAATCCTGTCTTTTAATTCAAATGTGCTGAATATGGCTGAAAGGCGGGCGCCGTCGTCCAACCTTCTGTACTCTTCGGCAAATAAGTCGATAAAATCACGGTTACTGGTTGCCTGACGGGCATAAGCGAGGTCTAACGCCCTGTTAAAGTTTTCATCCTGGTTATTGTTTGAAAGCGAACGTATCACATCAGGCACGTTCAATTCCAGAACAACGTTCATACCACCCTTTAAGTCAAGACCTAAAGTAACTTCCATCTCCCGGCTTTCTTTCAGGGTATAGCCCAGCCAGACTTTTTGGGTGCTAAGTGAGTCTAAATACTGACTTTCCTTTACAGGGTCTCCGTTTGCATACTCAGCGGCTTTTCTATTATAATGCGACGTTACAAAAGAAAACGACAAATAAAACAAACACACAAGCGTAAGTAGTACCGCGAAGACCTTTACAAATCCTTTGTTTTGCATTTGAATCTTATAGTTTATATTATTACATTATTTATTTTTGTTTTTTCACAGGGTGCAAATATAGACTTTTTTTCTTTCACCAAGTGTAAATGCTTTAATAAACTATCTAATTTTCACATTTTAATAAGGTTACAAAAAGAAAAACATATCTGTGTTCAACCTGATTTCATTATGTTTCTTTGACATCTTTATGTACGGATTCACATAAATAATAAAAAATACCCTTTACATATTTATCCACAGATGTATCCTTCACCTTTCACTTTCAGCTTTAAAACCTTATTTAAAGGGCATTTCGGGGTATAAGATGTATCTTCCACCGTAGCGGTTTTACTTTTACCTTACCATTCCCATAGAATCAACATTTTTTTTAGTTTATAATTTACAGAAACCGTTTGTCAACCATTTCATTCAGATCTGAAATCTATAATCTGAAAAAATTGTCACGGCTTTCACCGCATTTTACTGATAAAGTAATGCCTTATTATTAGATAATACCCGAATAATTGATCTTTCCACCCGGGTGAGGCGATCGTTCCACCCGGGTGAACCGACCGACCCACCTGGGTGGAAAGATCAAAAGTATACCTTTAAACGATTAAATACTCTGGGGTAGCAGATAAGAAGGTATCATGTTTGCTATTAATATAGTATATAAATCTAACCGGAAAAATAAAAAACTGAAAGCTAAAAAGTAGCAGATTTCAGCCATATGCGCTAATATTCAAATACTTACAAGAAACTGAAGGCTGAAGGGAAAATTTATGAATATTAATTAGGAGTACCCGGGAGAAGTATAAACATAATAATTCTTCATCCGGATAGTTATATCTTATGCAATTATATATCTTTGCTTTTCAAACAATAGCAAATTACACATGAAGCATCTATTACTGATTTTGTTATTTACCCCTATCCTTCTTTTTGCGCAGGAGAATGAGAAATACCTGGTTGGCGCAGTACCGGAGGTAAACGGAAAAGTTATTTTCTCAAAAGAAGTGATGGCACCTGCCCTTTCTAAGGATCAGATTTATGATATTTTATTAGCATGGGCAAACGGGGAATTTAACGATGATAAAAACCGGGTGGTATATTCGAATAAAGAAAAAGGAGAGATAGCCGTAACCGCAGAAGATTATCTTGTCTTTTCGAGCACGGCACTATCGTTAGACCGATCTCTTATGTCGTACCGGATGATTTTCCAATGCCAGGATCAATCCTGTAAAATATCCGTTACCGCTATCCGGTATGAATATGATGTAAGTTACCAGCGTGAACCGGAACGGTATACTGCGGAAGAATGGATAACCGACGGAAAAGCCCTTAATAAAGGAAAACTCATACGGCTGAACAGCAAATTCCGGACCGCAACGATTGATTATGTGTCAGACCTGTTAAATAATGCAGCGCTATCACTGAATGTGACCCCGGCCATTGCTGTAAAAACACCGGATACTCCTATGGCAGATGTAAAGCATGACGAAGTTATAACGTCTGCGGCTGCTTTGACTCCTGCTACTGCCGTAACCCCTTCCATACCTGTAACTGCTGCCACAACCACGTCAAATTCCCTTCAGGGATACAGACAAATAACACCGGACAAAATTCCGGGAAATATTATAAAAATGCTTTCGGAAGACTGGATGCTTATAACGGCAGGAAACGATTCTGAATTTAATATGATGACGGCAAGTTGGGGCGGACTGGGTTTTGTATTCGGAAAACCGGTAGCATTCTGCTTCATCAATCCCACGCGTTACACCTATCAACTAATGGAAAAGTATGACACGTATACACTGACCTTCTATACCGAAGCGTACCGCGAAGCTCTTGAATATTGCGGAAATAATTCAGGAAAAGATACCGATAAGGTAAAAGGTGCGGGACTTACGCCTGTTACAACTCCGGAAGGAAGTAAAGCATTCGGTGAAGCCTGGATGATCATTGAATGCAGGAAGCTGATCTCCCAGTCTTTAAGTACGGAATCGATAAGTAATGAAAATGTACGCCGGGAATGGTTAGGCAAACAGGTTAACAAATTGTATGCCGGCGAAATTATTAATGTATGGATCAAATAACAAACAGATGAAAAAATACCTGATTGGTTGTTTTATACTCTTTCATGTCCTAACTATGGCCCAGGGTCATAAAGGAACGGTTGAGAATTGTGCCCCTATGAAAAGGGGGAAAGTATGCTATACGGATGAAGTTGAATTACCGGGTGTATCCAAAACCGATTTATTCAATGCGATTCATTCCTGGGGGATAAAAAATTACGGGAAAGACGTTTTTCTTTCCAACGTAGCCGCGGATAAAGGAAAAAATACGATTCTTGTCAGTTCCAAAGTCGAATTATTACTTACCGATTCCTTAAAAACACGCCTTTCTTATAAAATGACGGTCTTTTGCAACGATGGTAAATATTCGTGTGAACTCAAAGATATACGTTACCAGTATGATGCTGAAAATAATAAACGCTACAAGACATATACCGCAGAGGAGGTTATCGCTGAAAATGGTCTAGCCAATACGGCGGCAGCTATAAAAGACCCGGTATTGTTCTGCAACGCTACTTATTTTTTTGCGGAAAGCCTTTTCGCCGACGTGCATACCGCCGCCAATGAAGCAGCTAAAACAAAAAACGGGCAGAACAAAGATTCAACGGATAAAAAGAATGCACAGCCCGAATTAATTGAGCTTTAAATAACACCACATGGGGTAATGATCGGAATATTTTACCTTTCCGACGGTGCAATTCATCGATTGCATGTTGGAGGAATGTAAAATATGATCGATCCTGAACCAGAAAAAGTTTTGGTTGTATGTAACGCCTAACCCCCTTCCCGATTCGGCAAAGGCATCAAGTAAGGGTCCTTTTATTGTGTGGTGGGCATAGGAAATAGGGGTGTCGTTAAAATCTCCGCACACCAATGTGTAATCCGTGCGTATGGACTTTATTTCTTCAGCTATCGCCCTTGCCTGTTCCGCCCGTATCCGGAAGGCGGGTCCTAATTTTTGCTGGATCGTCCCTTTTAATCCTTCAAAGGTATCGCTTCCTATTCCTTTTATAAAATCCGCATAACGGGATTTATCTTCCATCGTGAGTTTAAATGACTCCAGGTGATTATTAATTAACGTCAGTGTCTTTCCGTTAATATCGATTTCGTGTATAGATGATCCGTTATTATTGCTATCGTATTTGATCTTTCTCGATTTGGAAATAGGAAACTTGGAATACACCGCAATTCCCCAGCTTTTACCTTGCAGCTGGATAACCGAATGGTAAGGATACATCGATAAGGCTTTATTTAATTTCTCCTTTGAAATTTTATTTTTCGCCCTGCTTACGAAATATTCTTGCATGCAGACGATATCCGCATTCGATTCGGCAATGAATTGAATTATTTCATTCGGCGACTCTTCGGTATGGTCTTTATATCCAAAGCCCATAACATTATAAGTCAATACCTTAATCACATTTTCCGTAGGTAGGGGATCGGTGCGGAAATGGAGGGGGAAGTAGCTTCGAACCGGTTGCCAGCAAATGATAAGTGTAATCGCTCCGATAAGCAGAAATCTCCATTCTTTTAAAAACATCCAGTATACAATAAAGACAATATTTAAAAGGCAGAAATACGGAAATGCCAGCCCCAGGTAAGAAAAAATCATACTTTTATCTGGAGGGATCCGGTCGGAATAAGCTGCAATTATCAATAATAAAGCTGCGATTATATTCGCCGTGACAAACAGGTATTTGATAATATTTGTGAATATTTTTTTGCCCACGTTTTCATTATTTCTTACTGGCATCAAATAATTTTTTCTTTTCTTCAGAAGAAAGGCTTTGGTAACCGGAATGTTTCAGTTTATCCAGAATGGCATCTAAATCCGCATTTTCTTTGTTCTTACGTGCGTTATAGTCATAATCTGTTTCCGCACGTTTATAGGTAACCTTCATTTTGGGTTTACGTTTACCCAGGTTTACTACTTTATCAATCAGGCGATTCATCGGAGCTGTCAGGTCCTTACCTACTTTCATCCGCGAAGCGAACCAAATACCGAAAAACGCACCTCCCAAATGCGCGATATGTCCTCCCGCATTTGATGAGGTGATCGCGAGGAAATCAAGCAGCAAAGTTCCCAAAGCCAGATATATCAGCTTAACTCTTCCTATAAATAATAAACCGATTTCATAGTCTTTCCTGTAAAACGAAACGGCAAAGACAATTGCCATAACCGATGCCGATGCGCCTATCAGAGCGCTATTGGCTGCTACCGCATGAAAATATGGAAAAATATTATATGCCAGCACAAATAAAACGGCTCCTGCTATACCACCTAAAATATAGATTCCCCCTAACTGCCGTGGTGTAAAAAACTGAAGGAAAATACGCCCGAACCAATACAACCATAACATATTAAATAATATATGGAGGAAATCATAATGGGTGAACATATAGGTGAACAGGGTCCACGGTTTATACAGGACAAGGACAGGAGAGGCAGGTAGCTGTAAATAGTTAAGCAAAGGAACCCCTTGTACGTTAAAAAGCAAAAAGAAAACCGCTGCTAAACGAATAAGGATAAAAACACCCAGGTTTATCAATATAAATTTGGCAAGGATATTCCCGTTATGAAATGTCCGCTTCAGATTAGTAAAAATACTTTCCATCTTTCTTTTTCCAGTAACGAAGCAATATATATCCGAAAAGCATACCTCCCAGGTGGGCAAAGTGCGCTACGGAGTCTCCCCTAAAACTTGCTACGCCCATGAAAAGTTCAATAAAGCCATAACCGATCACAAAATATTTTGCTTTGATCGGGACCGGTATAAACATAATATAAAGCGGAATTTCAGGGAATTTCAGTCCGAAAGCCAATAAGATACCGAATACGGCTCCGGATGCACCCACGGTGACAAACAGGTTGAGAAATTCGCTTTTCGACATTAACTGAACCCCGTTAAGGTTGATCATATCCTGACCGGAAAATATCACGTCACGGAGTTCAATAAGCCATACTATTTCCTGAACAAGCCCAGCCCCTATTCCGGTGACCATATAGTATATAAGGAAACGTTTGGGTCCCCAGACACTTTCAAGAACCCTTCCGAACATGTATACGGCAAACATATTAAAGAACAGATGCCCTATGGAACGGGTATCATGCATAAACATATACGATACGAACTGTATAGGATTAAAATCCCTGGCACCCGGGAAATGTAATCCCAGCATCTGTACCAAATCTATATTCACACGGGGCAAAACAAGGCTTGCAATCCAGAAAATAACGTTTATTATTATCAGGTTTTTTGTTACCGGAGGGATTGAATTTAAGAAGCCTGAACTGTTTTGATTCATCATTTCATCATCATTTTTGTAAGACAAAGGTATATATATTTTGCTATTTTCTAATTAATCGGTATTAAAACATAAAAATCAAGCAAAAAAAAACTTATTTTCTTTGTTGTATATTAAAATAAAGCTACATTTGATGCCGATTGTGGCTATTATAAGATTTGTTTAATATAAATTAAATTTTTAAACCATCATGAACAAAACAGAGTTTATTAGTGCTGTGGCTGAAAAATCCGGCTTAAGCAAAGTTGACGCAAAAAAAGCTGTTGAAGCTTTTGTAGAAACAGTTTCTGCTGAATTAAAACAAGGCGGTAAAGTTGCCCTTTTAGGTTTTGGCTCTTTTTCAGTTGCTGAAAAATCTGCACGTAAAGGTGTTAACCCTAAAACAAAACAACCAATCGACATTCCTGCACGTAAAGCTGTTAAATTTAAAGCAGGTGCTGAATTATCTGATCTTATAAAATAAGAAACCGTTAAGCTTTAAAAGAAAAAGAAGCTGTCCCATTTAGGTGGGACAGCTTCTTTTTGTACCATACGTTCATAAACTTATTCTTCCGTATCGATAGCTTTCCATGTGAAAGCAGCAACAGCGGCTCCGATAAAAGGGGCAACAATAAACAACCATAACTGTGAAAGGGCTTCTCCGCCCTGGAATAAGGCCGGGCCTATACTACGGGCGGGGTTTACTGAAGTTCCGGTAATAGGAATACATACGATATGTATCAATACAAGTGACAGACCGATAGCCAGGCCGGCCAGGCTACTGTTTCCGCCTTTGGATGTAGATCCTAAAACAACCATGACGAAAATAAACGTAAAAACCGCCTCCGCAACAAACGCAGGCATCAGGTCTGAATATCCGTTTGCCCCGGTCAGGGTAGTTGTCGAACCCGAATCTTTGGCAAGGATATAAAGAATGCCCGAACCGATGATCGCCCCGATAACCTGAAACAACATATACATACCTGTGTCTTTAGCGTTCATTCTTCCGGACAGGAAAAAACCTAAGGTTATAGCCGGATTGATATGGCATCCGGATATTTTACCGATCGTATACGCCATAGCCACGACAGATAAACCGAAAGCAAATGCAACACCTAATGTACCGACGGAAGCGAACGGTTGACCTGCACCGGCAAATACTGCGGCTCCGCAACCCATAAGAACAAGGACCATTGTCCCGAACATTTCAGCAAAATACTTTTTCATTTTGTTTAAAATTAAGTAGATAATACGATTAATATAATAAATTATTAATATCCTGCAAACGGTTAAACTAACCTACCTGATTGGAATCCGGTATTCAACAAAGCAAAATTAAAAATAAAATGTTATTTATATGTTAATTGTAAAAAATTGTCGCAAATATATGGCTTCACCCGTTAATATGTTATATAACAATTCGGAAGATAAATTTCTTGTTTACTTATAATTATCCACATAGATGATGGAGTTGATTCTTATTTTTTGTTTTTTTTAAAGAAATTGCATTAGGTCGTTATACTGTATTTTTGTACTTTTGTTCCTGTTTCATAAATTGGCGGAAAATTTTCAATTCTCTCTGACTATTAAAGCCTACTACAATAATATCGAAATGGAAAACATACAATTAGGACTTTTATTAATGGTAGTCGGTATGGCTACAGTGTTTGCGATTCTCCTGCTTGTTATCTACTTAGGGAAAGGATTAATTGCACTTGTAAACAAATATGCTCCCGAAGAAGTAATCCTGAAAAAACAGGCGCCTGTACAGATGCAACCTGTTGCTGCACAGGCCTCCGGAGGTATTCCCAACAACACTACCGCTGCCATAGTATCTGCCATAAGCGTAATCACCGGCGGAAAAGGAAAGGTGACTAAAATTGAAAAACAATAATTTAAGCTATACATAAAAATATGAAAAGAGAAATCAAATTCAGTTTGGTCTTTAGAGACATGTGGCAATCTGCCGGAAAATATGTTCCTCGTGTAGACCAGCTTACCAGAGTAGCTCCTGCCATTATCGAAATGGGATGCTTTGACCGGGTTGAAACAAATGGCGGAGGATTCGAACAGGTTAATTTACTTTTCGGTGAAAACCCCAATAAAGCAGTACGCGAATGGACAAAGCCGTTCAATGATGCAGGTATACAAACACATATGCTGGACCGTGCGCTTAACGGACTTCGCATGAGCCCAGTCCCCGATGATGTGCGTCAGTTATTTTATGCCGTAAAAAAAGCGCAGGGAACCGACATCGCACGTACGTTCTGCGGATTAAACGATGTACGTAATATCGCTCCTTCCATTAAATACGCGAAAGCTGCAGGGATGATATCGCAATGTTCGCTCAGTATTACTCATTCACCTATCCACACAGTAGAATATTATACGAAAATGGCGCTCGAACTCATTGAGTTAGGCGCGGATGAAATCTGTATTAAAGACATGGCAGGTATTGGCCGGCCATACTCTTTAGGCCAGATCGTGAAAAATATTAAATCCAAACACCCTGAAATTCCGATTCAATACCACAGCCATGCCGGTCCCGGCTTTAATGTAGCCTCTATCCTTGAGGTATGTGATGCCGGTTGCGATTATATCGACGTGGGTATGGAGCCGCTTTCGTGGGGAACCGGACATGCCGACCTGCTTACTGTTCAGGCTATGCTGAAGGATGCCGGATATAAAGTACCCGAAATCAATATGGAAGCGTATATGAAAGTACGCAGCATGGTTCAGGAATTCATGGATGATTTCTTAGGTCTTTATATCAGCCCGAAAAACCGTTTGATGAATTCGCTTTTAATCGGTCCGGGACTGCCCGGTGGTATGATGGGTAGCCTGATGGCCGACCTGGAAAAGAACCTTGAAAGCATTAACAAGAACAACATAAAGAAAGGCAAACCTTTAATGACCGAGGACCAGCTTCTTATTAAGCTTTTCGATGAAGTGGCTTATGTATGGCCGCGGGTTGGCTATCCTCCATTGGTAACACCTTTCAGCCAGTACGTTAAGAACCTGGCTATGATGAATGTGATGCAAATGGAAAAGGGTAAAGAACGCTGGAGTATGATTGCCGACGATATATGGGATATGATACTGGGCAAAGCGGGAAGATTACCCGGGCCGCTGGCTCCTGAAATTATCGAAAAGGCTAAAAAAGAAGGCCGTGAATTCTTTGAAGGTAATCCGCAGGATAATTATCCGGACGCACTGGATAAGTACCGCAAACTTATGAATGAAAAGCAATGGGAAACAGGCGAAGACGACGAAGAGTTGTTCGAATACGCGATGCATCCGGCGCAATACGAAGCATTCCGTTCGGGTAAAGCGAAAGTAGAATTCCTTGCGGATGTTGCCAAGCGTAAAGCTGCCCAGAATGCTCCGGCGCAAGCAACGCCCCAGCCGGCGGGAAATACGGAAACTCCTGCTGTTTCATTTGCTTTACCGACTACACCTCAGGTTATGAATGTAGATGTTAACGGTGAAAGCTACCGGGTAACCGTAAATTTCGGAGACGTTTCTGCGCCCGCAGATAAAAGCGCAACACCTGTTCCGCAACCATCTACACCTAAAACAGAAACAGCAAACAATACAGGTGCCGGTGAAGAGGTTCTTTCTCCGCTGGAAGGTAAATTCTTCCTGGTAAAAGGCACTTCCGATACTCCTGTAAAAGTGGGTGATGCAGTGAAAGAAGGCGACATTCTGTGCTATGTAGAAGCCATGAAAACATACAATGCCGTTCGTTCGGAATTTAACGGTACCATTACTTCGATTCTTCCGTCGCCGGGCGATACCGTATCGGAAGATGATGTCTTAATGATCATTCAATAATGAAGGAGATATTCAGTAATCTGTACGATATGACTGCGTTCAGCAATATTATTGCTGAACCGCAGTTCCTTGTCATGTATGCCATTGCTTTAATCTTACTTTACCTTGGCATTAAAAAAGAATATGAACCCCTGCTGCTTGTTCCTATTGCATTCGGCGTTCTGCTTGCCAATTTCCCCGGTGGAGAAATGGGTGTAATACAGGCAGATGAGAACGGGATGATCAATGTACATGGCGTGATGAAGAACATCTGGGAAATGCCGCTCCATGACATTGCCCACGAACTGGGCATTATGAACTTCATATATTATATGCTGATCAAGACCGGTTTTCTTCCGCCTATCATCTTCATGGGAGTGGGTGCCCTGACCGACTTTGGGCCTATGCTCCGCAACCTGCGCCTTTCCATTTTCGGGGCAGCGGCACAGTTAGGTATTTTCACCGTACTGCTTGTGGCTATCTTAATGGGTTTTACACCAAAAGAGGCAGCATCCTTAGGTATTATCGGAGGTGCCGACGGTCCTACGGCGATATTTACAACCATAAAATTAGCGCCTCACCTCTTGGGTCCGATTGCAATCGCAGCTTATTCCTACATGGCATTAGTACCGGTGATCATTCCGTTGGTCGTTAACTTATTCTGTTCCAAAAAAGAGCTTATGATCAATATGAAGGAACAGGAAAAGAAATATCCTTCTACAACGGAAATAAAAAACATGCGGGTATTGAAAATTATTTTCCCGATAGTGGTTACTATTATAGTAGCTTTGTTTGTTCCCAGTGCAGTGCCATTAATAGGAATGCTTATGTTCGGTAACCTGGTGAAAGAGATCGGTACGAATACATTCCGTCTGTTTGATGCGGCATCCAACAGTATAATGAATGCGGCAACAATCTTCCTTGGATTGTCTGTGGGAGCAACCATGACGGCGGAAGCTTTTCTTAACTTCACCACAATCGGAATTGTAATCGGCGGATTCCTTGCTTTTGCTCTTTCTATAACGGGTGGAATTTTCTTTGTCAAACTGGTTAATTTATTTACCAAGAAGAAAATTAATCCGCTGATCGGTGCTACCGGTTTAAGTGCCGTACCTATGGCATCAAGGGTTGCAAACGATATTGCGTTGAAACATGATCCCAAAAACCATGTATTGCAATATTGCATGGCAAGTAATATATCAGGCGTTATCGGATCAGCCGTAGCCGCCGGTGTTTTGATTTCTTTCTTAGGATAAGATTATCTTTTTGGATTTTATATTAATCCTGTGGTAAATATTGCCACAGGATTTTTTATTGTCTGATTACTCCTTAGTAAGACCGAAACAGATCCTCTTTTATACTTGTAGGTAATCAGTAAATTTGAATAATATATAAAACCATTAATAATGTTCATTTAATCAAAACTTAAAATTAAAATAATATTATATACTATACAATGTTCCTGAAAGTTCTTTTTAAAACAAATTTATTTATTATCCTCTGAATTAGGCACAATTGCAAGACGGTATAAGACATTTCATTTTGTTTTTTGATAGTTTCTGAATAAAAAGCGATGACTCAATCATAGATAATAATTATCCCGCATACATATCCCTGCAAAGAATGACATTTTCATATTTCCGTAATGTGCCATATGATTAAAAATAAATTGAAATACATCACCCATTAAAAGACTATATCAAATCATTTTGTATATGCCTGATTAAAGCGGGAATTTTTATTAAGCATATTATCCGGAGCAGAAGCTAAATGCCGGGAAACAGAATATTGATTTATATTTCGTGAAAAAAATGCGTCAGCACGTGGAAATCCAAAAATATTTAGTTTAATTTGTGATTTGATAGGGATATTATATCCTCATTCTAAAATGCAATTGAATATGACGGACACTCATGAAACTAATTTACCAATTGAAGAGAATGGTAAAATAGAAGAAACTAAAACACCGGAGACAGCACCGGCAAGTACCTCGGAAGAAACAGTTCCAAGTGAAGCACCGACTGAAGTTACTGAAACTGTAGAGACTCCTCAGGAAGAAGCACCTGAAAAAGTGGAAGAAACACCTGAAAAGACTTCTACAGAAGAAGCGCCTGCGGCAAACAGTAAGTTGACAAAGGAGGATATCCTGGCTAAACTTACGGAACTGGTTAATGCACCTGTAGAAAACAGCCGCAATGAGGTTGAATCTTTAAAACAGGCATTTTATAAAATTCACCGGGCTGAAGTGGACGAAATGAAAAAAGCATTTCTCGAAGGAGGTGGGGAAGAAAAAGATTTCCATGCACCCGATGATGAAACGGAAATCAAGATAAAAGAACTTCTGGGTATCTATAAAGAAAAAAGGGCTGCGTTACATGCCGAAGAAGAACAAGTAAAGGCTGCTAACTATGCGTTAAAACTTCAACTGATCGAACGCATGAAAGGCCTCACCGAAAGCCAGGATGATTTTAATAAACTATACCAGGAATTTAAAGAGATCCAGCAGAGGTGGAAAGAAGTAAAACTTGTTCCCCAGGAACATGCTAACGAATTGTGGAAAAACTATCAGATATACAGCGAACGTTTTTACGATATTATCAAAATAAACAATCAGTTCAGGGATTACGATTTCAAAAAGAACCTGGAATTGAAAACAGCTCTTTGCGAAGCTGTGGAGAAACTTGAAAATGAACCCGATGTCGTATCGGCTTTCCACCAATTGCAGAAGCTACACCAGCAATGGCGTGAAATCGGTCCGGTAGCCAGAGAGCTGCGCGAAGAACTATGGACCCGGTTCAAAACAGCTTCGACTGTTATAAATAAACGTCACCAGGAGCATTTCGAAGGGTTAAAAGCTAAAGAGCAGGAAAACCTTGAAGCGAAAACCGCTTTATGCGAGCAGATCGAAAACATAGATTACAGCCTGCTTAAAACCTTCCGCGACTGGGAAGAGAAAAATAAGGAAGTGATCGGTTTGCAGGAGAAATGGAAAACGATCGGTTTCGCTCCAAAGAAGTATAACGTAAAAATATTCGAGCGTTTCCGCTCGGCATGCGATGTTTACTTCAGCAAAAAAAGCGAATTCTATAAAGGCATCAAAGAAGATATGGAAAAGAATCTTCAGCAAAAGATTGCTTTATGCGAAAGGGCTGAAGAACTGAAAGACAGCACAGACTGGAAAGATACGACAGATAAGATGATCGCTTTACAAAAAGAATGGAAAACGATCGGCTCTGTAGCCCGTAAACATTCCGATGCGGTATGGAAACGCTTCATCACTGCCTGCGATTATTTCTTTGAACAGAAGAATAAAAACGTTTCTTCGCAGAAAAGTGTCGAACTTACCAATCTGGCAGCAAAAAAGGCATTAATTGAAAAGATCAATGCCCTCGACGAAAGCCTGGAATATGATGAAGCGCTTGCGACACTGAAAGAATACATGTCGGAGTGGAACGGCATCGGTTTTGTTCCTTTCAGGGAAAAAGACAAGATATACAAAGAGTATCATGAAGCAGTAGATAAGCAGTTCGACCGTTTAAAGGTAGATCAGAACGACCGTAAGATGCAGACTTTCCGCAGCAACCTGAACGATATGGCAAGCGGTGAGAAAGGAAAAGGCAAACTGTACGGCGAACGGGAGAAACTGATGCGCACATACGACCGTATGAAAAATGAGCTGCAGACTTATGAGAACAATATCGGATTCCTTAATATCTCTTCCAAAGGGGGCGGTGGCCTGGTGAAAGAGATGGAACGTAAAATTGAAAAGCTGAAAGAAGATATGGCGCTTATCATTAAAAAGATCGACGCCATAGACGAAAACTTATAAATAAAATTAAAGCCGTTAAAATTAACGGCTTTAATTTTTACTGAACTATGCCTAAACTCCATTACTATAATCCGGGGCATGAAACTGTGGTGTTGATCAATAACCCGTATTATACACCTTCGGGTAATGTCAGGAAAATGATAGCAAACCTTTCCTGCTTACCCCTCTGGTATGCCGGTCCTAAAGATTACGTTCTGGTAAGAGATAAAAATCATTTGCAATTCCTTTCCTCGCTTCCAATGGAAATACGTCCGGAGGCCACCCCGGTTACCTGTGATGAGCTTAGCCTCGAATCGCTTTCTCTCCCCTCACTCGTTGCCGCCCCTTGGGGAATTACACCACAAAGCATCCTGCTTTTTAATGAATTAAAGGACAATTACGGATTGTCATTAACTGTACCGCAATGGAAAGACGAATATATTCCATTAACAGCGAGGCAGACAGCGGCAAACGTTCTGCATAAATTAGCCGGTTCAGGAATTGCAACACCTGCCTCACCCGTCTTTTTCGAAGAATTGGACGAACTGGAGCACTGGCTGATGGCACACCCGGGATCATATGTGATCAAAACCCCATATTCGTCCTCCGGAAGGGGATTACGCTGGATCGATAAAAACATATTGGAAGAAAAGGACAGGAACTGGATTAAAGGAGCCCTGAAAAAACAAAAAGCAGTCAGTATCGAACAGGTGTTAGATAAATGTCAGGATTTCGCAATGGAATTCTACTCCGAAGCAAAAGGAAAGGTGGAATACAAAGGATTATCCGTATTCGGCACTTCGAACAGAGGTGCTTACACAGGAAATGAGATGCAGGCGCAGGAATCGCTGCTAAGGTATATCACTGCTAAAACGGGAATGGAAAAATTCCAACAGATCAGTGAGGCACTGATCCCGATACTTGGAGAAATCTACCGGGATTACGAAGGATATATGGGTATAGATATGATGGTTTACAAAACACAAAACAACTCCTATCATATCCATCCCTGTGTCGAAATAAACATGCGGTACACCATGGGAATGGCTGCCGTCGAAATATACCAACGGTATATACACCCGGAAGCCAAGGGCGTACTGAAAGTGGTATATGAAGTCGACTCCAACAAATTATACGAATGGCATCAGCAAATGAAGGAAACCTGTCCGCTGGCATTGGATAATAAGAAAATAAGGAAAGGATACCTATCTTTGTGCCCGGTTACAAGGGAAACAAATTATATTGCTTATCTTGTTGTCGCATAAAAAGGACACCGGTATGTAACTTTATGGTGATAACCATCGTCTAATACATATAAACAATTTAATAATCCGGATCAGAAGTTATCACTGGTCAATTAATTAACACATTATTATGAAAATAAAATTACTGTTCGTTACCTTATGTATCTCCGCCTTACTTTCATCCGCATGTAGCCAGGATCGTATCAAAGGAAACGGAAAGCAAATGGTTAAAACCATCCAGGTTACCGATATACATGATATATTTATCGGGGAAAATATAGAAAATCAGAATAACTTCTTTGGCAAAGGAAAGAAACCGACCCTAACCTATCATCAGGGCAACACGGCAAGCCTTGAAATCACGATCGACGAAAATCTCTTTTCGTTACTGGACATTCAAGAGAACGACGGAAAACTTACGATCCGTTCCAAAAACGACGACAAGATCAGACCTACCAACTTTACAATAAAAGTATCCTCACCGGAACTGCACAGAATAGACATCAGGGGCGTTATGGATTTCATTTCCGAAGCCCCGTTAAAAACAGATGATCTGGAGATATCCGTAGGCGGAGTAGGCGACGTGAAAATAAATTCGCTGGCGTGCGAAGACTTCAATTACAATTTGTCGGGTGTAGGAGAACTCATCGTAAACGGAGAAGTAGATAAAGGAAATTACACATTGACAGGCGTTGGCAAGATCAAAGCCTTCGATTGCCGGGTAAAAGACCTCACCTGTAACCTTTCCGGTGTAGGGAGCATGGAGGTGAACGCTACCGAACGATTAGACGCTAACAGTTCGGGGGTCGGTAATATAAGGTACAAAGGAAACGCTTCCGTTAATCAAAGCTCATCAGGCGTCGGGTCGATCAAAAGCGCAAACTAAAACAAAGTGATCATATGAAACGAGCCTGTAAAACTTTTTTTCTCAACCAATAAGTTTATTGCGAGTTTCATAGCTATCTTCTTTTAATATTTATTCAAATGAAAGCAAAAGTATCTCTTTTATTCGCATGCCTTCTTTTAGTCATAGCAAACAGTTGCAATCCGTTTCAGATGGTCCGCGGAGACGGCAACCTCATCACGCAGGAAATTCCGATCAGCGATTATGATAAGATCGAAGCCTCCAATTCGATGAAAATAAATTATGTCCAATCGACTGACGCACCCGGTTTAACGATCACAACCGATCAGAATATTTTTGAAAAATATTACTTTATAGTAAAAGATAATACGTTGGAGATAAAACCGAAAAGGGAATTCAGGCATGCCAGGTTCCTGCCAACTGAATTTACGGTAACGACAAATTCCAGCACCTTAAAAAAAGCGGAACTTGCCGGAAGCATCGATCTCAATACCAACAGCCCGATACATACCGATAAGTTGACTGTAAAACTTGCCGGAAGCGGAAACATCAATCTAAACGAACAGGTTAAGACAGATAAACTCAACGTTGAGATTGCCGGAAGTACAACCGTCAATGCTTTTTCACTCGAAGGAAAGGAATTCGACGGGGAAATCGCCGGATCAGGTAAGATCAACCTCGGAGGCATCATGCAGAAAGCGTCGTTTGAAATCGCGGGTAGCGGTACAGTAAGAGCTTTCGACCTTCAGGTAGAAGACCTTACATGTGATATTGCCGGAAGCGGGGATATAGAAGTCAGCGTAAGCAACCGTATCAAAGCCGGTATAGCCGGGAGCGGTACCATTAAATATAAAGGTAACCCGGCAACCATAGATAAAGACGTAGCCGGATCGGGTACGATAAAGAAAGTCGACTGATCACAACCATTCGTTTTCCTTATACCAGGCGATACTTTCCTCCAATCCCTTACGAAGCGGATAAGAAGGTTCGAAGCCCAGGTCTTTTCGCAGAGGCTCAACGTCGCAAATCCAGTTCCGCTGTTTCAGGATAAGGAATTTGTCGGAGTTTAGCGTCATGCTTTTGCCGAAAAGTTTTCCGATACCTTCCGAACACAGGCAGGCAAAATATACCAGGCCCGTAGGGATACGGGCGCGGACAACATGCCGTTTACCCAGCACATCCTGTATCAGACGGGCAAACGATTCGTCGGTATACGTATCACCGTCGGCCGCAAAATATTCTTTATTCCGGATATTTTCATTCTCGAGCGCCAAAAAAGCAGCCCTTGCCAGATCTTTTACGTAGATAAACGTAATCCGTTGCGGAGTAAAGCCCACAGCAAAATCAAAGCCCGCTTTGATACTTTTGATCTCCATAAAATAATCCTTTTCGCCCGGCCCGTAAACGCCGGTTGGCCGCAAAATAACATACGGAAAATACGACTGCCGGCGTAAATGGTTTTCCGCCTCGAGTTTACTTTTACCATAGGCAGTATTAGGTTTCTGAGGATCACCGATGGAAATCGGGCGGAATGTTTTCTCATCCCCCCGGCCGTAACTGCTGAGGCTGCTCATGAGCAGGAATTTTTGTGGCTTACAACCCGAGGCCGCCAGTGCTTCGATCAGGTTAGCCGTAAATCCGGAATTAACACGGAAGAAGTTTTTCTTATCCGCCGTTTTCGTCAGTCCGGCATTGTGGATCACATAATCCCACGGGCCATTCTCTTTTGCGAAGGCTCTTAATTGTGCCGTAAGTTGTTCCTGGTCCGCGTATTTCAGGTCGATAAAACGGATACGCTCATCCTTCAATTGGTCGCGGCTGCTTCCCGCGCGGACGCCTGCCCATGTCTCGTATCCCCTGCGAAGCGCTTCGGCAACCAAAAAGCCCCCGATAAACCCGCTTGCGCCGGTAATTAATATAGATTTCTTCATTTGATACTGACGGTTTGTTAGTAAAGCAACGACTCAGTGTTTTTTCAATACCCGGTGCGGCAGGTCGCCGTGGCCTACCAGGTCGATGGGACAGGCATAAGCCTCGCCGAGCCACTCTTCCGACAGGTCCACACCCGGATGATAATGCAATGTCTCATTCACACAGGCGATATTTTTTACCATCGAAAGGACCGTACCGATATCGTGCGATACCAGGATAATGGCGCTTTCTTTATTTATCTCGCCCAGCAATTCATTGAAATGTGATTCGAAACGCTTATCCACATACGAACTGGGTTCGTCGAGGATGAGCACCTGCGGACGGGAAACGATGGACCGCCCGAGCAGCACACGCTGGAGTTGCCCGCCGGACAGCTCGCCTATCGGCCGGTTCGAAAGCCCTTCCAGTCCCATCTGGCCGATCACCCGGTCGATATTTTGATGCTGGGCGGCGGTAAACGAACGGAACCGGGGTTTCTCGGCGGCCAGTCCCGAAGCAACCACTTCGCGGACCGAGATCGGAAACTTCTTATCGATCTGGTTCATTTGCGGCAGATACCCTATGCGAAGGGAAGGCACAACTTTTCCCTCATGGAAAAAACGAACACTACCCGACACCGGAGCCAGCAGGCCGAGGATCACTTTCAGGAGGGTGGTCTTTCCGCCCCCGTTCGGTCCGATAATACCCAGAAAGTCGCCCTCATACAGGTCTGCCGACACATTCCGCAGAACGGTCTTACTGCCGTAAGCGGCTGATATATCATTTATTTCGATCAGTTTATTCACCAGCCAGCGCCTCCCCGATACGAATCATTTCTTCACTCCAGTTATAATCCAGCGGATTGATCGTCACTAAGCGGCAACCGGTTTCCCTAGCTATTAACTCGGCGTTTTTCCGGTCGAATTCTTTTTGGATGAAAACCACATGCGCATTATACTTCTCGGCGGTTTCGACCAATTCGCTCAACTGTGCCGTCGAAGGCTCTTTGCCATCCATTTCGATACACAATTGCATCAGGTTAAATTCGCCGGCAAAGTAAGTGAGCGCCGGATGATATATAATAAACGCGCGGTTGGTGAGCGGCGAGATAAGCTCAACCAGCCGGGCCTCCGTTTCATTGATCTCAGCCATCAGTTCATTATAATTTTCCCAGTAATACCTCGTATTCTCCTTATCGAGCGTTATAAAAGCGTTCAATATATTCCAGGCGATCATACGTGCGCCGGAAACAGAACTCCAGATATGCGGATCGATCCCCCCGTGGTGATGGTGTCCGGAATGATCGTGCCCGTCATGGTGGGCGTTATCGTGATCTTCCCCGTTAATGATCAGTTCGAGCCCTTCGGAGAGGTCAAAAACTTTCATATCAGGATTATTTTCGCGGATATTTTGCATCCAGGCCTGCTCGAAGCCGATGTAACCGATCTGAAAATAAGCGATGCTTTTCCCTATATTGATCATCTGCCTGGGAGTAGGATCATAAGTCTCCGGACTTTGACCGGAAGGTACTACCGTATGAATGGTAAAACGGTCGCCCGCTATCTTCTCAGCAAAATAACGCTGAGGCTCAATCGTCACCGAAATCAGGTTACCATCCGGTTCTTTACCGCCGCAACTCAACAGCATCAGGATAAAACCGGATACGATCGCAAAATTTATTTTTCTCATTGCCTTGTACATTCATGCAAAGATACAGTTAATTCGTTGATATGAAATAAACGCCTGCTTCTAATTAATTACGGTAAATGTACTTTTCGCCGCCTTTCAAAGATACGGTTCTTGTATTTTCACCATACCGTATTTTACATTTCTTTCCCTTATCCGCATATATGACGGCGGCAGTAAGTTTGCCGTCTTTCCATTTCATGTCCACCGTATAACCACCCCGCGCCCGTAGCCCACTTATCTCACCGTCTTTCCACATAACGGGGAGGGCCGGCAGGAGATGTATTTCACCGTTATGGCTTTGCAACAACATCTCGGCAATACCCGCTGTGCCACCGAAATTCCCGTCGATCTGGAACGGCGGATGGGTGTCGAACAAATTCCCTAACGTAGACTTGGCAAGCAGTTCCTGTACATTCATCCCCGCCTCGTCGCCGTCGAGCAGGCGGGCGTAGAAATTGATCATCAAGGCACGGCTCCAACCCGTATATGATCCCTGTTTGATCTCACCCTCGTTATATTTCCGGCGGCGTTCGATCGTCCGCCGGGCAGCAGCGAAGAGGTCTTGCTTATCCGGGGTGATGGTCGTTCCGGGATATAGCCCGAACAAGTGTGAGATATGCCGGTGCCCCGGCTCAGCCTCCTCATAATCCTCTATCCACTCCTGTATGGTATTATAACGCTTGCCGACGCGGACGGGAGGTAATTTTTCCAATGTATTTTCCAGCCGTTTACGAAATGCAACATCCGTTTTTAATCGACCGGCAGCCAGGAGGCAGGCATGAAACAGTTCCGTAATGATCTGTACGTCCATCGTTGCCCCGTACGTCAGCATATACGATTTACCATCCGGCAAAAGATAGGAGTTCTCCGGCGAATTGGAAGGCGCCGTCACTAAGAATCCGTTTTTATCTTCGATAAGATAACCCAGTATAAACTCCGCGGCTTCCTTCATACAGGGATAGGCCTCTTGGCGCAGGTAAGTTTCATCGCCGGTAAAAAGATAATGTTCCCACTGGTGCAGGGTGAGCCACGAGGAAGCGATCGGGAACGTGCCCCACCCCACCCCGTCGGCAATTGCCGTGCGGCCGAACGGATCAGTCAGGTGGTTCACCGTCCACCCTTCAGAATTGTACGTTTTCCTTGCCGTAACCCTTCCCGGTTCGCGCAGGGCATTGATCAGGCGTGAAAAAGGAACGGCCGTCTCCGGCAGATTACAAACTCCGGCAGGCCAGTAGTTCATCTGTATATTAATATTCGTATGAAAGTCGGAATTCCAGGGCGCATTCATATCCTTGTTCCATATACCCTGCAGGTTGGCCGGAAGAATACCCGGAGCCCTCGACGAGTTCATCAGCAGGTAGCGCCCGTACTGGAAATAAAGGGCGACCAGCTGCAGGTCGGTATTTCCTTCGCGCACCCTGCGGAGGCGTTCATCAGTAGCTACGATGTCGGCCGCTTCATTACCCAGCCTGAACGATACCCTGTCGAATAAAGACGAATGCTCCTGTATGTGCTTTTCTTTAACGAGATTAAAATCAGTTCCATCGTTTGCGTCAAGAATTCCTTTGCAAATAGCGGAAGGATCGATCGAGCGGTCGAAATTAAGCCGCTGAAAATTATAATCCGTAGCCGCCGTAAAATAGAAAACCGCTTCGTCGGCCCCCTCCACATAGAATGAATTGTTGACAGCCGTCAGCCTGCCCCCTTTTGTTTTTCCCGAAATACGCCCCGCAAATTTCATATGCAGGCCGCCTTCACCCGTTTGCCGTTGCGGTAAATCCACAATTTGTCCGCTGATGGCTAATTCATTGTCAGAAACCGGATAAGCAGTAGCATCCTGTGCGCGTGTGTAGGAAAGGCGGAATGTGAGCTTCCCCGGCGAACCGGCAACCAGCCGTATCACGATCATATCCGCAGGGGCCGAAGCAAAGACTTCCCTTTTGAACAACGTTCCTTCCATATTATATTGTACCGTAGCGATCCCTGTGGAGAGGTTCAATTCCCTGCGGTAGCCTTCTACCGGGGGAAGAGAAGCCCGGTCGCCGTAAAAATCTATTTTTATCTCGCCGAACGATTGATACGAACGGATGCGGAGCGGATCGCTTTTCATATACTCTTCGGACAATTCCATTGCCTTATCAATTTCACCCGCAAGAAGGTGCTGCTGTATCAAAGGAAGCTGATCCCTTGCGTCGGCGTTGGCATCCGACCTGTACCCCGCCCAGAGGCTTTCCTCATTCAATTGGATAGTTTCGCTCAAACAGTCGCCAAAGACCATGGCGCCCAATCTTCCGTTTCCAACCGGGAGCGCTTCGTACCAGTCTGCCGCCGGTTGATTATACCAAAGCACAGGCTCGAGGGCGTTTATTTGCGGAAATAGAAGTAAAAATAAAAATGTAAGGTGTTTTTTCATGATCATTAGAATAAGAAGCGAAAGATAACGATTTACTTTTAAGAAAGTAAACTGCCGGAATAATCTTTTCCTTACCCAAAGAACCGTTTACAACTTTCACTTTGCCAATTTGTTTCGAAAACAGAAAATCGGGACGTTCGTTTTTTTGCAAGAGTCTCAAAACGAAACAGGGAAGCGTTCGTTTTTTTGTGATCGTCGGAAATCGAAACAAATAGCGGTATGCAAAAAAACAGGGATCACATTTTTAACCGGTAAAACTTCTGTTTTTTTGCGAAAGGCTGCCTTCCGTTTTTTATAGTTTCAAACAATAAATAAACTTCTTTTATAAAGATTTAGCAGATCCGGTTTAAAATTGACACTTATTTTTGTAAAATAGTACGGAAATGTTTTTTTTTAATACGAATTAAACGTTTACCTTTGGCTTTAGTCTTAGATTTTGACTCTATTGTAAACCTAATAAATATAAGACCATCCAAAAATGACGAAGAGCGTGAAGTGGGGGATCATCGTATTGATTGTATTGTTTATAATCGGTATGATCGTATATCCCCGGATTAAAAGAGAGTTGACAGCTTCGAAAAATGCATCCGAAGTACCACCCGCACCGCAGGTAAGGACACAGGTACTCACTATTCAGGCCGAAGTGGTTAAGCCGCAGCCATTGTCGGAAAAGATCATCAGTACAGGCAGTACGATTGCCGATGAAGAAGTAGACCTTACTTTTGAATCATCCGGTAAGATCGTGGCCATTTATTTTAATGAAGGCACACATGTAAAGGAGGGCGACCTGCTGGCAAAGATCAACGATAAACCCCTGCAGGCCCAGCTCAAGAAGCTGGAGGCCGAAGTGCCCCTTGCCAGCGACCGGGTATACCGCCAGCGGACATTGCTGGAGAAAGACGCGGTAAGCCAGGAAGCCTACGAACAGGTAACGACCGAATATGAAAAACTGATGGCCGATATCGAACTGGTGAAGGCCAATATCTCGCAGACGGAGTTGCGCGCGCCGTTCGACGGTATTATCGGGCTTCGCTTTGTCAGCGAAGGAGCATATGCCAATTCCTCCACGCAGATCGCGAAACTGACCAAAATATCCCCTATTAAAATAGACTTTTCGATACCCGAAAGTTATGCGCCCGACGTATCCGACGGTACGCGTATCCTCTTCAGCCTGGAAGGCCCCGACGGAAGGATGCAGCAGTATAACGCCACCGTATATGCGGTGGAAAGTAAAGTGGACATGGAAACCCGTACGTTAAGGGTCCGCGCCACCTATCCTAACCCGAACGAGGCAATTCTGCCGGGCCGTTACCTGTCGGTGGAGATCACCAAACGCGAAATAAAAGATGCCTTAGCCGTTCCCAGTGAAGCGATTATACCCGAGATGGGTAAAAGTATCATCTATGTGTACCGCGGCGGCGAAGCCTATCCGGCGGAGATACAAACAGGGCTCCGTACCGAAAGCCGCGTGCAGGTGCTCGAAGGGATACAGGCCGGCGATACGGTGATCACCACAGGAGTGATGCAGCTGCGCACGGGAATGAAGGTTAACATTGAACACCTGAACCAATAGGACCATGGCCAATATTTCCGAACTCAGTATAAACCGCCCGGTACTTTCCACCGTAATGGTACTGGTGATCCTTTTATTCGGTATGATCGGATACCAGTGGCTGGGTGTACGCGAGTACCCCAGTGTAGACCAGCCCATCATTTCGGTAAATACCTCCTATCCGGGCGCGAACGCCGAAGTGATCATGAACCAGATCACCGAGCCCCTCGAACAGAATATCAACGGTATCCCCGGCATCCGCTCGCTCAGTAGCGTCAGCAGCCAGGGAAGCAGCCGTATCACTGTGGAATTTGAACTTTCGGTCGACCTTGAAACGGCCGCCAACGACGTTCGCGATAAAGTATCGCGCGCGCAGCGTTACCTGCCGCGGGATGTGGACCCGCCGACCGTTTCAAAAGCCGATGCCGACGCTACCCCTATTATGCAGATCGGTATCCGCAGCAGCCAGCGTTCGCTGATGGAACTCAGCGAGATCGCGGAGCTTACGGTGAAAGAGCGTTTACAAACGATTCAAAACGTGAGCGGTGTCGACATCTGGGGACAAAAAAGATACTCCATGCGCCTGTGGCTCGACCCCATTAAAATGGCGGGATACGGAGTTACCCCGCTCGACGTAAGGAATGCCGTAGAGGCCGAAAACGTAGAGCTTCCGTCGGGCAGTATCGAAGGCAACACTGTGGAACTGTCCATCCGTACCCTCGGGCTGATGCATACCGCAAAAGAATTCAACGACCTGATCATTAAAGAAAGCGACAATAATATCGTACGGTTCCGCGACATCGGTTATGCGGAACTGTCGCCCGAAGACATCCGCAGCTTTCTGAAAAGGAACGGCGAACCGATGGTGATCAACGTGATCATCCCCCAACCCGGCGCGAACCATATCGAAATAGCCAACGAGGCTTACAACCGTATCGAACAGCTTCAAAAAGACCTGCCCGACGATGTGTCCATCGAAATGGTGTACGACAATACCCAATTCATCCGCGCTTCCATCAGCGAAGTGCAGGAAACGATCTATGTAGCCTTTATACTGGTTGTCGTCATTATCTTTATGTTCCTGCGCGACTGGCGCGTTACGCTTGTTCCCGTAGTCGTTATCCCGGTGTCTATTGTCGGCGCGTTCTTCGTGATGTACGTGGCCGGTTTCTCCATCAATGTGCTTACCATGCTTGCCGTAGTGCTTTCGGTGGGGCTGGTGGTAGACGACGCGATCGTCGTCACGGAAAACATCTATGTGCGTATTGAAAAAGGCATGGCCCCCAAGGAAGCAGGGATAGAAGGCTCGAAAGAGATTTTCTTTGCCGTTATTTCCACTACCATCACGCTGATCGCCGTATTTCTGCCGATCGTGTTTATGGAAGGAATGACCGGACGGCTCTTCAAGGAATTCAGTATCGTGATCGCGGGTTCGGTAGCTATTTCTTCCTTTGTGGCGCTGACATTTACCCCGATGCTCGCCACCAAACTGCTGAAAAGGCAGGAAAAAAAGAACTGGCTTTACCGTAAAACGGAACCTTTCTTCCAGGGAATGAATAATATCTATGAAAAAGGGCTGGATTTTTTCCTGAATAAAAAATGGATGGCCATCCCGATCATTATCATACTCTTTGCCGCCATCGGCTACTTCTGGCAAAAAGTTCCGTCGGAATTATCGCCACTCGAAGACCGTTCGCAGATTTCCATCAGTATGCGCGGCCCCGAGGGTTCGACCTTTGAATTTATGCGCGATTTTGCCGACAGGATCGAATATATTTCCGATTCGCTGGCTCCCGAAAGGAAAGCCATCACCACACGTACCTGGGGCTCGAGCGGTTCGATCAATATCATCCTTCCCGATATAGGCGACAGGGTGCGCTCGCAAATGGAAATTGCCGAATCCCTCTCGACAGCCGTCCGCAAAGAAACGCTCGCTCGGGGTTTCGTCCAGCAGCAGTCTACATTCGGGGGAAGGCGCGGAGGCATGCCGGTACAATATGTTCTGCAGGCTACCAGCCTGGCCAAGCTCGAAGAGTTCCTGCCCGAATTTATGCGCCGTGTAAACGACAGCCCCGTTTTCCAGATGGCGGATGTGAACCTCAAATTCACCAAACCCGAGGCACGGATCGAGATCAACAGGGATAAAGCGTCGCTGCTCGGCGTAAGTACCCGGAATATCGCCCAAACGCTCCAGTACGCGTTAAGCGGGCAGCGTATGGGATATTTCTATATGAACGGGAAACAGTACCAGATCATCGGCGAGATCAACCGCCAGCAACGTAACACCCCCCTCGATTTAAGATCTATCTACGTAAGGAGCAATAACGGCGCCATGATACAACTCGACAACCTGGTGAATATACAGGAGAATGTTGCCCCGCCGCAGCTTTACCGGTATAACCGCTTCGTTTCCGCTACGGTATCGAGCGGCATGAACCGCGGATACACGCTCGGCGACGGATTGAACGAGATGGACCGCATCGCTTCGGAAGTGCTCGACGATACATTCCGTACAGCGTTGTCGGGCGAATCCAAGGAATTCCGCGAAAGCTCGGATTCGCTGATGTTTGCCCTCGTATTGGCATTACTTATGATCTACCTGGTATTATCGGCGCAGTTCGAAAGCTTTAAAGACCCGCTGGTGGTCATGTTTACCGTGCCGCTGGCTATCGCAGGAGCTTTAATGCTGATGAGCGCGTCGTCTGTAACAATGAACATTTTCAGCCAGATCGGTATCATCATGCTGATCGGACTGGTGACGAAAAACGGTATCCTCATTGTGGAATTTGCCAACCAGCGGCAGGATTCCGGACTGGATAAAGCCGAAGCGATCCGCGTGGCCTCCATCCAGCGCCTCCGGCCCATCCTCATGACCAGCGTATCCACCATTCTCGGGTTATTGCCGCTCGTATTTGCTTCTGCCGAAGGAGCGCAGGGGCGTATAGCCATGGGGACGGCGGTAGTGGGCGGTATGCTGCTCTCCACTTTCCTTACGCTTTTCATTGTTCCGGCTATGTATAGTTTTATCTCTACCGACAGACAAAAAAAGAAAAAAGCATGAAACGAATGATAGGTATAGCAGCCCTGGCGTTATTTGCCGTTTCCATATCGGAAGCGCAGGAGATATACAACCTGAAGAAATGCATCGAGACAGGGCTTGAAAACAACTACTCCATCCGCATCGTCAGGAACGAGCAACGGATCAGCGACAATAACGCCACGATAGGAAACGCCGGTTATCTTCCGACGGTCGACCTGAGCGGTGGATTCAGCGGAACGGTCAACAATAACCGGGAGGAGCTGACAGATGGTTCGGTGGTAAAAAACAACGGCATCAATTCCGAAACGGCCAACGCGGGCCTCAACATTAACTGGACGATCTTCGACGGCTTCGGCATACAGGCCGATTATGCGAAACTGAAAGAACTGCAATATATCGGCGAACTGAATACCCGCATGAGCATCGAAGACCTGATCGCCAACATTGCCGGGGAATATTACAACCTGCTCCGCCAGAAAATACGTTTGCAAAACCTTACATCGACGCTGAACCTGTCACGCGAAAGGTTGCGTATCGTGGAAGAGCGCTATTATATCGGTTCCATGTCGCGCCTCGACCTGCAACAGGCTCAGGTTGACTTCAACGCCGACAGTTCGGCGGTACTTAACCAGCTGGAAGTGCTGCATCGTTCGCGTACCTACCTCAACCAGCTTATGGCAATAGATAATGTGGAAGAACGCATTGTCCAGAAGGACTCCGTTATCCGTCCGAACCCTTTCCTGGATGAAGTGGAACTGTGGAAAAGCACGATGGAGACCAATGTGTCTTTACTGATCGCGCAAAGGAACCAGATGATCTCCGAACTCGACCTCAAAAAAGCCAAAAGCCGCAATTATCCTTATTTACGGCTGAATGCCGGGTACGGGTACACCGGCAACTGGTATGAAGTGGGAAACACCGACTTTCAACGCCGCCTGGGGCTCAATTACGGGCTAACGGTCGGTGTAACGATCTTCGACGGTTTTAATCGTAAACGCGAACAGCGCAACGCGCGCATCCAGATTGAAAACCGCGACCTCTACCGCCAGGAGCTTGAACTTGCCCTCCGCGCCGATATGAGCAACCAGTGGATGGCTTATCAAAACAACCTCAACCTTTGGGCGCTGGAGAAAGAAAATGTGGTAGCCGCCCAGGAGAATTACCGGATCGCTATGGAACGTTACCGGCTGGGGCAACTCTCCGGCATTGAATTACGCGAAGCGCAAAACAGCCTTCTCAATGCCGAAGAACGCCAGTCTATCGCCGAGTACGCTACCAAACTGTGCGAAATTTCACTCCTGCAACTCAGCGGACAGATCACGACTTACCTCAATCCCGAACCGGAAGAAGCGAGCCAGTGATCAGTGCGGTTGTACTTCCGCGTCGTGGCTGAGGATCACACTTCTCACGACATACGATTGATTACCCGATACGTCGAGGCAATACACCATAAAATGGTATTCACCTTCTTTCGCGCTTTCGGGTATAATGATTTCATGGTGATGAACCGGTTCATTCTTCTTTCCCGACAGATCCCACGACCTGTCGAAAACAACGGTCGACTCGCCCGATTTCGTATCATGCGTATGCCCTTCCGCACTATGGATATTGATCCGGTATGAACTCAGCAGGTCGTTGTCGCTCAGCTCCATATCGAGGTGGACATCCGCCCCTATCCTTAACGAATCACCGTTTGCGGGAGATATTAAATTGATTTTCGGTTTTTCGGTATCCCCTTTGTCGTCGGAACAGGATACAAAACCAACTGCAAGTGCAGATATAATAAAAGCAGAATAAAATATTAAATTTCTCATTTGATCATACTATTAAAAGGTACCTGAATAATAAGCTGAAAGTTTCGTCCCGGTTCCGGGATCTCTACTCTCCTGTAAAAACTTAAATGATTGTAATAACGTTTGTCCAGCAGGTTTCTCGCTGAAACTGTAATGCCGATATCCGTTCCGTTCACAGGTACGGACAGGCTGGCTCCCAGATGGAAGAGGTTCGCTCCCGGAGTCGGGTCTTCATTCCGGTCGGTCCGGTTCTGGTCGGCGATCAGGTGATGCTCCGCAAAAAAACGGAACATCCCTTTTTCCCAGTCTAAGGTATTGCGTACCGAACCGGGCGGCGAAAACGCCAACGGGATATGCTGGTCGCAATTATACGTATGGACATACTCTCCTGTCACCGAAAAACCGAAATGCCAGGGCAGCTTCAGCCCGGCCGTAACCTCTCCACCCACGAACAACGCTTCCGTACCCGTGTACCGGTATATCTGTCCGGCATGCGGAAGGATAGACCACTCCCCCTGCGGCTGGAGAAATAAATAGTTACTGAACCAGGCGACGAACGGCGACACGTTCAGGGTGAAATACCTTGTTGTTAAAGTGTACGCCATGTCCCACTGCCACCCTTTCTCCGACTCAAGTGAAGCATCTCCCTGCTCATGACGGAAAGTTCCGTGATGCACCCCGTTCGATGCCAACTCATTTGCACCGGGCAAACGGAAACTATGCCCTATGTTTGTCTTTAGTAAATGCCGGGAGGAAGGTTGCCAGACCACTCCTACCGATCCCGACCAATCGCCGAACCTACGGTCTACCTTATGGCTTCTGACTTGGTTTTCAGCGATCTGTTGCTCAGTATATCCCTGATGTTCAAGGTACGAGGCCAGGTATGGGTCGGTAAATTCATCCGCTTTTAGTTTCCCCACATCATAACGAAGCCCTCCGCTTAACGTAAGCTGCCCGTTCACCTTATAATGGGTCAGCCAGAAAAATCCGGTGGTGAACCTGCGGTATTCGGGAAGGAGGAAAGAATATCCGCCGATCGTATTCTTCTGGTACTGTACATCCCATCCTGCGGTATGTTCCCAAACCGACGAACCCAAAAGCCGGACCTTCATCCCTGAACTAAAGGTATTCAATGTAAACGCCAGCTCTTTATCCGGCTGATGAACGGGCGGCGTTTGCGAGCCGTAATGGGTATGGAACAGGCTCCATTCTTCGCGGTGATTATTCTGATACCCGATATCCCAACGGAATTGTACCGCATCCCAGGTATATTGCTGGCGGGTGGTAGCCTTCAAATGATTCACTTTGCTGTAAGGCAGTTCAATATTCCGCGAATCACCGTCGTCGTCAATACGTGAAGCATCAGGCACACCATGCGCCCCGGGGAAAAATCCCACTTTCTGATAAGCGTTGCTCACCGCGAAATGACTGCGGTACCTGCCGCCCAGGTATTCGCCGGACCAGCTTACATCACGTTCCAGTCCGGCCGTATTCTTCAATCGTTTATTATGAACCGGCAAACGTTGGGTCAGGTATACGATCGTATCCGCCGGAATGCGGTAATCGCCGAAACGCTGTTCGGTATAACGTAACCGGGTATGAAACCTGTCTTTCCGCAGGCCGATCATCGCCGATCCCCCTAAAAGTCCGTTAACCGACTTACCCAAAAGAACCGCTTCACCGAACACCTGGTTTTCAAAAGGCGGCGGAGCCGGTAAGATCTCGACTACACCTCCCATAGCATCACTACCGTAAAGCAGCGAGGCAGGGCCTTTCCTGATATTGACCGACTCGACGTTCAGGGCGTCGATCTCGAGCCCGTGATCAGCTCCCCATTGCTGGCCCTCCTGCTTGATGCCGTTTTCAGTTACCGAAACACGGTTGAATCCCATTCCCCGTATCATCGGTTTGGAGAAACCCGAACCGATATCCATCGAACGTACACCGGGCAGTCTTTCAAGTGTCTGCATCAGGCTTCCCGAAAAATGGTCGGAAAGAAAGTCTTTATCCGCCACTTCTAATTGTATGGTAGATTGCCTGTTGCGTATCTCTTGGAGGTTTTCGGTAATTACAATTTCTTTAATCGACAGCTCCCGCAGCGTGTCGGTTTCGTGGGCATGTAAACCCATCACAAGGATGGTCAGCAAACCCACAATTATATGAATACGCATAATTGTCTGATTATAAAATAAACCATAAACAGGTCTGCCTGTAAAGCATCCCTATGGTAAAAGATCACAAAAAGAAAATCAGGCTACAGGAGGAGCGCGGAGGTGAAAAGAATGAGCAACCCGCAGAACAGGATCACTCAGGAAAACAACTGGTCCGGTCGTAACAGCCGGTAAAAAATAAGTGATTGCTGAAAATTCACAGGCAAGAAAAGGAGAAAGGATAAAGTGACAAACCAGGCAATGATCGATATCGTGATCGTCCGCATCATTTTCCGGATCAGAAGCGCAACAGGCCTTATCTTCCGGTTGGTGATGGTGCGTTACTTTGGTAACACCCAACGGAAGCATGCACAGCAAGAGCAGCCATGCGAAAAAAGTCCTCATTGTTTTAGTCGTCTTCACTAATACCTGTTAAAACTATGGCAAAGTTAAGAAAACGTTTAAAACAAAAAAGATAAATCATGTGATTAACAAAGTGTTTAACGTACCTGACCGCGTAAAGGCAATCTGTTCATAACCCGGGGCATCCGCGCCGGTCAGGTGATACCCCGTTTAAAGAGTGCAGAAAAAGGAAACGAAAAAAGGAACGGTCAAGTCTACCAATATACCATGGAAAATAGCGACAAATACCATGTCTTTTCCCGAATAGCGGGTGATAATAGGCAAGGTAGTATCCATTGTTGTGGCACCGCCTGCACTGATGGGCGCCAACCGCCCGAAGTATTTCACGAAGAGCGGAGCCCCAAGTAAAGCCATGATCTCGCGGATAATGTTTG
Organism: Bacteroidales bacterium UBA4116; assembly: GCA_002381645.1. Classification (GTDB taxonomy): domain Bacteria; phylum Bacteroidota; class Bacteroidia; order Bacteroidales; family Tannerellaceae; genus DFXE01. The sequence continues at coordinate 89,898 of DFXE01000001.1, forward strand.
CCATTAAGGCTATCGTTCCCAATTCTGTTGCCAGTTGTAAACCGATGGACGCCTCTTTTAGTTCGGTGATCAGGATGGAAGAGAGGGAATAGTAGGCGAAGCCGCTTCCTACAGCCAGGCAATCGAATACGCTCCACTTCGTAATAAATATACTGAAAAGGGCAGAAAAGGATAGTGTCCCCACAATAGTGGCAAGCGGAACAAGCAACAGTTTAGGACGTATATTGGTCAGAATATCTTTCAGTTTCTTATCCGAGCCGATACTTAATCCTACCTGAAACATCAGAAGGTATAGTACATATGGAGTAATATCATTGGGTAGAGCAATATCCCATTGGTTCAATGCCCAGCCTAAAACACAGCCCAGCACAAAAAAACCGACAACAACCAGACTACCTTTCATTTTCTTTTCTCCTTTCCTTAAAGAAATAATGATAGACCAATCCCGCCGCAATAACGCTTCCCAGAGTTCCTGCAAAAGCTAACAAAAAGGCCTGCCACCCCAGGGAAGGAAGGTTATTGACTATCTCACGGTTTCCACCGACAGACAAACCCAACAGAAAAAGAAGAAGAAGTATCGTATAAGAAATAGGTTTTCCTATTCTTTGCAGTATCTCCACTTTACGGAGTAAATATCCCGCTGCGATCCCGCTAAACATAATTCCGATAACGATGAACATAGGCATTGTTTTTTCGGTCGCAAAGGTAAATGAAAAGGTCCTGCACCACAAGCCTACTCCCCTTAAAACAATAAGATGTATATGCTTTGTAGTACAGGACCGGAATAATAATCTTTACCTATTTTATTTTTTTACAGGCTTTAAAGTGACCGGCATTTCCCATCCTCCGGCAATAACGGTTCCCTCCATTTTATCTTTACCGGATTTGATTTTCACTTTCACATCGTTTCCATCAACGTACAGATTGCATGTATAGAAATCACCCTCCTTTTTAATTTCGTTTATGTTGTATGTACTTCCCTCTATTTTCGCCACGCCAGCCTGCTTTCCGTCCTTTTGAAGGAATTCAAGCGTACCTTCCTGATAACCGTACGGAGCATCCGGAAGAGAATATTCCCATACCCCGTTCAGTTTATCCGGGTTGGTTTCGTTCTCTGCCGCATAAGCCGTCAGGAAAATAAACAAACAAAAAAGAGTAGCCCAGGCTTTCATTACTTGTGTTTTCATAATTTATACGATTTGATGATGTAATTATCCCAAATATAGGAATAATCTGCAACAAAGTAAATCTTATAAACCTGAAAATTTAATATGGAATACGACCATTTCCGAAACCGTACCTACCCGGTAAGGTGGTCCGGCAATGCCAATACCTGATGAAACGTAGAACTGGCTGTTCCCCTTCCGGTAATAACCATACGGACATTCGTAAATGAATTTCATCAGCAAAGGATAGGGCCATAATTGTCCGTTATGCGTATGTCCGTACAATCCGAGGTCTACACCATTCATGGCGGCTTCGGCAAACGTCCAGGGTTGATGGTCGAGCAATATCACAGGTTTTTCAGGGTCAAGTCCCTGCATGATCGAATACAAAGGTTTACGGCGCTTATTAATATAATCATCCCTTCCTACGAGGTAGAAAGAGTTATCGACCAAAACAACCGAATCCACCAAAAGCGTAGCCCCTGTTTTACGAAGCCAACGGGTCTTGGCGATACGGTTGGCGCGGTATTCATGATTTCCGTAAACCATATATGCACCTAAGGGGGCCTGAAGCTGTTGAAGATCGTCTTCGGCGCGCATTTGTTCGGCAAAACGCGATTCATAATCGATCATATCCCCTACCATCACAACTATATCCGGATGTTGTGCGTTGCTCATGGCAACATATTTCTGTACTAATTTCTTTCCTATTACTTCCCCTATATGCAGGTCCGACATCATCACCACCGTCAGGCTGTCGCGGCCGGGTACGCTTTTAGGTATGGTTATGTTTACATGTCTCACAACGGGATTCATTACCCTGCGGTAGGCGCTGATCATTAAAACCTCTATACATAATATAACAATAAAGAAAAGGCTTAATTTAACTTTTGGCCAATGAGCGCGTACCCACCGGGGATACCAGTGGAATATCCGGTCGGACAGTCGCACGGCTTCCAGTATAAGCAGAGCCAGGGTAAAATATATCAGGTGTATATACCATGTCCCGCAAAAGTATAAGATAGCGATAACGATATCGTCGGACAATTCCTTATAAAAGAAAAATCCGGTAAAGAAAATAAGCAATTCGATTATAAAAAAAGATATATACGGTATTCTCCACCCTTTCTTTGGAGGTAAAGCCTGCCATCCTCTCCAGAAAACATACGGGTTTAATAATAATTGCGCAACGATTGAGCCAAAGAAAACCTTCATCAGCTTGTATATGGGTATTTTATTTAAAAGTCAGATTAAATACAACGAGTTCGCTATCAGTACCGATACGGAAGGGCGGCCCCCATAAGGATAATCCCGAAGAGACATAGAAATGGCTATTCCCTTTTTTCATATATCCATGACTTAACTCGAATAAACTTTTCACATATAAACTCAGCGGCCAGACCTGTCCGGCATGCGTATGCCCGCTGAATTGCAAATCAATACCCGCATCCGCAGTTTCTTCTAAATCGAAGGGTTGATGGTCAATCATAATTATAGGCTGGTTAAAATTGACCTCTCTTGTCAATTCGGCTATAGATTTACGCGAACGGTTCATACGGTCGTCGCGCCCGGCTATCTGTACATTATTCGGTAATGTGATAACTGTATCTCTTAATAAATGGATGGGAGTTGATTCAATAAACTCGATACTTTCACGAACACCGCTGATATATTCATGGTTACCGAGCGCCATAAATACACCCATCGGCGCGTTTATTTGTGAAAGCTCTTCTTGCAACTGTTGTTCCCATACAGGCTTAACGTTATTGTCGATCAGGTCGCCTGCTATTAAAACCATATCCGGTTGCTGTGCATTAATAATACCGACATATTTCTTTAATTGCGATTTACCTGTACCCAATCCCAGGTGAATATCGCTTATACCTACTATTTTCAACTGCTTCCGGGGTGAAGGTATAACTTTATCTATATTCAGATCGACAATACGTATTTTGGGATGATGATATTTGTAGTTTCCGTACAATAAAAGACATAATGTTAAACCCAAAGCAGTAAAAAAACTATACGGATAGTTTATCACCAACCGTAAAATGTCCGTGACGATCAAAAACATTACCATATAAAGAGTGAAAACCAGCCATCCCGTTCCAACCTGATGCATAATATGCCCTGCCTTCAGGGGGAAGTTAAATCCGCGGAACGTGAACATTGCTATGAGCAACAATGCGCTAATCCAGTAAAGTATGCTGATTATAATAAGAACCGGAAAAGGTAAATTACCGCTTAAAGCCTGCCATCCCCTGATAAAAATATAAAGATTACCCAGCAGGTAAACACTCGACATAATAATAACGAACATAATCATGTTTTTAAATCATTCGGCAAAAATAACACTGATAAAACAAATAACTATTATTAAAAGTTAATGTTTCACCAGTGTTATTAATAAGATTAATACTGTTTGCTTCTTATTTTGCTGGATACCCAACCGGATTATTCATTAATAATAACTGAGTATCAGTAAGTTTTAAAATGTTTTTCAAAGCAGCTTTATCCATGGTTGCCCGGGGTACTGTTGCCAATCCGAGCCCGGCACATGCTATGTTCAGATTCTGGCAAACAATTCCAACATCAACGGCACCCATTAATTTAGTCTGTTCGGTTATATTTCCTCCGAAACGCGATAATTCCGAAACAAGCACGATACAAACCGGAGCGGTTTTAACAAAATCCTGCCCCCCTGCCACTGCGGCGCGGTGATCTCCCGAAGCAACCGGAGTCAAAGCATGGGCTTTAGCGTCGTACAGGTATGCTCCCTCCTGCATAATTACATATACATCTACATCCTGAACATTCCTTGCGGTAGGAGCCGTACGTTTTCCGTCCGTACGGTTTATTCCGTTAGTAGCCCAAAGCAAATTGGAAAGATCGCTCATTTTCAGTTTCTGCGAAGCATACGCGCGGTCCGATTTTCTTTCGTTGAAGACTTTCATCAATGGCTTTCCCCCTGTTTTATCAGGTGCGTCCAGTTTTATCGTTTTCAAATCCTGGGCATGTACAGTACATGCAAACAATACACTCAAAGCAAATAATAATTGTTTCATACCTATTTTAATTAAAATTTAAACTGTTGGTTTATTACTTGAATTTCGTATTAACTTTAAAGAGAAAGGAATAGCTAATAAATATTAATTCTGATCTGTAATTTTACAAAAATAAAAAAATATCGCTGTTTCCCAACATCAAAATACAAAAATTATACTTCTTTAAACAGTGTACATAATACTATGGTCTTAATTCCGTTATTTTTGTGACTTTCTGAGAGAGAATGATTTTTATATGATGACTTAAATCTACAGTTGAATGGAAAAAAAGTTTTACTCCTTACTGCTGCTACTTTTTTTTAACCTGTCCATGTATGCCCAGACAAACGGCGCTTACACCATCAAAGGACAAGTAGTTGATTCTTTAACAAACGAAACAGTTCCTTACGCAACGCTAAGCATAGCGTTAGTCTCTAATCCTCAAAAGCCGGTTAAACTCCTGGCCTGCGACGAAGACGGTAAATTCGAGTCTTCACTGAATGCGTCCGGCAATTATATTATATCATTGCAATCGATAGGCAAAAGTCCTGCAACCAAAACGTTTACCATAGCGGAAAACAGGAAAATGCTCGATCTTGGTACTATTTATATGCAGGAAGACAACCAGCGGTTGGGAGAGGTTACGGTGGTAGCACAAAAACCTCTCGTCAAAGTGGAGATCGATAAACTCACTTACAGTATGGAGGATGATCCGGACTCGGAAACAAGTAATACATTGGATATGCTCAGGAAAGTACCGATGGTGACTGTCGACGGGGAAGATAAGATTCAACTGAAAGGGTCGGAAAACTTCAAAATTTATCTGAACGGGAAGCCATCCAACATGTTATCCAGCAATAATGCTTCCGATGTATTAAAAAGCATGCCCGCAAGTTCGATAAAAAATATAGAAGTGATAACCGAACCGGGCGCAAAATACGACGCGGAAGGGGTCGGGGGTATTATTAATATCATAACTACCAAGAATTCGCTGCAGGGATATACCGGTTCGATACGCGCCGACGCAAGTGCGTTAGGACGTTTCGGAGGGGGTGGTAATATCTCTTTGAAAGCAGGCAAATTCGGAGTTACCGGAAATTATAATTACCGGTATCAAAACAGCCCCTGGACGGATTCCGAGACGATACAGGATATCAGAGACGACAATCCCAGCCATCTGAACCAGGTTGGAAAGAGTAAACATAAAGGGCCGTTCCAGTTCGGTTCGCTTGAAGTTAGCTACGAAATCGATACATTGAATCTACTTACCCTCGGCGCTAACTTATTCAATGGGAGAATGAGAAATAATAACGAATATGATTTAATAAAGGATTACCACGCAGATGATGTAAACGACTATACTTATTCTGGCGTGGGAAAAAACAAATATACATTCGGATCGACAGATGTAAACATCGACTATCAGCGCTCAACCGCTAAGAAAGACGAGTTGTTCACCGTTTCATATCGTTTCAGCAATTCGCCCGACGATAGTGAAAGCCGTACGATTTTCTCTAACATCAACAATTACCCTGAATTCTTACCCCCCCTCAATTCAAAATGGGAAACAAATAAAGCGTACACAAACGAACACACGGCGCAAGTAGATTATACGACACCTCTTTTTAACGGGCACACGCTTGAGGCAGGGCTAAAATACATCAACCGGCAGAATAACAGTAATACCACCAATTTGCAATATATTGATTCTACGGGTATATGGGAGGAAAACAGTTTCAATCCGTCTAATAAATTCAAACATATACAACATATTTATTCCGCTTACGCTGGATATACTGTCCGCCTGAATAAATGGGGACTGAAAGCCGGTGTGCGCGGCGAAGGAACGGCATTGAATGTTAAGTATGAAAACCAGCCGCAACAGAATTTCAGTACGGATTATTATGATGTCGTTCCCAACGGTACCGTATCTTACCAACTGAATATGGCACAGCAATTACGGTTAGGCTATAATATGCGTATCCAACGCCCGGGTATATGGTATCTGAATCCGTATGTTAATACAACAAATCCTGAAAACATATCTTATGGTAACCCTCACTTGAATTCGGAAAAAAGCCATAACATCAATTTCAACTACAGTATGTTTTCGCAAAAATTCAATATTAACGTAAGTGCAAATTATACCTTCCTGAACAATGCCATTGAAAGGTATACTTTTGTAAATGATGAAACCGGGATACCTGAAACAACTTACGGAAATATCGGTAAACGGCATCAGATCGGCGGATTCGGCTATATCCGGTGGAATCCTGTTCAGTTATTCAATATTTCAATAAACGGCGGGGCCGATTATATTGATTATAAAGCAGATTCACGTAACCTGGCCAATAGCGGCGTGAGGGGCAGAATATTTTCAAACGCACAGTTCAACCTGCCGAAAGACTTTAACGTAATGCTGTACGGCGGTTATTCATCACCCTGGATAAACCTGCAGGGAAAAGGCTCAACATACTACCATGCGGGGATAAATATCAATAAGAATTTGTTGGATAAAAAGATGACAATAACACTATCTTGTCATAGTCCGTTCTGGAAATCGATGAAAAATGAATATACCACTACGGATGAGGTAATCACCCGGAGGGATATAAGTTACTGGAGATCGCGTGATTTCAGCATCCGTATCTCCTACAGGTTCGGAACATTGAAAGAATCTATAAAGAAAGTCAGACGCGGTATCACGAATGATGATACCAAAGGTGGAGGAAACCAGGGTGGCGGCGAAAGCCCGCAAGGCTAATGAAAATAAAAAAGGACGGCTTCGGCCGTCCTTTTTGCAACTAATCTAATTTTGCAACTAATCTAATAAAGTTATTTAAAATAACGGTTGTATAAACCTTCAAATCCTTTACCATGACGTGCTTCGTCTTTACACATTTCGTGTACTGTATCGTGAATAGCATCCAGGTTTTGTTGTTTAGCAAGTGTAGCTATGCGTTTTTTATCTTCGCAAGCTCCAGCTTCGGCTTCCATTCTTTTTTTCAAATTAGTTTTTGTATCCCATACCACTTCGCCTATTAATTCGGCGAATTTTGCAGCATGTTCCGCTTCTTCCCATGCATAACGTTTAAAAGCTTCCGCAACTTCAGGATAACCTTCACGGTCGGCCTGGCGGCTCATGGCAAGATACATACCAACTTCTGTGCATTCACCCATAAAATGAGCGTTCAATCCTTCCCATATTTCAGGGTCTACACCTTTTGCAACACCTAACACATGTTCGTCTACAAATTGTAAAGCGCCTTCTGTTTCTACTAATTCTTTAAACTTGTTTTTAGGTTGTTTGCATTGTGGACAAACTTCGGGAGCTTCTTCTCCTTCGTGAACATAACCGCATACGGTACAAATCCATTTTTTTTTCATCTTCTCGTACTATTTATTGTTTTACATATAAGTGATAAGTAACTATAATCTACACTATTTCGCTTTTGCATCTTTCACAGAATCCCTTATAATAAAGGTGACATTCGGTAATTAATAAATTCCCTTTATTTTCCACATGGATTGAATTCATTCCCTCAACGGGGAGATCGTATAAACATCCGCACTTCTTACATTTAAAATGTGCATGATTAGAAATATCCCCATCATACCGCACATTTTTTTCATCAATACTGAGCGATAAGATAGCGCCTTCTCCGGCAAGGAGCCGCAACGTATTATAAACAGTTGTCTTAGATAAAGTAGGCATGGAAGGGAACAAATCGTTAAAGATCATATCTGCAGTAGGGTGTGTGGAATGATTCATAAGGTATTCCATGATAGCTAACCGCTGCAAGGATGGTTTTATTCCGAACTCAACTAATCTGTTTTTTGCAATTTCCCGTGAATTCATTTCAAAATTGTACTGATTACAAATTTATTCTCAATGCAAAAATAAACAAATATTTTAAATATCAACGATCAGCATTTAATTTTTTTCGCAATTTTCCCAATGCTCAGGCCTTGTATAATTATGGAGAATACTACTACAAAGTAAGTTATAGCCACAATAGCGTTTCGTTGCAACGTATCACCTATTGAAAGTGCCAATGCAATGGAAACGCCACCCCGTAATCCACCCCATACTAAAATAATGAACGTACCTTTTGAATATTTTTCCTGGAACGGGATCACCAGGGTTGGTATTTTGATTGAAAGGTATCTTGCCAGCAACACAACCAGAATAGCTATTAATCCCGGTATCCAGTAATTGTTAAGATCAGGTATTATTAGTATTTCAAAACCTATAAGTAAGAAAAGCACCGCATTAAGTATTTCGTCTGTTAATTCCCAAAATGTCTTAACAAAATTATTTTCAATATGCTTTTTGGCAGAATATTTACGGTTGGCGTTCCCTATAAGCACACCGGCGGATACCATTGTAAGAGGTCCGGATATGTTCATGGCCTGCGATATAATATATCCACCGATCACCACAGAAATAGTGATCAGTACCGTCAACTTATAATCTTCCGTTGTTTTCATGGCATAAAAGCCCAGATAACCTAATGCCAGGCCGACAAGGAAAGCGCCGACAACCTCTTTTATAAGCATCCATGAAATTGATAATACAGAAATGTCGGATATTTGCTCTGTTCCTCCAGCAATACTGTAAATAACGGTAAAAGCGATAATAGCAAAACCGTCGTTAAAAAGAGCTTCCCCGATTACTTTGGTCTCAAGCGCTTTCGTCACCTTCGCCTCTTTTAATATGCTCAGTACGGCCACCGGATCAGTAGGGGATATAATAGCGCCGAATAAAAGGCAATATATCAGCGATATTTGATTTGTAAATCCGAAGAGTGGCAGGATGAAATTCAATGAATAATAAAGAAGAAAACCTACAATAAAAGTAGAAATGATCACACTGAGCGTGGAAAAGATAATGATCGGTAGTTCCTGTTCCTGCAGATCATGTATATTAATCTGTATAGCGCCGGCAAAAAGCAGGAAATAAAGCATGCCGCCCATCAGTAATTGGGAAAAATCAATATTATTCAGCAAGCCGTAAACCCTTTGCAAAGGATCTGAATCGATCCTCCCGATTATAACCAGGCAAACGGAAAAGATCATGGTCACCACCATAATACCAATCGTCGACGGCAGCTTAAGAAAACGCGTATTAATATAACTGAATACCGTTGCTATAATAATAAGTATGGAAAAGGAATAAAATAATCCCATTTACAATTAGCATGTTATATCATTAGAAACAAAACTTACTTATTATTTGTTTCTGAAAAGAGTTAATTAATCACATATGGAAATTCTTCAAACTTTCTTACTTCCCAGCGCATGGGTGGCCTTGCTAACACTTACATTTCTTGAGATAGTATTGGGAATAGACAATATTGTCTTTTTGTCCATAATGTCGTCTAAATTACCGGCGCACCAACAGCCTCGCGCACGAAGGTTAGGATTATTTATAGCCATGCTGTTCAGGATTGCTTTATTATTCTGCATTTCACTACTTATGCAGTTAACTAAACCTGTTTTTACTTTCGATACATCCTGGTTGGACGGCGCCGTTTCCGGGCAAAGCATTATCGTTTTTGCTGGAGGCTTATTTTTGTTGTACAAAAGCGTATCCGAAATACATCATAAAATGGAAGGTGAAGAAGAATCATCTACTTCAAAAAAAGTTAAACACAGTTTCACAGCTGTGATCATACAGATTGTAGCGCTAGACATTGTTTTTTCTTTCGATAGCGTTCTCACGGCAGTAGGACTTGTCAGTTTTAATGAATTCGGATATACCGGTGCCATGACAGTGATGGTAACCGCTGTTATCATTGCAGTAATGGTCATGATGCTGTTTTCTGGTCCTGTAAGTAAATTTGTAAATACACATCCTACTATCCAGATGCTCGGATTATCTTTTCTGATACTCATCGGTGTTATGCTGATTGTAGAAGCTGCCCATCTTTCGCAATTATCGGTATTTGGCACTGTAGTAGGAGAGATCCCCAAGGGGTACATTTACTTTGCAATAGCTTTCTCATTATTGGTCGAATCGCTGAATATGCGGTTAAAAAAGAAATCAGCGCCGGTTAAATTAAAAGATTCTGAGATAAAATAATATTATATCATTTTTTTAATATTTTCGTGCGTTTTTTGTAAACCATCTCATAAATTACTCTGTTTTAAACAAAAAGAATAACTATTAAAGTGGTGAGTTATGAGAGTAGAACATTTTTTAATTATCAGCACTATTATTCTGCTTGTTTTAGCTTCCGTACGTCTTTATAAGGACAGCGTATCAGCACCGGTGCAGCCAAATCCTGCTTACATAACCGTAAACACTCCGAAAAACCAGCCATACGCACTCATTGAATTATCCAATATCACCATTAACATACCTGAAGAAGGAGATATAAATGAGTTCGAGCTGACAGGAGTAAGTATTTCCGTATCTGATTCTATTTACTATTTCGACGCGTTCAATTTTACGCCCCAGGTCGGTGTTACTGCCTCGACTGATAAATTTTTTTATTTTAATGAGCCCTTTAATTCAGAAAGTATCATGGCCATCACCGGAATATACAAAGGGGTTGCAACGTATTTTCCATTTTGCCTCAATGATGTACTCCTGCCCGACCATATCTCACAGGAAACACAGCAAAAATATGCGCTTTCGGTAATACTCAATGACATAACAAAGGGTTCATGTAATCATCTTACCCCTTGTAACCCTGACGCTATTGATGTAAAAATAAAAAGTATATAATGTAAATAAGTTATTTTTCGAAAGACTCCGTTTCTACGACGGTTTCATCAGGTAATTCCTGGAATTCTTCTTCTTTGGTTGTTTCACCATGCCGTTTCTTCTTAAGATCAGAAACGATCTGCTGAAATTCTTTATCTGTACGTAATTTTTTTATGGCCATTTTGGCAGCGTTCTGCTGCGACTCTTTTTTCGAATAACCGATCCCTACTCCTATCTGGTTATCTAAAAGCAATACACCTGTTTGAAAGACCGGATTACCGTCATTATCCATAAACGACTCGATCAGTTCGAACGTTATTTCCAATTTATTCTTCTGACTCCATTCAATCAGGCTCGATTTAAAATTAACTTCTTTTTTTGCTATCTGATCAAGGTTAATGTATTTTCTGATGATAACTTCTTCAACAAACTGATAGCATTTGCGATAACCCTGGTCTAAGTAAACTGCACCTATAAGAGCCTCCAATGCATTACCATACAGATGATTATTATGTGAATTGAGTTTAGCGGAATAGATTACCATTTTTTGCAATCCAAGTTTTATCGCTATATGGTTCAGGTTTTCGCGTTGTACAATCTTTGAACGGGTATTGGTAAGGAAACCCTCTCTGCGGTTCTGAAAATGTTTATATAAAATGTCGGCAATAATAGCATCCAATATAGCATCCCCTAAAAACTCCAGACGCTCGTTATTAAGCCATCTTCCATCACCTGCTTCAATAGAAGAAGATTTATGCAGAAATGCCTGCTCATATATGCCGGGATCATTGGGATAGAATCCGAGCAGCTTATATAAAGACAAATAAGGCTCCTTGCCTTTATTTTTAAGGAGCCTTATTTTTTTATATAACCGTGTAAACACTTTTAATTTCTATATTATCTCACAAACTTTTTCACAATCATACTTGCGTTGTGACCTCCAAATCCAAAGGTATTGGAAAGCGCCGCATTAATTTCTTTCTTCTGAGCTTTGTTAAATGTGAAATTCAGTTTGTAGTCAATTTCAGGATCTTCGTCTCCTTCCTCATGGTTTATAGTAGGAGGAATAATACCCTCTTTTACCGCCATGATACAGGCTATTCCTTCCAATGCACCGGCCGCACCTAATAAGTGACCGGTCATCGATTTTGTAGAGCTGATATTTAAATTATAGGCATGTTCTCCAAATACATCTTTAATGGCCCTTACTTCTGAAATATCGCCAACCGGCGTAGAAGTTCCGTGTACATTGATGTAATCGATCTCCTCAGGTTTCATCCCGGCATCTTCCAATGCGTTTTTCATCACAAGTTTTGCCCCAAGGCCTTCAGGATGAGAAGCTGTCAGGTGGTAAGCATCAGCCGACATTCCCGTTCCGACTACTTCCGCATAAATATTGGCTCCGCGTGCCAGCGCATGTTCCATCTCTTCCAGGACCAGGCATGCAGCACCTTCACCCAGCACAAAACCATCCCGGCTTGCACTGAACGGACGGGAAGCCGTTTGCGGAGAGTCATTACGTGTAGACAGCGCATTCATTGCATTAAACCCGCCGACTCCTGCAGCTGAAACAGCTGCTTCAGCCCCCCCGGTGACGATCGCATTTGCTTTCCCCAGACGGATGTAATTAAAAGCGTCGGATATCGCATTTGTAGATGAAGCACATGCTGATACCGTAGCAAAATTCGGTCCCCGGAATCCATATATCATGGAAATCTGGCCAGCCGCAATATCGGAGATCATCTTGGGTATAAAAAACGGATTAAAGCGCGGACCGCGTTCTTCATCGTACCCTTTAACCTCTTCTTCAAAGGTTTTGATCCCACCGATACCAGACGAAAATATCACACCTATACGGTCGAGATCTTCTTTTTCGATATCAAGCCCTGAGTCGGCAACTGCTTCCTTTGCTGCACCTATTGCCATCAAAGCATATCTGTCGCATTTACGGGCTTCTTTACGATCCATAATCTGCAACGGATCAAAACCTTTTACCTCGCAGGCAAAGTGTGTTTTGAATTTTTCAGCATTAAACTGAGTAATAGGCCCTGCCCCACTCTTTCCGTTGATAAGACCCTCCCAGGTTTCCGTGAGGGTGTTACCAAGCGGAGTAATAGCACCAAGACCTGTTACTACAACTCTTTTTAATTCCATACGTTGAAATAAAAGGGATTACTTCGCGTTAGCTTCGATATAAGCGATGGCATCGCCAACTGTTGTAATCTTTTCTGCTTGATCGTCCGGAATTGAGATACCGAATTCTTTTTCAAATTCCATAATCAACTCAACAGTGTCAAGAGAGTCTGCTCCTAAATCATTAGTAAAGCTCGCTTCGTTAGTAACTTCTGTTTCTTCAACACTTAATTTATCAACGATGATAGCTTTTACTCTAGATGCAACTTCAGACATAACTTTTTCAATTTAGATTAATAAATATGAATATACTTTTTAAATTTGCAGTGCAAAGAAAAGCATTTTTTGTATTACAAAACAAATATAATAACGTAAAAATACGGAAAAGTTGCACATATTTTGGAATCTTGTGCATAATTTCAGTCAGAAACGATGAAGAATATAGCCATATTTGCATCCGGTTCAGGAACAAACGCAGAAAATATAATCCGTTATTTCGCAGATAACAAATCAATTAAAGTTGCAGTAGTATTATCCAATAATTCAAAAGCCGGAGTACATGAGCGTGTGAATAAATTGGGAATCCCTTCATTTGTTTTTTCACGTGATGAATTTACCCAAGGTTCAAAAGTTATATCCAAACTGGCTGAATATCATGTGGAATTTATCGTATTAGCCGGATTTATGAATAAAATATCAGATGTATTATTGAATGTTTTCCCCGGCAAAATCATCAATATTCATCCGGCCCTCCTGCCCAAGCACGGAGGTAAAGGAATGTACGGCATGCATGTTCATAATGCGGTAGTAGCATCCGGCGATACGAAATCAGGTATTACTATACATTATATTAATGAGAACTACGACGAAGGCGACATTATTTTCCAGACAACCTGTGAAGTTTTGCCGACAGATACACCCGTCGACGTAGCCAATAAAGTACATGCCCTTGAATATGTCTGGTTTCCGAAAATAATAGAAGAGCTGCTAACTAAAAACTAAGTTATTGGTAATTAGTAATGATATAATCCATTATTGTAAAATCCTTTTTTACCTCCGGTTTACCAATTTCCCTTACATCGAGACGGATCGTTAGCTTCTCCTGTTTTATGACGAAACGGTCGATAAAACTTTTGATTTCTTCCAGGTTCTCAGACATCGGGTTTCCCGCAATTTCATGCGCGGCGTTAATAACATTATAGAAATAATAAGGCGACTGAAGCGAATCCAGCTGGGCAGCAATATGCTTTGAGCCGTATATCCCTGTGTTATACATTTCTATCTTATCATAAGGTACATTGCGGTCGGCATCGCCATGAAACATTTGGATAGGAACCGGTTTCGACGGCCATTTCAGGTCACCGTTTTCACTAAAAACTGCACCGGCGAATGCAATAACACCCCCATAACAGAAATTCAGAGGCAGCAACTTTGTTAATTCCGCTTTATTACAGATCATGTATTCAGCTTGCAATACGGTAACAGCTCCGGCGCTTGAACCATTAGCTACAATTTTAGTCTTATCTATTTTCCATTCATCAGCATGCTCATATACAAAACGGGTAGCTTCGAACAAGTCTTCCACTGCCATCAAAATGGAGTTACCAAGCAACCGCACAATTTCCATCGGGCCGGTATCTTCAACTTGACGGAAATCCCTAAGTCCGAGGCGGTAATCAATAGCAACTGCGGTATAGCCGCTTCTGGCCAGATTCCTCATATATGAAGCATTATAGTCTTCATCACGTGCACCTCCTTTAAAACCACCTCCAAAAACAAAAATTACACATGGCTTATTCATCATATCCGGAAAAACTTCATACTTATCAAGCCGTAATGTATCATTCCCTTTTACCGAATAAATAAAAGTTTGCTTATCAACTTCTGTATCAGCTTTACAAACACGTGTAATATAAAGGTTAAATACAACAAACAAAAATACAAAAACAATACACTTCTTCATACGAATAACACCTTAACCACTGTAAAATTAAAAATGATTTAATATATACTCTTATAAACGATAACAATTTTAACCGGCGTAAGTTTAATACTATGAGTTAGCCTTCCATGGATCAATGAAATGAATATCTCCATTATTTTTTAAGGAAAGAAGTGGTGAATGGCTAATTAAACCATTGGAATTACAAAACAATCAAATACCTTAAACCATTACTTACAAATATCCTTTTAGGGTTATCTATTAAATCCATCATGCAGAATAAGAAATCCATTTCCACCGTTAAGTCTATTACTGTACTGAATAATCTTATATTTTTATGCAGACAAATTAATCAGCCGCCATTTGACGGCCAAAAGATTATCAAATGTAATCTTTAAAGTCGACAATTGGAGTCTGATAAGGCTGAATATAGTGACTTATTAGTCTATGCTCAATCAACCCACACTTACTCATTAGTATAATAATCGTACCATATCCAAAACTATAATAAACAAAACTTTATCGTACATTTGCCTAATATAAATACAAATACACAAATGGTATTAACATGTGCAATTATTGATGACGAGCCATTGGCTATTGCGTTATTGGAAAGTTATGTAAATAAAACACCCTTTCTTAAGTTAGAGGGTAAATATAATAGTGCTGTCAATGCCCTGGCCGATTTAAGGGATCACCCCGTAAAGCTTCTTTTTTTGGATATTCAGATGCCTGAATTAAACGGCCTTGAATTTTCTAAGATCATTGGAAATGAAACCCGTATCATCTTTACCACTGCTTTTGGGCAATACGCACTCGAAAGTTATAAAGTGAATGCGTTAGATTATTTGCTTAAGCCCATAAGTTATACAGATTTTCTACAATCAGCTAACAAGGCTTTACAGTGGTATGAACTTGTTCAGAGACCTGGAGAAAATACGGATGACCAGAATAAATCAAACGAAGCCGAAACAATCTTCGTTAAAAGTGAGTATAAACTGGTACAAATCGAGTTAAGCAAAATCCTTTATATCGAAGGATTAAAAGACTATGTGAAAATTTACATTGAAAATGAGCAACGCCCCGTCATTACTTTAATGAGTATGAAAGCTATGGAAGAAGTATTGCCTGCCAACAGGTTTATACGTGTCCACCGCTCTTTTATAGTACAACCTGAAAAGATCAGGGTGATAGATAGGAACCGTATTGTTTTTGGGAAAGAGTATATCCCGATATCAGACAGCTATAAGGAAAAATTCAACGAATTTCTTACCCGGCGTTCTATCTTGCCCAAACAATAAGTCATCAATCAGAATAACGACAGCAATAATTTTTCAATATTCCTGATCATCGTTCGGTTTTCTCCCGAATAATTATTAACAAAGATTGCTACCGCATATTGTTTATTACCTTTGGAGATATATCCGGAATAGGTTCTGACCCTGCTCATTCCGCCGCTTTTAAGCAATGCTTTTCCATGTAATGGCGATCCACGGAGAAAATTAATTACTGAACCTTCGATTCCTGCTTTGGGTAAAGATGCAATAAATGCTTTCGAATGGCCGGATTTATTTCTCATAAAAACCAACAAGTCACAAATAAAAGAAACACTTACTTTATCAGTAATTGCCAATCCACTTCCGTCGTACATCCAAAGAGAAGATGTATCAACTCCCAAGCTTCTCCAATATTCTTCAACTATCCTAATACCTTTTCCAAAAGAGGATATAACTTCGTTGGGATTTGGCTTATATTGCAGTCCAAGCGTTTTTAATAACGCATCAGCATACAGATTGTGGCTTCGTTCGTTTGTAATGCGGATGATTTCTTTTAAGGAAGGAGAAGAAGTGGTTGCAAGTATAGTTCTTTCACGTACTGCCCATTTATTATCTTCATACAAAAGTCTGTGGCAGGTGGGCTTTCCTTCGACACCAATACCTTCTTTTTCCAGACGCCCGGTCAGGTATTGCGCAAGAAAAAGGGCGGGATCAGGGATATCTCCTCGCATGATAAAACGATCTCTTCCGGAAGGTACCCTTCCATAAAGGTAACGATCGTCTGCATAAGGCGCACCGAATATAAATGAGCTATCGGATTTTACAGAGCCTGCTACCAGATAATTATGAAACCGCAGGGAAGGTATTTCAGGCATTGTCTCAATTATTTTAGGTTTACTTCCCGCATTCCCAGTACTGATATAAAGCTTATATATATTATCGAAAACCGAAATCCCATAACTACCCGCACCATAATAATTACCCATATCTTCATTCAGCCATTTCATGCCAACACCCTCCGTATCAAATATGCTTTCATCGGCCACTACAGAACCTTTGATTTTCATAATACCTGCTTTTTTTATCTCATTTATCCAATGAGGGATAAATGTATTTTGGTCGGGTGTATAATTAGTCCGGTCTGCAGAGAAATGAGCCGAACCCAATGTTGGATCTCCACTTCCTTTTATATACAAATTACCGTCAAGTATCCCATTCTCAATTTTACCATCATATTCGATCGTTGTAGTAAAACGGAAATTTTCTCCTAATATTTCAAGTGCCGTTGCCGTGGTAACAAGCTTCATGACCGAAGCAGGAGTCAATTCGCGGGAAGGATCATAGGAGTAGAGTATTTCTCCTGTGTTTATGTCTTTGGCCAGCAAAGAGAAGGAAGCTCCCTGCATATCAGGTAACGAAATAAATTGTTTTATAGGCTGTGTCTGTAAGACAGCAATATGAATGAGGCAACAAAACAGTAAGGTAAAAGAAATTTTATTGCGCATATCTACAGGGTATTCTACTTAATTTTATCTTATCTTTGTAAAAAGCAAAGATAACAAATTTTAATATGAATCCTCTGTTTGAAAAACCATTTACGTTCGACCGGGTTACCCGTATTATATTCGGTGTTCTGCTTATTATATTCCTTCTTTATATGGTAACATTGCTGCGTAATGCATTATTACCTTTTCTAATCGCATGGCTATTGGCCTATATGACTCAACCGCTCGTTAAGTTTTTTCAATATAAACTCAAATTCAAAAGTCGTATCTTGTCGATTATGGCTGTTCTGCTCACATTATTGCTGTTAGTTGCGTTACTATTAATGATTGTCATTCCTTCCATTGCCCAGGAAGCTGAAAAAACCGTGGAACTGATACGGACTCAACGTCCTGAGAAGGGATACATTCCTTTTATACCTGAAGCGTGGGTAATCTATATTCAGGAAAACGTAAATATTGAACAATTTGTAGAATTACTTAGTAGAGAAAATTTTCAAAAAGCCATCAGACAGATCGCTCCCAAAATGTGGAATATCTTGTCGAATACATTTTCCGTACTATTCAGTATTACTGTTGTATTTATTGTGTTGCTTTACTTTATCTTTATACTGTTGGATTACGAGAAAATAGCTAACGGGTGGATTCGTCTGATTCCGGAAAAATACCGTCCTTTCGTCCAAGGCCTTGCCGACGATGTGGAAAGAAGCATGAACCGTTATTTCCGCGGACAGGCATCCGTAGCTCTTTGCGTGGGTATCCTTTTTGCTATCGGATTTAAAATTATCAATTTCCCGCTTGCTGTATCGTTAGGTTTGTTTATCGGCGTGCTAAACCTCATCCCTTATTTACAAACACTCGGATTAATCCCTATGGCTTTGCTTAGCCTTTTAAAATCCGCAGAGACTGGTCAAAACTTCTGGATAATCTTTGGTCTATCTATCTTGGTGCTTATCATTGTACAGATTATCCAGGATTTATTTCTCGTTCCCCGAATTATGGGTAAAGCTATGGGGCTGAACCCTGCTATTATCTTGCTTTCTTTATCCATCTGGGGAACATTGCTAGGGTTTATCGGTTTGATTATCGCTCTGCCATTAACAACACTTTGCCTTTCTTATTATAAACGTTTCATTTTAATGGAGGAATCCATCGAAAAAATTGAAAATCAGGAAACAAAAGAATCAGAAACGCTTATTAATAATCCGGAAATATAGATAAAATCATAGACTAAAATAAAAAAAGGATAAAAGAGTATTGTGTATTTGGAAATATGTTTTACCTTTGCACCCGCGTTCCAAGATTAACGCACAGGCAGATTTGCTAGCTCAGCAGGTAGAGCACATCCCTTTTAAGGATGGGGTCCTGGGTTCGAACCCCAGGCAAATCACAATATAAGCTAAAGAAAAAAGCAAATCAACGTAAATCCCTGATTCCCATACGGAATTAGGGATTTTCTTTTTTGCACAAGTGGCAGGAAAAAGCGAAAAAAGCAAACTAAAAGTATTCAAATCGTGGGACATTCCTGAAAACTAAATAGTCCCTCCACTAAGGTTTTATATCACTGAATAACAGCATTTTGTATAGCGTATTTTTGAAGGATATAAAATAACTTTGTATCATTAAAAACAACGAAAAATGAGAAGAAAAACGTTCAGTGTTTTGTTCTTCATCAAGAAGAGCAAACTATTAAAAAACAGAGAAGCACCGATCCGTTTGAGAATCATGGTAGAAGGTAGGACGTGTGATGTACAAATTAAGCGAAGTGTGCCTGTAGCACAGTGGAATCAAGCCAAAGAATGTGTCAAAGGGAGTGGCCGCATGGTAGAAGAGTTGAATAATTATATATCCTCTATTAAAGTAAAGCTTTACCAGATACACCGTGAGTTGGAAGAAAGCGGGAAGAAGATTACCGCAGACCGAATCAAGGACATCTATATGAGGAATGATGAGTCGAAGAAAACACTTCTCCAACTATTCGATAATCATAACAGCCAATGCCGACAGCTAATCGGAAAGGATTTTGTAGCCAAGACCGTACAACGCTATGAAACCACAGCCAAATATCTGAGGGAGTTTTTGGAGAAGAAGTATAAGATATCCGACATCTATCTTATTGAGATTTGAAAGAGTAAATTTTGGAAGGTGTATTTATAGCATATTTTAGTAAAATGAAAATTTCATTTACTCATACAAATCTGAATCTGATATATAAGAATCTCAAACGCCACGCTCATCGCCATAAATTACTATATGTAGCCGTTCGCAGAAATGATATCCCTGACTTATACAAATATCTGCCAGCCATAGGCGTTTTTGCGTCAACTGCTCTCGGGTAGTGCCCTGTGGCATGAGGTAAACATGGGTATTATCTATTCCGGACTCAGCTGTTATTTGTTGTATTTCACAAATGTCGCCCGGATCATTTACTACGAATTTAAGTTGAAAAGATGGTGCTCTTTGTACCCAGCTTTTGATAACCTGTATATTTATCCTTTCATTATTATGTCTGATTTTCCATTTCATATCTGTGGTTGGAGTGGAATTTGATAACTTTGGGGATAAAGATACAAGGTCGATTTTTTCGATCAGTTTATCCGGTAATAAATGCGTGCCGTTAGTTTCCAAGGTTACCCTCTTTTGGTTATCTTTACACAGATTGATTATTTCTTCTATTTTCGGTGAAATACAAGGCTCTCCGCCTGTGATTATAATATCACCAATCTGAGGGTTTTGGTCAACAAAATCCTGAATATCCGATACTGCGAATATTCCTTTTTCCAATTGCCAGGATGTGTAAGGGGTATCGCACCAACCACACCTGAGATTACACCCAAGTGTACGTATTAGTATGCTTGGAGTTCCTGCAAGCGAACCTTCACCCTGCAAACATGGGTAAATTTCTGAAATATATTTACTCATCAGCAGTAATTTGTAACAGTATATCCGGGTTCTCTATCTTTTGGCCATACTCGATAAGATTTCTTAATAACGGCGACCAATCTTTGATTATGCCCTCACTGTACTCAATATCCGCAAGTGAAAAACCCGGTAACCATATCCTCTCATAATCCAAAGCATCGGCTTCAGCATACCCGGTAGCGGTTTCATGATAGCAAACAGAATATACCTTTACATCTCCCTCGTTATTTTTGAAAATGGTATGATCTATTATGTATTTTGCATAGGCGAAAAACATAAGCGACAGCATTTCAGCAGTAGGATTAAAGGGTAATATCACCCATCTTTCGTTCTCGCGTCTGAAAAAATCGATCATTTCTTTTGACTCTTTATTCCACATATCGTGTGAATGGTCAAAACTATCTACAATTTCTTTGAGTACGTTCATAAGCCCAAAATCCATAACCATACCTGCATTGTCCAATGTTGTAGCGTGGAATTTTATTTCAACTATGGCCGAATGGCCATGGATAGAATGGCTGCATCGCCTTGATGAACAGTTGCGCACAACATGGCTTCCTTCATAACGAAATTGCTTTCTAATAATCATTGCGGTAATGATAGCGGTTTGTTGAGGATGTAAAATTAGTCATTTATTATTTGCTATATGTTAAATCAAGTTTGATGTGTCTAATTTTTGTATCCCTTCATGTTCACAATTTGTTGCGTAACATACACGTTTATAAACTTGTTATAATTAAGCAAAGCATCCATTATTACTCTTACCTACTATATGACCATTTCAGAAAGTTTTTTAATCTATAGCATATATCTTGTCAAGCAATTTTTCAACAGTAGGCGCTTCAAATGAAAATCCAGAGTCCGTAAGTTTTTTAGGTATGACACATTGACCTTCGGTAATGAATGTGGATGCCTGGCCAAGTGAAAGCCATATAAAAAAACCGGGTACTGTAATAGTAAGCCAGCTATTTTCCCGTTTTCCGATAGCTTTCATCACATCACGGTTAGTTATCTGGCACGGAGACACAAAGTTTAAAATACCACTTAACGAAATGTTATCAATAATATGCTCCATCGCTTTTATCAGGTCGCCCAAATAAATCCAGGGTAACAACTGATCGCCCGGACCGATTACTGTCGCAACTTTGAATCTGGCCGGTAACCTTAATATCGGAAACGCACCCCCGTTTTTTCCAAGAACAACTCCGAATCGTGTTATAACCCGTCTTATGGTGGATGTAACTTTTTTTGCTTCTTCTTCCCACGCTTCACACAAGTCGGATAAAAAACCTTTTCCTTTAACAGATGAATATTCATCATTGCATCCATTATTAGGATAGTATCCTACCGCAGATGCCGATATAAACAATTCAGGTTTACGTTGGAGACCGTTCAAAATATTTACTATTTTCCTTGTTGTGATCACGCGGCTATTGTACATTTTCTTTTTGTAAGTTCTACTCCATCGATGATTGATTGATACTCCTGCGAGGTTTATCACAACATCTGCTCCCGTCAGGGCATTCCTGAGTTTTTCCCCTGAAGTGTCTTTGAAATAATCACTACCAAGAGAAATTACTTCATTTCCTTTTGCATTTAAATATTCAGTCAGATTTGTACCGATAAAGCCTGAACCTCCGCTAATCACTATTTTCATCGCCTGTTTTTTATGTAACAATATAACAATATTCGATTACATTTTCTTTTATATTCTGATAAATAAGGATTAAAATACTAATTAACACTGACTATTTTGTATATTGCAATAAAGTTGTTCCAATCAAAACAGGCAGAAAGCTATCATCCAATGATTATTAATTTCCTTTTTCAATGGATTTTCCGGATTCTAAGGAGAAAAACAATTTAAGATATTTTATGTTATAATTTTATTATTCATACTATAACCATTAGTAATATATGATAAAAAAACTTATTATGGTTTTTGCCGGTATTGTAATTGTGATCATCATTTTTACGGTGATAAGAACAGTTACATACAAATTTGCAAAAATAGAGAATAGAACCGATCAGGAAGTTATCGATTTTACTCCTTCTGAAAAAGCACTCCGGCGTTTCTCGGGTGGAATCCGCATTCCTACCGTAAGCAGTGAGGTATATGAAGATACAAATTTAGAACCTTTCGATGAATTTATGGCTTATCTGCCTTTGGTATACCCCAGGATATACGCAGTTATGGAAACGGATACGGTCAACAAATATGGTTTGATTTTCCATTGGAAAGGCAGAAATAGTAATGTAAAGCCTGTTCTTTTTTTATCTCATTATGATGTGGTTCCTGTGGTAGGATATGATCCGCTGGTGATGAATGCTTCTGATACTATTTTTGAACCTCACGGAAATGTTTTGCAGCCTATCGAATCGCTATCAGGAGAATGGGATTATTCTCCGTTTTCGGGAGCGGTTGTCGATGGACGTATCTATGGGCGGGGTACGTTAGATATGAAAAATATGTTGTTTTCACTTATGGAAGGGGCCGATGCCTTAATTGCCGAAGGCTTCCAACCGGAAAGAGATATCTGGTTTGCTTTTGGTCACGATGAAGAGGTGAGCGGAAGGCAGGGTGCATTGAAGATAGCCGCATATTTCAGTAGCCTGGGGTTGTCTTTTGATGCGGTGTATGATGAAGGTGGGATTATCGCTGCTCCTGGTTCTGCAATGGAATCTATTCAAAAGCCTTTGGCTTTAATTGGTACGGGAGAAAAGGGATTTCTGACATTACGGTTAAAGTTGAAAGGGTTGGGAGGTCATTCTTCTATGCCTCCATCCAAAAGTTCTTTGGTGTATGCGGCTGAAATTATTGAGAAGCTCAATAGTCACCAGATGCCTGCCATGATTATTCCACCCATTGCCTCGTTCTTAAAGAACATTGGAGGTGAAATGAGTTTTTTGTCGCAGATGGCTATTGCCAATCAATGGTTGCTGGAACCGGTATTATTACGTTCTTTCGAGAAATCGCCGTCATCTAATGCCCTAATCCGGACTACAACAGCTATAACGATGGCAAAAGGTAGTGATGCTCCGAATGTACTGGCTTCCATTGCGGAGTTAACGGTCAATTTCCGCATTTTACCGGGTAATTCCGTTGCGGATGTAATGGAGCATGTGAACAGGCTTTGTGAAGGTTATGATGTTGATATCGAAGTGATGTCAGAAAGGGAGCCGTCGGGTATTTCTCCTGAGAATGCCAGAGGTTTCCAAATTATCAACGATCAAATCGCACGTATATATCCTGACGCTATCATTTCTTCTTATATCACTATTGGTGGTACGGATGCATACAAATATCAGGTTGTGAGCGATTATATCTACAGATTTATGCCTATTAAGCTAAATATTTACGAACAACGTACCATTCACAATGAGAATGAACATATATCTTTTGAGAATTTCGGGAGGATGCTCTGGTATTTCAAAGAACTGATGAGATCTTATTAATCTGCAAAGTCATAAAACGTCACGGTTTTTATCCTAAGTTTTAACATCGGCCTAAGATATTTGGATTCATAAATTAAAAACATATCATTTTAATTTAATCATTATATTTGTTGTACTGTTATTTAATGTCCCGTAACCTTTAAACTACGTAAGAAATGCAGAACAGAAATAAAACAGCAGTATTGTAAACCTATAAAATCAGAAATATGAAAAAGTTATTAACACTACTAATTATCGGACTAACAGCCAACCTTATCACAGCACAGGAAATTACCAAAGCCAAAGAGTTGCATCTTCTTGACGCCAACCATAAAGAGTACAATTAATCACATTACCTATTGCCCGGAACTTAATATTTTTTATTACCACATTTTCATCAATATTTAATGTATATATTTGCGTCAAACCTTCAATTTTATCTTTGGTCCTGTTCCAATTTTCAAGAAAAAATGCATGCATAGATAGTTCTTTGATAGATAGTTATGAAGCATCAAATCAAATCCAACTAGTAATATACCATAACATATAATAACATATAGATCATACACATATCACTCAATTTTTTATAATGGATTTGCAAAGTAAGAGTAATGGACTTATATTTGAACCTATAAAAAATCTTTACATATTAAGAGCTTTTTTTTATAAAACGAACTTCATACCAGATTATTCGATAATAAAATAATTGATAATATGAAAAAACTATTGCTACTCCTATTATTTCCGTTTATGACAGCTTGTATGACAACTTATGATTATGTTGAGGTATCAACCGCTCCTTATACCGACATGGGTCTTTATCTGGACGAAACCAATTCTCCAAATTTTCCCTACCGCCCGATCGGTAATATTGAAGTTTTTTATGCTCCTGCAAAGGAAATGTCGCTTTCCGATTTAAAGAAAGCGGCTTTAGATTTGGCCTGTGAGAAAGCAATAATGATGCAGGCTAATGGGATTATAAATTTAAAATTTGTTTATGATTTTATGTTGGTACCCAATCTAAGCGGCAGATATGATAGGCAACCAGGTTATAGAATCACCGGAATGGCTATCAGGAGACAAAATAAAAAGTTGAATTAAACACTATTGCTGTAAACCATAACGTTTTACCCCAAACGGAGCGTACAATGCAGACTTTGTTTGATTTATTTTTCAAAAATAACATTTTTCATGGCACTCTTAACAAATACACCATCTACCTTTGATCGTGTATTATGATAAGTAAGGAAAAAGCTTTTTATAAAAAAATACTGTGGTTTGATAACAGGCTCAGATGCGAGATTGATTTTTTTGACTGTTTCCAGCCGCAAAGGATCGTAAGCAATCATCCGAGATACAAAAGCGGAGTTTATTTCTCTGAAAAGTGCGGCCGCGAAATACAATACGAATCCGGATTGGAATTGTCTTTTATCAAACAACTTGAGCAGTTAAAAAATGTCAGGTTCTATTTCGAACAACCTGTACAGGTGACTTACTGGCGTGGCAGACGCAGGCAAACATATACACCTGATTTCGGCGTTTTTCTGGACACAAACGAATTTATTATAGTAGAAGTAAAAGATCTGCCAGGGATGATTGAATACCGGACACAGATGAAGATTGAAGGACTAATGAATTTTTGCAGCAAGCGGGGATTCGGCTTGTTGTTTACCGACGGAAGGAACACAGTAGAAAAAATCAACAAAGTAAAATGTAACCGTAAACTCGAAAACGATATATTACGTACTATAGAAACCGGTACCATCCGTCGCAGAGAATGCAATGAATTAATGAAAAAACATAATGCCAAACAGCATGAGCTTTTGAAAATCATTCTTAAAAATAACCTGAGATACAGATCATTTCCATTACAAATCAAAGAGGGCCGCCAGAATCCTTTTTTCTACAAAGTGTTTATCGAGAAAAAACGGTATGACGATATTATATTTGAAAACTTTCCGGCTAAATTTAAGTCCGGCTAAATTAAATATGACGATCACATTTAATTTGTCAGCACCTGAGGATACAATTCGTCGCGTACCCATGTGAATTCCGGCTCAATACGAAGTATTTTTTTATACAATTCTACAGCAAGATCCGTTTGCTTTTGTGATTCATACAGTTGGGCAAGGTTGGTAAGTGAATTCAAGTAAAACCAGTTTTTCTCTGTTTCATTCTTATCTTCCATACGTTTGATAGCCTGTTGATAAAGTAACAATGCTTCTTTTTTATCACCTCCAAACAGTGCCGGGGCATAATAAAGCATATTTGCCATATCTGTAATAACTTGGGCATTTTCAGGATCAAGACTATATGCTTTTTTAATGTATCTCATACTTTCAGGTCCTAAAGTCACTGATCTCAACTTATTGAGACCCATTTTAAAACCCAGGAATGATCCCTTGTATGCAAGCACGGTGGGTTGATCGGGCGATTGTTTAAGAATTGCTGTTATTAAAGAATCGCCTCTGTTTATATATACTTTTGCTACATTTTTACGGTCAGTCCCCAACAGATAACCAATATATCCGTAATAATAACCGATCAATTCCTGCTTTTCTTCATTAGACAACGACGGAGCATGCTCCATTTCGTGAAGTACGTTTAACCATTTATCTATATCTCCTTCAATATAAGCCTGATAAATTCGGTTTGATCGCGGTTCCTTTGCACATATTAACTGCACAAGCCCAAACATGCAAATAACTATTGTCAATATTTGTAAACATTTCTTCCTTTCCATATTATATATTTTTGTTGATAAGATAAAAGCGCTTTTATGATAATTACAAGGAAAACCCCCTGCTGAGGAATTTGTAACATAATATTCCATAAAGAAGATTGGCGACTTGATAAAGAAGTAAAGAAACGAATAAGTACAATAAGGAACATATACATAATACCCCATATACATCCATCCTCAATAAATATCCAAAACGGGCCAATGGTTGTCACCAAAGCGAAAAAAATAGTTAACAACCGGCTTCCCCCGAAAAAATGAAATACATTTTTCGAAAAACCGTTTATCGCTTCTTCCAACGTATCATACATACTGCACCGGATATCATCTTCTCCCAGTAAGGTGGCTCTTTTTAGTCTTCGTTTTTTAAACTCTTTTAATATAGCTATATCCTCCACCTGATTGGTTCTACAAATATTGTGGGGCAGAACATCCCGGTAGGTTTGTGCATCGAAGAACATAAATTGACCGTTAGCTGCAGAAAAAGCACCCATGTTTGTGAACCGGACCAACGGCAGTGGGAGCAAACTTAACAGTATCCAGTTCATCAACGGAACGGAAAGACGGCCGCCAATAGAAGCCATGATTTGTTTTGGAAAAATAGAAAGTAATTTCAAATCATGCTTGTACATATAATATATCGTTTTTTCAAGCAAACCGTCATTCACTCTTACATCGGCATCCAAAAAAAGCAGCTTTTCACCTTTAGCAGCAAGTGCCAATTGATGGCAGGCATAGTTTTTACCAAGCCATCCTTTTTCCGGGCCTGTACCCTTTATCAACTGAAGGTTGATGGAACGCTGCATAAATTGTTCAATTATATCGGCAGTTTTATCAGTGGACTGGTCATCGTACACGATAATTTCCATTTTTGGATAGGTAAACAACAACAAGTCGTTCAATATATTCTGTATATTAAATTCTTCATTACGCGCCGGGATAAGTACGGATACCAATGGAGTCTCGGACAGATAATCAACCTGAGGTAAATATTGCCTGAATAACCAGTTTATAAAGCTGATCGCCAGCCTAACCCATGCAAATACCCATATAAAATATCCAAAAGACATCATCCCGGTATTTGCTGGAGTTTACATGTTTCGGCAAATCCATTAAAAGCCTCTTCAATACTTATCGCTGGGTTTTCCATATAATCAAACGAGCGGGTATATATTGTCATCGAAGGATATTTATTTGAGTAATAATCTATGAGATTTATATTAAAAATAAGCTGAATGTTATTCTCAAGGTGTTTTAAAATATATTCTATTCCGCTACCGAAACGAAAATCAGGGGTATAAAGGGATTGGAGTTCTCCTTGTGGGAAAATCAATACCATATTCCGTTTATCGCGCAGTAATTCCACTGTATACCGAAGGCTTTCCACCATTTCGCGGGATTGCCTGTTAATGGAAAAGACGCCGCATTGATTCAGGATCATAAACTCCCTTAACCGTTCTTCCAGCATCATTACATGCAGTTTCCGCCCGAATATATGCCGGTTCAACCGGTATTGTATAAAGCCGTCCCACCAACAAAAATGGTTTGCTACCAACAAGATGGGAAGCCCGTTATCTTTTGCTGTGTTGTGAATATATATCGGGTTAAAAGCTTTCTCCAGTCTATATTCTGCATATAATCGTGCCACCCAATCTCCGATGTACGTATGTCTTGCTTTTATCATACTCATATGATTAAAGAGATCAGACCGATCAATATAAAAAAAACAATCTGTGATGCAAATAATGTCCTTGCCGGACGATTTTCTGTGTCGATATTAAAGACGGCAAATAAGGTATGATAAACAAAAGCTGTTAAAAACCAGGCAAGGAAATTGCTTACCGACGGATATCCATCATTGAAATGCCACATCTGCATAGAAGGGGCCACCCATTCCATTATCAGGTCGTAGATGATCATCAAAACCGAACCCCCTATTATTATTAGTACGGGTTGCCTTATATAGCGGGCCGTTATATCATGCGAAGAATATACCAGAAATAACCAGTTCAGCCCTATGATAAGCGGAGTTCCGTTTATCTGCAATCCCAGCGCGCGGTCGTAAATATACGGTCCGAAAATCATCCCGGTGTTTACCCCTGCCATTTCAAGGAAAAAGGAAGAAAAATAGATAAAGGCAAATAATCCGACTGTTTTTATATCCCATTCCCGGTGATATGAAAAAACCGCGCCTATGACAAGCAGCAGCGAAAGCGGAATAAGGAAAATAAAAAGGTCACGTGTAAAAGGAAATATAAATAACGCCAAACCTACACCGTAAAACCATGTAAACGTCCAGGGTAATTCATCGTACGAGAATGTTTTACGAAACCATTCATTCATAACGGATGCGAATTTCTTCATCTACGATCTTGGCACTGGCCAGGCAAAGCGGAATGCCACCTCCCGGATGTGCGCTTCCTCCCACAAAGTAAAGATTCTTATATTTATTAAGAAAATTCGGATGTCGCAAAAAAGCGGAAAACATGGAATTAGACGATGTGCCGTATAACGCTCCATTTACACTTCCCGTGTCACGCTCGATGGTAACTGGCGATCCTATCCTTTCCGTAACTATATGCTTTTCAATATCAATGCCTAATGTACGGTTTATTTTACTGATAATATGACGCCGCGTTTCCGCAACCAAGGCTTCCCAATCCTGTCCACTGTCGGAGGGGGCATTCACCATTACAAACCAGTTTTCTTTTCCCTTCGGGGCATCCTCTTTCACTATTTTTGAACTGATAAAGATATATACCGTCGGGTCGTCTATAATGGTACGCTCCCGGAAAAGTTTCCTGAATTCATCTTTATATCGTGCGGAGAACAGGATATTATGAAGTTGCAATTGCGGAAAGGTTTTGTTTATTCCCCAGTAAAAAATGAGTGCAGAAGAAGAAGGTTCCGCTTTTTCCAATCTTTTTCGATGGGGGTGGCCTGCCAGTAAATTACGTGTTATCTGTTTGACATCAATAGCCGATACAAGCAAATCAAAATAATGTTTGCTATCCAATGTCCGTATCCCTTTCACCGTTTTCCCTTCCGATAGCAATTTATGGACGCGGGTATTGAAGTGAAAAAGAACTCCTTGTTTTACTGCCAGTTTATACAATGAATTGATTATAGCATACATTCCTTTCCGTGGGAAGTAAGCGCCGATATTATTTTCGAGGTGGGCTATCATATTTAACGTTGCAGGAGCACGGTACGGATTGGAACCGTTATATGTAGCATACCGGTCGAAAAGCTGTACCAGCCGTTTATCTTTGAAATCCCCGTTATTAGCACCGTGCATTGTCCGGAAAAAGTTGAGCTTATGCAAACGGAAAGCCATTTCCTTGTATGGCGGCGTATTGAAATTGGATAACTTATGAAAAGCGGTAAACACGAAAACCGGAGCGCTGATCTCGTAAACCTCTTTCGATTTAGAAAGCCTTTTAAAAAGAGCCTCCGGCTTTTCTTTGGTTTTTTGTACCACTTCTTCCTCCAGCTTTTCCTTATCATGATGGAAGTCGAATACCAAGCCATCAGGAAAAAAGTAACGGCAGTTGATATCCAGTCGTTCGGCCGACACTTCATCTTTCATTTCCTCACCACATATCGAGAATAATTCTTCCACCAATGTTGGGAGCGTAAATAAAGACGGGCCGGTGTCGAAACGGAATCCATCGGCATAAATTTCAGAAAGCTTTCCTCCGGGCCTGCTGTTTTTTTCAAATACAGTTACTTCATGACCTCTTGTAGCCAGTCGTATAGCCGTCGCCAATCCGCCAATACCACTTCCGATTACAGCTGTTTTCATAAAGCAGTATCTTTTATACCTGAAACTTCTTCAAACAAACGCTCAAAAATAATGCGGAACCATATGGTATATTTTTCAGGCATATAGTGCATATCCATACGGATCGTATCCATATCCGCATACCTATAATCCGCAACTTCCTCCAAATTTATAACAGGAAATTCATCTGAACGGCCTATAAATACATGATCCAGTTCATGCTCGGTTAATCCGTTTTCAAAAAGGGCTTTGTAATGGAATTTAAATAGATATTCCAACTCCGTATCCATACCCATTTCTTCCTGTAAACGTCTGTGTGCTGCCTGTTCCGTTTCCTCACCGGGATAAGGATGACTGCAGGTAGTATTGGTCCAGAGTCCTCCGGAATGATACTTATCATGTGCACGCTGTTGTAACAGGAGTTCACCGGATTCATTAAATAAAAATACTGAAAATGCCCGGTGAAGCAATCCTTTAGTGTGTGCTTCGATCTTTTCCATCGTACCGGTAATCTGATCGTTTTCGTCGACAAGAATAACCATAATCAATAAAATTTAGCATATAAATAAGCCTGACCGAGCAGAAACATTTTGGCGGCATTGGATATCCTGATCCGTTCTTCCATTAGTTTTTCAGCGCGGGTACGGCTTATTTGTTTTGTTAACGACTTATAGTAAAGATAAGCTGTGTAAACTCCCAATCTGGCACATTCGGGCAATTCCTTTATTCCCTGAAGCGCCACCTGGTAATCTTCATGGATATCGTCAAGAATTATTTTTTTGGAGTCTTCGTCTAAAGGGCGATGCTTCAACACGGGAAAATACACCCGATGCAGATTATTGGTATCGTGCCGTATGTCACGCAGGAAATTAATTTTCTGAAAAGCCGAACCTAACCGCATCGCAAATGGCTTTAAACGCTCATAATCGTCGTTATTTCCCCTGACAAATACTTTCAGGCACATTAAACCGACCACATCAGCCGAACCGTAAATGTATTGCCGAATCTCTTCTTCACCAAATTCAGACATGTATAGATCGCATTTCATACTATTCATAAAAGATTGTACTAAATCATCCGGTATCTGGTACTTGCGTACAGTCAGCTGAAATGCATTGATTACCGGATTCATACTTATACCGCGTTCAAGGGAACGATAATATTCTTCTTCGAACTCCAGAAGCAACTCCTCCCTGTCGTATTGGTGAAACGTATCGACTATTTCATCGGCAAAACGCACAAAGCCGTATATACCATATATCCCGTCACGTATGGAGGCGTCGATGCATTTAACACCTATGGAGAACGAGGTGCTGTATGCTTCGGTTATAAGCCGGCTGCTTCTGAAACTAATGTTGCGAAACAATCTGTCCATCTTTTTGGGTTTTCGTTAAGTAAGACATTGCTAATCCGGCGGCTATTTTACCGGAAATAATGGCAGGAGGGACTCCCGGGCCGGGAACCGTCAGTTGTCCGGCATAAAAAAGATTCCTGATTTTACGGTTCTCCACTTTGGGTTTCAGGAAAGCCGTTTGAAGCAGGATATTAGATAATCCGTAAGCATTTCCTTTATAAGCATTATAATCGTGGGTAAAATTACTTACGGCATAGGATTCACTGAAAAGGATATGCCGGCGTATCTTACGGGAGGTAAGTTTTTCCATACGGCCGATAATCTGGTTGAAATAACGTTCGCGGATTTCCGGCGTGTCTTTTATGCCAGATGCTACCGGTATAAGGAATACACCTGCCTCTTTTCCTGCAGGAGCCATCAGGTGATCTGTTTTGGAAGGGAAACTGGCATAAAACAACGGCTCTTCCGGCCAACCCGGTAAGTCGTATATTTTTTCCGCATGACGATTAAAATCCGTATCAAAGAATAAAGTGTGGTGGGAGATGTTATCCAGTTTTTTATCAAATGCCATATAATAAAGCAGTGCAGAAGGAGCCATTACCCTCTTTTCCCAGTAACGCTCGGAATAATTCCGAACGTCATTAGTAAGCAATGATTCCGTATGATGATAGTCTGCTCCGGATATGATTGCATCGGCCGGTATATAGTTGCCCTTTGTTTCAATCCCAGAGGCAACCCCATCAAGAACAACAATTTTGTCTACCGGCGATTTCTGTTTAATTTGTACACCCATACTGAGAGCCAAGTGCTCCATCCCACGAACCAGCCCATACATTCCTCCTTCTATATGCCAGGTACCCAGCACCATATCGGCATAATTCATAAAACAGTAAAAGGCAGGGGTAGCCGAAGGCTTTGCGCCCAGGAATATAACAGGAAACTCTAAAATCTGCCGCAATTTGGGGCTTTGTATATTTTGTTTTACCTTACGGCTCAGGCTCATAAGAAACTGCATAAACCGCGCGGCGGTAGCCGGCATGATAAGTTCCAAAGGCGATTTACCTGGTTTATAAACCACTTTATCAATAGCTACCCTGTAATTGAATTCGGCATCTTTCAGGAATTGCTTCAGGAAACGACTGCTCCCCGGTTCTTCTTTTTCAAAAATCTCCATGATCCCTTCCAGGTTTCCAGGCATGGAAATCGAATCGTTCTCGCCGAAATAGACCTGGTATCCCGGATCAAGCCGTATCAGTTTATAATAATCATCAGGTGTTTTTCCGAAATCGGCAAAAAAGGCTTCCATTATATCAGGCATCCAATAGAAAGTCGGACCCATGTCAAATGTGAATCCGTCTTTACGGAATTGCCGGGCACGTCCGCCGGTTTCACTATTTTTTTCATAAATGGTTACCTCATATCCCTGCTTTGCCATATAGCAAGCTGCTGACAAACCTGAAAACCCTGAACCTATGATGATTATGTTCTTCAAATTGTTTTTATTATTATAGTTGTTTTCTGTCGGAATCGTGATGTTAACTTAATTCTAACAACTTAACCGTTGCTTTTGTTCCTATGAAAGTGATCATTGTCTATATTCTCCTTATCTTTGCCCGGCGCATACTATACCATTTACTTCCATTTAAACAGAAACATGGCAACCATCTTAAAATCAAGCGAAAGAGAATTTAAAGAAGATCCGGGTAAGATTGATAATTTCAGGATATTCACTGATATTACAAGGGTAAGCAAAGGAATAAAACCTGAAAACCTGAACTTTGATGTCCGTCAATTAAATCCGGGAGAATTTTGCGCTGCATACCATTATCACCGATATGCCGAAGAGTTGTTCGTTATCTTCAGCGGTTCATCAACACTCCGAACCCCGGACGGATTCCAGCTTGTTAATAGCGGAGATATAATTTTCTTTGAAAAAGGCGAGAAAGGGGCGCACCAGCTTTACAATCATACGGACGAACCTTGTATTTATCTGGATATAAGGACCTTTATCGGATATGATGTTTGTGATTATCCCGATTCCAATAAAATATTTCTTGTGCCTTCTTATGAAATATTCAGGAAGGATAACGAAGTTAATTACTTCGAGGGAGAAGAAAACGTTAAAGATAAATGGACGCAAAAATAATAAAGGCACATCTGGCTTTGTTTGTGGCAGGAAGTATGTGGGGGTTGATGTCGCCTGTCGGTAAATCGGCGATGGATGCCGGGATCAGTAGTTTATCGCTGGCATCCATGCGGATGACCGGGGCGGCTGTTTGTTTTTGGGTTGCTTCCTTATTTGCACCGAAGGAAAAAGTAAGCCGACGCGATCTGCTGCTGTTGCTTTTTGCAGCTTTGCTGAGCATTGTATTTAACCAGGGTCTTTTTATATTCGGACTGTCGCTTACATCACCTGTCGACGCTACCATTATTACCACTTCATTACCGATTATTACGATGATACTGGCAGCTTTATTTCTGAAAGAACCGTTAACGACAATGAAGATCACAGGTGTAGTCATGGGGGCCGTGGGTGCTTTGATGCTCGTGTTAAGTAATCATAGCGCAACAAGAGTTGAAGGCAGTATATGGGGCGACCTGATGTGCCTGACCGCTCAAATCAGCTTTGCCTGCTACCTGACTATCTTTAAAGGCTTGATCTCACGCTACCATGTGGTCACCTTGATGAAATGGATGTTCCTTTACGCTTCGATATGTTTTATTCCGTTCGCATCCGAAGATTTATCGGATATGGTGTTGCAAACATTTCCCGTTCACGTTTGGCTGCAGGTTGGTTATGTTATATTATTCGGTACCTTTTTCGCATATATTTTGATACTCGTTGGCCAGAAAACGCTACGTCCTACTATCGTAAGTATGTATAATTACGTACAACCTGTTGTGGGAGCGGGTGTTTCCGTACTTATAGGTATGAGTACATTCGGTTGGAAAAAAGCTTTTGCCTCTGCATTAATTTTTGCCGGTGTATATGTGGTAACTCAAAGTAAATCGCGCAAACAAACGAAAGAATAAAAAAACCACTGTACTGCGAATAAGGAAATCGAGTGATAAATACCCGGACTACTACGAATAGAGTATTAAAAATATTGCCGGGTGGTACTGTCTTTTGATTGCATCATATCGCCGGGAGTACCGCTGAAAATGATCTTACCACCGCTGTCTCCTCCTTCCGGGCCCAGTTCGATCAACCAGTCCGCTTGTTTGATAACGGCAAGGTTATGCTCGGCAACGATCACAGAGTTTCCTTTATCAACCAGTTTATTGAAAAGGAGCAATAACTTTTTCACATCTTCCATATGCAGTCCGCCTGCCGGTTCATCTAAAATATAAACGGTTCCTTTTCCATCGAGATGGCTCGCAAGTTTCAAGCGTTGGAGTTCCCCGCCCGACAAAGTAGACAACGACTGGTTAAGGTGCAGGTAATCAAGTCCGACCTCTTCAAGGTTATTCAATAATTTCACAATCGGTTGTCCACTGAAAAACCGGATACCCACCGATATAGACATGTCCATTATCTGGGCTATGTTTTTCCCTTTATAAGTGTATTGCAAAACTTTATCATTATATCTGGTACCGCCGCAACGTTCACACGGAGTGATAATATCTTCCATAAATGACATTTCCGTGACGATAACTCCTTTTCCTTTACATTCCGGACAAGCTCCTTGGGAATTAAAACTGAAATTAGATGCACTCACTTTGTTTTCTTCAGCGAACAATTTTCGTATCGAATCGCTGATATCCATATATGTAGCAGGAGTAGACCTGAGGCTTATGCCAATATTTTTCTGGGATATGGCAATTACGGGTTGGTCCAGCCGGCGTTGAATAACTTCCATTAGCGAGCTTTTTCCCGAACCGGCTACTCCGCATAAAACAGTAAGGATACCTAAAGGTATCTGCAGGTCTAAATCCTTTAGGTTATGGTAATTCGCTTTTTCAATCTGTATACAGTCTATGGGTTTCCGTGTCTTTTCCTTTATTCCCACTTTCTCACGTAAATCCTTTCCTGTGAACGTATCCGTTTTAAGCAATCCCTCCAACGTACCCTGGTAGACAATTTCACCGCCATGTTCTCCCGCTCCGGGACCCATATCCACGATGTACTCCGCTGTTCGTATCAGGTCGGGGTTATGTTCCACCATAAGGATGGTATTTCCCCGTTTCTTTAACGAAGTAAGCGATTTTTTGAGACGCATAATGTCATGAGGATGTAATCCGGCGCTCGGCTCATCCAATACATATAAAATATCGGCCAAAGCGCTATTGATATTCCTGGCTATTTTGATGCGTTGCCCTTCTCCGCCTGAAAGCGTACCGGTTCCCCTGCTAAGCGAAAGATAGCCCAGGCCGATATCCAGCAAGGCGCTCAGTCGTTTGTCGAGTTCCGCTTTGATATCAACTGCTAACGGATCGTTTAGTTGACGGATGAAATCCAATGATTTATCCAGAGGTAGCAGGGATACATCGGCTATACTCAATCCGTTAATTTTACAACTTCGTACTCTGTCGTTCACCCTGGTTCCTTTACAATCAGGGCATATATCTTCAAACACAAATTCACTTACCCGTTTCGCATGCCGTTTTCCTTCATCCGTACTGAGAATACTACGCTCCATGCGCGGGATAATCCCCTCAAATTTTGCCGTAACAGGCCAGTCGGGAGAAGGGTCTATTAATTTAACCTGGGGCGAATACAGGAACAAATCCAATTCTTCTTTGGAATAGTCTTTGATTTTCTTATCCAGATCGAACAGGCGGCTGTATGCATATCGTTTCCAACGCCAGGCCCCCGGGTGGAACGTAGGAAAGTCAATGGCGTCTTCATTCAGTGATTTATTAAAGTCGACAAGTTTATGAATATCAATTTGTTTATAAACTCCCAAACCGTCACACTTCGGACATTTCCCCTGCGGATGATTGAACGAAAAGGTATCAGAATAACCGATAAACGGTTTTCCCACCCTGGAAAACAATAATCGCAGGAAAGTATAGATATCGGTGTATGTACCGACCGTTGAGCGAACATTATCTCCCAGTTTTCGTTGGTCAATAATAACTGTTACAGGAAGGTTTTCAATAATATCCACATGAGGCCGGCCATATTTCGGGAGATACCGCTGCACAAAACTGGGAAAAGTCTCGTTCAGTTCCCTGCGTGACTCCGCCGCGATGGTATCAAAGACCAGCGACGATTTACCCGATCCGGAAATACCGGTAATAACCGTCAGCTTTTTCTTAGGAATATGTACCGACACCCCTTTCAGGTTGTTCTCCGTAGCGTTCACTACGGTTATTTCATTCTCATGCATACTATTTACTTATTAACTAAAAGGGATTTTTACAATTCCGCAAATTAGATCGAAAGATTATTCCACAAAAATATCAAAAAAGATACTCATTACTATTAATCCCAGGTAATGAATCTCCTTTATGCCACACAACATTTTATACAATGCTGTTGTTCCATTCTTGTTATTTACTTAAAAAAGACAAGATGGAAACGTACAAACTGGTTGATAATAAGGAGCAAAAAAGGTATGAGTATCATATAGACGGATACCGTCCGCATATTGAATACAGAATGAAAAACGGAGCGATTTACCTTACACATACACGGGTACCCGCCGAGTTAAGAGGTAATGGCATTGCCACCATGCTGGTAAAGGATGTATTGAAAGATATTTCCGAAAAGGATATCGACCTGGTGCCCCTTTGCGGATTCGTAGCCAGTTACATTAAAAAGAATCCGGAATGGAAAAGTCTTCTTAAAAAAGATATTTATATCGGATGATACCCGATAGGATTGCTTTTTGCTAACTGCCTTCTTTTTGAAAAGCGATCCTTTGCGTGCCGTTGGCTATATAAATAATGCCACATTCCGTATAGCCCAATTTTTTCAGGATACTCTGCATAACTTTATTGTCGTGATGCGTATCCACCCGGATATTTTTACATTGCTCATAACACCATTTCAGACAAATGGCGGCTACACCCCTCATTTTTCCTGATCCGGCCAGACGGTGTATTACCCCGTAAGGTTTGTCGCTTAACCATTGTCCGTTATATATCTCGGCATATGTGGGATCATTGCCAATCCTAAAAAAGAAGGTCCCTGTGATTTCATCCGAATCGACAAGCACATAACTGTTTCCATCCGCAATATCACTCATCAGCAATTCTTTAGAAGGATATCCGTCAACCCATTGGTTACCGTTGCCTGTGTTTTTCATAAATGAGCGGGCATAAACATAGATTCCCATAAGGGCATCTATATCTTCCGGCTTAGTCTTTCTTATTTCCATATGCTGCAATTCCAAATCTTCTGTAAAGATATATCAGAAAATATTCAAATCTTTTCAAATCCTTTAAAATATAATTTTTGCACGATCGTCTTCAATAACAAAGACACGTGTCCAAAACAATCAGTTGATAAAAATAAAGTATAAGATGAATATGAAAAATATAGTTGAATGGAGCAGAAAAGTATATTATCATTTGATATATCGCCTGTTGGATGGATTGGAGCTGGATTGGTTGGTTGAAGGATCGGACAAATATGTTGCTTTTACACCGGAAGATCAAAAAATTGAGACGGGGAAATTAGAATTAATAAATTATTGATACATTCAAAAAATAAAAACGAAATGAATAATACAGGTAAAAGAATTTTAGGTGCATTTATATTCCTTGCTGTTTTCGCGGGAGCCATAGCCATTGTGATGCTGCTTTGGAACACATTGATACCGTCGATTATCGGATGGTCGGCCATAAATTACTGGCAGGCGGCCGGATTGATAATCCTGTGTAAGCTCTTGTTCGGAGGTATAGGACATTGGGGGCATCATGGCAGATGTTTCGGACACAACAGGAAGGAGAACCGTGATTTACATGAGAAGATGCGGAACATGTCGCGCGATGAACGAAAAGAATTCATCCGGCAGCGCATGGGCCAGGGATGGGGACCTTTCGGAGGCATGGAATGTAAAGAAAACCATACAGGAAAGGAATGACCGGGGAAGCAGACTCTTATTCACGCCGGAATCAGTTCGTATCGGAAGTATATACAAAATACCAGTCTCCGCTCCGCAATTTTATTGCAAAACGGGTACCGTCGAAGGAGGATTGTGAAGATGTATTACAGAACGTATTTTATCAGCTGATGAAAACCGATACCGACGAAAATCCGATCGAACAGATATCGGCGTGGCTTTATTCGGTTGCCCGCAACCAGATTATCGACCGTAGCAGGAAACGAAAAGAACAGGAGATACCATCCTATATAAACAATGATGGGGAAACCGTCTTTATTCAGGAATTGACCGAAACGATACTCGATTCGGATTCTCCGGATTCGGAATACCTGAAAACTCTCATATGGGAAGAACTCGGAACCGCACTGGCCGAACTACCCGACGAACAAAGAAACATTTTCGTACTGAACGAACTGGACGGATTTTCATTTAAAGAAATATCAGAAGCTACCGGCATAACGGTAAATACCCTTATATCACGGAAGAGATATGCTGTTCTTCATCTGCGCAAAAGATTGTATGATTTGTATGAAGAGCTGTTATCGGATTAATTGAAACGTTCCATTACTTCCATACACATTCGTCCGTTATGATATGGGCATTTCCAGAAACCGGCCTTATCGTCTTCACGGTTAACCATGCCGTTATGCCGGATACTCCAGTACCATTCTCCCTTTTCCCTGTCTATCAGGTTCGTTTTTATAAACTCCCAGCAACGGGATGCTTTTTTTAATGCGCCTTTATCGTTGAAATACTGATACATATTCAAATAACCTACTACCGATTCGGCCTGAACCCACCAATGAAAATCACCGTCGGCCGGTGTATCGGAATGTTTTTCATATATCATCCCACCTTCCGGTGTCAAACCTTCTCCTGCTGCCGAAATGATCGAAGGGAGCGTATCTCCTACTTTACTTATTAAACTCCCGTCATTCAATACTAAGGAAGCTTCGTAGATCAACCAGGAAGCTTCAATATCATGCCCGTATGAAACAACGGTACTTTTCCGGTTCCACTCTTCATCAAAAAACAGGTCGAGATGCCCCGTACCCTTATTTATAATTTTGTCGGTAAAAATATCAATAAGGTTTCGGAGTTGCTTCTCCAGCTTTTCATCCTGCCATACCCTGTAGAGGTTTGTATAGGCTTCCAGTATATGAAGATGAGTATTCATTGTCTTTTTTTCGTTGGCATCCTTTTCGCTTAAACGCATGTCTTCAATCACATCCCATTCGCGGGTAAACGCTTCGAAGTAACCGTTATTATCCGTGTCGAAGCTATAAGTTTCAACGGTTTCAAAAAGATGAATAGCATAGCCCAGAACTTCCTTATCACCGGTAGCCCGGTAATATTCGCTTAACCCGTATAAGGCAAAACCAAGATTATAAACCTGCTTTTTGGTATCTGCCGGTAAGCCTTTATAATCCAATGCCCAATATACACCCCCGTATTCATTGTCATAAAAATGACTCAGGAAATAGTCTTTAGCACGTTTAGCCGTTTCTAGGTATACAGGTTTTTCCAACAGGCGGTATGCGGCGGAAAATGTCCAAAGGATACGCGCATTTAAAATCCCGCCCTTAACGGCATGTTTGATGAGCGTACCGTCACCCGTCATACGGCCGTAGAAACCTCCCTCTTCATAATCCTGCATATGCTCTATCCAAAATGAAAGGATATTGTTTTCCAATATCTCTCTCATTTCTTTTTTCATCGTTGCGATCATCGGATAAGGGTAAGGTTTTTATATATCAGTTTTTTCAGTTCTTCAACCGAAGCAGACGTAGTAAGCCCGTCGGCCGGAGTATTCATACAATAGTCCACCAGTTTGTCAATGGTAGAAGTGGCAACGTGCATACGGGTATCGGATGACGCGTAATAAATAAATACGGTTCCGTCATCATCGGCAATCCAGCCGTTTGTGAAAAGGACATTCGAAACGTCACCTATCCGCTCTTCACCCTCCGGAGCCATAAAATACCCTCCCGGAGCGGCAATTTGTTTCGTAGGGTCTTTCAGGTCGGTCATATACAGGTATAATACATACCGTAATCCTGCCGCGCAAGCTCTAACCCCATGCGCCAGGTGCAGCCATCCTTGAGGTGTTTTGATCGGATGGGGACCTTCTCCATTCTTTACTTCTTTTATCGTATGGTAAAACCTGTAATCGATGATTTTTTCTTCTTTTACTTCCGCATGGGTTATATCGTCTACCAATGCCCATCCGATACCCCCACCGCTTCCGGCATCGATAAAACCATCCTGCGGACGGGTATATAGGGCGTACTTACCATCTACAAATTCAGGATGAAGCACTACGTTACGTTGCTGGCTTTTTGTTTTCAGATCGGGAAGCCGTACCCATTCCTTCAAATCTTTGGTCCGTGCGATAGCCGCATTTGCGGTGGCAGATGAAAGGTCACCAGGTAAAGCATCCGGATCATGCCGCTCGGCGCAGAATATGCCGTATATCCAACCGTCTTCATGCGCCGTCAGCCGCATATCATATATATTGGTTGCAGGTATTACATCATCAGGCATCGTAACCGGGTAATCCCAAAAGCGGAAATTATCAACGCCGTTCGGACTCTCGGCTACGGCGAAAAATGATTTACGGTCGGCACCTTCCACACGGGCCATCAGCAGATACTTGCCTTTCCACTTAATGGCGCCTGCATTAAAAGCCGCATTCATACCTATGCGCTCCATCAGGTATGGGTTGCTGGCTTTATCTAAATCATAACGCCAGAAGACCGGGGTATGGGCTGCTGTTAACACCGGGTTTTTGTACCGCGTATAAATCCCCTTTCCGGATTCTACGGGTTCATTTTTTAATGAGATAAGCTTTTCATGGTCCGCAAATAAAGCGTTTACCTTTTCTTTAAAATCCATTGTT
Source organism: Bacteroidales bacterium UBA4116 (assembly GCA_002381645.1). Classification (GTDB taxonomy): domain Bacteria; phylum Bacteroidota; class Bacteroidia; order Bacteroidales; family Tannerellaceae; genus DFXE01. The sequence goes on from DFXE01000001.1 coordinate 131,863, forward strand.
TGCACTGTATTATTATGTTAGCTGATTTTTTCTCATATCTATCCTGCAAAAATAAACACTTAATCCGTAATACGGTTACAACAGCTGATTTGTCTTGTTCTTACACTCTATAAAAACATCATATTCCTTTTATCAAAAGACGGTATTGTTTTAAATAAAGCAGTATGACGTTCTTCATAAAAGATAACCGAGTTTTGAAACAATCATTACCAACTGTTTATTTCAATTGAGATACCTGGTATGGAAGTGAATGTTTGTTATATTGCTCAGGTCTTATTTTATCAGAACAAACGGAGTGGAAGATGATCTTCCACCTTTTTTATATTGAAAGACAGTAAATTATACTTAAAAGTGATAGGTGAAACATAAAAACGGTAAATAGTAGGGAAGCGTTACTAGAGGTTCATTCTGCATCATTAAAGTTTCACCAGCCACGAAAGCAGTGTTATAAATGCTAATGGAATGCTTTTGTTTCGTTATCGCAACTTTAGAGGTATATAGCCATGCATAAAACGCAAAAATATTAATTTTGAATACTTGGAATCAGAAACAAATATATGGTGCCGGATGAAAAATCTTCTTTAATTTTGTATGTAGCAATATATCAAAGTTTCATGTGTGTAAAGAACATTTCATTTTCATTTGAATTAACACATACCTTTTCTGATCAAAGAAAAATACAGGGAACTGATACCAATCGGTTCCCTTCATTTTATTACCTTTTACATGTCATCTTCCGGATGATTGAATGAAACCATTTTTTGCAGGAAAAGATTATTGGGGATTACAATAAGCTCTCCTTTTTCTGTCCGCAGGTATGTGTAAAAACCTTTTATATTTTCAATCGTAGCATCTATAGGCAGGTCCTTATCTATTATATGTATAGTGTCACCTATCCGGAAAGGCGCGGTGAAAAACATGATAATACCGGCTGTCACGTTACTTAAAATAGACCATTGCGCAAACAGGGCAACACCTATAACTGCAAATATAGATGACAACGCAATAAGCAGATTCTCCGGTTGTACCCCCCATATAACTGCAATAAGAAAAACAAATATAATATTCAATATGGTGAATATTACCTGTTTAACCTGACTGAGGCGTAGTTCCGACTTTCTCATGATCAAACTATATTGCATCGTTATTTTCTTTGTAATGTATTTCGATATAGGTAACAGAGCGATAACTATGGCAGATGCTATAATCTGGGGCAAATATTGTTCAAGTGTCGACATCGTTTTATCGTTTTTAAAATTCCACAAATATAAACAAAACAGTTTAAGGACAATCCATTGGAATTGCCCTTAAACTATCTGTTTGAAAACCGTAATTTTTAATAAGGCTTCACGTAAATTCTTTTATACAGCCTGGTTATTTTTACTTTTCTATTAATCTTATTTCAGCAATCAGTGCTTTTACTTAAAAACAACAATCCGTTTATTTGGTTCAGAAATTTTATTAGATAAATTCTATTCTGTAATAAGCAATATTTATCTAAAGGTTCTATTAACTTATTTAGCAAAGGATTAAATTATCAATCATTTTCTATCTTTATACCGTTAAAAGATAAAAAATGGATATTTTAACGCACACTATATCCGGAATGGCTATCGGTAGTTGCCTGGCTATTTATTCTAACGGAACATGGAGAGAAAAAGCCGGTATTATTCTTTTATCGGGTGTTGGAGCCTTGCTGCCGGACATTGACGCGATAAGCCTTTGGTCCGGATTCGATGCCACCATAGGCAACCGGCTCCATTTACCGCATCCGGGTAAAGATATCTATTCGGGTAAACTCTGGTATTCTCATCACGGTTTTATGCATTCCCTTTTTGCAGCTGCCGTTTTAACCCTTTTGTTAGGATTATTTATACGGATTGGTGAAAAAGGCGAAAATCTGAATAAGACCATACATCCGTTTAAAAAGTATTCTTTATTAGTATCGGGATTTTTCTTAGGATACCTTGTACATCTAATAGAAGATATGGTGACGCCCGGAGGATCATGGGGAGGTGTAAGGTTCTTTTTCCCGTCGCAGATATATATCGGGGGAACGGGTAATATATGGTGGTGGAACAATTACGACATTTTTCTTATTGTACTTTCCGTATTCTTAATTAACCTTATTATTCTTATGATAGCGTCCTTATGTAAATTCAAATGGAAAAAGGCAGGCGTCATACCTTTATTTATTGGTCTTGCTTTTGTAGGGGTACAAATCAACACACGTAATTTCAATTTTAACCGGAAGCCTTATCAGGAATGCGAAACCCAATCGAAAAACATTCAAAAGGAAATAATGGGTAAACAGCTTTATCAAACAATGGAACGTTTTGACAATCGGTTAAAGATTTATTTCTGAAATCCACTTTTATATATATGCCGTTTTAAAACCCTTTAACTCCTTCATCATTAAACGCTTTAATTCTACAGAAATAAAAAAAAACATTCATCATCTTTAACAGCCTCATTCCCAACAAATCAAGAGTTCGCATGTTTCATGTACACTTGCAAGTATTGAAATAGATTAATAATTAAAAAGAAACAACTATGAGGAAAATTATTTTTTCAGGTATAATGGCTGTAAGCATGATATTTGCTTTGCATACGAATGCGCAGGAGCGCATACGAAGTAATCAGATAGAACGGAGATATAATGAAACGGAACAACGGGTACGCAATGATTACCGTAATACCACCGACTCCCTTCAGCGTGTGTACGACCGGACGCGTTCCAATTTCCAGCATGTCGGCGATACATTACGAAACGAATACGACAGAAACCGTTCGAATTTCAGAAATACATCCGATTCAATACGGTCTGATTATAACCGGACGCGCAATGAGTATAATAATGAAAGAAGGAATGATCGCATGAGGAATGATTCCATTAGACGGTCTAACCGACGGATGCTTTAAAAACAGTTCATATCCAATAAAAAAACGGGATCATTATTAATCCCGTTTTTTTATTATCCTTTTAAAAGGCTCATATTATTGTATGGTACCTTCTCCTTCCGTATCGCCACCGGGAAGCCACCTGTCTATTGTGGATTCCACTTCAATACCGGCATTATTGATAGTTATTCTGTAATTATACCTGTTTCCCTGTTCGAATACGACATTATTCTGAGGGGTATAAAAGAATTCAGTATTGTCTACGGTAAATTTAAATAAAGGATTGCCACCTGTAAATGTCTGAGGGACAACGATAGCAGAAATGCCATCTATCGTAGTTTCCGTACCGGTAGCCGCACGGACACCGTAAGGAATAATATTCACGGGATTTGCAGGTGAAGATAAAGTACTGTCGGGTAATTCCAACGTTATCCGGGAATTGACACCCAAAACTTCAATACCGTTCAAGAGGGTAAGATCAGTTCCTTCTCCTTCAATAATTTCAAATGTAATCTTCGATAGTTTATGCCTGAATATCATCGCTACTGAATTTCTGCTTTTTGCTACATTCTCTACTTTACAGTATAATAAATCCGAATTCAGAAAATCGCGGATATCCGACTGATCCTGCCTAACATTGAAAATAAAGTTTTCCGTTATACGCATACCTGCCGCATACGGATGAACTGCATAAAAGTCTACATTTTCATTATCCAGAGGATAGTAAAGCGTATTTTGCCCGTAATAATTATAGGTGAAACCACCTATTCCGTCTGCCGTAAGAATGGCGTTCGAATATAAGGTATCGTTCACATTATTATATTTAGTAACAAAGAAACTCACTTGTTGGTCTCTGGCAATCTGGGTATCCTGGCGAGACTCACGGGGTTCAACTACCAGTCGGCTGTTTAACGATATCGGCACAATATCGTCTACATTATTATTGTCGTCATCATCATTACAACCCACCATCAAAAGGGCCAGTATCGGCAGAAAAAATATCTTTTTCATAGGACTTTCTGTTTTTTTAATTTATACTCGTTTAATAATTAGATAGAGAATAAACAAACGGCGCCATTAATTGTTCGGTATACCGGTCATACATTTGAAAAATCATAGTATTTTTAATATATTACCGGAAATAAACCGTAAAATGATTTTTTATTTTGATAATAACCTAACCATTATGCTTTAATTCATGAATTATAGCTTTTTTTAGATTTTCGTTTCAAACTTACATAACCTTACATTTGTTCCTGTTAACTAAAGCAATTGATTATGAAAAAGGTTGGAATATTTTATGGTTCTTCTACGGGAACTACAAGAGATATCGCTATGCGTATAGCCGCTGCGCTGGAACTGCTCAGTTCGGATGTGCACGATGTATCTGGATTACATGTAGAAGCTGTACACCGGTACGACGTATTGGTTTTAGGTACACCTACGTGGGGTATAGGTGAGTTGCAGGACGATTGGGATGTTTTCCTACCGGAACTGAAGAAACAGGACTTGTCGGATAAAATAGTAGCTATATTCGGGACAGGAGACAGTTCATCTTACAGCGATACATTCTGCGACGGAATGGGAACCCTTTACCGGGAGCTTCAACCTACCGGTTGCACCTTTTGTGGAGAAGTATCGGCAGATAGTTATATCTTTGACGACTCAACGGCGGTGATCGACGGATATTTCGTTGGGCTTCCGATGGATGAAATTAATGAAACGCATCTAACCGATGTACGTATAAACCAATGGGTTGAATTACTAAAAAAAGAATGTCTGGGATAAATTAACAAGGAACGATTAATCCTTGATCCCTCCGGGCCGTCTAATGGTTATAACCTAACAGAGAGGAACAAGCAAATGAAAAATTTAATTTATATATGTATTGCATCGCTGCTTTTGACGGCATGTTCAACTTACAGGACACTTAACCTTGGAAGGCTGACCACCGGAATGACAAAAGCGCAGGTTGAAAGTGTAGCAGGACGTCCTTACCGTGTATTAGCGGTAAATGATACGCACGACGGATATCAGGAAGTGCTGGAATACCGGACATCAGCAGGAGAAATATATGCACTCGAGTTTTGGAACGATTACCTCACAGGATATGAATACATCGACGAAGAATACAATTACATCCCTGTAGCCGTACCGCCCGCTTATTATCCGGATTACGGAAGGCCTATAGTAGTAATTCCCGGCCGGCCGAACAGACCCAGACCACCTGTAAGTAACAGGCCGCCTTCAAATCCGAGGCCACCATCAAACAGCGGGAACCGTCCTCCTACCAGTACACGCCCACCGTCAAGGCCAACAACCAGGCCAACGGAAAACAGCAGGCCTGTTGGAGAACGTCCGAACCAGAATGTTGAGTCGACAAGACAGAGCAATGACCGGACAGGAAGCCAGAGAAGTTCCGGCGGTTCAGTATCAAGTGGAAGAACAAGTTCGGACAGGACAAGATAATCCCAATAATATATAATTACAAAAAAGGGCGTCTAATTTTTTAGATGCCCTTTTTATATGTATAAATATTGCATTTTGTATAAAATAAATGACCGTTTAATTGTTGCAAATATAAGAATGATTTATTTAAATAATATAAAAACAAAAATTATTTTTCATACTAATTAATACTATTGAATATTAAGCATATAATCATCTCAACTCTACCTACTTATTTAACATGAAATGGATAAATATTTTATCTAATTAAACGGTCGTTTATTTTATCCATGGAGTGTATATATTGAGAATGTATGTTTAATTTAGTTTAACTTAAATTTCCTATTATGAGATTTACTTTAAGGAGTGGTTTGTCTTCCGGCAGGCCTGGAAAATCTATTTGTCTCATTTTTATCTGTTTTTTATGGGCAATGGCTATAACGCCGTTAAATGCCCAACGCATTACTATCCAAGGCGTCGTTAAGGATGCATCCGGAATGGAAATTATCGGGGCCAATATTGTTGAAAAAGGTACCACCAACGGTAGTATCAGCGACCTAAACGGGCAGTTTTCCCTGCAGGTTGAACCCGGTAAAATATTAGTAGTTACCTATGTAGGCTATATCCCCCAGGAGATACCGGCAAAAGCAACTATGGAGATCATTTTGCAGGAAGATTCAAAAGCGTTGGATGAAGTGGTGGTTATAGGATACGGTACATTAGATAGAAAAGAAGTAACCTCATCCGTATCATCCGTCAGAAACAGCGATTTGATCGGTGGCGCCATTGCAAATCCGTTACTTGCAATACAAGGTAAAGTTACCAATCTGAGCATCGTATCGACCGGAGACGTAAATTCCGGAACTTCCGTTCAATTACGCGGCGCAAACTCCATTAATGTGGGACAGGGACCTTTGATCGTTGTAGATGGAATACCCGGTGGAAACCTGAACGAAATCCAGAAAGAAGATATCGTTTCCATTGATGTGCTGAAAGACGCGTCCGCAGCCGCTATATACGGTACGCGCGGTTCGGGAGGGGTAATTCTGGTCACTACACGGCAAGCCAATGAAGGCCCTTTACAGGTTTCATATACTTCGGAACTAACCGTACAAACCGTCAGGAAAACGCCTGAAGTATTAACCGCGGACGAATTTTTGCAATATAACAGGGGAACCGATCATGGAGCAAGGACAGACTGGTTCGACGAGGTAACCCGGTCGACACCTTTTCAGCAACGCCATGCCCTGACGCTTTCCGGTGGTTCTAAAAATGTAAAAGTCTATACTTCGCTTTATTACAAAAATGCGGAAGGAATGATGATCGAATCGGCACGGCGGGAAATCGGCGGACGCTTAAATGTGGACTATTCCGTATGGGAGGATCGTTTGCGTTTCACGGGCCGTATTAATTATACTGATGTACGGGCGAAATATCATGACGACGACAACAACAATTACGGTGCCTTTATGATGGCCATGAAATTAAACCCGACATGGCCTGTCTACGACGAAACGAATCCGACCGGATACAATGTATTATTAGGAGGACACGAAGAATGGAACCCGGTAGCCGACCTTAAATTAAGAACGGATACCAGGGATTACCGTAACCTGATGGCCAGTCTTACGGCAAGATTGAATATTACGGAAGACCTGAGTACCTCATTTACAATGGGTAATAAATCCAACAATTATCGCCGCATCAGGTGGGAATCCGCCCAACATAAGAACAGCCGTGATAACAACCGTAATGGTTGGAGCAAATGGGAAAGCGATTATGTTAATGACGTATCGCTTGACTGGTTGGTGAATTACAATAAATTTTTCGGCGAACATTCTGTAAAGGCAGTAGGCGGATGGTCCTTTCAGGAATTTAATAAAGACGGATATAATGCTGAAAACTACGATTTCCCGGTAGATGGGGTACAGGGGTATGATTTGGGATCAGGCGTTTATTTATCCGACGGCCGTGCAGGTATGGGTTCCTTCAAAGATCCGCGGAGCCGCCTGGTCGCTTTCCTCGGACGTGTAAACTACAGCTATAAAGACCGTTATATGGCTTCTGTGAGTGCCCGTTACGAAGGGACATCCCGATTGGCCCCGGAAGAAAGATGGGGACTTTTCCCGGCCGTTTCAGCCGGATGGCGGATCAGCAGCGAAGAGTTTATGCAGGGATTAACCTGGATATCCGATCTGAAAATCCGGTTTGGTATTGGTAAAACAGGAAACATGGAAGGCGGAAGTTATAATAAAAATGTAGTGGAACGTATGTATGGAGCCGACACCTGGTGGCTGGCGAACGGAACATGGTTTAAAACATACGGATTAAGCCACAATGTAAATAAAGACCTCAAATGGGAAGAGAAAACCGAATATAATATCGGGCTTGACTATTCTTTTCTGAATAACCGGTTATACGGTAAACTCGATCTTTACAAACGTAAATCGGACGGATTGATTTACGATATATCCGTTCCGCAACCCCCGGCCGTCCACGATAAAATGACCATGAATTCGGGAGAGTTAACCAATAAAGGATGGGAGCTTGAAATAGGCGGAGTGCCGGTAAGGAAAAAGGATTGGGAGTGGAGCACATCCCTAAAACTATCGCAGAATACAACTACCTTGAATTCCTTATGGGGAAGCCAGACCTATTGGGACCGGAAAGGTTTTGAAGCACCCGGTTCACCCGGTACGGCCGTACGGTTAATTGCGGGTGAGAAAATTGGCCGTTTCTATATATGGAAATACGCCGGCATAGACGATGAAGGCAACTGGCTTTTATATGACAAGAACGATAATGTAATTCCTGCCAATAAAAAAACACAGGACGATAAGCGCTTTATCGGAAATGCCATTCCAAAGGTTATCGTGTCGTGGGAAAACAATATCCGCTATAAGGATTTCGACCTGAACTTATATTTCAGAAGTTTCATAAAATACGATGTATTTAACAAAATAAACATGTATTACGGGCTTGCGAACGTACAAAACCAAAATGTACTGAAGACAGCTGTCACCGAAAATGCACATATAAAAGGGGAAAAAGAATTATGCGATTTCTGGCTCGAAGACGGAACTTTCCTCAAGCTGGATGCTGTGACGCTGGGTTACCGCTTTAAAATACCGGCCATACAGAACTATGTGCGGGATATACGGGTAAGCCTTACGGCACGCGATTTATTCTGTATAACCGGTTATAGCGGACTCGACCCGGAAGTGGATACGAACGGACTCGACCCGGGATTTGAAGAACGTAACACTTATCCTAAACTGAGAACATTCACACTTGGATTACAATTCAATTTTTAAATATAATACATTCAATTATGAAGATAAAAAACTATTTATACGGCATAACCGGAATAGCTCTCTTATTATGCATATTATTGGGAAGTTGTACCGGATTGGATACAGTATGGTACGATAAAGTAACCCCGCAAACCTTTTATAAAAGCAAACAGGACGTACTAATGGCGCTATACCGTCCTTTTACCCATGCACGCTGGTATGAAGGGTCGGACCGTTGGAAATTACAGGAAGTCACCGCCGACCAGTTCGTGACCACGCAAAAAGGACCCCACTGGTATAACGGCGGGGAGAACCACCGTTACCTGCGCCATGAATGGACACCGGATGACGGATGGATATGGGAGACCTGGCGCGGTACGACTATGGGTATCGCACTGGCAATCGATACGAAACTGGACCTGGAAAATGTAGACTACGAAGCAATGGCACTTACGGAAGAAGATAAAGCCGATCATCTCAACCAGTTAAATACACTGATCGGTTACTTCTACATGAGAGGGCTCGACTTCTTCGGTGATTTTATCATATTCACCAATCCCGACGAACCCGTTGAAGGACGCCGCACCGCAAGGAAGGTATTTGAACATACCGAAACGATTTTCAAGGAAGCTATTCCGCAGTTATATCCCAAAGAAGAAGGACAGTCGGAAGAAGGTGCTATCCGGCAGGCCACTGCAGCCGCTATGCTTGCACGCTTATATTTCAATGCTATAACCTATATAGGAGAAGACCGTTTCGATGAATGCGCGCAGCTTTGCCGGGATATTATCGACGGTAAATACGGATTTTACCAGTTAGACCCGACATGGGACGTACCGCATGGTTTCAATAACGACAGATCGCAAAGTATAATATGGTCGTTCCCTTCACAATTCAATAAACTCCAATACGATTGGTACTGGGCGGATTTTTACCATTACAATACCTATGTGTATTTCGATATCGACGGCGGAGCCAACAATGGATTGCACCTGCAGCCTTCTCTTTATCCCGGAGGTAAAAAGTCTTACCGGAATGATTACAGGTTAGGGTGCCCTTATGACAAATTTAATGATAAAGACCTGCGTAAGAAACCGTATAAATATCATGGCGGAACCAATTATGAAGGCATGTTCCTGGTGGGCGATCAAATATCACCGGTTACCGGTGAGGAATGTAAAGGAACGCAGGAATACAACGGGCAATTACTGTCGTTTGTCGACTATGTAGGCAGGATGACTGAACTTGAGCCCGGACAGGATCCCGAAACATTACCTTCCAATGTAGGGACGGGAGAAGAAAACACAGGGATACGACTGGTAAAAGCGCCTGTTCCCAACCTGGCCAATATCGACCTCAGGTACGGAGCCGATTGCCCGGTGATCCGTCTGGAAGAAATCTACTATATGCTTGCCGAATGCAGCATGAGAAGCGGTAACAAACAGCAAGCGGCCGAATTGATCAATGCCGTGCGTAAACGGGCTTTCGAGAACTATGAGGATCCTGATCCGGTTACAGCCGAAAACCTCGACAAATACAGGTTGATCGACGAATGGGGCATCGAATTTTTGGGAGAAGGAAGAAGAAGAACAGATTTATTACGATGGGATATGTACACCACCGAAAAATGGTGGGATCATCAGCCTTCGGATAATTCAAGAAAAAGGTTTCCCGTTCCCACAAATGCTATTGCCGGTAATAATTCACTTCAGAATGAACCGAATTAACACAACCGGTTAATTAATACGGAGAGTAAGACAAAGATTACAGAAAAACACAGGGTAATCAAGCTGTGCTGTTTATCTGTAATCTTTGTTGTTTTGATTTATTTCTTCAGTTGCGGTGCAAGGAAAGCAAGATATGCCACACCAACCGTAAGGACAAGTAAAGCGCCAATCTGCGTACCCATCGTATCCGATGTGATTCCCATGATCAAAGGGAAAACAGTTCCTCCGAACAACCCCATAATCATCAATCCGGAAACTTCATTCTTTTTATCCGGCATGCGCAACAGCGCCTGCGACAGGATAATAGGGAATATATTTGAATTACCGAACCCGATCAGCGCGATACATACATATATCGGCATCAGTCCGTTCAGGAAAAAGAGCCCGGCAAACCCCGCTATCATAAAAATTACACTGATCAGAAAAAATAATTTTGACGAGTATTTCGCCAGGATAAAGGTTCCAAGCAAACAACCGATCGTACGGAACAGAAAATAAACACTTGTAGCATATCCTGCATCTGCCAGCGACATACCTAACCGCTCGATCAGTATCTTCGGAGCGGTCACATTCACTCCCACATCAATTCCTACATGGCACATAATACCAAGGAAGGATAAAAGGATCATTTTATCGCCAAGCAAGGCAAAACATTCGGCGAAAGTAGATGTCTCCCCTTTTTCATCCTGTTCTTTTATCTTTGTGGCGCCCAGGCTTATGATCGCCAATATGGCTATGACCATAAAGATGGGATACAGGTATTTCCAGTCGCCAAACTTCAACGCAGCCCAGGCAGCAATAATAGGAGCGATAAAAGAGGCGATCGCTTTTATAAATTGCCCGAACGTCATGGTACTGGCCAACTTATCGTTGCTGACAATATTCGACAACAACGGGTTCAATGAAGTTTGCATCAGGGCATTTCCAATCCCTAACAAAGAAAAAGAAATCAGCATCGATACAAAAGAATAGTTAATCAGCGGAAATAAAAGTGATAAAGCAGTTACAGCTAAGCTGATCAGCACGGTTTTCCGTCTTCCGATCTTATTCATCAGCATGCCTGTCGGAACCGAACAAACCAGGAACCAGAAAAACACCATCGAAGGGAATATATTGGCCAGCGTATCCGACAATTCAAAATCGGCTTTTACATAATTGGTCGCTATCCCTACGAGATCCACAAATCCCATGGCGAAAAAAGCCAGCATTACAGGAAGCAACTTCAGATAATTCGTTTTTTCATTCATACTATTAATTTTTTAAGAATAGACAGGCCAGGCGCCGCTTTTAGTGCATACATACGCCGCTATATCAACAGCAGCCCGGTGAGCTTCCTTCAACGACTTCCCGGTTAATATGGAATAAACAAAAGCTCCGGAGAAGGAATCTCCCGCTCCTACCGTATCGGCAACCGTAACAGAGGGAGTTTTTATAGTGGATTGTTCGTCAACGGTATAAATCGAACTATATTCGCTACCTGCGGTAAGGATCATATATTTTAGGGAATATTTTTGGATAAACCACCGGCATACCTCTTCCACACTCCCGTCTAATCCGAACATCGGGCGAAGCAGCTCCAGTTCCTCATCATTTATCTTGAATATATTTGCCTTTTCAAGACATTCCTCAATAAGTTTCCTGGAATAAAAATGCTGGCGTATATTGATATCGAAAAATCGTAAAGCATCTGCTTTTGCATAGGAAAGTAAAGAAGAGATGGTTTTACGCGACACTTCAGCCCGTTGGGCCAGTGTACCATAACAAATAGCATCCGCTCTCTTTACCAGTTCAATAGACTGCTCCGTGAGCGGAATAAAATCCCAGGCAACCCCTTCTATAATGGTGTAAGTGGGTTTACCGTCATTCAGTTCTACCATTACGCTTCCCGTTGGATGATCAACAGTGTCGATAAAATGACGGATATTGCTTTTCTCCAGTTCCTGCAGGATCTCCGTCCCGAACACATCATTACCGACAGCGCTTATTGCATAACCTTCGGCTCCAAGCTGGCTGGCGTGATAAACGAAATTAATCGGCGCTCCTCCGGCTTTTTTCTCATCCGGAAACACATCCCATAACAATTCGCCGATTCCGACTACAACAGGTTTTCTATTCATAATCATTATTATTTAGGGTTATTATTTTAATGACAAAGGGTAAACGGTAAGTGATGTCACCGTATAAGAGCCTCCTTTCGCATAAAAGCACATCCTGCTGTAAGGCTCAACGGGAAAGACCAGGTTGGTCATAACAAACTCTCCTTTTCCATCAAAAGCTTCCAAACTGCATTTATCTATAAATAAACGCAACGTATATTCTTTTTCACCGGATACAGGTGCCGAGGTAACCGTAGCAAAAGATTTACTGAAATTTACCTGTCCGCTGTTCCGCCTGTCCATACTGAATGTATTGTCAAACAGGTTATAAAACATGTCTACTTCTTCACCTTTGGAATTATACAACCGGAAACCGATAATATCCGCATCTTTGTTTTGCAATTTTATTTCTATTTCATAGGTTCCGGTATTATTTGCCAGGACAGGATCCACCTCATAAGTATCATTCACCCGGAAAGAACCTTTTTTTTGCGCTGTCTCACGAAGTTTTAACAATTCCGGAGACGGAATACTGCTCAGGTACGTTTGTCCGTTTTTAGTATATAATTGAAGGTCGCGGGGCACTGAATTGGCACTCCGGAACTGCTTTGTTGGCACATCATTGGCATATTCCCAGTTACTCATCCACGCCAAAGCTACGGTACGGTTATCCGGAGCATTGCTCCAGGTCACCGTCGCATAATGATCTTTACCCCAATCCATCCATTTGGTCCTGCCCGGTGATTCGTTTGTAAAGGTTTTACCATCGAAACTACCTGTAAAATATTGTGTGGCGGAACCACCGAACGGACCGCCGGGATTTATGTTACAAAGCAATACCCATTTTTTAGTATTCGTGCCTCTTACCGGAAGCTCGATCAGGTCGGGACATTCCCACACTCCGGCATGCGCGCCTTCCCCATCGCCGAAACTGCTCTCGTAAGTCCAATTTTTTAAATCTGTTGACGAATAAAACTGCATTTCCTGTCCTACCGCCAATACCATGATCCACTTACCTGATTCTTTATGCCGGATAACTTTGGGGTCACGGAAGTCCGGCACATCCGATACCAGTATAGGATTACGGTCGTATTTAATAAACGTTTTACCGTTATCAAGGCTGTACGCCATACTTTGAGTCTGGGTTTTTCCGGCCGAAGTATAAAAGGCAACGATCGCCCCGGCTCCGAATCCGGCCGTATTGTCATGGTCTACTACAGCGCTACCGCTAAAAATTGTTCCTAACGCATCCGGTTCAATAGCTACCGGCTGATGTTTCCACGATACCAGGTCAGTAGTGGTAGCATGCCCCCAGTGCATATTACCCCACTTTGAGCCATACGGGTTATACTGGTAAAACAAATGATATACCCCGTCCTTATACACCATACCGTTCGGATCGTTCATCCATCCCCAGGGCGGGGAGAAATGATAAACCGGACGGAATTTTTCACGGTTTTCAGCATCAAATGTATCAGACATCTTTATTTCTTTCCAGCAGACCGCGTTATCATCCACAGGATGTATATGGAAGAGAACGTTTGTTTCGGCAAAGCCGGTAAGGTCTACCGGAACAAAATAATCAATTTTAGTTACAGCCAGCCTCACGGTAAATGTTTTTACCATACGATTATCGACAATCATCGACATGGTCGATTCCTGCGATGATTCTTCAACCGGAAGTAAAAGGTAGTTTGCAGGCGAATCCAGACGGATCATACTTTGCCTGTTTCCCAGATGTGAAATGCTCATATTCATTTTGCCGGCAGATACCGTATTCGTTATTACGGCTAACAAAACGAACAAGAGGAATGTTCTCGTGTGTGTTTTCATGGTTTTTCAATTATAATGAATTTCGTATACCCTCAGCCCGCGCTTTTATATCGCCATACCAGAATACGGTAGTGGCATAGTCCGCCGCACCTTTTTTCCACCCCAGCATTTCAATATCGAACCTTAATTTATTATCGAAAGGAATACCGTCGAGGTTACGGGTACGGAAAAAAGTATTATATCCGTGTGAACTCTCTTCATCAGCCCTCGGAGCCCCCCCGAACGGAGTTTGGAAGGGTATGACAGGCGCCCACGAACTGTTGTAATAATCTTCTGTACCGGTTCCGAAATGGGAAGGAAACGTATCATCATCAACCCATATTTTTTCATCCCCTTCCCCATACCATTCCGGCGAATGGTTGAACAGGGTTAGCACATCCCCCTTATATACGCCTTTTCCGTTAATAGTCGAAAAATTCCATTCCATAGTTGCTCCGTCTTCCGGATTATCGCTTACTGGAATACCTTTTTCTTCTTTCCATGAAGCATGAAAGTACAACATCCGGTCGTCCCACTCCAAAGTAGACAGGCATGCCGATAATTCTACACCTGCCGGTTGGTTGCCTTCATTGACCAATGCGATCGTTGCCGTCTCGCGGTAAGGCATCAGCCAGCGGCTCGTTATAGTGCCTTTCCCGTCCGAAGAAAGAAACCAGCTTTCCACATACGGAGCCCCGATCCCTCCTCCCGAAAAATCGGAAACAGGCGCCCAAACCGTCTTTTTGCCGTCAAAGGTACATTGGATAATAATATGGCGCATGATGTCCTGATAATGCGCGGTATCACCCGCATCAATCTTTAGTTGAAGCTCATAAACTGCATGTTCTCCCTGCGGAAGCTTAACAACCATCGGGTCGCCTGCTTCAAGCATATGATATTTTGTAAGTAAAATCGAATCACAACGAACAGAAGGATTCAATAACAAATGGTCGGTTTCCGTAATTTTTTTCCGGGCTCGCCTGACCACTTTATTCGAAAAAGTTTCAACAGTCGTCCCTTCCGGGTAACGACGGAAATTTATCTGGTAGTATTTAGGAGTAGGCTCCACATCCCGTTCGTCTTCAAATGTTATTTTACACCTACGCGCAAAAGGGATAGGCAAGAATAAAGTACTACCGCCTTTCCCTTCAAGCGAATAGCTGGTATGCGGTTGCAGTAATCCACGGCCAAGCTCCGGAATATTGATACGCATCAGGTCGTAAGCCGGAATTTCCCAATCGGCAGACCCGGCGCCGTCGAAATAAAAACGCCATGTACCCCGTTTATCCAGCGTGGTGATCCATATCCTCGTTATTACTCCCGGACCTTCCTCGTCAAATAAAACTTTCTCCGTTCGCCCGTCTACCGTTTCAATCCGTTCAATACCGAAACCGTCATTATTGGCAAACCAGTGGGCCGAATCCGGTGATACCGACGACCGGTCGTAACTACTTACCTGAAGGCTGCGGTAAGGAATAGCAGGATAACGGGCGGCTTCTTCTACCGAAACCATCTCGGAGAGCAATGAATCCAAACTTACGTCATAGGTGGGTTTTTCCCGGCATGCCGTACATAAATTAAAGAGAAGGGCAAGAGTAATTATATATATGAAGTTTATATTGTTCATCATTGTTATTTGCAATTCAAATGCCGGAATATTACTATCCTATGGGGGAATCCGGCCGGTTTATATACGGCAAATATACAATAATGTAACTTATTATCCCAGAAATAACAGGTCGGGTACCAATCTTTTCCGGATGCCTGCCTTTCTTAATTATGTACCAGCGTACCGATATTCGCGCCTTGCATGACCTTTTTCAGGTTACCCGGCGTATCCATATCGAACACAATGATCGGCAGATTATTTTCCTTACACATCGTAGTGGCCGTTAAATCCATCACTTTAAGGCCACGGGTATATATCTCATCGTAGGTAATTTCGGTAAACTTCACGGCCGTAGGGTCCTTTTCCGGATCGGCCGTGTAAATGCCGTCCACGCGGGTACCTTTCAACATCACATCCGCTTCGATCTCAATACCCCGCAACGACGAGCCTGTATCCGTGGTAAAGAACGGGTTTCCGGTGCCGCCCGACATAATCACGACATTTCCCTGCTCCAGCAATTCAATGGCCCGCCATTTATTATAAAATTCACCAATAGGCTCCATACGTATGGCCGTCAGCACCTTAGCCTTTACTCCCTGCGCAACTAAAGCCGAACTCAACGCCAGGCTGTTGATAACCGTGGCAAGCATACCCATCTGGTCGCCTTTAACCCGGTCAAATCCCTTAGATGCGCCGCTCAGCCCACGGAAGATATTTCCACCTCCGATAACGATCCCTATCTGAACACCCATACCGGCAATCTCTTTGATCTGCGCGGCATATTCATCCAGTCGTTTTTCATCGATACCGTATTGTTTTCCACCCATTAACGACTCGCCACTCAGTTTAAGAAGGATCCTTTTATATTTAGCCATGATAATCTGTTTTGATGTGCCTGCAAAAATAACATTTTATTGCCAATGTAAACGCAGCAAAAAAACAATTCATCTGGTCAGTTGTTCTTATGTAACTGATCCTAATAAATAATCAACCTATGAAAGTTGCAATGCTCTCGCCTATTGCCTGGCGCACACCTCCGGTCCATTACGGGCCGTGGGAACTGGTAACCTCGTTGCTCACGGAAGAATTGGTCAGGCACGGGTTAGATGTTACGTTATTTGCTACAGCCAACTCGCTGACCGGCGCAAAGCTGCGGGGAGTAAGCCCTAAAGGCTACGAAGAAGACAGGAGCATCGATGCCAAAGTATGGGAATGCATGCATATCTCGGAATGTTTCGAACATGCCGGTGAATTCGACATTATCCATAATCAGTTCGATTTCCTTCCGCTTACCTATTCCAGGCTGGTCAGAACCCCTGTCGTAACAACTATCCACGGTTTTTCATCCTCTGAAATACTTCCCGTTTATAAAAAATATAACGGGCATACCCATTACGTATCGATAAGTAATGCCGACCGCTCTCCCGGACTAACCTATATTTCTACCATCTATCACGGAATCGATCTTGAAAAATTTACATTCAATCCGGTTCCTGAAGGAGACTATTTACTTTTCTACGGGCGTATCCATCACGATAAAGGTGCAAAAGAAGCCGTAGAGATTGCCCGGCAGGCGGGCAGGCGTCTTATTATAGCAGGTATCGTCCAGGATGAAAACTACTTCAACCAATATGTAAAGCCCTACCTGAAAGAAGGACAGGTCGAATATATCGGTAGCATAGGCGACGATAAACGCGATGAACTGCTGGGTAATGCCAATGCCCTGCTCCATCCCATCAACTTCAACGAACCGTTCGGTTTGTCTGTTATCGAAGCCATGGCATGCGGTACCCCTGTTATCGCGTTCAAAAAAGGCAGTATGCCCGAACTTATCACCGATTCAGTGAACGGTTTTTTAACCCGTACGACCGGCGAAGCAATACAGAAGGTGAACGAAATTGATTCGATCAGCCGGCAAATGTGCAGGAATATCGTAGCAGATAAGTTTTCCAAACAACGGATGGCGCAACAGTATATCCAAACCTATGAAAAGATCATAAACGCCTGATCCGGTAAAAACATAATAAGGCAACCAATTTACTATGGAGTTGCCCGTTATTCATAAGAAAGGGGCTTGATTCTGCTCCTTTCCTTCTTACATCCCCCTGACAAATCCTCTTAAGCGTAACCAATAACTATTCGTAAATGACATATATGTTGGCCCGTAAGAAAGACTGCGCCATAAAATTACTGTAGTTTCCGGAGCCGGGAGCCGGCTTCCCCACCGTCATAATAATCTCACTCGCAGTGAGTTGTTCCATGAAATTCGCATGAGTCCTGCGTTTTGCCGCCACCTTTATGTTGTGTTCACCTGCCGGTAGATTATCTACGGCACCGATAAGGGTAAATGTCGCAAAGGAGTTGGCTGCTAACCCCTCTAACCGGTAAGATCTCACCTGTTTAAGTTTATACCCCTCGGTATCGTTTCCAATAAAAACACCAAGTCCAAAACTGATCCACGAAGGATCTTTATGGGAAACCAATTTATCGCTACCGGTATTATCCCTGACTGTGAAATTGATAATATCCGGACCGCATAACATCTGTGCCCCTGTCTGCATTTCAATCGCCAGCCGCGTATAAATTTTACCGGGCGGGTCACCGGGTTTTCGGGGGATATCCGGAATATTGATCTTTGCCTCCAGGCCTTTTATTTCATGCCATTCCTTCGACATCGGCCCGTTCAGGAGAAGATCTTCAGGATAGGGTTCATAGTTATTTTCCTTAAAGACAAGGTCTACCCCCACCATATCCTTTTTTACTACTGCGCTGTATAAATAAAATTCGCCTTTTTCCACAACAGGAACATTCAGCGTAGTCCATTCCGGATATGTATCCGCCCCTTTCGACATCAGAAACTGGCCGTCCAATCCATCCGTAGTCTCATTCTCAGCTACAGATACCACCTGCGCCCACTTATTACCATCCCAGTACTGCATTTTGTTTTCTGCCGTATTAAAGATGGTAAGTCCTTTGGTCAGGTTTTTGTTGGAAGTCGCGTTCAACTTAGTCGTAACAGATTGTTTGTCGGGAACATCCAATTGGTTTAACCGGATACCACCTTCTTTCGAATCCATTTCCAGTATGGAAAATGGTTCGGGCTTCTTGACTGAACCTATCGTAACCTGGGCCTGTACAGGTATAATAATATTCATTATTATAACACATGAAAAGAAAGAGTACATTTTCATAATATTAAAACTTTGATTTTTATACCACAAATAAAAATCAATTTATATACAGCCGGGTCTCAGAATAAGGCTATTTAAACAGGCCGATTTATAATATATGCCATAATGCATATGGGATTACACAGAATTTCTATCAAAATGCAATTTTCATTGAATTATACTATTTTCCCGATAATATTTTTCAGCGTTATTGCATTTTATGTAATTAAAATAAATTATATTTGCAGTATAAGGTTATGGATTAAACTCACCACACCACTTAAATACTATCGAAATTACGTCTGGGTCTAAATTTATTTTAATAAAACTATGAAAGACAAGAAATTAAACCATTCATTTGTCAATTTGGTCAAGAGTAAGATCAAAGATGACAAAAAACTGGTGGCAGTGATTTGTGAAATCTTGAATATACACAAGGAATCTGCTTACAGAAGATTAAGAAATGAAGTAGTGTTTACCTTCTCGGAGATCATCGACATTTCCTCCGCTTTATCCCTTTCCATAGACCATATCGTCGGTTCGAAAAAACTGTGTTATCCCTATGAGCTATACGGAACAGACCCCGACGGGCTGATAAAGAGCAGGTCGGGTAAAGTCAAGAGATATGTGGATATGGTGGCTGATATCGTGCAGGACGAAGAATGTGAATATGTCGAAGTCACCGCATCTATGCCTGTGGCATTTATAATGAATTCGGACTATTTGCTTAAATGGCATTTATTTATCTGGGATTACCACCGCTATTATAATGCCGAAACATCCTATAAGAAATTTGATGAATATACATATGAGGAGAAAATAACAGAGTATTCAAAAATCACTTCCGCAAACCTGAAGAAATTCAATACTACTTATTTTATTATAAACAGAAAATTTATCGAAGACCTGTCAGAAGACATAAAAACCCTTATCGAATTGAAATCCATACGCAGGGAAGATGTCGACAAAATCAAAGGAGAACTCATCCGCTTTTTTGATTACCTTGAAAAAATCGTAATAACCGGATGTTATCCTGAATCAGGTAAAAAAGTATCCGTATATATTTCCGATTTCAGGATACAGTCGGGATTTGCTTATATAAAATCCAAAAACGTAAATGCGAGCATCCTAAAGTTATTCTCGTTTAACGGCGCAATTTCATTAGCCCGGGAATCGTTCGAAGAATCTTTAAAATGGTTCAAATCCTACGAAAGGTTATCCACCCTGATCTCTATAAGCTGCGAATTGGAAAGAAGAAAATTTTTTGATAAACAGCGCCAGATAATAGACGCATTGTAAATTCTTCCTCCTCAATATCTTCCTTGACTCATACATCGTGAGGGCCACTCGGATGCCGCCCATCCCCTAATTGCCGGAACTGTTCCCGGTAAGCCGTGGAAAACAATTTAACGGCTCGATTGTTTTTAACTCATTCAACCATCGATAAACACCCGGTCGAAAGTATAAAAACATAAATTTATTTTCCAAATATGGAGAGAATTGCACTGATAGGAAATTATCCGCCTCGCAAATGCGGAATCGCGACATTTATGAACGATCTGAACGAAGGGATAAAACAGAATGATATAATAACATCCGTTATCGTGATGAACGACGGAGTTAACCAATACGATTACCCCGAAGAAGTAGAGTTTGAAATTGAACAAAACGAGATCACATCCTATATTAACGCAGCCAATTTCATAAACAACAACAATTTCGATGCCGTGATCCTCCAACATGAATTCGGGATTTTCGGAGGTAACGACGGAAGACACATCACCGTTTTATTAGAACGGCTGCGGATGCCGGTCGTCACCACATTCCATACCATCCTCGACGATCCTACGGAAGGACAGCGGAGCGTTGTCAATGAAATTGCCGGCCTGTCGGCAAAACTGGTCAGCATATCCCAAAAGGGCATTAAGATATTAAAAGACATCTATGGTATTCCCCCCTTCAAATGCGTACATATCCAACATGGCGTACACGAAACGGGAACAAAAGATAACGGTAAAATCAAACAAAGGTTCGGCATTGAAAACAGAAAGATATTACTCACCTTTGGTCTGCTTTCACGGAACAAGTCCATTGAAGTCGTTATCAACGCCCTGCCCGAAGTGGTTGCGAAATACCCCGAAGTCGTGTACATTGTTTTAGGAGCAACCCATCCGCACGTAGTTAAACACGACGGTGAGGAATACCGCGATTCGCTTCACCAGCTCGTCGGCGAACTCGGGCTGCAGGAACATGTAATCTTTATCAACCGCTTCGTAAGCAACCAAGAGTTATTTAAATTCCTTCGCATGTGCGACATTTATGTGATCCCCTACCTCGGGCAGAAGCAAATATCGTCGGGTACGCTCATTTATGCTATGGGAGCCGCAAAACCCGTCATATCGACACCTTTCTGGTATGCCGAAGAAATGCTTGCCGACAACCGCGGCATATTGTTCGATTTCAATAATTCCGCACAACTGAGCGAAAAAATAACCTACCTGCTCGACAATGAAAACGAAAGGAACACCATTGCCCGCAACGCTTTTCGCCTGGCCGAGCAATGCTACTGGCCGAATGTCGGAAGGCAGTATATCCAACTCATGAAAACACAGGTTCTCAGACCCACGACAACTACCGCGCAGGCCCCGAAACCCGGCAAAGCCGGAAAGGTGTATGCCATACCGCCCGTCAACCTCAACCAACTGCGTTTTCTTACCGATTACACCGGTATCCTCCAGCACGCGAGGTATAACGTACCCGACAGGACACACGGATATTGTATCGACGATAACGCGCGGGCACTTATACTGTCTGTCATGCTGCAAAACGACGTGAAAGATAAAAATGAATTATACCGATTGACCAGTGTTTACCTGTCGTTTATCGACTATGCCTACAATCCGGTAAAAGGCAGGTTCCGCAATTTTATGTCGTATGACAGGAGCTGGCCCGAAGACGAAGGCTCCGAAGACAGCGTAGGACGCACCATGTGGGCATTGGGCTACACGGCAGCCTATACCGATTTCAGCAATTTTTATAATTATTCCAATCAACTGTTCCGCAAGGGGTTGGAAAACATCGATTACATATCCCATCCCCGCGCCCTGGCCTACCTTATTCTCGGTCTGGTCTGCCATGCCAGGATGCACGACGAATCTTTCGTAACCGGTATTCTGCAAAAGAAGGCTCGGCAACTTTCCGCTTATTTCGATCATTCGATCGATAACGAATGGCTTTGGTTCGAAAACCAGGTCACCTATGCCAACAACCGCATTCCACAGGCCCTGATCGCGGCAGGCATGTTGCTCAAAAACAGGGAGCTGGCCGACAGGGGCATAAAAATACTCGACTGGCTCATCGAAAAACAATTCAAGGGAAATATCTTTTCCCCCATCGGCAACAACGGTTGGATGACTCCCGAGTATAAAGCCGAATACGACCAGCAACCGCTCGAGGCGCACGGCATGCTGGATGCCTGCCTTGTGGCAGAAGAATATGCCAAAAACGGCAGGTATGCCGCTTACGCTATGGATGCTTTTGCCTGGTTTACAGGTAAGAACGATTGCAGTGCGGGATTATACGACGATGCCACCGGAGGCTGCTGCGACGGATTACATTGCAACGGGGCCAATCTGAACCAGGGAGCCGAATCGACCCTATCCTGGCTCATGTCGCTGATGAACATTTCACAATACGTACGTAATAAAAATAAGCAACATTTATATATATCCCAATGATTACCATTAAGAAACTTCCGATACGGATCGTTCCCTCTTCCGAGCGGACACTGATACGCCCCTTTGTGCCGGGTAACCCTTCCCAGGTAGACCATATACTGATGAGGATATTTTCAACCGGCCTGGAAGAACATGAAAAGGTACTCGAAACGGTATACGAACGTATAGACGTCCCCAACCCTATCCTCAAATCCATACTTATCCGGAATTTCGACCACATAAAACACCGGATCTCCTCCAACCTCGAACTGAGCGACGAGCAAAAAGAATGTATCGGCGCTTATTTTACGCAGCAATACGCTTTGGAAGCCACGGCTTTATTTAACCCTTCCATCGTGCCCCATCCCGTACAGGATAAAGAAGGAGTTACCAAATTTATTTTAAGCCTGCGGGCCATCGGCGAAGGGCATATATCCTCCATCACCTTTATGGAAGGAGAAATAGATGCAGACTTCAACCTTACCTTAAATAAAAATTCACCCGTTATTTACGAACCCGTAAGGAAGTCGCACCTGTACGATAAAGATATATTTATAAAGAAAAGTAATGAACTGGGTATTCTTTCCGAACCTAACAGGAAAATATTCGATTACCTTTCCGAACAGTTCACCTTCGCGGAACTCGAGCAGGCCATCAATAAAACCCGCAACTCCAATATACTGATCAATAGCGCCGATCTGGAAAATTCGTTGAAAAGCATCCTTATACTTGCCCTTTCCAATTTTACCGTTACCTTCTCTACCGACAATATTACCGAAAGGGCCATTTATCCGGTGTCACCTTCACAAAGCAACGGACTGGAAGACGCCCGCTTTGTGAAATTTACCGAAGACGACGGAAGCAGCCGGTATTACGCCACTTTTACGGCTTACGACGGAACAACCATCATGCCCGAAATGCTTGAAACCACCGATTTTAAAGAATTCAGGGTGTCCACACTCAACGGGCCGGCCGCCAAAAATAAAGGAATGGCGCTGTTTCCACGGCGTATAAACGGAGCATACATGATGCTAAGCAGGCAGGATAACGAATCATTATACATCATGGCCTCGGATAATCCATACTTCTGGTACGATTACCACCCCCTGGTTAAGCCCACTTATAACTGGGAGATCATCCAGTTGGGCAACTGCGGTTCGCCCATAGAGATAGACGAAGGCTGGCTCGTGATCACACACGG
This sequence comes from Bacteroidales bacterium UBA4116, assembly GCA_002381645.1. Taxonomy (GTDB): domain Bacteria; phylum Bacteroidota; class Bacteroidia; order Bacteroidales; family Tannerellaceae; genus DFXE01. The sequence goes on from DFXE01000001.1 coordinate 155,836, forward strand.
CGTGGGAGCGGTAAGAAGTTATGCGCTCGGCGCCATGCTGCTCGATAAAGACGAACCCTGGCGGGTGATCGGGCGGATGAAATCCCCCCTGCTGCAAACCACCAAAGAAGAGCGCTTCGGATATGTACCCAACGTATTATACTCCTGCGGCGCCATGGCTATCGGCAGAACACTCGTCCTGCCTTACGCGATCGGCGATGTAGTCACGACCTTCGCATTGATCAGTATAGACGATATCGTGCATAATCTGAAATAAACGTTTAAAAAGACCGGGGAAGCGGATGAAATCACTACCTTCGGAACATGAATCGCAGATATAAAACTTATTCCATAATTATTCTGTTTATACTTTGTATAACCAATTTATCCGCTCAAAACGTGAATGACCATGTCGAATCGACTAAATACCGCACGGTTGCCGAAGGATTTAAATCGGCGATAGCTGCCGATGCCGTGGATTATAACCTGGTTTATTTTCTTAAAGATAAAATTAACGACGACGTAGTGTATATTTATCGTTTCGAACCGGGTAATTCCCCTGCATTGAATCTGCACCATGCCCATATAACCGTCATCGTAGACAGCAGGAATAAACTGAAAGGCTTCGCCCGTACAGATGAAAAAATGGCCGGCAATAACACGATGGACGACGATAAATGCAGGCAGCTTGCTTTGGCCTTTATCAACGAATATGCCCCTGACCTGACAGACATCCGGTTTCAATGGATAAATAACCAACAGATAAGTTTAACGGATAATAGTAATAATAAAAAGGAGCTTACCGGTAAATGGGTGAAGTACAGGGAGGCCAAAAGCGGTCATTACCTTTGGGTTATACTGGCACCCGATGGAAGGATCATGGAATTCGACCGCGATATCGTATGGAGTTTCTTTCGTGGGGGCCGCGTAAATGAACTGTGGTTAAGAGACGAATGGTTAGCCAAGCGTATGACCAAAAAGTAACGGGCAGATCCCAAGATGTTACAACCGGTAATCCGTGCTTTCCATAAGGCTCATAAATTTCGGGAGGAACGCCGGAGCCTTTCTTTCCCGATAATACAGGAACTTTTTTATAATTTTTCCTTCAGCCTTCAGCCCTTTCTAATATCTTGATTTACTGGAAGAAATCCTGAAGGCACGTTATCATGTGCCTTCAGCCGGCAAATTACCTGCGGTAATTCCCCTCCACCGGTTCGTAAAGGGGAAAACGGGCATGGCCGGTTTTCCGGAGTTTGCCCGCAGCTATCAATTTCCTCAGGCGTCGAAGGGCGGTAGCTTGCGTAAAACCGCAAAGCCGGCGGAATTCCATACTGGTTATATGCGGGTTATCCAGGAAATGGCCTGTCAATAAACCGTCTACCTCAATATCCGAATACCGGTTGGAATGGTTTTTACGTCTTACGCGCGTCATCGGTAACTTTCTGAACTCTTTTTTGAGACTCTTTTCCGGACGGAAAACGATGTTTTTCACATGGATAGACTCCGCCCTGATCTCCCGCGGAGAACGGATAGGCGGACAGGACAGGCTGAGCTCGAAATAACCTACTCCTTCCCAATGGACCCGGTGCCCGAATGAAAGCTGGTCGATCAACTGTTCGCGGAACATGGTGAGGACCGCGTTTACATCCCCTTTCGTCAGGGTAGACATATCGTGGATAAGCCCGCCGATATAATCCGTACCGACTGTTCCTCCCGCAACCACTCTCGCATGGAGCCTGGGCTTACGGTTACTGTCTTTCTTAGGAGGATTTTCATAAAAATCGTAATGAATTCCCATAGTTTTATTGTTTTATAAGTGAGCAATAAATAATCCGGTCCGGTTATACTATTCCTTTCACCCGGGTGATTCAACCCGATCACCTGGGTGATCCTTTCCTGTCACCCGGGTAATTCGTTTAAGTCACCCGGGTGGCATATAGAATGATACACGGCAAAAATAGTAAGAATAAACGAGCCGCGCAATAGTTTGTAATATGTTGTGCAATAGATGATTTTATCTTTATAATAAGTCCCCGTTAATTGCAGAAAGGGGGTATCGCGTATTACTTTAGCGCCACAATCAATACATTATAATCATGGATAAATTTATCATTTTTCTGAAAAACATTTTCTCCCGTTTTAACCGCAAAGCAAACCAGTCAGCCGTTACCAAAACGTGCACCATATTAAAGCCGGTAAATAAACCGCCTGCGGATAATCCGGCCAATGTCACAAACGTAGTGGAAGATTATCTTCAGCAGCATTACGAATTCCGTTTTAACCGGCTGACGGAAACGACCGAGTATCGTCAGCGGCAGGCAAACGCCCCTTTCATCACAGTCGGCCAGCGCGAATTGAATATGCTCTGTATCGAGGCCCGTAAACATTGTATCAATTGCTGGGACAGGGATATTTCGCGGTATGTAAATTCCGCATATATCCCTTCCTATCACCCTTTTGAAAGCTATATAAACGGGTTGCCCACCTGGGACGGCGCCGACCGTATAACGCCGCTGGCAAAAAGGGTGTCGGACGATCCGGTATGGATCAAAGGATTTCGTTGCTGGATGCTGGGAGTAACGGCACAATGGACCGGTATCCCATCCCTGCATGCCAACAGCGTGGCTCCCGTACTGGTCAGCCGCCAGCAGGGAAAACATAAATCCACCTTCTGCCGCATGCTGGTGCCTCAAACGCTGCAAGCTTATTATACGGATAGTTTTGATTTAGGGTCGGTATCTTCATCGGAACAGAAACTAACCGCTTTCGGCCTGATCAATTTAGATGAACTGGATAAATATTCCCCGCGTAAGATGGCCCAACTTAAAAACCTGATGCAAATGGCAGGGCTCACTATCCGTAAAGCGTATAAAAAGAATTACAGTTCGCTGCCCCGTATCGCTTCTTTTATTGCTACTTCCAACCAGAAAGAACTATTGACCGATCCCACTGGAAGCCGCCGGTTTCTTTGTGTGGAAGTAAAACATAAAATAGATTGTTCGACCATTGAACATAAGCAACTGTTCGCGCAGTTAAAGCATTTGCTGGCTCATGGCGAGCGGTACTGGTTCACCGGAAAAGAAGAGGCGGAAGTGATGCACCGCAATACCGCTTTCCAGAAACGGGGACTGGAAGAAGATGTGTTTTTCGCCTGTTTCCGCTTTCCCGAACCGGACGAAACCCCTTTATTACTGTCGGGCGCATATATTTTCAACCACCTGAAAAAGCATAATCCGCCGGCCATGCGAAACGTTTGCCCCTCCCAATTCGGCAAAGTATTAACGGCGTTGGGGATCGAGCGTATACATACCGAAAAAGGAAACCTGTACCGCGTAATCCGCGTTGCCTGAATCCGTATTTCAGCTCACCCTTCAGTCTTATCCACTTATATACAACAACTTATATGCGACTGAAGGCTGAAGGGTAAAAAAACAATTTTCTGTTGAGGGAGTCAGGATCATCTGTTAATTATGTTTTAAAGCACTCCGGTAAGTTTGTTTTTTAAAATAAAAAAGCTCACTTTTGTGGCAGACTTAAATAAAAAATTTACCGGGTTCCGGCCAAGTGCGTTATTGGCCGGGATTCTTTTTTTATTGTTCAACATAAAAGTAAAATATTAAATCGTAAGGAGGATTTATTATGGCTGTTAGTTATATGACAGAAGAAGGCTATAACAAGATTTTGGCCGAGATTCATTATTTGGAAACTGTAAAGCGTCCTGAAATATCCGCACAGATTGCTGAAGCCAGAGATAAAGGCGATTTATCTGAAAATGCCGAATACGACGCGGCAAAGGAAGCGCAGGGAATTATGGAGGCCAAGCTTGCACAGTTGAAGAACCTGATATCCAACGCCCGCCTTATCGACGAGTCGAGGGTAACCACGGATGTGGTACAGATATTGAATAAAGTAAAAATAAAAAATACGAAAAATAACGCGGTAATGACGTATACCCTGGTTTCGGACTCGGAGGCGAACCTGAAAGAGGGAAAGATATCCGTCAGTACGCCGATCGCCCAGGGATTAATGGGAAAGAAAGTGGGAGACGTGGTAGACATACAGGTTCCTTCCGGATTGATGAGTTTTGAAATTATGGATATTTCGATTTAAATTATCAAGCTCATGCCTACTATATTCAGTAAAATTATTGCGGGTGAAATACCTTCGCATAAAATAGCGGAGAATGATGAGTTCTATGCCTTCCTGGACATTAATCCGGTGGCAAGGGGCCATGTGCTGGTGGTTCCCAAGGCGGAAACAGATTATATCTTTGATCTGGATGACGATGTGCTGGGGCGCATGATGTCTTTTGCCAAACGGGTTGCGGAAGCACAGAAAAAAGCCATTCCGAGCAAACGCATCGGAATAACCGTGATCGGGCTGGAGGTTCCGCACGCGCATATCCACCTGATCCCGATCAATAAGGAATCGGATATTTATTTCGGCAAAGAAAAGCTTAAACCGTCGCAGGAGGAATTAGCCGAGGTGGCCGGATTGATCAGAAATGAATATAAATGAAATTAAATGTTTTTTATTCTAAAAACATTTCTATATTTGTGTTTTAATTTTTCTTTGAACGAACCTTTATATAAGGTTCAGACAAAGATTCATTAGTGGTTTTTACTCATAAATTTGTTAACCTAGAAGAAAGGCCCCCCTGAGACAGGACGGCCTTCTTTTTTTGAACACACACTACATATATAGAAATTACCAGTTGCCGATGTAATAGGCGGGATTCCATGTATTTAACCAGTTATTCCAATCACCCCAGAAAGGTATTCCGTACCGGGAAGCAAAAAAGATATTCATTATTAATGAAATGATCCATACAATTACCAAAGCCCATTTAACACCTACGGGCAAAGGCCTGAATTTGAATATCTGGCTGCAAATGGCATAAATTACGGAAATAACCGGTATGGCTATCAGCAGTATAGTACATATACTTGCTCCGATAAGCATCCATTCGGGATACGTGGAAAGCATATTCCAGTTTGTTGAAGGCATCAACTGATAGAGCAATCCGAAGCCGCCGCCTAATCCTCCGGCTATCAAGGCAATGATCACTACCACCATAACGAATAATACCAGTAGCAGCGGCGGGAAAAGAATAATTCCCAACAATACGGCAAAAACCTTTAAGACAATACCCAGTACACTGACAAAACCGTCGGCAAGCCTTTGCGCTCCGGTACGGGTTTTATCGGAATGTATATAATCGTTTACGTTATTGGATACACGCTCGAAACCGTCGGTCACCGTTTTGCCGATATTTTCCACCGTTATGCTTTCGCCACGCATCTGAAGCTTTTCCGTAGCGGTTTGCGCCAGTGGTACGATCAGCCATAGAACCAGATAAATAGGTATGGTTACCCCGTAAAAGAACATCAGGAAGAAAAGCACCAGGCGTACCGGTGTGGGGTCCCATCCCATATAGGACGCAAAACCTCCGCATACACCGCCCAGTATTTTATCGTCGGGATTGCGGAATAACCGTTTGTTAACCCTTTCACGGGATGGATCATCGGTCCTCCCCTGGGTAAAAGACCCCGGGTCCGTACGAGGTTCTTCACCGAACAGTTCTTCCACTTTGCCCATCCGCTTGATCACCAGTTCCACATGTTCGATCGTGATCACTTCATTTCCCAGGCGTACGCGTTCGCTCAGTATTTCTGAAATCCTCAACTCAAAATCACCCATTATCTCTTCCCCTCCTTCTTCTTTATTGAAGTGGATCCGGAGGTTGGATAAATACTTATCCAATAACTGATATGCGTCTTCGTCAATATGAAAAACCGTACCTCCCAAATTAACAGTAAGTGTCTTTTTCATCGTTATATCTTTTTTAATTATTCCGTATATGGTTGATTGTATTGTTTAATTCCTCCCAGGAGGTTTCCAGTTCGCCGAGGAACTGCTCTCCTTTTTCAGTAAGCTTATAATATTTACGGGGAGGCCCCTGAGTAGATTCGATCCACTGATAACTTAGCAGTTCACTGTTTTTCAACCGGGTTAAAAGAGGATATAGCGTACCTTCGACAACAATCAGTTCAGCTTGCTGCAACTTCTGGATAATATCAGAAGTATAAGCGGCTTCTTTTTTAAGGAGCAATAGAATGCAATATTCCAGTATTCCTTTCCTCATCTGTGATTTTACGTTCTCTGCATTCATTTTACATTGTATTACATGAACAAATATATGTATTACCTATGTACTATGCAATACATGCTACTATTATTATTGTATTTTAACGTTATCACAATTTAAAGCCGTAAACCGGATACTTTATGTATATTTGTGCTTATTATTAAAACGGATACTATTTTTACATTTTTATGCGAACGAAAACTACACTAACACTATTTATCCTACTTATCTGTGCCTATTCCACCACAGGACAAACACTGAAATTCAGCGGTTTATATGCCGACGATCCGGAAGGTATCCATGGCCTTTACAATCCGGAACGCGGATTCCGGCTGGAGGTAACGCTGGATGTAACCCACGCACGGTCCATGTGGAACCCCGATCAATATCCCGATATCACTTCTTATCTGGAAAAGCAGGCTGATGAGTACGCTTCCGACAACGTTTCGTTGGTGCAGTCGTATTTTTACCTGACGGGAGCCATCGGCAGGGAACTTACGGAAGAGGAGTTCGGGACAATGAATATTTTCTTTGACGCATTACGCAGGATGGGAAAAAAAGCCGTTTTACGGTTCGCTTATGAAACCGACCATATGGGGAGGGCTACCTCGGGCCCTACTCTAGATGATGTAGCGGTACATACTAAACAGTTAAGAACCATACTAAGGGAAAATAAAGATGTGATAGCTGTTATACAGGCCGGTTTTATCGGTGCCTGGGGAGAGTGGCATAATTCGTTTCACGGGTTGGAGAAATCTGAAGAAACCAAACGAACGATTCTTCAACATATCTGTGCCATGACTCCAAACGACAGGATGATACAGGTGCGTATGCCTGCCTATAAAAATTTACTTCACCCCGATTCGGGATGTTATCACCGCGTATCGTTCCATGACGACTTAATCCTCACGGATGAACATCCCTGGAATGAAGGAATGCAGGAAGGCGCACCGTCTTATAATCAAATTGTAGAAGAAAGCCCGTACCTGATGGTAGACGGTGAATTGCCGTGGGGCGAATGGAGTATGCAGAAAGACCCGGATAGTCCTAATTCGGGCTTTCTTGTGGACGGACTGAAAACAGCCCGGAAATTGTTTCTCCAGCATTTTACATCATTAAGTATCGTTCATAATTATAAAGAATATGGTGCTCCGGATAAGTATTCGATGATGTACTGGAAGGAAACGCCGGTTACCCCCGGTTTCCTGAGGAAAAACCGGATGCCGTTTTCTCCTGCTTATTTTAAAACCAAAGACGGAAAAAACGTTGAACGGAATGTTTTCGACTATATCCGCGACCATCTGGGCTACCGGATCGAATTGCAGAAGCTTAAAACCAAAAAGCAATGGGATTACACGAAAAAGAACCGGATCGAATTATCGCTGGTAAACCGCGGATTCTCCACGCTTTTCAATGATCATCCCGTATATTTCGTATTAATTGATGAAAACGGACATGTATGCCAGCGCATAAGGACCCGCACGGATGTAATGGAGTGGCAACCTTACCGGCCAAACGACGAGTTCTACACACCGCTGACCCATACCATCAAAGCGGATGTACAGATGGAAGGCATGGTTGAAAAAGGTACGTACAAATTAGGCCTTTGGATACCCGACGGATCGGAAGAACTTATGTTTAACAGCCGGTTTGCGATCAGATGCGCCAACAGTGACGTCGACTGGTGGATATCGCCCGACCGTAAATACGGAGTCAACATCCTGACTACCGTAACGTTCTAAATTCGTCCGAGGTACTCGTCCACCGTATAATTAAGAAAACGGTTAAAGGGCAGTAATTCTTTAAAAGCGTCTACCGTTTGATCCATCCAGTCTTTTTTATTAAAAAAGCTATCCGGTTTAACGGCACTCACACAGAAATCTTTATGACGGATAATATCGCTATGCGGAAAATCGGCAGGGTATCCGGCGGGATTCCGTTTTAATGTCTCTCCTTCCAGTTCGGGATAGATAGCTTTAAACGACGGTTTTTCCAGAATGGCAACAAATTCGTCCATCTGATCGTAAATATCCTGCCGCACTTTTTTCAATAATTTGGGTTCCGGCATCCATAATCCTCCTGAGAGGACGCTATTGCCGGGTTCAAGATGAAAATAATAACCGCTTCTCAGGCTGTTCTTTCCCCCTTGCGCCATGTAAGCGCCAAAATGATTTTTATAAGGTAGCTTGTTGGGCGAAAACCGGATATCACGGTATATCCTGAATATGCAATCTTTTGCTTCCAGCCCGGCTATTTCGGGGTCGAACAGTGAGATATTGTTGATAAGCTGCTGGACAATTTCCAGATAAGCCTTCCGCATGGAGTCATAACGTTCTTTGTTTTCCTGAAACCATGTACGGTCGTTATTCTTTTGCAGGTCTTTTAAGAAATCCAGAATCTGATCTATCATAATTTGTTTTTTCAACAAATGTATAAAGATTTGGATTCTAATGCATATTTACCTGTCAATTCTTTTTTATAATTGCTTATCGGGTATTTGGTTAATGACCGACCTCAGGTCGATTACCGATATTTTGCTTTTTACTCCATCGGGTGCCAGCATCGGCAATTCAGATACGGAACGGAAAAAGGCGTCTTCATAAAAAGATTGCAGAAGTTTACGGTGAAAGATCAGGTTCATGGGGTCTTCGTTTACCTTTAAAAACTCTTTTGCGTACAATACATGAATATAAAGGATCTTTTGCCGCCTGGTTTCACTTTTGATCTCTGCCAGATTATCTACAGAATAAAGGTTTGTAATCCTCCACAATAAATCCAATCGTTTGGGGTTTTCCTTCCATAATTTGTAATAGATAGGGATTGCTTCCGCATACCGTTGGTCCCGTTGTAAGGTTTCGGCCCGGAATAAATCCAATTGTGTGAGCAGGTAAGGATGCGGTTTCATATTTTCTTCCGCTCTATCCAATAATTCATAGGCGCGTTTCCTGTCGTACGTTTTCCCCAATGCCGATCCCAGCAACAGACAAACTTCGGCAGAAGTGGTATCTTTGGCATAGGCATATTCCAACGGCCCGATGGCATTGAGAAACTGTCCGGCATAATACCGGGATGCGCCGCCGTATTTCACGGTAAAATAAGTGGAATCCCCCTCAAGCATCAAAGCTGAGTAGAGCGTATCCGCCTCTGCATATCTCTTATTCATATAAAGCGCCATCCCTTTATTCTGACGAAGCAACCGGTTACCCGGATTGTACCACAAGGCGGTATCGCAAACGGATAAAGCTTGTTCAATAAAGTCACCGCCGATCCGGAGCATCACGTTGATCAGGGTACTGCCCAAACCGGCATTTTCACGGTTATAAGCAAAAGCAAACGTATAATAGGAAACAGCGGACTGTAAATCCTCTTTCTTTGCATAACAGTCTCCCAAACTTCTTAGCAGAATGCTGTTTACCGAATCTTTCCCAAGCAAATGTTCATATTTCTCAATGGCAGTATCTACATTTCCTAATTGATAATGAAGCCGTGCCAACTGGTAATTTGCATAAAAGTTTGTACTGTCTGACCGTAAAGCCTTGCGGAAATACCGTTCAGCATCCATCGCCTTACCCAACTGGGTCGCCGTTCTTGCCAGCGCGTTAAGTATATCGACATCTGCCGTATCCATTTCATAACAGATCAAATAATTAGAAAACGCGTCCGGGTATTTCAGCAAGCCTTCATATGCCTGCGCTATCAGGTTCCTTGTTTGAAAACTGACCGAGTCTGCCTTGGGTATCCGGACGGCATAGTCGATTACTTTATCGTATTGTTTTCTGTTAATCCATTCCTGCAACGTATTCATTTGCGAATTTGCAGGGATAGAGAATAACAGCAAAAAGAATAAAAGGAAGAGCTGAAGATTTTTCATATGTGCATTTATTAGACAGGGAACATTTGCGTGTGTCAAGAACTGTACAGAACCCGACACACGTTATGAAAGGCATTTTTAAAGTGTATTACTGCAAGCGGAAAGTAATCGGCACGGTATAAAGCACGCGAACATCTTTTCCATCCACCTTGCCCGGCGTCCATTTAGGAGAAGTTTTCATTACCCGTAAAGCTTCTTCATCCAGAAGCGGATCTATACCACGTACAATTTTATAATTGCTAAGTGAGCCATCTTTCTCCACGATATACGAGCATATTACCCGTCCTTTTATTCCTTTTTGCTGAGCTTCCACAGGATATTTGACTGATGTTGCGATAAACTTCAGTAACTCACTTTCTCCACCGGGGAAAACGGGCATATGATCTGCTATCCTATATACCGGATTAGCAGGGTCGCTATTGTCCGCTATTTCTATTTCATCTTTACCGGCATTGCTTTGAGCCGTAGTATTATCGGTTTGATTAAGTGCAAACGTAATAGGGACCGTAAATTTTACCCTTACGTTTTCTCCTTTATGCCTCCCGGGGGTCCACCACGGCGGCATAGCTTCAATAACCCGGACCGCTTCCGCATCTAATAAAGGGTCGACCCCCCTTACCACTTCCGTTTCACTGACAGATCCGTCGGTATTTACTGTAAAAACGCAAATAACCCTTCCCTTAATTCCTTTTTGTTGAGCTTCTACAGGATATTTGACACTTTTGGCAATATATTGAAGCAATCCTTCTTCACCTCCGGCATAAACCGGCATATGATCTACGACCGTTAACGGTTTTTGTTTATCCTGATGGGTTTGCAGATTATACCGACGCAACACTAATTCGGTGAGTTCTTCCATCTCTGCGTCCGTATTCAGGGACGTAGCCAGGTCTTTTGTGACACGTGCAATCGCTTCGATATTGCTCAGTAGCATAAGCAGCATAATCAAAGGTACGAATATCAGGCATTTTGCCCGGCCTATGGAATGGGAACGTTTTTTATTCATCATACTGATTCTGTTTTTTAAATGTAACACATTAAAATTATTATATAAATCAGCTGCAGCCTGATCGGTGTGGTGTGCAAGACCTAACAAATGATATTGATAGCTCTTGGGATCATATCCGGAATCCAGGACTTTACGATCCGCAAGATATTCCAGATTATGCCTGACTTCCCTTTTCAAAAGCCATACAAAAGGATTCATCCAACATATAATAGTAATTATTTCACTGATTACTACATCAATTGAATGCCACTGGGAAACATGCGTATACTCATGTTCCAGGATTTCCTTTAATTCGTTTGGGGAATAATCCTCACGGGACAGAAAGACAAATCGGAAAAATGAAAACGGACCGGAAGGTCTATCGTGTATATATACTTTTCTATTGAATATTATTTTTGATTTACTCTTAACGGCTAACCAGACAATACTGCCCAATTGAATGAATAATCTTATGGTCAACAGGATGATCACAGACCAGTATGCCAGTACCGCACCTTTCGCTATAATGGTTTTCCAATCCACCTCAGGAGCGGGGGCACTTTCTACAACAAATTCAGGAAGCATGGCAGAATAAAGGGATATTACTTCCGCTATAGGTTCCTGCTCTTTAACCCAGTCCTGCACATTAAACAGCGGGTAAAAAAAAGCAGCCGCAAAGAAAATAAGTAATATCATCCGGCGCAATTTAAAGAACGTATCTCTATAAAAGAACAACCGGTAAAATGCGTAAAAGAGAACGAAAGCCACATTTACCTTTATGAAATAGGCAAGATCGGGTGACATAAGGTATATTTATTACAATTATTTCTTTTTTTCGATCATATCAATGATTTCCTTCAGGTCATCGGCAGATATTTTCTGGTCTTTGACAAAAAAGGATACCATTTCCTTATAGGAATTTTCAAAATAATTACGGACCACCCCACTCATAAATGTTTTTTTATAATCACTTTCTTCTATCAGCGGAGTATATTGATAGGTATTACCCATTCGTTTTACTTTGACATACTTTTTTCGTTCCAGATTCTTTACGATTGAAGCGATAGTAGTGTACGGGGGCTTAGGCTCGGGATACCGTAATAATATATCTTTTACGAAACATGGCTGAAGCTGCCATATCCAAAGCATTACTTCTTCTTCCTGTATTGTTAATTTTTCCATGCTTATTCAATTTATGATCTTTTGCAAATCTACGATAATTTCGTAATTAAGCAATAATCTGATCATTAATTTGTGTTAATGACTCATGTGATAAGTGGAAAAAAATAAACGGGAAGCATTCGCAGTACTTCCCGTTTGGTTTTGATAATAACAGATTATGTTACAGAATACGTTAATCAAAACGATACAAAGATAACGGATTCATACCGTACTTTATTTATCTTTACTTACTTTTGTTGATGCTGGCAATACTAACAACTAACTCTGATATTTACCGATTAGTAGAATGGGAGAACCTTTTCGTATACCTGAAACGTTGATAGAGAAAGTATCATCGGGAGACAGAAGTTCATTCAGAATATTCTACGAAATGACTTATCCGGTTATTTACCGTTTCATCCATTATTTTCTTCAAAACAAGAACGATTGTGAGGAAGTTGTTTCAGAAATATATTACACCTTGTGGAAACAACGGGCAAAACTTCCAATGATTACAGATATCAAAGCTTGGTTGTTTATTTTAAGCAGAAATGAAACTTACCGGTACCTGAAACAAAAGGAAAAATATTCCAATATTTCAATCGACGACCTCCCTGTGGAGTTATCTGTGGATGCAACCGGTATTGAAGGAAAGATCATTGAAAATGAAATGATCGAAATATACAATAACGCCGTAAATGAATTACCCGAACGATGTAAGCTTATTTTTTTGATGGCAAGGGAGCAACATCTTAAATACAGAGAGATTGCCAAGATATTATCCATTACCGAGGGAACGGTGGAGCAGCAAATGCATATTGCCATAAAGAAAATCGTTGCCGTTGTAAAAGCGTATTATCCTTTTATCGTATAAATGCAAATAAAAATTAAAAAATCATTTCCGTTTATAGGTAAAACTGGAAAATGCACTCTTATATTGTAGTACAGACATTAAGTATAAGACAATCCGATGAGGGATATTGACAGAGATAACGATGATGCAACCGGGGATATAATTATTCGTGCACAGGAAATATTACATGCGGTAAAACATCCGGATACTTCCCTGCAGATGGAGGAAAGCCGGAAAACTGTATGGGATAAAATCAGCTCGAAAACAGAGGCGGATTTATTGGAATCATCCTTCAAAGGCCACCGGATATACAGATATCTTTCCATAGCATCGGTTGTTGCAATATTAATTATATCTGTAAGCAGCTTAACTTATTTCGGGGGTTATCATTCCGCGACACGACATTTTTCGGAAACGCATGTGGAAGTAAATGTTCCCGCCGGCACGACCTCCCGACTAACCTTATCCGACGGAACCGAAGTTGTACTCAACGGCGGCAGCAAATTAACATATCCTGCTTCCTTTACGAATGAAAGGCATATCTCCCTCCGGGGCGAAGGCTTTTTTGATGTTGCTAAAGATTTACATAAACCTTTTTTTGTCCATAGCGAGAATCTATCGGTGAAGGTACTCGGCACACGTTTTGGTTTTAAAGCCTATACAGATGATACCCAGACCGTCGTTACCCTGGAAGAAGGCAGTGTGAATGCTATTGTACCGGGTGAGGATGCTCAGAACAATATTACATTATTACCCCACCAGCAGATTATCGTGGATAACCTGACCAAAAAGTTTGAACAACGGAATGTAACCGCGTATGATTATATTTCATGGAAAGACGGTATATTAACCTTCCGCAACCTGACCATGCAGGAAATATCTACCCTTCTTGAACGATATTTCGGGCGGAAAATCAATATCATGTCGGAAGATCTTAAAAAAGAACAATACACAGCACAGTTTAAACATGCTGAAAGCCTGGAAGAAATTTTAGAAAAGCTTTCTTATAGAAGAGAGTGGAAATATAAAAAACACAGTGACAGAATTGAAATAACTACTAATTAAAACAAATTTGCCTATGGATATGAAATAACAAACAACCTGCATTTCCTTATCTCTATTCGCAGTAGACAAAAGGAAATCCCGGATCTTATACAGAAGATTATAAGAGATTATGTTACAGATTTTGTTAATTAAAAACTGACCTATCATGAAAAGAAACAGGGATGCCTGCGTATATACGTATGGCTATCATAAAATTTTTACTATTATGAGAAACGCTTTTATCCTTCTCATATTATTCACCTCCAACCTATTAGCCACACCAAGCTATTCACAGAATACGCTTCTCGACCTTTCGTTGGAAAATACCACCCTCGGAAATGTCTTTGCCGAAATTGAAAAAATATCTGAATTTTCAATCATTTACAAAAGCAATGAGGTAAATCTCAAAGAAAACGTTTCGGTAAATGTGCGCCGGCAACCGGTTGAAGCAATCTTAAATCATGTGCTTATCAACCAGGGATTACAATATGTAATCAATGATAAACACATTATAATCTTTAAAGCCGGTAAAAAAACCGCAGAGGTTCCGAGACCGGCTCCCCAACAAACCAGAAGAATATCGGGAGTCGTGACGGATGCTACGGGAGAAGTTATCATTGGTGCCAGCATTCTGGAGAAAGGTACCCAAAACGGTACCATAACAGATATGAATGGTAATTATACGTTACAACTCCAGGGAAATAACCCTGTACTGGTTATATCTTATATCGGATATATGACAAGGGAGGTACGGACAGGTAATTCAAATGTTGTAAATATTGAATTACATGAAGATGTGCAGCAGTTAGATGATATCGTAGTTGTAGGTTATGCGGTAGGTAATAAACGGTCGGTTTCGGGAGCTGTGGAAAGAGTGAAGAAAGAAGATATGAACTCCGGTATCGTTACCCAGCCCTTGGAAGGCTTAAAAGGTAAAGTGGCGGGGGTCGTGATCAGTAACGTAGGAGGCGACCCTACCGGCGATATGAATATCCGCATCCGTGGAACTACCTCGTTATCGGGAGGAAATGATCCTTTGGTCATTATCGACGGTGTATTCGGTGACCTGGATATGCTTAACGCCATCTCCCCGTCGGATATAGAGTCGCTGACCATTCTAAAAGACGCGTCGGAAACGGCTCAATACGGAAGCCGCGGGGCTTCGGGAGTTATCGTGGTAACTACACAACGCGGCCGGGCAGGTTTTTCACAAATAGAGTATTCCGGATTGTTTGGGGTCAACTCGGTTTACAAAAACCTGGACATGCTTTCCGCCGATGAATGGAGGGCCGGTGTTGCCAAATTAGGATTGAACGGAAACGACAAAGGAGCGAGTACAAATTGGGCTGAAGAGATACAACGCGGAACCAGTTTCGTGCAGACCCACAATCTTTCCCTGACAAACGGTAGCGAAAATGCCAATTTCAGGGCATCCCTGGGTGTGGTTGACCGGCCCGGTTTACTGAAAAACTCCGGTTCAAGAAATTATACGGCTAAAATCGACGGTAGCCAATATGCATTCGATAAGCGGTTGAAGGTCGACCTGGGAATTTTTGCTTCGCGCCGCGAAAGGGATGAACAATATGATATTTACAGAACTTTTTATTCGGCTGCTTCCTATAATCCTACTTTCCCCAATTATAAAAATCCGGAAACAGGCAGATGGGATGAAGATCAGACCGCATTGGAAGTTTATAATCCGTTGGGAATGCTTGAAATTGATAATAAGCGTATCTCATCACATGTGAATGTGAACGGACGTTTAAACTTTGAAATAATGAAAGGGTTAAATCTTACCGGATTTGGTTCTTATACGTATTTCAGCAATAATCAGCGCAGATATATTCCTAACGATATACAACAGGGTTCTATGTTAGGAAACGGCCGGGCACAGTTATTTTACCGCGACCGGAACGACCTGATGGGGAATTTGCAGCTGAATTATTCAAAGACTTTCGGTGTGCACGACATCAATGCATTAATTCTTTTAGAAGGACAAAAGCAAACCTTTTTTGAATCAAGCACCAGGGTTACGGGTTTTGAAACCAATTATTTTAAATACAACAACCTGGAAGCGGGTGCCAATATCAGTTGGGGCGATGCTACTTCCAAAGCAACCCGTTATTCTTTGTTATCTTACATGGCGCGTGTTAATTATATGTATGATGGTAAATATGTCGTAACAGGTAATATCCGCCGCGACGGTTCTTCGAAATTGGGTTCAGGTAATAAATGGGGTTTATTTCCTTCGGCTTCCGCTGCATGGATCGCTTCAAATGAAGAATTCCTGAAGGATATTTCTACGCTTAATAATTTAAAATTCAGGATAGGTTACGGGATTACCGGTAACCAGGATGCTATCGACCCCTATGAATCCCTTTCACTTATGGAACCTAACGGTACTACATTAGTGGACGGTTCGCCGACTACCACCTTTGCTGTCGCGTCGAATGCGAACCCTGACCTTCGCTGGGAAAAAAAGTATACACTGGATGTAGGTATGGATCTGGCTATGTTCGATTCACGGCTGCGCTTAACTGCCGATTATTATGCTTCGCGCACAAAAGATATGCTTTATAACTATACTGTACCTGTTCCTCCTTTCGTATATGGCGAAATGCTGGCTAACCTGGGCGAAATGACGAATAACGGATTTGAATTTGCGATCAGCGGAGATGTTATCCGGAAAAAAGACCTGTCTCTTACCGTAGGCCTTAATATGTCATTCCAGAAGAATAAGCTCGAGTCGTTAAGCGGCACTTATATGGGATCTGAATTTACGACCAGCCAGTATATACAGCTTGCCATGGTAAACGCGTCCGGGCTGACACAATATTCCTATGTGACCTATTTGACGGAAGGTCAACCGGTAGGTGTATTTTTCGTTCCCAAATGTAACGGATTGATTGAGGTAGACGGAAAGAATATGTATGACATTGCGGATCTGAACGGAGATGGAAAGGTGGACTTATCCAATACCGGAGGTGACAGATATATTGCCGGACAGGCTATACCGAAAACGTACCTCGGAGCTTCCATTAATTTACGATATAAAGATTTTGAATTATCAACACAACTGAACGGAGCTTTCGGCCATAAAATATATAATGGTACCAGCCTGACGTTTAACAATCTTTCCTTATTTCCAACTTACAATGTCTTAGATGGGGCGTTGGAAAAAAATATTTATGATATCAAAATATCCGATTATTATCTGGAAAAGGGAGATTATGTACATATTGAATATGTCACGCTTGCCTACAATCTTCCCAAAAAGATTTTCAACACAAAGTACCTGAAAGAGTTACGCCTGGCATTTTCCGTTAATAACCTGGCTACCATAACCGGTTATTCGGGATTGACTCCACTCATTAATTCGATGAATTCCGGATCGGAATCATCTATTTCCCGTACGATCGGGCTCGATGATAAATTAATTTATCCATTAAGCCGTTCATACTCTCTTTCAGTTGGTGTTAAATTTTAATTATTAACATGCAGAAATACACATTTATGAAAAAGATAATATTAGGCTTTGTTCTGTTAGTTTTCGGAGTATTTCAAAGTTGTTCGGGCTTCCTGGATGAAAATCCTAAAAGCCTGATGCCTGAAGAAGAGGCATACAAAAATCCGACTTTAGTATATGTCAATGCGGTCGCATCGGTTTATTCATCCTTTTCGAACTACCTGTACGGATCGACGGATAATGTCCATACATTACAGGAATTTACATCTGACGCATGGATATTACCGGGGCGCCAGGCGGACTGGGTAGACGGTGGTAAATGGCAAACGTTATTCCTTCATAATTACGGCCCGGGGCTGGCTACCGGAAAATCCACCTGGGATGCTTTATACGAAATAATCGGTAATTGCAATAGCTCGATCGATAATCTGGAAAAGTTTATCGAAGCAGGCGGCGAAAGCTTTTTATTGGAATACCAGTACGAAGTCCGTGCGATCCGCGCGATCATGTATTATCATCTGGTAGACCTGTTCGGACGGATTCCTTTAGTCCTTTCTTCACAAATTGCGGCTTCGGATGTAAAGCAATCGTCCCGAAAAGAAGTATACGATTTCATTTTGAACGAACTGACAGCATGTTTACCTAACCTGGCCAGCGCAAAGAGCCAGAACTCCGGTTTATATTACGGACGTATCACCAAAGCCGTCTGCTATATGGCCATCGCAAAAATGGCGGTTAACAGTCCGGTTTTCTCCAAAGATAACTGGAACGACGGATCTTTGGTAGGCGGAATAGACAAGGTGGCTCCTTTTATAAACGAAGCCGGAAAAAACATAATGATTACCGTTGATGGTGAAGCAAGGAACGCATGGGAAACGGTTATTTATTGTCAACAAAAAATTGAAGAAGAAGGTTATTCACTTCAGGCGGATTTTTCGGCTAACTTCAGTAAAACGAATGATTCGTCGGTAGAAAATATATGGACACAGCCCAGTGACGGCAGTACCTATAAAATCAACGATTATAACCCGACGCGCACCATGCATTCCTCTCATGCAAACGCCTACGGCCTGCAGGGTTGGAACGGAGCCTGTTCGACTGTAGAACAAATGAACGTATTCAAATATGGAACGGATGAACAGGATCCCCGAATGGATATGACCTTTTTCTATGGTCCGGTATCTATAAACGGAGAAGCGCTGCCATCCGGACTTGGCGACGGAAAGCAACTGGTGTACAATCCCATGGATGTAGTAGTGGATTTTCCGAATACGGCAGATGATTATACACTCAAAATGGCCGGTGCGCGTATGGCCAAATATGAAATTGACAATACGACATCGTCTTACCTGAACCATAATAACGACAAAGTATTCTGGAGATATGCGGATGCCCTGCTATTGGCCGCGGAAGCAAAAGTGCGCTTAGGCCAGAGCGGCGACGCAGAGGTAAACAGGGTTCGGGAGCGTGTCGGAGCCTCTTTGAAGTCAAACGTCACGTTAAAAGATATTTTAGATGAACGAATGCTCGAATTATCTTATGAAGGTATGAGGCGGCAGGATCAAATCCGGTTCGGCACTTATACGGAACCGACCGCCGACCGGTATGTAGGGGTTTATCATAATATTGCAACCGGCGACTACGTTGACGACAAAACCGGATACACCACTGTATTCCCCATACCTACAGCCGTTTTGGAATTGAATAAGAATCTTACCCAAAATCATGGTTATTAATATATTTATTGAGCCGGATTAACCTCCGGCTCAATACAATAAAATTTTCCCTTAGTAAGAGGCACGTTATTTTATGGATAGATTATCTATCGATAAGCTAAACTGCATTTTAAAAAATGAAGGTTAACAAAAAACAATTATATGAAATCAATTTATTTTTTATTATTCAGCGTATGGATGGTCATACCTGTTATCGCACAACCGGGATATAAAAAGTTATCCAATGGTATCACAGTGTCACTTCCCGGTAATGAGCCGAACCGGACCAAAACGGTCCGCCTGGTCGTCGTAAATGATGAAATTATTCAGGTGACCGCTACCCCGGAAAATAAAATTGCGGATAAGCAAAGCCTGATAAGGGTTGCGCCCTTCGAAAGCAACACGAAATGGAGTGTAACGGAATCATCCGATTCTGCGTTCTTATCTACCGGCAAAATAAAAGCGGCTGTAAACTTAATTACAGGAGAAATTGCTTTTTATGATAAATCGGGAAAACTGATCACCAGGGAAAGCAAAAATGGAAAAAGCTTTAGCCCTTTAACAGTAGACAATGATAAAGGATATTCAACCCGCCAGCAATTCGATTCTCCCGACGATGAGGCTTTTTACGGATTAGGGCAACATCAGTCCGATGAATACAACTATAAACGAAAAAATGAAGAACTATTCCAGTACAATACAAAAGTATCTGTACCTTTTGTGGTTTCCTCAAGAAATTACGGTATCCTTTTTGATAATTATTCATTTTCCCGTTTTGGTGACGAACGACCTTATTCGAATATTGATATTTTTAAACTGTATGATAAATACGGTAAAGAAGGAGGCCTTACCGCCAGTTACTATAAAGAAGGTGGAAAAGAGCTTTTTGTGGAACGTACGGAAAACAGGATCGATTATGAAACATTATTTACCCATCACTGGCTTCCTAAAAACTTTGATTTCAAAGGCGAAACCTTCGACCAGTTCCCCGAAGGGTTTCGTTTCCGTAACAGCCTCACCATATGGGAAGGAGATATTGAGCCAACAGAATCGGGCATTTACAACTTCAAATTATATTATGGAGCATATACAAAAGTATACCTCGATAACAAACTGGTTGTGGAAGAACGTTGGCGTCCTTCCTGGAATCCAAACAGCATAAAATTCACGGCTGATCTGACGGCTGGTAAAAAAGTGCCTTTACGTATTGAATGGAAAGAAGGGGCGGGTTCGTACATCGGACTGAAAGTGTTATCGCCCAGACCGACTGAAGAAACAGGAAAACTTTCCATGTGGTCGGAATTAGGAACGGATATCGATTATTACTTTATCCACGGAGATAACTTAGATCAGGTCATTTCGGGGTACAGGTACGTGACGGGTAAATCGCCGATTATGCCGGACTGGGCGATGGGGTTCTGGCAGAGCCGCGAACGCTACCGCACACAGGCTGAACTGTTGGGTGCATTGGGAGAATTACGGAAGCGGAATTTCGGCGTAGACAATATCGTACTGGACTGGCAGTATTGGAAAGCCGATTCATGGGGAAGCCACGAGTTTGAAGAATCCCGTTTCCCCGATCCCAAGGGTATGATCGATACGATCCATATGCAAAATGCAAAAATAATGATTTCGGTATGGCCTAAATTTTATCCTACAACAGAGCATTATAAAGAATTAGACGCAAACGGCTGGATGTTCACACAGGCTATCCGCGACAGTATTAAAGATTTTGTCTATCCCGGTTACCTGGCCTCTTTTTATGACGCACATTCGGAAGGAGCTCGTAAGTTATTCTGGAAACAGATGGATGAACATTTGTATTCACTGGGAATAGATGCCTGGTGGATGGATGCTTCTGAACCTAACATTAAAGATTGTACACCTCACTCCTATCAAAAGGCTTTGACCGGACCGACCGCCTTAGGTTCGTCTACCAAATATTATAATACCTATGCACTGGTAAACGCAGACGCTATTTACACCGGGCAACGGAGCAAGAATCCTAATGATCGAGTATTCCTGCTGACGCGCTCAGGCTTTGCCGGTTTACAACGCTATTCTACAGCCACATGGAGCGGCGATATCGGAACCCGTTGGGAGGAGATGAAAGCACAAATTTCGGCCGGTTTGAATTTTGCCATTTCCGGAATACCGTACTGGACGATGGATATCGGCGGATTCTGTGTGGAAGGCCGTTACCGGAATGCACAGCTTCATTATGATAAAACGGGAGAAGTAACGGAAGACCTGAACGAGTGGCGCGAGCTGAACGCACGCTGGTACCAGTTCGGAACTTTCACTCCTTTGTACCGGGCCCACGGACAATTCCCGCTACGCGAAATTTACAACATTGCTCCTGATGATCATCCGGCTTATCAAACGATCTATTATTATAACAAACTGCGTTATCGTATGATGCCGTATATTTATTCACTGGCAGGTAAAACATATTTCGACGATTATACGATCATGAGGCCCCTGGTAATGGATTATCCTTCCGATCCACATGTAAAGGATATTTCTACCCAATATATGTTCGGCCCTTCGTTGATGGCTGTTCCTGTGTACGAATATAAAGCGACAACTAAACAGGTATATTTTCCCGCTGGAACAAACTGGTATGATTTTTATAACGGCAAACTTTATCAGGGAGGTGAAAGTAAAGTGGTAGACGCTCCTTACAGTCATATGCCTTTATTTGTGCCACAAGGCGGAATACTTTTTTTCGGGCCGGAAATCAATTACGTCGGGGAGAAAAAACCTTCTGAAATAGATGTGTATGTGTATGCCGGAAAAGACGGTTCATTCTATCTATATGAAGATGAGGGTACGAACTTTAATTATGAAAAGGGAGCTTATTCCAAGATCTCTTTCTGTTATAACGATGCCAATAAAACACTCCACATAAGCAATCGTGAAGGTTCTTATCCGGGAATGCTTGAAAACAGGACATTCAATATCATATATATAAATCCCGGCAATGCATGCGGATGGGATAACAGGAAAGAAGCAGACAAGACAGTAACGTATACGGGTAAAGAAGTAACCGTGAATTTATAAAGACCAATGTATTCAATCTAAAGTTGTGTTTGATTCTTAACAAATAAGGCGGCCTTATAAAAGCCGCCTTATTCAATTATTCTAAAGTAATATTTTCTTACTTTCTGATTCCAAGTTCTTTGATAATAGCACGGTACCTTGTAATATCTTTCTTAATAAGATAATCCAGTAAACGGCGACGTTTACCTACTAACATTTTTAATGCTCTTTCCGTGCTGTAATCTTTGTGATTCTTTTTAAGATGTTCAGTCAGGTGTGAAATGCGATACGTAAATAACGCGATCTGGCTTTCCGCCGAGCCGGTGTCTGTAGCAGACTTTCCGTGCTTCTCAAATAATTCCTGTTTTTTTGCTGAATCTAAATACATGATTCTTTTTTACTTTAATAAATTAATACTATATTATCTAAGCGGATGCAAAGATAGAGATTACTTTTTGATTAACAACACTTTTCCCATTCATTTTTGCTTGAGCACGTTTTTTTGTTGTACCTTTGCACCCACAAAATTAGTCTCAATGCAAAATATCAGGAATATCGCGATTATCGCACACGTAGATCACGGAAAAACAACGCTCGTTGACAAAATGTTATTAGCCGGTAAACTGTTCAGGGAAGGACATGATGACCTCGACCAGTTTTTAGACAGCAATGACCTTGAACGTGAACGGGGAATTACCATTCTGGCAAAAAACGTATCCATTCAATATAAAGATTGTAAAATAAATATTATCGACACCCCCGGACACGCCGACTTTGGCGGTGAAGTGGAACGTGTATTAAATATGGCCGACGGTTGTTTACTGCTGGTGGATGCTTTTGAAGGTCCTATGCCCCAAACACGGTTTGTCCTTCAGAAAGCTATACAGTTAGGACTAAAACCCATTGTGGTTATCAATAAAGTGGATAAGCCGAACTGCCGTCCTTCGGAAGTCCAGGAAATGGTATTCGATTTAATGTTCAGCCTGGATGCCACAGAGGAACAGCTTGACTTTCCCACGATTTACGGCTCTGCCAAACAAGGCTGGATGTCTGAAGATTGGCAAAGTCCTACCGACAACATATTTCCCCTGCTCGACGCGATCATCGAACATATTCCGGCACCTGAAGTGTTGGAAGGAACACCACAGTTATTAATTACGTCTCTTGATTTCTCCAAATACGTAGGACGTATTGCCGTAGGCCGTGTACACCGGGGAGAACTGAAAGAAGGCCAGGAGGTAATGCTTTGTAAACGTGATGGTACAATGGTAAAATCAAAGATAAAAGAATTAGATGTCTTTGAAGGGCTGGGAAGAGCAAAAGTTTCTTCAGTGAAATCCGGCGACATCTGCGCTTTGATAGGTATAGAAGGATTTGAGATCGGAGAAACGATCTGTGATATAAATCAACCGGAGCCGTTACCGACTATAGCGATCGACGAACCTACCATGTCGATGCTTTTTACGATCAACAATTCTCCATTCTTCGGTAAAGACGGGAAATTTGTAACATCACGCCATATTTATGAAAGGCTTCAGAAAGAACTGGATAAGAACCTCGCTTTGCGGGTAGAACCTACTGATTCTGCTGATTCATGGTTAGTGTACGGGCGTGGAGTGCTTCACCTCTCGGTGCTCATCGAAACCATGCGTCGCGAAGGGTATGAGTTACAGGTTGGCCAGCCTCAGGTTATTATTAAAGAGATAGACGGTGTAAAATGCGAACCTGTCGAACAATTGACGATCAATCTTCCTGAAGAATCCTCCAGCCGTATCATTGATATCGTAACCAAACGTAAAGGTGAAATGACCATGATGGAAAGTAAGAACGACCGTATGTATCTGGAATTTACCATACCTTCCCGTGGTATTATCGGCATGAATAACATCATATTGACAGCTTCTGCCGGAGAAGCTATCATTGCCCACAGGTTTCTGGAATACCAACCCTGGAAGGGAGAAATCGAGCGGCGTATGAACGGTTCGATTATAGCTATGGAAAGCGGAACGGCATATGCATACGCACTCAATAACCTGCAATCCCGCGGACGTTTCTTTATTTCTCCCCAGGATGAAGTTTATGCCGGACAGGTAGTAGGCGAACATACCAAAGAAGGAGATCTGGTAGTAAATGTTACCAAATCTAAAAAACTTACGAACATGCGTGCTTCCGGCTCGGACGACAAAGTAGCTTTAGCCCCGCCGATAATCTTCAGCCTTGAAGATGCATTGGAATATATCAAGGTGGATGAATATGTGGAAATAACTCCCAACCACATGCGTATGCGTAAAATTCTCCTGGATGAGAATGAACGTAAAAGACAAAGTAAAAACAGCTGACCTACCGGTCAGCTGTTTTTATCTTCTTCCAACTCCTTCAATTCATCCAGGCATCTTAATAATGCGTTTGTTTGCGCCTTGTATATTTTATTATATTCTAAATATGAGGCTATAATTGCTACAGGCGCAGCCAACCCAATTACAATCCATCTCCAAAGTTCCATATCGGGAGATAATACACATGCAATTAATACAAGCATGAAAATAAGGGTTGCTCCTATATATCCTACCAGATTCTGTTTCTTATTATTTATTTTAAACGTTTGGATATGGTAAATATTATCACTTATGTTTTTAGTAAAATCAACCCTTTTAAGATGAAAAAGATTTTTGATCCCGATGATTATACTAATGACCAATAAGATAACGGCCAAAACAAAGATAAATGTTTTAAATCCACCAAAATAGGTACGGCTATATGTGTAAATTACTAATGGTATTGCCAGCGTACATAATACAATTCCAAAGTATATATAATTTATCAGTACATTTAGCGGCCCTGATTTTGTGTGTCTTATCTCCCGAACTAATTTTTCATTCAGAATTTCCTGTTTCTTTAACCGTTCTTCCAACGATGTCCACCTTTGCTTTAAATCTTCTAATTCCATACGACCTGTGTTTAACGATTCGACATTTTCCTTAATTTCTCTTTTGACCTTTTCAGTTTAGTAGCTACATTACTTACTGTTAATCCTGTTATATCTGCAATTTCCTGATACGGTTTATTCTCCAGATAAAGCAAGATAATAGCACGTTCCATAGTTGTTAGTTGATAGATCAAAGAATACATTTCCCTGATCTCTTCCTCCATATTTTCAGGTTCGATTAATATCTCTTCCAAAGCCGATAAGGAAACTTTCTGAGGTACACGCAATTCTTTTCGTAAACCCGAAATACAGGTATTAAGAGCTATACGGTAAATCCATGTGGAAAAACTACATTCATTTCTAAAATTCAGAAATCCCGACCACAGATTACATATAACTTCCTGGTATAAATCAGCTAAAGGGTATTCATCGGATATATAAAAAGAACAAACCTTATAAATAACGCGTTCATTGTCACGTATCATTTGTAAGAATGCCATTTCCATATCCCGTTCACGATCCATATCATTTGCTTTTTATACTATTAGACGCAAATGATCGTAAAAAATGACAAGTGCCGGATCAATTAAAGCAAAAATTATCCGGGTTTTTTGTCCGTCATAAAGAATTCTAATTTTCCTGCTTTAGAAATGTCGTTATGTGTGAAGAATGGAGTTTGGAGTGTTTTACCATTTAATTTTACCTCCTTTACATATTTATTCTGAGGTCTGTTGTTAGATACGATTATTTCAAAAAAGCCCTCAGCAACGGGGATGACCGCTTTATCTACCACCGGGCGGCCGATCGTGTAAACAGGTAATCCCGGGCATACCTGATAGAAACCTAACGCACTCATCACATACCACGCCGACATTTGCCCACAATCTTCATTACCGATAATACCGTCCGGTTGGGGCAGATAAAATTCACGCATGATATAATCCAGATATTCCTGTCCCTTCCAGGGAGAATCCGTCCAGTTGTACAAATATGCCATATGGTGGCTCGGTTCGTTTCCATGTGCATATTGACCGATCAGTCCTGTAATATCATTAGAAGCTTCGGATCCGTCTATTTGTGAAGAAGTAGTAAACAGAGTGTCTAAACGCGTTTCCAATTCCTTAGCTCCACCGATAGCCGCAATAAAATTGTCCATATCATGTGGTGCAAAAAAACTCCACTGAAAAGCATTGCCTTCGGTGTAATCACTTTTCATATGGGAAGAATAACGCGGATTGAAAGGGGTACGGAAAGAACCGTCGCCCATAATGCCACGCATCATTTTTGTTTCCGGATCCAGATAACGTTGATAATATCCTGATTTATTCACATATTCATCAGCTGCTTCTTTATTACCGGATTCAGCGGCGATCAAAGACACACACCAGTCATAATAAGCCATTTCCAATCCCCACGATACAGATTCCGGAATAGAATCAGCCGGTACATATCCATATTTATCTTTATAGTATGTATGTTTGGTAATAATATCCAATTCACGGGTCCCCTTAAATTTCTCAGCAAGGTCTTCCCGGTATACGGATGACCGTACTGCAGCTTCAGTCCAACCTGAAATACCCCCCTTCACCAGTCCTTTACTAACCAGATCTGCCAGCACAGATACAGCCGGATAACCTACCATGGTTCCGGTATAATTAGAAGCCAGAGGCCATTTGGGTAATATACCTCCTTCTTTATATCCCTGTACCAATGCTTCCCCCCAGTCAGCAGCAAGGGAAGGGTTGATAATGGTAACCAAGGGGTGTAATGCCCTGAATGTATCCCATAGGGAAAAAACGGAATAATTCGTATTACCCGGTTTGTTTTGGTGAATTTGCTTGTCCATCCCGATATATCGCCCGTCTACATCCTGGTAAGCATAAGGCGCGATCATAGTATGATACATTGCTGTATAGAAATTGGTAAGTACCTTGTGGTCGTTACTCTGTATTTTAATACGGTTCAATTCCCGGTTCCATATGTCAGCCGATTGTTTTCTGACATTCTCAAAATCCCATCCCGGTATTTCGGCTATCATGTTACGTTCGGCTCCTTCCAGATCTACCGGTGAAATAGCTACTTTTACCAGTAACGGCCTATTATTTTCAGGAAACTTATAATGGAATTTCAGATCCTGCGAGGTACGCATCCGCAGGAAAAGTGAATCCTGCCTCAATTTGCCGTCTATATACTGATAAACTGTTTCCACAGGCTCCGAAAAAACGATCCGGTAAGATACTTCGTGGAAGTGGGCCCATCCCTGCGTATGGATTGTTCCCTCAACAGTAGAATCATTCACAAAATGATATTCATTACCTTTTAACCGATGCCCCCAGTTAGGCTGTAACATATGTCCCAAATCTAACATGATACGGCGATCCGACGGATCATCATATGTATATTTATGAAAACCTACACGATCCGTAGAAGTTAATTCAACATTTACCCCGAAGTTTTCCAACCTTACCGTATAATATCCCGGAGACGCTTTTTCCGTTTCCTTACGGAAAGAAGCTATTGGTTTTACGGAATCGGATTTGGAATAGGGAAGCAGGGCCACATCACCTAAATCTCCGATACCTGTACCCGAAAGATGGGTATGGCTGAATGCAAAGATCACCTCATCGTCATAATGATATCCGCTACTTGCGTCCCATCCCATAATGTGTGTGTCCGGACTAAGTTGAACCATAGCGTAAGGACGAGTGGGACCGGGGAATGTATGTCCGTGAAAGCCTGTACCTATAAAAGGATCTACATATTGTGCATAATCGTTGAAAGTTTCTGCATCTGAAACTTGTTTACATCCCGCAAAAAAGCAGGTATAAACCATTAGAAGAAATAGATAAGAATATCGGAGAGTCATATGAAGTTAAAAATTATCCTTTGCTAATTAACCGCGAAGGTACGGAAAATATATAAAAGGTTCGATTTGAAGGAGAGCTTTATGATGATTTCGGGATAATTCCTTTATCTTTGGCAAGCTTATGTTTTCAGGGTTTAAGTTAATAAAAATCTATATACTCACATACAATCGATAAAAGGATAAAATAATTATGTCAAGAAGTGGAATCAAAAAGGTGATTGTCCTGGGCTCCGGTGCGTTAAAGATAGGACAGGCGGGTGAATTCGATTATTCAGGTTCGCAAGCGTTAAAAGCTCTGAGGGAAGAAGGTATAAGCAGTGTGCTTTTAAACCCGAATATTGCGACCATACAGACTTCAGAAGGAATTGCCGATAAAGTTTATTTTTTACCTATAACTCCTTATTTTGTTGAAGAAGTTATCAGGAAAGAACAGCCCGATGGCATTCTGCTTGCTTTCGGCGGACAAACCGCTTTGAATTGCGGAACTGAACTATATAATAACGGAACTCTTGCGAAATATGGCGTACAGGTATTAGGTACATCAGTAGAAGCTATTATGTATACTGAAGACCGTGACCTTTTTATAAAGAAACTCGATGAGATTGATATTAAGACTCCAGTCAGTCAGGCAGTAGAAAACATGGACGATGCTCTGGCTGCTGCAAACCGGATCGGATACCCCGTAATGATCCGGTCTGCGTACGCATTAGGCGGAATGGGAAGTGGTATTTGCAAGAATGAAGAAGAATTGAAGACTTTGGCTGAAAGCGCTTTTGCCTATTCTCCGCAGATTCTGGTCGAGGAATCCCTCAAAGGATGGAAGGAAATAGAATTTGAAGTAATCCGCGATAAAAACGACCATTGCTTTACTGTTGTAAGTATGGAGAACGTCGATCCGCTGGGTGTACATACAGGCGAAAGTATTGTTGTTGCTCCGACTTGTTCACTCAATGAAAAGGAAATTGCCTGGCTGCAGGAATTATCAATACAGATCATACGACATTTAACGATTGTAGGTGAGTGTAATATCCAGTTTGCCTTTAATTCGGAAAGCAACGATTACCGTGTAATTGAAGTAAACGCCAGGTTAAGCCGTTCTTCCGCTTTAGCTTCTAAAGCAAGCGGTTATCCTTTGGCATTTGTTGCGGCAAAGCTTGCCTTAGGATATGGTCTGGATGAAATAGGAGAAATGGGAACGCCTAATTCGGCATATAAAGCGCCTGAGGTAGATTACATCATTGTAAAAATTCCCCGTTGGGATTTAACCAAGTTCGTAGGTGTAAGCCGGCAAATCGGTTCCAGCATGAAATCCGTAGGGGAAATCATGTCTATCGGTAAAAGCTTCGAAGAAATCATGCAAAAAGGATTGCGCATGATCGGACAGGGCATGCACGGTTTTGTTGGAAACAAAGATCTGCAGTTTGATAATTTAGATGAAGAACTGGCTAATCCTACCGACCTTCGCATATTTGCCATAGCCGAAGCTTTGGAAAAAGGATATTCTATCGACCGCATTCATGATCTAACAAAAATCAACCACTGGTTTTTAAACGGGTTGAAAAATATCGTAGATTATACGCACGTCCTTTCGCAATATAAAAAAATAGAAGAGCTTCCCGCCGATGTGCTTAAAGAGGCGAAACGATTAGGTTTCTCCGATTTCCAGATTGCCCGGTATGTTGAGAATCCGGAAGGAAATATGGAAAAGGAAAATATCCGCGTACGTGATTTAAGAAAGAAAATGGGTATTTTACCGAGTGTGAAGCGGATCAATACCATTGCATCGGAACATCCGGAACTAACGAATTACCTGTATCTTACTTATGACGGAAGCGAGCATGATATTCCTTATTACTCCAATGAAAAAAGCGTAGTGATCCTCGGGTCGGGCGCATACCGGATCGGTTCTTCCGTCGAGTTCGACTGGTGTTCTGTAAACGCGGCATTAACAACGCGTAAACTCGGATATAAATCTATCATGATCAATTACAATCCCGAGACCGTATCGACAGATTACGATATGTGCGACCGCCTGTATTTTGACGAACTGTCTTTTGAACGGGTGTTAGACGTTATCGACCTTGAAATGCCTAAGGGTGTAGTCGTTTCGATGGGTGGACAGATACCGAATAACCTGGCGATGAAACTGCACAGGCAACAAATCCCGATACTGGGAACTTCGCCTGTTTCAATCGACCGTGCAGAGAACCGTCATAAATTCTCTAACATGCTGGATCTTTTAGGGATTGATCAACCCAAATGGGCGGAGGTAAGCAGCATGGAGGAAATCGATGGATTTATTTCTAAAGTAGGCTTCCCTATTTTGATCCGCCCTTCTTATGTATTGAGTGGAGCTGCCATGAATGTTTGTTATACAAAAGAACAAATGATCGAATTTCTGGGGCTGGCGGCTAAAGTATCTAAAGAATATCCTGTGGTCGTATCCGAATTTCTACAGGATGCTAAAGAGATTGAATTTGATGCGGTGGCAATGAACGGCGAAGTAGTAGAGTATGCTATATCTGAACATATTGAATTCGCAGGCGTCCATTCCGGCGATGCAACTCTGGTATTCCCCGCACAAAAGATTTATTTTGAAACAGCACGCCGCGTAAAAAAGATAAGTAAACAGATTGCGAAAGAACTCAATATAAGCGGTCCGTTCAACATCCAATTCCTTGCCAAAAACAATGACGTGAAAGTGATCGAATGTAATCTCAGGGCTTCCCGAAGCTTTCCGTTCGTGTCCAAAGTGCTGAAACGTAATTTTATTGAAACAGCTACCCGCATCATGCTCGATGCTCCTTACAGCAAACCTGATAAAAGCGCTTTCGATATCGACTGGATTGGGGTAAAAGCGTCTCAATTCTCTTTTGCCCGTTTACATAATGCAGATCCGGTCTTAGGCGTGGATATGAGTTCCACCGGTGAAGTCGGTTGTCTGGGCGACGATTTTAATGAGGCGTTGCTTTCGTCTATGATTGCGGTAGGAAACAATATTCCTGAAAAGAATATTCTTGTATCATCCGGGGCTGCTAAAAGCAAAGTCGATCTGTTGGATCCATGCCGTTTGTTATCAGAGAAAGGTTATACCTTGTACGGCACGGCCGGTACGGCAAAATTCCTTACTGAAAACGGTATCCAAACGGAAACGGTATCCTGGCCTGACGAAACAGGTAAACTTGATATTATAAAAATGTTCAGTGAACATGCTTTCGACCTGGTCATCAATATACCTAAAGACCATACGAAACGTGAATTGACGAACGGATATAAAATCAGGAGAGCTGCGATCGACCATAATATACCGCTGATCACAAATGCCCGTTTGGCAGCCGCTTTCATTGATGCTTTCTGTTCAATCGATGTAAAAGATATCCAGATAAAAAGTTGGCAGGAATACAAATAAAATTTATATTTGTACAGATCGGCTAAGAAGGTCTGGATGTTTTCACCGCAGGTTAACAGATTACGCGGATTACCGGAACAAATCACTTCCGATCCTCTGTTAACCTGCGGTAATTTTTTCACTTGCCTTCTTATCTAAAATAATATGAAATCAGGGAATAATATCCCTAAGACTCTAACGTATGTATCGATTGGTAATATGTATAACCTTTTGCCATTTACTAACCATCTTTGTATCCAATGCACGGATGGCAAATACACCCTTTGTTTTTATCAAAAACTATGGCTTATCAGAATATAAGGCCAGCAGTCAGAACTGGGACCTACTCGTTTCACCCGATGGTATCTTATACGTTGCCAATAACTCAGGGCTATTGACATTCGATGGTAATAATTGGATATTATATGAATTACCTGATAAATCCTCGGTACTGCGGGTTACTCTTTTAAGGGATACCGTGTTCACCCGAAGTGAAACCTCCATCGGATATTGGACACCTTCTTCTACAGGAGAATTAACCTACCAGGAATTAACTCACGACCGTCCCGATGTCTCTTTCAGGAACCGGACAACTTCATTGTCTGCCGGTAAATATGAATTTACTTCAACTCTTGCGGAAGGTGTCCATATTGCGGATAGTGCAGGGAATATACTGGTACATTTAACTACCGAGAATGGTTTGCAGGATAACATAGTAAACAATATGTATATGGAAAACCAACGTAAAGTATGGTTTGCCTTAGACAATGGAGTATGTGTCATAATTATGGATCCTGCACTAAGCCTATTAGCTAAACGCAGCAAAGTAGGAAAATTGTCAGATGCTGTCTTGTTGAACCATACCATCTATATCCGGACAAACATTAATTATTATAAATCAGAAATGTATGGAGATAAATCATTTGTACCGATACGGGCGGAAGAGGTTGTCTGGATATTTAACCAGAAAACAGAAAAGGAAACCATAACGCCGGAATATCTTTTAAAAGAGACTCCATACATCGGAGAATTAAATGGCAAGGAGAAAATATATCCGGTTTCCGACAGATTATATTGGCTCACCAACGATAACGAAGCCCGACTTATCCACCTAAAAGGAAAAGACATCCAATTAAGATGCCGGATTCTGTTTGATAATTATCATATGAACCTTATTAACCGTGGACGGCAGATTATACCGTTAAACGACTCTTTACATATCGCTTCCACCGTACAAGGGGTATTGTTAATCAATACCATGCGGTTGGTCAACAATACCCGTGAGAATGGCTTACGTTTTCGTTTTACCCGGATTGAGTATACAGACGGAAAAGGAATCCATCTGCACGATCCCGATCTGACAAAATTATTTTTACCATACAATTTTCATGAAGCTACTGTTTATGTGGGTTCATCCGTATTCAATCCTAATAATCAGATCAGCTATAGGATTGATAATATATCGTCAAGATGGTCAGAATGGCAAAGAAACGGAAAAATTACTTTTTTACAGCTTCCTGAAGGAGATTATAAATTACGGATAAGAAAATATATCCCTTCCGGCAACTTTCCTGAGATCTTATTAAATATCAGGATATGTCCACCCTGGTATAAGACGCGGTGGGCATATTACGTTTATTTTATCCTATTTGTCATGCTGGTACTAACAGCTATTATCGCTTTTAAAAAGAAACTAAAAAGAAAAGAACAGCTTCGCCTGGATGCTGAACAACAAAAAGTACAACAGTTAAAAGGTGAAATGTTGGAAAAAGAGCTAAAAAATAAGAAAAACGAATTAATGATACAGACATCTGCCCTTACACAACGGGGTATTGCGATGCAAACGCTATCAAAGGAACTCGATCGGCAAAAGAAAATGTTGGGAGACCATTATCCGGATCGTTTTTATGCAAAAATGCATTCACTTCTTAATGAAACATTGAATAACCAAAGTGAATGGATTGCATTTGATACTTATTTCGATAGTGCTCATCAGGATTTTATCGATCGTTTCCGCCAACGATATCCGGGTGTCAACCATAATGATATACGTATGTGTTGCCTGATTCGAATGAATCTGTCTACAAAGGAGATTGCTTCTATTTTAAATATTTCTATTCGTGCAGTAGAGCTCAGAAGATACCGGTTAAGAAAACGGATGGGACTGGAAACAGATAAAAATTTGTCGGATTTTCTAATGAAATTTTAAAATGAGAAAGTATTGTAGTAGCATTTTTCTTTGCCGCTTGCATAATAATTCATTACTTTGAAGTGTTCGATAGAACTAAAACCTGACTTATTTATATATAGCCCCCTCGCCCTTATTGAACACTTTAACCATGGTATAGTTAATTAACGGGTACGAGCACATTAATTTCTGCCCTTCCCCTAATTTAAAGGTCAATACATATCGGTTTCCCGGTTTTTAATCAGTAAAACCGGGAAACTTTTTTATTTACTATTCATTGAAATTAAATATTTACATATACATAAAACAATGTTTGTATATTTTTTAGTTACTAAATAAATTATTTATATCATTTAAACTACTTTTATAAAAAATACATCAAACTAAATTTTATAAAATGAAAATTAAATTTTATCTTTTTATGATTATCATCTTCGTATTCTTATTTGGTTGCAATGATATTAAAAATGAAGATGTTTATATTAGTTCCGTAGGTCCTATATTAGAGGTTAACAAACATTTAATAAGTAAAGAGCAAGCCATTGAAAATAATAATGCTTTCCTATATTATATTACTTCAGAATTATATAATAACGGAGAATTAAAATTACGTTCAAACCACAAAATTGATAAATTAAAAACTCAATTTAAATCTGTCATTAGAATTGTTAATATTGAGAACAAAAATCCAAAAATAAAAAAATCACAAGAGGTTCCGATATATTTTATCAATTATTTTTCAGAATTAGGCGAACCGGCAGGATATGTTGTTTCTATTGGTGATACACGTTATAAAAAAAATATTTTAGCGTTCAATTACGAAGGTTCGTTTAGCTTATTTAATTCACTTGACTCTGATTTTTGGTATGATCGAATAGATGGTTTTCTTCATAATGAATTAAATGAAAACCATGTCGAAGGTAAAGATTTTTTAACGAAAGCTGATTTCCCGAATCCACCCGGATGGGAGCATACTGGAACATATTCTTTTACAAAAACTAAATGGCATGCTAATGGATCACCTTATATTGACTTCACTCCATATGATGGCCCAACTCGTTCAGCAGCAGGTTGTGCAGCGGTTGCAATGGGAGAAATAATGGCTTATCATAAATGGCCACGGATAGGTGCATATAAAAAAGAATCATCCAAAAATGTTTGGACTACTGAAATAACATCTTATCCATTAGATTCCTGGAATCAAATACAGATCGCTAATCCAAATGTACTTTCATCAATATATAAAAAGCATGTTTCTAATTTACTTGCCGAAATTGGTTACAAATTAAAAATGCAATATCATACAAATGTTTCATATGCTTATCCAAATGATGCTAAACCAGTCTTTGAACAAATGGGATACAAACCAAACATTAAACATCTCGACTATGATATTATACCAGTATACAATCAAATAAATAACAAAAAGTTACCAGTTTTCATGTATGGATATTCTGATCCAAGTGGATGGGGTGGACATGCATATGTTGTAGATGGAGCCATACTTGTTCAAAGATACGGTTATTTTATACATATAAAAAATGGGAACGGGGGAAATGGAGACGGATATTGTTTTTCTAATCAGTTTCAATACAGTGATTACAATTCTACTTCATATGAATACCGATACAATTGTGGTATAATGATAGATATAGAGCCTAATTATAATAATCAAGGTTCAACACAGATATATCAAGTACCTTAAAATAAGAAACTATTCCTTTAATAAAGAATGGTCTTCATTTCTTTATAGTAACGTGGAATATAATCCGGAAGTAATTCGGGGTGGAATATCCAGATAAGGTCTTTCAATAAGTAGTCCGGATGAATAGGAAATTCCTCGTAATAAGGAACTTTTCCTGTGTTGCAGGTAAAAATATTGCGGTTTTTCCAGGCTTTGAAATTTTCATACGGGGTATATTCCGTACGAAGACTGTTGTAAGTCATTTCTACAGGCTGGTTATATTTCATGATCCATATATCCGCATTGATCCCTTTATCCAATACGGTTTCAAATGCTAATGGGGTACTGCCTGAACCGGGGATATCCCTGAATATATAATCCGCACCTGCATCAGCAAAAAAGTTTGCCACATAACTGTCTGCTCCGGCAACATACCAAAAAGACCCGTATCGTTTTTCAGAAATAACAGTCGGCCGGGTTGTTGTTTTGGAGGCAATCCCTTTCAATGCCAGATAGTTTTTTTCTGTTTCCCGGAAAATAGAATCGGCTAAAGCTTCTTTTTGAAATAATAACCCATAGAATCGCCCCCATTCGGCTCTTCCTAACGGAAGCGTCTCCATATAATCGGCAGCTTCTATAATAGGAATACCTATTTTCTCCGCTTGTCCGTAATTACTGTTTTGAAATGGCGAAGCAACGATATACTCTACTCCTATATCGATCATCTTCTCTACATTCGGAGAAGTAGCTATTCCCAGGTCCGCTATACGACCAGTCGCCAATCCCTCTTTAATAGCAGGAGAGTCCATATATTGTGGCTCACAGACTCCGATTATTTTACCGGTTTCCCCTAACTGGTCAATAATAGAAGCATGTACCGAAGTATAAACAGCTATATTCTGAAGGGGTATTTTTACTATTGTACCTTTAGGTAAGTCAGACGGCAGCGGTTTATTTCGTTCGATCAATACATACCGCTGTAGCAATTGAGTGGTATCCCACGGATCAATTACATCCACAGCAATAAAATCATCAAATCGCTGCACGGTAAACCCTTTGGCATAATAGATTGAATCCGAATAATTAGCCTGAGCGGAAGAAATTTGTTTTCCCGGTTGCGAACAAGCCGCAACCAGGAAAATAAGATGTATGAATAAAAAATATTTCATTTTTATTTAGATACGAATGCCATCCATTTGGAGTCGAACCCACCAGTGTCAATAGTCTCCAATAACTCACCATTTGCTCCAAATACATACATTGAACTTGTACTACTATAATCAAAATAAGTTACAAAAAGATTACGGGTAACAGGTTCTACAGCTATAGTATTGGGGCTTGGTATAATCGTATTATCAGCAATTAGCTTATCATTAACAACTGATTCTGTTAAAGCATCATATTCCACATATGAAATACCTTTACTATTATAATACTGACTAAAATAGGTGTAAATTTTATCATCAACAACAGTCATTTTTGTAGCTTTACCCATGACAACTACTTCATCTGTTTTACTATTTATACGTTGCAAGGTTTGATCAGTAGT
This sequence comes from Bacteroidales bacterium UBA4116, assembly GCA_002381645.1. Lineage (GTDB taxonomy): Bacteria > Bacteroidota > Bacteroidia > Bacteroidales > Tannerellaceae > DFXE01. The sequence goes on from DFXE01000001.1 coordinate 192,704, forward strand.
TTTTCCATGATCTGCCCAGGAAATAACATATACATCTCCTTGGCTATCTGAAATTACTCCAACAGGATTAAATGCGACTTTTATTTCCTTTTCCACTTCAAATGAAGTTTGATTGATTACAGATATAGTCTCGCCATAATCGGGATGATCATTTCCACCTGAATTAGCAACGTAGATCCTACCATTTGCAACTGTTAACTGCTCAGGATAACGGCCCACTTTAACTTCTTTTTCTACTTCTAAAGATACGGTATCTAGCATCGCCACCGAGTGACCATAATAATAACTTACATATACTTTCCCGTTATCAGCAGCCATACAACGAGGATTCATCGGTTCATCACCTTCAGGAGTTATACTCTTTATTTCTTTTCCTTCCAAATCCAACACGGCCAAACGGTTAGAACCTGACACAGTTATATACATTTTTGATCCATAAATTAGTAATTGCTCCGCTCCATCTCCTAAACCTTTACCATTTTGTGTCCGGTAAATATCTTTTGTTATTTCTTTAGTTCCCAAATCATAATAACTAAGAGAAGCATTATTTTCATTCCAGTTACCGCCATTTAAAATATAAAGGCCACCTTTTGTAAACACATCATTTACATTGATAGAGGTAAATTCATCATTCTCGCCGTCAACTGTTTTCACAACTACATTCATTTTTGCTTTAAAATCCGTTCCTTCCGGTATTTCGAATGTGGTCACTCCTGCAGCTACTTCCCCTATTTTTTCTCCTTTCTCCTTATCATTATTGTTAAGATAAATTACATAACCGGTTATCTCCCTTGGCGGATTTTCCGGAGCTGTCCACGATACGGTTCCGCTGATCTTATCTTTCGTATTATCTTTATCTTCAAATTTTATATCCGTAACAACTTCTTCTTTATTATTAATCACGGCTATACTAAATATATTATTGGATTCTCCCGCCGAATTACGTGCAACAACAGATATAAACGGATGAGGATCTGTCCCTGCGGGAATAATATAAGATGTGGTCCCTTTAGGTACTTCCCCGACTTTTATTTTTTTCTCTTTTTCGGCATCACCAAAATAGATCACATAATCGTCAATATTGGTTTCAGGTTCGGGCAGATCCCATTTTAACGGACCTCCGATTTTATCCGGATCTGTATCCGTATCCGTAAAAGACAGATTACTTACGGCTTTACCCGGAACCAGTTGGTTTTCCTCATCATCATCGTCACTACAGGATGTAAATGGCATTGTTATCAATGCACAGACGGCTAATAGATAATAAAATTTCTTCATGTTCATTTTAATTTAGTTAGAATATATATTTAATACTTGCTCTGAAGGAACGTCCCGGCATGGGATAATAACGGATCACGTCGTAAGTAACGTCGCCGAGATTTACAATCTCTACCTGTGCTCGTAAAGATGATTGTTTAAAGGTAAACGTACGGTTAAAAGATAATTGTTGCTCAATATAATCATCTATAAGATTCGCTTCCAGATTCTGAGGAAGCGCGTAACGGTCGCCTACTGCAGTCAGCAGCCAGCTTACATTTAGCCATTTATTCTCAAACGAGACAGATATCGTTCCCGTATGTTCCGGTGTATAGGGTAACTGATGTTTATAAATTTTAGATTCTTTATCAGTTACATCCACTGCTTTTTGCCATGTATATGAAGCGTCGGTTTGCAAAAACATATCAGTCGGCAGCACAAAACGGGAACAAAAATTTAAATCCAGCCCTTTTATATCCACTTTTCCCATATTCATCATTTTCCATATGAACATGGTAGGAAGAGCCACAATCTTATCATCAACCTGATTATAATATGCATCTGCTGTCAGGCTTATATAGTCCAGCCGTATTTTATCTGATTTACCGCTCCATGTAATCCCCACATTATATTGAATTGCCTTTTCCGGATCAAGGTCGCGGTTACCCAGCCTGTCATAATAAAGATCATTAAAGGTGGGCACACGGAATATATCTTTGAATGACGCGCGTACCCGCAGGTTTTGACTACTTAGGATACGGTATGATACACTAATCGCCGGAGAAAGTCGTTTACGATCTTCAGCGGCCTCACCTATTTCTACATTTTCAGTAATAAACGTTCCCAAAAGGCTGGCTGTTGCGGTAAACCGGGTGTTTTTATATTGGGTTGCCAGAACCGTTAGCGATGTATACCGTTCGGGAAACACGCATTTGGGAAGAGTTGCATCCAGTGTATTGAGGAAAAAATCTTCTGCTAAAGAAAAAGACAGGTTTTTAACCGGATTATACAGTACAGAGGAAGATAAGTAATACTCGCGTTGCGTATATACATCCGTTTGCTGTCCGCCGGGATATTTACTATGGAAATCCTGATAGCGTGTCCAGGAATAATCAAACTTACCCTGCGCCTTAAAAGTAAACTGAGAATTGAAGCGGTTCTCATATATTCCCTGGATGAAACCATTCCGGTCTTTTAAACGCTCTTTATGATAATTATTATATAGTACAACGGAACCAGGTAATCCGCGGTTTGAATTAAACCAGTATCCTTTTATCTTTAGTGTTCCGCCACTTTTCCAATCCGCAAACAGGTTAAGCTCTGTACGAAAGGTTTTTATATCACTGTTTTTACGTTTTTCCTCTGTTACGATATCCCCGTTAGTAAAGGTAAACGGATATTGACCGTCGGCCCTTAACCAATCGGTATGCACAGATGTCGAATATATATTATTCAGCTTTTGGTCGTATCGGAAGGAAGGATTAAATAATCCGAATGATCCCGCTTTTATTTGCCCTTGAACCCGATAATTCTTTTTATCGAAACGGGGAGCCTGTGTTGTGATACTTAAGGCCCCTGCAGAAGCATACATTCGCGCTGTTTGAAAAATATTATCGGTTTGTCCGACAGAAAGGGAAACACTTTCCACATTATCTAACGTAAAACGACCTATGTCTACCTGCCCGCTTTGTGCGTCGGTGATGGTTACACCATCATAGTTTACGGCTGTATGCTGAGTGCCTAAACTCCTTACCGAAACGGTTTTTAAACCGCCTATACCCCCGTAATCCTTGACTGTTACACCGGAAAAACGACGTACGGCATCCGAAAGGTCATGCAAGCCTAAACGCTCTATTCCCGAACGGTCTAAAAGCTGAACCGGCGCGCCTTCGCGTGTGAGGGAAGGACGCGCCTTTTCAACTACTTCCACATTGGAAAGTTCACGATAAGTAAGGCTATCCGGCTGCTGACTAACTGCTACCTCAGTAGAAAACAGGCAGATACAGAGCAAAAGCCCTTTCATATTAAACAACAAATCTGGCATACAATTGTGGTTTATCAATTACCTTTACCCGAGGCATTGGATAAAGAATTATGGCAGGTTTTCTGGCTTGTCCTCCTCTGTCGGCGGCCTTCCCGCTCCTTTACGGAACAGTGGCAATGAAGTTGCCGGGGTTTACAGGACTTACAGCTACGGGTACAGCTCCGGATTTACACCGGATTCCCTTTTACTAACCGTCTACGAAAGCAAACGGTTACACCATGATCCGGCAACAAAGATAGATATTATTTTTAATATGCCAATTATCCTTTCAAGGTAACAATAAATAAAACAGGATTACCGGATTCCATCTGTTCCGGAAAATGTTCTTTCAGTTCTTCTCCCGTCTTCCAGTAACAATATTGATTACCATAGGCGTCTATCGGCTGCATATCGGAAATAAATCCGGTTTGATAAAAATTATCCTTGAATCCGCCGGTAATTAACCATGATTTATTGCTTTCACGGTCAAAACAGAATGTGTAGTTAGAAGCTGTTTCATAAGGATCAAGATAGGTAGATATCCAGTAACGGTTCCCGAACCGTAACGGATAAACCGTTACTTCATCATGGAATGACTGGTAAATCGGATTCTTATATCCGTTCCTGATAATCAGCGTATCACGCAACAGGTTTTCGGGGTGCATATAAGGAGCATACGCGTATATATTTCCGGTATCTTTTATTATACCTAACTGGAAAGGAAAAGAATATGGACAAAAGGCTTTTTCTTCCAATCCGGTAGCGGTTATTGGAAAAGATTCTATTTTTCTAAAAAAAGAATCGTATTTAACAATTTCTTTTTCTATCCGTATTTCTTGTGTGGCTTCATCCCAGTTCATACGTTCTTCTGCAGCCCATATAAATTTATCATGATAAGTGATCGAATGTATCTTACGGGATAAACCGTCAGATTCAAGCTTCTTACAGTTTATCAATTCTCCGGAGAAAGAATAGTAGTGAATATCATCCGTATTACCCATTACAATCAATATACGCTTTAAGGGATCGATCAAGTATCCTCCGACTTTTATAATTTGAGGATCAGTAACACGGCAAAGAAATTCTCCTGATTTATTAAAACGGTACAAAATATCATTACTAACCAAAAACACATTGTCGCCTTCCTGACGAACACCTCTTGCCTTCTCAATCGGACTTTCGCCGGGCGGACGCAAAGGTATCGCCCGTACTTCGCCTGCTATATCGGATAGAAGACCGTTCTTTAAACTTTCTGTTAACGGTTTATCCGTTATAATTTTATATCCCTCATGAACATAAAGGATAATTAAGGTAAATAATAACAGCAGGAATGTGCGTTTCATATGCTTATTGCCAATTAACAATTTAACATATAGAACGCTAATATACTTTTTTTATTTAAAAACTGAATAAATAATGGGAATTATTATACTTATATAACCTGATCAGGAATTAAGCGACAGCAATTCTTCCATCTGTGTACGGTCGTTACTGAGACGGGGAATTTTATGTTGCCCCCCTAATTTTCCTTTCTGCTTAAGCCATTCATAAAATGTACCGGGGCGTGATACGATAATTTTAAGCGGTTGGAGAGAAATACCTTTATAACGTTTTGCCTCATAATCAGAATTAAGCTCCTGTAAATGTTTATCGAGTAAAGTAGCAAATTCTTCCAGGTTGGAAGGCATTTTTTCAAATTCAATCAACCACTCATGAAGTCCTTTGCCCTTGTCCAACATAAAACGAGGCGCTGCTGTATATTCTTTTACTTTCGCACCTGTTTCACGACTGGTTATACTTATAGCCTTATCGGCATTGTCTACCATTAATTCTTCACCGAACGCATTAATATAATGTTTCGTTCTTCCGGAAATGATAAATTTATGGGGGAAAAGGGAGGTAAAACGTACGGTATCCCCGATCAAATAACGCCATAGCCCTCCACTGGTTGTAATGACCATAGCATAGTTCTTGCCTGTTTCCACCGCTTCTAACGGTATAATGGTAGGATCAGAGTGTTCCAGTTCATTTAAAGGAATGAATTCATAAAATATTCCATAATCAGGCATCATCAGCAAACCGGGATTCGCCGGATCATCCTGGATACCGAAAAATCCTTCGGATGCATTATAAGTTTCTATATAATGCATATCATCAGAAGGTATCAGAGTTTTATATTGGTCGCGATAAGGTTCGAAACTGATCCCACCGTGAAAAAAAACTTCCATATTAGGCCATACCTCCGTCAAGTATTTTTTTCCGGTTTTCTCCAGAACGGCTTTAATTAGTACCAACATCCACGAAGGAACACCTGAAAGACTGTTTACGTCTTCATTCCATGTACTTTCAACAATGGCTTTGATCTTACTTTCCCATTCATCCATTAATATGATCCGTTTCCGGGGTACGCGTATCAGATTAACCAAAGGGTTCAGGTTTTGAATCAGCACAGCAGAAAGATCACCATAATGTGCGCGTTGGTTAAGTGGAGAGGGGCTGTGGCTACCACCTAATATCAATCCTTTACGGGAAAAAAAACGGCTTTTGGGATTTTGCCGGAGGTATAAAGCTACACAATCAAATCCGCCTTTATATTGGCTTCCTTTTAATATTTCAGGAGTAATAGGTATAAATTTACTTTTATCATTCGTGGTACCGCTACTCTTAGCGTACCACTTGACGACCGAAGGCCAGAGAACATTCTTCTCACCGTTAATCATCCGGATAACGAACGGTTTTATATCATCGTAGCTTTGTAAAGGTAACCGTGAAGAGAAATCGTTATATGTACGGATGGATTTAAAGTCGAACTTTTTGCCCCATTCGGTGTTATTAGCTTTAGACAAAAGAGCTTTCAATTGCTTACGCTGGATATCATCGGTATTCTGCGCAAACTGTTCGATCTCCCGTTGCCGGGGTACGAATATTTGTGATATTACTTTTGTTAAAATATCCATGCTCCTTTGAATGAATTGGATGCAAATGTAGCCATTCTCTTTGTTATTTCTATCTTTGTTGTCATATAATTCATAATGTTATGAAAATAGGTATATTGTCATCAGGCGGCGATTGTCCCGGGATTAATGCTACCATCCGTGGTGTAGGCAAAACTGCAATTATGCATTATAATATGGAAGTGATCGGCATCCATAGTGGATTTTCAGGCATTCTGAAAAAAGATATCCAGATCCTGGATGAACGCAGTCTCTCAGGTATCTTAAATCTGGGAGGTACCATCCTGGGGACTTCACGCGAGAAATCCTTTCGTAAACTAATTGCTTCTGATAACGACCAGGCTTCAGTTATAAAACAAAGTTACGACGAATTAGGTTTAGACTGTATCGTTTGCATAGGAGGCAACGGTACGCAGAAAACAGCATGCCTGTTATCTCAAATCGGCCTGAATATCATAGGCGTCCCGAAAACGATCGATAACGATGTGTGGGGAACGGATATTACCTTCGGGTTCGATACAGCAGTAAATATTGCTACTGAAGCCATCGACCGTTTACATTCGACAGCAAGTTCCCACCGGCGTGTGATGGTAGTAGAAGTTATGGGCCATCGTGTAGGATGGATTGCATTATATGCAGGTATGGCCGGAGGAGCGGATGTAATTCTTCTGCCTGAACTCGGATATGACATTGACAAGGTAAATGAAGCTATTCTTGACCGGACACGGCGTGGAAAACCTTACTCTATTGTAGTAGTAGCCGAAGGAGTCGAAACTATTAATAAAAAAAGGCCGGCCGATTACTTTACCAAAGCAATCGAACTTGCTACCGGTATTGAAACACGCGAAACTGTATTGGGCTATATTCAGCGAGGAGGCAATCCTTCCCCTTTCGATCGTAATCTCGCAACGCGCCTGGGCGGGCATGCTACGGAACTGATTGCAAACAAGCAATTCGGTCGTATGGTATGCATGAAAGGAGACAAAGTGGAGTCGATCCCCCTTTCCGAAGTGGCAGGAAAACTAAAACTGGTTACTCCTGGTCACGACCTGATCATACAAGGCGAAAGAATGGGTATAACTTTCGGAAAATAATGAAATTGTTTAGTCAGGGATGAATAAAAGATGATCAGGGATAGTCGTTTCCCTGATATCTTTACCGGAAAAACCAACTTCCAATACCTGCCCCATATAGTCTTCGAAATACAGCACTTTTATTTCGTGGAAGCCTGCTTCGAGGCCAATTTTACCATCAACCCTCCGTGCATTATGCGAACCGTCGTTATCAACTACCAGCCGGCCATCAATCAATAGCTGCGAACCATCATCCGAATAGGTATAAAAACGATAGATACCAGTTTGAGGTATGTTGATCAAACTCCGGAACTCATATCCGAAACCATCTTGCAGAGGAGCATCTTTTATAATGAAGTTCTTCATCTGTCCCTCACTTTTTTTTCTTTCTGCCGTCAGCTGGTTTATAGATTTAAATTTACCTTCATAGTAAGAATATAATACACCGTTTTTCTGCGTCATAACATTCCTGGACGGCATATATTCCAGACCTTTTTCGTCTTCTGAAGATATGCCAGAAGGGAAATAATAGGCAAATTCAATTCCTTTAGGTGTACGTATCCAGGTATCAAACCTGAACTTATCTTCATGCAATTCAATAATCCGTGCCCCCCTTTCAAACTTACCGTATGCATCAGTACCCGTTACCCTTCCGAATGCTAGTGCAATATCATACTCCATGCCAATATAATCGTTATTATGATCATGTCCCACAAAAACTCCCATAACATCTTTCATTTCAACCATAGATGCAAACATTCCGGTATTGATCACGGGAGAAGCCACTCCCTCTTCTTTATTTCCTACGATGGTATTACGTTCTGTCATATTTTTATATTCAGGTAACGGTATATGAAAAAAGGCTAATGCAGGCAAGGGTATGTTATTATTATCGCTGGTATATTTTTTGCTTTGGTTTCTATACCAATCTATCTGATCGTAATGTATCCAGTCGTAATGCCCGTATTTATTTCCGGGAGGATAATCGTTGGAGTCAAAACAATATAATAAAGCGCTGGTACCGGCATCCCGACCTGCTACCGGAAGAACAAAATTACCATACCCATACACGCCATCCGGACCTTTCTCACCTACATAATAAGGTAAATCTTCCATTAAATCAAAGATTTCCTCTTTAGAAATACCAGCTTCCGCATCATGGTTCCCCATCATAACGGCAAAAGGTGTCTCTGTTTCCTCAAATATCCGGGCAATAGTCAGCCAGGCCTCTTTCGCAGGTGTATTTGTGACTATATCTCCGGTTAACATGGCAATATCAGGCTTTTCTGTTTCCAATACAGACCGGATAGTAGCGATTGTTTTGGTGCAATTAGCCGATTTATGGCTCCAATGCAGGTCTGTAAACTGCGCTATTTTAAATTTACCCTGATCATTAAATCTTAACTTTATACGCCCACATGAATTAAAATAAGCCGCACAAGCCTCGGGATTATCCGTATTAATATAATCAACTCCCAATGCATGAAACATTTTCCATGCAGGAACACCATCCGGTGTACCCCAGAAACGGATGGGTTTCCCTAAACGATGAACAGTTTCAATTACTTCTTCTATTTTTTTTAATTCATCTGTTGGAACCGGCCCTTCCCCTTTCCATTGAGTATAATTCCGGAGATTAAAGCTGATCAAACTGATTTTTTCCAACTGTCGGGGTGTATAATTTGTATGATTGCCGTCAAAAGAGATAATGGAAGAATAGGTATGAAAATCCGAAGGATCAGGTCTGTTACCCGAAATAACCACCCGTACTGCATAGGGGTTTACCTTAGGATCAAATACTTCCGGATATTTCTCCAGCTCTGAAATTACTTTTTGCAAAGTGCTGTCTACAGGGGTCTTCAGGTCGATAAGCAATTGAATTGTCTTATCCGAATTTCTCCATGCTTTTCCATTATTTATTTCAAATAAACTTACTAAGGGCTTAACATACGCATCGCTAAAAGTTGGAGCCCAAGGTACTTCTTCCCTATCATGACAAACAACCAACTGGTCCTTTGCTGTTATGAAGACATCAGCTTCTATAGAAGATAATTGTTGTGAATATGCCTGAAAAAAAGGAACGCGTTGCCTGTAATCATTATGTGAATGTATAAATATTTCCTGTGCGGAAACTAAAGAGGCACAGTTCAACATAATCCATAACAGGAACGGAATGACAATGTATTTTTTCATATTCATCAGAAGTTAGATAGATATTGTATGCAAAAATAAACTATTCTCCTTACATACCGTTCTTATTTGTTACCGTTTCCGGGCAGCTTCCTTGGCTTTTTGAGCTTCCCGACGCGCTTTTTCCTTTTCCTTCAGCTTTTGCTGATATTCCCGTTCTTTTTGTTTTCGTTCCTTTTCTTTTTCCTTCAGTCGTGCTTTATATTCGCGTTCTTTTTCTTTACGTAGTTGCTCCCTGGCTTTTAGTTTAGCTTTACGGTCGGCTTCAGCCTGTTTCAGTTTCTCTTTGCGTTCACGTTCGCGTTGTTTTTCCTGTTCTGCTTTTGCTTTCAATAAAGCTTCTTCTTCCGCCTTTTGTTTTTTTAGTAATTCTTCCCGTTCTTTTTTCTTTTGCTCCGCAAGTTCTTTCTCCGCTTTCTCTCTCTCTTCACGCTCTAACCTTGCAGCTTCCTTACGTGCTTCTTCTTCGGCAGCTTCCCGTTTACGGATCTCCTCTATATCTTTCAACGTCAAACCTTCATCCTCTACCGGCGGGGCGACAGGGATCATCTCAGTCGCATCATTCAATTCTTCCGGCTGTTCGGCAGGAAGTATCCGTTCAGACATAGGCACTTTATCCGTGATTGTGTCGACCACGATAGGTACTACCGGAGCTTCAGTTATTTCAACCGGTTCCGTAACCTGTTCTTCTTCCACAGGCGGATCTTCGGCTATTTCCTCCCGGGTTTCTGCCTCGACCGGCATTTCATCATCCTGCGGTTCACCTTCCTCACCGGTGATCACAGGTGGCTCAGCATCTTCTTTCTCATCTTTCTGCATGCGCGCTTTTAAACGGCCGACCAATTCGGGAGCTTCTTCACCAAAGCTGTCTTCAAGGAAAGAAATATATTCATCCAGGGTTTTACCGCGCATCAATGTTCCATAGTTATCCTCCGATATAGGAATGACTGCTATCTCACCGCTTAACGAAGATGCAAATCCGTCTTTCCCATATATCATCTTGTAATATTGATGAATTTCCTCAAAACTCACGAAACCGCTTATGGTAAGGATGCTTAACGGCCCGGACTCTTCCTGGGTAAGATCAAACGTCTTCACCATGAAGTTAGCGAAATTATAGGCTGCCACAACAAATAATAATTTGTTTTTGTCGACACTTCCGGTAGGATACACCATCATCATGCGGTAAGGCATATTTTTTTCCGTCGAAAAGGTACGGGCAGAATCCGCCGCAGACAATTCGCCTTCGCCACCAAAGCGTAAATTCCATACCATTCCTCTTACTGAACCCTGTACCATGGCGCGACCACGAAGTACACCTTTCAGCATCTCACCCGCCAGTTCTGTTACATCGGCATCCGGATACCTTTCCACCAATATTTTCAGCGCTTCTTTAAAACCTTCCGCATCGCCTTCCTGAACATATGTCAACGCGTCGAGGAACATAAATTTAGGCATCAGGGTAGCCAATGGATATTTGGCGCTGATCTCTCTGTAGTTCCTGCGTACCGCCTGAATATCATCCGCAAGATAGCTTGCATAGGTTTTCTGATAAATGGAATCCTGTACTGAATCCATCATACGGATATTATATTCGTAATTCGGATCGGCTACAGCTACCGCATAATCGCTTTCCGGAAACTCGGTAATCAATTTGGATTTATAACGTGAAGCCAATGCCGTGTCGCCTGTCCTAAGAGCCATGAGATAAATCTGGTAATAACTTTCCAATGAATGCTCATTACCGGGAAAGCGACGTTGTAATTCTTCAAACGCTTCTGTAGCCAATGGCAGATCTTCCAGTTTATCTTTATAGATCATAGCCATATTATAAAGCCCGTCAATAATGATAATATTTGAGGCTTCTATATCCTCATCTGTCAGCGGTATTTGCTGTATATAATACTCACGGGTCTTCGGATCATCCGAAATTTCCTCAGGCAGGAAGTTATCCAATGAATCTAAGGGTAAAGGAAGCCCGTCTTCACCGAGCAGAGGCTCCTGGCCTGTATCTATCGGTTGATCATCTATGTTTTCATCAAAAGTCGTAACTTTTTTATTACGTCTCCGCCAGTCGTCCTCCAGTGGACGCCTTCCCCATCTGCGCTGGAATTGTGTCTTTCCCTGCGATACTGTCTGCGGATTATAAAAATAGAACGATTCTCCGCCCGCTGTTGGCAGTGTTATTATATTCGTTTCGGTTCCCGGCCGGTCAATTCCCGTCCCCATCGATTCCATTTCGGCCAAATAAGCAGCCTTTTCCATTTCCGCTTTCGCTTCTTCTTCCTCCCGTATTACCTGTTCAATTATTTTATCGATGACAGCTAACCGCTCGGTTTCCGGCATCCTGGCAAGGGTTTGTAAACTATCCTGCAAATGTACGGCTTCCGCATGTACAACCAATTCGTCCAAAACCGCCGATAGTTTGGACACCCTGTCGTATTCTTTATATTCTTTCTGAATAATTGCCAAAGCGCCGCTGAAACAAGGCTGGGCACGAATATAATCGCGCTGCTGGAAATAAATATCACCCAGTTTAATCCACAGAATAGCCTTATCCATCCCGTTACGGACACTCTTCTCCACACCGGTTTCGTAATTTGCAATAGCCTGAACAGTATCTTCCCTGGAAAGGTAAACATTTCCTAAAGCATAATATACCTGGTCCAGATAGTCTTTGTTTTTATCACTTTTGGCCATACCCTGCAGCATCTTTACCACTTTTTGATAATTCGCTCCGGAAAACACCTCTGTTTGTCTTATCCTTGCCGAAAATTCCAAATCATAGGGAGGATTGGCTTTTACTACTTCACCAAATGTCTTATAAGCTAAATTATCCTGACCTTCTTCCGCATATATCTGCGCCAGGAGATATTTCATACGGGTACGTTGCTTCCGGTTTTTTTCCGCCTTTATAGCGGTTTTAAAATAAGGTATAGCTTCTTCATAATCTTTACTTTTCACCAGGTAATCAGCGTAAACGGTAGCATATTGATCGAGATTTTTTTTGGGTATACCATTCCGGTTTAATTTTGCCAATATATCCTCTGCTTCAAACAACCAGTCCATTTCAGCATAGGAACGTGCCTGCCACAACCGGGCCTCGGCAACCAACTCTTCATCTTCCGGATAATGGCGTGCTATATATGAAAAGGTTGCAGCCGCCTGCAGAAAGTCTGCATTATAGAATTGTCCCTGACCGATAAGCAGCCAGGCTTTTTTTAAGAAAGGATTGTATTCTTCCTGTTCCTGAAATGCGCGCTGTTTAGGATTATTCCTCCAGCCGGGTTTCTTTTTTGGTTTTGCTTTAATAGAATGCAGTTTGATCGCTTTATTTCCTTTTTCAATTGCCCGGTTAAAGGGGCCGCCGGGCGTTTCTTTATCTTTGGGCTGTGCGCTTACAGGGTGCATCAGTATCATATCGGTATATGATTCGGTATATCCATCCTGCATGGCTTTCAAGGATTCATCGAAAGATGTTTTCCCGTTGTAGTAAATATTATATTTTGAATTGAAAGCATGGTAAAAGCGGCTTGCTTTCGTGTTTTTCTTTGTACTGCACGAACCAAGCAAACATAAAATAAAAAGAGAAACGATATAATAAAAACTTTTCTTCACGTACGGAGAACTACCTTAACGTATTATAAACTGAAATCAGACTCATTTATTGCCTGTGGGTGAGGAATAATACACCTTTAACTCCCAAAAAGAACAATACTAATACCAGAATAATGAAAGCTCCGGAAGGAACATTAAGATAATAAGAAAGCACAAGGCCGGCTACACAACCCAGAAAACCTACAACAATACTACCTAATATGATCTTTTTGAAATCGGATGTAAAGAGGTTTATCGTTATCTGGGGAAGTGTAAGTAAACTCATCAGTAGCATGATGCCAACCAAACGTATAGAAAGCACAATAGTAACCGCGATGAAGAACATCATCATATATTCTATTGCTTTTACGGGAAGGCGTTGTGTAACCGCAAAATCATTATCGAATGCTACATATATAATTTCCCTCATAAAAAAAGAAAATACCAGAATCAGCAGGATAGATAACGCTGCGATCCAGATAATATCCGTAGTGGAAACAGTGAGTATATTCCCGAACAGGTAAGCCGAAAGGTTAGGAGCATAACCGGGAGTAAGAAAAATAAAAATAACGCCTAATGCCATTCCTAACGACCATACACCCGCAATAGCCGAATCTTCGCGCACGCTCTGAGATTTACTTATCCACTCTACTCCAAAAGCTGAAAGAACGGAAAAAATAAGCGCCATCAGTATCGGGTTTGAACCTAAATAAAAACCTAATCCTAATCCTCCGAAAGAAGCATGGGTAATTCCACCGCTAATAAAAACCAACCGTCGTGCTACGATATAGGTCCCTACTATTCCGCAGGCCACTGCTGTAAGGAGACTACCCAATAGGGCATTCTGAAAAAAAGAATATTTCAGTAATTCTATCAAGGTAAATTTATTCTAAATTATGATCAGCCTATTCTCCGTTCTCCCACGATAAGGAAAGCTTCATCTTTCAGCATGTCCGGCAGGTTTATATTACGTAATTGCAGGCTTCTTAGCCAACCAGCTACTTCAACCTCCCGCAAAGTATATAATACTTCGCGAAACTCTTCTATTTCTTCATCGCTGTAAACATTTGCGTCCGTACCACGATACCTGTCCAATTCTTCATCATCATAATATTCAATCTGCTTACTCACGGCAGCTAATAAGCTGTCGCGTTCACATAATTCATGCTCACCGCAACATACCTCCGGAATTTCTCCGGCTTCTGGTATCTCTGATATTTCACCACGCTCAAGCATCCTTTCAAGTTTCTTGTTGTGAAAATACCCGAAAACAGCAGCAATACAGCCCAATATAATAAGACTGATAATGAGATAAAACATATTACTGAAAATTGACTTTCTTTAAAATGATATTTTTTATTGATCTTCTTTTATAGTAAATCCCGCACTTCTGAGGTCACCCCAGAAACCCGGATAACTTTTTGAGACAACGCCCGGATCAGCTATTTTTATACCATCCGGCCGTAACACTGCCACAGGTGCAAAAGCCATTGCCATGCGGTGATCTTCATACGTATCTATAACCGGATCGGATTGGGCTTCACACCGTTCTCCATCCCACTCCAGGATACTGTCATGATCGTCTTTGAGCATAAATCCTAATTTTCTCAATTCTGTTTTCAACGCTTCTATCCGGTCAGTTTCTTTAATTTTAAGGGTCTGCAATCCGGAAAAGCGGAAAGGTATATTCAATAACGCACAAACTACAGCTAAAGTTTGAGCAAGATCAGGTTCATTCACAAAATCATAAACCATTTCTTTACAACTGTTGCTGTTACGTTTAAGTAATACTCCTTTTTTTGAATATACCGTATCTATTCCTAACCGGGCAAAAATATCTGCTCCGGCAGCATCTCCCTGCAAACTGTCTTTGTAAAGTCCCCCCAATTCTATTTCGGCTGCTCCCGATAAAGCCATAATAGAATACCAGTAAGACGCTGCACTCCAATCGGATTCAACCGAAAAAGGAAGCGGCTTATATTCCTGCGGTTGTATCTTTATTATTGCCCCGCTCCATTGGACACCCACTCCAAACTGATTCATCAAACGGATTGTTTGCCGGATATAAGGAACCGAAATTATTTTTCCTTCCAGATGAAGTGTCAGTCCTTTTTCCATATAAGGAGCGATCATCAATAGCGCAGATATATACTGTGAACTTATCCCTCCTGATAAAGATATCTCACCGCCTTGTAATGCGCTACCAAAAATACGCAACGGGGGATATCCGTCTTTTTCCATATATTCAATCCGTGCACCAAGAGAGTTAAGAGCATCAACCAGTACCTTGATCGGACGGTTCTTCATCCTTTCCGTACCGGTAATGGTCCATTCGCCTACCACTTTCGATAAGAAAGCCGTAAGAAAACGCATGGAAGTACCTGCTGCCCCAATATCAAAATTCCGTTCATTTGAATTCAACGCTGCTGCCAGCACTCTTGTATCGTCGCTATCGGAAATATTTTCTATTTCGAAAGGACTATAACTGAGAGCATTTAATATCAATACCCTGTTACTGATACTTTTTGATGCCGGCAGTTGGACAGAAGCCCGAACAAAACTGTCCGGGCCTTTTATTAGATATTTCATTGTGTTTCTATACTCTTATTCAATCAAACACAAATGTATGCAAATTATTTCTATTTATGATCTTCCGGCTTTTATTTCTGACAAATATCATCGGATAAATAATCGGCAATAAATACAATAAGTAAAATGTCCTTTTTTTGCGGATTTCAAACATATACCCATAAATAAAAATTTTCCTGCGCAGGAAAATTTTCGTCACTGGGCATAAAATCTTTTTTTCCTGCACATGCATTTTTTCGAAAAACATGAAATAATACAATAAGTACCGGATATTTGGTTCAATTGAATTAATCCAAGTCTATTTCCAGGTGGCTATAATAAGAATCTCCTTCCTGCTTATTTGAAAAAATATATTTCCCTGAATAAAGTAATTTCAGCCGTCTTTCCAAATTTGCCAATCCGATACCGGAACCACTTTTATCGTGATTATCTTTAGGAAAATAACTGTTGCGGATATTACAGGTAATATGTTTACTATCGGCATCCAGTTCAATGCAAATAAATGATGCTTTATTGTTACTTACACCATGTTTAAACGCGTTTTCAATCAGTGTTATAAATAATAACGGGGCTATCAGCGCCTGAGGAGCAGTTGTTTCGATTTTTGTCGTTAACTGCGCATGCTCCGGCATCCTGATCCGCATAAGCTCTACGTAATTACGTACGAAATCCAGATCTTTTCCCACTGTAACATACGCTTCACTGCTTTCATACAATACATACCTGAGGAGGCGGCTTAAATCGTGGACAGCTTCCTGTGCCCTTTCCGGACTTATCGCGATCAGGCTATAAATATTATTGAGTGTATTAAAGAGGAAATGCGGGTTTAACTGGCTTTTCAGATTCTGAAGTTCCGCTTCGCTACGGCTTTGTTCCAGTTCTTTGCGTTCTGCTTCAGTTTTATACCAGCTGCTTGTCATTTTAAATGCAACGCTTACAGTTGCCACTAAAGAATACCTCAGGTAATCGAAGAAAATGAACATTATATAATGTTCCCATGAAGGTTCTCCCCTCGGACCAGACGACCGGCCGGCCGGTTCAGGGATCTGATCCATCAAAAGATGAGTAATGATTATCAGTACCGTAAACAGCAGGAAGTTACTAAATAGGAACCACTTCCTTTCACGCTTAAAGAGAAAGCGCCTGATCAGGTAAAGGTAGTCTGCATAGAATACGACAATTACACCTGAGATCATTAAAAAGAAACGCAGGTAATCAAACCAGTTTATACTTTCTGAATTTCTCCACGAAAAAAACAAGAAAGGGAATATAAGCATGATTCCCCATGCCAAAACATGTAGTATCCAGCCCAAACGCCTGGAAGAACTGGATATGTTTAACAGATTTTCAGAGATACCTTTATTACCTTTCATTATGCAAATATACTCTTTATTCAAAACGGATAGCTTCAATAGGATCCAATTGTGCCGCCTTCTTTGCCGGATACCATCCGAAAAAGATTCCTGTTATGGTACACACGCCAAATGATAGTATTATACTCCATGACTGGATATAAATAGGAAAGTTTGCACCGAAATTCACAAGCAATGCCATAGCCACTCCGAATATCACCCCTATTAATCCGCCGGTCACGCTTATCATAATCGATTCGATCAGGAATTGGGACAGAATATCTATGCCTTTGGCACCTATACTCATCCGGAGCCCTATTTCCCGTGTTCGTTCCGTCACAGATACATACATGATATTCATAATACCGATACCTCCTACCAGTAAAGATATACCTGCCACCGATGCAAGGAGAATCGTCAGAATATTCATCGTAGATGTCATCATCGAACTGATTTCTTCCATTGAACGAATGTTAAAATCATCATCTTCACCTGGTTTCAACTTGTGATTCCGACGTAATATCTCCGAAATTTCATCGATGGCCTGTTCGGTATATTCTTCTTTAATGGCAGAAGCGTTAAGGCCCTGCAAGTGCGTAATGGCAAGCACCCGCTTCTGTATAGTGGTAAACGGAGCCAAAATAAGGTCGTCCTGATCCATTCCCATACTATTATATCCCTTACTTTTGAGTACGCCGATTATTTTAAACGGTATTTTATTGAACCGAATCACTTTCCCGACCGGGCTTTCTCCATTTGTAAACAATTCGTCGACAACCGTTTTACCCACTACACATACCTTTGCTGCAGACAGTATATCCTGCTCTGTAAACATTTCACCATCTTCTACACTGTAACGGCGTATTTCAAGATAGTCCTGGTTCACCCCATATACTGTGGTAGGTTTATTATTCGCTCCGTAAATGAGTTGTCCGCTACTGTTGACGGTAGGTGAAACAGCCGAAAGGAAACGGGCTTCATTAGCTATGCTTTCGTAATCAGTCAATTTAAGCGTTTCCATGGCAGAGGCGCTTTGGCGTACTCCTCCACGCATATCGGCGCCCGGATGTATCATGATCATATTGGAACCCATTTCACTGATCTGCGACTGAATGCTTTTTTTTGAACCCTGCCCTATGGCGAGCATGGTAATCACAGATGCCACACCTATGATAATACCCAACATAGTCAGGAAACCGCGCATTTTATTATTTGCCAACGCTTTTAAAGCGATCTTTATCAAATTAACTATATTCATTCACTCTTAACTTAAAAGTTGAAATTCATTATTTACGATCCTTCTTCTTCAATCGTTTTCTTTCGGCAACTGGGCCAGCGCTTCAGCCGCAGATTTAATTGTATCATTCGTCTTATCGTGTACGATACGCCCGTCTTTTAAAAGTATGTTCCTACTACTGTATTCGGCTATCTCGGGATTATGAGTAACAAATATTATCGTACGCCCTTCGGCATGCAGCCGCTGAAACAGCACTAATATGTCGTAACTCGTACGTGTGTCCAGATTACCGGTAGCTTCATCCGCCAGTATCACCGCCGGATCATTCACCAATGCCCTTGCGATGGCTACCCGTTGCATCTGCCCGCCCGACATCTGATTGCTTTTATGATTCAGCCTGTCTCCCAGTCCCACAGCCATAAGTGATTCGATTGCCTTCTTTTTTCTTTCCGAGGCACTGTAAGATGGATTATACATTAAAGGCAATTCCACATTTTCGATTGCGGTTGTTTTAGGCAGAAGATTGTAACTTTGAAACACAAATCCTATTTTACGGTTACGCAAGGTTGCCCGTGCATTCTTTCCCATCGTACGGACGGGTACCGTATCGAGGTAATATTCGCCCCGGGTGGGGGTATCTAAACAACCTAACGTATTGAGTAACGTACTTTTGCCTGATCCGGATGTACCCATTATCGTAACAAATTCACCCTCGTAAATAGTAAATGAGACTTCACGTAAAGCATGTACTGTTTCGTCACCCACATGGAAATCGCGGGTTATGTTATCCAGCCTTATAATTTCTTTCATTTCCAACCTCTTATTTTTTGTTATTATTCCGGTTTCCGGGAGGGCCGGGCATGAAAGGACTTCTTTCTGCCGATCCGTTTGCCATTTTATCATCAACCGAAGCCAATTCCAGCACGATTTCCTCTCCCTCGGCCAATCCGTCGGTTATCTCAACAACATTGAGGCTGGATGTTCCTACGGATACCATTTTCGGTTTAAGAGTATGCCCTTCCCGCTTCCACACAATTCTTTTTCCCGGAGAAGGTTCTATACCGGCATCTTCTACTGTCAGATTTAAAGGTTCCAGTAATTCGTTATCCGGAACAAAACGCAGGGCTTTGCTGGGTACCGTCAATACATCCGGACGTTCCAGGGTGTAAATTGTAACATTTGCCGTAAGCCCCGGCTTCAGCTTCAGGTCGGGATTATATGCGCTGATCACAACTTCATAGGTTACTACATTCGATGTAACGGTAGCTTCCAGCCTTACCTGGGTGACCTCTCCCGTAAATACGTCATCCGGATAGGCATCCACCGTAAATTTCACACTTTGTCCTTCTTCCACCTGACCGATATCGGCTTCGTCAACATCCGCTATCACCCGCATCTGGGTTAAATCGTTTGCAATAGTGAACAGGGTTGGCGTACTGAAACCTGCCGCAACGGTTTGCCCCTCCTCCACTGCGCGGTTTATTACCACCCCGTCTATCGGGCTGGTAATGATCGCATATTCCAGGTTGCGTCGTACTTTGGTCATATCCGACCGGTTCCTGTCGTATGTACTTTTTGCCTTATCATAATTATACGTTGCCGTTTCAAATTCGGTATCGCTTATCAGTTGCTTTTCATAAAGGGCTTTACTACGGGCATAATTTTTCTCCTGATACTCAAATTCCGCTTTACTGCTTGCCAGATCGGCTTCTTTAGAAAGGAGTTCTGCCTGTAGGTTTATTTTATCCATTTCGGCAATTAACTGTCCTTTCTTTACTTCGCTGTTATAGTCTACATATATTTTATCAATTATGCCCGATACCTGTGTACCTACATCTACTTTTATAACGGGTTCAACCGTACCGGTTGCCGTTACGGAATTGGAAATAGTGTTACGGCTGGCACTTGTCATTTCAAGCCGTACCGTACTTTTAGATGTTTTACCTGTAAAAAGGAATATACATCCTACCCCCAGGATTACCGTTCCTAAACCAATCATTATTTTTTTATTCGCTTTCATATTTTGATTTTTTTATTTTTAATAATTTACGTCAACCGGTTTATTCTGATAAATATTCAGTAATTGTATACTCATAACCGCCATGTATTTGGATTGGAGTTCTTCCTGTTGTGCGTTGAGAAGATTATTCTTTTCAGTAAGTAGCTCCAGCGTATTTTTCATTCCGAGAAAGAATTGCTCTTCAGTCAGTTTATAACTTTCGCTTACATAGTTAACGCGCTCCACTGCTGCCAGATACTGATTTTGGGCAGATGTTGCATCCAAGTATATCCCTTCTACCGTACGGAGCAATCCTTTTTGTGTATTAAGCAAATCCAGCTGATTATCGATCACCGCCAGCTTGGCTTTGTTCACGGCAGTTTTATTACTCCGGTTTGTGAAAATAGGAATGCTTATCGTCAGGCCGATACTTTCGTTAAATTTATTCCATACCTGGCTACCGAAGGTATAATCTGTACCGGATAGATGTCCTGTTCCTATTCCGGCGTTAAGGGAGAGAGTAGGATAATAACCTGCTTTTGCTTTCTTGATTTCAAGATCGGCAATGTCAACGCCTAACTCACCGCTTTTTATCTCAGGCATGACTGCTAAAGAGGTGGAGTATATGATTTCTTTCTCAGGAAGAGGATAAAGTATATCGTCAGCGCTTAACTCAGGTATAGCCAATTCCATTTCTTCCGTAATATCCAATTCAAGTAATTGCTTTAATTGCAGTTTATAATTATCCAGGTTTGTCTGCGCCATGATCAACTGATACTTATCCGTGCTATACTGGCTTTCCAACTGGGCAAGATCGACCCTGGATATAGAGCCTGCTTTCATCAATTCCTCCGCCCGGTCACGTTGCGCTTTTGATACTTCGACCGTATTTTGATTTATCCTTACCGCTTCGTATGCATACAAAACCTGCATATACGTCTGCACCAACGATATTTGTATATTATTTTCGCTTTCCTCTATACTGAGATTATTTAACTCATCGTATAATTTTTGTTGCTTGATGGTGTTATTGCGCCTGTTTCCGTCAAAAAGGGTCCAGTTGGCATTCAGGCTGTAATTGCCGCTATAACTGTTATTCGAAACTACTTCATTGGAGGGATAGTTAACAAATCCCTGCGTTACGGACGTCGACAAGGACGGAAACATTTCCGCTTTCGCCTGTTTCGTATCTTCTTCACCAGAAAGAAGGTTTACTTTACTTTTCTTGACCTGAATATTATGTTCCAATGCATAATTAATGCAATCCCGCAAGGTCCACCTCTTTACTGAACTGTCCTGCGCATGAGTAGGCAGAGAACATACAAGTAGTAAAGTGACCAGTATGAATGAGAGTTGTTTCATTTTGTTTCCATATTTCATTATTCAACAAAACAAAACTAAAGGTTAAGGAAAGTGGAGGCAAACAATACCGACAGAGAGGCTGAAACAATAGACTAATTAAAGCATTTAACCGACAGAGAAATTCATCTCCAAAGATAAATCCGCCGGTTTTTGGTATCCATAAAAAAATAATTGAACTGCTTCAAAAGGCCAAAACCGATCCTTCTCCGATCTTGGCGGTTTTCATTCTCGTAAATGGTTAACGTATCTATAAAAACTGATCTGTTGATCAGTACATTTTGGTATGTATGTGATGCTTTTCTTATTCTTTCATCAAAAAGGCTTACCGAAAAGACAGAGTCAGTACCAATATAATTATCCGGATAGGCACGGTTTATTTCATCTATATCTTTGGTATGCAGATCTATGGTATGATAAGAACCTGTATCTATCCTGACGTTGCGGAACCTGATTTCATTAATATATAATGATACTTCAGGATGCGTACCAGTCAAAGTATAGGTGAATACCATCGCATTATCCGGAAACGCAACAACCGAGTCACGGATAAAAATAGCTGCAGTTTCATTTTTTAAATCAAAAAACCAATTGGCGCGGTTTATAACATCCATGCCTATAATTCCCTTATATTTTCTGATCAACGGAGAAATATCATTTAAAGGAATATATATTATAGATGCATTCTTTACCGTTACATCTCCCAGTTGTAATTCTTTAACTGTATATATCCGTTGCCTTGTGTGTGTACGGCTTATATCATATACCGGTCCGGAAGATATACGGCTTTGACTGCTGTCGTGAACATACTGAAAAACAGCGGAATGTGTTGCCCCGGTATCAAAAATATAATTCCCTATCGTCAGATGGGTTCCGACACTGATACCGGATTCTCCAGACAAAACAATAGGTTTTCTTACTGAACATGCAGGGATGAAGAGGATAAAAACAATGATTATATGTTTCAATATTTTTTCTTTCATTACAGCTTATGATCTCACCGTGAATTAATGATAAAGATACCGATTTATTATTATTTACTCATTTACATCCCCTTTTGTTCAAATTCCTTTTATTTTTGCTGTTAAAAATAAAACTTTCATATAAATTTGTCCTTTAATACTACGAATTATCAAATTGCTGATTTAAAAAAACTAATGCATATGGGAAACAACAAAGTGATCGGAGCCAAAATAAGAAGCATTCGCGAATCAAAACAATTAACCATACCTGAAGTTGCCAAACGTTCGGGACTAAGCACCGAACAGGTGGAAAGAATTGAAAACAATGTTGATTTTCCGTCATTAGCTCCTCTTATTAAAATCGCACGTGTACTGGGGGTACGCCTGGGAACTTTTCTGGACGATCAGTCTGAATTGGGACCGGTAATTTGCAGAAAAAAAGACAGTACGGAGGAAAACAGTATCAGTTTTTCGAACAATGCCACGGTTTCACACAAACATATGGAGTATCATTCATTATCACAGGATAAATCAGGGCGCCATATGGAGCCTTTCCTGATAGATATCGCTCCTTCTAAAAAAGCTGATTTTATTCTTTCTACCCATGAAGGGGAAGAATTTATTTATGTCTTGCAAGGAATTGTTGAAATAAATTATGGTAAAAATGTATATATATTAGAAGAAGGAGACAGTATTTATTACGACTCTATCGTAGCCCACCATGTACATGCTGCCAACGGCAGTCCTGCCAGGATACTGGGTGTTATTTATACCCCCTATTAACAGTAAGGAGATATGGAATTAAAAGACTGGACACTTGGAGAATGGGTTGAACACTGGGCTATGGTTCAACCCGATAAAGAATACCTGGTATATTCAGACCGCGACCTGCGGTTTACCTGGAAAGCATTTAATGAACGTGTTGATAGGATGGCCAAAGGGCTGATTGCTATCGGCGTTAGAAAGGGAACACATGTAGGTATCTGGGCAACGAATGTGCCGGACTGGCTTACATTTCTTTATGCGGGAGCAAAAGTTGGAGCTGTTCTGGTAACCGTCAATACCAATTATAAACAGAGCGAACTGGAATATCTGGTAAAGGATTCCGATCTGCATACCTTATGTATAACAGAAGGTGTATTTGACGGAAGTTATATAGATATGGTATATACTATGCTGCCCGAACTGAAAAATTCGCAAAGAGGTTACCTGAAAAGTGAACGATTTCCGGAAATGAAAAACGTGGTTTTCATCGGTCAGGAGAAATACAGGGGAATGTTCAATACGCCTGAATTATTACTATTAGGCGAGAATATTGACGATTCGACATTAATTGAAGCGAAACAACAGGTAAGTTGCCATGATGTGGTGAATATGCAGTACACATCCGGTACTACGGGATTTCCTAAAGGTGTTATGCTTACACATCACAATATTGCAAACAATGGTTTTTTTACCGGTGAGAATATGAAATTTACCGCCGATGATAAGCTTTGCTGTTGCGTACCTCTTTTTCATTGTTTCGGAATTACCCTGGCATCTATGAATGTTTTAACACACGGATGTACACAGGTAATGGTGGAACGTTTTGATCCGCTGGTTGTACTAGCTTCTGTACATAAGGAAAGATGTACGGCTTTGTATGGAGTACCTACCATGTTTATTGCCGAATTGAACCATCCCATGTTCGATATGTTTGACCTGACTTCCTTACGTACGGGTATTATGGCTGGCTCTTTATGTCCTCCAGAAGTTATGCGTGCGGTAGTGGAGAAAATGCATATCAGATACATTACCAGTGTTTATGGCCTTACCGAAAGTTCCCCGGGTATGACTCAAAGCAGGGTGGAACAAACATTTGAAGAACGATGCACAACAGTAGGCCGCGAATATCCTTTTACAGAAGTGAAAGTGGTAAATCCTGATACGGGAGAAGAATGCCCTATAGGGGAACCGGGTGAGATCTGTTGCCGGGGGTACTTACTGATGAAAGGCTATTACAAAAATCCTCAGGCCACTGCAGAAGCGATTGATAAAGATGGTTGGTTGCATAGCGGTGATCTGGGCCTGAAAGACCAGAATGGTAATTATCAGATCACCGGCCGTATAAAAGATATGATCATTCGCGGCGGTGAAAATATTTATCCGCGTGAGATTGAAGATTTCCTTTATAAGATGAAAGGGATAAAAGATGTACAGGTAGTGGGTGTAGCATCTGAAAAATATGGTGAAGAAGTTGGCGCTTTTATCATTTTACATGATGGTGTGCATATGTCGGAAGAAGATGTGAAAGACTTTTGCCGTGGACAGATTGCCCGGCATAAAATACCGAAATATATCTTTTTCGTCGAAAATTTCCCATTAACGGGAAGCGGCAAAATACAAAAATTTAAATTAAGAGAATTAAGCCTTGAACTCTTGTCAGAAAAGGGGATTACGTAGTCGTAATCCCTTTTTTTACAATAATCCATTCCTTTTCATACAATTTATAAATGTATAACCCGTTGGTATTAAAAGGCAAATGTTTACCTTTGCGCCCAATAATCCGATGATGGATTTTATTTCAGACAAATAATTATTACTTTATACAGACGTATGGGAAAGTATAAACTTATCAACAATGCATTCGGATGGCTGTCTTTTCTGATCGCTTCCACCGTTTACTTAATGACTATGGAACCTACTGCCAGTTTTTGGGATTGCGGTGAGTTCATTTCTTCAGCCTACAAATTAGAAGTGGGCCATCCCCCCGGTGCTCCTTTCTTTATGTTAACTGCGAACCTGTTTACACAGTTTGCTGCAAGTCCGGATAAAGTGGCGATGATGGTGAACGCGATGTCGGCCATTTTCAGTGGTCTTACCATTCTTTTCCTTTTCTGGAGCATAACCCACCTGGCACGTAAAATCATTGTACCTGAGGGTAAAGAAATGACAACAGCCCAGATGATCACTATTTTGGGTAGTGGTTTAGTAGGGGCATTGGTTTATACATTCAGTGATACATTCTGGTTCAGTGCAGTGGAAGGTGAAGTATATGCCTATTCTTCCCTGTTTACTGCCGTTGTATTCTGGCTTATCCTGAAATGGGAAGATGCGGCTGACCGCCCCCATGCCGACAGGTGGATTGTCCTGATAGCATACCTTATGGGATTAAGTATCGGCGTCCATTTATTGAACCTGCTCTGTATTCCTGCTATTGTTTTGGTTTACTATTATAAAAAATTCCCGAATCCTACGATGAAAGGTACGATCATAGCCTTGCTTGTCTCCTTTGCCATTGTGGGATTAATGATGTACGGTGTCGTACAGGGATTGGTTGAAGTTTGCGGATGGTTTGAACTGTTGTTTGTAAATGTACTTGGAATGCCTTACAATTCCGGTGTATATGCATATGTCATCTTACTGGCAGGTGTTTTGGGATGGGCTATTTATGAAACCATGCGTGATGAGGTAAATAACCTCCGCATGAAAATATCATTTATCCTTTCGATCATCGTTTTGGGAATACCTTTTATTGGTAGCGGTTATGTATTAGGTATTACTCTTATTGTTGCTCTATGTGTCTTTATGTTCTGGAGTAAAAAGATGAATATTAAATTACTGAATACGGTTCTGATCTCGCTGATGGTTATAGTAGTAGGTTATTCATCTTATGCACTTATTATGGTTCGTTCGACAGCAGGTACCCCTATGGATCAGAATTCTCCTGAAGATATTTTTACGTTACGCACCTATCTCGCCCGCGAACAATACGGACAAGTACCATTGTTTTACGGAATTACCTATGTCTCGGATGTAAAATATGAACGCAAAGGAAATGCCTGTACTCCGGTTACAAAAGAAGGAGAAAAAACATGGAGCCGTGTTATCAAGAAAAGTGAAAATGAGAAAGACAGATACTATGTTTCCAGACAAGTAACTGAATATGAATATGTGGATCAGTTAAATATGCTTTTCCCCCGTATGCATAGTAATATTCCTCACCACGTAGAAGCTTATAAAGAGTGGGCGAACATTAAAGGAGAGCCGGTAAGATATGACAGGTGCGGCGAAACTATAACAGTCATGAAACCTACATTCGCCGAAAACATCCGTTTCTTCTTTTCATACCAATTGAATTTTATGTACTGGCGGTATTTTATGTGGAACTTTTCCGGCCGTCAGAACGACATACAGGGCCATGGCGAAGTGCTGAACGGCAACTGGATAACCGGCATCAAATTTATCGACGAGGCTTTGGTGGGACCTCAGGATGATCTTCCGCCGGATATTGCCGATAATAAAGGCCACAACGTCTACTATATGCTTCCTTTGTTGCTGGGTATTATCGGTTTACTTTATCAGGCTTACTCCGGGCAAAAAGGTATTCAGGGATTCTGGATCACTTTCTTCCTTTTCTTTATGACAGGTATTGCCATCGTTTTGTATTTGAATCAGTCCCCATACCAGCCAAGAGAACGTGATTATGCTTATGCAGGTTCTTTCTATGCTTTTTGTATCTGGGTAGGATTCGGCGTGGCAGGACTTGCGAAAGTTCTTGAAAAATATGTGAAAGCCCCTTCTGTGGTTGCGGGAGCTGTGGCATCGGTTCTTTGTCTCTTTGTGCCTATACAGATGGCTGGGCAGAACTGGGACGATCACGACCGCTCAAAGCGCTATATGGCGCGCGATTTCGGTCATAATTATCTGGAATCATGCGAGCCGAATTCCATTATATTTACAAACGGAGATAATGATACCTTTCCTTTGTGGTACGCACAGGAAGTAGAAGGTATCCGTACAGATATACGGGTATGTAATACCAGCTATTTACAAACCGACTGGTATATTGACCAGATGAAAAAACAGGCGTATGAATCGTCGCCTCTTCCTATCTCATGGAACCGTGAAGATTATGTACAGGGTAAACGCGATTTTGCCCATATCTTCCCGTTAGTGGATCAGGCTATCGATCTGAAACAGGCCCTCAATTATGTACGGACCGACGATCCTAAGTATAAAAGAGTTCCAGGATATAATCAGGAGTTTGATTACATTCCATCACAGACACTTACTTATAAAGTAGATTCAGCCGCCGCAGTTGGTAATGGCGTTGTCGGTGCAAAATACCAACCCCATATGTTAAACGAAATGACGATAGACCTGAAAGGCAAAAATGCACTGGGCAAACAGGAGTTAATGATTCTGGATATGCTCCAGAATAATAACTGGGAACGTCCGATGTATTATGCTATTACTGTAAGTCCTGATCAGTTCGTTAACCTGGATGGATATTTCCAGCAAACAGGTATGGCCTACCAGATCGTACCTATGAATACAAAAGATAGCGACATCGCCGTAAATTCTGAAAAGATGTACGACAACGTGATGAATAAATTCAAATGGGGCGGTGCAAATACTCCGGGAGTTTATATCGATGAGAATACCATGCGTATGTGCATAAGTTACCGTATGTTCGTATTTGGAAGATTGGCATCTGTACTTATCAATGAAGGACAAAATGAAAAAGCGCTCAACGTACTGGATAAATCGATGGAAGTATTTCCTGCAGAAAATGTGCCTTTAAACTATAGTGTTCTCAGTATTGCCGAAGGCTATTATAAACTGGGTGAAATTGAAAAAGGAGAAGTACTTTACAAAGGTATGGCGGAATATGCGTTGCGTAATCTACGCTGGTTTTTCCGATTGAAACCATCCCAACTGGCTTCCGTCGGAAGTAAACTTGAGGACAATCTGTATATCCTTCAGGAAGTGATACGGATAAATGATCAGATAAATCCTGAATTCAGCAAGCCCTATAAAGAAGAGTTCGATAACTTCCGTATGGCATATACATCTGTTCCCAGAGATTAAAAATGTTTATCGAACAACCTCCCTGGTTTTACAGGGTAATGTTCCCGGGAGCAATCTGGAGAATCCCATCGCCGGAAAAAAGTATCTACTTAACTTTTGATGATGGCCCCATTCCCCGGATTACTCCATGGGTATTGGATTTACTGGATAAATATGATATAAAAGCCACTTTTTTCTGTGTGGGAGATAACGTCCGTAAATACCCTGATATTTATAAAATGATCCGGGAAAGAGGACACCATACAGGCAACCATACCTATAATCATGTGCAAGGAATTCGCTTCCGGACGAAAAATTATCTGCAAAATGTCAATAAAGCCAATGATCTTATACATAGCAACCTGTTCCGCCCCCCTCATGGGCATATGCGATTTCCTCAGGTATGTGCTCTCCGGAAACAATATAAAATTATTATGTGGGATGTGGTGACAAGGGATTATAGTCCACATATGACACCCAACGGCGTATTGAATGTAGTAAAGAAATATACCCGTAACGGTTCGGTGGTTGTTTTTCACGACTCCTTGAAAGCTGAAAAAAATATGTGCAAGGCGCTACCCCCCGCAATTGAGTGGTTGCAGGATCAAGGATACCGGTTCAGTTTATTTGAGTAAACAGCAATTATTTTTGTTAATCGATTAAAGGTTAATATTTACACTCCTTACAATTTGTTATCTGCGAGTTGCAAAAATGAGGTCAAAAACCGTAGAATTTGTTAATTATAGTTATTTTAGCACCATATTGTCAATAATATTTTTTTATCAGGCAAAAACGATTTTACTTTGTGACATAATGTTACAAAACTAATTAAAACAAATTGTTATGAAAACGTCAGCATTAACTAAGAGTATTTTCGGATTTGTCTTTCTTCTATTATGTAGTATGCAGGTAGCTGCCGTATCGCCAAAAAATTATCTATACGATACAAAAGAAGAAAATGGTAAGATTATTTCCAAAACAGTATTTATGCAGGAAAACGGTCTGTTAAACAAACAAGTAATGTATGAATTTGTATATGATGAAGAGGGAAAAGTAACGGAGAAAAAAGCATGCCGTTGGAATAAAGGCACTAATAAATGGGAACCTTTTTATCAGATAACTTATAATTATAATAAAGAGAATGAAATCATTCACTCAACCTATGGAATGTGGAATAAAAAGACAAAAGATTACAGTTTGAATGTTCAGGAGATGACATTACCTGTATCAAGCTATGATGAAATATTTTCATAACACACATAAACACTCTTAATTACATCAAAATGGCGTAATTACAAAGATGTGAATCTTTGGATTACGCCACTTTCAATTTGCAACTTACTATCGTTTTTATATCATTTGATTATTTGTTCCAATTCATCCAGACTTTTAGACAATTCTTGATCTGTAAGGTCGTAATTGGTTAGATCACCTTCAAGATATTGATCATAAGCAGTCATGTCAATCAATCCATGCCCGGAAAGATTAAACAGAATAGTACGTTGTTTTCCTTCTAACTTAGCCATCTTTGCTTCCTGAATTGCTGCAGCTATAGCATGTGAGGATTCCGGAGCAGGGATAATTCCTTCAGTTTGTGAAAATAAGATTGCAGCTTCAAAAGTATCTAATTGCTTAATATCTACTGCTTCAACATATCCGTCAGTACGCAACTGGCTTACAATTGAACCTGCTCCGTGATACCTCAATCCTCCGGCGTGAATATGGGCAGGAGAAAAACTATGGCCTAATGTATACATCGGTATCAAGGGTGTATATCCGGCTTCGTCTCCGAAATCGTACTGAAAATGTCCCCGCGTTAATTTAGGACAGGACGAAGGTTCTGCCGCAACAACCCTGATTTCCTTACCTTCCAGTATTTTATGGCGAAGGAAGGGGAAACTTATTCCGGAAAAATTGGAACCCCCACCAAAACAACCTATTACGACATCCGGATATTCGCCTGCCATTTCCATTTGTTTTTCAGCTTCCAGTCCTATTACGGTCTGGTGAAGCATAACATGGCTTAATACACTTCCTAAAGTATATTTACAATTTGGGGTTTGCAGGGCAAGCTCAACCGCTTCGGATATAGCTGTTCCCAGACTCCCCTGATAATTGGGATTATCTGTTAATATTTTACGTCCCGCCTTGGTACTCATGCTTGGTGATGCAATGACCTGTGCACCGAAAGTCTGCATAATAGAACGGCGGTACGGCTTCTGGTGATAGCTTATTTTGACCATATAAACAGCCAGTTCAAGGCCAAAGGCTTTGGCAGCATAAGATAAAGCGGCTCCCCATTGTCCGGCTCCTGTCTCCGTTGTAATATTTGTTACTCCTTCTTTTTTACAAAAATATGCCTGAGCTATAGCCGAATTTAATTTATGCGAACCTACAGGGCTTACACTTTCATTTTTAAAATAAATATGAGCAGGCGTATCCAATGCCTTTTCCAACCCGTAAGCCCTTACTAAAGGAGTAGGCCGCCATATCTTATACAAATCACGAACTTCCTCGGGTATCTCAATCCATGGATCAGATTGATTTAATTCCTGGTGTGCCAACGATTTAGCAAATAAAGGATAAAGGTCTTCTTCACTGATAGGTTGCTTGGTTGCAGGGTTTAAGATAGGACGCGGCTTATTCTTCATATCCGCAGCAATATTATACCATGCGGTAGGAATATCCTTTTCTTCCAATAAAAATTTTTTTGTACTCATAATCATATATGCAGGTTACATTATTATTAAAAAAACGCTTTATTATTTACAAGTTGGAAGCAAAGAAACAAATAATATTCCGGTCTACCATAATGGTCTGCTCAAATTTCAGTCTAAACCAAATAACTTTAAGATGTATATACACATGATTTTTTTATTCGATCAAAGTAGAATCTAATACAAATTACTATTTTTATTTGGAGAAAAACCGAAAAGAACGGGTATTATATTGAAAGTAAAATAAAAGATATACCTTTGCGAACGAAAAAAACATTTGTTTATTTTTAACAAATTATCATGAAAAGATACTTACTTCTGCTTATTTGTACATTGTTGACCTACCCTATTATGGCTCAACGCAAAAATTTCACTTATAAATTCTATGGTTTTGTCAGGGGAGATATGTATTATAACTCAAGGACAAATGTAGAAGCGGTAGACGGAAACTTCTATCTGTATCCTATGGATAAAAAATATGATGCTGATGGGAAAGACCTTAATGCAAATCCAAACAGCAGTTTTTATACGTTTACGACCCGATTCGGACTGGATGCTACAGGCCCAAATATCGGAAAAGCCAAAACATCAGCAAAAATAGAACTTGACCTCGGAGGGTTTAATCTTGCCAATTATTTACTTCGTATCCGGCATGCATACGTAAATCTCGACTGGGAAAGCGGATCGTCCCTTTTACTTGGGCAGACCTGGCACCCTTTATTTGGTGCAGTAATGCCCGAAGTTCTGAATCTGAACACGGGAAGTCCATATCAGCCCTTCAACCGTAGCGCACAGTTAAGATACCAATACAAAAGAAACAAAATTACGTTAACCGGATCAGCTGTATATCAATTGATGTATTTATCTACAGGTCCAAATGGCAAAAGCGAAGAATACCAGAAAAATGCAGTCATACCTGAATTATTTGCCGGAATTACATACCGTGATAAAGAATTCGTTGGCGGACTTGGCATGGAAATGTTATCTTTAAAACCACGACTTCATTCAACGGTAAATGATAACGTTTATAAAGTGGATGAACGTATCACCAGCTTCTCTTTCATGGCTGAAGCGCAATACAGAATAGACAAATGGTTCTTTGCCGGCAAAACTTTACTTTCTTCCAATCAGACACATAATGCGATGCTGGGGGGTTACGGGGTCTCGTCCATTGACAAACGAACCGGAGAACAAAAATATACTGCTTCACGCCATTCTACTTCGTGGGTGAATGCTGTTTACGGAACAAAATGGAGAGGCAATGCTTTTATTGGTTATTCGAAAAATCTGGGGACGGGTGACGCTTTAGTTAGTGCCGATAAATTTTATGGTACTGGAGTGGATATAGACCAACTACTAACAGGTTTAGTCGGCATTTCTTATAATTTACCTCACTGGAAAGCAGGCGTAGAATATGGTGTTGCCACGGCCTGGTATGGAAAAACAAACCTGTCTAACGGGAAAGTAAACCAGACGCATGGAGTAACCAACCACCGTATTTTAGGGTTACTGGTTTATCACTTTTAATCTTAAAGAGCTTTCCTGATATCTTCATCAAGTGTATTGACATCTTCTATCCTTTTTACCAGGTTACCTTTTTTATCCAAAAGGAAAAGAGCTGGTAATTGGCGGACATTATACATAGCAGCGATCTGTGAATAAACGGATTCCGGATCGCGCACGCAAATCCAGGGTAAATTGGAAGCCACATTTTTCCAAAAATGTGTATCCGTATCTAAAGACACCTGATAAATAATAAATCCCCTGCTGTTATATTTTTCATATAATCCGGCTAAATCCATATTTAACGGAGCCGACCATTCGCTTTGGTAAGTTGTGAAATTTATTAAAACGGTTTTATCTTCTGCCACAGATGACAGTTTAACCACATTTCCCCTCAGATCGGGTAATGAGATATCCAGATAGCTTATTTCCTGTATATTTACTTCGTCCTCATCCAGTACGCGTTGCTGACGTATCACTTTGATGGATTGTAGGGCAAGGTTGTGTAAATGCTTTGAACGGGGACTTTCCGGATAATTAAAGTCAAAACTGGTTGCAACTGCACCATATGCTTTAGAATCATTTTTGTCATATAAATCAAAAAACAATAAACCGTCTATCTGTTGGAACAAAGCAAAATAAGCAGCCGTCGACATAGGGGCAGCATAGATGTATTTACGGGCTACTTCTTTATAGGCTTCAGCAGCTTCAAGAACCTGGGAACGATAGGTAGTATCGGGAATTAGTTTGCTTTCATATTCTTTCCGAAGCCTGCCTATAGCCTGGTTAGCATCCAGCTGCGCAAGAGTAATCACTTTTATAGCTTTGGAATTATCCGAGCCTTCTACCGAATAAGATGTGGCAAATGTTCCTGCGTCTGCAGAAAAAGTTATGGTCTCAGTTGAATCAATAGCAAAATTGATGAGTTGGTTATTCAACCGCAATCTGTAAAAATCCGGATATTCGGGACGCGGTTGGGTAAAATTGAATTTACCCGCAGCATTCAGTTTTACTGAATCAAGTGTTGTAACCGACGATACTCCTACATTCTCAAGATACATTGTCTGACCGTCGGCTCCTGATACTATTCCCTTTACAGTAAAATCAGTATGGCTACATGCATTGAAAAACAACATGATCAATCCCAGGGTTATCAGCAAATGTGCAGTTTTTTGTTTCATTACGCAGTCCTATATATAGCTATTAGTTTGCAAATATACATTATTTTACATTTTACGAGCCATTATTCTTTTTTTCTTCGGAATATTTTTACTAAAAATACCTGCGGGATAGTTATTTGTTACTTTTACATACATTTAACAAACAAACTTTCATTACATTTGCAACAATTTTATAGATAGAAAAATTAGAAAAAAAAATTATGGTTAATCCAATTAACAAGACGATCGATTTGGGTGACGGAAGAACGATCACCATCGAAACCGGGAAATTGGCCAAGCAAGCGGATGGTTCTGTAACCATTCGTATGGGTAACACCGTGTTACTCGCTGCTGTAACGGCTGCCGAAGACGCAAAACCCGGCGTTGATTTTATGCCGCTCCAGGTGGAATACAAAGAGAAATTTTCGGCATACGGCCGCTTCCCCGGAGGTTTTATGAAAAGAGAAGGTAAAGCATCAGACTATGAAGTTCTTACATCGCGGTTGGTAGACCGTGCGCTACGCCCGCTTTTTCCGGATAATTACCATGCTGAGGTTTACGTAAACATTATATTATATTCTTCCGACGGCATTGATATGCCCGACGCCCTTGCGGGACTTGCTGCTTCTGCTGCTATTGCCGTATCCGATATTCCTTTTAACGGACCGATTTCTGAAGTACGTGTTGCACGTGTAGACGGCCAATTTATTGTAAATCCTACCTTCGAACAGTTGGAAAAGGCGGATATGGATATCATGGTAGGTGCTACTATCGATAATATCATGATGGTGGAAGGAGAGATGAGTGAAGTGCAGGAAGAAGAAATGCTGGAAGCCATCAAGGTGGCGCACGAAGCAATTAAAATACAATGCCAGGCACAAATCGAACTGACTGAAGCCGTAGGTAAAACAGTAAAACGCGAATATGAACACGAGCTGAACGACGAAGAACTTCGTAAAGATATACGTGAGAAATGCTATGATAAAGTATATGCTGTAGCTACTTCCGGATCCGGAAAACACGAGCGTTCGGATGCTTTTAAAGCAATAGTAGAAGAATATAAGGCTAACTTTAACGAAGAAGAGCTGGAAGAAAAAGCCGAAATGATCGGCCGTTATTATCACGATGTTGAGAAAGAAGCTATGCGCCGGGCGATCCTGGACGAAGGAAAACGTCTGGACGGCAGAAAAACTACAGAAATCCGTCCGATCTGGTGTGAAGTCGATTATTTACCGGGTACGCATGGTTCAGCTATTTTCACAAGAGGTGAAACTCAATCGCTTACTACTGTAACGTTAGGCACCAAGGCTGACGAAAAAACGGTCGATGATGTATTGAACCACGGAAAAGAACGTTTCCTGTTGCATTATAACTTCCCTCCATTTTCAACCGGTGAAGCAAAAGCAAGCCGTGGAGTAGGCCGCCGCGAGATCGGCCATGGTAACCTGGCCCACCGTGCGCTTAAAGGTATGATCCCTGCGGATTATCCCTATGTAGTAAGGGTTATTTCAGATATTCTCGAATCAAACGGGTCATCTTCTATGGCAACTGTATGTGCGGGAACATTAGCTTTAATGGATGCAGGAGTACAAATGAAAAAACCTGTTTCCGGTATTGCTATGGGACTTATCTCGGAAAACAAAGGAACCAACTTTGCCATCCTTTCCGATATCCTTGGCGATGAAGACCATTTAGGGGATATGGACTTTAAAGTTACCGGAACAAAAGACGGTATCACAGCCACCCAAATGGATATTAAAGTAGACGGCCTTTCATACGAAATACTTGAAAAAGCATTGGCACAGGCAAAAGAAGGACGTATGCACATTTTAGGTAAAATCATTGAGACAATGCCGGAACCACGTGCAGACCTGAAACCGCATGCACCGCGTATCGAATCGCTTACAATAGGTAAAGAATTTATTGGCGCTATCATTGGCCCGGGCGGTAAAATTATTCAGGGAATCCAGGAGAAAACAGGCGCTACCATCTCTATCGAAGAAGTGGATGGTGTGGGTAAAATCGAAGTTGCCGGCACTAATAAGGCTATGATCGATGCTGCAATGAAATCCATCAAAGCCATTGTTGCTGTACCTGAAGTGGGAGAAGTATATGAAGGTAAAATATCATCGGTAATGCCTTACGGAGCTTTTGTGGAATTTATGCCGGGTAAAGACGGGTTGCTCCATATTTCCGAAATCGATTGGAAACGACTGGAAACCGTTGAACAATCAGGATTAAAAGAAGGGGATACCGTACAGGTTAAGCTGGTTGATATTGATCCGAAAACCGGTAAATTCAAATTGTCGAGAAAGGTATTGCTTCCCAAGCCGGAAGGTTATGAAGAACGCCCTCCACGCCCTGAACGTAGCGACAGAGGAGACCGTGGCGGAGATAGGAAAGACTTCCGGAACAATCGTCCGCGACGTCAGGAATAATAAGGATTTTAAATAATAGATATAAACCGCTTTTTATTTAAAAAAGCGGTTTTTTTATTGCACATTCCATTTTATCTAAACAAGATACGTGCGAAATAACAGGGGACAGGAGCAAATAAAAACAGGACGTGTCACATTCAGAATCGGACACGTCCCATAATTTATAATACTTACCGTTATATTATAGTTGTTTAAAAAAGTCGTTACCTTTATTATCTACTAAAATAAATGCGGGAAAATCCTGTACCTCAATTTTCCAGATGGCTTCCATTCCTAACTCTGGATATTCCAGGCATTCTACTTTGGTTATACTTTCCTGTGCCAGGATTGCCGCCGGACCACCAATACTTCCTAAATAGAAACCACCATGCTTCTTACAAGCATCAGTCACCTGCTGACTCCGGTTACCTTTCGCTATCATGATAAGGCTTCCACCATTCTCCTGGAATAAATCAACATATGAATCCATACGTCCAGCAGTAGTCGGGCCAAAAGAGCCTGAGGCCATACCTTCAGGTGTTTTGGCTGGTCCTGCATAATAAATCGGATGATCCTTTACATATTGGGGCAAACCTAAACCGGCATCCAAACGTTCTTTTAATTTCGCATGGGCAATATCGCGCCCTACGACGATTGTTCCTGACAACGACAAGCGCGTAGCAACCGGATATTTATCAAGTTCTTTCAATATCTCTGTCATCGGCTGATTCAGGTTGATCTTAACTACATCACCTTCCCCTGCTTTACGGAATTCTTCAGGAATAAAACGTCCCGGGTTAGTTTCCAGTTTTTCAATCCATATTCCGTCTTTATTGATCTTTGCCTTTATATTACGGTCGGCAGAACATGAAACACCCATGCCCACCGGACATGAAGCGCCGTGACGGGGTAAACGTACAATACGTATGTCATGTGCGAAATACTTTCCTCCGAACTGAGCACCTAATCCGATCTTATATGACTCTTCCAAGACCTGCTTTTCGAGTTCTATATCGCGGAAAGCCTGTCCACCTTCATTACCCGACGTGGGGAGATTATCGTAATAGTGAGCCGAAGCAAGTTTAACTGTTTTCAAATTAGTTTCAGCTGATGTACCGCCTATCACAAAAGCAATATGATAAGGGGGACAAGCAGCTGTTCCCAATGATTTCATTTTCTCAACTAAGAAAGGCACAAGCCGCTCCGGTGTAAGTAATGCTTTCGTTTCCTGGTATAAATATGTTTTATTTGCAGAACCTCCTCCTTTTGCGATACAAAGGAATTTGTATTCGTTTCCTTTAGTAGCGTACAGATCTATTTGAGCAGGCAGATTACATCCTGTATTGATTTCTTTATACATATCAAGCGGAGCATTCTGTGAATAACGCAGATTTTCCTCGGTATATGTTTTATATACTCCTTCGGAAAGTGCCTCTTCGTCATTTCCATTTGTCCATACCTGCTGGCCTTTCTTACCTACAATAATAGCCGTACCTGTATCCTGGCAGAAAGGAAGTTTTCCTTTTGCAGATACTTCTGCGTTACGCAGGAACGTTAATGCCACAAATTTATCATTGTCACTTGCTTCAGGGTCGGAAAGTATCTTCGCCACCTGTGCCTGGTGCTCGGGACGCAGGAAAAAGGCTACGTCCCTGAAAGCTGCATTCGCCAGTTTTGTCAAACCTTCTTCTTCGATTTTTAAAATCTCTTTTCCTTCAAATTCTGAAACCGATACATGTTCGTTGGTAAGTAAATAATACTCAGTGGTATCCTTTCCCATCGGAAACGGCTCCTGGTAACTAAACGGAGGTGTTGCCATATCGCTATAATTTTAATACTATTAGTTTGTTATTAAGCATACAAAGTTACTAAAAATACTACAGCCTTCGTTTTAGCGGTGCATAAAATGCATCTTCTATATGTTCTATTTCGTAGCCGTCGTCTTTTTTTATCAAGACCATAATATCGAAACGTACAGGCATCTGTATTCTGAAATATCGGACATATACATCGGCAGCCGAAACGATCCGTTTTATCTTTCCTTTATCAACAGCTTCTTCAGGAGAAACAAGATAATCTTGCGAACGCGTTTTTACTTCTACTACAACCAGCTCATTACCATCGGTGGCAACGATATCGAGTTCATAATGGCTAAAATGCCAGTTTGTATGGTAAATAATATACCCTTCTTTTCTAAGATAATCGCAGGCTTCCTGTTCGCCATCTTTTCCTAGTTGGTTCTGGTTTGTCATTGTAGTATCATTTTTTCACAAATATAGCAATTTCCTTTTTTATTTAAGGTTTGGCTTTTATATTTGCATTCATGAAGAAAAGAAGGGCCAGAAAGAAATCAACAGCTGTTACCAGACAACCTCGTATACATAGAGTATCATTTATGCTCAATGGCGATGAATATAAAGCGTTGATGGGTCATTTCTTGAAATATAAAATTGACAACCGGTCTAAATGGTACCGCGAAACTATTTTCTCGCATGTGATACGCAGCATGGAAGAAGACTATCCGACACTTTTTGACGAAAACGAAATGAGGGGATGAATCCTTTGAATGACGAATATTTTATGAAGCAGGCATTGGTAGAGGCTCGTATGGCTGCTGATGAAGGTGAAGTTCCTATAGGTGCTATTATTGTCTGCAATAATCAGATCATTGCACGCGCCCATAACCAGACCGAACGCCTTAACGACCCTACGGCCCACGCAGAAATGCTCGCCATTACATCGGCAACCAATGTGTTAGGCGCTAAATATCTTACCAATTGCCGCCTGTATGTCACACTTGAACCTTGCACAATGTGTGCCGGAGCTATCGGTTGGTCGCAAATAGGTAACTTAATATATGCCGCATCGGACGACAAAAAAGGATTCCGGAAATTTGCACCACAGGTATTACATCCCAAGACAATTATAGAAAACGGAATACTTGAAAAGGAATGTTCGGAAGAAATTATTTCATTTTTTAGAAAAAAACGATAAACATTATTCTTTTATCTCTTCATAATCAATATATTCTCCTTCTTCTTTGGTAAATATTTTCTTTTTGGGAGGAGTCATATTTTCCGTTCGTTGACGGGATGCATTTCTGTTTGCCTGACGTTGTTGCTGACGGGCTTTCTTCTCGCTCTCGCTACTGCCGAACAATACCCGCTTCAGCGTACGAAGGAATGAAAATCCCATTAACAAGGTCATCAGGACTATAAAAAAGATAATAAAAAACAGAAACTTAAACATAATTGAATCGTACTTATTAATTGCAATTACAAAGATAAGAATCTTGCTTATCTCTTTGTGTTAAAAATAGACAAGAGAACATATAGAAATATAGCGCCGGATATCCCAAGAAATCCGAAAAAGACAATAAATAAGAGCGAACATATAACCAATATGTATCTTATTTCATTCCCTTTCCAGGCTAATGTTTTGATCTTTAAAGAAAACATCGGTATTTCAGATACCAGTAATAATGATGTCAGTATGATAGATATAATAACAACAATCACAAACAGGCTTTCATTATGATGGACAAGCGGCTGTATAGAGTAAGCCATAGAAGACCAGAATAATGCATGAGCCGTAACGGTCAAACCGATAAAAGATTCTGTTTGCCGTTCATCAACATTGAATTTAGCTAACCTAATTGCTGATAAAGCAGGTATAATAAAAGCGAGATAGGGAATAAATGCATGTACCGATCCCAAAGGCAGTGCCGGGGATGCTTCGCGAAGCAAATGGAAAACCATCATGCCCGGTGCAACTCCAAAACTAATTACATCCGCAAGAGAATCCAGTTCTTTACCTATGGGAGAATATGCCTTTAAAAAACGCGCAACAAATCCGTCGAAAAAATCAAATGTAGCGGCGATAATAATCCAGATAACGGCTGACAACAGATTTCCATTCAAAGCCATAACACATGCCGTACATCCTGATACCAGGTTAAAGGATGTAACTATATTGGGTATATGCCGGCGGATACTCATACATTTATGGGATTAAGTTTGCTTCTGTCGAGGCGGGCTAGGGGTGTTTGGTTTCCTGTAACCTTCTGGTCCATTTCAACTAATATTTCACTATCTAAGGGAATATATACGTCTACACGTGAGCCGAATTTGATAAATCCCATTTGTTCATCTACATGACAGGATTCGCCTACTTTTGCATAGGTAACTATACGGCGTGCTATGGCACCCGCAATCTGTCGCACCAATATTTCCTCTCCGTACGGTGTTTCTATAACAACTGCCGAACGTTCATTTTCCGTACTGCTTTTCGGTAGATAGGCCGCCATAAAACGCCCGTTATTATGAGATACATGCTTTATTATACCATTTACGGGAAACCAGTTAGCATGTACGTTAAATACAGACATGAAAACTGAGACCTGCAAACACTTACAGCGTAGTATTTCTTTTTCCATCACTTCTTCAATAGCTACTATTGTTCCATCAGCAGGAGCAATAACTAATCCTTCCGAATCAAAAGGAAAACGCCGGAACGGGCTACGGAAAAAATTTAATACAAGGAAAAACAATATGGCAGATACAGATGCGACGATATAAAAAACAATTCCTTTTCCTATGGTATGAAATAAAATAAGGTTCGCAAGGAAAAGGATGGTAAACAGCGTCAATAGCAATCCCGTCCCCTCTTTGTGTACTTTATGAACTTTTATTCTCCTTATTTTTTTTATGGCCATATTTCTTTATATGTGTGCAAAAATATTCATTTTTAGGGAATATCAGCCATTCACAGGTTCTATTTTATTTAATTCAACGTACCAAATGAAACCTTCTACCTCTTTATAACCGATCCGGCGTATCAATTTCATATAATTCTTTACCTGGTAATGATGCCGTTTATCCTGTAATTCTCCGAATTTATAATCGACCACCGTTACATGCCCGTCATAGATCATCACCCGGTCAGGACGCCTGGATAATCCGTTATCAAATAAAATATCTACTTCATTCAACACCCTGGATGTACCGTCATACCATTTTACAATATCTTTTTGTGTCAGTAAACGTTCCAGCTTTACCGTAAGTTCCTCTGCCTCCCGGCTATTTATCAAACCTGATAAACGATAATTCTCCACTGCTACCGGAATGTCTTTTTGCGTGCGGATACCGCTCAATACTTCATGCATGAGGGCCCCGTGTTTTCTACGGGCATTATCAAAAAAATAACCTTTACCATGCAGACGCAATTGCAACCGTTTGTCAGGAGATATGGAAGATATACGACTCATCGGAATTTCGCGGTCTGTTTTATTCCCGTTGCTTTCGGTATAGGAATAACAGGGATCACCCAATTCGAAAACTCCCGTTTCGATATCAAACGGAAAACCTTCACGTAATCCCGACCAAAGCAAATCAGCTATAGATCCGATCTTTTCCAGTTCCCCCGTTTCCTGAATCACTTTTTTGGGCCGGGGGGAGAATACGATTAACTCTTCTTTTGCCCGCGTAAAAGCTACATATAAGGTATTGAGATTATCAATATACGCATGCAGACGTTCCTGAAAATAATCTGCTGCAAAAATTGTTTTTGCCAATATTTGCCCGTACCGTACAGGAACCAGTCGTAGTTTATTAAACGGCTTTTCCGAAGGCTGGCACCACATGATTACCGGTTTTGTCGGCTTATGATCGATCTCCCAGTCGCAAAACGGCAGTATTACAACTTTAAAACCTAATCCTTTTGATTTGTGTACGGTCAGGATACGTATCGCATTTTGTGCGTCGGGAGTAGCTATGGTTTTTTTGTGTCCCGCATCGTCCCACCAGGTAAGGAAACGGCTTATATCTGCGCTCTCCTTTTGAGAATATTCAGACACCATATCGAAAAAGGCTTGAACAAATACCTGTTCGTTATCGTGAAACAAGTCGGTAAACAGCCTGAAAAGCCCTTCCGCTATTTCATATAAAGACTGTCTCGACAAAGAATTTAATGCTTCTTTTACCGACGGTGGAAAATCAGATTCCGAGCCAGGCTTGGCTAAATTACCAACCAATACAGCGTATGAAAATACAGCAAGCTGCCTGTTGGTCATATCTTCAGGATTCCGTAAATGCTTCAACAAGGCTATCAGGAAACGAACTCCAGGAGAATTACTTATAAAAAGCGCTTCATCGGATATGATATTATAATGGTAGTTACTATCCGCGTGTTCTTCTTTATATGTCAGTAATGTTTCGGCCACTAATGCGCCTTCCTGATTAGTACGCACCAGGATTGCTATGTCTTTCAGTTCATACCCGTTATCCTGTAATTGTTCCAATACACCCGGTAAACGTTGCATCGATTCTTCTTTCCAGTCCGTTTCATCTTCTCCGGATAAAAATTCTACTTTTACGTGCCCGCCTTTGTCTTGAAATTTCGGAGGCACC
Source organism: Bacteroidales bacterium UBA4116 (assembly GCA_002381645.1). Lineage (GTDB taxonomy): Bacteria > Bacteroidota > Bacteroidia > Bacteroidales > Tannerellaceae > DFXE01. The sequence goes on from DFXE01000001.1 coordinate 235,332, forward strand.
AATTGATTACATTTTTGGTAGACGGAAACGATTTTGGTCTGGAACAATTCCTTTTCTGTTTCAGACAAATAAGAAGTGGCGATTACATCATTATAAATGATTTGCAATAATTGGGGGGCAACGGTAAATATTGAATTGTTGAATTCCACAATATTCCGGAAACTACGCCAATTCTCTTCCAATGTTTCTTCTTTCACCTGAACGGGTAAGAAATCCTTTTGCACCTGCTCGTCCAGTAGCTTCCAGTCCGAATTACGAAAGCGGTAAATGCTTTGCTTTACATCACCTACAATCAGATTATCCTTGTTATGTGCGAGGCTTTCCTGTATCAGGGGACGGAAGTTATTCCATTGCATATTGCTCGTATCCTGAAACTCATCAATCATATAATGATCGATATGAGTTCCGGTTTTCTCATAAATAAATGGAGTATCACTTCCGTCGATTACTTTATTCAGTAATTCGGTTGTGTCGGCAATCAGCATAATGTTTTTTTCTTCCCGGTAAGCAGATATCTTAGCAGATACATCATTTAAAATACCCAATGTATAATAAAAACGTACTATTTCTTTTGCCGTATAATAAGTCTTCAGGTCACTAAATAACGCCACAATACCCTTGATACAATCATTCAGCCCGTCTTCAAAGGCACATCCTATGATTTGCATCGTTGACGCAGGGGTAGTCTTGGTAAAGCAAGCATCCAGATTATCCTCCAGATTACAGAAAGTAGCTGTAGGCTCCTTCATATTACCGGCAGCATATTTTTCAAAATGTTTCAACGGTGAATTACTTCCGCCTTTAAAATCCGAGGTTTGCAAACCATATTTTTGTAATATGCTTTTTCCTTTTTCACCTAATGCCTTTACCTCATCTTCGACAGACCGGATTATCGTATAAAGTTCACTCTTATAATTCTCAAGGGATTTTTTATCCTCAATATCATTATTAACTTTTTCACTGTATGCTTTATAGCTTTCTTTAAACACTTCGCGGCTGAGCGCCCTGATATCCCGCCGTAGGTTCCACTCCCCTCCGCTTTCGATTTTATCCTCAGCAAAACGGAGCAACCAGTTTAGTAACTCTTTACTCTCTGTTTTCTCCAAATCACCCAGCAGGTTGTCTATGGCTTCGGATAATACAAGTTCCTGATCCATCTCAATACCATAACCACCCTGTAATCCGATTTCGCGGGTAAAGGCACGCATGGTCTGCTGGAAAAATTTGTCGATCGTGCTGATATTAAAAGCAGCGTAATCGTGCAGGATGTTTATCAATATTCCTTTTGCTTTCTGCCTTACCTGTTCTTCACTGAATTCATAAGTTTCAGTAAGTATATCAATGTATTCCGATTTTTTATTTGCCGACAGTTTATAAAGTTCTTCAATAATACGGCTCTTCATTTCATCCGTTGCCTTATTGGTAAACGTTACCGCTAAAATACGTTTATAAGCCAATGGGTGAGTATAAAGCAGTTTCAGGTATTCGCCTGTGAGTTTATGTGTTTTACCAGCTCCTGCCGAAGCCCTGTAAACAGTAAGCACAGTCATCAGATCATCCGGCTTTTTACATATCCTTCTTTTTGCAAGATTTCCAACACCTTACTCCGAAGATCACCTTGTATAATAATTTCACCTTCTTTAGTCGAACCTCCTACACCACATTTCACTTTCAGAAATTTACCGAGCGCCGTCAGGTCATCCGCCGAGCCCCGGAAACCTGTAATTAAGGTAACGGCCTTCCCTCCCCTGTTACGCTTATCAAGAGATATACGCAACAGTTGTTTTTCCTTCGGCAATGTATCTTCTTCAGATTCTTTGTCTGTATCATAGTTGAAATCCGGATTTGTAGAATACATGATCCCTAATCTGTCTTTCCAATCATTCTTTTTCATAAACAATGATGCTTTTTATGCCAAAACTACAAAAAAAAACAGCATTCACGCATCAATTGTATTTTATTGAAAGGAACATATCATTATCAAGCAAAAAAGTTTACATTTGTACCAACAACCTTAACTACCGGAGATGGAACATTTACTACATTATGCCTGGAAGTACAAATTATATACTCCCACCCATTTAATAACCACCGACGGAATTCCTGTTTCCGTTATTGATCCGGGTATTCAAAATACGGATGCCGGGCCCGATTTCTTTAATGCAAAGGTGAAAATTGATGATACGGTTTGGGCCGGTAGCATTGAAATACACGATAAAGCATCAGACTGGTTCCGCCATCATCATGATAAAGATAAAGCATATGACTCCGTCATTTTACATGTAATTGGAAATGAGGACACGACAGTTTTCCGTACAAGCGGAGAAGCCATCCCACAGGTAATCATGGATGTCCCCGAACCGGTGAAGCGTAATATCGACTGGCTTCTCCACCGGGATGTATCGGTTCCGTGCCTTTCGACTATAAATAATATTGAACCGATCCATCTGTCGTCGTGGATAAATGCGCTTTTAAGCGAACGCCTGGAGCGGAAAACAAACGACATTTTTTTGCTTCTGGATCAGTACAATATGGACTGGAGTGAAGTTTTGTATATCACCCTGACGCGTAATTTTGGATTCGGGATCAATAACGATGCGTTCGAACGCCTGGCTAAAAGTCTTCCTTTCCGTTATATCCAGAAACAGCGAAGCAGCAGCTCTCAGGTTGAATCTATGTTATTCGGACAAGCCGGTATGCTGGAAGGTGAAGGAAATTGCCATTATTACCGACTCCTGCAGCAAGAATACAAATTCCTCAGGCACAAATTCAATTTACATCCGCTCGAAGGACATTTGTTTAAAAGTATGCGGACCCGTCCTGTAAACTTCCCCCACATCAAACTGGCGCAACTTGCTGCCATATGGCATAAATATGACACGCTAATTTCAATACTACTGAATGAGGAAGATATCCATATGATCAAACAATTATTCCGGATACAACCTTCTGATTACTGGCATAACCATTATCATTTCAGATTTACATCTCCTCCTAAGCCAAAAATACTGGGAGAGAATGCACTGAATATATTACTGATTAATACCGTCGTACCTATTTTATTTGCTTTTGGCAAAATAAATAAAATGGATGAATATGTTGAACGCGCTATCGGGATACTGGAGACTATTCCACCTGAGAAAAATAATATTGTTTCCCTTTTCAGCCAGGCAGGTATAGGGGTACACCATGCCGGAGACAGCCAGGCATTGATTCAATTGAAACGGGAATATTGCGAAAAGAAAAAGTGTTTGTATTGCCGAATCGGTTTCGGTATCCTGAAACAGGCTAAAAAATAATTTCCTGTATTAAATGGGTAAAACTAAACAATTAATGCTATAGAACATTCAAAAACATCCGTATTAAAAATTATACTTAATATATTTGCTGTACGAAATAAATGACATATCTGTTTTTATTTGTTAATCCATAAAACACTTTATCGTGATAAACTAACTCGAATTATGAAATCAAAGACTAACCCCGGTACTGGCAAAACACCTTTAGTTCCCAAAGAATATCTTTTACCCTTTATTTTACTTACCTCTTTATTTTTTGCATGGGGATTGGCTAATAATATGACCGATACTCTTTTATCCGCCTTTAAGAAGATAATGAGCATGTCGGATTTTCAAACATCATGGATACAGATCGCTTTTTATTTTTCTTATTTCTGCCTGGCTTTACCTGCAGCTATTTTAATTAAGAAAACAACATATAAGACCGGAATAATTATGGGCCTTCTCATGTTCATAACCGGAGCTTTATTATTCTATCCTTCAAGTCAGACAATGGTGTACGGGCATTTTCTGGTTTCTTTGTACATACTTGCCGGAGGGCTGTCGATACTGGAAACCACTTCGAATCCTTACGTCATACTTATGGGACCGGAAGAAACTGCTACCCGGAGATTAAATATGGCCCAGTCATTCAATCCCATTGGTTCGGTTACCGGTGTTATCCTAAGTAAATTTTTCATTTTATCCGGACTGGCATCCTATACGGTAGCCGAACGGGCCAAAATGGACAGTGAACAATTGCAAACCGTACAATCCGCCGAGTTAAATGCGGTAATGGGTCCTTATATAGGAGTTGCCTGCGTACTTATCGTAATTCTTTTGCTGATTATTTTCACAAAAATGCCCAAAGCTTCCGATAGTAATAAATCATTAGACCTGGTGCCGACCTTAAAACGCTTATTCCATAATAAAAAATATTTCTACGGGGTGATCACACAGTTTTTTTATGTGGGTGCACAGATAAGCGTATGGTCATTTACTATCAGGTATGCTATGAGCGAATTACAGATCAATGAAGAAAGCGCTTCGAATTATTACATCCTTTCGCTGGTCCTGTTTATAGGAGCACGCTTTATATTTACAGCACTGATGAAATATTTCAGTGCCGGAAAATTACTTTTCTTTGCCGCGTTAATGACGGTATTATTCAGCGCCTTGACGATGTTCACCGGCGGATATACAGGTGTAATATGCCTGATGCTTATATCCTTTTTTATGTCGTTGATGTTTCCTACCATCTATGGACTAACCGTTACCGGACTGGGAGACGACACTAAAATTGCAGGTTCAGGACATATTATGGCTATCCTGGGTGGAGCCATAATTACCGCTTTCCAGGGAATCGTTTCCGACCAGGCTAATGTAAATTATTCCTATATCGTTCCGCTTGTGTGCTTCGTAGTGGTTATAGCATTCAGTATTTATATCGAAAGAAATGCTAAAAGTGATTTAAAGACCGTATAAGTAGACTTACTGACCATCAGATATATAATAATTATGGGGACAAATCCCGTTATTTTATCTATTTTTGCTGCTTATTGACAAATAGATTATTGAATGAGAGGTAGGTCTGTCAGGAAAAAGATACAACTGTTTATTGGTTTATTTTCTTTGCTCATCATTTATTCGTGTGCCAATATAGGTACCCCGAATGGCGGTCCTTATGACGAAGATCCCCCAAGGTTTGTAAGCAGTACACCCGCTCCGAACCAGACGAATTTTACCGGACAAAGGATTGAAATTTTATTCGATGAACTGATCCAGATTGAAAAACCTTCGGAAAATGTCATCATTACTCCTCCTCAGAGACAATTGCCGGTTATACGCGCTTCCGGAAGAAAAGCGGTGGTAGAAATAAGGGATACATTAAGGGAAAATACAACGTATACGATAGACTTTACCAATTCTATCGCGGATAATAACGAAAAAAATGTATTCGAGAATTTTTCGTTCGCTTTCTCTACCGGTGACGTTATCGATTCACTGGAAGTATCCGGCTATTTACTGAATGCCGAAAACCTTGAACCTATGCCGGGCATAACGATCGGCCTGCATCGCAACTTGCATGATTCTGCTTTTTATACGGAACCTTTCGACCGTACTTCGCGTACGAACGACAGGGGAAGGTTTATTATCCGTAACATAGCTCCGGGGACTTACAACCTATTTGCATTGAATGATGTAAACCGCGATTATAAGTTCGACCAGCCGGGGGAAGAGATAGCTTTTAACGATTCGGTTATTGTACCCTCCTTTGAATTTACTTCGCGGCAGGATACCATATGGAAAGATTCCTTAACCGTCGACACGATCCATACAGTACATTATACCCGTTTTTTTCCGGATAATATTGAGTTGAGACTCTTTAAAGAAAAGTTTGAACGGCAATATATCCTACGTCCGGAACGTCCGCAGGAAAATTATTTTGTGCTTCGATTTAACGCAACATTAGATACCATACCGGTTCCGGTACCTTTGAATTTTACTCCTTCCGACAGCAGCTGGTACGTAGCCCAACGTACCGAAGAAGGCAAAGCCGTCAATTACTGGCTTACCGATCCCGAAGTATGGGCCCAGGATACATTGAGGGTTGAATTAACCTATCCGAAAAGCGATTCGCTTCATATACTCCAGCCACAAACCGATACATTGACCTTATCCTTACGACGACGCCCGGAACCGAAACGCAAAAAGAAAGACGACGAACCCGAACCGATGGTATTTCTCGGAATGAACATTGACGCCCCGGGCACAATGGATATATTCGATACGGTTTCGATCGTTTTTGACGAGCCCGTACTTGAGTTATCTGAAGAGAAATTTTTCCTCGATGTAAAAGTAGATACGGTGTGGACACCTGTCGATTTCGAATTTTACCCTGATTCCACCAATTCACTCGGTTTCTTTATTAACCGCCCGTGGCAATATGGAGAAGAGTACCGCCTCGAAGTCGACTCGGCTACTATATTCAGTATATACGGTAAATGGAATGAGAATTTCAGCCGTACCTTTACCATAAAAGCAGCCGACGAGTACGGTCATTTGTATATTAATATCGCCGGACTGGCGGATACGACAGCCGCATTTGTGGAACTGCTCAACAGCAACGACCAGCCGGTCAGGAAAGCATGGGTCACTAACGGAGGTGTACTTTTCAAAAACCTCAATCCCGAGAATTATTATGCGCGCCTGATCATCGATAAGAATAACAATTTCGAATGGGATACCGGAAACTATGCCGAGAAACTACAACCGGAAACCGTGATCTATTCCTCTGCGACCTATAATATTATGAAAAATTGGGAAGTTGAAGAAACCTGGAATATTAATTCCGCAACATTTACCAATCAAAAACCGTTAGAGATAACAAAAAATAAGCCTGCGGAGGTTACAAAACCCAAAAGAGATTACAGAGATGAAAGCAGACAAACATCAGGAAGTTCAAACAGTGGTATGGGTATGCCTTTTTAAAAAGGGATTTTTCCTATTAATACTTATCCTAGCCGGTATAACCGTTCCGGTTAAATCCCAATGCCTGCGGGAAAGTAAAATATTTACGAATGGCGAACAGGTAAATTTCGACATCTATTATAAATGGGGTATTATCATGGCAAAAGGCGGAACGGCGTCCATGACGATCAACGAGTCTTCTTATAACAATACGCCTGCATGGCATACACATCTGCTTATTAATTCAACCGGCGTGGTTGATAAAGCTTTTAAGATAAGGGATACGATCGAAAATTATGTGACCAAAGTCCGGCCCCGGTTACTATACAGTGCGAAGAAAACAAACGAAGGCGGCTATTATGAGATAGACAGCATTACTTATACTTACAAAGATAATCAAACATATGTACACTCCCTTCGCCGCAACCTCAACCGCATAAAAGTGGATACCACCTTTGTCGGGGGTGATTGCGTGATGGATCTGTTGGGGTCGTTTCTTTTAGCCCGGTCATTCGACTGGTCCGATTTGGAAATGGGCGTTTCCTATCCGTTGGAAGTAGGTATGGGAAGACATATGATAAAGGTAAGCTACCGGTATGAAGGCCAACAAATCATTGAACGGGATAATGTAAAATTCCGTACCCGGCTTTTCATTGCCGATATTTACGATGAAGCCTTTTCAGAGAGCAAGGAAGCGATCGAAATATGGATTGGCGACGATGAAAACCATATTCCGATTAAGATGAGGGCTAAATTAAAAATAGGAGCCATGGAGGCTTACTATAAGTCTTCCGCCAATCTCCGTTACCCGTTGGTAAGCAGGGTTGAAATACCTACTCAATAGGATCGAACGGCAACGGATTATCTTTACGGTAGCCGGTTCCGCTGAACGTTGCGATTAGTTCACCGGAAGCATTGGTAACGTTTACCTCACAATTAGCCAAACGCTTATGGCTAAACACCTCTTTTGCCTCCGCATAAAGAAAACCTTTACTTTCCGATTTAAAAAAGTTGATATTGGAAGTTATGGAGAAAGTCAGTCGGGCATGGCTATTCGTGGCAGCGGCAAAAGCAAGGTCGGCCAATGTAAATATCGCTCCACCCTGGCAGACCCCGCCGCCATTCAGATGCATCGGCTTGATTTCCATCCGTGCTTTCGCATATCCGTTTCCGACTTCGAGCAATTCTACCCCGGCATTAACAGCAAAAGCATCTCCCTGCAGAAATTCATTAATTGTCATAATATTATAGTAGTCATCAGTAATAGTAGTCAAGTAGTCATCTGTCGCTTCGCTCATTAGGAGTCAGGTAGTTAAGAATAATACTGTTTCCTCCTTAATCACTATTTATCCTTAGTTTCTGTTTGGCATAAATAGTAAATTGTGAATGCTTACTAATGATAAATCAACTAATAATTTATCGTTAAATTACATATTAACCGTTAATTAAGCTTCCACTCCGCTCCGTCTTTGGTGTCTTTTATTTCAAAACCCATTGCGGTAAGTTCGTTTCTTATCTTGTCGGAAGTTGCCCAATCCTTATTGGCTTTAGCCTGCTGACGGATATTCAACAACAGGTCCAATGCTTTACCGAACGCTTCATTACTATTTCCACCTGCCGGTGTTCCGTCCTGCATCCCAAGGATATCCAAAAGGAAAATCCTGAATACGTCTTTCAACTCATCCAGGTCGGCAGCCGACAAGGTCGCTTTTCCGTCTTTTACCGAATTAATTACCCGCACGGCGTCAAACAGATGAGAAATGACAATAGGCGAATTTAGATCATCATTCATCGCCTCATAACACCTGGAGCGAATATCTTTTATGTCTACCGATGACGTATCGGATGATGTAAGTTTAGATAAATGCCCGTATGCTTCCATCAGCCTCGACAAACCTTTTTCCGATGCCTGCAATGCTTCATTGCTGAAATCTACCGTACTGCGATAATGCGCCTGCAGGATAAAGAAACGGATCGTCATCGGAGAATAAGCCTGGGTCAGCATAGGGTGCTCACCACTGAAAAACTCATCGAGCGTAATAAAATTACCCAATGATTTACCCATTTTTTGTCCGTTGACGGTAATCATATTATTATGTACCCAGTAATGAACCATTTCGTCACCCTGGGAAGCAACCGCCTGTGCAATTTCGCATTCATGATGAGGAAATATCAGGTCCTTGCCTCCACCATGTATATCGAAATGCTTTCCTAAATACTTACGTCCCATAGCTGTACATTCGCAATGCCATCCGGGGAAACCGTTGCTCCAGGGCGAAGGCCAGCGCATAATATGCTCGGGTTGCGCATGTTTCCATAAGGCAAAATCAACGGGGTTGCGTTTCTCATCCTGTCCGTCCAGGTCGCGGGTAGTGTTCAGCATTTCATCAATATTACACCCCGAAAGGATGCCATACTGGTAGGTCTTGTTATATTTAACCACATCGAAATACACCGACCCTTTACTTTCGTAAGCATATCCGTTTTCCAGTATTTTTTTTACCAGTTCGATCTGTTCGATGATATGTCCCGAAGCATGAGGTTCGATACTGGGGGGAAGCACATTCAGGGCGTCCATAGCCTTGCGGTAGCGGTTCAGGTAGAACTGTACGACTTCCATAGGCTCTAATTGTTCAAGACGCGCTTTCTTTGCCACTTTGTCTTCACCCTCGTCCGCATCATGTTCAAGGTGGCCGACGTCAGTAATATTCCTTACATAACGCACTTTATAACCCACATGAGTAAGATAGCGGAATAACAGGTCGAAGGTGATGGCCGGACGGGCGTGTCCTAAGTGCGCGTCGCCATACACCGTCGGTCCGCAGACGTACATACCCACATGAGGTTCATGCAGGGGAATAAACTTTTCCTTTGTCCGCGTAAGCGTATTATATATATTTAACGGATGTTCCATACATTCTGAATTTATAAGGAATACAAAGATAACAAATAATCCCCGTAAAACCCCCTACTGCATGTTTTCAAAAAACAGCCTTCAGCCCTTCAGCCAATGTAACATATTGACCTGCAACACCAAACCCTGAAGGGTGGACAGCCACTTGCCTTCAGGCTCTTGCCATATCTCCTTTCAGGTTTTCGCTTAAATATCCGACTCAATACATTAAAAAGCGGAACCATACAATAAACCGGCCCATAACTTTCCTAAAATACTGAACGGTTCAGGGCTTTTTAATCTCAATCATTCGAACAATTAAGTGAAAACTAACTTCCTTTTACTCGGATCACCCGGGTGATAAGCTTTGATCACCCGGGTGAAAGGATTGAGTCACCATGGTGACACGATTTGATCACCCGGGTAGCTCAATCAGTAAGTTGTCGTTGAAACAGATAAATAACCCGTCTAAAACGCTAAAATACCGGCACTTAAACATTAAATGTTTATTAGATTTATTTATAGCCCTGATAGCTACGGTTAAGAGTTTTAATATTATTTCCTACATTTGCCCCACGATAGTCTACACAATAATGATAAATAACATAAAGGTCTTTCTAATTCTGTTGGGGATGCTGGTTATGAATATACCCCTATATGCAGAAACAAACCCAACGCTTTCCCTGACCGGAGATTCTGTTTCCTTATCCTATTCTTCAACAGAAAAAATTCCTTTAAAGGAATATAAATTTAAACCCACCCGATTTATATTACCTGCTTCGCTTATCGCTGTGGGAGCTGTTGGTACGGCTATCGACGGTATGGGCGATTATCATTTATTCTCCCGCAGGGATACGGTAAAGCATTATTATAAAGTAGACGATTACCTGGAATGGGGGATGCTGGGATGGGTTTTTATCTGCGACCTGATGGGAAAGGAAAAGCACAGCTTTATCGACCAGTTCTTCCTGATCGCTTTAGCGGAAGGCATCAACGGAGGAACGGTGCAGGTAATGAAACGGGTTGTAGATCAGACACGTCCCGACGGTTCGCGCCATTCATTTCCTTCCGGACATACGGCAAATTCTTTTCTTGGAGCTCATGTGGCATTTAAAGAATTCAAAGACACGAATGCCGCATTAGCCTATTCGGGTTATGCCATCGCTGCTTTTGTAGCCGGAAGCCGCGTATATAAAAACCGCCATTGGTTCGCTGATGTTATCGCCGGAGCGGGAATAGGCATATTATCCGTTGAATTATCCTACCTTATTTATTTCCCCATACGCAATGCTATTGCCCGAAGTATTAATTCAAAGGCTTCCAAAAACTTATTGGTCTCTCCCCTGTTATACGAAGGAGGTGGCGGAATTTATCTTTCTTTACGGTTTTAGAAAATGTATTAAAGTACATAGAATCATTACATTTATTTAAAATACTTGATATTCTTTTAAAAACTAACATGAAATTTAATTAAAAGATAATGATACAAATTAAAGTGTATTATAATTTTCGCATTTATTAAATGTTTAAAAACATAGAGCATTATCAAAAGTATCAATATATATATATAAATTAGAATTACAATTTCATTATATTTGTAAATATTTTCTATTTATTATTTAATACCAAATATCATGAAAAACCCAATTATTAATTTATTGCTATTATTTTTGCTAATTTTAGGCATATCTTGTAACAATGATCTCGTTGAATTACAGGAGGTTTCTAAGCCAATAAATGAAAATCATATTGAAAATTACATCCCACCTCGTGTAAAAAATGGAATTTTAGTTTTTGATGATGAAAAACATCTTTATAAAACTATAAGTTGGTTACAAGAATTATCAGACGAAGAATTTCTTCAAATTGAAAAAAGTACTTTAAATGGTTTTGTATCACAACGGACTATATTTAAAAATATCTTGGACGAGGAGACAAAAATGGTAAATTTATACTTGAAATCTGATAAATTATCAAAAGCACCAAAGAGGTCTGAAATTTATCGTGAGAAACTTAAATCTGAATTTATAATTGAAAATATGGATGAAAATGGAAATATAAGCTTTTCATTAAAATTGAACAATCCAATTTATTTATCTGTTGCCAACGAGGATGGAAATTTGATTATAGCAAACGAAACAATAAATTTATATTCAACAGACAACGAAATAGACGAACAATCTTTTGATTTACGCAATATTGAAATTCCGATTATAAAGCCAGGCATCAGACCTAAAGGAACTTGTGCTTATGTTGAGTCTGGCGCATGGATCACAAAAGGAAAATATAGAGCTAAAAACGAATATTCAATATTTTTCTTTGAAGACAGCAGGTACAATTGGAGAGGAACTTTAAATATATATGAAAACGCTGAAGTTCTAATTGGAAATAGTTGGTATAGGACAAACAATATGTCTTTTAAGTTTGAAACAAAATACAAATCCTATTGGGTTTATAGTTTAAGAGGACTTTATCGTCCAGAATACAGCTATGATTATATTATTAATAATACGACAAGAAATTATTATAACCTGAGAGGTAGTTCTGGTAATTTTGCATTTAATCAATTGTATATATTCAATCCATTAACCCAGAGTGGTGGAAGATACACCGTGAATTTGACCAATCCCAATTCTAATTTTTATGTAGGCTTATATTTAGAATATATTAAATACGATTTTAAAATAGATAATGAACAGATATCATTTTCTGTAGATATTGATCGTCATTATAGTACTCAAACTAGTTATTTTTAATGCCAATTAAATAAAATCAAAGATTTGAAGTTAATTAAGTATAACTTCAAATCTTTTTGACTTTTTTTAATATAATATTCTTATAATGGATTAAGTCCCTTAAAGTATATTTTAACAGTTATTATTTGCTAACCCAATTATTTAAAAAAGATAATATATTTTTATGTCTTAAACTCAATATTGAATTTTCTTAACAAAGAACGCTATTATGTAAACATTTACATATTATGTGAGTCAATAAGTGTACATGTATTGATTCATAATATTATCCTCCCACAAGATAAATAAATGATATTTAGTCAAATTAGAAGAATTCAAATCACTTCGTAACAACAAAAATGTTCTTACTTTGTTTTAATTTACGTATTTTTGTCGAATTGAATAAATAAAGGAGAAATGAAAAAATTATTGTTCGTTATGTTGATGGCCACTACATTGATAGGATGTGAAGGACCAATGGGACCACAAGGCCCTCCGGGAGATAGCGGTGAACCGGATATTACTTGGTATGAAACTGACTTGACCGTTAGATCTAATCAATGGGTAGAACAACGATTACCTGGCACTGATGGCTTTTACTATACTTATGAAGTGCCATGGGATATATTGGACGAATATGTAGTAGAGCGTGGAGTAGTAGTAGGTTATATATTAGACTTTACTGGTGCCTATTCCACATTACCCTATGTATTTCATTATAATGATCCTTACGAGTGGACTCAGACGGTTTCACTTAGTTTTTTTAAAGGAGCATACGAAATTCAGGTGAGGACAAGTGATTTAGACAGGGTTGCACCAGGTGAAATGAGTTTCAGAATTATTGCCCTTGAATAATTTGTGCTTAAATGCAAAAGCATAGCAGCGTACTTAGTAATACGGTAAAAAAACTTTCCGACGAAGCATCTTACAGGCAATTGTTCCACCCGTACAGGGATGAGGAAGCATTGCCTTCGGGGGATGTTTTGAAAGAAATTGTAGAATATTGCCGCGCTATCCTTTTTCCGGGTTATTACGGATATGCCCGCATAAGCAAGCAAACCGTTGGTTTTCATACAGGTGTCAATATAGAAACCTTACATTCTTTACTAACAAGCCAGATCTATGCCGGGCTTTGTTTTTCGGATAAAAGCTGCGCGGAATGTACTGCTGAAATCATCGAAAAGAAAGCCACATCTTTATCTGAAGCGTTTGTAGCCGCGCTTCCCGATATTCGCGACTTGTTGACGACAGACGTACAAAGCACATTCGACAATGATCCGGCTGCACAGAATCCCGGGGAAGTCATTTTTTGTTATCCGGGAATACGGGCCGTTACCAATCACCGCATTGCACATCAGCTATTAAAACTTGGAGTTCCTTTCCTGCCGCGTATGATCGCGGAAATGGCCCATTCGGAAACCGGTATCGATATTCATCCGGGCGCGACTATCGGACATCATTTTTCCATCGACCACGGAACGGGTACCGTAATAGGTGAAACCAGTGTAATCGGTAATCATGTCCGTATCTTTCAGGGCGTAAGCCTTGCAGGTGAAAAACTTCCACCGGACAAAGAGGGTAATATACCACGCGGCACGGCACGGCATCCCATTGTGGAAGACGAGGTAACCATTTATTCAAACTCTACGTTGCTCGGACGGATACGGATCGGAAAAGGAGCGACGATCTGCGGGAATGTATGGATCAACCATGATGTTCCGCCCGGAACTACCATATCCCAGTTAAATATGCAGCACCGGACGTATTTATAATGGAATCAATCGATATACAAATAGTTCAAACATATACACATTAAAACATTATCTACGCTATGAGTCGTTTTATAAACGAAAGATTACTTTTAAATTTTCAACTTTCAATTATCCACCGCTATGAATAATGCGCATTTTGAAATGGTCGCAAAGACGCTCTACGGGCTGGAGGAGATACTGGCGGGCGAATTGATCGCCCTGGGAGCAAACGATGTCCAGCTGGGCCGTCGTATGGTTTCTTTCACCGGAGATAAGGAACTGATGTATAAAGCCAATTTTTATTGCCGTACGGCACTGCGTATCTTAAAACCGATTTACCACTTCAAAGCAAAAGATGCGGATACGGTTTATAAAAAGGTAAAAGAAGTGGAGTGGGAAAATTATATCTCCCTTGAAAAGACATTTGCTATTGACTCCGTGATCCACTCGGATGATTTTAATCATTCCAAATTCGTAGCTTACCGTACCAAGGACGCTATTGTGGATTATTTTATGGAGAAGTACGAGAAGCGCCCTTCCGTAAGGGTAAATAATCCGGACCTGTATATCAATATCCACATTTCGCATAACGATTGTACCTTGTCTATAGACAGTTCGGGTGAAAGCCTCCATAAACGGGGATACCGGATCGCCCAGACGGAAGCGCCCTTAAATGAAGTGCTTGCGGCGGGAATGATATTGAAGACCGGTTGGAGCGGCGAAAGCAATTTTATTGATCCGATGTGTGGATCGGGTACATTGCTGATCGAAGCGGCCATGATCGCGCTTAACATTGCCCCGGGTATTTACCGGAAAGAATTTGCCTTTGAGAAATGGATTGATTTTGACCAGGAGATGTTCGACCGCATCTATAACGACGAAAGCAATGAGAAAGCATTCACGTTCAAGTGCTATGGCAGTGATATATCTTCTGCGGCGATTGAAATAGCGGAGAAAAACGTCCGTAACGCGGGACTGATGAAATATATCGACCTCAGGGTATTGCCGCTGCAACAATATAACGAAGCGCCTCAACCGGGTATTATGGTCACCAACCCGCCCTACGGGGAACGCATTTCTTCACGCGACCTGCAAGGTTTGTACAGTATGATCGGCGAGCGTATGAAACATGTATTCACCGGTTATAATGTATGGATAATCAGCTATAAGGATGAATGTTTTGATAAAATAGGCCTCCGCCCTGCTGAAAAAGTAAAATTAATGAACGGTTCGCTTGAATGTGAGTACAGGAGTTATACCATTTTTGAAGGGAAAAATAAAGAATATAAAAAGGCGATAAACGAAGGGGATAACAAAAAAATAAGCTTGTCACGTCCGGTTAAACCGTACGGGACCAATCAGCGTAGCGAACGGCCTGCCAATTTCAGGACGGATAAAATGGACCGCCCCGAAAGGCGTTTTGCTGCTGCCCATACCGACGAAGATGAAGAAAAAGACCTATATTTACCCGGTAAACGTTTTTATGGAAAGGAAAGAAAAGATTTACGGATAAAAAAAGCATCCAAAAAAGTATTTAAACGCGGACGTGATTTTACGGACGAATAAATAATTCCAATTCAATACACATGAATATATTAGTAACAGGCTCAGGAGGAAGAGAACATGCGTTAGCCTGGAAAATAGCGCAAAGCCCTAAAACAGAGAATCTTTATATCGCACCGGGAAATGCCGGTACGGCAAATTTGGGAACAAACGTACCGATAAGCGCCACCGACTTTCCGGCATTGAAAGACTTTGTATTGGCCAATGATATCCACATGGTAGTGGTTGGCCCGGAAGATCCGTTGGTTTTAGGTATTTATGATTATTTCCGTGACGATGAAACCCTGCAATCCGTTCCGGTAATCGGCCCCGGTAAAGCGGGTGCACAACTGGAAGGGAGTAAAGACTTTGCGAAAGCTTTTATGATGCGCCATCATATACCGACGGCCGGATATAGGAGCATCACCGCCGAAACACTTTCTGAAGGACATGCTTTTATCGATTCATTGCAAGCGCCCTATGTATTGAAAGCCGACGGATTGGCAGCAGGGAAAGGCGTGCTCATTATCGACAGTAAAGAGGAGGCAAAAGCCGAACTAACAAATATGGTAAACGGAATGTTCGGCGATGCCAGTAAAACAGTGGTGATCGAGGAATTTCTCGACGGTGTGGAATGTTCGGTGTTTGTAATGACTGACGGCGAAGATTATAAAATACTACCGGTAGCAAAAGATTATAAACGCATAGGTGAAGGCAATACCGGGCTGAATACCGGTGGCATGGGCGCCGTATCGCCGGTCCCGTTCGCCGGAGAACATTTTATGCAAAAGGTTGAAGACCGCATCATCCGCCCTACGGTAGAGGGGTTGAAGAAAGAAGGTATCGACTATAAAGGGTTTATCTTCCTCGGATTAATAAATGTAAACGGAGAGCCTAAAGTAATTGAATATAATTGCCGGATGGGTGACCCGGAGACCGAAGTAGTAATGCCGCGTATACAAAGTGATTTCGTGGATTTACTCGAAGGAATAGCAAACCAGGATTTAAAAAACCGTGAATTATCCATTGATCCGCGTACTGTTATTACGATTATGCTGGTCAGCGGAGGGTATCCCGAAGCATACGAAAAGGGGAAAGAAATAACAGGTACAGGGGAACATATACCGGAGGAAACGATCTTATTCCACGCCGGGACCCGGCAGGCAGACGGCAAACTCCTTACCAACGGAGGGCGTGTCCTTGCCATTAGTTCTTACGGTAATTCAATGGATGAGGCATTAAGCCGGTCGTACAAAGTAGCGGAGTCTGTTCGTTTTGATAAGATGTATTACCGGAGGGATATCGGTTTCGACTTATAAAGCCATTTATGAGAGGCAGATATTCAGGTTACAGCAGGCAATATAATTTAGATAGTACAGGTAATTATCTTTATTTACTGGTCGTGTCGCTCTTATTCTGGATAACGGGATATCTATATTCCGTAGGTTATCCTGTGTATGAGGAAGTCACGGCCACCCCGTTATGGAATGCGGTTTGCCGTGCGTTACCGAATAAATTCGTTACGTACCTGATCGGTTTCCTGCTGATGTCGGGTGGCGCTTTCCTGATTCACCGGATGAATTTCCTGCTGGCCATCATTCGTGAAAAAACATTCCTGCCTTTTTTGTTATATATATTCCTTATCAGTACCAATCTCGACCTTTTTCCTTTAAAGGCTGCTTCGGCCGGAATATTTTGCCTCATATTAGCCACCTACCAGTTATTTACATCCTTTCACGAGTCGAATGCAGTAAACAAAGCGTTCAACGCTGCTTTATTTATCGGGGCGGGTAGTTTGTTCTGGGTATATACATTATGGTTCCTTCCTTTGTTCTGGATAGGTATGTACAATTTTAAGTCGCTGAGCCTGAGAACATTCCTCGCTTCGTTAATGGGGCTTATTGCTATTTACTGGTTTTTGTTTGGCTGGTGCGTTATCAAACACGATTTTACGCCCTTTACCCTATCTTTTTCTGTCCTGGCTAAAATCCATCTGTTCCGGATAAACGGGGCAGGATTGATCGACTGGATTATTCTGGCGTATGCAGGTTTCTTTACCCTAATAGCCGCCCTGCACATTATTACGCACGACCATGAAGACAATCTGCGTACACGACAATACCTGTTTTTCCTGATTGCCTTCGCCGTGCTTTCTTTCGGCCTGTTCTTTATCTACGAGCAATCGTCTGCCGAATTCCTTTCAGTGGCATGTATGCCTGTTGCCTTGCTGCTTTCACACTATTTTACGGTTAATAAAGGCAGGAAAAGATTTATGACGTATTATATCTCAGTAACTGTTTTCATTATATTAATTGTTATGCGTTTATGGAGTTCCTTATCGAATACGGTTATATAGGGGTCTTCATTGCGTCATTCCTGGCAGCTACCATCTTGCCTTTCAGCAGCGAAGTCGTGCTTACGGGCGTACTGCTTGCCGGAGCGGCCTATTGGCCTTCGATGATTGCTGCTACAATAGGTAATTTCCTGGGGGGTATGACCTGCTATTGGTTAGGTATGCTGGGGAAAGTAGAGTGGATTGAGAAATACCTGAAACTCGATAAGGAAAAACTCCGCAAAGTGCAGGATTGGATAAAAAACAAAGGAGCATGGACCGCCTTTTTTGTTTTCCTACCCGGTATAGGTGATTTTATAGCTGTCGCGCTTGGTTTTCTCCGGGCGAATGTATGGATCGTCGCCATTTCGATGTTTTTAGGTAAGGCAATCCGTTATTGGGTATGGATGGAGTTTGTTTTTAAGGTACAATCTTTCTTTTAATATTGTTCTTATTATGGAATTCATAACTAAAATCAGCCTATCGAAACCCGTATTCGAATTCTCCTATCATGATAAAGTGATGTTGATAGGCTCTTGTTTTGCTGATAATATCGGGACCAAACTGAACGAAAATAAATTCGACATCGATATAAATCCTTTCGGAACCTTATATAATCCCGCGTCGATTGCATTCTCCATTAAAAGATTAGTTGATCCCCGACCGTTTACTCCCGATGACCTGATCCGGCATGAAGGCATATGCCACAGCTTTATGCATCACAGCCGTTTTTCCTCCCCATCGGAAGAAGAAGTTGTATGTAATATAAATCAACGGCTGAATGCTTCATCGGTCAATCTGGCTAAAGCAACCCGGCTGATCATTACGTTCGGAACGTCTTTTGTTTACCGGTTAAAGAGTAACGGCAATGTCGTTTCTAACTGTCATAAACTGCCCGACCATTTTTTTTCCCGTGAAATGTTATCTGCCGACTCCATTGTCGATGAGTGGGACGCTCTTCTATTATCGGCATGGAAACAAAATCGGGATTTAAAAATACTATTTACCGTTAGTCCGATCCGTCACTGGAAAGACGGCGCACATGCCAATCAATTAAGTAAAGCCACGCTTCTGCTTGCTATTGACCGGTTACAAAAACGTTATCCTTTACAAACCGGATATTTCCCTGCTTACGAGATCATGATGGATGAGTTGAGGGATTACCGTTTTTATGCCGATGATATGCTTCATCCTTCTCCTCTTGCCATTGAATACATCTGGAACCGCTTTATTGAAAACTGCCTCTCTGAAGAATCAAAGAACATCCTGAAAGAATGGCTTGTGATTAAAAAGGCCATAAATCATAGGCCCTTTCAACCGGAAAGCGGGAGTTACCGGAAATTTATCTCGCAAACTTTGTTAAAAGCTGAACGGATTCGGGAGAAATATCCTTATTTTTATCTCGATAATGAAATAAAGTTATTGCAAGGTAAGATCAACTAATGATGGAATACAGCATAAAAGAGATAGCACAGATTATAAATGCAAAGACGCATAAATTGAAGGAGGATACTGTCAGCATTTTGCTGACGGATAGCAGACGGCTCTCTTTTCCTGAGGAAAGCCTGTTCTTTGCACTTACAACCAAAACAAATAACGGACATAAATACATACCGGAACTATACAATTTAAGGGTCCGCAATTTTGTGGTAAATGAAAGTTTTGATGGGCAGGACTCTATGCCTGAGGCTAACTTTCTTGTTGTAAAGGAGCCTTTGCGTGCTTTACAGAAATTAGCCACTTTCCACCGGAAACAATTTTCCATACCCGTGATCGGAATTACAGGAAGCAACGGTAAAACAGTGGTTAAAGAGTTTCTTTATCAATTGTTACATGAGGATTTTAATATCGTACGTTCCCCGCGCAGTTATAATTCCCAGATCGGCGTACCGCTGTCTGTTTGGCAGATGAATGAAAAACATACGCTCGGTATCTTCGAAGCCGGTATTTCCCAACCGGACGAAATGGAATATTTGCAACCGGTGATTGCTCCCACTGTAGGGATTTTTACGAATTTAGGAGAAGCGCATCAGGAAAACTTTATTTCCACACGGCAAAAATGCCTGGAGAAAGTAACTCTTTTTAATGATTGCGACGCCATTATTTACGACGGGGATAACCCGTTTATCACCAATTGCCTCGAATCAGCCCTGCTATCCCATAAGGCAATTGCGTGGAGCCGTACGAATTCCGACGCCCCTTTGTTTATTAACTCCATTACCAAAAGGGCTGCCGAAACAAAAATTACCTGTACTATTATGGGGCTGGAAAGTACATATGTGATCCCTTTTACCGATGATGCCTCGATTGAGAATGTTATCCAATGTATCGCGTTAATACTTTACCTCAAACCTACCATTATCAGGGAAACAGGCAGGTTCGCCAGACTGGAGCCTGTGGATATGCGGTTGAACGTAAAAGAAGGAAGGAATAATTGTTTACTTATTAATGACACCTATAACTCCGATATCAATTCACTGGATATTGCGCTTGATTTTTTACAAACACGGAAAGGTGAAAAGAATTTAAAAAGCACGCTTATCCTGTCGGATATTTTGCAATCGGGCACCCTACCCAAATCTTTATACAAGAAAGTCGCCGACCTGGTAAAAAGGAAAATGATCGACCGCATTATAGGTATCGGACGAGATATCAGCGAATATGGTTCTTTATTCGAAATGCAAAAAGACTTTTTCCTCTCTACCGAGGAATTTATGGCTTCTCCGCTGATCAAAGATTTTAAGGATGAACTGATCCTTATTAAGGGGTCGCGCAGGTTTCATTTCGAGCGCATTTCTGAAATGCTTGAAAAGAAAGTGCATGAAACAATTCTGGAGGTAAACCTGGACGCAATCGCCCACAACTTCAATTATTACCGTTCGAAACTTAAACCTCAAACCAAAGTCATTGCCATGGTGAAAGCTTTTGGTTATGGCGCAGGGCCGAATGAATTAGCTAAAACCCTTCAGGAATATCGTTGCGATTATCTTGCAGTAGCGGTAGCGGATGAAGGTGCTGCGTTGAGGAGAGAAGGGATTTCCATTCCTATTCTGGTGATGAATCCTGAACAGAGCGGATTTAATCTGCTTATTGAGAACCATCTTGAACCCGAGATTTACAGTTTCCGGGTATTGGATACGATCATAAAAGAAACAGAAAGGCGCGGGATAACCTCCTATCCTATTCATATTAAAATTGATACGGGCATGCACCGTTTAGGTTTTCAACCCGCAGATATTCCGGTTTTATGTAAACGCCTCGAAAGGCAAAGCGGGGTTATGGTACGTTCTGTATTCTCTCATCTTGTGGGAAGTGATTCGGAAGAGTTCGATATATTTACGGAACAACAGGCCGAGTTATTTATAAAATCATCTTCAGAGCTTGAAGAAGGGCTTGAATATTCCATTTTCAAACATATCCTTAACTCCGCAGGTATTGAACGTTTTCCTCGTTATCAAATGGATATGGTCCGCCTGGGAATAGGCTTATATGGCGTAAGCGCTACGGATGAAGAAGCCTTACAGACGGTCACGACATTGAAAACGACTATACTGCAAATACAAAATGTTCCTTCCGGGGAATCCATTGGTTACAGCCGTATGAGTTATGTGAATCGCGATTCGCGTATTGCCGTTATACCGATCGGTTACGCTGATGGTTTCGACCGTCATCTGAGCAACGGAACAGGTGAAGTGATTATTAAAGGGAAACGGTGCCCTGTCATAGGGAATATATGTATGGATACGTCTATGATAGATGTAACGGATATTGATGCAATGGAAGGTGACCAGGTTATTATTTTCGGGAAAGAATTATCCGTAAGAGAATTATCCGACAAATTAGGAACAATTCCTTATGAAGTACTGACTTCCATATCCCCACGTGTAAAAAGAGTTTATTTCCGGGAATAAAGTAAACAACATATAGCTTGTTGTATCACTTTTAAAGTCCCTCTATCCGGCCGGATTAGCGGGGGCCGGTTTGCATTTTATAACAAATCGTACTGTTATTTTGCTCATTATATGTACTTTTGCGCTGAATAATAATTTAATAAGTATGAGTCATAATTTATTAAAAGGCAAACGGGGGGTTATCTTCGGCGCTTTGAATGAAATGTCCATTGCGTGGAAAGTTGCCGAAAAAGCGGTAGAAGAGGGTGCGGTTATTACACTAAGTAATACGCCTGTCGCCGTTCGCATGGGTGAAGTAGATGCATTATCCCAAAAGCTTAATGCAGAAGTGCTTCCGGCAGATGCCACAAGTGTAGAAGACCTTGAAATGGTATTCCAGAAGTCTGTTGAAATATTAGGAGGTAAAATTGATTTTGTACTCCACTCGATAGGTATGAGTCCGAATGTACGTAAAAAACGTCCGTACGATGATTTAGATTACAGTTTACTGGAAAAGACATTGGATGTGTCGGCCGTTTCATTCCATAAAATGCTTCAGGTTGCCAAAAAACAGGATGCTATTGCGGAATACGGTTCGGTGATCGCCCTTAGTTATGTAGCGGCCCAACGTACGTTCTTTGGCTACAATGACATGGCTGACGCGAAAAGCCTTCTCGAGTCTATTGCACGCAGTTTCGGATACATATACGGACGCGAGAAGAGTGTGAGGATCAATACGATCTCTCAATCTCCTACCCAGACTACCGCGGGTAGTGGTGTAAAGGGAATGGAAGACCTGATGGATTTCTCCGATAAAATGAGTCCTCTTGGAAATGCAACCGCCGATGAATGTGCGGACTATTGTATTACATTGTTTTCGGACCTCACCCGTAAAGTCACCATGCAAAACCTTTATCACGACGGAGGTTTTTCAAGTATGGGTATGAGTTTGAGAGCCATGAACCAATATAGTAAAGGCCTTGAACCGTTTATTGATGAGAATGGTAAAATCATATACGGGTAAACCCGTCGTCAGGCAGGAACGGATAATCTAATGAACATTCATTTTCCGTTTCCTGTTTTCTTCATATAAAAAACGAGTATGTTAGTTAAGATCTATCCGGAAAACCCTAATCAACGGGAATTAGATAAAGTCGTTGATGTCCTCCGCGAGGGTGGATTGGTTATATATCCTACCGATACGGTATATGCAATGGGGTGTGATGCCATGAACGTAAGGGCCGTGGAAAAAATTACATCCATGAAAGGGATCAATCCGCAGAAAAGCAACTTATCCATTATTTGCTACGATCTGTCAAATATCAGCGAATATGCGAAAGTCAGTAACGCCGCATTTAAATTGATGCGGAAAAACTTACCCGGGGCATTTACCTTCATACTTCCTACCAGCAGCGAACTGCCTAAAATTTACAAACATAAAAAAGAAGTCGGTATACGCGTACCCGACAATAACATTATCCGTCTATTGGTAAAGGAACTGGGTAACCCGGTTTTAACCACTTCGGTTCACGACGATGACGATGTTGTTGAATATACAACTGATCCTGAACTGATCTATGAAAAATACGACAGCCAGGTGGATATGGTAATAGACGGCGGATATGGTGGTACGGATCCGTCTACTGTTGTAGACTGTACTACCGATAATTTTGAAATCATCCGCCAGGGAAAAGGCACATTAATCTATTAACATGCTATGAATTGGACGCAACTACTTTCCGGCAAACGCTTGGGAATGGAGGAATATCATGAGAGAAAACACGAACGTACGGATTTCCAGCGTGACTACGACCGGTTGATCTTCTCTTCTCCTTTTCGCCGATTACAGAATAAAACACAGGTTTTCCCTTTACCGGGAAGCATTTTCGTACATAACCGGCTTACCCATAGTTTAGAGGTATCGTGTGTGGGACGTTCGCTGGGGAATAATGTGTCGAAAGGCCTGATGCTGAAATACCCTGAAGGAAGCGTCAATTTCCCCGAGATCGGTTCTATCGTTTCTGCGGCATGCCTTGCCCATGATATGGGGAATCCGCCATTCGGACATTCGGGAGAAAGAGCGATCTCGGGATATTTTTCCGAGGGCAACGGAAAAAGCCTGGAAAACCAGGTGAGGAATGAAGGCGGAAGATGGGAGGACTTTATTCATTTCGAAGGCAATGCCAATGCTATGCGCCTTTTAACCCATCAGTTTATCGGCCGGAGAAAAGGAGGTTTTGCATTAACCTATTGCACGTTAGCTTCCATTGTAAAATATCCTTATTCATCCGTATTATCGGAAAAAGGGGGAAAGTTCGGCTTTTTCCAGTCCGAAGAAGAAACCTATACCCGTATCGCCACCGAACTGGGTATCCATACAAATCATACAGGCGCGTTACGGTTTATACGCTATCCGCTGGTTTATCTGGTAGAGGCCGCGGATGATATCTGTTACCAGATCATGGACATTGAAGACGCCCATAAGCTGCGTATCCTTACAAGTGAAGAAACGATAGGACTTCTCCTTGGCTTTTTTTGCGGCGAACGGCTGGAACATGTCAACAGGATCATGACAATGGTTGATGATATAAACGAACAGATTGCCTACCTCCGTTCCTGTATAATTGGTTTATTGGTGGATGAATGTTCCAAAGTATTTTTAGAAAATGAAGAAAGCATTTTAAACGGAACATTCGGCAGTACATTAATCAAAGAAATAAATGAGCATGCCCGCAATGCTTATGCTGCCTGCTCTAAAGTTGCTTATTCCAAAATATACCGGGCTAAAGAGGTTTTGGATATTGAACTGGCTGGATACCATATTTTCAGTCACCTGATCGATCACCTTACAGATGCCATAACAAGCCCGAACAGTTCATACAGCAAATTGCTGCTTCAACGCATTCCCGACCAATATGATGTGAATGCTCCTACTACATATGGAAAAATACAGTGTGTACTTGATTACATTTCGGGTATGACGGATATATATGCGTTGGATTTGTACAGGAAAATAACCGGAATGAGCCTTCCGGCAGTGTAGATCAATACTCTTCGCGGTATTTATTCTCTTCCCGGTCTTTCAGTATGCTGAGGTAACTCTTGTACCTCGAAGCGCTTATTTCTTTATTCTCAATAGCTTTCAGCACAGCGCAATCCGGTTCGCGCCGGTGTGTACAATTCGCAAACTTACAATTGGCAGCCTGCTTAAATATTTCGGGGAAATAATGGGAGATCTCTGCATCTTCCATCTCGATTGTACCAAAACCTTTAATCCCCGGTGTATCGATGAGGTAGCCGCCTTCCGGCAAAGGGATCATCTCTGAAAAAGAAGTAGTATGCATTCCTTTTTTATGATATTCCGAAATACTCCCGGTTTTCAGGTTTAACCCGGGCACCAGTTTATTGATTATGGTTGATTTTCCTACTCCCGAATGACCGGAAAGCAATGTTACTTTATCTTTTAAATCATCCTTCAGCATTTCAAGGCCTTCCCCGCTTTTGGCGCATACCTTCAGGCAGGGATAACCGATACCGGTGTATAATTCGATAAGCCTTTCCAATGTTTCCCTATCGGCGCCCTGATACCGGTCGATTTTGTTAAATACCAACTTTACAGGAACATTATACGCTTCTGCAGTTGCGAGGAAACGATCGATAAAAATAGTTGTTGTAACCGGATAATTTACGGTCACGATCAGCATAGCCTGATCTAAATTTGCCGCTATGATATGGGATTGTTTGGAAAGATTGGATGCCCGCCTTATAATATAGTTTTTCCGGTCGTTGATTTCAATTATGTAAGCTGTTCCCTCCTGATTGATTTCGATACTTACGCGGTCGCCAACAGCTACCGGATTAGTACTTCTTATGTCTCTCAACCGGAAATTCCCTTTTATTTTACTTTCGATATCCTGCCCGTCATCCGTACGGACTGTATACCAGCTACCTGTATTTTTAATTACTAAACCGTTCATTTAAATTGAAAATAAAAACAGAAAAGCGGCCCTGAAGTTTCATCTTCCCTGTTTTTAATTTCCCTTATTTTTATACTGTCATTATTTCTTTTTCTTTAGCAGCATACAACTCGTCAATTTTCTTTATGAACTTATCATGTATTTTCTGAACTTCCGCTTCTGCATCTTTTTCCACATCTTCCGGAACACCGTCTTTTATGCTTTTCTTTAATTGGTCTATCGCATCACGGCGGGCATTACGGATACTGATTTTAGCATTCTCTGCTTCCTGCTTGGATTGCTTTGCCAATGACCGGCGCCGCTCTTCGGTTAAAGGAGGAATACCTAAACGGATGATCTCCCCGTTGTTCTCAGGTGTAATACCAACATCGGAATTCATAATCGCTTTCTCTATCTCTTTAATGAGCGGCTTTTCCCACGGGGTAATAATAATGGTTTTGGCATCCGGGGTAGTTACTGTCGCTACATTAGTAAGAGGAACCAGACTTCCATAATAAGGCACTTTTACTCCGTCGAGTATTTTTGCATTAGCCTTTCCTGCGCGAATATGGGCCAACTGTTCATCGAGGAAACCGATAGCGCCGTTCATTTTCTCTTCCGCAGCTTTTACGTATTGCTTTGTATCTACCATATTCTATAAATATTAGTTATTTCCTGCTTATAATTAACAAAAGTAATAAAGATTTCGAACTTCGCAAATACTTTATTTGTATGATACTTCTTTGAAAGCATACCGCCTGATTTCACCGTTGTGCAATTGAAGAAGAATATGTCCCATAGGCTCTATACCATATACTTGTGCTTCGAAAAGTCCGTTGTTATCCCGATAAGCATAATATCCTTCTCCCCTGTATAGCGCCGACCGGTAAGCATTTTTTATTTCATCTTCTTTTTCTTCCAGAAGGGCCAGATAGTAACCGTAAAAGATCCTCAGGAATCTATCAAATATTTCTTCCCGGTCGTATTTCTTCCCGGTTATTTGAAAAAGCGATACAGGATTGGGAGCAGGTCCTGTAAACTTTTCCTGATTTATATTTAATCCGATACCTATGACAGAACAATACATGTACTGCCCGGATAAATCATTTTCAATAAGCATACCACATATTTTCTTATCATTCCAATAGATATCATTCGGCCATTTGACTGTTATCCCTTGTGTATAATTATCCAGTGTTTCTTTTACGCTGAGGGATGTAATCTGTGATATAATAAATTGTCTGTTTGCCTTAATACAGGTGGGATATAATACGACACTAAAAGTCAGGTTTGCACCCGGTTCCGATTCCCAGGTATTACCGATCTGTCCACGTCCTGCAGTCTGATTTTCAGTTATCACGACACTCCCTTCGGGCAAACGTTCCTTTTGAATATATTCCCTGAGGTAATTATTGGTAGAACCGGTTTCTTCCAGACGCAGGATACGGGGATATTCTTTCTCTTCTCTATTCATGTATCATAAATCCTTATATTCTTCACGGATTTTTTTGGGAAGTTTAGCAATAACCTCCTTGTACGAATGCAAAATCCATTTCCTGACCTCATCATCGGGCATATCGCTGTTTAAATAAATGCCGTTCCAGTATTTTTTATTAAAATGATATGCTCCTTCCACTGCACTATATTTCTCGCGTAATTCTTCAATATAATCAGTATGGCATTTAACTGCTATATAAGGATCGGCAGAGTCCAGCGTCAACAATAAATACATCTTATTCTCAACTTTGAAAACCAGCGAAGTATCATCAAAAGGTAAACATTCTGTAGTGTTTTTCAAGGATAAACAATATTCCCTTACTTCTTCTATATTCATAATCTTCTATTTATACTTACATTACAAAAGTAACACTATTATTATAATCCCCTCTCCATCTTTATACCTTTGATTCTATATTAGCCCATAAAAAGAGTTTCGATTTTTATCCCTTATAAATCTTATTATAAGTACATTCAGTTAAGAAGATGCACATAAACAAATAGCTTAACGTTAGTGTTTTATTTATATCATATTTTTTGATATAAAGACAAAATGTCACATCTTTAATATGGCACTTATTTTGCATTAACAATGTTGAAAACAATTAATTAATATGATAAAATATAAAGAACTAAACATATGAATTTAAACAATTTCACAATCAAATCACAGGAAGCTGTTCAACAAGCAGTCCAACTGGTTTCTCAAAAGAACCAGCAAATGATTGAAACAACACATTTACTTAAAGCTGTCATTATGACAGGAGAAAGTATTGTTAATTTTCTTTTTCAAAAGCTTGGTGTGAATATGCAGAATCTCAATAGGGTTTTGGATTCCCAAATAGATTCATATCCCAAAGTGTCGGGAGGTGAACCTTATTTATCTAAAGAAACCAACGCTGTATTGCAGAAAGCAATTGATTATTCGGGTAAAATGGGTGATCAATATGTTTCCCTCGAACATATTATACTTGCTTTACTGACTGAAAAAAGTACTGCATCCCAAATGTTGAAGGATGCCGGAGTAAGTGAAAAAGAATTGAGGTTGGCTATCGATGAGTTACGTAAAGGAAGTAAAGTAACAAGCCAGTCGGCAGAAGAAACATACGATGCGTTAGGTAAATACGCCGTCAACCTCAACGAACGTGCACGAAATGGAAAACTGGATCCGGTAATCGGACGGGATGACGAAATCCGCCGTGTATTGCAGATATTAAGCCGCCGTACTAAAAACAATCCAATACTAATAGGTGAACCGGGCGTGGGTAAAACAGCCATTGCAGAAGGTCTTGCTCATCGTATCGTACGGGGAGATGTGCCGGAAAACTTAAAATCGAAACAAATATTCTCACTCGATATGGGTGCACTCATTGCCGGAGCGAAATATAAAGGTGAATTTGAAGAACGATTGAAAGCCGTCGTAAACGAAGTTATAAAATCAGAGGGGGAAATTATCCTTTTCATTGACGAGATTCATACGCTCGTAGGTGCAGGCAAAAGCGAAGGGGCAATGGATGCTGCCAATATACTTAAACCCGCCCTTGCCAGAGGTGAACTGCGTTCAATTGGAGCAACAACATTGGATGAATACCAAAAGTATTTTGAAAAAGATAAAGCGTTGGAACGGAGGTTCCAGATCGTTACGATTGACGAACCGGATGAACTGGATTCGATTTCTATTCTGCGGGGATTGAAAGAGAAATACGAAAACCATCACAAGGTACGTATTAAAGATGATGCAATCATAGCGGCTGTTAAATTATCATCCCGATATATTACAGACAGGTTTTTGCCTGATAAAGCCATCGACTTAATGGACGAAGCGGCTGCCCGGCTAAGGATACAGGTGGATTCGGTACCCGAATCATTAGACGAAATAAGCCGCCGTATCAAACAATTGGAAATTGAACGTGAGGCAATAAAACGTGAGGATGATACTCCGAAACTGAATGACCTGAATAAAGAGATCGCTGATCTTAAAGAAGAGGAAAAGAAACAAAAGGCCCAATGGGAAAGCGAAAAAGGTCTGGTAAATAAAATCCAGCAGAATAAAATAGATATTGAAGATTTAAAATTCCAGGCCGATACTGCCGAACGTGAAGGCGATTATGGAAAAGTTGCTGAAATACGTTACGGCAAAATAAAAGCCAAAGAAGAAGAAAACGAGGAGATACAATCGCGCTTGCACGAAATGCAGGGAGCTTCTGCCATGATTAAGGAAGAAGTAGATAGCGAGGATATTGCTGATATCGTTTCGCGTTGGACAGGTATTCCTGTAAACAAAATGATGCAAAGCGAAAAAGACAAATTACTTCACCTGGAAGATGAATTACACAAACGAGTAATCGGACAGGACGAAGCCATTCAAGCCGTAGCAGATGCTGTGCGCCGCAGCCGTGCAGGAATGCAGGATCCAAAACGACCGATCGGTTCATTTATTTTCTTGGGTACTACCGGGGTTGGTAAAACAGAACTTGCTAAAGCATTAGCAGAATACCTGTTTGACGACGAGAATATGATGACACGTATCGATATGAGCGAATACCAGGAAAAGTTCAGTGCTACACGTTTGATAGGTGCTCCTCCCGGATATGTTGGGTATGATGAAGGAGGACAGTTGACAGAAGCGATTCGTCGGAAACCTTACTCAGTAGTGCTTTTCGATGAAATAGAGAAAGCTCATCCGGACGTATTTAATATCCTGTTACAGGTGCTCGACGACGGACGTTTGACTGATAATAAAGGAAGGGTTGTGAATTTCAAAAATACAATCATTATTATGACCAGTAATATGGGGTCTTCACTTATCCGTGAAAATTTTGAAAAAATTACTCCCCTGAATCATGATAAGATCATGGAACAAACGAAAGACCAGGTAATGGATTTACTGAAGAAAACCATCCGTCCCGAATTCCTGAACCGTATTGACGAGATCATTATGTTTACACCTTTAAATGAACAGGAAATCAGGAAAATTGTAGTGCTGCAACTCGACGGTGTTAAGAAGATGCTTGAACAAAACGGCATTACATTAAACTTCACAAACGATGCGTTACAGTTTATATCTGATGAAGGCTATGATCCGCAATATGGGGCACGCCCCGTAAAACGCGTGATACAGAAATATGTTTTAAATGAGTTATCGAAAGAATTGCTGGGAGGTAAAATAGATAAGAATCGCCCGATAACAATCGATGCAGTAGATAATAACGTATTTTTCAGGAATTAAAATAGTCAATTATAAATAGTGTGGACGCAGGACAATTATGTTTGTATCATATTCGTCCTGCGTTTATTTTATACTTTTTGTAGCAGTACGGTCACATAGGCGGCCATACCTTCTTCCCTTCCGGTAAATCCTAACTTTTCTGTAGTAGTTGCTTTTATTGAAATATCCTCTTCGGGGACTTCCATGACTTCTGCAAGTGTCTTTTTCATTGCCGGGATATGAGGATTCAGTTTTGGCCATTCGGCAGCAACTGTTGCATCGATATTTCCTAATTCATACCCTTCTTTGCGGATCAGCTGCATGGTATCTTTCAAAAGGATTTTACTGTCTATATTTTTATATTCCCCAGCCGTATCCGGAAAATGATAACCGATATCACGCATATTGGCTGCTCCGAGTAAAGCATCACAAATGGCATGGATTAAAACGTCGGCATCACTGTGGCCTAATAACCCTTTTGTATGTTCAATTTGTATGCCTCCCAACCACAAATCCCGACCGGGAACAAGTTTGTGAACATCATAACCGAATCCAGTACGGATTTTCATAGGATCAACGGAAAAGATTTTTGATACCGTCCATATCGAACGAAAGCGAAAAACGCAATGTCTGATCTAATGGATTACTCGGAACTGTACTAATCAGGTAGGCAGCATCCAACTGGAATACACTCATGCGAAACCCCGCCCCCATAGAAAAATACTGACGGTTTCCTTTATTCGGGTTCTCGTAGTAATAACCTCCCCGCACAAAGAACTGATCATTATAGCTGTATTCTGCCCCTATTGAAAAATTAATTTCCTGCAATTCTTCTTTGAAACCGCCGGGAGCATCACTAAATGAACGGAATATACCTTTCATGAACGACATATTGTTATACTCTTCTACCAGATCATCATAGTCCTGTTCTTCTTCCGGGGTGGTTCCCCTATTCATAGGTAAACTTGGAACAAGGTATTTACTTATATCAAAATACAACCCTAACCTGTTATAGTCATCCAACGGATACAGCAGACCGGTACCGACTCTTAATGTAGTAGGAATAAATTGATTGGTTTCTCCCCCATCATAAGATATTTTAGTACCGATATTTGAAACATTAAAGCCGAATGTCCATAAACTTTCACTGTTCCCCAGAATAACATATTTTTCCAGATAACCTGCTACATCAGCCGCATAGGAATTACCTGCACCCATCTCGCCTGACTGGTCACTCATATCCGATCGTATATACCGTAATGCAACGGCCATTGAATACGATTCTGATAATTTCCGGCTATAACTCACATCGATAGCCATTTCATATGGATTCATATAATATGATACAGGTTCACCCGGATTTTGATTGATAGGTATTTCGCCTAATGTAAAATATCTCAATGAAGCTCCAATTGCCTGATTATCATTCTGGCCTATCTTATAAAAACCTGAAAGGTAAGCTAAAGCCACATCATTTACAAGTTTTCGCAACCATGGCGTATAGGATAAGCCAACGCCGGCACTGCTGTAGTTAAAAGCATATTTTGCCGGATTCCAATATTGTGAAGCTATATCTGAACCACTTGCGACACCATTGTCACCCATTGCCCCCCCCCTCGCATCAGGTGCGATTGAAAGAGATGGTACAGCTGTGTTAATAGGAGAAAAATCTTTTTCCTGCGCCCATGAAGAGACATTACTGAAAAGACAGGTTAAAGCTGCCAGGATACTTATTTTAAATACTTTCGTCATATGCTGCTTTGAAGTTATTATGAATATAAACTGAGTTTGTTGTGTTTTTATTGTGCCAGTATAACTAATTTATTGGCTTTGGTCGTCTCTTTGGAATTATCCGTACTGATACCGGCACGGTAAATATACACTCCCGGACGTAAACGGCCACCACCGTTACTACGAAGGTCCCAGTCCATGATATAAGGTGTATCATAACCGGAGGTTCCGCTCTCCTCTCTATTCCATAGTAATCTACCCGTCATATCATAAACCATGACATTTACACGTACATTTGATTCCGGACGGTTATGGTAAATGTAAAACTGTAGATTTGTCCGTGCAGGTACCGGAGTGGCAACAATCTGTGACAATACCGGCTTTAATCCTTCCACTACTTCAAATGTAAACGTACGTACCGTAGAATTATTCAAGACATCCCACACCCGCAGTTCGGCAGTGTAAGTACCAGGTGCCAGTGTAGGTATCTGGAACGTTATCAAACCTTCTCCATCAGAGTTAGGTATTAACCTGTATTCAGAATTTAAGGTGTACGTAGTAGCAGGGTTACCTATAGATAATGTTATATCATGACCAATACTGCTTCCGCTAATGTTTACACCTGTCTGATCCCATAACCGAACCACAAGATAAGGTGTGGTATTTACCTGTCCGCCATCCACAAAAGTAGAATCATTGAGATATAACTGACGTATTTCAGGACCTTCCGTATCATCACCCGGATTATCGGACGATCCTCCTACAATGAAATTCCGAAAAGCCCCCTGCGCTTCAATAGTCGAAGCATTATCCGAAGCATACAAATTTATAAGGCCAGAATCGTTTGAGTATGAGATATCCTTAGGTACAGTAAATGTAAATTCAAATGAACCGTTCTTTACTTCATCATTTCCGATATAAATGGTATTGGGATAATCCGTATAAGTAAGGGTAGTACCCCTGTTGTTATTATCTAATGTGGTGATGGATTGTTTGCTGTCGAGGATTGTCACATCAAGCGGTCCGGCAAAATCGGAAGCTATGTTTCCATATGTATCAGTAACTTCTCCTTTTATCGTAATTTGTTCCAATGCCCTGAAACGTATTTGTTCGTCAACTACCGGTTGTCCGTTTATTGAGGTTATATTCATATGATATTCAGGATATGCCAGTTTCATTGCAGGATCGCCTAATAAAACAAATTTCAACTTATTTTGGTCCTGATAATCCTTTGTTTTCCTCATCACATCTCCAAGTGTCAGTCGACGACCGTTTTGGTCCTTTTCAAACAGATTTTTAATCAGCCTCTGATTTAATTCAAAATTTTGATTAGAATACACGACACGTGTGGAGGTAAATAATGCAATACCACCACTCTTTTTTATGAAAACATCTTCTCCTGCAGAAGTAGATACATCATCAAACCGTGCAAAATCACATGAAGCGGTAATCCATAAAGGCAAATATGGGTAATTAAACTGAGCAATGTCGGTTTGATTTAAAACATCTTCATCGCTCCACGACCGTGTATTGCCATGACCAGTATAGTTGATCATAAGCAGACCTTCTTTCAGTTGCTTCTGAAGATTTTTTCTTACATCAGGATAATTCGTGTTTTTCTTATAAGCATCAAAAAGAAGTTTGTTCACAAGGAATTCCGGATGATTATTCCTCATATAGTCTCCTAGCTGATTAGCCTGATACATATGATTAATAGTAAACTTATCATCGGCGCTACCATCATCAGCAACAAAACTTATCCTGTTTTTCCATGATCCGGTAGTTTCATTATCCATATAAGCAATCACTTTATCAACTACTTCACGTGCCTCTTCAAGGGTCCTGACGGGAAAACGTCCTATACCTAATTGAATACCACTGGTGGTAAAAGCTGTATTTTCCAATGCCCCAAAATAATCGTCCGTTACAAAAGAATAAACGTTTAGCGATTCATTGGATTGATAGGTTAATAACATATTTGAAGTATTCACCTGTCGCCATGCACTTGTTATATAGCGATTGTCGTAAGCACCATCTCCGAAAAGCAGCAAATATTTAGGTTTATCTGCATCTGATGCGTTTCTGTCATAAAACATTTTCATAAAACGGCGGTAAGCAGTAGCGTCAGGTGTACCACTTGAAAATTCGTTATATATCTGTTGAGGGTTTACAACTAAAACAGACAACTTATCATAAAGATCATTCCGGTGCCGTTCCGCAAGCCGTTCCGCTTCTTTACGAAATGATTCGGAAGCGATGATTACCATATTTATTTGTTGATTGGCGTGTAAGTCCTGATTCGGAATATCACCTTCTTCCCTTTCCCAACCACTCAGATTTTGATCGACCTGCACCGCAACAAACTCCCGTAATGTTCCACCGGGGATGGTAAAAGAAAGTTCAGTCCCATTAAGTTGAGTGTCCATTATAACAGGATTTTCGCCATTTGTTACATCGAAGACAACTGTATTTGCGTTAGCATTTTGAATGATAAAACGGCTTGGATTATTAATAGATTGAATACTGCGGAAAAACGTATAGTTACCATACTGCTTCAGTTCTCTTTTCACATGTATGCGTATATAATCAAGATGAACATTTTCATCTCCAGCCCTGCTATAAGATACCGTAAATTTTGGATTTTCACTTTTAGCTCCAGTCCAACTTTCCATATGAATCTGTGCAACAGCCCTTGTATAACTATCATTTACAACCGGAAAGGATAAAGAAAAAAGACTTTCTCCATTGATGCTTAAAGTTGCTGAAGAAGAAGACTTAGGACGTGAGATAAAACGCATAGTCACTTTAGCATCTTCATGGGTAATACCCGGAATAGAAGATATAGGAGAGGTAGAAGGTATTGTAATCGACCCACCTGAAAATAATGATTCACCAAACAATTCCCTCCCCGACTGACTAACTGAAACTAAATCCTGCTCATGCACCCTGTAATCGTCATATGATGTAATTGTCAGTGCGGCTTCGGTCCCACCGGATGCAACTTTCTGCATCTCTTTGGCAGTAGTGGCGTCCGTCAGGAAATAACTTCCATAAGTAGAATATGGGTTATTGGTATGCACAAAAGTATTGCTATATTCATCATATTCCCATTTTAACGGGCCTTTTCCATAAAATAGAAGATAATCCGAACTTCGGTAAGTAGCTACTGCCGGAAGATCATCAATGTAAGGATAATTCGAAGAAGCGCTGAAATCTTCATCTAACGGCCATCCTCCGTATCCATGTACAGATACTTTAGAAGGATCAGAGAATCCCATTCTCCGTAATTCATCAAATGTAATTTTATAAATACCGGTTTTATCAATTTTGATTTTCACCCACTTACCTGAAGATAAAACAGATTGGGCAGCATACCGGCTGTCATTAGCCTGTAAAGAAACGAGAGAAAATAAGAATATTAATAACGTATAAATTAATCGTGTCATATTTTGTTAACGGATATGGAAATCCAATAATTTCCTTTCGCCGATGTATCCTTCCAAATGGTCGCCAATCTGTACCGGCCCGACACCTGCCGGGGTACCCGTATAGATCAAATCGCCGATTTTCAGGGTAAAGAAACGGCTCACATAAGCAATTATCTTATCTACCGGGAAAAGCATATCAGCTGTATTACCTTCCTGAACTTTTATGCCATTAATTCTCAAATGGAAAGGGATCAGGTTAATATTTCCTGTTTCCTCCAGTGGTATAAAAGTTCCTGTAACAGCCGAATTATCAAACGCTTTACTGATCTCCCACGGTAGTCCCTGCCTCCGCAAACCACTTTGTAAATCGCGGGCTGTAAAGTCAATACCTACGGTTATCTCTTTGTAATAACGATGAGCAAAGCGTTCGGCTATGTTTTTCCCTAACCTGTCTATTCTTACTACTATTTCCGTTTCGTAATGTATTTCCGATGAAAAATCGGGAATAAAAAAAGGTTTTCCGTCCTTCAATAAAGAAGAGTCGGATTTCATAAAAATAGTGGGCTCTGATAATTCTAACGAATTACGCATCTCTTTATTGTGAGTTGCGTAATTCATTCCCACAGCAATAATTTTCATTTTTTACGATTAAGCTGATTCAAACGATTGAACATGACTGCAAGGTGGGCATACATAGAAGTATTTTGTACTACCACATGGCGTGGAACACGTATCCGGAAAGGTGTAAAATTCCAAAGCGCCTTAATACCTTCTGATATAATATGGTCGGTTACTTCCTGGGCCTGGTCTACCGGAACAGTTATCACACCGATAGTAGCATTTAACTCTTTTTGCCTAGAAGGAAATTCACTGATATGAAAAACAGGTATTCCGTTGATAGATGTTCCGGCAAGTTCTTTACGGATATCAAACCCGGCAATGATTTCAAGACCATATTGTTTAAGACCGGAATCTTGTAACAAAGCGGCCCCTAAACTACCTACTCCAAACAAGAAAGCTTTATGCTGAACAGTAAAACCCAGGAAATCTTCCAGCACCGCAACCAGAGTTTCTATTTCATAACCTACCCTTGTTTTCCCCGAAATATTAACAAACGAAAGGTCTTTGGCAACCTGACTGGAATCAACATTTATCTCTTTGGCAATCTGAGTAGAAGAAACATATATTTCGCCTTTTCCTTTTAACAGCTTCACATAGGCAAGATACCACGGCAATCTTCTAAGTGTAGGCTCCGGTACTTTCCAGATATGCTTCATTATTCCATCAGCCATTTATATTCGGATTAATGTTGATTTAAAAGATTAATTAATAATCAAAATTATTTATTTCACTAACACTTTCACCCCGGGGTCGTTATTAACGGCAACAAAAGCTATTCCGGAAGGAGCTGCAATGACCGCATCGTCAGACGGCAATACTTTATTCACAAGGGTCTGTCCGTATATATCGCTTATCATTACCCTCTGATTTTTCGCTCCTTTAATTATAACTCTCCCATAATCAGCAGAAACGGTATAAGGTACAGATGATAATGGAGATTCAACAATGTATTGATCACTTCCGTTAAATACATTGAAAATGTCTGCCTCGCTATGGATTGCTGCTGTCAAGGATGTACGTACAATGGAAGGCTTCCCCTCTCTTAATAGTATCCATTCACCTATTTCTCCGTTGGTCCACGATTCAATCAGGAAATCCCCATCCGCATCATCTTTATCAATCAGGCGGAATGAAAATAAGGCAGGGCTGAAATCTGCAGATTTTATGTTTAATTCTAAATATTTGGAACCGCTTTGCAGGATAAGTACACTATCACCGACCAGTTTTCCATCGACAAAAGTCAATTCAGAGGGAGACTGTTTAGTATTACCAAAATTTACAAGGAAACGTGAATCTCCCGACATGATAAGATATTGCGGATGTATTTCTCCCTTTATATATTTTAAAGATAAATTGGTATTATTCTCTCTGTCATCTATCAGATACTGACCGGGATTCTTTAATGAAAAGAACTTTACATATAACTTTTGAGCACAAGCATCAACGCTTAAAGCTGACAAAATGCCGATAAAAAGTATAGATACTATCTTATTCATAAGTTTATATTATTATTGATTATATAATAAATTATTTTTTAGTTATTGCAAAGATAGAAAATATTCAAGGATAAATACCATATGCATAATTTTGAAGGGAGTGTAAGATTTTTTTTTGTAGGTTTGCGAAAAATATCATTCCATGAAACGCATTATTCATATCCTTTTTCTATTATCAGTTATAACGCTGAATGCCGTTGCTTCTACAAGTGAGTTGAATGAAAAACTTACGGCCCTTTCTAATATCAGCAGAATCGAATCATTAGAATCCGAACATTATAAAGAAAAATATGTTGTCCGTATTACCCAGCCGTTAGATCACCAACGCCCTGAGCTCGGATCATTTACACAACGTGTCGTAATCAGCCATGTAGGGTTCGACAGACCGACTGTTATGGTAACAGAGGGGTATGGGGGAGCTTACGCTCTGAATCCACGTTACCAGGAAGAATTATCTAAATTAATCAATGCCAATGTTATTTTTGTCGAACACCGTTATTTTCTTGAATCGACTCCCGAACCGCTAAACTGGGAATATCTTACCGCTGAAAACTCAGCTTACGATTTACACCACATAAAAACTACGCTTGAAAACATCTATCAGGGTAAGTGGATAAGTACAGGCATTAGTAAAGGAGGACAGACGACAATGATTTACCGTTCTTATTTTCCGGACGATGTAGATTTCTCCGTTCCTTATGTTGCTCCTTTAAACAAAGCTGTAGAAGATGAAAGGCAGGAAATTTTCCTTCGCAAAGTAGGAACCAAACAGGAACGCAGAAAGATCCAGGATTTCCAATTGGAGATATTAAAACGTAAAGAATCCATGCTTCCTTTATTGGAAAATTTTTGCAAAGAGAAAAATCTCACTTTTGTCATTCCGATGCCGGAAGTTCTTGATTATTGCGTACTCGAATATTCCTTTGCCTTGTGGCAATGGGGTACACCGGTAAGCGAAATTCCCCCCCTAACTTCGGGAGACAAAATGTTATTCGACCATCTGATTGACATAAGCGGACCGGATTATTTTTCCGAAACCCAACCGAATGCCTCTTTCTTTGTTCAGGCAGCCAAAGAATTGGGTTACTATGGTTACGACACCAAACCTTTTAAAAAATACCTGACTATTAAAAGCAGCAAAGGATATCTGGAAAAAATTATGTTACCTCAAAGTGCCGGGAAAATCCAATTCAATTCCTCTTTATATCATAAAATTTACACGTTCCTTAAAGAATCAGATCCGAAAATGATTTTCATTTATGGAGAAGTCGATCCCTGGAGTGCCACACATGCTCCTGTTTTCAAAGGAAAAGTAAACGAACAATTCTATTTCCAGCCACGCGGAAGCCACCGGGCACGTATAAGTAATATGCCCGATGATATGAAAGAAAAGATAATGAATCAGATCAATGCATGGCTTCAGGAATGAAGCCTTTTTTAATCGACTAAAACGAAATCCAGTTGTTTACGTTCCAGATTAGCCTGAGCTACTTTTATGGTAATCGGGTCACCCAAACGAAACTGTTGTTTGCGACGGCGGCCGACCAAACTGTAATTCTTTTCATCAAACTCATAATAGTCATTATGCAGGTCGCGTATAGGGACTAAACCTTCGCACTTATTTTCATTCAATTCCACATACAATCCCCATTCCGTTACACCGGATATTACACCGTCAAATACCATTCCCAGCTTATCACTCATAAATTCCACCTGTTTGTACTTGATTGATGCCCTCTCCGCATTGGCCGCTATTTGTTCCATGTTGGAACTATGCTCGCACATTTCTTCGTATTTAGGTTTGGGCACACTACGACCGTTAGCTAGGTAACGTTCCAGCAAACGGTGCACCATCATATCAGGATAACGACGGATAGGAGATGTAAAATGGGTATAATAATCAAAAGCCAATCCGTAATGCCCTACATTTTCCGTCGAATAACGGGCTTTTTGCATAGCACGGACGGCTAACGTTTCAATAAGGTTCTGCTCAGGTTTGCCATGTACCGAATCCAGAAGTTTATTAAGTCCCTTCGACACTTCGCCTTTATTCCCTTCCGTTTTGACTTTATATCCGAAACGGCGGACAAATTCTGCGAAATTCTCCATTTTCTCAGGATTGGGAAGGTCATGGATACGGTAAACAAACGTTTTTCTTGTTTTGCCTTTGGGGACCCGTCCGATAAATTCAGCCACCGTCTTATTTGCAAGGAGCATAAACTCCTCAATCAATTTATTGGAGTCTTTGGCTTCCTTAAAATAAACGCTTACCGGTTTTCCTTTTTCATCAATTTCAAATTTAACTTCATACCGGTCAAAATTAATGGCCCCGTTCCTGAAACGTTTCTCCCTTAATTTTTTTGCCAAGGTATTCAGCATATTGATTTCCTCATGAAAAATACCCTCTCCCGTTTCTATTATTTGTTGAGCCTCTTCATATGTAAAGCGTTTATCGCTCTTTATTACCGTACGTTTCAAACGATAATTCTTGATTACCGCATTTTCATCCAGTTCAAAAATGGCAGAGAAACAAAGCTTCTCTTCATCCGGGCGTAAAGAACAGATCAGGTTACTTAACCGCTCAGGCAACATTGGTATAGTCCGGTCCACCAGATAAACCGAAGTAGCACGGTTAAGCGCTTCTTTTTCAATAATA
This sequence comes from Bacteroidales bacterium UBA4116, assembly GCA_002381645.1. GTDB lineage: Bacteria > Bacteroidota > Bacteroidia > Bacteroidales > Tannerellaceae > DFXE01. Next base: position 275,817 of record DFXE01000001.1, read on the forward strand.
CTTTCAGGTTTTACATAATGAGTAACGTCTGCAATATGAACGCCTACCTCCCAATTTCCATTGGATAATTTCTGAATAGACAAAGCATCATCAAAATCTTTGGCATCTTTCGGGTCGATAGTGAACGTAAGTATATTACGAAAATCTTCCCTTTTTGCGATCTCCTCCTCCGAAATCGTATCCGGTATTTTATCCGCAGCTTTTTCAACAGCAGCCGGATACTTATACGGAAGACCGAATTCCGCAAGAATAGCATGCATTTCTGCCGTATTTTGTCCGGCTTTCCCCAATATATCAATCACTTCACCCAGCGGATTCTTCGCACCTTCCGGCCATTCCATTATACGCACCACAGCTTTATCGCCGTTCTTTCCCCCTTTCAACTTATCTTTGGGAATAAAAATATCATTGGCCAATGTCTTGTCTTCAGTAACCAGAAAAGCAAATCCCTTGGTAGCCTGCAGTTTGCCGACGAAAGTACGTTCCGTACGTTCAAGGATTTCCATTACTTCAGCCTCGGGTTCGGCACCTTTCCGTTTAGCCAGCATCTGCACTTTTACTTTATCACCATGCATGGCGTGTCCTGAATTACGTTCCGCCACAAATACGGGCGAACCGCCATCTTCGGGAATAAAAGAATTCTTTCCGTTACTCCTGCGGTTAAATATCCCTACGGCAATTGTACCTAAGCTGTTCAGGCGATACCGTCCGCGATCTATTTCAGTTATAAAATCATCAGCAGCCAGGCTATAAAGGATATCCACGACCTGTAATTTTTGAACCTGACTTTCTACACCTATGATTTTACTGATCTGTTTATAATTGAAAGGTTCTTTAGGAGCACTTTGGAATGCAGATATTACGGCATGCAACATAGCCTGCTTTTTCATCCGCTTACCTCCTTTTTTAGACTCCTTTTTCTCTTTATTATCTTTTCTTTTCGATTTATTCTTTGTCATATTATTCTTTGTTTTTAAAATAATTGGGCTGAACACCCTTCACACCCGGTTTACAGCAGAACAAACTACCGCTCAACGGATATTCTTTCAGTTTTTCATCAGACAAACCCGCACGGGCCGTAGTAATATAAAGAATATCCAGGTTTTCTCCTCCAAAAGCACACGACGCTACATTAGGTGCAGGAACCTCTATTTTGCGTATCAACTTACCCGTTACCGGATTATAACAATAAACTCCATATCCGCCCCATTGTGCAACCCAAAGGTTTCCTTCCGAGTCAATCGTCATACCGTCAGCCCCTCCGGTTCCCCGCTCCAGGGTAACAGCTACACCGTCGTAAATAACGTCTCCAGAAACCGCATCATACTTATAACGAGCAATCCGCCCGGTTGGAGTATCATTATAATACATATACTTTTTATCCGCTGTCCAGACAATCCCGTTTGAAATCGTTACACTATCAATCTTTTTCTCTACCGTAGCATTTGCATGAATCATATAGAGCGCTGCCGAGTTGCGGGGTGCAGTCAGCGTCATAGTTCCCACCCATAAGCGTCCCTCAGGATCACATTTACCATCATTGCATCTCAGAGAACCGCCTCCGTCGTTAATCTTTGCAATGGAGGCACTACTACCGTCCGAAAGGTTTAAACGTATAATTTCATCCTGAAGTGCGACAATGACGGAATTTGCCGTCTCAGGAACCACAGTTGTTACCATACGGTCGAAGGTCCATTTCTCCGAAGTCTTTGTCTCAGGAAGAAATTCATATAATGTTTTACCTTCAATATCAACCCAGAATATTGATTTTCTGTCCGGATGCCAGATAGACCCTTCTCCCGTTGTCGCTTCTGCCCGATAAGCCAATTCAGGAGTTTCCGCTTTAGCTATATGTATTGAAAACATATTTGCAAAAAAGAAAAATGTGAAAATTGATAATGAGTTGAACTTCATGGTTGACTTTTTATTTTCATAATTATTACACAAATGTACTAAGAAATTATTTCAGCATCCTGTTCTTTTCAAATATAATAGCATTAATGAAGTGAACAGGAACCATTAATTATATTTATTTAGCAGAAATTACAGGTTAGCTGACAAATAACATCTACTGCAATTTGTTATATAAGAAAGTGTACATTACCTTTGTTCAATTACATATAACAATATTAATATGAAAAAATTGATGTACACCCTTGCAATTGCAGGATTATGTTTCTTTTCCTGCACTGCGCAGTCTGATTCAAATAAGAAAAATGATAAAGTAAAAACGGAAAATAAAATGAAGACGATACATTTAACTAAAGCCGATTTTTTGAAAAAAGTAGCCAATTACGAAACCGATCCGGAAGAATGGAAATATCTGGGAGATAAACCTGCACTGATTGACTTTTATGCTGACTGGTGCGGTCCCTGTAAAGCTATTGCCCCTGTTTTGGAGGAACTTGCCGCCGAGTATGAAGACCAGATTTATATCTACAAGATAGACACGGAAGCAGAGCAGGAATTAGCAGCTATATTCGGTATCCGCAGTATCCCTTCTTTACTGTTTATTCCAATGAACGAAAGTCCGCAAATGGCACAGGGTGCAATACCCAAGCCTCAGCTAAAAGACGCTATAGAACAGGTCTTACTAAGTAAATAAGAGGATCTTTTTTAAATTATAGAAAGCAATGCCCGGAATTTAACCCGTCATTGCTTTTCTTTTATACGAAAAAAGAATTACCTTGCGCAAAATATGAAAAAACCAGCTTAAATATTAAAACTATTTAGTATGAAGAAAGCAACTCTATTATATGCACTACTTGCTATTATACCCTTTTATGCCATTAATGCGCAGGTAAGCCATGGCGGATCTCCTCTCCCCTTTATTAAGACGAAAAGTACGCCTGTTGAACTTTTTAAGGACATGCCTTCATTTGACGTTGAAAAAGAAATAAAGTTAGCCGAGCAAAATGATTCGGATTTAAAGGGCGGATATCAGTTCGCATACAAATTTATAACAGACCTGAACGAGAGTAACTCCGGTATCACATCCTATCTCCCTGACGGCACACGCATATGGAGATTAGGCATCCGGTCTAAAGGCGCTCTTTCAATTAATCTTTTGTTTTCTGAATTTGAATTACCCGAAGGAGCCCAGGTCTTTCTGTATAACCCAGATCAAACACATGTTCTCGGTTCGTTTACATACCTGAACAACTCAGAAAAAAAGATACTACCCGTTTCACCGGTACAGGGTGACGAACTCATTATTGAATATCACGAACCGGCCAGTGCTTCATTTCCCGGTAGGCTAAAAGTCGGTGAAGTAAACCACGCATACAGAAGCCTGAAAGGTTACGAGCCGGGTGGTGACAGGGCGGAATATTTTTGCATGCCCTCACCCGTATGCTTTGACGACGAATATGCTACTGTAGAAAGAAGCGTTGTTTTGATAACGATCAATGGAGTAACGGCCTGTACAGGTGTTATGCTCAACAATACATCGAACGACGGAAAGCCTTACATCCTGACTGCATCCCATTGTCTCAATAAAAACTTTAGCGTTAAAAATCCTGATTATGAAGAGGTAGCCGGTACGGTTGTATGCTTCTTTAATTATTCCAGCCCGACCTGTGATCCGGTGATGCGCGGGACAGAGGAGATGTCGGTAGCTTCCTCATTTTACCGTGCCGTAAATGAGAAAAACGATATGTCATTATTGGAGTTACACGAAGCCCCGCCAGTATATTACCGGCCATACTATGCAGGTTGGGATATCAGCGGGAATGGTAGTAATCCGCCTTATACGGGAATACATCATCCGAGGGCATCCGTAAAACGGGTGAATATCGCCAACGACAAAATAACACTCAAAAGTTTTGATATCGGCCAAATAGATTTTTACAAGAATGCCCATTGGAACGTATCGAAGTGGAGTACGGGCAGTACAGCGTCCGGCTCTTCAGGTTCCCCCCTGTTTGACTCAAAAAACCGGGTGATAGGAGGACTATCGGGAGGATCATCTAGTTGCTACACGCCGGTCGACGATTATTACTTTTCCCTTTCTAAAGCATGGGAGCCTGTTGAAAATAAAAACCAGCAACTAAAATATTGGCTCGATCCCGTCAACAGCAACAAACATACGATTGAAGGCTTTGACCCTTTTGAATCAAATCCCTGCCACCGGTTAAGCAATGTACTTGAAAATAATCTGCAGGATAACATTGAAGTGACGCCATTTACAGGAACAACTACAGGAAATATGTTCGGGATAAACTCATTAAAAACCATAGAATACGCAGAAGAGTATAAGATAAACGGAAATGCAAGAATATACGGCGTATATCTTGTTACACCACCCATTACGGATAATGCCGGACAGACAGATGTTGATGTGATCATATACGACGGAAACGGCGAACCGCAATCGTCTCTCCGCTCTGTTAAATTTAAACCGAAATATACGGAATTATCCATTATCGACAGTTCATTTACGGAAACAGAAAAATGGCTGAACCGTAGCCAGGAGTCATTTATACATTTCGAACAGCCTGTGGATGTATCGGGTACGTTTTATATCGGATACAAAATAAACTCCCCTGCTAATTCCACCTTTGCAGTTTATAATCTCTCTAAAGGAAAAACATCACGCAATACAGCCTGGATAAAATCAAACGACAAGTGGACGAAAGCTTCTGCACATCCTGTTTTACCTTTTAATACATCTTTGTATATCGACCCTGTTATACAATATACCAATGGCGTATCGAATGAAACTGGAGTGGAGCAGCCGATCAAGCCCATTATCAGTGCTGTCCGCAAATCTATCCACATATTACTCCTCGAGGGAATTGAAAACGCAGATTTATTAGTATATTCCGTAAATGGCCGGCTTATACATCAAACGGTTGTCACTTCTGAAGACAAGATTTACCTGCCGGATATTAAAACGGGAATATATATCGTAAACGTAAAAAGTGATAAATTGAATTACAGCGAAAAAATATTTTTTCATTAAAAAATGTTTATGTATCGTATTTACTCAAACATTGAATTTATAATGTAATTTCCTATTTAACTATTATTTATAAATAATTTGAAACAAAAACAGATGCATAAATGCTTTCTGATCTTGGATAGGGTATAAACCAGATAACTTGAAACAGATATTCATTAATAAGTATTAATTGTCAAGAAATTATTACTTCTTTGCTCTTCATAACAAAAAAATGGTTTAGTTTTGCATATGGATGATGAGAACTCGATTTCAAGACGTAAACATAATAATATAGTAACATTTTAAACTAACATCGAATTATGAACAAAAAGTTTTTTTTGCCATTGTTTGTATTGGCAGCTATCGTAACTTTCTCTTCTTGTTCAAACAAGCTGAGTCCGTTAGCCGAGCAGTACGTTAAAGCCGAGCCGCAACCATTAGAAGCCATCGGAGGCAAAGTACCGGTAACTATTAATGCCACATTCCCTGCAAAATGGTTCAATAAAAATGCAGTAGTAACGATTACTCCTGTTTTGCGTTACCAGGGAGGAGAAGCCTGGGGAACACAGTATACCTATCAGGGTGAAAAAGTAAAAGGTAATAACCAGACCATTTCGCAAAGTAATGGAGGCAATGTTACGATGAGAACCTCATACACGTACAAGCCCGAAATGAAAAAAGCCGAATTGTATCTTACATTCGATGCAAAAATCAAAAACAAAACCGTTTCATTACCCGATGTGAAAATTGGAGAGGGAGTGATCGCTACAGGAGAATTGGCTGATGCAGCAACAGCAAGTGCAGCAGTAGCTCCGGATAAATTCCAACGCATTATCAAAGAAGCGTATGATGCAAATATCATGTTCCTTATCCAACAGGCAGAACTTCGTTCGCAGGAATTAAACAAACAGGATATCCGCGAATGGAAAAACCTGGTTAAGAATGCAGACGAAACTCCTAATCAAAACGTAGCCATTGAAATTTCCGCTTATGCATCTCCCGACGGTGGTGTGAAACTGAACACCGGTTTGGCCGAAAGACGTGAAGCAAATACAACAAGATATTTAAACCAGGAATTGAGAAAAGCTAAAGTTGATGTTCCGGTTGATGCGCATTATACTGCACAGGACTGGGAAGGATTCCAGGAATTGGTTTCCAAATCCAATATCCAGGACAAAGACCTTGTATTACGTGTTCTTTCGATGTACAAAGATCCGGAACAACGCGAACAGGAAATCAAAAACATTTCATCTGTATTCAGCACGTTGGCTGATGAAATCCTACCGCAATTACGCCGTTCACGTTTAACTGCCAACATTGAAATTATCGGTAAATCAGATGATGAAATCAGCGCATTGGCAAAAAGTAATCCACGCGGATTAAATGTTGAAGAAATCCTTTACGCTGCAACATTAACCAACAATGTTTCCGAAAAAGAAGCTATCTATACAAAAGCAAGCGAACTTTATCCTAATGATTACCGCACATGGAACAACATCGGTATGATGCGTTTCAAAGCAGGTGATTTAGCTAAAGCAGAACAAATGTTCAACAAAGCGAATTCCGTTCGGTCGAACAACGAATCAAACATGAACTTAGGTTTGATCGCCCTGACAAACGGCGATAAAGACAAAGCACAGCAATTGCTTGGTAGCGCTGCCGGTGTACCCGAATTAAGCGAAGCCTTAGGTGTTCTTTACCTGCAACAGGGTGAATATGCGAAAGCAGCGAGCTCATTCGGTTCAATTAAAAGCAACAATGCCGCTTTAGCGCAGATCATGACTAAAGACTACAGCAAGGCATTACAAACGCTGAATGCAGTGTCTAATCCCGATGCAACAACAGATTATTTAAAAGCGATCGTTGCTGCCCGCACAAATGACACCAGCGGTGTAATCAATAACCTGAGAGCTTCTATTGGTAAAGACAGGGCGATGGTAAGAGAAGCTGCCAACGACCTTGAGTTTGCTAAATATGCAACAAACTCCGAATTTTCAGGTCTGTTAAGATAACTCCTAATTTAACTTAATATATTACCAGAAAACGGGCTGTCTAATTTCATGGACAGCCCTTGTTTTATACTTCAACCTTATCTTTACAAAGTCTTTTACGGAAATAATTCCATACTTAATTTGTTCTCTCCATTTCAACCGGAATAATCATAACACCAGCATCCATTTCGCATTTCATTTTATTGTTATCCGGTTTGAACGAAACAGTTACCGTGTAACCCTGCGACTCCATATCAGCATAATACTTACCGTTATCATTCAAACGCAGAGGAATAGTTTGATTACTTCCGCTCCCATTCTTAAAGATAGCGGATACCTGATTTTTTTTCTCTACAAATTCACAAACACCTTTAACGGTTCCCTCCATCGGATGTTCAAAAGTATACGACCATGTTCCCACTAATTCCTTTCCGGGAATTTGCTTGTTCTGGGCACATAAAACATTGTTAAAAAAAACACAAACAAACATAAGACATAAAAGACGGGCAATTGTTTTCATAATGGTAAATATTAATATTTAGAAAATAGATATATAGAAATTATATTCCCAGCTTATCCGTTTTGCTCTCAAAAAATACAAATCCGGTAATTTTATGACTTTTCCAAAAAAATGTATTATTCCGTAAGGAATTTATTATATTTACGCTCAGCTTGCTGCAATATTTGGCGTTTAACTTTAATATTCTGTTCAAAAAAAATAATATCAAATACAGGTCCTTTTTTTGTATTGTTTTTTTTCCAGTTACCTACAATCCTTCCGTTATAATAAATAACCGGATGAAAAAGGCCGTTATTCGAATAAGCTTTACGCTGGTGCTCCGTAGAGATCGCATGGCTGCGATCTTTGTAACTGATAAGGTATTCGTCGTAGGGAGGAAGGAAATGCATCATATCATTTATAGCATATTCACCTTGCCACGAGGTATGAATATATATTTTTTCATTGTCCATATCCATTACATCCAGTTCACCCTCAATAGATGCGATAGCCTGCTTGGCTTCCGTAACAGATAAACCCGACCACCAGGTAAAATCTTTAAGCGAAGCAGGAGAATGGCTGATGAAATATTTCCGGGCTAACAGCGCAAGGGCTTCCTCTTTGGAAATAGTTCTTTTAACAGGGACCCGCTCATCCAAAAGCGCATAGGTATGTTTTTTATTCTTTTCGATACCGCTGCACACCATCCCTTCTATCTCAGTCATAGTCAACAGGCTGCTCAGGTAGTATTCATTTACAGGTACTCCCGGACAGGTAAATTGTGAATATATTTCCTGTTTGGAAAGGTGATTGTTTCCTTCGAGCATTTTCAGTATCACATCATATCCTTTTCTAAGCATGGGTTCGTCTATCCCAAACCCTTTACTCCACGACAGGCATGTAGCTTTTAGTCTCTTCCGGCATAAATCAATCATCCACCCGATGTCTTCCGCCGCAACATAATGCCATGTCGGACGCAAGATATGTGTTCTCAATATTTCGCCGTTTTCAAGGGCTTTGTTTACTTTAGAAACAGAAGGAGAAGACATACGGATACCCAGCGCCCATTTCGACATGGTATAATCCTGTGCCTGAACAGCTCCCATCCACGAAACTATATCTTTAGGATTCTCGAATGACGGATCAGCCAGCTGCTGACTATATGTACGAATGGTTTTCATCATACCGTTTAGATTTTGCTATTTATTATGTATGCGAAAGTAAGACTTTTATGTTAAAAAAGCATGATCATCTATCATGCGGTGCGCCGAATTCTTTACAGGTGACCGCATCGAGATGAACTTTCCAGATTTTTACGTTTTTTACGGCCGGATCACTGTATTTGAACTCTTTATCAGAGTATTGCTTCATAATAATATGAAGAGCTTCAACTTTTTTGTCGAATTCTTCTTCAAACAATACATTCCCCCACCCCATTACGCTTTTTGAACGCATACGGTAACTGCATGCCACCTGCGGATGCTGGAAAACCAGTTCATGGTCGGTACTGAACGTAATACAGACTTTGGAATTACGCTCTATAATGGATATACTTCTGCCTTCCCGGGCCGAATGGAGATAAACCACCCCGTCTTTATACCCGAAATTCATAGGCAATACATACGGCGTTCCGTCGGTGTCCGCCATACCGACATAACATATGTCAGAGGCACGGATAATGGATTCAATATGTTCTTTTTCAGTGTGTACTATTGTTTTCATCCTTCTAACTATTATAGTAAAACAACCAAATATATACGGAAACGGTTTATCATGCAATACGAATTAAATGTAAATACTAAAAGACATGGTCTTTACACTCAAAATTCTTTGAGACAGTTTGTTTATTAAAAAAAAGGATTTATCTTTGCAGCCCGAATAGACTGGAAATAATAAACAATATAATAAAATGAAGAGAACATTCCAACCTTCTAACAGGAAAAGAAAGAACAAGCATGGTTTTCGTTCAAGAATGGCCAGTGCAAACGGTCGTAGAGTATTAGCATCACGCCGCGCAAAAGGAAGAGCTAAATTAACTGTTTCCGACGAATACAACGGATAAGGTTTCCAGCTGTAATAATTGATAAAGAGAGTAAAGGTTTATATAAAAAGCCTTTACTTTTTTCGTTTTATAGCTTTATAACTTAGTTATTATAGCTGACTGATATTTTTTTCATACTTTTGAGCACCCTAAATGATAGGAATATGAAGGACTTTTTGAAAAAAATGATAAAGAATCCCTTTGTTCTGACGCTAATGCTTGCCGTAGTCGTTTCGTGTCTCCTTGTATACGGAACACTGAAATGGCTTGACAGTTATACAAGACATAATGAAGCGGTTGTGGTACCAAATATCAAAGGGCTTAAAGTAGAAGAAGCAGCTACATTTCTAAAAAATAACGGTCTTCGCTATAATGTGATCGACTCTGTGTTTTCGAAAAGCGTATCTCCCGGAGCCATCGTTGAATTGACTCCCGCGGTCGGTTCAAAAGTGAAGGAGGGGCGGATTATCTTTATAACCGTTAACGCGCTGACATCTCAAATGGCGGAAATTCCCGAAGTAGAAGACCTATCCTTCCGTCAGGCGTATGCCCTGTTACGTGCACGTGGATTCGAATCGGTTGAAATAGAATATGTATCCGGTGTTTATAAAGACTTAGCCATCGGAGTAGAGTTAAGGGGCCGTTTGCTTAACCGGGGAGAAATGGTCCAGCTGAATGCTCCGCTTGTACTGAAAGTAAGCAATGGCGAAACGGAACCGTTTATCGACGATTCCCTCTACCTTGAAATACCTCCTGAAATATCAAATCCTTCTGTTGTTCCCGAAAACACACCGATACAACCTGTCAGTGAAGAAGAAGAGTGGTTTTAACAATGGACGATTATAATCAAAACTGGAACGAAGAACAAGAGGAAGACAGCCTTTTTGAATCTGAAGAAGGCCCTCAGTTGCATGAGCATTTCCGTTTTACAGCAGACAAGGGGCAATCCTTTTTACGTGTGGATAAATTCCTTTCCGACCGTATGCCCGGATCGAGCCGTAATCGGATACAATTAGCTGCAGATGCCGGATGTATTCATGTGAACAATGTTCCCGTAAAAAGCAATTACCGGGTGAAACCGCTGGATGAAGTCTCTATTTTAATGGATCGTCCGCGGCGTGAACTGGAAATTATACCTGAGGATATCCCCCTCAATATTGTATACGAAGACGATGTGTTAATGGTTATCAATAAACCGCCCGGACTGGTGGTGCATCCGGCACACGGGAATTATACCGGTACACTGGTCAATGCATTAGCATGGTACCTGCGGGATGATCCTATTTACGACCCTTCCGACCCGCAGTTAGGGCTGGTGCACCGCATCGATAAAGAAACATCCGGATTACTGGTTGTTGCTAAAACTCCCGAAGCCAAGTCCCACCTGAGCATGCAGTTCTTTTATAAGACAACCAAACGGGAGTATCAGGCTCTTGTATGGGGAATTGTGCAGGAAGAGCAGGGACGGATCGAAGGAAATATCGGGCGCGACCCGCAGAACCGTATGCTCATGAGGGTATTTCCCGAAGGCGACATGGGAAAGACCGCCGTCACACATTATAAAGTAATGGAACGCCTGGGATACGTGACACGTGTCAAATGCCGCCTGGAAACCGGCAGGACACACCAGATCAGAGTACACATGAAATATATCGGCCATATCCTCTTCAATGATAAACGCTACGGGGGAGATGAAATATTAAAAGGAACCCGCTTTACAAAATACAAGCAATTTGTTTATAATTGTTTTGATATTTGCCCCCGCCATGCCTTACATGCAAAAACACTCGGTTTTGTACATCCTGTCACAGGAGAAGAAATGGACTTCGATTCCGAAATACCATATGACATGTCGCAGTTGATCGATAAATGGCGTACCTACGCAAATACTAAAGAATTGTAATATGAAAAAAAATATTGCCATTGTTGCAGGAGGAGATTCTTCCGAAATAGTTGTTTCCTTAAAAAGTGCTGAAGGAATATATTCCTTTATTGATAAAGACAAATATTTTCTTTACATTGCCATCGTAAAGAAAGATGAATGGTATGTAAATCTTCCCGGCGGGGAACAGGCAGCTATCGACAAAAACGATTTCAGCTTTAAAGAGGACGGTACGGTAAAACATTTTGATTTCGCCTATATCACTATTCACGGCACACCCGGCGAAAACGGACTGTTACAGGCCTACTTCGAATTGATCGGTTTACCTTACTCTTCATGTAACGTTTTAGTCAGCGCCCTGACATTTAATAAATTTGTTTGCAACCAGTATCTCCGGAATTTTGATATTCGCGTATCCGGTTCCATTCGCTTATTTAAAGAGGATACGATAACCGATGATGAAATAATATCCCGCCTCGGCCTCCCCGTTTTTGTCAAACCAAATGACGGGGGAAGCAGTTTCGGAGTAACCAAGGTAAAAGAAGCGGCACAACTGCGGCCGGCTATCGGAAAGGCGTTTTCAGAAGGAAGCGAGGTCGTTATCGAATCTTTTATTGATGGAACAGAAGTTACGTGCGGTTGTTATAAGATAAAAGGCAAGGAGGTGGTGCTCCCACCCACAGAAGTTGTAACAAAAAATGATTTTTTCGATTTTGATGCAAAGTACAACGGGCAGTCAGACGAAATAACCCCGGCACGTATTTCGGCTGAACTTACCGGAAAGATACAACGTACGACATCAAAAATATACGATATATTAGGAGCAAAAGGTCTTATACGGATTGATTATATTATTCCGCCCGGAGGCGAACCGGTCTTGCTTGAAGTGAATACCACCCCGGGCATGACGGCGGCAAGTTTCATACCCCAGCAGGTACGCGCGGCCGGAATGGATATTAAAGATGTTATGACCGATATTATTGAAAATGAACTAAATTAGTTGATATGGATAATGACAAGGCTGTCCCTGATTTCGACGATATACGCCCGTTAACAAATGACGAGGTACAAGGCGCAATAGAAGAATTAATTGCCAATCCCGACTTTGAGCGGGCTTTCCGGTACATAAAACCCGACCTTGACTGGGATGAATTTTCCAAGCTGATGCGTTCGTTCAAGACCAAAGAAGAATTCAAATCCGTTTTGGCGTACGACATCGTTATGACGGTAGCCAAAAGCACCACTTTTTCACTTACCGTTTCGGGAAGGAGCCGCCTGCCCGAAGGACTTGTCCCCTGTACCTTTATATCCAACCACCGGGATATCGTGCTTGACGCGTCTTTCCTGAACGTTATGTTGTACGATGTCGGTTACGGTATGACCCAGGTGGCGATCGGAGATAACCTGCTGATCAGTCCGTGGATTGAAAAACTGGTACGGTTAAACAACAGTTTCATCGTAAAAAGAAGTGTTAGCGGCCGTCAGCAATTACTTGCAAGCGCGCAATTGTCGGCCTATATCCATCATACCATTAAGGAGACGAAAGAATCCGTATGGATAGCTCAACGCGAAGGACGGGCAAAAGATTCGAATGACAAAACCCAGACCAGTATTTTAAAGATGCTGAATATGGGCGGCAATCAGGATATTCTTACCAATCTTATGGAATTGAATATAGTCCCTGTGGCTATCTCTTATGAGTTTGACCCGTGTGATTTCCTGAAAGCAAAAGAATTTCAACAGAAAAGGGATAATCCTGACTTTATCAAAAGCCGCCGCGACGACCTTTTGGCCATGGAAACCGGTATACTTAACAATAAAGGGCGTGTCCATTTTACTATCGCTTCCCCTATAAATACCCAATTGCAAGAATTGGATAAGGGAATGGATAAAAACGACCTTTATACGGCAATTGCAACCATTATTGATAAGGAAATATACAAACACTACCGTTTTTATCCCTGCAATTATGTAGCTTACGATATGCTGACCAACACAAAACGTTTCAGCAGTAATTACGGGTTGAAGGATAAAAAGCAATTCGAAGAATATCTCCAGGGACAACTCGATAAGATCGTTATACCCAATAAAGATGAAGATTTTCTACGCACGAAATTACTTGAAATGTACACCAATCCGCTGAAAAATCATTTGGTGAACGATTAAACAACCATTTCATTAACAATAAAAAACGCAGGGCAATGGAAATATAAATTCTCAATTGCCCTGCGTTTGGATTATATGCTTATTTATTCAATCACAACACGAAACATTTAGCAGATAAATTCGTCTCTCCCTGATTCAGTGTTACAAACAAGACTCCATTAGTAGCTGAAGGGGCATTTATCCGAACGGTCGAATCCATAAAGTTACAATTCTGTGTTTGTATAACTTGTCCGTTGGCATTGATAAGGCGTATTGTAGCGTTGCCATTTATACGGGGAGCATAAATAGTAATAAGCCCATCCGAAGCTATTGCCTGTAACTGGTCATTCTTATAAAGTTCCGGAATAAATATATCTTCATTACTTGTCGGATTACTATTCTCTAATTCGCCCCAAACCAGTTTCGTTAGTATGGCGGCATCCGTATTTTCAATGTAATATCCCCGTTTCATATCATGGTTACCTGCTATACGGTCCAATATATCCGCACCTGCTCCTTTTGCATAGAAAGGTATCAGTTGGTTTGTATGGTTTCCCGAATAATATTTCATCCCCGGGATATTACCTTTACCATTATCTTTGATGATAGCCTTCCCCAAATCCTGTTCTGTTTCACCACTCAGATATCCCGTTTCATGATCTCCGGTTACTATTAACAGCGTTTCGTCCCAGCTGCTGTTTTTTTCAACCCAGTCTATCACGGCATCCACAGATTTATTAAAGTCATCCTGTTCTTCGATAAGTCGTCCTTTCTGATTGGCATGTCCTGTCCAGTCTACCGCACCACCTTCAATCATGATAAAGAACCCTTGCTGGTTTTTCCCCAATACATTTAAAGATGCTTGTGTCATTTCCGATAAAGATGGAACAGCCACATTCATGTTGGAAGTATTTACTTCCTGACCGTCACCATTACGGGCCTGCTGAAGCGTGGTAGCCACTTTGGGAACAAACACAAGTTTATCGGGAACATTCTCTCCATTAGCGATTGCCACCAACCGCCCTTTATCATCCGTGAAGGTCCAGCTGTTCAGTCTACCGGCTTTCAGTGCGTTCCAGGTTGTTTCTCCACCCACATAATCATACTCTTTTTCCGTACGGACCCGGGAGTTGTCGTCATAATCCGGATGGCCTGCACCCATAATGATATCGAGGTTGCTGCTTAGCATTTCATTGGCTATTTCCGCATAACTATTCCTGTTTTCATTATGCGCCGCCCCGAATGCCGCCGGTGTGGCATGAGAAAACTGTACGGAAGAAATTACCCCGGCCGCTTTGCCTTTTTGTTTCGCTATTTCCGCTAATGTAGTAAGCGGTTTCTTTTCTGTCGATACATTGATAGATCCGTCATATGTCTTCTCACCTGTACCCATTGCCGTAGCTGCCGGAGCCGAATCAGTAGGTTTATTGTTAATATAATCTATATCATTCCATGCTTTTGACGAATTATATGAGGTGAAGAAATCGGCGGGCTCTTTACTTCCCATTTTCCCCATCCCATGGTAGGTACTCATAAATAGTTTTGTGGGAAAAGATTCATAAGCCTGTGTCTCTCCCATATAATAATTGGTTGCCTTAATCTGGTTTTCCCCCCAACCATCACTGATCATATAGATCAGGTTCTTTATCTTTTTATTGCTTTCCACTTCATTCCATAAGAATAAAAACCCTTTGCATATATCCGTATTATCCATATATTTACCCCGTAGAACATCTACACGGTCGGCCAACAGATGAAACACCTCTGAACCTGCTCCTTTGGCATAAACGGGAACCAGCATATTGGTATGCTGACCGGAGTTATATTTCATTCCGGGTACTTCATTTTTCCCCTTATTGATTACCGGATTGGTAGTGAATTTATTATCGCCGTCTTTTTCACCAAGCAGATAACCACATTCATGATCGGATGTTACGACAACCAGATTATTCTCCCATCCACCGTTATTTTCAACCCAACTGATAACGGCATCTACCGTATTATTAAAGCCGGTTTGTTCTTCAATCATCCGTCCTTTCTGATTGGCATGATTAGCCCAGTCGATAGCACCGCCTTCAATCATGACAACAAATCCATCCGGTTTCTTTTTCAACACATTAAGTGCAGCTATACTTAATTCGGGCAAGCTGTTTACACCGGTATTGAAAGGATCAGCGTAAGGTACCTGCGGATTCTCTCCTTTTCTTACCTGCTGCAAAGTAGTAGCAACACGTGATACGGCAATTAATTTGTCCGGTACATTTTCTCCTTTGGCAAAACCTGCTATGGTTGCCGAATCATCGGTAAATGTCCAGTTATTCAATGAATTATTCGTTAGCGCATTCCAGGTTTCCTCACCGCCGACATACCTGTAATCTTTATTCTCACGGGGTTGCGCATTATCGTCATAATCCGGATGACCAGTACCGATGATAACATTTAACCCGCTGTTAAGCATTTCGTTTGCTATTTCCTGGTACTTATTCCTGTCCGTATTATGGGCAATGTGGCCTGCCGGAGTAGCATGCGAGAACTGTACACTTGTCACAACCCCTGTTGCTTTACCGATTGTTTGAGCATATTCCATAAAATGCGTCAGGTTATTCCGGCTCATATCCACACCAATGGCACCATCATACGTCTTTTTCCCTGTCGAAAAGGCGGTTGCAGCAGGTGCCGAATCCGTATACTTCCCTGATGTTCTTACCCATTCGAAATCCATCCAGGCACTGTCTGAACGATATTCCTGAACAGCCTGCCCGTTATACGTGCTCATGGCATAGGTAACCGGAAAAAGCTGATAAGCAACAGCGGAGTCCTTGCCGGCCTCATAGTAATTTGTTGCTGTCACGGTGTTGTAACTCATACCGTCGCCAATCAGAAAAATAATATTCTTAGGCGACTTGATCTGTCCCTCAACGCTACAAACCAAAACAGCTAATGCGAATGTAATTGCAGTTCTTTTCATGTAAAATTTAGTCATATTATTATATTTAAATTCGCTACGAAAATAATTTATGAATGTTAAGTCACTTTAACAATATTGTTACTATTGCATGTCGGATAGCAACTCCTGACAAGCATAACCGTAAGATACCGGGAACCGTTACTATTAACCGGTTCCCCGCGGTTCCTCTGTCCCGAAAAAGGGAACGGGGTTACTTCCTTGCAGCAGACTACCTTTTCAGCTATCGTGGATAGTTATTTCTATTAACCTGAATATTATAAATATGCACACTCATGTGCCTCAAAACGTTGTTTTGTTCCATTTGCAGAGGAACAACAGACCCGTTATGAGCCTCAAAAAAAGACGGTTTTATATGCTGTTAACCCAAAAAAAAGGGCTTTATCGTGTGGTTAGGCCCGGCTAAAAAGAAAAAGATAACACCAAAAAAGATGAACTGAAACAAAATCTTAAAAAGACGTATACTATTGATATGTAGATTCTTAAACTTTCATAAAGCAAGCCATCATGGCTATTTTCAGGTTAGGTAGGTTAGGTGTTGCCAGGTCTTTTCCTTAGAGAGGCTAGAAAGTGGTTCCTCTGTTCTTTTAACAGATTATAGGGAACACATAGTATTAGGTTTAAAAAACCGCTAACAACACCCACCTAACACCTAACCTATAAATAAAAATAGCTCCTGTCCTATTTTATTTAAGACGGGAGCTATTTTTATCCGGACACGTCCCGTTTCTAAACCTAAAGTTACAAATTCATGCCCGATTATTTGTTTCAGAACTATTTTGTCGTTACTTTAGGGGAATATCCAAACGGATTTGAAACATTTATTTACAGTTTGTCAATTAATAACCAATTCATATGAAACCTGAAGATTATATAACGAGAGAGAATGAATATGGCGCCCATAATTATCATCCGCTGCCTGTTGTACTGAAAAAAGGAAAGGGCGTTTATGTATGGGATGTCGAAGGAAAGCGTTACCTCGACTTTTTAGCCGGATATTCGGCATTGAACCAGGGGCATTGCCATCCGGAAATTATCCGCGCGTTAAATGAACAATCCGAAAGGCTTACACTCGTTTCGCGCGCTTTTTACTCGGACCTACTGGGAGAGTATATGGAATATGCCTGCCGTTATTTCGGATACGATAAATTACTTCCGATGAACTCCGGCGCCGAAGGTGTGGAAACGGCTTTAAAATTATGCAGGAAATGGGGATACGATAAAAAAGGCATTTTACCGGAAAAAGCTAAAATTATTGTCTGCGACGGTAATTTCCACGGGAGGACCGTTACCATCATATCGATGAGTACCGACCCTTCCGCCTATACCGGTTTCGGGCCCTATACGCCCGGTTTTATAAAAATTCCCTATAATGATACGGCAGCATTGGAAGAAGCCCTGAATGACAAGGATGTCACCGGATTTCTGGTAGAGCCCGTACAGGGTGAGGCCGGAGTGGTGGTTCCCGACGACGGGTATCTGAGGAAGTGCTACGACCTTTGCCGCAAACAAAACGTATTGTTCATTGCCGACGAAATACAAACAGGCATCGGCCGTACGGGGAAATTACTCGCGTGCGATTATGAAGGTATCCGCCCGGATATACTTATCCTTGGTAAAGCGCTTTCAGGTGGCGTTATGCCGGTTTCGGCCGTGCTTGCCGACAACGAGGTTATGCTTACCATAAAACCGGGCGAACACGGTTCTACTTTCGGTGGAAACCCGTTAGCCGCCGCCGTCGGTATCGCGTCACTCAAGGTAATTAAAGACGAAAAACTCGCTGATAATGCCTTCCGCCTGGGAGAATTGTTCCGTTCGGAAATGGAAAAGATAAAGAGTCCCATGGTCAAACAAATTCGTGGAAAAGGATTGCTCAATGCTGTCGAAACCGAACCGAAAGACGGTAAAACGGCATGGGATATCTGCCTGTCGCTTATGGACAACGGACTGATCGCCAAACCTACACACGATCATACCATCCGGTTTACTCCTCCGCTTATTATTACGGAAGAACAACTAATGGATTCGGTCGGTATCATTAAACGCACATTTGAAATGTTTTAAACCGGAAAAGAAAGTAAACAGGCTATGAAAGTAAACGTTATTGGGGTTCCGCTGAACCTGGGATGCGACTGCGACGGTGCTGATAAAGCGCCCAACCACCTGCGCGAACGCGGATTAATGGACATTATCCGTAAACACGGGCACCGCGCCTACGACCTGGGCAATTTATATATACCGCCGGTTTCGGAAGAAGACAAGTTCGCAAGCGGTAACCGTATGAAATACCTCGATACGATTGTGGAGGTGAACAACAACCTCGCCGAACTGGTGTACGATTCATTACGCGGGGGAGCATTTCCTTTAATAATAGGCGGCGACCATTCACTGGGACTGGGGAGCGCCTCGGGAGTGGGAAAATGCTTTGATGATTTCGGCATTATATGGCTTGACGCGCATGGGGATATCAACACTTCGGAAACGTCGCCCAGCGGTAATATACACGGCATGCCGCTTAGCGCGCTTATGGGAATGGGCAGTCAGGAACTGGTAAATGTATATGCCCCGGGCAATAAGGTGCATCCGCAGAATGTATTCCTGGTGGGTACACGCAGCCTGGATAAAGGGGAGCTCGACCTGATCCGGCGTGAAAAGCTCAGTGTCTATCCTATGGAAGTTATCCGTAAGGAAGGTGTGGAATTTGTGGCGGCAGACATCAAAAACAAATTGAAAAGCCGGAAAATACGGAACATCCATTTCAGTATCGATGTCGACAGCATCGATCCGGCTTATGCCCCGGGTACAGGTACACCCGTTCCCGAAGGATTAACACCGGATGAATTCAAGGGTTTTGTAGATTCGATATTATCTACCAACCTGGTAAAATCGATGGATATTGTTGAGTTGAATCCGGAACTGGATACGGAAGACAACACTACGCGGTTATGCCTCGATATCATCGACTATGTCACCGACCGGATTTAGCTTGTCAGCCCTGCATCAGAAGGGATAACCGATAGCCAGATGCCACGCTCTTGCCGATTTCTGTTTGAACGGATTCACGTTGAAATATCCGCTTTTCTCGGTATCGTAGGGGACATGCAGGGCCAATCCCACATCTAAACGCACAACCAGGAAAGAAAGGTCGTAACGTAAACCTACCCCCGTTCCTGTTGCCAGGTCATTGAAAAACTTTCCTGATTTCAGCCGGCTGCCCGGGCGGTCATCATCCTGCCTTATCAGCCAGATGCCGCCGCTGTCGAGAAAAACGGCGCCGTGTAGATCGCCTACGATATTGAATCGGTATTCCAGGTTTGCCTCAAGCTTCAGGTCGCCCGTACGGTCGATAAAAGCATACGGGTTCTGTGTCCCGTCGGGGCGTAACGGCGGCTCATAACGGCCGGGACCGATACTGCGGATCGTAAATGCGCGGATGCTGTTGGCTCCCCCTACGAAGAATTGTTCGCTGTAAGGAGATATACGCGCATTACCGTAACTGTATATAGCACCTAATCCCAGACGTGCCACCAGACGGTTGTTGCGGTCGAGCTGGAAATTATAACGGACTTCCGTCGTTCCTTTTATGAATTGTGAATAAGGGCTGCCGAACAGCTTTTTCCCTTCTTTATTAAAACTATTGCCTGCAATGGCGGAAATCCCGTTTACAAGTAATCCGGATTGGGTTACAGAGGTTTGCCACCAGAACTGGTTGCGTTTACTTACCGCGTTATTATCGTAGGTGAACGTATATCCCATAGCCGGAATGAACTGGTCCTGCAAACTTAATAAAAGCCCGCGGTTCTGTTCGGCAATGCTATCCCTGAAGAAATCCGTCGGGTATAACTTATTATAGGTAAGCCTGAACGGCGTAATGGTATGGCGTGTCGTAAGCGTTGGCCTGAAATCGTATTCCATACTACCTCCTATGGAAAGCATACGGAAAAATTTGGCCCGGTTCAGCAGGTCGGCGCTTACCCGGAAGGTAGTCGTTGACGGTTGCACAAGGTCGCGGTACATATAACCGGGGAATAAAACGAACGGAATGGTCAGGGTAGAACTTATCCCTATTTCGTAACTGTTAATACGGGAGGCGCTTTGCCCTCCACGGTTACCGGTATTCCATTCATACGAACCTTTCAGTTGTACTCCGAGTAATTCACCGCCCCGGAACGCATTTCTTTTGGTCACGCTAAAAACGGCTCCCGGCCCGAGGTAATCGTTACTTTTAGCAGCAACGTTCAATTCGAGTTCTCCGTCTAAAGGAAGGTCATAAACGGTATTTACCTGTACATCCAGTATATTGTTCCTGCGCGACGTATCGCGAGGGGTGTATTGAAACTCTGAATAATTGAATACGCTGAGCCTTGAAAGCCCCGTTTGCGTACGTTGCTGCTCTGTCTGTTTGTAAATATCGCCGGGTTTAAAAGTGAATCTTCCGTACAACACACGCGGGCGAATACGTAATTTACCCTGGTAATACACCATCATATCCCTGTACTGTACCGAGTCGGTAGGTTGTTCGTTATCAAAACCACGGATATTTACGGCGATGTTTCCTATCCGGTAGGGCCGCAAGGCATTCGGAGGCAGCCCGTCCTGGCGCTTTACCCGAAGCCATACTTTCCCGGGGGTTAACAACGTATCAGCCTCATAAACAATAAAGTTGGGTCTGAAATAATAGAACCCGTTATTCCGCAACAAGGTGGATATACGCTGACGCTCTCCTTCCAGCCTGATCACATTGAACTGATCGTCTTTATGCAGCATACGCTCGTCCATCGTGGCGTTAATCAGTGTATCGGCATAGTGGCGCATACGCATGTACCGGATGCTGTCGTAGGTATATCCGTGGTTTAATTCTACGGAATAATTGATTTTGGCTTTCCTGGGATTTTTGTCGTCCGGTAAGACTTCATAGCCCGTCGTTCCGTCGAAATATCCGTTTTCCCGCAATAAGTTATGGGCAACGGCTGCCCTTACTTCCGGATTCACGGTGCTTATAAATACCGGTTTTGCGGCGAACCGGTTGAATATCCACCGTCCGATACCCCCTTCTTTGTTAACGAACGCATTGTATATCCACAATCCTATAGGCAGGGGGATACGCCTTTTCGAACTTCCGAACAATGAGTTATTCGGGGGATAAGACAGGGCGGATTCCACTTCTTCCAGGGCATCGTCGGCTGCCTGCGATTTTTCGTGTTCGGCTACGTCGATATTTTTTATACCGGTGTACAGCACTTCACCTTCGGGCAGGTTTTTAGTGGTTGAACATGCGGCAAATAAAATTCCTAAAATTCCATATACAAAAACAATCCTTATTCTTTTCATTGTCTATTCATCGGTTGTTTGTTCTTCATTCGATGTTTGCTCATCATTACCTGCCGGCTCACTATTGGTTGGTTGTTCTTCATCTACGGGCTGGGGCCTCTTTCTCCTGAAATCAAACAACTCACGGAGTTTTCTCATCTTTTTACGGAAGATGATACCTGCGCCGGTCTCGGTAATCTCCCCTTCCAGGACACTTACATAATTCCGGTCGTGGAATAGTTTGACATTCGTACTTCCCGACTGCGTAAGGCGGTATTCAAGCGAAACATTATCCAAAAACGGTTCCGTATCCTGTGTAGCGCCGCCGGTCGACACCCTTCCCCCTACCACTACGCGGATGCGGTCGTTATAAAAACGACGGGCAAACTGGAAGGAGAAGTCGCGCTTGGTATTTCCTTCCTGCTGGTAGGTTTCCATACCAAAACTGATATCTACCGATTTAAGCGCGTCTCCGGCAATATTGTTGATCTCGCTGGTAAGGAAACTGTTCAGGGCGCTGTTTACGTCGAGGTTCATACCGCCCCCGCCTCCGCCGTACAGGTAAGAACCGGTCACCATCATGGCGACTGCCTGTTTGGAACGTTCCTCCGGACCCATCGAAGCGAGTTCATTCTCTATACCGGAATCTTCAGCCGAAATAATAAATTCGGGTTCCATATCTTCCAGGCGGTCGTTAACCTGTATACCTACGTTGAAATAAACCATACGCGGAGATGTTTCCCCGGCAGTCTTAGCCGATACCCTCATCCGTTCGGTGGCTTCGACGTTGATCAACGGATTCATCACCTCTCCGTCCCACTGGATATAACTGTCTTGTGCAATATGGAACTCCTTCAACGGTACAACGGGCAGTTCGTAGTTCAATACGCCTTCATTGAACGTATATCTGCCATTGAGCACCATATCTCCCTGCGGCGTGTACTGGAAGGATAAATCGCCCCCTCCCACTACTTCCGCGTAACTGGACTGGTCGGGGGTGAGGTCTACACGTAACTGTACAACCGGTTCGATGTGCAATACCATCAATATATCCATTCCGCCCAACGGTAAAGGTTCCTGCCGTTGGCGTATCCGCAATAGGGTATCGGCAAAAGAGGTAAATGTAACCAGTTCAGATAGCCTGTCGCGTACGGCCAAAGGCGAATCCGTTAACACATACGTTACATTCGTTCCTCCGAGCAAATCGAGATCTCCCCGGACAGTCAAAGCATTTAACGGCCCCCGGAGGGTGGTGGATAAGTTGACCAGTACCCGTCCGTAAACGAGGCTTTCCGATGTCCTTGCCGCATCCAGCAATTGCAGGTTGTCGGCGTTTAAGCTCAAATCGGCCATCATACGGGACAAATTGGAGAAATTGATATTTCCCGATAGTACCAGGGGATTATTATTGGCTGCAAATATATTGAAGTTGTTAAATGTCAGTATACTGTTTTGGATTTCCACCCTGTCGTCGCTAATGGTAAACTCGGAATTAGCGGGATTGACAAACACGGCGCTGCTGTCGAACTGGAAATAACCGTTGACCACAGGGGCGGATGTCGAACCGGTCACGAGCAACTGACTGTTGAGCGTTCCCCTTAACGTCGCCATACTGTCGGGGATAAACGGGCTTACCATGGAAAGCGGTAAGGTAGTTATATTAACCTGACCGTCGATATTATTGGCCGGATCGTTCGGACGGTAAACGGCCGTTGCCGTAGCTGCCTCCTGACGGTCACGCGTGAGGTGAACGTCTATCTGGTGGTTACCTTCATCCAAAGGAAGGTAAACCCCGTTCAGCATAATCTCGCCAATCCGCCCGTTCTGGAAATACAGGTCATCCACATTGGCATCCATCACGACCAGAAAAGCGTCATCGTTAGGTGCATACCGCATATCCGCGCTTAAAATACCGGCCATATCGGGTATCTGTGGGAAGCCGTTTGAAATTCTACCCAGGTCGATCTGGCTGAGTTCGACATGCATTTCCGGATATTGTCCTGCGTTTTCCACCGAATGTATCCATAAGGAAGCGTTGTTCTGCCCTGTAAAACGAACGTTTGCCTCGATATTCTTCATATCCCTGTAGCGAATGTAATTATCCGTATTCAGGGTAAACTCATTAAAGGCAATAATCTGCCGTTCGGGGAAGAACCGTACCAGTATGGCGTCAGGTTCTTTCGTTGCGCTTACGCCCATCGATAAGCCTACGGAGTCTTTATGATTTATATACACCAGTTCGGCATCTACATAATTATTGCGTACCGTACCATTTACATGAGCG
Organism: Bacteroidales bacterium UBA4116; assembly: GCA_002381645.1. GTDB lineage: Bacteria > Bacteroidota > Bacteroidia > Bacteroidales > Tannerellaceae > DFXE01. The sequence continues at coordinate 299,876 of DFXE01000001.1, forward strand.
GTAAACGGCAATTGCTGCCGGTAGCGGTTCTTGTACACATCCACACGGTAAAGCAATCCGGCCGAATCGGGCCGGATCGATGCCAGTACGGTATCGATCAAAAAGGTATCGCGGTGCAAACTATACACATGGGCATCCATGCGTATGCCGTCTTCGGGCGATGTGCTCGCATCCAGCCGTAAACTGCGGAATCCGATATAGTTTTGCTGTAGAATGTTATAAATCGGATTGTCGTTTCCGGCAGTTACGACCAGGTCCATATCCGGCAGCGAAGGACGCAATGCCGCGATATCCAGTATGGAATCCTGCTGTAGCTGGGTATTAATTTCCCGGGTGATCACATTTACCTTATCTATCATCGTGGTAAGGTCGGAATTACCGGTCAGCGCCACGCCCAGGTCGCCGGTGTTAAGCGATACCCGTGTTGTATCTTCATCTGTCCGCGCGAGCAGGGTAAGCGTTTTGGGACGGTAATACTGGCTGTCGGTACGGATCACCCAGTTACCTATCGTGAGGTCTACCGAATGGTTTTTCTGCAGGTTGCTTTCCGCTTCGCCGAACAACTGGAAAGAGGTTGACAGCGGGGCGTCTATTAAATTCAACGCGTACAGGTCGATACTGTCTACATCGGCAATCAGCATTCCTTTTATTTCGTCACGCCGTACGGTTCCGTCGAAAGTGACATCCATATTCACGACCGGATCGTTGCTTTTCAGGTTGAGGTTTGCCTGGTTTTCCCTTAACGAAGCCGTCAGGTCGATATCCGACACTTCCGTATCGACATATCTTATGCTATCGATGTTTGCCGTCAGGTTTACCCAGGTGGAAGCGGCAAAGAAATCCGTACCCCTTCCCTCGGCCTGAAGCGATGCGGTTACCCACATGATGGAGTCATTAGGCATAAAATGTATGGGTTCGAGGCTGTCTATTGCCAGTGACGCCTGATAGGCTTCCTGTGCCATATGGTAACGGGCGTCGACATTTACCCTGGCTTTATCTTCCGTCAGCAACAGGTTGGCACGAAGTTGCTGGTTGTTTAAGCCCACATTCCCCGTCAGCCTCATGCCGCGGGGGATATTGAATTGCTGCCGCTGTTCGGCAGGCAGCATATTTAATGCAAAATTCACATTACGCGTCTGTGCCTGAAGCCTTATATCGGCCGACCTTCTTATGCTGTCCATCAGCTCGCCCATCGTTCCGGTGGCATTGAACACCAGCGCGCCGGGTAATTCCGCTTTTAACTGACGGAGAGCCAGGGCCTCCAGATTACCTTCAACATTGGCTGTCAGGCTCAGGGGCTGGTCGGGATAACCGTTCACAAAACCGGCTGGTAATCCGTTTACCAACGTAAACAGATCGTTTTTGCCGACGGAGGCCGTCAGAAGAGCCTGCAGGCTTCCTTCCGAAACGGTATCGAGTACGCTCCAGGGTACGGTTGCCAACAGGCGTATTTCGGAATCCGGTGTTTGTAAAAGGAGTTCGGGGACGTTAATAACCGTACTGTCGCTTTGGATATTCCCGGTCATGGAAGTGATTATCAGCCCCGATCGTTCTTCTACTGAAAACTCCTGTATTTCCGCTCCTATTTCTTTTTCATGATAAACGATGGATGCTATCCGCGCGTTCAGCCTGCTGAGGGCAATATGCATCGGGTCTAATCCGGCAGCTGGCGCATCGTAATTTCCGTCGTAGTTTACATTTGTTTCAGATAAGGTAAATTGGTTTACCGTATAACGCGCCTGCCCCAGGTCGACCTGCCCGTCTTTTAACCCTGCACCGCTGATGTATGTACTCAACCGGAGTGAATCGGCAGGCATATCCAGTCCAAAGCAAATATGCCCGAATGATATATCGTCTAAGGTAACGATCCAGTTAAGCGGGGCCGAAGCGGTTGTATCCGCTTTGGAAACGGTATCCATAACTACGGTTATAGCCGACTCCGACAAACTGATACGGTTTACGGCAGCCTTTTCATCCGTCAGGCTGATATGGTCGGCACGGGCAGATAAATCGCCTACCACTCCCTTTATTTCCATTCCTTCTATAAATGAGCCTGTATTTACGCGGGCATTCACTACATGAAGCGCATCCACCGAAACGATACGCTGCAATAAAGGGAGAGGGTTTACGCGTACCGACAGGCTTTCTACAACAGCTAACGTATCGGCAGGGGGCGTTATGACTTCAACGCCGTCGACGGTGACGTCTAATGGAAATGAAAGCCGTATACGGTCGACATTTATTTCCATTCCGGTGGCTTCACTTGCATATCGGGTGGCTTTCTGCAATATGAAATTCTGGACAGGTGGTATGTATAAAAGGATGGAGATCAGCAAAATCAATACAACGGGTATTAACAGAATAATCCCAATCCATTTAAGCCATTTCCTCATGTGTTATTGTTTTATCAAACCTTACTTCTTGCGTTATTCATTATTATTGATAACCTCTTACGCCATGATTTTGTTGCACTTATGTTAAAAAAAATTCGCTACTCTGAAATATAATGAATGAATTCATTTTTTCGTATTATTCATCCTATAACTGTGCTTCATAACATCTTAATTGGTTTTACATCTTATAATATGGATAATCGACAATAAACATATTATACAGGAGTAAATATAATACTTTAGATTTGAGATGAATCTATTAGAGATTAGTATTTTATATTTATCTTAGGCAATATATTATTTGAAGGGGTAAGATATAATTTCCTAATCGAGGAATGTACCTGTTTAAACTGTTTCTTAAATTCCGGGTTTTGGGAGCAGCTCATTTTCTTATTTTTAAGATTTCCATAGGTATGGAACATTTTATTTTTTCGTTTTCCGACTATCCATGTTTACGGGAAGTTCTATTTTTTCGTTTTGAGAATCTCCGGTAAACCGGAAGTTCTTCTTTTTCGTTTTCCGAAACTTTATTTCTTAAAAATTATCTTCCAATAATACTATTTCCCTATCTATAGAAAACAAAAGCCACGTAACGGTACAATGTTCCTTTTAAAAAATATTATAACATTGTGTTTCTACACGGCTCTTATTATCAGATTCCCCGGTGCTCACGCACCGGAGAATGAACACGTCAATGAATTAAGAAACTATCAGCCATTAATAGTTATCGTTTTGTGTTAAAGCGCCTCCTACATAATCTATTTCGTTCTGAGGGATCGGGTAAGGCCATGTTTTTTCCGTTACCTGTGTACCGGCATTGGAATACCTTCCTTCTTCGGTTTTTCCGAATGCCTGCATTTTCGGTACGAATATATTCCAGCGCAGCAGGTCGTACAGGCGTAATCCTTCTCCTCCCAGTTCTACCCGCCGCTCATGCCGTACGGCTGCACGCAGGTCATCCGTCACCTTAACCTTGTACTTAGCGTTGAAGATATCTTCGGTCACCCGTTTATCTTCGGTCACATTAAATTTACGTGATTTGGCATAGGTGTCCACCGGCGATGTGGTAACAAACGCACGGTAACGGATCTTATTGAGGATATCGACCACGGCCTGTTTATCCCCGTTGGTTTCCACCAGGCATTCGGCATACATTAACAACACATCGGCATAGCGGATATGATAGAATGTCCAGTCTGTTTCGATCAGACTGCTCACGGGCCTGCGCGACCAATCGGGGTATTGTTTGCGGCTGTGTTGCTGGGGGAAATTATCGTATCCCGAATAATCGTGTACTTCTTCTGTTCCGTCGGGTTTTACAAAGATATCTCCTGAAGAAAGAACCGTATGCACCAGGCGGGGATCGCCCACTTCGTATTCATTCACCAGGTCGATCGTAGGGCATTCGCCGCCCCATCCACCGGCTCCGGCGCGGCCTACATTCATCTGCGGGCAAACACTTCCGTTGGCATACGGAGGGTTATAATTGCGAAGGGTTATAAATACGGCCTCTTTTGATTTATACCCTTTCTCGGCACTGTTGAATAAATCTTCGTAATTATCCACCAGATCATAGCAATTGGCATCGATCACCGCCTTTAAGTCGCCTTTGGCAGCCTCGTAATTACGGTCGAACATATGGACGCGCGCACGGAACGCCATGGCTGCTTCTTTCGTGATACGACCGATCTCCGATGCCGGAAGATTTTTAGCGCTCGGCAGGTTCGGATCGGCAATCGCCTTGTCGAGGTCGGATAGGATAAATTGAATCACTTCCGCATAATCGGATTTGACGATCTCTTCTTTATCTACCGCACCTAATGGTTTTTCAATAATGGGAACATTACCGAATATCGTCACCAGGTCGAAATAATAAAAGGCGCGTAAGAAATGCCCTTCGGCAATCCAGCGTTGCTTTTCTTCCTGCGAAACCATCGAGCCGCCGCTATGGATCAACGGAGTTTCAGGTGTTACCAGATCAAGAAACACATTACAACGGCCGATAGCCGTCTGGTACCTGTGATTCCAGAGGTCGGTAAGCAATGTATTGGTGGGAAGCGGATTACCCCGCGCTACATCTGTTATGGCAATACGGTCGTTGGCATCCGATCCTCCTTTGGAGAAATCGTCGGACAACTGGTCGCCGAGATCGAACTTCATCGTCTGGTACGTCCAGTGGTCGAGGATCGGGCGGTAGCAATCCACCAGCAATTTATAACCGGCGTCTTCGGTAGTCAGGTAAGTGTCTTCATCCAGGAAACCCAATGGCGGTTCATCCAGAAAGTCACTCGAACAACCCACGGTCAGTACACCTGCGAGAAGCATCAGGAATGCGTTCTTATATGATTTTTTTATTGATTTCATATTCGTTCTTTTTTAAGGTTATAACTTCATACTAACACCAAACATATAGGTTCTTGCCTGCGGATAATATCCTACGTCGATTCCCATATACAGCGGGTTGTCGTTGCCGATTTCGGGATCGAGCCCGGAATAACCCGTAATGGTAAACAGGTTCTGTGCCGATACGAATACGCGGAGGTTATTGATCGTCAGTTTCTGCGTCAGTTTGGAAGGCAGCGTGTATCCTACCTGAAGGCTTTTCAGGCGTACATACGAACCGTCTTCCACGTACCAGTCGGATAACTCCAGGTTCATACGGCTGTTGGCATCGATGCCAAAGTTCTTGTTTGTACTTCCTTCGCCATTCCAGAAGGTAGTGAGGATATCTTTCGGGGCATTATACCATCCGGTTCCTGAGTAGATGTCGTATTTCAGGATATTCATAATGTCGTTGCCGATAGAACCCTGGAAAAATGCCGAGAAATCAAATCCTTTGTATTCGGCTCCCAACGTCAGCCCGAACGTAAAATCGGGATGCGGATTACCTATCATCGTACGGTCTTCGTCGTTGATCACGCCGTCGCCGTTGATATCCACAAACCGTAGGTCACCCGGCTGCGCTCCCGGCATGATCTTATTGCCGTCTTTTGCATAGGTATCTATTTCATTCTGGTTCTGGAATACGCCGTTTGTCTTGTAGCCGTAGTAATAAGCGATCGGTTTGCCTACTTCTGTCATAGTATACGAGAAGTACCCCAGATGCACGTCTTTACCGGGCAGATTCTTTCCGCTACCTAAACTTTTTACCTTATTCCGGTAGGTAGAAATATTACCGTTGATGTTGTACCTGAAATCTTTTCCTGCCTGTCCGTCGTAAGCCAATGTGATCTCGATACCCTTATTGGTCACGCTTCCCGCGTTTACCCACGGGTTGTTCGGCAATCCCAGTGAAGTCGGCAAAGGAAGGCGCAACAGCATATCGGATGTTTCGCGGTTGTAATAATCGAATGTAGCGCGTAACGATCCGTTCAGGAAAGCAAGGTCTAACCCGAAGTCGAGCTGACGGGTGGTTTCCCATTTCAAATCGGAGTTACCTACTTCCGAACGCCATCCGCCCAGCTTATAATCATACGGATTACCGAAAATATAATAAGAGGAGTTGGCAAACTTATTCAGGTAAGCGCCCCGGGTGGAACCCAGGTTCTGGTTTCCGATCTCACCCCATGCCACCCTGAGTTTCCCCTGTGACAGCCAGTCGAATTGATCCATAAAGCTTTCTTCGGCAAAATTCCATCCTGCGGAGATGGAAGGGAACACGCCCCATTTATTACCTTTGGCAAAAGCGGAAGAACCGTCCCAACGGATATTACCGGTCACCATATACTTGTTATCGAAAGAATAAAATACACGTCCGAAATAAGAATTCAGCGTATGGCGGGATAAGGCACCCACGATATACGGATCTTTTGTTCCCGCGTTGATGATCTGCTGGCTCGGATCGTTATTTACCATTCCCTTTTTGCTTCCTCCAAACTCTTCGTACCTGTTCTTTTCGGCAGAGGTACCCACCATTGCGTTAATGGCATGCTTATCGAACGTCTGGTTATAAGTCAGGTAATTATCGAATACCCAGTAATCGGTATTATACGTATAATTGGCCGCATAGGCATCGTTATTGTATTCGTCGCCGTCGAGGTAATATTTGGGCCAGAAACCGCCCCATTGATTACGGATCAGGTCTAAGGCGATACTCGATTTAAATGTAAGGAAAGGAAACAGTTTTATTTCTGCCGCCACATTTGCCTTGGTCGACAAATACCTGTTCTGGATCATGGCCTGACGGTCTGTCTGGGCTACCGTGTTCGGTTTGTTGGAATAGATAACGCCTGTGTACTGCGACCAGGGATTGGTCGGTTCATATCCGTTCATGATACGTCCTTCCAGGAAATCGGGTATATCCACCAGGTTATTGCGGTAAACCGGAGTAATCGGATCGGCCGTTGCCATACTGAATACCGTTCCGGTATACGCGCTGTTTTCATCAAGGTTCCTACGGGTTTCGTACGAAATGTTTACATTGGAGGAAAGGGTAAGCCATTTGGTAACTTCCGAATCCAGGTTGAGGCGTCCTGTTATACGGTCGTATTCCGATCCCCTGACGATACCGGTCATATCCATATAATTGAAACTCGCACGGTACCGTAGTTTATCCATACCGCCGGAAAACGCCAGGTTATAGTTCTGGATAGGTGCATCCAGGTTATTGTTGGTTGTTTCTTTCCACCAGTCGGTTCCCGCGCGTCCGCCGTTCTTTTCGAGAAAGTTCAGTATCTGCTGCCTTTTTTCGGGCGTAGCGAAATCTTCCATCAGTTCCCTGCCCGAGTTGGCATAGGCGCGGTTCTTGTATTCCATAAATCCTTCCGCGTCGAGCATATCGTACCGTTTGGGGATATTCTGGAAACCGATACTCATATCAAATTCAATACTGCTCCTGTACGTTGCGCCGGATTCCCCGCGTTTGGTAGAGATCAGTATCACACCGTTTGCGGCACGTGCTCCGTAAATAGCCTGCGCGGATGCATCTTTCAATACTTCTATACTTTCGATATCACGGGCGTTGAGCCAGCCGATCTCGGTCTGCGGCAATCCGTCTACCACATACAAAGGTTTATTGTCGTTAACTGTCCCTACACCGCGGATACGGACTGTTCCCATGGAGCCGGGACTACCCGAAGTTGCCGTAATGGTAACACCGGCGGCTCTTCCCTGCAAGGCATCGGCCGCGCTGCGGAGGGGCAGGTTGGCTATGTCTTCGCCTTTTACCTGCGATACAGCTCCCGTCAGGTCTCTTTTCTTAAACGATCCGTAGCCTACCACGACTACTTCTTCCAGGTGCTGAGTATCTTCCTCTAATGTTACATGTATAGCGGAACGTCCGTTCACGCCTACTTCCTGGGTTAAATATCCGATATAGGATATAACAAGCGTCGCGTCGGATGCCACGTTGGGTATGCTGAAACGGCCGTCTATATCGGTTATCGAGCCGTTTGTGGTGCCTTTCACCACTACATTCACGCCAATAAGGGCTTCTCCCCTCGCATCTACCACCGTTCCGGTGATGCTGCTACTTTGCTGGTTTACCGGGTTTGCCTGTAATTGGGCGGCAACCAGACACATACTGATCAGGATGAGTTTTTTTAAGGTTAGAAATGTTTTTGTTATCAAACGTTCATCCTTTTTTTTAGAAAGATGATTTGTCATAATTTACGATTTAAAGATTTTTATTAATTCCTTTTTTACTGTTGCTATATTCTTCTTTTCCGTTTATTTCATAGGCATACAAGTCATTAAATGGTTTATACTATCCTTTTTTACTGTTTGAAAATCTCTTCGGCCGTACGGTTGAAATAGTCTATACACTGTTTGATATCGGGTACGGAATTCTCCCAGTTGTATTCATACTCGATTGAAAATACCCCTTTGAAATTTTGTCTTTTCAGTTCGGTCATCATACCTTTTACATCCAGGATACCGGTACCCCAGATCACATCGTGCTGTTCGGCTTCGCCTTCTTTTTTGGGTGCTATATCTTTAAAATGAAGGGAGACGATACGCCCCTGCAATTTCTTCAGGCATTCGGCCTGGTTCAATCCTTCACGCCTCCAATGGCCTACATCGGAGCATGAGCCAATACGTTTACTCCGGTCTTTTATCTGTCCGAGCAAAAGGTCAGGATCCCAATAGTCGGAGGGCCGGGGGTGGTTATGCACCGACACTTTTATCTGGTATTTCTCCGACAGGCTTTCTACCAGGTCCCAATCTTTCAGCGCGGGCTCACAGGTGATAAATTCCATCTCCATATCTTTGGCGAAGCTGAACATTTTCTCCCAGTCGTCGCTATTGCCGGTCACAAACACCCCTGTGCCGACAATTTTGATTCCTTTGGAGGCAGCCAGTTCTTTTATTTCCTTACGCGTCCGGTCATCCATATCAAAGCCGAAAGCCTGGTCGCCCCATTTACCGCCGAGCTTATGCCCGGGATAAATTTCGATGTATTTTATTCCCAGTTCCTGCGTCTTATCCAACGCTTCGGTTAACGGAAACAGGTGGAACGAATAGGACTGCATGCCTAACCGCCAGCCGTTTTTTTCCGCTGTTGTCTGTTCTTGTCCCCCGTTACAGGAGAAACAGATGAGTGCGGTACATAGCGCTATCCATAATTTACAATGTTTCTTCATGATATCAGGTATTATATTTTATCTACCGGGGCATAGCCGGTAAAGTAAAGCCGTTATTATAGGTATGGTTGATCCATTCCTTAGCCATTTCGGCCGCATTGAAATCGGCAAAGCGCCGGTCGAAGCGGGGATCGCCGTCTACCACGGTAAAGTCGTCGACAGTAACAATTTTAATCGTATCCGTCGGAGATATATTGGTGAATTCCATCTTCTCTCCGTCCCATTGAAGTTCCCTGTGAAGGCCCTGCAATCCGGAAAGCCGGACAGCCAATACGCCCATTACCACCATTTCGTTGAAAGGACCCGAGAACTGGAAGTTCGAAGAGGCTTCCGTACGGTTATCCGGCGACTCTTTACATGCCCGTATCCAATCCTGTTCGTGCGCATTGGTAGCCCATATATTACCATTACCACCTTTTACACGTGGAATTGCAGGTTTGGGCTGGTTGAAATGTTCCATGGCGGAAACGGGCAAAAGGGTAGGATTCATTCCGTAGCAACCGGTCATGATCTTTCCTTTTGTACCCACGAAAATGATACCGCCGTTTTCATCGCCCATCATTTCCCCGTCTTTCAGTTCTCCGGGGCGTGGAGGCATTAATCCGCCGTCGTACCAGTACACCTTTACTTCCGGCATTTTCACATTTCCTTTAGGCGCACGCGCAGGGAACGTATAGGTTACGATCTGTGCGTGAGGGGGTGAATAGAGGTTGCTCAACGTGGAACTTCCGATCACACTGGTAGGATATTTCAGGTCTAACGCCCAGTATAACGGGTCCATAATGTGGCAGGCCATATCGCCTAACGCACCGGTTCCGAAATCCCACCAGCCGCGCCAGTTCCAGGGTGTATAAACAGGATTATACGGACGTTTGGCAGCCGGACCGATAAACAAGTCCCAATCCATTGTTTTGGGTACCTTTACATTTTCTTTCGGTTCCTGTAATCCCTGCGGCCAGATCGGGCGGTCGGTCCAGCAATGCACTTCATACACATCGCCTATCACGCCGGATTGTATCCATTCGGCGATCTGGCGGCACCAGTCGAACGAATTACCCTGGTTTCCCATTTGTGTGGCAACCCGGTATTTCTTTGCCAGTTTGGTCAGCAACCTTGATTCGTACACAGAGTGTGTCAACGGTTTCTGCGTGTAGCAATGTTTTCCCAGCGTAATGGCGTGCGCCGTTACTCCTGCATGCGTATGGTCGGGGGTAGCCACCATAATGGCGTCGATGGATTTTCCCATCTCGTCGAACATCACGCGCCAGTCTTTGAATCTTTTAGCCTGCGGATAATCTTTAAATGTTTTGTCGGCATATTTCCAGTCAATATCGCAAAGGGCAACGATATTCTCCGTGTTCATATTTGCCAGGTTACGGCGGCCCATGCCCCCTACCCCGATACCGGCAATATTCAATTTGTCACTGGGTGCGGTGTAGCCGAAAGGTTTTCCCATCACCGATCTGGGTACGATAGTGAAACCGGCAGCAGCCAAAGCTCCGGTTTTCAAGAAATTACGTCTCGAAATATTTTTCATGATATGAGTAAATAAAAGTGAATTATTCCTGTAGCATTTGTTCTATTTCTTCAAGGGTGCGTCCGGTTGTTTCCGGTAGCAGTTTCCATGTTATAATCAGATAAGGTATACACATCACACCGAACAACCAGAATACGCCCTGCGGAGCCAGGTTGGTCAACAACCAGGGAGTTAATTGCCCGATCAGGTAAGTTCCGATCCAAAGCGAGAATCCTGCGACAGACATTGCGGCTCCACGAACCTTGGCGGGATACATTTCGGATAGTAGTACGAAGATTACGGTACAGATAGAGATCGCGCAGAAAAAGATGTAAGCCATGATAAGCCCCAGCAGCAGTTCGGGCGGGAAATGCGCGGTACTTCCGTTCAGCAGGAAGTAAAAACCGATCATCACCAGGGTAACGATCATACCCGATACGCCGTAATAGACCAGTTTTTTACGTCCGATACGGTCGATCAGCCACATGCCCAATACGGTTGAGAACACATTGACAAGCCCCACGATGATCTGGAAATCGAGCGAACTGCCTTGCGCCAGCCCGGCTTCTTCAAAAAAGACCGGACCGTAGTACAGCACTGCATTCACTCCCATAAACTGCCCCAGCATGGCAAGGCTTACTCCTACGAAAAGGACTTTGCGGAAACCCGGTTGTAAAAGTAACCGCCAGTCGCTTTTTACTTCCGTCTGTATGGTACGTTTGATTTCCGTTATCTGTTCATAAGCCGTCTGTCCACCGAAAAGCCGGGCCATGGTTTTCAAAGCGTTTTCTTCACGGTAATTGATCACCTGCCACCGCGGGCTTTCAGGGATAAAGAATAAAATAATAAAAAACAGGAGTGCGGGTATCGTCTCCATTCCCAGCATAGCCCGCCAGGATTCCGTTACAAAAACAGTATTCGCCCAATATGAACTGAATGTAGCGGTAAGCGAATATTTCAATACCAGTGAATTGACAAAATAGGAACATACTATGCCAACGGTAATAGCTAACTGATAGAGCGTAACCAACCGTCCCCGGTAACGGGCAACGGAAATTTCCGAAATATAAAGCGGCGATATAATGGAGGCTACTCCTATCCCGACACCTCCGATAATACGATAGATCACCAATTCGTTGACCGAAAAGGAAAACATGCATCCGACAGACGATACGGCAAATAATACGGCGGCAAGGAAAAGCACGGGTTTACGCCCCAGGCGGTCGCTTAGTTTACCGGCAAAAGTTACCCCCGCGATCGAACCGACCAAAGCACAACCTACATACCACCCCGTCTGCAGGTCGTCCATACCGAATTGTGTGGACACACCGCGGATCGTACCGGATATAACCGCCGTATCATATCCGAAAAGGAAACCTCCCAATGCGGCCACTACCGAAAGGAAAATTACATATCCCATATTTTCAGCCGGTTTACCGGCCGTTGCAGTTGCCATGGCTCAATCGATATTAAAATATTCCTTGTACCTGTTATACAGATGCCCCGCCTGCAGATAGGCCGACTGGGGGCTCATAAAATGTGAGAATTCAAAAGTGATCGCTTTATCGTATTTCACCCTTGCGGCGGCTTCCAGTTTCAACCGGAGTTTATCGAATTTGATCGGCAGGAACTTGATCGGCATATCACGGTCGAACGATTCGGCATTCGTCCAGCAGGCGATGCCGTATTTGTCGGCCATCTTTTTATTAACCGCAAAAAACGCGTCGAGTTCATCATAGTCGATGTGTCCGTCCTGAAAGGCGCATGCGTCGACACTTCCTTTTATACCGTCGAATATTTCCGACCATTCTTTTTCGTGCTGTTCAATTGAAACGGCATCTTCACGGCTTACGGATGCCGAAGCGGCGGCAACCGCCTTTTTACCGTCTATCCAGGGAGAGATCAAGGTCGGCAATCCTCCGGAAACGTCCTTGCATTGTTTACCCAGACTGCTGAATGCTTCAATGGCTCCTTTCGTGGCCCTGCTGATCTCCTGGCTCAGGTACCACCCCCGGAAACTTTTGTAATGCCCGTACTGACTCCACACTTCATCGATAACATGCTTATTCGATTCGATCTCCCAGGTGAGGTCGCCCGTAGCCCAGTATTTACCGGAATCGTAGAGGCCGAAATAAAATTTCATCCCGTATTTGTCCGACAGGCGAAGAAACATATCCAGAAGATCCACCGACGGTTTATAACACCCGAACTGCTTCATCAGATAAGCCGACGGATAGGTAATAAATTTCCTGTACCCTGAACGGATCATGATAACCGTATCGATACCGATCGCTTTCATGTAAGCAAAATCCCTGTCCCATTCCTTTTCACCCCAGTTCTGGTGCGGAATATCGTGGGATATCTCATCAATAAAAGCACCGGTAATTTTCAGCCCCTGCGCTTTGGGAACCATCAGGGTGGACCGGATACCTTCTTCACCCGGGGGCTGCTTTCCGGTACACCCGGCCATCGTACCGGTAGCCAAAGCGGCTCCGGCGACCGAAAACTGTTTGATAAAATCTCTTCTTCTACTGTTTGCCATGGTATATATTATTTTTAGATAAGGTTCATTGTCTCAGTCTGCTCCTGTTCGCATTTTTCAAGTGTCTGCCAGCATTGGTAAAGTCCCCGCGGCACATGGAAGCATCCTTTCCACTTTCCCCCCTTCAGCGGTAACAGCACCTCTCCCCTTCGGTTGAGGTAACCGTACCACTCGGGGTATTCGGGATCTTTGAAATGCTTCCAGGTATACTCGTGTAATCGCTCAAACCATGCCCAACAATCTTTATTGCCTGTGAGTTGATACCCTTTCAGCATACAAATGATCCCTTCCATATGCACCCACCACAGCTTCTGGTCCCATTCCAGCTGCTGGGGCGGATAACCCATACGGTCCATATAATAGAATATACCGCCGTATTGTTTGTCCCACCCGTAGCGGGCCATCACCAGCGCTTTTTCCACCGCCTTATCTATCAGGTCGCGCCGGTCCAGCCTGACGCCCAGGTCCATAATAAACCACATGGCTTCGAGCGCATGCCCGGGATTCAGCAGCCGGCCGTCGAACGAGTCGGATAATTTCCCGTCTGTTCCCACATTTTCCACGATCAACCCGATCTCGGGACGCCAGAATACGTCCATTACCTCGTGGGCACAGGATTCAATCGTTTGATCCAGTATGTCCTTATCCAGCAGGGGTTCAATTTCAAGCGACAGGTTACTGAGTATCATCGGCAGGGCAAAATTTTTCAGGTCGCGTGTGCCGGGTATAGCTTTGTTCCATTTATCTTTCGGATTATCTATCCGCGACAGGATCCGGTTATAGGTTTCTTTGGCTATACGGGTATATTCAGGATTACCCGTTGCCATTCCCAATTGCCCGAAAGCCATAGCCGAGAAAGTATAGGAAAAAATATTATAAGGCGCCATGAGCGGCTTACCTTCCCGCGTGAGTGAAAAATACCAGTTGAAACTGCCGTCGTGCCCGTATTTCCGGAGGAACTCGGCACCCTGGATAGCGCAGTCGAGCCATTCCGCTTTTTTTTCTACCTTATTATACAGATACGAAAAGAGCCACACCTGCCGGGCCTGAAGCCAGACAAATTTATCGGTATCGTAAACGCTTCCGTCGCGGGTAAGGCATGTGAAGTACCCTCCATACTGAATGTCTTGTGATTTCTCCAACCAAAAAGGTACGGTATTGTGGAGTAATTCTTTTTTGTACTGGTTAGCTAATTCGCTGTAATTCATAATATTCCTAATTTTATCAAATGGTGTTCTTCTTCACGGGGAATCTCTTAGAGTTTTGTTAAAATTTTTAGAAGAAGCACACGCAAATAGCAGTTAACTTTATCTTATGTGACAAAATTAATAAAATATTTTAATAATAAAAGGAATTGTATGTAAATTATTTCATAAATGTTTGCTAAAAACGAATTGGTTTTTAAAGAATGTCTAACATTTTACTGCGGGATAGTAAACAGGCTCCGATCAGTCCTGCCTTATCTCCCAGTTTGGAAATAACCAGATCGGTATCCTGGTTGACCAAGTTTAGGGAAAATTTCTTCATGGAACTTTTGATCGGCAGGCGTATGTAATCGTGGGTTAAGGATAACGGACCCCCGATCACAACAAGTTCGGGGTTAAAGATATTGATCATGCCGGCCAGCCAACGCCCTAAATTCAAACCGATATGTTCTACAATTTCAATGGCCAGTACGTCTTCTTTCAGCACGGCATCTACGAAATCCGAAAGCGAAACCCCGCCTTTTTCCTTTAGGGTATCCGCCAGTATGGTAGTGCTCCCCTGCGCGTAACGCTCCATTAAAATCCGTTGCATGGCAAAGCCTGAAGCCTCTGTTTCAAGGCATCCTTTTTTACCGCAACCGCAGATAATTTCATTGTCGAACGCGCTGATATGCCCGAACTCCCCTGAATAACCCGACTTACCGTAATACAATTTCCCATCCAGTATCAGTCCCGACCCGAGCCCCCAGTTTACATTGATAAATATCACATTCTTTTCACCTTTAACCACCCCGCACATATACTCGCCATAGGCCATGGCCCGGGAATCGTTTTCCAGCATAACGGGAATACCGATTTTAGATTCGATTATTTGTGAAAGGGGTTGTTCGTCGAAACAGAAATAACTATGCGAATATCCCGATGATGTACTCACACGCCCGGTAAGGTTAATGGCCACCTGGAATATTTTCGCCTTCTCGATCGGTAAATTATCTATATATACATTAATAATACGGCAAAGCTCCTCCAATGCCTCCGGCGTATTCTGCAGTTCATAAGGTATATGTAGGTTTTCATCTATTATTTTACCGTTCAGGTCGATAACGGCCAGCATAACCAGTTTACGGTGAACGTCCACGCCGACAAAATATCCCGATACGGGATTGATACCGTATATATTGGGTTTCCTACCGCCTGAAGTATTCTGTTTACCCGAATCCAGGATAAAACCTTCCTCTATTAATTCACTAACCAGTTTAGTAACGGTGGGAACACTCATTTCGATCTCCTTACTGATATCGGCGATAGAGGATTCGCCGGAGATTATCAGGTATTGGAGAATTCGTTTTTTCACAATGGCACCTTTATTTCCTTCATCTGTTAATAAAAAATTTTTTTTCATGGCGTGGTGTTTTTAAAAAACAAAGGTAATAATTCTCATGGATAATAAATAATATAAAAAACAACTCTCCTAAAGAAAAGCACATCTTTACCGGTCCGGTTCCTTTTTGTTCCTCATTACTGAAGGTGCCGACAGGCACAAAAATAAAAGGATAGCCCACCATACGCTTGCAGCCTGCCTTCCAACAATTCGGGCTACCTATTCCTAAACATTTTGCCAAAGGCACCATTTCATCACTCATGTGCCCCAAAGGATAACTTTCCTTCAACCACAGAGGAACAATAAGATAGGTTAAGACCTTCAAAAACTACAGTTTTGTATGAGAAAAGACAAAAAAAAGGAGCTTATTGTTCAGGTAAAACCCACGATCAAAAAGTAAGCGTTGGAAATCAGATTAAAAAAGAGTCAACTCATAATCATCATCAAGATGCTAATATTTAAGCAATTACCCTTCAAGTCATCCGTACTTACAAAGTTTAGAATGGGGGAGTGTTGGGGGGTGTTTTCCTTAAAGAGCTAATAAAGTGTTCCTTTGTTCCTATTCATATTATAAGAGGAACACAATATATAATACCTTATACAACTCTCCAACACCCCCCAACACCCCCCAACTTCTAAAAAATAGCTCCCGTCCTAAATAAAACGGGACGGGAGCTATTTTTATCCGGACACGTCCGAAAAGGTAAAGATCAGGGAATAATTATTTCCTTATTTAACCCATATCCCACTCCGGCTTCATTAATCGCATAGGCAGCGAATATATACCGTCCCGACGGTAAAGTTATCTTCGTCTGAAATGTCCCCAGGCCGGTCCCTTCGGCTATAAGTTTATTATTTTCTATGGTGGGTTGCGAGCCGTCGCGGCTGTAGCAGAATCCGCGCTCAATAACAAAATACCCCCTGTCATTCGTTATCTCCGCCTGGGGATAAATGATATTCGGATTTTGTTCATCCTGCCAGCCGTAAAAATTCCTGTTGTATATATATGGGGTATGAGCTGATGCGGTGTTCGTAGGAACGATTACGTAATTATCCGAATAGGTTACCCCTCTTCTGTTTCGTGCATAGGCGCTTACGTAATAAACGCTCCAGGGAACAAGCCCTGTGATTGTTTCCGTAAACTCTCCGCTTCCGGCTTCTGCCTGCCACACTTCATCGTCGAGGGTAGGTTTATAATATTTCTTTTTAGTGGTTGTATTGAGATAGCAAAATCCACGCTCGGTAATGGGATATGCCTGTTCGTTCTCCACGGTGCACTTTGCTTTCAGGGTTACCCGTTCATGGGTATAATCGATGATCTCCGGATATATGGTCACACTTATTTCATCCCCCGGCATGCGGCAATATGTTCTGGAAGAATAGATTGTGCCCAATGGTGTTTTTGCATAAGCAAAGCAGTAAATATCCCCCATTTCCACGCCGTTAGGGATAACCGCCCGCTGTTCGCCGGGCTGGTAGGGCATGGCTATTTTTTTATGGTTTGGACCGATCGTATCGGAATTCCCGGTACTCCAGTAAATCCCGACTTCTTCAATCGTACCTTCTTCTAGTAATTTGACTTCGAACGGGATGATTACGTTTTGCCGTACAATTTCAGCAGAATGAACATCTACCCAAACAGTAGGTTCGATTTTCTCACTATATACGCGCCCTTCGATTTCCGCCCTTTTGTCTGCCTTAATTTTCATATAAGGCTTCGCGGCAACAAACTTTTTGTCATAACGGTATACTCCGTACATTCCGTCCCACGGGAATACTTCAAAATAATAAGTCGATTGGCCCCCCGCCTGTTCAGCGTGCCTGGCATTATCCGGATCAATGGCATAGGTATACTCACTGGCCCCCATTTCCCAGTGTATTCCACACTCCATGATATACTGCGGTTCAATACGATGGGCGGTAACTTCTATTATAACATTAATACCTTTCTGATAGATTTTAGTATTGATAAAAGCATGTTCAATCCCGTTTTCATTGTAAGGGTCCGATTCGCAACCATTTAAACAGAGCAGGGCAAACAAGGCAGCTAATATGAAGGTCAACTTTTTCATGGCTATACTATTTAGTAAGCAATATACTTAAAATATTGACATAAAAAAGTACCAACCGTTTATTTTCACCAGTATTTGTCAGGAATGTTTTTTCCTGACCACGAATTCCTGCAGGAAGGTATCGCGGTATGTATTGCCGATGGATATCTGATAGGTCTTGATAAACACATCGTTATTGTCAAACGATTCGATTTGCCCGGTATTAACGATATACGATTTATTAATGCGCATAAACAGGCTTTTGGGCAATTGCTCATGAATAGCTTTCAGGTTCATTTTCGTGATGACACGGTGATCATCCATCTGGATGATCACGTAATCTTTCAAACCTTCTATAAAAAGAATATCCCTGAAGTTGATCTTACAGAAACGGCGTTCGGATTTGACAAATATAAAATCATTGTCTATCTGTTCTATATCTTCTTTACTGTCGTCGGTAAGCAACGAATGGTAAACAATCGCTTTGTTGACGGCCTTGCGGAACCGTTCGATGGGAATAGGCTTTATCAGGTAATCCACCGCATCCACCTCATAACTATCCAACGCATATTCGGAATAGGCTGTGGTAAAAATAATCAATGTTTCTTTGGGAATGGTTCGCGCAAATTCCAATCCCGTGATATGCGGCATTTGTATATCGAGAAATACCAGGTCGACATCATTAGTGGCCAGGTATCCGGAAGCCGACGCCGCGTTATTGAAACTTTCCAGTAATTGTAATGCCGGCACCTGGTCGACCAGGTATTTGATGGCTCTGCGGGCCAACGGTTCATCATCTACGATTATGCAATTCATAATGAAAGTGTTAAAAAGACGGTATAACTTGTATCTGTTTCTTCTGTTTCCAATGAATAATCATGCTTGTATAATAACTCCAATCTGCGCCGTATGTTGTGCAAGCCTAATCCGCCCGACTGTTTTTTTACCGGAATTTTAGGTTTGGAGTTCTTGCAGACAAACGATAATGCGCCATTACGAACCTTGAAAAACAGGTGGACGTAGGAAAGGTTTTCACTGTCGGGATTATGTTTGATCGCGTTTTCGACAAAAGGAATAAAAAGAAACGGGGGAACGGACACACTATTTATATCTCCTTCTTCCGAAACGATAAAATCGAATTTATCGCGGCGTATTTTTTCCAACTCCAGGAATCCGGTCAGGAACTGTATATCCGCCCTGAGATAAACCGCTTTACGGGCACTATCGTTGAGCTGGTAGCGGAGCATATCGTCTAATTGAGTCAGCACCCGGGATGCTTTATCCTTATCTTCACGCACAAGCGTATTGGCATTATTAAGCATATTAAAAAGGAAATGGGGGTTGATCTGATTTTTTAACTGTTGAAGTTCCGTCTCCATAGTAGCTTGTTCCAGTTCCTCAATTTGCCTGTCATGGATGATCCACCTCCGAAATAATTCGATACTGGTGGCTCCGGCACAGATCAACATGATCGTAATCGTAGTCCGAAGCATGAAAATCAGGATCATATATATGGGTACTTCTTCAGCGGGTACTATGCCTTCAGTATGTTGCTGATACAGCGGCAATGCCAAATAACCGAATATTCCGACCAGAGTGGCACAAAGAAGGAACAGGAGCAGCATAAACCGTGTGATCTTTCCTTTATAAAGATATTTTGGAATAAGAATATATATTGTAGCATAAATACATAAACCGGAAAAAAAGAAATTAGCGAGAAAGATGAGTATGATCAAACGTATGTCTGTAAATATACTGAATATCGCCTGGAATCCCATAAACAACAGAAAAACAAGAAGAAGCAAATGCCTTAATATCCTGAACCGCGGTTCGATAAGCCAGGCTATTATCATATTGTCCTTCGTTTTTAGCATACGGTACTGATCTGGAGGTTAGTATAGTAATAACCTTCTTCTTTAACCGTATGAAGAAGGTATTTCTTTTCAAAGAGTATATCCAACCGCGTACGCAGATTCTCAAGTTCCCTTTCCACCAGCGGTAATCCGGATAAAGGGTGTACGCAAACGAAAGAAAGGTACTCCTCCCTTACATCAAATTTGAGCGTAAGGATGGATTGCCCGTTATCCCGGCGCGCAGACAAATATCTTATGGAACGTTCGATAACGGGTATAAACAAAAGCGGGGGGATTAAAGTATGGTTTACATCCCCTGAAGTAATGATCTCGTAGTCAAACTTTCTGTATAAAAGCTGTTCCAGTCCGAGATAATCTTTTATAAACGAGATATCGGCCTGCAATATCACCTTTTCGCGCGAGCTGTCGTAGAGCTGGTAACGGAGTAAATGGCTTAATTGCATCAAAAGATAAGATGCTTTCTGCTCTTCGCTCCTGACCAGCTCATTGGCCTTATTGAGTATGCGCGATAAAAATTCGGGCTGTACCTGGTCTTTGAGCTGATTCAGGTGGGATTGAAGCTTATTTTTCTGAAGCTGGTTGATCTGGCTTTTATGATATACCCACCGCTGGAGGAAAATGGTAAAAGAGAATGCGAATATATAAAATCCGGAAGCGAATAAATTAACTACCATAAAAAGAAGAACCGACCAGCCATCTGTAAGCACTTCATGCTCTACGTGATAGTTTTTTTCCAACAGATATTCAATGATAAAAAGAAGGGTGGTCGAAAACAGGATACATAAGGTAATATACAGAATATATTTCACATACTTACCTTTAAAAAGAAAAGCGGGAATAAGGTAATAAATATTTACACAAACGATTCCCCATATGATAAAAAGCAGGATAACGGACGATACCTGAATAATGTTGAAGCTTAACAGCAGTTCCAGATCCTCCACAAAACTTGCAACCACAATGACAAACAATAAGGCAAGCAGCATCACATGCCTGAACCACCTCATCGCCGGGTTTACAAAGATATATTCCCAGAACCCGTTATAGGCGCTTACTTTTTCTTCCACTTTTTCCTCCTTCAGAAACCATACCGGATCGCCAGGGCGCCGTAGCCCGTAATTGAAAAATAAGGATCGTATTCTCTGTCCATATCTTTAAAAAACGCTTTGAGCGTGCGTTTAGTATAATACGCGTTCCTGACGGCGGAGAAACCAAGGGTCACCGGGATTGAAATTGAATGACCAAGCCGTAACTCCGGCTGTAATCCGACCGTAATATATTGCTGCGTAAATATCACATCTTTGTCATCCCTTTCCGTAAGCGCCATCATCCCATTGGCTTCGGCAATGAGTTTTAGCCTGAAATGCTTATGCAAATCGATTCCCGCGGATATCTCCATAGCGTCCATCAACCTTGCGTTTACCATATACCTGCCGTCTAATTCCCAATTCAGATACATCGCGGGAAAAACCATCGGATAACCAAAACTATTATTCATGGCAAGCCCGATTCCGATATCGAGATCCGGCAGCCAGTGGTAGATAGCGATTGCCCCGCCGCTACCCAGCAACTGCTTAAATCCGATCTCCCGCATCCGGTCGGCATCTGCGTAAAGCCCCACTCCGACAGAAGCCAGCAGCGACCATTTATCGTTAAGCGGGCGTAAATGCATGACGCCTACCTGTGCATTAAAAATATTTTTGATGTCCATCAGGTCGTCCATGTTTTTATTGTTCATCGACCCGTAGCTACTTCCCAGTCCGATTGCCCAGGCAGTCGGACGGTTGCGTTCATTCATTTTCACTGAAAGCGGGATCTGGAATCCCGCCTGAACCACTTTCAGATCGCCCTTACCTCCCGTTTTGTCATTGTTTTCATCCCTGTACGGAGACGACATGATGTATTCGGTTTTCAGGAATGCCTGCGCATTCACATCCTTGCTAAAAAAAGCACAAAGCAAGGATATAAAGCAAATTTTGTATTTCATCCTTTTTCATTTTAAAATATATTTTATCCGGGTGTAAAACTATGGTATGAAAAGATACGTTTTGATGAAAGTAGACCAATCGCTCGGGTTCGTAGAGCAACACTGTATTATGAAAGATCGGGTTTAAAATATATAGATATTATTGATGTACCGATAGAAAAAGTTTTCAACAACATTCCTATTCCTATCTTATCTTTTCGTAACTTTACACTCTCTTCAAAAAGCACATTTTATGGAACCCTTTGTACACTTGCACGTCCATACGCAATACTCTTTATTAGACGGCCAGGCCTCGATCGACGCACTGATTGAAAAGGCGCAGAAAGACGGTATGCAAGCGATAGCCATGACCGACCACGGGAATATGTTCGGCATAAAGGAATTTTTCAATAAGGTTCACAAAAAAAACAGCAAGTATCTTTCAACAATAAAAGATTGCCAGAAAGAACTGAACTCCCTTAACGATAAATCCAACCCTTCCGAAGAAGAGTTGGCACGGATGAAAAAACTTTCTGAAAAGATTGAAGAAAGTAAAGCGTCACTGTTCAAGCCGATATTGGGCTGCGAATGTTATTGCGCCCGCAACGGCAGAGCGTCCAAAGACGGAAAAGAAGATTTAAGCGGCTGGCATCTGATCGTGTTGGCCAAAACGCTGAAAGGGTATAAAAACCTGATCAAAATGGTTTCGGTTGCATGGACGGAAGGTTTCTATGGAAGGCCGCGTATCGATAAGGAACTTCTGGAAAAATATCATGAAGACTTAATTGTCTGTTCGGCATGCCTGGGAGGTGAAGTTCCCCAGCATATTATGAACGGGCAAATGAAAAAGGCCGAAGAATCGGTTTTGTGGTTTAAGAATTTGTTCGGAGATGATTATTACCTTGAACTTCAACGGCACAAGACGACCAGTCCGCTTGCCGACCAGACCACTTTTCCCAAGCAGCAGGAAGTAAACAAGGCCTTAATCGAATTGGCCCGCAAGCATGATATAAAGATAATTGCCACCAATGATGTGCACTTCGTAAATGAAGAGGATGCGGAAGCCCACGACCGCCTGATCTGCCTGAGCACAGGCAAAGACCTCGACGATCCCTCCCGTATGCGTTATTCCAAACAGGAATGGATGAAGACAACGGCGGAAATGAACCAGCTTTTTGCCGATGTGCCCGAAGCACTGAGGAATACGTTGGAAATAGCCAATAAAGTGGAGCATTATTCGATCGATAACGATCCGTTGATGCCGGATTTCCCCATCCCCGACAACTTTACAGATGCGGATGAATACTTGCGCCACCTGACGTATGAAGGGGCGAAAAAGAAATACAAAGAAGGCCTTACCGCCGAGGTAACCGAACGGATCGATTTCGAACTGGAAACGATTAAACGTATGGGATTCCCGGGTTACTTCCTTATCGTACAGGATTTCATTGCCGAGGCGCGTGTACGTGGAGTAGCCGTCGGCCCCGGGCGCGGTTCCGCCGCCGGTTCTGTAGTGGCCTATTGTCTGGGGATTACCGACATCGATCCGATAAAATACGATTTGCTGTTCGAGCGTTTCCTGAATCCGGATCGTATATCGATGCCTGATATCGATGTGGATTTCGATGACGACGGCCGTAGCCGCGTACTTGAATATGTGACGGAGAAATACGGAAAAGAGAAAGTTGCCCATATTATCACTTATGGCACAATGGCAACCAAATCAGCCATAAAAGATGTCGCACGCGTACAGAAATTGCCGTTATCGGAATCAAACCGGCTGGCGAAATTTGTTCCGGATAAGATCCCGGATGTAAAGAAAGTTTCGCTGACGGCGGCGATCAACTACGTGCCCGAATTGAAAGAGGCGGCAAATTCCAGCGATATACTTACCCGCGAAACGCTGAAATACGCGCAAATGCTGGAAGGAAACGTGCGGAATGTGGGCGTTCATGCCTGCGGGATCATTATCGGGAAAACGGATATATCCGATGTGGTGCCTGTGAGCACGGCAAAAGACAAAGATACCGGCGAGGAAATACTCGTTACCCAATACGAAGGTTCCGTTATCGAAGAAACGGGACTGATTAAAATGGACTTCCTGGGGTTAAAAACCCTTTCCATTATAAAAGATGCCGTAGAAAATGTCTACCTGACAACCGGGGAAAAAATAGATATCGATACGATCAGCCTGGAAGATACCAAAACATTCGACCTGTACTGCCAGGGTAAGACTACCGGTACGTTCCAGTTTGAGTCGGCAGGTATGCAGAAATACCTGAAAGAACTTCAGCCCAATAAGTTTGAAGACCTTATTGCGATGAATGCACTGTACCGCCCGGGGCCTATGGACTATATTCCTTCATTTGTCGCCCGTAAACACGGACGTGAAGAAATAAAGTACGATATACCCATTATGGAAAGGTACCTGCAGGACACGTACGGCATTACGGTATACCAGGAACAGGTCATGTTACTGTCGCGCCTGCTGGCAAACTTTACCCGGGGTGAAAGTGACGCCCTCCGTAAGGCCATGGGTAAAAAGCTTATCGATAAGATGAATGAACTGAAAGAAAAATTCATTTCAGGAGGTAAGGCAAACGGACATGACGTAAAGACATTAAACAAGATCTGGGCCGACTGGGAGAAATTTGCTTCCTACGCATTTAATAAGAGCCATGCGACCTGCTATTCGTGGGTAGCTTACCAGACTGCTTACCTTAAAGCCAATTACCCGTCCGAATATATGGCGGCGGTTCTGAGCCGAAGCCTTTCCAATATAACGGATATCACAAAATTCATGGACGAATGTAAAGCAATGGGTATCCAGGTATTGGGACCCGATGTAAACGAGTCCATCCACCGGTTCAGTGTAAATAAAGCGGGTGACATACGCTTTGGGCTGGGTGCGGTAAAAGGCGTGGGCGAATCGGCTGTGATGAATATCATTGAAGAGCGGAAGAAAGGGCCTTTCAAAGATATTTTCGATTTTGTGGAACGCATCAACCTGACGGCATGTAATAAGAAAAATATTGAAGCGTTGGCGCTGGCGGGCGCATTCGACAATTTCGGCATCCAACGCGAGCAGTTCTTCACCGACGGGGGCAAAGGAGAAATATTCCTGGAAACGCTTATCCGCTACGGGGGTAAATACCAGACGGATAAATCTACGGCTGCCAATTCACTGTTCGGAGACGATAGTTTTGCTTCCATTTCGAAGCCTGAAGTACCCAAGTGCATGCGGTGGAGCGACCTTGAACGGTTAAATAAGGAAAAAGAACTGGTGGGTATCTACCTGTCGGCACATCCTTTGGATGAATACCGTATCATCCTTACGCATGTATGCAACACCAGCGTAGCAGAACTTAACGAGCGCGAGAACCTTCAGGGACGCGAAATCCTGGTAGGCGGCATTGTAACGGAAGCAAGGGAGGGCACCACCCGCAAGGGCAGCCCGTATGGGGTAATGAAGATCGAAGATTTCAGCGGAAGTACGGAAATCGCCCTTTTCGGGAATGAATATGTCGATTTCAGCAAATACTTCAGAATCGGTATGTACCTGCTTATCCGCGGAAGAATGGAATCACACCGCTGGCGGGAGGGGGAACTGGATTTTAAAATCAATTCGATCCGCCTGCTTCAGGAGGAAAGGGATAAACTTATCGAAAAGATAAGCATCACGCTTCCGATCCACGACCTGAACGAACCGATTATAAACGAGCTTTCGGTTTTAATAAAGAACAATCCCGGGCAGAGCCTGTTATATTTTAAAGTAGTTGACGGTGAACACAATGTAGCATTGAATCTGTTCTCCCAGAATATCCGTTTAAATGTAACGCATGAATTGATAGACTTTCTGCAGGAAAATGAAAATATCGATTTCAAGATCAATTAACAGCTTGGTTGGCGTCGAAAGAATTTGTACTTTTGCCGTCTTTATTTACAGATATGAAATCAAACACAAATAAATAAAAAAGGATAAAAAATGGCACTTGAAGTAACTGACAAAAATTTTGAAGAATTGGTAAATTCCGGAAAGCCCATGGTTCTTGACTTCTGGGCGGAATGGTGTGGTCCCTGCCGGATGGTAGCTCCTATAATCGACGACCTTGCTAAAGAATACGATGGCCAGGTGACGGTAGGTAAGATGGATGTTGACAACAACAATGATGTGGTAGCCCAGTTCGGTGTACGGAATATTCCTACGGTATTGTTTTTTAAAGACGGTAAAGTAGTTGACAAACAGGTCGGAGCGGCTCAGAAATCAGCTTTTATCGAAAAGGTCGAGTCTCTGTTAAAGTAAATATTAATACTATCTGACAGCGCGTAACATTTCGCGCTTTCCGGGAGGGCCGGGTATTCTTTCAACGGAATATCCGGCTTCTTTCATCATACGCCTTACCGCCCCTTTAGCGCAATAGGTAGTAAGGATTCCCCCCTTAACCATGCGGTCGTATAATTTTATAAAAATCTCCTGATTCCACATTTCAGGCTGTTTATCCGGTGCAAAGGCATCAAAGTAAACCAGGTCGATATTTTCCGGTATAATGCATTCATTGCTGTCGCCATAAATTTTGTGTAAGGTGAAATGATCGGTAATAGCAACATCCTGATCCCATGGCGCACGGTGTAAAGCGGTAAATGATCCTTCCTTGTCCGGATCGATTACCTTTCCGTAATTCAGGGATTGCACGATCTCATAGCCCAAAGGATAACGTTCTACGGAATAGTATTCAACAGGGATAGAGGCATTCAGGAGAGTCAGGTATGCATTGAGGCCGGTCCCGAATCCGATTTCAAAAACGCGTAAACTTTCCTTTGACAATTGCTTAAGTCCCGCATTAATGAAAACATGATACGATTCCTGCACCGCACCGTTCACCGAATGATAATGTTCATCCATATCCGGTAAATAAAGGGTATGCGTACCGTCGGCCGTTAATTCCAATACGCTTTGACTTGTTCCGTTATTCATTTCTATCCTTTTTATTGAAGGAATGTAAAGGTAATGGAATTTCCTTAAAGCGGTTTGTCGGGTAAAGGCATATTAATTATCGGATATATTTATTATTTTCGAACGCATATGCTGTAACTTAGCAAATTCTATGAAAAACCGGAAATACACCATCATAGCATTACATATTATATTGCTTTTATTTTCGGGGCTTCCGTATGTAAAAGGGAACGCTGCTGAAATGTATTTCAGGCACTATAATAACAAACACGGATTGTCGCATAATACGGTGTTTTGCTCGCTGCAGGATAAACGTGGGTTTATGTGGTTCGGTACGGACGACGGGTTGAACCGTTTCGACGGTCATTCTTTTAAAGTTTACCGTTACAATTCATACCATACCAATAGTTTACCGGGCGACCGTATTATCAGTCTTTTTGAAGATTCATCCGGGCGCATATGGATATGTACCAACCGCTATATGTGTTTCTATGATGAAGAATCCGACTCATTTCAACCTTTTAAGCTATCCGCAGCACATACTTCTCCTGAGTTCTTCCAGTCGGTCATTGAAGATAATAAACAAAATTTATGGATGACCGACTGGAACCGTATCGTGCGTTATTCACCGGCCGACGGAAGTTTTACCGGCTATCCGGCCGAACACTATTTTAATCCTATCGCCATAACGACAGACCATAAAGGCGTGCCGCTGATTGCGTCTGCTACCGCTATACACCGGTATAAACCGGAAACGGATAGTTTTACCTCCATACCTGTATTAACGGACAAGGAAGAGCAGAACCAAATCCATATTTCGGCTTTGCATGAAGTGCCCGAAGCAGGTATATTGATAGGAACCAATAAGGCAGGACTGAAATTTTATTCCTATCATGACCGCAGCATCCGTACCGTAGTGGATGAAACACAAGTCAGGGCCATTACTCCTTATAACAGCCATACATACTGGATCGGAACGGAATCGGGAATTTATATTTATAATGTACTGACGCAACAGGTAACCCAACTCCAGAAATCATTAACAAATGAATACGCCATAGCAGACAATGCCGTTTATTCCATAACAAAAGACAGGGAAGGTGGCATGTGGGTGGGTTCATTTTTCGGCGGTATAAGTTATCTGCCGCAGGAATATACAGGGTTTAAACGTTTTATAGGCGGAAAAACACATCCCCAGATGCCCGGTAATGCCGTCAGGGAAATTTGTCCGGATGATTACGGGAATATCTGGTTCGGGACAGAAGATAACGGGATCAACCGCTACAACCGGACAACAGGCGAAATCACTAACTTTTCATTTAATAATACCCATCGTCCCTTATCGGCTACAAATATCCACGGCCTGTTTGCAGAAGGTGATAAGCTGTGGGTAGGTACCTATAATAAAGGTATCGATGTGCTTCAGCTGCCTTCGGGGAAATTAACCGAACATTTTTCCGTAGCCAATACGAACAATGAACTGGGAAGCGATTTTATCTTATGCTTTCACCGGACGGCTACTAATGATTTCCTGATAGGTACTTCAACAGGCACATTGATTTATAACGAACAGGAAAAGCGCTTCCGCCCGTGGAAAAACGTGAGCGGCCTGGTAAGGCAGATCTATTCCGACCGGAAAGGGAATATCTGGATAGCTACATCCAACGGATTATTCCGGTATCAGGCACAGGAAGATGTAATGCATCATTATACATCGGAGAACAACAAATCGAGCGGACTGGGAGACAATAGCATTACATCTGTTTTCGAAGATTCAAAAGGAAAGATATGGGTAACCACGGTAAATGGTTTCTCACAATACAACGATATTACCGGTTTATTCAACCGTATCACAACAGAAAACGGGTTGCCCAGCAATATTGTTTACCGTATACTGGAAGATGACCATTATACCTTCTGGATATCGACGGCAAACGGGCTGGTGAAATTTAATCCGGATACCCACGCCATGCGCTTATTTACGTATACCGACGGACTGCACGAAGCACAGTTTAATTTCAGCTCTTCCTACAAATCGCCGGACGGTACGATGTACATGGGGACTATCAACGGAGTCGTCGCGTTTAATCCCGGGAATTTCAGGGAAGACCCTTTCAGCCCGCCATTATACCTTACCGGTATTTATGTACCCGATAACGGAATCGGCAGGAATCCGTTTGTTACCTTACCTGTGGAAGATATGGAAACGTTGCGGTTGCCATACGATAAATCTACTTTTACCTTATCGTATATGGCATTAAGTTACACTTCCCCGGAAGCCATACAGTATGCGTATATGCTGGAAGGGGTTGATAAGGAATGGGTTTTTATGAACCGCAATAAAGATGTGACGTTTGCCAACTTATCACCCGGTAATTATACGTTCAGAGTCAAATCCACAAACAGCAGCGGTATATGGCAGGAAAACGAAAAGTCACTGCAAATCGTTATTGTTCCTCCTTTCTGGGCTACCGGCTGGGCTTTTCTGTTCTATGGTTTGGCTCTTTGTTTACTAATAATCCTTTTCTACAACTACAAAAAAAGGAAACTGGAAGAAAAGCACCGTATCAACCGGGAGATATTTGAAAACAAAAAGGAAAAGGAATTGTATAATGCCAAAATCGAATTCTTTACGTTCATAACGCATGAGATACGGACACCGCTTACACTGATCAAAGCCCCGCTTGAAAAAATCATGAAATCGGAAGAAGGCTCTCCGGCTACCAGAAAGCACCTGCAAACCATTGAAAAAAATACACAGCGATTATTAGATCTGAGTAACCAGTTATTAGATTTCAGGCGGACGGAAAGCAAAGGCTTCCGGTTGAATTTTGTGCATACCAATATAAGCGAATGGCTTCATTCGATCATCCAGCGTTTTCAACCGTCGTTTACAAAAAACAATAAAGAACTGAAACTCATTATCCCGGATAAAACGATTTACGGATATATAGACAGGGACGGGTTTACAAAGATCGTTAGTAACCTGTTTTCAAACGCACTGAAATATTCCGATAGAGCTATATCGGTTCAATTGGGATCAGAAGCTGAAGAGAGGTTTTATATCCGGGTAATAAATGACGGCAGGTTGATACCCGAAAATGAAACGGAAAAAATATTTTCTCCTTTTTACCGGGTGAAAGAAACTGAGAATATCCAGGGCAGCGGAATCGGTTTATCGCTTGCGCGGTCTTTGGCGGAATTACACAATGGAAGCCTGATTTACAGGTATGCAGAAGATAAGTATAATGAATTCCTGTTAATACTCCCGCTAATACAGGAAGACGTTTACCAGATAGAAGAAGCGACAGTACAGGAAACTGTATTACCGGATAAAAGTATGCCACAGGATAGCGGGAAACCGGCTATCCTTATTGTGGAAGACCAGAACGATATGCGTAATTTCATATCGGATGAATTGTCGGAGAGTTACCAGGTGCTGGAGGCAGAAAATGGCTCGGTGGCGCTGGCCATACTGAAAAATAATACGGTCGACTTGATTATCAGCGACGTAATGATGCCGGTAATGGACGGATTCGACCTGTGCAATGAAGTTAAAAACAATGTTAACCTGAGTCATATCCCATTTATACTACTTACGGCACAGCACAATCTTCAATCCCGTTTGAAAGGACTCAACAACGGGGCTGACGCGTATATGGAAAAACCGTTTTCCATAGAGTTGCTTTTGGTTCAGGTAAATAACCTGTTAAAGAACCGCGAACTTTTAAGCCGGGCTTATTCCGAAAAGCCAATGGCGGAGACTGTTTCATTAGCCGTATCTCCCTTAGATGAGTTATTCCTTGATAAGCTTTCGGTTTATCTCGATAAGAACCTGATCAATAAAGACCTGAACGTGGAGGCACTTTCGGCGGAAATGAATATGAGCGCATCCAGTTTTTACCGCAAGGTAAAAGCACTATCGGGGCTTTCTCCTGTTGATTTCATTCGCATACACCGGCTTAAAAAAGCTGTCCTTCTGATGCAGGCGGGTGAAAAAAGAATAAACGAAATCGCCTTTCAGGTGGGATTCTCTTCTCCTGCCTATTTTTCGACCTGCTTTCATAAACAATATGGAAAATCCCCTACCGAATTTATGAAAGAACAACCTCACATTTTATAAGTCAGCATGATACGGCCTTCCGACGACTGGGAATAAACATCATCAAAATGCTTATAATTCGTGTCGCGGGTATAATTAAGGAATACGCCTGTAAGAAATAAATGTTTTTTCAATTTAATGTCTACACGTAACCCAACCGCATGAAGGATGGCTTTGGAAAGGTCTCCCTGCGCATCCAGCGTCCGGCGGTCGAAATTATTCCAGTCAATATCCTCAGGATAACCTTTCCAGGTGTACATACGGTACACTTCATATACCGTTGAAGCGGCAAACTTATCTTTTTTATATATGAAATTGAAACCCACCTTTGTACTGAATCCGCTTGCCAGGTTATAATTCCTCTCATCCACACGGTAGTAATCGCTTAACGCCCCGCCTAAAAGTATGCCGTTCAGGTGCGCATACGCATCGATATCCCATCTCCTGAACCGTTTCGCCTGGTAAACGCCACCTATCCCGAAAGAGGCCGGAGTACAAAACTTGTAGGGTGTTTTCGCAGATAAATCGGATATGGTATCTGAATCGTAGTAATCAAAATGCTGGTAAATACCAAAGTTCAGGTATCTTTTTTCATTATCGATAATGTCTTTCCCATACAGGCGGCCTATGATATTGAGTTGCCCTAAAAAGGGTTGCGAAGCCTGGATGTTAAGGTTTGCTTTCATACTGAAGTAATCATAAGGTTTCCTGCATTCACCATCAAAACGGTCGCCGTATTCAATATTGATTTCAGAGGCAAACCCGATTCCCTGGTCAAGAATTTCATCTTTCAGTTCAAGCGCGCGGACACCGGCGGAGAATTCCACACTCGCCTTTGGAATACCGAATTGCCTGCCGCTGGTAGGCCGGACTTTCCATGCGTCACCTGTCATGATACGGGTCAATCCACGCATAGGCGATACGAAGAAAGCAGCCAGTTCGCGGGCAAAACGTCCGTTTCCCGTTTTACGGTCGTCGAGTATCAGGTCGGATGCCCTGTAAAAAACCTCGCCTAACGCCATTCCCCCTATCGGGGTGGCAATTATATCGTTTGTCGACGGATACTCACATTCCATAAACATTTCCCACATACCGCTACCGGCAAGAGAAAACAACCCCGACTGCCAGTAATTATACCCGTTCGACCGCGCCGAATTAAAATAGGTGCTTCCATGATAAGGATGCAGGAACATATTGGTCCCCATCATGTCGTTATCCCAGATAAACCCGCGCCTAAAATTATCCTTAATGGTATGGAAATTGATGTAAGCATAATCGCCTTTGAGTACATACCGGTCGAAAAGCCATAAACCGGCATTGATTCCGAAAACCATTCCCCCCGCTCTCCATCCGTTCTTTTTGGAATAATACGTTATATCGGCAGAGTCGGGAGGCTGCGGGATTGCTATCGGATACCGTATAGCCACCTGTGCATTACCTTCAAATAATAACAGGAAAATGGTAAATACCGTCAGACTGATTTTTTTCATGCTCCAAATATAAATCAAAAATGAAACACCTGTGCGAGGAGTTGAAAAACAGACCATTAATCTCAGTAAAGAGAACATTCCGATACATTTGATATTGAATGAACTTTGAAAGTTTATGAACGATATATGAAAGGATTCTATTAAAAGATATTGTTATTTTGCTGATTGAAACATGAAAAGCAGACTATACTTATTCGAACGATTATGAAGAAAATCGCCTTTTTAATTATTTCACTTTTTATCATGGCTGGTTCATGCAATAACCCTGCTGATTACTTCGAACCTGCGAAAACAAGTGAAATGCGTGCTCCGGCTTATCCATTGATCACGATCGACCCGTATACGAGCGCCTGGTCGTTCACAGATAAATTAAACGAAGATGCCGTACGCCACTGGACAGGTAAGAAATTTCCCTTATTGGGAGCGATCCGCGTAGATAATGTAGCTTACCGCTTTATGGGAGTGGAAGAGCTTCCGCTCACACCGTTTTTACCTACAGCAGCGACAGAAAGATGGGAGGCATCTTACACCGAAAAAGAACCTTCCGGCGACTGGACGGATATAAGCTTTAACGACTCGGGTTGGAAAACGGGGAAAGCCGCGTACGGCACCACCGATATGCCTAACCTCAGTACGCAATGGGAAAGCGAAGATATATGGGTACGCCGTACATTTACCTTAGAAGAGGATTACTCTTCCAAACCGGTTTACCTGGAATATTCGCATGATGATGACTTTGAACTTTACATAAACAATATAAAAGTGGTTGAAACTGGTTATTCCTGGAATAATAATGTATTGGTGGAATTACCGGAGAAGGTTAAGCAAACCCTGCGAAAAGGGAAAAACGTGATTGCCTCACACGGGCATAACAGGGTTGGAGGAGCATATGTGGATTTCGGACTATATATAAAAGAAGACCTCGGCAGCACTTTTGAATCTGTTGCTATTCAGAAATCGGTGAACGTGCTGCCTACCCAGACTTATTATACCTTTACCTGCGGACCGGTAGAACTGGATGTTGTTTTCACCTCTCCCCTATTGTTGGACGACCTCGATCTGATGTCTACCCCCGTAAATTTCCTTTCTTACCGGGTAAGATCCACAGATAATAAAAAACATAATGTACAGGTATATATTGAAGCGTCACCCGACTGGGCTAAAAATACGCCCGAACAGGAAACTGAAACAACCGTTTCCACAGGTGGGGAAGATATAAAGCTGACCTATGCCAAAACAGGAACGGTGGAACAACCCATTCTCCAGAAAAAAGGAGACAACGTACGCATAGACTGGGGATACTTTTATATGGCATCGCCTAAAAAGAAGAACATACATATAAACAAAGGGGAATACCATGAATCGAAAAAACGATTCATAGCAGAAGGTTTCACGAATCCGGCAAACAACGACGCACATACCCGAATGAATGGTTCGACGGTTATGGTTTTCTGCGAAGATTTTAAAGAGGTGACAACCCCGGAATCAGGATTTGTTATGATCGGATATGATGACATATATGCTGTCCAGTATTTCCATGAAAACCTTCCTGCTTATTGGAAACATAACGGAAAAGTAGATATACTCCGGGCGTTTGAAAAAGCGGCATCGAATTACGATTCAATTATGAAGCGCTGCGCGGAGTTCGATAACCGTCTTATGGAGGACGCGCAGTGGGCAGGAGGAAAAGAATACGCCGAACTTTGCGCCTTGGCATACCGTCAGGCAGTTGCCGCGCATAAGTTAGTGGAAGACAAAGACGGCAATTTGCTTTTTCTATCCAAAGAGAATTTCAGTAACGGCTCGATAGGCACGGTAGACATTTCTTATCCTTCATCGCCGCTATTCCTTATTTACAATCCCGGTTTGCTGAAAGGAATGTTAAACCCCATCTTTTACTTTAGCGAGAGCGGTAAATGGAACAAACCCTATCCTGCGCACGATGTCGGTACCTATCCGATAGCAAACGGGCAGACATACGGTGAAGATATGCCGGTAGAAGAGGCCGGCAATATGCTTATCATGACAGCAGCCATAGCGATGGTCGAAGGACATGCCGGCTATGCGAAACAACACTGGCCCGTATTAACTACATGGGCGAATTACCTGATGAAAGAAGGCCTCGATCCGGATAACCAGTTGTGTACGGACGACTTCGCCGGACATCTCGCCCATAATGCCAACCTGTCTATTAAAGCGATCATGGGGATAGCCGGATACGGAAAAATGGCGGAAATGCTCGGAGATAGCGAAACTGCCGGACGATATATATCAACTGCCCGCGAAATGGCAAAACAATGGGAACGAATGGCCGACGACGGCGATCATTACCGCCTTACCTTCGACCAGCCGGATACCTGGAGCCAGAAATACAACCTGATATGGGATAAATTATTCAACTGGAATATATTTCCCACGGAAATAGCCCGGAAAGAAATAAATTATTACCTGACCAAACAAAACAGGTACGGATTACCGCTCGACAGCCGCAAGGATTATACAAAGTCGGACTGGATAATATGGAGCGCCTGCCTTGCGGAAGATGATGAACAATTTAACCGGCTTTTTATGCCGGTGTATACCTATGCCAATGAAACGACTTCGCGTGTTCCGATAAGCGACTGGCACGGTACAAATGACGCTGTATTATTGAATTTCCGGGCCCGTTCGGTTGTTGGAGGATATTTCATGAAAATGCTTATGTCAAAAATGAATACCGACGGACATCCGGTATCTTCTCAACTTTCCGAAACACTTCCTGCTGTTGAGGTAGCGGAAACAAGGATTTACAATAACCCGGTAATCGGTTATAGTTTGCCCGACCCTACCATTATACAGGCAAACGACGGTTATTTCTATCTCTACGCAACAGAAGATATCCGCAATTTACCCATTCACCGTTCAAAGGACCTGGTATATTGGGAAATGGTCGGCACGGCTTTTACCGACGAAAGCCGCCCCACATTCGAACCCAAAGGGGGAATCTGGGCACCCGACATTGAGTATATAAACGGGCAATATGTGCTTTATTATTCGATGTCGGTATGGGGAGGACACTGGACCTGTGGTATCGGGGCAGCCGTTTCCGACCGTCCCGAAGGCCCTTTTACAGATAAAGGTCCGCTATTTATCAGTAAAGAAATTGACGTTGAAAATTCTATCGACCAGTTTTATATCGAAGACAAAGGAAAGAAATACCTTTTCTGGGGAAGCTTCCATGGCCTGTATGCAATCGAACTTTCCGAAGACGGCCTCTCGGTAAAGGAAGGCGCGCAAAAACAAAAAGTAGCGGGAAACGCCTATGAAGCGGTTTACATCCATAAACGAAACGGATATTATTATATGTTTGCATCCATAGGCTCGTGTTGCGAAGGAGTGAACAGTACCTATACAACCGTTGCCGGCCGTTCCGAAAATTTATTCGGCCCTTATACGGATAAGCAGGGAAAACGCATGCTCGATAATAATCACGAAATAATTATACAGGCTAACAATCGCTTTGTAGGAACGGGGCATAACTCGGAGATTGTCACCGACGACAATGGCGACAACTGGATATTCTATCACGCGGTGGATAAAGAAAATCCGGCAGGACGCGTATTGCTTATGGACCGTGTGGAGTGGCAGGATGAGTGGCCTGTCATAAAAGGCGGCACACCTTCACTGGAAGCAATAGCGCCTTACTTCAACTAATCAGTTAAGAAACAAAATACTATCAATTTAAATGGATTTATCATGAAAAAAGTATCATTAGTAATTTGTACATTAGTATGTATGATGAGCGTACAGGCACAATGGAAGCCGGTGGGAGATAAGATAAAAACTCCCTGGGCGGAGCAAATCAACCCGCAAAGTGTATTACCCGAATATCCGCGTCCTTTAATGGAACGGCCGGACTGGACCAATCTGAACGGATTATGGCAGTATGCTGTTACTCCGCGCGGAGCGGCCGAACCTGCAACATTCGACGGACAGATACTGGTACCGTTTGCTATTGAATCGTCTTTATCCGGAGTGATGAAGGAAGTGGGCGATGCCAATGAACTATGGTATAAAAGGGATTTTACTATCCCCGGAAGCTGGAAGGGCAAAAACATAATCCTCAATTTCGGCGCGGTAGACTGGAAAGCCGATGTATTTATCAATGATATCCTGATCGGTTCGCATCAGGGAGGTTTTACGCCTTTCAGCTTTGATGTCACTCCTTATTTAACGGGCAAAACCAACCATAAGCTCATTGTACGCGTATGGGACCCGACAGATAAAGGCTATCAGCCACGCGGTAAACAGGTAAACAACCCCGAAGGGATATGGTACACTCCGGTAACAGGAATATGGCAGACT
Organism: Bacteroidales bacterium UBA4116; assembly: GCA_002381645.1. Taxonomy (GTDB): domain Bacteria; phylum Bacteroidota; class Bacteroidia; order Bacteroidales; family Tannerellaceae; genus DFXE01. Next base: position 336,275 of record DFXE01000001.1, read on the forward strand.
GTTTGGCTTGAACCCGTATCTTCGGTAAACCATATTACCGCAATCAAAGCTATTCCATGCATTGACAGCGGCTCACTCAATGTAACGGTATCGACCGCTGCATGTAAGCCTGCTGATATTATCGAAGTAAAACTTATGGACAAAGGCCAGGTGATTGCAACCGCAAAAGGCCTGCAGGGAAAAGAGTTACGCTTAGGTGTCAAGAATCCTACCCTTTGGGATACTAAAAATCCGTATTTATATGATATGAAGGTATCGGTTATCTCTTCCGGCAAAACAGTGGACGAAGTGAAGTCTTATACAGCTTTCCGTAAAATATCTATGAAACGCGACGCCAACGGTTTAATGCGTATGCAACTGAATAACAAAGATCTGTTTCATTACGGCCCGCTCGACCAGGGTTGGTGGCCCGACGGATTATACACTGCGCCAACCGATGAAGCCTTGTTATATGATATAAAGAAAACAAAAGAGTGGGGATTCAACATGATCCGTAAACACGTGAAAGTTGAACCGGCCCGGTGGTACTACCACTGCGATAAAGAAGGTATGCTGGTTTGGCAGGATATGCCGAGCGGCGACATGGGCAACCAATGGGCGCCTCACCAATACAACGGAGGGACAGACAAGAACCGTTCGGCTGTATCCGTTGCAAACTTCTACCAGGAGTGGAAAGAGATCATGGATTTATGTATGTCTAATCCTTCCGTAGTGATATGGGTTCCGTTCAACGAAGCATGGGGGCAATTCGATACCGAGAAAGTAACCGAATGGACACAAGCGTATGATCCGTCACGGCTGGTTAATCCTGCCAGCGGTGGAAACCACCGCCCGACAGGGGACATCCTCGACCTGCATAATTATCCCGGACCGGCTATGTTCCTATTCGACGCGCAACGCGTAAATGTATTGGGCGAATACGGCGGTATCGGGCTACCTTTGGAAGAACACCTCTGGTGGCAAAAGCGTAACTGGGGATATGTACAGTTCAAGAGTGTTGAAGAGGTAACGGCACAGTATGTAAAATACGCAAAAGAACTGCAGGACATGGTAAAAAGAGGCTTCTCTGCCGCCGTTTATACCCAGACCACGGATGTTGAAGGCGAAGTAAACGGATTGATGACTTACGATCGTAAGAAAATAAAGATCAATGAAGCTGCTGTAAGAAAAGCAAATCAGGATGTAATTAATGAATTGTCTAAATAAAAATGAAAAAGTTAGTCTTATTGTTTGCGGTACTGTTATATGGTACCGCAAACCTTTCAGCAATTCCGCGCCCGGAATACCCACGCCCGCAGTTTGAACGTACACAATGGGTCAATTTAAATGGTGACTGGACCTATTCGTTCGATTTCAGCGGTTCGGGCATGGAACGGGAATTATATAAATCGACAGGGTTTGATCAAAAGATCGTTGTGCCTTTTTGCCCCGAAAGCGAATTGTCGGGAGTTGGATATAAAGATTTTATACCCCATTTCTGGTATCAGCGTACGGTATCTGTTCCGCAGGATTGGGCGGGGAAAAAGATTTTATTGAACTTCGGCGCCGTATATTACAAAGCTGAAATATATATCGACGGCACATTGGCCGGACGGCATTTTGGCGGCACTTCCTCTTTTTCCGTAGATATAACCCATTTAGTAAAAGCCGGCAGCCGGCATAACCTGGTCGTATATGTACAGAGCGATGTACGAAGTATGCAGCAACCGGCCGGAAAACAAAACCTGCAATACGAATCGTATGCCTGTAATTATACACGTACTACGGGGATATGGCAAACCGTATGGATGGAAGCAGTCCACCCCGAAGGATTACAATCCGTACAGGTTATAACCGATATCGACCAAAAACAGATCGTCATCCGTCCACGTTTCTATAAAGAACTGGGGGGTAAATTAGAAGTATCCCTTTTGGATAACGGTAAAGTAGTTGCTAAACAAACCGTGACCGCCAATACACATTCTTCTGTGGTGCTTCCGGTAAAGAACATGAAAACCTGGAGTCCCGAAAGCCCCTTCCTCTACGATGTGGAGTATAAGGTTTACAACAAACAGGGAGTTGTAGTAGACCAGGTGAAGACTTATGTAGGTATGCGTAAAGTACATATTGAAGGCAACAAGATTTACCTTAATAATCAACCTTTTTACCAGCGGCTGGTATTGGACCAGGGATTTTATCCCGACGGTATCTGGACCGCTCCCAGCGACGAAGCTCTCCGGAAGGATATCGAACTGTCGATGCAAGCCGGTTTCAACGGGGCACGGCTTCATCAGAAAGTTTTTGAAGAGCGCTTTTATTACTGGGCGGATAAAATAGGTTACCTTACATGGGGGGAAGCTTCCAGCTGGGGCATGGATTGTAACGATCCGATCGTGGCCCGCAACTTTCTTACCGAATGGGCGGAAATCGTGGAACGCGACCGCAACCATCCTTCCCTGCTTATATGGACACCCACAAACGAACAGTTCTGGCCCGACCGCGTTCAGTATCCCCGTTTCATGGAAGACCTTTATAAAATAACGAAGATGATCGATCCCACACGTCCTTTCCACGGGGCAAGCGGAGGTACGCATATCGCCACCGATATCTGGACCATTCACGATTACGAACAGGATCCTTCCAAATTAAAGGAAAGATTATATAATGGAGGAAAGCTGGCCGCGACACCCATGTGGGAAATCCAGCTTATGCCCAAGAATATAGGGTACAATGGGTTGAAATATACCGACCAGTATAACTTCCCCGGGTACAATAAAGATATGCCTTATTTAGTAGATGAATTCGGGGGCATTAAATGGAATCCTTCCCAGCAGATGGAAAGCGCGCAGAACACATCATGGGGATACGGCGAACCGCCGAGATCACTTGAAGAATTCTACGCCCGCCTGGAAGGACAGGTAAATAACGTACTTTCACTCTCAAGTGATATCTGGGGGTATTGTTATACCCAGCTCACCGATGTAGAGCAGGAGCAAAACGGTATTTATTATTACGATCGTACGCCTAAATTCGACATGAAGCGTATTCATGCGATTTTCAGTAAAGATCCGGAAAACAAATAATCATCATAAAGATTGCCCGGTAATACTACCGGGCAATCTTTATTTAACTAAACTCATTATGGAAAAAAAGACATAAAACAATGAAAAATACCATACTATCGTTTCTGTTTATAGGACTGGCTGCATGTACTTCCCAACCTAACAAAGATATATCTGTGGTCGACAGGCTTCCCACCGATACCTATAATGATCACTATATTAGTAACCGGTCGCCTTTGCAACCGTCCCAATTTATAAAACTCCCGGTCGGAAGCATCGAACCGGGGGGCTGGCTCCTCCGCCAAATGGAATTGCAAAAGGACGGACTAAACGGACATTTGGGTGAAATAAGCGCCTGGCTGCAAAAAGGGGATAACGCCTGGTTGAAAAACGGCGGGCAATGGGGCTGGGAAGAAGTTCCTTACTGGTTAAGGGGATATGGCAACCTTGCCTACGCGTTAAAAGATGAATCTATGCTGAAAGAAACAAAATTTTGGATAGATCATATCCTGGACAGCCAACGGGCAGACGGGAATTTTGGTCCCATCCATCAAAATGACGGAAAACAGGATTTCTGGCCCAATATGATCGTATTGTGGATTATGCAATCTTATTATGAATATACCGGGGAGCAAAGAATACTTGATTTTATGTCGGATTATTGCAGGTTCCTTTTAACCGTACCCGACGAAGATTTCCTGTACAGTTACTGGGAAAACAGCCGTGGCGGAGACAATCTGTGGAGTGTTGTTTGGCTCTATAACCATACCGGGGATAAAAGCCTTTTACAATTAGCTGATAAAATACACCGGAATACGGCCGACTGGACTAAATCCACAGAATTACCCAACTGGCATAATGTGAATATCGCCCAATGTTTCCGTGAACCGGCTACCTATTTCCTTTTTACACAAGATTCGGCGATGCTTGCCGCCAGCTATAATGTGCAAAGCCTTATCCGGAGAGCCTTCGGACAAGTCCCGGGCGGTATGTTCGGCGCCGACGAAAACGCCCGCATAGGTTTCTTCGATCCGCGTCAGGGAACAGAGACATGCGGATTTGTTGAACAAATGGCATCCGACGAGATTATGTTACTCATTACCGGCGACCCGTATTGGGCGGAAAACTGCGAAGACGTAGCCTTTAACAGCTACCCTGCTTCCATGATGCCCGATTACAAAGCATTGCGGTATATCACCAGCCCGAACCATGTGGTGAGCGACTCTAAAAATCATCATCCGGGAATTGATAACCGCGGGCCTTTCCTGGCTATGAATCCGTTCAGCAGCCGGTGTTGCCAGCACAACCATGGATTTGGATGGCCGTATTATGCGGAACATCTGATACTGGCGACGCCCGACAACGGCATGGCAGCCGTACTCTATAATACCTGCCGGGCAAAGGTGAAAGTGGGGAACGGAACAGAAGTTATCATACAGGAGCAGAGCAATTATCCGTTTGAAGAGAATATTCGTTTCACGATCAACACACCGGAAAACGTAACCTTCCCGCTTTATTTACGTATACCCTCCTGGTGTGAGAATGCATCCATCAGTATAAACGGAACAAAAAGCCCGGTAGAAACAGCAGACGGCAGTTACGCACGTATAACCCGTGAATGGGCTGATGAAGACGAAGTCATATTGCATATACCGATGAAACTCTCTACCCGGCAATGGCAGGTCAACAAAAACAGCGTAAGCATAGATTACGGTCCGTTAACTTTGTCGCTTAAAATAGAGGAAGATTATAAACGCCTCGACAGCCGTGAAACTGCCATATGGGATTCTAAATGGCAGGAAGGGGCGGATGCTTCGAAATGGCCTACTTACGAGATCTATCCTGCAAGCGCATGGAACTATGCGCTCTCGGTCAATTCTCCCATAGAAATAATCCATAGGCCCTGGCCGGAGGATAATAATCCGTTTACATTGCCGAATGTACCAATTGAATTTAAAACGAAAGGAAGGCTTATACCCGAATGGAAAATTGATGAGTACGATCTTTGCGGCGTATTACCGTATGAGAATGCCGTTATGTCGGACCGGAAGGAAGATATTACATTGGTTCCTATGGGAGCCGCCCGCTTACGGATAACAGCATTTCCTCCCGCAAAAGAATAATATGGATTATTCTTTTGTATGATAAAAAAATAATCGATGTGAGTCCCGATAAATTAGTATTACACTGTGACAATTTATCGCTTTATTACTAAATAACTAAGCCATAGTTAATGTACATTTGATGCATGGATTATTCCTTTTTATTCATTCCACCTTGGTGAAATTTATTTTTCACTAAGGTGGAATTTTTATTTCACCCGGGTGAAACGAATATTTCACCAACGTGAAATGAATAATTCTTCAAAGACTTAGAATCAAAACCTCCTATGTTATGCAATAAATATAAAGGTAGTAAACATGAGTTCCTTCTACAGAAGCTATAAGCTTCCGCATGAACAGTTACATACATGGAAAATTGCGGGTGAAAGTAATGTTACATGAGTGGAAGATGATCTTCCACCCTAAATCATACTGCGCATCAGCCTTTGAGGGGAAAAGTGGAAGGTGAAGGATGGTTGTGGGGAAAGAATGTGTTTAAGGTATATGATTAGAAAATACCTCCTTTATACATATCGTCAAAGTTCGGTTTTGAAGTCTCTGTACTTTTGGTGTCATCATCCGGGTTTAATTCCTGTGATTTCTTTATATCCTCTTCGGCACCTTCATTATCTCCCAGCATTTTTTTTGCTTTTCCTCTTTTATTGTAAGCTTCAGCAAAATCGGGTTTGATTTCAATTGCTTCATCGAAAAGTTCTACAGCTTTGGCCAGTTCTCCTGTATTAATGAGCAAAGAACCGAAAGCAAGAAAAGCGTCTGTATTGAACGGATTTAATTCTAAAACCTGTTTATAGTCATCTACGGCCGCAGATATATCGTTAAGTTTTTCATGTATACGGGCACGCAAAAGATAACTTGCTTCTTCTTCAGGAGCCAGCTCTATGGCTTTTTCAATGTCCGGCAAAGCATTTTCAGCCTCATTTAATTCGACAAATACTTCCGCACGCAGCAGATAAGCCTCGGTAAAGTCGTCTTTCAATTCAATGGCTTTGGACAAATCGGTTACGGCCTCTTTTAACACTTTGGTTAACTTTTTCGCTTTACCCGACAGATACCATGCGGCATGATTAGCATCGTCGAGTTCGATAACACGTAGGCAGTCAGTCAACGCTTCCTGTTCTTTATCCATAAGAAATAAGATCTGAATACGGGTAAGGTAGGAAGGTACGCTTTCAGGCTCCAGTTCAATCATACGGGTAGAGAGGCTTAATGCCTCTTCGAACTCATGTACGTTTATATAGGCTGTTACCAGATAGCCCATTGTCTCGAAATCTTCCTGAATCTCCAGCGCTTCCCGAAAACATTTGATCGCATATGGTACTTGTCCGATCCGTTGGGCGCGGAGGCCATCGTATTTAAAAATATCAAAATTCTTTTTATCGGCTTTAGAAATACTTTCCGTTGCGCTATCCTCCCTGGATGAAGAAAAAAGAGATTTAAAAAAGTTTCCCATGGGGCTAATGTTTTTAATAATTGACAAAAATACCAATTTTAATAGAAAAACAGGTTATTTAGTTTGGTACTTCTTTATCTTTGTATTCCTATTTAATTTAGTTCAACGAATGCATAGCGATTCTCCCAGAATACCTTCCCCTTTATTATCTCTTGTCCCGATACTTATATTAGTCGGATTACTTTTTATCACCATACGGATATTCGGCAGCGATTCATTAAGCGGTGCAAGCCAGATCGCGTTATTAACGGCAACGGCTGTATGTTCATTCATTGCAGTTGTTTACTGCAAAGTAAAATGGAAAACGATTGAAATCGCCATTATCAACAATGTTTCGGGTGTGGCGATCGCCATATTTATATTATTGATAATAGGAGCCTTATCGGGTAGCTGGATGATCAGTGGAGTGGTGCCGACATTGATATATTACGGAATGCAAATTATTCATCCGAGCTTCTTCCTGGTTTCTACCTGTTTGATTTGCGCTATTGTTTCAGTCATGACGGGCAGCTCCTGGACAACCATTGCCACGATAGGGATTGCTTTGCTGGGAATCGGGCAGGCTCAGGGTTTTTCCGACGGATGGATTGCGGGGGCGATCGTCTCCGGAGCTTATTTCGGTGATAAGATGTCGCCTTTATCGGATACCACCATTTTGGCCTCATCCGTAACGGATACACCGTTGTTTAAGCATATCCGGTATATGATGATAACAACGATACCATCCATTGTAATCTCACTTATCATTTTCACCATTGCCGGCTTATCGCATGAAGCAACAGCTACGGAACAAATCGCCATTTATTCCGCTTCGCTCAAAGAGACATTTACTATTTCTTTATGGTTATTGGTGATCCCGGTTTTTACGGGTTTCCTAATTGCCAGGCGCGTACCATCTGTTGTCACTTTATTTTTATCTGCCGCCTTGGCAGGAGTGTTCGCCTTATTCTTTCAGCCTCATTTATTGCATGAAATAGCCGGAACGGATACGCAAGGCATAACGTCGCAAATAAAAGGTTTATTGATAACATTTTACGGCAGTACACAGATCGAGACCGGAAACAGCGCGTTAAATGAATTGATATCGACCAGCGGCATGAGTGGTATGCTTAACACCATATGGCTTATTATATGCGCGATGAGCTTTGGTGGCGCTATGGCTGCAAGTGGTATGCTGGGAAGTATAACTTCGGTATTCCTCCGGTTTATGAAACGTACGGTAGGTTTAGTTGCCTCCACGGTCGCATCGGGTATATTCTTTAATATAACTACCGCCGACCAGTACATTTCTATTATTTTAACCGGCAATATGTTTAAGAATATTTATAAGGAAAAAGGGTATGAGAACCGGTTGCTCAGCCGTACTACGGAGGATGCTGTTACGGTAACTTCGCCGCTTGTACCCTGGAATACATGCGGAATGACTCAGGCCACTATTCTCGGTGTGTCTACATTTACTTATTTGCCTTACTGCTTTTTCAACCTGATCAGTCCTTTAATGAGTATAACTATTGCCGCTTTAGGCTACAAAATATATCGTACAAATGAAAAAGATAAAGATATCATTACTGGGTAAAATCGTAATTGCTATTGCTGCCGGTATTTTGCTGGGACAGTTTCTTCCGGCATCCATAGCGCGTATCTTTGTTACCTTTAACTCTTTATTCGGGAATTTCCTTTCCTTTTCAATTCCGTTAATCATATTGGGGCTTGTGGCTCCGGCTATTGGTGAACTGGGAAAAGGCGCCGGGAAATTATTGGTCATTACCGCGCTTATCGCCTATGGCTCCACGCTCTTTTCCGGTTTCTTTACGTTCTTTGCCAGCTCCGCGGTATTTCCGGGTATGCTACCTGTAAACGAAGAATTTACAGCGATCGAGAATCCTGAGAATTTTATGCTCACCACATACTTTACCGTGCAAATGCCACCCCTAATGGATATTATGACAGCCCTGCTCCTTTCGTTTGTACTTGGGTTGGGGATATCGAATATTGCCGGAAATGCGCTGCGAAACTTTTTTATTGATTTCCGCGATATAGTCACCAAACTGATCGAATCGGTTATCATTCCTTTACTACCGTTACACATTTTCGGTATTTTCCTGAATATGGCGGTAAGCGGTCATGTGATGGGAATTATCGGAATGTTCCTGAAAGTCATCCTTGTTATATTCGTTTTGCATATCGTTTTATTATTACTGCAATTCAGTATCGCCGGAATAGTAAGTAATAAGAACCCTTTACTTTTACTTAAGAATATGCTGCCCGCCTATGTTACGGCGTTAGGTACCCAATCATCTGCGGCAACCATACCGGTTACACTGGCTCAAACCATGAAGAACGGAGTACGTGAGAACATTGCCGTATTTGTGATTCCGCTTTGTGCCACTATTCATTTATCAGGAAGCACCATGAAGATTGTGGCCTGTGCCATGGCTATCATGTATATGGCGGGTGAACCGGTTACCATTGGCGCATTTGCCGGATTTATAATGATGCTCGGGATTGCGATGGTGGCAGCGCCGGGAGTTCCGGGAGGAGCAATTATGGCCGCCCTGGGGATACTCCAAAGTATGCTTGGCTTCAATGAGACACTTCAGGCGTTAATGATCGCTTTATACATAGCAATGGATAGTTTCGGTACGGCCTGTAATGTTACCGGCGACGGGGCAATTGCCATTGTAGTAGATAAGATAGCAGGAAAAGGAGTAAATGAAAATGGAAAATTGCAAACAGAAAGCGATCAAGCCATCATCTGAATTATTCCATTTTCCATTTCCGGTGTTAACACATTTACGGCTCCATTACGACTTCAATACTATTTCCCTGATTCAATAAAGTCCGCGCAAATGCCTGAATATTTGCCGGAGTGATACTGTTCAGTATATTATTGTAACGGGTATGGGTATCAAAGTTTTTGTAATAATAATGATTCAATGTGCTGAGCCAATAACTGTTTTCCTGTAATTGCTCGTCATGGCGCTTGCGCATATTATCCTTAGTTTTCTCAAAGTCTTCCGTGCGAGGTCCTGAATTGGCAATATTCCAGAGTTCTTCGCGTACGATTGTATTCATCCTTTCACGTTTATCGGGATCGGTATCGAAATAACTTTGTAATACGGTTTGCCCTTCGGGAAATGAACCCACATAGGCAAAGGTTTGTACGCCATAAGTACCTCCTTCGTCCTGACGCACCTTTTCCATATAAACAATATCCATAATCTGCTTAAACATGGTAGCGGTTATGATGTTTTCAAGATTATATTCCATTTGTCCGGAGAAAAGATTGATAACTGTAGACTTGGGCGTTTCCATCTCTCGGTTGAATATATTTACATAATCTCCTTCGCGTAAATCCGGCACATTCGACTCATTCGGTTTCTCTATCCGGTTTAAAGACGGTAAAGCCGCAAGGTATTGTTCAATCAGCGGTCGCATAGCTTCTATATCCAGATTACCTACAAATGAAAACACAAAATCGGAAGCGTCGGCAAAACGGTCTTTATACATTTCCATAATACGCGCATAACTTATATGATCCAGATCTTCAATCTGAATCCGTTTGGTCCGCGGATTGTCACCGTACATGGCTTTTGTTACCGTATCCCCGAATGCGACCATCGGATTTAATTCAAGGTTTTGTAATTGTGCTCTTGTACGGTTGATGTATGAGGCATACGCTTCATCGTCTATGCGGGGAGCAGTAAAGTTTAAATAAATGAGTTCGAACATGGTTTTAATATCTCCTGGTGTGGAAGAACCGCTAATGTCTTCACTATCCTGACTAACAGTTGTCTGGACAGATACTTTTTTCCCCGCCAACACTTTGCCCAGGTCAATTGCCGAAAAGTTACCCAGTCCACCTAAACTACTTACGCTGTTAAGCATCTTCAGGTTGGTACTTTCTTCACTTCCATATAAAGAAGTTCCCCCGGGGCTGGTACCTACCATAATAATTTCATCTTTCTTGAAATCGGTATGTTTCAACGCTACTTTAACGCCGTTACTCAATGTCATTACCGTCGTACCCAATAAAGGATCTTCTTTGGTTTCTACAATTCTACCCGGTGCGGGAAGTTCGGGAATTAACGGCTCGTCGGATACCGTTTCTTCATAAGGTTGTATATCCGACTGGACAGCTGTCTGGTACATGCTAAGCAACTCTTCTTCAGTGGGATAAACTAAACCATCCTTTTCAGGCCCTGTCAGTGATATAACCAGATTATGGTCGCCGATGATTTGCTGCATGTATTCGTTTATCTGTTCCACTGTTATAGCCGGTGCGATCTGATTGATCAGGGTATATTCCATTTCAATCCCGGGAATATATCCTCCGTTGGTAAAATGCGAAACATACTCATTGGTATAAGCACGGTTACGCTGATTCTCCCTTTCGTTATAAGCGGATTCGTATTCCTTTAATATATTGATGCGGGCCCTTTCATATTCGGAAGCTGTAAAACCGAATTTGCGCGCTCTTTCGGTTTCAACAGCAAGGGTATTAAGAGCGCGGTCTATTTGCCCGTCTTTTGCCACCGCAGCACTTGTCCAGGCTCCTTTGGTATTCGATATAAAATAATCGCCATCATATGCCGTAGCATAAACATAAGGAGGATCTGCCTGTTGCAATAGTTCGTTCAGACGCTCGTTCACTATCGTGGAAGTTACGCTCTGCATATAATCGTTTACTAATCCCGCAATGGTAGAACGGTATTCCAAAGGCATTTTATCGTGTTTGTAAAATAAATACAGGATCGTGTTGGACGCTTCCTTATCCGTAGCGATAGAGACAAGCGGCTCTTCATTATCCGGAACAGGATATAGGGTTCGCGGGGAGGGGTTCACAGGAGCAGGAATGTCGGTAAACATTCTTTTTATGGTCTGTTCTACGTTATCAACATCAATATCGCCGACAACAATAATCGCCTGTAAGTCCGGACGGTACCATTTGTGATAGTAATCGCTAAGTTCCTGTGGTTTGAAATTATTGATCACATCAATAGTACCGATCGGTAAACGGTTGGCATACTGGCTACCGGGATACATTTTAGGTAATTGCTGTTCCCAAAGGCGCATTTGTGCATCCTGACCGGTTCTCCATTCTTCACGGATAACCCCCCTCTCTTTTTCAATCAGTGAATCACTCAGGGTAATAAAGCTTGACCAGTCATGTAAGATCAATAAAGCGGAATCGACAACTCCCTGTCTGTTTACAGGTACATTCATCAATTTATATACCGTACGGTCAAAACCGGTTTCAGCATTTAAGTTCTCCCCCATACGCATTCCGATACTTTCCGTATAATCGATAATACCGTCGCCCGGGAAATTCTTGCTTCCGTGGAAAGCCATATGCTCTAAAAAGTGGGCTAATCCACGCTGATTTTCTTCTTCCAGTATTGAACCTACATTCTGGGCGATAAAGAAATCAGCACGTTCTTTAGGCATATCATTATGCCGTATATAATAAGTCAATCCGTTTTCCAGTTTTCCATACCTTACATTCGGATCAATGGGTAATGGCACAAGTTCTTCCTGGGCAGAAAGTTTCATCAATCCTATGAAGCTGATGAATATGGACAAAATAAAAAATGATCTTGTTTTCATATTTCAAATATTTAAATACTAACCGCAAAGCTAACAAAACAGATATAAAAACGGTTATATGCATCCGGCATTTTAATTCTTTACACATTTGCAGTTAAAGAAAGCAACACTATTCATATCGTGTTTGTTGCCTGTAACTTATTAAAATTGAACTTACAACCATTTTATAAGTAAACGAAAGCGGTAATTTTTATATTATTCCGTAACTTTGTACGTTTAATACAAAACATTATATTTAAGATATGTCACAATTATTTCCAACTAATCTGCCCTATAAAGTAGCAGACATGAGTTTGGCTGAATTCGGCCGCAAGGAGATTGAAATCGCCGAACACGAAATGCCGGGCCTAATGGCGCTTCGTAAGAAGTATGCAGGGAAAAAACCGTTACAGGGCGCCCGTATAACCGGCTCATTGCATATGACGATTCAGACTGCAGTGTTAATCGAAACATTAGTTGATTTAGGCGCCGACGTACGTTGGGCAAGTTGTAATATTTTCTCTACACAGGATCATGCCGCCGCCGCAATTGCAGCAACTGGAGTTCCTGTTTTTGCCTGGAAAGGTGAAACACTGGAAGAGTATTGGTGGTGTACGGATATGGCACTTCGTTTTCCGGAAGGTAAAGGTCCGCATATGATTGTGGATGACGGAGGCGATGCTTCGCTTTTATTTCATATGGGGTACAAAGCTGAAAATGATGCGGAAACCATAAACCGTAAAGGTAGCAACCATGAAGAACAGGTAATTTTAGATACCGTACGCCGCGTACTGGAAGAAGACAATCAACGATGGCACCGTATGGTAGCCAAGATGAAAGGAGTTTCAGAAGAAACGACCACCGGGGTTCATCGTTTGTATCAAATGATGGAAAAAGGTGAATTACTGGTTCCGGCCATTAATGTAAACGACTCGGTAACTAAATCCAAATTTGATAACCTCTACGGTTGCCGTGAGTCATTGGCCGACGGTATTAAACGTGCTACAGATGTAATGATAGCTGGTAAAGTGGTGGTAGTTGCAGGTTACGGCGATGTAGGTAAAGGTTGCGCCCATTCCATGCGTTCGTACGGTGCCCGTGTACTGGTTACTGAAATCGATCCGATATGTGCGTTACAGGCAGCTATGGAAGGGTTTGAGGTAACAACAATGGAAGAGGCCGTTAAAGAAGGAAATATTTTTGTGACGACAACCGGTAACCGCGATATCATTACAATTGAGCATATGACACAAATGCTCGATCAGGCCATTGTATGCAATATAGGACATTTTGATAATGAAATTCAAGTGGAGAAACTGGTTAATTATCCTAATATCGTACATACCAATATTAAACCGCAGGTTGATAAATATACATTCCCTAATGGTAACAGCATTTTCTTACTTGCTGAAGGCCGTTTGGTAAACTTAGGTTGTGCTACTGGACATCCTTCTTTTGTAATGAGCAATTCTTTCACCAATCAGGTGTTGGCTCAAATCGATTTATGGGAAATGGCTTATGAGGTAGGGGTTTACCGTTTACCTAAACGTCTGGACGAAGAGGTTGCCCGTTTACATTTAGACCGTATCGGCGTTAAACTCACGAAACTTACAGCAGAACAGGCCGACTATATAGGCGTGCCGGTAGAAGGACCTTATAAGGCGGATCATTACAGATATTAAAATAAACCTCATATTATGAAGGAAAACACTTTAGTAAAAGATTCACGGGTACTTCTGTATACTGCGGGATTAGCTATTATTTTCGCATTGTCTTTCTCCTATATCTTCAATTCTAAAATTGATTTGAACGGAGATAATTGCGAATATTTTATTTTAGCTACCTCTTTAGCCGGCGGTGATGGTTATTCGGATATTACACATGAGCCACCTGTTGCTTCCAATTTATTTCCCCCGGGATACCCTGTATTAATGTCTTTTATCCGTTTTTTTACGGATAGTGTTTTCCCTCAAAAGATTTTAAACGGTATTTTTTTATTAGCATCAGCGCTCATCTTCTTTTTCTTTATACGCAAATTCAAATTGCCGGATTCAATGGCATTTGTCGCATCCGCTGTTATATTATTAAATTATCAGGTATTGCATTTTGCGACTATGATGATGAGTGAAATGTCATTCATGTTTTTTACGGTGCTTTCGGTATGGTTTTTATCCAAAATGGACGACGATAAACCTTTCTGGAAAGATAAATATTTTTATTTTGCCATATTATCCGTCGCGTATTGTTACCACGTACGCACACAAGGAATAGCATTAGCAGCAGCTGTCGTGGGGTTTTTCCTGTTTACAAAACGCTGGAAACAAATGATAGCTTTCGCCGGAGGATTTGCAGTTTGTCTGCTTCCGTGGATGATCCGCAATAATTTATCCGGTGTGGGCCAAAGCCGGTATTTGAGCATGATCGCCATGTCTAACCCCTGGCGGCCCGAAGAAGGAACATTAAGCTTTGGAGAATTGATAAGCCGATTTTTAGAAACTTTCACCATGTTGGTAACAAAAGCTGTACCCAACTCAATTCTCCCCTATTTCTCTGCAGACTATAATGTGTCGACAACAGGAATGGAATGGTTGACAGCTATTATCTTATTCTCTGTTATAGGTATAGGAATGTGGCGTTTAGGTAAGTTTAAATACTTATTTTTATTTTATGTATTAGCCACTTTTGGCGTAATATCGTTATTCAGTACGCCAAGTGAAAACAGATATATTACTCCGTTACTACCCTTCCTTGAAGTGAGCCTTATGCTGGGTTTATATGCTATCCTACAATTTGCTGTTGAAAAAATGAATATCGGGAAACAATTTTCTCCCTGGCTTTTGTGTGTAGTTGTATTTTTCTCTTTTCCAAAGCTGGAGGTATTACATGCTCAAAACAATATGCCGTTTCCTCCAAATTATCGGAACTTCTTTATTGTTGCGGAAGAAACAAAAAAACAGTTGCCCCGTAATACGGTCATTTGTTCACGTAAACCTGCTCTTTTCTACATGTTCAGTAAAACAGCTGTAACAACCTATGCATGGACGGAGGATAATGAAGAGTTAATAAAAGGATTAATAAATAACAACGTTGATTTTGTGGTGCTTGAACAGTTAGGGTATAGTTCTACTCCCCGGTATCTGTATCCGGCTATCAGTAATAATCCGGATTTATTTATACCGGTAATGCATGTACCTGATCCTGATACTTACCTTTTTAAATTTGAAAGAGAAAAAGCCGTTGAGAAATATAACAAATAGGTATTTATATGATTAAGAATAAAATAGTAACTATTGTCCTGCCTGCTTATAATGCTGAACAAACATTGGAACAGACATACAATGAAATCCCTTTTGATATAGTAGATAATGTTATTCTGGTGGATGATAACAGTAAGGATAATACGATTGAAGTAGCAAAAAAACTGGGTGTAAAATATGTGATACGCCATGATGAAAATAAAGGTTATGGCGGCAACCAAAAAACATGTTATAACAAGGCACTTGAAATAGGTTCTGATATCATTGTCATGCTTCATCCGGATTATCAATATACACCGTTACTTTTACAATCGATGATCTACCTGATCGCCAACGGAGTTTATGAGGTTGTCTTCGGTTCCCGTATATTAGGCAAAGGCGCTTTAAAGGGTGGTATGCCACTTTATAAATATATCGCCAACAGAGGCCTTACATTTATTCAAAATTT
Source organism: Bacteroidales bacterium UBA4116 (assembly GCA_002381645.1). Classification (GTDB taxonomy): domain Bacteria; phylum Bacteroidota; class Bacteroidia; order Bacteroidales; family Tannerellaceae; genus DFXE01. Next base: position 352,180 of record DFXE01000001.1, read on the forward strand.
GCTGATGAGTAATAAGCTTGCTGAATACCACACCGGCTACAGGGCATATTCCGCAGAAGTTTTAAGAAGTATTCCTTTTAATAAATGTTCGGATAATTTTGTATTCGACAATGAAATCATTGCACAGATTACCGACAGAGGTTACGAAATAGCCGAGATAACTTGCCCTACCAAATATTTTAAAGAAGCTTCTTCTATTAATTTGAAAAATAGTACCATTTACGGTTTTGGCGTTTTAAAAGTTTCTTTTTTATACTTTTTAAACCGGATAGGAATTATTAATTATTCCATACTAAAAGATAACTGATCATTCCATGCTATACAGAAGTAAAGCTCCCTTCAGGTTAGGTATTGCAGGTGGCGGGACAGATGTTTCTCCATATTCCGACCTGTATGGCGGTGCCATTCTTAACGTAACAATCAATTTATATGCCCACGCGACGATCAGGCCTTTAAATAACGGTAAAATACGATTTCTCCATATTAATGAAAATATTGTTGAAGAATTCGATTCAACAGATAGATTACCCCTAATTGGTCCGTTGTTACTTCAACGGGGAATTTACAATTCGGTTGTGTCCAGGTTCAATGACAATCAACCCCTATCCTTTGAATTAGTCACTTCGATGGATGTACCGTCCGGATCCGGACTGGGTACTTCATCTACTTTGGTTGTTGCCATTCTTGGGGCTTTTGGCGAATGGTTGAAACTCCCTTTAGGTAAATACGATATTGCTCATTATGCCTATGAAATAGAACGTTTGGATTTAAAAATGGCTGGTGGCAAGCAAGATCAGTACGCAGCTACTTTCGGGGGTGTAAATTTTATGGAATTTCTTGAAGACGATAAGGTAATTGTAAATCCTTTACGTATCAGTAACAATATATTGCAGGAGTGGGCAATGAATACGGTTCTTTTTTATACCAAGCAGCAACGTTGTTCGGGGCATATTATTGAAGAACAGGTGGAAAATGTAAAAAAGAAAAACGACTCTTTGGAAGCTATGCATAAAGTGAAAGAAGAAGCATTCCGAATGAAAAACTGCTTACTGCGCGAAGAATTATGGGAGTTAGGTAAAGCATTGAATGTTAGCTGGACGAATAAAAAAAAGATGGCCAGGCATATTTCAAATAATTTTATTGACCAGATTTATGAAACGGCGATATCGAATGGTGCTTTAGGAGGTAAAATATCCGGCGCCGGAGGAGGTGGTTTTATGTTTTTCTATTGTCCGGGAAATACATGTTACGAGGTGGCCAGTAAATTAGCAGAAATGAATATTGGTAGCATACAACAATTTGAGTTTTCTAAAAAAGGATTGACAACCTGGAGTGTAAAAGAATAATTACCATAATGGAAGCAATTATTTTAGCCGGAGGCATGGGTACGCGACTTCAAAGCATGGTTTCCGATGTGCCAAAGTGTATGGCTCCGGTAGCAGGAAAACCATTTCTTTATTATCTGCTTAACCAACTTGAAGAAGCTGGTTTTGAACATATCATCCTCTCATTAGGCTATAAACATGAAATGATTGAGAGATGGACCCGGTCCTATCAAACAACGCTCAAAATTTCAACTGCCATTGAAGAATGTCCTTTAGGTACAGGAGGAGCCATAAAATATACTTTAGCCAAAGCACAGCAACCGGAAGTTTTTATCCTGAACGGAGATACTTTTTTTAATGTTAGCTATAAAGATATGTTACAGCAACATTTGAAAACTCGTGCCGTAACAACATTGGCATTAAAAGGAATGCACGATTTCGACAGATACGGAATAGTCGAAACAGAGAGCCATTCCATGCAAATAACGGCTTTCCGTGAGAAAAGGTATTGTCAGACAGGACTTATAAATGGAGGCATTTATTTAATAAATAAGGATGCTCTGGATGGATATTCTGAAAAATTTTCATTGGAAAAGGATTATTTTGAAAAAGTCGTTTCAACCGGTATATTGTCCGGATATCAATCCTCCGGATATTTTATAGATATTGGTATTCCTGATGATTACTTAAAAGCTCAAGTCGATTTTAAAAATGGTACATACAAAACCTTATAATACTTTATTCCTTGATAGAGATGGGGTAATAAATGTTAAACGTAAAAATGATTATGTTAAATCTATTGAGGAGTTTATCTTTATTGACGACGCGCTTAAAGCATTAACTCTATTATCTGCCGTTTTTAACCGTATAATTATCGTAACTAATCAACGGGGTGTCGGACGAGGCTGTATGACACTGGAAAAACTAAACGAGATTCATAATTATATGATCAAAACGATCATATCGTATGGCGGCAAAATTGACAAAATCTATTATTGTAGTGAAGTGGATGATAGAAGCATGAACCGCAAGCCTAATATTGGTATGGCCTTACAGGCAAAAAAAGATTATCCTGATATTGATTTCGCCAACAGTATGATGGCAGGTGATAGTATTTCTGACATGCAGTTTGCAAACAATGCAGGTATCCAGGGAATCCTTATAGGTAATAAATATGATACTATTGAATTGAACGAGGTAAAAATCTGGGCAAGTTATCCCGATTTAATTTCTTTTGCTCAAGATATAACAATATAAGTTTATGAGAATAGCTATATTATCACCCTTCTACCCCTACCGTGGAGGTATCGCACAATTTAGTGCAATGCTATACAATCAGTTAATTAATGAAGGCCATCAAGTTGAGGCTTTTAATTTCAAGCGTTTATATCCGGATTTTTTATTCCCGGGTAAAACGCAATATGTTGATGAAAACGATGAGGCTATCCGAATAAATACGATTCGCCTGTTAGATAGTATTAACCCGTTATCCTTTTCAAAAACTGTCCGGGCCATAAAGGATTTCAATCCGGATGTCTTGATCATAAGTTACTGGATGTCTTTTTTCGTCCCCGGTTATGCCCATATTGCAAACCAGATGAAAAAGCATTCTAAAATAATTGTACTTTTACATAATGCGATACCACACGAACCGAATTTTTTTGATAAACCTTTAGCTTCTTTACTTTTTAAACAGGCGGATGGGTTTATTGTATTAAGCGAAAATGTACGTGAAGAGTTGCAACAGTTATCTCCAGATGCGAAGTATATGCTTAATCCACATCCTTTATACAATAACTACGGAGAGAAGATTACTAAAGGGGAAGCTTGTAATAAACTTAATATTGACAGCAATAAAAAGAATCTACTCTTTTTTGGCCTTATCCGTGATTATAAAGGATTAGATTTACTAATTGAAGCTGTTGGAAAATTAGATGGTAGTTATCAATTAATCATTGCGGGAGAGTCTTACGGAAGTTTTGATAAGTACTCCAATCAAATCAAAGAATCTGAGGCCTCTAAACGTATATTTGTATTTAATAAATATATTAGTGATAAGGATATACCCATATACTTTTCCGCCGCCGATGCATTGATTCTCCCTTATAAATCGGCGACACAAAGTGGAGTAGTCTCAATTGGCTATCATTATGACCTCCCTATGCTTAGTACTCCGGTTGGAGATTTTAAACAAAGTATTGAAATACCAGGAACAGGTATTGTAGTGGATGATATATCGTCTAAAGCCATTTATAAAGGTATTGAAGACCTATTTAAGCCCGAAGAACAAGCCAGATTCCATCACAACATATCATTACAAAAAAAAGCTCTTTCATGGGATGTACTCACGAAAAAGCTTCTTCATTTTATTAATGAGGAAATTTAATTTTCAGACTGCTTTGCCCTTAAAGATTTCCATATAGAATATCCTATAGCTACTATTATCAAAAATAAAATCAGGAAAGAACTATACCTGCTTATTGCAAAGGTCATTAAGTAAGTATCCGGTTCAAATTCGAAAACCACTTCATGCTCGCCCGCAGGTATCCGCATGGCACGTAAGGTCCAGTCAGCCCGGAAATGATCTGCCGGATTTCCATCTATATATGCTTTCCAACCCGGCTGGTAATAGATTTCAGAAAAAACGGCAAGTTGTTCGGAAGTTGATTTTGAGGAATAAACCAATCGATTAGGTTTATAGGTATCGAGTACAATTGAAGCCGCAGAGTCTACTTGAGGAGTAAAACCGTTTATATCCGCAGAAAAGCGTTTGTCAACTACCGCAACATCCAAAGGGTTTTTAATATCTAAAGCAAGTATTTCTTCATCCGCATTCTCAACCACATCAATCGAAGGGACAAACCAAGCATTACCAAATGCATAAGGATTTCTCAAAGGGGGGTGTTCAGGATTATAAATAATATACCGTGTGTTAAGCATATTTAATGTAGGTGTATTCAGAAATACTGATAAAATATCCTGTTGATTGGTGGCCCTGTTAAATGATTCGGCAATATATGATATTTCCTTATTTAACCGATGTTCAATCAGTTCCTGATACCTTCTTAGTTTTGCGGCATGATAACCACCGATAGACTTATGAAAGTAAGATGTGTACGTTTCAGTAAACGGGCTGGTAGAAAGATTCAATACCCGGAACGAAGGATCCTTATCCTTTAAAATTTCATTATCAGCCACTGAAGCTTTAAAATTATCATGTAAGGTTTGCCTTGTGAAATTGTCATCATTTAAATAACGTTTGTCTACACTCCAAAGGTCAGCTAAAATCAGTAAGACCATTCCTATACTGACAAATGTAGCCTTTTTCTTTTTATCCTTTGATTTCATGAACCAAAATAAAAGTGCTGCTCCGGCTAAAATAAATAGGAGAGAACGGAGTGCATCCGCAGACGCCAATGAAGCACGATCTTCAATCAAAGCAGAATAATACCAACCCGGCACCTGGTTCAGGAATTGAGCATCATATGAAGATTGAAAATTTAAAAACAGGGAAGGCATTATCCACATAAGTAAACAAATACCACCTGTAATTCCTAAAGACCATATGAATGCTTTCTTTAATTTGTTATCGTCTACTTTTTGTTTTAGTATAATATTTAAACCCCAAATGCCTATTAAGGGAAACAGTAATCCTGGTATTACTAGCGCAGTTTCGGGAGTTCGGAATTTATTGTAGCCGGGAAGATAATGAAACATTATGTTATTGAATGTGTCAAAATTCTTTCCTAATGCAAGGAAAACGAAAAATATTCCCCCTGCAAACATCCACCATTTTATTGGATTTTTTATCACAAACATTCCCAGAATAAAAAGAAAACATATAATAGCTCCGAAATAAACAGGTCCGGATGTAAACATTTTCTCACCCCAGTATGTAGGGGCCTGTATTTTATTACCTTGAATCTGTGCCCCGTTTTTCCGGTATTCTTTATACAATTCAGAAGAACTGTCTAGTGTTCCCCCTGAGCTACCACCATAAGCATTTGGAATTAATAAAGTAAACAATTCCTTTACGCCATAACTCCATTCAAAGGCGTAATCTTTATCCAAGCCGGAAGAGGGTTTCTCTGTATTATCCGAAGATGATGCCACAGTTAATTCAGTAGGTCCACGCAAACTGGTTTTACTCATTTCCAGATTAGAATATAAGTTAGATAAATTGGGCAAAACTGCAATTACAACACAAACGGCCATTAAGCCGGTTATTTTTACCAGATCTTTATAGTTCTTTTGAATGATCTCCTGATAAAGAAATCCGATATAAATGAAAAAACAGAATATAGCAAGATAATATGTAATCTGTGGATGATTATCTAAGATGGAAAGTGCAATCCCAATAATAAATAATATACTGCCCCATAAAAGTTTTCTTTTAAAGAGAAGGGCCATCCCTGCTAATGTTAAAGGCATATAAGCTATTACATATGCCTTCGATACATGTCCGGCTGCAATTATGATTATATTATAAGAAGCAAATGCATACGCCAATGCACCGGCTACGGCCAGCCAACGGTTAACACCCATTACATTCATCAGTATAAAAAAACAAATCAGTCCGGTTAAAACCATTCCTGCACCCATATAATCTATTTGCTGAATTAAATGGACAATATATAGTAAAGGGTTCGATGGTGTTCCCGGCATCCCTACCTGATAAGCCGGCATTCCTGAGAACATTGACCCCAACCACTCAGAAACTTTTCCTTCTTTGTTATAATAATCAGACAATTCCTGCACCATCCCGATAAACTTCATGGAATCGGTTTGTTGTATAACTTTCCCATCGATTACAGAAGGTGAAAAATAGATTGTAACTAATCCAATGAATACGACAAATACGATCAAGTACCAACCGTATTTCTTTAATAAATCTTGCATGACGATTTTTTTATATCCAACGCAAAAGTAGAAGAATTATTTGGATAGTTAATTAAATGAGGTTAAAATAAAATGCTATATATTTGTTCTTCAATACAAATTGCGGATGAAACAATTACTTTTCATTAGATATCGTAAGCCCGGTGAAGTGGATGCTGGAGGTGAACAAGGTACCAATACAAATTATAATGTACTATGCCAGTTGTTAGGAAAGGAAAATATCACTGTATATTATATTCATGAAAATCATAATTCGCAAAAACTTTTATTGAATGGTTTTTCCGTTTTTTCAAACTTCAGAAAAGGATATTATTACGGCTTATCGCCTCAGATAGTGAATGATATTTGCATTTTGGCTCAGGATTATTTAAATGTTTTCATCGACAGAAGCATTTTTGGAATTATCGCCAAAGAATTGAGACAAAGAAACTACCAAGGAAAAATAATTACATTTTTTCATAATGTTGAATCTGTATATTTTGCAGCTAAGATCAGCAGATACGCCCCATGGCGACATTTGGTGATTGATTGTGTTACAAAAAATGATCGAATGTCCTGTGATTATTCTGACACGATCATTGCACTCAATAAAAGAGATAAACAGGAAATAGAAAACCGTTACAAAAGATCGCCGGATATTTTATCTCCTGTTGTCCTAAAGGATAAATATAACTTATCTGGTTATCCAAACAGCTTAACGAAAAAAAATCCTGTATGCCTTTTTCTAGGTACTTATTTTCCAATGAATGTGAAAGGTATACTCTGGTTTGTGAGAAATGTGCTTCCTCATGTGAATATCCAATTACAAATCATTGGTAAAGGAATGAACGCTATTGTTCCTAAGGTTCGGAAATACTCCAATGTTACTGTTTTTTCCGATGTAATTGACTTGAAGCCATTTATTGAAGAGGCTGATTTTATGCTTCTACCTATTTTTGAAGGGAGTGGAATGAAAGTGAAAACTTGCGAAGCACTTATGTATGGGAAGAACATAATCGGAACTGATGAAGCATTTGAAGGATACGATTTAGATTTTAAAAGGGTGGGTGCATGTTGTAATTCGATAGAAGAATTCATAAAATCAATTGAATATTTTAATGATAATCCTTTACCGATATTTAATGATTATTCAAGAAGCAGGTTCCTTGAGGATTATTCTGAAGATGTAAGAAAAAAAGCATTCAAAACAATTTTTCAATAAATTATATCCAGAACTTCTTTTATCCTGTTTACAAAGGTATGATTATTAATAACATTATTATACGCTTTCTCTATCTGTTCGCTAGTATCATGGTTTAAGTAAAAGCTGATCAAATCGATCATTTCATCTTTTGAATGATACATCGCGATTTCTTTATCTGGAAAAGTTTCTTCAATATATGGATTCCAATCACTTAACTGAAAAGATTTAGAACCGGCAATTTCAAATACTTTTGGATTTGCTCCTTCTTTTGATTGTTCGTGATGAATATTAACACATATTTTGGCTCTATTATAAAGTAAGTTAACTTTTTGGGGAGAAATATTTTTATTTTTATATATATCTCTTTTTTCCCTAAACAACCATTTTACTGGATTTTTATAAATAGGCTTATAAATACCATAAATTTGTATATTAAAGTGTTTGAAATGATTGACTATACTATTTATTAATTCTATCCTTTTAGGATAACCATATAACATGCCAACAAATAATATGTCAATGTCTTTATTTAATGATAAAGGTTTATAAATAGATGTATCACAAGCCTGAGGAAGAAAATAGGCTTTCGTTCCTTTTCTTTCAAGCGTCGTTACATCTGTTTTATCAAAACAAAAATAAGCATCTACCATATTTGCTAATAGTGCAGATCCCGAATGACGATACAAACCATCAAGAAGCCATATAACTACTTTAGATTTTGTTTTAAAATATTTAATAGTATCAGGATCTATAATATCACCATTGTAAATAAAAACAAGCTCAGGGAGATATGAATCAAATTCACGACATATATATTGGTTAAACAATAACTTACCTTTAGAAATCAAATTATTTGGAGTAAATATTTTACTTATAACGGCATTTCTGATATTAAAAGGATGAACAGGTTCATCATAGGATAGAATTTTAGTATCATAGCCAAGTTTATTAAAGGCTCTACTAATACTATTATTATAATAAAAAAAAGAAGGACCAATAATTAAATTTTTTTTCATCTTATTCTATCATAAGATTTAAATACGCATGCAAATTGTAAATATTGTGACTCTCTGAAACCTAAGATGAAAAGAATAAAATTCAAAATTCTACCTTTTAAAGTACTATTTTTGTTAATACCTTCTATATACAATAACTCAAATCCCAGTTCATTTACAAAATTTTCTATACTTTTTTTAGTGAAAAATCTTAAGTGTGTTTTATCTAAAATACCACTGTCAACATACTTCCAATCTCTTTTTATAAGCAAATTATATATATTTTGCCAGAATAAGACATTCGGTATTGAACATACAAAAGAACCGGTATCTGTTAATTTCGATTCAAGCTTTTTTAACATTTTCCATGGGTCCACCATGTGTTCTATTACATCATTACAAATGATACAATCGAAATAATTATCAGGTAGTAGTTCAATAACATCTTCAATAGGACCAATTAGAACTTTTGACAATTTATCTTTAGCTAATAATGCGGATTGTTGATCTAATTCAACTCCCCAAATCTCCCGTGACTCATCTTTAAGTTGAGAAGCAAATAATCCTTCACCACAGCCTATATCTAAAATTCTATTACTGGCTTTAGGTATAAATTCTAACATTTCACCCCGGGTATGACAAAAGTAATTTTCTTTTGAATCGCTTCTATGCATTAATTTGTGATATTTTTTTATGCAAAACTTCTAAATTATTTTCCCAATAATATTCTTTCGACTTATTAATTATCTTATTATAAATTAAAGCTATTCTTTTTTCATCATTTATAATTTCCTGCAATTTTACTCGCATATCATTTTCATTTTTTATTATACTACCGATAGAGTTACCATCAGTAATTTCATCTGCAGGTGATATTTCGGTAGTAATAATATAATTACCAAAATATAAAGCCTCAACAAGTACTATACCAAAACTTTCCCACTTAGATGTTAAACAAAAAATTTTAGCCTTATTATACCAACTATAAAGTTCTACTCTATCATCAATTGATCCTACAAAAGAAACTATATTTACTAAATGTGGATTCTGATTATAGAATTTATCAATTTTACATTCAAAATCCTTTTCAACAGGACCAATAAAGGCTACCTTCCAGCTTTTTAAATCAATCTTAGATAATACATCCAATAACATCTCATGATTTTTTTCAGAAATTCCAATCCTTCCAACTGTTATTATAAGATTTTCCTTTTCATTATAATTCCTTATCGAAATGTGGTTATGCATAATAAACTTATCATCTATTCCATTAGGTAATTTAATTAATTTATTTCTTAAAATAGGATATTCAGACAATAAATAATTACCAACAAATTTTAATTCATAAGATGCTATAGAGAGAATATATTTATAAAATAACGAAAATATATATTTCTTTATTGATGTTATTGTTTGTTTATATTTATCAATATTTATATCTAGTTTTACATAAAGAACTCCTGATGGATTCATTAATCTGTATATTATTCCATAAACTAAAGTCGCTTGGGTATTATGATATAAATTAAGCACATGTATATTGTGCGAATATTTCAATAAATAAACTATAACCTTTAAAGAAGGTTTAGTAAATATATATTTTTTATCTTTTGGTAAAAAATAAATTTTCAATCCCTTTACTTCTCTTTCCAATGCTTCATATTTTTCTTCATTTTTGAAAGTCACCAATGTGGAATCATATCCAAAATCTCTGTATAATATGTATGGAATCATACCAACATCCTTCATTAAATGAACGTTATATGAAAGGGGGAAAATAGTATGAAATCTTTTTTTCATCTGTATGAATGGAGAATGGATATAAATGATTCTTTAAGATTTGAAATACGATTATTTTTCAAATATTCCTGAGAATTATAATTTAAATTTATATTATTAATTAATTGCTCAATAGCATCAGCACATTCTTTTGCTGAACATGAATCTATTGATAATCCCATACGGTAATTTGTAACTATTCTATCCATATAGTACCCTTTACTTACTATAATTGGTTTATTAAACAATGCTGCTTTTGCCAACATATTACTACTATGCGGGAAATTAATATATGCAGCAAAAATGACATTACTTATATATACTAAAGAATTAAAATCCGCCTCACTGGGAATATATTCCTTTACATACAGAAAATTTTCTTTAGTTGACAAATTATTTTTAATAAAATTTATTTCTTCTTTATTAAGTGATTCCTTTCCTGCAATTAAAAAAAAATATTTATCATTTGGGAGTATATTTGAACATTGAATAAGAGTTTCGTAACCCTTCCGTTTAGATATATGACCCAAAAGTGATATAATTTTCCTTCCATTAGCTTTTTCCAAAACTTGTTTTGTCACATAGAAATCCATATTTGGTAAACAATCATCACTAAAATCGGGAAAACGGATCACATTACTTTGATATTTTTTTACTTCTTCAAAAGTAAACTCATCAAGTATTCCTATAGAACAACAATATTTTGATTTTAATATGCTCCGATTATCAAAATATTTTGAAACATTCGATTTATATGAAGAGAGTAATAATCCTGAAAATTTTATTGGAAGTAACATCTCAAATAATAATTTTGGCATTAACTCATGCATATATTCATCCATACAACAGAAAAAAACATTCTGATTTTTAGTTATCTTAGTTCTAACTTGTATAATATTATAAATTGTCCTAAATAAATTTATAATGATAATAATTTTTTTAAATATAAAATTAGTAGGTAAATTCAATGGAGGCTTATAATAAAGTCGATTATAAACAACATTCTCTAATTTAGAAACATTGGATTTTGAATACACCTCTATATTGCAATTTAATTCCAACAAAGTCTTAGTAAAATAATAAAGATATGTTTTGTGGTGCCCCCCTAAGTTCGGCTCAATCAGTAAAATTGATTTATCATTTAATTTGCTCATTCTTTCTCCATTCTTCCAATATTTTATTTCTCAAATCTGAGTATAAATCTTCTGCATTTCCAAACTGATAATCCCATTTATAAACATATGACATCATGTAATACGTAAGAAATGAAAAAGCTAATGCAATAGCAGCTTTACCCTTAAAAAATGTTCTTTTTATAATTAAAAAACGTACAAATTTTTTAAATACAATGGTAAGGGACTTATTTAATGGTTCAGGGGATAAAGCTTCTCCCCTCCAATATCGTGTATGCCTCTCAATTATTCCTTCTGCAGATTCATGTGTAAGATGAAAATATGCTTCGTTTACTGAATTTGTCTTAATTACATATACTGTATTTGCTTCATTATTACATGCTGTATGAACCTCTCCTCTTCTTAACTGAATGAGATTTGTTTTTATTATTTTAGTTGAAGATTCGGAAAACCATGGGGAATATTTCTCATAAATACCCAAGAAATAACCTCTATAGGGGATATTAATTGCATCATAATCAAAGTTTTCATCTTGAATTTTATCTTTAATTTTTTGGGCTAAAAAAGGATGAATTATATCACTTGCAGTAACAGTCATACTATATTTATATTGACACTCTTCTAAATATATTTCATATTCTGAAGATGTGTAAGCTTTCCCTTCCTCTTTTGTTATTATCCTTACATTTGAAAACTGTGAAGCGATTTGAATAGTTCTATCATTACTACATTTATCAAGTAAAATGACTTCATCGCACCAAATTAATGAACTTAAAGTATAATAAATTCGTTTTTCCTCATTATAAACTGGTAAAAATATAGATATTCCTTTTTTATATACCCTATTCATTTTCATACTCTAGATTATTCAATTCTTCTATTGAAATTTGAGGAGATGGATTGTAAATAGCTTGATTAAACTCTAATTTTGGGCATACAGTGGTTAACCCATCAATAAAATATTCAATAATACAATTTCTATTATCAAATATTTCTCTAATTAATTCACTGTTTTCTAAGTCTGATTCTTTAATCTTATAATATTTGAGATTATATGCATTAGCAATATCTTTTATTTTCGGTACTAAATATCCTTCATTACTAATTGTAGCAGACATTTTTCCATCAAAATATAAATGTTGAAATTGAGTAATCATACCTAAGGCCTGATTATTCATAACGATAACTTTTATTGGAAGATCATATTGTGATATTAGCATAAGGCTTTGAATTGCTATATGGAATCCTCCGTCTCCATTAATGGATATGATGTCTTTAAATGGATCAGCAAATGAAATTCCTATTGAAGATGGTAATGAATATCCCATTGGAGCCAAGCCTCCACTGGTTACAAATTTTTGGTTTTTTCGCAGTTTTAGAGTCTGGGCGGCCCACATTTGATTTTGTCCTATATCAACACAATAAACTGTTGCATCATTAGAACAAGCATTCAATTTTTCAATAAGAACGTATGGAGATTTATTTGTAACAAAACGTTGAATTTCACAAACTTGACTGTAATTTTGTTTTAATTTATTTATGTAAGTTAGCCAAGCCTCATCAAATTTAATTTTTAAATTTAAGGCATTCATTTCTTTCAGAAACGCTAAAACATCATAATGCAACTTTATCCTATTATTCAGTCGATGATTATTTAGCTCAGCTTTATCAATATCTACATGTATTATAACACCATTTTTTATGAAATCATCAATTTTTGCACCTGTCTGACGAGTATCTAACCTTGAGCCTAATGCAATTAGTAAGTCCACTTTTTTTAAAGCCATATTTGCGCATCGATTACCATAACTTCCTAATAGTCCCAAAAAATTAGGTATGGATTCATTTACAGCTCCTTTACCTTTAAGAGAAGTCACAACTGGAATACGAGTATTAATTAAAAATTCTTCAAGTTCTTTTTTTGAGCACTCATTATTTCCTCCACCTCCAATTAAAATTAAAGGAAACTTGGCTTTTTCAATTAATTCTTTTATAACAGTTAAATCATATTTTTCTGTTTCCTTATTTTTAGGGGTATATGATTTTAATTTATTAATTTCAATTTCTGCCCTTTGAATATCCATTGGTATATCTAACAATACTGGTCCTGGTCGTCCACTCTTAGCAATATAAAAAGCTTTTTGTAACTCATATTGAATCATTGATGGTTCATGAATTGTTACAGCATACTTTGTGATAGGTTTCACGATTGCTACAACGTCTGTTTCCTGAAAACCCAACTGACGAATAGGTCTATCAAGTTTATACTCATATGTATTTACTTGTCCGGTGATATATAAAACAGGAATAGAGTCAAAAAAAGCATCTGCTATACCTGTTATCATATTAGTGGCACCAGGCCCACTTGTTGAAATAGCTACTCCAATATTATTAGATTCTAAAGCATAACCTTCGGCAGCAATAGAAGCGGTTTGTTCGTGATATACCTGTATAAATTTTATGCTTGGATTTTTATATATAGAATCAACAAGATGAGTTACCATACCTCCTATATAACCAAAAATCGTATTTACCCCTTTATTTTTCAAATAAAAAACGATATAATCGGATAATTTCATTGTTACCGTTTAAAAAGCTTAATATAATACTCTACTGTTTTTTTTAAACTTAAATCAAAATCGGAATAATCCGTATTGATAAATTGATGTATTTTTTTCATATCCCCTTGAACACACATTGATTGATTATCCCGATACGGTAATGTTCCAAAATATAATTTATAATCAGGGTCAACAATATCCCTTATTTTAATTAACAGATCCTTTATTTTTATGGGATCTTTCCCTGAAATATTATATATCCCTGATGGTACATTAGATTTTAGTAATAATGAAATGATTTTCGAAAAATCTTTTACATATAGATAAGAATATTTTTGATCACCTGGAGTCAATTCTAGTTTTTCTTTCTTTAGAATTTTATTAATAGTAGAAGGTATTAACCATTCCAAGGATTCACGTTCTCCGAAACATGAAAATAATCTGATCCAATACCAATTCAAATTATTAGCCTCGCTAAAAGTTTTTAAAAACAAACTTGCTGCAAATTTTATGGCACCATATGCAGAGTTAGGGTTGATTGGATACGATTCTTCAATACACCCTGAAAAGTTACCATATTCAGCCTGAGAACCTATCCCAATTATCTGTCTTGGATTTATTTTTTTTGAAATATCCAGTATAGATTGCTGAAAATTCAGATTTTCTAATTGAGTTTCCCAATTATCTCTATTATTAGCATTAACTCCTCCCCAAGCCGAATTAATAATGATTGATGGGCTAAAATCACATATTTTTTCCTGCCAGTAATCATTATCGATATCTATCCATATACATTTATTTTTAAAAGAAAAACACCTTGATAAATCTGAAGATGTTCTTTTTGTTAAAATTAGCTCATTATTCTGTAGAAGCAGTTCCTCTGCGATATGTGATCCAAGAAAACCCGTAGCTCCAGTTAAAAGAATTTTCACACAAAAAATTTTTCTATTTGTTCTAAACAAAGATAATAAACATTTTCATGGTTATACCTTTTATACCAATCTGCTGTTAATGCAATAGATTCTTTTAAAGCAATTCTTGGATACCATCCTAATTTAATTTTTGCTTTAGTATTATCTAATGTAAGTAATTTTGCTTCATGATAATTTTGTAAATCTGAAATATCTGCTAATTCACCTGAACCATAAGAAGATATAATTTCAGACGCCATATCCCATACTGTAATAATAGATTCATAATCTGGTCCAAAATTCCAACCTCCACAATAAGTTACCGGATCGCCCCACATTTTCTGTGCTAATAATAGATACCCACTCAATGGTTCTAAAACATGCTGCCAGGGACGGATAGATTGAGGATTACGTATCTCAATCGGTTTGTTACCTTCAATGGCGCGGATACAATCAGGGATTATTCTATCATTTGCCCAATCTCCTCCTCCGATTACATTCCCCGCTCTTGCACTGGCAATAGATTTTGAATGTTTAGCATATTCATTGGGATTCATAAAAGAGCGTCTCCACGATGATATAGCTATTTCAGCAGCTCCTTTGGATGATGAATATGGGTCGTAACCTCCCAGAGGGTCATTTTCTCTATACCCCCACAACTGTTCTTTATTTTCATAGCATTTATCCGTAGTTATCATTACTACAACTCTTGTTGACTGACAATTACGCGCGGCCTCCATTACATGGATAGACCCCATTACATTTACCTGATATGTTTCAACAGGTATATGGTATGAAAGATGAACTAAAGGTTGAGCTGCTAAATGGAAAACTATTTCTGGTTGATACCTATTAAATACTTCATGCAAAGTATTTAAATCTCTAATATCTCCACGAAGGTCAGCTATCAAGTTTCCAATACCAGATAATACAAAATTATCCTTTTCAAAAAGGGGATTAAGAGCATATCCAATAACCTCGGCTCCCATTTCATGCAACCAAATAGATAGCCAGGATCCTTTAAAACCTGTGTGTCCCGTTATCAAAACACGTTTTCCTTTATAAAAGTCCATCAATGATCGATCACTCATATTCTACCATATTTTCCAAGGAGCTTGCCCTTTATTCCACAATTCATTTAATTCTGTATTATCTCTCATAGTATCCATCGGTTTCCAAAATCCATTATGAAAATAAGCATCCATTTGCCCGTCCAAAGCGATCTTTTCTAGTGGTTTACGTTCAAAAATTTCATCATCCTCTCCTGATAAATAATTAAACAGAGCCGGCTCACAAACAAAGTAACCCGCATTTATCCACGTTCCATCACCTGCAGGTTTTTCACTAAAAGATTTTACAGAACCGTCTTCATTAATTTCTAAAGCACCAAATTTACCATCAGGTTTATAGGCTGTTAATGTTATTATTTTCCCACTTTTATTATGATAATTAATAATATTTTGAATATTAATATCTCCTACCCCATCACCATAAGTTAAAAGAAATTGCTCACCTTTTATATATTTTTGAATACGTTTGATCCGTCCTCCTGTCATTGTTTTTAAGCCGGTATCAATTAAGGTTACTTTCCATGGTTCGCAATGATTATCCAAAACTTCGATATGATTATTAGCAATATCAATGGTTAAATCACTATTATGGCTGAAATAATTGGCAAAATATTCTTTGATTACATACCCTTTATATCCACAACATATTATAAAATCGTTTATACCATAAAAACTATACGTTTTCATGATATGCCATAAAATAGGCTTACCACCTATTTCAACCATAGGTTTGGGTATCAAATTTGTAGCTTCGCTTAACCGTGTTCCCAAACCACCTGCTAAAATAACAGCTTTCATTTATTTTTCTCTTTTTTAAGCATCGTAAATTCTTTTATAGAATCTGCCATATACTCGATCATTTCCGGTTTCATTCCCGGGTAAACGCCCAACCAGAAAGTATTATTCATTATAAAGTCCGTGTTGTATAAGCTACCCACTACACGATACCCGGTTTGGTTTTTACGCATCTCATCAAAAGCCGGATGCTTTAATAGATTTCCAGCAAATAAATTACGTGTTTGTATTTTTCTATTTTCCAAAAATGTAGTTAATTCATTTCTAGTAAAACCAGCCTTTTTTTCAACTGATATTAAAAAACCGAACCAACTCGGATTTGAATTAATTTGTGGCTGAGGCAATATTAATCCATCGACGTTGTTAAGCAAAAGATGTAATGCGCTCCAATTTTTACGACGAATATCAGTAATCAAATCTATTTTTTCCAATTGTGCACACCCAATAGCAGCCTGCATTTCTGTGGCTTTCAAATTATACCCAAAGTGTGAATAAACATATTTATGATCATACCCTAATGGCAATTCTCCAAATTGTTTGCTGTAACGATATTTACAAGTATTATCTACTCCACCAATACACCAACAATCACGTCCCCAATCCCTGAATGAATTTACTAAACGATATAACAAATGATTATTTGTATAAACAGCTCCCCCCTCACCCATTGTTATGTGGTGGGGTGGATAAAAACTGGAAGTTCCAATGTCACCAATCGTCCCTGTCCTTTTCCACTCATCTTTAATCTTATAACACGACCCTAAAGCATCACAATTATCTTCAATAAGCCAAAGATTATATTTATCGCAAAACGCTTTTACAGCTTCTAAATCAAAAGGATTACCTAATGTATGAGCAATCATTACAGCTTTAGTCTTATCTGATACTGCATTTTCTAATTCACTTACATCAATATTATATGTCTTTAAATCGACATCAACAAAAACAGGAATTGCTCCATATTGAATAATTGGAGAAACAGTTGTAGGAAATGCAGCAGCAACAGTAATAACTTCATCGCCTTTTTTTATTTGTCTTTCCTTTAACTCCGGAGAGGTTAAAGCTGCAAATGCAAGTAGGTTAGCTGAAGAACCAGAATTAACAAGTGAACAATATTTAATACCTAACCACTCAGAAAATTTACGTTCAAATTTATTTGCCCAAGGTCCCGCAGTAAGCCAAAAGTCCAAAGAGGCATCAATTAAATTTTTCATCTCTTTTTCATCAAAAAAACGTCCTCCATAATTGATATAAGTTTTTCCTGGGTCAAACTCACATGCTTCATCGTATGATTCCCGATAATATTTTTCAACTAATAACAATATCTGTGATTTAATATTCTCTTGTTTTTCTGTTTTCATTAAATTCATTTTTATAAAAAGAAATATTTAAAATGTTCTTTTCCTTTGTAACCACTTTGGCAAATGCCTCCATATTTTCCATTCCAAAACATATAATCTGACAAATAAAGAAAATATGGGAATACGTTTATGTGTTTTCTTTACATAAAAATTATCATTTTCACTTTTAATACATATATACCCTTTTTCTTCCAAAAAGTCAGTTATTTCCTGATTATCTCCTTCTATGGCAAAAGCAGATATATCATTTTTCCCATAATCAATACTTTTTATAATATCATATTCTCCACCTTCAACATCAATACTACAAAAATCAATAGTATGCATATTATACTTTTCTAAAAGAATATTAATATTATGGGCTTTCATCTTTATATCTTCATAATATCCTCCATATTTGTTTATATGATTATCAATTCTTTTTTTTGAATTTTCATCCATATATTCTACAATACCACTTAGCATGTCAGCTCCAGTAACTTTACGAAAAGTAACTTCTTTTTCTTCATTTGAGATACAACAATTTTCCAAAAAACAATTCCTCAATTTTTTACATTTTTCAAAAATATCCACATTAGGTTCAATGCAAAGTCCTTTCCAATCTCTATATTTTTCAAAGATATACGTATTTGAAAAAGTAATTCCATCATTAGCTCCAATATCCAAAAAAAAGCCTTCTCTTTTTTTAGAAAAAAGAAAATCAATGAATTTATCTTGATAGTACTGCGAATAACTTTTCATAATAGTTTTATTTTTTTATTACCATTTTAATACTTTCTCTGAGTATTACTGATTTTGAGAACCATAAAATTGCTATATATAATATAATTGTTATCAAAACTTTCCCAATGAGTAATATATAAATATTGTCAACTTTAGAAAGCATTATATGCGTAATCAATATAGATATCAATGTCACTGATATATATGGAGCTATATCTTTAAAAAGATCTAATATTTTTATTGAAATTATTTTATTTACAAAATAATGCCAATAAAATAAACTGAAACAATAACTAATCACAAAAAATACAACTAAATAATTTATAGGGAATTTCAGCATAAATAAAATAAAAATAATAACCATTTGGAATGATCCAATAATTATATTACCTTTTAAATATATAGAGGATTTACTATGTGATAATAAAAGCTGACTATATAGTAAAATAAATGGTGCTATACTTCCCCAAATGCATAATATTTGCAAATAAGTAACACTAGGTAACCACTTCTCCCCTATTGTAACTATTATAAATTCATAAGCAACAAATGCTAAACCAGCAAAAGCTGGAAAGGCAACAAAAGCTGCAAAACGAATCATTTTACGAAATATCCTTAACTGTCTTTCCTTGTCATTATTGACCTGTACAATTACCGGTTGGGCAACCATATTAACCATTCCTGTAATTAATTGATTGCCCATACTCATCCATTTATTTCCCTGATAATAATAACCTAATTGAGTTGCATTATAAAATTTACCTAATAATACTGAAAAAAAATTAGCATGAATTTGTTGGAAAAGACTAGTTAAAAGCAAATTAAAGCTAAAAGGAAACATTTTCTTTAAAGGCGAAAAATCTATGGTAAGAGTTGGTTT
This sequence comes from Bacteroidales bacterium UBA4116, assembly GCA_002381645.1. Taxonomy (GTDB): domain Bacteria; phylum Bacteroidota; class Bacteroidia; order Bacteroidales; family Tannerellaceae; genus DFXE01. Next base: position 371,795 of record DFXE01000001.1, read on the forward strand.
CCAAGGTGAAAAAATATAACGTAAGCAAGCTCCAGAAACAGCATATACAACACTTTGGATAGCCAACGCCCAATAAGTAAATCCAAACATGGTTAAACTAACACCAATTATTCCAGACAATGATATTGAAGCTATATCTATTAAAGCAAGTTGTTTTACCATCAATTTTTTAAACATAACTGTGTATGGAGCAACAGCTATTCCTGAGAAAAAAAAATTAATGAATACAACTCTTGATAAATTTATTAATTCTGAACGATCATAAAATGTAGCAATTAATGGTGAGCAGAAATATAAAATGATATATATAATCAAACCTACGCAAAACGAAAACCAAAAAACTGCATTATAATCCTTATGTTTTGCTTCTAAGTTATTTGTTAATGCTATTGAAAAACCGCTATTGATTATAATATTAGCAATGGCAAGAAAAATGCTCAACATACCAACTAATCCATAATCATCAGCATTCAATGTCCGGGCTAAGTAAATACCGAATACTATTCCTAACAATTGTTGCACTCCGTTACTTATCCCACCCCAGAAAAAGCCTTTCGCCGTTTTTTCTTTTAAAGTTGGTTCCTCAGGTTTTTCGGATATTTCAGAATCTAATGATGAATCCATAACTATTTTGGTCACTCCCAATAGGAAAGTAACAAAAGTTTACAAAGATAGGCAATTATAAAAGAAAATATATTATGATTAAAAAAGGATTGTTTGTCAAATATAACTGCTTACCTACTTATCCTATTTTCTATAAACGTAATTTCCTGGAGAATATTACCTGGTTGTCATATTAATTTATAAATCAGAACATTATGCTCAAAAATTTATCGTATCACATTAAAGTTTATAAAAAGCTTTGCGGGTTTGAAGCAGTACGGAAAGGATTATTAAACTCAAACCTATATAAAATACAATAGAGAGTTCTTTTGCTTCACCAAAAAATATTACTGCCAGTATAATGCTGTAAACAGGTTCCAGATTATAACTTAGGTTTACAGTAAATGCGGATATTGATTTCAATACGTTGATCTGAAGAAGATAAAGCAAGACTGTACAAAAAACAGACAGAAGGAGCAAATAAACCATATCCATCCTATTTGGAAGTATTGTTTCTAAAGAATAATATTGTAAATAGAACGGCAGTAAGAATGAAAGACATAAAAAACCACCCGTCATTTCATATAATAAAATATTACCTGAAGAATAAGCTTTACCCAGTTTCTTATTTGTTATAGTAAACAGAGCTGCAAGAAGTGAGGATACAATTCCCAAGAGTATACCATAACGATAACGGATATCAAAATGGAAGATAAGCAGAATGCCTGCTATAGTAATAAGGCTGTATAAGATTTCATTTAAAATTATCCTACGTTTATTCAACAAAGGTTCCAGAAATGCAGTAAAGAATCCGGTTAAAGAAAAACAGATTACACCAATTGATATATTAGAAGCTTTTATACTTCCAAAGAAAAATACCCAATGTAAAGCCAGTAATGAGCCAACCCCCGCCATTTGAAAAAAATTACGCCAGTCAGGGCGGCTCAACCTTTTATAAATCCATAATACCATAAGCATGAAAAACGTAGTGAACAGCATACGGTACCAGACAAGTAAGCCTTCATTAAGTGTAATCAACTTTCCAAATATTCCCGTAAACCCTGCGAGCAGTATGGATACATGGAGTTTAAGGAAGGCACTCTTCATATCAGTAGAATGAAACTAATAATGAAATTTACCACCACCAAGAAATTCACGCAATAAAGAAGTACCCGGCAATTCCTGGTCGGAGATATAGTTGAAATAACGTAGAAAACGTAACAGCCTGTAAGCTTCAGCGTTCTCTTTATCCGATTCCCTTACTTCTGCTAAAATAGGTTCGGCAAACCGTCGAAGAGCTGCCAATTCATAAAGCATTGCACTATTAAACATAGAATCGGCCGTTTCCTGATAAGGAAATATCCATTTATCTTCTCCTCTTCTTACACTTCCCCACCTGGAAATCGTATCTTTTGCTGAATATCCCCGGTATTGGTAATCTCTGATAATACGACGTAAAAGACGGTTATCGGTAGTAGGAATCCAGTTATGATTATCTAATGAAATAGACGTCAGTGCAGATACATATACTTTATATTTATATTTATCTTCAATATGAGCTGTTAATTCAGGGTTCAACGCATGTATTCCTTCTATTATAAGCAGTGAATTTTTCTTAAGGTGTAGTTTTTTACCTTTATAGATACGTGTACCGGTAGTAAAACTATAGGTCGGCAGATCTATTTCCTCACCGGAAAGAAGCTTTTGCATATCGCTGTTAAAATATAGAAGATCTAATGCATACAACGATTCGAAATCGTAATCACCATGCTCATCCCTAGGCGTATCCACCCTATTCAGGAAATAATCATCAAGTGAAATACTTACAGGATGATAAAGATGTGTAATTAACTGAATTCCTAAACGCTGAGTAAAAGTTGTTTTACCGGAAGAAGACGGTCCGGAGATCAGAATAATACGCAACCCGTCATCATATCTGTCGGCTATTTTTTCAGCTATTTTGGCAACTTGCTTTTCCTGCATAGCTTCTGATACCATTACAATTTCCGAGGTATGACCTTTTTCAATTGCCAGATTCAAATCACCTACATTATCCAGTCCTAAGGTTCGCTGTAATGTCAGATGTTCCTTATATACTTCAAACATTTTATCCTGCCGGATAACCGGTTGTAACTCGTTCGGGTTTATTTTCTGGGGAATGCGCAGCAATACACCATCAAAATAAGGAACTATATCAAAGAGGTGTATGTATCCCGTAGAAGGTGTCAGACATCCGTAAAAAAAATTAATATATCCGTCCAGTTCGTAATAAGAGGTATATGCCATTCCGGCCGTTTCAATCAACCGTGCCTTATCTTCCATCCCACGTTCTCGAAAAAGGATTGCCGCATCAGATGTACGAACGCTTTTATGATGAAAAGGAATATCAGCAGCTATAATTTCCTGCATCCTTTTTTTTATTTTTTCTATTGTTACTTCATCCATAGCTTTACCATTATGAATAACACAGTAATAACCTTTCGAAATGGGATGCTCCAAATTTAACGTGGCTGTCGGTAATATGTCATATACCGCTTTTGAAAAGATATGACAAAGAGAACGTACATAAGTACGCAATCCAGACTGCCTTGTAAAATCCATAAATTCAATATCTTTCGGTTGCCAGCAACGATAATTGAGTCCTTCCACTTTATTATTTACAAGGGCATTCATGGGGCGGTATTTCAATGGAGAATCAACCAGCTCATATACTTCGAGCAGTGTTGAACCCGCGGGTACTTCCTTGTATTGGCTATTATTTTTGCAATAAATTGTGATCGTTGTATCCATGGTAATTCAGTTATTATTTGTAGTTTTGCCGGATAAAAATAAGAATATTAATCGGATAGGATGTCCGCCCAAATGTTTTTTTAGATGGATTATTCATTTTTAGACTTTCTGACTCTCATCGGGGCTTTAGGTATGTTCCTTTATGGAATGAAAATAATGAGTGAGGGATTGCAGAAAGTTGCCGGAGATAAGCTTCGAAGCATACTCTCCGTTATGACCACAAACCGTTTCACCGGCGTTCTGACCGGTATACTCATCACAGCCCTGATTCAATCGTCAAGTGCAACCACAGTAATGGTCGTCAGTTTCGTAAACGCCGGACTTCTTTCGCTTACGCAATCTATCGGCGTTATTATGGGAGCTAACGTTGGTACTACTGTAACGGCTTGGATTATATCGCTTTTTGGGTTTAAAGTAGATATTAGTGTTTTTGCGCTGCCGTTAATTGGTGTTTGTATTCCGTTAATATTTTCAGGCAAGAGTAAAAGAAAATCATGGGGTGAATTCGCAATGGGATTCGCTCTTTTATTTTTAGGACTATCGTATCTTAAATCTTCAGTTCCAGATTTACAGAATAATCCTGAGGCGCTTGCCTTTCTTCGTAATTATACTACCATGGGTTATGGATCATTGTTGTTATTCCTTGCCCTCGGAACCATACTTACTATTATTGTCCAGTCATCGAGTGCTACGGTAGCCATTACATTAATTATGTGTACTAAGGGATGGATTCCATTTGAGATGGCGGCAGCAATGGTATTAGGAGAAAACATTGGTACAACTATTACAGCTAACATTGCAGCCATATCTGCCAACGTATCAGCTAAACGGGCAGCCTTAGCTCATTTAATGTTTAATGTATTTGGTGTAATCTGGGTAATGATTGTATTCTATCCTTTTACTAGTATGATCTCCTGGGTCGTAACAAATTACGGACCGGGCGATCCGAATGCCATGACACAATTTTTGTCTACTCTGGATCCTGATACTATACGTTTTATAACATCCGGACAAACACTGACGGATCCCAATTTAATAGCCTTGCAAAAACAACTTACTTCATTACAGGTATCCGTATCTTACGGATTATCTCTCTTCCATACCACATTTAATATAGCGAATGTATGTATTATGATATGGTTTGTGAAATTTTATGTGTTTGTGTGTTCAGCTTTGATTAAACCCAAAAAAGGAGCGGACGAAGAAGAATTCCAGCTTACCTACATTTCAGCAGGTATGCTTTCTACATCCGAGCTTTCTTTGATGCAGGCAAAACAGGAAATTGCCGTTTTCGGTGACCGCACCTACCGTATGTTTGGAATGGTGAAAGAACTCTTTTATGAAAAAAATGATGAGATATTCCTGAAAACATACAGCCGTATAGAGAAATATGAAAGCATAAGCGACCGTATGGAAATCGAGATTGCAAATTACCTGAACCAGGTAGCAGAAGGACGTCTGAGTTCTGAAAGTAAAGAAGAAATACGAGGTATGCTACGGGCAGTTACAGAGATTGAAAGTATTGCGGATTCGTGTCATAATCTGGCGCGTTCTATTAAACGCCGCAACGAAGGTAAATCAGTCTTCACCGACGATCTGAATCATAATTTCAATCACATGGTTTCTTATCTCGACCAGGCATTATCCTATATGGTTGAAGTCCTTCATAAATCAGAGATAATGCCGGATGATATTATACCTACCTATAATCTCGAAAATGAAATTAATAACTACCGCAACCAGCTGAAACTTCACAATTTGGAAGATGTCAACAATAAAGTATATGATTATCAGGATGGCGTATATTATATGGATATGATTTCCGAATGTGAGAAAATGGGAGATTATATCGTAAATGTCATGCAGGCAATTGTAGAAAAGAAATTTTAATTATCATTCCTTATATCAGGATGGAATAAATAATGGATTTATATCCTGTTTGCTTGGTTTTAACGGCTAACAAATAGGTTTGAAAAGATTGATTAGTAAATAGATTAATCTTTAACCCAAATTATTTACAACTACTTAAAAGAAAGGTTTCTATTTATTAATATCAAATAATAATCTTTTCTTTTATATATTTGTTTCTTTAAAACAAGAAGTTAAGTATATGGTACCTTATAAATTTCCATTTATCCTTTTTCCTTTTATTATTTTCTCCCTTTTTTTGTCATGTACAGACGAAGAATCTCCTAAACCTACGCCATCAGACTCAACTGCCAATGAGTGGATTGAAGAAACCATGCGTAAGTATTATTATTGGTATGAAGATATTCCGGAAAAAAACAAATTAAATTTTTCCCTGGAGCCGGATCAATTCTTTTATTCATTGTTGTCAGATAAAGACGGTAAAACAAGGCCTTATTCCACAATAAATAAGAAAACTACCAATTCTCGGGCATATATGGGTGAAAGGTATTCATTCGGCTTTGAATTTTTGTATTACAGGGTTCAGGAAAACCCTAATGTTTACGCACTACGCATATTATATGTTGCCCCGGGTTCACCTGCCGCAAATGCAGGACTTAAACGAGATTCGTGGATATATGAATTAAACGGGAGACCTCTTCCCGATACGAATAATACAAGTGAGATAACCGATATGCTTTACGCGTCTTCTTCATCTACTATACGATTCGGTGTCCTGGATGAAAATAGTACCGCTTTACGGCAGATTGAGATCACTTCTATACCTGACGTTACGGATAATCCCGTATACGTTTATAAAACCTTCCCTCTTGTAAACGGAAAGAAAGCCGGGTATTTATTGTATAACCATTTCACGGCAGGCCCTGTTAATAACGGACAAGATGAAACATTTAATAACAGCCTCCGAGATGCGTTAGCCCGGATAAAAACGGAAAAGCCTGAAGATTTTATACTTGATTTACGATATAACGGGGGAGGGCTTGTATCTAGCGCACGTTTATTATCTACTATGCTTGCTCCTGCTAATGCTTTAGGTGATGTTTTCTGCAACCTGATTTATAACACCAATAAAGATAATAATTATCAGGATCAAACGCTTTATCTTGATCCTAAGTTAGCAACACAAGGGTCCCAGGTTGTTAACCTGGATATTAAAAGGTTATTCGTGATTACTTCAAACTGGACTGCATCTGCATCTGAAGCTGTAATTAACGGACTTAGTCCATACCTGGGACTAAACCAGAATTTGATCATAATGGGAAACAAAACAGAAGGCAAAAATGTGGGTTCCATTACTTTTGATGATGACCGATATGAATGGGAATTACACCCGATTGTAAGTAAGATCAGCAATAAAAATAACGATTCGGATTATGCCGACGGTTTCCACCCTACCGCTGGTTTTAATTGCGTTGAGACCCAGCAGGATATTTTTTACGAATTGGGTGACGAACGTGAATTTATGCTGAAGCAATTGCTTAATTACATTAATTATGGTACTGCTATTGATGACGGACGCAACCAATTAAAATCAGCCGGAAATAAATGCTTGACACCTCTTTATAATTCCCTGGAAAGAAAAAGATTGAACGGAGTTCTTTTATCTCCTGCAATATAGTTACCTGTTAAGCCATGCATAAACAATATATCAAATTAATTAACGGACGAATTTTTAGCCCCAAAGGAATATTAAAGGATCACTATCTGCTTGTTGAGGATCATAAAATAACAGAAATATCAAACCATAATATGGAAGTTCCGGATGCATTGATTATTGATGCAAAGGATCATTATATAGCGCCGGGTTGTATCGACCTCCATCTACATGGAGGCGGGGGGCATGATTTTACGGAAGCAACCCCGGAAGCTTTCTATGCTATTGCCCGTGCACATGCGAAACAAGGAATGACATCTATCTACGCAACACTGGCCGCTTCACCAAAGGAAACGTTTGAACGGGCTATCCGAACATGTGAAACCGTAATGGTCAATCCAAAAGACGGTGCCCGGATTATGGGATTACATCTGGAAGGCAATTACCTGAACAAAAAGATGTGCGGTGGACAAGACCCGAACCATCTTTATCCACCAGATCCGAATGAATACAAAGAGTTACTCGCCTCTACCGGTTGCATAAAACGCTGGAGTGCTTCACCCGAACTGGAAGGCGCCTTTGAATTCGGAAGGTACGCAACCCGGCAAGGAGTACTGGTCTCATTAGCACATACAACTGCCGACTACTCTACCGTAAAGGAGGCATACGATGCCGGCTTTAAACATGTCACCCATTTCTATAATGCGATGACAGGCGTTCATAAAGTAAGGGAATTTAAACATGAAGGTACTATCGAAAGCATCTACCTGATGGATGATATGACGGTTGAATTAGTGACCGACGGAATCCACGTACCCATTCCTATTTTGAAACTTGTTCATAAAATTAAAGGAGCCGGACGGATTGCTTTGGTAACTGATGCGATGTTTGCAGCCGCCTATTCGGGTTCCGTAGAAGATATTGATGCTCGTGTAATTGTAGAAGACGGCGTGGGGAAATTGGCCGACCGTTCGGCCTTAGCCAGTAGTATTGCTACAGCCGACCGGATGATCCGGACAATGCTTCTTGCTGAGATACCTTTAGTAGAAGTAATGAGGATGACATCAGAAACGCCCGCAAAAATTATGGGAATAGAAGACAAAAAGGGTACCCTTGAAAAAGGAAAAGATGCAGATATTATACTATTCGATAAAGATATAAATATGAAAGCAACCTTTGTCGAGGGGAAATGTGTATATTCCTGTTTGTAAAAAGGCTTTAATTTCATTTTAATTAAATATTTATGAGAAACAAACTGCTAATGATCGGCATGCTTATGAGTGCATGCCTAAACCTGTTTGGACAACAAACAAAGAGTTTTTTCCCTGAGAAAAACCTGACTACAGTAGGCGCTTACTATTATCCTGAGCATTGGGACGAAAGCCAGTGGGAAAGAGATTTAAAGAAAATGGCTGAACTGGGATTTGAGTTTACCCATTTCGGCGAGTTTGCATGGGCGCAGCTCGAACCGGAAGAAGGTAAATATGATTTCTCTTGGCTCGATAAAGCCATAGAACTCTCAGCTAAGTACAATCTGAAAGTTGTGCTTTGCACTACAACGGCAACTCCCCCGGTATGGCTCACGCGAAGCCACCCGGAAATCTTATTGAAAAACGAAAACGGGACTTATTATGACCATGGGGCAAGGCAACATGCTTCGTTTACCAATACTTTTTACCGTGAATACTCCTTAAAAATAATTCATGAGTTAGGAAAGCGTTACGGCAACGACCCACGGGTCATCGGATGGCAATTAGATAACGAACCAGGTGTCCGGCAGGATTTTAACGATGAAGCACTCAAACGTTTCCGTTTATTTCTAAGAAATAAATACGATAATGACATCAACAAACTAAATAAAGCATGGGGAACAGCTTTCTGGAGTCAGATATATCCTGATTTTGAAATGATAAACTTTCCCCGTCCGTCGCATTGGGGGCAGAATCCTCACCAACTACTGGACTGGCGACGTTTTTATGCACATGAAGCCGCCACTTTCCTGGATGAACAGGCATTGGTATTAAAGAAATATTGCAAGAACCAGTGGATTACTTCTAATTATATTCCTAACTACGAAGAAGGCCATATCGGAAAATCAAAAGAATTCGATTTCTATACTTACACCCGGTACATGGTATATGGGGATCCGGGGATAGGAAAATTCGGATTCAGGATAGGCGACCCCATGAGAATTCCTTTTGCCAATGATTTCTTCAGGCCGGTCAGTGGCATGTATGGAGTCATGGAATTACAGCCGGGACAGGTCAACTGGGGAACTCTCAATTCTCAACCTTATCCCGGAGCAATACGTTTATGGCTATGGTCGGTATTTGCCGGAGGCAGTGATTTAACCTGTACATATCGTTTCCGCCAGCCCTTGTATGGCGATGAACAGTTTCATCAGGCTATTATCGGACCCGATGGAGTTACCACCTCCCGGGGAGGACTTGAATTTGTTCAATTCATAAACGAAATCGACAAGTTAAGAAAAACATACAAACCGGGTAAGGCTCTTCCCCGGGATTATCTGAAAAGGAAAACAGGAATATTATATAACCATGAAAATGCCTGGAGTATTTCCAAGAGGCCGCTCACCTATAAATGGAATTTTGAAAATCATGTCCAGAAATATTACAAGCCGTTAAAGAGCTTTGGCGCTCCTGTAGATATTATCTACGAAGGAAAAAGCTGGAAAGAATATCCGGTATTGATAGCACCCGCATATGAAATGGTAGACGACTCATTAATTACCGAATGGAAAAATTATGCCGAGCAGGGAGGACATTTGATATTAACCTGCCGGACTGGAATAAAAGACCGTATGAGCCAGCTATTCGAACTACCGTTAGGCGGAAAAATTTATCCGTTAATCGGAGGTACAACCGATTTCTACGACCTGCTTCCCGATAATCATCCCGGTACGGTAAAAATGGACGGTAAGATATATAAATGGAGCGTATGGGGTGACATTCTTACACCCTATAAAGGAACAGAAGTATGGGCAAATTACGATTCCGATTATTATGCAGGCAAACCAGCCGTACTACACAATAAAGTGGGAAAAGGAAGTATAACCTATATAGGCGTTGAAAGTGAGAATGGCGAATTAGAAAAAGACGTTCTTAAAAGAATCTATTCACTTTATAAAGCCTCGGTGATGAATTTACCCGAAGGCGTTTGGATGGAATATCGTGACGGTTTCGGCATTGCCGTAAACTATTCAAGCGATACATTTAGTTTCCCCCTTCCAGCCAATACAGATATTATCATTGGCGAACAGGATATTAAACCTGCCGGAGTTTTAGTCTGGAAATATTAGCATATCATTAATACAGCAATAGGAGGTATTAAAAATAAATGGCACCTGTAATCCAATAAAACCGGACAGGTGCCATTTTATTTTAGTTATGCTGGTTATATATACCCTAATTCCTTTCGATAAGCAGCTTCGTCGTTAAGGATACGAAGCGCTTCTTTATAACTTGGATTATCATCATTCATTATTTGGAAATATTCAGCCATTTCATACAGGTCACGTGCAATCAGTGCCTTTACCTGTAGCATGATCAACGGTTTCGAACGGTCGTATTCTTCCTCCTTGAATTCAATCTTTTCACCTTCCGCCATAGCCAGCAGTTCCTGCATCATCGATTCCGAAACCTCAAAGTTTTGTTTATACTGTTCAAATCTCCGATAGGTAGAAGTCAGCTCTTGCCGGTTGACATCCAGGTAATTCATAGCGATACGGTTTACCAGTCCCGTAGCTATCAGACGGCGATGATAATCAGTAAAACGTGTGGTGTCGATAGGTATGAAAATATCCGGCATAATACCGCCGCCGCCATATACAACCCGCTGATTTACCAGCGTTTTGTATTTCATGGAATCAGGGAAATGGATACTATCCGCACTCATCAGCTCACCCCGGTTGTAACGATCGATTAAGTCGTGGTTGTAATCCTCTTTTTTACCACTTTCATAAGGCTTCTGGATCCCTCTTCCGGTAGGCGTAAAATAACGGGAAACCGTTAAACGGATCATTGAGCCGTCGGGCAACGGGATCGGTTTCTGGACCAAACCTTTTCCAAATGTCCTACGACCGATAATTACTCCCCGGTCCCAATCCTGAATAGCTCCCGCAAGTATTTCACTGGCAGAAGCAGAAGCTTCATCCACCAGAACCACCAGGCGTCCTTCTTCAAAATTTCCCCTTCCCGTAGCATTCGCTTCTTCGCGGGGCTGCTTGGCTCCTTCCGTATAAACAATCAATTTCCCTTTCTGGAGGAATTCATTGGTTATATCTATCGCGATATTGAGATAGCCCCCACCGTTACCCTGCAAATCCAATATGAGGTTCTTCATACCTTTCTTTCTCAATTTTTCCAGCGCTTCCAGAAACTCCGTACCCGAGGAGGCAGCAAAACGATTCAGTTTGATATATCCGGTTTGCTTATCCGCCATGTATGCAGCATCCAAACTATACACAGGAATCTTTCCGCGTACGATCTTAAATTCAATCAATTCCGGATCATGGTTACGGAGGACTTTTACACGTACTTCCGTTCCTTTAGGCCCCCGGAGCCGTTTCATTATATCCGTATTCCTCATTTTAACACCTGCAATCACGGTGTCGTTCACCATGATGATACGGTCGCCGGCCATAAGCCCTACTTTCTCCGAAGGACCGCCTGCTATTACCTGGATAACATATAACGTATCCGTAAGCATGTTAAACTGGATACCAATTCCGTCGAAATTTCCCTGCAAAGGTTCAGTCATTTCTTTCGTTTCCTCCGGGTCCAGATAATTGGAATGCGGGTCTAATTTTTCCAGCATACCGGAAATCGCATCTTCCACCAGTTTATCCGTATCCGTAGAATCCACATACAGGTTTGACACTGCATAAACCGCCATCGACAATTTACGCATCTCCATATTCATATTTTGCGCTTCAACCTGCACAAAACAACCTATCGACAACAACAGGTATAAAATGACTTTTTTCATTCTAATCTTTCCTCAAATGTTTAATACAACTTCGTGCCCTTGGGCACAAAGAGGGAAATATCTTTTCCGTATGACAGCAATTCCCGTACTATACTGGAACTGATGTGGGTATGTTCGGGTTCGGTAAAAAGAATAAATGTATCGATACCTGTAAGTTTACGGTTTACAGCAGCAATATTCTTTTCGTATTCAAAATCATTGATCGTACGTATCCCGCGTAAAATGTACCGGGCGCCTATCTTATCCGCAAAGTCAACCGTCAGCGAATCGTACGACTCCACTTTTATACAGGGATTATCCTCATACAGTCTGCGGATAGCCAGCAAACGCTCTTCCAGTGGGAAATACGTTTTTTTCCTTTCATTAATTCCGATTGCTATCACAATTTCATCTACCAGCGTAAGTCCTCGTGTTACCAGTGACTGATGCCCGATAGTAAAAGGATCAAACGTTCCGGGAAAAAGAGCTATCTTTTTCATTCTTAAATTATTTCTTCTTCAACAACCAGATTCTCAATAATAAAGTTCTGCCTGTCCATTGTGTTCTTACCCATATAAAACTCAAGCATATCCTTTACCAGATCCTCTTTCTTCATAGTGACCTGGTCAAGGCGGATATCCTTTCCGATGAAATTCTTGAATTCATCCGGAGATATCTCACCCAATCCTTTGAAACGGGTAATTTCCGGATTCTTACCCGCGGCTTCCATAGCCGCAAGACGCTCTTCCTCGCTGTAGCAATACCATGTTTTCTGCTTATTACGTACACGGAATAAAGGGGTTTGCAGGATATACACATGGTTCCGCTTGATCAAATCAGGAAAAAACTGCAGGAAGAAGGTGATTAGCAACAGCCGGATATGCATACCGTCCACATCCGCATCCGTAGCGATGATTACCTTATTATACCGGAGTCCGTCCAAACCGTCTTCAATATTCAAAGCTGCCTGTAAGAGATTAAACTCCTCATTCTCATATACGATTTTCTTGGTCAGCCCGTAACTGTTCAAAGGCTTGCCCCGAAGGCTGAACACCGCCTGGAGGTTGGGGTCACGGCTTTTCGTAATCGAACCGCTTGCCGAGTCACCCTCCGTAATAAAGATGCAGGTTTCCTCTTTCAGGTCGCCTTTCGCATCGTTCAGGTGAATGCGGCAGTCGCGGAGTTTCTTATTATGCAGATTGGCTTTCTTCGCCCTTTCGCGCGCCAGTTTGGTAACCCCTGCAATAGCCTTGCGTTCCTTCTCCGATTCCAATATCTTTTTGAGCAGGGCTTCAGACGTATCTGTATTTTTATGAAGGAAATTATCCAACTCTTTCTTGATAAAATCGCCGATAAATTTGGATACCGTCGGACCCTGCGGACCCATATCCTTGGAGCCCAGCTTTGTTTTTGTCTGGCTTTCAAATACCGGTTCTTCCACTTTTATACTGATGGCAGCCACTATACCTGCACGTATGTCCGAATATTCGAAATTTTTATTGTAATACTCCTTGATTACCCGTCCGATTGTTTCTTTGAACGCCGAAAGGTGCGTGCCCCCCTGCGTGGTATACTGCCCGTTTACAAACGAATAATATTCTTCCCCGTATTGGTTACTATGCGTAATAACCAGCTCAATATCCTCTCCTTTCAAATGGATAATCGGATAAAGCGGTTCGGTGGTCATGTTTTCATTCAACAGGTCAGCCAACCCGTTACGCGAATAGAATTTCTTTCCGTTATAAATAATCGTCAGGCCGGAGTTTAAGAATACGTAATTCTTCAGCAAGCTCTCAATGTATTCATCCTTATACTGGTACTCCCTGAAGATTTGTTTATCAGGAATAAAATAGATAAGCGTTCCGTTCAGATCGTCGGTAGGTTTTATTTTTGATTCTTTCGTAATCAATGCGCGGCTATACTCTACCTTTTTACTTTTCCCGTCGCGCACACTTTCAATCAGGAAATAGCTGCTCAGGGCATTGACGGCTTTTATACCAACCCCATTCAGTCCTACCGATTTTTTGAAAGCTTTACTGTCGTACTTGGCACCCGTATTCATCTTGCTCGATACATCCACTACCTTACCAAGCGGGACACCCCGCCCATGGTCGCGCACGGTCACTGCACCTTCTTCAACTGTCACTTCAATCGTTTTGCCATATCCCATCATATATTCGTCGATGGAATTATCCAGCACTTCTTTTAAAAGCACATAAATACCATCATCCGAATGCGTACCATCGCCCAATTTCCCGATATACATACCGGGACGGCGGCGGATATGCTCCATCCAATCGAGGGTTTTAATATCGTCTTCGTTATATTCTGTCGGTTGTATTAATGATGAATTCAGTTCATCCATAGAAAAAAACTCCTTTTATAATTCTTTTTTAAATGCTCTTCTTGTTTTATGATGTTCCCTTTTGAAATAATCCCATTGCGCCTGAACCGCATTATTGGTTTCCAACTCAGGGTTGCTTTCCGCATATTCCACACCTCTGTTAATATAAACAGGTATAAGGTCGTTAAACAGCAACGCGTTCACACCCTTTCCCTGGTATTCCGGAATAACACCCGTCAAATACAGGTCTACCACCTTAGGCTTCAGCTTTAAAGCCCGCAGCAACGGAATAAAACCGAACGGGAAAAGACGCCCTTTGGCCTTTTTCAAAGCCTTCGACAAATTCGGAAGTGATATACCGAATCCCACTACTGCGTCATCTTCCTCGCGGACGATCACCGTTACGAAATCCAGGCGTATCATCGGGATATACATATTCACATAGTAATCGATCTGCTTATCCGTCAGCGGCGCAAAACCATACAAAGGAGTATAAGCCGCATTTAAAGCCAGGAAGATCTTATGCGCATAGGGCCAGACCTCTTTACGTGATTTAAACTTCAACGTCTTCAATCCATATTTCTTCTTCACGATTTCCCCAATCCGAAGATGCTTTTCCGGTATACCTTCCGGTATATATATTTTAAATTCTTTCCAGTCCTGTTCCTTTTCATATCCCATCCGTTCCATTTGTGCCGGATAATAGGGATAATTATAAATAGTCGCCATAGTTCCCAACTGGTCAAAGCCGTCGATCAGCATACCCTCATGATCCAGATCCGTAAATCCCATCGGACCGTGCAACTTATTCATCCCTTTTTCTTTCGCCCATTTCTCCACAGCCCGGAACAAGGCATCCACGACTTCATCATCATCTATAAAATCCACGAAACTAAAACGCGCCGATTTCTGGTTCCACACCTCATTGCTACGGTGATTGATCAGTCCGGCAATACGCCCTACAATCTTATTATCCCGGTAAGCCAGGAAATAAACGGACTCGCCCACTTCAAAAGCGGGATTTTTCTCCCTGTCCAGCGTCATCATTTCTTCATCAATCAGACCGGGTACATGATAAGGGTTGTCTTTATATAGTTCGATATTAAATTTTACAAACTTCCTGAGTTCTTTTTTACTGTTTACTTCTTTGATTGTTACACCCATCTGCGATTTTATTAGAACCGCAAATTTACATAATAAATTGATTACTCGGAATTTTGTTTAAATGTTTAAGGACTTTTGGCAGTAATCCTATAAATTAATAGATAAGGAGGCATGCAAACTGTACAAAGTTTCCTATTTTTGTTATAAAATAACACTATGATCGTTCTGATTTCATCAGCCAAAACAATGGCCTCTGTTTCTACCGTTCAGGCGCCCAAAGCCACCCGGCCGCGTTTTCTTCACGAAGCAAACGAGATCGCGTTGAATATGACCCAGTATTCCACAGAAGAGTTGGGCCGTATGCTTAAAATCAACCCCAGGCTTGCCGCGGAGAACTATATGCGTTTCCGTCATTTCCATTCCGACAATATACAGCCTTTGCAGGCGATACTCGCATATACGGGAGTCGTATACAAAAATATCCATCCGAGAGATTTCAGCCCCGAAGATTTTCAGTTCGCACAGGACCAGTTGCGGATCGCGTCTTTTGGTTACGGATTGCTACGCCCTTTAGACGGCATCAAGACCTATCGCATGGAAGCAGACGTAAAGATACCGGAATTGGCTGAAGGAAATATTTCAAATTACTGGCGCGACAAAATAACCTCAACTTTCCTGAATGATATCCAACAATCCGGAAATATCCTGATCAACCTGGCAAGCATGGACATACAAACAGCATTCCATTGGAAAGAAATCGAGAAAAAGACAACCCTCATAACCCCCGACTTCAAAATGTGGAAGTCCGGCAAACTCAAAACCATCGTTATTTACGCTAAAATGGCCCGCGGACAAATGACACGCCATATCATTAAAAACCGTATTACCAACCCCGGTGAACTTAAAGCATTCACATGGGAAGGATTTGCATACAACGAGGAACTTTCCACCGGAAATAACTGGGTATTCATACAAAACTGAAACCTGTAAAGAAATTACCTACATCCCGTAAAAAAACGGAGAAACGATCACGAAAAAGCAATACAGTAATTTTACGCCCGTACCGACAATAAAACCGACAAAAGCCCCTAAAGCCGCTTTCAGCGAATGCGCAGCCGTCTGCCGGGCAAACAGCAACTCCCCCAGAAAAGCGCCCAGCAGCATCCCCGTCAACATACCGACAGGCGTGAGGAATATACCCGCAATCATGCCTATAACCGACCCGATCGTAGCATACTTCGAACCACCGGTAGTCTTGGTCAGCAAAGGCGGAAGGAAATAATCGGCCACGCCGATGACAAGCATAATAACCCCCATCACGATCAGGAACGTATACGAAAACTCACAATAGCTGCTCCATTGCAGCAGCCACAACCCCAGGTAAGAGACCGGAGGACCGGGCAGCGCCGGAAGGACAGACCCCGCTATACCTACGATAAAGCAAATAATTGCTAAAATAATCAAAAGAATATCCATATGCTATAATTATACGGTTTACAGGCAACTAAAGTATAAAAAGATTGCCTGAAAATTCGTACCTTTGCATGTTTTTATAGAAAGGTAACATATTGTATGACAGAAGAACAAAATATACTGATTAAAGGCGCACGCGTCAATAATCTCAAAAATATAGATGTAGAAATTCCGCGCGACAAATTAGTCGTTATTACCGGCCTTTCGGGCAGCGGTAAATCCTCACTTGCTTTCGATACCCTGTATGCAGAAGGCCAACGCAGGTATGTCGAAAGCCTTTCCTCTTACGCCCGCCAGTTCCTGGGGAGGATGAGCAAGCCCGAAGCCGATTTCATCAAAGGCATTCCGCCGGCGATAGCCATCGAACAAAAGGTCAACACCCGTAATCCCCGTTCCACCGTGGGAACTTCCACCGAAGTGTACGAATACCTCCGCTTGCTCTATGCCCGCGTAGGCAAGACCATCTCACCCGTTTCCGGACTGGAAGTAAAAAAACACCAGGTAAGCGACATTGTGAAATGGGTACTCTCCTATCCCGAAGGAACACGTTTCGCCGTATTGGCTCCCGTTATCCTGCCCGAAGGCCGGGATATGAAGGAACAACTCGAAATCCTGCAAAAAGAAGGATACACCCGCCTCTCTATCCACGATGAGGTATACCGCATACAGGAAGTGATGGAAAACGAAGAACTCCTCACCTCCCCTACGATAAAAATCATTGTGGACCGGTTGGTCATATCCGGCGACAAAACCCTGAAAAGCCGTTTGGCGGATTCGTGCGAAACAGCCTTTTTCGAAGGACACGGAACCTGTTATATCCGTGTATATTCCGGTGACGAAATCATTACCAAAGAGTTCTCCAAGAAATTCGAGGCCGACGGGATCACTTTCGAAGAGCCGACGGATATGATGTTCAATTTCAACAATCCCGTGGGCGCATGCCCCGTTTGCGAAGGTTTCGGCAAAGTGCTGGGGATAGATGAGAACCTGGTGATACCCGATAAGAGCCTCTCTGTTTACCAGGGAGCCGTAGTTTGCTGGAAAGGAGATAAAATGAGCGAATGGCTGCACCGTTTCGTAACCAAAAGCGCGAAATACGATTTCCCGATCCACCGCCCCTACTATGAACTGACGCAGAAGGAAAAAGAGTTGCTTTGGCATGGAGCAAAGAACCTCGAAGGCATAGACGATTTCTTCCAGATGGTAGAAGAAAACCTCTATAAAATACAATACCGTGTCATGCAGGCCCGTTACCGCGGCAAAACAATATGCCCTACCTGTAAAGGCAGCCGTTTGAAACCACAGGCGCTGTATGTGCATGTAGGAGGCAAAAACATAGCCGAACTCGTATCGATGCCTATCACCGCGCTGAAAGAATTTTTCAACGGGTTGCAGCTCGGCGAAACAGACGCCGCGGTAGCCAAACGCTTACTTACGGAAATCAACAGCCGGTTGCAATTCCTGCTCGACGTAGGATTAGGCTACCTCACATTAGACCGCCTTTCATCCACCCTGTCCGGGGGAGAAAGCCAGCGGATCAACCTCGCCTCCTCATTAGGCAGCAGCCTGGTAGGATCACTTTATATCTTAGACGAACCGAGCATCGGACTGCACTCCCGCGATACCGATTTACTTATCAAAGTATTGCGCCAGTTGCAGGAATTAGGCAATACGGTCGTAGTAGTCGAACACGACGAAGAAATTATACGGGCCGCCGATTATATTATCGATATCGGCCCGAAGGCAGGACGGCTGGGAGGAGAAGTGGTGTATCAGGGCGATATAAACAACCTGCAAAGCGATACCAACAGCTATACCGTACGCTACCTTACCGGCGAAGACCAGATAGAAGTACCTGCGGTCAGACGCAGATGGAATAACTTTATCGAAGTAAAAGGCGCCCGTAAGAATAACCTGAAGGGAATAGACGTGAAGTTTCCCTTAAATGTCATGACCGTCGTTACCGGAGTCAGCGGATCAGGAAAAAGTACCCTCGTCAGGGATATCTTTTACGAAGGCGTAAAACACAAGCTCGACGATGCCGCGCGTTCCAATATCGAATGCAAATCCTTGGAAGGCGACTTTCACCTGATCAAAGACATTGAATTTGTCGACCAGAACTCCATAGGAAAAAGCTCCCGTTCCAATCCCGTCACCTATATGGGAGCCTACGACGAAATCAGGAAACTCTACGCCGAGCAGCCGTTGGCCAAACAGCTGGGATTCTCGGCCGCTTACTTCTCGTTTAACAAAGAAGGCGGCCGTTGCGAAGAATGTAAGGGAGAAGGCAAAATAACCGTAGAAATGCAGTTTATGGCCGATATATCCCTCGAATGCGACGTATGCCACGGCAAGCGCTTTAAGTCCGACGTTCTCGACGTAGAATACAAAGGAGCCAACATCTACGACGTACTGGAGATGACGGTAAACCAGGCCATCGAGTTTTTCGGCGAATCCAAAGACAGCCAGGAAAAGAAGATCATCAAACGGCTGAAACCCCTGCAGGATGTCGGCCTCGGATATATCAAACTGGGACAAACCTCCTCCACCCTTTCAGGAGGTGAAAACCAACGGGTAAAACTGGCCTCCTACCTGGCACAGGAAAAGCAACAGCCCACCCTGTTCGTATTCGACGAGCCTACCACCGGTTTGCATTTCCACGACATTAAAACGCTTCTTAAAGCCTTTAATGCGCTGATCGAAAAAGGACATACCGTGGTGATTATCGAACACAACATGGACGTGATCAAATGCGCCGATTACGTGATCGACTTAGGTCCCGAAGGAGGAGACGCCGGAGGCAACCTGGTATGCACAGGCACCCCCGAAGAAATTGCCGCATGCCCCGGTTCCTATACCGGACAGTTCCTCAAAGAAAAACTATAACCCATAATATTCCCTACCGGCGCAGCCCCGTCAATCCGCTGCGCCGGAAGGTTGGTAGTCTTTTTTCAAACCCGACAGTTTCCACCATATCGCGCTTGCAAGCCCTTTCAGGGAGGCAGATACGGATATCGCCACCCATACGCCGGTTATACCGATCAGCGGAGAGAGCCATAGCGCCAGGGGAAGTCGCGCGAAATTCAGCCCTATACTGATCACAGCCGGAGGCAACGTTTTCCCGTAGCCGTTCCACATACCCAGCGTAGCCGTTTCGAGCATCATAAAGATCTGGCAGAAAGCCATGATATACAGGTAGTGTCCGCCTGCCGCTTTAGCCTCCTGCTCGGGCACGAAGATACCGAAGATAGCCTCTCCCCAGGTCATAAAAACGAATGTGATAACAATTCCGAACGAAAGCAGGGTAGCCAGCACGTAGCGGTATGCCTTTTGTGCCCGTTGCGTCTTACCCGAAGCATAATTCTGCGCCACAAACGTGGCCAGCGCCACGGAGAAACCCTGCGAAGTGATAAACGTTATCCCTTCGATCTGGCTTCCGGTCGTCTGGCTCATAACACCCAGGTGCCCGCCGTACTCAGAAGCGATACGGGCCATAAAGAAATTGATAACGGCAAAAAAACCGTTCATCAGCGCAATAGGCGTTCCCAGCTTTAAAATACGGAGCACATACTCCCTTTTGACTTTGACAAAATACGAAAACCTGTCCAGTACCCCGTCCGCACGCTTGGTCCGCCAGACGAAAAGGGCGAAAACCACCATTTGCGAAAGAACAGTGGCAAGGGCAGCCCCGCGCGTACCCATTCCTTCCAGGCTACCTACACCGAATATCAACAGCGGATCGAGCAGGATGTTACACACCAGGCCCGTACTCATCAGGTAAAACGGTGTGGCGGTATTGCCGGTTCCGTTATAAATGCCCGAAAACGTGTACGACAGGTAATAAAAAGGAATCCCGGTACCCACGATCCGGAGATAACCCGCAGCCATATCCGCAATGTCAGCTTCAAGTTTGTAAAACGAAACGATAGACGTGCCGAAGCTAACCAGCAGCGAGGCCAGAATGATGCTAAGCACCGCCGAGATCGTGAACGCATGCGATGCATACGCCTTCGCCATGCCGGGATTATGGCTGCCGATCGACTGGGCGATCGTGATCTCCGCCGCCGTTTTGCCGATAAGCGCAAACGACTGGGTAATCCATACGATAATACCTACGGCGCCGATCGCCGCCAGTTCGCGGCTGCCCAGCCGCCCCACCCAGGCCATATCGGTAAGCGTATAAGCCATTTGAATAAAGCCGGTGGCCATCAACGGCAAAGCCAGCCCGACCAGCTGGCTGAAGATTTTACCTTCGGTAAGTATCCTGACTCCTGTTTGACGCATATGTCCCGCAAAGGTACAAACAAACATCCATAAACAAAGAAAGGAGAGAAGTGCCTTTTCAGGTCAACTTCTCCCCTTTCCGTTATGCAACAACAAACAATCTATTTACATAGATTTATGTTTAATATCAATATTTGTTGTCTCTTTTATTCTGTTTGTCGTGCATATCACGCACATCCTGCTTTACTTCGGCAGCTTCATTTTTCATATCCTGTTTAATTTTGCTGCCTTCGATTTTAGCATCATGCTTCAGGTTGTTTTTATCGCTGTCGAATGCTTTTTTTACTTTTTCAGCGCCACGTTCCATACTGCCTTCAACATTGTTTTTCGCTTTTTCCGAATCTTTTTTCCAATCCATAATCGTGTAATTTATATGGGTTTATACTAAAAAAAATAGTTGTAAGCATAACCTTAGTGCGCGCGTTATTGTTTACCCTGCCGTTTACCGTTTATACATCTTTAGTATTTTTATACAACTATCAACCCCTATCATCCCCCGTCTTTTTCCTGTTCCTGCCCAGCAGCAGCGAGAGGACGGCAATGATAAACTCGATCACTTTACGTGCTTTTTCTTTGTTCATACGCTTTAATTCGTTTGTCTAAATCGTTACAGATACTTGTAATCATACGTTTGTAAGACGAACGGCAATCGCCGTTTTGTTCGCTTATATAAGGGCTGTAAGCTATTTCGTGCGCATACGCCCCGTAGATGTGGCTTACCGCGGCAGCCGTCTGGTAAGCCGATGAGATCAGCCGCCCGAAGTCGAAGAAACTGTCTGCCGGCGAATCGTAACTCCGGAATACCAGCCCGCTGCGCGACGGTTCGCTTTTCCTTCCTTTCCAGTACGCATTGCAGCACCCGTATCCTACGATACCGAAATAGTTATGATGCCTCGCCGCGAGGCTGCTCCCGCCCCACCCCGATTCTACCGCGCATTGCGCCAGTACGGCCACCCGGTTGACACCGAACAGCTCCTCCGTCTGCACAGCCAGCGGCAGGAACCTACCGATAAAAATGCTCTTTTCCATCATTCGTTACCCGGTAGGTATATTACTCATCCATATGCGGCCTTTCACACTCCGCCTCCTTCTTTTCCGGAGAATAGCGTTCAAACTTCACCGTCTCTTTCAGGTAGCGCAGCATGGCGCCGGGGCGGAACACCAGGCGGGCCCGTTTCAGGTTGGCCTGCGTAAACTCCTTCTCCGTAGCGCTTCCCGTACTGGAGGTGAGCAACTGGAAATTCCCCAGCTCGCCCAGGTGCGCCACCTCGCCTTTGGCAAGGCTTTTGACCAGCAATTTCGAGATACGGTCGAGCGCGAGCTTCATATCACCGCTCGAAAGCGTAGACGTGTCGGCGGCATCTTCGCAGATCTCATCAAAGGAATACACCCGTTGCGCCCGGGTCTGGGCATAAAACAACTTTTCGCCTTCCGGTGCCGCGGGCGACAGATTCTTCTTCAAAACCAATTTGTAATGTACTGACATAACTCAATAATTTAAATAATTAATACTTAATACATTAGCAAAGATACAATGCCCGGATAGCGCGCTGGCCGCTAAGTGAAGCCATTGTATTTTAAGTAATTATTTTGCCTTTTTTTGCCATAAATATTTGGTTATGTCTGATTTTTTCTCTATATTTGGTAAATAAAATTATAAAAAAGAACCAAAAATAACACCATGGAAAAACACGAACCGTTTTTCAGGATCCGTGCCTACGGAACGGCCGAACTGGCGCTATTATACAGCCCTCATTTAACCACCCAGGGAGCCACCCGCCAGCTCAGGCGGTGGATCGTATACAACCCTTCCCTCGAAAGCGAACTGGCCCGTATGGGATACCACGCGGGGCACCGTTGCCTCACGCCCAAACAGGTAGCCTGCATCGTCGAACACCTCGGCGAACCCTGACCATGAAAAAACAAAGGAGGTCTTCCCCTCCTGATTATTAATACTTTAAATTTATTGATTAATGAAAATCAGTTACTACACGCATCTCCATCGCAACGAGGGGGATATGCATCTGATCACGATGCTGTTGAAAATCCAGGACGGCACATTCGCCGCAGAAGTGAACGCCTTACGCCGGGCTAAACAATCGGGAGACACGACACTGGCCGACAAACTTAAAAAAGCGCTGCCCGCTTTTACCCTTTCCGCCACCTATGCCGGGCGCAGGAAGAACGAAAACATCACCTGCTACAACGGGCTTATCCTGCTCGATTTCGACAAGCTGCCCGCCGACGGCATCCGGCACCTGGCCGAACAGGCGGCCGCCTTACCCTATACCCTTTTCTGCTTCCGCAGCCCCGGGGGCGAAGGGTTGAAAATCGGCGTGCGCCCCGTCGTAAGCCACCCGGTAACCGCGGCCAACCACCCGAAAACCTTCCGCGCCGTAACGGAATACTATGAAAAACACCTCGGGGTGAAAGCCGATCCTTCCGGAAAAGATACCGGCAGGCTCTGTTTCGTCTCCTACGACGAACACGCCTACATCAGCGGACTGCTGAGAGGTGAAAACGACAAAGGGGCGGAATCCCGGCCGGATTTACCGCCAATGGATGATGCCGCCATTTCACCGGCATCCCCGGCCCTTTCCTCCCGGGGCGTTTCCGCCGCGCTCACAAAGGCACGGAAATGTACCACGCGGAAAATTAAGTACGAGGAGGGCAACCGCAACAATTACGTCTACCTCTTTGCCAACCACTGCAACCGCCTGGGCCTTCACCCCGATGATGTGTATGCCTACGCGCAAAAGCATTTTGCCGACATGCCGCCCGAAGAGGTCCGCGCCGCTGTCAGCAGCGCTTATACCCATGCCTCCGAACACCACACGGCCCCGCCCCGCCGGCAGGAAAAAAATGACCGCTGCATCCGCGAGATTGCCGGAATAGAGGAATACCTGCTCCAGCATTACCGGCTGCGCTATAACATCGTGATACACCGTGTGGAGTACCAGAAGGTCAGGTCGCGCCAGCCCTACCTGCCGATAGACGATGCCAAGGAAAACTCCATCTGGTGCGACCTTCGCCGACTCGGCATCGACTGCCGGCAGACCACGCTGCGCGCGCTGCTGATCTCCGACTTCAGCAAACCCTACGACCCCTTTGTGGCCTATTTCAGTTCGCTGCCCCCGTGGGACGGTAAGGTAGACTATATCGCCCGGCTGGCCGACACGGTGCAAACCACCCGGCAGGACCTTTGGCATATCTGCCTGAAAAAATGGATCGTGGCCATGGTAGCCTGCGCCACCCTCCCCGATGTCGAAAACCACACGGTGCTGATGCTGAACAGCGAACAGGGCATAGGCAAAACCACCTGGTGCTCCAGGTTGCTACCGCCCGAACTGGCTGCTTACCGTTATTCGGGGCTTCCCAACACCGACTCGAAAGACAACCTGATCAACCTGTCGGAATGTATCCTGGTCAACTTCGACGAACTGGGAAGCCTGAGCATGAAGGAGATCAACAAACTGAAGGAGATCATCACCAAAAGCGTGATACGCGAACGGCGGGCTTACGGGCGCAATACCGAGAACTACATCCGCCGGGCTTCCTTTACCGCTTCGGTGAACAACCACCAGGTACTTAGCGACCTTACCGGTTCCCGGCGGTTCCTCTGTTTCGAGGCCAAAACGATAGACCACCTCACGCCGGTAGACTACCGCAACGTCTACTCACAGGCGGTCGCCCTGCTCAAAAGCGGTTTCCGTTACTGGCTCGACTCCGCTGATATAGAAGAAATTAACGACAACAACGACGCCTTCCGCGTACGTACCCCCGAAGAAGAATTCTTCTATACCTATTTCCGTAAACCCACCCCCAAAGACACCGCAATGCAATGGCTTACCACATCGCAGATCCTGGAACTCGTGTGCCTCAAAACGCATCTTCCGTTCACCCACGGAGGAACCGTTAAGCTCGGTATGATCCTCAAAAAAGACGGTTTTATCTGCAGAAAGAAACATAAAACATCTACTTTTTGCGTCGTAAGGATCACCGACGAAGAGGTAAGTAATGCCAAAGAGGGCGGGAAAGGTTCACCTGGTGATGATGGTGAAGACATTGATAGTGAATCGGTTCTCCTCTTGTAAGCATCTACCCCTATACTTCCCGGAGGGGGAGTGTGGGGGGTGTTGGGGAGTGTTTTCCTTAAAGAGCTAATAAAGTGTTCCTTGTTCCTCTTAGAGAATATAGAGGAACATACGATATATACTATCTTACAGAACCCCGCCCCAACACTCCCCACACCCCCCCACTTTCTCAAAAAAATTGCTCCCGTCCTAAATAAAATAAGACGGGAGCAATTTTTATCCGGACACGTCCGAAATTTCGATAATGGGTACAGATAGAGAGATAACAAAAAATAATTTGCTCTACAGAAATTTGATTTTATAACTGGAGAAACAAAATTTCAATACTAAAAATGACGTAACGGGCAAATGAGCACTAGCCATTAAAATAAAAAAGCGAGAGTCATTCTTTCTTTTTTTATTATAATTTATCTGCAATCTTAGTAACAATAACTATAAATTTATCTCTTAAGTTATCAACTTCAATTTTTAAAGAATTCAATTGCGTTTTCTGCTCCTCGATGATATATTTATAAAATTCTTCCGTTCTATCCTGATTTTCTTTATATACATCTTTTGCATCTGTATAAGCTGCCGTAAGTTTTCTCATTGTATCTTTATAAGCCCTTTCCATTGCCTGCAAGGGATTATGGACTGTAAAAGTTACATTTTCATTCTTTTGAAAATTGTTGTTATTATCTCCATCCTGAGAAAAAAAACCACTTTCATCATCTAAGATACTATCCTCAAGCCAAGAAACGCCTACTTCAAGGATTCTTGCAATATCTTCTAAAATCTCAATAGGTAGGACTTCTTCTTTTTCCCATTCAGATATGGTTTGCTGAGTGACACCCTCCTTACATTTAATCTGGGTTGCTAAATACTCTTGTGAATACCCTTTTTGCTTTCTGAACCATTTCACATTTTTCCCGTGATTCGGTTTTCTTTTTTTCTCCGTGACTTCTTCTTTTTGATGATTGTCTTTATCTGCCATATTTCTTAATTTTAATTCACTTTTAAATGCAAATATAACGTATAAATTAAAACTTTGAGCATATAAATATATTTTAGATTTTCCGTAAAATATACATTTTTATCCGTATTTCTGATTTTATTAAAATTATGATTGTAAAATACTTATAATCAGCCCCGTAAGAATGTTAATATATTATTTATGTACTTTAAAAAAAAAGAATAAATTTGCATCTGACAATCAGTGTATTAGTAGACATTTTTCATAGTATGTATGCTTATTATTTAAACAAGCTCCATTATGGTGCATAAAAAAATAGAACCTGTACATATTTCAGAAGCTATAGATTTCACTGCATTTTCAGGTTTAAAATATGAACGTGTCGTAAAACAAATAAGAATGATCTGTTCATTCAGAAATGAAACAGGTGCTTTTGCTACAGTAGAGAGGGAAGAAGAACTTGTTGACTTGTATGACCTACGGATAATAAACTACTGAGTAATGAAAACGAATGCCTTAGGCAACTAACAACTAACGGCAGGGAACTACAACAAACTGCCTTTGTAAACCACCCATTGCCATCCTATTGGGGGTTGTAGTTGAGAGAGTAATCTTTGTAAAAGATGCTCTCTCTTTTTTTCTCCATAAATCAGAAGTAAAATATTTTACTTTTGTGTACTAATTTCAGGTAGATGGGTATAACCCGGCGAGATGAGATATCTCCTTTTCTTCTGCTTCGACATTTAAAATACCCAATACCCTGATCGCACTGGATACCGGTGTGCCAAAAACGGAAACCGTTTTACATGGGACGGAGAAAAAAGAACACTCCCTGTTTTATACAGGAGGCTCATTATCCAACGGCCACTGCAGGTTAAATTTACGCTTAATATCTTCTATATTCACCCCATTCGCTAAAAGAACCTTAACCGCGCCCTTCAAATAATTCCGGCAATAAGATATCCCTGTCAAAGGAATTAAAATTTCCACAGCTTCCATTGCGCTATTAATGGATTTTTGCTGATCCATTACCTCTTCCCGGAGGTAAAGGATACCTACATTAAGTAAAGTACCGGCCAAATCAGGCAAATAAACCGAAGGATTTCCCTTAGAAAGCACACGAAGGATTTCTAACGACTCCACATAGGCATCAAGCGCCTTACCATAAGCATTCATAGCAGAATGTAAAATACCAACATTGTTCAAGGTCATAGCCACAGCAGGCAAATAAACCGAAGGATTTTCTTTGGAAAGACCGCGACGGATTTCTAACGACTCCACATAGGCATCAAGCGCATCACCATACCCTTTCATATCATAATGTAAATTACCAAGGTTGTTCAAGGTCATAGCCACAGCAGGCAAATAAACCGAAGGATTTTCCTTAGAAAGACCACGAAGGATTTCTAACGACTCCACATAGGCATCAAGCGCATCACTATAAGCATTCATAGCCTTATGTAAAATACCAACATTGTTCAAGGTCGTAGCCACAGCAGGCAAATAAACCGAAGGATTTTCTTTGGAAAGACCGCGACGGATTTCTAACGACTCCAGGCAGGCATTAAGCGCCTCACCATACGCGTTCATAGCAGAATGTAAATTACCAAGGTTATTCAAGGTCGCAGCCACAGCAGGCAAATAAACCGAAGGGTTTTCTTTGGAAAGCCCACGATATATTTCTAACGATTCTAGGTAGGTATCAAGGGCCTCACCATACGCGTTCATAGC
>DFXE01000001.1:399768-429668 GCA_002381645.1 Bacteroidales bacterium UBA4116
TTACCAAGGTTGTTCAAGGTCGCAGCCACAGCAGACATATAAACCGAAGGATTTTCTTTTGAAAGCCTACGACGGATTTCTAACGACTCCACATAGGCATCAAGCGCATCACCATACGCGTTCATAGCTGAATGTAAATTACCAAGGTTGTTCAAGGTCATTGCCAAATCAGGCAAATAAACCGAAGGATTTTCACTGGAAAGCACACGACGGATTTCTAACGACTCCAGGCAGGCAGCAAGCGCATCACCATACGCGTTCATAGCTGAATGTAAATTACCAAGGTTGTTCAAGGTAGTAGCCACAGCAGGCAAATAAGCGGAGGAATTGTCGTTTGACTCTTTCCTGTAAATGCTTAATACCTCGTTATATAAGAATTCTGCTTCCTTAAATTTATTATGCTTTTTTAGGAACCAGGCATATTCAAAAAGAATTTCCGGCGTCCTGCGGGCGTTCAAAGCTTGCTCATAATAGGTTTGTGCCCGGTTAAACCAATCCGGTTCATCATAAAATGTCGTCCACATCTGGGCTTTGATCAGGAATTCGTTCGCCCTGTCTTCTAATTCGCGGTTGATCTCCTCAATTTCCGTCTCCTTTCTTTCTTTGCTTGCTTTCAGCGCATTCACTTCACGGCTGATCTCTTCCGTATTTAATATGGCATCGGCTTCACGGAATTCTCCTTTATCAAAATGGGTTTTGGCAAGTTGTAGCCGTTCGGTATTGGTTTCTATCCGGGTGAATAGTTCATACAGCCGGAAGACATTGGCTTTAAAACTTTCAATTTTATCTTGGGTTTCCTCTATTTCCACATTTATTTCCGCAAGCTCTTCCGGAAAAGAAGGATCACCAGGGTAAGTGTTGACCTTTTCCAGGCATTTATGTTTGCGGTTGTGTAGTTTTTCTAACTGTTCTTCCAGTTTTTTATAATCATCAGACATCGTATAGATATGATACACGTGCTTATCCCTTGCCACGTTATCACCCGATGTATTGTATTGAAACGTATTTCCCGGTTTTTCCATACCGCCTGTTTTCAATGGTGGATGTTTTTATCCCGCCCGATATTATCGCCATACACATTGTTCTGGACGATCCGGTTCGTTTCCTGCCGGTTAAATGCGGAAACCAGTTCCGATAATTTTTGGGTTAACTCCTGGTCACGCTCCATTTTTTCATTCAACACATACTCAAGTTGCCCTAACTTTTTCAGGTCTTCAGGGTTATGCCTGAAATCTTCAATTAGTTGTTTTTCTTTATCCGATGTGAAGCGGGATTTAATCAGCTTCCAAAGGTCGGCGCCCATGCCTGTGGTTATACCTTTGGCTATTTCAGGCAGGATCGGTGAAAGCAGTAATAAAACTCCGGTAGCTGATACAGGTTCCATAATTCATTAAGTTAAATGTTGTCGCACTAAAGATAGAAATAATTAGGTATCCTCCCGCTTTATTTACAGATAAACGCTCCCGGCACGACGCCTTATATAAAAGGTCTTTCCTATCATCTATCGCTACGGCAATATATACCTTCATCCGTTAAACGAAAGTAGAATGTATTACTTTTGAATGACCGGTTAAAAAAGTGGATAGCGCGGCGGAAAACAACGCGCCCGAATCTCACGAACCGGACGCATTTTTACCAAAACTATAAACTATGGGTAATAACCCAAAATATGAAAAATTTAACCTTGTACGTTTATTTACACACAAACATAAATTATTATTTTGAATAAAAAAAACGAAAAATCCAAACGAATAAAAAATAAACGGAAAATGTAAAGAAAACCAATAAAAATACAGGTTTTATAATTCCGGTAGTAACTTATTTGAATGCATTACAAATGTAATCTGAAATAATTTATCCAAATTTTATTTTAAAAAATTGTCAATTAGTAAACAAATCTAATTATTATTTGTTTTATATTTGATGAAATTTATCAACATCTATTCAATACATTACAAACAAATAAACTGACTATTTTACGCATTGAATTTATTATTTTTTATTGATACATTACTTCCACCACCATGAAAAAGAGAATTACCGTTTATTTATGGATTAACATTTTCATTCCTGTCCGATATATTTGTCGGAATTATTGCAGAATACTTCCGCAATAATATATATATAAAGTTAAATACATATGCACTAACTGAAAGAATAGCGTCCGCTGTTTTATTATAAACTTCAATTTAAAACTATTTTTATGAGAAATGTATTAT
Source organism: Bacteroidales bacterium UBA4116 (assembly GCA_002381645.1). Classification (GTDB taxonomy): domain Bacteria; phylum Bacteroidota; class Bacteroidia; order Bacteroidales; family Tannerellaceae; genus DFXE01. Next base: position 401,988 of record DFXE01000001.1, read on the forward strand.
TTATTTTTGCAGCAATGCTGGTGTTTTCGCTATCATCATGCAACAATGATGAACAGCAGGGAATGGGAAATCCCTATGGATCTGAGACAGAAAAACCACACTTCCACGGCGTAAAACAGGCTCCTGAAACCAAAGGGGTGGCACAACGCGACAAAATGTGGGCCAACGGCACGGTTATCACCGTCAAACTACTCGAAGATCCCTTTAACCTCCAACAGGAGATTATATCCTATGCGCAGGAATGGGAACAGTATGCCAATATCTCTTTCCGCTTTGTAGGGGCAGATGAGAATGCGCTGGTACGCATCGGTTTCAACTGGAACGACGAACGGTACGTAACCTGGTCGTACACCGGAACCGACTGTAAGTATGTAAGGGACCAGGCGGAAGCAACGGCTAACTTCGCCGACTTCGACCTGCTTTCCGCGGCAGAAAGAAGGTGTGCCGGCCTGAGGCTCTTCGGACAGGTGCTGGGACTGGAGCTGGAACACCGCCACATCACCGCAAACCCCGAATGGAGAAGCCTGACAAGGGTGGAAGACTACTGGACGGGAAATATCTCGGATATACCCTGGAACGCACTCACCCAATATGTATTCGACCCGATAAGCGCGTACAATTATGAAAGCACCGAAAACTACGATCCGTATTCGATCATGGTATGGCCTTTCCCACTGTCCGTTTTACGTTATATCAACGGAGAAGTAAACACCGGAAGGGGCAACTGCGAACTCTCCGAAACGGATAAGGCCTTTATTGCCAGGTTATATCCCGACGGTGAAGGCGGCGGGGACGACGGAGACGACGAGGACGATAATATCACTGAAATTCGTCCGATAAGGCAAAGATGCGTTCAATGCTACATGTTAAATTCAGGTTTTGAACAATTTGGTCCTGACTCTCAGGTTGAAGCTGTAGCCTGGACATGGGGAAGTGTTAGTGGAGAAGTAAGGCAGATACTCAGTTTTGACCTCAGCCAAATTAAATCTACCAGTAAAGTAGATAAAATTACCCTGAAACTCTTTTCACACCGATCAATGACTATATATCATAACCGTGCGAATAATGGTACAAACAATGCATTCTATGTACAACAGATTAGCGCGCCGTGGGAGTTGGAAACCCTTACCTGGCGTTTTTTATCTTCGGTAAGAACGGATAACAGAATCAGAATCCCGCATACCAACGAAGCTGCACTCGATTTAGAGATAGATGTGACCGACATGGCAAAGAATATGATTGATAATAATTGTAATTACGGCTTTTTGCTCCAGTTGGAAAATCCGGTTATTTATACTTCAAGGGTATTTTACACATCAAATGAAGATATTTCCGATCCCGCAAAAGTCCCCATTCTGAATATTACTTATAAACAGTAAGGATAAATGAAATAAAAAAGGTTTTACGAATACGTAGAACCTTTTTTATGAGATAAAGTGGTAAAACTTCATCACGGTGGAATAGTAAAAGGGGTTGGCAGGAAATATTTTAAACGTCTTTTCAAACACACAAAGTAACTTGAAAATAGGACGGAAAAAGGATTTATTTCTACTCAACCCCTTTATTAAAAAAACTAACAACTAAGCAGTAAAAAAAGGTAACTGCCCTTTTTTCTTAAAAAATATTCTTTAGCCCATGTGAACAGGGACAGAATGTATTGTTAATGAAAGGATAAAGGAATCAAACGGATTATATCATTCTACCAAAAAGGAGCCTGTAATAAGACTTATTTCTGTATTGATAACCAAACTGAACGATTCGTTACTGCAGCTACGTTCTATAGGAATAGTAACGATTGAACCTTCGGCTGTCACCGGATTATCAGTATATATCTCTGCACCCGTATCGTCGGATGTCAGAACGATTTGTACCTCACCGTATGCTTTATTGAACTGGATTGTCAATGAGCTGCCGTTATCGTCGGTATAGGCTTCCACATTAATCTTGCCAATGGATTTGCCTGCCGTATCCCAACGGTATTCCCTGAGGCGGACATGATCTCTGGCTGATAACGTTGATACACATAAAACGGAAAAAAGTGTACATAAAATAATTAATGGGGTTTTCATAGAAATATTTAATTTAAAATTGTTGCGCAAATATATATTAATCCAATGCATTCACTTATGATCAGGCCTTCTGAAAGCGTGTACAACCACTATTGATAACCAGCGGTTTACAAAAAAAAGCGTGGACAACATTAATCGGTTTCTTATTATTAAGATATTGAAATAATGGTATATACATATTTTACAAATAATAATTCTTTAAATAGGTGTGAAGATTAGAATTTATAAGGCTGACATTTAGTTTTTCCCTTATTCTTGTTCTTCTTTTCCGGACCGACTCGGGGTTAATGCCTATCAGTATGGCTTCTTCATGGGTTTCGAAACCATAAATACATAAGGCACAATATTGAATTTCCTGAGCGGTCAGCGAAGGGAAATCCTTTTTCAATATGGAAATAAAACCCGGATACAGCATTTCAATTTCACTTTCTATTTTAAGCCAGATTTTATCTGTTATAATGGCATTCGAAAAATATTTATTGCTTTTTATTTTCTTTATTAAGTCTTTGCGTAATGGCGAATAATAAATTAAGTTATCCCGTATTTCCTTTAATTTCTGTTTTAGTGCCTTTATTTCCGCCTCTTTATACAGATATTCCTGTTGATTGGGATTTTCCGATTCCAGCGTATGTTTTTCCAGTTCGAGTGAAAGGTTTAATATCTGAATCTGAGTGTCTTTTAATTCTTTATCTTTATCATATAATTTCCTTTTATTTTTAATATGGAAATAATAGTATACTATAAATAATAGAAGGAGAAGGGTGATCAAAGCGATTATGAACATCACAAACCGCTGGTTTTTAATCGTCAGCTTTTGTAATTTGTTTACCATCGATAAATGATTATAACGTTTCTCAACTTCACTGTACGTATTATCCGTTTCATAAGTCAGGTTTTTCTGAAACAGATCGAAAAATTCTTCCAACGATAATAAAGCATTTTCGTAATCGTTTTCTGATAAATAGATTAAGTAATAGTTATATAAAACCGCCCTTTTGTACCTATCAGGTAAGACGTCTTCATTAAGCGTTTCCAGGATGTGTACTGCTTTTTGATATTGCTCGTTTTCGATATAAATATCACTGATAGATAACATATTGGATATATAGCCTACCGAATCGCTCCTTATGCCTTTTTCAAGATAAGATATGGCTTCTTTATAATCTCCTGTGTGTAAGGCAATATTTCCTAATCCGTTATATACCGAAGCTTTAAGCCGGGTATTTTTAATAATGTCTGCAATGGAATCAGCTTTTAACATAAAAGCAACTGCCCTGTCTACCGAATCAAGCATACAATAGGTCCGCCCTATATCACGGTAAGAAAAGCCTGTACTCAACTGGTTTCCTGTTAAATTAAAATATTCATTTGCCTGAATGTATTTTAGTAAAGCCGCGTGGAGGTCGTTCCGTGCGTAATAGAAATCCGCCAAATGACTTGAAAGGTAGGCTGCTTCATTATACAATTGATAACGTATCGCTTTTTCTAAATTTTCAATGTACTCTTTATGTGATGCATCCGGGTTATTTTCTTTTTGCAAGCATATGGCTAAAAATAATCCGGTTTGTACTTCTTTTATATGATCTTTTTTATCTTCAAAATATTCCTTGGCCTTGTATATTTGATCCGTAAAAGGATAACCGGATTTATTCTGATACGCCATACTGCATTTTAGTAAAACAAAAGCAGATTGTTCTTTTATACTCATTTCAAAATAAACCGAATCCAACGAATCAATAATGCCTAATGCGGTACAGGGTGAAACATCCATATATTGTTCTGCCTCTTTCATTTTTTTAGTGAAATCCGACCTGTTTTTGCAACTGGTTAGGATCAAAAGCAGCAAAAATAAATAAACGAATGGTTTCATGTGGCAATTATTTTATTTACAAAAGTACATGTTTATTTTTACAGGCAATTGTTGCAAAAACCATTAAAATTTACTATTCGGAAGAGAAGAAAACAGATTGTACACATTTCTTATTATAATTCATTGATAACCAAATAGGGTGTATATACGATTTATATATAGCTTTCATATATTCTTTCATATCTGAATTAATTCATAAATGGATTATGAAAAAAGCGCTTATTTTTGTTTTGATATAAATTTTACCGTATTAAAACAGTTCATGGACTATCTGCTTTTCACTTATATGCTATAGGTTTCTACTATTTGGTAGTTATACTTTTGTTTTCAAGAAAAACTTTTTATATTTGAAAATAATCACATTCTTAAAAATATCCTGTCATGAAAACCTTGTATTTAGTAACCTTAGACAACAGCTCGCAGGCGAGTATGGTACAAGATGCTTTACAGAACGAAGGCATCGTTTCTTTTTTAAAGAATGAAAATATAGCAACCGTGATCAATACACCGGGTTTTCAGATTGAACTCGAGGTTTTTGAAAAGGATTATGAAAAAGCCCTGGAAGTCTTGAAACAGGGTTTCCCCTATTTAATAAACGGTGAATAGTTATTTCTTTTGTTAATGCATTCCTATGGGTGATATTTTAGAGTATATAATCGGAGGATCGTTGATTGTTTTAGGGTTATTGGTAGGACGTTTTCCGATGTTGCTGTCGGGTTATAACACCATGCAGAAAGAAGACCGGGAAAGGATAAAAGCCACAGGTTTTATCCGGATCGTACAATACATTTTCATCTGGATGGGTATACTGATCGTTTTAGGTACGTTTGTAATGAAAAGACTGGGTTTGGTATCTGAGATCGGGATATTAATATTTATTGTTATTATCGGAGGTGTTATTATATTGTCGTTTATGCAATATAAATACACCAAAGACCTTAAATTATTCAATAAGGGAAAATCAACTTCTTTATTTGTTATTATATTTATAATCGCCATTATCGCTTTCATTATTTATATTGCCATGCCTGCCAAGATTTCTGCAGATAATGAAAGTATAAAAATTGAAGGTGTATATGGTTTAACTATTCCGGTAAAGGAGATCACCAAGGCAGAGTTACTGGATGAATTGCCGGATATTTTATTCCGGAATAACGGTGTAAGCATCCGTAATTTGCATAAAGGATATTTCAAATTAAAGGATATAGGGAATGCCACACTTTTTATACACGCTGATCACAAGCCTTTTCTTATTATTTATTCCCAAAAAAGCAACCCGGTAATCCTCAACAGGGACACTCCGGAGGAAACTCTTGCGTTGTATGAAAGGCTTCAATATTGATAACTACATTTAAAATTTAATTCTGTTTTTATTTCATCTTATTTTTTGTCTTTACTGTATAATTTAATCCCTTTATAAATTATCAGCCTGGATAATATTTTATTGAGGTTATAAAACATATATATGATTTAAAACATAAGAAAATAATTGTTTTATATCTAAGGAAATTTTATATTTGGGAGTTCCTGTTTAAATCTGTGAAATTTAAAAACTATCTGTATATTTACCAAGCCAATATAACACCAACTAAGCATATATCAATATATGTACATTATCTAATCAAATTATTATGAACAATTAAAATGAATCATTATGAAAAAATTCTTGTTATTGTTTATCGGAAGTTTATTAGCTGTTTGCGCATATGCAAATGAACGGACTAATTATGTAGAGAAATTGGATGCTGAGGAAGTGGCCGCCGAGTCACAGGGACGTTATACAATTGAGTATATGAGGTGGTACGATTTAAGTGGTTATTGCCATTATGCCGGTTACAGGAGAACGGTAAAAATCGATTTTAACTCTAATGTAACGTTCTCATTAAGGTATTATCCCTGGCAGGAGCAATATGTTCAGATCTATTCCCAGTCAAAGACATCCATATCATTTACATCTACGGAGCCTTATCAAACCATTTATGTGGATGTGAAAAGTTCGACAGGTACTACAACCTATGCTTTCAATTTCGGGACCCTGACCGGGGGTGAAACTGAAGGTCCCTGCTAAACTTTTTAATTGGCATTATTAGTAATACAATAGGCTGTCTTTCCTGACAGCCTATTGTATTATATCCATTAATGGTTCATAAAGTTAAAATAATCGGTGACTTAGATAGGGTTTTATTATTGTCAACCGTCTTAATTATACATTTAAGTGTTAACTTAATTAATAATAAATTGTCTGGGGAAGGGTGTCTGGGAAGATGCCCTTTTTTAATCTTCACATATATATAACTGTATTGCCGGGCCTTACCGGATATTCGTGGTTATAAAATTATTCAAAGCTCAACCATAATGCCTATACTGGGCAGAAGCGTTCCGGTAAGACGTTCCACGGGTTTTAATTCATAGCGCTGCTCTGCGGCGGGAGCTTCGGGGTTTATTATTTTACCGGTCTTGATATAGACGTCCTGTTCGCGGTATTTGCTGTTGAAGGCGTTTTGTATATCCACGTAAAAGCCCAGCATTACTTTTTTGAAATAATAGGTCTTATCTACCCGAAGGTCTAACTGGGTGAACGGATCGAGGCGTTTGCTGTTGAAGCGGCTGTAGTCGTAATAAAGTGAATTTTTAGCATCCCATGCTTCTACGTAGCTGCTTTTCTCTACATCATAAGGGGTATAGGGCGCTCCGCCTACGACACGGAATTTGGCGCTCACATCCCAGTTACGGGGAAACGAGTACGTGCCGCTGAATGTAAACAGGTGTTTATTGTCCCACGCAGAGGGCAGATATCCGCCGGTATTCCTCCCGTCCTTAAATTCGCTCCGCACATAGGTATACGATGCGATAAAGGTCAGATTCCTGTAATTATACCAGCGCCCCATCAGCTCCATTCCGTAGGCACGGCCGGTAGCGGATGAGGTAACGGCTTCATTGCCGAGCACGCCGTAGTCGGTTCCTTTGGATGCCAAAGGTATACTGTCGATTACCGACATGGGATAATGATTGTAGTGTTTATAAAAGCCTTCGGCGGTAAATTTGAGGTAGGCCTTGGGACGGTATTCCACTCCGACTCCCGCCTGGTCGCTGCGGATATACTTCAAGCCGTTTGCCTTATTTACATACGTACCCTCGTTGTCTTTAAAGCCTAAAGCGGTATAGGGAGGCAATTCATAATACCGCCCGGCATTCCCATTGAGATAAATATCTTTATATATACGGTACGAAAGGGATAAGCGGGGGGATAATTGATCGGCCATATTATTCATATCCGAGGAATAATTGCTGGCATCCGTACGTATACCGAGTGATGCCGTAAACCGTTCGTTATAGCTTTCGTAGTTTGCCGTAGCGTACAGTCCCCATTTTATCAATCCCAGGTCGGTACGGTAGTTCAATTCCTGCGGTATGGTGGTAAACAGGCGCTGGAAGGTATTATTGGTATATTGGGCATAATCGAGGTTACCCCCTACATTTAATTGCACAAAAGGAAGATGGAATGTATTTTCCGTCCTGAACTTATTTTCAATCTCGTCGGAACGGTAGTCGAGCGTGAGATTATCTTCCGTGCTTTCGTCGTTATCTTTATATTTTATATTTTTATTGTTCATCTGGCTACGGCTCAGAATCAGGGAATAGACATTCCTGCCGGAGTAATGTTTGTAAACGGCGCCTATGGTGTATGTTTTTTGTTTTACCACGGGCAGGTATTGCAGGATATACTGGTTCTTTTCGCTCAGGTCGTCTTTGCCGGTGTTCAATTTCATGTCATCGATAGCGCCTATTCCCAATACGGTAAGTTCGTTTTTGCGATTGAAAGAATGTTTTACTTTAAACTGGGCGTCGGTAAAGGTAGGCAGGAAAGGGAGCCCGATGATGTCGAACAGAAACTGCAGGTAGGAACGCCGTACCGACACTTGCCATGTGGTCTTTTTCCCTATGGGACCGTCGGCAGACAGCCCGACTTCGGATGCGCCGACAACGCCACGCAGCGATATGTTTTCGGGATTGCCGTCCCTTAATTTAAAGTCGAGGACCGAACTGAGGGCATTCCCACGGGATGCCGGAAAGGCTGCGGAGTAAAAGTTGACTTCGCGTATGAAACTGGGGTCGATTATTCCTACCGGCCCGCCGGATGCGCCCTGGGTGGAAAAATGATTGATATTAGGTATTTCCATCCCGTCGAGGAAGAAGCGGTTTTCGGATGGCCCTCCCCCCCGCACCATGAGGTCGTTGCGGAAAGCGGCCGTCGACGCCACGCCGGGAAAAGACTGCACGACACGGGATATATCGCGGTTGCCGCCTGCACTTTTTTCTATTTCTTTAAAGCCGATTACCCGTAGCCCCAGGGGGCTTTCCGCCGTTTTACGGAACGGGGAGGCTACAACGGTCACCTCGTCTAACACTTCACTGGCTTCTTCTATTTCGATGGAAATATATACATCTTTGTTTGACACCCTGAATTCGGCCGTTACCACCGGTTTATAGCCGATAAAGGTCGCCTCGAGGCGGTAGCTTCCGGGCTGTATGCCGTTTATGGTAAAGCCTCCTGCCGAATCGGTCACGCTTCCAAGCGTCGTATTCCATATGACCACATTGGCAAAACTGACAGGTGCACCGCTCCGCGAGTCTTTCAGTATACCTTTAACGGCATATTGCTGTTGTGCAACTGCCACATCTGTAATAAACAGTAAAAGACAAGTATATATAAAAAGTTTAAAATTCATTTTTTGATTTTATTCCAAACAAATATACGCTTTTATAATTGTGGCAGGTAATCACAACCGTATTTTGATTGATATTTATCCGTTTAATCTCCATCCTCATGCCTAAGCCCAGTGGTTATTCTGCCATTAAATAAGTTGGGAAGGGATACAAAAGAATCAGTGTAGATGCACAGGTGGAAAAATAATTCCATATACATGTAGTTGGTATAATGCATATACCTATCTTTGTTTAAAATAAATACTGAATGATAACGGGCCTGCGAAAATACGGATTATTATTTCTTATCATGGCAACCGCTTTGCCTGCGGTATCACAGATAGATTTCGGAGTACGTATCGGCGCGGCGCGTTCGTCAATGACACAGAAAATAGATACGGAATACCGTTCGGGTTCCTCTTTTGGTTATAGTATAGCGGGATTAGCAGATATTCCTTTTTACCGGAGGTTTTCTTTTCGCCCGCAAGTTACAATCATCAACCAGGGCGGAACGTTTCTATCGGATTGGGGTCCTGACGGAGTGGCTACCCTGAAATATTCATCTGATCATTATTCGCTGCAGATCCCCCTCAACGTTGCTTTTAATATTCCTATCACAGGTGTACGCATGGCTGTGTACGCGGGTCCGGTGCCGGATATTCATTTATCGGGTAAAATGAAGGTATCGGGTATACGTGAAGAACCGGTTCCTGAAACGGAGGAAAAAGTTAAATCATTTGATATGTCTATCAATGCAGGGATAAGCGTAGAATACAAAAATATATTTTTTTCAATCGACGTACTCTCGGGCCTAATGGATCGCCGCATCCATAAAATTGAGGGTGAGTCTTCTGTTTATCAAAACAATATCACATTCTCCCTGGGTTACTTTTTCAGGTAAGCATCCGGTCTTATTCGTCGTAAGCTCCTTCCCGCGAAAGCAAATGGTCGAGATTGGCTACTCCCAAAGCTGTTATGGCTATACATGTGGCTGTGTGTTCCTGATATTCGGGAATATTTTTTGTGTATAAATCGCGCTCGGTATGCCATATTTCACCATAACTGAAGTTGTGCCCTTTTATATCTTCCGTCGTGAAATTAAAGATAGGTACTCCTTCCACGGCAAAAACCGAACCGTCATGACTGCTTGGTACTTTAGGACGCCTGGCAGGTTTTTCCATCTTTTTCACCACGAATGGATAATCGGGACGGATCCTTTTTATCGGTTCGCATATTTTCACAAAGTCATCATACATGGCTTCCGGAACCGATATACCAACGGGCGGCAACGGCCCTCCGTCGCGGTTAAACACATTTGAAATCTTAGGCAGCCTGTCCGGATGCGCTTTTACAAATGCTTTTGCCCCCAGCAAACCGAATTCTTCCGCGGCAAAAGCAACAAACAGGATCGTACGTTTAGGCTTTGCTCCCGATAGGGCGATCATACGGGCGGCTTCCATCATCGGGCCGATACCTGTGCCACAATCAATACCGCCGGTGGCTACGTCGTAGGCATCTAAATGACCGCTTACAATTACATACTCATCCGGATATTTGCTTCCTTTGATCGAAGCTATAATGTTATGGTATTTTATGGGGCCGATCCGGAAATGGTTGCGTATATCGAATTCAAGGAGGAATTCCCTCCGTTCCTTAGCCATTTGTTGTATGACGGCAAACTGATGTTCGTCTAATTTGATATCGGGCTTTTCTGGAAGGGCATCGAAATGCATTTCCCCGCTATCCATCATTTTGCGGTCGTACAAAGCCCTTATAGGTACAGGGGATGACTGGATAAAACCTAATACTCCGGCTTGGCACATCTCCTGATAATATAAAGCGGGAAATTCCTTATAAGGTAACATTTCATTTTTCTCGCCGTTTTCCCAATTCCGGCGTGAACGGTCACGATTTTCTTTCGCTATTGCCTCGTTTTCGGCCTTAACGGCATTACGTATAGAGTCGCCTTTGTATGAACGGTCAATCGGAAAGCCGTCGTTTTTACCGGATATCAATACCCAGGCTCCCTTTAATGCTCCTTTCATACGGTTGAACTCGTCTCCGGTCTTTGGTTCGATCAGAACATGTCCGCGTTGTAATCCTTTCGTTCCGGATGTAAAGGAAGGTGTGGCAAAATGAAGGATCATTCCGTTATCGCTCAGCATGCGGCCGAACCACGGGCCCCGATTGAAACCTACCGGGACACTTCCGGCTTCTTCGAGTTTTACATCTAATCCCCAGCTTTTAAACTCCCTGACCATCCATTGGGCAGCATCTTCAAAGGCGCCGGAGCCAACCAGGCGGCCTCCGAAACGGTTGGTCAATATGTCTAAATGATGCATTACACGGTTATCTGTCTGCCCGGTACGGATAATATGATCAATCGCTTTTTCCTGCGCCGACAAAGATATTATACCTGTGACAAGGAATAACAGAAGAGGTAAAATGTGTTTATTCATAATCGATTGCTTGTTATATCACAAATTAAATATTAGTTTGACAAGCAAACAAATTTTCCGGTGGATTTTTACTCGGGGAGGATTAAGTTCATCACTTCACATTCATGGATTCACTGACTCAAAGTATAAGTAATTTGCTGACCTGATGAACAATAATTAACCGAAAAAGTTCACAAATGTTTTGTATTTAAAAGAAAAGCCGTACCTTTGCAAGCCGATTATTATCCAAATTTACTAAGAGTTTAGTTCTTAGCAAGTTGTTGCTTCATGTGTCCGAAGCAAGAATGGCGTTAAGAGCTTGTTTTTTGAGTTATTAATTAAATTAATTTTGAAAGAAAGTGGATACTTTAAGTTTTAAGACCATTTCTGCAAACAAAGCAACTGTGAACAAAGAATGGGTTGTAGTAGATGCAACCGGACAATCTTTGGGACGTATTTGCTCAAAAGTTGCGAAGCTTTTGCGCGGTAAATACAAACCCAACTTTACCCCGCATGTTGACTGTGGTGATAACGTAATCATCATCAATGCAGACAAAGTCGTTCTTACCGGAAATAAGTGGAACGATCGTATTTATTTGAGATATACCGGATATCCCGGTGGACAGCGCGAGTTTACACCTGCTTCTTTGATAGCTAAAGGTGAAGACCGTTTGTTCCGTAAAGTAGTAAAAGGCATGTTGCCTAAAAATCGTCTGGGTGCAAAGTTACTGGGTAACTTACATGTGTATGCAGGGGCTGAACACAAACATGAAGCTCAACAACCCAAGTCAATCGATATAAACTCACTTAAATAATTATGGAAGTAGTAAATGCAATAGGAAGACGTAAAGCGGCAGTGGCTCGCGTATACGTAAGCGAAGGTACCGGAAAAATCACTATCAACAAACGCGACCTTGATAATTACTTTCCTTCTTCAATCCTTCAGTATGTTGTTAAGCAACCGCTTAATAAACTGAATGTAGCAGAGCAATATGACATCCGCATCAATTTAGGCGGAGGCGGTTTCAAAGGACAATCCGAAGCAGCCCGTTTAGCCATTGCCCGCGCTTTGATTAAGATCAACCCGGAAGATAAACCGGCTTTAAGATCGGAAGGATTTGTTACACGCGACCCCCGTATTGTTGAACGTAAGAAACCGGGACGCCCGAAAGCACGTAAGAGATTCCAGTTCAGCAAACGTTAACCTTATTTGTGAGTTTCTTACAAGTAAAAAGAAGCGTTTAGTATCTAAATCAACAGGATTTCTTTTGCATGCGGAATGTTGGAGGACTACCTGGTGATTGAACGGTAAAACAGAATGTAAACGATTTAAAAAGAAAAAAATGTCAAGAGTTAATTTTGATCAGTTATTAGAAGCCGGTGTTCACTTCGGACACTTAAAAAGAAAGTGGAACCCCGCTATGGCTCCTTATATATTCATGGAGCGCAATGGTATTCATATCATTGATTTACATAAAACAGTTGCTAAAGTTGACGAAGCTGCGGAAGTAATGAAAAACCTGGCCAAGTCGGGAAAGAAAATACTTTTCGTAGCTACCAAAAAACAAGCTAAACAAATTGTCGCAGATAAGGCTACTTCTGTAAATATGCCTTACGTTATCGAACGCTGGCCGGGTGGTATGTTGACCAACTTCCCGACAATCCGTAAAGCCATCAAAAAGATGACTACTATCGATAAAATGACAAAAGACGGTACATTTGATAATCTTTCGAAAAGAGAAAAACTTCAGATCACCCGCCAACGCGCGAAGCTGGAAAAAATGTTAGGTTCTATTATCGACCTTACACGTCTTCCTTCTGCTTTATTCGTTGTGGATGTGATGAAAGAACATATTGCAGTTCGCGAAGCCAACCGCCTGGGTATCCCTGTATTCGGTATGGTAGATACGAATTCCAATCCGAATAACATTGATTTCGTAATCCCTGCTAATGACGACGCTACCAAATCGGTTGAAGTAATCTTAGGGGCTGTTTGCGAAGCGATCAACGAAGGTTTGGAAGAACGTAAAGCTGAAAAAGTGGATACGGAATCGGCAGAAGAAGCTGCTCCCAGAAGAGAACGTAAAGCAAAAGCTACCGTAAAGAAAGAGCGTATTAAGAAAGAAGACGAAGAGGCTTTGAACGCTCAGGTGATCGAGAAAGTAGCTAAAGATGTTGAAGTAGAAGAATAATAAAGAAAGGAATAAAATATGGCAGTTACAATGGCAGATATCTCCAAGCTACGCAAAATGAGCGGTGCTGGGATGATGGACTGTAAAGGAGCTTTGGAAGAAGCAGGTGGTGATTTCGATAAAGCAATGGAAATTATCCGTAAAAAAGGTCAGGCTGTAGCAGCGAAACGTTCAGATCGTGATGCGTCTGAAGGTTGTGTATTGGCTGAGAGCAAAGAGGGTTATGCAGCTATCGTAGCTCTAAAGTGTGAAACTGACTTTGTTGCTAAGAACGAACAATTTATCGCACTTACTCAAGATATCCTCAATATTGCTATGGACAAGAAACCGGCTTCTCTGGATGAGTTACTGGCTTCTCCTATGGCAGACGGACGTCAGATCCAGGAACATATAACAGACCGTATTGGTGTAACAGGAGAGAAGATGGAATTAGGTTTCTATGAATTTCTGAACGGCGCATCAACTACTTCTTATATTCACCCGGGGAATAAACTGGCTACTATCGTTGCTTTCAATCAACCGGATGTGGAATATCAGGTAGGTCGCGATATTGCTATGCAGGTAGCGGCTATGAGTCCCGTAGCGGTTACTCCGGATGAGGTAGATAAGAAAACCATTGATACTGAAATGGAAATTGCACGTGATAAGGCCCGTCAGTCAGGAAAACCTGAAAATCTGCTGGATCGTATTGCAGAAGGTGCTTTGCAGAAATTTTACAAAGAAAGCACTCTTTTACAACAAGAGTTTTGTAAAGATAATAAACTGACGATTGATCAGTATCTGAAACAACAAAATAAGGATCTTACTGTTACTGCGTTCAAACGTGTAACGTTGAATATGGAGTAATAGAAGGTGCATGGATATAAAAAAAGGCTATCTCGTAATGAGATAGCCTTTTTTGTATTTATTTATCTGCCATAGACCTCTTTTGCAGATGGTATGAACATAACGTTCAATTCCGGATCGGGCATATCGGGATCTAACGGGAACATAGGCCTGATAATATTCTTATAGGGAAGGCTTTTAAAATCCTGGTCAACGCCTCCACGTGTAAGAGCCATCACCCAGTCGGCCTTCATATTATACCACTGGTTCACCAGATAGCCTTGTTTTACCATAACAATATCCATTGTACGCGGATCTACTCCTGAACCTTCCAGGTTCGGTGTAGGAGACGATGTCCCCACAACTACATAAATATTTCCGGTTTTAATGATCGCAATGTTGCTGCGTCTTCGCTGTGGCGTAACAGGGGCCTGTGGGTCGGGAGCCGGACTAACATAGACAACCGTACCGGATAACCATATCGGCGGTTCGTAAGAGTTATCAGTCATTGCACCGACATACGCTTCCGCTTTGCCTCCTACACCCACTTTGCGCGCTATTTCCACCATTTCATCTCCGGGTATAGAACAATACAGTAAACTTTTACCGTTAGCCGCCTGCAGTTCCGGCCTTTTCAATACCCGTGCCAGTGTCCAGGTCACCTCGCCGGAACCACCGCCACCGGGATTATCTCCCATATCGCTTATAAAGAACGGCTTTTTGTTGCTGGCAATTGCCAGATCCAGGCATTTTTCCAGATCATAACCCGGTGCTTCTAACGAAAATTGATGGCGTACATCCCAGAACTTTTGTGCAAGTTTCTTCGCTCCAGATTCTACCTGCGCCTTATCGTCACCGTAAACCATAACCACGCCCTGGTTACGAGCGTCATCTCCCCAAACATAGCCAATCCATATACCCGCGTCAGTTACACCCGGCATAGCTTCTACTTCGGGAACCATCGCATACAGGGATTTAGCCGGTTCGACACGGGTACTTGTCCACTCGCCCGAAAGCAATACCGGAACAGCCACCCAGGCTTTATAAGGAGGACGTCCCTTGCCGGAGGCCATACGGTCCAACAGGTTTACCACACCACGACGATGTGATTCCCGCCAGTCGTCATGGGGGGCTTTGCGGAAGGTGGTGATCAGGTCTGAATAGAGCGCAACCCGCAAGGAAGGATTTCCGTGAAGGTCCATCGTAGTGGTTACAAGGACATCGTTTCCGATCACTCCGCGAACTTTTTCCATAAAAAGGCCTTCCGGATCGTCTATACCATCCACGCTGCATGCTCCATGATTGTAGAACCAAAATGCATCATAGGGCATGTTTGCCTTGATGATTTCCAGCGCTTCATTAACGAATGCTTCATACGATTCACGCGTAACAGGTCCGCGCCCACCGCCATATCCCATCAAGGAAGGAAGCCAGGTTGCCGCCCGTCCCATTGCCGAATCCTGGCTCAGGTAATCGGGCATGGTGATGGGCCGTCCCACTATGGGTTGCCGGTTAGGCATAAAAACACTGTTCTCTATCTGTATACCGGCAATTCCGATACGTGGCTTTTTTTGCTGCCCAAAGGCCTCTCCGACGAATGATACGGTCAAGAGACAAATTCCGAGCAATAATAAACTTCTTTTCATACTACTATGATTTTTGCAAATTGTTATTTTCTATTAATTAGTTATTAATCCGCCACTTATGTCAATCTCGGTTTGAGGTATAGGCAATACTTCCGCACCAGCGCCGAAAGGAGTCGTGGCTCCGAATTCCGCCTTCTTGGTCCCGTTAAAGACTTTCTCTCCCCATCCTACTCGTACCACATCAAAGAACCGGAAACCTTCCATTCCGAACTCCAGATGACGCTCGTTCATGATGTCTTCCAACAATTGACCTCCTGTATTGTTCTTAGGAGGCAGGTTGACATGACTTCTTACCTCGTTCAAATACTTTTGCGCATTAGCGATATCGTTGCTGAAATAACAAGCCTCGGCATAGTTCAAATATACCTCCGCAAGGCGGATAATCCTGAGGTTGGTTGGTTGGTTATTTCCCCTATTCTCCTCTCTTTCTCCAGGCGCAAGATACAATTTTCGATTGTACCAGCCGGTTCGGTCGTCCGTAATGGGTGCCACCTCGCCTTTAGCCGCAGTCTCGATCTCTATAGCTTCTTTCGTGGAAAGGAGTGTAGTATTCTTTCGTATGATATCCCCCTCGGCATCATAAGCGTCCGCCAAGGCCTGGGTAGGCTGTGCGCAACCGAAGCCGATCGTCATATTTCGGGGCATGGACATCAATACGTGACGGTTGCCGTTATTTACATTATAGGAGCTTTGAGTAGCGGAAGTATACATATTTATTTCCAGTATAGACGCGGAACAGTGTTCCCCCTGAAGGGAGAATTGCCAGGCGTATTCCTCCGGACTCACCAAACTATATTCGCTACCGCATTCCTTTTGGAAATTGTCGAATGCCTTTTTTACCTCATCGTATTTTTTCGCATAAAGGTAAACACGCGTTTGCATGGCAATGGCCGCACCTTTGGTGATTCTTCCTGCATAGTTTGCATCGTAGTTCGCTATCTCACTTTTCTTCGGTAAAGCACTAACCGCATCGTTCAAATCTTGCTCGATAACAGCATATACTTCTTCGACAGTTGAACGTCCGAGCCTTTCATGGGCGAGATCCAGAACGCCCGTATAGCAAGGAACACCGCCAAACGTTTTCACGAGTTCGAAATAAGTATAGGCACGAATAAACTTGGCTTCACCAATCATTTGTTCCTTATTATATGTTGAGAAAATGGCATCGTCGGCCGTTTCCATGTCCTGTATAAATAAATTAGCTTTATTGATACATTGGTAAGAATACCGGTATTTGTTCAAAATTTCGGTATGATCTGCCTGATACTGATAATTCTCCATCAACGTGAAGGTTTGCGCATCGTTCGAAGAACCGCTATAGGTTGCGTCGTTCGACAATACGTCTCCGAAACATTGCATCGACCACGTGTAACGGAAGTCTTTCATGCCGGAATACACAGCTGTCAAACGCAAGAAAGCTTGTCGTTCTTCTGTTAGTTTTCCGGCCTCAGGGCTACCTAATGGCGCCAAATCCAAATCCGCGCAACTGCTGAATCCTGTTAAAATCGCGAGCGCGATTCCTATGATAAATTTGTTTTTAAACATAATATTATAAATTTAAAAAGTAACATTAAGACCACCGGTGAATGATATATTCTGAGGATAGATACCGTAATCTATACCTCTGGATAAAGAACTGGACTGACCCACTTCCGGATCCATACCCGAGTAACCGGATATCGTAAACAAGTTCTGACCGCTTACATAAAAACGCACATTTTGAAGTTTTATCTTCTGTGTGAGAGAAGCGGGCAGGGTATAACCCAGCTGGGCGTTTCTCAATCGGAAATAAGTGCCGTTTTCCACGTACATGTCTGAGAAACGGTCATTATCATTTACATCCGTAGCCGTCAGGCGAGGGATGTTCGTATTCGTATTGGTAGGCGTCCAATAATTCAACAACGCTCTATCCTTGTTCGTTATATCATTCGGGAAGTAGGTGTAATAACGCATCGCGTTAAATATCTTATTACCGATCGTTCCACCAAACTGCAGATTGAGGTCGAAGCTTTTCCACGCCATACCCACAGTGATACCGTATATGATATCCGGGATCGGATTACCGATCATGCATCTGTCGTTCGAGTCTAACTTGCCGTCGCCGTTGGTGTCCACAAATAATACATCACCCAATTCGGCATTAGGCTGGAAATCCGCCCGCTTAACGGCATCCAACTGCTCCTGTGTTTGGATAAGCCCGTTTGTCTTATAGCCCCAGAATGCGCCGATAGGCATACCTTCATTCGTGTAGGTGAGGTACATGGTTCCGTTTCGGAATGGCCCGTCGGAAATAGGCGTACCACCGTTCAATTTCGTCATTCGGTTACGGATGGTCGACATATTCACTCCCACGTTGTATTGGAAGCCGCTTTCGGTCCTGTCTCTCCATTCAAGATTCAACTCGACACCGCGGTTGTTTGCCTCACCGATATTGGTGTAGGTATTATTCGCATATCCCATATAGATAGGCATAGGAGCCGCGAGCAACATATCTTTCGTTGTCTTGTAATAATACTCGAAGCTGAAAATCATCCGGCTGTTGAAGAAGCTGGCGTCAAGACCGATATTAAGGGATTCCGTTGTTTCCCATTTAATATCCGAATTCCCCAATCTTGCCACGGCGATACCCTGATACAAGGTCTCATTCTCCCTCGCTCCGAATAAAGCGCCGTATGACGTGTTCAATGACAGCAAACTGCGATCCACATAATTAGTGATATTCTGATTTCCGATCTGTCCCCAGCCCGCACGAAGTTTCAGGGAAGAAACCCAACCGGCATTCAGGCTCTGGAAGAACTTTTCGTTCTCCATTCTCCAACCCAAAGCGAACGAAGGGAAGTTACCCCAGCGGTTCTTGGAAGAGAATTTAGAGGAACCGTCTCGACGGAAAGTGGCCGTGACAAGGTATTTGCTATCGTAATCGTAGTGTAAGCGGCCCAGATAAGACATCAAACCATATTCTGTAGCGCTATTGGTTGCCGTAGTCTTGCTCTTATCCAGCGTAGCGTCTATATAGTGCAGGTTCTCCGACTCACCGATAAGATCTCTCGCGCTTACGCTCAAGCTTTCCCGCTTACCCCATTCGTTGGTATAACCCACAAGGGCGGATATGGAGTGCTTTTCGGCAAAATTCTTGTCATACGAAAGGGTATTCTCGAACGTATAGTAGTATCCTTTGGTCTGCGATTTTGTTAAACTGCTTTCTAAATTTCTCTGGCTTGAGGAAACCTGATAGACAGGCGAGAACGTTTTATTGTCGGTTCTTCTGATTTCCGTTCCGAAGCTGCTCTTGAACTTCAATCCTTTTATAATCTGCCATTCACCATACATATTGCCGATGAAAGCAAGATTCTCCCGTTCATTATCCCGATACATGATGCTTGCTAACGGGTTATAGTAGTCAATATAAGGAGAGTAACCGTACGAACCGTCCGCGTTTCGGGCAGGAGTTACCGGATCCAGGCGGAGCGCATTACTTACGACACCATAGTCGGCGTCGTACACATTGCTACTGTTGCGCTCGCTAATACTCGCATCGGTAGATCTTGCGATCGACGCGTTGGTACCCACTACCAAATAATCTTTGATCACCGTTTTTTCCGTACTTTGACGAACACTGAACCGTTCATAGTTAGATTTCTTGATCGTTCCGTCTTGATTGATATAGTTCAAGCCCAAATTAAATTTATAGTCGTTCTCTTTACCGCCGCTTATGCCGACACCATAGTTATGCATAAAGGCTGTATGCGTGATCTCGTCCATCCAGTTGGTGGAAACGTTACGATCGACAAGGCTCAAGTCGATGGGAACGCTCCTTACGCCGTTCAACTGCTCCTGATAGTCGTACCATTCCTGACCTGACATCAAATCGATGTTATTCAAGATCTTGTTCATTGACCAATACGCATCGAACGTGACGGTGGTTTTTCCTACGGCACCTTTCTTCGTAGTGATGAGGATTACACCGTTCGCACCACGGGAACCGTAAATAGCGGAAGCGGAAGCATCTTTAAGCACTTCCATAGACTGTATATCTGCCGTGCTCAGGTAGTTTATATCCGTCACGGGCATCCCGTCCACGACGAACAATGGTTCCGCATCGTTTACCGTACCGACACCTCTGATACGGATCGTGGCGGCAGAACCCGGAGATCCGGAGCTGGAAGTAACAGATACACCGGTAGCCAAGCCTTGCAATGCGGAAGCAACATTGGCAACCGGTTGACGCGCTATTTTGTCTTTATCCACGGAAGAGATAGCCCCCGTAATATCGCTTTTTTTCATTGTACCGTAACCAACAACGATTATTTCGTCAAGCGTTTGGTGGTCTTCCATCAGGACAACTCTTACCGGGCCTTGTGTAACAGGCACCTCTTTGGTAATATATCCAATATAGGATACAACCAGGACCGTAGCGTCCGGAGTAGCATTAATCTGGAATTCACCATCTATATTTGTAATAGAACCTGTCATAGTTCCTTTCAGTACGACATTGGCGCCGATCACCGGCTCGCCGTTATGATCTACTACAACTCCGGTAACAACCCTGCCTGCCTGTTGGCCTACAGGCCTACCCGGGGCCGAAGGTGCTTTTCCTTTATTCGTTGTCAGGATAATATTCTTATCCATAACCTCGTACTTAACATCTGTATCTTTAAATAATTCGTCTAATACATCAAACACATTTTTCTTGTCGGCATGGATGGATACCAGCTTCTGGGTGTTTACCTGTTTTGTATTATAAAAGAAATGGAAATCAGATTGATTCTCAATCTGGTCTAAAACCGTTTGTATGGTTTGGGCCCTCGCTTCGACTGACAAAGTGGTCGTCTGACTATACGTATCTGCGGCGTTTACTACAGTAAGTGTAGCGATTAGTAATAATGCAGTTAATTTCATACGTAAAAGCATTTTAGTTTTGATATTACTCCTTTTTCGCATAGATTTGTTGTGTTTTAATGGTAAAAAAATAATAGGAACTTGTCGCCAAACAAGTGTCTGTTTTTTCACACGAATAGATACGCCAATATTTATTCGTGTGTTTTTTGTTTAAGGATCTCTTGTACTCATAATAGTTTCATTTTACAATTAGATTAGACAATTCGTTTAATATAATTCAATCTGGCTTTTCATAATCTCCCCGTCTTCATTAAACTGATGATCTATCTTATAACGAATGCCGGAAGATCGTTCGAAATGATCCAATACCCGTTCGATTTGTTGATTGGTAAATACTCCCGTAAAGGAATATTTATAAAAAGAAGGGTCCTTTACCACGAAATCGATATGGAATCGTTTGCTAAGTATCCAGAGAATGTCCGGGAGAGGAGTGTCTTTTAATATGATCTGACCGTTTTTCCAGGCAATATCTTTTGGAATATACGTTGCATGCTTTTGAGCCTTAGAGGTGTTTTTATCATACTGAACCCGATCGTTGGGCCTCATTTCAATCGTTTGATTATTCGTATGTTTGTTCTTATAATTGAACTCGATGGCACCTTCTACAAGGGTAGCTGCTATAAAACCATTACTTTTATAAGCATCTATATTGAACTTTGTACCCAGCACTTTTACTGATGCATCTCCTGTTTTGACAATAAAAGGACTTTGTTTGTTTTCCACCACTTCGAAATAAGCCTCTCCATCTAACTCCACTTCACGGACATGTTCTGAGAAAGTGTTGGGATACCGGAGCAATGAAGAAGAGTTCAACCATACTTTAGTCCCGTCGGACAAGACTAATGAGCCAATCATGCCGGGAGTCATACGCGCTTCTAAATAAGATACAGGCTGTTCGGCTTTGGGTTTGGATATCAAGTGTATGGAAAGAAGTAGCAAAGGCAGTAACAAAACGGCTGCTACCCGCTGAAAATAAAAAAATAACCGTGAAGGCCGTTTGCTTTGTATTCGTTTGTTGACTTTATCAAGAGCTTTTTGCGGAGCAGACCGCTGGATCAGTTGCATGGAAGAAACCGCAAAAGAAAGGTAATAGAAATCCTCGGCCAATTTACGGTTGCCTTCCGAACTGTTGATCCATTCTTCTACCTCGAGGCATTCCTTACCGGACAGTTCATTATGGATATAACGAAGCAGATCCAACTCGTTTATTTCTTTTTCCAGTTTCATTCTAATAGTACTTCTTTTTATAAGGCATCCTTAGAATAAAAGTTCCTAAACGAAACACTAAAAATATGTTCTTTTTTTATCTTTGTCATATAGGATGGGACATTTTAATGACGAAGATCAACTTTTTGCTTATATCCGTAAAGGAGACAAGCAGGCTTTTGATACTTTTTTCCTGAGGTATTATTCCATATTATGCGCTTACGCGTCCTCATTCGTTGGGGAAAATGAGGCAGAAGAGATCATCCAGGATATCATGGTTTGGTTATGGGAAAGCAGGGAAAGTATTGTCATTGAGTCCTCTTTGGGTAAGTATTTATTCCGCGCCGTAAAGAATAAATGTATCAATTATCTCAGTAAACAGCGTTTGCATGAACATATTCATCATGTTATTGCCACACGGCTCTATTCCCATTTCGAAGATCCGGACTTTTATATTGTAGAAGAATTGACTCAAAAAATTGAAGACGCACTGGATAAATTACCCGAAACCTACCGGAAAGCATTTGTGATGAACCGTATGGAAAATAAAACGTATAATGAGATAGCGGTCCTTCTCGGTGTATCTCCTAAAACCATAGACTACCGTATTCAACAGGCGCTAAAGAATCTGCGGATGGAATTAAGAGACTATTTGCCCTTGCTTCTTTCGATATTGAATTTATAAAAAAGGCTTCCCCGTTTATCCTGAAGAAGCCTTTTGAAGTTATATATATTATTATTTCAGGGCAGCCAACGCTGTTTTAATGCGATTAATTGCTTCGACCAGGTTTTCATCGGATGTGGCGTATGAGAAACGTAAGCATTTGGGGGCTCCGAAAGCCGTACCTCCCACAGTAGCGACATGCCCTACTTCAAGCAGATACATAGCTAAATCGCCGGCATCATTTATTTTACGGTCTCCCGCGCTTTTGCCGAAATAATAGTCTAATTCAGGGAAAAGGTAAAAAGCTCCTTGCGGAACATTTATTTTTATTCCGGGAATATCCTGGCATAATTTAACGACCAGGTCCCGACGGCGAAGGAAAGCCTGGCGCATTTCTTCCACACATTCCTGCGGACCTGAAAAAGCGGCTACCGATGCTTTCTGTGCTATGGAACAAGGACCTGAAGTATATTGCCCCTGCAATTTATTACATGCTTTCGCTATCCAGAGCGGAGCAGCTATAAAACCAATTCTCCATCCTGTCATCGCATAAGCTTTGGATACGCCATTGATAACTACCACACGGTCTTTAATAGCTTCAAACTGGGCAATACTTTCGTGTTTACCCACATAATTGATATGTTCGTATATTTCATCGGCAAGTACAATGATGTCGGGATGTTTAGCAATCACATCAGCCAGGCCTTTTAATTCTTCTTTGCTGTAAACACTTCCTGTAGGGTTGGAAGGCGAACAAAGGATCAGGGCTTTTGTTTTAGGTGTGATGGCAGCTTCCAGTTGATCCGGAGTTATTTTGAAATCCTGATCGATACCCGCGGAAATAATAACATTCTTTCCTTCTGCAAGTTTAACCATTTCAACATAACTTACCCAATAAGGGGCAGGTACTATAACTTCGTCGCCCGGGCCGATTATACTCAATAAAACATTGCAAACCGATTGTTTGGCGCCACCGGATACAATAATTTGATCGGTTGTAAAATCCAGTCCGTTTTCACGTTTCAGTTTATCAACAATAGCTTTCCGGAGGTCCATATAACCCGGAACAGGTGAGTAGAACGAAAAATTATCGTCAATGGCTTTCTTTGCAGCTTCCTTAATATGGTCCGGTGTGAAGAAGTCGGGTTCTCCAACACTTAAATTAATAACATCAATCCCCTGTGCTTTAAGCTCATTGCTCTTTTGCGACATTGCCAGCGTTTCCGAAGGCGATAAACTTGCTAAACGTTCTGAAACTTGCGTCATGACTTTAAATTTGTATTGTTTGTTTTATGTTGACCTGACAAAAGTAGTTATAAATTGAAATATCCACAACAATATGTAATCTATTTAATGTTATGGAGCGTATGTCCCATACGTTCTTTCTTCGTCTTCATGTAAAATTCGTTATACGGATTGGGTGTTATTTCAATCGGCACGTTCTCCACAACGGTCAGTCCATAGGCTTCAAGCCCCACACGCTTGACCGGATTATTCGTGAGTAAACGCATCTTCGTAACACCGATATGACGTAATATCTGGGCCCCTACTCCATAGTCCCTCTCATCCGCCTGATGTCCTAAAAGAAGATTCGCATCAACCGTATCCACCCCTTCTTCCTGAAGTTTATAAGCCTTCATTTTTTCCATTAAGCCAATTCCCCGCCCCTCCTGGTTAAGATAGACGATCACACCTTTACCTTCCTCTTCAATCATCCGCATGGCCTCATGTAATTGCTCACCACACTCACAGCGTTTCGATCCGAAAATGTCACCCGTGGCACAGGATGAATGGACACGGATCAGGACAGGTTCATCTTTCGGTAATTCGCCTTTAATTAAAGCAATATGCTCCAGCCCATTACTCTTTTGTTTGAAAGGTATCAGGCGGAAATGCCCGTACTGGGTAGGCATATCCACTTCTACACCTATGTCAACAATGGATTCATATTGCAAACGGTAGGAGATCAGGTCACTGATACTAATAATTTTTATATCAAACTTTTTACTTATCTCTACCAGGTCAGGCAAGCGGGCCATGGTGCCGTCTTCCTTGATGATCTCAATAAGAGCCCCGGCAGGATAAAGACCTGCCAGACGCGCTAAATCTACGGCAGCTTCCGTATGCCCTGACCGCCTAAGTACACCTCGCGAACGCGCACGCAAAGGACTTACATGACCGGGCCGACCGAGATCTGAAGGCTTTGTACCGGGATCAGCCAAAGCACGAATGGTTTCCGCCCTGTCAAACATAGATACTCCGGTGGTACATCCGCCACCTAATTTATCTACTGTTACAGTAAAAGGTGTTTCGAGTATTGATGTATTCCTCGACACCTGCATTTCCAGCTCCAGTTCCTCACATCGTTCTTCGGTAATAGGCGCGCATAATACACCACGCCCGTATGTCATCATAAAATTTACTTTTTCAGGAGTTATTTTCTCAGCAGCTATAATGAAATCACCTTCGTTTTCACGATCTTCATCATCAACTACAATTAGGAATTTACCTTCGCGGAAGTCTTCAATCGCTTCCTCAATGGTGTTTAATTTTATATTATTCATCTCACAGTTTATTAAGAATTATGAATCTTTAATCATGTCTTTAAGTTCGTTACTTACCTTCATGACCGTCCGTATATCCTGGCGTAATAATTTCCTTTGGTAAGTAGCTATCAAATAAACAGGTAGCCCCAGCGGCAGGAATAAACCTATCAGTAAGCCCACATTTTTATTTAAATGCGATCCTAATTGTTTATATCCGCCGATAACGGGATAATCCATCAGCTTATTCAATATCAGATTCTGATCGGAGTTTGACAACTCTTCAATAATGGATTCCATTTCTTTTGCCAGGCTTTCAGCAGCCGCGTCTTTCCCGCCTTCCTTCCAGTAACTGATGTAATTAATCCAACGCTTATGTCCGGTTAAATATACCTGGCATTCCTGAATTAACTTTTCGAGACGGGGCAGCAAACCCGCATAATCGGGGCTATATATGATAACTTCTTTTTTCTCAACTTTCCGTGACGAACGCTTGCCTATAATATTCTTTATCGCATTCAAATACGTATCGGAGCTCAATATAACAGAATCGTTAACCGCTTTGTATGTAAGGAAAACACCAAGCGGGGTAAGCACCGCGGAACTTAGCCACATTCCCTGCCACGCCGGCCATACACCATCGCGTGCCATTTTAAAGCCTATATTATTGATCACATAGTAAAATATAAACAATAACACAGAAATCACTACCGGTGTACCCAGGCCCCCTTTTCGGATAATCGCACCCAGCGGCGCACCGATAAAGAAAAAGACGAGACACGCGAATGATACCGTGAATATGTTATGCCATTGCGTCAGGTGCCTTCTGTATTTAAGCGATTCATCCCCTATGGTAGCCGCCTTAAACAAATAATCGGATTTCAAATAGTCAATGGAAGATTTAGTGCGTGATAAGAGAGCGGCTTTCCCTCCCGGAGTTTCGGCATTGTACAAACTATCAAAATCCATTACAACAATGGGTGTCTCTGATAAACTTTGTTTCTCTTCCGTAGCAGTACCTCTTCGGGGTATTCCGGGAAACGTTTTTTTATAAGAAGATGCATAAACATTATCCGCGTTGATATCTTTGATACTGTCCAGCCGCATACTCATGGAGTCAATTGACGTTTGCAGATCCTCCAGATTTTTCCCAATATATTGGTTTTGAAATAAAGATTCGTCCGTTCTTGTGAAATTGGCATCAAATTCAATCAACATTTCTTTACTTTGAAAAGTTTCACGTCGATACGGTACAGCATTTTTGTTTTGGGCGGAACCCGATTGCGGCCTTAAATTTTCGAACGATTCTCCATTATATAAAGTCAGAACCAGAAAAAGTTTATCAGCCGACGTTTTCAGGCGGCCTGAATCCGCTACGAAAACACGGGCATTATTAAAACCGTTGGAAAAATCATAGATCATCAGGTTTTTCAGTAATCCGGTTCTATTATCTTTCTCCCTTACATACACATTATATCCGGGTATTTCCTGGTAGAATACACCCTCAGGTATTTCCAGTTCGGGAGATTTCTGCCGCATGGAATAAAGTAGCGAGTACAGTTTTACCTGGATAACCGGCATTGCATTGTTCTGGAAGAAAAAGGCTCCGATGCTGATAAAGCACATGAGCACGATCAACGGCCGCATGATATGGATAAGTGAAACTCCTGCCGATTTCATAGCCAACAGCTCCAGGCGTTCACCTAAATTACCGAAAGTCATCAGGGATGAAAGCAGGATAGCAAGCGGAAGGGCCATAGGTACCAACGACAGAGCAGCGTAGAGAAACATTTCCCCCAACACCCGCATATCCAACCCTTTTCCTACCATATCGTCTATATACCTCCATAAAAACTGCATCAGGACAATAAATAAACAAATGCCGAATGTCATAATAAACAACGGCAGGAATGTTTGCAGCATGAATATATATAGTCGCTTAATTTTCAGCATTGCCAATTCATTGAATGGGCAAAAGTAGTGTAAAAAACCATAAGTATCCTACTGAATACTGTAAAACAAAGCTAAATCCCAAGCGTGCGTTTCAATTCGGTTATCTGGGTATCCCACAACTCTATGGAGTCTTGTTTTTCATCGGGTTCAGCAAAATCCGTTATTTCAAGTGCTGTCGCGCCGGTAAGCTCGATAGTATGGATAATAAATTCAAAGTAAATTGAGTCATTCTCTTCGTCGGTCCAACGGTAGCGCACACTTATTTCAGGTTTCATTGACAGTACCTCAGCTATTTGTTCTTCTTTATCCCATTTAAAAACATAGGTATTATCGGAGATCGTTACATCGTCGGCAAACCATGAAGAGAGTCCGGGTGGTGTGGTAAGGTGATTCCATAAACTTCTTCGTGAAACGGTATCAAAAACGTACTCAATATGAAACTTTTCCTTCTTCATCCCTCATAGATTAATTTTGCTCCAAGATACATAAAAGATTCGATATGCATTAGTATATAAGATATAAAACATTTCATGTTAAAACACTTTAATAACCTGTTTAGTTCACAACGCTACTTTTTTCTTAAAAGAGTTGCACAGAACAAAAATTACATCTACTTTTGCAGCGTTCAAACCGAACGGTAATGGCGAGATAGCTCAGCTGGTTAGAGCG
>DFXE01000012.1 GCA_002381645.1 Bacteroidales bacterium UBA4116
TATATACCATATACATACATAGAGGACATACACAACCAACAACCACACAAACAACAATACAAACCAACAATACAAACCAACAACAATATAAACATAAACTCCTTGTAACAATAAATCAACCACAGGGTGAGAATGAACTTATAACCTAAACATACCCTTTAACTATCCCCGTATCTATCAATACAACAATATATATCACTATTGTAATAGTGATTCTTTAAACATACTGCCCAAAAGTGACAAAAGGAGATTATAAGCTAAACATAACCTTTATCTGTACCAAATATTATTCTTTTTACTATGTTTGTATACAAAAGAAGGGAAAAATAAACCTATGAGATTTAACTTACTGTGTATAATGTAAATTATAATATCATTCATTGTTATACGTTATTTATACGATCAATATTATAGAAGATGAGTAGTATCTACGATTCCCGTCAACGGTTTAAATATGGTTTTATTTTTGTAGCACTTTTGATTGCTATAACATCTGTTATTATATCAAATATGCTGATCAAAGATCTTGCTAAAGAAGAACGGCAAAATATGGAAGTATGGGCCGAAGCTAATCGTGTAATGGCGAGTCAGGGGGATGAATTTAATGTAGATATGAATCTTATTTTAAAAATACTGGAGGGTAATACTACTATTCCGGTATTACTTTGTGACGAAAATGACAATGTACAGGAATATCGAAATATTGAATTGCCCGAGAAGAACATTGAAGCTTTTTTTTTATCTAAGATAAAAGAATTTAAAAGTAAAGGGCAGGTTATTCCAATAGATCTTGATGACGGAACATTTCAATATATTTATTATGATGATTCGGTCATATTAAAACGCTTATTTATTTTTCCATATGCACAGCTTGCTATTGTATTTATTTTTATTGCTATTTCTTTTCTGGCTTTGACAAGTACAAAAAAAGCGGAACAGAATAAAGTATGGGTGGGGTTGTCTAAAGAAACAGCTCACCAACTAGGTACCCCAATCTCTTCATTAATTGCGTGGATTGAATATCTACGAATAAAAAATATGGATCCGCAGTTGCTTGATGAGATGGCTAAAGATATCAAACGTCTTGAAGTTGTTGCTGAACGTTTTTCTAAAATCGGATCTCAGCCTGATTCTACGCCGGTGGATATTAATAATTCTATCCGGACAGCGTTAGAATATATGCAGACACGTGTTTCTTCCAAAGTAAAATTCAATATTTATTTGACTGATAAGCCTGCACTGGTATTGATGAATGATTCTCTTTTTGCATGGGTAATAGAGAATCTGGTTAAGAATGCTGTTGATGCCATGGTTGGTCAGGGTGAAATAACTTTCAGGGTAGAAGTCTGTAAAAAGAATGTTATGATTGATGTGAGCGATACAGGAAAAGGAATACCCAAATCGAAATTCAGTACTATATTTAGTCCGGGTTATACAACAAAATCCCGGGGATGGGGATTGGGATTATCTCTTGTAAAACGGATCATTGAATCGTATCATGGAGGAAAAATATATGTAAGAAGTTCGGAAATAGGAAGAGGGACTACTTTTCGTATAGAATTGAGAAAGTACAAGGGTGGATTATAAGGATACTAAAAATAACAAGATAGATGCTTGTGTATTAAGTAAGTTTTTTCGTACCTTTGCAAACGTTTTTACACTAAAATACTTTGGGGAAATTTGATACATATAAAATTGATTTGAAAAACCTTTCTCCTGGTGTACATGAATACGAGTATTCATTGGAGAATAAGTTTTTTATGGACATAGACGGAACAGAGGTACAAAAAGGGAAAATTAAAGTTTTTCTTACGGTAAAACGTTCTTCATCTATGTTTGAGATGAACTTTCGTATTGAGGGTGTAGCTTTGGTTCCATGTGACAGATGTCTGGATGATATGGAAATTCCAATTGAAACACAGAACCGGTTAATTGTAAAATTCGGTAAAGAATATGCGGAAGAAAGTGATGAAATAGTAGTCATCCCAGAAGAGGAAGGAGCTATTAATCTGGCTTGGTTCTTATATGAATTTATTGCACTATCCGTTCCGATGAAGCATGTACATGCTCCAGGGAAATGTAATAAATCCATGTCCTCTAAATTGAAAAAACATACAGCAAAGAGCGCTGACGACGGTGAGGATAGTTATGAGAATGATGAGACAGATGATATTGCAGTGGATGATGATATAGCCGAAACAACAGATCCACGTTGGGATGCGTTGAAAGGCCTAATTGATAATGATAATAATTAAATATATAAAAAATGGCACATCCTAAAAGAAGACAAGGAAAATCAAGAACAGCCAAGAGACGTACTCATGACAAGGCTGTATTACCTACAATGGCTATATGTCCTAATTGCGGCGCTTGGCACATTTATCATACAGTATGCGGTGAATGTGGTTATTACCGGGGTAAATTGGCAATTGAAAAAGAAGCTGCGGTATAAAGTTTATCTGCTCTGTTGGATAAGCAGGAAAAATAGCCCTAAATTTATTTTAGGGCTTTTTTGTAACTTATTGACGAATTTTCAATCAGACTACTAACACATGGACAAAATTAATGCAATAATAACAGGAATAGGTGGGTATGTCCCTGAAGACGTATTGACGAATGATGATATATCTAATTTAGTAGATACCAACGATGAATGGATAATGACACGTGTCGGTATAAAAGAGCGCCGCATATTAAAAGGAGAAGGTCGCGGGCTTTCTTATATGGCTATTAAAGCAGTTGAACAATTGTTTGCAAAGACAAATACTAATCCGGAAGATATAGAGGCAATAATTTGTACGACAACAACTCCTGATTATGGTTTTCCTACCACAGCATCTATAATTGCCCATAATACTGGTTGTAAAAATGCGATGGCTCTTGATATGCAGGGAGCATGCGCCGGATTTTTGTATGGTCTGGAAACGGGTGCCAATTATATACGGTCGGGACGATATAAGAAAATAGTAGTAGTAGCCGGAGATAAAATGACGTCCATTACTGATTATACTGATCGGGCTACCTGTCCGCTTTTTGGTGATGGTTGTGGAGCTGTCTTAATGGAACCGACAAATGAAGATTTGGGTGTTATAGACACTCTTCTCAGGGTAGATGGAACGGGATTGTCCCATCTTAATATGAAAGGCGGGGGCTCTGCTTATCCAGCATCTTATGAAACGGTGGATAAACATATGCATTACGTTTATCAGGAAGGGCAGTATGTATTTAAACATGCCGTTACTTATATGGCGGATGTATCTATTGAAGTTGTGGAAAGAAATAATCTGACAAAAGAAGATATTGACTGGATTGTACCACATCAGGCAAATTTGAGGATTATTGATGCAGTAGCAAGGCGTTTAGGGGTAAAAGATAAGGTAATGATAAATATCCAGAAATACGGAAATACCAGCGCTGCCACTATTCCGTTATGTTTATGGGAATACGAAAACAGGCTGAAAAAAGGAGATTCACTTATCCTGACAGCCTTCGGAGCCGGTTTTACCTGGGGGGCTATTTATTTGAAATGGGCATATGACGGAAAAAAAGCATAAATCCGGTTTTGTAAATATCGTAGGAAATCCCAATGTCGGTAAATCTACGCTTATGAACAGGTTGGTAGGAGAAAGAATTTCTATTATTACCTCTAAAGCGCAGACTACCCGTCATCGTATTATGGGTATTGTTAATACCGAAGATATGCAAATTGTCTATTCAGATACTCCGGGAGTATTACGACCCAATTACAAATTACAGGAGTCTATGCTGAACTTTTCACAATCGGCCTTAGGAGATGCAGATGTTTTATTATATGTTACAGATGTTGTTGAAACAACAGATAAAAATGAAGATTTCCTTAATAAGGTACGGAAAGTTGATTATCCTGTTCTGCTTCTTATTAATAAAATTGACCTTACGGATCAGTCCGGATTAGAAAAGCTGGTAAGCTACTGGAAAGAAGTACTGCCTTCTGCAGAAATAATACCTGTATCCGCTTTATCGAATTTTAATATAGATTATGTTAAAAAGCGGGTTCAGGAATTAATGCCTGATTCCCCTCCTTATTTTGATAAAGATGCGTTGACAGATAAGCCTGCCCGTTTCTTTGTTACGGAAATTATTCGCGAGAAAATTCTCCTCTATTATCAAAAAGAAATACCATATGCGGTAGAAGTTGCAGTAGAGGAATTCAAAGAAAATGATAAACTGATACATATCAAAGCTTTAATTATTGTAGAGAGGGATTCGCAAAAAGGAATTATAATCGGGCCGAAAGGAAATGCAATTAAGAAAGTGGGTACGATGGCCCGCAAAGATATAGAACGTTTCTTTGATAAGAAAGTGTTTTTAGAAATGTTTGTCAGAGTTGAAAAAGATTGGCGTAACCGTGATAATGTCTTAAAGACTTTTGGCTATCGTTTAGACTAAATAAAAACGGTTAATGATTAACTGTCATTGTTAGTCATTAATCATTAATCGCTAAATTATGGGAAATATAGTTGCAATAGTAGGAAGACCTAATGTAGGCAAGTCTACTTTATTTAATCGTTTGACTCAAACCCGTCAGGCTATTGTAAATGAAGAGGCCGGAACAACGCGTGACCGTCAGTATGGTAAAGTAGAATGGAATGGGAAAGACTTCTCGATTATAGATACAGGAGGATGGGTTATCAATTCTGATGATGTTTTTGAAGAAGAAATTAACAAGCAAGTCCAGATTGCAATTGAAGAAGCGGATGTTATTTTGTTTGTTGTTGATATAATTAACGGTATTACTGACCTCGACAGCGAAGTCGCCAAAATTCTTCGCCGTGCTAAGAAGCCGATTGTAGTAGTAGCCAATAAAGCCGACAATTTCGAACTTCATCCTTCTTCAGCCGAATTTTATTCATTAGGATTAGGGGATCCTTTCTGTGTATCTGCTGTGAACGGTTCATGTACGGGAGATTTATTGGATAAGATCGTGGAATTGCTTCCTGAAGAAAAACCCGACGATTGGGATGAAGAATTGCCACGTATTGCGGTAATCGGACGTCCGAACGCTGGAAAATCATCATTGATCAATGCCTTTATCGGTGAAGACCGGCATATTGTAACTGAAATAGCCGGGACAACACGAGATTCGATCTATACCAGATATAATAAATTCGGATTAAACTTTTACCTGGTTGATACTGCGGGTATCCGGAAAAAAGGAAAAGTAAATGAAGATATGGAATATTATTCTGTGATTCGTTCTATCCGTGCTATTGAAAATTCTGATGTATGTATTTTGATGCTCGATGCCACACGTGGAATAGAAAGCCAGGATTTAAATATATTTTCTCTGGTTCAAAAAAATAAAAAAGGACTGATCGTTTGTATTAACAAATGGGATTTGGTTGAAGATAAGAGCCAAAAAGCAATCACTTATTACGAGAATACGATCCGGGAGCGATTGGCACCGTTCAAAGATTTTCCTATCCTGTTTATTTCTGCACTTACAAAGCAGCGTATATTCAAAGTGCTTGAAACGGCAAAGGAAGTAAATGATAATCGTCGTAAACGTATACCAACAGCAAAACTAAATGAAGTAATGCTGCCTATTATCGAAAATTATCCTCCTCCTTCCTGGAAAGGTAAATATGTTAAAATCAAATATATTACCCAGCTTCCTGCAGGGGTAGTACCTTCATTTGTTTTCTTTTGTAATCTGCCTCAATGGGTAAAAGAGCCATACCGTAGATTTCTCGAGAACAAGATTCGTGAGAACTGGGATTTTACAGGAACCCCGATAAATATATTTATAAGAGAAAAATAGCACTAAAGCAATAAAAACGACTCTTGTCCGGTAATATAGCAGACGGGAGTCGTTTAGTTGATCCATACCCGGTTTATTCCAGATAGATTCGGTTATTATTTGCTCTATTTTATTGATCAGAAAGAGTTTAATACTTTTTTTGCCACATTCACCATATTTGCCGCATTATCGGGGGTAATACTTTCGGATGTGAAAGTAGCAACGATATCATTTAATTTTCTGAGTTTGGCTGGGTTTCTTTTTTGCGTGAATTCTTCACGAAGCAACCGTACCTTTTCATAATCCTGAATACCTTCAATCAGCCTTTCAAAACGAATACTACTACGGCCTCCGGGATAAACAAGGAAACAGTCGCCTCCTGCCCATGTATGAAACCTTGTATCACGCAACGGATCTACTGTCCAGCTATTGTACGCCCACCGGAGGTAACCATCGTAGTTACCACTCATCGCATGCCATCCCAACCAGGTTGCCTCTGCCGGTGGAGAAAATGTAAATGTATTTGGCCGTGGTTCTGCGCAACATGTATAGACTTTACTGATTTTTCCGGATTTTCTCCGTTCCTCCAAGACTTCTGTAGGGAACTTTTCTCCAAAACTGATACATAAATCGTATAATTCAGACTGTATTTCACCATGATAATTTCCTGCCAGGGATATTTTGAATTCGGGATCGGATTTCCGGATAACTTTAATAGCTTCCTTCATGGCATCCAATCCTCTTTCGTCCATAGCAATGATAGTTTTATCAAACCACCCTTTTTTACGTAAATGACCGGCAAAATCTTTCAGGAAAAGTTTCCAGTATTTTTCATAGGCGGCATCTCCGGGTTTAGCCTCCACAAATTGTATGCGGTTGGTAGCCTGATCGTAATAGTCAAAGCTTAAAGCCCAGGGAATCATAGTATAACAATATATATGACTATTTATGCCAATGTCATTTATCATAAAATCTACCCATTTATCAAATACAGTATAATCATATTCCCAACTACCGTCGATCTTCTTTATACGGGTAATCATACTGTCGAAATGATCATATGTTTGCCCTGCCCACGGTTTATGCATAATACTTGTAGTGATGCCTTTCTGCCCTGCATCCGCAAGCATTTTCATGATAGGTCGCATTGCATCGAAATGTTCTTTACTCCATAACGGTACTTCGTAATATCTGGCTACGGCATATGGGTTTTGCCATAAATCCAAATGAAAAGCCCAATCCTTTGGTGCCGGGAGCGTATATGGAAGAACTTCAAGTTCGATTTGTAGTTTTAAAGGAGAAAAATTATTTCCTGAAATTGTTAATGTCCCGTTATATTTTCCGGTTTTGGTATCTGAAGGAACCCAGATATTCACCCATACCGGTTGTGTTGAACAGGCTGATATATCACGTATTTTAATAATATCCAATACATCGGCAACAAGTGATGAATCCCATTCGGATGGATCAGGACGGTGTCCGCAACCGGTTTTACCGTCTTTACTTAACTCATCAGTCATTACATAACGAATGAAATTTGTTTTAATAGCTGAAGAAGGAATTTTAAGAGATCCGTTTATTAAATCGCTTACTGTTAGAGTTGCTCCTGATAATCCATTTTTTGTCCATATCAAAGCCTGCGCATTTACACGTTCTCCTTTCCACGCTTTTACTTTCCAGCGGTTAGATAGTGTTATATCCGGAATATTTAACTTATTATATCTTGTATCAATACTTGCCCAGCTGAAGTTGGTAGGTTTGGATAGATTATTCCATTTGGCTTCACTATCGTGCGGTTTGGCATCGGTTAATTCGTCATAATTATCCCAAAGGTTGGGCACGTTTATTTGTGCCATACCTATCTGCCCTGTGAATAGCAGGCAAAGAAGAAAAAAGTTTTTCATGTTTGTTTAATTAGATTTGTAAGGCTAAAGATATGAATTTATCCGTTTATACGGTGATAGTGGCAAAATAAAAGATCCCCGTTTTCATCATGCAAATGCATTCCATTTCCTTCGCAGTAGCGGAACATGTTACAATCGGCACAAATTCCTTTCTTTGCCCAGTCACGATTTCTGAAAGTTTTGAACCGGTTGTTCCATACATCCATAAAATCATCCTTATATATATTACCCTGATGGAAATTTGCACGGATACTCGGGCAGGCGGATATAGAACCATCTGCTAATACTGATGCCGTATTGATCCCAGCATTACATTGATAAAAATTGTCACGTACTTCCCGTTCGTATTCCCCCAGAAAACCTTCACACCCATAGCTTAAGTGTATTTTCCCTTCTTTGCGGGTTTCGCGGATAAAATCGAGGACGTGGGTAAACTCCTCATTGCTTAACTGTAACTCCGGTAATTCAGCTGCCCGACCAACCGGAAAAATAGTAAAGATACGCCAATCTTTTACCCCGTTATGGATCAGGAATTCTTTAAATATCTGCAAATCATCAATATTCTTTTTGTTAACACAGGTAACAATATCCCAGATTATATCTTTTTCCTGCGTAAGCATACAAACGGCGTTTAAAGCATTTTCATAACTTTTGGGATGACGACGTAGCCAGTTGTGCGCTTCTTCAAATCCATCAAGACTGATTGTTATAGAATGAAGACCTGCTGCCAATAAAGAATCCAACCGTTGACGGTTAAGCATTAATCCGTTTGATACGATTCCCCAGGGAAATCCGCGGCAGTATAACTCTAAGCCGCAGAATTCAATATCTTTACGTACCAAAGCTTCTCCTCCTGTAAATATGATCATTAGCTTATTCGGTTGAACATACGGAGTAATATCGTCAATTACTTTTAAAAAATCTCCTACAGGCATGTCTGGTTGATCCGCTACAACGCGACAATCGCTTCCGCAATGGCGGCAGGAAATATTACATCGTAACGTACATTCCCAAAAGAGTGTACGCATATTGCGTAATTGGATATTATTTTTCCGTATTTTACGGAATAATTCCAATGCAAGTCTTTTTCGTAATGTCGGTTTTTTATTCATCATTATCTGATGAACAGGCAAATCCCATTAATGATAACAATCTGGCTAATGCCCAATTAGTACCTTTGATAAAGGCGCGATGGATTTTTTTCATAATAATACTAATTCTTATAATGTGATGTGTAATAATTTTGATATATTAATTATTCTTGCGATTTCTCCTTTAAAGTAATAATTACTTCTTTTTCAGCCTTTCCATTATACCAGAATCCACCTGGATCTTTCAAATCTTCTTTCGTAAAATAGACATTAGTCGTATCGGACAGGAAACTTCCATTTTTATCACCATCTATATCCGAAGTGATTACTTCAACTGAGATATCATATTCAGGAGTAGTTAGCGAACCATTCCACACAAATGCTCCGTCTTGTTGTGTATTTACAGAGTCTACCCATTGATACTCTTTATCCGGGACAATTTCGATTAATAATCCAGGGATAGCTTCACCATGTTTATTGATAACTTTTCCTTTGATCGAATAATCGGCGTGAGGCGAGCCATACTCAGGTCTGGGTAAATCATCTTCGGAGTCGCTGGAACAAGCAAAGCCCAATAACGATAATAACCCGGCCAACGCCCAATTCGTACCTTTTATAAAAAGACGGTTCAGTTTTTTCATAATGTTATCAGTTAATTTACTATTTCTTTGAGTTTAATTAGTACTTCTTTTTCCGCTTCTCCTAAGTACCAGGAGGCATTATTGTCAATCTCTTCCTTGGTAAAAGAAACCGTCGTTTCGTTTTGCTGATATATTTCCGTAGTGTCTGTTGCCGACAGTGTAAATAATGCATCCCGGTTAAAGTTAGTAACAGGGCCGGTCCAGTAGAACTTTCCATTTTTTTCCGTATAAATACTATCTACTGATGCATGAGGAATATCAACCTTTACCTCGATAAGTATATTAGCCAGTCCTTTATCTGTATTTTCTTCGTCAACTACTTTTCCATTGATAACATATTTGGTAGTAGACGGCATCATACTATCATTTCCGGGAGCGGATACGGTTTCGTCACCGCTGCTACACGAAAATCCTGTAAATAATAGAATAAGCAGGATGAATGTATGAGTGAAATATAATAAGGGTTGATAAAAACTTTTCATGTTGTATATATTTCCAATGTATAAATAAAGATGCAATAATAAACATTTTTGCTGCATTTGATTAATTAATAATATACTATTTGTTTGTCTATATAAGAAGCAGACTATTCAATAATTATCTATACTTTTGTACAGGAAAAAATTTACAATGATCATGTTAAGATATCCGTCAATCCTTTATTTTGTTGTTGTATTAATTATATTTACTGTTTTCGCTTCCTGCCGGGAAAAGCGCGGTGAGCTTAAAAAGATATGGTATAACGGAAGTTATAACCGCGATTTTAATGATTTTAATGAACTGCATTTGGCTGCAGCCAAAAAAGTGGGGATAAAACCGGTTGCGTCGAGGGAAGAAGCAGAGCATTCTTCTAAAAAAATGGAGGAGATAAAAACTAACCCATATTATGAAGTTGAAAAACTAACACATTCAATACCTTATCTGGTTCCGGAAGCAGCAAGCTTGCTGAATGATATCGGGAAAAATTTTCAGGATTCTCTCTATAACCTTAATGCATCACTGTATAAAATAAAGGTTACGAGTGTAACCCGTACTTCACAGGATGTGCAAAAACTAAGGAAACGGAATATTAATTCTTCCGAAAATTCAGCTCATCTGTATGGGACTACTTTTGATATTTCCTGGGTAAGATATACGAAAGTTGATGAAAAAGACACGTTGAATATAGATAGCGACAGATTGAAGATGGTGCTTGCTGCGGTTTTGCGCGACCAGAAACGCGCGGAACGTTGTTATATAAAACATGAGCGTAAACAAGGATGTTTTCATATCACTGTCAGAAAGTAATTCGTACATTTGTAAAATTAAGATCGTATAATATGAAGAAGTCTGCTGTTTATTTATTGCTGGTGACTTTTTTAATGACAGGTTGCAATGGCAAAGAAAAAGAAGCAAGGGCCCGGTATAACAATGCCAGGACTTTGTACGAACAAAATGAATTTTATGCAGCGAAAAATGAAATAGACAGTATCCGCTCTCTATATCCCGGAGAAATCGGCGTATTAAAAGAATCACTTGAGTTAATGCGGCTGGTAGAATTGAAAGAGGCAGAAAGGAATATCGCATATTGCGACAGCCTGATTCCTATAAAAGAGGAAGAAGCTAAAGAGTTAAGTAAAGGGTTTATTCTGGAAAAGGATACATTATATGAGGAAATTGGGACCTATATTTGGAAACAACAAACAGTAGAAAGAAATGTCGAAAGGAATTATATCCGCTGTGGTGTGAATGAAAAAGGAGAAATGTTCCTTGCCAGCGTTTATTTCGGTATTCGTCCGATCAATCATACCGGTATAAAGATTAGTACAAAAGACGGACTGTTTGCTGAAACGGCTTCTATTCCTTACGATGGAGGCGTGAACTATCGTTTTGAAGATATGGGAAATACAACTGAGGTTGTAAATTATAAAGGAGAAAATGGAGAGGATGCCGTTAAATTTATATATGCCAATGCAAAAGACCGTCTCAGGGTGGATTACACCGGTGGAAAACAATACACTATTTATATAGCTGACGGAGACAAAAAAGCTGTTGTCGCCACGTATGATCTGGCGACTGTCCTGAGTGATATAAATACCATGAAAACCGAAAGGGATAAAGCAATCAAGAAGAAAGCATATCTTGAAGCAAAATTAAATCAATAATGGATATTTATCTGGTAAGACATACTTCCGTAGACGTACCCTTTGGCTATACATACGGATACACGGATGTAGGATTAAAAGAAACTTTTGAACAGGAAGCCTTACTTGTGAAGAGAGCTTTATCGGGCCTTAGTTTTGATAAGGTGTGGAGTAGCCCGCTTTCGCGATGTTTAAAGCTGGCAACGTATTGCGGATATCCAGATGCCATTGCTGACGATCGGATCAAAGAGCTTAATTTCGGTGAGTGGGAAATGAAATCTTGGGAGGAACTTAATAATGATCCCCGTTCCAAAGAATGGTTTGAAAACTGGATGGAGATGCCTACGCCGGGTGGAGAGTCGTTCAAAGACCAGTATAACAGGGTTGCGTGTTTTCTTGATGAAATCAGGAATGGAGAATTCGAAAAGGTTTGCATTTTTGCGCATGGAGGAGTTTTAACGAATGCCCGTATTTATGCCGGACAATGTCCTCCGGAGAAAGCTTTCGAAAAATTACCATCATATGGCGAAGTCATCAGATTATCGTTTTAATACCTTTATATCTTTCAATTGAACTGAATAAATCTCTATATTTGCGCCAACTCTAATCAAAAATATGCTACGAATGAATAAGAAAATATTCCTGTTTACATTTCTCTCTTTTTTTCTGTATTCTTGTTTTGGAGATGAGAAGCCTTCAGGGAATTTTCTGGATGGCACTATCTGGAGGTGTATGGAAACAGGAAGTGTTTATAACGAAAATGATGAGTTCCAATATGCATATCAGGAGATTCACCTGTTAAGTTTTGCCGGCAATACGTTTGCGCTTGTTACGGATGGTAAATACGATTACAATAACGATGGTATTTATGAGGAAGAAGAAAGTGTTGATCAAAAAGGTGCTTATCGTTTCGAATATCCGAAATCAACATTAACTTTTGAAAATGGAACTTTGCGGACTGTAACCGTAACTTCAGGGAGATTAACCCTTGAGTCCGAAAATGCAAATGAGAAATCCTATATCTTCACTCCAAAAAAGTAATGAAAAAATAAGGTACCGACTATTACAAATCTTTGCATAATCAGTACCTTGGTTATATTATATGATAGATATTTACGATTGATACTTACTCCAGTCTACATTCCTCATATCACCGCTGTTAGCCAATTCTTCGTGAAAAGCAAAACAACATTTTAGATTCTGCGGAGTATGTCCTTTGATACCCATCGCCAGATATTCCTTTAATAAAGGTTTGTAATCCGGATGCACACAATTGTCTATTATCTTATTTGCACGCTGGATAGGTGATGTGCCACGTAAATCAGCTACCCCATATTCGGTGATAATAACTTTTACAGAATGTTCGCTGTGGTCCAAATGAGAAACCATAGGAACGAACGCGCTGATCTTACCGTCTTTAGCTGTGGAAGGTGTGGTGAAAATTGAACACATGGCCGCGCGCGTGAAATCGCCTGAACCACCGATGCCGTTCATCATACGGGTACCAGAAACATGCGTAGAATTTATATTACCGAATATGTCGGCTTCAAGTGCGGTATTGATAGCAACCAGTCCCATTCGGCGTGCAACTTCCGGATTGTTAGATATTTCCTGTGGACGAAGAAGTATCTTATCTTTGAAGAAATCAAGGTTGTTGTAGAGGTCATCCAATACATCGTTACTGACAGTTAAAGAACAACCGCTTGCAAATTTTACCCGTCCTTCCTTCATTAATTTAATAACCGAGTCCTGTATTACTTCTGTATAAACATTAAAATCAGGTATATCTTTATTGCTACCCATACATCCTAATACGGCATTTGCTACATTTCCCACACCGCTTTGTAAGGGCACGAATTCTTTCGGTAAACGTCCTGCTTTCATTTCACCTACAAGGAATGAAGCAACATTATGGCCAATAGCCAGTGTCGCATCGTCAAGCGGAGTAAATGCTCCACCTTCATTTGGTTCTTCGGTTACAACCACCCCGATGATTTTGGAAGGATCTACTTTTATAAAAGGCTGTCCGATACGGTCGGAGGGGGTATAAACAGGTATCTCACGACGGCGGGGAGGATCCTGCGGCTCATAAATATCGTGCATGCCCCGTATTTCTTTGGGATGCTTTTTGTTTAATTCAATGATTATACGGTCAGCCAACCGGCAAATAGTTGGGCTTATACCCACACCTGAGGTAGGAACGATCTCTCCGTTTTCGGTAACATCCGCTGCTTCGATAACGGCTACATCTACCTTACCCAAGAAACCATAACGTAAGCTTTGTGCTAATTCGGAAAGGTGTAAGTCGAAATAATTGGTTTCGCGTGCGTTCAATAATGCCCGTAAATCTTTATTTGACTGATAAGGTGTACGGAACTTAATAGCTTTGGCCCGTGCCATTTCGCCATCTAATTTATCACCTGTGGAGGCTCCGGTAAACATACCGATCTGGAATGGATTTCCTTTTTCATGTTCCTGGCGTGCCCGTTTGGCAATTGCAACAGGAATGGCTTTGGGACACCCGGCAGCAGTAAAACCGCTAAAGCCTACATTGTTATCGTGATGGATAAATGAAGCAGCTTCTTCAGCTGTAATAAAATTTAATGCCATGATATTATGATTAATATGTGAAAATACGTATGCTTATAATTTGGGCGCAAAGTTATTAAAAAGAATCAACGATTTAATACTTACGATTCAGTATTTCAGAGTAAATAATAGCTTTTCTTAGCTCTTCAGTATCCTGGAAAGATTCGGCTTGAATAGAAAATGCATCATCTTCAGGCGTTTCAGAAAATCGTGTGGATTGACGGGAAGCCGGATGCTTCTCTGTTTGAGTTTTTTGCTGATAAGATGACGGTCTGGAAAGCGAGTCTTTCCGTTGAGTTTTTTTCTTCTTTTCAATTGTTACACTTTGAGGAACAGGTTGCGGTTGTTTTTCTTTCTGAATTTCTTCAAAAATCTCCCAGAATCCCTTAGGTTCACTCTGTTGTTCCGGATCAAATACAGGCTGCTCAGGCGGGGTACTACCCTGTCTTTTTTTCTTACCGGAACTAAATAAACCACTTATTCCGGCAATAACCAACAAAACAATATAGAGCCAATCACCCAGGTTATCCATAACTTTGATTACTTTTGCACTTCAAATGTATAAAAAATTATTGTGAATAAAAAATGGAAAGGTATAAAAAGTAAATAAGGGTAACTTCGCAGCCACCCTTATTCGATTTAACCAAAACCTTAACTATGAAAAAATTTACGTTTTTCGATACAAAAATAAACTATGTGTTTAATCTACGCAAATAATTGGAAGGTTTTTTTAATGAAAAACCTATAATTTAAATCTTATTAACAAGCTTAAGATGTTAATAGAATAAAAAAAATAACTATAATATGTCGGACAAAATAAAAAATAGGAAATTATTTGTTGAAACGTACGGTTGCCAGATGAACGTTGCAGATAGTGAAGTTGTGGCATCCATCATGGAGATGGATGGTTATACATTAACCGGAAATATACAAGAAGCAGATGCCATTTTTCTTAATACATGTTCGGTAAGGGACAATGCCGAGCAAAAGATATACAACAGGCTGCAATATATGCATTCGTTGAAAAAGAAAAAAAAGCATCTAATCATAGGCGTTTTAGGCTGTATGGCCGAGCGTGTAAAAGATTCATTGATAAATGAACATCATGTAGACCTGGTTGTGGGACCCGATTCATATCTTGATCTCCCTAATCTTATAGGGGCTGTCGAGCATGGGGAAAAAGCAATTAATGTGGAGTTGTCTAAACAGGAAACCTATAAAGATGTAATACCCCTGAAAATTGGTGGAGTGCATATTTCGGGTTTTGTATCTATTATGAGGGGATGCAATAATTTCTGTACGTACTGTATTGTACCTTATACCCGGGGGCGGGAGAGGAGCAGGGATGTGGAAAGTATCCTCAAAGAAGTTCTTTACATGAAGAATAAAGGATATAAAGAAGTGACTTTACTGGGACAAAACGTGAACTCTTATCTTTTTGAGTCAGAGGATGGGAAAACAACCTTTCCATTACTGTTAGAAAAAGTAGCCAGGGAAGTTCCTGAAATGAGGATACGCTTTACTACTTCCCATCCCAAAGATATGAGCGACGAAACATTGCATATAATCGCCCAAAATCCCAATATCTGCCGGCATATCCATTTGCCGGCACAATCCGGCAGTTCGCGTATTCTCAAAGCTATGAACCGCAAATATACCCGTGAATGGTATATGGGAAGGATTGATGCCATACGCCGGATATTACCTGATTGTTCCATTTCTACTGATCTTTTTTGCGGATTCCATTCTGAAACAGAAGAAGATTTCGAGGAAACACTTTCATTAATGCGGGAAGTAGGTTATGAATCTGCATTCATGTTTAAATATTCCGAACGCCCAGGCACCTATGCTGCCGAACACTTAGCGGATAATGTTGCTGAAGATATAAAAGTTAGTCGTTTGCAGAGGATGATCGATTTACAGAATCAACTCTCAGAAGCAAGTAACAAAAGAGATATAGGAAAAGAGTTTGAAGTTTTAATTGAGGGTTTTTCAAAACGTTCACGTGAGCAGCTATTCGGGAGAACAGGGCAAAATAAGGTCGTTATTTTTGACAAAAAGGACTTTCATATCGGGCAATTTGTTAAAGTAAAAATAACAGGAGCATCATCTGCTACATTATTCGGATATCCGTTAGATTAACCAAAAGATAAGATTTGTTTTTCAAAAGAAAGTAAATTATATAATCCGGATATTTTAATATTCGAAAGCCAAATATTTATATTGTTGATCTCTTTCGATTATTAAAACAGGTAATAATGAATTGTTCTTTAAGAGAAAAATAAAAATAAAGGATTTGCTTTATTGGCACTACAATCATATTTACCTTTGCCTTTGAAAATAAAACACTTTCTCACAAGTGAAAGTCGTCTTATCTTTTTAAGAATTAACTAATTGTTAATTTAGGGTTAGTTTTAAAAGGGAAGCCTGTGAAGGTCTCCCTTTTTTGTTATCTTTGCCATTTCTAATTAATAGGTTTAGTATGAATGAGTCGTTGCACAGACTGGGCGAGTATACGTTGCTGATGAAGAAAAGTATCTCAATACCCAATCGCTGGAGTA
Organism: Bacteroidales bacterium UBA4116; assembly: GCA_002381645.1. Lineage (GTDB taxonomy): Bacteria > Bacteroidota > Bacteroidia > Bacteroidales > Tannerellaceae > DFXE01. The sequence continues at coordinate 16,689 of DFXE01000012.1, forward strand.
TGTTCTTCAAGCAGTTGGTAAAAGAGATTTATAAACTGGGTGTCGACTCTATATGGATTGTTATTATCATATCCGTATTTATAGGCACAGTAATTGCTATCCAAATATCCTTAAATATTGAATCACCCCTTATTCCTACTTTTACCATAGGTTTTATGACAAGGGAAATCATACTGCTCGAGTTCTCATCTTCTATCATGTGCCTCATTCTCGCAGGAAAGGTAGGAAGTAATATTGCCTCCGAAATAGGTACGATGCGCGTGACCGAACAGATAGACGCCATGGAAATTATGGGCGTAAATTCGGCTAACTTTTTGATTTTACCTAAGATATCCGGATTGATGATGTTTATTCCGGTACTTGTTATTTTCAGTATGTTTACGGGTATTCTGGGTGGTGTTGCAGCCAGTTATTTAGTGGAACAGGGAATGACACCCGCTTCTTTCGAATATGGTTTGCAATTTTATTTTAATTCATTTTATGTATGGTATTCCATAATAAAATCAATTGTTTACGCATTCATTATAGCATCAATCGCTTCTTATTTTGGTTATTATGTAAAAGGTGGTGCGCTCGAAGTGGGTAAAGCAAGTACCAATTCAGTGGTCATGAGTAGTGTAATGATACTTATGGCCGACGTGATAATGACCCATATAATGCTAACATAGGATAGACGATGGTTGAAGCTAAACATATAACGAAATCTTTTGATGGCCGGGTCGTGCTGAATGACATCAGCGCTGTTTTTGAAACGGGAAAAACAAACCTTATTATCGGTCAGAGCGGATCGGGGAAAACCGTATTCCTGAAAAACATAATCGGACTAATGATGCCGGATTCTGGTGATATCCTTTTCGACGGGCGTAACCTGATCGGCATGAAAAAACATGAATTAAACCTGTTGCGGCGGGAAATGGGTATGCTTTTTCAGGGATCGGCACTGTTTGATAGTATGACGGTACTTGAGAATGTAATGTTCCCATTGGATATGTTCTCAAAAGACTCGTACAAAGAACGAAAAAAAAGGGCAATGTTCTGTTTGGAACGCGTTAACCTCCTGCAAGCCGAAAATTTATATCCTTCCGAGATAAGCGGCGGAATGATGAAGCGCGCAGCCATTGCGCGTGCGATATCCCTCAATCCCAAATATCTTTTCTGTGATGAACCCAATTCCGGGCTCGATCCTAAAACCTCTATATTAATTGATGAATTGATCCACAGTATAACGGTGGATTATAAAATGACTACCATTATTAACACCCACGATATGAACTCTGTGATCGATATCGGCGAGAATATCATTTTTATTAAAGAGGGAGTTAAAGAATGGCAGGGAGACAGGCACCAGGTAATGAGTTCCAGCAATAAAGCTTTGAACGACTTTATCTTTGCGTCCGACCTGTTCCGCAAAGTAAAAGAAGTGGAAAGCCATATTGAAGAAGGATAATATTATTGGGCTAAAGAGAAACGCAGACTGACTCCGTAATTGGAGTTTGAGGTCGGAAACGATGTGCTCGATACCAGCGGTTCGTTAATCTGAAGATCATAAAATGCCCGTAAAGTAAGTGCCCTGCTTAATCCGTAATCCGCTGAGAATTGAATGGTTTTAGCAACGTTTCCACTTGTAGCCTGAGTAGTAGCTTCTTCAATTTTACGGATGAGGGATTGCATTTTCCGGTATGAAAAGTCAAGGCGTAACGTCAGGTCATTACTGAATCCCTGCGATGCTTTTCTTTTTAAAACTTTATTGAATTCGGTTAACTTATAACCGAATCCCACTATAATCTCATTTGATCCCGATTCTACAAGCTGGTAAGAAGATATATTCAGGTTCAGCGAACGGGTGGTCCGGTATTCCGCACGCATTGTAACATTATTCAGCAATGTGCCGTCCACTCCCACCAATGGGCTGAATCCTTCCGTAATGCTTACAGCTGAAATATCATAAGGCGACGAAGGCGTGGGGTTATTGGTCAACACATCTCTGATGTAACCTAATCCATCCTGTCCGGCATCCACCCAGTTAAGGAAAGAAGTGAACGAACCAACCGAATACGAACATCTGTACTGATGATTCAGTAATAAGCTCTTAAAATATCTTCGTATAACCGGAATTTGCAGTAATCCATCATATGTAACCCGCCAGTTGGGAAGCAGGCTCGAGATAGAAGGAAAAGCCGTTAATGCAATACTGTTGGCATTCTTACCCGTATAAGCCGCAATAAATGCAGGGATCAGTACATCTGTCGAATTTCTCTCCACTGTGCCGTTATAAGGTTGTCCCGCCAGTTGAGTGCCGGAGATAAAACCGGCGTTGGGATATACCGTTCCTTCATACCGGCCCTGTAACCGGGCGGCAATTATTTCGCGGTTATTAAGGAATTTATCAAATGCTTTAGATGCGTAATCATTTTTAGCATTTCCCATTCCTCCAAAAGCAGAGCCAAGGGCAATGGTTGTCATCTGGAAAGTACCGCCTTGGATTTCAGGCATGCCGTTATACATATACTGGATCTCCGTGTTCCGGGTATCCACACGGTTGGCGTTGAGGTCGATTTTTAATCCCGGGAAGGGCTCTAAATTCATATTTACAGTGAGATTTTTCGCACTGTTTAAGATCGCCGGGTTTACATTGGTTTGCGACATGATCAACCAGTCCCTTTCGGAAAGTTCGTCTATGTAACTTCTTCTTACTCCCCCGAATGCAAAACCTAAGCCGGGGGCAAAAGCGCTACCCATCCGTCCCTGTCCGAAAATGTCGCCAATCTCCGGACGGAAACCGGGAACCATCATACCGTCGGTCATACCGTACTGGATGTTAACCCTGCGGATCATCATAAGGAAACGCGATCCGTACTCGGCCGCCTTGTATGCAAAGCCCTCCTTATCGGAGGCGCCGGGAGTTAGTGTGAGGCTTATATTGACACTATCCCTGTTCTGAATCTCGATACGGCTATAATCCAGCGGTTTAAATTTAACCCGGTATACCTTTCCGTCTTCTCCCCGTGCCCTGACGATTAATTTTTTTGTCAACATACCGTGTTGAACCACTGTCGCACTGTCCGGATTCAAACGAACATTCATTTCAACTTTTGGCTTTGTTTTTTGGGCCTCTTCCTGTCTTCTTCTGGAGTTGGCACTGTTCACTGCCCCGTATTTCTGATTAACCGAACGGAGGAATTTATTTTTGTTGTAAAAACTAAGGAAATTAAACCCTCCCTGAATGTTTATCTGGCGTTGATTCCGGATCGTATTCCCGATTTCGGCATCGGCGGCGATTTCAGCTCCCCGGTCCCAGTTATACGTGGCAGTGTACTGAACGGAACTATTCACCCAGTCTAAAACCGGGATCTGCTGTAGAGGCAAATTAAAGGTAACATTGAATGTCTGGTCATACCTCATTGGCTTTCCTAAATCGGCAATACTTTGTTTTACGGAATCTTTCCATACCTGGTAATCGTCCGGATTAAGTTTTTTATTTACCTGTACGTGCGGTTCCTCTATGCGGGCATTGGTTCCCGAAGTAAAATTTGCCCTCAGGTTATTAGTAAAATTCCATGTCAGGCTGAAGGCCCTGTCCCAGTAAAAATTCTGACTGAAGGAAACCGGTATGTTATTAGAGCCCGGATTATTCAGGTCACGCAATTGTATTTCATAATAATTCCGCATCATAGCTGTCTGGAAACTGATATTCGATGGAATATAGTTTATCCCCAACTGCTTGATATACTTTGTATATCCATTGTTTTTCTGGATTTTCTGGAACGGACGGAACGGTCTTACATACGGTGTATAATTATACGCGAAATTAGCGCGGTAATCTTTTGTTGTCTCATATTCCGTATCGGGAGTATTACGCTGGTTTTCGCTGTACGAATATCCTACTGTAAAGTTTGCCGGGTCGTAAGGCATGGGTGTCTTACTTCTGATATCTACTCTCACATTGTTTAACGCAACACTTTTAATAACAGACCTTTCCCTTGCAAAACTAAGGATCGAATCTCTTTCCTGTTTCGTGTCTACGGCATCCAATGCGTCTTTCAGTTTAATGTCTTGATCCAAAGGGTTGTATTTCGGATCGATTATCTCTTTTGAATACGCGTAATAAACCGGTATGCTCACATTTGCTTTTTCCGGGAAAAACTTACCTAATTCTACATTGGTGGCGATACTGTACTGTTTATAATCATCCATGCGGCGTTCGTTAACGGACTGATCCAACCCGCCGAACCCTGCTGTTTCTATCCTTCCCGCCATATTTACCGTACCTAAATCGGAAAGAGCCACATTCAGGTTTGCATTCGCCGCCCAACCGCCTTCTTCGTTAAAATCCGTAAGTCGAAGCTCATTTATCCAGATTTCACCACTTTTGGTGACTCTCGACCTGTTCCTTACTCCGATCATGATTATTTTCACTTCCGAAAGGCTTGGATTACCTACGATACTGATCGTATTATTTCCGTTATCCGGATCATTTTCCGAATATACCTGTTGATAAGAAATACCGTTTTGACCCTCTCTTTTTTTCCTGTTCCGGTTTAACTTTAAATTGGTCAATACTTCAAACCTGAAATTCAGCATATTCTCAATAGGCCATACCGTTTCCCTGTCTGTAGGATTATTGTTAATATAATTCCCCTGAGGAGTAATTTTTAAAGGGACTTCGTATTCGTAAAAATTATTCTTGTAGTCCGAACCTAACCGGATGAAGACGGACAGGTCATTATCAGATAATCCTGTAATGTCGTCAATTAGGGCCTCGGCATGGGTAAAAAGCTGCATTCGCTTATACTGGCGCAGGTCGTAATAGGTGTTTTTATATATTGCCCTGGCATCCTGCGAAGCTAAATTAGTGACCTTTAATGCCAGTGATTGTTCGTTTTGTTGTACAAGTTGCGGTTGACCCGGGTCCGTCATACGTGTTACGCCGGGAGGCAGTACATAATTGACCGGTGTTTTTCTTCCGTTTTCCTCAATGTTGACGGAGGCAACATCCAGCGAAGTTATTTCGTTCGGTATGGAGCCAGGGGTATACAAGTCCTGGGTGTAAGTCCTCCATTCCCCGCGCACCAATTCAAATTTACCAAAACGAAGTATCGTCGTGTCGTTGAACCCCGTCATATACATACGCATAAAGCGAATAGACTTGAAATCCCTGATCTGGCCTACTGCTTTGGTATATTGTTTAACAGGTATCTTAAACTGGTACCAGGTTACACTGTCTTCTGTTCCGTTTGCCAGATTGACTTTTCGTCTCTGTTCGTTTACAATAAAGTTGTTTCCCACCGCCATATCATTCCTGCGAAGAGATATGCGGTACTGGAAATACCTTTCCGTTTCTTCCATGGTATAATCCTGGTTCAGGTCTTCCACGTCAGGAGTAGTTCTTGCCGACGTATCGAACCGTTCGCCCGAATCTTCCGAAGTTTGCGAGTTGCCTTCCGTACCATTATAATATTTGTAACGGTCCAGGATACTTACCTGGGCCTCGTCGAGATCCGACCCTCTGTAATGACGGAAGTTATCGCCTGCCGGGTCGTTATATATCCGGCTGTAAGCTTCAGGTGATAAGATACCTTCCAGTTTCATGATGTAATCGCGGTATGTGGGAAATTCCCTTTCTTCTTCGGTAGATAACCCGTTGAACCCTACATCCTGTATCCTTCGGGCGCCCGCGGTATTGTCAAAAGCATACACCGTACTTTGAATTTTGGGAACTTTACCCCATTGCGTAGTATCCACTTTGGTCTCGTCGCCGTCGACTGGCAAGCCGTTTTCAAAGAATTTTTTTCCGTCTTTCAGGATATCTTCCGAAATATCCCCCAGGTTGAAATACAAATCACCCCCGGCAGCATTCGGCTTATAAATATAAGGGTCCATCATCCAGAACTCGATATATTCGATGTTTGCCGCTTCAAAGTCGCTCTGGTCTATCTTTCGCATCATCCCCCCCCAGCGTCTTTCGGGATTTGTCAGGGTACCGTCGGGATTCATGCCGTCGGCATCGAGGTTATACGGTCCGCGTTCATTCGGGTAATAAGCCACGTTCAGCACCGGTACGATGGTCGATTCGGTAGTTGCCTGCTGTCGGCCGGGAAATAATTCATTAACATATACGGGACGTACGTAGTGGTTCGAAAGCTGATCCAGATCCCTCTTCAGGTGATTAGGCATCAGTGAAGAGCTTGTCCTGGAAAAAATACCATCGATATAATACCAGGCAAATAACGCCCTGTTTTTTCCGTAATTAATATTGTTTGAATAGGTAGACTCAGGAAATTTATCATCCTGAGGCGTACTTGCCAGGTTCCACGGGTAAGGATTCAGCAGGTCGAAACCGCTTTGGGTAGATTCAAAATCGTCTAAATAGGAGTAACCTCCGGTATATTTATTTTCGTAATGTCCGGCAATCAGGTGGGCAAACTCTGCATTAAACGATATCTGACTGGGTTTGGTCAGCGTTAGCAACGGCAATTTATCCAGCATATTGGTCAACCACTGGCTTTCACCCCTGTATGAGGCGTTCATTCCCCACAATGTATTTTTTACCGACTCGTCGCCAAAGGTGGTTTTGGTTGTTAACGGCATTTCGGATAAATGCATGACGGTTGCGCCGAGGCTGAAATCTTTGCTGAACTCATAGTTCAGGTCCACTCCCATCATGGTTTTGCGTTGCATGCTGTAAGCCGACTGGTTTTCCAGGTTAACGCTTACCGGGGTACCACTTGCAATAATACTTTCATTCAGGATAGTTACCGTACCCGAAGTATAATCCACTATATAATCAACATTTTCGGTCAGCAAAGCCCCGCCGGCCGTAACTCTTACCGAACCTCGTGCCACATTGCTCGCGCCGAGTTGTAATTCGGCACCGGAAGACGCCTTGTATTCTCCCCTGAGGATAAACTTGTTTTTTTCGGCTATCTGCCGGGCCACCGTCGAAGTGGAGTCGTACAACTCCTGGTAGACATATTTATCGGCAATGGCAGTATTACCTATTTTCTTGCGAAGATGGGAACCGAAAGGTTCTACAACCGGAAAAATCACCTTTCCTGTTGCAGGCAAAATGGTAATGCCTTCTACAAAATCGAAGAAACCGTCAGGATACGGTTCATTTTTCGAATCCAGCCGGTCTAAATTCATTACCCGTAATAAGAGCGTATCCTTTATATTTCCTTCGGGGATATAATTAATATAAGTACCGGTCGTATCACTTTGGTATAATATATCGAGGCGGAACCGGTCCTTTTCTACCGAATACGCATCAAGGGAATACACGTTTTTCATCATCAGGTCCCAGAACATCATATCTGGTGTCATCGATTTTCCTTTAAGAAGCTTAACCATCAGGTTGGTCGTTGTCGCATTCGCGTTATCCGTAGAAAATTCACCTACCTGGTAAGCCGTTCCATTGTATTGGTAATCAAAAGCTACCGCCAATACTTCGTCGGGTTGTAGCTGCGTATTTAATGAAATATAACCTAACTGTTTGTTAACCGTATATTCGGATTCGTCCAATTTACGGGCGCTTTCTATTTTTTCGAAATCCCTGCTTATTTCCAGTCCGCTACCGGTCAGTGTATTCGCAACCTGGCTGATGTCCCTTACTCCTTCCATGTCTTTAAACATAGAATACAGGTTATTGGCATCATTACGTGGAATAGCCAGCGAACCGGATGGCCTGATCTGGTTGTTGCCTATATTTTCCTGCTTATATTCCGCTATATCGGTAAATGCTACAATATTCCGTGCCTGGTCAAAATTCCCCCGTTTGTTTGTGACCCATACTTCCACACGATTGATACTTACCGCCGAACGGATATAAGGTAAAAGTTCCAGTGCAAAATCATAATTATCGCGGAAATAATGCGACAGGAAAAAATGCCGGTTCTCGTCGTAATTGTCTACAGTTAGTTCAAACGGCCGTGTTTGCACGCCTCCCCGCGAATTTACCGTTTTCGATTCCGATTCCTGTTGGGCAAAAAGAGTATTCACTCTTAACTTTCCGAATTGCAGGTCGGCCTTTACACCGAATAAAGCCGCGCCGCCGTTGATCAGGCTGTTTTTAGTGGTCATGCTTACATTGCCGGCTTCCAGTGTTTTTATGATTTCGTCTTCCTCTCCCGTATAAGCAAGTTTAAGCTGTTTGGAATCGAAATCAAATGTGGTTTCCGTATTATAGTTCATCCCGAAATTAACCTTGGTGCCTACCTTAGCCTGTACGTTTAGCTGCACGTTTTCGTCGAAGTTAAAGAATGTCCGGTTCCTGGCTCTTTCAGGCAGGGAAGGGTTTTTGGTTTTATTCTGTTTAAGCCCGAGGGTAATTTCGGCAGAACCCTGTGTCTGAACCCGTACACCGCCCGGTCCGAATATACGGTCTGCCGGGCCGATGTCGAACTGCATATCCATAATGTTGAATTGCTTGTTGGCCAGGCGCTGGAATTCCTCCTCGTTTTTCTGGCGGAAATACGAGCGGATGGATTGCTGCATGCTATAATTCTGGTATTCTTCAGGTGTCAGTGTAATGGGAGTTCCCAGTTCCATATCGCCTACTTTCGTACGGACAATATAGGTACCCGACCTCAGGTCGTATTCAATGGTGGTATTTAGATTTTCAGGATCACGCAGGTCGGCAGGAGAATTTTTTATAAGGTCGTTATATTCCTCCGGTGTAGTTTTGGCTACCGGATACCGCGAAGGAATAACGGTATCGTCCTCCTGTACCAGTTCCAGTTCAGGCAATGATTCCGTATAAATCAGATAATCGGCATTAAGGGAAAACAGGCCGACCCCTGACAATACCAAAGAAATGAATATGATATATAAGGGCCTTCTCTTCATTAAAGCATTCTTAAAGCACTCTTGATAACCTGCTCTACAGGTAGAACAGGCGAACTTTTAAGGATGGATATAACAGCTTTCTGCGATGCGGCTTTCTGAAAGCCCAGCATAACCAGGGCGGCAACGGCTTCTTCAGCTACATCCGCATTCCCCATAGCTGTTGCTCCCGGAGCCGATATGGCTTCGGCTACCTTTACTTTATTCTTTAAATCGACTAAGATACGTTGAGCGGTTTTAAGGCCTATGCCTTTAACACTTGTCAATGCCGTTTCATTTTTACTTGCGATCACTTCTACCAGTTCCACAGGCGGTAAAGACGAGAGGATCATGCGGGCCGTATTCGGTCCGACACCGGAAACGGATGTAAGCATCAGGAACAACTCACGCTCTAATTTTTCAGCAAAACCGTACAGCAGGTGGGCATCTTCGCGAATAACTTCGTATACATAGATTTTTCCGGTAGGTTTACCATTAAAAAAACTGTATGTGTTAAGCGATATGTTGAGTTCGTAACCGATTCCGGCACATTCCATGATCATCCTTGCGGGCGTAAGCTCTACTATTTCGCCCTTTATATATTCTATCATTACTCTTTTATTGCAATTCGTATCTATTACAACGGAATAGAATAGGTAAATATTATTTGTTTCAAAGAAAAATTAACGAATTATTGTTTCCAGAATCCCGGAAGCAAAATTGTCAGTACGGTAAATATTTCGAGGCGGCCTACCATCATCAGGAACGAGAGAAACCATTTGGATATCGTCGGCATATCGGCATAACTCCCTACCGAACCGACCTCGCCCAATCCGGGCCCGATATTGCTTATCGATGATATTGTTGCGCCCAGGCTTTCTTCAAATCCTACGCCGTCGAGTGTAAGGATAAGGCAGCTGGTCAATATCAGTGCGATATAGATAAACGCAAATGCCATGATACGGTGAACCACTTCCCCAGATACTACCCGCCCGTTCATACGTACCGGAAGAACGGCGTTCGGATGCGTTTGTTTAAGGAAAACATTCGACAGGTTTTTATTTACCACTACAAACCGCCCCATTTTTAATCCACCGCTGGTAGATCCGGCGCAACCTCCTACAAACATCAGCGTCAAAGCGATCAGCCAGAAAAAAGGCCCCCAGGGTATATAATCGGTTACGGCGAATCCGCAGGAAGAGATCAGTGAAATGATCTGGAAGGCGGATATACGCAAGGCATTTCCGGTTCCTTCGATAAAACCGTTGTATATTACCCAGGTGGTAGTAATACCGATAAAGATAAGGACAAAGAAAAAGAACCAGCGGAACTCTTCGTCGTCTATTATTTTTCGTGGATTTCCACGAAATGATAAATACAGTAAAGCCATATTCAGCGAGCCGACGAACATAAACGCCATCACTACATATTCAATATACGCAGAGTCCCAGTACGCAATACTGTCGTTCTTGGTAGAATATCCCCCGGTCGACACCGTAGTCAACGCATGATTGACGGCGTCGTACAGTTCCATAGGGCCTGCCCATAAAAACAGGGTACAAAGCAGGGTGAACAGAAAATAAAGGCCGGAAAGACGTTTGGCAGCCTGTGCCACACGCGGGCGGAACCGTTCATGAGTAATCCCGGTCGTTTCGGCGTCGAACATTTGCGATGCCCCGCCGCCGAATATGGGTAATAAAGCTACGGTAAACACGACCACGCCTATCCCTCCCTGCCACTGGGTAAGGCTGCGCCAGAACAGAATCCCCTTTGGTAAGGCTTCAATATCCCGTAAAATACTTCCGCCGCTCGACGTAAATCCCGACATTGTTTCAAAATACGCGTCGGTAACCGTACCGATGTAACCGCCCAGCAGAAAAGGTAACATCCCGAAAAGGGATAATAAGCTCCAGGTCAGCGTAACGATGATCATTCCCTCCCTGCGCCCGGCCGCAAATTCATTTGCCTTTCTCCCCGTCAGGTAAAAAACTAACCCGAATCCGAATAAAATGACTGATGAGATGAGTAAGGGGTAAAAATCGCCTTCGCCGTAAAAAAAAGCAACGCCTGCTGCCATAAGCATAAAAATCGTTTCCAGGATAAACATGGAGCCGAGCATTTTTACAATAAAGCGGAAATTCAGCATGGCGGTCAGTTAAAATAATCTTCCAGTTTGCGCATGGCAGAGTCCATGCAGAACACCACCACATTATCGTATGCTTCTATCTGTGTGTCGCCGTCGATCATCATTGGGCGGCCGTTCCTGATCAAACCGCCCAGCGTCATATCTTTAGGCAGGCGCAGGTCTTTTACCGGCTTTCTGGTTATCTTGGAATTCGGGCGGGCAACCAGTTCGGCTACGTCGGCATTGGCAAACGCCAGGCTTTTTACATTCGAAACGTCCGCGTCCAGCATAAACTGGTAGATATGGCTTGCCGCGATCAGTTTTTTGTTGATGACCGAACCGATGTCCATGTTTTCGGCCAGGGGTATATAATCGAGGTTCTCTATTTTGGCAATGGTTTTAAGCACTCCGAACCGTTTGGCGGCCAGACAGGCGAGGATGTTGGTGCTTTCGTTTTCGGTAAGCGCCACGAAAGCCTGCGAATCTTTGATACCTTCCTGCACCAACAGGTCCATATCGCGCCCGTCGCCGTTAATGATCAGCACATTGCCGGGCACGATCTCCGCTATACGGTGGCTTTTTTCCTTATTTATCTCTATCAGCTTTACACGTATATTTCCCGGTAAATACTGGCTGGCCCGTATAGCAATACGGCTTCCGCCCATAATGATGATTTTTTTTACTTCCGGGTTCTTTTTGCCGGCATGCAGCTGTATATCATCCACATGTTCTTTAGTAGTAGTGAAAAATACGAGGTCGCCGCATTCGATACTATCCGAACCAAAAGGAATGATCGTTTCATTCTTCCTTTTGATCGCCACAATATGGTACATTTTCTTCGTACCCGGCAGTTCCGACAGTTTAATATTGACCAATTGGGAATTTTCCCTGATCTTAACGGCCAGCAGAATGATGGCTCCTCCCGATAGTTCCCAGTATTGCCGGGTCCAGGGGCGTTGTACGGCCGTTACGATTTCTTTTCCCGCCAGCATCTCCGGATAGATCATGCTGCCGATACCCAGTTTTTCGAACAGTTCCTTGTTTTCAGGTTGCAGGTATTCGTAGTTGTTGATCCGGGCGAATGTTTTGGCCGCGCCGAGGTTCGATGCCAGGATGCAGGCGGTGATATTGGTCGTTTCTTCCGGTGTAACACTTACAAACAGGTCTGCTCTTTTTACACCGGCTTCTTTCAGGTCACGCAGGGATGTCGGATTGCCTTCGATAGGCAAAATCTCGGCGCCCGATGAGGATATATGCAGGCGCTCGTCATCCGGGTCCATCAGGATAATGTCGTGTCGTTCCTGCGATAACATTCTGGCCAGATGGGTCCCTACCTCACCTGCTCCGGCAATAACCACTCTCATATCAAACTATCTCTTTTATCGTTCGGGCGATACTTTCGGCATCTATCCCGCATAACTTATATAATTCCGGAATAGAACCGTGCTCAATAAAGGCATCCGGTACACCAATCCTTTTTACAAGCGGCGTATAACCGTTGTCGGCCATAAATTCCACGACGGCGCTGCCCAGTCCTCCGCGTACCACACCGTTTTCAACAGTCACGATACGTTTGAATTTATTTCCTACCTCATGCAATAATTCTTCATCTACAGGCTTGAGGTAGATCATATCGTAATGCGCGACCGACAGGTCGTTGCCTATGCTGTCGATAGCTTTTATAACCTGGTTTCCGATGGGGCCGATGGAGAGTACGGCAATGTCGTTGCCCTCCCGGAGCCTTTTTCCTTTTCCAACAGGTAAAATCTCCATTTTGTTCCGCCAGTCCTTTTTTTCGCCTTTTCCCCTCGGATAACGGATCACAAAAGGACCGCTCCCGGTTTTGTATCCCGTGTACATCAGGTTTCTGAGCTCCCATTCGTTCAGGGGCGAAGCGATCGTCAGGTTCGGGACAGGGCGGAGGTAGGCCAGGTCGAACACGCCGTGATGCGTGGCGCCGTCTTCACCTACCAGCCCGGCGCGGTCGAGGCAAAGCACCATATGTAATTTCTGTAAAGCTGCGTCGTGAATAATGTTGTCGTATGCGCGTTGCATAAACGACGAGTAAACATTACAAAAGGGTATCATTCCCTCTTTGGCCAGTCCGGCCGAAAAGGTAACGGAGTGTCCCTCGGCAATGCCGACGTCGAAAGAGCGTTTCGGGAATTCTTTCATCATAAAAGTCATCGAACAACCCGTAGGCATGGCCGGGGTTATGCCTACAATGCGTTCGTCTTCCCGTGCCAGTTCTACAAGCGTATGCCCGAAAACATCCTGGTACAATTGCGGTTGGTCCAGATTGTCGGGAATGATACGCCGCCCGGTTGTCTTATTGAACTTTCCGGGTGCGTGCCATTCCGTAGCCGACTCTTCGGCCGGCTTGAATCCTTTTCCTTTTTGTGTTTTGATATGCAATAATTTCGGTCCCTGCATATCTTTAATATCGTTCATCACCTTCATCATATACCCTAAATCGTGTCCGTCGATGGGACCGAAATAGCGGATACTGAACCCTTCGAACAGGTTATGCTGCTGGGTAAGCAATGCTTTCAGGCTGTTGTTGAAACGCAGGATATTCCCCCGGCGGTCGTCTGTTATCAGTCTCAGCTTTTTCAGCAGGCGATACGTGTCGTATCGCATCCGGTTATACGTCTGGCTGGTGGTAATATCTACCAAATATTGGCTTAACGCTCCTACGCTGTCGTCGATCGCCATATTATTATCGTTCAGTACGATCAGTACATTATTCTGGTTGGCTGTGGCATTGTTCAGCCCTTCGAAAGCCAGTCCGCCCGTCATGGCGCCGTCGCCCACTACGGCAATTACATGCCGGTCTTTTTCCTGCAGCGAAGAAGCCACAGACATGCCTAAAGCTGCCGAAATGGAGTTGGAAGCGTGTCCGGCGATAAATGAGTCGTATTCACTTTCCGTGGGGTTAGGAAAACCGCTGATCCCTTTGTATTTACGCAGGGTATGGAAGGTATTGCGCCGGCCGGTCAGTATTTTATGTCCGTACGCCTGGTGCCCAACGTCCCATACAATACGGTCGAAAGGCGTATTAAATACGCGGTGGAGGGCAACGGTCAGTTCTACCGTACCCAGGCTTGCGGCAAGATGCCCGGGGTTTTCCGACAGAATATCAATAATATATTGGCGTAATTCGCTACAAACGTGTGTTAATTGTCCAGCAGGCAGTTTACGTAAATCTTCCGGTGAATCAATGGTTTGCAGTATATTATAATTTTGTTGATCGGTCATGTAAGCCATATTTTCGCAAAGATATGGAATAAACGTGAAAGTATACAAAATTAGTATATCAAATACCTTTTTACCTGTATTTCCAACGCCTTCACGCCTTCACGGTCTTTTAATGTGGTGATTTACAGTGTTTATGCGTGAAGGCAGTGAGATTTTTGTGAATTCACGCGCCGGATGTGGGAACTACACGGTAACGGTTGCCGTAACGGGTATGGACGCGCCGGATGCCCAGCGCGGTCAGCGATTTGCTGAAACCGGCGGCTTTTACTTCACGCATCGACGAGGGGTAAAGCCTTTTCAGTTCATTATAGATGTATGCCGCCGAAAACAGTTGCCCTTCTTCGCCTTCCTGCGGATGGCGGAAACAGTTGAAAAAGAGGTCTTCCTCCGGTCCGCGTTTCTGAAATGGTTGGTTATTATCCATCACGGCAGCTTCTTCCTCTTCGGTGAACCAGTGTCGTCTGCCACCTTCCAGTTCGGCTTTCAACTGCGCGTATAGTTGGTCGTGGTCAAAAGGTGAACAATCTATTTTTTGTGAAATCTCCACACACAGGAAACGGCGGCTGCCGGTTGGGTCGGTGAGTAATTCCCTTTGATTAGATGTGGCAATAAAAGACGCGATACGGGGTAACGGGGAATAGTTTTTACGGTATGCTTTACGGATATTCATTCCTGCCATTTGCATAAGGTTTTTGAGTAAGGCCATTTTTTTGTCGGAAAACTTATCCATTTCATCCAGGTTAATAAGCCCGAAAGCGGCCAGTTTCTGTTCTGCCCCCGATACGGAACTGAGGTCGAAGCTATCTGTATAATACGCCTGAAGGGCAGTAGGAAGCAACATTTTACAGAAGGTGGATTTATGCATTCCCTGCCTTTGACTTACCAATACCGGAGCTACGCTATTGGCATGCAGCAGGTCGTTTCCACTCCACTGGGCCGTTACCCCCAGCAACCAGGTGTGGAATCCGTTTATCCATACGGTTTCCCCGGATATCCGCCGCGCAATCGCCGTCACCCGGTCGGTTCCGTCCCAGGCGCGCAGCCGGCGGACGTATTCCTGCATCGGGTGGTAGGAGGATATATCCGCGGAGTTGATAAACCGTGAAATATCCCTGTCCCAACAATCGATTCCGCTTTTGCGGGTTTCGATGCACAGGCTGTTCAACTGCCGGTTGCCGACTGTGATGTATTGCGTATCCGTTTCTCCTTTCCGCTTGTATTCGGTTGTTTCGGATACGGAATTGATCCGGAAATCATACTTTTTGAGCAGATAATCTTCCATTAGAAAAAGGATATCGGTGCCCTTTGGTTTTTGTCCGGTTTTACTTTCCGGATTATGCATTACATCTTGTACGGGAGAGATACTTTTTCTGTTTCCCGAAGCAGGACGGGATACTCTCAAAATCCATCTGATCATTTCCATAAATTTTATCATGTTAAATCTATTTAGTTTCGATGCTAAATTACGATCGTGATTACCTCTTTTGCAACTATTCTGAAGGGATATTCATGGAAAAATAAACTGTTGATTAACATACGGGAAACTATTGTTTTGCTCCTGAACTTTTTTTATTTTTGTCGTGTGTATTTATTCATTTCACGAATGTGGAATTTGCATTTCACCCTTGTGAAATATAAATTTCACCTATGTGAAAAATTTATTCCACCCGGGTGAAATGAATAAGTATATTAAAGCAAAATAATAATCAGTAACCAGTAAAATCCTAACACTATGGGAATACGTTATGACTTCTATGAGAACCCCGCACAAAAGAAAGACACTAAACAGCCGAAACTCCACGCGCGGGTGGTGAGTTCGGGTACAATGACCACCGACGAGATAGCCTTGAGGATACATGGGAATTCAACATTGACGACCGGTGATGTGAAAGCGGTGCTGACATCGCTGAGCGAGCTGATTGTAAGCGAACTGTCGTTTGGGAGGCGTGTTCATGTGGAAGGGTTGGGGTATTTTCACCTTACCTTATCCTGTCCGCCGGTTAAATCGCCGAAAGAAATACGCGCCGAATCCATCCGGGTCAAATCCATTGCTTTCCGTCCGGAGATCGAACTGAAAAAGAATTTCAAACGGTTGCCGTTTCAACGGGTCCGTGAGAAAAGACATTCCTGCCGTTATTCGGAAATTGAAATAGACGGATTGCTGACAGGTCATTTTATGGATAACCTGTATATCACCCGGCGCCAGTTCCAGGGACTTTGCGGGATGACAACGACCACCGCTTTCCGGCGGATCAAACAATTGATTGCCGACGGCAAACTCCAACGTAGCCACGCACACCGCTCGCTTTATGAACCCGTGAAGGGAAACTACCGCCGGTGAACCCTTTGCCTTCACGCATTCCGGTTAATATACAATGGGTTAGCCTTCCGTGAAGGTGTGAAGGCTGTTTGTTGTTTGTCAATAAAAACGCTACTTTCATCAAATAAATTAAATTTTATACCAAATTTGGGATAATTTTAAAGGGTTTATAAATTCAAATCCTGAATATTTGTGTGATACGTAATTTTTCCAAATGGATTTCTCCCTTACTATTGGCCGTCGTATGTCAGCAGGCTATACGGCTGGCAACTGATATTTCGATAGATAATACCTTTTGGGTTACCCCTTTACAACATTTAATCGAATTTATTATCAGTATTCCATTTTTTTATTTCATTGATTGGAGAATACATGTTTTTCATTCAAAAAACACGTACCTGAATAAAACTGCCAAAATCATTGCCGGGGAGTATATTTTATGGACCTTTTATTTTTTTATCTGGATAAATATCTATGTGATCATTGCGCACCGCATATTGAATTTACCGGAATATTTCCGTGATTATATGTTTGCTACTGTAACTTGTGTTCCTATTTTGTTGTTTTACTATACTCTTATCCGGAATGAGTATAATAAAAAGAAACTTGTGGAACAGAGTCTGGAGTTGGAAAAAATAAAAGCCGCAAAGCTTGAAACGGATATGAAACTCCTGAAAAACCAATATCATCCGCACTTTCTGTTCAATGCCTTGAATACGATTTATTTTCAGGTAGAAGACCGGAATGTGGCAGCAAAAGAGAGTATTGAACTTCTTTCGGGATTACTAAGGTACCAGCTTTATAATTCCGACAGGCCGGTTACTTTGGAAGAAGAGATCGGCTTTTTGCAATCTTATATACGTTTTCAGCAATTACGGGCAGATGATGAGATCAGTGTAAATTTTCAGGTGGAGATGGATGACGGCGGAAAAGAAATTCATCCGTTACTTTTTCATCCGCTGGTAGAAAACGCGTTTAAATATGTTGATGGTAAATTCCGTATCGATATAAATATAAACCAGCAGGTCGATACCATTATTTTCCATACGTCAAATACAATAACGGGTTATCCGCAGCCGGGGCGGAGAACGGGAATAGGACTCATAAACCTTCAACAAAGATTGTCTATCCTTTATCCCGGAAAATATGATTTAGTGATTGGTAAAGAACAGGGTATATTCAATGTAACATTAACCTTGGAAATAGTGTAATATGAAAATTAAGTGTGTTATAACAGATGATGAGCCTTTAGCCCGTAAGGGGTTGCGGGAATATATTGAAAAGATAGACATCCTGGAATTACAAGGCGAATGTAAAAATGTGATTGAGTTAAATAATTTAATGCAACATACGAAAGTTGATTTACTGTTTCTCGATATTGAAATGCCATATCTTTCGGGGCTCGATTTTCTGGCCAATCTCGAAAGCCCGCCCCTTACCATCATAACTTCCGCTTATGAAAAATATGCGTTGAAAAGCTATGAATTCCATGTGTCGGACTATTTGTTAAAGCCTTTTTCCTTTGCGCGTTTCATGAAAGCTATACATAACATACAGTCCATAATGGAAAAAGCGGGAATGAAAATTGATTCGCGTTCGTATGTTTTTGTGCGGAGCGATAAGCAATTTAAGAAAATCGTATTCGATCATATCCTGTTTGTGGAAAGTCTGGAAAACTATATCATTATACATACGGTATCATCAAGAGAAATAACCGGCATTCCTTTAAGGCAGTTTGGCGAGATCCTGCCTCAAAATTCATTTATACAGGTTCACCGTTCGTATATTGTCAATATTCATAAAATTGAAGCAGTAGCAGGCAATCAGCTCAAAGTAGGCGGTAAAATGATCCCTATCGGCCGCAATCAGCGCGAGGATATAATGAACACATTAAATGAGTATATTATTTCCCGCAAAAAAGAATAAAAAGCATAGCCTGCCGTCTGTCAGTAAATAATTGTTGTTCGCCAATATATTTTGTTTTCAAATACTTACCGGAATAATTTCATCGGGTAATTACTTAAAACAAGATATATGATGGGTACTAAATTGTTTTTTTCTATTCTCCTGTTTATTTCCGTCTTTCCTGTGAACGCCTATTCACAAAGTATTCGTGTTTCGGGACGTGTTACGGATGATACGGGCCGTCCGCTTCCTAATTGCACTGTGATGCTTTATACTAAAACGGATAGTACGTTTATGAGCGGTTCGCTATCCGATGGTAACGGATTATTTGCTGTCCGGATTGACCATAAAGGTTCCTGCTTTCTTGAAGTGTCGATACTCGGTTTTGATAAGCACATTTCTCTTTTAGAAGTTCAGGCTGATGATATACTTATGGGAGATATCCTGTTAAAAGAATCTGTGATCGGTCTGTCTGAAATAACCGTAACGGCATCTAAAAACGAAATTGAATTTTCTCCCGGAATGGCCACCGTAAACCTTTCTTCTTTGATCATTAAAGCGGGCAGCAATATGCTGGATATTTTAAAAACGCTGCCGGGTGTTGTTATCCGCGAAGATGGCACGGTATTGCTTAACGGGCAAACGGGGGCACAGATAACAGTCGATGGAAAACCTACTTATTTATCGGGCGAAAATCTTATAAACCTTTTACACGCTATGCCTTCTGCTTCCGTAAGCAAGGTAGAACTGATCACGCATCCGCCGGCCCGGTACGATGCGGCAGGTAATAGCGGTATTATTAACCTGTATACGGAAAGGTTTTTTTTCAGGGGAACCCGTCTTTCTTCGCATACCCGTTATACGCAGGGAAAATATGCTGCCGGTGATATGGGGTTTAATTGGGCCTTCCGTGAAGGTGACGTATGTTTTTTTGCCGATTATTCATATTATAGGGGAAAAGCTTTCAATGACTTACAGGTTTTGCGTGAGGAACTGGATTTTATCACGAGGGAACCATTAAATCAATTTATGCATCAACATACTTACCGGAAATGGAGGTATGATTCCCATTATTACCGTATAGGACTCGATTATGATATTTCACCCAATACATACCTGGGAATATATTCTACGGGTTTTATAATGGATCGAAGACAGGACGGAAATATTAAGTCTGAGATTTCAGGCCCGGTTAATTCCGTAATGTCCCAACTCATAACGTATAACAGGAACAATAAATATCCCCGTTCGTATTCGGGGGGTGTTAACCTGTCATACAGCCCATGGAAAGAAACGGAATGGAATAATTATTTTGATCTTATATACCACAGTCAACCGGAGAATCAGTTCCAGTATGATGAATTTCATGACTTTGATACGGGGCAACAAAAAAAGGATACGTTAAAAGGCCGTATGGGTGGTAAAATTCATATCTATGCCGGAGAAAGTAACCTTACTTTTTTACTAAACAAAAGCAAGGTGCGTGCCGGGCTGAAAACTTCTTTTATTTCTGTGGATAATTCAGCATTATATCACAACCGGTATGGTAAAAAATGGGTTGAAAATGCGTCTTTAAGCCGGCAATTTTCTTATCATGAAAACATAAACACGGCGTATGTGCAGGTTGAAACAATATGGATGGATAAGTTTTCCACACAGATAGGATTAAGGATGGAAAATACCAATGTAAAGGGTAATATAGCTTCTTATGCCTGGGTTACGGACTCTTCTTATTCGCATCAATATACTCATTTATTTCCTTCGGTGACTTTAGAGTACCGGTTTCGGAATGGAAATTCCGTGTCGGCTCTTTATTCCAGACGTATAAAGCGGCCTGATTACAACGAAATGAATCCATTTGTCTATATATTCGATAATTATATGTATGAAAAAGGGAATCCCGGCTTAAAACCTTCGTTGTCTGATAATATTGAATTATCTTTTGCCCTGAAAAATAAAATGAAAGCAAGTTTTTTTCTTTTACGTCTGAACGACCCGATCAGTAAGAGTTTCCATTTGGAAGAAAACAACCGGATATTGGTTTATCCGGATAACTTATCATCGGGTTATTCCTATGGGGTACGCCTAAATTCGGCAATGATCAATGTTGCTCAATGGTGGAAGATCAGCGCAAACCTTACATTGAATTACAAAAAGTATAGCTGGTTGTTTTCTGAAAAAGAAGAAAAATTATCTGTTTTTTCTCCTTATGCAGGTTTAAATAACCGGTTTGTATTTGCGAAAAACTGGACAGCGGAGGTATCTTTGTCTTACCAGGGGAAAAACGCAGACGGACAATACTACTTTAAACCTGTATTTCTTGGTGATGCCGGGATACGAAGACAAATATTAAAAGGTAACGGTACCATATCGTTTATTGTGGACGATATGTTCGAATCGAACCTGCTTAAAGGGAAAGTACAGATGCCCGGACGCCTCTATACCAGTCGTGAGAGAGAACTGGGAAGGCTTTTCCGCATTTCTTTTACATATCGTTTCCAACGGGGAAAAGAGGCAAAGGAATCCGACCGCAAAAGGGGAATTGAAGAAAGCGACCGGCTTTGACTGTTTTATATACAGCATGTGATAAAGGTAGATCAAAGTTAATAGTATGTAATCTTGTCATTAATATATACACACGGTCCCGACAAGCTAAAGTTTAATAAAGCATTTTTTGAAGAATATATGTTTTTGTTATCAGATAATTATTGTTATGATAATCATATTTATTTACTGATACATAAACTGTATTATAATGTAGTTTTTAATATTGCATTTAACAACAATCTTAGCTTTTGGTTTGTTATATATATAGGGATGTTATAATATGTATATATTTAACCTTAAAGGTAAAGGTTTTCTGTATTCGACTAAGGAGGGGCATTCATATAATATTTTCGGATATTATTTGAAATTATATTGTGACACCAACGTTTACTTATTAATAATAAAATCAAGTTTTAAAGATAAAGGTAATCAAGTTTTTATTATGTAATATTATGATCCGTATATTAACTTAGAGCATATAAATTTGAAAGGAGGATACTTTTATATGTATATAGGGAAAAAATATTAATATTTAAATCAAATGAATTATAACAAAGTTGTTTATATCGTTTTATTTATCTCCTTCTTATTGTTGTATGGGTGTAAAGATGATGATCATATTCTGTCCGGTACAAGATGGAAACTCGAAGCTTTTGTAAATGATAGTACAGGAAATAAAAGTACACCTCAAGGAGAAGGAAGAATGTACACCTTGTTCTTTGATTCTTCTAAAAAATTTTCAGGTTATAGTAGTGTTAACGAATTTTACGGAAACTATAAGTTAAATGAAGAAATGGGGACAATAAGCTTTTCGGATTTTTGGACAACTAAAGTGGGAGAACCTGGTGATGGAGAAAAATATTATGATTCATTACAAAAAGTTTATTCTTTTCTATTGTCACAGGATAAACTTCGGCTAATATATGACAAAGAAAAATGTCTGTTATTTTATGCGATTGACTAAATAAATGGTTGGTTATATTTAATTCTATACATTATGAAAACAAAAATTTTTACCTGTTGTTTTTTTCTTGTTAATTTTATTCTTTCCATAAATCTTTCAGCACAATTGAGTACTAATGAGCTACCGGTTAGTTCATTAAAAAAAGGAATTTTAGAAGTAAGTCGGGAATACCCTGACAATATGAAAAAAGTAATTTATCTGCCAATTCCTATGGAAGATATTGTTGCGCAGGATATAATAGATGATGCGAATGGTGTGCCGCCGAGGTTTGGTTATCCGATACCTGTAAATTTTGATTTAAATAACTCTGGCAAATGGACAATTTTACCTAATGGCGATCGGTTATGGCAATTATGGATAAAATCGCCCGGGGCCAATACTATTAACTTATTATATGATAAATTCTGGATTCCTGAAGGAACAAAATTATATATTTATACACCTGATAATAAACAGCATATAGGTGCTTTTACTTCTTTGAATAATAAAGGCGATTCTATTGATTTAAAAGGCTTTGCCACGAGCTTACTGCATGGGGAAGAAATAATAATAGAATATTTTATTCCAGCTAATATAACTTTTGAAGGGATAATATCTATTTCGAAGGTTATACATGGTTATCGTTTCCTTGATCTTTTGGATTTATCAACCAAATCATTTGGGAGTGCCGGTTCATGTATATCCAATATAAATTGTCCGGCTGGGGCTAACTGGCAAAAAGAAAAAAGAGCAGTAGCTAAAATAGTTATAGACGGTTCTCGATTATGTACAGGTAGTCTTATAAATAATACTTCACATGATGCTCAACCTTATTTCTTAACAGCAAACCATTGTGTAAACGGAAATGGTTTAAATTATGATGCAGCAGGAAATGCAGATTTATCCGGCTTTTTGTTTTGGTGGGACTACGAAGCGCCAAGTTGTGCTAATCCAACCCGTCAACCTTCTTATTTTACCACTTCAGGAGCAACTTTAGTTGCAAATAATTCTACTAGTGATTTTGCTTTGTTCCGATTAAGTGAGGATCCGAAGAATTTAATTGCAAGAGGATATTATCCCTTTTACCTTGCCTGGAAGACAACAAATCCGACAAGTGGGGGAGCAACTATTCATCATCCAAGGGGAGATATTAAAAAAATATCAACTTATAGTCAGACTCCGGCAAGTAATGGAAATTATTGGAGAATTAATAGTTCGTCAAGCGCCCAATTTATAACCGAACCCGGATCATCAGGTAGTCCTTTGTTAAATGGTAGTGCTGTGGTTGGCCAACTACAAGGAGGAACAACAGCTTGCGATAATCTTACCGGAAGCGATAATTTTGGTAAATTCGGTATATCATGGACAGGTAATGGATCATCGGACCGCCGCCGCCGTTTAAAAGACTGGTTAGATCCAACAGGGAGCAATCAAAGTTCAATAACATCCTATCCTCCTCAAAATATAGGTCAGATATACGGACCTTCTTCACTTAATACGAATGAAACAGGTGTTTATTACCTTAATATTCCTAACGGTGAAGTACAATGGACAACATCGCCGGGACTTCAGGTTATCTCGGGTCAAAATACGCCACGGGTAACAATAAAGGCTACAGGAGGGTACGGACCTATTCGTATAAATGCTAATTTTTGGGGCCAATATGCACACCGGGATATTGATGTAAACTATAAGTCAGCACGTACGATTACCGGTCCATCAACCGGAAGAGCGGGACAAACGGTTTATTATAGGGCAGAACCCATGTATGAAGACGGGACATATACCTGGAGGGTGACCAATAGTAATGCTTTTGTAGCGGGTACTTCCAAATATGATGCGCAGGTTGTTTTAATAAATGCGGGAAATGTTACGCTGGAATGCCGGTATGCGGCTCCCGGGGGAACTCCCCAAACTGTACCTGCAATGAAAGTTATTACTATCCAAAATAGTTATTCGGTATCAGCCAAAGACGGGCAGGTAACGATAACCCCGGTTGTAAGCAGTAAAAAAATGAATCAGACCCTCCGGTATGTGCTTATTCACCAGATATCGGGTCAAATATTGGACAAAGGGAATATGAACGCACAGGGTGGTATTTTAAATTATCCGAATATGCAAAAAGGAGTGTATGTATTGAAGCTCGAATCGGATGACGGTTTATCTGAAACTTTCAAGATTGCTTTATAACTGATTAATTGTATAATAACCAGGTAAGCAGGTCTTCTTAAGAGACTGGCTTACCGGGTTGTTTGTTCATACAAGTGAGGTGTTTGAAAGACCGTTGTAGTTCTATTCTGCTTACAAGACTTTTGTTAAATTCTATTCGTTGAAGGCATAAAAGCCTCCCCAGATAATGTATGAAAATTGTTTTTGTGAATATATCCAGAGGAATGTATGCCCGGATGATTCGTTTGCAGGGTAGTTTGAATTTTCCATATATTTTTGTTTATAAGCAAAAGTATATGGAAAATAGGTCTGATAACTAAGCTATTATGCTTTTTTTGTTGGCAATTATGCAAAATTCGGTTTTACTTGTTAATATGCGGATCACAATGATCCAATGTTCTTGCTTACATTTAATTGCCCGAATGTTTTTTTCCCTTTCATATAAAAAGCGAGGATGAGGCTGTTGTGCATGAGCTCGGGTATGGGTTGAAGTATAACCTTTTTAAGGTATTCTTCACGGATGGGTTGATAGGTCTCAAGTAATTTGCGGAATTCTTTTCTTGCCCTGTACACGGCGCGGGCATTTGCAGCCTGTCCGGATAAAAGGAATTTTGCTGCTGCTATATAATCCAGCCAGAAACGGACACGTAAGACGTGTGTAAGGTCTTTTTCCGGAACGTTCTTGTAAAGCATTAAAAGGCTGTTGCGGAAATTCAGGAATGTTTTCCGGGGGTTTTCTTTGGTCAACGTTGCCCCACCTACATGGTAAACAACCGATTGCGGCGTACATACCAGACGGTATCCGCGGCTTCGCAACCGCCAGCACATTTCTACTTCTTCCTGATGGGCAAAGAAGCGGGGGTCTAATCCTCCTTCTTTTTTATATACGGATGTACGTATGAAAAGGCAGGCTCCGGATGCCCATAGGATATCGGCAGGCTCATCGTATTGTCCTTTATCTTCTTCAATAATATGTAATATCCTTCCCCTGCAAAAAGGATAGCCGTACCGGTCTATATATCCGCCTGCCGCACCGGCGTATTCAAAATAACTTTTATTGTTATATGACTTTATTTTAGGTTGGACACATGCGATTTGCGTATCGGCATCCAGCGTACGGAGAGGCGCTTCGAGCCAACCGGATGTAACTTCGACATCGCTGTTCAGCAAAACGGTGTATTCTGTTTTTATATTTTCCAATGCAAGATTGTAACCTTCTGCGAATCCGTAATTTTTATCTAAACGTATAATACTGATGATAGGAAATTTTTCTTCTATCATTTGAAGAGATGTATCTGTCGAGCCGTTATCTGCCACGATAATATCCGAATATTCCGCCGGTGAGTGCCGGATGACGGAAGGGAGGAATTTTTCCAGAAGTTTCTTGCCGTTCCAGTTGAGTATGACGATGGATACTTTTTTCATTCGTTTTCGCGTTTGTGTTTCCAACGTTTATGCGTCCATAACCAATAAGCGGGATTACGTAATATGCAGTTTTCCATTAAACGGGCGTATTGTTCGGTCAACCAAAAATCGGGTGTTCCTTTGGCCGATGGTGTGACCAGTTTTATATCCAATGTATAGTATCCGCGTTTGACTTTTTGTACATCGAGAAAAACGACCGGCAGGTCAAGTTTGCGCGCTATCCGTTCGGCACCGGTAAAGAAGGGGCTCTCCTGTCCGAGGAATGATGTCCAGTAATGGATATTTGCCTTGCTTGGGGTTTGGTCGGCAATAAATGCAACAACAGCGCTCTTTTTTTCTTTTTCCAGACGGATGACGTCGCGCACTGTGTCGTTCTTCTTTATTCCTTTCGATCCGAAGCGGTTGCGTATATGTATGAACAAACGGTCGAACGCCTTATTTTTAAGGGGACGGTAAATTTGATATAACCGGGCCTGTTTGAATCTTAACTGGCTGGAGGTAAACCATTCCCAGTTGCCGTAGTGTCCCATATAGGCAACCACAGCCGATCCACTCTCTGTAAGTTGGTCGAGCAACCAGGGGTTTTGTACATATGCCCTTTTTATTATGTCCTCTTCGGAAATGGATGCCATCTTGATTGTTTCAACGATATAATCGGTGAAGTGGTGGTAGAATTCTTTTTCGAGTTGTTTCAACTCTTTGCCCGTTTTTTCAGGAAAAGATGCTTTCATATTCCGGCGAACTACTTTAAGACGGTAGCCGACAAGCCTATAAACCACGAAATAAAGTATATCTGACAAGATATACAGGATACTGAACGGCAATAACGAATGGATTTTCACCCATAAAAATAAGATTCCGTATGTTATGTTATTCCACATCTACAAGGAGTTTACATGTTAATGCGCTTTTGTCGTAGTTCCATCCCGTCAGCATGACTTCGCAGGGCTGATTCACCAGACCGGCATTATAAGGTGTTTCTACTTTGATGTAATTGCCGGTAAATCCGTGCATATGTTTTCCTTTACGTGTATGCTCCAAAAGTACTACTGCCCGTTTTCCAATAAACTGTTCGTAAAAAGCATTCAGTTTTTGTTCAGATATTTCCATTAACCTGCGGCTTCGCGCCTGTTTGGTTTTCGGGTCGACCGAATGAGCAATCTTCAAGGCCTGTGTGCCCGGCCGCTCGGAATAGCTGAATACATGTAATTGTGAAATGTTGAGGCTTTCAATAAAAGCGGCGGCTTCGTCAAACCGTTCATCGGTTTCACCTCTTGTTCCTACTATTACATCCACGCCTATAAAAGCATGTGGAAGGATGGATCTTATTTTTTCAATTTTATGCCTGAATAAAGACGTGTCGTATTTCCGGTGCATCATCTCCAGTACGGTGTCGCTACCGCTTTGCAACGGAATATGAAAATGAGGCGCAAAGCGGTTACTGGCGGCAACAAATTCGATGGCTTCGTCTGTGATCAGGTTGGGCTCTATGGATGAAATACGGTAACGGATAATGCCCTCTACTTCATCAAGTGCACGGATAAGGTCTATAAAGGTTTCTCCCGTACTTTTTCCGAAGTCGCCTATGTTGACACCTGTCAAAACAATCTCCTTTCCACCCTGGCGGGCTACTTCTTCCGCCTGGTGCACGAGGCTTTGTATGCTCCCGTTGCGGCTCCTTCCCCTTGCGAAAGGTATTGTACAATAGGTGCAGTAATAGTCGCAGCCGTCCTGCACTTTCAGGAAATGACGGGTACGGTCGTCCGAGGAGCATGAGGGTATAAACGTTTGTATGTCTTTGGTACGGGTAGCGACAATGGTACCGCCGGTTTCTTTCTTTTTTAAATTGTCTATATGTGTAAGGATGTCCAGTTTTTGATTGCTGCCGAGTACCAGGTCTACTCCTTCGATGTGGGCCACCTCTTCCGGTTTCAGCTGGGCATAACAGCCGGTAACCACGATAAACGCACCGGGATGTTGCTTTCCTATCCGGCGTATGGCCTGTCGGCATTTCTTGTCGGCAAGTTCGGTAACAGAACAGGTGTTTATTATGCATATATCCGCTTTCTCGCCGTTCCTTGTTTTACGCACGCCCTGCTCGGCCAGAACTTTTCCTATGGCAGATGTTTCCGCGAAATTCAGTTTACATCCCAAAGTGAAGTAAGCTGCTGTTTTATTCTCGAAAACAGTATTATCTATCATTTACAATAATCATTTAAAAGCGCAAAGTTATGTAAAAGGGCGTAAGTTCGGGTAGTTTTTAGTTGTATATCTACTACATACTCCTTATTTTTGCACAAAATTCACATTTTTGTGCTATGATCAAAGAAAACTTTATTAAGCTTTACGAAGAAAGCTTCCGCGATAACTGGAACCTGCCTGCTCTTACCGATTACAGTAAAGGAATTACCTATCATTTTGAGGATGTAGCAAAGCAAATAGCCCGTATTCATATTATTTTTGAAGAGTGCCAGGTACGTCGGGGTGATAAAATCGCCCTGGTCGGGAAAGATAGTTCGCGCTGGTGTATGGTGTATATGGCGGTTGTAACTTATGGGGCTATCATAGTTCCTGTTTTACAGGATTTCAGCTCGAACGATATTCATCATATTATTAATCATTCCGATTCTACTTTCCTTTTTGTCAGTGATAAGATATGGGATTCCCTGGAAGAGGAAAAAATCCCTGAGATACGCGGTGTGTTTTCTCTTTCCGATTTTCGTTGCCTGCACCAACGTGATGGTGAAAGTATCCAGAAGCTGATGAAGGCCCTCGATCATAAAATGAACGAAAAATATCCCGGAGGGTTTACAAAGGAGCATATAAAATATGCGGAACTGGATAACGACAAGGTGGTTTTAATAAACTATACTTCCGGTACTACCGGATTCAGTAAGGGTGTCATGCTGACCGGCAATAACCTGGCCGGTAATATTACTTATGCAAAAACACTGGATGTGATTTTCCGGGGAGAAAAAATGTTGAGTTTTCTTCCGCTTGCCCATGCTTATAGTTGTGCATTTAATTTTTTAGTTCCGATGGCTTTCGGCGCGCATGTTTATTTTTTGGGAAAAGTTCCTTCGCCGAAGATTCTGCTTAAAGCTTTTGAAGAGGTAAAGCCCAATTTAATTATAACCGTGCCGTTGATCCTGGAGAAAATATATAAGAAGATGATCCTGCCTCAATTAAACAAACGTACAATGAAACTGGCGCTGAATATTCCTCTGGTCGATAACCGTATATATGCACAGATACGAAAGCGCCTGATCGATGCGATGGGAGGGCGTTTCCGCGAAGTGATCGTTGGTGGGGCGGCTATGAACCAGGAGGTAACAGATTTTTTATATAAAATAAAATTCCCGTTTACCATCGGATATGGAATGACGGAATGTGCGCCGCTGATTAGTTACGACAGTCACAAAGAATTTGTACCCGGTTCGTGCGGACAGATACTGAAAGGTATTATGGAGGTTCGTATAGATTCCGGTGATCCTTATTATACGGTTGGTGAAATCCAGGTCCGAGGAGAGAATGTAATGAAAGGATATTATAAAAACCAGGAAGCTACACAAAATGCTTTCACAGAGGATGGATGGCTGCATACCGGGGATTTGGGAACGATAGATGAGAATAAAAGGATCTATATCAGGGGAAGAAGTAAAACGATGATCCTGGGCGCGAGCGGTCAGAATATTTACCCGGAAGAAATAGAATCGAAGTTAAACAATCTTCCTTTTGTAATGGAAAGCATTGTGGTTGAAAAAAACGGTAAATTAATAGGCCTGGTTTACCCGGATTACGAATCGGTGGATAGTATGGGTATTTCCCATGAGGACCTGTCTACATTGATGGAAAAAAATCGCCAGGAAGTAAACAAACTTTTAGCCCCTTATGAAAATATAACGAAATTACAACTCTACCCCACTGAGTTCGAAAAAACGCCGAAGAAGAGTATCAAACGTTATTTATACAGCAATTATTGAGAAAGATTTTCCTTTTCATTTTTGGAGGTTTTCGGAACATATAATATAAATCGCATGGACTGGTCATAGGTAATGTAATTCCAAATCCAGTTGATCAATACAAATAATTTGTTCTTTACGCCTAATATGGAACGCAAATGGACTAATAGCCAGACAAGCCACGCACTTATGCCTTTTAATTTAATACGGTGTAAGTCGGCTACTGCTTTATTTC
This sequence comes from Bacteroidales bacterium UBA4116, assembly GCA_002381645.1. GTDB lineage: Bacteria > Bacteroidota > Bacteroidia > Bacteroidales > Tannerellaceae > DFXE01. The sequence continues at coordinate 46,395 of DFXE01000012.1, forward strand.
TCCCGATGGTAGCCAATGTGCCTAAATCTTTGTAATGGAAAGGCTCCAAAGGTTTTCCTGATTCCATTCTTTTAAAGTTTTTAGCAAGCAAATTTCCTTGTTGAATGGCAACCTGAGCTACCTGCGGATGACCATTGGGGAATTTCTCTTCGGTTAACAAACAAACGTCTCCTATGGCATAAATATTGGAGAATCCTTTTATTTGGTTGAATTCATTTACAATGATGCGTCCTCCACGGCCTGTTTGCTCTTTTCCTATATTTTCAAAACGTGTGGCAGTAACTCCACTGACCCAGATTAATGTCCGGGTATCTATTGTATTGCCGTTGTCCAGGTAAACTTTTCCGTCCTTGTAATCTGTAACGAGGCTGTCACACCGGATGGTTACCCCCATTTCATCCAGCGTTTTTGCCGCATATTCCGATGCTTTTTCAGACATATTACCCAGTAATTTAGACGTTCCTTCCAATAAGTAAATATTCATTTTGTCGCTACCCAGATCGGGGTAATCTTTTGGTATAATAAAGCGCTTCATTTCGGAAATAGCCCCGGATAGTTCTACTCCCGTAGCACCTCCACCTACAACAACGATATTCAATAATGATTGTCTTTCATCTGCATCGGTAGATGTAATTGCTTTTTCGAGATTTGTAAGTATTCTATTACGTAAAGCCAGGCCTTCTTCAATTGTTTTCATGGGCATGGAATATTTCATAATATTTTCGTTGCCATAAAAATTTGTTGTGGTACCCGAGGCAATGACCAGATAGTCGTAAGATAATCGTCCGATAGAGGTTTCTATATAATTGTTTTCAGCCACAATTGCCGATACTTCCGCCAACCGGAAATAAAAATCTTTCCGTTTCTGGAACAGTTTGCGGTATGGAAAAGATATTTCATTGGATTCCAACCCGGCCGATGTTACCTGATAAAGTAGCGGTGGAAATTGGTGATAGTTGTTCTTATCGATCAATACAATCTGAAAATTGCTTTTTTTTAATTTATTTGCAAGTTCCAATCCCCCGAATCCTCCACCGATAATAACAATTCTCTTTTTATTTGTAATGGGTATATTGAAATTCATATATCTGGTTTTATTGTAATAATACATAAGAACAGTTCTATAAACTATTTGTTACAAAATTCATTTGTAATTTTTGATCATCATCAAATCTTATCCGTCATATTCATGGTTAAAGAAATGTAAATGGATAGTGTTTTACATAATTTATTCGTTCTTTTGCAGAAAATTTGGGATACCTGTTTTCTGTCGGTACCTGAACTTTGTTTAACGATATTTATTGCATACGGTTGATGGCTGATAATAGAAAGATAAAATCTGTCTCTTTTTTTAATTCACGTTTTACTTCTGTGATTAGTATTGCTTTGGTACTTTTTTTATTGGGAATGATCTTTATTATGGGTTTCCTGGGGAATAAATTGTCGGATTATGTAAAGGAAAACATATCTTTTTCTGTTATATTAAAGGATAATCAGAGTGAGTCCGATATAAAGAGGATTCAAAAAAGCATGGATAATCTTCCGTTTATCAAATCTACTGAATATATATCGAAAGAGCAGGCTGCACGGGAGTTGGAAGAAGAGTTAGGCGAGAATCCCGAAACTTTCCTCGGATTTAATCCTCTACAGGCTTCTATTGAAGTGAAGCTGTATTCGGATTATGCTAACCCGGATAGTCTGCAGGTGATTGAAAAAAGGATTAAATCATATACGTCTGTTTCTGAACTCCTGTATAGAAAAGATATGATGGAAGTGGTTAATGATAACTTAAAACGTGTGGGTATTGTATTGTTTACACTGGCCATTATATTGATGGTTATCTCTTTTGTACTGATAAGTAATACCATTCGGCTGTTGATTTATTCCAAACGATTCCTGATCCATACCATGCAGTTGGTAGGAGCTACCGCCGGTTTTATCAGGCGGCCGTTTATCAATTATAATATCGTAAGCGGTATATTAGCTTCTATTCTGGCAATATTATTACTGATTGTATCGTTGTATTATTTGCAGCAGGAACTTTCCGGATTTGTGCAGTTATTAGATGCCGGTATGCTGGTGTTTGTTTTTTTAAGTGTATTTGTCTTGGGTATTCTTCTATCTGTAGTGGCTACTTATTTTGCTGTAAATAAATATTTACGGATGGAAGCCGATAAAATGTATTATATATAAAACATAAATAACAAATGACAAAAAAAGATTTTGCTTTCGGAAAAGATAATTTCATTCTTATCGCTGTCTCCGTAGTGATAATTATTATCGGATTTATATTAATGAGCGGCGGTGGATCCGATGACGGCGTATCTTTTAATCCGGCAATTTTCAGCACTCAACGTATAGTTATAGCCCCCATTGTGTGTATGATAGGATTTGGATTAATGGTATTTGCTATTTTGAAAAACAGTAAAGAGAATAAATCTGAACAATGAGTTGGTTTGAAGCCCTAATTTTGGGGATTATTCAGGGGCTGACCGAGTTTCTGCCGGTCAGCAGCAGCGGACATTTAATAATAGGAAGCGAATTGTTCGGATTAAATGGTGAAGAAAATCTGACATTCGCAGTAGCTGTGCATACGGCTACTGTTTTGAGTACGATTGTAGTTTTGTGGAGTGAAGTTTCGGTTCTTTTTAAAGGCTTCTTCAGCTTTAAATGGAATGAGGAAACACAAATGGTATGTAAGATTTTGTTGTCAATGATTCCTGTGGGTATTGTTGGCGTTTTTTTTAAAGATTATGTGGAAGCAATTTTCGGAAGCGGGATATTATTAGTTGGTTGCATGCTATTGGTTACTGCGGCTCTGCTTGCTTTTTCTTATTATGCCAAACCACGACAGAAAGAAGAGATTTCTTTTAAAGATGCTTTTATTATCGGAGTTGCACAAGCCTGCGCTGTCTTACCAGGATTATCACGTTCGGGAACCACAATTGCAACAGGATTATTGTTGGGCAATAAAAAAGAACAGGTAGCCAAATTCTCTTTTTTAATGGTTATCATCCCTATACTTGGGGAAGCTTTTCTCGATTTAATGAAAGGAGAGTTTTCTGCAGAGGCATCCGGTATTTCAACAGTTGCTTTAATAACCGGTTTTCTCGCGGCATTTATTTCGGGGACGATAGCCTGTAAATGGATGATCAATCTGGTGAAAAATGGAAAACTTATTTATTTTGCATATTACTGTGTGGCAGCCGGATTGCTGGCTATTATATACTCTGTTATAAATTAATGGGAAAAGATTTTTTTGCCGGGGAGGTACTTTATTTTAATAAACCGATAGGTTGGACGTCTTTTGACTTGGTAAACAGGTTTCGTTATAAATTATCTCGGAAACTGGATGTGAAAAAGATAAAAGTCGGGCATGCCGGTACATTAGATCCTTTAGCTACCGGTGTTATGATATTGTGTACCGGAAGGGCAACAAAGCGGATTGATGAATTCCAATACCAGACAAAAGAATATGTGGCTACATTGAAATTAGGTGAAACCACGCCTTCTTTCGATCTGGAGAAAGAGATAGACGCTGTTTATCCGACAGATCATATAACCTGTGACCTTGTGGAAGAGACTTTGAAACGGTTTGTAGGATCGATAGAACAAATACCGCCTATGTTTTCGGCTGTAAAAGTTAATGGACGAAGAGCTTATAAGTTTGCACGAAAAGGGCGGGAGGTTGAACTTAAGGCTAAAACATTGGTTATTGATGAACTGGAATTGCTCGAATGTGACCTTCCGGTTATCAAAATACGGGTGGTATGCAGTAAAGGAACGTATATTCGTGCATTAGCACGGGATATCGGTGAAGCGCTGGATTCGGGTGCCCACCTTATCGCCCTTGAAAGAACGCGAATTGGTGAAGTTACGCTGGAAAAGTGTTTGTCTGCCGAAGATATCGATTCTTTTCTTGATAATATTGAAATTGAAACAAAAGAAAATATATAAGAATTATGAAGCTTTCTAAATTCAGATTTAATTTACCGGAGGAGTTGATCGCATTGCATCCGGCAAAAAACAGGGACGAATCGAGAATGATGGTGTTGCACCGTAAAACCGGTGAAATGGAACACAAAGTTTTCAAAGATATTTTAGATTATTTTGAGGCAAAAGATGTTTTTGTCTTTAATAATACGAAAGTGTTTCCGGCGCGGTTATATGGTAATAAAGAAAAAACCGGTGCCCGGATTGAAGTCTTTTTGCTTCGCGAGTTGAATGAAGACCTGCGTTTGTGGGATGTTTTGGTTGATCCGGCACGTAAAATCCGCATTGGTAATAAACTCTATTTCGGTGAAGACGATTCTATGGTAGCGGAAGTAATTGATAACACTACTTCCCGTGGACGTACACTGCGTTTTCTTTATGACGGCAGTCATGATGAATTTAAAAAAGCGCTTTATTCATTGGGAGAAACACCGCTTCCTAAGTATATCGACAGACCTGTAGAACCTGAAGATGAGGATAGATACCAGAATATCTTTGCAAAGGAGGAAGGTGCCGTTGTTGCACCTGCAGCAGGCTTACATTTTAGTCGTGAACTTATGAAACGACTGGAGATCAAAGATTGCCGTTTTGCTTTTCTTACTGTTCATTCCGGTCTGGGGAATTTCAGGGAAATTGATGTGGAAGACCTGACAAAACATAAGATGGATTCGGAACAGATGGTAATAAACAGCGATGTTGTTAAAATTGTCAATACAGGAAAAGACGATAACCGTCAGATTTGTGCCGTAGGAACCTCTGTAATGCGGGCTATTGAAACAGCTGTAAGCACTGATGGCCATCTGAAAGAATTTGAAGGCTGGACGAACAAATTTATTTTTCCCCCTTATGATTTTAGCGTAGCTACCCGTATGGTCACCAATTTCCATTTGCCTCTTTCAACTCTTTTGATGATGACTGCTTCATTCGGTGGTTACGATCTTACTATGGAGGCATATCAGGTAGCTATAAAGGAAGGTTACCGTTTCGGTGCTTATGGTGATGCTATGCTTATCATCTGATTTCAAAAATAATGGCTACAGCATATCTTGGTTTAGGTACCAATCTGGGCTTAAAGAAGAGAAATATAATAACAGCGGCCGGGCTGTTAGCTGAAAGGGTGGGAGAGATTCTCGCCCTTTCTAATCTTTACGAAACCAATCCATGGGGATTTATTTCTGAAAATACCTTTTTAAATGCTGCTCTCATTATTGAAACTTCTTTGGACCCATTTAGTTTGCTGGATGAGACTCAAAAGATAGAAAAAGATATGGGGCGGGAGGATAAAAGTGCCGGATCGTATCATGACCGTATTATAGATATTGACATATTAATGTACGAGGATTTAATAATTAATACGGATGAATTAATTATTCCACATCCTTTAATGCATGAACGCAGTTTTGTGATCGGACCACTGGCTGAGATTGCCGCAACATTAAAACACCCGGTTTTAAAAAAAACAATAGGAGAAATATATTTATCGCTTCCGATGTAAATAAAAAAAAATAATTATCTTTGGAGCCGAATTGATGTGGACAGATTTGTATTGCTTGCAACCACAGGAAAAAATGCTAAAACAACTATCTTCTTGTTTTATTTTACCAATCACATCTCTTTTCCATTATCAATTCATTACTAAAACACTATAATAAAAAAAGTAATGAGTTATTTATTTACGTCCGAATCGGTGTCGGAAGGGCATCCGGACAAAGTTGCAGATCAGATATCAGATGCTTTGCTTGATGAATTCCTCGCATACGACAGGAGTTCCAAAGTTGCTTGTGAAACATTGGTTACCACCGGACAGGTAGTTTTGGCCGGTGAAGTTAAATCGAGCGCATATGTAGATGTGCAGGAAGTGGCACGTACTGTTATTGAAAAGATTGGCTATACAAAAAGCGAATATCAGTTTGAAGCAAAATCTTGCGGCGTTTTTTCAGCCATTCATGAACAGAGCGGTGATATAAACCGCGGGGTAGAAAGAAATGATCCTTATAATCAGGGTGCCGGAGATCAGGGTATGATGTTTGGATATGCTACCAATGAAACCGAAAACTATATGCCTCTTGCTTTGGATCTTTCCCACAGCCTTTTGCAGGAGTTGGCATTTATCCGTAAAAATGAACCGGGTTTGATGCCCTACTTGCGTCCGGATGCCAAAAGTCAGGTTACTATTGAATATGAGGATAATGGTTCACCGCTGCGTATTGATACAATTGTTATATCAACACAGCATGATGAATTTGTAGAACCCAAAGGTATTACGCAGGAAGAAGCGGATAATGCGATGCAACAGCGTATTGCTATTGATGTGAAAAATATTCTTATTCCCCGGGTAAAGGCAAAATATCCTGTTTATGTACAGGCTTTATTCAATGAAAATATAACTTATCATGTAAATCCGACAGGAAAGTTTGTTATAGGAGGTCCGCATGGAGATACGGGACTAACTGGACGTAAGATAATTGTCGATACGTATGGAGGCAAAGGCGCTCATGGAGGAGGTGCATTTTCGGGAAAAGATCCTTCCAAAGTAGATCGTTCTGCTGCTTACGCCGCCCGTCATATCGCTAAAAACCTGGTTGCAGCTGGTGTGGCTGATGAAATATTGGTTCAAGTGTCTTATGCTATTGGTGTACCAACCCCGATGAATATATTTGTTAATTCCTACAACAGGAGTAAAGTGAACCTCAGCGATGGGGAAATAGCCCAGAAAATAGAGCAAATATTTGATATGCGGCCCAAAGCTATCGAAGACAGGTTAAAATTACGTAATCCGATATATCTGGAAACAGCTTCTTATGGCCATATGGGAAGAAAACCGGAGACTAAAACTAAAACGTTCGTGTCAAGGTATAATAGAGAACCTGTGGTGGTAGATGTGGAACTTTTTACGTGGGAAAAATTAGATTACGTTGAAAAAATAAAAGATATATTTGGACTAAAATAATCGAAATAAACTTACCTTCATATTAATAACTGAAGGTAAGTTTTTTAAAGTTTTTTGTTGTATTGTATAAATATTCTTTTTATTTTTGTATTGAAAAGACGTATATGTCTTTGTTTAATAAACGCCAAAACAAGAAACAGAGTATTATTCTGTTTAAAAACACAAAAGTATGAAGGATTTACTTTTTTTACCCCAGCAATTGCCGTTTTCATCCGATCTGAATATAGAATTTCATTATTATGAAATAAAGGCAAGGACTTTTTTTGAAAAAGAAAATGTAAATTATAATAATATATATTTTCTTTTAGAAGGGAGTTTAAATGTTAGTTATGATGGATTTTCCAATGTAAAAATCAACAGTATGGAATTTTTTATGATTCCAAAGTTATCTGACCGGTCTATTTTAAGTTTTGAAAACGGCCGGATAATTATAGTTACTTTCGAATCGTTTAAAAGTATTTGTGATAAACTGGCTTTTAAAGCCTATTCTACCATTGCATCAAAAAGTGAATATGTTTTCAGACCTTTACCTATCCGGTGTGTTTTAAAAGATTTTTTGTCTTTGCTCATCCAGTATATCGATTACAGGATAAACTTGTCTCAGATGTGCGAATTGAAATTTTATGAGTTATTTCTGTTATTGAGAAAATTTTATGACAAAGAAGAGCTTTCCAATCTTTTTCATCCGGTATTGGGAAAATCACCTGATTTCAAAGAGAAGGTGATATATAATTACCAAAAGGTCAATAATGTGGAGGAACTTGCAAAAAAATTAGGAATGAGCAGGACTAATCTGGATGTTAAATTTAAAAAGGAATTTGGTATGTCTCCATTACAGTGGATGCTTAAACAAAAAGCCAAACATATTAAATTCAGTATGTTGGAGCCAGAGAATACGCTTACTGATATCATGCACAAATTTAATTTTAATTCTCCAACCCACCTGAACCGATTTTGTAAACAACAGTTTGGGTGCTCTCCTTCAGAGTTGCGGAAAAAACTTAACGAAAATGGATAAAGTCTTGATTTATATTTTGGTGTTTTGTTATAAATAAGGTATTTTTGCTTTGTGAGAAGTGATTTTATACAAATATACAAACCCTTTTTGGCGTTACTCATAACTCTATTTCTGTTTGGCGCCTGTGATTCCGAATTCAAGCAAGAACCCGACCAGAATGGTTATAAGCGTACTCTTATTGTTTATATAGGCAGGGATAATAACCTATCCGATCCCGGAGAAGATAAAATCTCTTCTATTGTAAAGGGATGGAATGGGCAAAACGGTAATTTAATTATTTATCAGGATAGTACAGGAGGAAATCCAGGCCTGATGGAGGTATATCGGGAAAATGGAACAAACAAGATAAAAACAATACAGGAATATCAGGAGCAAAATTCAGCCAGTCCCTTAGTCTTTAATAAAATTTTGACGGATGCATTGAATTTATACCCGGCTGATTCGTATGGTCTAATTGTATTTTCGCATGCCACGGGATGGTTGCCTAAATCGACAATAAATTCTCCCCGGTCCATTATAAAAGATCAGGATGATGAAATGGATTTAGTTGATTTTGCTGCCGCTATTCCATCCGGTTATTTTAATTTCATTGTATTTGAGGCTTGTTTTACAGCAGGAATTGAAGTTGCATATGAATTAAGGAATAAAACAGATTACATTATTGGTTCTTCAGCAGAAATAATATCCCCGGGATATAAAGAAATATATGCCTCATCTCTAAATTATTTATTTAAAAAAGAAGCTCTTCTGAAGCCTTTTGCAAATGATATATTTCATTTGATTTCCACCAATGACACATATTATAAATCCGGCACAATAAGCCTTATTGAAACGACCGGATTAAATGATTTGGCTAATTATATTAAGATAAATATAGATGAGAATAAAATACCGGAAGTTTTAGTTTCTGATGTACAGCGTTTCAATAGAAGTAGGTCGGGATTATTTTTTGATTTTGAAGATTATTTTTCGCGTATTTTAACCAGCTCATCTCTCAGCTTATTTAAAAATTTACTCGATGATTGTGTTATTTATAAAAATGCAACTCCTTCTTTTCTGTTAAATTGGAATGGGTTCGAAATAGAAAAACACTCTGGCTTAACTACCTATATCCCTCAGCAAAGTTTTCCATATCTTAATGAAGAGTATAAAAAATTAGCCTGGTATAAAGCTGTTTTCGAATGATTCCGCTGAAATAGTCTGTTTTATTTTATTTGTTTCGATGTTTATTTTTATATTTACGACTTGAACATAGTTATTTAACGTCGTAATCTATGAAAACACACGAATATCAAGCAAAACAAATTTTTTCTTCCTATGGTATTCCGGTAGAAAAACATATTCTATGTTTTACTGCTGAAGATGCCGTAAAGGCGTACGATGGTTTGGATACTGAAACTGTTGTGGTTAAGGCTCAGGTACTTTCGGGTGGCAGAGGAAAAGCCGGAGGAGTTAAACTGGCTAGAAATAAAGAAGAGGTAGTTTTTTATGCTGATTCGATACTTTCCATGAAGATAAAAGAGCTTCCTGTAAAGAAAATATTAATCAGTGAAGCCGTTCAGATAGACTCGGAATATTATGTGGGGTTTACTATAGACAGGAACAGTAAATCGGTCATATTAATGTTGAGTCGGGAAGGAGGAGTTGATATTGAAACAGTAGCATCTGAAACCCCTGAAAAAATATATCGTTTTACAATTGAGCCATTTGTGGGTATGCCGGATTACCTGGCTAAAAAAATAGCATTTACTTTATTTAAAGAATCTACACAGGTTAATTCCATGGCTAAGATATTGAAGAGCCTATATCAGGTTTTTATTGAGAAAGATGCTTCTCTGGCGGAAATAAATCCTTTGGTATTGACGAAAGAAAATCGTTTAGTTGCGATTGACGCGAAGATGACATTCGACGATAATGCGCTATACCGTCAGACGGAAATTTTAGCATTTTTCGAACCGACAGAAGATGAAAAGATTGAGTCTTCAGCAAAAGAAAAAGGATTTAGTTTTGTGAAAATGGATGGTGATATTGGTTGTATGGTAAATGGAGCTGGTTTGGCTATGGCTACCATGGATATGATTAAACTTTACGGAGGTAACCCTGCCAATTTTCTAGACATCGGAGGAAGTTCAAATCCCGATAAAGTGATTGAAGGGATGAGACTTTTGCTTAATGATAAAAGGGTAAAAGTGGTGCTTATCAATATTTTCGGTGGTATTACCCGTTGTGATGATGTGGCAAATGGATTATTAACAGCATTCCAAAAGATAGAATCTGATATTCCTGTAATAGTAAGATTAACAGGGACTAATGAAAAAAAGGGGCGGGATTTGTTACGTAATACCCGTTTTATAGTAGCTGAAACTATGGGTGAAGCTACACGATTAGCAGTCGGATCGTCTAAAAATTAAAATTACTATTATGAGTATACTTATTGATAACTCTTCGCGGTTAGTTGTGCAGGGAATAACAGGCAGGGACGGTGGTTTTCATACTCAGAAGATGAAAGCGTACGGTACGAATATAGTAGCCGGCACCTCTCCCGGAAAAGGAGGTACTACAATATATGATATACCTGTATTTAACACAGTTTACGAAGCCGTTGAAAAAGAAGGAGCTGATATTTCTATTATTTTTGTTCCTGCTCCTTTTGCTGCCGATGCGATTATGGAGGCCGCCGATGCAGGTATAAAAGTGGTCATTTGTATTTCCGAGGGTATTCCAACTCTCGATGTGGTCAAAGCATATGCGTTTGTAAAGAAAAGAGGGGCCGAGTTGATAGGACCTAATTGTCCCGGATTAATATCGCCGGGGAAAAGTTTAGCAGGTATCTTACCGGCCCAGATATTTAAACAAGGCGGAGTGGGTGTCCTTAGTCGAAGCGGAACACTAACTTACGAAGTCGTATATCATCTCAGCCGTAAAGGAATGGGCCAGTCTACTGCGGTAGGAATGGGGGGTGATCCGGTAGTCGGTTTATATTTCCGTGATTTACTTGAGATGTTTGAGAAAGATGACGAAACCGAATCAATTGTTATGATAGGTGAAATAGGTGGGAATGCAGAAGAATTAGCAGCAGAGTATATAAAAAAATATGTGTCAAAACCTGTTGTTGCATTTATTGCGGGGCGGACTGCTCCACCGGGAAAACAGATGGGCCATGCTGGAGCAATAATATCCAGTGGTTCCGGTACGGCTTCGGAAAAGATAGCAGCACTGGAGTCAGTAGGGGTTAAGGTTGCTGAAGAACCGTCGCTTATTCCGGATTTATTGAAAAACAGATAAATTTTATGTTAGTAATCAAACAGGCGGCCCAAACGGATTATATGGAAATTGCAGAGGTTTGGGAAGCTTCGGTTAGGGCCACCCATCATTTTTTAAATCAGAAAGATATTGTTAAATTAAAACGTGATATTCTTGAGAGTTATCTACCTGCACAAGATAATCTCTATTGTGTGAGAAATGATAATAAAGCAATTATCGCTTTTATTGGAATTTCAGAAGGAAATATCGATATGTTGTTTATCCATCCTTCCGAAAGGGGAAAAGGGGTTGGAAAAGAACTCATTCTATTTGCGGTTAATGAAATGGGAGCGACAAAAGTAGATGTGAATGAGCAAAACGATCAGGCTATAGGTTTTTACAGGAAAATGGGATTTGAAATAATCGGTAGGGATGATATGGATAGTAATGGTAAATCCTATCCTATTTTACACATGAAACTAAAAAAGCTTATTGATGAGTCAAGGGAAAAAGTTCTGGTGGAAAAACATCCTTTAGGTTTTTATCTGCCACAGAATACGAAATTATTAATGCTCGGTAGTTTTCCTCCTAAAAAAGAACGCTGGTCTATGGATTTTTACTATCCTAATTTTCAAAATGATATGTGGAGAATAATGGGATCAATCTTTTATTCCGATAAAGATTATTTTGTGGCGGATAACGGAAAAGCTTTTGATAAGATAAAGGCTAAATCTTTTTGTGAAAAAGTGGGAATAGGAATCGGTGATACTGCAGAAGAAATTATCCGTTTAAAAGATAATGCATCCGATAAATACCTTAAAGTTATCAAACCCATCAATCTTCAGCAGGTTATGGATGGCATACCCTTATGTAATGCAATAGTTATTACGGGGCAGAAGGCAATGGATACATTACTTTCCGTTTTGTCATTTGAGGAACCGAAAGTAGGTTCCTGTTCCATAACTACATTTAATAACAGAGAGCTTAAAATTTACAGGATGCCTTCTTCCTCACGTGCTTATCCGAAGTCATTAATGGAAAAGGCTGCGGAATATAAAAAGATGTTTCAATCTTTAAATATGGTAGTGAAATAATATTTATTGTTCAACGTTATGTTATAAATAACACGGCTTATGATAATAGCTATCATTACTGTATTCATAATAGGTTATTTACTTATAGCCTTTGAGCATCCGCTCAAAATAAACAAATCAGGAACTGCTTTACTTACAGGAGTAATTGTCTGGGTTATGTATTTGTATGCAGCCCCCGATTTAATACTTAACACTTCAGAAAAAGATTTTAAACACTTTCTTGCGATTACTACCGGATTGGAATCCTTGCCATATGCGGAACAGGCAATTCGGTTTGTGGTTGATTATCAAATTCTTGAGAGTATAGGTGATATAGCAGAAACACTTATTTTTTTAATTGGTGCGATGATCATCGTAGAGTTGATAGACGCTCATGGCGGATTTATATTCATCACCAACCGTATTACCACTAAGAATAAACGAAAATTGTTATGTATGATCGCTACGCTGACGTTTTTTATGTCGGCTGTATTAGATAATCTGACTACTTCTATTGTTATGATTATGCTGATAAGCAAGCTCATCGGCAATTATAAAGAACGGTGGGTGTTTGGAAGTATAATTATAATTGCGGCGAACAGTGGTGGAGCCTGGTCTCCTATCGGTGATATCACGACCATTATGTTGTGGGTAAAAGGAAACATATCCACATCGGCTACTATTCCGCACCTCATTCTTCCGTGTATTGTGTCGGCTTTAATCCCGGTTCTTATCATTCAACGTTTTTTACATGGAGATATCAGTGAACCGAATAATATCTTACATAAAGAAGAAGATAGTTTTATATTAAAAGAACTCAAAAAGAAAGAGAAATTATCCATTCTTATTCTTGGAATAGCCTGTTTGTTGTTTGTTCCCGTTTTTAAAACAATTACACATATGCCTCCTTTTATGGGTGTATTATTAGGAGTAGGAGTTTTATGGTGTTATACGGAAATCATGTATAGTCGTCATTCCGTGCCGGAAGATGTAAAACTTCGTTTATCTAAGATTGTTCACAGAATTGACGGTTCAACATTATTGTTCTTCCTCGGTATATTGTTGGCAGTAGATGCCTTACGTCATGCTGGGATATTGAACAACTTCTCCACATGGCTGGATACGAATATCGGAAATGTATATGCGGTAAACCTCATTATCGGCACGCTTTCTGCTATTGTTGATAATGTACCGCTGGTAGCCGGTGCTATTGGTATGTATCCTATTGCCACCGAGTCGATGATAGCTACCGCTTCTGATCCTGCTTACCTCATGAATTTTGCACAGGATGGTGTTTTCTGGCAATTTCTTGCCTATTGTGCCGGAGTGGGGGGGAGCATGTTGATTATAGGTTCTGCAGCAGGAGTGGTAGTGATGGGATTGGAAAAGATAAATTTTCTTTGGTACCTGAAACATATTTCCTGGATTGCCGCTTTAGGATATCTGTCCGGAGCAATAGTATATATTCTGCAAAACATGTTATTTTAGAAATATGATATTGATTGCCGATAGTGGTTCAACAAAAACTGAGTGGTGTATTGCAGAAGGTAATACTCTATTACAAAATATAATTACGGCGGGAACTAATCCTTACTTTCAAACCTCTGAAAATTTAAAAGATGAAATCAGATATAACCTGTTACCGGCGATTGAAAACCGGCAGGTTGACTCCGTTTTTTTTTACGGAGCGGGCTGTACGACACATGAAAAAAAACAAATTATTGTAGAAGCTATTCAATCTTGTATATCCGCGCCAATTCAAATATACAGCGATTTAATGGGAGCCGCCCGAAGTTTGCTTGGAAATAAAAAAGGAATAGCCTGCATACTGGGAACAGGGTCGAACTCATGTATGTATGATGGAAATCAGATCATACAAAATATCTCTCCTTTAGGTTATATTTTAGGAGATGAAGGAAGCGGGGCTGTATTAGGGAAGTTATTGGTAGCTGACTGTTTGAAAAAACAACTCCCTGCCCATATTACTAAAAAATTCTTTGATCAGTATGAGTTAACTGCTTATCGTATATTGGACCAAGTCTATAAGCAACCTTTTCCCAACCGTTATCTGGCTGCTTTCTCTTATTTTTTAAGGGATAATTTAGACGATCCTGCTATTTATAAACTTATATATAATAGTTTTCATAGTTTTTTTATCCGTAATGTAATGCAATATAAAGATTATGAACAGTATCCGATATCTTTTACAGGGTCTATCGCTTTTTATTTTCAAGAGGTATTAAAAGATGTTGCAAAATCGTTATCAATCCATATTGACAAAATAGAAAAGACACCTATGAACGGATTGATAAAATTTCATTCGTAAAATATATTTATGGCATTTCAAAAAATAACGGAGTCCGATTCTCTTTATAATGATCTCGATAAAATGTCGATCCTTGATCTGCTTGACGGGATAAACAGGGAAGATCAAAAAGTGGCAATTGCGATTAAACAGGAAATTCCTAAAATAGAGAAACTGGTAGCCGGAATAGTTGAACGTATGAAAACCGGAGGCCGGCTATTTTATATAGGTGCGGGGACGAGCGGGCGTCTGGGTGTATTGGACGCTTCGGAAATCCCACCAACCTACGGAATGCCTGATACCTTTGTTATCGGCCTTATTGCAGGAGGTGAAAAGGCTTTACGCAATCCTGTGGAAGCTGCTGAGGATGATATGGAAAAGGGCTGGCAGGAATTAAGCGCTTTTCATATTAACCAAAACGATACGGTAATCGGAATAGCAGCGTCGGGTACTACACCTTATGTAATCGGCGCCCTGAGAAAGGCAAGGCAACATGGAATTCTTACAGCTTCCATATCCTGTAATCCCGATTCACCCATAGCCATGGAAGCGGAAATCGCTATTGAGCCGGTCGTTGGTCCGGAATTTGTTACCGGAAGTACCCGAATGAAAAGCGGAACAGCCCAGAAAATGGTTTTAAATATGATTTCAACCACAACTATGATACAATTAGGTAGGGTAAAAGGTAATAAGATGATAAATATGCAGTTGACTAATGAAAAATTAATTGACCGGGGTGCACGGATGATAATGAAAGAATTGTCGGTAGACTATGATAGGGCAAAGAAGTTGCTTCTGTTATACGGTTCCGTGAAAAAAGCTTTAGATGCCTTATCTTAGCTTAGTTTTTGTAGTAAACACCCTACCTGGGGAATAACCGGTCTTATATCGTCGTTATAAATAATGTAATCAGCCCGGTCCTTCTTTATTTCGTCGGATAACTGGTTGTTTATTCTTCTCAAAACCTCTTCACGCGTTACATTATCGCGCGTTATGGTCCGCTTAATCCTTACATCCAGCGGAGCATAAACCATAACAGACATATTAATATCTTTGTCGAACCCGGATTCGAAGAGAATAGCGGTTTCAATGGCACATACAGATGTATATTGCTGATCGACCCAATCCAGAAAATGACGGTTAACCACCGGATGTATTATTGCATTAACCTGTTCTAAGTAATTGCGGTTCTGAAAGATGTAAGAAGCTAAGCGCTTTTTATCTAATGTGCCGTTAATGTAAATCTCATTATCAAATAAGCGGATCAGCTTTTCTCTGATTAATGGTGAGGTTTCGGTTAATTTTTTACTTTCAATATCTGCAATGTATACAGGGATGCCCACCACTTCAAGTAAGGTAGAAACTATGGATTTACCACTACCGATTCCTCCTGTTATTCCTAATTTAATCATCCGTATGGATTTGCTCTAAAATGAATTCAATGGAGTCGGGAGTTATAACAACTTTATCAACCCAGTCGGGTTTCTTTGTCAATTTGACCGGAAGCATTCCTGATATATTCTGATCAGGGCTTGTAACAGGAGCCTCGACGGCAAATTCGTTCTCCGATATTTCCCTGAAACGCGACAACGGAACAGAAAACGATAATTTTACTGTTGACGGAAACATACGGATGGTATACTGCTGGGGTACTCCCCTGCTGATTATGGGTATATCCAGCGTTTTTTCTGTATATTCCTCAATAGGAATACTTACTGAAACAGTAGGTGGATCGATGGATGTACCGCTGGTTTTCTGAAGTTGGACAGACCGGTTGATACTTTTACTGCCTTTCCTGATTTCGGTATAAACGGTTTTTATTGATTTTAATGTATCAAGTACCATATCACTTGCATATACACTAACCGTCGGCGGATTGATAACCGGGTCGCCGGATACCCGGAATCCTGGCTCTGTACGGATATCCCCTTCGAAAACTACCGGTAAATTTTTATTGACCAGTTTACTGTAAGGCTCTTCTATTTGCTGGGGGCTAAAACTCACTAAACTGGTGGTAGGGATAAGCTGTCGCATAATATACCCTTCAATATCCCTGTTGGAAAGGGATAAAGTACCACTTTGCGAAGTGATATCCTTCATGTTTATATTAATAGATGTAATTTTACGGCCTAATGTATAATTAAGCAAGGTGCTTCCTTTATCTCTTACCCGGGCGGTAATTTCTTCGGGAGGAGTTTGCACAAAAGCAATATCGCGTGGCATATTCCTGTATCGCACGGGAATATCGAGCTGAATTTCATAATCCTCCTGTAAGCTTTGTAAAATCCAGAATCCGAAAGAGAGAAGCACAAAAAACAAAAAGATTAAAATTTCTTTCCATTCATATCGGTAGAAAGCAACTCTAATCTTCCTTTTGGCAGACTTGAAGGATTGTTTTATTTTTTCAAGTCGGTTCATTTGTTATTTTATCTCTGTTGTACATCTTCAGGTGAAGCGAAGACAGAAGCTTTATCTATTCGTATACGCACACCGTCAGATACTTCAATCAACATATATGTATCACCTATTTCCTTTATTCTGCCATATATACCTCCGGCTGTCACAATCCTGTCTCCCGGTTTCATGGCTTCGCGCGCCTTTTGGATTTCCTTTTGTTTCTTCTGCTGTGGACGGATCATGAAGAAATAAAAGATCGCAACGATAACTACCATCATTAAGATACCGGAGTAGGATGAAGCGCCACCTCCTGCAGGAGCCTGAAGTAAAATATTTAATACATTCATGTTTTATGTAAATTTAATGTTAATATACTATAGCCAATTATACAAATGTAATGATAATAATTAATCTTTGAACAATACCTTCTCTTTTTTTAACTCATCCACTATAGAGTCTAATATGCCATTAATAAAGGTTCCGCTTTTGGGTGTACTGTAATATTTCGCGGTATCGATATATTCATTCAGGCTGACGCTTATAGGTATGGAAGGGAAAGTAATAATTTCGGCAATGGCTATCTGCATAATCATCAGGTCTATGATGGCAATGCGTTCGGTTTCCCAGTTTTTCATATGGCGGTTGATACGCTCGCGGTATTCGTCACCATGTAATATGGATTCGC
Organism: Bacteroidales bacterium UBA4116; assembly: GCA_002381645.1. GTDB lineage: Bacteria > Bacteroidota > Bacteroidia > Bacteroidales > Tannerellaceae > DFXE01. The sequence goes on from DFXE01000012.1 coordinate 64,059, forward strand.
GGAATAGTTTTACGGCGAAAGCCCGGTCTTCAAGGTCTTTAAACATGGGTAATAAGGGTTGCTTGCTACCCTCATTTTTATCGAAACGCTTAATGGTCTTTAACGTGAAAGTTTCAATAATCTCAATATCGTCGTTCCAGTAAATGCTTTTATCTTCCAGGTAATCTGTAATAATATCATTTCCGCAGATTATTTTTTTAAATATACTACGCCAGAATTCCCTATCGGTTTCATAGGAATCATCCGGGTTTTTAAGATATTCCGCATAAACTTCGGAAGCTGTGATTGCATCGAGGATCGTTTTGATGAAATCCTGATCATTGCTCCAGGATAGCTTATGTTCGGTCACATATTTTTTTAAAGATTCATTTTCGCTTAGTTGTTTAACAAAACGGTTATCAACCATGCGCATGTTGGGATTCAGTTCTTCTTCGGTCGGCCTGTACTTATGTTTACGATTGTCTAAAACCCGTTCCTGAAGATTTGTAATGTCAATAATTAAAAGGAGGAAATAATGATATAAATCATACGATTTCTGTAAGCTGAAAAGCAGCTCATTTTCCGCAACTTTCAGGTCGTTTGTCCCATTTTGATAATATGCATATAGTATTTGCAGGACTTTGATACGGATTAAAATTCTGTTGATCATCGTTTGAAGGAACTTCTTTGTTTCTTGTTGTATTTTAAAATCAGGCTGCAAAGGTAATAAAGTTTTGATAAGAGAAACAGTGATTTAGTATCAAAAACCTAAATGTCTTCATTTTTAAAGTATTCAGATATCCGGTTTCATTTTTATATTTTGTTCTATTTTATGTAGTTTTGTATTGAAATCGGGAATACATGGATTCATTTTTATACCAGATAGCCTCTCTCTTCTTAAATGAATATAAAGCAAAGATCAGCACATTGGCTTTTGTTTTTCCTAACAGGCGTGCCGGGTTATTTTTCCAGAAATATTTATCGGAGATTTACGGGAAGCCTTTATTCTCTCCTACGATATTGACCATTAGTGATTTATTTATGCGGTTAAGCGATAAGCAGACCGCCGACCGTATCAGTATGCTGTTTACTTTATATGATATCTATATCCGGAGAAGCGGCAGTCTTGAAACATTTGATGAGTTTCTTTACTGGGGAGAAATGTTATTAAATGATTTTGATGACATTGATAAATATATGGTCAATGCGCGTATGTTATTTACCAATGTAAAAGATTTGCGTGCCATAGAAACGGATTTTAGTTTTCTGAGCCCTGCCCAAATCGCGGCGATCCGGTCGTTCTGGTCTTCATTTTATCCGGTATCCGATAGCCCCAACCAGCAGAGTTTCCTTGCGGTGTGGGAGATTATATATGAGCTGTATACCGATCTTAGAGAATCTCTTGCGGGTAAAGGAAAAGGATATGAAGGAATGATCTTTCGAGAAGTAGTTGAAAATATGCGCGAAGGAAAATACAAGGAGTTACCTTTTTCCGGAATAGTGTTCGTAGGATTAAATGCTCTTTCTGTTGTTGAAGAGAAATTATTACTCGAATTACAAGCCCTTGGAATTGCGGATTTTTACTGGGATTATGAGTCAGATCTGGTAAATGATCCGGAAAATAAAGCATCGTTCTTTGTTAAACGTAACCGTGCCCTTTTCCCTTCTGCAATGAAGTTGCCTGAAAATCTTGAAAAAGAAGAGGCTGATATTGAAGTGATCGGGATACCTTCGGCTATCGGCCAGGCTAAACAGGTACATGCCATATTGAGCAGTTATGCAGACGAAAAAGGAATATCGGATGAAGATGCATTACGTACAGCCGTTATTCTACCGGATGAACACTTACTCATTCCCGTTATAAATGCTATACCGGAACAGATAAACCGGATAAATGTAACAATGGGTTATCCGCTTACAAGCACCCCTGTCGCATCATTAATGGAATATATCCTTACACTGCAGAGAAATTTAAGGTATGTAGACCGTTATCCCGTATTTTATTTCCGTGATGTGTTGCCTATTTTAAATCATCGTTATATAGCTGCTACCTCACCGGATACTGTAGCCTGTTTGGTGAAAGATATTACGTTGAGTAATAAAATATTTATCCGGTCTACGGATCTGGATAAAACGTCCATACTTAGTACCCTGTTTACTCCCGTAGAAGATGCTGCCTCATTTTCCGACTATCTGGTCCGGATATTGGAGAAATTGAATGAGTTGATCGAAAAAGATAAATCAGAAGAAGCAAGCGAACGGGAAGATGCTGATTTTCAGGAATCCGACTTTCAGTTTTCAAATACCCGGGATATTGAACAGGAGTTTATTTTTCACTATTTCACGACTGTAAACCGTATGCAGGAAGTGATGCGCGAAACACAGGTGGAAATGAAAATAGATACCTATTTCCGGCTATTGAAGCGAATGACGGATATGATATCCATTCCATTCAGGGGTGAGCCTCTTTCTGGTTTACAAATCATGGGGGTGTTAGAAACGCGTGCACTGGATTTTGACCGCGTCATTATCCTTTCTATGAACGAAGGCATTTTTCCTCAGAAAAAAACAGCAAATTCATTTATACCTTACAATCTGCGGCGGGGTTTCGGGCTCCCTACCTATGAGCATCAGGACAGTTTATGGGCCTATCATTTTTACCGTTTGATTTATCGTGCAAAGCATGTACATTTATTATATGATACACGTAATACGGGGATACAATCCGGCGAAAAAAGCCGGTTTATACATCAGCTTCACTATCATTACGAAAAACCTATCCAAAACAAATTAGTCGTTTATAATGTCTCTTCTTCGAAGACCTCACCTATACGGATCACCAAATCGGAGGAAGTTATTGAACGCCTGTCTGTTTTTCGGAAGAATGGTACCCGTGCGATCTCGGCGAGTGCTATAAATACATACCTGGATTGCCCCTTGAAATTTTATTTCTCCAATGTAGAAGGTGTACAGGAGGAGGATGAGATTAAGGAAACGATTGAAAGCAGCGTTTTCGGAAGTATTCTCCATAAGGTAATGGAGGATATATATGCACCTTTATGCGGTAAAATGGTCACGGCGGATGTACTGGCCCTGATCAGGAAAGACAAGGTCGGGATTTCACGGTTTATCGAAAAGGCATTTGCAGAAGTGTTTTTCAAAACCGGGGTACCGCGTCCGCTCACCGGGCAAAATTTCCTGATTGGTGAAATGATCCGTAAGTATGCCGAGAAGATAATTGCACGCGATAGTAAACTTACCCCGTTCCGTTATGTAGAATCGGAAAAGAGGATGAATGATGTGATTTCTTTATCTGACGGGTCGGAAATACAACTAAAAGGTTTTATTGACAGGATAGATGAAGTAAATGATACTATTCGCATAATTGATTATAAAAGCGGACACGGTTTACAGCATTTTACTACAATAGAAAACCTGTTTGACGTAGAAGAAAAGGAGCGTGCCAAAGCTATTATGCAGGTTTTCATGTATTCATGGATGTACAGCAGGCAGTCCGGAATAAATGGAAAGGCTGTTCAGCCGGGTATATATTATATGCGTACAATATTTTCCGAAGAATTTGATGCATGCATCAACCATCGTCCTAAAAGAAATGAAAAGGTACGGGTAGAACGTTTTGAAGAATATGCTGAAGAGTATGAGATGTATATGCGGTTATGCCTGGAAAAAATTTTTGATACCGAACATCCGTTTGTTCAGACGAAGATTTTAAAAGTGTGCGTTTATTGTTCCTTTAAAGGTATTTGCGGGAGGTAAGGATGTATTTAAAATAAAAAACCAAGCGAGAAGCTTAGCATATTGATCCTTTTGTCGATCGTTATATTATTTTCGGTCGGTTCTTTAGAACTTACATCTTTAAAATCAGAGTCAACCTGGTTCAATCCGAATTCATAGGTAACATCAAAGAAAAAGCGCCAAAGCGTTACACCCACACCGCAAACAATCCCAATTCCCCAGGGAGTGCTGTCGCTAAGGTATTGGTTGGGAGAATTCCGGAAATTGGATTCATAACTCACATCGTAACTGTATTTTATATTGGGACCCGCCATGAAGCTTAAACCATAGGGCCCTTCGTTTACTATTTTATAACCGATCAAAACCGGTGCTTCAAAGGATTTGATTCGATAAGTTAACTGGTCGAAACCGGTAAATGGGTTTGTATTCTCTTCTTCTGCGGGTAAATTAAACCTGATGTCTCCAGATGAGTACCGGTAGGAGATACTGGGCTGTAAAAAAAAACGGTCGATATTGATCCGTCCGAATACAGCGGCCATTACACCCACTTTATATTGCAAATGAATATTTTCGGCCTCGGCGCCGCCTATTGAAATTGAATGAATGACGGGAAAAGTAGAATTAAGGCCTACTTTTGCCCCGAGATTGAACATTTTCTTTCCGATTCGTTCGTAGTTTTGCGCATGTAAACATATGCATACCAGAATAAACGATAAGAGCAATGTAAACCTTTTCATTTCTATTTCTTTTTCCTGACGGACCAGCCGAATTTTCCTATAAAATCTCCCAATCCGTAATATTTTCCATGTACGTAAGTAAGTAACCCGGCTTTTTCCATATCAAATGCACCTGTAGTTTCATCCAGGTAATTATCATCAGCTAATACGTTTACGACATCTGCAATGAACATATCGTGGCTACCAAGCGACATCACTTCTTTTACCCGGCATTCAATACAAAGCGGCGACTCTTCAATAACAGGTGCTCTTACAACCGATGCTTTTCCCGGGGTAAGCTTCATTTCCTCGAATTTGTTGAAGTTTTTACCCGAATTCACTCCGCACCAGTCTGTGGCAAAAGCAAGTTCCTCCGTTGTGAGGTTGATTACAAATTCCATATTCTTTTTCAGAATAGGATAAGAGTGTCTTTCCGGACGGATGGAAGCGTAGCACATAGGCGGATTGGTACAAAGGGTTCCTACCCAGCTTGCCGTAATAATATTATATTCCTCCGGATCGCTTCCACAACTTATCATTACAGCCGGAAGAGGATAAATCAATGTTCCCGGTTTCCAATCTTGTTTCATATCGGATAATTATTTAATAATAATGTCTTCTTTATTTATTTTACGTTCACAATACCGGCAACGTATCGTTGCTTTTTCCTTATCGATCACTTCAAACCGTGTGGTCATCGGTTCGTTGTTCGTAATACATTTGGGATTGTTACATTTTACAATTCCGACCAATTCATCGGGTAAGGAAACTGTTTTTTTATGAGTTACCTCATAATCCTGAATAACGTTAAGTATTACATTTGGAGCAATAACGGCAATGCGGTTAATTTCATCTTCTTCAAAAAACTTTCCGGCAATTTTAATAACCCCTTTCCTTCCCATTTTCTCACTGATAAAATTATTTCCGATAGTAATCGTATTATCCATCTTCTCCAACTCCAACAGATGGGCTACCTTAAATAATTGGCTGGGAGGAATATGGTCAATAGCAGTCCCGTTCTCTAATGCGGCTACCTGAAGTTCCTTTACCTTTTTGTTTTTTTGCTGTTGAGCATTTTCCTGCTCTTGGGGTGTATTTATTTCGGGATTGTGTTCCTCAGACATATTGAAATCAGATTAAATTGTTAATACCTAATACTTCACATATAATAGCTTCTCGTGTAAATAATCCGTTTCTGGCCTGTTGTATAAAATAGGCCTTTGGGTTATCATCCACATCATACGCTATTTCATTTACACGGGGTAGCGGATGTAAGATACGAAGATTGTTTTTACTCGACTTTAACATCTCGTTTTTAAGAATATATACATTTTTTACCCGTTCATATTCTACCAGATCCGTAAAGCGTTCACGTTGTACGCGTGTCATATACAGGATATCCGTTTGATTGATAATATCCTCTGTAAAGTCAGTATGTTCCGTGTACCGTATATTCAGCCTGTCACAAATGTTTTTTTGTTCTTCCGGCATACGTAATTCTTCCGGCGCGACAAAATGAAAGGTAGGATTAAAATGAGACATGCCTACTATGAGGGAGTGTACTGTCCGTCCGTATTTGAGGTCGCCTACTAAAGTTATGGTAAGATCGGTCAGTTTACCTTGTGTCTTTTGTATGGAATATAAATCGAGCAAGGTTTGAGACGGATGCTGGTTGGCTCCGTCGCCCGCATTGATTACCGGTATGTCTGTTATTTCCGATGCATACCGGGCAGCGCCTTCCAGGTGATGCCTCATAATAATAAGGTCGGCATAATTGCTTACCATGAGTATCGTATCTTTCAACGTTTCCCCTTTGGATGAACTGGTGGTGGAAGGGTCCTGGAAACCGACCACTCTTCCGCCCAAACGGTTAACAGCCGTCTCAAAACTCAAACGGGTACGGGTAGACGGTTCGAAAAATAAGGTAGCAGCTACTTTGCCTTCCAGCAATGTCCGGTTGGGATTCTCTTCGAATTTGGCCGCATTCTCAAGAATACGAAGGATATCCCCTTTGGAGCATTGATCGATCGATACTAAACTTTTACTTTTCATAGTGACGTATAATCTTGTAGTAAACAAATATATAATAAAAGCGGAAACTAATTAGTTTCCGCTTTTAATTTTATTTCAAATATTCTGATAAATTTTTCGGTAAATAGAATGTGTTGTTCTTATCCACATATACAATGACCGAATTGAGCCTGATCTCCTCATTTGCCTTTTTACCGGATAAAACAATATTGGTAAAAGGCTTGATCGTAAGCTGTTTCTTTTTATTTTTAACCACTAAAGAAGGAGAACCGTTTTCTTCTTTCGAAGGAATGATTTCATATTTATAATCATTAAATACTTCCGTATGTCTGGCAAAATTCTGCATGCTTAATTCATCCAGTTTATTCCGGTCGAAACCGAAAAGCGCACAAAGATATGCATTCAGTTCTACGTTGGTATACATACCCAACGGGATATCTCCCTGGGGATGATAGGCAGCAAGAAATACTTCTTCTCCGGTATGTCCACCGGTCGTAAAGCCGAAACATGTTTTTGATGTAATCAATTTAGACATAAAAGAGGTCAATGAACCGCTGTACAGCGACGGCTCGATTCCTTCGGAAGAACGCTCATTCTCCGGAACCGGACTGTTTACATAATCTTTACAATGATAAAGCGCCTGCAATTCGGCATCATTCAATTCGAAGCCTGCATAGGTCCTGAAAATATTTTGAACTTCAGAAGAAGGAGCACTATTTATTTTCCTGGCAAATCCTTCGGCTGTCAATTTATATTGAGAAAAAGCCTGAAATAAATCGTTTTTGGTCAATTTATCGTATCCCGTACGGTGGCGTACTCCCAGGCTGATCCCGCTGTTGCCGTGATCAGGAACGATTACAACGGCGGTTTCACCGTCTTTCATGGCAAATTCCAACGCCGCTCCACAAGCACGGTCGAAAGCCAGGAAGTCGGTAGCCATACCCACCGGATCGTTGGCATGCGCAGCCCAGTCTATTTTACTTCCTTCAACCATAAGAAAGAATCCATTTTCATTTTTCGATAATTTCTCGATCGCCTTACGTGTCATTTCCTCAATAGAAGGTTGTTCATCCGGATTACGGTCCAGATCGTACGCCATTTCACGGTTCCCATATAAAGCCCACATTTTATCCGACCGGTCATTCCGCATACCTGCCAAATCGTTTTTATACACTGTGTAACCGTTTGCTTTAAGAAAAGCTTCATCTTCTTCAGATAAAATGGAAACACCTCCACCGATAACCACGGACAGATCATTGTGTGCCATTTGCGGTGCGATCCAGTTGTATTTACCGCGGTTATAGCTGTGCGCGGAGCAATCCGCAGGAGTAGCATGGGGGAATTCACAGGTAAAAACCAATCCCGCAGCTTTATTATGTAATATTTTGCCGGCTTCGAGTACCGTCATGAGCGGCTGGTAAGCACGTGAAGGATCCATAGGGTAAATGTCGTTATCCGGATCATCAACCGGATAAGTGGATACATATCCCGTACGGCTGGGGTATCCCGTCATGTAGCATGATGTAGTAGGAGCCGAATCCCCGATAGGCGCATTGGAAGAATGCGTGCGGACGGTTCCGCAAAGGTAGGGGTCCATATGCAGTTTAGGCATTTCGGGATTGTTATACCATTGCAGCCAGCGGGCGATAGATACGGTTGCTAAAGATGTACCGTCGGGTATCATAAGTATCACGTTCTTTACCGGCTTTACATTCTTTACGTCTTTTATTTCTGCTCCGTATGCAGGCAGGATGACTGCTAATGAAAGCAGTAGGATTATTATTTTTTTCATGGTGAGTAAGTTGTTATAGTAAATTAATAATTTCTTCTTTAGCCAGCGTCAGCCTTTCGAGGCCTTTTCCGGTCATAATATAACTATTCTCGATGCCGACAGCCCCGATACGGGGTATTACGAATTTGGGCTCCACCGCTAAAACCATACCGGGTTGTAAAACCTCTTTCGAACGGGGTGTTAAAACAGGCAGTTCATTTATTTGAATGCCGATGCCGTGTCCAACGAATTTGGCTTGTTGTTTAGTCCCCATGAAATAAGGCGACAAACCTTCTTTATCGGCGATTCTTTCGGCTATATGGTATAATTCAGCACATAATGTACCCGGTTTCGAAATCTGCTCAATTTCACGTATGATCTCAATAGATACCTCATGAGCCTTGTAAGCGGGGTCGGGTAGTTTACCGACAGAGAATACACGTGTCATATCAGTTATATAGGCCGTATAATTACCGGCCATATCTACCATAACAGCAGTTCCTTCCCGCAGTAAAGTACCGTTTGCCCCAAGCGGCATGGAGGTTACTCCTCCCCCTCCTAACGCAAAATCGTAGGGGGAGGGGGTCTCTGCATTCTCGCCTGCAAGAATACTTCCCATAAAAATATCCATATTTGATCCGAATGCCCGGAACAAACCTATCGAGCCATTGCTACGCATCCTTTTTTCGATTTCAAACTGAAATTCGAGGTCGGTCATGCCGGGATGGAAGCAGCCGGGGATTTCGCTATACGTTTTATTATGTAAATTAGCAGAAATGCGGAATTGTTCTAATTCCCACGGGGTTTTATAACAACGCTGTGCGCGTAACAATGTCGTTGCGTTTCCGGTTTCCCTGGGATCGAATATTTTAAGAAGACGAATATATTCATTATACGTAAGTTCATCGGCTTCCAATAAAAGTCTGTCGGGATGCTTAATATTTTTTTCCCTGAATATGTCGGTTATATTTTCGGGTTTCCTGATGTATTCCACCCGGTCTCCCGATAACCCGTTCGGCCTTTTAATGAAAAACCAGGGCTTTCCTTCTACCGGTAAATAAAAATAACCATTATAAACCCGTCCTGTAAGATAATACAGGTTTACATCAGCAGTAATCAGGCAACCGTCCATTCCTGTTTTTTGCATTTCCAATTGGATACGGTTCCATTTCAGTTCCAAATCAGCTATCAAATCCTTCTGTATCATTCTGGTAATAGTTCGATGAAAATTCCGACATTTCTTTGGACATCAAAGGTAGTTAAAAATGGCTTATTATATTCGTAAATAAACCGGATAATCATCCTTGTTTTTAGCAAAGGCCGTTAACTATTATGTATATTTTACCGTAAATAGTACCTCCAAAAAGATTTTAAAAATTTTGCCTTCAGCTTTCAGTGTAATGTAATCTTTTGAATGCCAGTTGTTATGGCTGAAGGCTGACGGTTCAGCTCCCTTCAGGGGATGTAATTCAGGGTAGGAGAATCAGGATATGATTTATAACACTGCCGTCGTGTTTTTAGTCCGTATCCATAGTGTTTCTAATGATGGGTTAGGAACACTAATTCATTTCACCTATGTGAAACTTAAATTCCACCCGGGTGAAACTTAAATTTCACACAGGTGAAATATATTTTTCACAAGGGTGAAATGAATAGTATGTCATGAATAAGCGCTTAAGAGGTTAAGTATTAGGTGTTAAAGCCAATAAGGCTATTTGTTAATATTTCATGTAATGGAGATAATTATGGAACAGGTTTTTTTAGTAAATGGAATTTTAAAGTGAAAGAAGGCGGATAAAGGTGAAAGAACATCTTCCACCTTGTATGTCTCTTGCAGAAAGGCTTTCGGGGAAGAAGTGGAAGGTGATGGACGGTTGCTGAAAGAGTATGTATACATAATATCTTCAGCTTTTTAAGTAATCATGCGTGATTATTAAATTTCTTTTTAATTTTAAGCCTTCAAGGCAAATCTAAAAACAATTAAGGTGAAGTCGAAGAAACAACAAATTATAGACCTTTGGAAAATGGTATTTAATGATTCGGATAAATTTATCCGTTTATATTTCGACCGGGTTTATAAAGATGAAAATGCTTTGGTAGTGGAGGAAAAGGGACAAATCGTTTCCGCTTTACAGATGATTCCGTATACGATGACTTTTTTTGGTAATGAAATAACGGTCGCCTATATATCCGGTGCGGGCACATTGCCTTCCGAACAGGGCAAAGGGTATATGGGCCAACTCCTGCGGCACGCATTTGAAGAAATGAAACGTAGGAATATCGACGCCACAGCTCTTATACCCGCGGAAAAATGGTTGTTTGATTATTACCGTAAATTGGGATATACTGAAGTGTTTGAGTATTCGCTGAAAGTATATACACGCCATGAATACCTGCTTCCTGAGCGCGACCTGATGGTGGTAAAATGTACGGAAGTCCCGGATCGTTCGGTTTATGATTACTTTGATTCAAAACTTCGGAAACGCACCGCGTGCGTTCTCCATACGTATGAAGATTTTGTAACGATCTTAAAAGACCTTAAAATAGGAAAAGGGAAATTATTCATAATATATAATATGGAAAAAGTGCCCGTAGGAATGGCTTTTGTCTTACCGCCTGATAAACGTAAAACTCCGGAAAGTGTGACGATCAAAGAGATCTTATATGAAGATATGAGAGTGAAAAAGCACTTGTTGTTTGAAATAACCCGTTATTTTAAAGTGCCGAAAGCGGTATACAGGTTGCCCTATGGCGATAAATGGATCCCTTACCCCTTAGGTATGGCACGTGTAATTAATCGTGAGCGGCTTATCCGGTTGTGGTTGGCGGCACATCCCGAAGAAGCCGCATTGAAAGACCAATTCCATGGTATGGATGTACAAACACTGACCGGACATTTGTTCGATTTTAAAAACCGCACGGCGTATATGAGTTTAATGCTTGATTGACGGGAGATTATTTGTCTAATCCGTAATTTTTGAGTTTGTTGTAAAGTGTTTTCCTGTCTATCCCTAAAAGCCTGGCGGCAACAGTTTTATTATTCCCTGCTTCGGTGAGGGCTTTCTGGATCAGGCTCCGCTCGTGGGCTTCGTTTTTTAAGAGGGTGTTTTCAGCTACGGCAGGCTGAAAACTTGTCATTTCTTCCGGTAGATCTTTTGTTGTGATATATTCACCTGTGGCTAATAACGTGGCGTATTTCACTACATTTTTCATTTGCCTTAGATTACCCGGCCAGGGATGTGATTGAAATAATTGTAGCGTATCATGGTCGAACGCAATAATTTTCTTTTGCAATTCATGATTAGCCATTTCAAGGAAATGATTGGCAAACAGTAGTATATCTTCTTTCCGTTCCTTTATATCAGGAATCCTGATTGTAAATTCGTTGATGCGGTGATACAGGTCTTCTCTGAATTCCCCCTTTGCAATAGCATCACGCAGGTTTTCATTTGTGGCGGATATAAGCCGTACGTCAATTTTGGTTTCCTGGTTGCTGCCGATAGGTTTAATTTTCCGTTCCTGCAGCGCACGTAGTAGTTGTACCTGTATTTCATAGGTGAGGTTTCCGATTTCATCTAAAAAGATAGTGCCCCCGTGGGCTGCCTCAAATGCGCCGGTTTTATTGTCAATTGCACCCGTAAAAGATCCTTTAATATGCCCGAAGAATTCAGAAGCGGCCAGATCTTTGGGAATAGCGCCGCAATCTACGGCGATAAAGGGAGAATGGCAACGGCTGCTTTTTTCGTGGATACGGCGGGCAACATATTCTTTACCCGTTCCGCTCGAACCTGTGATCAGGACGGACATATCCGTAGGCGCAACCAAATTCACATATTCCAGCATTTGACGGGTAGCCTGGCTTTTCCCTTCAATATATTCTTTAGGTGTGGTTTGCCCGGATGATTTATCAGCGGGTTTATCGATCAGTTCATTGATTTTCAGCAGTAATTCGTCCGGATTAAGAGGTTTCGCTATATAATCGGATGCACCCAGTTTAATAGTCTGGACAGCGGTTTGTATTTCCGCATAACTGGTCATTATGATTAAAGGGATGGATATCGCATTATGGCGAAGCCATTTCAGGAAATCTATACCGTCTCCGTCAGGTAGGCGGAGATCGCATAAAATTAAATCAGGAACAGCTGCTTCGATCGTCTGCTTTGCATCCGTGACTGTAGTGACGGCATTAACTGTAAAATTTTTCTTTTTAAGCCAGGTCGAGAGCATTAATGCAAATGTGATATCATCTTCTATGATAAGGATAGATGCCATAAAGTTGACTAATTTATCTTATTACAAAGGTAATATAATAACTGATAATAAATAGAATGAATTACTGTAATTTGCAGCCTGTGTACAATATGAGTGCAGGGGGTGAGGGAATATAAAACTTGCCCCAATAAATATGGATTTTATATTATTGGGACAAGTGAAATGTACTTAATATCTCAACGAGCCGTATGTATATATAGTACTATAAAAAGGGGTTAGTTATAAACTCATTTTTGCAAAGGTCTTTAATAAGTTTCATCCGGACTGTCAGCAATGTACACAATCTTATCAATATTGTATCATTTTTATGTTATATAAAAACGTATTTATATAAAAATAGGTGCAAAGATTTATTTATTATTTACAGATTAAAAGTGTATGCAATAGAGTAAAAAGTCGTTTTTTGAATTAAAATGGTTAATAATTTAAAGAATTATTATAATTTTACCATGGTAAACTCAGTTTTATAATGAAAAAAACCCTAATCATAATACTTACTCTATTTCTGGCTTACCGTCCATTTTTATGTGCATATCCCGATATGCAACACGCAACAACTTATCTGTTTACTACGGAAAACGGCTTGTCAAGTACAAAGGTTACAAGTATTTTGCAGGAGAAAAGGAATTTTCTCTGGATAGGTACGGAAGATGGGTTGAATAAATTCAACGGATATAATTTTACGATTTATAAAAAAATACCCGGCGATACGTTGTCTTTGATAAGTAATCATATAACCGCGCTTTTTCAGGATTCCAGGGAGCGGTTATGGGTGGCGACTATCGAGGGGCTGGAGTATTACGATTATTCCCATGATGGTTTTGTTAATGTGTCGTTAAACCAGCCCGATCACATCATCAAGCAAAATGAATGTACCGACATCGCTGAAGATAGTAAGGGCAATTTATGGTTTACCGTATCGGGATATGGTGTTTTGCGTTATTCGTCCGATAAAAATGAAAGCACTCTATTTTCTCCTTCCCCCGAACAACCCTTATCTACCATATGCAGTAATTATATCCGTTCGGTAGCTGAAGATAAAGAAGGGAAAATGTGGTTTGCCTCCCAGGATAACGGGCTTTCGGTTTATGACCCTACAAATGGGACTATCAAAAATTACAATACCGAAAACAGCAATTTACCCAGTGATGCCATATTTGACCTGAGCCTGATGAGGAATGGTAATATGTTAATTTCGACATTACGCGGCGGACTTGTAATCTTTGACGCTGTGAAAAAGGAATTTATTTCATATACAGACATATTTGATGATCCTTATAACCGGTCGATCTTTTGTTCGCTGGAAGATCAGGAGGGAAATATACTGGTTGGAACCGAAGGTAGCGGAGTGCTGATATTTGATCCGGAAACAAAAAAACTAAGGCAGCATCCTGTTTATAAAGAACATTCTGAATTAATAGGCGACTCCAAAGTGCATTGCCTGAACAAAGGAAATTTTAATTATGTATGGTGCGGGCTGAGTTATAAAGGGGTATTTGTTTACGGACATGAAAAAAGCGGTTTTAAAACGCTGGCTAAAATAAATCATGAACCTAATTCGCTCAGCTACGGTTCGGTAATGGGTGTAACAACCGACAAAGACAAACATGTATGGATTGCTACTGACGGGGGCGGATTGAACAGGTATGACCCGGTAAATAAAAAATATACTCACTTTAAGTATGATCCGAAAGATAGATCTACCATTTCTGATAATGCGGTGGTAAGTGTTCTCTGTGATAGTAAAAACCGGATATGGGCGGGTACCTATACGGGAGGATTATGCCAGTATGACAGAAATACGGGTAAATTTATTCGTTACAGGGCTCATGACAGTCCAGACGGGCTTCAATCCGATTACATAAGGAGCATAAAGGAAGATAAACGCGGTTATTTATGGCTTGGAACGAATGGAGGAGGATTAACCCGTTTTGATCCGGAACAGAAATCATTCCGGACCTTCCGGAGTATGGAAAACAGAGGATTGGTGAACGATTATATTATTATACTTTTCATCGACAGTAAGAACAGGTTATGGATCGGTACCTATTTCGGGTTAAGTTGCATGGATATAGATACGGAATCATTTATCAGTTTCGACCTGCAGAGCGGATTAAGCAGCCTTTCGATATATTCTGTAGCGGAAGACGAAGAGGGTACTATCTGGGTAGGTACTTCGTACGGGCTGAATAAATATAATCCCGAAAATAATAGTTTCACGTATGTTTATCCAAAAACAAATCAATACCATAGCCCTGTTATCAACGGTATTATACCGTTCAACGAACATCTGTGGTTAAGTACAAATCATGGTATAATACGGTATTCCATCAAAGACGGGGGTATAAAAAGGTATTATATGAACAGCGGACTGCAAAGTAACGAGTTCATTTTGGGTTCATATTATAAGAGTCCGGACAACGAATTGTTTTTTGGCGGGATAAATGGAGTAAATTCATTTTATCCGGATGATATATATGATAATGATAATATACCGAAGGTCTATATAACAAGTCTGAGGATATCTAATGATCCTGTCTCAATTAATGAAGTGGTCAACGGAAGAATAGTGCTTTCGGAAAATATCGAGTTGTGTGAGAAGATCAGGTTGAAAGAATCGGATAAGAATTTCACCCTTGAGTTTGTAGGTATGGGGGCCTTCGACCCTTATGCAACTATATATGCGTGTAAACTGGAGGGTTTCGATAAGGAATGGGTAAAATATGATTATACTCAACGTAGCATTACTTATACCAACCTGAATCCCGGCACGTATACATTCAGGATAAAAGCGAGTAGTAATCCCGACATTTGGGGGGAAGAAGAAACTAATTTGATTATTGAAATTGAACCTGCCGTGTGGAATAGCTGGTGGGCAAGGTTAATCTATTTGATTATTACATTTGTTCTTTCATATATTCTGCTGCGTTTTATTCTAACCCGTTTCCGGGAGAAAAACGAATTGCAGATTGAACGTTTTAAACTCAGGCAGCAGGAAGAGATCAATGAGGCTAAGACAAACTTTTTTACAAACATCAGTCATGAATTCCGTACGCCCCTTACTTTACTGATAGGGCCGCTTGAGCGGATGATTGAAGAAGAAGATAATCCGGAAAGTAAGAAAACCAAACAATTGATGCTGAGGAATGCCTACCGGCTCGAACGGCTGATTAATCAGATTCTTGACCTGAATAAAATGGAAGACGGTAAGATGACGCTGCATGTGCGGGAGTTTGAACTTGTATCTTTCTTATTGAATGCCATTGAACCATTCGACGAACTTTTACGAAGAAAAAAGATAAAAAAAATATTCTCTTCTGATCCGGATAATATAAACGTTTGGTATGATCCGGACATGCTCGATAAAATAATATCAAACTTAGTATATAATGCTTATAAATTTACAGCTGAAGGAGGTAGTATTACGGTAGATGTACGTATTAAAGACGACGGATATATACATTTAAGAGTGACGGATACCGGTATCGGGATGGATAAACAAACGTCTGAACATATATTCGACCGTTTCTTCCAGGGGAATAATAAAATACTGAATACCGGGACCGGAATTGGAATGCACCTGACCAAAACAATTGTGGAATTACATAAAGGCTCAATTTCTGTCGATAGCCAGGAAGGGATCGGTACATCTATTTATATAACTATATTACCAGGTAGTTCACATTTCTCCCCCGCAGAAATCGCTGACGGCGGTTCTGATAAAACTATTGCACCTCCAATGGATGAAGAAGATGAAGCTATAGCGGGTGAGGAAGCTGATTCGCCCCAACATACTTCTGTTAAGGAAAAAATCGAAAATTTGATAGACCGGCCTACTTTATTATTGGTAGAAGATGATTATGATATGAGATATTACATTAAGCAGGAATTGAAAAAACAGTATCTCATTGAGGAAGCGGTTAATGGAAAGGAAGGTCTTGAGAAAGCACGTAAAATATTACCTGATCTTATCATAACGGATGTAATGATGCCTGAAATGGATGGCATTGAACTGTGTCGAACAATCAAATCGGATCCCCGTACCAATCATATTCCAATTATTATACTTACGGCGCAGGGAGGATTGCAACACCGTCTGGAAGGCTTGGAGACAGGAGCGGATAGTTACATTTCCAAACCTTTCAGTACAAAACACCTACGGATCCGTATAGATAAACTGATCGAAGTACGACGTATTATGAAAGAACGGTTCAGTAAATCTATTAATATGGATGCGCAGGAGGTGACGTTGACCAGTACCGACGAACGTTTGCTTCAAAATGCCATCGATTATATCCGTACCAATATTGAAAGCCCGGATTTAAGTGTAGAGGCCATGAGTAAAGAGCTGGGTTTAAGCCGGACGCATCTTCACCGTAAACTGAAAGCGTTAACGGGTCAAAGTCCTGTGGAGTTCATTAAAATGATTCGCATGAAACAGGCTGCGTATTTGCTTGGTACCGGAAAACTAAGTGTTTCGGAAGTGGGCTATAAAGTCGGATATAATACACCTTCTTACTTTAGCAGCAGCTTCAATGCCTATTTCGGAATGTCACCTACTGCATATATGGAGAAGGAGATGGAAAAGAATAAAAATATGGGCAAGGGTGAGGGGTTATAACTGGATTAATAAAGGTATTTAATCTCTCTTCCTCTTACCGAATCGTCTATTTCTCCGTTATTGTATACCAGTTGCCCGTTTACAAAGGTTTTCCAGATGCGATGGCGGAAAGTGTATCCTTCAAAGGGAGACCAACCGCATTTATACAGGATATTCTTATCCGAAACGGTATATTCCGCATCGGGTTCTACTAAAACAATATCCGCATAGTAACCCGGGCGGATATAACCTCTCCGGTCAATATGGAATAACTCGGCAGGTAAATGACACATTTTATCTACCACTTTTTCATAACTGAATATACCTTTTAAAGCCATATCCAGCATGGCTAATAAAGAATGCTGGATCAGCGGGCCGCCGGATGCCGCTGTTAAGCAATTGCCTTCTTTCTCTTGAGGTAGATGGGGTGCATGGTCGGTGGCAACTATATCGATTTTATTTGTGTTGACCGCTTCACGTAAAGCATCCCTGTCGGATATGGTTTTTATGGCGGGGTTCCACTTTATACGGTTGCCGAAAGAAGGATAATCCTGATCGCTAAACCATAGGTGGTGAACACATGCTTCTGCAGTAATCTTTTTATCTTTCAACGGTGTTTCAGCTTGGAGTAAGGTAAGCTCTTTCGCTGTTGATAAATGAAGTATATGTAAGCGTGTATTTAGCCGGTCGGCCAGTTCAACCGCTTCGGCTGATGAGGTATAACATGCTTCTTCGCTGCGGATTTTACTGTGAAATGTTATGTCGAGGTCGTGGCCGTAAAGGCTCGTATAATACTCTATATTATGTTTTATTATTTCTTCCTTTTCTGCATGTACGGCAATCAGGAGGTCGGTTTCACCGAATATGCGTTCAAGGCTTTCTTTTTTATCTACCAGCATATTACCGGTAGAAGACCCCAGGAATAATTTCAAACCGGGAATACGGGTTTTGTCCAGTTGCCGTATTTCAGCCATATTATCATTTGTGCCTCCGAAGAAAAACGAATAATTTGCGGCAGACGTTTTTGCAGCCTGTTCAAATTTCCATTCCAAATGTTCGTGGGTAGTAGTTTGCGGTTTGGTATTGGGCATATCCATAAAAGTAGTTACTCCTCCTGCGACAGCCGCCCTGCTTTCAGTGAAAATGTCCCCTTTATGTGTTAGCCCCGGTTCGCGGAAATGAACCTGGTCGTCTATTACGCCAGGTAGGAGCCATTTGCCTTTAGCGTCAATTATATTGTTTTCTCCTGTTTTCTCTGGTGGATTTCCTTCATATATCGAAGCAATTTTATCTCCTTCAATTAAAACAGAACCTGTAAAAGAGCGTCCTTCGTTTATGATAAAGGCATTAATTATCAGATGTTTTCTCATACCTCGTTTGCGTCTTTTTGCGGATATTTACGGAAAAGGCTCCACCATTTTAATTTTAAAACACCAAAAAGAGCTTCACCGAAAATAGAAGAATTCATTTTGGAAACCCCAAGTACCCGGTTTATAAAAATAATGGGGACTTCCATCAGTTTAAATCCACTTTTGTAAGCGGTAAACTTCATTTCTATCTGAAAAGCATATCCTTTGAAATGTATCCTGTCCACATCTATAGTTTCAAGCACCTCCCTGCGGTAACAAACGAATCCTGCCGTCGTGTCTTTAATCTTCATTCCGGTAACCATACGCACATATACGGAGGCAAAATACGACATCAATACACGCCCTAAAGGCCAGTTTACGACATTCACCCCGTTGACGTAACGTGAGCCGATAGCCACATCGGCGCCCTGTTCGGTACATGCGGCATATAAATTAATTAAATCGAGAGGGTTATGGCTGAAGTCGGCGTCCATTTCAAAAATAAAATCATATTTCTGGTCCATAGCCCACTTGAAGCCACAAATATAAGCTGTTCCCAACCCTTGTTTGCCCTGCCGTTCGATTATAAAAAGTTGTTTAGGATATTCGTTTTGCAGGCGTTTAACTATATCCGCAGTTCCGTCAGGCGAACCGTCGTCAATAATAAGAATATTAAATTGTTTCTGCAGGCCGAAGACCGTGCGGATAATGTTTTCAATATTCTCTTTTTCATTATAGGTTGGGATAATAACAATACTATCGGTCATTATACATTATTTATTAACCATTTCAAGCTATCAAAGGTAGATAATTAAATCGATTTAAGTAATTAGGTTTGTACTATTTTGTACAAAAAACTACCTTTGCATAAACAACTTAGTGCTTTGAATATACAAGATTTACTGACGCTTTATACAGCTCACCCGCAAATAAAGGCGATGGACTCGCTGTTGAACGACCCGTCTTCACGCAATATTTTCCTTAAAGGTTTACATGGTTCAGGCGCCGCAATGGCGATTGCTTCTTTGTTTACCAAGCAAAAAGGCTCGTATGTATGCATTTTAAACGACCAGGAAGATGCAGGTTATTTTTATCATGATCTGATGCAGCTTACCGGCAGCAACGATATATACTTTTTCCCGTCTGCTTATCGTAGGTCGATCAAGTACGGACATATAGATCCGGCTAATGAAATACTGCGGACGGAAGTGCTCAGTATGCTTCAGGATCAGGAATCTTCCTTTATAATTGTTACCTATCCGGATGCGTTGGCTGAAAAAGTGATTTCGAAGGAAACACTTAAGGAAAATACGTTGAAAATCCATGTGGGTGAAAAGCTGGATAATATGTTTGTATCCGATGTGCTCGACGAATATGGCTTTGAACATGTGGATTATGTATATGAACCAGGGCAGTACGCCATGCGGGGAAGTATATTGGATGTGTTTTCTTTTTCATATGAATTTCCCTATCGTATCGACTTTTTCGGGAATGAAGTAGAAACCATTCGCGCGTTTGATGTAGAGACGCAATTGTCTAAAGAAAAGTTTGACAATATATATATAGTTCCCAAGATAAGTAAGAACGATTTATCAGATACTTTTCTGCTTTCCGGAGTCCCTCCACAGACTGTCGTGGCTGTTCGCGACCTGGCATGGAGTAAAGAACGTATCGGAAGTATATGGAACGATGAGCCGGTTGCCGGCGATGAAGAATCTTTCCAAAGTATCGGGCAGATGCGAAGCAAACTCATTACAGAGGATGATTTTCTTCGTTCGGTTTTGGATTTCAGGCGGATCCACTTTGGTAAACGTCCGATGGGAGTTGCCGATGCGACCGTAACATTTGATACTGAAATCCAACCGATTTATCATAAGAACTTCGATCTGGTAAGCGAGTCTTTTTATAATTACATAGAAAAGGGATATACCTTATATATATTAAGCGATGTAGAAAAACAGATCGCCCGTATACGGACCATTTTTGAAGACCGCGAAGAAAATATCCCATTTACCGGGGTAGATAAAACCATCCATGAAGGATTTGCCGACAATAATTTACGGATATGTTTATTTACGGATCACCAGCTATTCGACCGTTTCCATAAATTCAACCTTAAAAGTGATAAGGCAAGAAGCGGAAAACTGTCTTTATCTTTAAAAGAACTCAACCAGTTTACCATAGGCGATTACATTGTCCACATCGATCATGGTGTAGGACAGTTCGGTGGGTTGGTGCGTACCGAAGCCAACGGTAAAATACAGGAAGTGGTTAAACTGATTTACCAGAATAACGATATTATCTTTGTTAGTATCCATTCGCTTCATAAGCTTTCCAAATATAAAGGTAAGGATAGTGGGGAACCGCCTAAACTGAGTAAACTGGGAACCGGCGCATGGGAGAAAATGAAGGAACGGACAAAAAAGAAAGTAAAAGATATTGCCCGCGACCTCATTCTTCTTTATTCAAAACGTAAGCAGGAAAAAGGCTATTCTTACAGTCCGGATTCTTTTATGCAGCATGAACTCGAAGCGAGTTTTATTTATGAAGATACGCTGGATCAGATGAAAGCCACTTCAGATGTGAAAGCCGATATGGAAAATGAACGCCCTATGGACCGGCTGATTTGTGGAGATGTGGGTTTTGGCAAAACGGAAGTCGCTATTCGTGCTGCTTTCAAAGCCGTATCAGATAATAAACAGGTGGCCGTACTGGTTCCTACTACGGTACTTGCCTTTCAACATTTCCAGACTTTTTCCGAGCGCTTGAAGAATTTCCCCTGTAAGATCGACTACATAAGTCGTGCGCGTAGCAGTGCACAGATTAAAGCGGTACTAAAAGAAGTAAAAGAAGGGAAAGTGGATATACTGATCGGTACACATCGTATCGTTAGTAAAGATGTACAATTCAAAGACCTCGGATTATTGATCATTGATGAGGAACAGAAATTCGGCGTATCGGTAAAAGAAAAACTCCGTCAGATGAAGATTAATGTCGATACATTAACCATGACAGCTACACCTATACCCCGTACACTCCAATTCTCTTTAATGGGCGCCCGCGACCTGAGTAATATAAATACCCCTCCGCCGAATCGTTATCCGGTACAGACAGAAGTCGAACGTTTTAATCCGGATATAATACGAGAAGCTATAAACTTTGAGATGAGCCGGAACGGGCAGGTCTATTTTATAAATAACCGTATTCAAAATATTCATGAGATAGAAGCGCTTATCAAACGGGAAGTTCCTGATGCAAGGGTTTGTGTGGGACACGGACAGATGGAACCGGATAAACTGGAAAAGATATTGCTGGATTTTATCAATTATGAATACGATGTCTTAATCGCTACCAGTATCGTTGAAAACGGAATAGATGTGCCGAATGCGAATACGATCATTATCAATAATGCACAGCAATTCGGACTTTCGGATCTACATCAGTTGCGTGGACGAGTGGGAAGAAGCAACCGCAAAGCCTTCTGTTATTTATTATCACCTCCTTTGTCTACCTTAAGTCAGGAGGCAAGACGGCGTTTACAGGCGATTGAAAACTTCTCGGAACTGGGTAGCGGAATACATATTGCTATGCAGGACCTGGATATCCGTGGAGCCGGTAATCTGCTGGGTGCGGAACAGAGTGGTTTTATTGCCGACTTAGGTTATGAAACATATCAGAAGATATTAGAGGAAGCGGTAGACGAACTGAAAGCCGAAGAATTTGCCGAGATCTATGCGGAGGACGAACAACATGCGTACAATACCCGTACCGATTATGTCAGGGAAACATTCATTGAGAGTGACCTTGAGCTGATGTTCCCTCCCACTTACATACCTAATGATTCCGAGCGTGTTTCGTTGTACCGTGAATTGGATAAGATGGAGGATGAACGTGATATAATTGCTTTCACCGACCGTCTGAAAGACCGCTTCGGCAACATACCGAAAGAAGGAAAAGAACTTATACGGGTGGTACGACTCAGGAGGTTAGCTAAAAAACTCGGAATGGAAAAGATTGTCCTAAAAAAGGGGCAGATGACTATATTCCTCGTATCCAATCCGCATAGTCCGTATTACGAAAGTGAAGCGTTCGATAAACTGCTCGCATTCGTACAAAAATATCCGCGAAGGTGCTCGTTGCGCGAGCAAAACGGAAAACGCAGTATTCTTATAAAAGACGTGCCTACGGTGGAAACTGCATGTTATTTGCTCGAAGAAATAAATAATCCAGAACAAAACAACTCCATATCATGAAAAAAACATTAGTCGACCTTTTCGAAGGGTCCGTAAAGCAGTATCCGGATAATACCTTTTTGCTGGAGAAGATAAACGATAAGTTTGAGCCTGCTACCTACACAGATGTACAACGGCAAGTTTATACGTTAGGAGCCGGACTTATCGCATTGGGTGTGAAAAAAGGAGATAATATGGCTTTGCTGAGTGAAGGGCGCAACGCCTGGATCATTGGCGAACTCGCTATGTTTTATGCCGGAGCCACCAACGTTCCGCTTTCCATTAAACTGGAGGAAGCAAACGACCTTTTGTTTCGCCTGCAACATGCTGACGTAAAATATATAATGGTATCCGGGAATCAATTGAAGAAGATACGCGCCATAACCGGTCAACTGCTTTTATTAGAGAAAATAATTGTCTTTGATGAACAAACGGCTTACGAAGAAAAAGAGGTTTTTATCGGTGAGATAAAACAGATGGGCGATAAATGGTTGAAAGAACATTCGTTGGAAGAATTCCTTTCCCTAGGATTATCTCTTCAAAACGATGATTATGCTACTATTACCTATACATCGGGAACAACAGCTGATCCGAAAGGCGTTATCCTTACCCACCGCAATTACACGGCAAATGTGGAACAGGCTTTATCCTGCGTAGATATAGACGAAACATGGCGTACGCTTATTATACTTCCGCTTGATCACTGTTTTGCTCATGTGGTGGGATTCTATATATTTATGTATAAAGGAGCCTCGGTTGCAACCGTACAGGTAGGACGCACCGGAATTGAAACGCTTAAAAATATCCCGGTTAATATAAAAGAAGTGAAACCTTACCTTATCTTAAGCGTACCGGCACTGGCGAAAAACTTTAAAAAGAGTATTGAACAGGGTATACAGGCACAAGGTAAAACTGCTGTCCGGTTATTTAATTATGCATTAAATATAGCTTACAGGTATAACGGTGACGGAGGCGATGATAAAGGGCGCGGCCCACGTGCGATGCTCAAACCTTTCGTTTCGTTGTTTGATAAATTGTTGTTCTCCAAAGTGCGTCAGAACTTTGGCGGGGAATTGAAATTCTTTATCGGAGGTGGAGCATTGCTCGATAAAGATTTGCAGAAATTTTATTATGCTATAGGATTGCCGATGTATCAGGGTTACGGTTTAAGTGAAGCAACCCCTGTTATATCAACTAATGGACCACACCGCCATTTGTTTGGGAGTAGTGGTGTATTGGTTCAACCCTTAGACCTTAAAATATGTGATGCAGACGGAAAACAACTACCCGAAGGTGAAAAAGGAGAGATCGTTATCCGGGGGGAAAATGTGATGGCAGGGTATTGGAAAAATCCTGTATCAACAGCCGAAACGATAAAAGACGGATGGCTGTATACCGGCGACATGGGATATATGAAAGACGGATTGCTGTTTGTCTTAGGACGTTTCAAAAGCCTCCTGATCAGCAGCGATGGCGAGAAGTACAGCCCCGAAGGTATAGAAGAAGCGTTGATGGAGCATTCTTCCGCAATCGATCAGTTACTATTATATAATAACCAAAGCCCATATACGGTTGCTTTGCTGGTTCCGAATAAAGAGCAGCTTAAAAAACAGTTAGTTCACCGGCAATTGGATCTGACTACGGAAAAAGGTAAGGAAGAAGCTGTTAGTATTATCCAGTCACAAATAAACCGGTTCAAAAAAGGAGGTGATTTGTCTACGCTTTTCCCCGAACGCTGGCTTCCTACTACATTTGCTGTCCTGCCGGAACCATGGACTGAACAGAACGGATTGGTAAACAGTACCATGAAAGTTATTCGCGGAAAGGTAGAAACACTTTATGCCGATCGCATAAAGTATTTGTTCACACCCGAAGGGAAAAATCCCGTCAATAATGAAAACATGAAATCACTATAATAACAAATGAGTATGAATCACAAAAATTTAACAAAGATCTTACTGATGGCGATTACCATTTTTACCGCCAATACCGCTTTTGCCGACGGGGTAATAACAAAGGAGATTAATGAAGGATGGACATTTAAACAGGTACGGGGAAATAATTGGTATCCTGCTACAGTACCAGGCGTAGTGCATACGGATTTAATTGACAATAAAATCATTGAAGATCCTTTTTTCCGTCTTAACGAACGCGGTGTGCAATGGGTAGACAAGGAAGACTGGGAGTATAGAACGACGCTGCGGATCACTCCCGAGCTTTTTCGCAAAGAAAATATCGAATTATATTTTAAAGGACTCGATACCTATGCCGATGTATTTCTGAATGATTCCTGTATATTAAAGGCGAATAATATGTTCAGGGAATGGCGTGTAGATGTCAAACCGTTGTTGAAACAAGGAGATAATGAATTAAGGGTTTATTTCCGTTCGCCTATAAAAGAAGATATTCCGAAATTCAATGCATTGCATTACCGGAATGAAGCAGGCAACGACCAGTCTGAAAACGGAGGAGTTTTCGACCGCAAAGTAAGTGTTTTTGCACGTAAAGCTGGTTATCATTACGGCTGGGACTGGGGACCACGGTTAGTAACAAGCGGTATCTGGCGCCCTGCTTACCTTGTCGGATGGGATGATGCCCGTTTGGATAATGTACATTACATACAGGAGAATGTGACGGCTAAACAGGCAAAAGTAAAAGTACGCGTCGAAGTTATTGCGGATAAAGCCGGAGAGGCAACCGTTCAGATCAAAGCAGGGGGACTGAAAAACCAATGGGAGAAAAAAGCAAACGTTCAAAAAGGAAATAATATTATTGAAACCGAACTGGTAATTAATAATCCTAAGTTGTGGTGGACAAACGGATTGGGGGAGCCCTATCTATATCCGTTCACGACAACTGTTTCAATAAACGGTAAAATAGCCGATAGTAAAACAGAGAATATCGGATTGCGTGATATACAAGTAATCCGTAAAAAAGATGAAGCAGGAACAACGTTTTATTTCCAGTTAAACGGTGTACCTGTTTTTGCGAAAGGCGCCAATTATATTCCGCAGGATAATTTCTTACCCCGTGTTACAGCAGAGAAGTACGAAAAAACGATCATGGATGCTGTTAACGTCAATATGAATATGCTTCGTATCTGGGGTGGTGGTATCTATGAAGAAGATATCTTCTTTGATCTATGTGATAAACATGGTATTCTGGTATGGCAGGATTTCATGTTTGCCTGCAGTACGTATCCTATGACTCCGGATATGCTCGAGAATATCCGTATGGAGGCTATCGATAATGTAAAACGCTTACGCAATCATCCCAGCTTAGCCATCTGGTGCGGAAACAACGAAAACCATACGGCATGGTTCAATTGGGGATGGATGAAGAAATTCGAGAAATTAGGCGTATTGGATGAAATGCGCAAAGATTATAAAGACGTCTTTCATGTGGTATTGCCGGATGTAGTTGAAAAATATGATCCAAAAACCTTTTACTGGCCGTCATCACCTTATGCGGGAGACCCTGATGCACGGGCCGAATCCGGTACTCCTGACTGGAACCCGAATGGGGACGGGCATTATTGGGGTGTATGGCATGGAAAAGATTCTATTGCAAACTATAACGTTATACGTGCCCGTTTCTTTTCCGAATACGGATTCCAATCTTTTCCGGAGTACCAGTCGGTATTGAAATATGCTCCCGAAAAACGCGATCATGATATCTTCTCAGAAGTAATGATGGCTCACCAACGGGGCGGAAGCCATGCCAACGGGCTTATCGAATGGTATCTGCTCAATGAATACCGCAAGCCTAAGGATTTTCCTAATTTCCTGTATATGGGACAATTGCTTCAGGGTGATGCAATCAAAACGGCAATAGAAGCTCACCGGCGCGATATGCCTTATTGTATGGGAACCTTATTCTGGCAGCATAACGACTGCTGGCCGGTAGCTTCGTGGTCGAGCCGCGATTATTACGGACGGTGGAAAGCCCAGCATTATTTCTCTAAAAAGGCATTTCATAACATATTGGTTTCTCCTATTGCAAAAGATGATAAACTGGATGTTTATGTGGTATCGGATTACCTGAAACCGTTGAAAGGAAAACTGGAAGTACGCGTTATGGATTTAAAAGGCAATGTATTATTTGAGAATAGTAAAAACATAACCTTGCCGGCAAGCACCAGCAAATCTCAGTATAATGTACCTTTGCAAACGGTACTGAAGGGAAAGAACAAAAATGAAGTAGTAGTGAATGCCCGTTTTACCGGCAATGGTGAAACCGTTTCAAATAACTATTTCCTGAGCCGGTATAAAGATATTGATTTTCCGAAAGCTACTATTAAAACCCGTTCTGTTGTTGCAGGAGACGGCTTTGATGTAACGGTGGAAAGTGATTTTTTTGCACGGGGTGTATTTTTAAGTATTGAAGGAATTGATAATTTCTTCTCCGATAATTATTTCGATTTATTGCCCGGCGAGCCGCAGACGATACACGTCACTACTTCGCTGGATAAAGCAACCTTCGACAGTCAGCTGAAAACGGAAAGTATCAGCGACGCATATTGATTTTAGAAATAAATATGTAAACATATAAAATGAAAGCCCGGACTATAAAAGCCCGGGCTTAGTTTACAAATCATCAATCATTGGCTGCAGGATCAATCATACAGATCAAGATTTCTCCCGCATTTTATTAATACTGTCAATGCGACTATCTGCTTCTTGCTCAATCATATCTTTCGTTAATTCATAATCTCTTTCTATATCATCTTTTATCGCTTTGGATTCGTCTTTTGTAGCCGAAATAATATCGTCGGAAAAAGGATTATCAGAATCTTTAAGTTCATCTTTTGTCTGATCGTATCCGTCGTCTACAATTTGCTTGAGGTCTTTCGTCCCGTCTTTAATGGATTTCTTATCCTCTTTAGCTTCTTCTTTAATTTCCTTTATGCGATCTTTGGCAGCTTTGTCAATATCATCCGCCAGGCTTTCCAGATCATTATAAAACATGTTTCTGTTAATCCCTTTATTTTCCATAACCGATATTTTATTATTTAACAATTCATCTAATCTCAAAGCTTTTATTAGCTATGATGATTAGTAAACAGCATACGGCCGGATTTGTTTGCAAAAGGATGATAATAAACCTGATATTTAATGTTAAATTATGTGTTTACGAAGAACCTGAAGCTTTATCAGAATGAATACGACAAACCCAACGCAGGAGTAAATGCGTACACTTTATAATGGCCGCCAAATGTAGCACCTGATAAGTCGTCGGTATACGATCCGTCACGTCCGAAGCCGGTTACATAAGCAAATGAAAAATCAATGGATAATTTCTCCAACGGACGGAAACTTAACCCCACGGTAGTACCCAGTTTATTCATACTCGGCGTTTCGGGATTTAGGAAATTGTCTTTTACGGGAGACTCATCGAAATAAAAACCTAAACGGAGATCCAGGCGGTCGGTCGTAGCATATTGTCCGCCGATACGGTAGATGCGGCTGTTTTTGTAACTTTTTGTTGCATTGATATTATATCCGTTCAATACTTCCTGTGAAAACTGTACGTCTAATTCCTTATAAGCTCCCCAACCGACGAATTGCACTTCACCCGACAACATAAGCCTGTCTATCGGTTTGTAGCTTACTCCTACGTTCAGATTCGAAGGTAAAGGAAGTTCAGCAACGAATGTACCTTTATCCAAAGGAGGAACGATTATTTCTTTTAGTTCTTTATCCTTTAATATCGGATTTACGATAGCGATCAGTTGATTCAACTCCGTTTCATTCGCGTAGGTCATGGCGGCATGTCCTTCATTTACTTTCATCATTACTTTGGAACGGTATGAAACACCTACCGTTATCCGGTCGGTAATATCAAACATGGCTCCCAGATTATAACCTAATTTTACACCCGCATTACCTTCCAATGTGGCAGACGCAGCCGGAATATCTTTAAACTTATCCAAAGTGGGAGAAATTACCGCGCTGAGTTCAGGACTTTGTTCCGTTAAAGCACGAAGGCTTTCCAATCCGCCAGCCGGAATGAGTGCGCGGCTTAAAGAAAAATCGCCGAACATGATCATCATCCCTGCTCCCAGGCTTAACCGCTCACCGATTTTAAAAGCTACGGTCGGTTGTATGGAGAAAGCTTTCAGGGCAATGTCCTGTACAAGTGAAGAACCTGCCCAGTTTACACCCCAGTTCATGGCGCTGCCGTAAGGATTATTTACACTGACACCTGCCGATAAAAAATCGTAGACTTTAAAACCCGCATAAGCATATAGCGGAGTACTGGGGTCGTTATTTGCTTTATGTTCATAACCGTCTTTACTGAATTTAGCATTAGAAAATACACCGGATAAACCTGCCGACAGGTCGATCGTTTTTTCTAAGAATCCGAGTCCCGCTGGATTGAAATGCATACTTTCCGCCCCTAACTTCATAGCGGCGCCCACATGTCCCATACCTGCCTGCCTGGTGCTTTGTGCATTAACCTGGTAACCTTCCGCAGCCGCATAAGAGAAAGGAAGCATAGCACTACATACTAATAGGATAATTTTCTTCATAAAATTAAATATTCGTTTATATCAGTTTAAACAATTTTAAGATGTAAGTGCGGGCAAAGATATATACTTTTCTTAAATGTTGCACACTTTTGGGATGCATGTGCATAGTCTTTACATGTTTTTACAATTGGATTGTAACCAATATTGGATAATTTAATATATCCGATAGTAGATGCAGCTACAAAAAGAGAAGCGCTTTTGGCAAATGCTGCATTTAATTGTAAATTTGCAGGCGTGTGCTTGCTAAACCACGTTAAAAACAAGAAACAATGAAAGATCAAAAATCTGCACTTGTCTGCTTTTCTGGTGGACAGGATTCTACAACCTGCCTTTTCTGGGCTAAGGAAAAGTTCGAAAAAGTGGAGGCTGTCTGTTTCACCTACGGACAGAAACATTCCCTTGAAGTTGAAATCGCCCGTAAAATTGCTGCTGATTACCGTATCCCTTTCCAGTTGCTGGATGTGTCCCTTTTGGCGCAATTGGCGCCAAATTCACTGACCGATTCCTCTATAGTAATGGATAAAGAACAGCCCGACGGCAGTTATCCCAATACATTTGTACCGGGGCGGAATATGGTTTTCCTTACATTTGCGGCTATTGTGGCGCGGAGTAAAGGAATATACAATATAGTTACCGGAGTTTCCCAAGCCGATTACAGCGGTTATCCCGATTGCAGGGATACGTTTATCCGGTCGTTGAATGTTACGCTGAATCTTGCGATGGATGACCATTTTGTGATTCATACACCTTTGATGAACAGGGATAAAAGCGAAGTATGGCAACTGGCAGACGAACTGGGGGGCCTTGACCTGGTTCGTACCCGTACGCTTACCTGTTACAACGGTATACCTGCCGACGGTTGCGGGGAGTGTCTTGCCTGTAAGCTTCGTAAAGAGGGATTTGACAAATACATGCAGAAACGTAATTAACGATTAGTGATTCGTATTATATACAGTGATCATATAATAAATAAATTTATGGAAAATGAGTTACGCCAATTAGGGCAAAAGACAATATATAAGCAGGATTACGCGCCGGAAGTGCTGGAAGCATTCGTTAATAAGCATCCCGGAAATGATTACTGGGTTCGTTTTAACTGTCCCGAGTTTACGAGTTTATGCCCCATTACCGGGCAACCCGATTTTGCAACCATACATATCGACTATATACCCGGTATGAAAATGGTAGAGAGTAAAAGCCTCAAACTGTATTTGTTCAGTTTTCGTAATCATGGCGCCTTTCATGAAGATTGCGTGAATATAATAATGAAAGACCTGATCGACCTTATGGAGCCTAAATACATTGAAGTAACCGGTATTTTTACTCCTCGTGGAGGCATCAGTATTTATCCCTACTGCAATTACGGTAAACCGGGTACCAAATATGAAAAATTAGCCGAAGAACGGCTGTTCAGCCATAACAGGTAAATTAGAAAACTCACAGGACGGGTTGGGCAACTGTGATTTTTTTTAGTTAAGTTTGTAGCAACAATAATTCATAACTTAAATTTACAGACCATGAATAAGAAAACTTTTATTTCACAGGCAACATTAATGATTGCTTTAAGTAGCGCTATCTGTGTAAACGTGAACGCACAACAGAAAGAGTATCCCAAACCGGAACCCATGAAGCCCGGAATGTCGGAATACTGGACTCCGCAGCCTAAAATAGTAACTCCGGGCGTTACCACTGTAAACGCGGCAATTACCGCTCCGTCCGATGCTATTGTTTTGTTTGACGGAAAAGACCTTTCCTCTTGGGAAAGTGTAAAAGGCGGACCGGCTCAATGGACCGTTCACGACGGCGTATTTACCGTAGATAAAAAGACAGGCGATATCCAGACCAAACAGAAGTTTGAGAATTTCCAGATACATTTGGAATGGTGCGTACCTGAAAATATTACCGGTACCAGTCAGGGACGCGGAAACAGCGGTATATTCCTTCAGGGAAAATATGAAATCCAGATATTGGATTGCTATAATAACGAAACGTATGTAAACGGACAAACGGGTAGCGTATACAAACAAACTCCTCCTTTGGCAAACGCTATGCGTAAACCCGGAGAATGGAATGTGTATGATATTATTTACTCGGCTCCGGTATTCAAGGAAGACGGTACATACCGTGTACCCCCACGTGTAACGGTTATTCAGAACGGTATTATATTGCAGAATAATACAACCATCCTAGGAACAACCGAATACATTGGTTTCCCTAAAGTCGAAAAACACGGCGCAGGTCCGATTATTTTACAAAGCCATGGCGATCCGAGCGAACCGATCAGTTTCCGCAATATCTGGATCAGGGAATTATAATTAGAATAAACAGCATATCATACCGGGCACGGATTACCCAATTGTCCCTTCGAAACAAGAAAGAATAATGGTATAATTCGTGCCCGGCTTTTTATATTAATCCAATGTAAGGTTGAATTCTTCCCTTAGCTTACCAAGTACCGGATTGATTTCCAGCAAATGTTCATATTTCTCGGAGGATGTGTAGGCAAGCTTCTTTTCATTGTTTTCCGAGATGCGGATACGCATCTGGATCCTGGTGTTTTTCAGTTGCTCCCTCAGATAAGGCAGCAGTCGTCCGCTGTCGTTGAGTAGTTCATCCCTCTGGCCGGGATTATGAACGGATACCTCAAAATGATAATCTTCCCGAAGCGAAGGTTTGCAATTAACCATGATTCCTTTCAGGTAAGCATTCCCTTCAAGGTTTTTTGTGTACTCGTCCCAATACTTCACCAGGTCGGTGGTATCAAAAGGGGTAATAATTTCTGTTGCAGCATGTTGCGCAGCCTGGTTATCCTGGCCGTTATCCTCGTCTTTGCCTATTTTTTTGATAGAGGTCGATACCGGACCCTGCTGCGTTTTTTTTTGTGGAGCACCATTTGCGGACCTTGGCGTGGCCGTTACTGTAGGCGGGATCTGGGTTGTGACTACTTTTGCCTGAGGAGGGGCGAGAATGTCTGTCTTTTCAATCGGTTCAATCAGGCCTTTTTTTTTACTATCCTCGGGATTGGATTGTGCCAACTGGCAAAGCTGTATCATCGTAAGTTCAAGCAACAGCCGCTTATTACGGCTGGCACGGTAGTTCAGGTCGCATGCGTTCGCCAACTCGATCGCCTTGTACAGCAGTTGGTCGGGACAACGTTTGGCCGTGTCCCTATACCGTTCGCGTATCGAGGCACCCACCTCAAATAAGATAAGCGTCGCTTCATCCCTGCAGACCAATAAGTCACGGAAATGAGATGCTAATCCCGTAATAATGTTTTGCCCGTCGAATCCTTTGTTCAAAACCTCGTTGAGTATCAGTATGGCAGCACGTACATTTCCCGTAAGCATGGCATCCGTAAGCCTGAAATAATATTCATAATCGAGTACGTTCAGGTTGTCTATCACTGCCTGGTAGGTGATATTACCGTTCGTAAAGCTCACTACCTGGTCGAAGATCGAAAGCGCGTCGCGCATACCTCCGTCGGCTTTTTGGGCGATCACATTTAGCGCTTCAGCTTCCGCCGTCACCCCTTCGCATGAACCCACATACTCAAGGTGCTCAACCATATCGGAAACCGAAATGCGGGAAAAATCATAAATCTGGCAACGCGATAAAATGGTAGGTAGGACTTTATGTTTTTCGGTTGTGGCCAATATAAAAAGCGCGTGGTGGGGAGGCTCTTCCAGCGTTTTCAGGAATGCGTTGAATGCCGCCGAACTAAGCATATGGACTTCGTCGATAATAAATACTTTGTATTTGCCTAACGCGGGCGGTATACGTACCTGCTCGATCAAAGAACGTATATCGTCTACCGAGTTATTCGATGCTGCATCTAATTCATGGATATTATAAGAACGCTGCTCATTGAATGCCATGCACGATTCGCATTCGTTGCAGGCCTCACCGTCGGCGGTAGGATGAAAGCAATTGATCGTTTTGGCAAAGATACGCGCGCACGACGTTTTACCTACCCCGCGCGGGCCGCAGAAAAGGTAAGCATGCGCAAGCTTATTGTTCGAAATGGCATTTTTCAGCGTTGTCGTCAATGACTTTTGCCCCACAACGCTTCTAAATGTAGAAGGCCTGTATTTCCTGGCAGAAACGATATAATTATCCATCCGTAAATTTTTATTCTAATCCATACAAAGATATGCAAAATAATTCATTTATCTTTGTGTAAAGATTGATCCATGCAACGACTGAAAGAGTTTTACCGCAAATATTTATCCCGGATAAATGCCTATTGGCTGGTAACGATCGGATTTGTGGCTCTTACCTTTACGGCGGGAGACAGTAACCTGTATAAGAGGTATACATACGATGAAAAAATCCGCAGTCTGGAAAAAGAGATTAAATTCTATGAAGAAGAGATCGAAGTAAACAGTAAAAAACTCAACGACCTGCATACCGATAAAGAAGGGCTTGAACGGTTTGCCCGTGAGGAATATTTTATGAAGAAGCCGAATGAAGATATTTTTATTATCAGGAAGAAGTAAATGAACCGGCAGATACGAACCATAGTTTTTAATTTTTCAGCATTGTTGTTGCTGGCCGGTGCCGTGTTATATCTGGTAAAGTTTGAATTTGCTTCTTACCTGTTCGCCTTGGGTGCCGCGGGTATCGCTATATGCCACCTGACGCTGAATGTCAAAAACCTTGGATTTCGCAGAAGGCGTTTACAGGTTTTTAACGTAATAGCAAGCCTGCTGATGATTGTAGCATCTTCTTTTATGTTTATGCATCGGAATGAATGGATCCTGTGCTTGACAATAGCCGCCCTTTTGCAGTTATACACGGCATTTGTTGCACCGAAGGAAAATGAATAAACTCTTATTCTAAATACAGGCAATCTACGGATTGCAATAATTTTATTTGAAAAGACAATACTATGGAGACAAAACATCTACTAACCGAAAATTCGGATTGGGCCACTGTGGTCGAATTTGCTTACCCAGAGGGAAAGATTGTATCGAGCAAAGGAGAAATCCACATTAAAGTTTCATCCGGTCAGGTGATCAGGAAATTCTGGTTTGAACATGAAGTCGGGAAAATCGACTGTATTTTTAACGCGAAGCCTACCGCTCCCAATTCTTATACCTATGAATCAAATATCATCAAATGCATGGGGAAAGAAAAGGGAACCGTACAGATCAACCAAAACAGGCTTTATTGCAAATTTGTGGTAGTCGATACGCTGATGAACGGCTTCGAAATTACCATTCACAAAGGCGATATCTGTTATATCGACGGAGCCCTTTATCATGACCAGAAGCTGATCATGACATGGACGGCAACGGCTAATAAAATGAAATAGTATGGTTGCTGTTTAGCGGTTTACTTAATAACCTTAATCAGTAGTTAAAGTAGTTATCACTCGCTTCGCTCGTTAGTAGTCAAGGAGTTAAGAATGATTCTAATTCCTGATTAACTTCTAAGTTAAAGCTATCTAACTGATAACTATCTGACTACTTTAACTACCGGTTCGGCTGAATAACCTCTTTCAGTTTATTCTGTAAATCTTCGCCGGTGATATTTCTGGCAATAATGGTTCCCTGCGGATCGAGCAATACATTGGCAGGGATACCGCGTACGCCGTATAAAGCTGGTATTTCGGAGTCCCAGTATTTGAGGTCGGATAGGTGTGTCCATGTAAGGTTATCATCGGCAATGGCTTTCACCCACTGTTTTTTATCCCTGTCGAGCGATATGCCCAATACGGTGAAACCTTTATCGTTATATTCCTGAAAAGCTTTTACCACATTTGGGTTTTCACGGCGGCAAGGCGGGCACCATGCGGCCCAGAAATCCACCAGCAGGTATTTTCCTCGGAAATCCGAAAGTGAAACCATTACACCGGTAGTATCCGGTAAAGAAAACTCCGGAGCTGTTTTACCTATCTGTACATTCTCCAGTTGAGTGATAATTCCGTCCAGATCGGTTACATAGGGGCATGATGCCAATGATGGCGACAATTTAGCACGGGCCGACTTCAGTTCGTCGAGCGGCAACTGGTAGGTAAAATAACGGTAAAGGTAGAAGGCGGCGACGGGAGACTCCGGGTATACCGATACCAGACTGTCTATGCTGAATCCGGGCTGATGAATTTTCTTCGCATTTCCCAGGAATATATCATTGGCAGGAGATCCTTGTATTGAAGTGATGCCTTTTTCTTCATCCATATGAATGGTCATCGAAGTATTCTCCAGAAAGAACTGCGAAGGGTATTTCATGTTTTCCGTGGCAATTCCGAATAAGACGGGAGCATCCGCCTGTCCATTGAACGAGAATTTACCGTCTTTGATTTGTGTTGAATCGGCATTAAAGAACATCTTGTTACGAAAAGATTTCAGATATACTTTTCCTTCGGTAAGCCCGTCTACTTCCCCTTTGATTTGATACCCCCTTTGTTTTTGTCCGCATCCGGTGAATACCAGAACAATGGATAAGATTAATAATACGTTTTTCATCGTTATGGATTTAATTGTTGTATTTTACAATCTCGAATATTCTGGAAATCAGGCGTGAATGTTTCCGCCATGTTTTGGGTTTTATTTCATACCGGATATCTTTTGTTCCCGCCAATGCAAGGGAGTAGGGGGAAGGATTGGAATATAAACGGACTAATGTCTCATAAGGAATTGAAATGGAAGCCCGTTGCTGCCACGATTTACCTTTGGGTTGCACATAATACATTATTGCGGTAGCAGAATAAAGACGATCGCCCGAAGCATCCTGTATAATTACCGAATCTGTTTTAAAAACATTCTCCGTGAAATAAGTAAACGTATAAATTGCCGAATCGTTGCCCGATAGGTAAGTGATGTCGTATTCAAGTTTTTTGGTAGCCTCCTTGTCATTGCTTATAAATCCTTTAAGGGGATGGATGAAATATACATTACCTTCCTCCTGCGGGTAAAACGAATAATTCCGGTGAATCTTCTGTGCGGTAACAAAAGAAGAGCAGTAAAGAAGAAGTATAAATAATAAAGTATTTTTCATTTGATTTTTATTTAGGGCAAAGATAATAATCGGAGTAATATCATGATAGATAAAACTCCGATTATATTGCGAATGTAAAGAAATCTTATTCCCCGTAAACTATTGTTTCATAGGTGGTGATGATTCCTAAAATAGTGTAATTACGTTCGTCAACATGACTGATCCTTGTGATTCCGGCTTCTTTTGCAGCGGTCTGGTAGCTTGCGTCGCCTGTAGCGAACAAACCTAAGATACCTGTAGCTTTACCTTTACCCACTTTAGTTGCAAGTTTGTTGCTTGTTACAGCAGTACCTGATGTAACATCCGTGTAAATTGCACCCATAACCGGAGATTTGGTAACACCGCAGCTGCAAAGGAATGCGCCGGCAGCTAAACATAACAATAATTTTTTCATTATAAGTAGAGTTTGTTCCTTATTTCCTCTTCAATAAGGAGAGTTAGTTTTTAAAAAACGGTTATTAGAGGATAACCAATAGTCTTTCAGGGGTGCAAAATTACATATTTCCGGGATATGCAAAACTAATTTATGTTAAATTTTTGAACTATTTGAAAAGGAAAAGGTTATATTAGTTATCAGGTTTCACTTAAACGCTTCTCCATTAATTAGTTCCCAAAACTTTATTTTTAGGCGTTGTAGCAATGAATTCTTTCAGATAAAAAGGTTCGAAATAGGCTGTGTCCACAAATGTATGTGTATTAAATAATTCCGTTGATAAAGGGATCATATCAGCCGCTAACGGATAAATATCATCAATAAATACGGCATTAGGGGATAAGATTACTTCTTTGCATTTTGCTGATCCATTGCCGAAAAAATAAATTTTATTTTCCTGTAAATAAGAAGAATATGTGTCGTTTGTGACGATGTCGGCGGTCGTTTCCCGTACCTGTTTGAGTTGGTCCGTATAGATTGCCGCATAAACTTCCATCCGGCGAGCATCCAGCATGGCACAATATAATGCATCGCCGGAAGCGTTTATTTGCCTGATCGTTTTTGAAGCGATTATTTCCAATGTTGGAACACTAATAAGGGGAATACCGTAACCGAAACATAAGCCTTTCGCCATGGATACTCCGATACGTAAACCGGTATAAGAACCGGGGCCGCTACTTACGGCTACCGCATCTAATTTTAATGATTTTTGCTTAGCGAATGTTAATGCTTCTTCTGCAAAAACGCCAAGCATAGCAGCGTGTGAAGGGCCATCCGGCGATACTTTCTCAAATATTAAACGGTTGTCGACAGACAGGGCTACGGAACAAACTGAAGTTGCAGTTTCTATATTAAGGAGGCACGACATATAATTATCTTATTTTTAGCGCAAAAGTACATTTTTATACTTTATGATTAAATCATAGTAGAAATAAAAAAGTACCTTTGCGTAAATTTAGAACAAAATGATACAATCAATGACCGGCTTCGGTAAAGTTACTGCCGAGCTTCCAAACAAAAAAGTAACTGTTGAAATAAAAGCGTTAAACAGTAAGCAGTTGGATATTTCAACGCGTATTCCTTCCATATATAAAAGCAAAGAAATGGAAATACGGAGCCGTTTATTGAAAGCCTTAGAACGGGGTAAGGTTGATTTTTCAATGCAGATTGAATACATCGGTACCGATACGCCTACGCATATCAATGCCACCGCTTTGGAAAGTTATTATAAGCAGATAACAGAAGTTTCCGGAAAATTAAATATTCCCGTGCCTGCCGACTGGTTCCAGGTATTGCTCCGTATGCCCGATGTGGTAAAATCGGAGATTGTGGAAGTCGACGAAGAAGAATGGAGCGTTATTCAGCAGACCATTGACGATGCCATTAAGCAGCTTCATGATTTCCGCAGGCAGGAGGGTGAAATGTTACAAAAACTGTTTGTGGAAAAAATAGAAAATATATCCGCTCTACTTTCGGAAATTGAAAAATATGAAGGCGAACGTATAGAAAAGATAAAGGCGCGGATTATGGATAATCTGGAAAAAGTGGCTTCTACGGATTATGATAAGAACCGTTTCGAACAGGAGATGATCTATTATATCGAAAAGCTGGATGTGAACGAAGAGAAAAACCGCCTTTCCAACCACCTCAAGTATTTTATCGATACCATGGAAAGCGGCAAAGGACAAGGTAAAAAACTGGGTTTTATTATCCAGGAGATCGGCCGTGAGGTTAATACGCTGGGTTCCAAAAGCAACCATGCGGAAATGCAGCAGATTGTCGTCCAGATGAAAGATGAAATGGAGCAAATTAAGGAACAGGTTTTAAATGTATTGTAGTATATGTCTGGAAAGCTAATCATATTTTCGGCCCCGTCGGGGTCAGGAAAATCCACGATTATTAACTATTTGCTAAAACAGGATCTCCGGCTTTGTTTTTCCATATCGGCCACCAGCCGGCCGCCGCGCGGTACGGAACAGCATGGTGTGGAATATTATTTTATTTCGCCGGAAGAATTTCGCAGACGCATTGCCAACCACGATTTCCTGGAACATGAAGAAGTGTATGCCGACCGATTCTACGGAACATTGAAGGAAGAAGTAGAACGGATATTGGAAAGAGGCGATAATGTTATTTTCGATGTGGATGTGGTAGGTGGCTGCAACATAAAGGAGTATTACGGTGAACGCGCGCTGTCGGTCTTCATATGTCCGCCGGGTATCGATGAACTCAGGCGGCGGCTGGAGAAGCGAGGTACGGATTCTCCCGAGGTGATTAACAGCCGTATAGCAAAAGCCGAATATGAACTCACTTTTGCTCCCCGCTTCGATGTGGTTATTACCAATGATGATCTGGAAAAAGCGCAGGCGGAAGCCCTTTATACCGTAAAAACGTTTCTTCAGGGATGAAAAGAACGGGTATATTCTCCGGTTCTTTTAATCCGGTTCATATCGGTCACCTGGCGTTGGCCAACTGGTTATGCGAATACCAAGAGCTGGATGAAGTATGGTTTCTGGTTACCCCTCAGAATCCCTTGAAAAAACAAACCGAATTGATTGATGATACGCTTCGCCTGGAAATGGTAAAAAAGGCGGTAGGTGATTATCCGAAATTCATAGCAAGCGATTTCGAATTCCACTTACCCAAACCTACCTATTCGGTACATACCCTTCAGGCATTGCGGGATACCTACCCCGGCAACTCTTTTCATTTTATTATGGGAGCCGACAACTGGTCGCTTATTGAACAGTGGAAAGATGCCCGGATATTACTGAATGAATACCCTATTTTTATTTACCCCCGCCTTGGATATGAAGTATCTATTCCTGCCTGTTATCCCAACATCCGGAAAGTAGACGCTCCCATTATCGAAATTTCGTCTTCCTTTATAAGGCAATCTGTAAATGAGGGTAAAGATGTCCGCTTTTTCATACCGGAACCCATCAGGGGATACTTCCCCGGCTGCATCCTTCACCTTCCACTTTGATGTGTAAGTTGCAGTGAGCCAGTATGAAAGGAGTGGAAGGTGATCTTTCACCCCGGCCTCTCTTCTTTCACCGGCATATACAAACTGTTATGCAATCCGCTTTGCTTTAATTTGCCGTCACTTATAAGCTTTTTCAGGCGGAGGTAGGCGGTGGAAGCGGTCAAACCGCATATCCGCTGAAACTCCCTGCAAGTGATGTATTCGTGGTTGATGAAATATTTAAAAAGAATTTCTTCAATTTCAATCATGGAAAAAGGATGCGAATGCCTTTTTTCTTTTGCCCGTACACAACGAAGCGCCTTGAACTTTTTCTTCATTCCGGCTTCCGGCTTGAAGACAACCGATTTCACCTGTATCGATTCGGCCCGTATCTCCTTGGGCGAATAAACGGGAGGGCAGGATAGGGTAAGCTGGAAATACCCCAGGCCTTCCAGATGAATGCGGTAACCGTCCGATAACTGGTCCGCCATCAGGCAGGTTAAGGCCGTCAGTACACCCTTAACATCAGCTGTCGATAAAGTAGATGCTCCGTGTATCATTTCGGCAATAGCGTCGGTTCTCAGTGTGCCGGAAGGAACCACCCGTGCATGTAGTTTGTGTTTTCCGTCATCGTCCGGCAACGGATTGGGGTAAAAATCGTAATTCAGTCCCATAGTCTTACTGGTTGGTTTATGAATAATTAGTAGTTTGTTTACAAGCTTTTAATCGTTTAACTCCCGTCAAATTTGATTCTAACGACCGTTAAATGAACTTTTAACTCCCGTCAAAATACTTTTTAACTTCCGTCAAAAGATTAAAACAACACTGCAAAAATAATAAAAATAGACGAGTAAAAGAATAAAAA
This sequence comes from Bacteroidales bacterium UBA4116, assembly GCA_002381645.1. Classification (GTDB taxonomy): domain Bacteria; phylum Bacteroidota; class Bacteroidia; order Bacteroidales; family Tannerellaceae; genus DFXE01. Next base: position 104,559 of record DFXE01000012.1, read on the forward strand.
GTAGTAACAGAGGAAAGAAATTATAGTTATATAAATTATGATAGATGAAAGCAACGGTGGAAGATGATCTTCCACCCGTTAATCTCTTTCATATAGGTAGTTATCTCCGAAAGTGGAAGGTGAAGGTTAGATCAGAATTTCCTATGTGCATTCCGTTTTTATACTATTTTACAGATATATAATTGCATTTTTATTTACATAATCCTTTTAAAAGAAAGTTTTCAGTATGCAGCTAAGTGAATTGTTATTATATTTGTTGATATTATCAGTATTTTGCATGCTGAATCATATTAGATCTGAAATATGTACATATTATCAACGCCAATATCTTATGAAAAAAACTTATCTGTTATTTATTTTATTGTATTTGATTTCTTGTTCTGATAAAGACAATATAACAATAGATGAGCCGTTAACCCCTCTGATTGAAGTACAGGTTTTTTATACGGATGATGATAATAATGACCTGAAATACGACATTGGATCGGACATTTATATATATTATAATATAAATATTCCAGATGCCTTATCACGTTATACATATATAGGGAATGGTCATTATCAAAAGGATAGCTCTATTGTTTCACCGGACAGAACATATAAGATAGCTCAAGAGGGTAAAACGGTGATAAGGGTTGAAGACGGGAATGTGGATAAAGAATTTACATTAGTCGCTGAAAGTAATTTTTATAAGAATATGCGTATTTATTCTTATCATCCTTATTGCAGAGATACAATTAAAGAGCTATACATTTTTTCGCCTTGATTTTTATAATCATAAATCGGAACCAATATTAAAAATGATAATGGTTCCGATTCATAGTCTTATAAGATTGATTTTATAGTTTTTAATTCTTCCTCTGTGAATTGAATGTTTTTCAATGCTTTGAGGTTATCCTGTAGTTGTTCAACGGAACTAGCCCCGATCAGTACGCTGGTTACCGCATCGTCTTTTAAAAGCCATGCTAATGCCATTTCTGCTAGCGATTGTCCACGTGAAACGGCTATGTCATTCAGTTTACGAACTTTAGACAGCACTTTTTCCGTTAACTGGTCTTTCTGCAGGAAACCTGTCGGTTTGGCGGCACGCGAATTTTCAGGAATACCTTTCAGGTATTTATTAGTCAATAGTCCTTGCGCAAGGGGAGAGAAAGCGATTAATCCCACGCCCTCTTCTTTTAATAAAGGCAGGAGTTTAGACTCGACCCAACGTTCAAACATGGAATATTTGGGTTGGTGTATCAGGCAATGTACATGGTGTTCTTTCAGAATGGCTAAAGCCGCTTTTGTCTGTACATCGTCGTAATTGGATATTCCTACATATAACGCTTTCCCCTGACGTACCATATCAACCAAAGTGCCCATTGTTTCTTCGATAGGGGTTTCGGGATCGGGACGGTGCGAGTAGAAGATATCCACATAATCGAGTCCCATGCGTTTAAGGCTCTGGTCAAGGCTTGCCATAAGGTATTTACGGCTGCCCCAGTTTCCATACGGCCCGGGCCACATGTCGTATCCGGCTTTGGATGAGATGATCAATTCGTCCCGGTATCTGCCGAGACCCTTTTTTAGTATCAACCCAAAATTTTCCTCCGCCGAGCCGTATACCGGTCCGTAATTATTGGCCAAGTCGAAGTGTGTGATACCATTATCGAATGCAGTATGCGCGATTTTGATAAAATGGTTGAATACATCCACACTACCGAAGTTGTGCCATAATCCCAGTGATATGGCAGGCAGCAATATTCCACTTCTGCCGCAACGACGATATATCATATCATCGTATCGTTTCTCATTTGCTTTGTAAGTTTCCATAAAATTAAATTTTAGGCAATGTAGTAAATAATTTTTAGTGGCTGAAAAAATGATTGTATATATTAAATTCAATATTATCTGATGGGCTACATAATATTGTAACACGCATAAATTTTATTTAAGCTTACATGAACTATATTAACAGATTTGCTTTGATACTTCAATATTTACTTTATTAATCTGGAATACCCATTGTAGATGAGTTTTCAAATTTAGTCAATAATTTTTTAAATAAAATGAAACTAATTAAGTGAATAATTTATATCTGCGTAATGGTTTTAAATATGCAATTATTATAGTATTATAAATTATATATTTTAATAATTCTACATATTTTATATATGAAATTATATATAATTCAATTTATGGAATTAATAATTTTATAAATAGTATATCATTTTATATTTTATTTAGATGCTTTATGAATTTAGTAATATCATTCAATTGATTTTAGGCAAGTATTAGTAATGATTAATAAAGTTTTTTAGTAAAATATATTTTCTCAATATAATAATATGTAATTATTTCTGTAATATTTAAATATATTGCCTATATAAAAGTTTATAATTGACTTTATTTATCATTATTATACATGATTGGAAATCATATTTAAATACTTATATGATAGATTATATTTCCTTTTTATTATACCTTTGCAAACGTTAAAATAATTAATAGTATTTACTTAAGAAATGATTTTTATGAAGAATTTTATTTACTTATCTTGCTTAATAATGCTTATCGTATCGTGTAGCGAAGATAAAAATTTGGGAGAGAACAATACCAATAACGGCATTTCATATCCGGTGGAATTTAATATGACGACCATGGAGGTCGTTGATTTTCCCGTAAAAACTCGAGTTGGACAAACTACGGATGCCAGCATTATGAGAAGTTACTTCTTATATATTTATGATAATGCTGGAGATCTGGTAATGGAAAAAGTTAATGAAAATGCAAATGAAGCAACAGCTAAATTAAAACTGCAACTTCCTGTTGGAAATTATACTGCTGTTTTGGTAGCTTTTAATGAGGAAGATGGAACAGTTCAAAGTTTCGGTAGGGGAAATTTAAACAACAATGCGGGTATATACAATTATCATAAGCGAAGTATTACCGTATCTGAACCGTGGGAGGAATGGTATACTTATCCATATAATTTTAATACTCCTTATAATAATGACTACTTTTATAAAAAAGTAAACTTCTCAGTTGCCGGAACTGCAAATGTAGAAATGATTGCTACTCGTATTACTGGTAGATTGCATTTAACTTATAAAGATATTGAAACTGGAGATAGCAATATTGCCTATAATTTTGTAAGAATAAAATTTGAAAACCTGCCTTATGGGGTTAATTTTATTAATGATGGTTTTAAAGAATCTAAATATGACGAGTATTATTACCTAACCAAGTCACAATGGAAAGAATATGCAGCCAGAGCTATGGTTGTTAATTGTATGGCTAGTACTACTGCTCCTAAAATCATTCTCGATTTTTGTAAATCTCAATATAATTTTAATTATATAACAGAGGATGATATTAGAAGACCAATTATATCATATACCCGGACCATTGAAGGATTTAGTGTTTTTCAAAATAAAATAACTAAATTAACAGGAAATGTATTTGATAATACCACCTTTACTATCAGTATTGACACTAATTGGGATGGCGAAGTTATAGGAGAATTTTAAGACAAAAGTTTTATATTAAAGGGGCCTGTTATTTATGCAGGCTCTTTTTAATTCTATCTTTTTCTCGAACAAATAGATAATGTCAGACTTTGGTAATCTTTCTTTGACTGAATTTAATAGCTTTTCTGCTTTTTCTAAATTGTTCGACTCCAGATATAAATCCATTAGTGGATAATAATAGTTACTTAATAACGGCATTAAACTTGCACCAGCCATAATGTGCTTTTCTGCAGATTTATAATCTTTCATTTTTTTATAATTATCAGCTAATCCAATCCAGGTATCATAATTCATCGATATATTTTGAGATTTTTGAATTATATTAATGCTGCTGGAGTATTTATTTTCTGAAGATAGCCTGAAAGCATAATCGTTCAAAAATAGGTCATGATCGCTTAAGAAAGGTTCTAATTTAGCATATTCTTCTAATAAATTTGAATTAAATTTTAAAGTATTCTTTTTTAGATATTCCCATCTGTGATAAGCTTTGTAAAAATTGAACCTGTTATATAGGCAAGGGATTGCTATTAAATATGAAAGTATAATAAGGTATCCTGCAAGCGACTTCTCTTTTGAGTTAATGGAATTATCTGAATAATTAGTAACACAGAGTGCCAACAAAAAGGAAATAGATATTATAAAAGGAAGGATGCTGAAAGGATATGACATACTGGCGAAAACAGATAAGGAAATAATGGATGCCGTCGGGGCAAATCTTTTGTTTTTAAAGCCTATAAAAACCGCTCCAATAATTGATAATAAATAAAATAACAAACCTAATATACCAAATTCAATACAAATAGTTATATATTCGTTGTAAGAAAACCTGGTGCAAATTGCAAGTTTTTTGTCCTGAGTTGTTGCATTTGGACTATTCATGTATTTAATGTGAGCTTTAGTATAAGCACCAAGATAGTGTCCAATGCCTACCCCTGACGGCTGTTGAGGTATAATTGGTAAAGATATTTTCCAAATGAGTACACGAGTATCGGATGAACCTTTACGTATTCCATATAAATGATGAACTGTTAAAGACAGTACTATTAACAGAAAGCTAACACCCAAAATTAGTTTTATTTTATGTATGTTAACAAAAGATTTGATGTTTATTTTTTTTAACTTAACAATAACCGCAAAAACTATTGTTATCCCGCTAATTAAAGCCGCCAGCCAGGACGCCCTACTGTTAGCCAGGTGGAGCATAAATGCAATGCTTATCAATGTGAAAAAAGATAGATAGAATCTCAGATAAAATGGTCTTAATAATTTGTTTGTTGTGCATTTTAAAACATGAAAATCTCTTAAGATATAATATAAGGCCATAGGGAATACCATTGCCAGGTAGCCACCATAAGGACCAGGGTTCTGAAAAGATCCGGTAGGAAGATTCCTTGAATTATAATGTTCAGCTATTCCTATTAATTGTAATCCCCCCCATAGAGCTTCTATTGCTCCGGAAAAAATGAAAAAACAGATTAACCAATAATTAACAACCTTTTGGGAAAGAAAAATTCTAAAGTTGTAATATAATATTAAACAAAGTAGTAAAGATATTATTTTAGTAGAAGCCTGCTCAAATAAAGTATAAGATACAATGAAACCAATTATACAGAATATAGTAATAAATATGTCTACTATTGAAACATTAAAAGGTTGCCTATTTTTAAAATAAGAGATAAGAATTGCAATCGAAGAAAAAGTAAAAGCAAGATAGAACCAAAAATATTTTCCGAAAATAATTCCATTCTGAATTGTCTTATTAACTATAAATACAGTTGATAAAACCGTGCAAAATGATAAGATAGTTAAAATGCTTGTTATCTTGACTTTTTGTTTCATGGTTAGTGATTTTTATTGTTTCAGACAATCAAAGATAAGAATGTATTTGGCAATTTAACAAAATAGTTTATTTATGTGATGAGAAAATCATAGAGTAATAGGATGATTAAGAAAATATTTTACTTTAAAATGCTTTTTTATGCCACAAACATAAAAAAATCGGATTAAGGTTTAAACCTTAATCCGATCAGTTGAATATTTAATTAAATCCCGAATCAGTCGAACATTTGACGGAATTTGCTGAATATTTTTTCCTTCATTGTCTTTTTAGGCTGGAAATTCGGTGAGTTTTCCAGTCCGTTTAATGTTGCTTTTTCAGAATCGGAAAGTGTTTCCGGAATATATACGCTTACATTGATCAGCAGGTCTCCCGTACCGTAACTGTTTATCGACGGTAATCCTTTGTTGCGCAACCTGAGCACTTTGCCGGGTTGTGTGCCGGGTTCTATCTTGACTTTTGCTTTTCCGTCGATGGTAGGTACTTCCACGCTGCCGCCCAGCGCTGCCTGCGGAACACTTAACAAGAGATTGTAAAGTAGGTCGTTCTCATCCCTTATCAGTTCCGGATGGGATTCTTCTTCCACCAGGATCAGTAAGTCGCCATTAACGCCTCCATGGCGCGCCGCATTTCCTTTACCACTCATCGAAAGCTGCATACCTTCTGCTACACCTGCGGGTATATTAATAGTGATAACCTCGTCGTCTTTTACTATACCTTCGCCGCTGCAAACGTGGCATTTATTTGTAATAATGGTACCTTCTCCGCTACAGGTAGGACATGTGCTCTGAGTTTGCATTTGCCCCAGTATGGTATTGGTTACACGGGTCACTACGCCGCTGCCGTTACAAGTGTCGCACGTTTTGGTGGCGTTCGAACCTTCGGCGCCACTGCCGTGGCATGTGTCGCAAGGTATGTACTTCTTTACTTTTATCTTTTTCTCTACTCCTTTTGCGATCTCACACAGGTTAAGTTTTACTTTTACACGCAGGTCGGAACCCCGGTTCACCCGTCTTCCGCCACGTGAACCTCCGCCAAAACCCCCGAATCCTCCAAAACCGAAATGCCCGCCAAAGATATCTCCGAATTGTGAGAAGATGTCTTCCATGGACATACCTCCGCCGAAACCTCCTCCGCTGGACGCACCTCCTAAGCCTGCATGACCGAACTGGTCGTAACGCTGGCGTTTCTGCGCATCGCTTAATACGTCATATGCTTCGGCTGCTTCTTTGAATTTCTCTTCAGCTTCTTTATCTCCCGGGTTTTTATCGGGATGGTATTCGATCGCTTTTTTCCTGTATGCTTTTTTTATTTCTTCTACGGTTGCGCTCTTGGATATACCAAGGATTTCGTAGTAATCTCTTTTTGCCATTTTTCTTATTTGTTATTTGCGTAGTCCTTTTATTCTCCAACCACTACTTTGGCATGGCGAATTACTTTGTCGAATAAGGTGTACCCTGTCTGCACACTGTCAATTACTTTGCCCTTCAGGTCTTCCTCAGGGGCGGGAACTATAGCAACCGCCTCATACATTTCCGTATCGAACGGTTTGCCTATCGCTTCGATAGGTTTTACGCCCTGCTGGGAAAGATATGCGGTAAATTTATTATAAATAAGTTCAACACCTTCTTTTACAGCTTCAATATTCTCGGCTGTACGGATGTTTTGCAAAGCACGCTCAAAATCATCAATTACAGGAAGGAGGGTAGTGAGGGCGGATTCGCCGCCGCTTTTGATCAGCTCGGCTTTTTCGCGAAGCGTCCGTTTCCTGTAATTATCGAATTCTGCCATTAAACGCAGATGTGAATCGTTCAGTTCATTAAACTTTTTTTCAAACGCTTCCATATCGTCAGTCAAATTGTCATTCAGAACAGAATCTTCTGACGTATTTTCTGTTTCGTTCTGTAAATTTGTCGCATCTTCGTTGGAACGGTTTTCCTCATTCGGATTTAAATCCATGTCTTCGTTATGATCTTTTGTGCTCATATTCTATATTAACTGTTTATTATTGACTATCAGTAAGGAATATACCTATTTGCATCTCCTGTATGAGAAGGACTCAGACTTATGAAAAAGCCTTCTCTGATAACAGATTATTATCAAATATGTTGCCAAGTATTCAACCACTCCGAAAATATCTTTACCTTTGCCTGTTAAGAATAAATGAGAAACGTTAATAATAAAGAGCTCTGCTATATGATAAAACGAATCATCCTGTTTTCATTATCGTTACTGCTTATTTTCTCCGGAAAAATCAACGGGCAAAATTCCACCGTTTGCCGGTTGGGTTTTACGTATGAAATCAGCCAGTCTGTGAACTGGGGAAATGGTAAACCTGTTATAACAGGGATATATCCTTACTCTTCTGCTGAGCAGGTAGGGTTAAAGTTGCATGATATAATTGAAACGATAGACGGTATGGCTGTTTCAGATATAAAAAAAGAAGATATTCCCGGCTTGTTGAATCCGGCCGGAAAAAATGAAGTTACGCTCACTGTTTCTAATCTGGAAACCGTATCAAAGGAAGTCATTGTGAAAAAAGAGTGCAAGCGGAGGGATGCGATAACGGAAGACCAGCTGGCTTCTGCTTTTGCCATGTACAGCCTGGAAACAACAAGCGAACGCCTCTTTGTATGTCCTTTCAAGACTACGACAACGAATGATTCGATTGATTTTATCATATATAAAACCTTTGGTTTTACGCCTATTGATGAAAATAACCGGAAGCTGGAAGAAAAGATCAACGGGTATATTGAAAAGGAGTTCAGAAAGAAAGGCCTTGCGTATAATGCAACGGAACCGGATATGCTGATTCAAACGTTTTATTACCTGGATAAAAATCCTAATTATACGGGCCCGAATAAAGTGGTTGTCAATAAACAGCCTGTTTACCGGTACGATTTTACCCTGAATAAAATGGAAAAATTCCCGTTTCTTCATAATACGGCTGCCGAAGCCGAGGCACAATATTTACTCCAGTTAGGATTCAGGATCATCGATCAGAAGTTCAGACACGGAAGGATATTGTGGGAATGTGAAGCCAATGAAATGCTGGAATCGGCTTTTCGCCTCGAGAATTACGCGCAGACGCACATCCCTTTGATGTGTATGCAGTATCCGTATGCGAAATATAGCCGGAACGTGCAGTATCAGGTAAGCCATAAGGTATACAATTATACCGGGATAAATTATGATATTAACCGTCTGGAACTGGTGTCGGGCGTCGATCCGAATTCTCCGGCTTATGCGGCAGGAATACGTGCCCGCGATATCATTGAAAAGATCGATAATCATGCCCTGAACCGATCTGCGGAAGAATACACGGCGGCGTATAAACAGTTTATTACCAATACGATGCCGTACAGGGATGGGAAAACGGTATTTACGGATACGAATGGATTTGCTTATTGTATGTACTGGGATAAATTTAAATATACCCAGGTAGCCGACATCCTGCAAAATCCTAAAAGCATGGCTCCCTTCTCTTATTTATATAAGTTTGCCTCTTATGTGAACCCGTCGGGTACAAATACCTGTACATTCCAGATTAAAAGGGGAAAAGAAAAATCAGAAGTTGTTATCCGTCCCACCGTTCATACGGAGGTGATGGTAGAGATTAAATGAAAAGAATTAAATACACGTGATATATCCTCAAAATTTTGAACAAAAGACGGGCTTCGATCAGATCCGTCAGTTAATTTCAGCAAAATGTTTGAGTCCTTTAGGTGAAGAGAAAGTCGCGGAAATGAGTTTTTCCGCTGATTACGATATTATTTCGGAACTACTGAACCAGACAGATGAATTTATACGCATACTGCATGGTGAGGATGAATTTCCCGCCACTTATTTTTACGACGTACGGTATTCGTTGAAACGGATACGTCCGGAAGGGACTTTTCTGGATGAAAAGGAATTGTTCGACCTGAAAAGGTCTTTACAAACCATTCATGATATTGTACGTTTTTTTAAAGTTGCCGATGAGGAAGAAGTCAGCTATCCGGCGCTTACGGCCTTAGCGGGAGATATTCTTGTCTTTCCGCAGCTTATCGGTAAAATTGATGCCATACTCGATAAGTTCGGGCGGGTAAAAGATAACGCATCTCCTACACTTGCCCAGATACGGAAAGAAATGTCCGCTACGATGAACGGCATTTCTAAGAGCCTGCAATCCATATTACGCGCTGCACAGGCTGAAGGCGTGGTGGATAAAGACGTTTCGCCTACCATGCGCGACGGACGGCTGATGATACCGGTTGCTCCGGCATACAAACGTAAAATACGCGGTATTGTACATGACGAATCGGCGAGCGGAAAAACGGTTTTTATCGAACCGGATGTAGTGGTGGAGGCCAATAACCGTATCCGCGAACTGGAAGGGGACGAACGGCGCGAGATCATGAAAATACTAACCGAGTTTTCCAATATCATACGTCCTTTGGTACCTGATATTCTGCAATCTTATGAATTCTTGGCAGAGATAGATTTTATCCGGGCGAAAGCTTTATTTGCCGACCAGATCAACGGAATACGACCGGATATGGATAACAAACCGCAGGTGGACTGGATACGTGCGGTTCATCCTTTGCTGTTTCTCTCTCATCAAAAGCAAAACAAAGAGGTGGTGCCACTGGATATTGTGCTGACAGAAGAAAAACGCCTTCTGTTGATATCGGGTCCGAATGCCGGCGGTAAATCCGTATGTTTAAAAACGACCGGTTTGCTGCAGTATATGTTGCAATGTGGCTTGCTGATTCCTGTATATGAACGTTCACGGACCGGAATTTTTTCCAAAATATTTATTGATATTGGCGATGAGCAGAGTATTGAAAACGATTTGAGTACCTATAGTTCTCATCTGATCAATATGAAATATTTCGTGAAGAATTGTGATGATAAAACGATTATCCTTATTGATGAGTTCGGAAGCGGTACTGAGCCGCAAATCGGCGGCGCTATCGCTGAGGCGTTGTTAGACAGGTTCAACCGCAACGGAAGTTTCGGGGTTATCACTACACATTATCAGAATCTGAAACATTTTGCGGAGGATACTCCCGGTATTGTAAACGGTGCCATGTTGTACGACCGTCATTTAATGCAACCTTTGTTTAAATTATCAATCGGTAACCCTGGAAGTTCGTTTGCTGTGGAAATTGCCCGAAAAATAGGACTGCCTGAAGATGTGATAGCTGATGCTTCGGCTATTGTTGGTTCCGATTATATCAATATGGATAAATACCTGCAGGATATTGTCCGCGACAAGCGTTACTGGGAAACCAAACGGCAGAATATACGGCAACAGGAGAAGAAACTGGAGGATATTACCTCGCGGTATGAACAAAACCTGGAAACGGTAGATAAGCAGCGGAAAGAAATTATCCGTCAGGCTAAGGAAGAGGCGCAACGGATTATTGCGGATACGAATGCGCAGATTGAAACGACTATCCGGAAAATAAAAGAAGCGCAGGCTGAGAAGGAGCAAACCAAGCTGGCCCGTAAAGCATTGGACGAGTTCAAAATGTCTGTTGCCGCCGCGGAAGAAGCTGACGATAAGATTGCCCGGCAAATGGCCAAATTGAAGGAACGGCAGGAAAAGAAAAAGAAAAAGCAAAGCCAGTCGGCCCAACCTGTTTTTAATAAAGAAGTTATTGAAGCAGGCGACCATGTGCGCCTGAAGGGACAGATGTCTGCCGGAACCGTGCTCGAAGTTAATGGTAAGCAGGCGCTGGTGGCGTTCGGAATGATCAAAAGTACGGTGAAACTGGACAAGCTTGAGAAAGTAAGCAAAGGACAGATCAAAAAAGAAATGCAGAAAAGTACCTTCGTCAGCAGTCAGACAACCGACGATATGCGGGAGAAGAAACTGAACTTTAAACGGGAATTAGATGTTAGGGGAATGAGGGGTGACGAAGCCTTACAGGCGGTCACTTATTTTGTGGATGACGCTATTCTGGTAGGTGTTTCGCCCGTACGTATCCTGCACGGGACCGGCACGGGTATTTTACGGCAACTGATCCGTGATTACTTATATAATGTCCCGGGCATCCGTAATTTCCACGACGAACATGTACAATTCGGCGGGGCAGGTATCACAGTAATTGAATTAGAATAATCGGATAATGAAGAAAAAGACGGTTTCGCATACGCATCGGACTTACCGGAAACACCGGCGTACGTCTAATCGCCATTTGTCTGATAAATATTACTATACCGGTGAACATCTGACGGAAACGGAAATCCGGCTTACTCAATATAATAAAGGGAATATCAGTACCCAAAAAGTGGATATCACGGCTTCGTTCGAAAAGTTAACGGCACAGGATTCGGTTAACTGGTTCCAGGTGAGCGGACTGACGGATTCGGATGTGATTACCCGTATCGTGAAAGAGTGCGGACTGGATAACCTGGACGCGAAAGATATTCTTACGCCTTTACATGTTATTAAGATCGACGAATATCAAAAACGGCTGCTTATCATATTGAATTCAAGCTTTTATAATGATAATATGGAAATGCGGTCGGAGCATATCAGCATAGTGGTGGCCGGAAATGTTGTGATTACTTTTACGGAAAGCAATAATCCGGTATTTGCTAATGTGATGGATGCGCTGGATTCCAATATGCTGAATATACGCGAAAAAGGGAGCGGACTGCTTCTTGCTTTTTTAATGAATACGGTTATAGCCAACCTGGTAGAGTCGGCTGCTAAAGTGGAAGAAATACTGGAAGATATAGAAGATAAGCTACTGGATATAACCAGTGATCAGGGTAATGTAGGGGCGCAAATCCAGCAGAGACGCCGCGATTATCTTACTATCCGCAAAAACAGCCAGCCTTTAAAGGAGCAGTTCCCGAAATTATTGCGGATGGAAAACGGAATCATCACTCCTGATATGAAACCTTTATATGACGACCTGTCGGACCAGATCCAGTTCATCAACCAGACAACGGATAGTTGCAGGGAAATAATTTCATCACTGGTCGACCTGTATATTTCGAATAACGATCTTCGCATGAATGCAATAATGAAACGGTTGACCGTAGTGGCTACCATTTTTATCCCCCTTACATTCCTTGTCGGGGTATGGGGTATGAATTTTAAGGTTATGCCTGAACTGGAGTGGCAGTACGGATACCTTTTTGCATGGGGCGTCATGCTTGTGGCGGCCGTGTTTACCTGGATATTCCTTAAACGGAAAGACTGGTATTAAAAGTAGAGAAGATGTCCATGACTTTTTTTAGGGACACCTTCTATATTGTTGCTTATAAATACGGATTTAAATCCACATACATCGTATTAAGTATGAGTGGTGTATCTAAATCAATATTTTCTCCTGAGGGCGTCTGTATTCGGATAATAGACCTTCCTAATGGTTTGGGAGTTGATTCTCCTCGATCATTAAATGTGATAACCTGGCTTAACCCGTTTACAAAATAAACCGTGTAAGAGGTACTTGCCGGTCCTCTGAACGTAGGATAACTGGCTATAGTGGTATATTGTCCTGCTATAGCTTCGCCATAAGCCCAATTGGAAACGGTAACACTTGACAGCTTCAGTTCAATTCCTTCCAGTTTAATGCAATAACATGTATTTACCTGTGTGGACTGTATATCGACTTGCACTTCGTAGTTTGCACCTTGTACTGTGGTGAGATGAATAACAGGATTCTGTACGCCAACCGGTATTATCACAAGATATTCCGGATTGGTTGTACCGGTTACAGGATAGGGTTGGTATACATCATTTCCTATATGTACATTTATTTCGGTTATTTCATTCAGGTTTACATCGTCCAGTATAAAATCCAGCATCGAATGGGCATGTCTCATTTGAATGGTTGGAATATGTGCGGGACGAATTTCTATGGTACTCGTACCATTCTGTATAAGTACATCTTGTACCAGAAGCGCAGAATCGGTCCGTTGTTCCAACGATATGATATTATTCCATCCCTCCGGATGCAGTGTAGCTGATACGGCCTGTCGCGTATAATTTGGAAAATACAGACTATCTGTAGGGTCTTGCCAACGGCTATTTGTACTATTCCATATTAATGTTGCCGAACCGTATTGATATATCTGGCTTCCTTTATATATCTGTACATCTAGCTCCCAATCTGTGCGTGTTGTTATTACGGACGTTGGATCGGCCGCCTTGTTTACCACAAAGTCATTGATTGCCTTTGTACCGGGTTCGTTAGGTGTTTCACGCGACGCCATCTTTACTTCAACTCCTTTCAAAAGGAGATCGGGTGAGGGTAATGCTTCTTCATTCAGACTGTCGTTCTCAGAACAACTTATAAAAATTGCTGCCGACATGAATAAAGCGAATATTTTTTTATATGTTTTCATATGTTTATCTATTTATTTGAGGTTCGGTATTATTTTCGTCGTTCAGTTCATCATCACCCGCAGGATTATCCGTGTTATTTTCTTCTTCTCCTTCTTCTTGCGTATTATCCACAACGTCATACAGGTTCAGTGTTTGACCGGCTCCATAGGTAAGCGTTTGGACTGCTTCGCCATTCTGTTGTATCTGTCCGCTAAATGTGGCACGTGGCACTGGCCTGTATTGTTGGGCGTACTCATCTGTTATGGTGAGTGACGGGGAAAGGATATATGTCCTGTTATTCCAATCGAATGTAGCGCCGTCTTCATAATGACGGATTAAATAAGACATGGCAATAAGTTGCTGAGGGGTTTCGATCAGGAAATTTCCATTTATATCGGGTGTCGGTTGTTCAAAAGGAATACCGATGCCGTTTTCACCCTCTGACCATCCTCCGATAAAGAGATAAGCATCCATAAAATACCCTTGTGGGGTAAGCGTTACCAAATACCGTGTTCCGGGTTGCAGAACAAGATCCGTCTGCGGAAATATGATCGTATATTGGTTCTCCTGACTTACAGTTACACGCCCTATCAGATAATTTTCGGGGGAAAAGATGGCTGTACCGGGTTCCAGTATCAGTTGGGCATGCCCGTTAGGGTCCCCGCAATATGCCCAGTATGCGACAGGTTGGTTATCATTATGTAATTCAAGAATAAGCGATTCAATATCGAGTCCTTCTGTATTCTGTCCAACCAATTCAAATTCAAGCATTGAATTTTCACGGCTGAAATTCAATGGAACGGGTGCGTTTGTCGGCATGATCCCGCTTACTGTTGCTGTGGCAGTAAGCCAGTCGGAGGCACGGTAATCTTCTAGAACCCGCTGGTCAGTGATTAGCCCCTGTTGCCGTACAGTCATAGACGGCCATACAGCAGTAAGACTGGTGATGTATGAATCGTCGAGTGAGAAATGAAAGGGTGGATTTCCCCTGAAAAGACGATCGGCCTGAAACTGGTACCGGTATCTTTGTGTACCGGGGTTGTTATTGGTTGTAATATTGACATCTATTTCGCCTCCGATATCAAAAAAGTTTTCGCCGATGGCCCGTGTGTCTACAGAAGCCGGCTCATTAACTGTTGGCGCAAGAATCAATTCTCCTGTCCCTTTCGCTGCGGGTACTTCTACTTCTGTCTGACAGGATTGCATCAAAAAAAAGGTAAGTGCAATTGCGGAGATATAAATTATATTCTTCATTGGTTTCTTTTTTTATTAATTATCTTCTTTCCCAGTGGAGGGTAGGATAGGTGGAAGGCGCTGAGCCTACACTGTACCAGAAGCTGCTCGAACTTCCATTCAGCCAACCTATAGTATTGATGGGCCATTTGCCTGTATAGGTTATCCATCCGGATGGCCAGGATGTATTCATTTGCCTCACTCCGTTATTGTAATCTGGCAGCATAGCATAACTATCCTCTATAACACCGCCTTCTGAAGCCGTAAAATCATTACCCATAAAAGCAAAGCCTGTTGAAACACTTACCTGTATAGGATCTCCTCCACCCGGCGGCTGGGCATTGATGTCGGTAATTGTGGTGAAACTACGGCTAATATAACCGTTGTTTAGTCCGCAAAAACCGCCCACATATGCATTGGCATTATTGTCGATGTTACCATCATTTACTGTAATATTACCGCCCAGCGAGTAAGTATCCCATATACCTGATTTGTAAGTTCCGTCCTGATCGCGTTCGCCTGCCTGTCCGCATATTGTTCCCACATTTGGGTCTCTGCCGTTTACTGTAATGGTAGGATTATCTACTTTACATCCAATGATGTTCGATTGGCTGTTTAATAATCCGGCAAGCATTTCCTGGAGAAGCGCCTCTTTTACAACAGGTGATAAGTCTCCGGGGATGTTACCGATCAGTTTGGCTTTGTCTTCTTCTGACATAACGGTATTCAACCGCCCGGTGATGCCACCTACATAACAGGTATCGGCAGAGTTGCTGTTTACTGTTATGACGGGATTTACCAGATTTATATTGCAAACGGTACTGTTTCCCTGAATTTGTCCGAATAATCCGGCTTTACTTTCGGTTGTGTTGATGCTCATATTGCTTATCCTATGGCCTCCTCCGTCGAAGCGACCTCCTACGATATTAAGAGGCTGCCAGTTGGGTTCTGATGACAAGTCGATGTCGCATGCCTGGTAAGTGATGGTATTACCGTCGTCAATACTTCTTAGTGAAGCAATATCATGTACAATCGTAGAAGAGGTCGGTATAAATATTTCTCCTGTGGTCATATTATACCCGTAACGATATACGTGGTCTTCGTCCACCGTAAGATTTTGTGAGGCTATCAATGTTAATTGTTCACTTTCAAGCAAAATATCTCCTTTTTCGATATCGTTCCGGTTGCCGTCTGCTGTCCATATATAGGTTACATACTGCTGGACATTGGAGCCTCCTCCTGTATTCGGCATCACATTCACATCGTCAAACCAGGTTTCTCTTTTACCGTCTGTCTGGATATCCGAATTATCTACCGGATCTTTTGCGGGTAAAACCCTTACACTACCTGTCGGAGGGAAAGCAGCGGCATCATCTGAAACAACTACTATTTCAACTTTATAGGTATGTTTGGGATAAAATGTCATTTGCGTATAAAAGGCCATTGTCGGGTCGGTATTGGTCTGCGCCCGGTATGGTATATAATATTGCTGGGAATAATCATTGCGGGTAATCGGATATTTTTCTTCATCTGCGCGCACAGTGAAATAATTTTCCGGTTGACTCATTTCGGGATTATAGGGGTAGAAAGCCACAATCGTCATTCTGTCATAGACAAAAATATTACGGTCTTCGGGATTTTGATTCGGACCGAGCACAACGATAAGTTGTCCGTCTTCGACCGTACATTCGAGGTTCCGGATGTAAGGCTGCGACAAATCTCCCCGCTGGTAATCATCCGCATAATACATATATAACCCTATATTTTTCAGGCCGTAATCTGTTCCACCGATTATTTGTGTAGCCATGTCGTTTACGTTCGGTAGTTCATGCACTTTTGTTATAGGACCGCATGATGCGGATATTCGTAACAGGTTGTTTTCTCCTTTAACCGGATGTGTATCTTCTTCGTTTGTACATGATGTTGCGAAGAGTAGGACATATGCCAGTGTAAAGAATATGTTAAGGATATAATTACTTTTCATGTTCTGAATTTTTTATATATACTATTAATTTTGAACCGGCATTGGCCAGGTTATCCCTGTTGCCGCAGGATCGAGAATATAATGATATTCATTACCCCATGACGTTGTAGACTGAATTTCGGAGTTGAGACGGTTCAATATCCGTTGAGGTTCTGTTTCACCTTCCTGTAATCCGTTTCTTAGTATAGCCGGTTCCAGTGCGGAACAGTCAAAATAACTTACATTAGGTGAATCTACGGCAACTTCCGGACCGCCCAGATATCTTTGGGCGCATCCTACAAGTCCGAAACAACGGCGTAGTACATTGTTTGTAGAAGGTTGGCTCGTTCCGCAGACGCCTCCCAGGTTCTCGGCTTCATGATTAAGCATTCCTGTAAGTAAACATGCTGTTATAGCTCCTTCCGATGTATTATTATTTGTACCGCATATCCCTCCTACAACTCTTCCTTCCAGGATATTTCCTGTATTAAGGCAGGCAATGACCTGTCCTGCCGTATCATTGAGCCCGCAGATGCCTCCTACAATATTAGTGGCGTTCGTGATCATCGCTTCATTGATACAGGCTACGATGGTACCCCTGTTGATCCCACATATGCCCCCGGCATATTCCTCTCCGCTAACGTTCATGGTTCCGGAGAAAATGCGGATATTCCGTAATGTTCCGGTATTACTCCTGAATAATCCCGGACCAACGATATCCAATGTTGCGATATAATAACCGTTTCCGTCGTAGCTTCCCGTAAAATCACCAAAACCGTTAAATATCCGGTCATCCCCGATCAGGTTCAAGGTTTGTAAATCTACATTAATGGCCTGCTTGTAATATCCAGCTGGGTTTTTATTAATGTTCATAAATTGTACAGTTGTTGTGATCAGGTAAGGGTTCGTTTCACTATATGGTAAGGAAGGATTTTCCGGTGTCATGCCCTCTGCAGAAATAGGCAGCGTAAGCGTATTGCCCTGGTATTCTGTTGTAATAGCAGAAGTAAGAAGCATACCTTTTGATGTGAACAGATCTGCGCGGTTTACATTTGCATCCGGTAGGGTTACGAATTGAATACTGTCGTTGTCAGCCGCTTTTTCTCCCACATATATCCTGTTATCAGTTGTATGTAATACTACTTTGGTAACGGCGTCGTCGCCTGTGTTCGGATATACTGTACCTAAATCCAGTGCAAGCATATTCGGATCGTAGGAGACATCGGTATCTTCAATCTCACGGGCCTGCCACGGGATTGGGGTAAGCCGGATTCCTGTAACCTGTAATCTGCGTACGGTTAAGGTGAGGTTATAGGAATATCCTGGTAAAAGCCGTAAGTCCGTTCTGCCTGATACAGGTTGTATCGTAAAATTAGCGAGATCACCGGCGGTTGCCGTATAATCATCAATAACCAATGTCCTTAATGGTTTACCTACTAAATCGACTCCGGTCGGTACCAGATAATTTACCCCGAGTTGCAGTGTGTAGTGCTGATTCCTTGAAACCGTTGCTACCGTCGCTGAACCTTCATTTGCCGGATCGGGCGCGGTGGCCCGGATGGGATAAGTGCCCTGTAATACAACATCGTCTAAGGTAAACCTTACTGATCTTGGATCAGGGTCAACGGGAACCGGTTCTTCCGTCTGATCAACTTCTACTGTAACTATTAATTGTGTCATTACATGCCGGAATTGAAGTATCTCAGCAGGGTCAGCGGAACTACCCGGAGTTCCGTTTCCTTCATGGGCAATGTTTACACCGGGATCTCCGCTTCCTTTACCGTAATTACTAAGTACGGCATCATATTCGGTACCGTGCCCGGCGGTAAGAATCATCCTGTCGTCAACGGATTTTCCTGAAAAAGCAAAGAACCGTATTGGGGTGCCACCTACGGGGTAAGTAGGTTCCGCTCCGGCAAAATTTACATTTTTCAGTACACCGGAAAGTCCTCCGGTAAAGGATATAGGTGTGTCGAAGAAATAAACATTCGGTGGGCCTTCAAGAAACGCCTTTAGGTATATGGTCGACCCGTTTATACCGTCATTGCGTGTCGAAATACCGGAAAGTTTTATTGCGTCCGGTCCGGGAATGATTTCATTCTCTTTTGTGTCGTCAGAGCAGCCTGCCATAAACAGGGTCATTCCGATAAGGAAAATGGTATAGTATAATTTCACATTCATCTTTTTGGCTAATTAATAGTTATTCCAAAATCTCCCTGATAATTCCAATTAGAGAGTGTTCCGTCTAATTCTATATCAGTACTGTTAATTCCACGGCTTTTAACCTTTATGGTTAATATTGTATTTTTACCTCTTTCCAGCTTTATTGATTCATTCGGATTGGTATCATCCTGAAAATACGATACCATATATTCTTTTGAGGTCGTGGTAGGATCAGTTGTACTGTATAGATCAATAGTAATTTTTGTATAATCTTCCGTCCCCGGAAACAGTAGTATGGTCTGCCTTATTTCCTGGTCTTTAAAAGGTATATTACCGGATGCAAGCGTATGAATGAAATCCTGTTCGGCGTTTTCTCCCACTAAAATACTATCAGGTAAAGTAAGGAACAAGTTTGCTATTGTTTTCGGTGTTGAAACTCTAAGCGAGCTTAACTGAATATTGGGCGCCATAGATTCATCGGCAACTACCACTACTGTAAGCTGGCTCAGTGCATGACGGAATTGCCCGAGATCGACTTGTCTTGAATCTTTATTAAAAGGTATAGCAGCCGAATTATTTGAAGCATATAATACATCTTGCATGTTTTCGATTAACTGCATTAATAATGTAGTACGATCACTGCTTAAGTAAAGATTCCCTGTATTTTCTGTCCTCGGACTATATGCCATAAAAACAAGCTGACTGTTGTCGAATGGCCAGTACTTGATTTCATCCCATGAAAAGTTATAGACACCGTTTGCAACAGATGTAGCGGTTGCAGCCGCATTATTGATATCTGGATAGGTATTCCAGTAATCAGCCTCTGTATTGTTATATCTTGCTGCGATCACTCCTATACTTCCATTGTTAGGAAAACCTTCAGCCGCTTTTGTTGGAAATAAACTTGTTTCCGCCGTCGAAGACAAGTAGATGGAACCGATTAATTCTTCCGGTTCTTCTGGTTCGCCAGACTCTCCCGGTTTTTCAACGTCCGGTTTATTATTACCATTATTGATATCGTCGTCCCCGCCACAAGCATTTAAAGCGAGAGCAAAGCAAAAAATTATTATATATAAATATATTTTATTCATTTTGCTCGTTTTTATTCGATTATTACACTACCCGAATTACCGGTTTGCCAGTTTTCCAATGTAGATGAAAGTTCAATTTCAGTCTTTCTTAAAGTGACTGTGATAACATTTTCCCTTCCAGGTACAAAAGTTAAGTTCTGTTGTATAGTACCGGTAAAAGGAGTGTTCGGATATCCTCTTAATGTGATCGTTACAATAGGCGTATTCTGTGCAATGGTCTGCGGCATTACAAGAGCGGAATATACTGATCCGTCGGTATCTGTACGTGGTGTTACGGTAGTTCTGGATGATCCTGCCGTTACGGCTGCCGTATTTAATGAAGCTGATCCCTGTATTGCAACATTATTTATTTGTACAATTGCACCTGATAATTCTGCCGGGGTAAACTCCTGGCTGACTAACTCTATCCTCACTTTACTAAGTACATGTCTGAATACGAAATTGACGTAACTCGGAGAGTTGAGTAACTGACGATTCATCATCAGGTCATAATCGTCGTAACCTCCGCTTTGATCTTCCGGTAAATCCCAGGCAAAGGATGTTATTGTTCCCGTAATGTTAGGAATTAATGCTTGTGCAGGGTAATATACACCCGTCAGATTAAGGGGTTGCAGTTGTTGGTCATCCCAGTATAATTGGTCTCCTTGCCAGGTGTATCCGGTAGTTCCGGGTAAATAGCTGTATGTCAACGACTGGAAATCCGCTCCCAATTTGTAAACATGGATGGTTCTGTTGCGGAAGAAATCGGCTGTATTGTCTAAAGTTCCGCCAACGGTTATTGCAGTTGGAACCATATTAATTGTTTCACCGGCCTGCCATGTTATTGCATTTGCACTGATGGTAAGTTCGGTTTTAGACATGTCAATCTGTAAGACGGTAGATATACCCGCCCTGTATTCTATAGGTGCTGTATGAGTAACATTGTAATCACGACCTGTAGCCGGATTTGTAAGTGTTACTACGGTTGTACCGGTAGCTATCGTTTGTGGCTGTATGATTGCTATAGCACTGTTCCCGCTTGAACCCACATTTTTTTCTACGATAACGTTCCCCGTAGAAGTACCCGGAGTAAATATACCGTTTATTACCGTGGCACCTGTGGCATAATTAGGGAGTGTAATGTTCATTGCAGCCAGCTCTGCTGTGCTGAAAGTACCGTCTGTTGAAATCAATTGAACCACTACCTGGGATGCGGGATGAGTTAACTCGAAGCTAACTCCGTTACTTGCGGTTCCTTGTACAGGAGCAGCAACCAGATAATCATCCAATTGCGTTTCATTATATCTGGGTGTTCGTAAAATAGACGCATAAAAAGTAAGCGGGCTCGGCAGATCGTCCCAGAATACAATAGGTTCTGCACTCCAGGTATTGGCTCCGGCGTGATAGGTAAAAGTGGAGAGTAGGGGACGTTCCGAAGATATACTTGTATATACATTCATCTCTTCATTATCTAATACACCTTCAGCTCCTTCTACTGCCACACCTAATTCATTGGCGTTTAATCCGATTGTTTCCGTTGTCCAATCTACTACTTTTGCGCTTACGGAAACAGCTTCCTCATTGAATGTAACAATTAATGTATATGCTACTCCGGGTTCGAATGTAAATCCATTGCTTCCGGCATGAGCCGTATAATCCCTGTTATTGATCGTAATGCGTATAATAGGATCTCCTGCAGCAATGTTTTGTGGCTGGAAAAGTACAATCCCGTTCACGGGATCAGTTCTGTCTACAATTATATTTCCCCTTTGTGTTCCTTCAACAAAAGCTCCGTTTTGTTCCTCTCCTCCCATAAGATAATTTGGAAGTGTTATAGTTGCTGACTCAAGTTGTTGAGGCGTAAATGTATTAGAAAATAACCCCACAATTGCTTTGGAGGCGTTATGTCTTAATACGAAATCTGCTCCTGAATTCTGTGGCACATTTATAACGGATGAGGTAAGAATGTCCGGTAACTGTGTGGGATTCAAAGCCGGTGCAGTTATCATTGATGCCCTCATCTGGGCAGGATCTGCATCTATATCTTCCCAATATACTTCAGGATTAGCCGACCAGTCACCGTTTCCGTTATAAGTAAACCGACTTAATAAGGAATAAGAAGAATTTTCATTTAAATAGACATTTAGTATATCTCCAGGATTTACCCCTTCTGTTGCTCCCGGCGAAGTGGTAACGACCAGTGCTTCGTAATAGGAAGGTAATCCCGGGGTCCAGTCAATGATCCTTGCGCTTATACTCACTTCATTCTCACTTAGATTTATAACCAAACGATGGGCTACTCCAGGTTCAAATATATATCCGGATGCGTCGGTGTATGCCGTATAATCCCTGCCGTTTATATTCACGATCACAATTGCTGCTTCGGGTGATATCGGTTGGGGTTGAAAAATAGCAACTCCTCTTGCTGGATCAGTTCTGTCGACGAGTATGTTTGTGCGTTCTGAACCGGGTATGAAAACGGCTCTTTCTTCCCTGGCGCCTGTAAGATAACCGGGTAATGTAATAGTCGCACCGTCTAATTCTTCCTGTGTAAATGTGGTGGAACGTAGTTCAACTTCTACTTTTGATGCGGCATGCCTGAGTTCAATATTCGCACCCGTATTTTTAGGTACGCTGATTATATCCGAAATAAGAATATCGGGTAACTGTGTTGGATTCAAAGCTGGTGCAGCGGTCATAGATGCCCGTATTTCTGCCGGGTTATATGGAATATCTTCCCAATAATGCGGGACGGGTGATGTCCATCTTCCAGTTGCGTTGTAAGTAAATGAGTCCAGGAGGTTATAAACCGTACCATTATTCAAATAAACAGCTATCTGATCACCCGGTCTTACGCCACTACTTTCTCCTGCGGGATTACTAATACCGAAAATGTCGTAATAAGTTGACGCTCCCTCAATCCAGTCCTGAATATCTACTCTGATTGATATGGAATTTGCATCCAGTGTAATATAGAATGTATATTTGTATCCACTTTGTAGATTTAAGGTGTCACTCATGTTCGCTACAAAGGTATCACCCTGTGGTGAACTGAACTCAAAGCTAACACCTTGACCCGCCGGCCGGGGTAAAACAATACCAAATCTTTCTGTAGCATTATTTCTCACTGGGATAGTTATATCCTGGATACTATTGTCATTAACGGTAAGTGTTTCGTTAATAAGATCATAGATGCCGGTGGTCTTCATCCCTTTTATTTTTACACCAAGTGTATTCATCGGCAGATATTCTTCGCCTTCTCCGGCACGAAGTTTAAAGATCATTTTTGATAAACGATGGTGAAAACGAAGGTGTACGTTTCTGTCTGCTTTTGAAAAACCGGAGATATGCTCTGCAGACATCAGGTCGATTTCTGTTGGTGTCTGCTGGTCTGATACGTTTACCGGAATAAGCATTTCGGGAGTGAGTCCGGATACGTATGGGTAATAGGCGCGAAAAGTTACATTCCGGCCATCCTGTGGAAAATAAATAGTCCTTTCACCGGCAATAAATTCGCCGGATGAAGATGGAGTATAATAGTGATAATTATAAACATCATTGATAATATCTGTTCCGTTATGAACAAGCATGGCAAGCCCGATAGCGTCATTTTCATCCCATTGTGCGTCGTGCGCCCGCGTAGGAACAGAAATAGCGCCCGTGATCTTCGGTTCTATACCGGATCCTGATTTGCGCTCATCAGTATCATCACTACATGATGAAGCTATTGCGGAAATGATCACGCAAAAGATTAGTACGGTGTTTTTGAAATTCATATATTTTCTTTTTAATGTTAAATCTTTATCTTGCTGTAATCCATGATTCAGCGCCTGCATACCAGTCAACAATCTCCAGTTCGAGATTAATGCCCAGATTTAGTGTGATTATGATATACCAGGGCTCATGTATGTCTTTTGTGTGAAATTCGAGTAAATCGCTGGTAACATCTATTGATATCTCTGTTGTGTCATTTGTAGCCAGCGAAACTCTCAAGTCTAAGACCTGATTAGCATCTCCGTCTACACCGATCAACCTGTTTCTTCCGTAATACCATTCGTCTCTATCTCTCAGTAAATTAGGGCTGAAATTGTAACGAATATTTCCGTTGCTTAATGCAGGCGGACGATTCCTGTTGTCAGTAGGTGGGAATCCATTTGTGATATCCCGGCTCAGGGTAATTCCGCTGAGAATACCTTCTAATCCGTCAACTATTGACATTCCGTCACCTGTAAAATCAACTTCTACGATCAATTCACGGGTTTGCTGGTGAACCGGAACTGGTATAATTAATGAATCAGTAGTTAAAATAACTTCCGTAGTTGTTGCACCGCCACTTAATGAGTCTGGTTGAAGGGCAAATCCATCTGTATCCGTTGCCACAGAGATAGTTCTTCCGTTAACGGTTATATTATTGGCCGTTTCCCAGGCGGAAATAGTGTAGGTACCTGGGTAAAGTTCGACTTGTTTACCATATCGGTTAGTGGTGGTTTCAATTGTTTCGCCATTAGTAGGTGTAATGGTTAAATTTAATGTTTCATTTTCATCTTTAGGCTGAGTATCTAACCATTGTAATTCAATCCTTATCTTCTCCATTAAGTCCGGACACTCTATTTCTCCATCTTTAATGCATGAGGATAGCAGTAGTATTATTACTATCGGCCATCCTAAAAAAATGTATTTATCCATAAATGAATTTTGTTAGTATGATCGGGTCAACGAAAACCAATCACAATCGTTTTTTAATATTTTGCTATAACAGGGATTTTTTAAAGAATGTTTAAACTTAAAAAGTTAAAATGAGTTTGGTCAACGTATGGAAATGTCTAAATTTCAGTATTCAAGGTTGAGATAGGCATCTTATAAGCAATTGTAATTGAAATCACTTTGACATTGCCAAAATATTGTTTTTACTTATTCTTCGAATAAAACTATCAGAACTAATAATGTAACATTATATGCTAAATTAGCTAAGTGTCAAATTTTCAATGTTTTTTATACAAGTTATTAAATTATGTTTTAACTTTGTAAAAGTAAAAAAGGACATGATACGTTATATAGAAGCGAAGAGCATTCTTTCGAGATTGCGCTGTGTTGATCCATATTTTGGAATAACCTATAATATGAATTTATACCGCGGATGCCAGCATGGATGCATTTATTGCGATACAAGAAGTGAATGCTATGGTATAGGTGATATTTCGAAATTGTCGGTGAAGAAGAACGCATTGCAATTACTTGTGAAAGAACTCGCCTGTAAACAAAAGAAAAAAGCAACCGTCGGTACAGGATCGATGAATGATCCTTATATGCCTGTCGAGAAAGAATTAGGTATAGTTAGAAATGCTTTGAAAATCCTTTCAGATGCACGTTTTCCCGTACATATTATTACAAAAAGTGATCTTGTAACACGGGATATTGATATATTATGTGAAATTTCAAAGATTTATGCCGCAGTGAGTATCACCATAACAACAGTAGATGATATCCTTGCTAAGAAAATTGAACCTAATGCTTCATCTCCTGTTTCCCGTTTCAAGGCCATTGAATTGCTCGCTTCAAAAGGTATATATACAGGTGTAACGTTAATGCCGGTATTACCTTATATTAATGATACAGAGCAAAATATTCAATTGATAATTGAAAGATCTAAAGATGCTGGTGCTTCCTATATTTTACCAATGTTTGGAATGACGATGCGTAAAGGATCAAGAGAATACTTTTATCATGCATTAGATCTGTTATTTCCCGGTAAAAAAGAATTATACATTTCCAACTATGGCGACCGGTATGAGTGTATGAGTCCGAATTATTCTGTCTTGAATAGTTTGTATGAAAAGCTTATTGCCACGTCAGGCATTAGTTCCCGTATAAGCTTTTATCAACCGCCTATGAATAAACAATTATCGTTTTACTAATATTATTATTATGATATCCCTAAACATTTATTCTCCCCCAAATGTTTTATACATAAAAGATAACAGGAAAAGGATAGGATTTATGTATAATCAGTCATTCATCTGTACGGATCCCCCCCAGACAGATTCCTTTATTTCTAATACCTCTGTATTCAGGTATTATGAATTAGATGATAATTGTCTTTTTAAAACGGATGATAAGGAATATGTTTATTTATTTTATCTGTTGGAAGGGGAAATTAAAATAAACGGAATAAATCATTCAAGAGAAGTTGTTAGGTCCGGAGAATTTTTCTTTATAACTAATTCGGATTTTATTTGCAGATCTACTAAACGTTCGGATTTTATCCTGTTCTCAATCAATAAATATCATTTTTGTAATAATAGGAATCATTATTATGAAATTTTGCCTGTCATTTCTGCTCAAAAAAAACAAAAATTGCCTTTCATGGCACCTCGCTTATTGTCTGCTTTTATGGAAAATATAAAATACTATTTAAAAAAAGGATTTAATAATCCTTCAATTCAGGAAGTTAAGAAGAGGGAATTGTTCTTTTTGTTAAATTCATTATATTCAAAGGTAAATACTGTAGATATTTGGATGTATGGATTCCTTTCATTATCCTAACATATAATTTTTTTTTAGATCTTAATATACTTTTCTAAGTAGATATTAGATCCTAACCAACGTATTTGTATTACATTTAAAAAAAGCGAAGATCATCTTCTGAAACGCTTCGCGAATAATAATTTTAATTATTTAGCAATATATTGGTTACTTTTGTACTCTTATTATTTTAATAAATAAAAAGTACATGGTACAACTAACTATAACCGGTCTGACAAAGAGCTTTGGTGACTTATTGCTTTTCTCTGATATAACTTTTGGTATTGAACAGGGGCAAAAAATCGGTCTGATTGCCAAAAACGGGACGGGAAAAACTACATTGTTAAATATTATTGCAGGCAAAGAAGATTACGATAGCGGTTCCATCATTTTCCGGAATGACCTTAAACTTGGTTATCTTGAACAATCCCCCCAATACCCTGACGGACTTACTGTTTTGCAGGCTTGTTTCTACTCCCCGAATGAAACTGTAAGGTTAATTGCAGAATACGAGAAAGTCATAGCAAGTGGAGATCAATCTCGTCTGAATGATATTCTATTACAGATGGAAGATTTAAAAGCATGGGATTATGAACAGAAGGCTAAACAAATTCTTTCGCAATTAAAAATAACGGATTTTGATCAGAAAGTGGAAGAACTATCCGGCGGACAGTTAAAACGTGTCGCATTGGCAAATGTTTTGATAACAGAACCTGAGTTAATTATCCTTGATGAACCTACAAACCATTTAGATCTGGAAATGACTGAATGGCTGGAAGGATACCTCAGCCGACAGAATATTAGTTTACTGATGGTGACCCATGATCGTTATTTTCTTGACCGTGTTTGCAATGAAATCATGGAAATCGATCGTCAGCAAATCTTCCATTATAAAGGAAATTACAGTTATTATCTGGAAAAACGGCAGGAAAGGATGGAAGCACAAAATGCCGAGGTTGAACGGGCTAATAACTTACTTCGTAAAGAACTTGATTGGATGCGTCGTCAACCCCAGGCGAGGGCAACCAAAGCGAAATATAGGATAGATGCTTTCTATGAACTGGAAAAAAAGGCAAAACAACAGCGAGATTCCGGAAATGTAAATCTTGAAGTGAAATCGGCTTATATCGGATCTAAAATTTTCGAAGCGCAACATGTAAGTAAGCGATATGGGGATATTAAAATCGTTGAAGATTTTAATTATACCTTTTCCCGATATGAGAAAATGGGGATTGTCGGAAATAACGGAACGGGAAAATCAACCTTTATAAAGATGCTGATAGGAGAAGTCAAACCGGATAGTGGAAAATTTGATATTGGAGAAACCGTGAGGTTTGGATATTACAGTCAGGATGGACTGCAATTCGACGAACAGATGAAAGTAATAGATGTGGTTCAGGATATTGCTGAATTCGTAGATTTGGGAGACGGTAAAAAACTTGGCGTGTCACAATTTCTGAATTATTTTTTATTCACGCCCGAAAAACAGCATAATTATGTATTCAAACTGAGTGGTGGTGAAAAACGTCGACTTTATCTTTGTACTGTATTGATGCAAAGCCCTAATTTTCTTGTTTTGGATGAGCCTACCAATGATCTGGATATCGTTACACTTAATATTTTGGAAGAATATCTACGGAACTTCAATGGCTGTGTGATCGTTGTATCTCATGACCGTTATTTTATGGATAAGGTAGTAGACCACTTACTTGTATTCAGGGGAAATGCAGATCTGAAGGATTTTCCCGGTAATTATTCACAATATCGTGACTGGAAAGATATGCAGGATCTGTTAGAAAAGGAAGCTGAAACTGCGCGGCAAGAGAAGATGAATCCTGCTGTTACTGAACGTCCGAAACGGCAAGAGGCAGAAAAGAAAAAACTAACATTCAAAGAACGTAAAGAGTTTGAAATGCTTGAAAAGGAAATTCCGGTTCTGGAAGCAGAAAAAAAAGAACTGGAAACAATAATGAGTAGCGGAGCATTAAGTAACAGTGAACTTATGGAAAAATCCGAACGTATTGCAAGAGTGATGGAAGAGATCGACGAAAAGACGATGCGTTGGCTTGAACTGAGCGAATGGGCTTAATTCTGTGGTTTTTATGAATAAAACACAAATCCGGCTCTGGAACAGGAATTTCATCCAATGTTGTATATCGTATTTTCTTATGAGCTTCGCATTTTATATGCTGATGCCTACCATGCCAGTTTATTTGGTGGAAGAGTTAAATATAGACCCTTCAAAAGTGGGTCTGGCACTTTCCAGTTATACAATAGGGTTGCTTTGTGTACGTCCTTTTTCAGGGTATCTTGTCGATAGCTTCTCCCGAAAACCATTATATCTTTTTGCCTTCTTCATCTTTTCCGTTATGTTTGCAGGCTATCTTTTTGCGGCAACTGTCCTTTCGGTAATGGCTGTACGTTTTATACAGGGAGGTTTTATGGGGCTTACATCCGTATCAGGCAATACTATTGCTATAGATGTTATCCCTTCAGAACGACGTGGTGAAGGAATGGGATTTTACGGATTAACACTTAACCTGTCTATGTCGTTGGCTCCTTTGCTTGCGGTTTCATTATATGAAATCAAAGGTTTTCATCCCTTGGTGATAGTGGCTTTAGGTATTTCTTTCATAGGAGTGATTTCCGTATTGCTGATCCGTTATCCTCAGCGGGAAAAAGTAGCCCGGCCCCCATTATCATTAGATCGCTTTATTCTTATTAAGGCCTTACCATTTGTACCTTCTTATATGCTTAGTGCAGTTCCTTATGGAATGGTCGTGTCTTTTGTCGTATTATACGGAAAAGAAATACAGGTGTCTAATCCAGGTTATTTTTTTATATTCATGGCCATTGGTGTAGGCGTGGCTCGCTTAATATCGGGTAAGTTGATTGACAGGGGAAAAATTCATCATGTTTCTATTATCTCTTTAATAACACTGGTTATTGCATTTACGGTTTTTGCTACATTCCATTCGGATACCATATTCTTTGTTATGGCCTTGTTTATTGGCATCGGTTTCGGTATCAGCATATCCGCTTTTCAGTATATTTTTGTTAGTGTAGCACCTCATAGTATGCGCGGTACGGCTACCTCCACTTATCTTACTTCTTTTGATTTAGGTGTAGGAATAGGAATGTTATCCGCTGGTTATATAACTTCTCATGCCGATCTGGCAACAGCATATCTAATAGGAGCCGCATGTTGTGTACTATCCTTACTATTCTATCTTCGTTTGGCAAAACCGTCCTATGAAAAAAATAAACTTATAGGTTAAAACGTAAATTACTCTTTAGATAGAGGTATGTTTTTCAATTATGTAAATGAAATCGGAATTTTAATATGATCTGTCGATAAATGCACGCGTTATGTCGATTTTGTAATTATACCCGTAAATTAATAATTAGTTTTGACATCAGATAGTACAACGGATCAATTAATGGTATAGAATATAGGTGTATAATTTAAATTGTTGAAAGATAAATATATACATTTTTGTGCATGAGATTTAAGGAAGTGTTTACAATTTTTAAACATGTTTTTTAGGTATGTTTTAAAACATATTATTATATTTGTCGAAACAAAAGGTAAAAAGATTAGAAGGGATACCTAAGGTAAGTATCCATATGTTTAGGTTTTTTGATTTAGGTTTTAATAGGTATTAATTTAAAGAGTTTAGGTTATGAAACGTTTAGGTTTGGCTATGATAGCCGTTTTATTTAGTGTAACAGTGAGTTTTGCAGCTGGCAATTCCAGCAAATTGAGTAAAGAACCTTTTGCTGTTAGTTTTGAAAGATTGAGTAAATATTTGGAACTGGCTCCTTATCAAATGAATGAAGTAGCTGATATCAATGATTACTTTATTGAAAAACAGAATGAAAGCATCAGGTCAACTGCTAAACGTCAGGAGAAAAAGATGGAACAGGCAGTATACAGTAATCTGAAATTAATGAAAAGTGCATTAACTCCTGAACAATACAGGAAGTATCTTGTTTTGTTGAATGTTACAAACAACAATAATCGTGCTCAGGGTATAAATGCTTTACCGGACATGTTCCTGGCTGATGCCGATCAGAAGTAAGTAATACGTTGATAAATATTTTTTGAAGAGATTGTATCATAATGATACAGTCTTTTCTTTTTTATATACCTTTGTGGCATACTTATATACGCTACAAAATACTACTATGACGCAACAACGGTTACTGACTGCCAAAACAAGCCTGAAACGTAATATTGGTGACTATTCCCTGATTATTGTAGGTTCTTTTCTACAGGCGCTTAGTTATGTACTTTTTCTTGCTCCTTATAAAATTGTTCCGGGTGGGGTTTACGGTATTTCTATCGTCATACATCATGTCAGCATTGGTGTTTTTCCTTTTTTTTCGGAAGGATTGCCCATGGGAGCAACAGCTCTTCTTTTTAATATACCTTTAATGATACTGGCAATGAAAAAACTGGGTTTATCATCCGGACCGAAGACCATTGCTACTTTTTTATTGATATCTGTTTTCACGGATACCCTTTCTTATTTCATAGGTAACGAGCCGTTGGTTGAAAACGACCGTTTTATTGCCTGCTTTTATGGGGGAGCTATTTTGGGATTGGGTGTTACCTGTATATTCAGGGCTAAAAGTACAAGCGCCGGTACGGATGTACTGGCCAGGGTACTGGCCAATAATTCCAATCTGAAGGTCAGTAATATGATCATTGTATTAGATTCAATGGTAGTATTATTAGGGTTACTTGTATTCCAGGATTGGGCTGTTCCTTTGTATTCGTGGTTTACTATATTTGTTTATGGTAAGGTCGTGGAAATGTTCCAGACGGAAAATCCGAACCGTGCTGTTTTTATTGTGTCAAAAAAGACACAGGAGATAAAAGATTTGATTGTTAATAAAATGGGAATGCGTGGAACCTTCCTTCACGGGCGCGGAATGTATGAAGGAAAAGAAAAAGAAATAATTTTTACGATTGCTGAACGGAAAGACCTTCCCCGGCTTAAAAATGAAATAAAAGAGATTGACTCCACAGCATTCGTATCTACCATGCATGCAAGCAAAGATTCTCCTCCTCCCGGAATATAATAAGGGATTATTTGTAAACTACCTTAACTTAGTCTATTTTTGTAGCATTTTGCGATCAAACATTTATATGTAATTACTAATTTATACAAAATGCCCAGTATTTCTCAACGTGGAGTCAATATGCCGGCTTCACCCATTCGTAAACTTGTACCACTTGCCAACAAAGCTAAAGCAGCTGGGGTGAAAGTATATCATCTGAATATCGGCCAACCGGATCTTCCCACACCTCAAGTCGCGATGGATGCATTGAAACATATCGACCGTAAAGTACTGGAATATTCACCCAGCGAAGGTATACTGAGTTTCAGGGAAAAGCTGGTCAATTATTATGCGAAATTCAATATACATGTAAACGTAGAGGATATTATAATTACCACTGGTGGTTCGGAGGCTGTGCTGTTCTCGTTTATGGCCTGTCTTGATCCGGGTGACGAGATCATCGTACCGGAACCTGCATATGCCAATTATATGGCTTTTGCCATATCGTGCGGTGCTGTAATTAAGACCATACCTTCGCATATAGAAGACGGGTTTGCACTTCCTTCTATCGAAAAGTTCGAAGCGCTTATTACATCCCGTACCAAAGCTATTCTTATTTGTAATCCAAACAATCCCACAGGTTATTTGTATACGCGTGAAGAGATGAACCAGATACGGGATATTGTGAAAAAATACGATTTGTTTCTTTTTTCAGACGAAGTTTACCGTGAATTTTGTTATACCAATGTTCCTTATATATCATCTTTCCATTTGGAAGGAATTGAGAATAATGTGGTATTAGTCGATTCGGTATCCAAGCGGTATAGCGAATGCGGAATACGTATAGGAGCTATTATAACCAAGAATACACAGGTGCGTGAAAATGTTATGAAATGGTGTCAGGCCCGGTTAAGTCCGCCGTTGATCGGACAACTGATTGCCGAAGCTTCCCTCGATACGCCCTCTTCGTATATGGAAGACGTATATAACGAATATGTGAAAAGAAGGGATTTTCTTATAGACGGTTTAAACCGTATTCCCGGATGCTATTCGCCGAAGCCAATGGGAGCTTTTTATACAGTCGCAAGGCTTCCGGTAGATGATGCAGATAAGTTCTGTGCCTGGTGCCTGAGCGAATTCCAATACAAAGGGCAAACCGTTATGATGGCTCCGGCATCGGGATTTTATACGACTCCCGGGATAGGGAGAAACGAGGTACGTATAGCATACGTGCTAAAGAAAGAAGAACTGGCAAGGGCTCTGGAAGTGCTTGAAAAAGCCTTGGAGAAATATAACAGTTTGAATCCGCCCTGTTGAGTATGCCGTATTTAACCGTTTGTGTTTTTTTAGTATAACTATATATATTGATGCAAAGCTTCGAATTTTATATTGCGAAAAAAATACATTTCAGTAGCGGGGATAGCCGGCAGGCAACTCCTCCTGCCGTTCGCATTGCAATGATTGGGATCGCATTGGGCTTAGCCGTTATGATCCTCTCCGTTGCAATCGTTATCGGTTTTAAAAAAGAAGTCCGCAATAAAGTCATCGGATTCGGCTCGCATATACAGATAACCAACTTTGATAGTAATACATCGTATGAATCAGTGCCTGTTGCCGTTAGTGATTCATTACTGGACTATCTCAGGTCATATCCCGGCATCCGGCATGTTGAAAAATTTGCAACAAAATCAGGTATATTAAAGACCGAAACCGATTTCCAGGGAATAGTTATTAAAGGAATAGATGAAAATTTCGACTGGAGTTTCTTCAGGGATAACCTGAAAGAAGGAGAATTATTTACGGTCGATCCGGATAAAACCACCACAGATGTAATAATATCACATTATTTATCCAACTTATTAGGCTTAAAAGTAGGTGATTCGTTCCACTCTTACTTTGTACAAGAAGATGTTCGCGCGCGGAAGTTTACTATAACAGGTATCTATGAAACCGGTTTTGTAGATTATGATAAGCTATTCGTAATAGTTGATATTAAGCAGGTACGTCGGCTCAACGGATGGGAGAAAGACCAGGTCAGCGGGTTGGAGTTGCTGGTGGACGACTACGATATGCTGGACGGTATAGCGGAAAACCTTTTCTTTGATATGGCGCAGATACAAGACAGGGACGGAAATACTTTTTATGTGCGTTCGGTAAAGGATTTAAACCCTATGATATTCAACTGGCTCGAAGTACTCGATATGAATGTAATCATTATTTTGATCCTGATGATGGCTGTCGCCGGATTTACTATGATATCCGGTTTACTCATTATCATTCTGGAACGTACCAATATGATCGGTATCCTTAAAGCATTAGGTCAGAATAATGCAAGTATAAGAAAAGTATTTATATACATATCTGTTTTCCTTGTTGGAAAAGGAATGCTCTGGGGAAATATTTTCGGCATTTTACTTTGTATTATACAATCCTGTTTCCGGATCGTAAAATTAGATCCTTCCATATATTATCTCGATGCTGTACCGATAGATCTTAGTCTACCGACATTGATACTCATAAATATCGGAACCTTACTTGCATCCATATTAATGATCCTGGGGCCTTCGCATCTTGTCAGTAAAATTGAACCGGCAAAAAGTATACGGTTCGAATAAATACGGTACGACATACTGTTAAATTAATTGCTTTATCGGAATCCCTTTTGTACATTTGCATTCTACCAAAAAAGCAGGCATGAAACAATATTTGGATTTACTTGACCGTGTCATAAAGGAAGGTGTAAAGAAAGATGACCGGACGGGTACGGGTACACAAAGTATTTTCGGTCATCAGATGCGCTTTAATCTGGAAGATGGCTTCCCTTTGCTTACAACCAAAAAAATACATCTCAAATCGGTTATATATGAACTTTTATGGTTCCTCAATGGAGATACCAATGTAAAATATCTGCAGGATAATGGGGTTCGCATATGGAACGAGTGGGCGGATGCCGATGGTAACCTGGGGCATATTTACGGATATCAGTGGCGGTCATGGCCCGATTATAAAGGAGGATCTATCGATCAGATAAGTCAGGCCGTAGAAATGATCAAACATTCTCCTGATTCCCGCCGGATCATCGTCAGCTCATGGAATGTCGGTGACCTTGAAAATATGAATCTTCCGCCCTGCCATGCCTTTTTTCAGTTTTATGTAGCCGATGGGCGCCTGAGCCTGCAAATGTATCAGCGTAGCGCCGATATATTTCTGGGCGTACCCTTTAATATAGCCTCTTATGCTTTACTATTGCAAATGATGGCACAGGTCACGGGACTTCGTGCCGGTGATTTTGTTCATACCCTCGGTGATGCCCATATATACAGCAATCACCTGGAACAGGTAAATCTGCAGCTAACCCGCAAACCAAAAATGCTCCCCAGAATGGAGATAAATCCGGATGTTACCGGTATTTTTGATTTTAAATATGAAGATTTCAATTTGGTTGGCTATGATCCGCATCCCCATATTAAAGGTGTGGTAGCGGTATAACTTTCTCAGGATTTTTAAACTATAACTAAATTGTAAGAATATGAGTATTATTTCAATTATTACAGCAGTTGACGAAAAAAATGCTATTGGAGGAAAAAACAAATTGTTATGGAGCTTACCTTATGATATGCAACGATTTAAAGGTGCCACAACCGGACATGCCGTTGTTATGGGACGGCGTACTTTTGAGTCTTTACCCAAAGGGGCGTTACCCAATCGTAAAAATATTGTTCTGACAACCTTACCCCCCGAAAGCTTTATCGATGTTTTTGTAAGCAATTCCATGCAGGACGCTATCGAGCTATGTGAAAAAGAAGAAGAGATATTTATGATCGGAGGTGCAATGATTTATAAAGAATCCCTTCCCTTAGCCGATAAATTATACCTCACAAGAGTTCATCACGTCTTCGAAGATGCCGATATCTTTTTTCCCGAAATTAACTTTGACGAATGGGAAGAAATAGAGTCAGAACGCGAATTTCATCCGGCGGATGAAAAACACGCTTATTCGTATACTTTCCATACTTATATCCGTAAAAAATAATAGCAGATTAATTCCTTTTTGGCTGCACACAAATGATCCGGTTTATCTTAATTAAACCGGATTATTTATGCGTTTGTTATATATATTCTTCAAACATTTACTCCTTATTAACATACTATTTACGTTTTTTTACTCTTTCTTTGTGTCTATATAACGACAGATGATTGTTTTGCTTAATACTAAACGTAAACAGAAATGAAAATCAAGGCTATTCTTGCTGTATTCGTGTTCAGCAGTATTTTTACAACCGTTTTATACACACGAGCCACTGAACTATCTAATAATAAAGAGATGATAACACAGGCAATCAGTAATGATGATACTCCGAAGTTAATAAAGACGCTCATCACCCAAATGAAAGAAAAACTGGAAGTAGATGAAGAAAACTTTCCCGGTTTGATACAGGAAGTCGAAGCCTATACAGCAACGGTCGCGGATGCACCTTCACGTGCCGTTTTGCACTCTATGATAGCTGAGATGTATAACCGTTATTATCAGCAAAACAGGTGGATCATCGACAGGCGTACCTCTATTGAAGGATACGTACCGGAAGATATCAGAGAATGGACATCGAATCTTTTTACAAAGAAAATAGAAGAGGAGCTGGCAGCTTCTTTACAGCCTCAAAACGTATTGCGGCAAACCTCCGTATCACAGTTTAGCGATATCATCGATGCAGGAAAAGATTCGCCTTCCCTGCGCCCTACCTTGTTCGATTTCCTGGCGTATCGTGCTCTGGATATTCAACCGTCGGAAGATATATACCAGGCCCTTCTTTCCTTCAGGCGTTCACAGCCTGACCCGAGAGCCGCTTTATTTGCTGAATTAAAGTATATGGATTATAAATATACGAGAAATTTATCCGGGGAAAACCAGACGCGGTATGAAGCTGCTTTAGACAGCCTTTTATCCGTAAATGCAGACCATGATTATTCGGTGGAGATAATCTATGCCAAACTAAATCTTCTCCGCAACAAAACGTATCAATCGGATTCGGCAGATTCCATTCGTACCCTTCAATATGATTTAAGTAAAAAATGGATTGCCCGTTTCCCGAAATACGAACGAATCGGTTTATTGACCAATTGGCTGGCTTCGATGGAAGAATCTAATGTTCATGTACAAAGCAATAATACGGTATATCCCGGTAAAAATCTGGAGATTAAAATAAGTTACACGAATGTTTCGGATATAAAAGTAAAAGTATTCAGGAGTTTAAGGAAGGTTGAAGAAACCTCACCTTATAATTATAATTCAGGGGAAGACAAAAAAGATAAAAAAGGAGATTTGATTAAAGAATTAACTTTCCGCTTAAACGTAAAGAATACATACACCCAGGAAGACACTACCCTTTTAATTCCGATGGAACAACCCGGGTTGTATGAATATGAGCTGACCTCTGCCACGAAAGATATTAAAGCGGCAAATATATTCAGCGTATCCCGCCTTGCAGCCTCTTCACGAAATACAGGCCCCGGGAAAACCGAAATTCTTGTGACGGATTACCTGTCCGGTAAACCTGTCAATGAAGCAAAAGTAAATTATTACAAGAACAACCGCAACCGGTTAGAATTGATCGGTTCGATAAAAACGGATAAAGACGGTTTGGCTGTTTTGCCGCAGAATGAGGGCATTTCCGCGTATCAACCGTATATAACCGGAGATGTATCTT
The DNA here is from genome assembly GCA_002381645.1 of Bacteroidales bacterium UBA4116. GTDB lineage: Bacteria > Bacteroidota > Bacteroidia > Bacteroidales > Tannerellaceae > DFXE01. Next base: position 141,960 of record DFXE01000012.1, read on the forward strand.
CGTTTATTACGAGTATTTATATCGGACGGAGGAGTACAGCCGTCAATAAAGAACAGCAACAGCTTACACTTTTGACTGACAGGGGTATTTACCGTCCCGGGCAAACGATCTTTTTCAAAGGAATAGCATATATTAATGATAAAGAAAATCCGCAGGTTGTCGCTAATAAACGTTTTAAGATCATATTGCGTGACGCCAATTACCAGGAGGTGTACACCAAAGAATTTACGAGCAACAAATTCGGCTCATTCACGGGAGAATTTACGTTACCCAAACAAACATTGACAGGTATGTTTACTCTCGCGTCGGAAAATAGTTCCGTGACTGTTCGTGTGGAAGAATATAAACGTCCTACTTTTAAAGTGGAATTTTTGCCGGTAAAAGAAGAAGTTGCTTTTGGCGATGAAGTTACTATCCGTGGAAAAGCGCAAACGTTTTCGGGTGTGATGTTGCAAAGCGGGGATATTACTTACAGGATAATCCGCAGACCTTTCTGGTTCCGTACGTATTATGGCAATTTCAACGAAGAACAGGTGGCCGAAGGGCAATTGGCGGTTAAGGACGACGGTACATTTTCTTTCTCTTTCCGGCCGGAAAAAAGCGGCGATTCTTTCCCGTTAGCTTTTCAGACATATGAAGTTATTACATCCTTAACCGACAGTAAGGGTGAAACCCAGGAAGCCCGTTCCACATTCTCGGTAGGCGACCGGAGTATGATGCTGTACACCGATATAAGAGGAAAAATGGATAAAGACTCCGCCGAAGTACAGATCAAAGCACGTACGTTAAATGGCGAAGACATAACAACAAAAGGGACATATACCATTCACGCCCTTGAAGATACAAAAGACGAAAATGTGTTTAAAGAAGGAAAATTACTTGCCGGGGGAGATTTTTCAACAGATAAGAAACTGAATACCGGTGTGTTTGCAAATTTACCCTCCGGCCGGCTTCGCCTCACTATGAATGCAAAAGACAGTAAAGGTCGTGCAGTAGAAGAAAAGACTGATTTTGTTCTTTACAGCAAACAGGATAAACGCCCGCCGGTTTTCACACATACCTGGATATTACAGGAAGGAAAATACTATTTACCTGGTGAAGAAGCTGAAGTTATTTTCGGAACGTCCGACAATAATGCATATATCCTGTATGAACTGTTCAGTAACGGAAAGAACGTTTTACGTAAAAGGGTAGAATTAAGCAATGAGAACCGTTTATTTAAAATTCCGTTTATCGAAAGTTATGGAGATGGAGTGACAGCCTCATTTACTTTTGTAAAAGAAGGGAAATTATTTACCGAACTGGTACCGGTTCAACGGAAACGCCCGGATCGTAACCTGACCGTAAAACCCGAAACGTTCCGCGACCGTTTGCTTCCGGGCAGCAATGAAACCTGGAAATTCCGTATCGTTAATGCAGATTCGGTTCCTGTTATCGCAGAAGTATTAGCCGGTATGTACGATGCTTCATTAGATAAGATATTACCTTTTTCCTGGTATTTTTCACCTTCCTCATCCAATCCGTTTTATTATAACAGGTTTTCCGAAGGAGAAGGATTCCAGTCGCGTTCCGGCTATGCGTCGCAGTCTGTGAAATATAAAGATGTAAAAGATTTTGTTTTCGACCGGTTAGACTGGCAGGGAGTAATGGATATCAACAATTACATGAGCCGGAGATTATACAGTGGAGGTGTGATGATGAAGGCGGCAGCAGGAGTTCCTCCTCCGATGGCTATGACAGAGTCGGCCGATGCAGGTATATTACAGGAAAACAGGGTTGTATCTGCTGATATGGAAATGACTGAGGAATCTGAAGCAACAGGAATGCAGCAACAGCCGGAAACCGGTACGGCTCAACCTCAATTACGGACGAACTTCAACGAAACAGCATTCTTCTTTCCAACCTTACTAACGGATAAAGAGGGGAATGTATCGGTTAGTTTTACCATACCTGAAAGTAATACCACATGGAAACTGCAGGCATTGGCACATACCACCGATTTAAAATACGGTTTATTCACCAATGAAGTAATTACTCAAAAGCCATTGATGATATTGCCCAATTTACCCCGTTTTATCAGGAAAGGGGACCAGGTGAGCATTACAGCGCAAATTATTAATCAATCGGGAAAAGCGACTTCGGGTACGGCACGTCTGGAGTTATTTAATCCGGACGACGACAAAATAATAGGAAATGCTATGCAAAAACCGTTTAGCGTTACTACGGATGGAACGGCTATCGTTTCATGGTCTGTGAATGTGCCGGATAACGTAGACTTAGCCGGACTGCGTATTATAGCGGATTCCGATTCGGGCAGCGACGGAGAACAACACCTGTTGCCTGTTTTGTCCGACGAAATTATGGTTACCGAAAGTACGCCTTTCTATTTGCCGGGATCAGGGGAAAAACAGGTACGTTTACATGACGGTACTATATCTTCAACCCGTAAACCATACCGCATGACCCTGGAGTTCAGCAGCAATCCGGTTTGGTATGCCGTTCAGGCGCTGCCTACGATTACACAACCTGATAATGAAAATGTAATAGCCTGGTTTGCCTCTTATTACAGCAATACCCTGGCAGCATCTATAGCCCGATCCAATCCACGGATAAAAAAAGTGATCGACCAGTGGACGGCACAGGGAGGAGATGCATCTACGCTTCTTTCCAATCTTGAAAAAAATGAGGAATTAAAGAATGTATTGCTGGAAGAAACCCCCTGGGTGCTGGAAGCAAAAACAGAAACCGAACAAAAACAACGCTTGTCGTTATTATTTGATACGAACAGGGCTAACAGTCAGCGTGAAGCCGCTATGCGGGTATTGCTTGAACAGCAAAACGACCAGGGGGGCTGGGGCTGGTTTAAAGGATTTTATCCGAGCAGAAATATTACACTTTGGATACTCAACGGGATGTCGCAACTGGTACGTTTAAGCGCCGTACAATATAATCAGCAGGAAAAAGAAATGCAGATGAGAGCGCTTCAATATCTGGATAAGACAATGCAAAAAGATTACGAATCGTTGAAGAAAATTTCTCTGCCGGAAGACTATTTACCTTCTTCCGAACAATTGGAATTTTTATATGTTCGTAGCTATTACAGGGATATTCCGGAATACGGAGAAGCACGGGAAGCTATACGCTACTATACAGAGCAGGCGGAAAAACAATGGGAAAAGGCCTCTTTGTACGGAAAAGGGCATATCGCATTAGTAATGCACCACAACGGAAAGAAAGAAGTTGCACGGCAAATATTGGATTGGTTGCGCAAAACAGCTACCGTTTCTGAAGACATGGGGATGTATTGGGCAAATAATAAACGTGCAAACAACTTCTTTGTATCTCCCGTCGACGTACATTGCCTGCTTATGACCGTTTTCGACGAATTAGGCAGCAGTACCGAAGAAACAGACCGTATGAAACAATGGCTGCTTAACCAGAAAAGGACACAGAACTGGGAAACCGCCCCTTCAACTGTAAATGCAGTATATGCTATTTTATCGAAAGGAACAGATTGGATGAATGAAAAGAACGGCGTAACCATACAGTGGGGTAATCATATCTGGTCGGATTCCGGTGGAGAAACAGCAACCGGTTATATAAAAGAAACCATTTCCGGAAAAGATATCAACCCGGCTGAGAATACGGTTGTTATCCGGAAGGAAGGAAATGCTCCCGCATGGGGCGCGGTTTATGACCAATATTTTGAATCTGTTAGAAACATACAGAAGCAAAAGGGTGAATTAAACGTAGAGAAGAAACTGTTTATAGAAACAAATAACGGAACCGAACGCCAGATCAAACCTGTGGCCGAAGGGAACAGGCTTCGTGTAGGAGACAAGGTGATCGTAAGGTTGGTAATACGGTCCGACCGCGATATGGACTATGTAAGCCTGAAAGATTTAAGGGCCGGATGTTTTGAACCAAATGTACAGTTATCAGGTTTAGCTTATACAGACGGTGTGATGTATTACAGGGCGCCAAAAGACGTATCGGAAAACTTTTATTTCGACCATTTGCCTGCCGGCACCTATGTACTGGAATACGCTGCATTTGTATCGAGGGCCGGTAATTACAGCGGGGGATTGGCAACGATACAATGCCAGTATGCACCCGAATTCGTTTCGCATACAGAAGGAATTTCGATTACAGTTAGTGAGTAACATTCAGGAGGTTTTCAGGAGTATTTACCTTTTTGACAATCGTTAAACAGTAATCGTTAACCGTTAATTACAGATTATTATTAACTTTGTAGCATAAATGCTATTCAATTAAAAAATAGAATATGAAACAGATTATTTTCGTTTGTATGGCTCTTCTCTTATCAGCAGGAAGTGTCTTTGCACAAGGCGGCCCCTCTATTACAGTGGCTGAAAATTTTCATGATTTTGGTGAGATAAAAGAAGCAGATGGAAAAGTTTCGCATACATTTGTTGTGAAAAACGATGGAAACGCACCTTTGGTTATTACGCGTGTAATTGCATCTTGCGGATGCACTTCACCGGATTGGACGAAAGAACCGATTGCTCCGGGACAAACCGGAGAAGTAAAGGTAACATTCGATCCTAAGAACCGTCCGGGTCCTTTTGCTAAAACCGTATCGATATACAGCAACGGGAAAACCGGCAGTTACGTAGTAACGATCAGGGGAGACGTAAAATAAAAGCGATCCTTTTCCGATATTCTAATGCTGCAACACAAAGTTATAACCATTATAACAGCTCTTTTTCTTGTTTCCGGGCAGGTATATGCCCAGAAAAGTGCAGAAATAAACATAACCGAGCATACGTACGACTTCGGCTCCATAGCCGAAGCCGACGGCTTGGCTACCCATTCGTTTACCATTCAGAATACCGGAACAGATCCGTTGGTTATCACACGCATCACAGCCTCCTGCGGATGTACCCGGCCCGAATATTCGAAAGCGCCGATTGAACCGGGGCAAACCGCAGAAATAAAAATAAGTTATAATCCCAAAGGACGTCCCGGGCCTTTTCATAAAAGCGTTTCCGTATTCAGTAATGCCAAAAATGGCAAACAGACGTTATATGTAAAAGGGTCGGTCAAACCCAAACCAACCCAAACGGCTAAAGCTGTTGTTTCCTACCCTTATGGTATTGGCGGGTTGAAACTGCAGACAAAAACGATCCAGTATAGTAGTATCCGTCCGGGAGAAACACTGGGTGAGAAAATTGGCATAAAGAATGAAGGTGAGCATCCTGTCACCGTAAAAGCCGGAAAAACCCCTAACTATTTAACGGCAGAAATCCGTCCCTCCACCCTGGAACCCGGTGAAACAGGAGAAATTACCTTGTTATTCAATACCGATCTTTCACGGAAAATGGGACGTATCACTACCGTTTTACCGTTAACGGTGGAAAGCGGTGGAAAGAAAAAAGGTACGGAAGGTACAATAGAGGTAGCAGCCAATGTGATCGATAATTTTAGTAAATGGTCGGCAACAGATAAAGCGAACGCTCCCGTAATACAATTCTCTGCCACTTCATTGGATTTCGGTAAACTTCCTGAAAAAGGGGGAAGCATTATACCTTTTATCGGCGGCGGAGGAAAAGAATCGGAAAATTTAATAATAACCAATACGGGTAAAACCCCCTTATCCGTTTATAGCGTGACATGCGATAACGATCATGTCGATATCTCGGGCGGTAAAAAAGAATTGAAGCCCGGAGCTTCGGCCGAATATAAGGTAAGCGTCCGCCCGAAAGATATTAAAACAAAACTGGAAGCATTTATCAATGTTGTGTGTAACGACCCGAACAGCCCTGTACGGCTGATAAAAGTTACTGCCGAAAAATAAAAAAGGTTATCTATCATGGAGCATCCTGAAAACGACGAATTATACAAAGGTTTGAAGGTGAACAAAGGAGTGTCGGATGTTCCGACCGTAAATCCTTACCTGAAACGTACACAGCGTAAAGAATATTCTCCGGCAGAATTTGTCGACGGTATTCTTAATGGTAACATTACTATACTGAGCCAGGCCGTAACCTTAGTGGAAAGCTCCAGACCGGAACACCAGCAAATTGCACAGGAAATTATTGAAAAATGCCTGCCGCATGCAGGAAAGTCTGTCCGTATTGGTATAACAGGCGTACCGGGTGCCGGAAAAAGCACCTCAATCGACGCGTTCGGTATGTATCTCATCAACAAAGGTAAAAAGCTTGCCGTTCTTGCGATCGACCCCAGTAGTGAACGTTCCAAAGGAAGTATATTGGGCGATAAAACCCGTATGGAGGAACTTTCGCGCGAGAAAAACGCTTTTATACGTCCGTCACCCTCAGCAGGTTCTTTAGGAGGAGTAGCACGCAAAACCAGGGAAATCATAGTGTTATGTGAAGCCGCCGGATTCGATACCATATTTGTGGAAACGGTAGGCGTAGGACAAAGTGAAACGGCAGTCCATTCCATGGTCGATTTTTTTCTGCTTATCCAGTTGGCAGGTACCGGTGATGAGTTGCAGGGAATAAAACGCGGTATCATGGAAATGGCCGATGGGATTATTATCAATAAAGCCGACGGTGATAATATAGATAAGGCTAACCTGGCCGCTTCTCATTTCCGTAATGCCCTCCATCTTTTTCCGCCTTCCGAATCGGGTTGGACTCCTCAGGTATTGACATATTCGGGATATTATAAACTTGGTATCGACCATATATGGAAAATGATCGGCGATTATATGGCTTTTACCAAAGACAACGGATATTTTGATTATAAACGGAATGAGCAGTCAAAGTACTGGATGTATGAAAGTATTAATGAAAACCTCCGCAATACTTTTTATCATAATCCTGCTGTTGTAAATATGCTGAAAACTACCGAGCAAAAAGTCCTTCAAAATGAAATCAGTTCTTTTGTTGCCGCAAAACAAATGATGGATCTATTTCTGCAAAATCTATCTGGAAAAGGGCAATAATTGTAATTTATTTCTGATATAACGTAAAAAAACCCTCTTCAATTACAGTTTGCATTTTTTACGTTTCACCTTTCACCTACTGTTTAATAAGTTGATTATTATAAGAGTAGCTTAAGTCAAGAGGTGAAACGCGGGTGATTCCGTGAAAAAAAACTATCTGGTACCTGGTTAACCTGTAAATCATCTATGAATTATTCTACTGCATTTTATGTAATGGCTCTTATCATTTTAATCTCCGGAAACTTATTATTGATCGGCCCACCTTGGTGGAACGACCGAACCACCCGGGTGGGCCGATCGTTCCACCAAGGTGAGTCGATCGAATCACCCGGGTGGGCCGATCAATTATAGGTGAGCCGGATGTTAAAAGGTGCTTTATAAAATAGTAAAACAGCTAAGGTGAAAGATGTAAATTATTATTCTTTCCTGTAATTGCTGCAATAAACCGGTGAAAGTATATTTTAAAAAGTGGAATTTCCTTTCACCTTCAAATGTTTTGTATCTTGTTGTTATTTAATGTGTTATTTATAAGGTGAAAGGTGAAACGAGAAAAATATGAATTCCATTTGGATAGAATATCTTACCTATATAAGGTAGTTTTGAGAATAATCATTTCAGAATATTAAATGCACGACAATTTGTTTAAGGAAATATTTCTTCATTTTAAGGTTGCTAAAATGCTTGTTTTATTGAACAAAAAGCTTTTCAATGTAGTTCTATTAATATGAATAGATTAACTCATTAGTAAGGGGTAATGAATGAAAAGTAATAGATAAACTCTATCAGTTGATTGAAAAAACTGAACGAAAATAGTCCCTTTATTTCTTAGATTTGTGTATTCCACATGAAGAACCTAATATAAAAATCATTGATATGGCGCACGACATCGACATGCTGAAAAGCTTTTACACACAATTTGCCGACAAAGTAGATAACGCACGAAACCGGATTGATCGTCCGATGACATTAGCAGAAAAAATCTTATATGCACATTTGTTTGATCAGGATGCTCTTCAAAACTATAAAAGAGGAGAAGATTACGTAAACTTTCGTCCCGACCGTGTAGCGATGCAGGATGCAACGGCCCAGATGGCATTGTTGCAGTTTATGAATGCCGGTAAAGAAAAATCGGCCGTGCCCGCAACGGTACACTGCGATCATTTGATACAAGCTGATATGGGCGCGGAAGAGGATATTGATACGGCTACCAATTCCAACCGTGAAGTATATGATTTCCTGAAGACCGTATCCAATAAATACGGTATCGGTTTCTGGAAACCGGGAGCCGGTATTATTCATCAGGTCGTACTGGAAAATTATGCTTTCCCCGGCGGTATGATGATCGGTACGGATTCGCACACCCCTAACGCGGGAGGATTGGGTATGATTGCTATCGGAGTAGGTGGAGCAGACGCTGTAGATGTAATGAGCGGGATGGAATGGGAGTTGAAAATGCCGAAACTGATAGGTGTTAAACTGACCGGACGGTTAAGCGGTTGGGCATCGCCGAAAGACGTTATACTTAAACTTGCCGGAATATTAACCGTTAAAGGAGGTACCAACTCGATTATCGAATATTTTGGCGACGGTGCGGCAACCTTGTCGGCAACGGGAAAAGCTACTATATGTAATATGGGCGCCGAAGTAGGGGCAACAACATCTATTTTTCCTTTTGATAAAAACATGGTGGCTTATCTGGAGGCTACGGACAGGAAAGAGGTTGCCCGTATGGCCGAAAGTATTTCTTCGTATCTTCAGCCCGACTGGGCGGTTGTAGAAACACCCGCGCAATATTACGACCATGTGATCGAAATAGACCTGTCGTCGCTGGAACCTTATATTAACGGGCCTTTTACACCCGATGCCGCTACTCCTATATCCGAATTTGCCGCTAAAGTAGAGGAGAATGCTTACCCGAGAAAAATGGAAGTCGGTTTAATCGGTTCATGTACGAATTCTTCTTACCAGGATCTGAGCAGGGCTGCTTCTATTGCACGTCAGGCGCTTAAAGACAATATTGAAGTGGCTGCACCGCTAATCATTAATCCGGGTTCCGAACTGATCCGATACACGGCGGACCGCGACGGGCTGATAGGAGATTTTGAGAAGATCGGGGCAGTTATTATGGCCAATGCCTGTGGTCCGTGTATCGGTCAATGGAAACGCCATACGGATGATAATACACGTAAGAATTCCATTGTCACTTCTTTTAACCGCAATTTCGCCAAACGCGCCGACGGAAACCCCCATACCCATGCTTTTGTGGCATCTCCTGAACTGACTATGGCGCTCACCATAGCCGGCGACCTTTGTTTCAATCCGTTGAAAGACAAGCTTAAATCAAAAGATGGCCGTGAAGTAATGCTGGCTGAACCGGAAGGAACGGATTTTCCGCCCAAAGGATTCGATGTGAAGGATAACGGCTATCTTGCTCCCGGTAATGGAAAAGAAGAGGTTCATATTGATCCGCATTCCGAAAGGTTGCAGCTTCTTAAACCTTTTCCGGCTCCTGAAGCAAATGACTTGCTGAATATGTCCTTACTGATTAAAGCGGAAGGCAAATGTACGACCGATCATATCTCAATGGCAGGTCCCTGGTTGAGGTTCCGGGGACATTTGGAAAATATATCCAATAACCTGCTGATGGGTGCCGTGAATGCGTTTAACGGTAAAACAAACTGTGTGTTTAACCAGTTGAACGGGAGGTATGATGCTGTATCGGCAGTAGCGAAAGAATATAAACAGAAACATATATCTTCTATTGTGGTGGCCGAAGAAAACTACGGAGAAGGTTCTTCACGCGAGCACGCTGCCATGGAACCGCGGTTCCTGAATGTTAAAGTTATCCTGGTGAAAAATTTTGCGCGCATACATGAAACGAATCTAAAGAAGCAGGGTATGCTTGCCCTCACTTTTGCCGATAAAAAAGATTATGATAAAATACGTGAAGAAGACCATATTTCCATAATCGGCATACAGGATTTTAAACCGGGTGAACCGTTAACGGTTATCCTTTATCATGCAGATGGCACGCAGGAATCATTTAATGTAAATCATACGTATAACGAGCTGCAGATCAAATGGTATCAGGCAGGAAGCGCGCTTAATTTCCTCAGGAACTAATAACTGAATAATTCAATAACTGAGTAACTGAATGATTCAATAACTGAATGACTGGGGTAAATAAATAGCTAAATAATTGGATAAATGGGGGATTTTGAATTTAGGGAGAAGTTGAAGGAACGAACTAAAACCGTAGCACTACGGATAATTCGTTTGTATCAATCCTTACCTAAATCCGGAGAAGCTCAGGTTTTAGGGAAACAAATTATTCGATCCGGGACTTCCATTGCGGCCAATTACCGGGCAGCGTGCCGGGCAAGATCCAATGCTGAATTTTACAGTAAGGTTAGTATAGTTATTGAGGAAATTGATGAAACATTATTTTGGTTGGAGTTATTATGGGAATCCGGAATAATGAAAAAAGATTTATTACAGGATTTGTATAAAGAAATAGAAGAACTTTTAAAGATTTTATCAGTAACACGCAAAAACAGTAAAAAAACAAAGGATGAAAAATCTACAGATAATTAATAACTGAATGACTCATTAACTGAATAACTCAGTAACTGAATAACTCAGTAACTGAGTAACAGAATAACTGAATTATTCAGCTGTTAACTTACTTGTTGATTGATTTATTGAATTACTGAGTTACTCAATTATTGAGTTATTCAATTACTGAGTTAATGAATTATTAAATAAATGACTATATGAAAATAATAAAGGAAAACGGAAAAATCCTTACGCCTGACCGGGTAACGGTTCCTTATATTGAAGGTGATGGAGTAGGGGCCGAGATAACTCCTGTTTGTCAGCACATCGTGGATGAGGCTGTTTCAAAAGCATACAAGGGTGAAAAAGCGATTGAATGGAAAGAAGTGCTGGCGGGCGAGAAGGCATATAAAGAAACGGGTAACTGGTTACCTGATGAAACGATGGATACGTTCCGTGAATATGTAATAGGTATTAAAGGACCGCTTACTACTCCGATCGGGGGAGGTATACGTTCTTTAAATGTTGCTCTTCGTCAGACACTGGACCTGTATGTTTGCCTCCGTCCTGTCCGCTGGTTTAAAGGCGTTGTTTCCCCGCTTAAAGAACCGCAGAAAGTAAACATGGTTATTTTCAGGGAGAATACCGAGGATATTTATGCCGGGATCGAATGGCAGCAGGGCACGCCGGAAGCAAAGAAGTTCCGCGATTTTCTTACCGGGGAGATGGGTGTAACGAAAATACGTTTTCCCGAAACATCGTCTTTCGGCGTAAAGCCTGTTTCGGTGGAAGGAACCGAGCGGCTGGTACGTTCGGCTATCGAGTATGCTATCGCTAACAAGCTACCGAGTGTGACGCTGGTTCACAAAGGGAATATTATGAAGTTTACGGAAGGCGGCTTCAAACAATGGGGATATGCTTTGGCCGAACGCGAATTTCCGGAGCAGACAACAACCAATCCTGCTGAAGCAACAGGAAAAGTTTTGATCAAAGACGTTATTGCCGATGCTTTCCTACAAAATACCCTGTTGATACCGGAGGAATATTCGGTCATTGCGACTTTGAACCTCAACGGAGATTACATCTCCGACCAGTTGGCTGCTATGGTTGGAGGTATAGGTATTGCTCCGGGCGCCAATATCAATTATATGACGGGGCATGCCATATTTGAAGCTACGCACGGTACGGCGCCGAACATTGCCGGAAAGAACAGTGTAAATCCGTCGTCTTTATTACTCTCGTCGGTTATGATGCTTGAATATATGGGTTGGTACGAAGCGGCATCATTAATTACAACAGCCATGGAAAAAGCCTTTTTGAAAGGCGAGGCGACGCACGATCTGGCGCGCTTTATGGACAATGGCAAATCTCTGGGCACCAAAGAATTTGGTGAAACTATCGTCGGATTACTTTAAATAAACCTAATCAACTGAAGTAGTATGAAAAAAGAATATTTAATATTCAAATTATCTGAGTCGGTAAAGACTACGTCGAAAATAGAGAATGATCTGTTTACGAAATATAATGTAAAACGCGGATTGCGTAACGAAGACGGTTCCGGTGTATTGGTAGGCCTTACACAGATAGGAAACGTAGTAGGATATGAAAGATTGCCCGAAGGAGGGCTAAAGGCTATTCCGGGCAAACTGTTTTACAGGGGGTACGATATTGAAGATATTGTTCATGCCCTGATCAAAGAGAAACGTTTTGGATTTGAAGAGGTGGCTTACCTGATGTTATCCGGTCAATTGCCGGATAAGGACGAACTGGACAACTTTAAAGAGCTTATTTGCGAAAATATGCCGTTGGAGCAGAAAACGAAAATGAATATTATCGACCTGGAAGGTCAGAATATCATGAACATACTTGCGCGTAGCGTACTGGAAATGTATAACTTTGATCCTAACCCCGACGATACCTCTCCCGAAAACTTAATGCGTCAGTCTATCGATCTTATATCCAAATTTCCGACAATCATCGCCTACGCCTTTAATATTTACCGTCACAGCACCCACGGGCGTTCGCTGCATATCCGTCATCCGAACGAAGACCTTTCCATTGCGGAAAACTTCCTGTATATGCTGAAAAAAGATTTTACCAAACTGGATGCCCGTACACTGGACCTGCTGCTGGTATTGCAGGCCGAACATGGGGGTGGTAATAACTCGACGTTCACGGTGCGCGTAACAAGTTCATCGGGAACGGATACTTATTCATCCATAGCTGCGGGTATCGGGTCGCTGAAAGGTCCTTTGCATGGTGGGGCTAATATCCAGGTAGTTGATATGTTCAACCATTTGAAAGAAAACATATCCGACTGGACCAACGTTGATGAAATTGATACTTATTTCATGCGCATGCTCAATAAGGAAGTGTATAATAAAACAGGTTTGATCTATGGTATAGGACATGCCGTTTACACCATTTCCGACCCCCGGGCGGTACTCTTAAAAGAAATGGCCCGTGACCTGGCGAAAGAAAAGAAACGCGAAGCTGAGTTTGCTTTCCTTGAATTGCTGGAAGACCGTGCGATCGAATGTTTCGCTAACTTTAAAGGAACAAAGAAACGTGTATCATCCAATGTCGATTTTTATTCAGGGTTTGTATATGAAATGATCGGGCTTCCGCAGGAAATATATACTCCTTTATTTGCCATGGCACGTATTGTGGGATGGACAGCCCACCGCATTGAAGAACTGAACTTCAAGAGCAAACGCATCATCCGGCCGGCATACAAAAACATTCTGGATGATCAGGATTATATACCGATCAGGGAACGTTGATAATATCAAAGAGAGGATAAACCAATCGTTTATCCTCTTTTTTATGGTTACAATATGGAGTAAAGAATAGTTTGTTCATGCAGTTTAAACCACTATCTTTGTAATAATTTAAACATACATTTCCTAAATAACACAGATATCGCATGAAGAAGCTGTTTGGTATTCTGATTTTAACGCTGATAACTATTGCTGCACAGGCGCAAATACTTACTCCGGTTACATGGAAAATTGAAATAAATGATACCCCCGGTACGGAGAAAACAATCGTTTTTACCGCAACGATGGATGCGGGATGGCATTTATATGATATGAATCTTCCGGACGGAGGACCCGTATCTACGTCGTTTACCTTTGAAACGGTAAATGGTGCGGAACTGATCGGTAAACCTGTAGCTTCTGTGCAACCTACCTCCGTATACGATGAGTTGTTCGGTATGGATTTGAGGTGGTTTGGGGAAGCTGTTTCTTTTACACAGAAAGTAAAGGTTACCGATGCCAGGAAATTCAAAATAACAGGAGAAGTTGAGTTTATGGCATGCGATGATGCCACCTGCCTTCCGCCGGAACGTGTGGAATTCACTTTTGACAAGAAAGATATTACTCTGACGGATACACAGGAAACAGCCCGGGAAGAAGATACTCCGATAGCAGAAAGTCAGGACTCCATACATGAAGGTACAGTTATGGAAGAAGCGGTAGTCTCGATTCCTCCCCGCAGGCAACCGGTCCAGTCTGTTTCTCCTGTTACGGAAGAGCTGACGGATGCAGCCGATCTTTGGGCTCCTGTGATCGATGATATGAAAGCCTATGGCGATGCCACGCTGTCGGCTACGGATACATCGTGGCTGTTTATTTTCTTCGCCGGGTTTCTGGGTGGGATCATAGCTTTGCTTACCCCCTGCGTATGGCCGATGATACCGATGACGGTAAGTTTCTTCCTTAAACGAACCAAGGATAAGAAGAAAGCGATAAGGGACGCTGTGATGTATGGCGTGGCTATTATTGTGATTTATCTGGCAATGGGCCTTATCATTACGGGGCTATTTGGTGCAAGTGCATTAAATGACCTGTCTACCAATGCTGTATTTAATATTATCTTTTTCCTGTTACTGGTTGTTTTTGCCATTTCATTTTTCGGTGCTTTCGAGATGGTGCTGCCTGCTTCCTGGACGAATAAGCTGGATAGTAAGGCCGATTCCACCACTGGATTGATAAGCATCTTTTTTATGGCGTTCACATTGGTGCTTGTGTCGTTCTCGTGTACAGGCCCGATTATCGGAACCCTGCTGGTGCAGGCTGCAGCGATGGGCACAGCGGTAGGTCCGGCAATTGGAATGTTCGGATTTGCACTGGCCTTGTCTATCCCTTTCAGCTTTTTTGCCGTATTCCCGAATATGCTGCAGAATATGCCTAAGTCAGGGGGGTGGCTAAATTCGGTAAAGGTGGTTTTAGGTTTTCTTGAACTGGCTTTGGCGTTGAAATTCTTATCTGTAGCCGACCTTGCTTATGGGTGGCGGATACTCGACCGTGAAGTATTTCTCGTGCTTTGGATCGTGATCTTCGCTATGCTTGGGTTCTATCTGTTAGGAAAAATAAAATTATCGCATGACAGCGATCTGAAATATATATCGGTACCGAGGCTTTTTATGGCTATTATCTCTTTATCCTTTGCGGTTTACATGGTACCGGGTTTATGGGGAGCGCCGTTAAAAGCGATCAGTGCGTTCGCCCCACCGTTATACACGCAGGATTTCAACTTGTATGATAATGAAGTTCATGCACCGTTCGACGATTACGAGAGTGGAATGGCCTATGCGAAAAGGGTAAATAAACCCGTTATGATCGATTTTTCCGGCTTCGGTTGTGTGAATTGCCGTAAAATGGAAGCTTCGGTATGGACCGACCCGAAAGTAAAACAGTTGCTGGAAAATGATTATGTATTGATCACGCTCTTTGTTGATGATAAAACCAGATTGCCTGAAACCGTGGAAATTGAAGAATACGGTAAAACGCGTAAATTAAAAACGATAGGGGATAAATGGAGTTACCTGCAGCGGAGTAAATTCGGAGCAAACGCTCAACCATTCTATGTGTTGCTGGATAATGAGGGTAAACCCTTAGGTCCTTCCTATGCTTATGACGAAGATGTTGCAAAATATATAAAATTCCTTCAGGACGGATTGAGAAATTATAGAGAAAGAGTAAATAAATAAAGAGATGACAATGAGTACCCGTGACGAACAGATGAAAGCTTTCGGAAAGTTGCTGGATATTATGGATGAATTGCGTGAGAAATGCCCTTGGGACAGGAAGCAGACCAATGAAAGCCTTCGTTCGAACACTATTGAAGAGACGTATGAACTTTGTGATGCATTAATCCGTGACAATAACGACGATATAAAAAAAGAATTAGGAGATTTGCTGCTCCATATCGTCTTTTACGCTAAAATAGGAGAAGAGAAAGGTGTTTTCGATATGAAATCGGTTTGTGACGCCTTATGTAAAAAGCTCATTTACCGGCACCCACATGTGTTTGGCGACTCTCTTGCCGACACCAGTGCAAAAGTGGAACAAAGTTGGGAGCAACTGAAATTGAAAGAAAAAGGAGGCAACAAAACGGTGCTTGAAGGGGTACCTGCGGCACTGCCCTCGGTGGTAAAAGCGCATCGTATACAGGATAAAGCCCGTAACGTAGGATTTGACTGGGAAAAACGTGATCAGGTATGGGATAAGGTATTGGAAGAGTTCAATGAACTGAAAGCGGAGATCGATCATATGGATACGGACCGCATGGAGAATGAATTCGGTGATCTGTTCTTCAGCCTCATCAACGCGGCCCGCTTGTATAAAATAAATCCCGACAACGCGTTGGAGCGCACGAATCAGAAATTTATCCGCCGTTTTAATTATTTGGAAGATCATACGATAAAAGAAGGCCGTTCTTTAAAAGATATGTCATTAGAAGAAATGGATAAGATTTGGGATGAAGCGAAAGCGCTTGGATTATGATCGTCTTTCATTTCAGATGGAGATGCTGAATGATGTTAATTTGGAGATTAGTGATATACTGATCTCCTGGTATTTTAAGAATAAAAGGGATCTTCCCTGGCGTAATTCCACCGATCCGTATATTATCTGGATATCTGAGGTTATATTACAGCAAACGCGCGTAGCTCAGGGTATGGACTATTTCCTGCGATTTACCGGACGGTTTCCTGATGTCACCGCATTAGCGGAAGCAGAAGAAGATGAAATTCTTAAATACTGGCAGGGACTGGGTTATTACAGCCGTGCCCGTAACTTACATGCTGCCGCTAAATATATTGTAAAATACTGTGATGCCATTTTTCCTGACCAATATAAAGATGTGTTGGCCCTGAAAGGCATTGGAGAGTATACGGCCGCGGCAATTGTTTCGTTTGCATGGAATCAGCCTTATCCGGTAGTTGATGGCAATGTATTTCGTGTATTATCCCGTCTTTTTGCTTTACAAACTCCGATTGATACAGGGAAAGGTAAGAAAGAATTTACCAAAATTGCGGAATGGTTAATGAATCCTGCCAGGGCGGGGTTACATAATCAGGCTATTATGGAATTCGGCGCTCTGCATTGTGTGCCTAAAAGTCCGGATTGCAACAATTGTCCTTTGCAGGAAAAATGTATGGGATATGCTTCCGGTTCCCCTCAATCTTTTCCGGTAAAACAGAATAAATTAAAAACCCGTGACCGTTACTTCCATTATTTTCATATTATACACGACGGGAAAACCTGGCTCAACCGCCGTTCCGGTAAGGATATCTGGCAAGGGCTTTATGAATTTCCATTGATTGAAACCGAGGTGCCGACGGATCTCTCAGGATTACAACAATTAAATGGCTTTCAAAACTTGTTTGCGGATGCAGGCTGTTTAAGCATATCAGTCGAATTATCAGATTTAAAACATATATTATCCCACCAGAAAATATATGCAACGTTTTATAAAGTTGAAGTCGGACATCGTCCCGCTTACCTCGACAGGTTTACTGAAATATCCCTTGAAAGTGTACAGGATTATGCGGTTTCACGGCTTACTGACATCTATCTTGGTAGATAAACAGTGTCATTCGGGAGAGTAAAGATTATTGTTGGTTTTTCTTTGTAAAGTAATGGGATTTGTGTTTCTTTGTAATAAGAATTAAGTTGAAAAGATATGTCATTAAATAAAGTAATATTGATCGGAAATGTGGGTAAAGACCCTGATGTGCGTTATTTTGATAGTGGCGCAGCGGTGGCCAATTTTCCATTGGCTACATCGGAAAGAGGATATACTTTAGCGAACGGCACGGTTGTGCCTGACCGTACGGAATGGCATAATATCGTAGTACGTAAGGATCAGGTTGCTTTTGTTGAGAAATGGGTGAAAAAAGGAGCGAGTGTGTATGTGGAAGGGAAAATACGTACCCGTACCTATGACGACCAGAGTGGCGTAAAACGATATGTTACTGAAATCTATGCAGACCGGGTTGAGTTTTATAGTTTCGGCAGTCGCAGGGAAGACGGGCAGTCTGCTTCGGTTTCTACGCCTGTGCAATCCCATCAGCAGGATAATAACCCGAACCCTTTCCAACAAACTTCTACACCACAGACAGGAAATTTTGATTCCGATGACGCGGATGACCTTCCTTTCTGATATTGTCTAACTAATACCGTTCACATTGGACTCCGACTATTTTTTATCCGGATTATTTGAGCACGTAACAATACATTCTTATTCCGTTGGAGCGATTATAGCATTCATTATTGCTGCATTGCTTTTGTTGGCTTCCGGTTTTGTGTCTGCTTCGGAAGTCGCTTTTTTCTCTCTGGACCCTTCTGATATTAACGAAATACGGGAAAATAAAAAATCTTCTGATACAGTAATCTCCGGTTTGCTTAACCGTTCCGAATATTTATTAGCTGCCATATTGATTGCCAATAATTTTATCAATGTGGCTATTGTTATGTTGTGTACGTATGGCTTTAACAGTATATTTGATTTTTCCGGTGCACCGGTTTTAGGTTTTGTCCTGCAGACAATAGTCCTTACGTTTTTATTGTTGCTTTTTGGTGAAATCATGCCTAAGATATATGCTCAAAAACGTTCACTTCAGTTTGCACGGCGGGCTGCTCCGGTAATGAAAGGGATTGAGGTATTTTGTCGTCCGTTATCCAAATTGCTTGTTAATTCTACTTCGTTGATAAATAAAGCTTTGGTGAAGAAAAAGTATGATTTGTCGGTAGACGAGCTGTCGAAAGCCTTGGAACTGACCTCCGATCAGATTCCTGAGGAAAAAGAAATGCTTGCGGAGATTATAAAATTTTATAACAAAACAGCAAGCGAGATCATGACGTCGAGGCTGGATGTGGAGGATATCGATATAAAAAGTTCATTCAGGAATGTCATTCAATTTATTATCGATTCAGGATATTCCCGTATTCCGGTTTATGCGGAGACAGAGGATAATATTAAAGGTATATTGTATATTAAGGACTTATTGCCTTATATTGATAAGCCTGATACTTTTCGATGGCAAAGCCTGATACGACCGGCTTATTTTGTTCCGGAAACAAAAAAGATCGATGACCTGCTGGAAGAGTTCCGTACCAATAAAATTCATATGGCAATCGTAGTTGATGAATTTGGTGGTACATCGGGTATTGTTACAATGGAAGATATACTGGAGGAAATAGTAGGCGAAATCTCGGATGAATATGATGAAGACGAGAAACAATTTATCAGATTGGCAGACGGTAGCCTGATTTTCGAAGCTAAAATCTCATTGAATGACTTTTTCCGTATCATAGGCGCCGATCCATCGGAATTCGATGATCTGACGGATGAAGTGGAGACGTTGGCCGGGTTATTACTTGAAATTAAAGGAGATTTCCCAAAACGTCGCGAAGTAATAGTCTATAACGGTTACAGGTTTCAGGTACTTGAAGTAGATAACCGCAGGATACAAAAAGTTAAATTTACACCAGTAAACGATGTGGAGGATGCTGATGAGAAGCTGTAAGCCGGGAAGTCTTGGGTTGGTATGTCGCTTACTTTTATGCCTGTTAATAGTTGCAGCAACGGCCGTTTCCTGTTCTTCCCGCACAGATTATACTCCTAAACCGCGGGGTTATTTCCGTATTGAGCCTCCTGTTCCGTCATATGTTTCATTACCATTAGATGAACTTCCTTATTCATTTAATATATCGTCTGAAGTTACTGTGGAATTACCTCCCGTAGGAGATCCGGTGGGTTGGATCAATCTGGCGTATCCGTCGCTTGGCGCAAAAATATATTGTAGTTATATCCCTATAAGAAAAGGTGATTTACATACTGTCATGGAAGAATCCCGCTCTTTGGTCATACGGCAGTCAAGGAACGTTCAATCTATTACTGAACAGGCATATGATAATGATTTGTTGAAGGTATATGCAGTTTTGTTTCAGTTAGAAGGAAATACCCCTTCTCCAATCCAATTTACAGTGACGGACAGTGCCACAAGATTTTTCCGCGGGGCTTTATATTATAACAGGGTATCCAATATTGATTCTTTGGCGCCTGTCACCCAATATGTGAAGGCTGATATTATGGAATTGATCCAATCTTTTAGCTGGCAGAATTAAATGCCGTTGTTATTAACATATAAAGAGCCTGTCGTAGGTATATGGCAGATGGATGAAACTCCGGAAGAGTTGTGGTCGATGTTGGATTATCATGCTGATTACGTTTCTTTTATCAGTCAGATACGTACGGAGCATCGGAAAAAAGAATGGCTGGCTGTGCGGGTGTTATTAAAAGAATTATTAGGTGAAGAAACGTTGATCGCGTATTCTCCGAATGGCGCTCCTTATTTGCCGGATAAAGACGTAAATATAAGCATTTCACATACGAAAGGATATGTTGCAGTCATATTAAGCGATGTTGCTCCGGTAGGTATCGATATTGAATACCGCAACGATCGTATTTTGAAAATAAAACGCAAATTTATTAATCCTGATGAAGAGGATTCGATAGATAAAAAGAATGAAGCCGCGCATCTGCTTATTTACTGGTGTGCTAAAGAAGCTTTATTTAAAATGATCGGCAAGGAAGGTGTTGATTTCCGTGATCATTTGCATATAACCCCTTTCCTTTACTCTCATTCGGGTTATCTGACTGCAACGGAAACCCGTACTTTGGAAAAAAAAGTATATTCCCTTTACTATTCGGTATACCCTGACTTTGTTCTTACTTTTGGAGAAAAGCAAAAGCCCGGCTGAATTTTACCGGGCCTGAAATCTGTATATTGATTGTTTTTATAACCACTGTTTCATAAAGTCATCCATTTCATCCGCATGTTGTTCAAGGCTCTGGAGAAGTTTGAACTGTGCTTTTGTGCGTACCAGATTATGTTCAGGGTAATGAATTTTGTAGTAGGTGTCGCCGTTGATGTAGTCGGTCAGGAAACGAACAGTTTGCATGTATGTAAGTAGTCGTCCTCCATAGGGAAGAAAGCTTATTTCTAAGGGAGTGAGGAACGAACTGGCTGTTTCCATATAACCACGGGTATATGATTTAAATATATCCATGTTTACGTCTACATTATCAAGATTTGGATCGTCTTCCGCACCCTTGTTAGCGCCCGTACGGATAAAATCCCCGATATCGGAAAGTACAAAACCCGGCATAACCGTATCCAGATCTATTACGCAAAGCACTTTACCGTCTTCATCAAACATTACATTATTTACTTTCGTATCGCAATGATTGATGCGTTTCTTTAGTTTTCCTTCCCGGTAAAGCTGTTCCTGTATACACATGGCATCGGCACGCTTTTCAATTTCTTCTATGAGGTCTTTAACCTCTTCCAGACGTCCGGCTGCATTTTCGTTTAATGCATCGTGAAACTGTTGCAGGCGGAATTCCATGTTATGAAAGTTCGGTATCGTCTCTTCCAATTCACCTTCTGGTATATCTGCAAGCATCGACTGGAAATCGCCAAATGCTTTACCTGCCTCATAGGATAATTCTTCGTTTACCTCTTCATATCCTTTACTGCGGGGGATAAATAGACATACCCGCCAATAGCTTTCCCCGTCGAAATAATAATATTTACCGTCTTTAGCGGGTAGGAAGGTTAATACTTTGCGGTCAATATCTGTTTCACCTTTTTCTTCCAGTTTCCTGCGTATATGCGAAGTTACGATGCGTATGTTATTCTGGAGTATATCTACATTTGTAAATATGTTATGATTAATACGTTGCAGAATGTATTTAGCTTCGCCTTTATCAGTTACAACCTTGAATGTGTCGTTAATATGTCCGTTGCCAAACGGTTCGGCGGAAACGACCTGGCCTTCAATCTGGAAATAGTCCAGGAGTTGCAATAATTGTTCTTTTGTTTTTGTCATGGTATGTACGTTTAAATTAAGTCACCTGATAGAATTGCAAACTTAGGCAAAAAAACGCTATTTTACAATGCCCGAATCCTGGTCGGCATTATTCAGGGTTTTATTTTCCGCCTTATGTTTCCGTCCGTAATGTATATTCCAGGTAAAGGAGAGGGTGAGCATGTTACCGTTATCTTTTATATACGTCCGGGTTTCTTTTTTTGCAATTCCGGAGATTCTTTTGCTTCCGGCACTCCATCCTTCTGAAATAAACGGGTACCAGAGTCCGGCTCCGATTTTTATTTCCTTATTGATTTTGTATCCCATATTGATTCCGCAATTATTCTCTCCATAGCGGATAGTCTCTCCGTTTAATGAATTGTACCGGCTGTAAATCCATCCTCCTATCGACCATTTTTTATAGCTTATTTCAGCTTGTCCTCCGGCATACCATGTTGTATAAGAGTGGTCATACTTATTGCCGGTGTTTCTGAAATAATTTATACCTGTATAGCCGGATAATGAAAGGATATTTTCAATCACTTGCATTTGAATATATCCTTGTCCGCCAATGCAGCGGGAGCTTTTTTGATTATCATACCTATATTCGAAAAGATATGTATCCGGTAAATCTATTCGGTTAACTTCTTCCATAATGGGATTTTTAAGATAAGAGTAATTACCTGAAAGTTGAGTGTTAATTTGTTTGTATTGGTACTGAAAACGCAACTGGTTAGTGTAGGTTCTGTAAGGAGTCAAATCCGGATTTCCTGTATTTACCTCAAAATCATTCATTTGCTGCCGGATATCACTTAAATTAGAGAGGGAAGGCAGAGTGGGTTGCACATTAAATATATACCTAAGGTTTGCTCCTTTAAAAACAGGATAGGAGACCATAAATGAAGGGCGGAAAGTATAGAAAACAAATCCTTCGTCGTTTTCATCAAATGCCTGACGCGAAACGCCGACCCCCAACATATACGATAGTTCTTTAATTTTACCCTGTATTTGTGTATAAGCATATGTATTCGATGTGTTCATGCGTGTTATGGCATCTGTCGTACCTTCATATATATTTTTGGTATGTGCCTGGGTATATTGCAATCCGAGGGAAAGTTCAAAAGGTTTAAACTCTTTTTCATAAATTCCTTCTCCAATCAAAGAATATTTATTCCCATCTGCCGAGTAAGCATAATTGCTGTGCGGATTGTTGATATCGGAAAAATATTCCTTATAATTGCGGCTATAATCAGAACCGATGAATGTTCCTACTATGTTGGCTGTAATGCTTTGTTTATGCGGAAGGTGCTTCATGAAATATAAATCGATAGCAGGCGTATTACTTTTGTCAGTCATCTTATTATATGAATGGCCTTTTGGGATATTATTTTCAACTATATTTTGAGCGACATCCCTTTTAGGGGCATTGAATATGCTGTTTCTGAAAACTGCATTAAAAGTATAGTCATCAGGCTGGAAAAGGTTGTAGGAAAATTCAACGTCGTGTGTGGTATAATTGAACGGCAAACTAATTCCTTCCAGGCGGCGGTTGCGGCTACTTCCGTCCTTAAGTAAAAACGATTGATCATCATTGGTAAACCTGTCGTTATAGTCGCGGTATGTCATATAATAATTTAAACCGAATTCAGATTGTTTATGATTTGCTTTTATGTATATGTTATCGTTTCCGAAGCCGGTAGTAAACGAGTTGGTTAAATTAACGCCCGCACTGATACCCGATGTATGTTGCCTGACAATGAAGTTTATAACGGCGGAGATTCCTTCATCGGCATATCGTATACCGGGGTTGTCAATGTATTCCACTCGTACAACATTGCCTGGTCTGAGTGCGTGAACTTGAGGAGCTGTTGCTTTCATATCGTTAATACGCAACTGGACAGTTTCACCCCCAATGGTTGAAACAACGTTTTGCAGCAGATCTATTTTTAATCCTGGTAACATCATTTTGCTTAAAAGTTCATATCCGGACGTTGAATTCTGTATTTGTGACCGGGTGGGTAGAACAATCTGTCTGTCTAATTTGGTGATTACTTGAGAAGCAGTTATTGTTATTCCCTGTAATTCTACGGGTAGCTCTTCAAGAACAATGACTCCTAAATCAATATCTTTTGAGAGGTTATTTAATTGAGTAATGCAATTCGGATAGCCGATGCATGAAACGGTTAATATATAATTTCCTTTATCTATATTATATAAGGTGAATTTACCCCCTTCATCACTTGTTGTCCCTGCAACAAATGAGGAATCAGTCAATAATAAAGTAATGTTGGCATAAGGTATTGCGGCTTTTTCTTTTGAATCGGTTATATTTCCTTTAATGCTGATGTTTTGAGCATGTAGTGAAGAAACAAATAAATGAAAAATTAAAAAGAGAATTGTCTGTTTGTGCATGTTTGTCCGTATTGTAGTTACTAAAAAATCTTGGTAATTACTTATATTGACAAACTATTAAATCAAATATAACATCTTACATGTTGAATACTGGATAAAAAGAGGATTATTTAAATAAAAAAGGCCATCTTTTAGAATGACCTTTTTTCAAGATATGAAATATATCTGTTATTTCTTGTTACGGTTGCCGTAACGGCTCATGAACTTATCTACACGCCCGGCTGTATCCACCAGTTTCGATTTACCAGTGTAAAAGGGGTGAGAAGTGCTTGAAATTTCCACCTTTATCAACGGATAAGTAACACCGTCGATATCGATAGTTTCCTTTGCGTTGATTGTCGAACGCGTGATAAATACATCGTCGTTAGACATATCTTTAAACACGACCGGACGATAGTTATCAGGATGAATACCTTTTTTCATTGCTTTATATCTGTTTTTTTAGTTTATATTCTTCTTATAGTGACTGGTAACCGAATTGGGATGCAAAGGTATGGAATGCAATTGAACAAACAAAGAAAATGAAATTATTTTTTCTATGGAAACGACTTTTCGGATAATTTATATGCTTAATAGCATGTATTTTATCTGATAGTTTCTATCTTTGTGAAGGTTTTTAATTAATAACATAATAACATATAACTACAATGGTAAGTTACAAAGAATTAGGCCTGGTAAACACCAAAGAAATGTTTGCAAAGGCAATGGAAGGCGGTTATGCTATTCCTGCATTTAACTTTAATAACATGGAACAAATGCAGGCTATTGTTCAGGCTGCAGTGGAAACAAATTCTCCTGTAATCCTTCAGGTATCAAGCGGTGCCCGTAAATATGCGAACCAAACTCTTTTACGTTATATGGCGGAAGGTGCTGTGGCGTATGCTAAAGAATTGGGATGCCCGAATCCTCAGATCGCCCTTCACCTTGACCACGGTGATTCTTTCGAACTTTGCAAAAGCTGTATCGACACAGGTTTTTCATCTGTGATGATTGATGGTTCACACCTGCCTTACGAAGAAAATGTAGCCCTTACAAAAAAAGTTGTAGAATATGCACACCAATATGACGTAACAGTTGAAGGTGAATTAGGCGTTTTAGCAGGAGTGGAAGACGAAGTTAGTTCAGATCATCATACATACACAGAACCTGATGATGTGGTTGATTTCGTTACAAAAACCGGATGTGACTCATTAGCTATCTCTATCGGTACTTCTCACGGAGCCAACAAATTTACTCCGGAACAATGTACCCGCGATGAAAATGGAAATCTTGTTCCTCCCCCGTTACGTTTCGATATCCTTGAAGAAATTGAAAAAAGAATACCGGGATTCCCTATTGTACTTCACGGAGCTTCTTCTGTTCCACAGGAAGAAGTTGCTACAATCAATAAATATGGTGGTGCACTAAAAGATGCTATCGGTATTCCGGAAGAACAATTACGTAGAGCTGCTGCTTCAGCTGTTTGCAAAATCAACATCGACTCTGATAGCCGTTTAGCCATGACTGCTGCTATCCGTGAAGTTTTTGCTACTAAACCGGCTGAGTTCGATCCTCGTAAATATTTAGGACCTGCACGTGAAAATGCAAAGAAACTGTATAAACATAAAATTGAAGAAGTATTGGGCTCTGCAAACAGAATCTGATAATTTAGGAAATAACTGATCATTCCGCAGGAAAGAGAATGGTCGAATAGAGGAGGTAAGAATTTGTACTGACAAATTCTTACCTTTTTTGTAAAGTTGAAAAGAATCATCATGAAATATTTGGAGATATAAGAATCAATATTAACTTTGCAATTCAAAGCACTTTTATTTTATTTGTATGAATAAACAATTAGAAGATATTAAGGCGATACGTGAGATGATGGAGAAATCATCTAAATTTATATCTTTAAGCGGTTTATCCGGTATTCTGGCAGGCATTACGGCAATTCTGGGAGCGGCCTTTGCCTATTTCTATTTGTTGAGAGATCCGTCACTGACTGATTATACCCGCAATCAGGAACTTATAATACTTTTTTTAGATGCATTAGTCGTCTTGTTTATTTCGATAGGTTTCGGTATTTATTTTTCGTGGCGGAAAGCACAGAAACAAAACCAGAATTTATTTAATCGTGTAACAATGCGTACGCTTTATAATTTGAGCATACCTTTAATCGCCGGCGGAATAATGTGTACGATCTTTTTATTGCGTGGAGATGTGCGGATGGTGATTGCCGGTACACTTGTTTTTTATGGCTTGGCCTTGATAAATGCCTCTAAATATACATTTGAAGAAGTGCATTATTTAGGAATCACCGAAATTATCCTTGGAATAGCTGCCGCTATATTTGAACGTAACGGGATATTATTCTGGACTATCGGATTTGGGGTTTGCCATATTATATATGGTTTTCTAATGTATAAGAAATATGATCTGAAAAAAGAATGACAAATATTATTTCAAAATTAAATAAGGCCTTTGAAAGTCGTATACGATTAGGAATAATGTCTATTCTTTCTGTAAATGAATCTGCCGATTTTAATACGATGAAGCAATTAATGGAATTGACTGACGGTAACCTCGCAAGTCATCTAAAAGCATTGGAAGGATTAGGGTATATTCAATCTCATAAACAGTTTATAGGGCGAAAACCTAATACACAATACACAATTACTGAAGAAGGGGGGAAGCGTTTTAAAGAGCATCTAGATGCTTTGGAAGAATTGATCCGCTAATTTTTTTACCTTATTACTTTGCAATTCAAAGTTCTTTTATATAAATAATAAATAACAAAGTTTATGGAAACAAAAATGAAAAAGACGGAAAATTTCACCCAGTCAATTACATTAAAAGCTGTGGTAGTTATGGTTTTAACGCTTATCCTGTTAATTCCCGGTTTTATGGTTCAGGACCTTATTTGGGAAAGGAAAGAAAGAAGTGTGGAAACGATAGAAAAGATCAATGCAAAATGGAGTCATTCCCAAACCATTTGCGCTCCGGTTCTGACGATACCTTATACAACAACCTATACGAATAAGGAGAATAAAATAATAATCGAGCACCATATTTTAAATGTTACGCCCGAAACATTAATTATCGATGCGGAATTGTTTCCGGAAGAAAGGCATTATGGTATTTACAAAACAATATTGTATAAAAGTGAACTTAATATTTCAGGTAAGTTTAATAAGGTGGAGAATTTTAACCTGGATAATAGTGTTATCCACTGGGATAAATCTTATCTCCGATTAGGGTTTTCCGATTTACGGGGTATCACAACAAATATTGATTTTAAACTGAATAATAAATCTTATGAAGCTTCTGCTACAGGAATTAATAATGGTAATTTAGGAAATGAGTTAACCGTTGTCGTAGGGGAGGATATACTCAACACAGATGGCATATTGTCTTTTAATTGCAAAATGAACCTTAACGGTAGTGGGAGTATTAATTTTATTCCATTGGGTAAGACAACAACTGTTCATGTAAACGGAGCATGGGATGCTCCCGGCTATATTGGAAACTTCAGCCCGGAGGCGAAATCTACGGAAGGGTTCGATGCGACATGGAATATTCTGAGTTTTAACCGTAATATTCCGGATGTATGGGTAGACGACAATATCAATGGTTTTTATGATTCTACTTTTGGCGTGAGTTTGGTTGATACAGTTGATCATTACCAGCAGAATATGCGTTCTGCAAAATATGCTATTATGTTTATTGGCCTTACTTTTGTAGTATTCTTCTTTGTGGAGATTCTTACTAAAAAGAAAATTCATCCGATTCAATATTTGTTAGTTGGGATAGCTTTAATCCTTTTTTACACCCTACTTTTGTCTATATCAGAACAATTGAATTTTGCATTAGCTTATTTGGTAGCGAGTTTTGCCACTATTACTTTAATAACGCTTTATGTGTATAGTATTTTCAAAAATAAAATACAAACAGCACTCCTTACGTTTGTTTTATGTTTGTTATATATATTCCTGTATGTTGTATTGCAGTTAGAAGATATAGCGTTGCTTATCGGTAGTATCGGATTATTTGTGATATTAGCGGTGATTATGTATTTCTCCAGAAAAGTGAGCTGGTATAAACAGGATGAACTTCCTGTTGAGTAATAAAAATAGTGACAAAAATAAAAGAGACAGAGTCTTATATTATAGGCTCTGTCTCGCTGTTTCTTTTTACCAGTCGGAAAGAATGTTTACCTGAGTGGCGCTTTCAATCATTTCAAGCCTTTCTTTGTATAAGATTGCACCTTCTGTAAGGTTTTTGCCGGTTTGTTCCGCATCCATTTCATAAATTACGATGGGCGACAACCACCTCATTCCGGCAGAAATAGCGCTGGCCTGATAGGGGCGTAATATTTCGTCGACAGTAAAACGGTTCCTGCCACCACTACGGTAAGCCTCCATTTCATTACCTACTGTTGTGACAACCATGAGTGGTTTACCTGCAATCATAGGTGTTTTGGATAATTGGGTAAAAACTTCATCCTGCCACTTTTTCAACATATATGGGGCAGACATCCAATACAAAGGAAATTGATATATTAATGCCGAAGAATCAAGCATAATCTGTGTCCATATCTCCGCATCAAATAGTTCTGCAAAATCTTCATAAAGGTTGTAGACAACAACACTGTCCAGTTCTTTGATGGTAGAGACCAACTCTTTATTCGCTCTGGATTCAATCAGGTTAGGATGAGCTAAAATTACCGCAATCTTACCGGTTTCCTTGTTCATAGAAATATGTTTAAAGTTTAAAACGATTAGCTAAATACTTACTCTATAACAAATAAACAGTCGGGAATGAAAAAAGTTTCCCGACTGTTTATCTTTTTAATAAGAAGAAAATTCTGTAATTATTTTAGAACTTTACGAACTGTTTCCAGCATAGGATTAACGGATAACGGGCTTCCTGTAGCCTGCATGATCCAGGCATTCGGGGTGAGCCTTCCTAAACGGTAAATTCGTTCAACTTCCGTAGCAAAATCCTTGTCTTGTAAATACCCTTCCAGTTGAAACTCGATGATTTGTCCGAAAGCATAGGCTGATAAATACAACGGATAACCAATCATGTGGGAGTAAATAGCCAGTATTGTCTGATCTTTTATCCCAAAAACCGGTGAATAATATTTATTCCAAATTTCCTTGGATAAGGAAATAACAGCATTACGAAGCTGCTCCGCATTTGCATCCGGGTGTGCGTAAAGCCATTTCCATACGGATATGTCCAGCATTGAAACACCACATATTTCGTACATGCTCCACACTTTGTCCAACACATCCATCACTTGCTTATCCGGATTGTTGTCTGTTATCCCTAATATTTCAAGATCCCGTTTTTGGAATACAAAAGCTAAAGCTTCCGTAAAAGATGTATTCGGAACGCCGTTCAGCATATAATAATCAACATCATATAAAGATATGGTCTGCTCCACATTATGGCCGAATTCATGGATAGCGATGTTGTAACCTTTATAATCCATCCCTTCCGACGGAATACGGGTACGCAGGCGTGATCTTTCGCCTCTCATGGTTGCCCCGAGGGCATGTCCTGATCCCCGTGCAGGATCGACAGCGATTTTTTCAGCCAGATAACTGGCCCTATCCGGAGTAAAACCTAATTTAACCAGAATATTCGGCAAGTCTTTTTCCAATGCCTGCGCATCAGGGTAAAGCGAACGGGTCTGTTCATTAAGTTTGGTTTCATCCAGACTGCTACGGGCTTTAAACCCGTCATACCAGATGTCGTATGCTTCCAGTTTGCGTCCGAGGCGTTTGGATATCATTTTACCAACCTGTTTCAGTTCAGGTGCCGACAGGAACTCGTCAAACAATTTAACCACATCGTCTAAAGCGACTTCCATATCATTATCAAACTTGCGGTCGATAAAAGTATTACCTGTATATTTGTCGATCTCCTGCATGATATTGAAATTATTCAACATTTTTTGATAACGTACGGTCGATTCCGGAGATACATGGATTTCCGTACGATTTTCAAAGACAGAATTATTATAAGGATTCCACTCGTACTTTCCCGAGTTGATCACTTCTTTCGGAATTTCCTGGGATATAATACGTTTCATCACTTCATATACGGTACGTTGTTTCTCTAAACCCGTTTTACCTTTATTATAGTTCGCCTTTATTTCGTCGCGAAGGTTCCAGTGCGAAAGTAGGATCATATCGTTCGGGAATATTTGCTGTCCTTTAGGATTCAATAAACTTCCCATATAAATATTATATCCGGCAATGTACATATCCGCATCATTGCTTATTTGGGCTCTTTTTTGCATTACTTCGGAGGGAACACGCTGCGTATATATATCACCTAAACGAGCATAAGCCCATGCCTTACGGTCGTTTCCTAATGCTTCTTTTTCTTTAAGTGATAGTTCGGGAAAATTTAGAGCAATAATAAAAGCAATTTTATTCGTATAAAAATCTTCTGAAAGATGAGAAGAAGGACTATAGGCTGCAAACCGTTGGTCGATGGAGTGTAATGGGCCGTTGTCAATCGTTACGTTCCAACCCAGACTGGTTCTCATCTCGCTGAAATTACCATAAATCGCCTCGAGGTAGTTACTTATTTTCAGGAAAACGGTTTCTTTTTCATTTGGATCCGAAATGAAATGGTCGAGGCAAAAAGTTTTAAAAGCTTTCTCATTTCCATCTTTATCCTGCCATAACCTTGCGACCTGCCGTACTCCTTTTTCCATATATTCTTTGTGGTTACCGGCTTTTAGGGTAAGTTCATCAACTGTAGACTGAATGGTTTTGGGTGAAATTGCAGCAAAAGCATTTACGTGTATCATCATAAAGAACAGGATAATACTAAAGGATGTAGTAATCTTTTTCATATCAGCTTATATTATTAGATGTATATCGATTATGACAAAGATAACAAATTACCGGACATTCCGCGTGTTATGACATTCTGGGTGATTTGTATTTTTAAACTAAGAATCCCGCTATTATCTGGATAAAGAGGATAAGGAATACCATTGCAATAGGGTAAACCGTTGCATACGCAACGCTTGGCGCGGAACTGTCGGTCATGGAATCAGCAGCTGCAAGTCCTGGGGTACTGGTCATTCCCCCGGCAATTGTTCCTAACATATCCAGAATATTGATTTTAAATATATAATATCCGAAAATAACAGCAATAATCATCGGAATAATAGTAATCGCCAGGCCAATACCAAATAACATCAAACCGCTTTGCTGAAAGGTAGAAACAAGGTTGACACCTGCCGATGTACCGACTTCGGAAAGGAATAACAATAAACCTAATTGCCGAAGCAATTGATTGGATGAGGCAGACATCGACCATAAGACAGGCCCTGTTTTACCAATGGCGCTCAGGATTAAAGCAACAATAAGGATACCACCCGTTAATCCCGGTGAAAAAGTAAAACTGTCGGAGAACGATATACTTATTTTTCCCACCAGCACCCCCAAAACAATACCAGTAGCAATAGGAAAGAAATCAGTGTCTGATAAGCGTTTCTCGTCATTACCGATAAATTGGGCTAACGCTTCCAGACCTTCTTTTTCTCCTGCAACCATTAACTTATCCCCGAATTTCAATACTAAATCAGGTTCGGGAGAAAGGTCGATACCGCTACGGCGTACACGGGTAACAGTACATCCGAATGTGCCCTGAAAATTAAGATGGGCGATGGTTTTGTTTATAATGTTCTTATTGGTTAGAAGTAACGATTGCAACTCTTGTGTTCCTACAAGAGGTAAATCGCTTTCCAAACGCGTTCCTACCAGTATACCTACCTGTTCAAGCGATTTCTCCGTACCTACGGCTTTGATCTGGTCTCCCTGGTGTAAAACCGTTAAAGCAGACGGTACGGTAATTTCATCCTTGTGCTTAATACGTGAAATAACGGCGCCTGTCATCGTGCGGATACGGAGTTGAGCAAGGTTCTTTTCACATATATTTTGGTTTTCAATACGGAATGTGGCCGTATGTAAAGGAGGATATTGATTTTTACGTTTGGCATCCAGCGCTTTTACCTCGGCTGCAATATTAATACGAAGCACTTTAGGTAATAATTTGATAAATAAAATAACACCGATTACTCCAAACGGATAAGCAATCCCATATGCAATGGAAGCAGAAGACGATTGAGTAGAGTCAATAGCCACAGCCAAACCGGGAGTACTGGTCAGTGCACCTGCTATAAGTCCCACAATACTGGGAGTGTCTATACCAAAAGCATATTTAAAGATCAATCCTGTGATACATGCCGAGCCTGTGATCAGAGCCGTTATCAGGATAAGGGTTTTCCCTTTTGATTTAAACGAATCAAAAAAACCGGGTCCGGCCTGGATACCTATTGTAAATATGAAAAGAACCAGGCCGATATTGCCTATTTCTTTAGGAATTATTACTCCGAAATGACCAAATAACAAGGCAATAAAAATGACCGCTGATACATCCAGTGAGAGGCCTTTGATTTTTATCCTGCCTAAGACGAAGCCTAATGCGATAATGAGAAACAATGAAAAATAGGGGTGAAGAAGTAACGACTCAAACATATCTTTTTGCTTTAACAACAGACTAATTCGTTGCAAAGTTATGCTTTTTTTAACGTATATCAATACGCGGGGAAGATTTGTATTACCTTTGCAGTATAAATCAAGTAACTAAACCCGTCGGAGTGAACAGGTATTTTATATACTTAGGTTATAACGGAAAGAATTATTGCGGCTGGCAGGTACAGCCCAACGGAATGACGGTACAACAAGCCATTGAAGACGCTTTATCTACAGTCTTACGTAAGCCCGTACCGATTGTCGGAGCCGGACGGACGGATGCAGGCGTACATGCCCGTATGATGGTTGCACATTATGATTGGGAAGAACCAATAACTGATTTAGTTTCTCTGGCGGAAAGACTAAACCGGTTGTTAGCTAAAGATATAGCTATCTATAAGATTATCCCTGTTATGAGCCAAGCTCATGCCCGGTTTGATGCCATATCACGCACATATAACTACTATATCACATCTGAGAAAGATCCGTTTAATTATGAATGGGTGTACAAGATTCATAATGAATTAGATTTCAGTTTAATGAACAAAGCCTGCAGGATATTATATAATTATACCGACTTCACCAGTTTCAGTAAACTGCATACAGATGTAAAAACAAATAATTGCCGCGTTTCATTTGCGGGATGGAAAAAGAAAGGAAATGTATGGGTTTTTACCATAACGGCCGACCGTTTTCTTCGTAATATGGTTCGGGCAATCGTAGGAACTTTGCTGGAAGTAGGGCGGGGTAAACTTTCTCTTGAAGAATTTAAAAAAATAATAGAAGCAAAAGACAGGTGCAAAGCCGGAATGTCGGTTCCGGGGAATGCCTTGTTTTTATCGGATATAAAATATCCGGAAGAATTGTTTAAGGTTAAATAATAAAAACATGTGGGTAGGATTAGCGTTTATATCGGCATTCCTTTTGGGATGTTATGATGTAAATAAGAAAATGTCATTAAACGAGAATGCAGTTATTCCGGTCCTTTTCTTTAATACGTTGATAAGCAGTCTTATTTTCGTCCCTTTTATTGTTCTCTCCTATAGCACATCGATGCTTGAGGGCACGATGTTTTATGTACCTTTTGCTACAGTCGAGCAGCATATAGCAGTCTTTCTGAAGGCAGTTATCGTTTTATCATCGTGGTTGTTCGGGTATTTTGCCATTAAAAACCTGCCGCTTACCATAACCGGTCCTATTAAAGCCACACAGCCTGTACTCACGTTATTAGGCGCCATGCTTATTTTCGGTGAGCGGTTAAATATATATCAATGGATCGGAGTATTGTTGTCTATTGCTTCTTTTTACCTGTTATCAGCATCAGGAAAAAAAGAAGGTATACATTTTACCAACAATAAATGGATATTTTTTATGGTTTTATCTGCTATGCTGGGTGCTTTGAGCGGTTTATACGATAAGCACCTGATGCGTTCGCTGGACGTTATGACCGTACAGGTATGGTTCAATGTATACCAATGCTTCATAATGGCTTTTATTCTTTTGCTGCTCTGGTATCCGCGACGGAAAAAAAGTACGCCTTTTGAATGGCGGTGGAATATAATTTTTATCTCGGTTTTTCTTGTCCTTGCCGACTGGATATACTTCTATGCATTAAGTTTTCCCGATTCTATGATTTCCATCGTGGCTATGATACGTCGTAGCAATGTACTGGTAACATTTGCTGCAGGCGCCCTTTTCTTCCATGAAAAGAATCTAAAGAGCAAAGCAATGGACTTATTTTTAGTATTATTAGGAATGATATTTCTTTACATTGGCACCCGGTAGCTGTAATTTATTACTTTTGTATAGCGAAAAAGGCGGATAGGACAAAAATAGAAGACATGGAGAACGTTTGTGTCTGGTATTTAAAATACGGGACTATCCGGATTTTGTAATTATAAGATTAAATTGACATGAAACGATATATTTTAACCCTATGTGCATTTTTTTCAATGATCGGCATGTATGCACAGGATATGAAAACGCTTTTTATTGCCATGCCGGACCAATATATCCCGCAACTGGAAACAGCCTGGCGGAAAGATTTAGTCGATTTGTACGAATCTGGGAAAGAAGCACGGTTGCAAAACACAATGACCGGTTATTCACAACTATCAAAACTTACACCGGATTATTTACTTCTTAAAGTAACAGAACGCAGTACGGTAGAAATGAAAATGCTGCCTTTGGTAAATAATACACATATAATCGCTATGGTTACTACGATTGAAGGGCCAGTGGCCGACAGCCGTATCGATTTTTTTAGTACGGAATGGCAACCGTTGGCTTCGTCGGATTTATTTACACCGGTATCATCCGAGTGGTTTATAAAAGAAAATATTGACAAAAATAGCGACGAGTATAAAGATGCATTAGCCCGTCTGGATATCGATCTGGTTCAATATCAATTAAGTCCGGATAATCAAACTCTCACAGCTACTTATACCACTCCTTTATATTTAACTGAACCCGAACAAAAAAAAATAATGCCGTTTTTAAAAGAAACACCTAAAGTTTACGTCTGGGAAAAGTTTCATTTTAAATAAAATAAGAAACTTGACTATTGTCAATATTTCGATTATATCTCAAAATACAGGCAGTATAAACAAATCAACTGTAGCTGTGTTTTATTATAAATATAATCGATAAAATATGAAAACGATATCCGTTTATTTCTTCATCACTTTACTCTTTATTGCTTCGGCATGTAATAATGCGACCCGTAATTCAGGTAATCCTTCTTCTGAAAACAAGCCGGATAAACCGGTCTCCGGACAAGTTACATCCATGGACGAGTTATATGATTTAATGACAACAATTCCTCTTCCTTTTGTTTTTAACCACGAGTTTATTTCAAAAGACAGAAAGCTTACTTACATTCCCAATACGGTATCTCACCTTTTTTATAATTCTGAAAACTTTAATCCTGGTGCAGAAATCGCTAAATTTCCACAACAGGGAAACCTCAGGCCCGTTTTGGTTTTATATAAAGCTGGCGGAGAGGAAATGGTAATGGATTTATATACACTTTCAAACGATATGAATATATTGGACCGCCTTCAGATATATTCTATTGAAAAAACGGGCAACGGGAGTCATATTATTTCACAGTTATACCATATCTCAGATGATTTTATAGTAAATGTATATAAGAAATTGGATAACGTATTGATTGAACAACTTTATTTTACGCCCGACGAAAATGGCAAATTTGTTGAAATGCGCGATGGTAAAACTCCTGTGGTTGCGTACGAAAGCCCGGATAACAAGCATTATATGGTTGAATCTTTTATTTGGGATCATCAGGCAAATGGTGGGATTTATAAGAAAGATGTAAAAAAGACATATTATCTACTTACCGTGGAGGGTTTAAAGGAGATAAAAGAATCCGAATATAACTCGGCATACAGGAACCTTAATTAATGCTGTCGGGTATAATATCCTGTGTACAGAATTTTATATATTTGGAGGTAAAACCAATGAGAATGAAAAAACAGGTCTTTATATACTGCTTTTTATTTGTGTGGTTTACTGCAAATGCACAAACAGAAAACCGTTGGCTGAATATCGTGTATATCGGAAACAGTATTACGGAAGGAGTGCTATTAGACAACCCCAACAGAAATGCCCCACCGGTTAAGGCAAGTATCTATTTACAAAAACAACTGGGTATCGGCGAAATAAAATATTCCAACCAGGGGGTAAGCGGTAAGACTACAGTGGATTTCCTGCCCGAAACAAATACATTTTTTCCTAAAGTTGTAGCGGCAGCAGACAAACTGAAAACAGATACCTGGGCAACACTTGTCTTTTCCATTATGCTGGGGACCAATGATAGCGCTACACGGGGACCAAACGGTTCTCCGGTCTCACCGCAACAATATTACCGGAATATGAAAGCCATTATAGATAAACTACTTGAACTTTATCCGGATTGTAAAATAATTTTGCATCGTCCTATCTGGTATAGTGGAAATACCTATAACTCGTCGATGTACCTGCAGGAGGGGCTGGACAGGTTAAACAGTTATTATCCGCAAATACAAGCATTGGTTAACTCTTTCAGGGAAGCACATCCGGATCAGGTTTATATAGGAGATACGGAGGCTTTTGATTATTTTGAACAAAACCATCTCAATATGCTTATTCCTGAGAATGGCAATGCCGGAACATTTTACCTGCATCCTAATGAAGAAGGGGCTGCAAAATTAGGCGAATTCTGGGGCAAAGCAATTTATACGGTTCTGCAATAAAAGTATGACTACGGTTATTCCGGAATATCTCTAAAATGCGCCGGTAAGCAATTAAAAAAATCCTTTTGTTTTCTGCTGGTAGCTATGTACTTATTTGTTAATCGTCAATATCTATCAGATTCCCTTTTCTATTAAAAGTAAGTTCTAAACCGTTGCTTAGTTTTACACTGCATTCTCGTGTTTCTTTTTCAATGGTAATAATATCATTTCCCTGAAAATTTGTTTTCACATAGCTTGCGATATTTAAAGGAATGATCGTTTCAGGGATAATCGTATGATTTCCGTCTACTTCTTTCCATTCACCCGATCTGTTAAATTCAATATCAATACCGTTGGTTAACAAGACCTCATATCCTTTAACGCCGAAGAAGTTTTTCTCGATTACTATATGGGAAATATTAGCATCATTAAAATAAGTAGAAATAAATTGGCGGCTGATAGCAGGTAATTGATTTACATCTTTAGTGTACCTGTCGTTATCTGCAAACATTGTGCTTAGTGAGATAAAAATGCCTGCAATTATTAATGCTATTTTTTTCATGTGTTTTATTTTTTTTATACTAATGCAAATATCAGGTCGTAATTGGGAAAAATTTGGGAATGTCTTTCAAGGAAATGTTAAAATAAAAGAATGTTTCCCGTTATTGTATCGATATGATATGCCGATACGATATAATTGTGTAATAGACTTTACGATGGCTAAGCCTAATCCGGTTGAATCAGATTTATGGGTTTGTTTAATAAACCTTCTGAATAGTTTATCTTTATCCAGTTCACGTACTGAACCCGTATTTTCAATGGTTATTGACTTTTCAGAAACAATGATCCCGATTTCACCATTCGGTATATTATGAATATACGCGTTTTTAATCAGGTTCATCATAAGGGTTGTAGCAAGCGATTCATTAATATCAAATATTAAGGGTTCCTTTACTCTAATGGAAATTTTGATGTGCTTCTCTTCATAGATAGAAGATAAATCGTCGGATACTTGTTGGATAATATCATCAAGACGTACCAATTCCTTATCGGGAAACTGGTTGTTGTCTATTCTCGACAAAAGCAACAACGACCTGTTCATCTTAATGATCCCGTGCAATGTATTGAGAATGCTGCCGATTTCCTCCAGTTGATCCTCCGTACAATTGGGGTTTTCACTTAAAAGTTCTAATTTATTCATGCAAACTGCAAGCGGAGTTTGCAATTCGTGTGATGCATTCTCTACGAATTGTTTCTGTTCGTTATAAATCAATGTATATCGGGCAGAAGCCTCATTCAGTGCTTTGTTCAGTATCTGAAACTCTTCGATTTTAGTATCGTTTTCCAATGGTTTATTCGTTTTGCCGGGATGGAAGACTTTAAGCCATTTCAGGATCACATACAATGGGCGGAAGCTTTTTTTAAAGGCATAATTTGTAACCATTAAAATACAAAGCAATAAAATGAGGTACAGGATGATAATACTCCACAAAACGGTTTCTACTAAATCTTCTTTTTCTAAAGTAGATGTTTCAATCCTGAGTTCATAAAACTTTCCGTTTGACGACATGAAGTGCGTCCGGAGTACCCGGATAGGTTCCGATTCCCTCTCTATTTCAATGTATGTTGTCGAGTCGAAGAATTCATCTTTCGACAGATTAGCTTCATCCGGTTGTACTTCCCGAATCGAATAACGGGTCATAATATCCGGACGACTCCTCAGAAGGGTACTGTCGGCAAGAAATTGCTTGATTATAATTTCTTTATAATTCTGCAGGCTGTCATTTGTTTCGTCATTGATCTCATGTAGGATAAGAAAATAGAATATACACGACCATACAGCCATTACAAGCAGCAAAGGGATGATAAGATTGCGGATAGTATAATGGCTTAGCTTCATTCCTCGTCATAGATCAATTTATAGCCATATCCGTATACGGCTTTGATTTCAGGGAGCGCGCCGGCCGTTTTTAATTTTTTCCGCAGATTTTTTACCTGGCTGTATATAAAGTCGAAACTGTCTGCCTGGTCGATGTAATCTCCCCATACGGCTTCAGCTAAAGCACCTTTGCTGATAAGCCGTTGCGGGTTTGTTACGAAGTAATATAACAAGTCAAACTCTTTACGGTTTAATTCCAGTTCTTTCGAATCGATATGTACGGCATGCCGATCGGGATAAACCGTCACATTGCCTACAGTTATATTTATCTCTCCGTCCTGTTGTTTACGCCGTATAACGCTTTTAATCCGTGCATTCAATTCCGCCAGGTGGAAAGGTTTGGTAAGATAATCATCAGCGCCCAGGTCGAGTCCGGTTATTTTATCTTCCAATGAATCCTTTGCGGAAATAATAATGACACTCTCCTTTTTATGCAGCTTTTTTAACTCGTCGAGCAGGGTTAAGCCACTTCCGCCGGGAAGCATAATATCCAATATCACACAGTCGTAATCGTAATCATTGATTTTCAGTAAAGCACTATAGAAATCAGATGCACTTTCTACTATATACTTTTGTTTTTCAAGTGAACGACTGATCGTTTCACGTAAAGAATCTTCGTCTTCAACAAGCAGGATTTTCATATTTGCCATTCATTAGGATACAAAACTAAGCAAATATTCTGTCAACATTCTGGAATTTTAGAAAAACCAATGCCCGATTGAATCGTTTTTACCTTGATATCAGACGGTTATTAAGTATGGCGTTGAATACCTCTTCGCGTTGGTTGCGGGCAATGGTGATTTTGTTGTTTCCTAAGATTAATTGGTTGCCTTCAATGGATTGTATATGATCCATGTTAATGATATAAGAACGGTGAACTTGTATGAAATTGTCGGGTAAAGATGAATGAATGTTTTTTAATGTCAGGTAAACCGTCTCTTTCGAAGATACAGTATGGATCACTATATAATTTTCCATACTTTCTATAAACAGTATGTCCTTGAAAAAGACCTTCACAAGATGTTTGCCGCTTTTAACAAATATATAATCAATATGGGCTTCATTTGCTTTTTTTTCAAACAAGCTGTGTACTTTATTGACGGATTTCAGGAAGCGTTCGAACGAAATTGGTTTCAGGAGATAATCAGCCACATCAAATTCATATCCTTTGATTGCGTACCGTTCATAAGCAGATGTTATAATAACCATCGGCGGATTCCGGAGGGTTGCCAATAGGTCTAAACCCGACATTAGCGGCATTTCAATATCGAGGAAAATCAAATCCGGGATAGTTGTATTTAATAAATTGTTTAATTGAACA
This sequence comes from Bacteroidales bacterium UBA4116, assembly GCA_002381645.1. Taxonomy (GTDB): domain Bacteria; phylum Bacteroidota; class Bacteroidia; order Bacteroidales; family Tannerellaceae; genus DFXE01. Next base: position 182,061 of record DFXE01000012.1, read on the forward strand.
GCATCTTCACATTCGCCGGTAAGCGTAAGAAAATCAACTTTATCAATGTAACCTTTCAAGCCTTTCCGCGCAATAGGCTCATCGTCTGTAATAACACATTTAATATCCATGGTCGTTCGGTTCAATTATAAGTCGGGCAAAAAAAGAGTTTTTTTCTTTTTTTGTTTCAAGTTGATGGGTATAAGGATAAAGTAGCTGTAACCTTCGTTTGAGGTTTCCAATACCTATTCCTTTATTATTTCTTTCACTAACCGGTTTAATTTCGCTGATCGAATTAACAACCGTAAAGTATATCTTTTGATTTTGCCATTCTATATCTACGGCAATATTATAATCGCCCCCTACATATTTGAATGCATTTTCAAGCAGGGGCTGAAACAACAGCGGATGGATATTCTGGTCCTTCAGTAAGGGATCGATATGGACATTCAATACCAGCCGATCTGTTGTACGGAGTTGCTGGAACCGGATATAAGTACGGATAAATTCGATTTCCTGAGATACCGTAACTACCTTGCTCACATCATACAATTGGTAACGCAGCAATTCAGACAATAATTCAACGGTTTTCTTTGCCGGCTGGTTATCCTCATCAATCTGAAAATATACGGTGTTTAAAGCGTTAAAAAGGAAGTGCGGATGATATTGGGCTTTCAGGTAATCAAGTTCCGTTTCCAGCTGTTTACTTTTTATTTTTTCCAGCATTAACGATTGTTCAATATAATCTTCGTTCATAATATCCGTCCGTATCATGATATAATACAAAATGAATAACGGGATAAATATAATATTTAAAATTACATAATCGATCACTCCGTTTCCCATATGGAAAACACCGATTTTTTCACCTCCTGATGCGATGATGTTAAGAGGTATAAAAGTTAGAATAGCTACTTTGCCGAATTCTTTCCATAAAGATGATTTCTCTTTTAATTTCTTCCTTTGTTTCTTCAACAGGTTTCGCCATTGAATATCGAAGACATAACACATGCAAATAACAACAAATTGTGAAAAAAAATGCTGCTGTAATGAACCGGGCCAGAAAGAATTGTCTTTTAATAAATCGGTGGTAAGGCGTAGAATATTAAATATTACCACTCCCCAGAAGAATGGATATACCCAACGCGATATGGAATGAGTGGTTTTCATTCCGGTTAAGTTTTAGGTTTCATCCCGAATAACGGCCTTATCCATCTATAACGCCTAATCCCGAATTCATAAATGATCCAGGTAATACCGAATGTTCCAACCACCATCAATGAAAATTTAGGCAAAAATCCGGTAGGTACATCTTTCAGGTAATATCCCAATGCCATAATAATGGTTTGGTGCAGGATATAAAACGGGTAAACAGCCTCATTGGCATATGCTAAAGCCTTTCCCGGTTTATTCAGGTATACGGCAGCATAGCCGCTTAAAGCAAGTATCCACGACCAGCAGTTAAATGCCCGGATAAAGTGGGATATATATTGTTTACCAATAAAATCTGCTGTCATATACATTAACAGCATCAGGAAGGTAAATCCGGCCACTCCGCCCGCCAGATAAACCTGCCTGTTATTCGTTACGGCGTTCCAGTACGAATCTTTCAATGATAAAAGTAAAAAACCCGAAAAGAATAAGGTACAATAGTTTATCAGGTTATACCAGTCGTTCACTAAGGCATTCGTCGGGGGATAGGCATGGAATAAACATATTCTCCATACGAAAAGAGGAATAATAAAGATGTATAAACCGAATGTTTTTTGAATAAGCCGTTTTAATGAATGTATGATCCAGGCATCCGGATGTTTTTTAAGATACTGGAAAACGGGTATAAGTATAAGTGAGAAGAGTAGTAAATACAAGATGAACCATAAATGATGCCATGAAATGTTTCCCTCCGGATAGGGCGCATTAAAAGGTTGTGTAGTTAAAAAATCTATGTAACTGCCAGAGAATTCGCCTTTATCAAGCCTTTCATAATATATCTGTGGTGGAACGATAAAGATAACGCCGAATATAAACGGTATAAAAAGCCTTTTCATACGTTCAGCGGCAAACTGCCTTCCGTTTCTTTTCTGAAAAGCGTAATAAGTTCCCATACCGGAAATAACGAAGAGAAGGGAAAGTCTCCATTGATTAAGGAATAGCATGGGGAAAACCATGCCTTCGTAAATCACGGAGTTTTTAATGTGAAACCACCAGGGAACAAAAAACATTCCCACATGGTAAAAGATCAATAACCCGAAAGCAATAACCCGAAGACTGTCGATGTCGTACCTGCGCGTGTAATTCATGGTTTACAAATTTAATTTTTTTATCTCAAAAATATCCTGCGTCGCGTAAGGTTTCAAATTATTATGACCAATGGTTTCTAATTCTTGATAAACGGGTGAACCAAATATTATCACGTGCAATGCTGAGTGTTTTATTTCATATGCGGAAAGGATGCCAATAAAAAGTTTACTATATCATGTTATGTTTTGCTTCCTTTGTCGTCTTATTGACAGGAATGGAACTCGAGACGTTTAAAATAAAAGTGCTTCCGCTTAGAGATAAACTAATCCGTATCTCGTTGAAACTGCTTACAGATCATGCAGACGCTGAGGATGTGGTGCAGGAGGCTTTTCTTAAACTCTGGCAGGTCCGTGACAGGTTGAATGCGTATCAAAGCGTGGAGGCCTTAGCGGTTATGGTGACAAAGAATCTGGCATTGGATAAACTGAAGGCACGCAGGCCAATGGTGGAGGAATCAGGTTTATACTTATCCGACCCGGAAGCAAAAAATCCGGCGGAATTGTTAGAACAACAGGATGCTGTAGGATGTGTCCGGCAGTTAATCGATAACCTACCGTCGTTGCAACAAACGATCATTAAAATGAAAGATATTGAAGGGTATGAGTTATCGGAAATAGCTGAAATAACCGGAAGCAAAATCGAAACAGTACGGGTGAATCTTTCGAGGGCAAGAAAAAAGATAAGAGCGCAATTTATAGCTTTAAATAATTTAGGAGTATGAATATAGATGATTTATTAAATAAATATTTTGAGGGTGAAACCTCGGTAGAGGAAGAGCGGCACCTCCGTGCCTTCTTCGCCTCGGATAAGGTGCCGCAGCGCCTGGCGATTTATAAACCGATGTTTGCATATTTCGATGAGGAGATCAAAAAGAAACAACAGAAGCAAAAGGTTTTTCCTGCGAAAAGGAGCAGGTTATTTTATTGGGTTTCCGGAATTGTTGCCGGTTTATTGTTACTGGTAGGATTGAGGCAAATGCTTTTTACTCCCGATCCATGTTATTGTTCCGATAATTACGTTGTGATAAACGGACGTTGTTATACGGATTTGAACACCGTTCGTTCGCTTGCCTTAGAAGCTTTGCATGAAGTCGCTACCCCTGCGGAAGAATACTTTCCGGAGGAGGATATGGAAACTATTGATAGAGAAATTATTGAAAATCAACTCAAGGAGCTGGGTGATATATTCAGCGACGAGGAATAAATACGTATAAAAATGAGATACATTCAACACACATTCGCGTTAATCCTGGTGCTCTGCAGCCTGCTGCCGTCAGAAGCAAAAGCGATGGATATGCAGAAAGACCTGAGGATACAGGAAGTTTTTCAGCGCTACGGCAAGAAGAAAAACGTAACCATGGTGGAATTATCTAATGAAATGCTGGAAACATACGGTATGACGCATTACAAGAGTATATCCATTAAAGACGATCCCGGCGCTTTACGTTTTATCAGGGAATGTCTGGAAGCCGACCAGCAGGGAGCCCGTAAAATAAAGGAAGTAACCGATGACGGGGGCGTTATCTCCGCCTACTATCAGTTACCCGGCAGAGAGGAAGATTTAAATCGTTTTATTCTCTTTAAAGTGAGCAAAAAAGGTGTTATCACCCTGGTTTATCTGGAGGGGGAGCTTGATAGCGACGATTTAATATCCATATTGTTCACGCAGAAAGATTTATAAATGCAAAGAATTCAAGGAGTTACCACTTATTTCGCTCGTTAGAATTCAAGGAGTTAAGGAGAATATAATTCTAATTTTTTTGCATTTGATTTCTGTGTTGCAAAGTAACTCAGAACGGTTGAGCTACAAATTTATATAAACCATTAAAATAAAAGAAATGAAAAGCTTATTACTAATTATTTTTGCATGTACTTCGTTGGGGTTATGGGCAAAAGACGCCGAACCTTTAAGTGCAGATACTACCATTGTTCTGGATAATAAAAGGATTGAAGTAAGGGAGAGTGGCGACCGGATGAAAATAAGGGTTTTTGAATTAACGGAAGAAGAAGGTATCGTTGAAGACGAAATGGTATTCGAAGGGCATTATATTGACGGAAAAACGTATGAGCGGAGAAAACGTTCGATTAATATTCCCCTGCCTACATGGAACCGGAGTTTTGATCCGCACTGGGCAGGCTTTGGAATTGGATTTGCCAACTTTGCCGATGGAAGTTTTCACTTCAACGATATCGACGGGGTAAGCCTGAGAAGCGGGAAATCGCTGGAATATAATTTGAATATTCTTGAAAAAGCATTTATGCTGTCGAAGAAAGCAAATATAGCGATTGTCACGGGAGTAGGGATGCGCTGGAGCCGTTACCGTCTGGATACGGACAGTTATTTTAAGGAAGTAAACGGGATTACTATATTACAACCTGTTCCGGCAGAAATGGATTTTAAAAACAGCCGGTTAAATATAACCAGCCTGACTATACCTGTCTTGTTCGAATGGCAGAGTGGACGTAAAAGTGGTGATAACTTTTTCATTTCTGCCGGTGTGGTGGGAGTGATAAAAACAATTTCTTCTTCCAGGATAAGTTACAGGAGTGAAACTGGTAAAAGACGGAGTGACAAAGTAGACGGTGGCATGAATATCCGCCCTGTTACAATGGATTTTTTATTTCAGGCAGGCTATGATTGGATTGGGATATACGCCAAATATTCACCCGTGGGTTTATTCGAAAGCAACAAAGGACCGAAAATTCACCCGGTATCTATCGGATTACAATTGCATATATGAACATGAACTGGTAATTATATAAAAAACACGTCCGAATATTCACATATTCGGACGCATCACAGTATTTAACCAATAATTATGAAAACAATTATTTAACGAAAAAATGATTGTCAATACAAATATAGATACAGTGTTTGAATAAATAAAATGGATTGTCTATATTGTATAATAGTTGGGGGAAAATGAAAACAAATTCGCTATTTTTTACAATTGATTTAACAATTAGGTATTCGCTATTAACATATCTTGCCTAAAATAACTCATCCATATCTAAGTAGAAGGGTTTTTAATTCATATATCATTAGGGAGCAATTCCAAAATTAGATGTAATTTTGGGAATATCAAAATATTATATTTATGAATAGAAACTTGTCATTAAAGATGTTCGGATTAATTATGCCTTTAATCCTTTTTTCTTCCTGCTATCTTCAGAAACCAGTAAGCCAGATGTATTCGGAAAATAATAAAGATTATACTGTAGATTATTTATTTGAATATGAAGGTTGTAAAGTGTATCGTTTTAAGGATATGGGCAATTATGTCTATTTTACCAATTGTGCCGGAGAAATTACGAGTATCAAAAGTGATACCACAAAACAGCGGATCACTACGGTCGTAAGGAGAAAATAATAAAGGAAACAGTTCAAAACTGTTTCCTTTATCAGTCGGGATGAGACGACTCGAACGTCCGACCTCCACGTCCCGAACGTGGCGCGCTACCAACTGTGCTACATCCCGTTTCTATTACGGCTGCAAATGTACAAATAAATCATAAACCGAAATAATTTTCTTTCTTTTTTTGCAGAATGTTTTTCTATTTTCATGGAAAATAGCAGGCTTTTCTTGCAGTGGTCTGGCATAAGGTGATTATATGCGGTGTCACACCTTTGTTTCCGGTAATGAATTTGTATATTTGTCCGGTTGTTTCACCAATAAAGGATCGCTCATTATGAATAAACAATTACTATCCATCTGTTCTCATTATGGTTTATTATTTCTGGTATTAGTTGGGCTGGTAACTTCCTGTTCGAAAACTGTTGAACCTCCCGCGCCCTATGGCGTACTTCCTACAGAGCATCAAATGGCATGGCAAAAGATGGAATATTATATGTTTATCCATTTCGGTCCGAATACATTTACTGATGTGGAATGGGGAGATGGTAAAGAAGACCCTAAGGTATTCAACCCTACTGATCTGGATTGCAGACAATGGGCAAAACTGGCAAAAGAAGCCGGAATGAAAGCGATCATCATTACGGCTAAACACCATGACGGATTCTGCCTGTGGCCAAGTAAATACAGCACCCATACCGTTCGCGAAAGTTTATGGAAAGACGGAAAAGGCGATGTGTTGCGTGAATTATCGGATGCCTGCAAGGAGTACGGCCTTAAATTCGGCGTATATCTCTCTCCGTGGGACCAAAACCATCCTTCGTACGGTACACCGGAGTATAACACGATATTCTCAAATACATTGACAGAAGTACTGACCGGTTACGGCCACGTATTCGAACAATGGTTCGACGGGGCCAACGGCGATGCGCATAAAGGCAAAAGGCAGGAATATGACTGGGACTTATTCCATAATACAGTATATACACATCAACCGCACGCTATTATCTTTAGTGATGTAGGTCCGGGTGCGCGTTGGATGGGTAATGAAAAAGGTATCGCAGGAGAAACCAACTGGTCGAGGCTGGATATTGAAGGTTTCGAACCCGGTTTGGGTGCTCCGGCAGGTGACACGTTAAGCCGCGGCAATGTGTACGGAAAAGCATGGGTGCCGGCCGAAACGGATGTTTCCATCCGTCCGGGATGGTTTTACAGCCCGAGGACCGATGATAAAGTAAAATCGGTAAACCAGTTGATGGATATATATTATACATCAATCGGAAGGAATTCCAATCTCTTACTGAATGTTCCACCGAACAGGGAAGGGCGGATACATCCTGCCGATTCGGCCAGACTGATGGAATTCAGGCGCGCTATAGATGAAAGTTTTTCTGAAAATCTGATAACAGGCGCAAGCTTACAGTCAACGGATACAAGGGGTAAATCTCCGGCATATGCTGTTGAAAACCTTATCGATGGTAAGTATGATAGTTATTGGACAACGGATGATCATGTATTATCGTCTGCTATTGAGATAACGCTGGCACAGCCGCAAACCTTTAATCGTTTCCTTGTACAGGAATATATACCTCTGGGGCAACGTGTCGCTGGTTTTACATTGGAAAGATGGGATGATTCGGCAGCCGGTTGGACTAAGATAGCCGAAGGAACGACAATAGGTTATAAGCGTATTCTCCGCTTTCCCAGTGTTACAGCGCAAAAGCTACGGTTACATATCCATGAATCACTGGCTTGTCCGGTACTGAATAATATAGAATTATATAACACTCCGGAATCATTCGGTAGCGGTGATAATGATACCGACGAGAATCCGTTCTACGATATTTCCCCAGATAAGTGGAAAATTTTATCTCCCAATGGCGGCGAATCGCTTAACCGTATCATGGATGCCAACAAAAGTACGGGTGCCTATTTGCCTCAAATGGTGCCGATAATTATTGATCTGGGAGAAATGCTTCCTTTAAAAGGATTTACATATATACCTTCTGATAATTCGGGCGAGCCGTCCATCTCACGTTATAATTTCTCTGTAAGTAGGGACGGGACTCAGTGGACGAATGTAAAGCAATCGGCCGTGTTCAATAACATAAAAAATAACCCTATCAGGCAGGATGTATTGTTTGATAAGTCTTTTGAGGGTAGATATATAAAATTTGAGCCGGTAGAAACTACGATGGGAGGACAGGAATATATCATAGCTGAAATAGGTATTATTACTAAATAATAAATAAGTAGTTAAGTAGTTATCATTTGCAGACCTGCAATTTGGTAATCGGGTAGAAAATACGATTGCTACGGCTTATCACCCATCTGTCACTTTTGGTATTAATGCTTTGTTAATCAATCGATAAAGGGTGAATGATCATCATTCACCTATCTGTCACCTATTCATGACCATAAACCCGTATATTCAAATTTAATGTTCCTCTTGTAATAAACTGATTCATAGCTGACGCAATCAAATTATTTGGGTCATGTTATATTAATCATTTCACAAGGGTGGAAAATACATTTCACAGGGGTGAAACTTTCTTTTCACAAGGGTGAAACTTATATTTCACCCTTGTGAAATGTATAGTTGAATATAATTTTTGAATTAAGGGGCTGTAAATCAGTTGTTAGTTGGTAGGAAGCTTTTTTATTATTGATCGTTAAACGTATTCAGTTTGATTTCATAGTATATACTTATTGTCGGGTGAAGGATTGGTGACAGATCATCCTTCACCCTTTATTGGTTGATCCACAACGTCTTGTTATCAAAGGTGACAGATGGGTGATTGATGATTAAATTAAAAAAACGGGTTGTGTAAAAAAGAAAAGTGGTTATTTCAATGGTGTGAATCCTTTTTTTCAGTTTAGAAAAAATAGTCGTAAACAATCAATTAATTTCCTGATCTACCTTATATTTGTAATGTAAAATAAGGATTCCCTACATTTTACATGGATTAATCTGTTATCAATGAAGTTCAACTCTATAGCTTTTCTTTTCTTTATTCTTTTAATGCCTGTATTTGCCTATGCTGCGCCAAGAATACCTTATATTACCAATTTCTCAAAAGAAAAATACGGTGGAGACAATAAAAACTGGTCGATAGGGCAAGACGAAAAAGGAATATTCTATTTTGGTAATGATATAGGATTACTTGAATTCGACGGAATTGACTGGTTATTGAATGAACTCCCGAACCGGTCGACAGCCCGCTCTTTATCGGTCGTTTCCCATAAACTTATTTTTACGGGCAGTTATGAGGAGTTCGGACGTTGGGACAGGGATATATCCGGGCAATTGTCGTATACTTCACTTAGTAAAGGATTAGATAAATTCCAATTCAAGAATGATGATTTCTGGAAAATCTGGGCAAATGAAGAGTATGTCTATTTTCAGTCATTCAGTTCAATCTTTTACTATGATTACGATACAGTGGAGCGTATTCCGATGGATCATGGCGTGCTTTTCCTTACAAAGGTGAGGGACGAGTACTGGGTTCAGGAGATGCATGGAGCACTCTACCGCCTGCAGGGTAAAGAACTCGTTCAAGTGCCTGGCAGCGATGTTTTCCGTGAAATGGATGTACGTATTATCTTACCCTATCTCTCTGACCAATATCTGATAGGTACCGCAACTCATGGAATATATATTTATGACGGTATCCGTTTCAAACAATGGGATACACATCTTTCGGATATTATGAGTGCGGTCGATTTAAACTGCGGGTTGCTGACATCTCACGGTACTTATATGTTCGGCACTATCCTCGACGGGCTTTATGAAGTGGATATGTCCGGACAAATTGTAAATCATATTTCGATGGGGCATATGCTTCAGAATAATACGGTATTATCAGTATTTGAAGATAATACGGGTAATATATGGGCCGGCCTCGACCGTGGTTTATCTTATATACAATATCTGCCTAAAATGAGTTATTTTGCCGATCCACAAGGAGATACCGGCTCCACATATGATGTCTTTTTCTGGGATGGCAAACTCTTTCTCGGAACAAACCAGGGGGTGTTCCATATCGAACAGAAAGAACTGAAAGCGCCTAATGCTTTATCTAATCTGAAACTTGTGGAGGGAACGCAGGGGCAGGTCTGGTCTTTTTATCTGTATAACGACAGGCTTTTCTGCTGTCATAATAGAGGATTGAAAGAAATACACCGTGATCTTACCGTATCCGATCCTTATCCGCTGGGTACCGGTGCTTACCGGATGACGGAAGTAACCCTGCGGGATAAAAAAACACTCCTGATCTCTGCCTATACATCGCTTAAACTTATCGATCCGGTTTCAGAACACATATATCATCTGGATCAGATAAAAGAACCGGTGATAAATACCCTGACCGATCACCTGGAAAATGTTTGGCTGGAACATTTTAATAAAGGAGTATACAGGTGCCGGCTGTCGGATGATCTGCAAAAGATCGAAAGCGTTAAATACTTCGGGGGAGATAGCGGAGACGGGCTGCCGTACAAACTGAAATTATTCAAGGTAAAGGAAAGGGTTGTTTTATTGGGCGACAGCCGTTTTTATGTGTATGACGATATATCCGATAGTATTGTTCCTAATGAAAGACTGAATGATTGTTTCAGTAAAATAGGTGATATCCGTAATGTGGTACATATCAATGGAAGCCTCTATTGGGCGATGACCAGTTCGACCATCTATAAATTTTCATATGACGGTTACAATGCACATATTCTGGAAGCATACGACATAAGTACATTAAATTTATCCTTGGTAAATGCCTTTGAGAACATTTCCATTTTGAATGATTCTGTCAATGCTGTTTGTCTGGATAACGGTTTTCTTCATTATGATAATAAAACCAATGTAAGGAATGTTTCCAGGGAGCTGGATGTACCTTACGTTAAATCATTTTACGGAAGTAATAAAGAAGGGATTATATACCGGGGAGATTTATCGGAAGTATCACACATACCCTATCTTTCCAATTCTATAACGATTGGATTTACTGCTAAAAATACGTTCTCATCCAACTATTCCTTTCAATATAAATTAGAGGGGATTAATAAAAACTGGTCTTCACCCCAAAAGATCAACGCAGTATATTACCCACGTTTACCCAGCCGAAAATATACTTTTATGATCCGTACGGTAGATAATTTAGGCAATCATTCGGATATTATCCGGTATGAATTTACGGTACGGCCTCCCTGGTACCGTACTGTATGGGCTTACCTTGCTTATGTGATTTTTACCATCGGCTTGTTTATATTGATGTGGATGATAGTTTTGCGTCGTTACCGCAATATGCATTTGAGAAAAATCAGAAGCCGTGAAACCAAACGGCTTCGTAAAATAAATGAGGAATTGCGACAGGAAGTCCAGGATAAGAACGCTGAATTACTTACACAAACATTCTTTGTGGTTCAACGCAATGAACTGTTAATGAAGATCAGGGATGAGATTGAAATTTATTATAACAAACAAAACAATAAACAGTCGTCACCCTTGTTTTATAAGGTCAATTCTTTATTGAATGCGAATATGGATACCGAAAACGACTGGAAAACGTTTTTAATCAGTTTTGAACAAAAACATGCCGGTCTTTTCAAAAGGCTGAAAGATAAGTATCCGCAGCTTACTTCCAATGATCTCCGTCTTTGTGCCTGCCTGAAATTAAATCTCGATTCGAAAGCAATCGCTTCTCTGATGAATGTTTCGGTAAGAGCTGTTGAAAACAGCCGTTCCCGCCTTAGGAAAAAACTCAATATCGGTCCCTCCGAATCGTTAAGCGATTTTATTATGAAATTTTGAACCTGTATGTAGTAAGAATATCCATGGATATTCCCACCGATGCAGTAGTTTGAAAATTAATTGTTTAAACAATTATGAGAGGTAATTGTGAGGTTGGTTAAGTGTTAAAAAACGAACCTGTGAGTTCGTCGTGAACAACTTTGAAGGCATATAGAAACGGTTAAAATTATTTTTGCCACATGAATTTTTGTTAATATTAAATTTAAAATCCAAATCCATGAAAGAAAGTAAATTCTTTATGAAAGGAAGAATGCATAAAAAGCTTTGCCTTTTATTATTCTTGATTACTGCAATAGGTTCGACGTCTGCCTGGGCGCAGGCTACCATAACGGGAATCGTCACTGACGAATATAACGATCCGTTGATTGGAGTGAATGTATTGGTGCAGGGAACAACAAACGGAACAATTACCAATATCGACGGTTTTTACTCCATATCTGCCAATAGGGGTGATGTTCTTGTTTTTTCTTTTTTAGGTATGAAAACCCAGAATCGTACGGTAGGTAGTGAAAATACCATTAACGTGCAACTGGAAGTTGAATCGCAAATGCTGGGAGAAGCAGTTGTGATAGGGTATGGTACGGCTAAAAAAGCCGACCTGACAGGTTCGATAGGGAGTGTTTCGGCAGAAACGATCATGAGGCAACCCTCACTCAATGCCGTTCAGTCCGTACAGGGTAAACTGGCAGGTGTAAATGTGATCAGCAACGATGCTCCGGGCGCTTCTCCGTCAGTAGTAGTGCGTGGTCTGGGTACCGCTCTGGGAGGAAGAAATCCTTTATATATCGTTGATGGTTTTCCGGTGGATGATATAAAGAATATCAGTTCTTCCGATATCCTTTCCATGGATATTCTGAAAGATGCTTCATCCGCGTCTATTTACGGGGTTCGCGCAGCTAACGGGGTAATTCTTGTGACCACCAAAAAAGGGCAGGAAGGAAAAGCGCGCATCGGTGTCGAATCGTATGTCGGCATTAAATCGATCCAGAATAAGGTGAAGATGGCTAATGCCTCGCAATACATTGAATACTTCAATGAAAGCCAGCAAATGCTTATAAACTCCGGTGATGAAAGCGCTTATTTGCTGAAAAACGCAGCTAGCCAGCCTTATCATACAGACTGGTACGACGAACTGATCGAGACGGGACTTACGACCAACAATGTCGTATCTCTTTCCGGAGGTACAAAAGTGATCGATTATTTCTTCAGTTATAATTTTTATGATGAAAAAGGTATTCTGGATGCCCAGAACTATCAGCGTACCACGATCCGCAATAATAATAATTATAAATTCTTTGATGAACGTCTCACATTCAAGCAAAACCTGAACATTTCATTTGCCAATGAGGATGTAAAACCTTATAGTGTTTTCAATGACGCATACCGTCAGTCTCCGTTAACCCCCGCCTATTATCCAAACGGCCGTTATGGTACTTCGTTCGTAAACCGTACCACAGGAGTAGTGGGTTACGAAGGAGCTGAAGGTGAGGTAATCGGTAAACTCAATTCGATCGGTAATCCATTGTTTTCTTTAGCGAATGCGAATGAGCGTAATAAGACTCTTACCTTGCAGGGCGGTATTGAAGGTGAATTTAAAATCACAGATTACCTGAAGGTAAACTCCCGATTCGGCGCCACAAAATATTACAGTAAAAACCGTACATTTAATAATATCCGTAATTCATGGTTAAGTGCGGACCCACGCCGTACGGATGCTGAATTTGATGAGTTGAAGGCAGCTAATCCCTCTGCCACAACTTATGCAAATAATTCTTTAGGCATAACAGATGTAGATACTTACCGTTGGATATGGGAGGGTTTTGCTACTTTCAGCAAAAGCTTCGACAGGCATAATGTGGAAGTTGTAGCAGGTCTTTCCCGCGAGAAAACGGGTATCGGTAGTACAAATATTCTTAAAGGATATGACGTTCCCGCTAAAAAACAATACTGGAATATCGGAATGGCTTCGGATGCTTATGCCAAAGAAGTAAACCAGTATTATTATACACCCAGAGCGCTGGCATCCTATTTCGGACGTATGCAGTATAATTTCGATAATAAATACTATGTGTCGGCGACTATCCGCCGTGACGGTAGCAGCGTATTCAAATCGACCGGCGATTACTGGGGAACATTCCCTTCTTTCGGTGCCGGCTGGACAATCTCACGGGAAGGTTTTATGAGCGATATCGAATTCCTGAATTACCTGAAAATACGTGGAACATGGGGAAAACTCGGGAATCAGGATGTTCCGTTAAATATCTCCCAGATCCTTACCGATCCCGGAAGCGCTAATTATAATTATGTATTCGGCCCCGGACAGAACCTGGTTTACGGAGCTGCATTCGGTACACCTGCGGTTGACTTATCCTGGGAGGTAACACGTGAATGGGGATTTGGCTTAGATTTTGCTTTCTTCAACGATCGTTTAAGCGGTAATGTGGATTACTATGATAAAACAAATACAAATGCTATCCTCAATGTTACGCCAACGCTTAACTCCATTTACGAAGATAATTTTTATGCGCACGGCGCTAAAGTAAAGAACAAGGGGGTAGAACTGGCCTTAAGCTGGTCGGATCAGCTTCCTAACGGTTTAAGTTATCAGATCGGTGCTAATTATTCTTACAATAAAAATGAAGTGCGCGATGTGGTTCCGACTTATGACGGTGCAACAGGCGGTAGCCTTAACGACGGACAGATCACCAAACGTCTTCAGGAAGGACAACCCATCTATGCCTGGTGGATGTTTGAAGCAGACGGTGTCTGGCAGACACAGGAAGAGATTGATAATCCGGCTAATGCCAAAATCGGATCACCCAAACCCGGTTACCTGCGTTATAAAGACCAGAATGGAGACGGAATCATCGACAACCGCGATAAAAAATTCTTCGGCTCTTACCTGCCTACATATAATTATGGTATTAATATAAGCCTGGGATATAAGAATTTCGATTTCAATATAGATGGTTACGGAGTAGGAGGCAATAAAGTATACAACGGATTGAAGCACGGACGGATTGACGGTGGAGAAAACATTGCGTACGATACTTATAAGAACCGTTGGACAGGAGCCGGATCAACCAATAGCCATCCGGGTGCAAACCGCGATTCATATTCATCCAGTTATTTCCTGGAAAGTGGCGCTTTCTTCCGTATTAATAACATCACGTTGGGATATACTTTCAACGACCTTGTATTTGAAGGCTCACGCCTGAGATTATATCTTACGGCTCAAAATCCGTTTATATTCACAGGATATTCGGGCTTTACTCCTGAAATATCCGGTTATTCAGCAGATACGTCCGTACCCAATGGCGACCCGACAAGAACTACCGGAATAGAGTTGTCGGCTTATCCCACAACACGGAACTTTATATTTGGTTTAAATCTTTCATTCTAAACGTATTAAAATTATAGAGTCATGAAAAAAAAATATATAGGATTCATTGCGGCATTGATTTTCATCTTTACGGGATGCAGTGATTACCTTGATGTACCTTCCAGAGAGAAGGTAGAAGCCGGGGACAGTGAAGAAGTATATACGCCGGAAATGTTTATAAACGGAACTTACGGCATGTTTACCGACTGGGATTATGCCTTTTCTTACCTTGCCATAACGGAGATCATATCCGACAACGCCGATAAAGGAAGTTCGCCTACCGATAACGGTGCCGACAAAGATCTTTTCGACAACCTGACATTTACCAGTACATCGGGTTCGCTGGAAGCCATGTGGAAACGATGGTATANNTGGTATAAAACGATCGGAAGGGCCACTCAGGCGATCCAGTATACCGAGAACTACGGACTTTCCGATATGAGTTATCAGAACCGTCTTATCGGAGAAGCTAAATTCCTGCGTGCGCTTTGTTATTTTTATCTGGTAAGGGGTTGGGGTGATATACCTATTCAGGAACTCGATCCATCAGTAAGAGCTGCTAAAGAAGATGTGTATGCATATATTGAAAAAGACCTTGTGGATGCCATGAATTATTTACCGGCAAAGACCGAATATGCGGAAAAAGATCTTGGAAGGGCTACCAAAGGTGCTGCAGAGGGATTATTATCAAAAGTTTATCTATATCAGGGAAAATGGCAACAGGCTTATGACCATGCAAATGCGGTAATTAATTCCGGCATTTACGCACTTGAGCAGGATTATGCTGTGATATGGCGTGCTTCTGCTGAAAACGGCGTGGAGTCTTTATTCGAAATACAGGCGCGTGGAGAATCCATCGCCCATGGAGTTCACCAATACTCGGAAACGCAAGGCGCCCGTGGTGAAACAGGTTGGGGCTGGGGATTCAATACTCCTTCCGAAAACCTGCTGAATGCATTCAAGGAAGCAGGAGACGAGATACGACGCGATGCTACCATCATATTCCGCAATTCTACCCTTTGGGACGGTAGAGTGATCGGCAATACAGAAAACCCGATGTATAATTACAAAGCTTATTCAAGCGCTAATGCAGGAGCGGCAGACGGGGACAAGAACATACGCATCCTTCGGTTAGGGGAGATCTACCTGATCAAAGCGGAAGCCGCCAATGAATTGGGAAATACCGGTGAAGCTTTGAGTGCGCTTAATACGGTAAGAAATCGGGTAAACCTTCCGGATATTACAACTACTGATTCTAATGAACTGCGCAAAGCGATATGGTCAGAACGCCGTCTTGAACTGGCTTTCGAGCATGATCGTTGGGCAGACCTGGTCCGTACGGGACAAGCTGAAGCAGAAATGCGTAATGCCGGTAAGACTTTCGTGACAGGCAAACATGAATTGTTTCCGATACCGAATCAACAAATACTGGAAATACCTACAATTACTCAAAATCCGGGATGGTAATTTACAATAGTTACCAGGCCTTTGGATAGGTAAAAAATAAATTTATGAGAAAGACAATTATTTTAATTGCTGCCATACTGTTTTGGAGCGGTTCACTTTTGGCACAGCAAAGGGATAAAGCGGATATGGACCGCTTTATCGACAACCTGATGGCTAAGATGACACTGGAAGAAAAAATCGGCCAGTTAAATCTTCCCAGCGCCGGTGATATCACGACGGGACAGGCAAAAAGCAGTGATATTGCGTCCAAAATCAAAAAAGGCCATGTCGGTGGTCTTTTTAATATAAAAGGACTGGATAAAATAAAAGAGGTACAACGGATTGCTGTGGAAGGGAGCAGGCTCGGGATTCCGCTTATATTTGGTATGGATGTTATTCACGGTTATGAAACCGCTTTTCCCATCCCTCTCGGATTGGCGGCCAGCTGGGATATGAAAGCGGTTGAACGGTCGGCACGTATTGCGGCTATTGAATCGTCTGCCGATGGCATCTGCTGGACATTTAGTCCGATGGTGGATATTTCACGCGATCCGCGTTGGGGACGTGTATCTGAAGGTGCGGGAGAAGATCCCTATCTTGCCGGTGAATTTGCCAAAGCTATGGTAAAGGGTTATCAGAAGGACAACCTGTATTCGGATAATACGCAGATCATGGCTTGTGTTAAACATTATGCGCTCTATGGGGCAGGTGAAGCCGGCCGTGATTACAATACGGTGGATATGAGCCGTATCCGCATGTTCAACGAATATATGTATCCTTATCAGGCGGCTGTTGAGGCAGGAGTGGGAAGCGTTATGGCATCTTTTAATGAGGTCGATGGTGTACCTGCTACGGNNAAACAGATGGTTAATGACAGATGTTTTGCGTGATAAATGGGGTTTCGATGGATTTGTAGTGACTGATTATACCGGTATAAGCGAAATGATCGAACATGGTATAGGCGATCTGCAGACGGTTTCAGCCCGCGCGCTAAAAGCAGGAATTGATATGGATATGGTATCGGAAGGTTTTTCATCTACGCTGGTAAAATCATTGAGCGAAAGAAAAATATCTGTGGCGGATATCGATATGGCCTGCCGCCGCATACTGGAAGCTAAGTATAAACTGGGACTTTTCGACGATCCTTATAAATTTATAGACCCGGATCGTCCGAAAAAAGACATATATACGACGCAGCATAGAGCGGAAGCGCGCCGGATCGCTTCGGAGAGTTATGTGTTACTGAAAAATGAACAAAATATTCTTCCGCTGAAAAAACAGGGGACGATAGCCGTTATCGGTCCTTTAGGCAATACACGTTCTAATATGCCGGGAACATGGAGTGTGGCGGTTGATTTAACTAAACCGGCTACGGTAGTGGAAGG
>DFXE01000006.1 GCA_002381645.1 Bacteroidales bacterium UBA4116
GCTGCGTTCCTTAGTGGTCTTGGTCAGGAAAAGGTAACAGGTATGATTCAGAAACGGACGTTCATTGAAATGCCTTTCAAAGGAACGTGAGAGAAAACTCATTTCGTCTTTCTGAATATCCGGTGTGTAATTCTCTTCGATAAACCAGTCCTGCTTGTGAACAATAGAATAGTTCGGCAATACCTTGACCGCTTTAAGCCATGCGGAATGAATTGCTTCATACTCTGCCGAGGTAACCGTAAATAATTCTGGCAGTTCAACCCGGTAGGCCACAGTAATGTCTGCATCTTTGCTTATGATGCAATCATGTTCCACAGCGAGCAGGGGGAACTTATTTTCCAGTGTAGCGGCTTTTAATACATTCCTCATTGTTCTCTCCTTTTGATGTTACGGGTGAATAATGAAGGGATTCGCTTGCGGTTGATGATAAACCGGGGATGGCTGAGGGAAGCCTGCAACTTTAGCAGGCCATGTTCCCCATACTTTTCATTCAGGTGAAATGTTCCCCATATCAATACCGAAGCAGAGGCGACACCGAACAGAAGGCACATTGTCTGGTCTATACCTATCATGTACATGATCACGAAGAGGATAAACAATCCGAGCAGTCCTCCGGCAAAGATGAACAGGTACTGACTTTTTAGCCCCTTAAATTCGGCGCTATGCCCGATCCCTTTGTTGATTGAATACTCTGCCATACGCTTACAGGAAGAATGAACGAAGGATGGTTGCCGCTACAATCAGGAAGATGCAAGCCCCGAACCAGCTCGCAGCTGTTTTCGAGGTGTCAGGGTCACCACTTGAAAACTTGGAATACACTTTTACGCCTCCAATCAGGCCCACAACGGCTCCGATGGCGTAAATTAATTTCGTGCCGGGATCAAAATACGAGGTCACCATATTGGTGGCCTCGGTTATCCCGCCGATACCGTTTCCCTGGGCGAAAACGCCCATCGCACTAAGCAACAAAACTGCCGAAAATAATACTCTTTTTTTCATTGTCGAAACATTTAAAAGTGATACATAAAAATGAATTCGACAGCGAATATATATTCGTTAATTTGTTGATAAACAAGGCTGACGATGTGTTACATCGGATGTCATCATGTGTCAACATGAGGGGGATAACAAGGGATATCGAATAGATGATTTTTTTGAATGCATCAAAAAAGAGACCGGATGCATCCCAAAAAACGGGTGCATCCAATTTAACACATTGAACTAATTAGAACAGAGAATTAAGCTAACCAAAACATCCAAGCAAGTTGATTCAAATTATCATTTAGGTGAACTTAATTTTAAAGGAAAGGTGTGAAAATTTAGAGATATTTTTTATCGAAGATTATAAATAAGAGAGCTAGTTCTTCGTAAATATGAGTAATGTAATATTGATATATGCAGTGCATCTAATAATCAAATTTAGCAGTTCATTTTTTAAAAGGCATTTTAACCCCTATTTTATAGAACTTTTCAAAAGAAGATATTGCTGTACACTGATCTAATATATTTTTACTTGGCAAAAAAACGTCAATTTCTTTATCATCTGCTTCCATTTTTTGAGGATATATTATTACACAAGGAATTATTGCTTCTGAAGTTATAAAAGGGAGTTTCTTTCGGATTCTTTTATCTCTTGCATATCCACTCAATTGCCTTATGTCTTCAATTATATTATTATTTCCATCTGCATACCTCGGTTTATATTTTGTATCAATTATTAATGATTCATCTATTTTCAGAAAATCAACAACACAATTATATGAACCTGGAACCTGAAATTTGATATTGCTTCCATATGCATCATGCAGCAAACCATATACATAGACTTCATAAAGACGTGACATATCAATCCAGAAGGCGGGGATACCATCTTGATGTAAACCAATTCGTTCAAGAGAGAATCCAAATCTTTTAAGTATTAATTTTGCGATTCGAATCGCTTCTTTATAATCCGTAAAAAAACTATTGCTAATTATTAAATTTATATCTGTATAGTTTATATCATCGCCAACATTATCGAAATGGGATAATGCAGAAGACAATTTGGAAGATAATTCGGCAAATGATTTCTGAAATCCAATGTTTGTCAAATATTTATATGCAAAAACAAGTGCTTTCTTTAATAATCTGTTTTCAGGAATATCTTCCGTATAAATTTGAAAACGGCAATATGCCCTATCTAAACGTCCGTTAAGAATATTTTTATTTATATTTCGTGGTATAAGGACTCTTCCTTTAATTTTTCCTGAGAGTTCCTGCTCAATCTCAATGTAGTCTTTCTTCAATCCTTTATGTATTATTCTTTTCAGTAAAGAATAATAATGCATAATAATCAGAGGAGTAACTTCGTCTTGTAGTTCTGAAGTTGGAATAAATTTTTTATTTAGATCCACTCCATAGATATTAGAAAAATATTCAGGTGAAAGATTTTGGTTAATACAACAATTAAACATCTTGAAATAATCAATATTTTCCATTCCCTTTTTAGGCTTAACGACAACATAACGTCCTTTCTTTTCGTCAACCCAATCGGCTCCAATAAAATAACTGGTCCACCATTCCGGAGTAATTCCCAAAAGATAGGGTTTATCGTTTATCCCTCGTTTAAGAGGCTTAACACCCATCTCTACGAATATTTTTTTATGCTCTTCTTGGAGACATTCTTGTTCTTGCAAAATGATCATACAGGCTCTTTTACGATGTTTTCCCATTGTTCAAATAGAACCTCAAGATCGTTTATGGGATTTATAAGCCCATCTTTTATGTACTCCTCAATTAAAGGCTTTATAGAATATCTCATTTTGCGTAGTAGCTCTTCTTCATTATCTGCCATAAAATAACTATGCCCGATCATCAATTCGTTTAATTTCAAATCGTCTGTTCTATTCTCTTTTATGTAATCTCTTATTACACCAAATAGTTTCACGGCTTTTGAACCCTGATGTTTTTTACCATTATTGTCATAATGTTGTGTAATTACTTCCACTGATGATTCTAATGTATAAAAGGCGAACCGTCTTCTTATAGCATAATCAATTCTTCCCGTACTACGATCCGTAGTATTCATTGTTCCAATTATATAAACATTGGATGGTATTGTAAATTTAGTCTTTGAATAAGGTAATATTGCCGTTAAAGGATGTTTTCCATTTTTTCTTTTGTCATATTCCAATAGTGAAATTAGTTCACCAAAAATACGGGATATATTTCCTCTGTTTATTTCATCAATAATTAGAACCTTAGGCAATTCAATATTTTCCATAAATTCCCGGATAGGTTTAATATAAGCTATATTAGGATTATCTTCAGGATGCTTTTCTAAAAACTCTTTAGTAATACTTGTTCCTGGCTTTGGAGCCTCTAAGCTTTTCCCAGTAAAAACATTAAGATTACCCCCTGTATTTATTTTAATTTTAAAAGGCTCACGATCTACGGAAGTTTCAAATGATAGTGCACCTTCTTCATTTTTAGATATTAGTTGTTTCAATACTTCATATTGTTCATTAAAAGATAGTTTTTTTGTTGTTTTTCCTCCACATATCTCTTTAAATATTCCATCTTTCACTGTATAGCTAATTCTTCCTCCAACGACCTCGGATTTAATACCTTCAATAAAATCTTCATAATCCATAGATTGATGGAATGAAGTAAAATAAATCCTATTATCTTCTATACATTTGTTATACTTCTCCATAATTTCCTTATGATTGCTTAAATCATAAGAAATCCCAAGTGTACTAAGGGCAAGAGCGGCTGTATTATATGTTTTACCAGTACCAGGAGCACCTTGTAGAATAATTTGTCCATTTTCATGAAGCAATTGCTTCATGTTGTTTATTGAATCCATATTATTGTAAATTTTATTTGATTCTACCATTGAATAAGCTACAACATTCATTCTGCCAGGAGGATTGCTATTTTTATACCAGAAAAATTGTTCTAATTCTAATGGTTCATCTAATTGAATAAATTCTTCAAAAACAAAAGCAATTTTGGCAAAGTGACTGCTATCTTGATAATCTTCAATATTGTCTTTTAAGCCATCTATTTTCCAACCCTTCCATATTTCCAGCTTTTCTTTATAAGTATCAAATGTCGCAAAGTCTTTGACCTTAGCTCTATGAGTTGCTTTATTTGATGCTATATAATAAAAATAAAAATGGTTGTCTTCTTTTATTTTTTGTTCTAATTTGGGGATTACATCTTGAGCTCGTGTTGGAAGACAATGCCACCAACCAATTATTTTCTTGTCAGGATTATTTATGAAATGACTTACAAAATCATCTTTCCAGTCGATACTTGTATCCCTTGCTGCTAATCCGTTGATTTTATTACACCAAATATCTCTAAGGTTGTATATTATCCTAGAAAAAAAATATGTAGTATTAGCCGGATTTGAAATTGGAATATTAAACTCGGAAAAAAAGCAACGAACATCATTTACAAAACTACTTAAACGATAACTCTTGTTTAATAAACAATTTGATATGGCTTCTTTGTGAACTTCGCTGATAATACTTATTTTTTCATAAGGGTTTTGTAGGTATTCAATTGCATTCCGGATACTTTGTGTGCAAAATGAAGAATTTATTTTGTATAAAATCAATTGCCTAATCCATAAATGTTGTCTAATACCGGCTTGCGCTATTGTCCTGTCGTCATGATATTCATTATAATCCTTTTTATTTTTAGCTTTAGAATCAAGATAAGCAACCAACCTGTTAGTGATTTCTACAAAGTTTCCGGCTTTGTTATTCATCTTAACATATGCATTGACAGCATCCATAGTAGAAAAGTTCTGATTTTTCATGTCTGCCAACAACTCAAGATCATTAAATTCGATGAAAGTATCCAAAGCAGCTTTGCTCTTTTCGAAATAAAAATCTTTTTCTTCTAAAATATCAACTAGCTTTTTCTCTTTTAGTAGTCCTTCTATTCTATTTTTTAAAGTGTTTTCCATTTTATAGGAGTGCTTTATTTAGCTAACTATTATTGATAAAATTCATTATTAGGATATATCCTTCCTCTAAAAAAGATTATTTCTCC
This sequence comes from Bacteroidales bacterium UBA4116, assembly GCA_002381645.1. Classification (GTDB taxonomy): domain Bacteria; phylum Bacteroidota; class Bacteroidia; order Bacteroidales; family Tannerellaceae; genus DFXE01. The sequence goes on from DFXE01000006.1 coordinate 5,047, forward strand.
TATTTGAAGAATCTTTATGTTATATGCCTTCAATAAATTTCTGTATATAATTTTTTATTTTCTCGAGCACTCTCTCTGCACGTGGCTTTCGTTCCTTTAAAGATGGTCTGACTCTCATTGTATCAATCAGTTCATCACGCAAAGGGATTCTACCTGTATACAAATAATTATTTATCAATTCATGAAGTTTGTCGTTATCCAGTTGTTCCTCCTCTGACAATTCACTTAAAGATTTCAATTTTTCAGCATCCCAAAACGTAAAGAATTCTTTTTCCAAATCATCATCATCGGTAAGTTTAGATAATGTTTCATTGATAAATTTTTCTATTAGTTCACGTTTGCTACGCATAGAAGGCGTATTTGTCAATGAATCCATTAAGGTTTCTCTTATTATTTGTTGATCACTATCTGAACTTTCCCGTAATCGACCTAAAAGAGCAAGAATGTATGCTACATTAATTTCGTCACGTTGAATGAGTTCCAATTCAAAATTAATGTCATTTAGTATTGAAACTTTCTCAGGTTTTTCCCTTCCGTCTTTTATTTCTTCATAAAGATCTAGATATTTGCTTTTAAAGTCTTCATATGTTTGTTGCTCAATGTTGAGATGGGAAAAATCGAACTGAGAGAAGCAAGTAAGCTTGTTCATTATCCTCATCAGGTTTCTGTAACTTTTAACAAATGCTAGCCAGGCTTTTTCATCTACGAGATTGTCTACCTCAAATATTGTTGGAACTAATTGGAAAAAATCAATAAGAGACTCGTTAAATTCTCTAACAAAATCTTCATAAGGAGGCATTATAATCATATTTTGAGCCTCTTTATTTGCAAATAATTCAATTGCATCATCTGTTGATTGCTTTAGATTGCGAAAACAGACGATATTTCCTTGCGATTTTATGGCATTTAATATTCGATTAGTTCGTGAATAAGCTTGTATTAATCCATGATGCTTTAGATTTTTATCTACATAAAGTGTGTTGAGGGTTTTGCTATCAAATCCGGTAAGAAACATATTGACCACCAGTAAAATATCAATTTGTTGGGCTTTAACTTTCCGGGCTATATCATTATAGTACTCATAAAAGATGCCAGTGCTATAATTGGTCTTAAACATTTTGTTGTAATCTTGCATATATTCATCCAGTTTTTCTCGTGAATGAACATATGGCACTTGAGATTCTTCGTCCAGCATATCATCGTCAATATCAATTGTGCCCATTCCATTGGCTTCTTTATCTTCTTCGTTTGCCTGATATGAATAAATAGTAGCAATACGCAGGTTATGTTTTGCTTCTTGTTGCTTCTTTTTAAAAAGTTCATAATATTGAATGAGCATAGGGATAGAAGCCACACACATTATTGCAGTAAACTGGCGTAAGTGAGTTTTTCGATTGTGATTTGCAATAATGTATTCTACATTGTTTTCTATACGTCTTATATCATATAATACTTCTGCTGTGTCTATTGCTTGAACTTCTTCGTCTTGTATATGATCTTTCTTCTTATATGTACTGAAATATTCTACTGAGAATTTTAGAACATTATTGTCTCTTATAGCATCGGTTATAACATATTTATGTAGAGGTCTGCCAAAAAGTTCGTCTGTTGTACGTCTACCTAAACCATTTTTTACTGAATTTTTTGGAAAAATGGGTGTGCCTGTAAATCCGAACAGTTGAGCTTGTGGAAAATAATTACATATACGCTTATGTGTCTCACCGAACTGGCTGCGATGGCATTCATCAAAGATAAAAACAACTTTTTTATCCTTGTACTGTTGCATTGCATCAACATATCGTGTACCTGTGATAGCAATATCAAGCTTCTGAATTGTAGTTACTATTAATTTCCTCTTTGGATCTGGATCTTTAAACTGAGCAACTAATGTTGCCGTATTATTGGTTCCATCTATGCTGCCCTTACTGAAACTATTAAACTCTTTTACAGTTTGATAATCGAGGTCTTTTCTGTCAACTACAAATACGACTTTTGTAATATGTGGTAAGGCTGTAATAATCTGACTGGCTTTAAAGGATGTCAGAGTTTTACCACTGCCTGTTGTATGCCAGATATATCCGTTACCATTGTTCTCAATTACGGTTTTTACAATTTCTTCTACAGCATAGTACTGATAGGGGCGAAGTACCATAAGCGTTTCTGTTGACTCATTGAGTACAATGTACTTAGTCAACATTTTGGAAAGATGACAGGTGTCTAAAAAATAATAAGCAAACTGTTTGAGTTGTGTTATCTGATCATTATCAGTATTGGTCCAGTAAAATGTTTGTTCAAAACTACGAGCACTTATCTTACTATTTGCATAATATTTCGTATTAACACCATTACTAATCACAAACAATTGAACATACTGAAATAAACCATAACCTGCATTATAGCTGTGACGTTCATATCGGTTGGTTTGATTAAACGCTTCTTTCAGCTCCAGACCTCGTCTTTTTAGCTCTATCTGTACAAGTGGTAAACCATTAATAAGTAATGTTACATCGTAACGGTTTTCATATTTACCTTCCATCGTCACCTGACTGGTTACCTGATATATATTTTTACAGTAATCAAACATATCAATTAAATCAATATATCCTACTGTATTATCATCACGCGTGTAATCCATTTTCTGGCGCAATGTTTTTGCCTTTTCAAAAATGCTCCCTTTCTGCATTTTGTTAAGTATCTGATCAAATTCACGATCAGACATGGGTGTCAGTTTGTTATGTTTCTCAAGTTGCTGTTTGAAGTTAGCCACTAGATCTATTTCATTGTTAATAGTGACATATTCATAACCTAACTGCAAAAGTTGTTTTATCAACTCGGATTCCATTTGAGCTTCTGATTGTACCATGCTAATTATTTTCTTGCCAGTCATTGGAATTTATTAACTCTATGAGTTTTTTCTCTATCTCATCTGCTTTTAATGATGATTTTTCAGAGATCAAAGCTTCCAGAATATCCGCTTTTAAAATATCTCTTTCTAATGTGATATAATCGTCTACGATTTTCAATATTTTATCATAATGTAAATCTTCTATTTTGCAGAAACCTCTTATGATATCTTCTTTTTCATCTCCCGAAACAGGAGGAACTGAAGTTTGTTCTTCAACTGTTATTGGAGTATCAGCTTCTGCCTTGTCGCTAAGATAATTATTATATCTTGTAGCATATGTATCGTATTCATATTCGTATAAAATGGCACTGTAACGTTCCTTTCTTATTGGAAAATCTGGTTGTTCTTCATCGAGATTTTTATTAAATTCTCCCAGTTCTTCGTAGTTTAGTTTTTCAGTAACTTGATTTTCTAAAAGGTAAAAATAAAAATCCAGAACATAAGCTAAATAAGTGTCCGTAAAGTTTTTTATTGCTTTAGAAAACCTGGGACAACTAAATACTGGTTTAGGAACAGTCCGTCCATGACATATCTCGCCTCTCTTATTTCTTATTTCACTAAGCATGTTTATTGACTGGGAGTATATCATTATAAAATCAACTTCGAAAATTATAGAGTCATCATTTGTTATTTCAATATAATGATCAAATTTACTTTCCAAAATCTTTACTGCTTCTCTATATAGTCTTTGGACATTATAATCCTTTTTTTCAAGATCAGCGGGAGACTTAGTTATATCAAACGTTAGAATTATTTGCTTGGATACTCCTTCAATTAAGGATTTGCAAGATTCGATACATATATCGGGATGAATCAATATATTATCCTCTATTTCTGAAATAAGAACATAATAATCCTTGAATTCAGGATATTTTATTTGATTATCTTCTATTATTTTTCTTGTTTGTTTCATCTTTATATGAATATTCTTTGCAACAAACCTTCTTTATATTGTTCATTTTGTGTAATTTGCTCAGAGCATAATAATATTTTTCTATCAATAGCAGATAAGAAGTCAGCTATCTTAGATTGCTCGTCATCGCATGGATTAGGAATTTCAATATTTGAAAAAGAAGAAATCCAATGACGTCCATGATTACCTACAACAAATTCTATTTGCTGCATAGCTTCATATATGTATTTAATATTATTCCCTTCTTTAGCTTTTAATATCTTCATTGCCGATGATTTTGCTTTAAAAGGAAAATCTACAAATTGTGTAGCGGTAGTGAAATCATCAAAAATAATAACTGGTAAATTGTCTTGGTACACTCCATGTGTTTCATTGGTATAGCCTAATATGAATGTTTTTCCAGCTGTTAAAACGGGAATGTCATATTCTTCAGAATAATCAGTGCTATTCACAAGATAATTTGTCGGTTGCTCGTAGTCTAGTAGTTCACATAAAGGAGCATATTTCCAATCAGGATAAGTGGAACCATCAAATGAGGTGAAACGAAGTTCTTGAGAAAATATTTGTTGCATAATTCCTCTTTTGTATTTTTCAATTTGATTTTTCTTCTCCCTTAACAATTTTAAACGCTCATCTATTGCTGAAAGGAAAGTGGCTATCTTTTCTTGCTCAGATAAAGAAGGTAGTTTTATTTTAGATTTCCCGAATTCCACCTGTCCCAATGTCTTATTTCTCCCAGCCCCTCCGGGTGACGCTAATTCTAATATTTTTTTCCCCTTACTAGTTAGAAAAAAATGAAGCAGATAGTCTACTGATGACTTATTGTCCTGGGGAAAATACATAGGAAATCTATGAGATGCGATAAAACCAATTTCAGCGTCTGTAGTTTTAGCTATTGCTTGTTCCCAAGCAAAGACAATATTTACTATAAAAGCATTTTCTTTCACCCAGAAAACTCTTTTGTTTCCTAATTCCTTTCCTCTTATTTTTTCTTTATGAAAAATACCTTTACCATATGATCTTATTCCGATTTCCCTATAGTCCTTATCTTCTTCAACATCAACAGGATTAACATATCGAGTAACGATTTCATTAATTCTTTTTTCTTTCCATTCATCCAAAAACTCCGGAAAGCGTAAGTTTGGTATTTTTTTATCTGATGGTGCCATGTTTATTACTTATTCAAATGGTGTTTCAATGCCCAATTCACGACAAAATTCGGCTATACGCTTGTCGGCTTCTATCAATTGTTCATCTATCCTTCTTATATCCTTTGTAACCTCTGTAATGTCTATACTTGGCTCTGGTTCAAAGGTATCCACATAACGGGGTATATTTAGGTTGAATTCTTTTTCAACAATTTCATCTATTGATGCAACGTAGCTATATCTATCAATATTAATACGCTGAAGATAAGCGTTAACTATTTTTTTAATATGGTCTTTAGACAAACTATTCTGGATTGTACCCTTTTCAACCTCCCGGCTTGCATCAATAAATAGAATATCACTAGAAGAGGTGCGACATTTCTTCATAACTAAAATGCAAGTTGGGATAGATGTTCCATAAAATAAATTAGCAGGCAAACCAATTACAGCATCCAATACGTTCATTTCTTTTATGATATATTTACGAATAACACCCTCAGCTCCGGCCCTAAATAATACTCCATGTGGAAGAATACATGCCATTGTCCCATTTTCGGCTAAATGATAAAGCATATGTTGCACAAATGCAAAGTCGGCAGCACTTTTGGGTGCTACTTTCCCATACCGACTAAAACGCGGATCTTGCATATTTAAAGGATTATCATCTCCTTTCCATCTTGCTGAAAAAGGAGGATTGGCAACAATTGCTTCAAATTGCATATCTTTATGTAATGGATTTTCCAAGGTATCGTCTTGGCGTATATCGAAGCGACTATAATGTATTCCATGTAGTATCATATTCATACGGGCAAGGTTATAGGTTGTACGGTTCATCTCTTGCCCATAATATTCTACGACTTCAGCTTCTTTTCCTACCCGTAACAACAGAGAGCCGGAGCCACATGTAGGGTCATATACGTTTAAAATACGTTTCTTTCCTGTAGTTACTAATTTTGCCAACAATATAGATACTGGTTGTGGTGTATAAAATTCCCCAGCTTTTTTCCCAGCACCAGAGGCAAATTTACCTATCAAATATTCGTAGGCATCGCCTAATACGTCCGACTCGCTATTCGATATTTCAAAATCAATTTCGTCTAAATGTGAAAGAACTCGAACTATAATATCATTACGAGCTTCTACTGAACGTCCTAATTTAGTGGAATTTAAATCCAGATCTTCAAAAAGATTAATAAAGTCCTCTTCACTTTCAGTACCCAGGGTACTTGTTTGTATGTCATTGAGAATACGTTGTAAATCTTCAAGGATAAAATTACTTTTACCTTTTTTGTCATCATTACCACGCTTAGCTATATTACTGAACAAATCTTCGGGAGGAAGAAAATACCCTAAATTTTCGAGAGACTCTTCTCGTATTACTTCTATAGTTTCTTTATCCGTTACTAGCCGATAGTCTTCTATTTCTTCACCTTTTAGCAATTCGTTATTGGCATAAATGTATTGCTTTTCAGACAAATATTTAAAAAAAATGAACCCAAGAATATAATCACGGAATTCATCTGCGTCCATCTTCCCACGAAGAGTATTGGCTATATTCCAAAGTTGTTGTTCTAACTGCTTTTTTTGATCTTCAGACATTATACTGTTTCTTTATTTCTATTTTAGAATACGTAAATAAGGGATGTAAGTTACAACCTAATAATGGAGCAAAAATACTCATAAAAAAAGCCTAAAAAGAATTTTTTAAAGGCTTTCTTAATAATGGTTCATGTAAATTGAAGAAATTATAATATTTGATTGTTTATCAACAAAGTATTCCAGTTTTCAAAGTGGCATTCATACATACTTCTCTAAATCAAATAACTTCAAATTTTCAGTCTGATTTTTCGACTTCCTTCGTGGCAACGGATTTCCCACATCATCCAGGCAATCCCTTAATAAACTCTCCACATTATCCTGATTGCTCACTTGGTGAGTGATAAACTCATATAAATCGGTATCTTTAATATTATGGATAGTCTTAGCGGCATTGATGATCTTTTGTTCATCAGTGGTAGCATCGGTTAATACACCAACCGCATTCGCCATTTCTTCATACGTGAGTCCGGTAGAGAAATCAGGGTCCAGCCCGGGAGCCAAATCGTCAGCCATTTCAAACCGCTCTTGTTCCTCCTGAATCTCTTCGCGTGTAACAGGTGGAGCAGATAACTCCGAATCCACTTCATCAGCCGAAATATCCGGTTCTTCTCCAATATAATCCGATGGTTCCAGTTTTTCGGTATGAGCCGGAACTTTTGCTGCCAGTTCAGGGTCTTCCAAATAAACGATTGTCGTTTTTCCCACCACATCCAAAAGGTCTTTTTCCTTTACCACTGTAATAACCGATTCGGGAATCTCTTTGGGTAGACGGACAGGAATCCTACCCCATATTCCAAACAACTGTTGATTGAACACAATCTTCCAAACCTTATAAAGGACATAACCGCACACAAGCAGCTTGACAGTAAAATGAATATATATTTCTACCATAACTATAAAATTAAACCTGAATTATTCCTGTAAATCTCATTAATCTCTTCTTTGTATTCTTTCAGATGATTCTCCAACACATTGTCTATAAAATTGGGTACACTAATGTCTTTGGCAATAATGCTGAGAATTTTTGAAACCTTATCATACAGGGCTGCACTGATATAGGTCTGTTTTTTGGTTCCTGAATCTTTTTTCAGGAATACGGAGTGATAATCTTTCGGTTCCCGCTTACGTCTTGACTTCAACTGTACCGTTTCCTTTTCTTGAATTGCCTCTTCCTCATCCCGACTAACAGGAATTTCGATGATAGACTTATCTGCCGGAGCTTCTTTCTTCGCATACGTTTCTTCTTTCACCGGTTCCCGGTTCAGCCGGGGAATATCTCCTGACATCATGGACTTGATCAAATCTTCGTCCACATCCACTTCTTTTCTTTTAACCATAGTGTTATAATTTTATCGTTTCACATAATTCTTCTACCAATTCAGGAATAAAACTGCCCTTAAGTAGCTTTTGAGGAGGTGGAAAGAGAGTACTCCTGAAAAAAGGTTTTCCTTTCATGGAAAGTTCTTTATCGAAACGCCTCGATTCGGGGAGAACGGTTTTGAGAACTTTCAGATTCAACCGTTCCATAATTTTCCGGTAGGTATCATAAACTTCCGTACTGGCACGCTTATCCACTTTGTTCCAAAAAAAGAGAAAATCTTTTAAAGGTATGTCCGGTTTCCCCTTTAAATAATCCAGGACAGCTGTGGCAAACGACATAGTGCTTTGCATAACAATCCTATCGGGCACAATAGGTGTTAATACATAATCCATGTTAATAATGGTTTTGAAAACGCCTTCCGATGAGAGGCTACCCGGCAGATCAACAAGGATAATATCAAGATCGGGACTAGCTTCCAGCAACTCACTTATTTTACTCCTTGCCTCAGCGGGAGTTGAATCCACAACGGTATAAGCCTTCTTCTCTACCTTTTCCCATTGTACCATCATCAGTTGTTTATATTCATCCGTTTTCTCTACCGTTTGCATATCCCTTTTGCGCATATGGCTCACACTGTGTTGAAGGGTATCACAATCCACAACGGCCACATTTTTTCTTTTCACATAATGCAGGTAACTCGCCAAAAGGATCGTTACCGATGATTTGCCAACGCCACCCTTTTGGTTGCTCATGGCTACTAATACTGTTTGTTTCATTTTACTTTTGTTTTTAGTTAAAAATAATTTGTTTCATTGCCTTGTTGTATCAATGCGTTGACGCGGCAGGGCATTGCTGTTTTCTTGCTGTATTGCCTTTATACGTGATTGCAATAGCATGTCATTACATTATTACCGCAAGGCATCCATGCAATGTTATTTAGATGCAACCTTATATCATTACCTTATTGCCCTACTGTATCGAAGCATCAGGACACTATTGCCACATTGTAATATCATATCCTTGCAACCTTGTACCGAAACAATAATGCTTTGATATATCACTACTGTTTTGCATCATTGCCCTGCCATACCATTGCCCGATTATGTTATTACCCTAGTGCACGCTTGCATTACATCGGCAAATAAAAGATGATTTCTCCTTTTTACCTCCGATTTTATCTCCACTGACGATATATGTCACTGTATGTCATCTTGTTACACATGAATAACTATTTCATACACAGAAGATCACCCATACCTTTGCTTTAGAAATGAGACACCTTTACGACAATGGTAAAATCATCCCCGAAACACAGCCATTTTACGCGGCTGCCAATAATTTGCAGCAGGCAAATTCATGTTCCCGGGAACATAGCAAGTTGTGTTTCTTGCCGCATGGAATTCTCCGTGCAGCGCGAAACAAACTTGCCACTCGCCTTCGGCTCGGGGCGATTTACTCCAAAGTCGTAAATCGTGTGTGAATGATTATCAGTAACTAAATATTGCCAGTATGAAAGACGATAACAAGAACAATAAGAAGAAAACAGTAGGCAGGAAGCCCAAAAATAACCCGGCTAAATACCGCTATACAGTCAATCTTAATGAGGAAGAAAACGACAAATTCCGACTTCTTTTAGAACAATCGGGAGTAGAAAACATCAGCCGTTTTATTCATCATGCCCTGTTCGGAAAAGAAATCAAGGTGGTAAAAGTCGATAAAGCGACAATGGATTATTACGTCCGTCTGACAAACTTCTATCACCAGTTCCAGGCTATTGGGAATAATTATAACCAAACAGTTAAGGCCCTAAAGACAAACTTCAGTGAGAAACGGGCACTTGCATTACTTTATAAATTGGAGAAAGCGACAATCGAACTCATTCTTTTAAGTAAACAAATCATTGCACTAACCCGTGAATACGAAGAAAGATGGTTGCAAAAATAAACCGGGGAAACTCACTTTATGGTGCACTAATTTACAATCAAGAGAAAGTAAACGAAGCTACGGCACGCATCATTTCCGGGCATCGGATGATTACCGATGTTACAGGAAATGCGGATAAAGTCATTCAGCAAACCATGCTTTCTTTCGAAAATTACCTGATTGCCAATAAGAACACAGAAAAGCCTATTCTTCACATCTCACTCAATCCTTCTCCCGAAGATTATCTCTCGGACAAGCAGTTTGCTGAAGTTGCGAGTGACTATATGAACAAAATGGGCTATGGCGACCAACCCTACATAGTATATATACACGAAGACACAGGCAGGAGACATATCCATATTGTATCGACCTGCGTAGATGAAAATGGTAATAAGATTTCAGATAAATACGAATGGAACCGTTCGATGAAAGTATGTCGGGAGTTGGAAAGTAAATATAATCTTAAAAATATCACTGACAAGCAAAGCGAACTATTGGAACCCTATCTGAAAAAAGTAGATTACAGCAAAGGAGATATCAAAACCCAAATTGCCAACATCCTGAAAAGCGTAAAGAATAACTACCGCTACCAAACCTTTGGAGAATACAGCGCCATGCTTTCATGCTATAACATCGAAGCCAAACAAGTGAAAGGTGAACACGATGGAGTACCCTTTACAGGTATTGTCTATTCGATAACAGACGACAAAGGAAAAGTGCTGAGTACACCCATCAAGTCCTCACTTATCGGAAAGAGTTTCGGCTACGATGGATTGAATAAACGCATGAAGCATAATACCAAAGAATTCAAAGCCGGAAAATGGAAACCTAAAATCAAAAATGAAGTCGCACTGGCGATGCACGGTTCCCACGGAGATAGAAACCAGTTTACATATCTCCTGAAAGGACGCGGTATTGATGTCGTTTTCAGGGAGAATGAGGAAGGACGGATTTATGGAGTAACCTTTATCGACCATAATTCAAAGGAAGTCTATAACGGTTCACGTCTTGGAAAAGAATTTTCAGCCAACCAATTCAACCGCCTGTTTACCGAGCCTTCGGACGAGCCTCGGCTCCGTAACGAGGCTGAGGGCGGCAACTCTTGGAAAGACACCCTGGCGGGAGACTTTCCTGCGGCAGTCGATGATATGGAATCCGCTATCGAACAGGCATTCGGGATATTTGGGTTTGAACAACATGGCGATGATCCGGAGGAACAGGCATTTCTACGACGCACCAATAAGAAGAAGAAAAAAGGCCGTTCACGCGGCATCTCATAAGACTATCAATTATAAACATATCAATAACTATTTAAAATTTAAGAATTATGCAACAAGAAGATGATTTAAGAGGATTGGCAAAAGTCATGGAATTCATGCGGGCCATATCCATTTTATTTTGTGTGATCCATATCTATTGGTACTGCTATGAAGCAATAAAAGATATGGGAGTGAATATCGGGGTAGTCGATAAAATACTCCTGAATTTTCAGAATACGGCTGGACTTTTCAACAACTTATTACTTACTAAAATGTTTGCCGTAATATTTCTGGCTTTAAGTTGCCTCGGAACAAAAGGAGTTAAAAACGAGAAAATCACCTGGGAGAAGATATATGCAGCCATGCTTTTCGGACTCATATTCTTTTTCATGAACTGGTGGATTTTGAATTTACCGTTCCCCGCAGTAACAAACATGGGATTGTATGTACTCACCCTTACTACCGGGTACATCTTACTATTAATGTCTGGAGTATGGATAAGCCGTATGCTGAAACACAACCTGATGGAAGATGTATTCAACGAAGAGAATGAAAGCTTCATGCAGGAAACCCGGCTTATCGAGAATGAATATTCGGTAAATCTCCCGACTAATTTCTTTTATCAGGGTAAAACATGGGACGGATGGATTAATGTCGTTAATCCTTTCCGTGCGTGTACTGTTTTAGGCACTCCGGGGAGTGGGAAGTCTTATGCCGTGGTCAACAACTTTATTAAACAGCAGATTTCCAAAGGCTTCGCCGTTTACATCTATGACTACAAATTCGATGACCTCTCGGTTATTGCCTACAATGAGTTATTAAAAAATATGGATAAATACGAAGTTAAGCCTAAGTTCTATGTCATCAATTTCGACGACCCGCATAAATCCCATCGGTGCAATCCCATTGCACCTGAATTTATGACAGACATTAGCGATGCGTATGAGTCGGCCTATACAATAATGCTCAATTTGAACCGCACCTGGATTCAAAAGCAAGGGGATTTCTTTGTAGAATCACCGATTATCTTGCTGGCTGCTATTATCTGGTATCTTAAAATATATAAGGAAGGGAAGTATTGTACTTTCCCTCATGCAATAGAATTCCTTAATAAACCGTATGCTGATATATTTACGATTCTTACTTCATATCCGGCACTCGAAAATTACCTTTCTCCGTTTATGGATGCATGGCAAGGCGGAGCACAAGATCAGCTCCAGGGGCAGATAGCATCGGCTAAAATCCCGTTATCCAGGATGATAAGCCCGGCTCTTTATTGGGTGATGACAGGTAACGATTTTACACTGGATATTAATAATCCCAAAGAGCCTAAAGTGCTCTGCGTGGGGAATAATCCGGACCGTCAGAATATTTATTCGGCGGCATTGGGATTATACAATTCCCGTATCGTGAAGCTAATTAACAAAAAGGGCCAGCTTAAATCTTCAGTTATTATTGACGAATTACCCACCATTTACTTCCGGGGACTAGATAACCTTATCGCTACTGCTCGTTCCAATAAAGTAGCTGTATGTTTGGGTTTTCAGGATTATTCTCAGCTAAACAGGGACTATGGAGACAAGGAAAGCAAGGTCATCCAAAATACAGTCGGAAATATTTTCAGTGGGCAGGTTGTTGGTGAAACTGCTAAGAATTTATCTGAACGGTTCGGTAAGGTCCTTCAAAAACGACAATCTATTTCAATTAATCGGCAGGATACTTCAACCTCCATCAATACACAGATGGACTCCTTAATTCCTGCATCAAAAATTGCCAATCTTTCACAAGGTATGTTTGTCGGTTCTGTAGCGGATAACTTTGGCGAGAAGATAGACCAGAAAATCTTTCATGCTATGATTGTGGTCGATAATGAAAAAGTTGCTGCCGAAATGAATGAATATAAAAAGATTCCGGTGATTAATGATTTTCTTGATGAAAACGGTAATGATATTATGCAGCAACAGATAGACCGGAATTATAACCAGATAAAACGGGATGTAATTAATATCATCGAAGACGAGAAAGAGAGAATCCGGAACGATGAGAACCTTTGCCATTTATTAGGAGAGAAAAAGAAAAAAAACGGTAAGGACGATGAAGATGATTGATAGAAAAATCATATTTTTGCATACATCTGTCATGGATAAGAAACGCTCCGAAAGGAGCGTGTTCTATTATATAAACTTAATCGATGTTATGGCACACCATGAATGACAAATTCCAGTACCGATTATCCACAAAGCAAAAAGAGGATATAGCTCAGAATCTGATTGATATTTTGAGTAAAGACGCTATGATTACAGACCTGACCAGAACTTTTATCGGTAATTGGATTCTGACTGGTCCGGATGAGAAATATAAAGCCTATTATGATGTATGGGATATTGTTTTGAAAAACTATTTACCTCAATCCAGACCTGTATTATTTCGTGCATGCAAAAGACGTTATGACGGAAGAATTGCAAGTTTTACAGGATGTTTGGACAGTGCGAGAAGATTTAGTAAAGGTAATGGCCTGCTAATTATATGCGATACACAAGAAACACTGCAATTTGAAGCCCGTTTATATAAGCCGGGGCAGTACAAACATACATTTTATCCTCTTTTCAAGGTATTGGAAATTGCAAAGAAACATGGAGGATGGGGTTTCTCTGATAGACTTTTGGAGCAGTATGCCGGAGAACAGGANNTTAATTCCGGTACGCTGCGTATGGACTATTTCCCATATTACCGATAAATCTAATAATACAATGAGTAACAATACTAATAATCCCATATTCCCTATGTTTTCAATACCGTTTTATTGTCCTTTCTCCTTCTCCCTTTCCAGATTCATCAAACGCCAGATACGTTTCTGCCAATTGTTGATAGCAAAAATCTCATCGTCCCGGTTATCCGTATCCTTCACAAAATCCCTGATGGAAGGCGCATCCGGAAACCTGTCCTGTACAATATCATCAATCAGGTAACCATAGAGACCTTTGGGACTTTCCTGAAACAGGAAGCCTTGAAACATTAAGTTCATATATTCCCAGTTATCATACAGG
>DFXE01000003.1 GCA_002381645.1 Bacteroidales bacterium UBA4116
CGTTTTTTTTCTTTTTCTCTCCTAATAAATGGCAAAGGTTCTCATCGTTCCGGATTCTCTCTTTCTCGTCTTCGATGATATTAATTACATCGCGTTTTATCTGGTTATAATTCCGCTCTATCTGTTGATGCATAATATCATTACCATTTTCATCAAGAAAACCGTTAATCACCGGAATCTTTTTATATTCCTTCATTTCGGCAGCAACTTTTTCATTATCGACCACAATCATGGCATGAAATATTTTCTGGTCTATCTTCTCGCCGAAATTATCTGCAACTGAACCAACAAACATTCCTTGCGAGAGATTGGCAATTTTGGAGGCAGGAATTAAGGAATCCATTTGTGTATTGATTGAGGTTGAAGTATCCTGCCGGTTAATAGAGATAGATTGTCGTTTCTGAAGAACTTTTCCAAATCGCTCGGATAGGTTCTTTGCTGTTTCTCCAACAACCTGGCCACTAAAAATATTCCCAACTGTATTTTGGATAACTTTGCTTTCCTTGTCTCCATAGTCCCTGTTTAGCTGCGAGTAATCCTGAAAGCCCAAACAAACCGCTACTTTATTGGAACGAGCGGTGGCGATGAGGTTATCCAATCCCCGGAAATAAATGGTTGGCAGCTCGTCTATTATCACTGAAGATTTAAGCATTCCCTTTTTGTTGATTAGTTTAACAATACGGCTATTGTATAATCCCAAAGCCGCCGAATAAATATTTTGTCTGTCTGGATTATTTCCTACGCAGAGCACTTTAGGCTCTTTCGGATTATTGATATCCAATGTAAAATCATTACCTGTCATCACCCAATAAAGAGCCGGGCTTATCATTCTGGATAAGGGGATTTTAGCCGATGCTATTTGGCCCTGGAGCTGATCTTGGGCTCCGCCTTGCCATGCGTCCATAAAGGGTGAAAGGTAGTTTTCGAGTGCCGGATACGAAGTGAGAATTGTAAATATATCAGCGTAGGGTTTGTTCAGGAACTCTATTGCATGAGGGAATGTGCAGAATCGACCTTCCTTATAGATTTTAAGATACCAGATAATGGCTGCCAACAGGATTATCGGTGATTCTACAAAGAAATCCCCTTGCTTTTGAATCCAGGTGCGGTTCAAATTTAGCATGATTGTATAGGCCGACTCATACGCATCGCTAATGTCTGTCATAAATTCGGGCGCAATGGGATTACACCGGTGAGATTTGTGCGGGTCGTCAAAATTGATGACATAGAACTTAGGCCTAACTTCGTATTTATCCATATTCTTTAATAGTTCATTGTAGGCAATAACCGACAGGTCATCGAATTTGTAGTCATAGATGTAAACGGAGAAGGCTTTGGAAATCTGTTGTTTAATAAAGTTGTTGACCACGGCATATGACTTCCCACTCCCCGGAGTGCCTAAAACAGTACACGCACGGAAAGGATTAACAACATTAATCCATCCGTCCCATGTTTTACCCTGATAAAAGAAATTAGTCGGGAGATTTACCGAATATTCATTCTCTATGAGCCGGGTTTCCTGCATGAAGCTTTCATTCTCTTCGTTAAAGACATCTTCCATCAGGTTATGTTTCAGCATCCGGCTTATCCATACACCCGACATTAATAGTAAGATGTAACCGGTGGTAAGGGTGAGTACATACAATCCCATGTTTGCTACTGCGGGGAACGGTAAATGCAAAATCCACCAGTTCATGAAAAAAAATATGAGTCCGAAGAGCATGGCAGCATAAATCTTCTCCCAGGTGATTTTATCGTTTTTAACTCCTTTGGTTCCGAGGCAACTCAGAGCCAGAAATATTACGGCAAACATTTTTGTAAGTAATAAGTTGTTGAAAAGTCCTGCCGTATTCTGGAAATTCATGAGTATTTTATCGACTACCCCGATATTAACTCCCATATCCTTTATTGCTTCGTAGCAATACCAATAGATATGGATCACACAAAATAGAATGGATATGGCTCGCATGAATTCCATGACTTTTGCCAATCCTCTCAAATCGTCTTCCTGTTGCATAATTCTTAAATTTTAAATAGTTATTGATATGTTTATAATTTATAGTCTTATGAGATGCCGCGTGAACGGCCTTTTTTCTTCTTCTTATTGGTGCGGCGTAAAAATGCCTGTTCTTCGGGGTCATCGCCGTGTTGCTCGAAGTTGAATATCCCGAATGCCTGTTCGATAGCGGATTCCATATCATCGNNTCGTTACGGAGCCGAGGCTCGTCCGAAGGCTCGGTAAACAGGCGGTTGAATTGGTTGGCTGAAAATTCTTTTCCAAGACGTGAACCGTTATAGACTTCTTTGGAATTATGGTCGATAAAGGTTACTCCATAAATCCGTCCTTCCTCATTCTCCCTGAAAACGACATCGATACCGTGTCCTTTTAACAGGTGTGTAAACTGGTTTCTATCTCTGTGGGAACCGTGCATCGCCAGTGCGACTTCATTTTTGATTTTAGGTTTCCATTTTCCGGCTTTAAATTCTTTGGTGTTGTGCTTCATGCGTTTGTTCAAACCGTCATAACCAAAGCTCTTTCCGATAAGTGATGACTTAATCGGTGTACTGAGCACTTTTCCCGTATTGTCTGTTATGGAATAGACAATTCCGGTAAAAGGTATTCCTTCGTGTTCTCCTTTCACTTGTTTGGCTTCGATATTGAAACAGGATAGCATAGCGCTGTACTCTCCAAAAGTCTGGTAGCGATAGTTATTCTTTACGCTTTTAAGGATATTGGCGATTTGGGTTTTGACATCGCCTCTATTGTAATCCGCTTTTTTGAGGTAGGGTTCCAACAACTCACTCTCCTTTTCAGTGATATTTTTAAGATTGTATTTGCTCTCTAATTCCCGACAAACTTTCATCGAACGGTTCCATTCATATTTGTCTGAAATTTTATTACCATTTTCATCCACGCAGGTCGATACAATATGGATATGTCTCCTTCCTGTGTCTTCGTGTATATATACTATGTAAGGTTGGTCACCATATCCCATTTTGTTCATATAGTCACTTGCGAGTTCTGCAAACTGCTTGTCTGAGAGATAATCTTCGGGTGAAGGATTGAGTGAGATGTGAAGAATCGGCTTTTCTGTGTTCTTATTGGCAATCAGGTAATTTTCGAAAGAAAGCATGGTTTGCTGAATAATTCTATCCCCATTTCCGGTAACATCTGTAATCATCCGATGCCCGGAAATGATGCGTGCCGTAGCTTCGTTTACTTTCTCCTGATTGTAAATTAGCGCACCATAAAGTGAATTTCCCCGGTTTATTTTTGCAACCATCTTTCTTCGTATTCACGGGTTAGTGCAATGATTTGTTTACTTAAAAGAATGAGTTCGATTGTCGCTTTTTCCAATTTATAAAGCAATGCAAGTGCACGTTTCTCGCTAAAATTGGTCTTTAATGCTTTTACCGTTTGGTTATAATTGTTCCCGATAGCCTGGAACTGGTGATAGAAATTTGTCAGCCGGACGTAGTAGTCCATTGTTGCCTTATCCACTTTTACGATTTTTATCTCTTTCCCGAACAGGGCATGATGAATAAAACGGCTTATATTTTCTACTCCAGATTGTTCCAAAAGAAGACGGAATTTGTCGTTTTCTTCCTCGTTCATATTGACTGTGTACCGATATTTCGCCGGGTTATTTTTCGGTTTACGTCCTACTGTTTTGTACCTTTTATTCTTATTATCATCTGTCATACTGGCAATATTTAGTTACTAATAATCATTCACACACGATTTACGACTTTGGAGTAAATCGCCCCGAGCCGGAGGCGAGTGGCAAGTTTGTTTCGCGCTGCACGGAGAATTCCGTGCGGCAAGAAACACAACTTGCTATGTTCCCGGGAACATGAATTTGCCTGCTGCAAATTATTGGCAGCCGCGTAAAATGGCTGTGTTTCGGGGATGATTTTACCATTGTCGTAAAGGTGTCTCATTTCTAAAGCAAAGGTATGGGTGATCTTCTGTGTATGAAATAGTTACATGCGTGTAACAAGATGACATACAGTGACATATATCGTCAGTGGTATGAGAATCGGAGGTAAAAAGGAGAAATCGTCCTTTATTTGCCGATGCAATGCAAGCGTGCATTGGGGTAATAACATAATCGGGCAATGGTATGGCAGGGCAATGATGCAAAATAGTAGTAATGTATCAAGGCGTTATTGTTTCGGTACAAGGTTGCAAGGATGTGATATTATAATGTAGCAATAGTGTCCTGATGCTTGGATGCAATAGGGCAATAAGGTGATGATATAAGGTTGCATCAAAATAACATTGCATGGATGCCTTGCGGTAATAATGTAATGACATGACTATTGCAATCACGTATAAATGCAATACAGCAAGAAAACATCAATGCCCTGCCGCGTCAACGCATTGATGCAACAAGGCAATGAAACAAATTATTTTTAACTAAAAACAAAAGTAAAATGAAACAAACAGTATTAGTAGCCATGAGCAACCAGAAGGGTGGCGTTGGCAAATCATCGGTAACGGTCCTTTTAGCGAGTTACCTGCATTATGTAAAAGGAAAAAATGTGGCAGTTGTGGATTGTGATACCCTACAACATAGTGTGAGCCATATGCGGAAAAGGGATATGCAAACGGTAGAGAAAACGGATGAATATAAACAACTGATGATGGTACAATGGGAAAAGGTGGAGAAGAAGGCTTATACCGTTGTAGATTCAACTCCCGCTGAGGCTAGGAGTAAAATAAATGAATTGCTGGAAGCCAGTCCAGACCTTGATATTATCTTGGTTGATTTGCCGGGTAGCCTTTCTTCTGAGGGTGTTTTCAAAACCATTATCAACATGGATTATGTGTTAACGCCTATCGTAGCCGATAGAATTGTTATGCAAAGCACTATGTCGTTTGCAACGGCTGTACTGGATTATTTAAAGGGGAAACCGGATATACCCTTGAAAGATTTTCTTTTCTTTTGGAATAAAGTGGATAAGCGTGCCAGTACGGAAGTTTATGATACCTACCGGAAAATTATGGAACGGTTGAATCTGAAAGTTCTCAAAACCGTTCTCCCCGAATCGAGGCGTTTCGATAAAGAACTTTCCATGAAAGGAAAACCTTTTTTCAGGAGTACTCTCTTTCCACCTCCTCAAAAGCTACTTAAGGGCAGTTTTATTCCTGAATTGGTAGAAGAATTGTGTGAAACTATAAAATTATAACACTATGTCAAAAAGAAAAGAAGTAGATGTTGATGAGGACATGATTAAGTCCATGATGTCAGGAGATATTCCCAGACTAAACCGGGAGCCGGTGAAAGAAGAGACGTCTGCGAAGAAAGAAGCGGCGGCGGATAAGCCTACCATTGGGATTCCTGTTATTCGTGAGGAGGAGGAAGAGGCAGTACAAGAAAAGGAAACGGTACAGTCAAAGCCAAGACGCAAGCGGGAACCGAAAGATTATCACTCCGTATTCCTGAAGAAAGATTCCGGAACTAAAAAGCAGACATATATCAGTGCAGCACTGTATGATAAGGTTTCAAAAATTCTCAGCATTATTGCCAAAGACATCAGCGTACCCAATTTTATAGACAATGTGTTGGAGAATCATCTGAAAGAATACAAAGAGGAGATTAATGAGATTTACAGGAATAATTCAGGTTTAATTTTATAGTTATGGTAGAAACATACATTCATTTTATTGTCAAACTGCTTGTGTGCGGTTATGTCCTTTATAAGGTTTGGAAGATTGTTTTCAATCAACAGTTGTTTGGAATATGGAATAAGATTCCTGTCCGACCACCCAAAGTTGCTCCCCAACCGGTTCTTACAGTGGAAACGGGAAAAAACATTTCGGATGTGGTTGGAAAGACCACAATAGTCTATCTGGAAGATCCCGAACTGGCAGCAAAAGTTCCGGCACATACGGAGAAACTTGAACCATCGGATTATATTGGAGAAGAACCGGATATTTCGGATGATGATGTGGAATCGGAAGTGACTGCTCCCTCTGTTACGCGCGAAGAGATTCAAGCTGAACAAGAGCGGTTTGAAATGGCTGATGATCTGGCTCCCGGATTAGATCCGGATTTCTCTACCGGACTCACGTATGAAGAAATGGCGAATGCGGTTGGTGTGTTAACTGATGCAACCACCGATGAACGAAAGATTATTGAAGCGGCTAAAACCATACATACTATTAAAGATACGGATTTGTATGAGTTTATCACGCATCAGGTGAGTAATCAGGACAATGTAGATAGTTTATTAAGAGATTGTTTGGATGATGTAGGGAATCCGTTGCCGAGAAGAAGATCGAAACGGAATCTGGAGGGTTTTGATATGAACCGTTTTGTTTGATTCGTATATATATTTAATCCTATCAAAATCCTTTAACCATTTTCTTCTGGTTATTTGACCATTGAATGGCTTCCGCAATGTTCTTAACGCCAATTCGAGCAAAAATTTGTCTTTTATGGTATTTAACCGTATTAATAGATATACCCAGTTCATTTGCTATTTCAGCTTCTGTTTTTCCATTGCTTGCCAATTTTATTATAAGATTTGCTTTTGAAGTCAGTTTTTGTGTTTGTACCTCAACAAATTTCTGCGAGTAAGGCAAAAACTCATAAACCGTTCCGGTATTATGTGTTTTAATATAAGCATTTCCAACCTTATCACTTTGTCGGATAACTTATTACACACAAAGTTAGTCTCAATGCTCCTTTTTCCGTTAAACTTAGAACTGTTCCTCTATGATTGATTAAAACCGCTTTTCCATTCCGGCTTTTAATCTTATAATCTTGTGTAAAGTAACATTTTAATCTTATTTCTATTGGGAGGGAGTAAAGGAAATCATACACTTTCGAATTGGTAATTGAAATTCTTGAAATTTCCTCAGGAAGTAGTATTTTATCTAAATGTTGAATACCGAAAAAGCTATGCTCGTTTATTTTTTCACCAAAATATGCAGAACAGCCTTTGGTCGCATACAAAATCCGTTTGTTTTTATAATCAATAATATAAGCATCAATATCCATAACATTCTCCATTGCTTTCAGGCATTAAATAAAGTATTTATCCTGTTCTGAATAGTCTGTTTCATCTTTTTCGTGAAAGGTGTGATTTGGATGTGATTGTACAAAATAAAGCTCTTCCATTATTTTATAGTATTGGTAAAATCCAAAGGTATAAAAAATCCTATACTTAAATGTAGTTTTTGGTTTTGATATTTTTTTTATATTTATTTTTGCAGATAAGTAATCAATATAATCAATACTCTAATATTAATGAGACATCTAATGTAAATATTGACTTTGAATTCTTATGAAAAGGGCAAAGTGGATAATCCCCAGCGGATATAATTTACTGCAAATATTGTCAGGAAGAAGTAATGTTTTTCTTTTAACCGACGGAAAACAAATATCTTAATAGATACAAGTACTAATAACAATTGGAATAAACTCGTTAATATGCTTAAAGAAAATAATATCAACAATATAGGCTACTTAATATTAACCCATACTCATCACGACCATGCTGCAAATGCCAGAAAAGTGAAAGATAAATATGGTGCAATTGTTATTGTACATAAAAATGAAGCCTTACAACTTTTAAACGGAGAGGCTAAATTACCACAAGGAACACATCCTTTAACTCGTACTCTTATAAATTGGGTAGGAAAAAGGGTTGAATCTAGATTTGATTATGAACCCTGTCCCTATGATATTGACGTGGAATCATTTTTCAGTCTGAAGGATATAGGATTTAATGCTTATTTGATTCATACCCCCGGACACTCTTCAAGCTCAATTAGCCTTATTGTAGATGATTATATTGCGATTGTTAGTGATGCTATGATTGGAGTTTTTAAGAACAGTGTCTACCCACCTTATGCAGACAATCCAAAAGAATTGATTAGTAGTTGGGAAAAATTGCTATCAACAGGTTGTACTGTCTTCTTGCCCTCTCATGGTTCTATTAAAAATGAGAAACAATTGAGAAAGAATTATAGTAAGAAAATAAATTCTAAAATTAAAAACTTATGAAAAGGACATTATTAAGCATGATGCTTTTATTATTTACATTACTATTGTCGTTTAGCTGTAGTAATGAGAATGACGACGTCATTCAAACAAAAGTTGAACTATTTATTGGAGCCAAACCGATTAAGTTTCCTATTGGTGAATTGTTCCCACACCGTGAAGCTGTATACATGATTATTAAAGATAAAACTTTCAATACCATCTTTCAATTAGAAACGGTTAATATTGAAGGTTTTAATTATCATGAGGGCTTTGAATATGAATTAATAGCATTAAGGACATTTTTAAAAAATCCTCCTGCAGACGCATTAAATCCCTCTTATACTCTGATAGACATAATTTCTAAAAGAAAAGTCGAGTAAATTTGATTAATTAAGGCACTAACAAAAATGAAACTTATATTAAGTATAATACTGCTTTTTATGTATTCCGTCATGGGATTTGCACAACAAAGAGATTTTTCTGAATGGGATGCTACTGCTTTTTGTTCATATACAAGACATCATCCTTTTACATATATAAAAGCTGATAACAATTGGGAAATTATGCAGGCATTACGAACTCCACATACAAGAGCATATTTAGATTCTCTTGGGATAAAGAATTCAGACTCCCAAATGATGCTTTTGCGTATTGAGGGACTTATATCTCAAGAAGAAAATAATAATTGGGTTTCTCTTATACCTATATTAGATAGTATACAGACTGTCAATGCGCGTGAATATTCTTTGCGAATAGCAAATACTCTATATATTCAGATAAAAAATGATATTTCTTCTTTAGTGGATGTTCTAAAGCAAGAAGCTCTGCAAGAAAGTATCTATACTATTTTATTCTCTTATGTTTTAGATGGGGAAATATGGAAATCCCTAAATTCCTATAAAGACTTAAAGTCATCCGCCACATGGGACGGAGAATGTTGGGTTTTTTATTATCCAAGAAAGTTTAGTAGTGGCACAAATAGTTACAATAAATTTAATGTATGTTGGTCTAAATCTCAACCCGAATTTATTTGGAGGGAACTGGATCGGAGAACTTTTATAGAACCATTTATGGCTGATTATAACGCTAATGGTAAAATTATCTCTAGTGATTTATATACTAAAGCATTTGCTTTGGGTATGATTAATAAGGACGGTTCTCTTCGAATTCCCATTATCGACAGTCAAGATAAAAACAGTCGATTGAACCAAATTTCAGATAAAATGATTAATATAATAGTTCAATATTTTACAAATTCAGATATCGTCAGTGATTTTCAAAAACAATTCGGAATTAATCAAAACAATAAGAAATTGGCTTGTACTATGTTATATCATGAAGTAATGTGGGATCTAATAGATTTATGTTTAAATGATGACATTATACAGATTCCTGTTTTATGGAAAGATAAAGAAAAAAAATCCACCTACTCGGTTGTTTTTATAAAGAATTGAAACTGTTTTAACTTTTATTCGGAGAAAGATATGACAGATTTAGCTCGAAAACGTAAAAAATAATTTAAAAACAGTAGTTAAAAAAACTGCTATCATCAGGATATATCTCGCTCTTATCCTCTCATGGTTCTATTAAAAGACACAATTGCAAAAGGATAATAATAAAAAATAGAATCTCGAATAATGAGATAATTTATAAAAATCATTCAGCATAAAATAATAAACAGGATTTCGGTCTGATTATTAATATTCACTTTTAATTTATGAATATGAATGAAATTTTGAAAACGAAGCTATTCAGTCTATTATCTGAAACTTCAAGATTATTGATCAACGCATCTACCAAGCCGGCAATGACTAATTGCACGGTTCCCCGGTGTGCCCCGCAGATCTGCCCAACCTGCGTACATAATTTACTAAATGATACCTGTCCTGTAATAACTTGTTTCGGTACGAATTTCTCTGTTCTGGTTTCATCAAATCCGAATACTTGCTTCGTTACAACGTACTTTAATCCCATAATTGTTTGGTTTTGTGGTATTTCAAGATTAATCTCTCATACCGGTTAATAATCTAATACATTTCAATACACTTCAATACACTTATAGATAAATCAAATCGGAAAAATACACCTTGTATTTCTTCTTCCGATGCAACATGATGACATCTGGCGTAACACATCGTCACACTTGTTTATCAGCTAATTAACGCATATATATTCGCTGTCGAATTCATTTTTATGTATCACTTTTAAATGTTTCGACAATGAAAAAAAGAGTATTGTTTTCGGCAGTTTTACTGCTTAGTGCGTTGGGCGTTTTCGCCCAGGGAAATGGTATCGGGGGGATAACCGAGGCCACCAATATGGTGACCTCGTATTTTGACCCCGGCACCAAATTAATTTATGCCATCGGAGCCGTGGTGGGCTTGATCGGAGGCGTAAAAGTGTATTCCAAGTTTTCGAGTGGTGACCCGGACACCTCGAAAACGGCGGCAAGCTGGTTCGGTGCCTGTATTTTTCTTATCGTAGCCGCAACCATTCTTCGTTCATTCTTCCTTTAATCGTATGACAGAGTATTCAATCAACAAAGGGATTGGGCGCAGCGCTGAATTTAAGGGGCTGAAAAGTCAGTACCTGTTCATCTTTGCCGGAGGACTGCTCGGATTGTTTGTCCTCTTCGTGATTATGTACATGATAGGTATCGACCAGACAGTATGCCTTCTATTCGGTATCGCCTCTGCTTCGGTATTGATATGGGGTACATTCCACCTGAATGAAAAGTATGGGGAACATGGTCTGCTAAAGTTGCAGGCTTCCCTCAGCCATCCCCGGTTTATCATCAACCGCAAGCGAATCTCTTCATTATTCACCCGTAACATCAAAAGAAGAGAACAATGAGGAATGTATTAAAAGCCGCTACACTGGAAAGTAAGTTCCCCCTGCTCGCTGTGGAACATGACTGCATCATTTCGAAAGATGCAGATATTACTACAGCCTACCGAGTGGAACTGCCTGAATTATTTACGCTTACCTCGGCAGAGTATGAAGCGATTCATAGTGCGTGGCTCAAAGCGGTCAAGGTGCTGCCGAACTACAGTATTGTTCACAAGCAGGACTGGTTTATTGAAGAAAGGTATACACCGGATATTCAGAAAGACGAAATGAGTTTTCTTAGTCGTTCTTTTGAACGGCACTTTAATGAGCGTCCTTTCCTGAATCATACCTGTTACCTTTTCCTGACAAAGACCACTAAGGAACGCAGC
>DFXE01000013.1 GCA_002381645.1 Bacteroidales bacterium UBA4116
GATCATATTAGGACGTTTTGATAAAATAGACAAAACACTTGATCGCATGAATAAGCTAAAGGAATGTTTTGATGGCGATACACTCCTTGATAATTACGATCTGTGTAAACTTCTCGGGGTTACTAAAAGAACAATTGCAAGATATCGGCAGAAAAAACTACTACCATATTATACATACGATGATGGAAGAGTATATTACAAAGCCTCAGAAGTTGAGCAATTTATGAAAAGAAAAGGCAAACCGCCTGATTCTCCTCAGCCAGCATAATTCCAATAAATGGAATTAATAAAATATTGTAGATAAGACCACAGTTTTACGCTGTGGTTTTTTGTTTAGAATACTTTTTCCGGCACAAGTTAAAGATACGCTCTTAATGGTTAAGCAAGTTCAAGCCTTCAGGTTCTCTCGAAAATATTCTTCAAATATTTTACGAAAGAAAACTTGCATAACCTATGCGCATCTTACTTTTTTGTGCAGGAAAAAGTTTCCTATGTTGAAGAGATTGAAACGGAAGAAAAGAGTTTAATCGTTTTCTTCAATAGAATAATTTTATGTAATTTTGTAAGTGTAAGTCGTTCTTTGTCTTTGTGCAAAATGGGGTAAATCGTAGAAGTTCGCTGGTTTCTAAATCGTTACCTATCAAGAAAAAACATCATGTAAGTTGCTTGTTTTCAACTGGTAATAATATTGGGTGTGTCTTGCAAGGTGGAATGTCAGTTCTTTATTAATGCCACATAAAGCGCCGATTTCCTTCAAATATGCGTTCATCTTCTGATTACTTGGCACAGGAAGGATTCTTCCATCGGGTAAAGTACCCTCGTATTTATCTAATATCAATTTGGGTATTTCCATCAAAGGGATAGAAAAAGACACATCTGTTTTCTCTCTTTTGCCAATTATCCATAGATTTCCGTCAAAGGATGTACGGATATTTTCTTTTCTTAGTTTCTTAACATCAATATACGCCAATCCACAAAAGCATGAAAAGACAAAAATATCTCTGACCTGTTCCAGTCTTTTGGTTGGGAATTGTTTTTCCATAATTGCACCAACTTCTTCCTGGGAAAGATAACCTCTATCTACTTTCTTAATTCTTATTTTATAGTTTGAAAACGGATCGTTGACTAACCATCCGTTGTTTTTGGCAATAATAATTATACGTTTAAAAAACTGCATGAATTTGGCAGTAGTATTGTGGCTGCATCCTGCGGTAGTTTGTAGATAGACCTCAAAGTCACTTATAAAAAGATAGTCTATTTCTTTCAGTCCGACATCAGAACGATTATATTTCTCTTTTATGAATTTAGTGAGATGCTTCCGGGTAACTTCATATTTCTGATGAGTTGCCTTTGATTTACTTATTCCTACAAGTTTTTCCACATCTTCATTGTGTCTTTGAAATAATTCCAGTAGCATTTGCTGTTTTATTTCAACACCAAAGAAAATATTTTTAATTCTTTCGGGCGTAACAGTGGTTTCTCTTTCCTGTAAATCACGATAAATCTTTGTCATGGTAGCTTTAATGCTATCAAGGATATAATTTAGCTCAATTACATCCTGAGATTTTCCGACTG
This sequence comes from Bacteroidales bacterium UBA4116, assembly GCA_002381645.1. Lineage (GTDB taxonomy): Bacteria > Bacteroidota > Bacteroidia > Bacteroidales > Tannerellaceae > DFXE01. The sequence continues at coordinate 1,576 of DFXE01000013.1, forward strand.
CTTTACCTGATTTAATATCCCAGAGTTTAGGATTCACTTCGACTTTTGCTCCGAATTGAACAGCTTGTCCATTGACGGTAATCCGTCCCATAATTGGCATTTTGCCATTTGCTTTTACAGCTTTCCTTTTAAGATAAAAAAGGATGTTGAATGTACTCTTCTTCATAACTCAAAATTTGTTTCAAAATTACTTTTAACAATCAAATAATGAGATATATACAGACTTCCAATTATGGACAACAGGATGCCAATTTCGGACAAATCGTAACCTATTTTAAATTTTGGAGAGTAGGTTACGAATTGGTTACGCAACTATGTCCAAATTTGGCTTTTTTATGACTTTACACCCAGACACTATATAATAGAAAAAGTCCTACAATATTCTGATATTGTAGGACTTGTCTTGCTGATGTCGTTAAAAATCACACCATCCCAGCGGAGAGAGAGGGATTCGAACCCCCGGTACCTCGCAGTACAACGGTTTTCAAGACCGCCGCAATCGACCACTCTGCCATCTCTCCAGAACTCCTTTTCATATGTGCTTTCCGTTGAAAGCGGTGCAAATGTAAATATATTTTTTTTACTTCCTACTATTTAGATGATTTTTTTTCTTCTTTTAATTCTATTATTTTTCTTTATAGCTTTTACCGGGTGTGATTATTGGATTTATATCTATTTTTGCAGGAGTAATAATTTTAGTAACTTCTATAAATATGAAAAATTTGAAAGGACTATTGATGTTCTCAATAGTATTCTCTCTTCTAAGTTGTTCAATGTCTGCAAAAAATGATAATAATAGTAATAGTACGGCAGCTAAAGGTGAAGTAATTGTTTTAGATAAAGCAGATTTTCTAACTAAGGTGTTCGATTATGAAAAGAATCAGGATAAATGGGTATATGAAGGCGATAAGCCCTGCATAATTGATTTTTATGCGGATTGGTGCGGCCCATGTAAAAAAGTTTCTCCTATACTTCAGGATCTTGCCATACTTTATAAGAATGATATTATTGTGTATAAAGTAAATGTAGATAAAGAAAGGGAATTAGCCGGAGCATTCGGTATTCAAAGCATTCCTACTCTTTTATTTGTTCCTAAAGACGGGGTACCGCAGATTGCACAGGGTGCCTTACCTCGGGAAGAATTCGTAAAACAAATCGATAGTTATTTATTAGGTAAAAAATAATTTGAATTTAATTAATAAACAGGAGCGACAGGCTTATTGCTGTCGCTTTTTTTATGCCTTGAAAAAGGCCTTGTTAAGCAGGAATTAATGTACTTTTGCCTGATAGGTTAAGAATAATAAAATACCAATTATCTAATGAAACAATTTAAGACAGCTTTATTTGATTTTGATGGTGTGATAGTTGATACGGAGCCGATTTATGATATTTTCTGGAATGAAGCGGCAAAACGTTATAACACGGGAAAAGATAATTTTGCGGATCTGATAAAAGGAACTACTCTGCCGGATATTATATCTCGGTATTTTGCCGACCGGACGGAGGAAGAAAAACAGATGATTTTCAATGAGTGCTTTGAATATGAAAGAAATATGGAGTTACCGCAAATGCCGGGTTCTATTGATTTTTTGCAGCTTCTAAAATCCAATAATGTAAAAATTGGGTTGGTTACCAGTTCGGATAATGCTAAGATAGAACGTGCCATTTCCATATATAAATTAGAAGATGTGTTTGATACGATTGTGACGGCAGACCGTATTATTAAAGGGAAACCGGATCCGATGTGTTACTTGTTGGCGGCTTCTGATCTGTGTGTTTCTCCGGATAATTGTTTAGTGTTTGAAGATTCTTTTGCCGGTATTCAGGCCGGTACTGATGCGGGCATGCGAGTGATAGGGTTAAGCACTACTAATCCGGCAGATTTGTTAAGGGATAAAGTGTATCAGGTTATACCCAATTTTGAAGGATTAACTTTCGAAGATTACCTACGATGGTAAACTATAAAAAGAATACGGTGTAGGAATCTGAATGATTGCTACACCGTATGTGAAGTTATATTTTTATTAAAAAGTATAACCTACGCGTAAACCTAAAATAGCCTGATCTACTTTACTTATGATTAAGTATTTGAATTCGATACCGGCCGTAATCCTTTCTGTTGCATACAGTTCTAGACCTAAACCAATGTTTGCGCCAAAACGTGTTGATGTCTCATTTGCACTCACATTAATATCTTCTCTTGGTTCTTTTACTAATTCCTGATCCCAAAAAGAAAGATCGACACCTACCAACGGATAAAAACTGAACATTTCACTTAATCTTACCAGATAATGAGCGTTTAAATCAATAGCCCATGCTTTCTGTCCGTCTTTTTTAATGTAGTGTGATAAACCTGGGTTAATACGGATCGTATTTGTTATGGAATACCGATAATCAATTCCTATAATGGGGTTCTCGGTACTAAATCCATATCCCAGGTTTAGTCCGATTGACGAACGTCCCTGTTCGATTTGTGCTGACGCACTGAGGCCTATCATAGCCATCATAAAAAACATAACGATTTTTTTCATACTCATAATTGTTTTTAATTCAACTTAAATTGACCTAATAACAAGAATATGTTTGTAATAGTTCAAACAGGAAAGATTAAAAAAAACGCTATATCTTTGTTAAAAGTAATCTATCCTTACAGGATAAGAATACTAATTAGGTTATAAAAGAATATTGCCACTGAATTAAGGATAATTTCCCTTTGTTCAGTGGCAATAGAATATAAATGATTATTTTATAAGAGTAACAGTTAGAAATTATAACCAACTCTCAGAGCTAACATGGCCTGGTCATAATCTTTTATAATATTATATTTTACTTCCAATCCTACGGTTATTTCTTTAGTTGCATATAATTCGCCTCCTAAACCAAGATTTGCACCAAAACGTGTTTGATTATTGCTTAAATGTCCAATTTTCCATTTCCAAAAAGAGAGACTTAAACCTCCGAGTGGATAAAAACCGAAGTATTCACTTAAAGGAAATACGTAGTGTGCATTTAAATCAATAGCCCAAGCACTGTGATGATTATTTTTCACAAAATACGTAAGGGAAGGAAGCAGGCGGACTTCATCCGTCATATTAAACCTGTAGTCAAGTCCTAATAATACATTCTCGCTATCAAAACCATAACCCAGGTTCAGCCCAAAGGAAGAATCTCCCTGATGGGTCTGCGCAAAAGTGCTTAGGCTGAGAAAGGTCAGCATAAGCATAGCAATAATTTTTTTCATAAGCCTTAAATTTGTTGTGAATAATTATTAGTTGAGAAAATAATCATTTAACTTTTAACCGTTCGCCAGCGCTATTAACAATGCTGCGGTAATACTCTTCGTCATAACCTGGAAAATCAGGATATTCAGATAAACCATAAGCGTTCCGTTTAAATTTCCCATTTTCTTCTTTCTTGACATTGCCGTCAATATATTTAACGATCAGGTATTCACCCAGTTTTTTCCAGCGGGCAGTAGCATTGTCGGCAGTAGCTGTACTGAACCATGTCAGGAATTTACGTGCTTCCATGGGATCCTTTGCCAATAATTCTGCAGCAGCTTTATCGATAGCAGGTATAACATCTTTGTAGCTGTTTTCCAGTTCCTGCTGAACGTTGCGGATATCTTTTATCATAAAGTTATATTTATGATATGCCATATTTGCCACCCAGTTATGAATCCAGAATGCGGAAGTCCATGAGAATGTCATCATATCACCGTTACCTACCCTGTAACATTCGGGGGAGTCGAGCATAGAACTATACAACGGAGTGAAAACGGCCATGTCCGCATCATCTACGCCAAACCAGAGTATTCCTCCTATTTCGTCTGGTAACCAGTTACGCATTTGAGGTACGATAACAAATCCCGTTTGTTGGGTAGCAATAGCGCGTTCATTTACATATGTTTCTCCATCCACTTTAAAATTCATAGGCCGCCAGCGATAAGGTACCTTATAAGGGCCGGCTCCTGCATCTTTTGTCATATCAAGATCGGTACCTTCGTAGTGGTCGCGCATGGCGTTTTGAACATCCTGTACGGAAAGTTTTTTATCCGGTTTGATATAGAGAGGCATGGGTTCTTTGGTAGGATCGCCTTTAATAAATTCGGTGTATTTATCCATTGATTTGTCATATTTCCGGAAGAATGACCATACGCGTGCTTCGCAACCTCTTAACCCGCTGAAATCATAAGGATTGTAAGCTTTGGCAAAGCTGAAATCCTTGTCATTACCTTTGAAATATCCTTTTTCACGTGCAAATGATACTACATCAGGAGAATACATACAATTCTCCTTATCATCAAAAGGTATTTGCTGGATACGTGCCTGATTGGCATGAGCTGATATACAGTCATCAGGAATACGGATTGCCACCCATACGGCTCCTTTGTTACCTACACCTTTTCCGATGAGTTCCAACACCCAGACTTCATTTTTGTCGGCTATTGAAAATGTTTCACCGCTGCTGTAATAACCGTGTTCTTTTACCAGATCGGTCATCACTTTAATTGCTTCTCGGGCCGATTTTGAACGTTGGAGAGCGATATAAATCAGGCTACCGTAATCGATAATTCCTGTTGTATCCACTAATTCGGGATGGCCACCCCATGTACTTTCCGTAATAGCAACCTGGTATTCGTTCATATTTCCTACTACAGAATAGGTTTGTTGCACCTGAGGAATTTTACCTAATGGTTTTCCGGTATCCCATTCTACTACATCGAGCATGGTTCCTTTTGGCCAAACCGCAGCCGGCCAACGGTATAACTCACCATATAAGCTGTGTGAATCTGCAGAATAGCTTATCATCACTGAGCCATCAACAGATGCTTTTCTTCCTACTAACAGACCCGTGCATGCCATGGCCTGATAGCTTGTCAATACGGCTGTACATACAGCCATTAAAATTAATATTTGTCTCATATAAAGTAGTTTAAGCAAACAATAACATATATACTGTGACACCAGATACATAACCTAATAATGCCAATATACTGAATCGTTTGGTATAATACATAAAATCGATTTTTTCAATGCCCATAACGGTTACACCGGTAGCCGAACCGATAATAAGAATGCTTCCTCCGGTTACAGCACAATAGGCCAAAAAGGTCCAAAATCCCCCGTCGGTAACGAAATAACTTGAATATTCAGATATTCCTGCTGTATCGGGTACGATAGGATACATACCCATTGTAGCGGCAACTAAGGCCACATTATCCACGCAAGAAGAAAGAATACCTATAATAAAGCTTATCAGATAAGGCTGATGGATGTGTTTATCTAAAAAGTTTGACATTAATCCCAAATGTCCCGATGTCTCTAATGCACCTACAGTCATAAGAATACCGAGGAAAAAGAAAATAGTAGCTAAATCTATGCTCGGTAATAGAGTAGTTATACGCAGTTTTTGAGTTTCTTTCATACCGGGTAGCCGGCTATACATTATATCTGTGTAAAACCACAGTATTACTAATCCTAATAATACACCAAGGAAAGGAGGTAAATCAGTAATCATTTGGAAAACCGGAACTAAAGCCAGTGAGAGCACACCGATAACAAAAATGGCTCTTCGGGAATGGTTTGGTATTTCGGGACAGTAGTCAATTTCTTTTTCCGAATTACTTAATACACGTAAAGTAGATCCTTTTTTAAATAACCAGAAATGCGCAATTGTAAGGGGAACTAATAGATTTACAACAGCCGGAATGAACAAATGTGAGATTTGATGTAAAGCTGTAATATTTTTGCCAACCCATAATAAAATAGTAGTGACGTCACCTATCGGCGACCATGAACCTCCGGCATTGGCTGCTATGATTATCATACATGCATATTTCATGCGGTCTGTACGGTCGGGAACTAATTTGCGGAGGACAGCAAGTAATACGATTGCCGCTGCCAAATTGTCTAATAATGCAGAAAAAAAGAAAGCAGAAAGGCTTAACGTCCATAAAAGTTTACGTTTGTTTGCCGTTGTAAGATAAGTTGTTACTGCACGGAATCCACCATGTTTATCTACTATTTCTACAATCAGCATGGAACACATAACAAAGAACAAAGTCTCTGCTACATTCCCCAAGTGATAAACAATTGAACGGTTGGATATGAAATTGATAAATTGCTCATGTATGGGTAATTCTGCCATTTCAGGGTTTTCCGTAAGGAACTCCTGAAATAACGGGCTTGAACGTTCAATAAAGATGTTATAAGCATCTAACATTAATATTATCCACAGGGAAATTGCCATTAGTAATGCGATGGCGGCTTTGTTAATCTTTAATTTATCTTCTAAGGCAATGGCGATGATACCTAAAACAAAGATGATTGGCATTAATATAAACATACTGCTTCAATTGTTATGTTTGTTTTCACTGCAAAAGTAAAATAAATATTCAGAAGCTTACCTTAATTTTATAATGAATGCTTAGTCATTTTCCTTAATACTTTCGTGCTTTTTACTGTGTGCAATTCCTCTCACTCCCATTGCGGTATGGTTCTTAATCAAGCCTATAAACAATAATATACATACTTGTTTTGAATAAATAATGGGTTTGGATGAAGGATATATAGTTCTTTTTTATAGTCAAAAACTTGGAAATATCAGTTATATTTTGTATTTTTGTTGTTCATAGTTAAGGTTTTGGTTAATAAAAAGAAAGGAATGACTTGGGAAAGCCGTTCCTTTTATTTTTATACATTCATTTTGCTTTCAATTTATAATTCTTTCTGATATATTGTCAATTCTTTGAGATATGTTAGATGTTTTGTAGTATAATATTGCGTATCTTTGCACGATTTATAAAAACACAAAAATATCAGATGGAAGAACTAAAGCATGAGTGCGGAGTTGCCATTGTCCGATTGCTGAAACCCTTAGAGTATTATCATCAGAAGTATGGTAGTTGGATGTATGGCTTAAACAAGCTCTATCTGTTAATGGAAAAGCAGCATAACCGCGGACAGGAAGGCGCCGGTTTAGCCTGTGTTAAATTAGAAGCAAACGCCGGAGAAGAATATATGTTCAGGGAACGGGCAGTAGGCACAGGAGCTATAACCGAAATATTTGCCACTGTCCACCAGCATTATAAAGATATTCCCAAGGAAAATTTATCAGACCCTTATTTTGCTAAGACAATACTCCCGTTCGCAGGGGAACTTTATATGGGACATTTGCGATACAGTACTACCGGTAAATCCGGTATTTCTTATATCCACCCCTTCCTTCGTCGTAATAACTGGCGTGCCAAGAACCTTGCACTTTGCGGTAATTTCAATCTTACGAACGTACAGGATGTGTTCAGGGAAATAACTTCTATCGGACAACATCCCCGGCAATTTGCCGATGCGTATATTATGCTCGAACAAATGGGACACAGGCTTGACCGCGAAGTTGAACGGGTTTACCAGGAGTGTGAAAAAGAAGGACTCAAAGGTATGGATATCACGCATGCCATTGAGGAACGGATAGACTTTTCTAATGTATTGAAAAAGTGCGCACCCTCATGGGATGGAGGGTTTGTTATCTGCGGGTTGACCGGAAGCGGCGAATCATTCAGTGTACGCGACCCATGGGGTATCCGGCCGGCTTTTTATTATCAGGACGAGGAAATTGTTGTATTGGCTTCTGAACGGCCGGTTATTCAAACGGCGATGAATGTGGATGCCGCTAAAGTAAAGGAATTGAATCCGGGTGAAGCAATCATTGTTAGCAAGCAGGGAGATGTACGTCTATCACAGATTGTTGAACCGCAGAAGCTCAGCGCCTGTTCGTTTGAACGAATTTATTTCTCTCGTGGTAGTGATGTAGATATTTATAGAGAACGTAAGCAATTAGGAAAGAATTTAGTTCATCCTATTCTGAAGGCGGTGGATTATGATATTAACCATACCGTTTTCTCATTTATTCCCAATACGGCTGAAGTAGCTTATTTTGGATTACAGGAAGGATTGAATGATTACCTGAACAAGAAAAAGAAGGAATGGATAGCCGACCGGAATACGTGGATAGGTGAGAATGAACTCGAACAGATATTATCTATGCGTGTCAGGGCTGAAAAGGTTGCCATTAAAGATATAAAACTGCGAACGTTTATTGCGGAAGGGAACAGCCGTAATGACCTTGCTGCCCATGTATATGACATCACTTATGGAAGCATTACTCCGGATGTAGATAATCTGGTGGTAATAGACGATAGTATTGTACGTGGAACAACTTTAAAACAAAGTATTATTGGTATACTGGATCGGTTAAGTCCTAAAAAAATTGTAATTGTTTCATCATCCCCACAGGTACGATACCCTGATTATTACGGTATAGACATGTCGCGGATGAATGAATTTATCGCTTTTAAAGCGGCTATTGCTCTTTTGGAGGAACGAGAACAGGTGTCTATAATAAAAGAGGTTTATGAAAAGGCTAAACAACAACAATCCCAGCCAGATCATAAAATCATTAATTACGTAAAAGATATATACGCTCCGTTCACCGACGAAGAAATATCGGCCAAAATGGTTGAATTATTAACACCGGAAGGAACAAAAGCTAAAGTGGAGATCGTATATCAGACGCTCGAAGGTTTACATGCTTCCTGCCCTAATCATCCCGGCGACTGGTATTTCTCGGGAAACTATCCTACGCCAGGTGGCGCACGAATGGTAAATAATGCCTTTATCAATTTTATGGAAGAAGAATACCTTAACAGGAATATTCAACTTCCCATTTAAGACTCATAAACAAACAAAATATATGCAAACAGACAAAACTGCCACTTTACTTTTAGACGACGGTAGTGTCTTTCATGGAATCTCATTCGGATATGAAAAGGCTGTAGCCGGTGAAGTAGTGTTTAATACCGCCATGACCGGTTATCCGGAAAGTTTAACCGACCCTTCATATGCCGGACAATTAATGGTATTAACTTATCCGTTAGTTGGAAATTATGGAGTGCCCTCTTGTGCTTTTGAAGATAATTTTCTTTCCTGTTATATGGAAAGTAACCGGATATACGCGGATGCTCTTATTATAAGCGATTACAGTCATAACTACAGTCACTGGAATGCAGTAGAAAGTTTAGGGGATTGGTTGATCCGGGAAAAAGTCCCGGGTATATATGGAATAGATACACGTGCGCTTACAAAATTGCTGCGTGAAAAAGGAAGTATGAAAGGGAAAATCATTTTCAATGATCAGGATGAAATTGAATTCTGTGATCCCAATGCTGTCAATCAGGTTGCTCTTGTATCAACAAAAGAAGTTGTGAGGTATGGTTCCGACGAAGGAAAGAAGAAAGTTGTTCTTATCGATTGTGGTGTTAAGCACAATATTATTAGATGTCTGTTAAAAAGAAATATTGAAGTAATCCTTGTTCCGTGGGATTATGATTTTACTAGCTTGGAGTACGACGGATTATTTATCAGTAATGGCCCCGGTAATCCGGATATGTGTGAAGAAACGGTTATAAATATCCGTAAAGCTCTTGAGGATAATAAACCTATCTGTGGTATTTGCATGGGAAACCAGTTGCTGGCAAAAGCCGGTGGCGCTTCCATCTTTAAACTTAAATACGGTCACCGCAGCCATAACCAACCGGTAAGGCTTGTAGGTACAAATAAATGCTTCATAACCTCACAGAATCATGGATATGCTGTGGATAATGATACATTAGGTGATGAATGGGAACCTCTTTTTGTAAATATGAACGATAATACGAACGAGGGGATTAAGCATAAAACCAAACCTTTCTTCTCTTCGCAGTTTCATCCGGAAGCAAGTAGCGGACCGACAGATACAGATTTTATCTTTGATTGGTTTGCAGACTCATTGCAAAGTGGTAAATTTAAAATCCCGGAAAGAGAACAAGAATCTCCTGTCGTTCTTTCCAATCCCCCCGCTTCAATAAAAAAAGTGCTTATTTTAGGATCAGGGGCTTTAAAGATAGGGGAGGCAGGCGAATTTGATTATTCCGGTTCCCAGGCTTTAAAAGCAATAAAGGAAGAAGGAATACAAACGGTATTGATAAATCCTAATATTGCTACGGTACAAACTTCGGAAGGGGTTGCGGATACAGTTTACTTTCTGCCCGTTACTCCTTTTTTTGTGGAAAAAGTGATTGAAAAAGAAAGGCCGGAAGGTATACTTCTTGCTTTTGGAGGACAAACCGCATTGAATTGCGGGGTGGAGTTATATCGCAGCGGAGTTCTGGAAAAATATAATGTTAAGGTTTTAGGTACTCCGGTTCAGGCAATCATCGACACGGAAGACAGGGAGCTATTTGTACGAAAACTGGATGAGATTAATGTAAAAACAATTAAAAGTGAAGCTGTAGATAATATTATAGATGCCCGCCGTGCTGCCGCGGAATTGGGTTATCCGGTTATTATTCGTGCTGCCTATGCTTTAGGTGGTTTAGGTTCCGGTTTTTGTGATAATGAAGACGAACTGAATGTTTTGGCTGAAAAAGCATTTTCATTCTCTCCGCAAGTATTGGTGGAAAAGAGTTTAAAAGGATGGAAAGAAGTTGAATATGAAGTGGTGCGCGATCGATTTGATAACTGTATTACGGTATGTAATATGGAAAATTTCGACCCGTTGGGTATCCATACAGGCGAAAGTATTGTAATAGCTCCTTCGCAAACACTAACTAATTCCGAATACCATAAATTACGCGAACTGGCCATCCGGATTATCCGGCATATAGGCATTGTAGGAGAGTGTAATGTTCAGTATGCGCTTGATCCCGAAAGTGAAGATTACCGGGTAATTGAAGTGAATGCGCGTTTGAGCCGCTCCTCTGCTTTGGCATCTAAAGCAACCGGTTATCCCTTGGCTTTTGTTGCGGCAAAGTTAGGATTAGGTTATGGGCTTTTCGATCTGAAAAATTCTGTAACTAAAGTAACAAGCGCTTTTTTCGAACCGGCTCTTGATTATGTAGTATGTAAAATTCCTCGTTGGGATTTGGGTAAATTCCACGGAGTTGATCGTGAACTGGGTTCAAGTATGAAATCCGTAGGTGAAGTTATGGCTATCGGACGTACCTTTGAAGAAGTAATTCAAAAAGGGTTACGTATGATAGGGCAGGGAATGCACGGTTTTGTGGAAAACAAAGAACTGGTGATTCCAGATATCGATAAAGCCCTCAATGAACCTACGGACCGCAGGATCTTTGTTATCAGTAAGGCATTCAGGGCAGGATATACGATTGAACAGATTCATGATCTTACTAAGATTGATAAATGGTTTCTACAGAAGCTTCATAATATTATCCATACGGCTGAAGCTTTAGAAAATTGCTCAAATATAGAGGAGATACCGCATTATTTGCTTTATAAAGCTAAGATGCAAGGTTTTTCCGACTTCCAGATTGCCCGTGCTATATTTAAAGAGGAGATGAAAGATTCGGAAAAATCGGGTCTTCTGATAAGACAGGAAAGGAAACAGCGTGGTATTTTCCCTGTAGTTAAACAGATTGATACGTTAGCTGCCGAATATCCGGCTCAGACCAATTATCTTTATCTTACTTACAACGGAATTGAAAACGATGTAGATTACCAGGGAGATCACCGGTCAATTATTGTGTTAGGTTCAGGTGCTTACCGTATCGGGAGTTCGGTTGAATTTGACTGGTGCGGAGTACAGGCTTTATTAACTATCCGTCAGGAAGGCTGGAGATCGGTAATGATCAATTATAATCCCGAAACAGTATCCACCGATTATGATATGTGTGACCGGCTTTACTTCGACGAGCTTACATTCGAGCGGGTAATGGATATTCATGAACTGGAAAATCCTCACGGTGTAATTGTATCGACCGGAGGACAGATTCCTAATAATCTAGCCATACGTTTGGATGAACAATATGTGAATATTCTGGGAACATCGGCTAAAAGTATTGATAATGCGGAAGATCGTCATAAGTTTTCTGCAATGCTCGACCGTATCGGTGTAGATCAACCCCGCTGGAAAGAATTAAGTAGTCTTGAAGATATTAACAGTTTTGTTGCAGAAGTTGGTTTCCCGGTTTTGGTACGTCCCAGTTATGTACTGAGTGGAGCGGCAATGAATGTTTGCTCTAATCAGGAAGAATTGGAACGTTTCCTTAAACTTGCCGCTAATGTAAGTAAGAAACATCCGGTAGTAGTCAGCCAATTTATTGAATACGCAAAAGAAATAGAAGTAGATGCGGTAGCCGAAAAGGGTGAAATAATCATGTATGCTATCAGCGAACATATTGAATTTGCGGGCGTACACAGCGGGGATGCAACTATTCAGTTTCCTGCACAAAAACTGTATGTTGAAACCGTTCGCCGTATTAAACGCGTAAGCAGGCAAATTGCAAAAGAACTAAATATTTCCGGTCCATTTAATATACAATACCTCGCAAAGGATAATGATATTAAAGTTATCGAATGTAACCTTCGGGCATCACGAAGCTTTCCATTTGTAAGTAAGGTATTGAAAATAAACTTTATCGATTTAGCCACACGCATAATGCTTGGCCTGCCGGTACAGAAACCCACAAAAAATGCGTTTGATCTGGATTATGTCGGGATTAAAGCTTCTCAATTCTCCTTTAGCCGTTTGCAAAAAGCTGATCCTGTGCTTGGAGTAGATATGGCCTCAACAGGTGAAGTTGGGTGTATTGCCGACGATACGTCGGAAGCCGTATTGAAAAGTATGCTCTCGGTAGGTTATCGTATTCCTGAAAAGAATATATTACTTTCAACCGGAACAGCAAAGCAGAAAGCGGATATGCTGGATGCAGCCCGTTTACTTGCTCAAAAAGGATATAATTTATATGCTACAGGTGGAACATATCGTTTTCTGAAAGAAAATAACATAGAAAGCACTCATGTATATTGGCCGAGTGAAGAAGGACAACCGCAGGCATTGACTTTACTTCATGAAAAGAAGATCGACATGGTGGTAAATATACCGCGTGACCTTTCGGTTGGTGAGTTGAATAATGGTTATAAAATACGCAGAGCTTCAATTGACCTGAATATTCCTTTATTGACCAATGCACGTTTGGCGGACGCTTTTATCAATGCATTTTGCACACTTTCAATTGATGATTTACAGATAAAAAGCTGGAAAGAATATAAATAATTAGTTATAAATTTACAAAAACAACCATCTAATTTATAAAAATCCACTATGTATAAAAATGCATAGTGGATTTTTTTTGTTATTTCCATGCGATATAGTATATTTGGAGTGAGAATTATTTTAACATGAACGCAAACAGAACTATTGTTCAGCGGTTGTCTGAAATTGTATCACCCCTGAGCGACAATGCTGTTGATAAACTAGCCTCCATTCTTATACGTACTGACCTGAAGAAGAACGAAGTTCTCCTGAGAGAAGGAGAAATAAGTGATCAAATGTATTTTGTTGAAAGTGGCCTGATCCGTCAATTTTATTATAAAAATGGGAAAGACCTTACTGAGCACTTTGCTGCAGAAAACAACATATTCATTAATATTGAAAGCTATCTTCTTCACGAACCTACTTATTTGTTAATAGAGGCAATTGAACCAACCGTATTGTATGGCATACCTTATGAACCGGTAATGAAATTGATGGAAGATTATCCGGATATTGCAGTTTTATATAGAAGGTATATGGAATTGATACTTATCGGTATTCAACGGAAAATTGACTCTTTCCGTTTTGAAACTGCAAATGAACGTTATCATCGCCTGATGAGAGAACGGCCCGAAATTGTTAAGCGGGCGCCCCTTGTACATATTGCTTCATATCTGCTTATGTCGCCCGAGACATTGAGCCGCGTAAGAGCTGGAATGTTATAATGGCATAAAAAGACTTGATATACATCANNTGATGTATATCAAGTCTTTTTTAATATTAATTTGTCAACTTTGTATCAGAGTAAAGGTGTAAGACTTTTTTTATGATTAGTTAAGCGAAACCAACTTTAACTATGTAAATACACAGATGGATTAGGTTAGTTTTTGATTCTCAGGAAGGGACAATGTTAGCAGCATTGCCCCTTCGTTCATTTAATGAATTTATTCTTTTAATGCTTCCAATAATTTTTTTACGGCAAGGTCCGGAGTTTTTTCTTCTGACAAGAGCTGTATAAATTTGCTGCCGATTATTGCTCCGGCAGAGTTATTCAATGCAGCCTCATACGTTGTTTTATTACTAATACCAAATCCAACCATACGGGGGTTACGTAGTTTCATACTATTTATTTTCCTGAAATACTCCTGCTTTTCCTCATCAAAGCTTTTTTGTGCCCCCGTTATAGCCGCACTTGACACCATATAGATAAACCCGTCGGTATTCTCGTCAATTAAGCGTACGCGCTCTTCAGATGTTTCCGGAGTGATAAGCATGATCACTTTTATATTATATTGCTCCGCTATATTTTTATAATCCGATATATAATCTGCGTAAGGCAGATCAGGAATAATTACTCCGTCTACACCGACTTCAGTACATTTCCGGCAGAAATTATCAAAACCAAACTGCATAATAGGATTCAGGTAACCCATAAATAAGATGGGGATATGTATCTCTTTACGGATATCGGTTAATTGTTCAAATAATAACTTTAAAGTCATTCCGTTACGTAATGCTTGGGTTGATGACTCCTGGATAACCGGACCGTCAGCCATCGGGTCGGAGAAAGGGATGCCCACTTCTACCATATCAATACCGTTTTGTTGAAGAGCGGAAAGCACTTTAACTGTATCGTTAAGCAGAGGATACCCGGCTGTAAAATAAACGGATAATATTTCCTGCTTTTTCTTATTAAATAATTCTGTAATTCTATTCATAATGTAATACTATATGATTAATGGTAAAATATTTAACGGATAGAAGATATCCGGTTAATAAAAGAATTTAACTTCATTACATCTTTTAATCCGGGTTGAGTTTCAAAACCACTATTTAAATCAATACCTCTGAACAAAGGATGTTTGAAGTCAAGAATATGTTCCACGCTATTCATATTAATTCCTCCGCTTAATAAAAAAGGTGTATCACCATTATAGGCCTCTAATACTTTCCAGTCGAAACTTTTCCCGGAACCGCCGTAGCTATCACATTTGGTGTCAAAGAGAAAATAATCAACTCTTCCGTTATATGTTTCTGTTTGCTTAATATCATCTTTATTAGCAATGGAAAAAGCCTTGATCAGATTAAAGCCCCTTTTTTGAAGTGTATGGCAAAAGTCGGGAGATTCATTTCCATGCAATTGAATATAATCCAGTTTATAACCATCCGCTATTTCCATAATCTGTTCCTGCGCCGCATTTACAAAAACGCCGACTTTCTTTACCCGACAATTACGTATGTTATCTTTGTCGTCAGAAATATACCGGGGAGATTTAGGATAAAAAATGAAGCCCATCCAGTCGATATCCAATGCCGATACGTCAAGTATATTAGCTTCATCACGCATACCACATACTTTGATGATCATACCAATCCTCCTATAAAGTTTGCCAGGCTTTTACCCGGTTCACCGGTTTTCATAAAAGTTTCCCCGATAAGGAATCCCTGAAATCCGCTCCGGCGTAGCTTCATAACGATTTCAGTATCCGAGATTCCGCTTTCAGATATCATAAGTGGCGACAATCCTGAAGATGATACATAATCTTTCATTTTTTCAATCAATGAAAAAGAATTCTCCACATCCGTATGGAATGTTCCAAGATTACGGTTGTTTACCCCCAGCATATCAATATGGCTGTTTAAATAATGTAATTCGGATTCGTTGTGAATTTCAAGTAAAACTTCCAAGTCCAAGCTGTGCGCTGTTTCCGCCAAGTAAGAACATTCTTCCGGTGTAAGAGTAGCAGCGATCAGCAATACGGCGTCTGCACCCATAACCCGGGCCTGATAGAGCTGATATTCATCGATAATGAAATCTTTTCTCAGTAAAGGAATATTGACCAGTTTCCGTGCACGCTGCAAATCATTCAGCGAACCTCCGAAATAATCCGTATCGGTTAATACCGAACAGGCCGACGCACCTGCTTTTTCGTATGCCGGAACGATGTCGGCTACATCGGCATCCGGAAACAACCATCCTTTGGAAGGAGACTTTCTTTTGAACTCGGCTATAATACCCGATGCAGACGAAGCCAAAGACGAACGCATTGAAATGGTATGCCGTTCTAACTGTTCGCAGCTCATTGTCAGAAGTGTCCGCAGATTCACCGCTTTTTTATGCCGTTCAACTTCCAGCCTTTTGTTTTCAATTATTTCATGCAGAATATCTTTCATGATCATGAATTTAATGACATAAATTTATTGAATGTATTTAAAGCCCTGCCGCTTTCCAGCGACTCTTTAGCTTCGGCAATACAATCTTCTATTTTCTTATCCGGACAAATAATCTGGATAGCAAAAGCTGCATTCACAACCACACAATTCTTTTGAGCCTGTGTTGCTTTATTATGTAATACATTATCGAATATCTGTGCCGCTTCTTCCGGTGATTCCCCACCATCCAGATCAGCTTCGGTACAACGGGCGAAACCAAGCATTTCAGGTGTATAGACTTTTTCTTTATCAGGCATAGCTACTTTAAATTCAGTGGTCAGGGAAATTTCATCAAAACCGTCGAGACTATGTACCACGGCAAACCGGGTAGCGCTTTCCTGATACGTATAACTGTATAAACGTAAAAGCGGCAAATTATATACGCCAAGCAACTGGTAGGTAGGAATAACAGGATTTACCAATGGCCCCAGCATATTAAAGAAAGTGCGGACACCCAGGTTTTTCCGTACCGCAGCAACAGCCTTTAAAGCCGGATTAAATATCGGCGCATGCAGGTAAGCGATATGGCAGGCATCCATCGATTCTTTTAGTTTATCAACTTTATCGGTGAATTTTACCCCGTGTTGTTCCATGACATTACTTGCTCCGCTTACAGATGTGGCGCCGTAGTTTCCATGTTTAACTACATTGTATCCTGCACCTGCAAGAACAAAACAAGCCGTTGTACTGATGTTGAATGTATTTTTACCGTCTCCTCCCGTACCTACAATATCAATAGGTTTGTATTCGGATAAGTCTACCGGAACACGCATCTCGAGCAATGCTTCACGGAATCCGGTAAGTTCTTCCACGGAAATATTACGCATCAGGAATACCGTCACCAGACTTGCAATTTGGGAATCGTTATATTTCCCTGTGGCTATGTTCTGAAGTATCTGCCTCGCTTCGTCACGTCCTAAATACTGGTGCTCAAATAATCTGTATAATATCTGTTTCATATCGTCAACCAATTTTCTATGATACATTTACCTTTCGGGGTCAATACAGATTCGGGATGAAACTGAATCCCCCTTACATTAAATTCTTTATGGCGAAGGGCCATGATTTGTCCGCTTTCCCGGTCTTCCGCCGTAATCTCCAGGCAATCGGGAAAGTTTTCTTTTGATATGACCCACGAATGATAACGTCCTGCGCGAAAACCGGGAGTCAGACCGTCGAAAAGCGGATCTTTTTGTATGATCCGTATATCGGAACATACCCCGTGATGAACGTCGGTGAGGTTTAACAACTCCGCCCCGAAAGCTTCTCCTATGGCTTGTTCACCCAGACATACACCTAATATGCTTTTCGTTGGAGCATATTGTTTTATTAAAGGAAGTAAAATTCCGGCTTCCTGCGGAATACCGGGTCCCGGTGAAAGTAATATCTTATCGAAACGTTCAATATCCTCCAAGGCTATTTTATCATTCCGGTGTACCTCAACATCGGTTCCCAACTCATTTAAAATATGCAATAAGTTATAGGTAAATGAGTCATAATTATCTAATAGTAATATTTTCATTATTAATAGGAGTTATAGGAGTCAGGAATTAAAGGAGTTAAGGAGATAAAGCCGTTACTTGATTTCATAACTTCTTTAATTTACTGACTACTAAGTTAATTAATCAGTGTTTCTGCCAGGTCGATAGCCTTTTTCAATGCTCCGAGTTTGTTGTTTACTTCTTCCAGTTCACGCTGGTCGTTACTTTTGGCAACGATACCTGCTCCGGCCTGATAATACAATACGTTTCCGCGGCTGACGAACGTGCGGATAGTAATCGCCTGGTTCAAATCGCCGTTCAAACCAATAAATCCGATGCAACCACCATAGGCTCCCCTGTTTTGTTTTTCAATCTCCGTTATTAACTGCATAGCACGTATTTTAGGAGCGCCGCTTAAAGTGCCGGCGGGGAACGTATCGATATATGTTTTCACCGGATTACTGTCGGCGTTGATTTCTCCGCTGACCCTTGAAACCAAATGAATTACATGACTGTAATACTGTACTTCCTTATAAAAGTCTACATGTACATTGTGTGCATTACGGCTCAGATCATTACGTGCAAGGTCTACCAGCATGACATGTTCCGCATTCTCTTTCGGGTCAGCAAGCAGCGCTTCCGTGCGTTGCCGGTCTATAGCCGCATTGCCCGAACGGAAAGCGGTTCCCGCTATCGGGTCGATACTTGCATGTCCGTTTGTAACTTTGCAATGCGTTTCCGGTGAAGAGCCGAAAATACGGAAACCGCCAAAATCAAAATAAAACAGGTAAGGAGAAGGATTGATACTCCGTAGAGCGCGGTAAACTTTAAAATCGTCTCCTTTAAAACCCTGTTCAAACCGGCGACTGAGAACAATCTGGAATACGTCTCCCCTCAGGCAGTGTTTAACACCCTGTCGTACCATCGATTTATATTCGTCATCCGTATTAGTAGAGGTTTCTTCGCCTGTTTTCTGAAAGTTATAAGAAGCAAAATTGCGGTTTTCAATTAATGTTTCTATTTCTATCAGGCGGCTTTCTTCATTGTCCTGTAACAATTCAATTAAAGTCAGTTCATTTTTAAAATGATCGAACTCAATGATATACCGGTAAAGTATATACAGCATATCAGGAGCATCATTCTCTTCATGATGAGCCTCCATTACCGGGATATCTTCAAAATATCGTACAGCATCGAAAGCCGTATATCCGAATAATCCGCAAACATCTTTATGTTTTCCCTCAACTTTAAACCGGGAAAGGAATGAATTGATGGCTCCCTCAACACTTCCTACCGGTGATGTTTTACCATCCTGCCGGAGAAGCGGAGTTACTTCAACATGTCCGTCAGGATATTTAGTGGTACTTTCGCCGTTATTAATGCCTATACTTGCAATGGGGCAGAGGGCAATAAAAGAATGGCTGTTTTCATTACTATGAAAATCAGAGCTTTCAAGTAAAGCAGACTCCGGGTAAATATCGCGTACTTTCAGGTAAATGCTTACCGGAGTATGCAAATCACCTAATACTTTCTTGCTTATTGTTTTAAATAAATAGTTCATATATTTAACGATTAACGTTTAATAATTGCTTTCAAAATATCTGAAATGTTATGATATATTTTAATGATTAATCGTTAACCATTAAACGCTATATACGTATCCATGTCTTTATCACCCCGGCCGGAAAGATTAAGTACAACAATATCATCCGATTTGAACTTCATTTTAGAAAGTGCACCCAATGCATGAGCGCTTTCAAGGGCGGGAATAATACCTTCCAGTTTGGTAAGTTCCATAGCAGCTTCCAATGCTTCGTTATCGTCTACGGAAAGGATAGTTGCACGCTGCGTTGCAAATAAATTGGCATGTATGGGGCCGATTCCCGGATAATCCAGTCCCGCCGATATGGAATAAGGTTCTTCTATTTGACCGTCTTCACTTTGCATAACCAATGTACGTGCGCCATGGAGAATACCTTTCTTTCCCAATTGAATGGTCGCGGCGCTCATCCCCGAATATATACCTTTACCACCGGCTTCGGCCAATACAATCTTTACCCGTTCGTCATCTATGTAATGATAAATTGCTCCGGCTGCATTACTTCCTCCACCTACGCATGCGATGAGGTAATCCGGATAGTCGCGGCCTTCCTTTTTTTGTAATTGTTTCTTTATTTCTTCACTGATAACGGATTGTAAACGCGCTACCATATCAGGGTATGGATGAGGTCCCACGGTTGAGCCGATAATATAATAGGTATCGGAAGGGTGACAACACCAGTCGCGGATTGCTTCATTGGTTGCATCCTTCAGCGTCATGTTACCGGAAGTTACCGGAATTACTTTGGCTCCCAGCATTTCTATCTTTTGCACATTTACATGCTGCCGTTCCACATCCGTTTTACCCATATAAACGATACACTCCATGTCCATAAGCGCACAAACCGTAGCTGCTGCTACTCCATGTTGTCCGGCTCCCGTTTCTGCAATGATACGTGTTTTACCCATCCGGCGTGCCAGTAATATCTGTCCGATCGTATTATTTATCTTATGGGCTCCGGTATGATTCAGGTCTTCCCGTTTCAGATAAATTTTGCATCCATATTTTTTGCTGAGGCGCCGGGTGAGGTAAAGGGGAGAAGGGCGTCCCACATAATCTTTGAGAAGCTGGATATACTCTTCCCTGAAACTGTCACTTTCAAGCACTTTGAGGTAATTTTCCTGCAAATCTTTTACACATTGGTGAAGTATCTCAGGGATATAAGCTCCGCCAAATTCGCCGTAGTAGCCGTTTTTGTTTACCTGGTACGTTTTCATGTTCATTTTTTATTGTAAATTTTATTTGTTAATTCCTTAAAAGAAAAGAGGCCTTNNGAAAAAAAAAGAGGCCTGTCGCAAGTGCGACAGGCCTCTTCTAATATCCTTGTACATTCTATTATATACACGAGTCTGCGTTCCTTACGACTTTATGGAGTTGTAGGAAGCGCCACCAATATGCATTAAAATAGAATGAATTCATTTTCTTGTTTTGTTATTACGGTGGCAAATATATGGATTGTCTGACAAACTGCAAACAAATTCTTACTTTTTTTGAAAAAATAATTCCTAACAGAAATAAAAGATATACAAAGCTTATTGTGTGATAATGCTTTAGAAGAACTTTTATCTTTGATGATATGTTTTATTCAAAAAACATAGAGATATGGAAAAGAGAAAAATTGGAAAATCGGATTTGGAAGTACTTCCTTTTGATTTAGGAGGCAATGTATTCGGTTGGACGGCCGACGAAAAAATGTCATTTAAAATATTAGATGCTTATGTGGCTGACGGTTTCAATTTTATTGATACGGCAAACGCTTACTCATCGTGGGTGCCCGGAAATAAAGGGGGAGAGTCGGAAACCATTATCGGCAACTGGATAAAGAAAAACGGTAAACGGGATAGGCTGGTACTTGCCACAAAGGTAGGCGCTACGATCTCGGATACCAGTAAAGGCCTGAAAAAAGAATATATCCTGAAACAGGCAGAAGAATCGCTTCGCCGCCTGCAAACGGAATATATCGACCTTTACTTTACCCATTATGACGATATGGATACCCCCATAGAAGAAACACTCGAAGCATATGCACAGTTAGTGAAGGAAGGAAAAGTGAGGTATATCGGTACGTCCAATATGAGCGGAGCGAGAATTGCGGAATCCATTGAAAAAAGCCTGTCCAACGGTTTGCCCGAATATATCTGTTTGCAACCTAAGTACAACCTGTACGATCGTTCGGAATACGAAAAAGAATACGAACCGATAGCAAAGAAGTACGGATTAGGAGTAGTAACCTATTATTCACTTGCCAGTGGTTTTCTTACCGGAAAGTACAGCTTTGACAAAGATGTTGAAGGTAAACGCTCCAATACAGTAAAAGAATATATGAACGACAGGGGCCGGAAGATACTTGATGCCTTAAAAGAGGTCGCTAATGATTACAACGCTACCCCTGCACAAGTAGCTATTGCCTGGATCATTGCACGCCCTTCCGTAACTGCTCCGATAGCAAGTGTATCAAAACCCGAACAGCTTGATATTCTGAAAGCCGTAGACTTGTAGCTTAATCAAGATGCAATGGAAAAATTAAATAAAGCCAGTAAGGAGTAGTATTACTTATCCTGATTGGAAATGTTTGAGGTAGATTAACAACCGGTTAATTTACCTTTCTTATAAAACTGTCTACTTTTGATCTGGGGAAGTAAATTCTTAAATGTTTATCCGCCTTATTAAGGCTTACTCCTTCTTCAACTTCAGCATTCATACGTATGTTTTTATTGTTATTATCTTGAGAAACTGATACTTTCTTCGGATTATATTCATTCTTTTTTCCCAATACAATAATCAAGTCACCCGGGTGACTGTCTTGTTTCACCCCAGTGATTTATTCGTGTCACCTTGGTGATTCAATTATGTCACCCGGGTGATTTTATCAGTTAATACAGAAGTTTCCATAAAAAAGTAGTGAGAAAAATATTAAATTGTATAGAGTAAAAAGATAAATAGTATAGAAAGTAATTTATTTATTACATGTCGGGATAGGGGATTCTTTAGCTTTTGCTGTCTTCTTATTAAATGCTATATTTGTTGTTTGCAGCGGAAATGAATTACAACTTACAGAAGATAAGGGAAAGCAAGGCATATGCAAAGGTGAAGAAATACCGTTTGGTGTTTAGTTTGCTGTTTGTTTTCCTGTTGCTATGGTTTATATTCTTTCTGATGGTTCCGCGTGTATTGTTCCATGTTCCTTATTCTACCTTATTATATTCCTCTGACGGTGAACTGTTGGGAGCGAGGATTGCCACGGACGGGCAGTGGCGGTTTCCGGAATCCGACGTATTACCTGATAAATTCATTACCTGCCTTACTACTTATGAAGATAAACGCTTCTTTTACCACCCCGGCGTCGATCCGGTGGCGCTTATACGGGCTACCGGAATTAACTTCAAAGCAAAGAAAGTCGTTAGCGGGGGAAGTACGATAACGATGCAGTTAGCGCGTATAGCCCGTGGTAACCGCGATCGCAACTTGTATGAGAAAAGCATTGAAGCATGTTGGGCGCTTTTTTTAGAAACCACACACCGTAAAAGAGAGATACTCAACTTATATGCATCGCATGCACCATTCGGTGGAAACGTTGTAGGGGTAGAAACGGCAGCCTGGCGTTATTTTGGTAGAAATGTATCTGATTTATCCTGGGCGGAGAGTGCAACTCTTGCGGTATTGCCGAACTCTCCGGCATTGATTCATCCGGGCAGGAATCGCAATCGACTGAAAACAAAACGTGATCATCTGTTGCATTCACTTCATAAAAAAGGGATCATCGACCAAATGGAATACGAACTTGCCTGTATGGAACCGTTACCTGAGGCCCCGTTGCCTCTACCCGATGAAGCGCCTCATCTGCTTGAACGATTGGCAGCAGAAGTACCAGGAACACGGATCATTTCATCGGTCAGGCATCAGTTGCAGAAACAAACACAGGATATTGTGAACCGCTATGGGGTACAGTACAGTTCAAACCATATATATAATATTGCTGCTTTAATAGCGGAGGTAGGGACAGGTGAAATATTGGCATATTCTGGCAATGTAAGTTATAGGTCGAAAGAGAAAAGGGGGAATAGTGTAGATATAATTGCATCATCGCGGAGTACGGGAAGCATTTTGAAACCTTTTTTATACGCCGGTATGTTGCATGACGGGATAATATTGCCTTCTACACTTGTTTCCGACGTGCCCCTGAATATAAACGGGTTTATGCCGCAGAATTTTAACCGTACCTTTCACGGGGCCGTACCCGCACACCGTGCTATTGAACGTTCGCTTAATGTACCGTTGGTGCGGATGCTGGGGCAATATAATACCGGGCGTTTTATGAAGCTGCTCAAGCAATGGGGAATGACTACTTTACGCTTCTCGGAAGAACATTACGGCGCATCCATTATATTGGGTGGGGCGGAAGGGACGCTTTGGGACCTGTCGGGCATGTATGCCTCGATGGCGCGTACATTATCGCATTACCGGCAGTATAACGGACGGTATAATCCGGCTGATATTCATCCGCTCACCCCTTTCCCTGTAATGGCTGATGATCCGGTTGAATCATTAACAGATAAGCGTTTATCGGAACGGTCGTCATTATCGGCGGCTTCTATCTGGTTTACATTCGAGGCCATGTCGGCATTGAACCGTCCGGAAGAGGAAGCCGACTGGCAGCAATTCGAATCGATGAAGCAGGTAGCCTGGAAAACAGGGACCAGTTATGGCGGACGGGATGCCTGGGCGATTGGCGTTACTCCACGTTATGTGGTAGGCGTATGGGTGGGTAATGCATCGGGCGAAGGAAGGCCGGGACTTACAGGTGTCGGTAATGCAGCTCCCGTTTTATTTGATCTTTTTTCGCTGCTTCCGGGAGGACCCTGGTTTGATATGCCTTATGATGAACTTGAGGAAATAGCCGTTTGCAGGAATAGCGGACATAAAGCATCATCGATCTGTGAAACGGTAGACAGTGTTTATATACCCCGTACAGGTATAACTTCGGGTATTTGCCCGTATCATCAACTGGTGCATCTTTCCAAAGATGAACAGTTCAGGGTGAACAGTTCGTGTGAATCTATTGATAACATTGTTACACGCTCATGGTTTGTGCTTCCACCTTCGCAGGCTTATTATTACCGCAATTACCATATGGACTATATCCCGCTTCCACCTGTTAAACCGGGTTGCGAACAGGAACAAAGCCGTCAGTTGGAAATTGTATATCCCGAACACAATTCGGTATTGTATTTGCCGAAAGGATTTACCGGTGAGCATGAAATGTTTATATTTAAAGCTGCCCATATACGTCCCGAAGCAACTGTTTTCTGGCATATTGATGAGGAATATCTGGGCAAAACAACGGATAATCACCAGATCGCATGCCGGGTAGGAGCGGGGAAGCATTATCTTACGTTACTGGATAGCTGGGGAAACCAACGGAAAATAGCCTTTGAGGTTAAGACCGGCAAATAAGCTGTTGAACGTTGACAAGTATTTATTTGTTCTTATAATAGAGCATGTTAAGTAATTAGATTTAGTAAATAGTAGTTAAATGGAATAGAATGTTCTCAATTTAGCACTATAGCATGTTTAAAGTTTATGTACTTTTGCCACCTGAATAGGTTGGAGATAGTTTAGAGTTAGATGAATATGTATAAGAAAGTTGTTCTTATTTTTCTTTTTGTCGGATTAGCGTGGATTGTAAATAGTCAGAATACGGTTATTAGGGGGATTGTTACCGACTCGATTACGGGTGAAACATTGCCGTATGTTTCCCTCATACTGGAAGGAACAACTATCGGGACAACTACCGACCTGGACGGGAATTTCAATTTAACTACCTCTTCGCGGGTACGTACGTTGCTTGTCTCATATCTTGGATATGCGGAAAAGAAACTGACAGTAACCCCCGGACGGACAAACAATCTGGATATCAAACTTGCGCCTTCCACCGTAAACTTATCGGAAGTAGTAATCCGGCCGGGAAGGGAAAGGTATTCACGACGGGATAATCCGGCCGTTACTTTTATAAAGAATGCTATAGACGTACGCGATAGTAACGACCCGCGCAACCACGATTATTTCAGTTATAACCAGTATGAAAAGGTGATTTTTGCCATGAACGAGTACGAACCGAAGCCGCCCCGTGAAGACGGCAAAGCCCGGAGGTTCGATTTCCTTATTGATTATGTGGATACGCTTGATGCAGGAACAACGATTCTTCCGGTTTCTGAAAAGGAAAAGGTTGAAACTATTTATTTCCGGAAAGACCCGAGATCGGAAAAACGGTTGATATTGGGGCAGAAGTCTGCCGGAGTGGATGAAATATTTTCGCGTGACGGGATACAGCAGATATTAAATGAAGTATTCAAAGAAGTAGATATATTTCAGAATGATATTTCTTTATTCCTTCAGCGTTTTGTAAGTCCGATGTCGACCTTAGGGCCTACTTTTTATAAATATTATCTGCTGGATACGGTTGAGATAAACAACCAACCGTGTATTGACCTGGGATTTGTTCCTTTTAATTCCGAATCATTCGGATTTACGGGGCATTTATTTATTACGCTTGATTCTACCTATTTTGTACAACGTGCCATATTGAATGTGCCCAAGAATATAAACCTGAATTTTGTGAGTCATATGTCGATCGACCAAACTTTTACAAGGGCCGACGACGGGACACGCATAATTACGAAAGACGATATTCAGGTTAATTTCAAACTGAACGAAAAGACAAAAGGGATGTATGCCCGTAGATTGAATGTATATTCTAATCATACGTTTGATCCGCCGGAAGATATGGCTATATTTAAAGAATCAGCTCCGGTTATAACGGTACCTGATGTATTTAAAAAACCGGAAGAGTTCTGGGAAGTAAACCGTCCTGTAGAAGGACAGAAACGTAATCCGAACTCTGTTGAAAAACTGATGGCCCGTTTGCGTGAAGTACCTGTATTTTATGTGACGGAAAAAGTGGTTTCCCTTTTTGTAAACGGATATATAGCAACGAATACCGATCCGCTGAAGAGTAAGTTTGAATTTGGTCCGGTAAATACCTTTATAAGCGGTAATGCTATTGAAGGTGCCCGTTTCCGTCTGGGGGGAACGACCACGACCAACTTCAGCAAACGCCTTTTCCTTGACGGGCTGGTGGCTTATGGAACAAAAGACGAAAAACTGAAATACGACCTTATTGCCGAATATTCTTTCCATGATAAGAAAGATTACCGGAAAGAATTTCCCGTACATTCAATCCGCGCGCAGTATTCATACGATATCAACCAGATCGGTCAGCAATATATGTACACCAACAAGGATAATGTATTCCTTGCCTGGAAACGTAAAAAGGACGACAGGGCCACCTACCTTCGTTTTGCGGAATTAGCTTATTACAATGAAAGCTACAGTGGTTTCGGATTTGGTGCAAGCGTACGGAATAAGAAAGAATATTCGACCGTATATACTGCTTTCGACCGCATTGAAGCTGATGGAAGTATAACTCCTGTGAAGGACTATACGATGAGTGAAGTAGAATTTAAATTACGCTATGCTCCTAATGAGAAGTTTTATCAAACCCGTAACTACCGTTATCCCATTACCTTGGATGCTCCGGTATTTACGTTGAACCATACGATAGCCGGAAAAGATATTCTGGGCTCTTCTTACTCATATAACCGTACGGACTTTGGAATTCAGAAGCGTTTTTGGATGCCTATGTCGCTGGGTTATATCGACCTTATAGCTAAAGCCGGTAAAGTATGGAGTAAAGCGCCTTATCCTTTGCTTATCCTGCCGAATGCCAACCTTTCGTATTCCATCCAACCCGAGTCGTATGCGCTTATGAACGCTTTGGAATTTATCAATGATGAATACGCGTCGTGGGACTTTACTTACTTTATGAATGGTGCTATCCTTAACCGGTTGCCGTTGATAAAGAAGTTAAAACTTAGGGAAGTAATTACTTTCCGTGGCTTATTCGGTAACCTGACCGATAAGAATAATCCGATGAAGGGCGGCGAAGGTTTATACTTGTTTCCCGAAGGTTCTTTCCCCATGGGGAAAACACCTTATATGGAAGCCGGTGTAGGAATTGAAAACATCTTTTCATTCCTTCGTTTAGATTATGTCTGGCGTATTACCTATAAAGATAACCCGAATATCGACACTCACGGTATCCGGTTCGTTATGCGTTTATCTTTCTAATTTCTATGTATAGCGCGGAAGCCCTGAAGAAATAGTTTTCTTTTGTTTATAATATCTTTATTAACTTGATAATACAAAGTCCACCCGATAACCTTCGAGTGGGCTTTAATAATATATGCAAATATTTTTGTAAAACAATTTGGTTTGTATTGCAAACTTATTTATATTTGTGGCGTATAACTTATTTTATTGTTACACTATTAAAACTAATAATGATGAAAACCAGATTAAATGAACAAGAAAGCTTGCAGTTAATTACTGAGATGATTAATCAGGCAAGAAACAATTTTCAGAAAAGTACCGGTAATAGTCTCATCTTTTGGGGATATGCAATAGCTGCATTATCAATGACCAATTATTTTTTATTACGTATCTTTCATACACCATTTGCCTTTTCCATATGGGCTTTAACTATCCCATTGTTTATTCTGACACAATTTTATTATCATAAGAAATATAAGCAGTCTGAAACAAAATCTCACGTAGACAAAATTACGGGCAATGTGTGGATTGGTTTTTTTATTTCTGTAATAATACTCGTTTGTGTATCCTATTCTTTTGCAATCGGATTAAAATCCGTGGTTCCGTATTCATTAATAACACCAGTCATCATGATATTTAGTGGTATGGCTTTATACATAACTGCTAAATTGTACCGGCTTGAAGCTTATGTATATGGAGCTATTATTTTCTGGGTAGGAAGTCTACTGTGTGTAATTTTAACGGTAGGTAGAAGTGAACCGGATATTCAATTAATCATTTTAGCAGCATGTATGTTATGCGGATATATAATACCTGGTCATATTGTGAATCATAAAGTAAATAAAGATGTTTAAGGATTTAGACCCGTTATTACTTTCTCAACACCGACTCGCCATAATGTCTATTTTGATATCCGTTGATGAAGCCGACTTTGTTTTTATAAAAGATAAAACGGGAGCAACAGCGGGTAACTTAAGTACTCACATTGAAAAATTAAATGAAGCCGGTTACATTAAAGTAGATAAATTCATTGAAGGGAAACGTCCTAAAACTGTCTTGAAAATAACAAATAAAGGTATCGATGCTTTTGAAAACTATGTTTTGGCTTTACATGATTATATAAAAAAATAATAAGATCTATACATATTCTTGTATATAGTATGGCGTTATAAGAAAATAAAGATTAACTCGGGTATCTGTTAACTCGAGTTAATTATTTATTATATACCTCTTATTATTAATTATGAATGGATACCAATATATCCTAAATTTCTGAAAAGTTAAAATCCTTCCTTCTGATTAGGCCACCACGGTTAACTTTCTGCGCTAAAATAAAATAATGTAATTATATACAATCGTCTTTAGCTGATCAATGGTAGGTTTTTCAACTTATACCATTTGAATATAGTGATTTAAATTGCTTGATTTAAATTTTTAGTTTCAAATCCGGATTTATAAAACGATAACAGTTGCAATTGGCTTTTTTTATCCCCCAAATTAAGGATCATTTGATATGTCTAATTGTAAATATTCCTCAAAACACTAAGATTCGTGTCCAAATGCTAAATATTTCGTGTGAACTAAAATTTACAAATGCTTGTTAAGAGTTTGTTTTTGTGTAAAGTTTCACAATTCATTCAAGAGAGAATGAAGTTTATATGTTGATATTGTTGATTTAAAAGATTTTTAATAACGTGATGATGACAGATAACTGTAGTAATTTACTATCAGGCTATTATCTGTTTGATAACTAAATGATGAAAAATGAGATGTTGGAAAAAAATTAAAAATCAAAGAAGCCTTTTGGGCTTTTTAATTACAGGTATATTGGCCTTTTTGACTTTATCCTGTAATAATGATGATGATGTAAGCACAGATGACGTCAATAAAGAATATGCCACTGTGTCTTTTGAGCTGGATGCCAGCGAGCTGAATATGGGAGTTATAAGCCGTGCTATATCTCCTTCATATGATGCTGGCGGCTTCTCTATCTATGCGTTTAAGCAAGCGGAAAACGGGGTCGATTATGAATTTGCACAAACCCTCAATTTGGCAGGTGCCACTTATATTCCCGAGACTAAAACCTTATTAGCCAATGCAACGCTCGAAGTCGGGACATATAAATTTCTTCCTGCTTATGGCTTGATTTCTAATCCAAATATTGCTGTTCCTTTTTCTGGTAATCAGCGGTTATCAGATGAGATAAGTTTGCAACATGCTCCTTCGCAAACTTACGGAAATAATTTATCGGAAATATTCCTTTATCATCCCCAAATGAACTACAATCGAATGGAGGATATCCCGGCATATACTATGAATACGGTCGGTAATTTGAATCAATCGGTAAGATTACGTATTTCCAGGGCTGTTGCACGAGTGGATGTAATGTTTATACGAGCTGTCAAGAATGGAAATTCATATACGGAAGTTCCTACTGCTAACGGACAGGATGTATTTGGAAACCAGGGGCTGGGTAAACTCGAATTGCGGTTTGACAACCTTAATCAAAGCATGAATTTACTGGGTATCAGTCAACCCGGCACATTCGACGCAACAATGGATGTCCAGAATTTAGGTATTGATGGTGACGCGGTAACTATTGGGACACGTCAGAGCGCGTCGATTATCGGAACTCCCGATTACATACGTTTTGATTCAATCCGCACAGACGACATTATCTACGGTGCTGCGCATGTTTTCGGAAGTTACCTTATTCCGAATAATGATGAATCAAGAACAGTATCACTGCAGGTATATATGGAAACAGCGAATGGTTCCCGTTCCAGAGCAATTGATATTTCTTTAGATAATCAGCGTTTACTGCCGTTGGTACGTAATAAAGTGACTTTGGTCAAGATTTATATTTTACCTAATGAAGGAGGAGGTGAAGACCCGAATCCTCCTGTACCTCCTGTACCACCGGTTCCTCCCGGTCCCGGAATATTTGAATCTGATGTGATGTTAGAAGTAGTAATAGAAACGGATTGGGACTTAAGCAATTCAGTTGAACAGCCAATAAGGCCCATTGAATAAAACATATAATGATGAAAATAAATTTTATTATACTTAGCTTATTGGGGATAATTTTTATGGTAAGCTGTAATAATGACACTCCTGATACAGTGGAAATATCAGCTGCAAATAAACAGCAGATATCTTTATATGTAGGAGAGAACGATGTCACAGCCTTATTTTTTGTAAATGGGAATACTGGTTTTACATATGATACCATTGTAAATTCCGGCTGGTCTCCAGAAGGGAGAGTCATGCTGACTTTGACTCATGGTACTTATAAGTGTCTGCCTTATTATTTTACAGGGCAAAATATACGGGTTACCCCTTCTTCACTTGGTAATTCAGTATTATTTGAGGATATAAAGTTCGATGCTATACCTGAGGATCGGGCCGGACAAAATGAATATGTGTCACCAGTCAATGAACTCTGGTTACCAGCAAATGTGCAGGAAGCTAATCAGCAATATGTGATTCCGGATGTAACAACAATAAGAAAAACATTAACCAGAGCCGTTAGTCAGGTAATAGTACATATTAAGCAAAGAAATGAAGAAGGACAATTTATTCCCATTTTTGAAAATCCAGATGAATTAGATGGCTCGGTTCCGGGTGAAATGTTATTGGATATTGCAGGTGTAGGAACTTCAGTTGGCGTAAATGGTGCTACCGGATATGCCTGGACATATTACCAAATGTCTGATGCAATTATCAATGAAGATGGTTCTATAACGTATGTAGGTCCGTATTTATTTCCTTCTGCCGATGCTGAAGAAAAAGTGAATGTGCATATAGCTTTTTCTCCAAATGTCGGTATTGAAATACCTCAGATTGATCAGAACGTAGAAGGTTTTTTGCATAAAAACAAGAAACTTGAAATTACCCTTTGGATGGGAATGGTTAATGGAAACCTCGATGTAACATTGGGTACAGTAGTGGAAATGGACTGGGATGAAAGTAACTACGCAGAAGGTGACCTTAATCCTATAGATTAAAAATAGTTATATATAGTAGATGTTGATTTTAAAAAAAGAGATGATGAAAATAAGATATATGATAGTAGGCTTGTTAGGGATGCTTTTCATGATAAGCTGTAACGATGAAGATAAAGAACCTGTAGAAATATCGGCAAACCAGTCTCAGATACGCCTTACTGCCAATACGGACAACGTAACGGCTTTGCTTTTCGTTGAAGAAGTCAGCGGTTTTACCTATAACCGTGAAGTAAATTCGGGTTGGTCAGCCGAAGGAACCCAGGTTATCAACCTGGACCATGGTACCTACAAAGCATTGTTCTACAAATTCACCGGCCAGAATATCAACGTGGTACCCGCTACACTGGATAATACGGTGATGTTCGGCGATATAAAGTTCGACGCCTTACCTGAAAACCGTGCAGGAGAAGGTGAATATGTTTTACCTGTAAACGAACTGTGGTTAGCCGAAAGCAGTACCCTGGCAAACCAGGAATATATAATTCCCGATGTAAACGCGATAAGCCATCGTTTAACGCGTGCCGTTAGCCAGGTGGTTGTTCATATCAAGCAGAAAGACATTGAAGGTGAAGAAATCCCTGTTTTTGAAGATCCGTCCGCAATAGACGGTTCAGCCATAGGTGAAATGATACTGGACATATCCGGTGTTGGAACATCGGTAACAGTCGATGGCGCAACAGGTAGCGCAAGTACTTACTATCAAATGAACAGTGCTATTCTTAATGAGGATGGATCGGTAACATTTGCAGGTCCTTTTGTATTCCCTACAGGTGATGTAAATCAGAACGCACAGTTAAATATCAAATTTACACCGACTGAAGGGATTATAATACCACAAATAGATTATGATATCGAAGGATTGCTCCAGAGAAATAAAAAATTAGAAATCACTTTATGGATGCAGGAGGTAAACGGAAATCTCGATGTAACTCTTGGAGCCATTGTGGTGATGGATTGGGATGAAAGTAATTATGTGGAAGGTGATGTGAATCCTACCGAATAATTAAGAACCCTATTAAATAGTAGATGTTGATTTTAAAAAAAGAGATGATGAAGATAAGATATATGATAGTAGGCTTGTTAGGGATGCTTTTCATGATAAGCTGTAACGATGACGATAAAGAACCTGTAGAAGTATCTGCAAACCAGGGTCAGGTACGCCTTACTGCCAATACGGACGACGTAACGGCTTTGCTTTTCGTTGAAGAAGTCGGCGGTTTTACCTATAACCGTGAAGTAAATTCGGGTTGGTCAGCCGAAGGAACCCAGGTTATCAACCTGGACCATGGTACCTACAAAGCATTGTTCTACAAATTCACCGGCCAGAATATCAACGTGGTACCCGCTACACTGGATAATACGGTGATGTTCGGCGATATAAAGTTCGACGCCTTACCTGAAAACCGTGCAGGAGAAGGTGAATATGTTTTACCTGTAAACGAACTGTGGTTAGCCGAAAGCAGTACCCTGGCAAACCAGGAATATATAATTCCCGATGTAAACGCGATAAGCCATCGTTTAACGCGTGCCGTTAGCCAGGTGGTTGTTCATATCAAGCAGAAAGACATTGAAGGTGAAGAAATCCCTGTTTTTGAAGATCCGTCCGCAATAGACGGTTCAGCCATAGGTGAAATGATACTGGACATATCCGGTGTTGGAACATCGGTAACAGTCGACGGCGCAACAGGTAGCGCAAGTACTTATTATACTACCACTGAAGCTGTAGTTGACGAAAGCGGTTTCATAACGTATGCAGGTCCTTTTGTATTCCCTACAAATGATGTAAATCAGAACGCACAGGTGAATATAGTGTTTAACCCGGAGACAGGAATAGAAATCCCATCTATTGATTTAGATATTGAAGGATTGCTTCAGAGAAATAAAAAACTGGATATCACGCTCTGGATACAGAAAGTCAATGGAAACCTCGATGTAACATTAGGAGCTGTTGTGGAAATGGATTGGGATGAAAGTAATTATGTGGAAAAAGATTATAATTCAGCCCAATAGATTGTTTTTCAATTCATTGGAATTAAAACTCATTAAAAATAAGATGATGAAAATGAGATATATGGTAATGGGCTTATTAGGGATGTTATTCGTGGTAAGCTGTAATAATGACGATAAAGAACCTGTAGAAGTATCTGCCAATCAGGGTCAGGTACGCCTTACTGCCAATACGGACAACGTAACGGCTTTGCTTTTCGTTGAAGAAGTCGGCGGTTTTACATATAACCGTGAAGTAAATTCGGGTTGGTCAGCCGAAGGAACCCAGGTTGTAAACCTGGACCATGGCACCTACAAAGCATTGTTCTACAAATTCACCGGCCAGAATATCAACGTGGTACCCGCTACACTGGATAATACGGTGATGTTCGGCGATATAAAGTTCGACGCCTTACCTGAAAACCGTGCAGGAGAAGGTGAATATGTTTTACCTGTAAACGAACTGTGGTTAGCCGAAAGCAGTACCCTGGCAAACCAGGAATATATAATTCCCGATGTAAACGCGATAAGCCATCGTTTAACGCGTGCCGTTAGCCAGGTGGTTGTTCATATCAAGCAGAAAGACATTGAAGGTGAAGAAATCCCTGTTTTTGAAGATCCGTCCGCAATAGACGGTTCAGCCATAGGTGAAATGATACTGGACATATCCGGTGTTGGAACATCGGTAACA
This sequence comes from Bacteroidales bacterium UBA4116, assembly GCA_002381645.1. Classification (GTDB taxonomy): domain Bacteria; phylum Bacteroidota; class Bacteroidia; order Bacteroidales; family Tannerellaceae; genus DFXE01. The sequence continues at coordinate 35,812 of DFXE01000013.1, forward strand.
GTCGACGGCGCAACAGGTAGCGCAAGTACTTATTATACTACCACTGAAGCTGTAGTTGACGAAAGCGGTTTCATAACGTATGCAGGTCCTTTTGTATTCCCTACAAATGATGTAAATCAGAACGCACAGGTGAAAATAACCTTTAAACCCGGTCAAAACATTGAGCTTCCTTTGATTGTTGATGAGGTGGCCGGTTCTTTGCAGAGGAACAAAAAACTGGAAATTACAATTTGGCTTCCTAAATCCGAAGAAGATGGTGAACTGGAATTTAATGTAACTGTTATTGATATGGAAGATAGCCCTGATGGTGGCGATGAAGGTATATGGCATTAACGATTAAAAAGTAAAATGATGAAAGATAAAATAGCATTACAATTAATAATCCTTTTTGTTACAGGGTTAAGCTTGTGGTCTTGTTCTGATGAAACCGAAAAATATCCGGTAGATAATGGGAATGATGATATGTTGTTAAATATACAAGCGTTGAATGCCCAACTTCCGGCAACATCCAAATGTGTAGTATACATATTTAGTAAAACACAAGCTTCAGATCCGTTTAAATTAAAAGATAGTGTTCATCTTAGTGAAAATGGGCGTAGAGTCCTTCCTTATATAGCGAACAACTGGCAGGATAACTCTTTTCGCTTCTTGTTTATCTCGGTTCCGGCAGAAAATTCGGGAATTGAATTAAAAAACCTTTCGGGTAATGATTTAGTTAAAGGGACAGATACATGGGATCAAATAAGAATTACAACGAGTGATCCATCATTAGTTTCAGGAGATTGTTATTTTGGAATAGTAGATGATACACCTGCAAATATTGCGAGTACAAGAGTTATTTCAGGTCAAATGAAGCGTTTTGTCGGACAAATGGTTATTGATATTTATCGTGGAAAAGATACCGACAACGCTGAAGATATAATAAATAGTGAAGTGTTCTCCGTACTTGACCGTGTAAAAGAAATTGAAATAACGTATAGTGGATTAAGTAACGCCATTAGTTTTGATGAATCCGGAAATATCCAAACCCTGTCCACTCATGGCAGTGATATCATAGCTACCTATCCAATCGTAACTCAGGATGATTTTTGGCGTGTACCTGTAACGAATACTGCCGATGAAAATAATCCATTTCTTACACAAGCTGCAGTCGGTACATTAGGAAGTGTCAGGATTGGAGGAATTTTTGGCTTTCCGGCAAATGAAACCGTACGTGTCAACGCTGTATTCCGCTATTACGATACAACCGCGCATTGTGGTCTGCTGGTTCATACGCATGACAAATACTGCCATGAAAAAGCGGATATAACACAACCTCTAAGATGTACATTGGCGGAACATACCCATACGCAGGATTGTGGCTATGATCAAAGAAGTATAGTATTAAAATTACCGAAAGGAGATGAATCTGAGTTACTCTCGATAATGCCTAATATGTATACTGTAAATAAAGCTGCTATCAATTATGATCGTATTATTGATGTAACGAGAAACGGTGATTTCAGTATGGCTATAGATTGGGTATCAAATAATTAATTAACACTTTGTAAATTATGAAACAATTAGCATATATATTTACAGCATTGCTGTTTCTCTTTACCGCATGCAGCCAGGATGAAAACAATTCATGGACGCCTGATACAGGTAAGGATGAAAAGGTAACCGTTAACTTCAATTTATCCTTAAAGGATGTGATGTATTCTACTGATTATGTTCCCATGCGTGCAGCGGGAGATGAGGTTTTTGTTTCGACAGAAAGACAATACAAAGCCATTCTTTTTAAGAAATTTGATAATTACTGGGTGATCGACTCCTTACTGTCACTTGATATTACGGATGAACCGGGATACGGACGTGTTCAACTTTCCGCATCCACTCCTTTAAAATCAATATCCCTGACACTACGTCCGGGTGATTATCATCTTACGTTGATCACTAATCCAGGTTTCGTAAATTGGAAACCCTATATATTTGAAGGTTCCATCATTGAGATCAATGACGAAGTAAACCCGCAACCTCTTTGCGGCTATATGATCGGTACTGAAAGTTATCCTGTTGATCAAAGATATTACTTAGGTGCAGAGATCTTCTCCGGTCATACCTCATTTACTGTAGAAAAACAGGACACCCTGCACGGACAGGTACCTGCCCCTTTGGAAACAATTGAAATGAAACGCCGAGTAGGCCGGTTCCGCATCGTTCTTCAGAATGATCCTTCTACCGGTGACCGCAATTTCGGTTTCGGCTATATGGGCGAGCAGGTTGTCTGCGAGATGACTGCCAACAATGATGTGTTCTGTAACGGACTGGATCTTTGGGGAAATCCTTACTATGATCCGTCGGAACCTATCACCCAAATGATGTATAGTAGCATGAGTCAGTCATCACCCGTGGCTTCCGGTAATGGTGAATCCTACTTTATTCCTTCTGCAAACACCCGGATTTTTGCCACCCATTTTTTCACGCAACCGGGACGGGATATTGAATTCACCCTGAGCGATATTGAAAGTACGGTTCGAAGCGGTGATCCTTACCACATATATATCGGAGAAATCCCGGGGCTGATGATCCAGGATAATACAATTAACGGAATCGTTTTCAAACCTGGCCCGAAAGTGCAGGGTAATGATTACGAAACAGAAATGATATTGGTAACGGATGAAAACGGTGACCCTGTTTCTTCCCTGCCTTTATTTAGCCCTTCTGCCGAGTATCTGCATTAATTAAAATTAATCACTATGAATATAAAAGTAAACATTCTTTGTTTGATGGCGTTTATAACGTTTTTATCAAGTTGTGATATGAAAGATGGTGAAATACCATGCCCTCCGGAACCCAGGGTAAAACTGAATTTTTATGCTGAGAAATTCCGTAATAAATCTCAGAATCCATTGGATGACCGCGAAGAAAAGTTTTGCGACAGGATCAACCATATACGATATTTCCTGTATAAAGACAATGCCCTGATTGAAGAAAGAATTATAGATACATTCGATCATACACAAAGTGATTGCTTCAGTCTCGAGTATGACAATCTTACTTACGGAAACTATAAAGCGGTGGTTATCGGAAACTCGGTTAAAACGTTATTGGAAGGAGATCCTGTAGTTGCAGATAATATGTTTATCACGTTCCCCGGCTGTGCCGATACGGAAGACTACTTTACCGCTGTTTTTCCTTTTACCGTAAATTCAGATGAATCAAAAGAATACGAAGTTGGTCTTTTACGTGCGCACGGTGTAATACGGTATACTTTCAACAATCTGCCTTCTGATATTGTTGGTATAGAAGTCGTGATGAAAAATGTTGCAAGTGAGAAATGGATAACCGGCGATTATAAAGAAGTGTGTGACGCTGATAACCGGTTTGTGGTAATACCCGTATCGAAAGCTATTACTGATGGCGATTATGTGATCGGTACTTTTCCTACGCCCGGCAATGAGTACTCGGCCTATTATATGAATTTATACAGGGAAAACGACGAAGAAGCTTATTTCTCACAGATGATTAGTGATACGCTTACCGTTACACGAAATCAATTGCTTGAAATTGCGACTGATTTTAATGATGGTAACGTAACATTCGAAGTCATCCTCGATAGTGACTGGAACGGTTCGCTTCCGGGAGGAATAGGTGAAATTCAGGAATAAACAAAATTAATATATAAAATATACAACATGAAAAAAGGTATAATAGTATTAGTTTCATTACTCATTTCGGTGTCGGCGTTTTCGCAACATTTTGCAATGAAAACAAATTTGTTGTATGGTGCAACAACCACTCCTAACCTGGCTATGGAAATAGCATTAGGTAAAAAAACCACATTAGAATTAGGAGCGGGATATAATCCCTTCAAATTTGACAATGGGAAACGTTTTAAACATTGGCTGGCTCAGCCTGAGTTGCGCTTCTGGACTTGTGAAAAGTTCAGCGGTACGTTCTTCGGTATCCATGCACACGGAGGAGAATTCAGTGTAGCGGGAATAAAATTACCGTTCGATCTTTTCAAGAGCCTTCGGGATAACCGGTATGAAGGTTATTATTATGGAGGTGGTATCAGTATTGGTCATCAGTGGGTACTCGGTAAACACTGGAACCTTGAAGCATCTATCGGAGGCGGATATGCACGCATCGAGTACGATAAGTATCCCTGTCCGGGTTGTGGCCCTAAATCCAAGTCAGACCATTACAATTACTTTGGTATAACCAAAGCAGCTCTTTCAATAATTTATATTTTCCGTTAATAAAAGATTACTAAAATGAGAATTGAAAATGTATATATAATTCTTGGAATGTTACTGTCGTTCGTTTCATTAAACGCACAACAAACGACTCGGAATGACATACGTATCGAACAGGTTCAGGTAGACAAGCAGGGAAACAATGTCC
>DFXE01000004.1:0-725 GCA_002381645.1 Bacteroidales bacterium UBA4116
ATGTGGCCGGAGCCGAACTTGAAGATATTTAGTTTAATATTTTTACTGTATGGTATCCCGTTTTTTGTTTTTATGGTTTGGCATGGAAAATTTTCCAGTCGGAAAGATTATGCTACTATCCTAATATCTTTATGCAAGAATGAAATAGCCTCATTAAATAACGATTATTCGGCATTTGACGGTGCATCGGAAAGAGTGCCAACAGACCATTCTTATTGTGTTGACCTTGATATGTTCGGGCAGCACTCTTTATTTCAATCAATAAATCGTACTGTAACTGTTGAAGGGAAAGATCGTTTATGTGAATGGCTCCTAAATCCACTGTCCGACAAAGCCCAAATAGTAGACAGACAAAATGCAATAAAAGAACTGTCATCACTCACACCTTTGCGTCAGCATTTCTTTGTTTCAGGCAGTTACCGGAAAAGAGAAAATAACCAAATTTATCTTTTAGAACATATTGTAGGGATCGAGCCGGTTCTGATGAAAAATAAAATATGGGAAATTCTCTCTTGGTTTATTCCTATCTCCTGGATACTACTCATTGTTTTATATGTGGTGCTTCCAGTTTCTCCAATGATCGCTTTTTTTTACTTTATAGTTACGACAATAATAGCTTTCAGCCAATCCAAATACGTGAACAAGATTCATTCTCATGTAGACAGAATGGATAAGATTTTATCAGCCTATTCAAAGTTGATAAGTATTGTTGAACAAAGTGAATA
>DFXE01000004.1:988-4873 GCA_002381645.1 Bacteroidales bacterium UBA4116
TAATGCTTGTGGCATAATTGCTACCCACGACTTGATATTGGGTTCATTATATGATGAATTGCCAAACTATATAAGCAATTATCGTTTTGAATCAGATATAAACGGCCATGAACTAACCTTTTCGTATAGAATGCAAAATGGTATAGCAAAGAATCTAAATGCTTGTTTTTTAATGCAGAAAATGGGTATTACAATATAAGGAATGCATATAAATATAGTTTATAATTTCATTGTCCAAAAGATTGAANNAAACTACGTCGGGACATGGGAAAGTTTTTTCCTGAAAATCTTGATCAATTCTTCAAAGATTTTTCAGTGGATGAAATCGGAATTACCCCCGAGGTGTTATTTTACAATGATATTATTCTTGATGCTATCACCCGTACTTCGGGACAAAGTTTTTATGTAGTTGATTTCCATCAAAGAAATTTTGCTTATGTTTCATCAAATCCTTTATTCTTATGTGGACAAGCTTCAGAAGAAGTTAAGAAAAAAGGATATCATTTCTATGAAGAGGTGATTCCGGAAGAAGATTTATTCATGCTGTTAGAAATAAGCAGAAAGGGTTTTGAACTGTTTAAGACCTTGCCCAAAGAGTCACGTCTTAACTTCGTTATTTCATACGATTTTCGACTTATTCAGCCGAATCGTCAACGCCTAATGATTAACCAGAAGGTATCACCCATATTGCTGACCAAAGAAGGGGAAATGTGGTTAGCGCTCTGTATGGTAAATCTTTCATCTTGTGAAATGCCAGGAAATGTATTTATACGAATAAATAATGATTTGCATAATTATAGATATTCTTTTACAGCTAAAAGATGGCATGATGAAAATGTTATAACACTTTCATCCCGGGAGAAAGAGATATTACAGCTATCAGCTGAAGGTTATCCTAATGAGGAAATATCCAATATCCTATTTATAGATGTTAGTACAGTAAAGTTTCACAAGCGAAACTTATTCGAGAAAATAAACGTTAAAAACATTACAGAAGCAGTTATATTCGCAAATAACCACTGGCTGTTATAGCTAACCTTTACTCAGATATATAGTAAGCGGCGTGTCATTGCAGATACGCCTTTTTTGTACCTATCCTTTTGGATAGTTTTTGATTGGTTTTGTCGCAACTGTCCTTTCGGATAGTGTTTCCCGCCAACCGTTAATGTAAATTTATCAAGAAAAAAATAAAATGTATTTAGTATTAAAAATAAGATTTTTAATGAGAAGATTTGAACTTGATGAGGAATTCTTATCGAAAACAAAATGGGAGACAGGGCCTATCATTGCTTATTATGCCCAAAAATATGATTTAGGAAATGTCATCCATACTGAAGATTCAGAAGGATGGTTAAAGAATAATCCCCCAATTACCGTTGGAGTCAACAGTTTCAATGCGTCTGAAATGATTCTCTATTCATTTACTGAATATTGTCTGGAACACCATATACCTATAATTTATCCTTTCAATATGGAATGGGGTGCAGCAATCATTGTAAGCGATAATAATTCACAAATAAATATAGCAAATAAAACAAAGACCGGTAACTATAACGATGATATCAGAGCCTACATAGGACGCTATGTGAGTTTTTGGAATCATCAAACGCCTGCAAGTCTTTTGCTAAATTATAACCCGGTATTCTCAAATACCCTTATGTTGCAGATCTGTTTAAATGTAGTAGCGCTTATTGCTACAGAAAAATCCGTGAAATTATTTCCTGACATGTATTATTGTCTCTGCAATCCGGGAAAGTGTATTTGACAAGCAGCGATAGTTGGCGTCCAGTTTACCATGTTTTTGTCATTTAATAACCAGTTAAAAAATGAAATCATGGACAAATATACTTCAACGTTGGAGAATACAATTCTCCATGACATCCTGAAAATAGAAAGGATGGAATGTGGTACGCTGCAAAAGTCAAAGCTAATTGTTTCTCGCCTGGAAGAGGCCTATGAGGATTTGAAACACTTCATAAGCGGATATTCATTCCTAAATGAGGCAGAAGAAATCCAGTTCTTTAAAGAAACAAAACCCCGGTTTTTCAGCCTACTGATTTACTATAGCAAAGTTTACAACATTGAGTTGAGGATGCCCGCTGGCAGTACGGACGACAAGCGATGTCATTTAGTACACATACAGGAGAGTATAAGAATTTTTTTCGATATGAACATTGAGCTATATGGATACTACCGTTCAGGCAGCACCCATCTGGATCATCTCTACTTCCTTCGCGGAAAACGAAATACCAGATTACTGATCGACAGCCTCAACTTCGAGAGGGATAGTTGTTTTTCTTCCTGCTGCGATCATAGAATAGCCGGAATACTGGCAAACGAGAGACTTGAGATTTACTTAAATACCCGTCTGGCAGGGTTGACACATGAAGAGAGCAATAATGAATCAATCTATGGTACCCGCTCCAATGAAAAGTGGACGGACACGAAAAACGCCTTAGGTGAGATCATCTATGGAATTGACACATTGGCAAGTATCAATCATGGAAAGATCGATATTATTGTATTGGCTGGGATATTCGGTAAGATATTCAATGTGGATATGGGCAATATATATCAGATATATATTGAATTAAAAGGTAAGAAAGACCGGACGGAGTATCTGAACCGTATGATTAAGGCCTTACTAAAAAGAATGGATGATGACGATAATAAATAAATCAACCGAATATATTATCTTTGCATGACTAAAATAGTAATAATCAGAAGTATTTCAAATACTTCATGAGCATATAACATAACGTTCACTGAACGTCTCATCGTAGAAAACTGGTAATTTTCAAGAAAGACGAGATAGAAAGTGTAATGTTCATGCTATACATTGTTATAGCGTGGACTTGCAAGTTCCGTCTTTCGGGTATACCAGTGCCTCTACGGTGGAATATTGTGAGTTCCACGCTTTTCCTTTTTTACAAACCCAATATAATTTCATCATGAAAAAAATCAAATTGTACATAGCAGCTTCCATTGACGGGTACATTGCCCGGAGTGATGGAGATTTGGACTGGTTGGTAGAATTTCCGAATTCGGAAAGGACAGATTATGGCTATCGAGCTTTCTTTGAATCGGTAGATATGGTAATCATAGATGAGGGTATTTACCTGAATATTGTAAGTATGGACATTATTTGGCCCTACAAAAACCAAACGGTATATGTAATAACTCCTTATCCCGCCGATGACAATGACAAAGTTTATTTCATTTCGGAAAATGTGGTTGAAACGATATCAAGACTTTGTGAGGAAGACGGGAAAAATATCTGGCTTGCCTCAGGCAATAAGCTATTATCTATGCTGTTAGAGTGCGATATGGTGGATGAGATGACAATAAACCGTTACCCAGTTATTCTGGGCAGTGGAACACCTCTATTCCCGGATCATACCAAAGAGTCCGAATGGAAATTGAAGGATAGTTTAACCTATGAAAATGGTGTATCACAAATAACCTATACAAGATGATGTAGAAACATATACTTTGCCATATAGTTTTAATAATACCTGAGTTGCACCTGACTTAGGTATTTCTTTTTTTTGAGGGTTATTCAAGGAATTTTGTCCTGAAAACAAGCGAACCCCCATTTTCTTATCGAATAGTATTTTGGTGGTTAATTTGTTCGTTATTTATTCTCATTGATAATCAGTGAAATAAGAATTATTTTCTTAAAAATAGCACCTGAGTCAGGTATAACCTATGAAACCGGCTTTTTTTTACTGCTGATCTTTGCATTGTAATAATATTCTTAAGTCGTATGGATAATAAAAGCTTTGAAGATTGGATGCGGATCATATTAGGACGTTTTGGTAAAATAGACAAAACACTTGATAGCATGAAAAAGCTAAAGGAATGTTTTGATGGCGATACACTCCT
>DFXE01000014.1 GCA_002381645.1 Bacteroidales bacterium UBA4116
TTTTAGAAGCGCAATAATATAACATCCTTACTCTTATTCCTCTTACTTGAGGATTTTAATTAGAACCTGATTGTGAGAATTTACTAATTCTGATCCCCCGGTTACCCTCCCAAGGGAACCGGGGGATTTTTTATGTATTGATATTTGCTTTACTGGCCTGCGAGTGTTGGAATTGTCTGGCTATCTTATATAGTTGTCCATCCTTAACGAATTTAGCTCCTGTTTGTTTGAACCAGAAAGAAATGCCTTTTTCAATGCAAAGGTCACGGATCTCCATTACCCAGTCAAAGTTGCATTCGCGGGCATCTTTACCAGATTCACCGCCTACAACTACCTGTTGAATTTGACTGTTAAGATAAGGTGACAAATCTATTCTTTCCAGAAGAGGTTCACATATAATGATCTTATGTTTTACAGGTGCAGCATTATAAATAGGTAAACGATAATCCGCACGGTCCTGGTTTTCTACTGTGCAGCATATGGTAACATGATCATACCCACTTCCCCAATCATCAGGGAGGCAGGTATGAAGGCGGTCAATACGTTTGGTTATCATCATAAATGCAAGGTCTTCTCTTTCTCTCATCATCTTCCAGGCTTCAGGCCTCCAATTATCAGCGTCTTCTACAAAAAAATCCGAAGTAAAGCATGTATATAATTTCGTGCCGGATGGTATTTTATAATCTCCATTTCTTTTTTTCTGAACAGGTAAATCAAAACTTTTTGTTTTTGTAATAGCAGAACTATCTATGCCACGTTTCTCATCACCTCTATAAACATAACAATATTTGCATCCGGCACTAAGCTTATGACATCCATGCCATAAATTCCACATCTTTGCCATGAGGTAATCCCATTGTTTTATTAATATCTGTAAAGATAAGGAATTCCTGTAAAACCCAATTATCTCATGAGTCAGTGTAGTAGTAAATTTTAAGACTTAACACTTGAGATATAGCTATCATATGCTTTTGTTAATTCATCTATCCCTACTTCCAGAAGAAACATCTCTTTGAAAACAGAAGGCAGCACTTCTTCTACAAAATGATTATGGCGCATTTTCCTTATTTTCTCCCTCGCTTCCTGAGATATAAAATAACCGATACCACGTTTATTATATATTATCCCGTGATTTTGCAACCTTTCAAATGAACGCATTACCGTATTGGGATTTACCTCCATTTCCACAGCCAGTTCCCTTACTGAAGGAATCCGGTTGTCAGGCAGATAAGTACCATTCAATACCCGATCACATATCTGATCGGCAATTTGTATAAAAATGGATTGGTTCGTATGGTAATTCATCGTATTTCCTTTCCTTTGAGTTTAAGATAACCTATATATATTACAACCAGAATAGCTATTATACATATAGGATTAATGCATTTTACAATAAAAGTTAACGAATCGGGAACATTGCCGTTTTGAAACATGTCTAACGAATTCACTATAAATTTTGTGGTGATAGCCGAAAGAATGAATGAATACGCGCCTATGAAAGCAATAGCTATCAGAAATGCGTGTTTTTTGAAAACGATATACGATAAAAAAATGAGTGACATATTAAATAAAAGGATGCCTATGCCATGTGTTTTATCATAAAATTCCTCAATATGGATTATAGAAGAATACGGTTCGAATAATTTCCGTAGAAATAATCCGCTCCAGAATATGATTAAGAAAGAAATGAAATATATGAGTCCCTCAATAAGCAAGGTCGAGTATTTCTCTAAATTACTGACAGGTAAAGTATAATAAATACTACCAGATCTGTGTATCTTATATCCTATGTGTCTGCAATAATAGATGAAGGTAATAAATCCACCGATAATATACATTGCTACTTGTGATCCAGGATTTTGTGCTTTCCCCCAGAAAAGTATAAGCAACCAGATTATCAATAAAACACCCATTCCAAGTAAAAATGTTTTTTTGTGTTCTACCCAATCAGATTGGAGGAGAAGTTTTATCCGTTGTAAACTCGAAGTTGTATTCATGACGATTCGTTATTTTAATTAAAAATCTTTTTTATTTCATTTGACGAAAGTGTAGCAGCATTGAAAAGAAGTTCTAATGAAACAATACTGTTTTCCTGCTTTTCATTAACAACGACACCTACGGTTCCTATAGGTGAAGTTTCTGAATAAAGGGCTTTTTCGTTGGGTTCTATTTTCCTGAAATCAAGTTTCCTGCTTATATCATTAAGCGACTGATTAAATATAATTTCTTTGTGATCTAATATGATTACGGAATCGATCAGGCTTTCCAGATCACGTACCTGATGCGTAGAAATAATAACCGTCTGTTTTTCATTCATGGTTGAAGCCAGGAGTTTTCGAAAAATACTTTTTGATGGGATATCTAACCCATTTGTGGGTTCATCCATAAAGAGTAGAGGGGTATTGGCAGAAAGAGCCAACATAATGGCTGCTTTTTTCTTTTGTCCTAATGACATTTTACGTAAAGAAGAGGTAAGGTCAATTTCAAAAGATTCTACACATGCTTTAAATATATCTTCGCTGAATGTAGGGTAAAAAGGAGCGAACATTCTTATATACTGCTTTGCAGTAACGTCTGGTAGTATGATCTCTTCCGGTAAAAAGAAGAAATTTTTTAAAAACTCTACTTTACGTTTTTTAGGTTCTTCATCCATTACAATACAACTACCACTATCAGGAAATAACAATCCACTCAAAATATTTAAAAGTGTAGTCTTTCCTTCACCGTTTTTTCCAAGTAAACCATAGATTACACCCGGTTCAATATCCAAATTTACATTACTTAATACCGGTTTATGTTTTCGGTATTCAAAACTTACATCTGTTAGCTTAATCATTCTACAAGTTATTTTGTGTATTAGTAAAATAGTACACTGCAAATGTAGATTATTATTTAATATATACAACTGTTTTAATCAGATTTAACATTTTTCTATTTCATGTATATGTAATTTACAGGTTAAGTTTAAATATGAAGGGTAGAGGAGGGCTGGATAAGGAGGAATGATTAATTAAAAAACACAATATCTAAAAATGTCTTATTAGGAGTGATATTGATATATATCAATGAAAATAAATTTTTCTGAGCAGGAAAATTTTTATGGCTGGGCAGAAAAATTGTCTTTCATGCGCGGGTATTTTGTGGTATATATTAAAAATATACAATAAGGTAGTATTCTAAATAGGATATGTATGGATGTAATAGGATATGTATACATAAACTCTTTCAAAATTATATTTTGGTAAATCACTTAAGAGGATGAGGAGTCTTTATCATATGAATCAG
>DFXE01000019.1 GCA_002381645.1 Bacteroidales bacterium UBA4116
CAGATCTCATAAGAATAGTAACGGGCGGTTGTCCGCCCGATTAAGTTATTGATTCTTTGCTTTTATTTCCTCCAACTGCTTCAGCATATAACGATGGTTTTCTCCAACCGTGTGCCCTGATTCCATTCTATAAGGGCTATCTGCACAATCTTTGCATTGGCGAATTGCTTTCTTCAGGTCGGTAACGATGACTTCTTTCCCTGTAATATCTTTAATTTTCATACATATTGAGATTATTTATATACCCAAAAATTAGTAATTATACCGGCTTTCACTTGCTCGTTGTATATACCGGAGCATTGATATTCTTTACAGATGCAATCGAATTGCTTTTCGGTACAATCGACTTTCAATGCTGTTTGGTCATAGCTACATACCGATACGTTGTACTTTCCTGATAGGATGCCCTTAACTGTAAGGGCATCCTTTATTCTTTGATTATATCTCTGTTCTGCTGTCATCTTCCTGTCCTAACGATTTTACTTCCTGTTCAAATTCATACCAACTATCTGTATATTGGTCACCCAGTAGATTAAATGCTCCTGATATTCCGCATTGATTGGCATACTGCTTGGCTTCGAGTATGGTGTCGAACTCTCCCAATTTTTTCAATCCGACAAATAGTTTATACATTTTCTTCCGATTGCTGAGCCATTCATCCCTGCGTTCCCTGCACTCTTCCAGCGATGGTGCAACCGTTGAAAAGAGTTCCCCGTCCGTATGCCTGTAATCATATTGGTAGAATGTTTGCCGTGGGCGGTGGGCAGGTCGGAAAGTGGTGTAATTCTCTTTTCCCTGTTCGCATACGGAACAGCCGTTGTGATTGATTGAATTTGTTTTCATGCGACTATTAATTTAATGTTTCTATTATTTGTAAGGGCGTATTTCGGGTCAACCATTCTTTTATACAGTCCATATTTATCTCGGATGTTATAATGGCTATACGGTCGTTTATTTGCGTAAATCGGGAGGTTTCGTAATTATCAATCCATTCTTTAAGATTTACAGTTTGCCAATTAGCATAATCACGGGTGAACATTCTCTCTATATCTTCGATAGGTTCTGAAAATATCACTTTAACGGTTTGATATTTATTGTCAATAATTTCAAGATGACGAAGTGACCCAAACTCGTCAGCCAATCGCCCGAAACTCCAATCGCTTTCGTAAGAAACATTTCCCCATTGGTGGGGTTTGTCATATCTTACTTTCACTTCGGCTGTATGTTCGCCTATTTTGATTTCCTCGATTACCCCTGTAACCATAAGTCCTGTAAAAATGCTTTTACAACGTTGTCCGATTATGCTGTCGTTTACTTCTGCTGTTTTCATATCTATTGCTCTATTCAGTTATAAAATCATGGTTTAATAATTGGTCTTCAATATCATCGTACAGGCTGTTGAACCTATCCTGATACTTTTCTTTGTATGTTCCCTGCTTGGTACACATATCATCACGGGAGATGTTATATTCAATTTCCATCCTTATATCTGCCATTTCGCAGATAATCTCCATTAACAGGCTGTTGGCATCGTCTTCGTCTTTATTGATTTTACCTATCCTCATCTGATAGTATTCAAACAGATTCACTCTGTCGGAGTAGGATAGATTCTGCCAAAATACCGTTTGTTTGGCTTTTGAATTGCTACCCGAAAACAGGTTTTTGATTTCATCAGTGGCATTTTTCCACCATTGTTCTGCCTGTTGGAAATCCATCAGGTTGATAATGGTTTTTCTCTGTGCGGTTGCACGTTTCACTGTGTAATATGTACCGCCTTTGCTCTCTCCGTCAAAGTAGGTAATCAGGATGTCGGAGTTATCGACCAGATAATCGTTACGGCGGTGGAAGCATCCCTGATAATAACGTTCTGAAATATATATCGTTTTGTCGCTTCTTTCCATTGTGGTATCGTAACGGGATTTATCTTCATTGGTAAATCTGTTTGCCTGACCGATAAAAGGAACAACGCATACCAACTGAATGTCTTTGTGAAAGGTTTTAAGCCTTAAAACGGCTTCTGCTGTAATGAGGTCGAAACCTTGTGCCATCCCCGTCATATATACCCTGTAACCATGCTTGTAATAAGCCGTTATGAGCCGTTCTAAGTGGCTTACAAGTATTTCACTATCCATTGTGATACGGTTGCTTCTGTGTCCTGTAAATGCTATTGTTTTTGAATTATTTGCTTTCATTTTCTTGGGTGTTACGGGTGGATTGCTCCACCCTGATTAATATTAATTATGCTGCTAATCTTTGCTGAATAAGCGGTATATTGTACTCTACGAGTTGCAAGATTTGGTCGTGGTACTCGGTGTTGCTGTTGCATACCCCACGGCTTTGTATGACCTTTAATTGAGATATGGAGATTTCAATGGTTTCAATCTTCTTATCGTCAATGTAAGCGGACAGGATAAGGGAATCGGTTTTTGAGTGGTAACCGCCTACACAATGGTGCATCAGTTTACCCTCCAATAAAATTTCCTCGATGCTTTCAAGTACTCGTACATGGATAAGTCCATCCGTAAACATAAGTCCGAAAAACTTGGCTTTTGCCTGTCGGAAACCTTCTTCCTTCTCCCGTAATTTTTGCATTTCTTTCTCGGCATCGGCTTTCGCTTTCTTGGTCATATAGCGGTCATGCTCTTTTTTAAGGTTGGACGGGCAAACGTATTTAGGGTTGTGTAGGTCTTTTCCGAACATCCGCAGGTAGTCGATGTAGTCAAACCACAGGCTAACATCACTTATCTGATAGCCATTGCGGATGCAGATGCGGATAGATGCCCAGTATTCATCTAATTTCCTGCTTGAATCTGTTAGTAAGGATTGGAAAAGGTTTGTCTGTCCTGTTTTCAATAGGGTTTCCATTCTGCTGTCCTTTAATAGTGCTTTATACACATTCATAGGTTTGTGAGTGAAAAGATTATTTTTAATGCCTGTTCTTTTGAGTTCTCGTATGAGTTTTTGACGGGGGTAAATCTCTCCTGTGTATATCTGGTCATATACATTCAGACAAAACTTATTATTACTGCTTTCACTACGCAGTTCCAACGGGGTATGAAATATCCATGAATCAACGTAACAGTTGCCCATTGTCTGCCGAAGACGGGCAAAGGTGCAGTGATTGCCATCGGGAGCAATCCACCGTTGCATGACCTCTGAATAGTCATATTTCGCCACTTCCCCGACCTTTGCCGAATATAAAAGCATAACCGACCGTAGTACCTGATAGCCTTTGTGTGCGGTAATGATGGTCATATAGTATCGGTTGCTAAACTTCCGCTTTTTGGTTGTTTCTACCTTTAGTTTAGTATTGCAGTTCGGGCAGTTGCAATCCGTCAGGATGGAAACTAAATACCCTGCTCCCTGCCATGAGTGACCGCAATCCGTGCAAGTGATTATACCTTTTTCGGTGCGGTGTCCGATTATCTCCATTGCATTTTTATATCCCCATTCAATCTGCGTTTTGGTTACGGGTGGCAGGGATTTTCTTGCTTCAACTACTGCTTTTTGGAATTTATTCTGCGGTTTCATTGGTCTTGATTTTTAGAAGTCGAAAAGACTTGGTTGTGGATTCAGTTGTACTTTCTTCGCCTTCTTTACAGGCTGTTTCATCTTGTTGTAGGCTTCGTTCTGCAACTTCCTGATAGCTTCCTGACGTGCTTCGGCTTTTTCTTCCTCAGTAAGTTGCACCACATGATTGACTACTACACGGGAGTCCATTGCCTTGCCTACCACGATGCTGTCTTCATCGTAATAGTGTACCGCCATAGAATATATTTCCTCGTCAGCAAAGCCGTTGCAACCGCTTTTCTGCACGGTATTGAGAATGTATGTTACACAATCGTCTATATTCTTTTCGGGTTTGCTGTACTGAAAGGAGAATAATACATCGCTTTCTGCCCGTTGGTCTAAATATGCCTTTATCGTATTTTTGAAATGATTAGAACCTTTCATAATGCTGTTTTTAGTTAATTCAAAGATTTTGTTCAATGTATTTATCCATTTTTCGGTATCTGAAAGGGTATCGCCACTTCAGATAATTAAGCATTTTAAGATAGATTTTATAGACTTCTTCGTCATCTACATCTTCGCCACTATCTTCCTTTTCCTCATACTCGGCAAAAATTGCTATGTATTTTTTCAAACCGAAATATGTCGCTACATACAGGCTGGCTTCGGACAATGAATCCTGAAACATATTCATTCTATCTAAAAAATCTTGAAACTTCTTCTTTTCCATTTTGATTGTGTTTGTGGGGCAGGGTTACTGCCCCGTGTTAATATTTAATCTAAGCCGAAATAGTAGGCTAACCGCTGTTCTTTGGACTTCGGGAATATCCACCCTGCGATTTTCTTCCCGTTGATGTTTAACCGGCTGTTGAATCGTCCGCCCATCGCTTTGAGTTCGTCTTTTATCGCTTTGGTTTCCCCGAATACGGCAACCGCTTTGGCAGAATATTCTACCATAGTACAGCCGTTCTTTCCTGCTTCGGTGTTTTCTGTTGGGGGTGGTGTCGGCTTATTATCCGACTTGCTCAGGTGTATGTTATCTTCTTTCCCTGCGATGTAGGCAAATGCTTCAATGGTACGGTTGCGGTCATATACAGGCACTTTTTCAATTATCCACCCGTGGTATTTGCTTTCGCCCAAATAGTAGCCGTCCCCCATGCTGTACTTTTCCCGATGTTCGTAATCTTCGTTAAACTCGGTTAAGTAGGTGGTTTCCTCGAAGTTGGAAGCGTGTTTCCGCATTTCAGAGAATAAGTCCCTTTTATGCTTTGAAAAGCCTAAAATGACGGTACGCTTTGTGCTGTGTGCATGGTAATCGGTCATCAGGTCGCTATCGTCCTGTTGCAATCTTGCCACGATTACCGCTTTGGCATCTTCGGGGAAAATTTCAGCGAAACGTTTACGCCCTATTTCCTTTACTCCCTCTACACGGATGCGTTCTTTCTCGGCTTCCTCGTCTTCTGCTTTCTTCTTGGCTTCTGCCTCCTGACGGAGCAGGGCAACTTCAAAGCTGTCTAAATAGGTCGGATTTTCATCGTCATAGTAATAGCCTATCCCGAATTTTTCCCGAAGTGGTCGAACCATGTCCGCAGTTGTAAAATCTTTTGTCCGCAGATTGATGACCTTGTAATTTATGCCCCAACTGTTTTTAACGATGTCATATACTACATATCTGTCGTAGCTATAACCCTCCATCTGAATGACCTGATTTACTTGGACTACCTGTACATCCGTGTCAATTTCTTTATTTGCACCTAATAGAAATACTTTTCCCATGATTGATAATTTTTTGAGGTTTATAAAAAGGTCAGGAGAATGAAAAGGAAAGCGATAATAGCAGCCACACCCACGATAAGGGAGAGAACCGCCCGAAGGATAGGTAGAAAGAGATACAGAGCCACCAGTGCCCACACAAACCCAGTTCCCCACACGCACAAACCCAAACCCACCAAAACCGCCTTTACCAAAAATTTTATGCTAATTGGAAGGTAGGTAGATCGTTGTTTCCTATTTTTTTCTGTACTTCTCATAATTTCTGACTTTTTTTTTATGCCGTATCGGAGCCGGTGAGGAGTGATCGAGTTTCAGGGGCCTGATTCACGAAGTGCTTTTTGGCAGAACAAGATTTTTCTAAAAAATACACTCGCTGTTTCCGCACCGGATAGGGTGTGGAGTGCTTTTCTAAATAGGAAGTATTGGAATAAATGGATGGATTATTCTTTAAAATCTACCGGAACTGAGATTTTGAATCGAGGAAGATTTTTTTGAAAACGTGCTTGATCTTGGGCAGCCAACAAAGTTGAGATATGTTTGCACCTGATACTCGTTCACTTCGAGCCGCTTTCCGCTACGGTCATAGCGGAATGAGGAAGAAATTATATCCAGAGAAGTGCAGTAAAAAGGAAATTGATTTACATATTTTTTTATAGTATAACACTATAACTTCATTAGGAACGATAGTTGATATCCAAACATTAAGGCGAAATAAATGTTGTATTAATCATTAGTGTATGTCAGCCCGTTTTCTTACTTTTGTAGTTGGAAATAAGACAATGATGTGCAGATTACGTGTCTGCACTTTATATATATAACATAGCGTTCGCTGAACGTCTCGGTGTAGAAAACTGGTAATTTTCATTTGAAAGAGACTAATGGCGCAATGTTCATGCTATACGAAAGTATGGCGTGGGCTTGCCTGTTTCTTTCAAAGGGTATACCAGTACCTCTACATCGGAGCAGCGTGAGTTCCACGCTTTTTTTATGGCTCGGCGATGCGGCAAAAGCTAATAAATTAAAAATAGGAAGAAATGAAAAAGATTAAGTTGTACATCGCTGCATCCATTGACGGTTATATAGCCCGAACCGATGGAGAAATGGATTGGTTATCGGTTTTTCCAATAACTGAAGCTGATAATTATGGTTATAAGGAGTTCTTTCAGTCCGTCGATACGGTACTCATGGGCGGAAGAACATATAGGGATATTCTATTGATGGATTTTGTCTGGCCATACCAGGGTAAAAAAGTATTTGTGTTTTCCCGGACGGATTTGATGAAAAGGGAAGACGTCGATTTTATTTCCGAAAATCTGATTCAGGAAATATACCGGCTCCGGGAAGAAAAGGGAGAAGATATCTGGGTTGTCGGAGGTGGAGAACTTATTGCCTTGCTTTTAGAAGAAAACTTAATAGACGAAATGATTATTACGTATGTGCCAATAACTATTGGAAAAGGTATCCGTTTATTTCAGGATAATAAAGCAGAACAGAAATGGAAGTTAGAATGTGTGGAAACATATAATAACAATGTATATCAGGCAAGATTTAAACGTATATAAAAAAAGCCTGCAACAATAAGTCACAGGCTTAATTTATATTTATAGTTGATACATTATTTTGCTCTGGTTTTACCATAGCATTTAGTACCATCGGGCGACATATAAAAATCAAATGTTTCTTCAACAGGAGAACTTGCTCCGGGGAGTTGAAGCGAATAATGACATCTTACGATAACTGCAAGAATATCATCTTTATTCATTTTGTCATATCCCCGCAGATTATCGGGGGAAAGATTTTTTAATGAATCTATTCTATTATCCATTACGGCAATATCGGCAGTATATTTATCTATGCTGCTTTGATTTTTGGTTTTCGACCGCAAATCTTCACTCATCTTCTTAGCCAGGGCTACCCGGTCTATAATTAGCTGCTTATCTTTCCTAAACTCATCAGTCAGATAGTTTATACTATCTGCCGCAGTAACGGTTCCATGTTCATTTAACTCTAAAATCTTAAAATTAAGATTTTCTTTCGTGTCACTACCTTTCAGTAGATAGTCGGTAATGGTTTTTTCATATTTGCCTGTGGTGCTGTTTGAGCCGCAAGAAACCATCAAAATTGCGATAAATACTAAGACTAAGTTTTTCATATTCATTGATTTTGAAAGTCATTAATAAGTTTGTAAATATAAGAATATTATTAATTTAAGGATGTAATAATTGGTGTTTTTAATTTACTGTCAAAAACGACTATTACATCATATTTCTTTATATTTTCGTTTTTTACATATTCGGAGAATGCTTTTATTACCCATTCCCGAAAGGCTTTCGCTTCAAAAGAAGCAATTCTGAATCCTACGAAAATAATAGTTTCTAAATTATAAATAATTTCTTCACTTTCGTGCCCGTTATTTATATGCTTAACAGTATGTGATACTTCATTCTCACGCAACAATCCGGCTTTAAAGATAGCCTTCAGGTTGCTTTCTATCGTCTTGGTGTAGACGTTAAACAGGGTAGCCATCTGCCATTTAGAGAGCCAGAGTGTTCCGTTTATCAGTTTTGCTTCGACGATAAACTCCTGTTTATTATTTTCTGTTATATTTATATGTCCTCGTTTCATAATCTTTATTCTTCATTTTGTACGTTAAAACCGATACGTTTACGGGGCTTATCTTCCTGTTCTTTTTGTGAAGCAAGTTCAGTAAGTGCCTGGTAGATGTCACTGAACTGCATATTGGTTTCAATCATAAATTCTTCCAGCTTCCGATTGAGTTCCGCATAACCTAATGCGTATTGGCGTAAGGTTACGAAAGCTCGTATAATGGAGATATTTACCTGAATAGCTAAAGGGCTATTCAGAACACTGGAAAGCTGGGCTACTCCTTGTTCGGTAAATGCAAACGGGAGGTATTTTGCATATTGCCCTCTTCCATTATTTTCTAAGGTGCCAAAATTGCACCTTAGAAAATCGTACTCGTCTTTCGTGAGTTCAAACATAAAGTCTGATGGGAAACGGTCGATATTACGTCTGACTGAACGTTTCAGGTTCTTTGTTTCTACCTCATACATTTCAGCTAAGTCGTAGTCAAGCATTACCCGCATACCCCTGATCTCATAAATCTTACTTTGAATAATTTGTAGTTCCATGATTATGTATTTTATTGGTTAACAGCTAATTTTTTACTCATCCCTTTAACTTTACCTGCAAAAACACTCATGTCATGGCTGATTTTTGAATCTGTTATCTTCGCATAAATTTGAGTTGTTTTAATATTTGTATGACCCAGCATTTTGCTAACGCTTTCTATCGAAACTCCTTTAGAAAGAGTAAGAGTGGCAAAAGTATGTCTTGCAAGGTGCAAAATATCCAGAAAAGCAAGCCATTACAGAACAGTGTGACTTAATATGTAACCCGTTATTAATCATTAGATTTACCAATTTTTGCAGTTTCGGTAAAAAGCAAGAAATAGCAAAATATTAGGGTGTTTTAGTTACCAAACCGTTAGCCGGTTGTTACCGAAATGAGGATAGGTAACCGAGAGGAAACAACTGTATTAGATATCGCGTATTATCCACTGATGGACAGTATTTTGCATAACGAAGAACGCTTATATAACCGGTAACTTTGCCTTTTGGCAAAGCCCATAAAAACTATAAGCGTATGAAAGTAGAAAAATTCAAGGTTTTGCTCTACCTCAAAAAGAGCGGTCTGGACAAATCGGGCAAAGCCCCTATCATGGGACGGATTACCGTAAACCAGACAAAGGCACAGTTCAGTAGCAAACTATCATGTACTCCCTCATTGTGGAATCCCCGCGAAAGCCGGTTGGATGGAAAAGGTCAGGAAGCTGTAGAAATCAATGCGAAAATAGAAAAAATCCTATTGGCGGTGCATCAGGCATTCGACAGCTTAATGGAAAGGAAAAAAACTTTTGATGCTGAATCTATAAAGGTTCTATTCCAAGGGAGCATGGATGCGCAAATGACACTTTTAGTCCTCCTCGACAAGTACATGGAAGGATTAAGATCGCGCATAGGCATCGACGTTGCCCGGACCACATTAAGCAATTATGTATATACCCACCGTACACTCGGTAAATTCATTCAGAAAAAGTTCAAGATGAAAGACATAGCTTTCGGTCAACTTAATGAACAGTTCATTCGGGAATATCAGGATTTCGTGATGGTAGAATTAGGTTACTCGTTGGAATCTGTACGTCATTATCTCGCGGTTCTGAAAAAAATGTGTAAGATTGCTTTCAAAGAGGGTATGTCCGAGAAATTTCATTTTGCCCATTACAAGTTACCCAAACAGAAAGAAACCACTCCAAAAGCGTTAAGCCGTGAGAGTTTTGAGAAAATAAGGGATCTGGAAATTCCTGCTAACCGTCCGTCAACACGCTTCACCCGGGATTTATTTCTCTTCGCCTGCTATACAGGTACAGCTTATGCAGATGTGGTTCGCATTACTAAGGAAAATCTGTTTGCGGATGAAGAGGGTAGCCTGTGGCTCAAATACCGTAGAAAGAAAACCGATTACCGGGCACGTGTCAAGTTATTACCCGAAGCGATTGCACTGATTGAGAAATATGAGGACAAAAATAGGGACACCATCTTTCCGATGCAATCAGCCGATATGGTAAAAGCGAACATGAAAGGCTTACGGATTCTGGCTGATATAAAAGAGCCAATGACCTATCATTCAGGCCGCCACAGCTTTGCCTCCCTTATCACGCTCGAAGAGGGAGTGCCGATAGAAACCATCAGCCGGATGCTCGGGCACGGTAATATCCAGACCACACAAATCTATGCCCGTGTTACCCCTAAAAAGCTTTTTGAAGATATGGACAAATTCATAGAAGCGACCCGTGACTTGAAATTAATCCTTTAATCCATAAACATCCCACGATAATGAAAAGAAGTACATTCAAACTATTATTTTATATCAACCGGTCCAAAATAAAGTCCGATGGTACCACTGCCGTTATGTGCCGGATTAGTATCGATGGTAAAAATTGTGCCATTGCAACAGGAATCTACTGTGCTCCTGAAGAATGGAATACCAAAAAGGGCATAATCAAAGATCCCAGAGATAACAATCGCCTCACAGAGTTCCGTAAACGAGTGGAACACACTTATGACCATATCCTTAAAGAAAACGGAGTGGTCAGCAGTGAATTACTCAAAAACACCCTCACCGGGGTGAATTCCATTGCCACTACTTTACTAAAAGCCGGTGAAGCGGAAATTGAGCGCTTACGGCTTCGTTCAATTGAGATAAATTCGAGGACAAGCTATCGGCAAGCCAGGCTCTCCCAATTGAACTTAAAACAGTTCCTGCAATCCCGGGGAATGGAAGATATGGATTTTGAGGACATTACAGAAGAATTCGGTGAGTCATTCAAAACTTTCATGAAAGTTACTAATGACCGGAAATCAGGCTACATCAATAAATGCATAACCTGGCTCAACCGTCTTATCTATATTGCTATCGATCAGGAAGTATTAAGAAGCAACCCGATAGAAGATGTTAGGTATGAGAAGAAAGAGCCGACCAAGCATAGATACATAAGTAAATCCGATTTGAAAAAGATTATGGAATCCCCGATGAGCGACCCACGATTGGAGCTTGTCAGAAGAGCTTTTATCTTTTCTTCGCTCACAGGGCTTGCTTATGTAGATATGCACCGCTTGTATCCGCACCATATCGGCAAAACTGCTGAAGGCAGACTCTATATCCGCAAACAAAGGGTAAAAACCAAGGTGGAAGCGTTTATACCTTTACACCCTATAGCGGAACAGATATTATTACTCTATAATACTACAGACGACAGCCAGCCTGTATTCCCTTTACCGGTCCGCGATATGATTTGGTATGATATTAATCAAATAGGTGTCGCGATGGGTATGAAAGAAAATCTTTCGTATCATCAAAGTCGCCACAGCTTTGGCACACTGGCAATTTCGGCAGGGCTATCCATTGAGAGTATTGCCAAAATGATGGGACATGCGAACATATCCACAACACAAGGATACGCGCAAATCACAGAACAGAAGATTTCGGAAGATATGGATAGATTAATGGAACGAAGAAAAAAAGAATGATTCGGAGAAAAATGAAGTTAATTCACCAGAAACTCATTATAACTAACAAACTATATTATAACGGCAGGCTATTCCTCAATGCCTGCCGTTTGTATGACCTACCATAAACCTTACTTGAATTTCTCCCGATATCCATCTTCCAGTAATTTTTCAATATCAGAAGCCCGGTAAAGGATCTTACCACCCAGTTTGATATATGGGATACGTCCCTCATCCCGGTAATCCTGCAAACTGCTGCGGCTGATTTTAAGTTTCTTCGACAATTCCTCGTCTGTATAAAAGCTTTCTCCATTCAGTGTTGGCTTTCGGGAAGAAAACAGACGCTCTAAAGAAGACGATAAGCGATCCAATGAACTGAAAAAGGATTTTATCCTTTCATTTTCAGGGGTAATTAATTGATTATTCATATACTTTCGGTTTATACTATTTTCTAACTATATTTTCTTTCCTTTCTTAATAGTTGATTTTCGCATATTTTCAACAAGTGGAATAATCTTCTCCACATCTTCCGGTTTGTAATAAACCTTACGATTGATTTTACTAAAACCTAACGAACCGTTATCCCGAAGTGTCTGTAACGTTCTCGGCGATATGCTAAGTAGCAGGCACACATCCTGATTATCCAGCCAATCACTGATTTCCTTATCGGAATGTACGCGACATAAGGTTTCCATGCGTTCAGCAAAACTCTCAAACTTTAAGAGCATTTTCTCAAATAGTTTTGCATCAATATTTACAATCTCCATACGATTTCTCTTTTTTAATTATTATATCTGATGCAAACGAAACAGAAAAAATAGCTTTTTGTATATGTCTGACGATGTGTTACATAGATCGTCATTACATGACATCGAATAGAAACTATAAAACCGAAGAAACCACCATGAAAGACCGAAATATCCATAGCCACAGGCAAAGGTACTTCGTGTTCTTAACGCCGGAGCAAGGTCGGGGCCGCTAAAGCGGTTTACGGCAAAATCATCCTCGCTTTGCTCCGGTATTTTCCCGTAAAACCTTGCACTGCCTAAACACGACCTTTTTAGCCTGTAACTATGGGTATTTCCGGTCCCACAAGCCGGATTAATTAAAAAAATAAAAGCATATGTTACAGACAGAAACAAAGCGTAATCGGGCAGGTGGTGCAGAAAAAGACCTGCTTTCTTCCATTTACAAAATTCAAATCAGGAATGAAGAAAAAATATCCGATGCTGACCGGATATTCTGCGAAGAACAACAAGCAAAGCTGTACAAATCTCTCGACGAGATTGACCGTTGGTATGGAATATTCAAAAAAGAAGCAGAAAAATACATGGATAGTCATAAGCTGACTTTCCTGCCGAATGGTGATGCCAAGATGCATGAGCCATACCGGGGTTATAAGGCCGTAAGAGAAGACTATACGGATTTTGAGTTCAAACCATTCGATGACATTGAAAAGCTGGTTAAGAAGAATTATAATGCACAAACAGCATTTGCCAAATCAATCGTAGCTTATTTCAACAACACTTACAATGTATCAGTTCCTTATCCCGAAATAGATGAAAAAAAGTTGCCGATAGGATTCCGACCGGTTTACCAGAGCTATGTGGATGTAGTTATCGAACATCTTGGTGGAAAAGGTTTCCGGGAAACGGCAGAAGAGGAATTGTTAAACCGGTTCCTTAACACCGTGAAACCCGGATGTTGGAGCAAAGTAAAACCAGAATTGAAAAAGGATAAAATCGTATTTCCCGATATAATCCGATTTGATGACTTTTGGACAGACAAAAACAAGATGCACTATAATTACCGAAGCAATCTGGAAATTTTATGTTCCGGCATCGCTTTCGGAGCCGACGATTCCCTTTCCGGTAGTTCAACCATGATTATCTGGTTTGATAGCGATAATATCGAAATATCCCGACCTTACTCATTAACGACCACGAATGCTGAAGAAATGAAATTCTTTAAAAACGGACGCATTGATGTCAAATTCAAAGATTCAAAAAGGGCTGAAGAGTGCTTTCGTAAACTGAGACTGGATACAATCGAATTTAATAAAGAGGACTATTAATACCCAAAAGAGAATATTATGTACCAGATAATTCCCCAACAAATACCGCAGAACAGACGGGCGGAAATCAATGAGAAAATATTGTTCTGTATCGACACAGGTAAAAACGAACTACCTGCCGAAACCATATACAACTGCTATACAGGCATAGGCGGTTTACATAACCTCAAACAAGAAGATTATGTAAACTACCACGAATATTCCCAGGCAAAGAAAGAATTTGAAATGGGGCAATTTTTTACACCTCATGAAATTTGCAGGGATATGGTAGCATTGCTACAGCCGGGCGGCTCCGAGATGATACTCGATATGTGCTGCGGAATGGGGAATTTTTTCAACCATTTACCGAACCAGCACAATGTTTATGGTTTCGACATTGACGGAAAAGCGGTTACGGTTGCCCGTCATCTCTATCCCGATGCCCATATTGATAAATGCGATATATTGCAATACAAACCGGACAAGCAATTTGATGTCGTGATTGGAAATCCCCCCTTTAATCTGCAAATAGACCGGGAGTTATCCCAATTCTACTATATGAAGAAAGCTTATTCGGTATTGAATCCGGCAGGGCTATTTATGATAATAGTTCCCTGTTCCTTTCTGAAAAGCGACTTCTGGGAAAAAACGAGAGTCACGGTCATCAACCGTGATTTTTCTTTTATAGGACAAACCAAATTAAATCCCAATGCCTTTGCATCGGTTGGTGTCCATAATTTTGATATCAAGGTAATGGTCTTCCTGCGTGAATCCCGGCATATTGAAATGAACCTTTATAATGCCGAAGAGTTTATCTCTTGGGAAGAACTGGGTAAACGGATGGATGAAGTAAAGAAAATTAAATCCACATTGAGAGTGAATCTGATGCGCGAAACCTATTCAATCAATCAGGAGGAACTGGAGCAGTTCGAATATAAATTAAACAAATACCTGTTTGAACTCAAAACACACCGGCATCTGCAAAAACACTATGATAAAGCGGTAGCACTGGTAGCCAAATTCCGCAACCAGCGACCTCCGGAAGATTGTACCAACGAACTGTTCAAAGAGTGGGAACGTAATAAGCTAACAACAACGAAAGTTCTCGGAATTATTCGTCGTTATATCGTTAACCAGCATATAATTCCACGAAAAGAAATCGCTTTAGTCAAGACAAACTACGGATTCAAACTGAAGCAATATGCACCCAGGCTGTTGGACGGAGTCACCCATCGCTACACAGGAATAAATGATTTGGTTCTTAGCAGGATGAACCTCCCTGTACCTTCCGAATATACTCCCCAAATAAAAGGGCAAATAAAAGCTGCTAAGAAATTGATTCGGAAGAAGCAACGACAATATGAAATCCAAAGTCAGGTATTCAATGAGATGCAAGCAGATCCTGCCATCCAAAACTATTTAGATAATGCTACTTTCATCAATAAAGAACACGAAGTTTGCCATTTTACCAATTTACAAAAGAACGATTTGAACCTGGTATTACAAAAGAAATACTCACTGTTAAACTGGCAACAGGGTTCGGGAAAAACAGCGGCAGTCTATCATAATGCAAAATACCTGCTTAAACACAGGAAAGTAAGAAACGTTATTGTACTGGCTCCGGCTATTGCGACAAATCTTACATGGGAGACATTCCTGAAAGATAATAAAGAACAATACCATGTGCTGCGTAATTATAAAGATTTCCAAGATATACCCGAAGGCGTGTTTTTGGTAGTCAGTATATCCATGCTCAGTAAATTGAAAAGGGAAATAAGCAGATTGATCAAACTTCATTCAAAGAAATTTTGCTTGATATTTGATGAATCGGACGAGATTACCAATCCCACATCACAGCGAACCAAAGCGGCATTAAGCATATTCCGCAGGTTGAACTATAAAATACTCGATACCGGAACCACAACCCGAAACCATATTACCGAACTTTACAGTCAGTTCGAAATACTCTATAATAATTCCATCAATATGCTGTGCTGGTGTGACGAAACCTATCATCAGGATAAAGATGGGGAAATCGTAAGTCGTGCGAATGATTATTACGGCGAACCGTTTCCGGCTTATCAGGGGCATACATTGTTCAAGGCTTGTTTTTGTCCGGGTAAAGCCAGTGTATTCGGCATCGAAAAGCAAAACCAGGACATATACAACAAGGAAGAGCTGTTTAAGCTGATTGGCAAAACGATCATTACCCGCAAGTTCAAAGACTTCGCAGGAGAAAAATACGATGTTAAAACGCATTCGGTTACTCCTGCCGACGGAGAACGTGAAGTCTACCGTGTCATTGCCGAAGAATTCTGCCGTTTATGCGAATTATATTACAACAGCACAGGTGATACAAAAAAAGACGCCGGGTTACGTCTGATGAGACAGATTAAACTACTTATTAAAGCTTGTTCAGTACCTAACCTGATAGATGGTTATTACGGAGACGCATATCCCAGTAAAACCAGATACATAAGAAGCCTGGTAAAGAAGATTCCCGGCAAGATAACAATAGGTTGTACAACATTGGCAGCACTGGATATGTATGAACGCTACATCACCGAACAGTTTCCCCACAGACCGATATTTATTATCAAAGGGGATATAACTTTCAGAAAACGGCAAAACATCATCAAAGAGTTCGAGGATACCATTAACGGTATCCTTATTTGTACCCAGCAATCGCTGAAGAGTTCAGCCAATATACCAACCTGTAACGATGTGATACTTGAATCCCTGCAATGGAACATACCGAAGATGGAACAATTTTACTTCCGTTTTATCCGGCTGGATTCCAAAGACCGGACTATGGTACACTTTGTAACCTACAAAGATTCAATCGAGCAGAATCTAATGGCGCTTGTACTTACAAAAGAGCGGTTAAACGAGTTTATCAAATCCGGGGAAATAAAAGAGCAATCGGAAATTTTTGAGGAATTCGATATTACGATGTCTGTAATCGACAGCCTGCTTACCCGTGAACAGGATAGTGAAGGGAAATTCCATATCAGTTGGGGAAGTCAGGGAATTATCAGTTAGGCAGCCGGGAATTATTCCGGCATCTAACCAATTTACTATCTTTGCATTTCATTTCAAAAATAGCATGGAATTAAAAGCCCTAAAAAACAATATCAACCACTTCGCTTCGGAAAGGATTCCTTTTCTTTTCGCTGTCGATTTTGAAATGAAGAATGGCTTCTTGCTTCAAAACCCACTTGAACAAAAAGACATCCTATTCCGCACGCCACGCGCATCAAATGCAAAAAAGGAAGTCGCAACGATAAAGAAAGACTGTCTACTAAAATCCTTTCCCGAAACCTTTGCGAACTATTCGGAAAGATTCACCACCGTTATGGCCGGACTTAAAAGAGGAAACTCCTTTCTTACCAACCTGACCGTAAAAACGCCTGTTAAGACAACACTTACATTACAAGAAATCTTTGAATCAAGTACCGCACCTTATAGCTTGTATGTTCCCGGGCAGTTTGTCTGTTTCTCACCCGAACGGTTCGTCAGCATATCAGCCGGAATTATATCGACCACCCCCATGAAAGGCACCATCAATGCAAGGATACCCAATGCTGAAGAAATAATATTGTCCGATAAAAAAGAAACTGCCGAACACAATACGATTGTCGACCTTATGCGTAACGATTTGGGCATGGTTGCCGAGAACATTAGGGTAAAACGCTTTCGCTACATCGACAGAATCGTCACCGCCCAACGGGAAATATTACAGGTAAGTTCGGAAATAACCGGTAAACTTTCGGAAAGCTACCTGCTGCAATTAGGAGAAATCATCTTCAGGTTGCTCCCGGCTGGTTCTGTTTCGGGCGCGCCCAAAGAATCCACATTGGATATCATCCGGGAAGCCGAAAAAGAACCGCGCGGATACTACACAGGCATATTCGGCTATTTCGACGGTGATGATTTTGACAGTGCCGTTATGATACGTTTTATCGAAGAAAAAAACGGCAAGAAATATTTCCGCAGCGGTGGTGGTATCACTATCTTTAGCGATGCGGAAGATGAGTACAACGAAGTAATCGAAAAAATATATCTGCCATTTGTATGACACTTTTCAGTGAAGCTATAAAACTAAAAGACGGTGTTTTGCATAACATCCAATATCACCAGCAAAGAGTTAATAATACCCTTTCCTGCTTTTATCAAACGACAATCGATCTCTCCGTAATCCGGGACAGGATTCCTCCTCATGTAAAAAATGGATTATACAAATGCCGGGTACTCTATTCCGATAAGATAGAGGATGTAGAATTTATACCCTACTTTTTCCGGAATATCCAAAAGGTAGGCGTAATAAGAGATGATGAAATTGATTATTCTTACAAATATGCAAATAGAAGCAACCTGAATACGCTACTACAAAAATCAGGTTGCGACGATATTATTATAATTAAAAACGGTCTGGTAACCGATGCTTCTTCATCGAATCTTGTTTTTAAATCAGCTAAAGGGCTATTTACCCCGAAAGAATGCCTTTTGCCGGGAACAAAAAGAAAACAGTTACTGGAACGAAAAAAAATTAGAGAGCAAAGCATCCGGGTGGAAGACATTCAAGCATTTAATGCTGTCTGTTTCATCAATGCTATGGTTGACCTGACGGATGATATAAAAGTGCAGACATCTTCTTTGCTGTATTTGTAAAAGAGATTTTCAGGCTATGACAATGGCTAAAACCCCATCACTGAAAGCCTCTATATTTGTGATTATCGGTTTTTTGTCCGAAAAATGATCTGCATGATTTTTAAAATGTTCAGCATGATATTAAAAAGTTCTCTGCATCATTTGAAGAAATGATCTGCATGATTTTTTTTAGGGGAATTACGCCATTTAACAACGAAGGTGCTTCCGTTAAACAGAAAAGGTGCTTTTGTTTAACAAAAGGAACCTTTTTGTTAACCGTTTTCATTGACAATTATTTATTGAAACTGTTTTCTGTATTTCAAAGGCGGCATCGCCATCGCCTTCGTAAAAACCCTCACGAAATGGGGCAGGTCGTTAAACCCCACCATATAACATATCTCCGTAACCTGTTTCTCTGAATGTTTCAGCAGTTCACACGCTGTATTCAGACGGTACTGGGTAACAAACTCCGAAAAGGTCATCCCTTTGACACGTTTGAAGTAGGAGCAAAAAGCGGAGCGGTTCATCCCAACCTCCGCTGCAATATCATCTAAAGCAATCGGGTGGACATAATGAGCCATCACATACGTGGAAATTTGCTGTATACGCCTTACATCGCGTTCGATGCGCGTCGGTTTCCCCACAGAAACATAGTCAGTAGAACAGAAGATTGCGGGAAGCAGCCGCAGCATTTCGCACAAACGATCCAGCTCATCCATTCCATTCATTTTTTCAAGCGTTTTGCGGATAGTACGGGAGCTTTCCGATCCATATTTCAGCGCATCGGCAGGAGCCTTTATGTCTCCCATACGGTTTCGTAGTTCGGGAAACTGATTCATGCACCGCACTACAAACTCATCGCTGAAAGCTATCATCAGATAGCGTATATGGCCACTCTTGTCTGCCGAATCGGGCACAAACTCCCAACGATGTTGCATCCCGGGAGGGATAAGCACCACGTCGCCTGCGGAAAAAGGTTGCACTGTATCGCCTGCAATCCGGTTGCCATAGCCATGAGTGACGTAATATAATTCCCAGGCGTCATGCTGATGCAACTTGGCCTCCAGCTCGGGATCAATACGAATATCCACGAAGAAGATGGAATGGTTCTCCGTGTCGGGTAATTTATATGGGGTGATCGTTTCGTCCATATTGCTTTTTGTTGGCTTAATGCAAATGTACAACAAATATCAGATACAATAACACAAATAAGCGACAATAAAACAGCATATCTTTGTACTGAAAAAGAATCATAATCATTAAAAAAGAGTGTTATCATGGAATTTTATGAAGTATTGAACAAAAGAAGAACAATCCGCGATTTTTCCAATAAGGAAGTCAGCGACGAAGTATTAAAAAAGGTACTGGATGCCGCATTCAAAGCTCCCACCAACGATCATTTACGCCAATTAGAGTTTGTGGTAATAAGAGGGCAGGAGAATATTTCCCGTATTATTTCTCCGGTTTCCGAGAACACCCGGAAAATCCAGCAGGCAGGACTTGAAGCTGCCGAGGGTGTAATGGACGGGGATGAATATGCTATGTTTGTGGATGCACTGCCTAAACAAAAACGGATGCTTATGCAGAGTAATTGCCTTATCCTGCCGTTCTTCCGCCAAAAAGATTATCCGCTTTGCCAGCCTGCCGACCAGAGTTCGCTCAATTATTTTGCTTCTGTATGGGCATCTGTGGAAAATATCCTGCTGGCAGCAACTGCCGAAGGACTGGCGTGTACATTCCGCATTCCGATCGGTAATGAGCCGGAATATGTAAAACAGGTTGTCGGCGCTCCTGAGGGATATGAATTTGCCTGTTTTCTTGCCATAGGCTATGCTGCTCCGGATGCACATATCCCGAAACAAAAAGTAATTAACGTGGAAGACAGGATTCACCGGAATGTCTGGTAATCTCAATATTCTTTCTCACTTAGTCAAATAAAAACCGGATCATGTTTTAAACATGTCCGGTTTCTTCTTAGCCTTTACTCCTGTCTGATGTTAAAAGGGAATACACAATTATTAGTTAAGCAGAAATTCTTGTGAGTATAAGGAACATTATCGAGACTCAATTTCCTGCTGCTCCTTTTTAGACAATCCCTTTACCACCAGCTCATACGATTTTTTGACCAACTCTTTTATCTTGGCATCCGGCACATCTTTATTGAAATAGACACTGATCCAGTGCTTTTTATTCATGTGGTAACCCGGCGTAATGCCTTTATATTTCTCCTGAAGCGCTACCGATTCATCGGGGTCGCATTTGAGGTCGCAGAAATCGAATACGTCGATATTAACAAAGCAGAACCATTTGTCCATAACGGAAAAGGTCATCAGGTGACTATCGTATTCCGAAGTTGTTTTTTTGAACGGCAGCTTGTCCTCCGCGCCTTTGAAAGAGAGACAATACTCTCTGAATGTTTCTATATTCATTGTCTTTTTGTTTTTGTTGAATGATGTCATTTTTACGGTTATATATTTGTAGAACAAAACAAAGGTATTCATGGTTTACATCAGTAGAATATGTAAGATGTGTGGATTCGCACCATAAAACCAAGGATATCTTTTTGGTCAAAAGATATTATTATTCTTTACCCATTGCCGTAGATAAGTATCCAAATTGCTTCCTCCTCTTCCTTGTACGGAAAACAAATCACCGAATGTATTATCAGGGCAAAGTTTCCTGAGATCGTTTAAACCTTTAGGATCTCCCCCTCCGCCATGAGTGGAAAAAGGCAGAATTTTTTTATCTACCGGATTACATTGGTTCAGAAAGCTTGCCATGGGCATCGGATAAGTGCCGAACCAGACAGGATAACCAATCAGTAGTGTTTCATACCGGCTTATATCTGGTAACGGGTTTTTAATATCAAGCAATCTGTTTTGTCCCAAATCCCGTCTGGATTCCTGTAGGCAAGTATTATAGTTTGAGGAGTACGGTTTAGAAAGAACGATTTCGTAAATGTCTGCCTCAATTAGTTTGCTTATGCGATCGGCTATATATCGAGTGTTGCCACTCCAGGTATAATAGGCAATGAGTGCTTTTTTAGTCATTCTAATGGGTAATCATATTATTGAAGAGGCGTAAATATGCGCCTCTTCACCAGTTTATACTATTCCTGAAACGATTATTTTACCGTATAACCTCCATCAACCGCTATAGCCTGCCCGATCACATAACTTGCTGCCGGACTGCAAAGCCAGAATACAACCGATGCAATCTCTTCGGGGCCACCGAGGCGGGCAATAGGCACTTCTTTGATAAGTTCATCCATAGCGTCCTTTTCATGTTCCAGCATTCCTTCTACCATAGGCGTCATAATGATACCCGGACATACAGCGTTGATACGTACACCACGTGAAGCATATTCAAGGGCTGAACTCTTGGTCAGACCCAATACTCCGTGTTTGGAGGCGTGATAGGCACTTCTTCCTGCAATACCAACCAGCCCACCCATGGACGAGCAGTTGACGATCGCTCCGAAACCTTGCTGGCGCATATAGCGCAGTTCATGCTTCATACAGTTGAAGATTCCTTTCAGGTTGATATTCATTATTTTGTCATACTCGTCGCCAACAAGGTCTGCCGTGTCGGTTACGGGGCTTTGTATTCCCGCATTGTTATAGGCAGCATCCAGACGGCCGTACTTACGGATGATGTCGTCGATCATTGCTGCTACTTCTTCTTCGTTCACTACATCACATTTGTAAGATACGGCTTTGTAGCCTTCGGAGGTGAGCTGCCGGGCTTCCTCATTGGGTTCATGCCGTCCGGCAAGGGCTACGGTAGCACCTGCTTCGGCAAAGATACGGGCGGTGGCAAGACCTATTCCGGTTCTTGCTCCGGTTACTAATACTACTTTATCTTTCATCTTCTGATTGTTTTTATGATTTTATTTTTTCATCCAGAGTCCTTCGACAACGGGTGTTGCATCAACGGTTCTGAAATATTGAACCATGCCTTCTGTTTCGGCGAAATACTTTTGCATGTGGGGCGTTTTGCAATGATTATCGTAGGCCTCCTGGTCTTTGAAATGTTCGATAATTGTAAACTCGTTCGGGCGTTCGTCATCTGAAACGGCGTAGAGTACGTATACATCTTCTTCTATGCGGAGAGAGGTTTCTATTTCTTCTTTTAAGATCCGTTTGTATTCTTCGAGTTTCGAAGGATCTACATTTACTCTTGATAATTGTATCATCATAATTTTATAGTTTTTATTTTAATACTCCTATACGTTGCAGCCAGTTGCGTATGACCGTTTGTGAGTTGCCTGCCGAAGCAGTCGGTATTTGCAGTCCGTCCAATACAGTTGCCCCTGTGCTGAGGGTTTGCACACTGCGGAAGCTGGTCGTGCCACCGCTGCCGCCGCTGGTGCAGAAAGGGATAATTGTTTTGCCTTCCAGATTATATGCCGACAGGAATGAGGCGATGGGCGGAGGTGTGGTACCGTGCCAGATCGGATAGCCGATGAATATAATATCATATTCGGCTACGCTTTCCGGCGCGTCTTTGAGCGGTGGCTGGTAACCCGAACCCTGTTCGTTGCGCGACTGTTCGAGCACTTCGTTATAACTTTCAGGATAGGGCGTTACCAATTCGATGCGGTGGGTATCGCCTCCGGTAATTCCGTGGATGGCGCTTGCCATAAGTTGCGTATTGTTGGTACGCGAGAAGTAGGCGATCAGTATTTTACCGTCAGACAGTACTTCGGGGTTCTCCGGATTTTCCGGTTGTTCGGGTTCATTCTCATGGTTATCGCTGGAACAGGCGGATGTTCCGGGTACCACTAAGATGAGTGTCATTAATGCGATTAATAAATTCTTTTTCATACCTTATTTATTTAAAAATGTTGTTTTTATACATATAGAGTCCCCTTAACATTCGGGCACACCTTTCCCCGGTAAGCTCAAACGTATTTGATCAGAAACTTGGGTTAATTATTTAGATTGTTATATAATGTAGCCGGCTGATTTATCTTTTAATTCACCTGACGGTATTCGCCGGGCGTTACGCCTTCGTATTTCTTAAAGAAGCGTACAAAGTGCTGCGGGTACTGGAATCCGAGCATCTGTGCCACCTGTGTAATCGTCTGGTCGGGATTCATCAGGTTTTCTTTTGCCATTTGCAACATCTTTAGCTGTATGTATTCTTTGGCCGATTTACCCGTTTCGCGTTTGACCAGATCGCCGAAATAGTTGGGCGAAAGGAATACTTTATCGGCAAAATATTGTACGGTAGGTATTCCGTGGGTAGACGGCATACCGGAATAGAGATAATCGTCGATCAGCTTTTCGAAACGTGCCAATGAGTCGAGGTGCATATCCTGACGAGTGATAAACTGTCTTTCGTAGAAACGCATGCAGTAATCGAGCAATAGTTCCAGATTGGAAATAACAACGAAAGGAACCCCCGTTCGCCAATCTAAATTGACCCCTTGGAAAGTTTTTGTTTAGGAGTAAAAAAAGCAGTCATTTTTTGTTTGTAAAAAGCCATCATTTTTGTCGGTTTTTACTAATTAATTTTTACAAATATAAACATTCCTGGTTAGATTTTTTTCTTCTGAGTGATTCACCGAAGAGTTCTACTCTGACCGATTGATGTACTATCCTGTCCAATACAGCATCAGCAATAGTTTTCTCCCCTATAATGTCATACCATTCTTTGACCGGTATCTGTGATGTAATCAGCGTAGACCTTTTACCGTGCCTGTCTTCTATGATATCCAGTAATGTAACTCTTGCTTGGGAATCAAAAGGTTGCAATCCAAAGTCATCCAAAATAAGCAGGTCTGTCCTCTCTATCCTCTTGAGCTCAGTCAGGTTAGTGCCTTTGGCTTTAGCCAGTTTAAGCTGTCCCATCAACTTGGCTGTTGAAGCATATAGCACCCTATATCCCATCTGACAGGCATGAAAGCCTAATGCCGATGCCAGATAGCTTTTTCCTGTTCCTGTACTGCCTGTGATAAACAGGTCCTTGTGTTCCTTAATGAAGTCCAGCGATGCCAGCCTGTGTACTTCATTCTTATCCAGTCCCCTTTCTACAGCGTAGTCCAGTTGTTCCAGCGATGCCTTATAGCGGAAGTTAGCCAGCTTAATAAGTCTGGCTATGGATTTGTTCTTACGGTCATCCCATTCACTGTTTACCAGCAAGGCTATGAACTGGTCGGGTGTTAATGTCTCTTTAATGGAGCCTTCCAGATTGGTTTTAAAAGCTTCATACATGCCAAATAAGCGCATCTGGCGTAACTTGTCTAATGTTTGATTATTCATAATTTATCTTTTGTTTTAGGTGTTTATTGATAATAGTCTTTTCCCCTGATGTTTTTATGGTTGGGTATACGTGCAGCTTCATCTTCAAGTTTTAGCTTATCCAGGCGCTTGTTCAATATCTCTTCTATGACCCGGTATCCATATTGCCCAAAGGATTGTGCGCAGCGGCAGGCGTCTATTAGCCGTTCGTTACCTACACGCCTGGAGAAACTCAGTATACCCGAACAAGACTTGTAGGCCTGCTCAGGATATGTTTTTTCCTCCAGTACTTTGGCTATGTACTCTGCTACATCCTCATGTATATCCATGGCCTGGGAGATGAACTTCTCGGCGGACCATTCGGTCAGGAACTGGTGTTGGGAGGCCAGGTGTTCCGTGTTGGTCGTATATTGGTATTTACGCCTGTTACGCACATGCTGGGCAATAAGTTCATGGCGGTAGTAAACTTCCACAGACTGCGATGAGTAAAGGACTTTGACTGTTTTACCAATGTATTTATAGGGTACGCTGTAATAATGGGTATCCACCCCTAAACGTATATATCCGTTCTTCCAGACGGTAAGCTGAGCCTGCTCTTTTAACTCATAACGTATCGGGTTCAGATTCTGCAACACATCACGCTCAATCTCCTCGAACTGTTGCCTGCGGCTGTACTCCCGTTTATACATGGGAGTATTGTTGTGTATCTCTAAAGCAACCCGGATAGCTGCGTTCAAAGAGGATAGATCATAAAAGATACGTTTGTCCAGTTTGGTAAAGATTGTTTTATATACCAGCTTTACCGCTCCTTCTACCAGGGACTTGTCCCGTGGTTTGTAGGCTCTTGCCGGAAGGACTGTCATTGAGTAATGTTCGGCAAAGCAGGCGAAAGACTCGTTCAATACCGCTTCGTATTTACTACCCTTGGTTACGGCTGCCCTCAGGTTATCGGGCACAACCACCAAAGGTACGCCCTCAAAATAGATTAGAGCGTTCTCACAAGCCCGTATAAGGTCTTCTTTCTTCTGGCTGGATACTGCTTCTACATAGGTTAGCTGGCTGCAGCCCAAAATGGCTACAAAGACTTCTACTTCGGTCTTGGTACCATCTCCATTATCCAGATGTAGTTTTTGGCCTGTAAAGTCAATGTACATCTTGTCCCCGGCTTTATGCTCGATATGCATGACCGGACGATGCTGGGCTAAATACAGACGGATAAAACCACAGAAGCGGGAGATACCGTAACCTTCAGGATACTTCTCTATATACTGTCTGTAGAGCATCTCTTTGGTGACGCCCTTACGTTTGAGTTCCCTGCATATACCCGGAAGCAGAGCTTCCAGATCTATCTGGCGCTGGCTTTTCTCCGGATGGGCAGCCACCAGAAACTTCTGGGATAGCTCCAGATCGCTCATCGCGGAAAAGGCTTCGTAACTAAGGCCGGAGCTAAGGAAAATGTGCAGGTACTTCTTGATGGTGTTGCGTGAGATAAACAACATGCCGGCAATGGCTTTGGTACCTTTGCCCTGATTGTAAAGACGGATTACTTGTCGTAGTTTTAACATACTAATGGTTTTGTTAGACATGATGATAAATTTTTGTTGCTCAGAGTTTAAGTAACAAAAATTTTAACACTTTAAAACAAAACTGACAAGCTTCGGTTTTACTCTTCTTTCACGGGGTCAATTTAAACTGCAACAAAGGGGTCAGTTTAGATTGTTACATGGGGGTCAATTTGGATTGGCGGAACGGGGTCAACTTACGCAAATTTTTCCACCAGATTGGTAGTTACCAGCCCTTTCGTATGTTTGTCGATAGGGTGTTGCAGCTCCGTTTCTATAATATTCAGGCAGTTATCAATAATCATGCGTTCTTCTTCCGAGAGGTGCAGGGCTTCGTTTGACTCATACGAGAAGAAGGTGTATTTCTTTATTTTCTGCCCGAGTGGCGTACCGTTTATAAAATCGGGATGGAATACTACTCCTTTGGCCACGTTAGGTACTCCGTCGAGGGTAGTGTAACCGATGGTCTGTCCCGGGGCAAAACTGACAACAGTCTGGTCGTCGAAATCATATCGTGTCTTGCCGTAGTTCAACACGCAGCCTTTGGTTTCTTTCAGGAAGATGGAGTAAAAACCAACAGTCATCCGATAGGTTCCCTGACTTTCTGCTGTATTGAATCTCACGAAGCCTACCTGCGGGTGGCGGGTGGTCATTCCATACAGTTTATTATACTGTTCGATGGTGTCGATTTTTATGATTTCCATTCGTTTTCATTTTAATTTCTACTACAAAAGTAAAGGTTAATTTCTCATTTCAAACACCTTATAATGATAAAGAGTAATCTGGGTAATGATTCCCGTAATTTTGGTTATACCGTTGTTTTTTGATGATATTTTCAGCCGGACAAAAACAGTAATCGGGGTAATATAATCATGAATTGGGGTATAAACCGATGGTTGGTTTTACCCTAATTTTGGAGCTTGAAGATGAATGACAAAAGAGAATCAGAATCAACATGATTAATAACTAAAGAAAATAATGTATGAAAAAGAATTTAGGCTCGGTACTGGCGTTATATCCCACGCCCGCAGTAGTTATCGGAACAATGGTAAACGGTAAAGTAAACTGGGTATTGGTAGGACATGTGGGTATCGTCGGGCACGACCGTATCCTGATTTCACTGGCAAAGCCTCATTATACGAATCAGGGAGTTATTGAAACGGGTAAATTATCAGTGAATGTGGTGGACGAAAAGTTGTTGCCGCGTGCCGATTATGTCGGTATTGCCAGTGGCGCAAAGGTCGATAAATCCGAAGTATTCGC
Organism: Bacteroidales bacterium UBA4116; assembly: GCA_002381645.1. GTDB lineage: Bacteria > Bacteroidota > Bacteroidia > Bacteroidales > Tannerellaceae > DFXE01. Next base: position 27,146 of record DFXE01000019.1, read on the forward strand.
TTACCGGATGGGTGATGCGGGCGCACCTTTAATCGAAGACAGTCCGTTGGTGATGGAGTGCGAGGTAGTGGATAACTACCAGACGGAAACGTTTGATAACTTCATTTGCAAAATAGCGAATACGTATGTGGAAGAATCTGTGCTGAACGAAAAAGGAAAGGTGGATTATACGAAATTGAAACCTGTACTTTTCGAAATGCCTAACTATAATTACTTGGCGACCGGTGATGTGATAGCTAAATGCACCCGGTTGGGGAAGGAATACAAAGACCAACTTTTAAATAAATAATAATTTCCCCAGCATTTACTATGATGTGAAATAGCCACCCTATTTTTCGGTTAACAAAAGCCCCCTTGTTGTTTAATAAACAAGGGGCTTCTGTTAAACAGAGCCACCTGTTTTGCTACGGCAAAAACTACCTGCCTTCCGCCCTGAGCATTCCAATACTATATAACTCCACTTTCGTAAATATTCATTTATAGCAACCCAGCCCTCACCCTGCTTAATGTCTCCGGAGCCATTAAAAGGTAAGATGCAATATGAGCTATTGAAGCCCGTTTTGCTGCATCGGGATATTCCCGGCAGAATCGGTCGTAACGTTCGTGGGAACTTTCAAATCTCCATGAATCGGCTTTTCTTTGGGATACAACTAACTTGTGTTCCAGTATGGATTGATACAACTTATTAATGTCTGCGTATTTATTAGACAAGTCTTTAAATTTCCCGTAATCCAGAAGATATATAACAGACGGTTCTATTGCTTCAACATTAAGCCTTGTCTGTTCTTTAAGGAATAAGCTTTCGAGACAGGTTGCAATATCTCCCTCACAAGAGAAATGCTCGGTAATGTTCCTCCCATCCTTATAATAAAACTGGCGGATAATGCCTTTTTCAATAATATACATATATCTGCTTATCTGCCCCTGTCTCAAAAAGATTTCGTCTTTCTGATATTCCTTTCGCTCCAATATTGATGCAAATATCTCCATTGATTCTGAAGAAAGGACAGCATTGTATTTGCTTGATAATTTCTTGATTACTTCCATAATGCAGATGCTATAACTAACACAAAGATAATGCTTTTGTCCGGATAGACCGAAACTGACGCACGTCATTTAGCATCCTATTTCCGGTATTTACCTTTGTACAAGTTAAGAGTATAAATTAAAAACAAGTAATAATGAAAATCGAACATTTGGCAATCTGGGCGGATGATATAGAGTTGCTCCGCGAGTTTTATACGAAGTATTTTAATCTTAGTTGTAATAATAAGTATGTAAACCCTAAAAGGGGCTTTTCATCTTACTTCTTATCCTTTGGAGAGGATAAAACCCGTATTGAATTAATGCATATTTCCGATATGACAGAGCCTGCAAGCAGAGGAAACTTGAAAGGATTGGCACATTTCGCTATCTCAGTGGGAGGAAAAGATGCGGTAGATACCCTTACGGAAAAGCTACGCACAGACGGGTATACAATAGCCGGCGAGCCACGAACAAGCGGAGACGGGTATTATGAGAGCGTTGTTTTAGACCCGGAAGGTAATTACGTGGAAATTGTTGGATAAAGTCAGGTATCATATTAATAAATCAAATCATGAAAAAAGTTTCAGGAATTATCATTTTAATGATTAACATATTAACAGTAAATGTTATGGCACAAAGTATGGATAAGATGAATTGGGAAAACGAACCCAATCAATGGAAGATAAATAATAAATCCGGATTTACCATGTCGGCACTACCTTTGACGGATATCTGGGCGGTTACGCAGGGGTTTACAGTAGATAATGCCCACTTTTATTATGGTGTATATGGTGGAGAATTTGAAGTAAAAGTTAAAGTCTCTGCAAAATTTGAATCGAGCTTCGACCAGGCAGGTTTGATGATTAAACAAGACTATAAAAACTGGATAAAAACCGGTTTTGAATATGTGGATGGAAAAACAAAGTTGAGTACCGTAGTAACCCATAACGCCAGCGATTGGAGTATTCTAGACCTTGATGGTTCTCCTACTTTCATTTGGTTGAAAATCATCCGTCGTATCAATACGTTGTATGTATATTATTCTTACAACGATAAAGAATACACCATGATGCGTACCTGCTGGATGGAAGATAATTGTCCGCTGAAAGTCGGAATAATGGCGGCAAGCCCCGAAGGCAGCGGTTTCAATGCTTTCTTTGAAAACTATGAGGTAAAGCACTTGCCCGACCTTCGACGTATTAAATGGGCTGCCGAACAGCAGGAAAACGGACTACATTAATAATCTACTGTAATGAAGCAGATTAAAAATATAGTTTTCGATTTTGGCGGTGTGTTGCTCGACTGGAATCCGAGGTATCTCTACCGTACCTTCTTTTGGGATGAAAAAGAAATGGAGTACTTTCTTACGAATGTTTGCAATGACGAATGGAATGCGGAGCAGGATAAAGGACGCTCCTTTGAAGAAGGTGTTAAGTTATTGCAATGGCAACATCCCGAATATAGGGAAGCCATAGCCCTGTTTGCAGACAGATGGGAGGATATGCTCAGATGCGAATTGCCGGAAACGGTAAGCCTGTTGCGTAAACTCAAAAACGATGGATATGGTATTTATGGCTTGACAAACTGGTCGGCAGAAACAATAGGGATAGCTTATCGCAGATACGACTTTTTTAAATTGTTCGATGGTATTGTTGTTTCGGGAGAAGAAAAACTGATTAAGCCTGATAAACGGATTTATCAAGTTTTACTAGACCGTTATAAACTTGATTCCGAAGAATCTGTATTTATTGATGATAATCCCGCCAATATAGAGGCAGCATGGGAATTGGGATTTAATGTTATCCTTTTCAATAATGCCACCCAAGTCAAGGAATATTTATCAGAGATTATTAATTGAAAGAAAGGTGTTTAAGGTTTGAAGATAGTTGAAGGAGTGTAACAGCAAGCCAACATTATGTTCCAGTCATTTGTTATAATCAGCAGTAAAAATATCAGTATCAATATGCAGACAGACATCATTCCTTTGCATGACATGGAGGACAATATAATCATCCGGAGGATAGAGCAGAGTATCTCTTTGAATTTTAATGGTATCCACCGCCATAACTTTTATGAGATATTGTATTTTTCGTATGCGGAAGAAGGATGTACACATAATATAGATTTTAAAGAATCTACAATCAAAACCAACAGCATCTATATGCTGAAACCGGGACAGGTGTATCATCTGGAACTGACAAATCAAAGAGGATACCTGATAGCCATTAAACCCGAATACCTCAATTCTTTCCACCACCACTTCGACAGCTTCCTGCACTTCACTCTCCCTGACGAGATACCGATGGATGAAAATGACCTGTATACCGCTGTACAGATAATACAGTTGATCCACAACGAATTATCATTAAAAAAACGGGAGGACCTGGTCTCGGGTCTGACTGGTACGTTAATCACACAACTTATTCTTTCTATCAACGATAACATTAAAAAATCAGGTATCGACAAACGTCTCCTCAAACTAATCGCATTAATTGATAAATATTACCTGACAGAGCGTGAAGTAAACTTTTATGCAACCCAAATGTCCCTTAGTGAAAAAAGATTGGGAGTGTTGAGCAAACAATCGTTAGGACATACAGTCAAAGGACTTATTCAGCAACGTATGCTTCTCGAAGCCAAGCGGCTTATTAACCACGGGAACTTATCTTTCAAAAGCATTGCTTTCCAGCTTGGCTTTGTAGATGCATCTTATTTCTCCCGGTTCTTTAAGAAATATTCGGGTATTACGCCCGAACAATTTAAGGCATCTTTGAGATAATATCTCCATGAAAAACGATAGTGCATTTTAGACTTTGTCTGGTACAAACCGGATATAATAGTCTTCTTCTTATATGTTTAGAATTATAACAAGTCCTTACTATAGTCTTTAATATACATTGATACATAGCGGTTTCCATCTGTATTCTGCTTTTCCGAATTTGTTTTACCAGTCTATGTTCCAATTTAATTAATCAGAACTTATTTACAGATGTGCTGTTTTAATCTAAAAAAAGATGAAACAGATTTTATTATTAATGATTGCTATGCTCGTATCGGGTGGCGCAATAAACAGTACAAATAAAAAAGTTATGGATTACAAAAACGAAACATCAGAATTAGAAGCCCTCTACGCTGCGGCAAAAGAGGAGATGAAGAACAGTAAAGAACCTTTTCTGGTCTGGGCGGGAGGCGATGCACCCAATCAGCAGGATATGTTGCGCGACCAGTTCCGCAAAAGGTTTCCGGGAATTGATATAGAAATCATCGTCGATCTATCGAAATACCACGACCTGAAAGTTTATGAGCAATTAAATGATGGTTACCTGGAGCCGGATGTGGTTATGCTGCAAACGATGAACGACTTCGAGAACTGGACTAAAATGGGAGTTCTGGAACCCTTCAAACCCAAAGGTTTCAAACATATCCGCGAAGGCTATTCCGACCCTGACGGATACTTTATCGGAGCTTTTATCTTCGCTTTCCTTCCACAGTATGCAAAAAGCGGCCTAAACTTTACCCCGAAGAATTACAATGATTTCCTGAATCCTGTTTTCAAAGATAAGTTGGTACTCACCCCTCCTTACGATGATGATGCCGTACTCTTTGTCTTCGATCATATTATCAAAAAGTATGGAAAGGATTATCTGTATAAACTGAAGGCTCAGAACCCGACTTTTGTTCGAGGAACAGCCGCTCCTGCTGCCTTAACAGGTCAAAAAGGCTATCTAGGAAATATAGTTGGCTATCCGACTTATCCCGACCAGCCTTCGGAAGCATTTATTCCGGAAGATGATTTCTTCATTACCTGGCCGCAACGTGCAGCTATGTTTAAGCTGACAAAGCATAAAGCAACAGCAAAACTATTCCTTGCTTATCTGGCGAGTCATGAATTCCAGTCATCGAGAGGAACATGGTCTACACGTACAGATGTAACGGATATGGGAGGACTCAAGCCCATTGAAGCGTACAAAAATACCAATCCGTTGGAATTTATCAAATGGATGAGAGACAGGAAACATATTCATGAACTGCGTTCGTTGTTTATAGAAATATTCGGAGAAGTGAAAGGGGAATCGCCATTGACTGACCCAAGGCTGTTAAAGGTGTATTATAATACGCTGTAAAATTAATAGGAAAAGCAGGATGAGAAATAAATTCCCATGCTGCTTCTATATTGACAGGATTAACATCAATCAGCCACTTTCTTCCTCACCACATTATAGATACCCTTTACACCAGTCTGCACAACATCATATCCCTCCAACTTTTCATAAATATCACCTAATGTTTTACAACCATACCGTTTAGTCTTAAACTTTGGTTTTATCTTTTTCAAAGCTGTCCCTACCAAAGAAAGTGTTACTTCTTCCTTCCCTGCAATAGCTAACTCATATGCTTTATCAAACAATACAGCCTCTTTCTTTAGTAAACTTTCTGGAGTTTCCCCTTTCTCCGGTTTAGCATTAGCTTGCATTATTTGGTCCGAGAACACGAATCTCTTGCATGAATTTACAAAAGCAATAGGAGTCTTACTCTCCCCATAACCGATTACAATTAACCCCTCTTCCCGGATACGCATTGCCAACGGAGTATAATCGCTATCACTGGAAACAATAACAAAAACATTTATATCACCTGAATTCAATAAATCCATAGCTTCGATTACAAGAGTAATATCCGTAGTATTTTTTCCCTTCACATACGGCATCGCTTCAACCAAACGATAAGAATATTCCCTTGCCGGTTCTTTCCATGAAGACAAACCGGTTTTACTCCAGTCTCCGTAAATTTTTCTGATGATTACTTCCCCATAACGTCCGGCCAGTTCTGTTATTTCAGGCAGTTTTGCAGAAGAGGCATTATCACCATCAATTAATACAGCAACTTTCTGCGGATGAACGACAGGATTCTCATTTTGGTTTTTATCTTTCTTCATAAGCATTTCATACTCTATTCGGACAAAGATAAAAATATTCACAGAGATAATAACACCCACGAACCCAGAATGTAAAAGCCCATATATTTTCAGTCCCACAGGCAAAGGTGGTTTCGTGTTCTTAACGCCAGAGCAAGGTCGGGGCCGCTAAAGCGGTTTCCAAAAAAATCATCCTCACTTCGCTCCGGTATTTTTCCGGAAAACCTTGCACCACCTAAACACGCACCTTTAAAGCCTGTGGACCGAAAATATACGGGTTCCACATTAGTATTAATTATAAAATAACTATAAAAATGAAAACAAAAGATTTGCTTAAAAGAATTGAAGAAATTTTCCATGAAAAACTTCAGAGCAAAACGGGATGGGGACGTAATGAGATTACCAGTATCTATCAAGCTTCTGTAAACGAGGCATTGATGGAACTTGCTAATTCTCCAGTCATTTTGTGATTATATAAACTAAACAAACGAGGAATACATCCTTAAAATTACTCAAGTTATGAATTTATCAGAAGCTGAAGTAGTAGTAACTACCCAAAAAGAAATTGACGGCAATACCCATGAAGGAGATTGGTTCCGGTTGTCCAATTATGATGACATGGGAGAATTTTACAATGCCTGCTGTACCTATTTCTTGGATGAAGAGAATCCTACCTTTAGATATCCGGCATGGGAAAACATTCCCGATATACTGATTAACGAAAAATGGTTCTGTCAGATTTTTTTTGAAATAAGAGATGCGGTAGAGCAATTGGAAGAATCGGATATAGAATATTTTATTTCATGGTGCAACCATAATGGTCATAATATAGCTGTGGACGACCCATACTTACTTGTTGCCAATTATCAGGAAAATCTTATCCCATATCCACTGTTTGAGGGTGACGAATCAGAAATATCGGATGAAGCCTATCTATATCAGAATATGACAAACAGCTATTATGATACAAACAGATATGCAACGGAAATCTTCGGAGAAAATTACGATTAACAATTAAAGTTATGCAAATAGAACTCTTAGGTCCGGTATACCCCACAAGCCAGGAAGCCGTTATTGCATTCACAGAAATATTGAACCTGATTATAACATCCGACAATATAATGGCATTGAATGGCAAATTATTGCAGTACGACGGATTCGGAAGATTATCTGCTTATTTCATCTGGTCATTTGCAAACTTCACATTCAGCTTGTGGCAAAGAGTAGATTACGGTTCAGAGATGTGCTTTGAGCATACACTGATTGAATTAAAATTTGTAACACTGGTATGCAAAGACCGTCGTAGATCAAATATAACCACCCATTAATACACACAGATTATGGTACAGTCAATCATTGACGGAATCTGTAACTCATGCAGTTGTAGCCGGAAAGAAGCAGAAGAATACCTCAATGGAGAAATTCAGAATCTCCGGGAATTAAAAGAACTAGACGATTTACGGTTCAGCGATATAGTAACAGCATGTGAAGTTCTTGGGCTGGAATATGATTATATGGAATATTTTATCGAGAATATATAAATCATTTACTAACAACTTAAAATTACAATTATGAAAGAATTAATGACAAGAAAAGAGACATTCGATTTTCAGACAAACAAAGTAGAAATCATGGATTTGTCAACACTGAAACGTACTCACATGGAAGATGATTATGAAGGCAATCCACTTCGCGGAATCTATCATTTTCAGGCTATTGAAAACGTAATCGACATCTGTAATAAGTACAACCTTAATTTTGAGGTCGAGGAAATATTTGCTGCTCACAACAACAGCAAGCATCTTCCGGGAGTTACCGTACTTAAGAAAGAAGAAATGGTTCACGGTGAAAAATCGGTTGTAGCCCATATTCTGAGAAGGATATTCACTACCATCCGCATCAATGACTACGAAACTGATGAACTCACCACGACGATTGTACTGACCTATCATCAGGATGGAATTCAGGCTGCCATCGGGCCCTGTGTAAAAGCTTGCCACAACCAATGTATCTTGAGTGCCGAACGTATAGTTTCAAATTATGGCAAAAACAAGGTAAATACGGAACAGTTATTTGCCACTGTAGACGAATGGTTAAGCCAGTTTGAAACACAGATGACCGAAGACCGTGAGCGGATCAGACGTCTGAAAAACACGATCATTAATCTGAAAGAAGTGTATACCTATATCGGATTACTTACCGCGTTGCGTGTAGCTCATGACAGTTCAGACGAAACACTTTCGGGCAGAATAGAAAACTACCCGCTCAATCAGTCACAGATTTCAGCGTTCACAGAAGATGTACTAATAAGAATGAAAGGACGTGATACCATTACAGCATGGGATTTATATAATATAGCAACGGAATATTACAAACCGGAAAAGACTTCTATCCCATCCCTGATACACCAGAATATTGCCTTTGCATCAACTCTTGACAATTTCTGCCAGTTCAGGGAGAATGAAATTATGGATGTGGAAGCGGTATTAGTTTCCTGATTGCTAATAAATAGAGAGGGCCGAAAGGCTCTCTTCTTATTTATAACCATTCAAATAAAAAACATCATGATAATCAAATGCGAAAAAAGATATATCGAAGCATTGGCTTATGCCGAAAAAACAAATAACGAAACATTGCAGAATTGTTTGGACAGACTCAAACAATGGGAAGAAAACCAGGAATGGGAAGTAACACTCTGCCACGACTTCTCTCCTTTATCATTCTATTTTGTAATACAGGATAAAACCGGCAGACAGGTGATGAATGGTGGCGTAATCTATCATGGTACACCTGATGAATCATTCTCAGTTACATTCGATCCTACAGTCGGCTGGCAAATTCATACCTAATCACTATATACCAAAATTATGGAAACAAAAACAGTTACAATAGAGGGACGTGAGTACAAACTACTCCGCTATAATAAAGAATGGGTATTCCCTGTAATAACCACCTATGAACATGGATTAGGCTCACCCATCGCTTTCATACTACTTTATTTAGAGGATGAATCTTTGGAACTTTATACCGATGTAACAGTAAACCTACCTGAATGCACCCGTAGTGCAGGATGTCAGTTTATAAATACAAACAACAACGGTGAGGATATTGTAGATTGGTTAGAAAATAATCAGTTTGGTAAACGTACCGGAAAAATCGGAGAATCCGGCTACTGTACCTATCCTGAATTCAATTTTTATGCAGGAGAGCAATATTGGGAATACAAACAGATAAATGAAGAACTTCAGTAATTAGAATAATCATGAAAAAGAATAAAACAAAGAAATTCACATTCCCCCGTTGGAAAGCGTTCCTGTTTATCAGCCTTTTCAATGCCGATGGTGGAGATGGATATAACAATGAAGAAATCGAAAGAGCCAATGATTTCATACGCGAAAATAAGCTGTTATCCCTCGTAGAGGTTGAAGATACCGGTGACCAAATCGAATGTACGTTCACCTTACTGACCAAGGAAGAACGTGCTTATCTGCGGAATATCAACATTTTAAAAGATAAAAAACATGCAAAACAATGATGATGGTAACTTCAAGTTAATCACTCAACTGTTAGAGAAACTGTATGAACTGAACAGACGTGGCTACTATACCGTATGGTTCGATTGGAGCGGTCATACAAACGGTATTTATATTAAGATTATTAAAGGTAAATGGAGAAAAGACAAAAAGGAAAAAGTGGTCTATGAAGCTTTGGTATGTACACGATTTAAAGAATGGAAAAACGGGTTATCAGAAGAACCGTTTGACATGGAAGCCTTATTTACATTGGTACAAATCCTGACCGAAGATTCTATTTTCACTAATACCAAACCTAAGAAAATACCGGCATGAAAAAACATAAACAAGACAATATGAGTGATTGGATGGAAGAAGCCAAAGCAATAGCTAAAGCCGAAAGGGAACTCGGCATAGAGAAATGGGTGATTCTATCTATCGAATACCAGACAAAGGACTACCGCCGTGTAGTCCTTTTCCAATATGATCTTCCTCGGGAATTATACGAAAAGTACCGCTGGGTAGTCCGTTGGAGACAGGCACGATGCCAATGTTTACACCCACGGGAAACTGTTCAGCTTTACCATTCCTATTATGACAAGAAAACCGGACTGAGAACCGACTTCAATTCCTGTTTGTCCAAACTGGCAGCATCAAAGGCACAAATAACCATTGCCAAAAACCGGGAGCAAAAATATCTTTTCTGGCAAAAACAGAATAATTTATTCTTCGATGAACATACTGACGAAGAACTGGTTAAATTCCGGGCGAAACTAAAAAAGAAAGAAGAGAACTATAACCCTCTTTACCAAAACATACAAAAGGCTGTCCAAGAACACCTTTCCCATAAAAACGATAAAAAGGGAGAAGTGCTTCTTCACATTCCCACTAATAAAAAAGCTGCACCATTATACAGCATCTAACTTTGTAAAGAAATCCGAAACTGTTATGTAGTTTCGGATTTCATAGATTCATTTAATCACAATCCCATACCTTTCTTCTTTTGCGGTGCCTGAACCATCGAAAAATTCTCCTTTCTGGAAACCACGGGTGCTTTCCGGATAGCCGGGAAATCACGTTTTAATATCTCATCAGCCTTATCCCGCATTGCGCCCAGTACCTTATATTCATGTATATGCCCGGAGAAATTGATAGCTTTATCAGCCAATTCCCTGAAATCATCTTTATATCTAAAGCCGGGCATAGGCTCCATACCTAATATATCATGACCGGCAAGGTTGGAAAGGCTCGTGAAATAATAAAATTCCATAGAGGATATTTCTTTCAAAACACCAATATGATAGGTATTACCATCTGGTTTCATGGGCAAATGTTTTCCGTCCCACGTATCGTTCATCAGAATACTTAGCGCATGCAGTTCCGGCTTCCAGCTGAAACTTGCTTCTTGCAGGCTATATTTCAACACATTTTTATCCATAAAGAAACTTTCTGCCGGAGGAAATTCATCCTGTTGTATCTTGGGAAACTTAATATTCAGGTCGCTCATACCCCTCAAAGTACCATTGTCGCATTCCAGATAATGAAGATTGAAACAGGTAGTGTTATAAGCCGGATTATAGAAATTATCCAGATAGGCTTCAAGCGTTTTTTGAAAAAGATCTTTCCCTTCCGCTGTCCTTGAAAATAACAATACGCCGTTATCTACTTCGATGGCATTATAATAGTCCGGACCATTTTTCCTCAAATGGTCATATTTGCCATACTCATTGCCCAGTCTCTCTTTCACAGGCAATTCCGGAATTGTCCGTATATCCGGGAAATCACATTTCAATATATCCGAAGCCAGCGTCTTTATCTCCCGGTTAAGTTTACCAGCTTCAGCAGCATCGGTACATCTTTCTACTTGCTTTGCCACTTCCAGAAACTCTTTTTCATATTTGAAATCCGACATGGCTCCGCTCAGTAATACCCGGTTATAAGATACACCACTCGCCATCTCCTGTAAACAGCTTATATTAAAAGTATCGCCACGAACAGGTATATGAACACCATCCACATAATCTGTAATCCGCTGGATTTGTTCCGGTGTGGGTTCCCAACCGTTCACTTTCACATCCAAGCTGTCTTTTAATACACTCATATCTGTATAGCATTCATCTTTAATGGGAATAGCCAGTGGCAGATGTTTATCCGGGAATTTTAAGGCCATATCGCATTTATCCCGCAGAGTGGGATTATCAGATTCAATATAATGGAGATTAAAGTAAGTATGGTTACATAGTGGATTATACAGGTTATCCATAAATAAACCCATATAGTCATGGAATAATTTAAAACCGGCATCCGTGCGGGAAAACAATAATACTCCTTTATCTGTTTCAATGGCGTTGTAAGCACCGTAGCCATTTTTTGGATTCTCTTTTGACATAAATCTTTCTGTTTATCATTCCCTGTTATAACTACCTTCAATACAAATATCGACTTCCCTTTTGAACCGCAGGGGATTCCTTACATACGCATACGTATTTGTCACTCCACCGGTCGAAACGACAACCGTACCATAATTCAAGATACGCCCTAATATGGATTGGGTAATCCATAAGCCCTCTATCCGTAACAATATCAAATCCCGGGTTTGGCGTTGGATGATTCCGGTTTTAAATACCAGCCTCAATTTCGTTATCACAAATACGGAACCCAATTTGACACAAAGCCGTTGAACAAAGGAAACCAAGCCGAGAAACAACAAGGTTATTCCCAGATAATAGTTTAACCCGGTGGATGAGTACCAGAAATAATATCCCATTGCAAGGATAATAAGAGGTTGGGCAAAAATAAATAAATGTATCTGTGCCCGATACATAACCGCCTCTCCCGGTTGTAAATATGCAGTAAGAAATTTCATACTTTGTTTTTGTTTACTATTTCAATTAGACAACAACACCATTCCACCGGATTCAGAAAGCGTTTCCCTTTCCTGACTTCATAATGCAAATGATTACTTGTCGAAAGCCCTGTATTCCCCACACAAGCAATTTGTTGAGTGATACTAACGTAATCTCCGATATTTACCAACGTTTTACTTAAATGCGCATAGAATGAACGGAAATCACCTGCATGCCGAATCTCTATATAATGACCGTATCCTGGATTATACCCTTTCCGAACTACAACGCCATTACCTGTGGCGTATACCGGAGTTCCGTTCATATGCGGCATATCAATTCCCCTATGAAACTTCCGTACCTTATATATAGGATGATAACGCATACCAAACCCTGACGAAATCCGAAGTGGTTTCTTCATCGGAAAAACTATGGGATAGTCCGACAGCTCACTGATCGTCATTTGCAGGGAATCGGCTATGTGGCGGAACTCAATTACGGAATAAATCCGTTTTGTACGTTTCTCTATTTCAGATATCCTCCCGGATTGTCCCCAAACAGGAATACAGCCCAGAACGATAAAGAACGTTATTATGTATTTCATAACCAATCGATATATACAGTAAGTACCCGAAAATACCGGGTACTTTACTTAAATTCTACATTTGTCCACTAATCTTCTTCCTTATCATTTTCATTATTGAAACTGAAAGAAAGCGTTACCATCTGTCCGCTGTCTGATAAGAAATATAAATCTATCACCTGCTGATCCTCCGAGCCGGAAGTATAATACAACCGGAACGTTTCTTTAGGAACCCCGTATAAGTCATTCGGCAGAAAGGCCATTCCTTCCTCGGTTTTAAGCGTACCTTTACCTTGCGGTTGGAAATACCTTATGTAGTATTTAGCATCCTCCCAACGTCCCTTTCTTACCAGTTGCAATCGTATCTCCGCGGTTTCTCCTTTTTTGATT
>DFXE01000020.1 GCA_002381645.1 Bacteroidales bacterium UBA4116
CAGATCTCATAAGAATAGTAATGACTTGCATAAGTTTATTGTTACTTTTCTTACTTCCAAGTATTATTCCGTTACATGCTCAACAATTATCTGTAAAAGGAACAGTTAAAGATCCGTCCGGGATTGAAATTATTGGAGCAAATGTCGTCGAAAGAGGAACGACTAATGGCACAATAACAGATATGGACGGAAATTTTTCGCTTACTGTTTCCGCAAATTCCGTTTTAATTATTTCTTATATTGGTTATATAACAAGGGAAGTAGCTGCTTCCTCCATAATGAATGTAGTACTTAATGAAGATCACCAACGGCTGGATGAAGTAGTCGTTGTTGGATATGGAACACAAAGGAAAAGCGATTTAACCGGATCTATTACAAGGGTAGATGCAGACGATTTCAAAACGACTCCTGTTATGGGTGTTGAAACGGCATTACAGGGTAGAGCTGCTGGTGTACAAGTATCATCTTTCAGCGGATCTCCCGGTTCTGGAACATCTGTTCGCATTCGTGGTACTGGAACGGTAAACAACGCAAATGAACCTCTGTACGTAGTAGATGGTATTCCGGTTGGTGGGATCAGTTATTTGAACCCTTCGGATATCAGTTCAATTGAAATCCTTAAAGATGCATCGGCGACGGCTATTTATGGTTCGCGTGCCTCAAACGGTGTAGTTTTGATTACAACAAAAAGAGGCAATAGTACCGGCGAAACAATCACAACAAATGTTACATTCGATGCATATTACGGATGGCAAAATTCAATTAACACACCTGAAATGCTGGATGCAGCCGGATTTATCGAATTAAACCGTAGGGCTTATAGAGATAATCCGAACGGTTTACATACAGATTTCCGGGATGTAAATGCTTTTTTAGACGTAGTTGAAAAGGTAACCGGGTCGAGAAGAGGTACGAACTGGATGGATGAAGTAACTCAAACAGGTACAATTCAAAACTATAATGTAGCAATAAGTAGCGGCAATCAAAAGTTGTCACATATGACAAGCGCCAGTTACTTCAAAAATGAAGGAATTATTAAATTCTCTGATTTCGATCGTATTACCGTACGTTCAAATGCCGATATCAAAATATCCGATCGTATCAAATTGACTACAAATATTGGTTTAACTCACAAAACCAGGCATAAAGTGCGTGAAAATGATCTTGAAAACGGTATTATTTTTGGAGCACTAACATATGACCCAACAACACCTGTATACCGTCACGGATATGAAGGAATACCCGGATGGGAAACCTCAATGGAAGGATATGACCCCACTGACCAATACTCTTGGTTCGGAACAGGTAAATATACCAATAAACGTCAACCTTATGCGGAGGCCTTTAGGGAAGGAAAGTTAAAAACATGGAAAGAGTTAAAAGTTGTAGGTAATGCCATCCTTGATATAAAAATCATGGACTGGTTGACTTTCCGTACAAATTTCGGTCTGGATATTTCTCACCGTAACGACAATAACTTTGAGCCCAAATATTACTTGGATCCTGATGAAAAAGCGGATCAAAGTAAAGTATGGAACAGAAATGATATAGATAATAACTGGATTTCTGAAAACACATTGAATTTCAATAAAATATTCGGGAAACATAACCTATCTGCCGTGGCAGGTGTCACATTAGAGCATTGGTCATATAAAATGTTCGAAGCAGGTAAAGAAGGTACGCCAAACAATAATGAAGACCAATGGGTGTTAGGAAGTGCTACTTTTAATCCGTCAACAACAGGAGAGAGAAAACATAGATCCATGATGTCTTACCTGGCTAGGGTAAACTATTCTTTCGACGACCGCTATCTCATAACCGCTTCTGTACGGTCTGATGGCTCATCTAAATTTATGAAAGATAATCGCTGGGCAACTTTTCCATCTGTTTCTGCCGGTTGGAGAGTTTCACAGGAAAAATTCTTCATGGAATGGGATCAGGATTTCTGGTCAAACTTAAAAGTGAGAGTCGGGTGGGGACAGATTGGTAACCAGCTCCCTGTAGGAGAAGCAAGCTATGTAAATAGAATTCTTGGAGAAGATAAAAGAAAGTATATTTTTGGTGCTGACAAACAGCAGTATACCGGATATGCCATCAATGATATGGGTAATCCCTTAATACAATGGGAAACTTCTGAACAAACAAACGTAGGTATTGACCTAGGTTTCTTCGGTGGTAAATTAAGTGCTACTATGGACTATTTTATTAAAGAGACCCGTGATATGTTGATCAAAGTCCCTTTACCCATGTATTTGGGGTATCATGAAGATCCATGGGCAAATCAAGGTTCGGTAAAAAACCAGGGATTTGAATTACAACTTGACTGGCAAGATCAGATCAATGATTTTAGATATAGTATTTCCGGTAATCTTACTACTATTAAAAATGAAGTAACCAGTATGGGAGATGGCGGACCGATGCCGGGTGGTAATGAGCGGGTCGGCGATGTAACACTTACCAGGGAAGGATATCCGATTGGTTCATTTTACGGATGGAAAGTAATAGGTGTATTCCAGAATCAGGCGCAAATTGATGCTTCTCATATGAAAGATCATGAACCGAGACCGGGTGACCTAATTTTTGAAGATGCAAATGGAGATGGAAAGCTAACTGATGACGACCGTGTTGACTTGGGAAGTCCTTTCCCTAAGGTTTCATATGGGTTGAATATAAATCTTGCATATAAAAATCTTGATCTTACAGCGTTTTTCCAGGGAGTAGCAGGGAATAAAATATTCCGGACATTTAAATATTACACACATCAAAAGACCGGCTACTTTAATTCTCCGGCAAGTATTCTTGAAGATGCGTGGCGTGCACCGGGCACTTTAGGAACTGATGATCCAGGTAATCCAAGTAATACGGAATTCCAGATCCATTCTGATCCACGATTAAACACAAGAGCATCAAGCTATTATGTGGAAAACGGTTCGTATTTAAGATTGAAAAATTTACAGATTGGTTACACGTTCCCACGTGAATGGACTTCCAAAGCAAAAATTTCAAATCTTCGAGTATACGTAGGAGCGCAGAACTTATTTACAATCACTAAGTATAATGGATTGGATCCAGAATTAGCAGGTAATGATAATGATAATCCAACCGATTATGGCATCGACCGTTCACACTACCCACAGGCAAGAACTTATATGGTTGGATTAAATATGGCATTTTAATTTGATTACACATAATAAACTATAAAAGATTATGAATAAATATAATTTACTATTCGTGTTATTGATCTTAGTTACTACAGGATGTGGAGATAATTTTCTGGATAAACCACCCTATGGATCATTAAATGACCAGAATTTTTATAAAACAGAAGCTGAAATTTTCCAGGCTTTAACCGCTTGCTATAGTTGGTATGCGGGAGAAGGTGACGAATATGAAACTAATTTATTTGAATTTGGAGATGTAGCATCCGACGATTCGTATAAAGGAGGAGAAAGTGACAACGATCGTCCTTTTACAAATCATATAGCGTATTACTACGCTGTATCCAATAATAATATATGTGAGAATTTCTGGCGTTATAATTATCGCGGAATTTTTAAATGCAATATGGTAATAGGTAAGGCACCAGATGCCGAATTCACCAATGACGATATTAGAAAACGCTATATTGCTGAGGCACGGTTTATTCGCGCTTATTTTTACTTAAATCTGGTACGTGTATACGGGGGAGTTCCTTTAATCGTCGACCCCTTAATATTCCCACAGGATGAAGTAATGGTTGAGCGTTCAAGCCGTGACGACATACATGCATTTATTCGTAAAGAATTAAACGAAGCTGCAGTAGACCTTCCCGAAAAAAAAGATATGGATATGTCCAGAGAATGGGGACGTAATACGAAATGGGGAGCTTATGCCCTTTTAGCTCGTGCTGAACTCTATTTCGGAAGCTACACGGAAGCTAAAGAAGCTGCTTTGAAGGTTATTAATTCGAACCAGTATAAACTGGAGCCGCAATTCGAAGATTTATTCTTTAAACCCCGTTACATTAGTGATGAGTCTATAGTAGAAGCGTTACATGCCGATACAGATGGTAAAGGTGATGATACTATTATTGCCACATATTGCCGTAGCCGCGGTTGTGGAGGATGGGGATTCAATTGCCCAACCAAAGATTTAGTGGACGAATTCGAAGTTGGCGACCCGCGTATTCTATATACTGTTACTGAAACAGGTGATATTTTTCCTAAGAAAGATGGAAGCCAGGAAGTTCAAAACCATACCGGTTATGCCAGTGGCGACGGATATCATTCACGTAAAGTATTCCTGCCTGAAACACGTCGTGGTAGCCGTAGTGAAATGGAAATAAACTTTAAACTTATCCGTTATGCCGATGTATTATTAATGTATGCGGAAGCACTATTGGAGGAAGGAGGAGACTTAACTGAAGTATGCAAATATATTAATATGATCCGCGAACGTGCAAGAAATCTTCACAAGTATGATCCTGAAGCATATGGATCAACCGTAGAAGAAAAAATTGCTTCCAGAATGACAAAAGTTGCCGATGTGGATATTCCGGATGTCACACCTAGCAGCCGTGAAGCAGTAAGAGAAGCTTTACGCCACGAACGCCGTGTAGAATTTGCTATGGAGAATCTGCGTATGTATGATCTTAAACGGTGGGGTCCCGACTATGCAAAAACAAGGATTGAAAAAGCAAAAAACTTTAGTATTCCGGGTGATTACAAATCCAAAATTACCGCATTCCCTGTACCACAGAGGGAGATTGACCGTTCTCATGGATTAGTTACTCAAAACCCTGGTTGGTAAAAATAAATTAACCTTATAGCACAAAATAGGTTAACGTGCCGGAGAAAATTTCTGTGAAGAAAATGATCTCCGGCTTTTTACATTAAAAATGTATCACTTCTATAATAATAAAAAACAGATTTAATGTTATAAAAAATTAGATGTTTATTATATCTTTGCCACGAGAGAAAATAAAACACTTTAGTACACTTATGAAAAAACCAAATAGGAAAAACTGCATTAAAATGATAGCTCTTTTTTTTATGCTATCAGGCCTACAAAGCATATTTGGAGTTACCCATCATGTTAATAACACGCCGGATTCCGCCTTTTTGTTTGCCTACGCAACAGATAACGATTACGGACGCAACGGGCTGCATTTTGCCTGGAGTATTGATAAGGAAAATTGGCATCCTATCGGTCCGGAACATAGTTTTTTACGTTGCGACTATGGAAGGTGGGGTACAGAAAAAAGAATGGTTACGCCCGTTCTGATACAGGATAAAGAAGGAGTATGGCATTGCCTATGGAACCTGAATGAAAACGACGGTGCATTCGCGCATGCCACCTCTCGCGATCTGGTATCATGGAAACGTCAGTCTTATCCCGAAATCATCGCCAACGACAATTGCCTTTTGATTGAAGCTGGGTATAATTCGATTGAAAAGCATTATTTCATTTCATGGATAAGCAATAAGGAAAATGAAAAAATATATGCTGTAACCACTACCGATTTTAAGAATTATACGACACCCCGGCCTGTACCCGGAGCAGCACGGACAAATCAACGTGATCCGTTGGAAATCGACGGCAAAGATGAAGTGGGAACCATTCATAAAGTTTCATGGAATCTTATCGAAAACCTGATCAACGCACATCGTTTAGCATCTTATAAAAACCGGGTCCATTCGGAAACAACAAAGGAAGACCCCGTACGGTTTGTTTCATTAAAACCAATCCATGCCACCATCACCATACACGGTGACCAGACAAAAGAGATCAGCAATTTACTTTTAGGGATCTTTTTCGAAGACATAAACTATGCGGCAGACGGTGGGTTGTATGCGGAACTGGTACAAAACAGGGGATTCGAATATGCATTAAGTGATAAAGAAAACCGCGATCCGGACTGGAACAGCTATAAAGCATGGCAACTGAAAGGTGAACAAGCTACTTTTATAATTGATACCGCTTCTCCAATTCACCCGAATAATAAACATTATGCTGTTCTTGAAATGAAAGAAACAGGGGCACGGTTGATTAACGAAGGTTTCGACGGAATAGCTATAACAAGCGGAGAAAATTATAATATTTCCTTATTTGCCCGGTCGATAGAAGGAAACAGAGGAAAAATAACCGTTCGCCTTACGGACAAAAACGGAAAAATATACGGAGAATCCACCACTAAAGCTATTTCCTCCGACTGGAAAAAATATGAAACTACTATCCGTGCAACATCAACTTTGCCGGATGCCCAATTGGAAATTATCCCACAATCAACCGGAAAGGTAGCCTTAGATATGATATCGCTTTTTCCACAGAAAACATTCAAAGGACGTAAGAACGGACTGAGACAAGACCTCGCCCAAACGATTGCCGATATGAATCCGAGATTTGTACGATTTCCGGGGGGATGTGTAGCGCATGGCGACGGATTAGGTAATATGTACCGTTGGAAAAATACCATTGGTCCATTGGAAACACGTAAACCACAACGTAATTTATGGGGATACCATCAATCTGCCGGATTAGGGTATTTTGAATATTTCCAGTTTTGCGAAGATATCGGCGCCGAGCCTATTCCGGTAGTTCCTGCAGGTGTACCTTGTCAGAACTCGGCAACAGGGGGCGGCGGGCAGCAAGGCGGTATACCGTTGTGTGAGATGGATGATTATATACAGGAAGTATTAGACCTGATCGAATATGCAAACGGTGATAAAAGAACTACATGGGGAAAGAAACGTGCTGAAGCAGGTCATCCGGAACCTTTTAACCTCAAATATATCGGAATAGGAAACGAAGACCTGGTAACAGACATTTTTGAAGAACGGTTTACTTTGTTATTGAACGCAATTAAAGAAAAACATCCTGAAATAACAGTAATAGGTACTGTAGGGCCGGCTTCAGAAGGAACCGATTATGAAGAAGGGTGGCAGTTGGCTACTAAATTAAATATTGCTATGGTAGATGAACATTATTACCAACCGCCCGGGTGGTTTATCCATAATCAGGATTATTATGACAAATACGACCGGAATAAATCAAAAGTATATCTCGGAGAATATGCTGCCCACTTACCCGGCCGGCCGAACAACATAGAAACGGCGCTTGCTGAAGCCTTGTATTTAACCTCACTCGAACGCAACGGTGATATAGTAAGCATGACATCCTATGCCCCTCTTTTGGCAAAAGAAGGTTATACTCAATGGAACCCTGATCTGATTTATTTTAATAATACCAAAGTAAAACCTACTACGGGTTATTATGTGCAAATGTTATACGGACAAAATGCCGGTGACCGGTATATCAAAAATACTACTGAACTTTCAGAAACCGGAGATGCTGTCAGGAAAAGAATAGGGGTGTCCATAGTAAAAGATTCAAATAATAACGACCTCATTATAAAACTCGTTAATCTGCTACCCGTCAGCGTTACCCCTGAATTTAAATTAGAAAATATTACGATTAATGATGCGAAAGTGGTAAAAACAGTGCTGCAGGGAAGACCTGACGATAAAAACGCAAAACCCGAAACAACCTTCGGCTCCGTTTCCGATATGCTTACCTTGGAATTACCTGCTTATTCATTCACCATTTACCGTGTAAAAGCCCAATAACGATATGAATAATTACAACCGGATAGATGTAGCGGACGCTTTACGAGGATTTTCCATTTTAGGAATCGTATTGCTACATAGCATCGAACACTTCAACTTCTATTCCTATCCTGAAGTAACGAACAATTGGCTTCGTTTTTCAGATACCGTGATCTGGGATTCACTCTTTTTTACTTTCGGAGGAAAAGCATACGCTATTTTTTCTTTATTATTCGGTTTCAGCTTTTTTATTCAGAATAATAATCAGCAAATAAGGGGAAATGATTTTCGTCCGAGATTTGCCTGGAGATTAATCCTTCTATTCATTTGGGGTAACATCAATGCGATGTTTTTTACCGCAGAAATACTGGTATCTTTTGCCATTATCGGACTTATTTTGATACCTGCCGCTTCACTTAAGAATAAGACTATACTTACCATAGCTGGTATATGTATGCTACAGCCCGTCGAATGGGGAAAAATAATGTATGCTTTACTTAACCCGGATTATATACCTGCTCTAAACGTGAGCAGTATTTACTGGGGAGAAGCATTCAGGGCACAATCAACAGGTAATTTTATCGAGCTGGTAAAAACAAATTTATGGCACGGGCAAATGGCGAGTTTAACATGGGCATGGGAAAACGGCCGTTTTTTCCAGATTGCCTCCCTTTTCCTTCTGGGAATGTTTATCGGCCGTACGGGATTCTTTGAATATAATGAATATCGGATGAAACAATGGTCACGTCTGTTAGTAGTCGCCGTGATATGCTTTTTCCCTTTGTACGGGTTAAATAACATGCTTCCCGGATTTATTAATAATAAAGCCGTACTTAACCCCCTGTTGCTGATCGTAAGATCCCTTTCCAATTTTTCTTTTATGGTCTTCCTGATGTCGTTGGTTGTACTTACTTTTTATACCACGGGGAGTGGACAATATTATCTTCGTAAACTTATACCTTTAGGGAAAATGAGTCTTACAGCGTACATTACACAATCGGTTACGGGTTCATTTATCTTTTATAACTGGGGGCTGGGTTTGCACAATAAATTAGGTATAACACTTTCATTTCTTACCGGTATATTGCTTTTTATTATCCAATATATATTCGCAAACTGGTGGATGAAGAAACATAAACACGGCCCGTTGGAATACCTTTGGAAAAAGGCAACATGGTTAGGTTCAAAATAAAGAAACCATTTACAATAAAAAAAGATACAGACATTTATACCTAAATATAAATGCTGTATCTTCCTTCAAAGAATTTATATGGATTGCCGTTTAATGTTTATTTTGTGGTCACTTTCAATGTAACCTCAACATTATTTCGTGTAGCATTGGAATAAGGGCATACCTGATGTGCTTCATTAACTAATTCTTCGGCTTCTTTCTGTTCCATACCGGATATTTCCACATCCATTTCTACTGCCAGCATAAAACCGCCTTCCGGCTTATTGCCTATGCTGACTTTGGCTGTTACCGTTGATTCGATTCTTTTTCTTTGTTTCAAGGCCACATGGTTAATCGCACTACCGAAGCAGGCAGAATATCCAGCGGCAAATAATTGTTCAGGGTTAGTGTAGGGGCCGCCCGGACCACCCATTTCTTTGGGAGGTTTTACTTCAAAATCCAATACTCCGTCCGATGATTTTACATGTCCGGTTCTTCCGCCAACGGAAGTTGCTACGGCTGTATATAATGCTTCCATATAATCTTTAAATATTATTTTTATTCATTTAGTTATATAAGTTAAACAAAAAGTACAACGGAAAGTTTAGATTACAGAAAGATTTATTTTAATATTTCCAATAACTTATCAATTTTAGGAGCCATTATAATTTCAGTACGACGATTACGGCTACGTCCTTCCGCCGTACTATTATCGGCCACCGGCATAAATTCTCCCCTGCCGCATGGCTGGATCTGCAACGGATGTACACCGTAATCACCGGTTAATATACGGACAACCGATGTAGCGCGGATAACGCTCAAATCCCAGTTATCTTTGAACTGGACGGTATGGATTGGTTTTGTATCCGTATGACCTTCGATATATACATCTATATCCGTTTGCTTATTTAAAACACCAGCCAACATGGCTAACGCTTCTTTCCCTCTTTTATCTACTTTTGCACTACCTGATTCGAATAATAATTTATCCGACATGGCCACATATACTTTGCCGTCTTTTTCCATAACCGTCAATTCGTCGCTCCCAAAACCCAGCAAAGCATCTTTCACATTTTTCAATAATAATTGTACCTTTTCATTCTGGGCCTTGATCATATCCTGCAATTCATTAATTGTTTGTTCACGGGTACTTAACTCACTCATTTTTTCATTCAGGAGAGCCATAAGTTTATCCTGTTCATTCAAATTGGAAGATAATAAATCCTGATAATTACGCAGAGAAATACCCATTGTCGTAGTATCACGGAGTAAGCCTTCAATCCTTGCCGTAAGTTTTTCACTTCCGTCCAGACAATCTATCAATTGACGTTTTAAATCCTCCGACCGTTGAATAGCTTCGATACGTCCGTTCTCGGCCAACATATACTTTTTCTTGGTCACACAGGAAGACAAGCACAGCATCAGTACTGCGAAGATGTACACATACGCTTTTTTCATACTTGAAAATGAAAGTTTGTTATTTCTTAATAAGGACGGTCACCTACATGAATTTCAGGCAGACCGGCATATCTATTTCAATATTTTTATTAATATTAGTCAGCAAACCGGTATTTTCATCTATTTCGAAAATTTCAATCAGATTGCTATCGCGGCTCGCACATAAAAGATATTTACCATTAGGAGTGATCACAAAATTACGCGGATGAATACCCGTCTCCTGATAACCCACTTTAGTTAGTTGTCCGTTTGTTTCGTTGATTGAAAAAACAGCAATACCGTCTCCTTTCAACCGGTTTGACGCATACAGGTATTTGCCATTGGGTGTAACCCCTATATCACCGCTGCCCTGGGCATTCAACGTATCGGCTTCTATGGTCTGGAATTCTTTCAGATCTTTCCCATCATAATTGAATCCGATCACAGTACCTGCCAGCTCATTGATTAAATATACAAATTTATGGGAAGGATGAAACACAAAATGACGAGGACCTGAACCGTCCGCGACTTTGAACGACGTCAATGTTTCTTCTTTAAGAAAATCCCCTTTTCCACTGTAATTGGTTTCCAGACGATATATCTGATCCGTACCTAAATCGGCAGCAAACAAATACTTCCCGTCAGGCGAAAACATGACACAATGCAGATGCGGCATTTCCTGTCGAGAAGAATCAGCACCATTACCTTCAAACAAGATCATCTGTGAGGCAGCTGATAATTTACCCGTGGAATCTGCATTAAATACCGTTATACTTCCGCCTCCGTAATTAGCTGTCACCACATGACCCGCTTCTTTATCCACTGCAATATTACAGGGAGCAGAAGCATAAGTCTGTTCGCTGTTCAATAAAGTCAGCTTTACCTCGTCCTTGTCGAAAGCAACGGCGTTTGCAAACGAAGGTTTGTCATCGTTCTCAGTTACGGTATAAATAAATTTCCCGCCCGGTGCTACTTCCAGATAAGAAGGGTTTTCGATCTTTACCATCGTAACGTATTCTGCGTTACCTGTATTTATATCGAATTTATACAGATACACGCCCTCACTTAATCCTAAAGTATAGGTTCCTACTAATAAGTACAAGATATTATTCATAATATATTCAACCATTTTTATAACGTTTTGTTTAAGGTACTACATTAAAAACGCGTTGAAGATACACATTTCCTTTTACATCATCTTCCGCAGAAGAAGTATAAATTCACCATCTCTCCCACCCTGCAGTCGCACAACACAATAAATCTCCGTTTATTCCTTCAGCCCATAATGCGTATTATGCCTTAACCCCCGGCGGACGATCTTTTGTTCGAGTACCAGATTTTTAAGGTCCTTTAATGCCATATGCTTCGAACAACCGTTGATAGAACAACATTCTTTAGTAGATATAGTACCGTACGTTCTGATATAGGCCAGAATATTCTGTTTACGCCGTTCCGGTGAAAATCCTTTCAAACGGCTGCCGGAGCTGTCGCGTTCAAACCGCATATTTTTGAGCTTATTTTTCAACAAACCCGAACACCGGAAATTAACTTTACTGAAACGCACCAGAGAGGGGACGATCTTCTTCTCATCCGTCAGCGGAGGACATTTAAGGGATACGTTGAAGGTACCCAGCCCCTCCAGTTCAATAATGTCGCCGCAGGAGAGGTGAAATTCCATACGGCTGCGGAAGGCTTCCAATAAACCTTTCACATCAGCAGAAGAAAAAGACGATATCTGTGAAATTTCTTCCACCAGACGGTCGATACGGATCGTTGTTTGTTTTACTAAACGGGCATGAAGTTTTGAGTTTTTTTCATCTTCCCCATGTCCGGGATTTCTGAATAAATTGTAAGTAGCTGCCATGGTAATACATAGTTATAAGGATGATTAAATAAAAACAGTTGTAAGTTTCCGGAAAAAGTACCGCATAATTTAGTATTCGACCTGCGTCGAACAGTTATACTAGCTTTGTCAGACAATTATCCGACCCTCGTCGAACAGTTGTTCCACCTTTGCCGGATGCCTTAAAGATAAAGAATTTATCCCGAATGTATGTACATGTTAGGCATAATTCTTCCTATATTTGTAAACATAGCGAAAGATGAAAGCAATTGTGCGGGCTTACACGCAAAGATTGTCGAACCGCATCCTATATTTTTTAAATATGTTATTCTTTTATCTGGCCCGAGTATAAATCGCATATTTTTATTTAAGTTTGTGCAGAATATATATTTATTGACTACTAATTCAGAACATATGAAAACGATAAAATCTTTTTTCCTGACCACTTCTCTATTTGCATTAACATTCGCAAATATCGGATGTAGTGACGATGACGATAAAAATGAAAGTGTAGAAATGCCGCCAACAGCAAGTATCGTTAATGTAACCGCTACGGTAACCGGTATAAGTGATTTGGTTGATCACGTATATCTATCTAAGGATGACTTTGGTAAAGATATTTTCACTAGATCCGCATTCCAGGATAATAAATTCACATTTGATCTTTCAAAAGTTAATGTGGATGACAAATATTTGTACCCAATAAGTTCTGATGAAATATATAAAAATCATATAATAAGCGACAGAGCTGCTAAAATGACTTATGGTCAATTTATTGGTTTTAATGATAGTAAGCCGGTTGGCCTTTTTAATTATACACAAAAAAATCAAATTTTCGGTAAAAGCGCTTATTATGTTTATGTGGATAGAGACGTAACAGTTACCGGTAAATTTGAGAAAAGTAAGAATGTATTTATAGTAACTAATTGTTCTTTTTTGAAAGGTTGGAATCAGGTTAATTTTTATGCAGAAGAGTCGGAAAAGCAGCACACTGATATCTGGATAACTGCCAGCTTCGATGGATTGAAATGGGAATATATAGCGTTTAAGTGAGGTGTTGAGTTATTTGAAGTAGTGCAAAACATTTTGATTTATAGTTATTTAATTGTAACCTATCCGTAACCACCCAGTCCATCTAACTACGGACACTTTTGATTTTCAATAGCTTACTTTTCGATTCCTTATATTGGACAAAAACAAATGATACAAGATGGAAATTCCGGTACGTACACTTGACACTTTTTTGGGTAGCCACCATACACCTTACTTACCTTTTAACATCGAAATGTTTGCATATCCCGGGCCGGAGGACGCAAAAGAAATCCACCGCCACAATTATTTTCAGATTCTTTGTATAGACCAGGGCACGGTACAACAAAGCATCGAACAGGATAGTTACCGTTTGGTAAGTGGGGATATCTCGGTCATTTTTCCTAAACAGATCCACATGATCGAATTTTCTCCCGGATGCAAAGGTGTAGTGATCCGTTTTGACGAAGTGTTATTTTGTTCGGATATTCTGAAAAAAGAGCTCAGCGCTTATAATATAGACCTTTATAATAAACTGAACTATATCAGACTAAGCAGAGAGAAGTACAGGCATATCCGTAAAATGGCAGACAATATCCACGATCTGCATACCCATATCACACCTATTAAAAAAGAGCAGATCCGCTTTTATATCAAAATTCTACTTTTGCAATTAATCGAAGATGTACACGATGATGTATTGCCGGGTAAAAACCTGCCGACCATCAATGTATACGCACGATTCAAGGAACTGATCGACGAACAGTACACCGAAACCAAAACAGTAGCCGGATTTGCGTCACAACTTGGCTTATCCACCAAAAAACTCAACGAAATATGTAAAAAAGAAACCGGTTCCACAGCGCTTTCTGTTATCCATGAACGGAAAATGCTCGAGATAAAACGGATGCTTCTCTTTTCGGGCGAGACAAATAAAGAGATCGCCTTTAAGCTGGGATTTGCTTCGCCCTCCGCACTTAACAAATTCATCTTTACCAAAACCGGTAAAACTCCCACGGAATTAAAAAAGAACTTATCACAAACATATAAGCAATAGGATTAAATGGATAATGCAACCGGAAAAATGAAATATTACTTTTACATCCGGATATATTATCTGACTTAATTTAAGAAAAACAGTATGAGTAAATTATTTCTTGCCGGCGAAGTATTCCACGGCGTAAACACCTTGTCCGAATTAAAGAACCTGAAAGGTAGTAAAGCAATCGTAGTGACCGGAGGT
Source organism: Bacteroidales bacterium UBA4116 (assembly GCA_002381645.1). Lineage (GTDB taxonomy): Bacteria > Bacteroidota > Bacteroidia > Bacteroidales > Tannerellaceae > DFXE01. Next base: position 14,307 of record DFXE01000020.1, read on the forward strand.
AATTCAGTACGTAAAAACGGTGTATTAGACAAGACATTGGCTTACCTGAAGGAAGCCGGAATGGAAACAACCGTATTCGACGGCGTCGAACCCGATCCGTCTGTAGGAACAGTATTGAAAGGCGCTGAAGCATTCCGCAAATTCAATCCGGACTGGATTGTAGGCTTAGGAGGCTGTTCCGCCATTGATGCCGCTAAAACAATGTGGATATATTACGAATATCCGGATACGAAATTCGAAGATATCGCCAAACCATTCAGCGTTCCGGCTTTACGCAAAAAGGCAAAATTTGTGGCCATTCCTTCTACCAGTGGTACCGGAACGGAAATGACGGGATTGGCAGTGATCACTGACCGCGAAAAGGGCGTAAAATATCCGGTCGTATCGTACGAACTAACACCGGATATTGCCATTGTAGACGGTGAAATATGCAAAACAATGCCAAAAGACGTTACTGCCAATACAGGGTTAGATGCCTTGACGCATTGCGTGGAAGCATATGTGTCAAATATTGAAGATAATTATGCCGACGCATTTGCCAAAGGAGGGATACAGCTGGTGTTCTCCAACTTGAAAGAAGCGGTTGAAAACCCCGATAACCTGACAGCCCGCCAAAACATGCACGACGCATCATGCCTCGGTGGTTTTGCCTTTACAAACGCATGGCTGGGTATCGTCCACTCGCTTGCTCACCAGATAGGCGCTTTGTATGGCATCCCCCACGGATGTGCAAATGCGATATTGTTACCCAATGTGATCCGTTTCAACAGCAAGAGCACGGAAAAATACAAAGACCTTGCAGAAATGTTTTGTAAAGAAACAGCCGAAGATTTTGCTGCCGAAGTAGAAAAACTGAGGACCGACGTAGGTGTAGCGCCTTCAATAAAAGCATACGGGGTAAGCGAATCCGACTGGAACAAGAACCTCGAATATATCTCGGCCAATGCAATGAATGATCCCTGCACCGGATTCAATCCCCGCAAACCGGCAGTAGAGGAGCTCTCCAGCATTTATCAGGCTTGTTATGACGGCGTAAAAGTAGATTTCTAAAATAAACGTACACATAAAACTTTTTATCAGCCGGTAAAAAGGAGTTGAAGACCGCCATAAATATTTTTATGGCGGTTTTTTTTATGGATCAAATTGTGGGTAATCTGGTAAAACTTTAAACTTTCAGAAGTGTTATAGGAAATAAGTATTCATAGATAAAAACAAAAATATGGCGCAAATGATTAAATCAGGCATTGCGATGCTGAATATACTTGAAAGCTGGGGAGTAGATCATGTATACGGTATTCCCGGAGGTTCATTTAATTCTATAATGAACGCTTTTTATGAAAAACAGGATAGCATGAGATTCATACAGGTACGGCATGAGGAAGTAGGAGCAATCGCCGCAGCCGCAGATGCTAAACTGACGGGAAAAATAGGGGTATGTTTCGGTACCGCCGGTCCTGGCGCTACGCACCTTTTCAACGGACTTTACGACGCACAGATGGATAAAGTGCCGGTATTGGCTCTGATCGGCCAGGTTCCTTCCACATCGATGAATTATAATGCTTTCCAGGAAATGAACGAAAATCCGATGTTTGTAGATGTAAGTGTTTACAACCGTACGGTGATGAATCCCCAAAGCCTTCCTTTTATTGTAGACGAAGCCATTCGCAAAGCGTATGAATATAAAGGTGTATCTGTTGTTACGATCCCGGTAGATTACGGTTTCGACGATATCCCCGATGTCAATATATCGTCGGCAAAAAACCACCGCATCGGTTTTCAGATGCCCGACCCCAAAGACATCGATGCTGCGGTGGAATTGATCGAACGGTCGGAAAGGCCTGTCATGTACGTCGGACAGGGCGCACGTGGTGCAAAAGACGAGATCATTGCTTTATCCGAACACTTTTCAATGCCTATCGTTCTCACTGTCCTGGCAAAAGGCATTATTCCCGACAATACGGAAAATTATATGGGAATGGCGGCGAGGGTATCTACCAAGCCCGCTAATGAGTCTTTGCAGGAAAGCGACCTTATTCTATTTATCGGCAGCGATTTTCCCTTTGCACGTATCTTTTTCCCCGCGGATGTAAAGTTCATCCAGGTAGATATTAATCCATCCAAATTAGGTAGCCGTCATAAAACGGATGTAGCTATTCTGGGGGACGCAAAAGAAACGATGAAACAATTTATTAGTAAAGGAAAAAAGAAACCCGTCACCAAATTCCTTGAAGCAAACCGTCAAAACCGACGCAATTGGATGGATTGGCTCCATAGCTTTGAAGACCGCGACGATGTGCCTCTCCGCGCCGAACCTGTTTTTAAAGAAATTAACCGCATTGCTACAGACGATGCGATCTTTATCACAGATGTAGGAAATGTAACGATCCATGCCATCCGTTTACTCGATATGAACGGTGAAGGCCAGCAATTTACTACTTCCGGCCTTTTCGCCACCATGGGTTACGGTATACCGGGCGGCATTGCAGCCAAGCTGAGTTATACCGGGCGGCAGGTATTTACGTTAAGCGGCGACGGTGGTTTTGCCATGGTGATGCAGGATATCATCACTCAGGTGAAATATAAGTTACCGGTGATCAATATTGTTTTTTCAAACGACTCTTTCGGTTTTATTGAAGCCGAACAGGAAGATACCAAACAGCCTAAATACGGCGTAAACCTTACCGGGGCAGATTATGCCAAAATAGGGGAAGCCATGGGTGCTAAAAGCTTTACGGTTACGCACAGGGAACAACTTCAACAGGTTTTTGATGAAGCAAGGGATAGCGATATTCCCGTTGTTATCGACATCAAAATGGAAAACAAACGCCCCTTCCCTGCCGAAGCTTTTGTACTGGATATTGAGAAGTTCGGTAAAGAAAAAGTAGAAGCGTTTAAAAAAAGATATGAAGTACAGGATATGCCCCTGCTGAAATATCTGCTAAAGGAATAATAAGAGCATAATTGAATAAATAAAGGTAGATATTGCAAACTTATTTAGGGATTCTATCTCTTTCTTCAGATTTTACAATCCATATATTTGTAAAAGTAAAAAAGGATATGAAGAAGAATCAAAAAGTGTTGGATATCTACCGGATTGACCTCGACTATAATACGCCGTTGGAATTGCCTCTGGCAGAAGATATCAGGGCCGGATTTGCCAGTCCGGCCACCGAATATGAATGCCCGCCTATCGATTTGAATAAAGAATTGGTAAGGCATCCTGAAGCTACTTTCTACGGAAGGGTAAACGGCGACAGTATGGTGGATGCCGGTATTTCCGATGGCGATATCTTAGTGATCGATAAATTACTCGAACCCTATAACGGAGCAGTAGCCGTTTGCATTATCGACGGGGAATTCACCGTAAAATACATACAGATAGAAAAAGACGTTATATGGCTTGTCCCGGCTAACGATTCATATAAAGCGGTTAAAGTAACGGAAGAAAACAGTTTTATGATATGGGGCATTGTAACCTATTCCATTAAAAACCACACGCGCAAAAAGACATGATATGTTTGGCCTGATAGATTGTAATAATTTTTATGCGTCTTGCGAAAAGGCATTCAATCCTTCCCTTCGTGACCGTCCTGTTGTTGTCCTTTCGAACAATGACGCATGTGTTGTTTCACGTAGTAAAGAAGCAAAATTACTGGGAATACAAATGGCTGCTCCCACTTATCAGGTAACCGACATTATCAAACAGCACCACATCGTCGAATTTTCTTCAAACTATACTTTATACGGCGATATGTCAGCGCGTGTAATGTCTATGTTAACCGCCTTTGTCCCCGACATTGAGGTCTATTCTATTGATGAAGCTTTTCTGGATTTCAGGGGATTCGAACTCTTCAACCTCCAGGAGTATGGTAAAAAAATTGTCCGGGATATCACCCAAGGTACAGGTATCCCTGTTTCTTTAGGTATCGCACCAACCAAAACGCTGGCAAAAGTAGCCAACCGTTTTGCTAAAAAATATGCCGGCTATAAGAGTTCATGCTTCATAGACAATGAAGAAAAACGTATAAAAGCTTTGAAGCTTACGCCTATAGGTGACGTATGGGGAGTAGGACGCCGTTTGGAAAAGAAACTCTTAAAAAGAGATGTTCATACGGCCTATGACTTTACGCAACTGCCCCAGGCCTGGGTAAGAAAACACCTGACCGTAACAGGCGAACGTACATGGAAAGAATTATTGGGTATCCCGTGTATAGAAATGGAACTGATACCGCCTTCGCGTAAACAGGTATGCGTATCGCGTCAATTCGGCGAACTCATAGAAAACCTGGAAGATCTCCGCACAGCTGTTACATCGTATGCATCTATATGCGCCCAAAAACTACGGGCTGAAAAATTATACGCGGTTTCTTTAATGACTTTTATCCATACCAGCCGGTATCAACAGACAGCCCCTAATTATTTCAATAATCTGATTACTCCTTTACCTGTACCCACAAATGATACTTCCGAAATTGTCCATTATGCGCTGCTTTCACTGAACAAAATATACCGGAAGGGATACAAATTAAAAAAAGGGGGCGTTATTGTCACAGAAACCACACCCGCAGACGCCCTTCAAACCAATCTCTTCTATCACAGGGACTGGGAAAAAAAGAATCGGCTGATGAATGTTATGGACCGTTGGAATAAAGGATTCACGCATAATCAATTAACGTTAGCCACACAGGTTGGTTCACAGAAATGGAAACTGAAATGCGATAAACTGTCAAACCATTATACTACTGACCTTTCACAAGTCATTACCATAAATTGTAAATAATATGCGGCCAATGCATGAAGAAATTATTCCGGCTCATCCGTATCGAGGCAAAACGGATGTCCTTCGGGGTCAATCATTGTACGGGATGTTTTGAAATATTGCTGTTCCGCAGGTTTTGCTCCCAATCCGGTAGCGTACTGCACAGCTTGTTCAAGATGATCAACATAAAAATCCAGATGCAACATTTGTCCTTGTTTTCCCTGTTGCCACGGCCAGACGGGAGGTTCATATCCTTCCACTTCCTGAAACGCCATGACCATTCCGTCGGGCGCTGTTATCGCAGCCCATCCGTTTGCACGCGGATGTGTCCATTCCCAATCTAATAATTTACTATAGAAATCAGCCAAAATTCCGGCATCGTTACAGTCGACAACAATATTAAATTTATTGATTTTCAATTTCGAATCCTTTTTCACATCATTCATTTTATATAGTAGTATATTACAAATATATTATTTTTATAATTCAGCATTCCCATCTGCATAATCAAGTTATATTAATAACAACAAAAAAGGAGTTGCCCAATATGGCAACTCCTTTTATTTTATTTTTCCTGTTCTTACATTGACTGTGCTTTGTTGATCTCATATTCAGCACTATCTTTCAGATATTCAGCCTGATTTTTTGTTTTATCAACAGCATTTTTAAACAACCTTTTGGTTCTTCTTCCCAAATCATTTACTTCATCACAAAGGTCATCCATTGTACCTCTTTCTTTGGCCATGCCTACTACATATCCGATAGCGGCACCGACAAATAAACCTAAAATCAAATCTTTCATATGTCTATCTTTTAAATAATGATAATATCCATAACAGAACTACGGCACCTACAGTGGACATGAGTATGTTCCACAGGATGCCGCCTGAACTTGCTCCAAAAAGACTGAAAATCCATCCGCCCAATAAACCACCGATCAACCCCACTATGAGGTTAATGATCATACCAAAGCCTCTGCCTCTCATTATATAGCCGGCTATTGCCCCAGCTATAATACCAATAATAATCGACCAAAGTAATCCCATAATAAACTAATTTAATTATATAATTATTCTTTTTGTACGGTTAAATCAACAATTTCAGCCTCGAACGCATTTCTTTTGACAGATTCAATACCTTTATCCCTACCTGACTCACTGGCATACATTTCACTCGATCCGATAATCTGTCCGTTGCTGGCTTTCAAATTAAAGAAGGGTTTCCCGTTTTTGGCCACTTTCTTTTCATAACGGTTATGAATCGGAGCATTCTTCTTTACAGATTCTATACCCTTTTTACAACTGTCTTTGGCGGTATAGCCTTCACTGGTAAGAATAACTTCTCCATTTCCTGCTTTCAGATTAAACTGAAACTCTCCATTTTTTCTTTTTGTAATTTCAAACTTTGCCATAATTTTAAGTCTTTAATAAAACAATTAAACGGTTAAAATAGTTTTTACGATGCAAAAATAATCTTTCATACATAATATAAAAGGATTATATAAATTATTGTTTCATTTTAATTAAGTTTGTACCCTTACACTTATACCCGGAAAAGCAGATTTATCCAAAACAACCGATTGACAAAATTTGTTACTATACTATTATAAACATTATATTATGGACGCATCAAAGGTTATTAGTTTATTAGGTCATGAAAGTGAATACTATCTGAATCACAAATGCAAAACGATTGATAAATCGCTCATCCACATTCCTTCGCCTACCCATATTGACGATATTTGGGTTAATTCCGACAGGAATATACAGACATTAAGAAATTTACAGGCTCTTTTAGGACACGGCCGTTTAGCCAATACAGGATATTTATCCATACTACCTGTAGATCAGGGTATCGAACACTCGGCAGGTGCTTCTTTTGCTCCGAATCCCCAGTATTTCGATCCGGAAAATATTATAAAACTTGCTATTGAAGGAGGTTGTAATGCTGTGGCTTCTACATTCGGCGTGTTAGGGATAATGGCACGTAAATACGCTCATAAAATTCCTTTCTTAGTTAAAATCAATCATAATGAATTGCTTAGTTACCCTAATTCTTACGACCAGGTAATGTTTGGCACCGTAAAAGAAGCGTGGAATATGGGAGCAGTGGCAGTAGGGGCAACTATTTATTTTGGCTCTCCCGAAAGCAGAAGACAATTGGTAGAAGTGGCCGAAGCTTTTGAATATGCACACGAATTAGGTATGGCAACCGTTTTATGGTGTTATTTGAGAAATAACAACTTCAAAAAAGACAATATGGATTATCACGCTTCTGCCGACCTTACCGGACAAGCCAACCATCTTGGAGTAACTATTCAGGCAGACATCGTAAAGCAAAAACTTCCGGTCAACAATGGAGGTTTTACAGCCATCAATTTTGGAAAATACAGTAAGAAGATGTATACGGAACTTACAACTGAGCATCCGATTGATTTATGCCGTTATCAGGTAGCAAATGGTTATATGGGACGTATCGGGTTAATCAATTCGGGTGGCGAATCACATGGAGCTTCCGATATGAAAGATGCGATCATCACGGCTATAGTAAACAAACGTGCCGGAGGCATGGGCCTGATAAGTGGAAGGAAAGCATTCCAGAAATCCATGAAAGAAGGAGTGGAATTACTACAGGCCATACAGGATGTATATCTGGATCCGGATATTACGATCGCATAATTTATTAAAAATAAAAAACTAAACGCAGAACAGCTGATCTTCGGATTACTGTTCTGCGTTGTGATTTAATAAAATAACAGGTTGTTTATTTAAGCCATTTATCCAGCCAGTTAAAAAATACTCTTTGGAAGAGAACTCCGTTTTGTGGTTGTGCGATCCAGTGGTTTTCGTCAGGGAAAATAAGCATTTCTGCCGGTACGCCGCGAAGCTTTGCAGCATTAAACGCACTCATACCCTGTGAAGCAAGAATGCGGTAATCCAGTTCGCCATGTGTTACTAAGATCGGAGTATCCCACTTATCAACGAAAAGATGCGGAGAGTTGGCAAATGTACGCTGGGCCACGGCATTACTCTTATCCCAGTAAGGTCCTCCCATATCCCAGTTTGCAAACCACATTTCCTCGGTTTCCAGATATTGTTGTTCAAGATTGAAAATACCGGCATGTGCAATAAAGGCTTTAAATCGCTTCTGATGATGACCGGCAAGCCAATAAACGGAGAAACCTCCATAACTTGCTCCAACAGCTCCCAAACGATTTTCATCAATATACGGTTCTTTTTTCATCTCATCAATCGCAGAAAAATAGTCTTTCATATTCTGACCACCGTAATCGCCGCTTATCTGCTCAAGCCACTCCTGCCCAAAGCCTGGTAATCCTCTACGATTGGGTGCAACGATTATGTAATCGTTTGCGGCCATGATCTGAAAATTCCAACGGTAACTCCAGTTCTGACTGATCATACTCTGCGGACCTCCTACACAATAAAGTAACGCGGGATATTTTTTATTCGGATCGAAGTTCGGAGGATAAATAATCCAGGTCAACATATCTTTACCATCAGTAGTTTTTATCCAGCGCGGTACACTTTTCCCAGTTGTCAACTGATCGAATATGGCTTTATTTTCAAAACTGATCTCTGTCGCTTGTCCGTTTTCAATCCGAAATACCTCGGAAGGTTTTTCCATCGACTGCCGTAAAGCAATCATCCTTCCAGCATTCGTATCATATCCTACATAATCATACTGACCATCCGTAATTTGCTTGACTTGCTTATCAAGCGTTATTTGCCAGATATGGTTCAAACCTTCTTTTGAACAAATAAAATAAATCGATCTGCTGTCAGGAAGCCACTGCAGGTTATCGCCATTATAGTCGAAATTTTCCGTCAGATATATTCGTTTACCACTTTGCAGTTCAACAACGAATATACGGTGTTTATCAGACTCGTACCCATCGCGCTCCTGACTTACCCAGGCTATATATTTTCCATCAGGTGAAAAAACCGGTTGGGTATCATATCCCATCATTCCTTCCGTCAGGTTTTTAGTTTCCTTCGTTTCTACATTATATAAATAGATATCCGAATTCGTCGATAAGGTGTATTCAATTCCGGTTTTTTTACGACTTGCATAAGCTACCCATTTACTATCCGGGCTCCAGGCTAAATCTTCTGTCCCGTTAAAAGGCTTCATCGGAGCTTCGAAAGGTTCGCCGGCCATAATATCCACAGCATCTCCCATACGCTTTCCATCAAAAGAGGCAATAAAAGGATGCGGTATAGTTTCTACCCATTCATCCCAATGTTTATACATAAGATCATCTACGATACGTCCGGTAGCTTTAGGCAGATCGGGATAAATATCCGATGTCCGCTTACCATACTTGATATTGCTGTAAAAGAGAACTTTCGTTTCATCCGGCGAGAGAACGAATCCATTGATACCACCTTCGTAATTACTTACCTGACGACGGTTTGTACCGTCAGCATTCATGACCCAGATTTGCGAACTGCCGCTTTCACTGGTAAGAAAAGCGATTTCGTTTCCATTTTTAAGCCAAACGGCATTTTGTTCGCTTTGGGGCGTCCTTGTGATTTGCTTTTTATTCGTTCCGTCGGTATTTACAACAAATAATTCCCTGTTTCCCTTATTGTGTTCAATACTGATAAAGGTTACGCCGTAGAGCACCCTGGTGCCGTCAGGCGATAGTTTAGCGTCGCTTACTCTTGCTAAGCTGTAAAGCACCTCGGGCGTCATTACCCCGTTTGGTACTTTAATTTCCGAACGTCCGATAACCGGAGTGGTCTGATCCGGTTTTCCCGTTTTCGCTGTGGCATGCGTACAGGCTCCTAATAATACGGACGAAGAAATAATCATAGAAAAAATAGATTTATTCATTTACTTTATAATATATTATATACTAAGTGCGAAATTAGTAAATAATATTTATATCTTTGCGCATATAATTTAAGAACTGGATAGTTATGAATAAGATTTGGTTATTAGGAGCCGCTATGTGTATGATATTAGCTTTTGGCTCATGTAAACCTAAGCAGAGTGCGTACAAAGCGGCTTACGAACAAGCAAAAGAGCGTGAGTCGGCGGCTCCTGTTGAGGTATTCGAGGATGAATTCGAAGACGAATTTGAGGACGATTTCGAAATCGCTCCCGTATCTAAACCGCGGACAGACATTGAAGAAGAAAGTGATTATGACGATTTTAACGTAACAACCCGTCAGGAACGGATCAATCCCTATCAGGGAGAAAGCACGGCCAATTTAAGACGGTACAGTGTAGTTATAGGTAGTTTCCGTAACAATACGAACGCATATTCTTTAAGAGACCGTATGCAACGTGACGGATATACTGCTATGGTAGCTCAAAATGAAATGGGTATGTTGCGTGTTATTGTTTCCAGTTTCGATAGCAAGAGAGATGCCCTTTACAGCAGAGATGCTTTCCGGTCAAAATATTATCCTAATTTCCAGGACGCCTGGATATTAGAACGTTATTATTAAAAACAGTTTTTATATAATATAAGAAAAGGGATTCCTTATGAGGTAATCCCTTTTCTCTTATACCTATATTCTAATCACATGAAAATTATTGACGAAAAACTTCTTGATAAAACGACCCAAAAGGCAAAACAATCACAACGCCTGCGGATGAATTTCAATTTCCATGAAGACCTCAACGATCCGGTAAACCGTTTGATCAATGCCATGGAACCGGGAACCTATCTGCGTCCTCATCGACACATAAATCCGGATAAAGATGAAGCTTTCTTAATATTGAGGGGAAAAGTGGCCGTTTTCATTTTTGATGAAAATGGAAATATTACCCAACAATTGATACTTGACCCTTTGCAAGGTGTTTACGGAGCCGATATTAAGGCTGGTGTATGGCATGGATTACTCGTTTTAGAAACAGGCAGTGTATTGTATGAGGCCAAACCCGGCCCTTACGTCGCCGTATCTCCGGAGAATTTCGCACCGTGGAGCCCCGAACCGGATAATGCTGAAGAAGTAGAAGCCTTTCTTTCCCAATTAAGCCGGTCCGTTGAATAATAAGACTAACAGTTGAACAAATTGTACGTTTCAATATTTTTATATCTTTGTAATAAATGCATTTGATATGAGAATATTCAGTAGAATTACATCTATACCTTTATATTTACAGATACTTTTAGGAATGATAGCAGGGGTAATCATCGGATTGATTGCCCTTTGGTTTAACGGAGAACAGTTTATACAGAATTGGATACGGCCCTGGGGGCAGCTATTTATACGTCTATTGCAATTAATAGCAGTTCCTCTTGTTTTCATTACCTTGGTCAAAGGAGTCACCGGACTTAAAGACATCACCAGACTCTCACGGTTGGGAGGTAAAACAATTTTATTATATATAACTACTACTATTTTTGCCGTATTATTAGGTATGGTCATGGGATTGGTCGTTAAGCCGGGTAATCTGGTGGACAAATCGCAGATTACCCACCTGCAGGAAAACTATTATTCAGTAGTTGAACAAAAAAAACAGGAAGCTACCTCTACGCAACAAGAAGGCTCTTTAGCCTTCCTTAACGACGTAATACCAAACAATTTTATAAGTGCAGCCTCCGATAATTCCAAAATGCTACAGATCATTTTCTTTGCAATTTTTTTTGGAATTGCGGCCCTTACCATTGCCCCTGATAAAATCAAACCGGTTATTTCTTTATTTGACGGACTAAATGATATCATCCTACGAATGGTTGATTATATTATCCGTTTTGCTCCATGGGGAGTTACTGCATTAATGGCGGGACTAATGACCGACTTCAAAGGCGATGCAAGCATATTCAGTGCACTTGCGGTATATGCACTGACAGTTGTTATTTCCTTATTTATTCTCATGTTGGTATTTTATCCTTCTCTTATCCGGTTGTTTACGAAAACAAAAGTAAAAAAGTTTATCCATGCTATGTATCCTGTTCAATTGCTGGCATTCACTACAAGTAGCAGCGCTGCTACTTTACCGGTTACCATGGAAACCGTAGAAAAAGAACTGGATATTTCACCCGAAACCGCTTCGTTCGTATTACCTTTAGGAACAACGATCAATATGGACGGAACCAGTTGTTATCAATCAATTGCAGTATTATTTATCGCACAGGTACTTGGGATCGATCTCGGATTACAGGAATTGCTGGTTATCATTTTTATGACCGTACTATCGTCAATCGGTACCCCTGCCATTCCGGGGGGAAGTTACGTTATACTGACAATGGTGCTTACTTCAGTTGGCATTCCAGCGGAAGGCCTGGCTCTGATATTAGGCATCGACCGCCCATTAGATATGTTACGTACTGCTGTAAATGTAACAGGGGATGCTGCTGTTGCAACGATCATTGATAAAAAATAAACATTTAATTTTTCTTTTTGTTATTATACGTATTAGGTAAATGTGTTATTTTAATATTAAACAAAAAGAGTATGAAACAAATTTATTTTTTAGCATGTGCTTTATTATTACTGGCAGGTTGTAATAATCGCCAGAATAATGCCCAGGGGCGAACAGCCGTAATGGAAGAAGATGTAACGGTAGTTGACACTCATAATGCGCAAAATTCATTAGATGTGAACGGAACATATTCAGGTACCCTTCCTGCGGGAACATTCGAGGGAGAACTACCTTCTGCATCAGGTCCGGGAATGGATGTCAAAATTACATTATCGGGCGACACGTATAGAAAATCCATAAAATACCTGAATCAGCCCGATACAACATTCGAATCTACCGGAAGATTTACCTGGGATCAGAATGGTTCAATTATTACTTTGCAGGGAGAAGAAGCTCCTAATAAATATTTTGTGGGAGAAAATCAGCTTTATCATCTGGATATGGATGGCAATCGAATAACCGGAGACATGGCCGACCACTATATATTAAGAAAAAGGTAACTCCAAACTACGATATACATCATATTACAGGATTAAATGCACATAACGTGTTTTTAATCCTGTCTTTTTTTGGTAATATTGCAGGCGGTTGATATTCCTGAAAGATAATGACAAATAAAAGTGAATAACCCGACGGCATACATTGCAAACAGTGATCATTATTCGGTTGTCCTTGAAAAAGTTAAACAGGTAAAAAAACTGTTATGGATAGGAACTGCCGACCTGAAAGACTTGTATATGAAACAGGGCCTCTCTGCCGTTCCTTTTCTCCGTATATTATCCGGACTGATCTCACGTGGTGTCGAAATCCGGTTAATACACGCTAAAGAACCGGGACCCAATTTCAGGAAAGATTTTGATAAATATCCGATTTTAGTAAATGGGTTGGAAAGGGTTTTATGCCCGCGTGTGCATTTCAAATTAATCATATTCGATTTGGAAACGGTATATATTGGATCAGCCAACCTGACCGGTGCCGGTATGGGTATGAAAGGCGACTACACCCGCAACTTCGAGGCTGGTATATTAACTTCCGATCCTATATTGGTTGAAAAAGCCATTAATCAGTTTGATACCGTATGGATAGGCAGCTTTTGCAACCAATGCCGAAGAAAAACATTTTGCGGAGACAGGATTAAATAATTATCCTGCCTGCTATTCGATCTTTATACTGTTAACAGGATTGGAATTTGCCGCTTTCCAGTTTTGAAAACTAACTGTGATAACCGTTATAATGGCAACTAACATAAAAGCAGCTAAAAAAACCCACCAATAAATAGGAGTTTTATACGCAAAATTTTCCAACCATTGATAAATAGCATAATAGGCTACCGGTGCCGCTAAAATAAAACACATACACAGGATACGTACATATATTTTATTAAACATGATCAATATCTCACCGGTTGATGATCCCAGCACCTTACGTACTCCGATTTCTCTTTTACGGTACTCACTTTCAAAAACGACCAATCCGAATACACCTACCATAGAAATAAATACAGCTATAAAACTGAAAAGGGAAATAAGCATACTTACTTTCCTCTCTTTCTCATACAAGGTATTTAAAACTTCATCAAAAAAACGGACGTTAAACGGATACGAGGCGTCAAATGAATGAAGCGAATTACGGGTATGCTGCATAGCAGCCCGTAAATCAGTGCCCGCCTTTACTTTAATATATGCATAATTAGGCTCACTGCCCCAATTATTTGTTCCCCATACGAAAAAAGCCATAGGAACTACTTCCGTACGGAAAGAAGCAAATTTTACATTCGGCATTATGCCGACTATTTCGGCACTGTCGATACGGTCGCCCAAGACCAGTTCGTATTCGTCACGTGCCTTTTGGTTAAACACATATACTCCGTGACGTGTATTTTTGTCTTCTTCACGAAAATTTCTCCCCTCAATTATTTCAACGCCCATCACTTTTAAGAAAGAAGGGTCTACAGGCAGACATTGATAATTTATATCTTTATCACGGTATTTACGTCCCCAACCCATATATTGATCCGAACTTGAAAGAAGCGGCTGCGCAAAAGTAACATCTTCAATACCGGAAAAAGATTTTACCTGGTTGGCAAATGCGTCACGGCTTTTATTGATATTCTCGCTCAGGTCGGTAATGATGAGTTGGTCTTTATCGTAACCTAACGGCGTATTCTGCATATAATAATTCTGCAAATACATAAATATAGCGCCGATGATCAGCGCGAAGGAAGCTATGAACTGCACGCTGATAAGCGTATTCCGGAGCTGCCTTCCTTTCGGTGACAAACCGAAAGTCCCCTTCAATACCAATGCCGGCGAAAAAGAGGTAGTATAATAAGAAGGATACAGGCCGGCCACTAAACCTGTTAACAGGGCTATCATCCCTGTAAGAATAATCAGTCCTACATGGGATGACAATGACATATCCGCATTGATCAACTGCGATAAAGGGCTTACAGATACTAAAAGTACAAGCAAAATCGAGATCAGATAAGAGGCAAAACAAATCGACACGGCTTCAGAAAGAAGCGAAAGGCGCAAAACACGTTCTTCCGCACCGAGTATCTTTTGCGTATTGATACTTTTTATACGTATAGGAGTAAGAGCCGTACTGAAATTTGTAAAGTTAATACCTGCAATGACAACGATTACAATCGCTATAGCAAATAAGACAAGCAAGGTTTGCCTGCTTGCCTTAGGAGTACGGTCATACGTAGTATCGGTAGTAAAATGCACTTCATGCAACAGAGTTAGACGCAACTTTATGGAATTAATATAATCATAATCTTTTCCCAAAGCAGACGTATCAAAATTTTTAAGGAAATTCTCAATCAAATGTTCACTGTTCTCGGGAGAATCCAAACGAATATACAATTCGTAATTCCAGTTGCCCCAGCTATTGATATTTTCTTCTTTAGACATGGGATAAAAGATAGCATTATCGATAAGTGTATTCCGGGGAAAATCTTTATACACCCCACCGATAGTAAAGCTTTGATCACCGGCTTTCAACTGTTTACCAATTGCAGAAGTTTTCCCGAACATTTTCTCGGCTAAACTTACCGGTATCAACACGGTATTAGGTTCATCCATTGCATTAGACATTCCTTCATACATATCGAATTCAAATACTTTTGTATACTCAGGATATACCTTTAGAGCCTTTTCTTTATAACTATTCTGAATTCCCTCCGACTCTACCGTAAAAGCCATATGCTGTCCCCAGGGATTAGTCAACGTACCTGCTACTATATGAGGCGAAGAATGTATTAACGATTCTGCGAGGGGCCGGCTTATGATAGCCTGTGCACTTTCTTCAAACACAGCTTCCACCCTGTAAATACGGTCGGCATCTTTATGGAATTTATCAAAAGACCAGTCATAATCCAATTGCATAAATATGACTATAAACGCAGCAAAGGCAATTGATAACCCCAGGATATTGAGGATAGTCGCCATTTTAAAACGGCGAAGAGCACTGAAAAAGTTTTTCAAAATAGTTTTCATGAGTGCAAAAGTAATAAATTATAGATATCCATTAACCGTCGATACAATACTACCGTCAAATAAATTAACCACCCTGTGTGCATAGCTTGCATCATGCTTCGAATGTGTCACCATCACAATCGATGTACCTTCTTTGTTCAGATCCGTAAGTAATTGCATTACTTCCGATCCGTTTTTCGAATCCAGATTACCGGTTGGTTCGTCTGCAAGGATAATTTGAGGATTCGAAACCACTGCCCGTGCTATAGCAACCCGTTGTTGCTGTCCTCCGGATAATTGTTGGGGAAAATGATGTGATCTGTGGCTTATATTCATTCGTTTTAATATGCTTTGAACCCGTTCCTTACGGTTTTTGGCTTTCATATCCATATACGTCAGGGGTAATTCTACATTTTCATAAACATTCAATTCATCAATCAGGTTAAAACTCTGAAATATAAACCCGATATTTCCTTTTCGCATTTTCGTGCGGTCTTTTTCCCTTAAATGTCCGACTTCCGTATTGCCGAGGTAATACTTTCCTTCCGTTGGATTATCAAGCAATCCTAAAATATTCAGGAGGGTCGATTTGCCACAGCCGGAAGGCCCCATAACAGCAATAAACTCACTATCTTTTACCTCCATCGAAACGTTATTCAACGCTATTGTCTCTATTTCTTCCGTACGGAAGAACTTGCTTATACCTTCTATTTTTATCATAATAAGTACGTCTTTTCTTATTTGACGTATAAGCAAGTCCTACCGTTGCAGATTTAAAGTGAATTTTTAATAATTAATTTTACAACCGATAAAATAACTTCTCGGAACACCCGGGCCATATATATAGCCGGCATCTCTTTGCGGGCCTTTGTCAAAATCACTCTGGTAAGCATTGAATATATTCTGAATTCCTCCGTTAAGCTGTAAAGTTACCGATTTCAAAAGAGGGAAATCATATGCCAATTTGATATTCATATCAAAAAAGTCGGGGGTTTTTTCTTCCCTGTCTTCCGGAATATATCCTTCAAAGTGCTGCACAAGCATACTCCCCGTATAGGTTCCGGTCAGAGAAGCAGTCAGTCTCTTCACCGGAGTAAAAGTTGAGGTAAAATATCCGTAAACATCCGGTGAACGGAACATCTTCTTTTGAGGTTCCACACTCTCATTTTCACTCCATTGTTCAGGTTCCTTATAACGGCTGCGCTGAACAGTTGCCCCTGCCTGTATTTGCATCCAGGCATAAGCCATCTTTGCTTCCATATTAACACCCATTACCCTTGCACCTTTTCCATTTCTTCGTTCCATCAGGATATTTCCCTCTTTATCATGCCCGTTTTCTTCAAGTACAAAGACATTGCGAAGATCGGTATAAAAACCTTCCACAAGGAAATTGGTCTGCACTGCCCCGAAACGCTTATAATAATCGACGGAAGCGCTTAAACTCTGCGAATTTTCCTCTTTAAGATCAGGAGCCAGATTAATGATCATCACATCACCTCCCACAGCCGTTATATGTAAATCCTCGTCGAAAGCCTGTGGTGCACGAAAGCCGCTTGAATAACTGGCACGTATATTTACATCTTCTGTTGGATTAAAACGGACATTGGCACGTGGGCTGAATATCACATGCCCGATCAGGTTATGCTTATCCAGCCTTCCGCCGATAAGGAAACTCCAGAGCTTATTCTTCCATTCATTCTGTACAAAAGCACTTTCAATATGAACGGTTTGCTCTATCGTCCGGTTATATCCAAGCATTTCATCTTGCAGGTCATCGTACGTGTATTCCAATCCTCCCGTAAATTGCGAGGGCATAAAAAGTAATTTATCCCACTCATAAGAATATTGTCCTCCGCCCACAAAAGTCATACCTTTGGTATGTCCGTAAGCATTGTCATTGAAATCAGCACCATAATAGCTGTCTCTTTTCGTATGTTGAGCCGATGTATAAAGATTTACCCTGTGCTTATAATCGCGAGAGAACAGGTCGAATTTTATACCTCCGCCATTTATATTATGATCTGTCTGTTCCGTGATATTGGTTTGATGTGGAGGAAGATTCAGCAAGTTACCCCCTCTTCTGAATTCGGTTATGTTATGATACTCAAATGTAAGTTTAGAATAAGTACTTGTTTTCAGGTAGGAACGAAGTCCAAGCGTTTTAGAATTCAATTTACCCAATTCGGTAAACCCGTCGCCGTCATGATCATATGCCCCACGGTATCTGTTTTGTCCGAAAATATAAACTCCGGCTTTATGGTCATCCGTCACTAAAGAAGCATTAACAGTTGTATTATTATCCGGCCTGCTTCCGTCGATCATCGTAAGTGAATGTGCAACCTGAGCCGAATTTCGCAGAGGTTCTTTCGTTATAATATTGATTGTTCCGGCAATAGCGGATGAACCGAATAAGGCTGAACCTCCACCCCTCATCACTTCAACACGTTCAATCATATTAGCAGGTATCTGTTCTAATCCGTAAACACCGGTAAGTGCACTGAATATTGGACGGCTATCCATCAATATCTGGGTATAAGGACCTTCCAGGCCATTAATACGGACCTGTTGGAATCCACAGTTCTGGCAGTTATTTTCCACCCGTACTCCGGGCTGGAAATTCAACCCGTCGGCCAAAGAAGTCGAATGCGTGGTCTCAAATGTTCTCGAATCCAGAACATTGACGAGCGAAGGGGCAAGCCTGCGTGTTGTTTCGTTACGATTGGCAGATACAACCACGCCGTCTAATGATACAGCATCTTCTTCCGCTTCAAAATTCACTTCCAACGTAGTTCCTTTTCTCAACTTAATTTCTTTCTCTATGGTTTTATATCCTATGGATTTCATAACCAATGTAAAAGTTCCCTCCGGAAGATTCTTTAAGTAATAATGACCGGTAGCATCCGTAGTAGTGCCAATCGTGGTGCCCTGAAGGAAAATATTAATAAAGGGTAAATGCTCCCCTGTTTTCCTATCCAAAATATGTCCGACTATATTTGCATCGGAAGGGTTAAGGGCAGGTCCGTCTTCTGCTAATACCGTACCCGATAATAGGTATAAGCATACTATAAATGAAATGATCTTTTTCACTGTCTGATAAATGTTGGTTAATAAATAGAATTAAGTAAATAAAAAAAATTAACAGGAACCAACATAGGGAGGCCCCCGGAGAGACAAATGCGTCTGATGAGGTAATAAAAAAAACGGATCGGTTATTTTATAAGCAATTTCTATAATTTCCTGATTTGATGCCTGTATTTCAAAAGAATAAATAAAACTGTCGGCAACATTTACTGTTGATAGCTGATGCAGGAATAAAATTTCGGCCAATGACTGATGCTGATGAGAAGCATTGCTGGTAGTTTTAGAAAAAGGATGGGAGTGTACAATCATGGTTCCTTCTTCCACATGTACATGCATAAAAAAAGCGATGTTACTGTAATATACAATAAATAACACCGGCAATAACCATTTTATATAACAGAGATTAGATTCTCTCATCAGGATATAACTCCACCTAAAAACGGTGCAAATGTACAATTTATATATACATAATAATATACCTACTTAACGGTATATTGAGTATCCACCATCTTGTTTATATCCGGAAAACGATAAAAACAAAAATATATTTATAGATTTGTTGTTATAAGGAGTAAGAATTCATTTATGAAAACATCAATTATAATCATCTTGGCCGTTTTGCTTTCAGGTAATATCGGTGCCAAAAAAGTCGATAAGGGCGAAGCGCATAGGGCTGCTTCGGCTTTCATCACTCATTCCCTCCCGCAACTGAGAGGCTCGCTGGAACCCGAATTAATTTACACGGCTACCGGAGAAAAAAGTAATGGATTACGTTCTGGCATATACCCTTTATTTTATATATTCAATATACCTGATAATCGGGGGTTTGTAATAATTTCCGGTGATGATACCGCAATACCTGTACTGGCTTATTCTGATAAAGGGTCTTTCAAAACAGAACAAATGCCGGAAAACCTATCAAACCGGCTCATACTTTACGAAAAAGAAATAAACCATATAATTACAAATAATTTTACCCCTTCCGAATACATACAACAAAAATGGAATGAATTACTTACCGGAGTTTCGCAGACAAAATCCGGCGGTATTTGCTTATCAACTGCATTATGGGATCAAACGGCTCCGTATAATGATCTGTGTCCGCTTCAATCCGGAAAACATACAGTAACCGGTTGTGTAGCTACAGCAATGGGAATTCTTATGAAATATAACGAATGGCCGGTCAGGGGAAGCGGATCAAATCAATATAAAACAACCACAGGAAAGCTGTCTGTTTCCGCCGATTTCAATATCAATTACGACTGGCAAAACATGTTGGATAACTATCAAACAGATTACAATAATAAACCGCTGTGGAATACAACACAGGAAAAAGCAGTATCTACGCTGGTTTATCACGCAGGAGCAGCCGCGTATACGGACTTTGGTACCAAATCGAGTGGTGCATATACGCCGGATGCTATTCAAGCACTGATCAATAATTTTGGTTATGATAAAGGGATGTATCTTGCTTACAGGAATTTATATTCCAATGAAGAATGGAATAACTTACTTCAAAAAGAATTAAACGAAAACCGTCCTCTATTGTATGGTGGTATTACAGGGCAGGGAGAAGGTCATCAATTCATTATCGACGGTTATGACCAGGACAATTATTACCATGTCAACTGGGGTTGGAGCGGCTATTCAAATGGCTATTACCTTTTGTCTGCACTCGATCCTTTCATGCAGGGTATAGGAGGAAGCAGCAACAATTCCGGCTTTTCAAAAGAACAGGATGCTGTTATAGGTATAAAAAAGGCAAGAAGAGGATCTGTACCCAACCATGAATTTTACTTTATAGAAAACGGTAAATTCGAGACCTACGGTTTATCTGTAAATACGGATGTGATCAGAAAGGACGAACCTTTTATATTACGGTTTTCATATGTGGTTGATTACGGCGCACGCGATTTTAATGGTTTATGGGGTATATTCCTTACCAATAAAAACGGTACAATTAAGGAAGAACTTGAAGTATTCAGCTTCGACCTGAAAGGAGATAACGCTATGTATACCGACGGTGATACGTATATTATCCGTACGGATATTGAAGAAGGCGACAAAATACGCCTCTATTATAGTTCCGACAAAAAAACATGGAAAGCTGTTCGGGGTACTGCCGGCACGGTAACCGAATTACCCGTCGGAGTAGGACATGCCACATCAAACCGGCAGGTAACCGGAAAAAAAAGAATCCGCGTGTTTCCCGCCATGGCACAATCCGTTATTTATATTCGTACGTATGAAGATTTACCTATCAGATCCGTTCGTTTTTTCACCTTATCCGGTAATCTGATAAAAGAACATTTTTTTAATTCTAATGAAAATGATATTTCTGTTTTTGTACATGATTTGATCCCTGGTGTTTACATCGTTTCCGTTCAGACGGAAGAAAAGGCATATTCCTGTAAAATCGTGAAAAGGTAAATTTACGCATACTATTCAACTAACTCATTTATAAATAAAATCATACATTATACAAATATCAGTTAAATTTAGTAAATTGCCGCCCTGAATCACAAATATGAAACAGTTGTATCTGAAATATCTTAAAATACTTTTCCCGGTACTCTTTATAGCATACCTCGGAGGTATTATTTCATTTACACACGTACATGTCGTCAACGGGATAACTATCGTTCACTCCCATCCCTTTTCTACAAACGGAGATGTACCCGTTGATCACCAGCATACAGGAACTGAATTACAGTTACTTCACCAGATATCTACGATTTTACAGGCAGACAATGCCGTTTCTTTTACAAATATCACCACTTTTCTTCCCGCAGTACGCGTTCTTTTATCAAAACCCATAAAACAGTATCATTTACTACCTCAGAAAGATTCTAACCAACTTCGCGCACCTCCCCTTGCTTGATTTTTAACTTATTATTTAATCCGTATTTAAAGCAGTCAATAATAATCAACCCGCATCACTGAAGACGGATAGTTAAGTAGTATAAACATATTTATCTTGACTACTGACAAGCAAAGCGAGTTACAACTACTTTGACTGCTAATTCACATTAATCAGATAATTATTTATTTTCCTGACGGGAGAACGATGTGTCTTTTGTCTGGTATATTTCATAATCAAGCATAATATGAACAAATATATTTGTATTATTATCAGCCTGTATTGTATGAGCATGCTGGTAAAAGCTGATGATCAGCAAAGAGGTTCCGATATTAATATTGTGGGCCATGTCTTAGATAAATACACGCAGGAACACTTACCTTTTATTAACGTATTGATAAAAGGAACCACAATAGGTACAACAACGGACGCTTCCGGACACTATTTTCTCAAAAATGTACCGGAGGGAAATTTCACCCTCGAAGTAAAATCAATCGGTTATAAAACAATAGAAAAACAAGTCACCGTTATAAAAGGACAAACACTCGAGCTGAATTTTGAAATTGAAGAAGACCGTATAGCACTCGACGGTGTGGTTGTTTCCGCCAACCGGGGCGAAACAACCCGACGGCTGGCTCCTTCCTTAGTGAACGTATTAGACGCAAAAGTATTCACAAATACCAATTCCCCTACCCTCGCCCAGGGATTGAATTTCCAACCCGGCGTTAGGGTTGAAACAAACTGTCAGAACTGTGGCTTCCAACAAGTCCGTATCAACGGTCTGGATGGTCCCTATACCCAGATATTAATTGATTCACGTCCCATATTTAGCGCCCTATCGGGTGTGTACGGGTTAGAACAGATACCTGCTAATATGATTGAACGTGTTGAAGTGATGAGGGGTGGAGGTTCAGCCTTATTCGGTTCATCCGCTATTGCCGGAACCATCAATATCATTACGAAAGAACCGTTGCGGAATTCAGGAGAATTATCCCACACTATCACATTCCCGGGGGGTAGCACTTCTTTCGACAATAGTACGACACTGAATGCTTCCCTGGTATCCGAAAGCGGGAAAATGGGATTATACGTTTTCGGTCAAAACCGCCACCGGTCTGCTTACGATCATGATGAGGACGGTTTTACGGAATTGCCTAAGTTAAAAAGCCAGACGGTTGGTTTCCGTTCTTATATTAAAACAGGACTCTATTCCAAACTCACATTTGAATATCATCATATGGGAGAATTCCGCAGAGGGGGAAATTTACTTAACCGGCCTCCGCACGAGGCAGACATTGCCGAACAGTTAGAACACGCCATAGACGGCGGCGGACTTAAATGGGATTTATTTTCTTCTGACTACAAACATAAATTAAGCGTTTACACTTCTGCACAAAATACGGACAGGGATAGTTATTACGGCACCAATCAGGATCCCAAAGCCTATGGCAAAACAACTGATCTCACCGTTATGACAGGTGGCCAATACGCCTATAGCTTCAACCGTTTATTATTTATGCCGTCCGATCTTACAACCGGTATCGAATACAGCTACGACCATCTTGAAGACAAAATGTTGGGATATAACCGGTATACCAATCAGAAAGTACATATCGGGAGCGCATTCTTTCAGAACGAATGGAAAAACAAACAATGGAGTTTCCTCATTGGCGGCCGCCTGGATAAGCATAATATGATCGATCATGTGGTCTTCAGTCCCCGTGCTAATATCCGTTTCAACCCGATTGAAGATATTAATATACGGGCAAGTTATTCGGGTGGATTCCGTGCTCCACAGGCTTTTGACGAAGATATGCATATATCCGCCGTCGGAGGAGAAGTGTCACTGATCAGGCGGGCGGACGACCTGAAAGAAGAAAAATCGCAGAGTATCAGTCTTTCCACCGACTTTTACAGGCGCTTCGGAGGTGTACAGTTTAACTTTCTGGTAGAAGGTTTCTACACCAATCTGAGTGATGTCTTTATTCTTGAGGATATCGGACACGATGAACAGGGAAACCTGATCAAGGAACGTCGTAACGGTTCCGGAGCAACAGTTATGGGATTAACATTGGAAGGACGGTCAGTACTGACCTCCTGGTTATCCTTACAGGCAGGCTTCACATTCCAGAGAAGCCGTTATAAAGAATATGAGAAATGGAGTGAAGACGAAAGCATACCGGCAACAAAAAAAATGTTCCGTACACCCGGCAACTATGGTTATTTCACATCCTTACTAACACCTTTACAGCGATTTTCCATATCGCTTTCAGGTACCTATACAGGAAGCATGCTCGTTCAGCATTTAGCGGGATATATTCCACAGGACAAGGCTGTTAATACAGCCGATTTTTTCGATATGAACATTAAATTAGCCTATGAATTTCCATTATACAAAGAGTCTAAAATTGAAATAAGCGCAGGTGTACAAAATATATTTGATGCCTATCAATCGGATTTCGACCAGGGAAAAAACCGTGATGCATCCTACATCTACGGTCCGTCTTTACCACGAAGTTTTTTTGCAGGCACCAGAATCAGTTTCTAATTTTAATTTTTATACCTTTGAGGCAATCGCGTTATACGTGGTTGCCTTTTTATAAATCCTAAAATAATATCCATATGGAAAAGACATTGGTAATCCTGAAACCTTGCAGCATACAGAGGGGAATAATCGGTGAGATTATTTCGCGTTTTGAAAAAAAAGGTCTTCGTATGGCAGGTATGAAAATGGAATGGCTGACCGATGAAATCCTTAGCCAGCATTATGCACACTTAAAGGAAAAACCGTTTTTTCAACGGGTTAAAGACGCTATGAGAAGCTGTCCGGTAATTATTTGTTGTTTGGAAGGATTAAATGCGGTTGATGTGGTACGATCTATGACAGGAAAAACAAATGGAAGAAATGCATCACCCGGTACCATTAGGGGGGATTATAGCATGAGTGTACAAGAAAACATTGTTCATGCTTCGGATTCGGTTGAAACGGCAAACATTGAATTAAAACGATTCTTTAAGACCGATGAAATTTATAATTATAAATTAAACAATATTATGAGTATTTATGCCGAAGATGAATTATAAAAACAGCCATTCTCACCCAAAAAAATGACGCACATTATATATAAAAATGTGCGTCATCTTTTTAATAAAATACGTCAATCTATTATAGATTCTCAGCAGTGTCAATTGTTTTTAACTTTTGCAATTGCTGCTCGATTCTTTCTTTTTCTTTAATTAAACGTAGTTCTTCTTTTCCTAATTTGTCTTTTTTGAAACCTTGGGCTAAGGCAATAATTTCTTCTAACTCATCAAATGTCAGATACTTAAGACCTTTAGATAAAGTATCAAATGCATTTTCCCTGATAGCCCTTTTCGTGACTCTTTCTTCTTCAGTCATTTTTTTTCTTGCCATAGTTTTTTCCTTTTTTTACTGTTGTTAGTTTTTAAATATCGCTGACAAATATATTAATAAATCTCTTACTTTCATCATAACCACATTATTATCGTATATTTGCCGTTACTTTAAAAAACAATTAAATATAAAAGAATATGCACAATTGGTTTGAGTGTAAAGTATCGTATGAAAAGATGCTGGAAAATGGAATGCAAAAAAAAGTATCCGAACCTTATCTGGTCGACGCTTTATCTTTTACAGAAGCAGAAGCCAGAATTATTGAAGAAATACGTCCGTACATAACCGGAGAATTTACCATAGCCGATATAAAAAGAGCCCGTCTTTCTGAGATATTTTTTAATGAAAATGGCGATCGTTTTTACCGCATTAAAGTGTTTTTTATTACACTGGATGAAAAGAGCGGTGCCGAGAAAAAAACATCCGTCCAGATGCTTGCACAGGCCAGTACCTTAAAAGACGCTATTGCCGTATTGGAAGAAGGTATGAAAGGCACCATGGCGGATTATACTATTGCATCCGTTACGGAAACGGCATTAATGGATGTCTTTCCTTTTGCAGTAAACGACAAAATTGTAACCAAATCAGACGAAGAATTACTTGCAGAACAAAGATCATGACTATTGCTTCACAAATAGAGTTCCTGAAAAATAAACTGCCCGGCAGGGTTAAGCTTATAGCCGTTTCAAAATTTCATTCCGCCGAAGCCATATCCGAAGCCTACCAAGCAGGCCAGCGGATATTCGGCGAAAGCAGGGCGCAGGAGCTTATCCTTAAACGAAAACAACTCCCTGCAGATATCGAATGGCATTTTATAGGCCCTTTACAAAGCAATAAAGTAAAAGATATCGCACCATTTATACATACGATCCACAGCGTCGACTCCCTCAAGCTTCTGGAGGAAATAAACAAACAGGCAGCCAAAAACAACCGCATCATCCGTGTATTATTGGAGATACACATCGCCAGCGAAGAAAGTAAACACGGATTCAGGCCGGATGATGTGAAAACATTTCTAAAAGAAAACGATACGGCTTCCTATAATCATATCCGTATTTGCGGATTAATGGGTATGGCCACATTCACTGATGACAGGGAGCAGGTAAAAAAAGAATTCCGGAATTTGTCCGAACTTTTCAAAGAACTGGAATTATCCTTCTTTGCCGGATCAGAATACTTTGCCGAATTATCAATGGGTATGACAGACGATTACGAACTGGCAATCGCCGAAGGCAGTACGATGGTTAGGATTGGAAGCCTTATTTTCGGAAGCAGAAGCTGATAAGGTAAGAAGCAGAAAGCTTTTTAAGCATTTTAAATAAGATGGCCGGAAGCCGGACAAAATAAATAACTATATTTGTCTTTATATAAACGTAATTAAATCAAAACATGATCGATCTAAAAACTCAATATGCAGGATTATCTCTCCGTAATCCTATTATCGTGGGAAGTTCAGGCCTTACTTCAAGCCCCGATCGCAATAAAGAATATGAAAAAGCAGGAGCCGGGGCCATAGTCTTAAAATCGTTGTTCGAAGAACAGATCGAAATGCAGAGTTCCGTATTGATGAAAGATGAAGATTATCCGGAGGCAGCCGACTATGTCCGGGAATATGTAAAGGCCAATCAGGTAAATAACTATCTGGAAATAATAAAAAAGACGAAGGCGGCCTGTACCATCCCGGTTATAGCCAGTATCAATTGTTATAAATCCGATGTATGGATCGATTTTGCCCGTCAGATACAACTGGCCGGAGCTGATGCTTTGGAACTGAACGTTTTCTATATGGATACCGATCTGACCCACGATTTCGACGCAACACGCGCCATGTACGTAGATATTATACGTAAGGTAAAAGAGACAGTTTCCATACCCGTGATCATGAAAATAGGAAAGTTTTTCAGCAATACGCCCGCACTCGTACATATACTCAAAGTCAACGGGGCCGACGGCGTAGTGCTTTTCAATCGCTTTTACCGGCCTGATATCGATATAAATACGATGCAACTCGTGTCCGGTAATGTTTTCAGCAGTCATTCCGATCTGGGTGACACACTCCGTTGGACGGCAATCGTTTCAGGTAAAATACCCGGTATCAGTATATCATCCTCCACCGGGGTCCACGATTGGGAAGATGTAATAAAATGCCTGCTGGCCGGAGCCGATGCCGTACAGATGTGCAGTGCAATATATACACATGGCGCCGAAATTATTTCACAGGTGCTAACCTGTATGGAAGAATGGATGCTTCAGGCAAAATACAACTCCTTGAAACAATTCCAGGGCAGGCTTAACTATGCAAATATAAGCAATCCAGGTATGTATGAACGCTCCCAGTTCATGAAATACTTTTCCAACAGGGATTAAGATAAAAGGATCAATTAAAATTACGGCAACAGGTAACCCTCCCTATGTTTGATTTCCATAAACGAATAGGGAGGTTTATTATAAGGTTGCAATAGGGAAACAGGCTCATAACAGCTGCGGTCGAAATCTATTTTCCAGCATTTATTTTCCTGTGTCGTCAGGTAAACAAACTTACCCGGATGTCCGGTATCCGGAGCAAATACCATTACCTGTTCCGTTTTGAGTACGGTTTTATCGATCGGAAGTAAGGAACACCAACCCATCACTTTAACGGGCAACCGACCTGCATTCAGAAAAGTAAGGTTTTTTATTAGGTAAAAGAAAACAATATAATCCAAGTTATCCGGAAAAGTAAGCGCAATAACCTTTTCTTCAACCGGATGCAATTTTATTTCTATTTTGTAATCATTCCTGTTATAAAGTTTACAAAACCCGGATAACGCCGGTTTAATTTCCTCCGCACCTGCACCAACCACAAACACAAGTTTATCATTCACCACCAGCGATGCGGCTTTGTCATTCATTTTCGGCAACAGATATTTTGTTTTTCTGAACAGGCCCATAAATAAACATTTTAGAATTGAAAATAGATAAACGGCTGGACACCGGCGCTTTTTACCTGTACAACAATAAATATAAGGATAACTAGCATCAAAGCCTGGACAACCAAAGGCGAACGGGTCACAACACCCTGAACGGCCAGCTCTGCGCGTTTAGGCATAAAATGCAGCACATATCCTGCCAGCATCAGTGAAAATACACCCTTATACCCCGTAAGGAACTGTGTGAATACTTCCGGATGAAAGTTTGTAAATATCTGTGTTAGCATATCGCCCGCAATCTGCATAGTACCCGCCCGGAAAAATATCCAGGCAAAACACACCAGATGAAACGTAACGGCTATACCTGCTATCCGGTGTAAAAATGGCATTTGATCACCCGACTGTTTGAAAACCGCAAAACGACCCATCAGGAATTTATGGAAAGCCAGCGATACACCATGAATCCCTCCCCAAAGAATAAACCGTAAAGAAGCACCATGCCACAAACCACCCAATAACATGGTTATCATCAGGTTAATATAAGTCCGCATTTTCCCTTTCCGGTTACCGCCCAGCGAAATATATAAATAATCCTTCAACCACGAAGACAAGGAGATATGCCAGCGCCTCCAGAACTCCGTGATCGTTGCAGACTGGTAAGGAGAATCAAAGTTAATATTAAACCGGTAACCCAGCAATAAAGCAATTCCGATAGCCATATCCGAATAGCCGGAAAAATCACAATAAATCTGCAGGGCATACCCGTACACACCCAGAAGATTTTCTACACCCGTATAAAGTAAAGGAGCGTCAAAGATACGGTCCACAAAATTAAGGCTTATATAATCAGAAATAACAGCCTTTTTAAATAAACCGCATAGGATAAGAAACAAACCCTCCCCGAATTCCCGACGCGTAACCGTCAACTCTTTATATATTTGCGGAAGAAAATCCTTTGCCCGGACAATCGGACCGGCTACCAATTGCGGAAAGAAAGAAACATAAAATATATAATCAATCCATCTGTGAACAGGTTCGAGTTGCCGCCGGTATATGTCGATAATGTAACTCAGCGATTGAAAAGTAAAGAAGGATATACCTACCGGAAGAAAAATATCCATCGGCTGGTAAGTCATACTTTGCCAAGAAACGTCTCCAGTAAAATAGCCGATATCCCGTATCAACCCGGCAAAAAGATTTGCCAGGAAATTAAAATACTTGAAATAAGCCAGCATACCCAGATTAATACACAGGCTTAATATTACCAGTAATTTACGCGTAAATTCAGAAACCGTCAACGACAATTTCCGTCCGATAAAAAAATCGGAAGTGGCCGTAACCAGAAGCAGGCCGAACCATAAGCCACTGCTTTTATAATAGAAATAAAGAGAAAATAAAGTAACGTAAATAAGCCTGGCCAGTAAATGGTTCCGCAGGGATTTATAGATGATAATGAATCCGATAAAAAGGAAAAAGAACATTCCGCTACTGAACAACATCGGGGCATTCGGCTGGTAAAAAAATTGCTCGCCCAGCTTTTCACAGGACAAGCCCGTAAAAAAGCCGGCTGAGTTAACAGAAGTTAGTAAGTGGTCTGACATCTCCTTTCAATCATTTTCAGTTAAATGTAAATCCTGCTCTCTCTTTATTTTCAGGTTCATCAATGCTTTAAACAACAACGTACCTTGTTCATAATATCCGTCTTTATTAAAATGTATGCGGTCCCTTCCCATCCATTTACCGTTAAACCAGTTTTTCGACGAGTCTTTACCGCCCGTAGCAGCATACATATCCCAACAGGCAAGGCCCTGCTGCCCTGACACCTCAAGTATGGCCTTAACCGCCTTTTCCGTATGTGGATTACGTATATATGTCCGCTTCTTATTCACCCAGATCCGTTTAAAGCATTCCGGAGGCGTAGTCAGCAGCACAGTTGTTTGCGGCATATATTTTTTTACTAAAAAAAGGAATGAACGGATTTGCAACTTGAATTCATCGGTCGAAAAATTCCTTCCGAACGTTTCATTTGTCCCCAGCGATACGATAAGTAAGGAAGGCTGTAACATAGCCAGCTTGCGCATGTACTCATCATTTGTATAATTGACGAACATCGCGCCGTTTATACCGATCGAATGATATAATATGCCCGGCGACCCGTTCATAAGGTTAAAACCATAATAGAGGTTTTCAAATGAATCGGCCGGTAAAAGCGAATCCGTTCCTTCTTTCCGGCGCGTAGTTTGTAACTGTAAACTATCCGTCAGCCCATGTATCCGGAACGTATCTGTTTGTATTCTTGCAGTAGGTGAAAGCAAGCTTCTGTAAACCTCCACCGAGTCCTTATAACTACCCGAAGGAAGCATAGGCATCGACTTATCGCCACGGTAGAGAACCACTTGGTTAAACGCATATCCCGCACCGTTATTCGGAGTGATACAAATATCGAAATTTACAAAAGGAGATACAGTGTGGATTCCGAGACCGCCCGGACCAACCGGACATTTCATATCTTTTTGAATACACCTTCCGGTAGTCCACTCTTTCACCACCGAAGTGATAAAATAATCATTCGGTTCATTCGTTTTTGTGATTTTAAGCGGACTTATCCACCCACGCCCGGCATTGCCATATTGCTGGTGCATTAAACGCATCATACGCCCCGTCAAAAAACCCGCCTGGATATGCGAATCGCCCAGGTGCACCACCGAAACAACTGTATCTCTACCCGCGCTCAGTTTATCCAGCTCCGCAAAAAAACCATCTAAAGAATTTGTATCATCCTTAACGATACACAGCGAATCGATACAGAAGGAAAGAGCAGACTTTACCGTATCCGAAACCACCGTCCGTACCTGTGGCATTTTTTTTTCAGCGGAAACCCGAAAACATACAGAACAGAACAGAATCCAGATCCATATAAAAACCACCGGTAGCTTAATGAACAGCTTTCTCCGTCTCATCATAAAACTCCTTTTCCAGCATTAACGCATTCATTAAACTCTTTGCTATTTCCCGTCCGCCACGAAAACTCAGATGTGTATAATCCTTGCTCGCCCATCCTTTTTCCACATATTCCACCATGCTGTTCTCGCCTCCCATTGCCCCGAACATATTCCAGAAAGGAATTCCCGCATTCCGGGCAATCTGGCGTTGCGCATGTAAAAGGGCAAGTACGGCAGGCATGGTTCGGAACTCCCCGTCGTATTGGTTCGAGCGGTCTGAAATGCTTATCAGCAAAAGATCCGCATCAGGAAAACAGGTCTGCAGATGTTTTACTACTCCTACCATACGTGACCTGTACCAGCCATAATCCAGCATATCTTCGTCCATTGCGTTCAGGCCGTATTCCAGAATGATCAGGTCGTATGGACGTATGTTGCTGAACGAACGGCAAACCTCAGGATCTAAATGTTCCCATACCAATCCGGAGTTTCCACGTAGGGAAAAATTATCCACTACGATCCCCTCGTTGTCTTCCAGGGCAATGCCCAGCGACCGGAAACCTTTGGCATTTGAAAAAATAAAACTTCCTTCCGTTATGGTGTCCCGATCCACCACAAACTGATTGAACGGTTCGGGCGAATCCAGCTTCCGGCTCAGTGTTTCTGTCGAATCATTAAAAGCCAGTTCCATATCCACTCCCGATGTCTTTTCATAAATAAATTTCAGCGATTTAACTTTCTGAAGCGTAGCATATCGGTCAGATGTCTTAAAAGACAAAGTCGCTTTATCCGACTTACATTCAAAAAACATACCTGACAACGTATATTTTTCTTTCTTATTATGGATAATGGAACGGGTAGTCCAGCCCTCCGCCTGCTGGTCAATAGTAGGCCGGAATTGCGAAGCAGTAGAGGCCACCGGTATAAATCCCACGCCATGCCCCCCAAACCGTTTCTGCATAGCATTGCGGAAATCACTAACCAGGATGTCGCCTTCCACAAACGAATCACCCATAAAAGCAATCCGTACAGGCCTACCCATTTGGCCGGTTCTCTTCAATGCCGCAAAAAAACGTTGCAGTCCCGTATGCCCTACCGAATAATCCTCTATCCGGATACCGGCCGAATCAGCGCCCTGCGATGCCGACACCACTTTATAAAGCGAGTCGCGCAGCATAACCGTTCGGATATCTATTTGCGTAGTATCCTGAAAAGCAGAATCATTTATTAATACCGTCTGTATATCCTCCGGTACGAACTGTTGCAGTTGTGCCCGCAACGAATCCAGGGTAACCGGAGTTTCTTTTATACGTATGTCCGACAACATATCCACCTTTTTGACGGGAATGCCCAGTATGGAGTCCGGAAGCCAGAATAATCCGATACAGCAAGCCAGCGCCAGTAGCAATAAAACAAGCAGCCTGTTAAAATTGTCGGTGATCTTCATTCGTATATATTCAATTTGTAAACGGCTAAATTAACGACTAATTATTTGTTTTCCAAAACGGTTCCCTTTACGTTCGCATTCTTAAAGTTTACATTCCTTAGGTTCGTATTTTCAAGGTCGGCATTTTCGAGGTTCGCGTTTTCCATATTCGCACCCTCCAGGTTCGCACCACGCAGATTCGTCCCTTTCATATTGGCTCCTTTAAAGTTTACTTTCTCCAGTATGGCTCCTGACAGGTCCGCACCCACCATATTTACCCCTACCAGTGTAGCGCCCGTTAAATTCGCCTTTTCCATAATTACACCGTTCAGGTTCGCACCGTTCAGGTTTATACCGTTCATACTCGCCCTTTGCATGTTCGCCTTTTCAAGTATAGTCCATACAAAATTGGCCCATACCAGATTCGTATCCGACAGGTTCGCCTCCATCAGGTTGGCCCGCTCCAGATTCGCTTCCGAAAGATTGGCCTTTTCCAGATTCACTTTATTCATCAGTGCTCCGCCTAACTTGGCTTCCGAAAGGTTGGCCCCGTAAAGGTCCGTTTCAATCATAATCGATTTTTCCATAATGGATTTACTTAGATTGGCATACGAAAGCACGGCGTGCTCCATATTGGCTTCAAAAAGAATGGCACGTTCCAGGTTCGCTTTTGTCAGGTTTGCCCTTTCCATATTTACACCGCTCAGATTCGTCTTATCCATGGAAGCCTCCGCCATATAGGCGCGCGCTAATTTCGATTTCTCCAGATTAGCCCCATTTAGGTCAACTCTCTCCAGGTTAGCATCTTCCAGGTTTACTTCCGACAAAACCGAACGTTCCATCCGTGCGTCCCTCAAATGGGCTTTTCTTAAATCAGCGTTCCGCACATTTATCTTTATCATGACCGCCTTCTCCAGATTCGCACGTTCCAGATTCGCACGTTCCAGATTCGCATCCTCTAAATTAGCACCATACAAGTTTATACCCTCCATAGAAGCATATTCCATCCTTGCCTTTTCCAGGTTGGCATCCTCCATACAAGCATTCGCCAACACCGCATTCCGGAAATTAGCCTGTCCGAACCGCGCGCCTCTGCAATTCGAGTTTTGCAGGTTAGTCTTTTCCAGTACGGCATTTTCCATGATTGTTTTTTCCAGTGTTGCTCCTTCCAGTACCGCTCCGCTAAGGTCGGCCTTATTCAGGTTACCCCCGCTAATATCCGTCCCTTTCAGATTGGCATCCGCAAGTACAGCCTCGTTTATATATATTTTGATCAGTTTCGAGTTTTCAAGGTTGGCACCCGTCAGGTTGGCACCGGTAGCGTTTGCTTCATTCAGACAGGCTTCCGAAAGGTTGGCTTCGGTCAAATTCGTATGGCTGATATCCGCTTTACTTAAATCAGCTCTTTCCAGATCTGCTTTATGCAGGTTACTGCCCTTTAAAATCGAATCGTGCAGGTTGGCATCCTTAAGATCCGCTTTTTCCAGGTTCATATTTTCCAGTTTAGCCCCGCTTAGAACAGCGTTGTTTAAACGGGTTTCCGACAAGATCGCACCCTGTATGTCCGCTTTGCATAAATTGGTGCGTATAAGCCGCGCCCCCTGCAGGTCGGCATTCCGCAAACCGGCATCTTCCAGGTCTGCCTCTTCCAGGTTTGCTCCTTTCAGCACAGCCCCGTCCATTACAGCCCCCCGTAAACCCGCTTTATAAAGATCCGAATTTACCAGAACGGCTCCGGTCAGATCGGCATTATCCATATGTGAAAACGTCAGGTTAGCACCTTCCAGAACAGATTTTTTCATATTCGCTCCGACAAGCGAAGCATGCTGCAAAGAAGCATCCTTCAATACGGCATTTTCCAGTACGGCTCCATCGAGATTAGCCTGTTCAAGGTTCACCTGCAGCATATTCGCATCCGTAAATACGGCGTTCCTGAAAACACCTTCCCTCATAAATGCCGAAGACAGATTAGCTCCTTTAAAACTCGTTTCCGTCTGGTCGGTTTTATAAAAACGCGCCCTTTCCAGGCTTGCCCGTAAAAATTTTACACCCGAAAGCGTTGTATGATCCAATACAGCATCTGTTAATACAGCATCCGTAAAAATCATCCCTTCCATTTTTATCCCTTCCAGATTCGCGTTCTGCAGCTTCGCAGCTTTCATATCCGTCTTTGTCCAAGTCGAATCATTTGCCCGGCAACCTTCCAGATCCGCATCCTCAAGGTTTGAATCCTTTATATCCGTTCGCTGCAAGTTTGCTTCTTTCATTATAGCCCCGGTCAAAACACATCTTTTCATTCGCGCTCCCGATAAATTTACCTTCTCCAGCATAGCGGCCGTCAGGTTTACTTCCGTCATGACGGCCTGTTCGAGATTAGAACCACCCAGGTTAGCCTCGTTCAGCATCACTTTCCGGATATCCCCTTTCGACAGATTTACATCCGGCATGTGCGCCTTTTCCATATGCGCGTCATCCAGGCTTACCCCCGACAAATGCGCATGTTGCAATTCCGCCGGATTTCCCTGGAAGAAACGGTTATCTTTCCGGTTCTTAAACAACAGGTTTAAAACCGTAGGGATCTCATTGGAAGGAAATTCCGCATGATTCATTTTATAATCGGGCTTGTTCGTGAGCGTGCGGATATGATAACATAAGACATCGAACACGGATTTGCTGAACTGTTCCGTATCTTCATTCGCCAGAAGATATAAATTCTGCGCGCCTCCTATCCTCGACGATTCCTGTTCGCTGCCCAGTAGCTCCACCCCTTTGCTGAAACGGTTATGCTGCTGTGCCGAATGATCCAGCGCCAGCCGGGCTTTCTGTTGTATCAGAAGCGCTTTCTGCCCTTCTATCTTACGTTGGGTCAGAACAATCAGATAGCCCCCTGCCAATATTGCAAATATACCTATCCATACCAGGCAGAACGACAACATGCCCGGTAAGCCGAAGATATATAATTCACCGAGTGAAAAAAGGGTTATTTTCTCAATGGCAATTAAAATAAAGGGTGTTAGAAAAATAGCCAGTAACAGGATCAGTATCCGGTACTTTTTAACAAAGCCCGTTCCCTCCTTCTTGTAATCATCCATAATTAAAATGTAAGTTAGTCGCAGTCGTAAAACCTCACAAAAGTATAAAATAATTAAAGAGAACCTCTATTTTTTCCTAAGTTTGCCTACCTTTACTCCAATCATTCTATCCCAAATGCTATGGAAGAATTGTTATTACTGCTAAAAAAGTTTTTCGGATACGATTCCTTCCGGCCGTTACAGCACGACATCATCCGGAGGATCATCAGTAGGAAAGATTCGCTGGTGCTGATGCCTACGGGGGGAGGCAAATCCATATGTTTCCAGCTTCCGGCCATATACCTCGAGGGAACAGCAGTCGTACTCTCTCCCCTGATCGCGCTGATGAAGGACCAGGTGGAAGGGCTGGTCGCCAACGGTATCCCGGCCGCCGCCCTGAACAGTTCCATGCCCGAAGAAGAGAAGCAGCGTATCAAACAACTCTGCATACAGGGGAAAATAAAACTCCTTTACATATCTCCCGAAGGACTGATCGGCGAATTAGACTGGTTACTGCCCCGTATGGAGATCTCCCTTATCGCTATAGACGAGGCCCATTGTATCTCACAGTGGGGACACGATTTCCGGCCCGAATATACGCAGCTTTCCGTATTAAAAGAACGCTTTCCGAACGTGCCCGTCGTTGCCCTCACCGCCACCGCCGACAAGATTACGCGGGCCGATATAATCAGGCAGTTGAAACTCGACGATCCGGCCGTTTTCATTTCTTCTTTCGACCGCCCCAACCTGTCGCTTACCGTTCGGCGCGGACTCGGTAAAAAAGAAAAACTAACCGCTATCATCAATTTTATCCGTAACCGGAAAGGGCAAAGCGGGATCATCTATTGCATGAAACGGGCAGACACAGAAATGCTTGCCGAAACACTTTCAGCCCACTCCATAGAGGCAACGGCCTATCATGCCGGGCTTTCTCCGGTAAAACGGGAGCAGGCGCAAAACGACTTTATCAACGACCGGGTGGAAGTAGTTTGCGCCACCATTGCCTTTGGTATGGGAATCGATAAAAGTAACGTCCGATGGGTAATCCATTACAATATGCCCGGAAGTATCGAAAACTATTACCAGGAGATCGGGCGTGCGGGAAGGGACGGATTAAGCAGCGACACCCTGCTTTTCTATTCCCTCGGCGACCTGGTACTGCTCCGCCGTTTTGCCGAAGAAAGCGGCGAGAGCGAAATCAATTTCGAAAAACTCAACCGGATGCAGCGGTATTGCGAAACGGATATTTGCCGGCGGCGCATTTTGTTGAATTATTTCGGCGAAGAAGCCGAAACGGATTGCGGAAATTGTGACGTATGCAAAAATCCGCCCGAACGTTTCGACGGCAGCATACTGGTGCAAAAAGCGTTAAGCGCTATCGTCCGTACAGATGAACGTATCGGGATGCAGATGCTCATTGACATCCTGCGCGCGTCGGGCCGGGGCGAATTGCTGCAGCTCGGATACGATAAATTAAAGACCTACGGGGCCGGCCGCGACCTGCCGTACAAGATATGGAAAGAATACCTGTACCAGATGCTCCAGCTCGGATATATTGAAATAGATTACGCCAACGCACAAACGCTCAAAGTTACCCCCTCCGGCCGGAAAGTGTTATATGGCGAAACCCGGGCCCCGTTAGCCGTATACCGCGAACCCGAGGAAATAAAGCGGCCGCCTAAGGAGAAGAAAGAGAAAAAAACATCTTCTAAGGCGCGGCCCGTAAATGTTGTGGAATCCGGCTCAATAGAAGAAACCTTAATGGATTCTCTCCGGCAGCTACGCAAACAGATCGCGCAGCAGGAAGGTATGCCTGCCTACATTATTTTTTCCGACGCAGCACTCCAGGATATGGTATATAAAAAACCGGTTACACTGGAAGCATTCAGGGATATAAGGGGAGTAGGCGACCAGAAGCTCGAAAAATACGGTAAGGTATTTGTTGCCCTGACCCGTTTTGTTTTGAAAGGTACCGGAAACAGCTAACAAATAAGTATTTTCCGCCATTCAAGAATTAAGGCTGAAATATAGGCTTCCTGTACTTCTGAAAGCTATGGTTAAAAAAAGAAAAGGAGATTACCTTATTTCACAGGCAGTCTCCTTACTCATATTATTTTATATTATCAATTGGTATTCGCCACTATTTTATCTGCATAGTCTTTCCATCCATAGGCTTTTTGATAGGCGTCTACGCTCGTGGCGGGAACTTTAATTTTATAATCAGCAACCGTGTATCCAAACACGTAATCTCCCATGGATGGCGGTGTAGCTGACAACATTACAGCCTCGGTAAGCGATGTACAATTCTTAAATGCAGTACCCTCGATGGAAGTAACGGATACCGGAATCCGGATAGATGTAAGCGATTCGCAATGGTCGAATGTGCTGGTTCCGATAATCTTTAGTCCTTCGTTTAGTGTGACAGAGGTTAGGTCAAAACAGAAATCGAAAGCATAAGCACCCAACTCATTTACACTTCCCGGTATATTAATGGATGTAAAATTGTTAGAACTAAATGCTCCGTATTTAATTTCTTTCAATCCTTCGGGTAAAGTAAGGGAAGTAAGCCGGCAATGGTAAAAGGCTTGCGTTTTAATAGCCGTAAGCCCTTCGGGTAATACTACGGAATTGAGTTGGTCGCATTCGAAAAAGGCATAATTACCAATTGTTTTTAACCCTTTCGGTAGCTTTATCGCCTTTAAACGGTCACAATCGACAAACACGCCATACGTTCTATAAGCAATGACCTGGTCCGGCCGGGGGATACGCTCTTTGTAGCCATCAGGTATAGCTGTGCTGGTACAGTTACTTAGGTCGAGATCAATGTATTTTTTTGCTTCTTTTATACTGATACCCAGGTCTCCCCAGTTGTTTCCGCTGTCAAGGTCTACGTCTTTCAACCCTACTTTATACACTGTTCCAGCAGCATTGTTGGGTTGACTTATTAACCATGACTTCAAAGCGGAAATAGAATTAAACATCGTATAATCTTCCGGTTCCTCCGTATTGCTACCTTTTTCCCACTTCGCATACAGCGTAAAATCGGCAGTAAGGTTGGTTACATCATAGGGGAAAGTAACCTTGTTTGTCAATGCCGGTTCTTTGTACCAACCTTCAAAGGTGCTTCCCGACCTGACAGGTTCGGCAGGTTCTGCGAGCGTTCCACCTTTCAATACTTTGGTAGCATGGTTATCTTCCGAAGACCATTTCCCGCCGTTCAGGTTCCACGTAACCTGCCAGTATTCGGCTGTAGCCTCTTCCTGCCACTTGGCATACAGCATGATATCATTGTTTACAGGACTTTGGAAGTTATAAGCAGTTGTACTGCCGCTCAAATGCCAAAACACGAAAACATAACCCGCTTTAGCCGGGTTGTTAGTCGGAGCGATAGCCATATTACCTTCTTCCACTCTCTGAACGGCTGGGACCGGAGTACCTCCGTCGGTTTCGAACATTACGGTGTAAACCGTCTTCTCGTCATCGCCAGAGCAAGAAACTGTTCCTGCTAAGATGCTTATCAAAGCTATTAACCAAATATTCTTCATAATCATTCGTTTATACAGCGAGTAAAATTACCTATAGAGTAAACACTCATCAATCACCCAAAAGGGTGAAAATCGCCTTTATCTGAAAGATTCACCCTTTTAATTGACAGCAACAGATGGCGTAAATAAGTATATTTATCAAAATTTTATAATTCAACGTATGAAACAGGTACTATGGATCGGTTTGATATTACTGATGGCTATAAATACTACCGGTCAGGTCCGGCATGTAGATTCATTGGTACATGTATTGGACACACAGGAACTTTCTCCCAAAAAACAATTGGAGTTATATGAAAAGATAAGTAAATCATATTCG
Source organism: Bacteroidales bacterium UBA4116 (assembly GCA_002381645.1). Lineage (GTDB taxonomy): Bacteria > Bacteroidota > Bacteroidia > Bacteroidales > Tannerellaceae > DFXE01. Next base: position 53,514 of record DFXE01000020.1, read on the forward strand.
GGTTTTGATTTGGAGAAATGTATTGAATATGCTAATAAAGGCCTTCGACTCGCAGAAAAAAAGAAAAATGAAAAATTCATTTCTATTTTCAACAGGTATTTGGGAGTCGCTTACTATGGGAAATCAAGTCTCGACACATCGTATATACATTTGGAAAAAGCCTTAACATGGGCTATAGGTGCAAAGGATCAAACATTGCAAATGCCGGCATACGGTACACTGGGTAATTGGTCTCGATTAAAACAAGATTATCAGGGAGCTCTTAATTATTACATGAAAGCGTTATCCTTGCATAACGTTCCGATAAATGCAACACATGCAAGTATATTAAACAATGTAGCGATCATTCATAGGATATTGAATAATACCGACCGGGCAATCCATTATTTTGAAAACGCATTAGAAGTAGCGGAACAATTCAATCTGGATGGATTAAAAATGGAAATTGTATATGGGCTGGGAACAACTTTTGCGGACAAGGCAGATTATATCAAAGCGGAAGAGTATTTTCGTAAAACGCTGGAAACAAGTCGCAGGATAAACAGCAAGTCGTATGAAATTATTAGTTTGAACTCTTTAGCCACGTGTTTTTCCATCAATAAAGATTTTGATAATGCTCTGATTTATGCCCAAGATGGTTTGAATGCAGCGGAAGCATTGGGCAATCCCCGGCATATACTCGGGGCTTATGGTACATTGGCTGATATTTATCGGGAAATGGGAGATTTCAAGGAATGCGAAGAAATGGCATTAAAAGCATGGGCTATGGATTCCACCAGTGTAGAAGAAGCTTCCTATACAGCCTTTACACTCACTCTTTCCAATATTTATTTAGGGCAAAAAGAAAGAGCCGAACATTTTTTGAACAAGTATTATGAAATAATGAAGACAGGAAACGAAAAAAGCCTGCATAATAGCTTGGCCGATATGGAAGTAAAATATGAAACACAGAAAAAAGAAATACGTATTGCCTCACTGGAAAAAGAACGGCAACTTTATATCTGGCTGGGTATTATCGGAGTATTACTGGCAGTTGCTCTGGGAATTATATTGTGGCAGAAAATAAAAAATACCCGAAAAGAAAAACAATTGATCGCCACCCGCTCCGTACTGGATGGTGAAATGAAAGAACGGGCACGTTTAGCGCAAGACCTGCACGACCGTTTGAGCGGAAACCTCTCGGCAGTGAAGATAGGTCTTAGCGACAATAAAGAATCGCTTCAAAGCATTCATGATAAACTGGATAGTTGCATTGAGGAAATCCGTCGCGCAGCCCATAACCTGATGCCCATATCCTTACAGTTTGGTTTAAAAACCGCATTGGAAGACTTTGCTGCTCAATTTCCCAACGTACATTTCCATTTTTTCGGTGAGGAACGACATATAGAGAAAAGAAAAGCATTTGTTATGTATTGCTGCGCGAGCGAGTTGGTAAACAATTCCCTGCGGCATTCAGGAGCAAAGAATATTAATATGCAATTGGTGCAGAGTGATAAATATGTTTCCCTTACTGTTCAGGATGACGGTTCCGGATTTGATGAAAAAGCTGCAACGAAGGGAATCGGACTTAAAAATATATATGACCGGATCGCATCCTGTGACGGGAAAATAGATATTGCCGCTTCGCCCGGAAAAGGTACAGAAATAACTATTGAACTGAAAACAGGAGATACATAATATGATAAACCTGCAAATTGTAGATGATCACAAATTAGTGACAGAGAGTTTGTGCAAACTGATCAATGAATCAGAGATAGCCCGAATCACAGATGTATATTATGATTTGGAATCCTGCCGATGTGGACTAACTCAGAAGCTTCCGGACATATTGCTGCTCGACATCGCTCTGCCTGACGGCGATGGTGTGGATTTTTGCGCCGAGATAAAAAAGCAATATCCCGACTTAAAGATTATCATGCTGACTACCTACAAGGAATTTAGTATTGCTAAGCGCGCCTTACATAACGGCGCACACGGATATATTCTGAAAAATGCCGAAAGCGAGGAAATGTTTACAGGTATTGAAACCGTCAACCGGGGAGAGCATTTCCTTTGCGAAGAGATAGATTTGTTACTGAAAGAGAAAAGAAGCGAAGTTGTGGTTTGGCTGGCTAACCGTGAAAAAGAAATTCTTAACTACATTGCCGAAGGCTATACAACAAAAGAGATTGCCGATAAGATTTTTCGTGATGTGGAAACTGTCCGTACTCACCGGAGAAATCTGTTGATTAAGCTAAATGCCAAAAATACGGCTGTTATGGTGAAGAAAGCGTATGAAATGAAGTTAATATGGTAAAAACCGAACCAAACAGGAACAGGCTTACTCAAAAAAGATCATGGACATACCGGAGTCAAGTATGCCCCTTGCCGGGTATGGCAGGTCCGGTGACAGGCGGTGTGAACTATCTCAACCGGGAATAACCAGGTTAGCAGTTTCATCGGCTAAACCGATCGTTGCCACCATACCGCTGTTGAACTGCAGGTAGTCCGATTCGATCCCGTCGCTGAAGATAACCCCGTTCGCAGGCATCAGCGATTCGATCCGCAGCGGATACCCGTTACCGATAACGCCCACCGTCAGGCCCGCCTGCGTACGCATGCTTTTAAAAGGCTCCCTTACGGCAAACAGTAATTTATCATTGTCGAGCTTGGGATGCTTCAGCTGCAGGTCTTTTTCAAACAAACCCGCCACCCCGTATGCCATATTAAATACGGAACTGAGCCATCCCGTGGAACCCGCCTGTGTGGAAACGATAATTCCGCTCGACAACTGTTCCTCCGTACGGTCGGCATACGAAATCCTGTAACGGGCGGAAATATGCGAAGATGCCCCGATAAACAGGTCGTTAAACGCAAGCAAACGCTGCCTGTCGTTCAATCGCGCTTCGGCAAAATTAACCGTACGCGAATGATACCTGCCCGATATCACATCCTCCACCCCCCCGATAAAGTCGGACGTACGGTAAGGCAGTAATACGCCGTCGTACCGTTTGGTATCCGGATTAACCGCCACAATAGGAATACCGCGCGAATATTTCGCCGTATTGGCAACCAGGCCGTCCTGGCCGATCACGATAATCACATTCTTTTGGGAAAAAATATAGGAAGGTACAAACGCCCGTTCCACGATCTTATACTTAATCACCCGGCTCAACTGCGATTGCAAAGAGTTTAGCGACTGGTGGAATACCTCATCCTCCGCTTCATAATCCTCAAAGCTTCCCCCCTGGTTACTGATATAGAATTTAGCCTGCGATTTGGTGTTGAACCTCGCCTTTAATGCTTCCAGCCTGGTCTGGTTCTTTACAATGATCGCATATTCAATCTCATGCTTCATCCCCTCCGCGGTTTGAATTGACGATCGAGTCCAGCAGGTCGGGCGTAATATTAAGCGTACCGATCTTAGTAGCGTTTTCCGCCAGTTCGCGGAAAGCCAGGGCGATATTGTTTTTAGGATCCGAATTTCCCGACATAGCCGCCAGGATACGCCAGTCCATTTCCTTGTAAGGCTTCAGTGTCGTTTCAATCACATAACCCTTTACTTCGGCTTCCTTCTTGTCGTTAGCCGTCTTTTGTTCGATCAGCACTTTGCGTTGCTCTTCAATAACGATATCGGCGGCCAGGCCCATTTCCCTCAGGCGCCTGTTGTTTTCCATGCGCTGCACCTCCGATTCCATCCGCTTCTCGTCTATCTGTTTCTGCTTCTCTTCCATGGCGATCTCCGTATTCAGTTCCGATTCCTTGATCTTACGTTCCTGCTCCACGGCAAAATTCCGCCTTTCATAGATCGCGCGGTCAGCCTCCTGCTGAAGCAGTTCCCGGGTCTCGGTCTCCAGCGCCTTGGTCATTTCCGGCGTTGCCTGCACCGCCAGTACGTTCGCCCCGAGGATATCCACCCCCAGCAACCGGATCGCGGCCGACGATTTCAACCCTTCGATAATCCGGTTTTCGATCTCTTTGGCCGAACGGATCGCATTCTTGAGCTTGATCCCGTGGATAAACGAAGAAGTGGAAGTCTGCGCCTCATTGATAATACGCTGGTTCAGCTTCTCGATATCGTTCTTTTTGTATGCGCCGGATTTGGTCACCGTAAAGTCGAGCACTTCCGAAAGCATTTTCGGGTCGCTTATCTTATAACTGATCTGCCCCTGGATCGTCACCGTCTGGTAATCGCCGGTCGTCTCCTGGAAGATAAACGGCAGGTCGTTACTCCCTATCGGAATGGCTACGATCGAACTGTTGGGAGAGAAATAATAAAAGGCCAGCCCGCGCCCTTCCCGTTTGATAACGCCGTTTTTAAAATGAAAAACATACGTCATCGAATCGAATTTAATGTGTCTGAGTCCAAACATGTCTTTTAGTATAAGTAGAGTTATAAATTCAAAATGGCAAACATATACCTTAATCCAGGAACCGTTCGGTCAGTCCGCCGTAGGCATCAATACGCCTGTCGCGGAAGAAAGGCCACCAGCGGCGTACGTTTTCCGTGCGGGCCTTATCAATTTCAACTACCCGTATCTCCTCCCTGTCGTTCGGAAATTCCGTGAGTAATTCCCCCTGTGGCCCAGCCACAAAACTATTTCCCCAGAATTGTATGCCGTTGGTCTGTCCCGAAGGGTCGGCTTCATATCCGGTACGGTTTACGCTGATCACCGGCAGCCCGTTGGCTACGGCATGCCCGCGCTGTACGGTTATCCAGGCATTCAGCTGCCTCTCTTTCTCCTCTTTCGTATCAGTGCTTTCCCAACCGATCGCCGTAGGGTAGATCAATACTTCCGCCCCCCGCATGGCCATCAGGCGAGCAGCTTCGGGATACCACTGGTCCCAGCATACCAACACCCCTAATTTACCTACGGACGTGGCTATCGGCATAAAACCCGTATCGCCCGGTGTAAAATAAAACTTCTCATAATAAGCCGGATCATCGGGGATATGCATCTTGCGGTATTTCCCGGCAATCGACCCGTCTTTATCCAGCACAACAGCCGTATTATGGTACAATCCGGGAGCGCGTTTTTCAAAAAGCGACAGCACAAGCACAACGCCCAACCGCCCGGCCAGCGCCCCGAACGTTTCCGTTGAAGGGCCGGGAATCGTTTCCGCCTGGTCGAACAGTGCGGTCTCCTCCTGCTGGCAGAAATACAACCCGTTATGCAGCTCCTGCAGCACCACCAGTTCGGCTCCCTTTTCCACGCATTCCGTTATACCCTTTTCCAGCTTCTCTATATTGGCGGCCCTGTCGCCGGTATTCGCCTGTTGAATCAATCCTGCTTTCATAACGTTCAATCTATAAACCCTTCGGGATATTGCATGGTTACACAATGGAGCGAACCGTGTTGCCTGATCAGCGGCAGGCAGTTGATACCGATTATTTCCCTGCCGGGGAAAGCCTGCTGTAAAGCTTCCTTCGCTTCCTGGTCTTTCGGCGAATTATAAAAAGGAAGCAATACCGCGCCGTTTATGATCAGGAAGTTCGCATACGTGGCAGGCAGGCGTTCACCCTCCCACTCCACCTTATCGGCCATAGGCAGCGCTATCAGTTGGTACGGGCTTCCGTCGGCACGGGTAAAAGCTTTCAGTTCCTCCTCCATTTCACGCAGCTCGGCATAATGTTCGTCTGTCTCATCCGTACACTGCACATAAGCGATCGTATCCTCGGCGCAGAACCGGGCCAGCGTATCAATATGGCTGTCGGTATCGTCGCCTGCCAGGTAACCGTTTTCCAGCCACAGGATACGTTCCAGGCCGAAAATTTCCTTCAGGTGATACTCCAGTTGCTCTTTTCCCAGGTACTCATTGCGGTTAACAGACGAAAGACATTCAACCGTGGTAAGTAACGTACCTTTCCCGTCCGTTTCAAGGCTTCCCCCCTCCAGTACGAAAGGCTGCATATTGGCAGGCATCACGTCTTCGGCGAAAGTCCCGGTTTGCAACAGCCTGCGTGTGATCAGGTTGTCGTAGTTCGAGGGAAATTTCAGCCCCCAGCCGTTGAACACAAAATCGTATACTGTCGGCACCCCGTCCTCAAATACGGAAATACCACCGTGGTCGCGTGCCCACGAATCGTTTGTTTGCATTTCCCTGAAAATGATCCGGTCGTCATCCACTTCGCCCAGCCTGTCGCGGACCGTTCGCTCGTCGCGGCAGACAACCAGCAGCTTTTCGCGTTTCATCACTTCCCTGGCGATCGAAACAAAGCACTCCGTCACTTCCTCCAGCATAGGAGCCCAATCCATATCCTCGTGCGGCCATGTAAGCTGCACGGCGCTCTGCGGATGCCACTCGGGCGGGAAAACTATTTTATTCGTCATAATTACCTTATCCTGTAAATTCAGTTGTAAAAGTAATTATTAATATCGAAACACTTAAAATAACGAATAGGTTAATGTAACATTAAAATTACCGCCCCATCTGTAATACTCCTTTTTATAGGGTTCAGGGCTATATTCATATTCCTCTTTATTGGTTATGCAACTGAAAACTAATCCCGCATAAACTTCAAGCCTTAGTTGAGGAGAAAAATAGTAATAAGTGTTTATAAACCCTTCCACTGAAGCGGACAATGTTTTAACTGTTACTTTATCGGCATATGACAATTCCGGATACGAGGTTCTTTCAAGGTTATCTTTATACCAAGATACATATTCCCTACCCCCGAAATTAACATTTGTACGGGAATTGGGATAGTACCCCCAGGTATAGGATCCCGACTGTCCTATAAAAAATTCTTTATTTATGGACTCCGCTTCATCATAATCAAGTTTTTCCTTCCGGTATCCTCCGTATAAATCCATGCAGGCAGACCGTTGCCAATATATATTGACCGGTTCTTCATATTTCAATTGTATGTCAGCTTTTATCTCAGGAACAGTATGCTTGCTTACGCCGTTATTCTCCAATTTATATTTATTATAACGGATCGACGGGTCCAGACCGCCGTATATTTCCATTCCCGATTTTCTTTCAAAAAGTCCTCCGTACATCCAGAAATCATAAAGAGTAGTAAAATAAGAAGCATTGGATACCTTTAATAAATTATTGGACACAAAAAAAGAATCAATGGTGGATATTTCTTCGATCATCCGCAATCTCGAATCAAGGAAACGCTTATTTTTTACAGCAGACATGATCGTTGCCAACTCCGTAACTTCCCGATCCGATAACTTACGCGTTAACACATCCCTTTTCGTAAGGTTTTCAAGTACGTAAACGGCTTGACGGGCTTCCGTTACATTCTCGATCCTGCCTTTACCCACATATAATGGAACGGATGCGCTTATTCTTATATTATCAGACTTACTTTTGTTTGTCACCGGTTTCATCACTTTAGTTCCTCCGGCATTAAAAGAAACCGTTCCACCCGTTTGAAAAAACAATTTGTTCTGATTATAAAAACGGCTCGAATTGGTATAACCGATATCGAAATTATAATTTCTTTTTTTATTATCGCTTCCCTGGTCATTGTAAAAATCAGCGCCGGTATTGAGTAATAACGTATGAGTCCCTATAAAATCGCGGGTATTTTTCAATCTGTTAAATTCAACCCCCAGCTCTCCGTCGATACTATAGCTGTCGTTATCAGAAGACTGATAGTCGGATAGGGAACCGACCGAATGAAGCGAAAAGTCTAAAGCGTTTCTCACGATATCAGGCGTTTTATATGTACTGATATCAAAATCAGCATATTCCTGGCTTATTCCGGAAATTGTGTTTACTAAAAGGCAACCGGCAATCATCACTGTTTTCATTTTTTTCATAACATTAGAGTTTACTGTTTATTAAGGAACGAATAAAAATCCCTATTCGTGTATTATGTAAAGAAAATTTATTAAATCCTCACAAAAAGGTACCAAAATAAATATAAATATAATCATTTGCAAATTATACCCCCCATACATACCCATCTGTCACCCGGCGGCTTTACTCCCTCTGTATCAGGTGGTAAAAGGTGAAGGATGATCTGTCACCTATCCTTCACCCCAAAAAGGGCCATTTATAAGGAACCATCGTACGGGTATTTAAACCGGCTGTTTACCGGAGCTATATCTTATCTGTTGCGCCTCCCGGGAACTTTTGGTGTTTTGTTCGGGAGTATTTATTTGCCGGGATTCGGATAATTAAACATTTCACCCTTGTGAAACTTTTATTCCACCCTTGTGAAATGTAAATTTCACCCCTGTGAAATGTTTTTTTCACCCGGGTGGAACCGGTAAGGATATACGGCAAAAGCGATAAAAAGTAAGGAGCAAAGCAATAAAAGCTCACGGGCCGTTCATTAGATGTTTTTTCTTTATAATCAGGCAGGTAAAACTTGCAAAACGGGTATACGCACCTGTATCTTCGGGAAAAAATTTAATCACAATCCGTATGAAAAGAATAATTGTTTTTGTAAAGAACTGGTTCGCAAAGAGAAGCGCAACAAAAGATGCCCGTACAGCAAAAAAGGCAAACGGCTATCCGGAAACTACCCCGAAAACGCCCAACGTGCCGGCGTATAAACCACAGGCGGCAACCTGCAGGAATCTACTGTCGGAAATCGAGGCACACCTCCTTTCCCGCTATGAGTTACGCTACAATAAACTGACGGAAACTGCCGAATTCAGGCAAAAAGGACGCGCAGACAGTCCATTCACTGCTGTAGGGCAGCGCGAACTGAACGGGATATGCCTCGAACTGCACCGGCAGGGTATCGAGTGCTGGGACAGGGACGTTTCACGTTATATCCTCTCCACCGATATTCCGGCATACCACCCGATACGGGAATATATGGAGGGACTGCCCGGCTGGGACGGTATCTGCCGGGTAGATGCGTTGGCGGGCAGGATATCCGGTAAACCGGTTTGGGTAAGGGGATTTCACCGCTGGATGCTGGCGCTGGCGGCGCAATGGTCGGGTATCGACACGCTCCATGCCAACAGCGTGGCGCCGGTACTGGTAAGTACCACACAGGGCATGCATAAATCCACTTTCTGCAAAATGCTGGTTCCATCTCAATTACAGGCTTATTATACGGATAGTTTCGACCTGGCATCTGTATCGGGGGCGGAACAGAAGCTGGCGGTTTTCGGGCTGATCAACCTCGACGAGCTCGATAAATTCTCTGCTAAAAAAATGGCCCTGCTCAAAAACCTGATGCAAATGGCCGGGCTGAATATCCGCAAAGCCTACCGCAAAAACTACAGCCCGCTGCCACGAGTAGCCTCCTTTATTGCCACCTCCAACCAGAAAGACCTGTTGACCGACCCCACCGGCAGCCGCCGTTTCCTGTGTGCGGAAATAACCCGTAAGATAGACTGTTCGCCTATTGATCACCTCCAGCTCTTCGCCCAGCTCAAAGCAGAACTGGCAAACGGGATGCGCTATTGGTTTACTACCGGAGAGGAGGCCGCAATAATGGAGAATAATGCCCCCTTCCGCAAAAGGGGAATGGAAGAAGATATTTTTTACCGGTGCTACCGTCTTCCGCAAAAAGATGAAAAAGGAGAGTACGTATCCGCCGCCGATATCTATGGAAAGATGAAGAAGAAACACCCTTCCGCCATGCGCGACATCTCGGCCATCGTGCTCGGCCGCCTGCTCACCTCCATCGGCATCCCGCGTATCCATACCAAAATGGGAAACCGCTACCATGTATGCGCGTTACCGGAGTGAACCGGTTTCAAAATTTGCAGGTATTCCGGTTTTAACGAACAGCCGCTGATAGCATATTATGCTACCGTTACCCTTTTGCCCCGTAGGATGCTCAGGGTATAAAACACCAGTCCCATCCAAACAAAAGCAAAACAGATAAGATATTCTTTCCCGAATGCTTCATGGTAAACAAATACCCCGAGAAGCAATTGAAGGGTCGGACAGATATACTGGATAAAGCCCAGCGTTGACAAGGGGATAATCTGTGCCGATTTACCGAACCAGAAAAGCGGGATAGCCGTAACGATGCCGCTGGCTAATAACAAAGCAACGGTAAGGGGCGATGAGGGGAAAAACGGGACTTCCTGTCCGCTTCCGGCGGAATAGCATAAAAAGGCCAGGGCAAACGGAAAAACCATCATCGTTTCGACCGTAAGCGCAGGCATGGATTCGAGGTTCGCCTTCTTTTTCAATAACCCGTACAAACCGAAGGTAGTGGCAAGGAGTAGCGATATCCAGGGAAATTTACCGTAGCTGAAGGTAATATACAAAACTCCGGTAAGGGCCAGTGCCACGGCTATTTTCTGCATCGGTGCCAGTCGCTCTTTTAAAAACACATATCCTAAAAATACGTTCACCAGCGGGTTGATGTAATAACCCAGACCTGCCTCCACAATATGGTTGCTCGCTACGGCATAGATATAGATACCCCAGTTGGCGCTCACCAAAAACCCAGCCAGGCCGAGACGAAGCAAAAGCCGGGGTTGCTTAACGTAGCTGATAAACGTTTGCCGGTTGGTGAACCATACCCAGCCCAAAAGGAACGCGAACGACCATACGATACGGTGAGCCAGTACATTGACGGCAGGTAATCCTGTAACAGCTTTCCAGAAAATGGGGAAAAGTCCCCAGGCGATATAACACGCCAGGGCATACATAATTCCCCGGCCGTAGCTTACATGTTTAGGATTCGATGTCATGGTTATCCCTTATTGAGGGTACAAAGGTAAAGAATTAATCCGCCACCCCCAACCGGCGCATACAATTACAGTTTGCGTCCGCATGAATTTTACCCAATGCACGTACTGCGTGCCATAGAAATGCAGGCGATTCGCATCGCCTGACTCCCTTTACATTTTATTAATGAACAATAGGTTCAGTATAAAACCTTTAACAATTAAATTAACTATTACGTTATATAAATGCAGTTTAATTAAGGTGGTTCGTACTATCCTTAAAAAATTCTACTGTTATGCACCCGTTGACCTCAAATAGTAATGATAATGTACCGCTGCCCTCTTGTAGCGAGGGCAGGAACATATTTCCGTACCGGTAAGAAATTATTTAATCATGCGCTTACGTTTAAATTTTAGATAAAGGGATAAATTATGTAGGTACTAATTTATCCCTAATCTTTTTTAATTAGTAGCGGGCACATTGGCTGTGTTTGAGTATATATATGCACCCGTTGACATAATAAAAAAAGGTTCTGTTCTCGGTGCAAATATAAGGCGGGTTTATTTAATAAACAAACAAAATTATCTCAATATAGATTATATAGAGACAATTTAACGTTTTTAAAAGTTTTCGATTTGTTTATTGCGCTCCTCTTTCATTTTCCTAACTTGAGTAGCATTTAGCGGGTTAAACTTTCTAATTATTACTTTTCTGTTTCTATAAACATTATTATCTTTCAGATTTTTAGTTAACGGAATGCGTGTAATATTTATTTCTCTTTTGTCATGTGCTTCACACAAAGCCGTAATTGTAGTGTAAGCAAATTCTTCCCCTGTTTCTATAAAATGAACGATGTAAACTGAACCCATTATATAAAGTTTTAGAGTTAACCAACAGAAAAAGGAACCCTAAAACCCGCCGCGCATCCTTTACCCATACAGGCTAAAACGCGGCGTAATAAGCGGAAAGTGATGGAGAACAAAACCTTTCTTTTTTGCTTATTATGTCGAAATTCCTTTTTTTAGCATAGCAAACAAGCCATTGGGATTTTCCCAACTGCTAAACTCAACAAGACTTTATAAAACAAGGTTCAAACTTTGTGCGGCTGCAAAAAGTAGGAAAGTGAGAACAGAACCTTTTTTATTAAGCCTTTATCGAAAAACAAAAGTAACGATTTTCAGGCAAACTCAAATCAAACAACGTTTTATAATTACTGAAACCCTGTTTAAACACTATTCATGTTTGTTTTTTCATTTTTCCCGATTTTTTTTGATACCTGATCTATTATTTGCACTTAGATTCGCTACGATGCAAAAATAGCCCTTTGCACCCTACCCAAAAGCTTTTCCTTGCTTTTTCTATAAAAGGAGTACAGGCTATAGGTTCAATCCAAAAATAAGCTAAAAAGGTGAAGGATAGGTGACAGATGATCCTTCACCCTTTCCCGGTTAATAATCAATTAATTATCATAAAAAGTGACAGATGGGTGATAGTAGCATTATTAAAAATAATAGAGGTGGAATTTATTGTTTTTGGATTTTTTTTTATATTTGTCAAGACCTAAGTCAATCTATTATGGAAGAATGTATAATTACATGCGATAAGATTTCTATAAGTATAGGCTTATTAGGATTTATGGCTACTCTATTTTTTGGCTGGAGTAGTATCAATTTCGAAAAAATGAAGAAAGCTCATTATAAAAAAATATTCTTCATCAATCAAACCCATAAATACCTAAACACTTTAAATGATGCCAATCTGGCTTACCGGGAGGCTATTACTGTCTTTGAAAAACAAAAAATTAAAAATACCTTAAGCATTGTTCTTACTATGTTAGTGGCAATAGATGAGATTATTCCAAATAACTACGTAAAACAAAAAAATCATTGCAGGGAAATGATGGAAAATGTTGAAAAAAACGGCAAAGCAGAGTATTATAAAGGAAAACGGAATAGTTTGGCTATGGGAAAAGTCTCACAAGTCGATCTATTTTATACATGTAATGATATTGATTCGTTTATATTCAGGATGAGAAAGTTTCTGGATAACGAATCATTCTACCCGTTTAACTGAAAATATTCCTTCGTTCAACTATAAAAAACCGGATGTATGAACACACAAGAATTTCAGCAAAAACTGCTAAATATACAGGACACAATGATGAATTACGGCATGATACTGACCGGAAATGAGGAAGAAGCACAGGATCTTGTTCAGGATACCACTTTAAAAATATTGGATAACCAGGATAAGTATGTGGATAATGTAAATTTTAAAGGATGGGTGCTCACAATCATGCGAAATATATTTATCAACAACTACCGTAAAGTTGTCCGGTCGCAGACTATAATAGATGAAAGTCCTGAATTATATAATTTGAAAGTGACTTCGGATTCCGGATTTGATACACCCGGAGGCAGTTTTGAAATGCACGAAATAATGAATGCCGTTAATGATTTACATGAAAGCGTTAAAGTTCCGTTCAGTATGTATTTATCGGGCCATAAATATAATGAAATAGCCAAAAAGTTAGACCTCCCGTTAGGAACGGTAAAAAGCCGGATTTTCTTTGCCCGCAGGGAATTGCAAAGTGTATTATTGAATAAGGAAAAAAACGGTAACGAGTAATTCAGATATTACCGGCAGTAACCTGATCCGGTAAAAAATAAAGTTATGCTCCATACACCCTTCCGTAGCCGATATTAGCCTTGTTTATATAATCCCGACACTCATTTATCCGGATGATTATCTCTATTTTTCCCCTCTTCGTACAGTTTTTTATACATATCCCGTTCACCTTCTATTTTACCTATCATCCGGTTTAACTTCGCTACTTCTTCGTATGCCTCTTTTAAGTCCTTAGATGACTCGGGGTTTATAATGTTTAAACTATCGGCTTGCGGGGCATTCATAATGGATTGGTCGGATAAAGCGGCGCTATTGTTATACGTGAAATTTTTTGCAGCTTCATCCAGATCGAATGTTTTCAGGAAATCAACGGAAACACCATAATATTCGGCAAACTTTTTGAGATATTCATCCGGTACGGTTTCCATCAGTTCCAGTTCGTATATACGACTTTGAGTTAACTGGTTATCCCGTGCAACCTGTTCCTGTGTTTTACTTTTCTGCGTTCGCATCAGCCGGAGCAATTTACCCTGATGATTTTTCTTTCTGTTTCTGGATCTCTCAGCCACCTCAGCCATATGTATTAGGATTTAGACATTAGTAATTAAACAACAAAAATAAAGTTTGTTTATTTCAAAAGTACAACTAAAATCCGCAAATTAGTAAAAATTCACAATATAATATTACATATACTACTAAAAACACAGGTTATCAATCAATTAATCATTTACATAGATCGTAAATTTATAGAATTAAAAACTTTATTTTTGTAATACTTATCATAAGGTTTTTGCAGCCTTTTATAAGTTATAAGTAGTTAATCGGGTACGGGAAGGCCGTTACTGTTTTTAGTGGGTTGTAGAAAGTAATATACTGTAATTAAATGCATGTACCGGCCTGCCGTATCTATGCAAAACGATTTTTCTCTACTTATATCATAATATAACAGTTTCATAACCAAAGCAACAGTCAAACGAAGAATGGGACCATTCCCAAAAAACTAACAACTACATTAGCAGCAGGGAGAGCTTTCGGCTCTCCCTGATTTTATATAAACAAAAAAGTGTGCCAATGTAGATTGGCACACTCCCTGACTATATTCTGTGTATATTAAATTTAGTAGGTGAATTTAAAAATCAACGAGCTGATTGTATTATACATACTCGCGGGAGAACCTACCGGCCAGTTATATGGAGCTAACGTAGGGACATGTAACCTATCATTATAGGGATTTCCTTTCCATACCACACTGCGGCCTGTGCAACCTTTTAAATCAAAAAAAGTGACTTCCGTATAATCACCGTGTTTCTGCACCGGAGGATTTCCTGTAAATTCCTCATAATAAGTATCCAGCATAAAAGATGAGGTTCTATTATCCATATTCTGTGATCCGCTATTTAAATCAAGTATTTCAATTTTATGGACATCCGCGTTTAACCAATAGGCCCAACCCCATCCTTCATAATTCATCAGATCACATATAGCCAGTCTCGCCCAGGTGGTAACACGATTACCGATTGCCCTGAATTTAACTTTTTGCATCTTTTCATATTCCGCGTAAGTATCATAATATTCAGGAATAGAATTTTCATTCACGTACGTACATAATTCCGGTAATTCTACGATATGATCGTAAACTTCCTGTACTGCCGGGTCACTGAAAACGAAAGAATCATCCTTTACATAATATTCTGAAGAATACGCATCCCCCATATAAATAAAAGACATAAACTGATCGAATTTCGCTTGTTCGGGTTTATTTATCTCATCATCCTGCTGACAGGAAATAAAAAATAAACCGCTAATTAATAGAAATAAGGTTTTAAAAAAGAAACGTTTCATAAGTTTTTAATTTTAATAGAGTTTTTAATTTAATCAATTGATAAATATATGCACACAGAAAATAGATCAAAAGGCTATAATTGTTTTTCAGTGAATAATGATATCCCCTATATATAAAACATCTAATTCTTATAAAAAGTTCATTAAAATGATATTTATTTATAAAATAAAATTACATAATACACAAACCATAATAGGCAACTATAATATTTTAATAAAAAAAATTATAATACTATCATACGTATACATAATACAATAAAAAAGAAAGGCTATCCCTTTATAGGATAGCCCTTAGTTAACTATATTCTGTGTATTAAAAAAATTAATAACTAAATTTGAAAATCAACGAACTGATTGTATTATCCACACTTGAAGGTGAGCCTACCGGCCAGTTATACGAAGCTAAAGTGGGAACATATAGCTGATTATTATAAGGATTTCCCTTCCACACTACACTTCGGCCTGAACAACCTTTTAAATCAAAAAAAGTAACTTCCGTATAGTCACCATGGGTCTGGGCCGGAGGATTTCCGGTAAATTCCTGGTAATGAGTATCCAACATAAAAGATGACATCCTGTTATCCATATTCATTGGTCCACCGAAACTTCCGTTTAAATCAGGTATTTCGATTTTGTGTACTTGCGCATCCAACCAAAATCCCCAACTCCATCCCTGGTAATTCGGCAGATCATATATATTCAATTTTGCCCAGGTGGTAACACGATTACCGATTGCCCTGAATTTAACTTTTTGCATTTTTTCATAATCCGCGTAAGTATCATAATATTCGGGAATAGAATTTTCATTTACGTACGTACATAATTCCGGTAACTTTGCGAGATGATCGTAAACTTCCTGTACTGCCGGATCACTGAAAATGAAAGAATCATCTTTTATATAATATTCGGAAGAATACGCATCTCCCATATAAATAAAAGACATAAACTGATCGAATTTTGCTTGTTCGGGTTTATTTATCTCATCATCCTGCTGACAAGATATAAAAAACAAACCGCTAATTAATAGAAATAAGGTTTTTAAAAAAAAAGGTTTCATAAGTTTTTAATTTAAAATGAGTTTTTAAAAATAAGTATATATACACAGAATATAGATCTACAGGTTATAATTATTCCTCCAATTATCATTATCTGATTATTCTATGTATAAAACAATATACCTATATAAAAAGTTCATAACAAAATATTACAATTATTTATTCAAGATAATCAAAGTGAGTATCTATTGAAAAATTTATAAAATGACACCAATTTATATTCATTACATAAAACCATATTTTTAAATTAGCAATACTTTATAAAGCTGTAATTAATATTAAAACTACTGATGCTTATTAATAATAAAAATATTTATGATTAATAAACATAAATTATATATTAATATTGAAGTAAAAGTAAATCAAACAAAAACTACTTAGATAATATCTATATATTTGCAAAATATATTAATTAAAAAAATATTTATTATGAAAAAGTTATTATTTATTTTGTGTTGTATGTTTTCCCTTATCGCATGTAACCAGGATAATGTGTTAGTTGATCCTGATAATAATGAAAGACTCGAAACGAAAGGCGTTGCTACCGGCGTGTTTGACGAAATTTGGATAAGATACGGATGGGATGGAGATTCTCAAGGTACTTTTTCGGCTAATATTGAAAATGTTTATACTGGTGAGAAAAGATTTTATCAACAAGGATTAACTTTCAGGGTACACAATCATGACAGTTATGTAATTTTTGGAGGTCCTCATAAAGTTACCAACGCTAAAATAAAGTTATTGTACAACAATAGTGAATTTGTTATTGAAAACTTTTTGGACCCTAACTATATTGACGGAACTGTAGTATATACTACGAGCGGGCAACCTATGCTGGTTTACAGGAATGTGAATAATGATAATATTATGAAATTAACTATACAAAAACCTTCACGATGGCCTGTATAAAAAATATACTTTCATCATGTTTTTTATAAGTGGGTTTCACTTTGAATTTTTACCCTGCCCATAATTATTCTTACATACAAAAAAAGGCCGGATAAATTCCGGCCTTATAGGTAATAAATGGTTAATCTGAAAGGGGGTATAATCGTCTTTATTTTTTGCATTCGCCTGACAGGTATGCTACAAGCATCCAGACGGTTTTTTCCTGTTCTGTGAGGTAATCGCTCATCAGGGCTACCGTCGATTCGTCGTTTGCTTCCGATGCGAGCGAGAGCACTTTGCGTTCTTCGCCGATCAGGTAGCTGAAGGTATCCAGAATATGCTTCACGGCTTCTTCGCCACAGGAAACACCGGATACTTCTTTTATTTGGGCTACTTTCAGGTATTCGCTGAATTTGTTTTCGGGAACTCCTCCCAGCATCAGGATGCGTTCGGCCAGTTCGTCTACCTTTTCTGCAGCATCGTCGTACATGTTTTCAAACTTTTCATGAAGCACGAAAAATCCGTGTCCTTTAATCTCCCAGTGGAAACCGCGAAGGTTGGTATAAAATACCTGGAAATCGGCCAGTAATTGTTTCAAACCTTCTACTACTTTATTCACTCCTGATTCGTCTAAATGTAAATAATCTACTGTTTTCATACTATCCTGTTTTTAATTATATGTTTTGTAATTCTTATACTGCAAAGATACAGCAGATACAGGGTCGTGTCAAACAGATAATTTCTATACCGGATAGATGAATTCTATTTCTTTACATTATTCCAATCGGGAGGTGTAACACCTAATAAGTGTTTTACAAAGAAGTCGAACCGTTTTCGGTCGCCGTAAGGCCCTCCCAGCGTATGATTCATACCGGGCACGACCACCAGTTCAAACTCTTTTCCGGCCTTTATCAACGCGTTTACAACCTGCATGGTGGATGCCGGATCGACGTTATCGTCCATTTCTCCGACCATCAGCATAAGCGGACGCGTAAGCAAATGGGCGTTTTCTACGTTACTGCACGTTATATAGCTTTCGTCGACGGGATACCCCATCCACTGTTCGTTCCACCATATCTTATCCATCCGGTTGTCGTGGCACCCACAGGCTGCATATGCCGCTTTATAAAATCCGGGATGGAACAGTACGGCGGCCATGGCATTCTGTCCTCCTGCTGATGCCCCGAAGATACCTACGCGTCCTGTATCCATATACGGGTATTTTTCGGCCGCCGCTTTTATCCATGCTATACGGTCGGGGAATCCGGCATCTTTCAGGTTTTTATGGATAATGCTTTCGAAAGCTTTGCTTCGGAACGATGTACCCATCCCATCGCATTGTACGACGATAAATCCGAGTTCGGCGATTTGCTGGTGCACGATATGTATCGGGCGAAACGATTTGGGCGTATAGGCGCTACCGGGCCCTGCATAGATGTATTCGATCACCGGATATTTCTTTTGCGGATCAAAATCAGAAGGGCGGAAAATAACGCCCCAGATATCTGTTTTGCCGTCTCTACCTTTTGCCGCAAAGGGTTCGGGAGCGATCCAGCCTTTTTCTTTAAAAGGGGTTATATCGGTTTTTTCGAGTTCCATCAGTATCTTGCCATCTTTGGCACTGCGCAATACGGTAGTTGGGGGCACATCTACTTTCGACCAGGTATCGACCAGGTATTTCCTGTCGGACGAGAACCATGCCTTATGCATGCCTTCTTCGGGTGTAAGACAGGTAAGCCGGGTTCCATCCATATTTATCTTATAGTAACGGACAAGGTAAGGGTCTTCATCTTTTACCATCCCGTTGGCGGAGAAATAGATCACACGGTTCTCTTCATCTATCGCGATCACATCTCTTACATACCATTCTCCCCGGGTGATCTGCTTTTTTACCTTGCCACCCTGCCTGTCGACGAGGTAAAGATGATTCCAGTTATCCCTTTCGCTCATCCATATGATCTCTTTTCCGTTCGACAGGTCCTTGCGGAAATAACGCCTGTAATTCACAAACGTATCACTGGTTTCCTCTATTACCGAACGAACCTGCGCCGTTTCTGCCGACAATTCAAGCACACGGTACACCTGATGTCCGCGTTGGTTGTAATCGAAAAGAACGGTTTGGCTTTGCTGGTCCCAAACCATCCGCCCCAGATTATACTGCGACGGAAACAGGTCGGTAGCGGGTTTTATCATCTTTCCTTTTTCTACATGATAGATGTGGGGATGGTAAAAGGACAACGCGTCGCCGGGTTTTGCGTATTCGCGCTTATGCAGCTTCGGCTGCAATTGTCCGGCCGGGGAAGATTCCACAAAATAAAAATATTGTTTTTCCGCCGGCCGTATTTTCATCACGGCTATTTTACGTGAATCGGGCGACCAAAGGATATTGGCGGAATAGTATTCACCCGGTGCCCCGTCGATACTGAGCGCTTTTTCCTGCCCGGAAGCTACGTCTTTTACATACACATTACTGTTCCGTATGAAAGCGATCTGTTTTTTATCGGGCGAAGGTATCGAATCGCCGGTACGTTCTTCATCCCTTTCCCCCCAATAGCGATTGCCGTACCTGCGCTGTGCTTCGGCTTTTTCTTTTAATAACCGTTGCCGGGTAGTATCGGGCATATTTACCCGGGTTTTCTTTTCGGCATCTACCATTACATACTCCTCGCCCTTTCCGGTATTCCTTACATACCAGAAACGAGGCGAATCATCTATCCACCGGGGTTCGATAGCAGCGTTATGAATGATATCCTTGTATTTATCTTCTAGCGAATAAGCACGCGCGTAGTCTTCGACCGTACCCTGTCCGTATGCAGCATTGCCCAGGATACAGAGAAGTACGATAACGAATATAGTTATCCTTTTCATAAACGACTCTTTATTCAACGGCCCATTCAAATAATCCGGCAGCATTCTTTTCAGGAAGTTTCACTTCGAGTTTTAAGGCTTTGGTCATCACCGGATCGAAAGTAACATCATTGGATTCTCCTTTTTTTACGGTATATGCCGAAGCATTGGAAACAGGCTGCCAGTTTCCGGAGTTATCTTTGTAATAGAGCTTCCAGCTTTCGGGAACACGGCATCCGCCCCACGGCCCGTCGTCATACCAGAATACGGAGGATGAGGATATTTGCTGCGGTGCCGTAAATTCATACGCGATCCATTCGGTAGTTCCTTCTTTCGGCCACCAATGGTAATAGGGTGCGGTACGGTCGTTCTCATCTTTAGGCAACAGGCCGTCGTTGATAGCTGTTATCGATTTAGCCTCATGGGAAGCCGTTATCTTTGCATCCGTGGTGACTGTAGGGGGCATTACCGGGCGGGTGGCGCTCAGTTCCTGCGGCAACCATACGGCCATCTCGCCGGTTCCCCTGTGCGCCCATGCGTAGTATGGTATCAGGGATAAGGTTACGTCTTTGGTCTGCAACCGCCCCTGCTCATCGTAATTCAAGGTCTGGGCTTTGGTCCTGAGCTGGTTGATGCCGTATAATAATTCCGGTTTTTTTTCTACTGTAAATTCCGGACGGCGATTAAGGAATACACTCAGCACGTTGAATTCATTATCGGGCCATTCCGCGCAATAGACTACCGGACCACGTTCGACAGATACTTTACCCCTGTCGGCTTCTACCTGATAATTGGCTTTAACCGTACGCGGTTCCATATCGAAATGAACATCTACGATATCTCCTTTTTTCCACTGCCGGCTGATATTGAAATACCCTTTATCCAACTCGGCCTTTACCGGCGAGCCGTTAACTTTTACGGTATAACCCAATTGTTTTTTATCGGTGTATGTATACAGGTTACTGGGTACAACCTCTCCCTGTACCCAACCGGGAATACGCACTTTGAGCGTGAGATCCTGTTTTCCCCTGGGTGCTACCTCAATACGGATATCGCCGCTCCAGGGGTATTCTGTGGTTTGTTTAAGCGTTACTTTCTTTTTATTTACTTCTACTTCGGATGTATTGCTCATGAAGAGGTTTACATAGATATCTTTATCATGAACGGCATATACATATCCGGGTAATGAAGGAATAAAGCGGCATACGTTTGACGGACAACAGGCGCATCCGAACCAGGGCTGACGCTGGTGCTGCCCGATGGATTCGAGTGGATTCGGGTAGAAAAAACCGCCTCCATCCAAAGACACACCGGAGATCAGACCATTATATAATGTACGCTCAAGCACGTCGTAATATTTGGAATCGCCGTGCAAAAGGAACAGACGGTAGTTCCAGTAAACATTCCCGATAGCCGCACATGTTTCGCAATAAGCCGACATATTCGGTAATTCGTAATTTTTACCGAATGCTTCACCATGATTGGTCGCCCCGATCCCTCCGGTGATGTATAACTTTTTCGTTACCACATTGTCCCATATCCTGTCTATGGCATGTATGTAACCGGTATCTCCTGTCAATGCCGCGACATCCGCCATGCCTGAGTACATATAAGCCGCGCGTACGGCGTGGCCTACGGCTTCATCCTGCTGGAGCAGCGGCTGGTGAGCCTGGCTGTAGGCATCTTTACGGGTGGTATATCCGCGTTTATCGAGGAAAAATTTAGCCAGGTCGAGGTATTTCTGCTGTCCGGTTACGAGGTATAATTTGGCTAATGCCATTTCGGCGATCTGATGGCCGGGTACACGCACCAGCTTACCGGGTGCATCACCGATCTCGCGTTCCACACAATCGGCATATTTAATGGCTATATCAAGGAAATTCTTTTTCCCCGTAGCCTGATAATGGGCGATAGCTCCTTCGATCATATGCCCCAGGTTATAAAATTCATGGCTGAGGTCTTCTACTTTTTCCCACCTCTCGCTACCGGCCCATTGATGGGGGTGAGCGGGATTCATGGTGCGGGCCGTGAACAAATATCCGTCGGGTTCCTGTGCCTTGGCTACAATTGCCAGCACACTGTCGATATACTTTTCGAGTTTCTTGTCCGGATAGGTCTGCATCGAATAACTGGCCCCTTCTATGGTCTTATACACGTCGGTATCGTCAAAAGAGAAACCTTCCACCTTATATGTCGGGCTTGGATTGGCTGCTTTGACAAAGTTCTCGTACCGTCCGGTTTCCTCACATTTGCTGAAAGCCAGCGGAATGGTCACTTCCCTGCTTGCTTTGAGGCGTTGTCCCCAAAAGGTATCCGTCACTTTTACCGATGTGAAGGGAACGGGTGTAATGGGGTAGCCACCATCGTGTGTCTGGGCATTTACCATCAGGCTCATTCCCGTAAGCGTCATAATTAAAATCTTTTTCATATCGTTTATTATTTATTTCTCCACAATTGCTTAATTTCAGCTGCATCCATAGGATTGTCATATACTTCGAAGGAATGGAGCCATCCGGTAAACGGCCAATGTCCTCTTGAATTTGCACCCAGCGTGACGTATTTACTCTCCGGCAATTTCAGGTATATATCCTTTTCCTTCACTAATTCCCCGTTAAGATACAACTTTTCGATATATCCGTCATAGGTAACGGCAATGTGTATCCATTCGTCTTTACCTTTGAAACCGGATAATCCCATATCTTCGTACCAACCGTAATGGCAGATTATACCGCTTCTTTCGTTGGTACCGTAGCATAACATGATCTTTTCGAGTTCGCCGTCGGAAGAAACCAGATCGACAATACATTCATTTTCTGCGGCCTGCGGATTCAAAAGCCATCCGGCCATCGTATAAGGTGCGTTATCCTTCATGGATACCGGTAATGAAAAATTGGAACGGTATAACTGTGAACCATCGAAAGAAAATGCTTTTCTTCCGTTTTTTACTTCTACCCGTACACATGTATCTTCGGCCTGATAACTGCCTTTGATTTTTCCTTTGTTAATTAATTTTTGCGGAGAACTTCCTGTTTCGTAATCATCGGCCGACAAAGAGAGAACCAGACCGGTCTTTTCCGTTGATGCGGGCCGGGATAATGGAAGGTCTGTTTTTGCATCGTATGCTATTTCTGATGCTTCCTGTTTCCAGTTGTATAAGCGGAGGTTTCTGATAAAAAGTGGCGTGCCGGCAGCCTTTATGGAAATTTTCCGTTGTTTTTCATCTATGGCAACCGGTTCATTTTCTTTATTTCCCGACCATACAACGGTTTCCCATGAGCCGTTAATCAATTGCTGGTAGGTGAGTGTATATTCACCTACCTTTAATACTGTTTCGGGCAGAAGGAAATCCGAATGTAATTCACTACCGGGAGATAGCTGAAGAGCATTTTTACCGGATATTGTTTGTATCCCGGCATCTCCTTTTTTTAATGTAAGGGAACCTCCCAGCATACCACCGTTATTGTTCCATCTTTTTTCATTTTCACTAAATCCTTCTACAGGCAGGTGAACCCACAATTGAGGAGGGTCTTCAAGGCTTCCTCCGAATACTTTTAAGTTCCATATGGCGCCGAACTGTCCGTTTTTCTGTCCCCCGGTATAGGTCAGGCGGATATAACGGGCTTTGGCATGTCCGAAATCGACCATCGGACTGCCTGCCAAGGTATTTTTACTTTTATCTGAAAACAAGGTCCACTTCTTGCCATCGAGTGATGTCTCTATAATATACTGGTAAAAAGAGGTAGGATATTCAAATTGTGTCCATATCCTTTCGATCGGTTGAGGTTTCTCCAGGTCGATCTGTATCCATTCTTTTCCGCAGGTCGAAGGCCGCCATAGGGTAGCGTTGTTATCGTCTACCGCATATTCGGGCTTAAACCATTCATTGTAGTATGAAGATACGGATACTTTTTTACCCAGGGCAAGATTTGGATAGGGATTGGTTGTCTTTTGCAGCAAACCTATTCCTTCGTGTCCGGCATCGACTTTCTCTATCCGTCCGTCACCGGTAAAGATTAACTTATCAACTGCTATCTGGCGGTGCATACCTCTTGTCGAACCCGGTATATTATGCCGGTGGTAGACGATATAATAGTCGTCTCCTTCCTGCAGGATACTATGATGTCCGGGGCCGTGTATGGTACTGTCGGCCGATGTTTCGAGTATAGGGTTGTTGCCGGCAAACGTAAAAGGTCCCAACGGGCCTTCTTTGCTTGTGGCATATTGCACACGGTAGGTATGATCGTGACAGGAGCCTGATGAATAAGTGAAATAGTAAATACCGTCTTTTTTGATTACGAATGGCGCTTCGAAGAAGTCTGTCGCTTCGGTATTCGGGATAAGATGCAGCTGCGTGAAGGTTTTCAGGTCTTCCGACAGTTTTCCGGCCCCACAACCAAAACCTTTATAAATCCCCCACGTTCCCCAGTAGAGATAGACTGAACCGTCATCGTCGATAAAATGCTGCGCATCCAGTGTAATGGCTGTTTTTATATACCGGTCTTCGATCAGTACCGCCTCATCGTCGCCTAAAATATTCTTCCATGGTCCGCGCGGGGTATCGGATACCCCGCAATATATTTTACAGGGTTGGCAATAATACAGGTAATATTTCCCATCCTTCCCTTCCATTACATCCGGCGCCCATATATGATAGGTGGAAGGCCAGTTCATCGGCATGATCGTCCAGTTCACAAAATCTTTGGACGTCCACACCTGCGAAGGCCCCAAACCTCCGCCATTCCCGTCTGTTGTTGCGTATATGTAATAGGTATCGCCTATTTTCTTTACCGTAGGATCGGCAAAATATCCGGGCAGGATAGGATTCCCTGCTGACATCGTATTATACCGCATTCTTTCCCCGGCACGGCATGTGAAGGATATGATACCGGAAAGTAACAGGATATACAGCTTTATTTTCATGGATCAAATTTTAATTTATATATGCAGGCATTGGTATCACACCAAGCCTGCATAAAAAAGAGTGTAAAATATGTATTGTGTTAAATGCGCTATTAATTAACCCTCCATTCGATTACCCCTCCGGAATAGCCTTTCCTGCCGACGTCAACTACCTGTGGCCCTTTCTCTTCCGACACAGAATCGGAGGCCGGCCGCTGTAATTGTGCAACGATTTTCAGTTCGGTTGTAACCACAGGATCGAAAGTTACTTTATTATAGATGTCTATTTCAGTTCCGTAAGAAGAAGGATTTTTTACTTCTTTCCACCGGTTACCGTCTTTATAAAGCAATTTCCATGATTCCGGAGCTTTATAGATCACATCATAGTGGTCGAATGCCAGCCAATACACCTCGACACTGGATACTTTTTGCGGTTTATCGAATTTATATCCTATAGATTCTTCCGTTCCTGATTTCAACCACCAGTAATGATACGGCGTATTAATATCGGCGGATGATTTGGGTTCGAACTGGTCGTTGAATCCCCAGCCCCCTACCGGATGTGCCTTTGAGGCAAGGGTGGGTTCTGGTTCTATGATGGCATATTCAGGTGTTTCTGGTGTCCATACCACCAATTGCCCCCTACCGCGATTGTTCCAGGTACTGTATGGAATCGCCTTAAATGTGAACGGTTTTTCGATTGTTTCACCATTATCTTTATTTTTCTTTACGCTATACGCCTCTCCCTGCAAAACGACCACGCCATTTAGCAGGTCATTTTCATAGTGATGACTGATCCGGGATTCACGTGGTATTACGATATCGAATACATAATCATCCGGTTGGTCAATACTTTCCAACGCATATACGATCGGTCCCCGTTCCATAGAGAGTAATCCTTCATCATAGGTTACTTGAGAATGGGCCTGAACCCGTCTGACAGGCATATCCAGATGGAGGGAGACCTTATCCCCGGATTTCCACTCACGTTCTATCACCGCATAGCCATTCTTCATCTTCCTGCTTATTTCTTTTCCGTTTACCAGAAGTTTTACCGTAGGATTTGCCTGATCGACATAATGATACAGGTCGGAAGGAACAGGATGGTCTCCTACCCACCCCGGAATACGTAACATCAATGAAAATATTGCTGTTTCCAAGGGATTAACGGTAATTTCCACATCTCCATCCCACGGATAATTTGTCTTTTGCTGTAATGCTACATTCTTATTGTTAAGATTTAAAGAAGCATTTCCCTCAACATACAGGTTCACATACACAGTATTCCCGTCTGTTGCATAGGTGTAACCCGGAACAGATGCCATAAAGCGGGTAACATTTCCCGGACAACAGGCGCATCCGAACCAGGGGGCTCTTTCGTGTACTCCTTCGGATGCAAGCGGATTGTCATAGAAGAATTTGTCTCCGCTTAAAGATACTCCGGAAATTACGCCGTTATACAACGTACGTTCCACCACATCGGCATATTTGGATTTTCCGGTAGCAAGAAACATACGGTGATTCCAATACACATTGGCGATAGAGGCGCATGTTTCACAATAGTTATTGAAGTTATTTAATTCATAATTCGGGCCAAAACCTTCACCCTGCGCCCTTGAACCTATCCCACCGGTGATATACAATTTTTTACCGACTGTATTTTCCCAAACCCGGTCTACAGCGTTGAACAAGGCTTCATCATTCTGTAGAACCGCCACATCGGTTACGCCGGAATAAAAATATCCGGCCCGTACCGCATGTCCCACTATTTCATCCTGTTCCAGTACGGGTTTATGGTCCTGGCTGTATATGCCGGGTTTACGCCCGTTGGACAACCGCCCGGCTTCGTCTACGAAATACCTGGCCTGATCGAGGTATTTTTTCTCTCCGGTAATATTATAAAGTTTTACAAGAGCCATTTCTATGATAGGGTGACCGGACGGATATTTGATCTGTCCTTCTCCTAATCCGAAAACTTCGCATATCAGATCGGCGTTTTTCAATGCCACATCCAGCAACGTACGTTTACCTGTGGCTTTATAATGCGCGACAGCTGCTTCGTAAAGGTGTCCGCAATTGTATAATTCGTGACTGTTGATCTTTTCCCATCGCGACTTGCCCCACCATCCGGACAGCCGCTCACACTTATTGGTTACACAGGTGGTGAGATATCCATCGGGTTCCTGGGCAGCGGCTATCAAAGTGATAACACTATCCAGATAGGCATCCAGTTTCGGATCGTATTTTACTGCAAGGGAATAAGAGGCCCCCTCAATAATTTTATACGGATCGGTATCGTCGAAAGAAAAATCACCCTGATGTTCTCCCTGGATCAGTCCTCCAGCTAACGCAAAGTTATCGAACCTGCCGTTGATTTCACATTGATGAAAGGCGGATGGTATAGATACGGTACGGTTCGTTTCAATACGCGGCGACCAAAAATTGTCGGTAAACTGAACATCCGTAAAAGATACTTCCTGAATAGGTTTGAATATTTCTTTATCTTTTTTTGAGCCGCAAGAAGCGAGAATTAAAGTTATTAATGATACTATTAACGTATTCTTCATGATAAAATGATATATATTAGTTTTGTCAAATTCCCCATCCGTTCCCTTCATACTACATCTTTTATCCAGATGACAAGTATATTATACAAATATGTGCCTATATTTTTGTTTGCCGATAATTATCGGCAGAATTATGGATAATTATCTATAAAATAACCGATAGTTATCGAAAATATTGCGGATAATTATTAACATTCAATTTCCTCGTCATATTTTAATCTGAATGATGGGAGTATTTCATCCCATCATCAGGATTAAAAACAATGACTAAGGTACAAATACCGGTACAGAAGCCGGATTTGGATTTTGTGTCATGGCGGGATTATTCACCATTTCTCTTTCAGGGATCATCATTATAAAGCGGTTTGAATTTGCAGGCAATTCAATATTCTGATAATGTCCTTCGGATATTTTCTTACTTACCGGTTTTTGTAAACGCAAAATATCAAATAAGTCAATTCCTTCGCCCCACATTTCTTTCCGCCTTTCCAATAAAATGGCATCAATCAACCCGGACTGTCCGCTTTCAGCAGTTACAGCTGCGCCTCGTTGAGTTTGTAATTGATTTAATATCTCTTTCGCGAGCTGGGTTTTACCTTGGCGAGCCGCAGCTTCTGCTTCAACAAGATACATTTCGGCCGCACGCAGATCAAAGAGATCGCCATACGGACTTTCGTCACGCAATTCTAAAAACTTTACCGAAGCATATCTTCCTTCATAAATCGGATTAGGAATAGTCAGGTTACGCGGATCATCTTTCATGATCACATCCACAAAATGATTATTGGGTAATATCTGTTCGGCCTGCCAGGGGGAATTATTCTGTCCGAAATCATACCAACATGCGGGTGAATCATACCACCAATAGTCTTGCGATGTTTGTTTATATCCTAACACCCATTCCTGGTTAACGGTAGAAAAACCTGCTTTATATTCTTCCATTGTCATCAGCGGATAGGAAGTACGTATCATATTCGCATATTTTTCGGCGTTAGCCCAGTCATTCATGGTAAGATATACATTTGCCAATAAGAACCTTACTACATCCTGATCATAATAATCTTTTGCCGGACGGTCATAATCAGACAATAACGTTTCTGCCGTTGTCAAGTCCGATAAAATCTGGTCATAAACTTCGGATACCGTATTTCGTGCCCGGGGCTCCAATGATGGTTCCAACTGCAAAGGTACACCCGGTTTATCTTTTGCTATACTATAGGTATGCTGATAGAAACGGATCAGGTTAAAATAACAGCGGGCACGTATGGCCAGCGCCTGTCCCTTAATGTTATTTTTTTCAGATTCTTCCGCTTGAAGATTATCCACACTTGTAATTATCGTATTGGTATTACTGATAATTTTGTACAGGGTCTTCCATAGGTTAACAGGCACATCACTGGTGGCTTCATAACGCTGGGCGCTGTAAATGGAGAAATACCAATTGTTACCGGGTTGTTCATCGTTCACCATCATATCCACTCCTGAAGAAACAGATAATACCCCGATCCCTAACGGACTATAGGAAGCCGGATTATTATTACCGTCACGCATCATACGGTATGTTCCCTGCAACAACATCTTCATTCCGGTAATATCTTCTGTTACCTGCTCTTGTACTAATGATGATGTGGGATTTTTATCAAGAAAATCTTCACAACCTGTCGTTGAGATCATCGTCATTGCAACAAGCGTTGCTGATATTATATTTTTGAATTTCATATGCTTATACTTTTATTATTAAAACGAAAAGTTGATACCGAAGTTATAGGACCGTAAAGCGGGAATGGGTGAATCGCCGTCAACCACTCCGTCTATTGTCCCGTTTTCAGGATCTGTCCCGTGTTTCTTCAAATTACCGAATGTCAATAAATTGTCTCCCCTGAAATAAACGCGCAGACCTTCAATTCCCCATTTCGACAGAATTGATTTAGGTATACTATATCCGAAAGTGACATTTTTTAAACGGGCAAAATTGTTTTTGTAAAGGTACTGATCACTGTATCTTGCATTTGAAAATGCGTTGAAACAGTTATATGTATAAACTTTCGCAACATCGGTAACATCACCGGGATTTTGCCAGCGACGGTCTAATACGTCATATGCTGCAAAGTTTTCACGCAATACGCTGCTTTCACTGTAGTTGTAATCATATATTTTTCCTCCGATGCTGTAATACAACATGAAAGAAAGATCGAAATCCTTGTAACGGAAACTATTGGTCAACGAGCCGTAAACATCGGGCAGCATTGAACCCTGGTTTCTTCTTTGCTCAGCAGTATTTACCTCATTATGATCTTCTGTTTTCTCACGACCGGTTACATTTCCCTGTTCGTCAAATGAGTATTTCCACCACTGGTTACGTCCGTTTTCCGGATTTACACCTGCAAATTCAGGAGTGTAGATATCATAGCGTGAACCGCCTTCAACCCATTTAAATACAGCTACGCCTGATGTAAACTCTTCTTCTTTTGACGGAAGGCTGGTGATCTTGTTTTTATATCCCGTGGCGTTTAATGCGATATTCCAACTGAAATCTTTCGTATTAAACGGTGTATAATTCAATTCAACTTCCCAACCTTTGTTTTCTATATCCCCTATATTTTTAAGTATGGCATCCATACCTACAGACGGCGCTAAAGGAGCCAGCATCAATAGATCTTTTGACTTACGGCTGAAGTATTCAACTGAACCGGAGAGTTTATTGAACAAGGTAAACTCCAAACCCACATTTGTCTGAATATTTGTTTCCCATTTCACATCTTTGTTTTCAAACTGATTCTGGGTTACACCTAAGTTTCCTCCATAACTACCATTTGTTGTAGTAAATAATCCCTGGTAAGCAAACCAGTTGGTATAACCGTCGGCATCATTAATACGGTCGTTACCTACCTGACCATAACTTGCTTTTAACTTAAGGTTCTGCAACCAATCGTGCGTATTTTCCATAAATGCCTCCTGAGATATACGCCATGATCCACCAACCGACCAGAACTGCCCCCAGCGGTTATCCGGGTGAAAACGTGAAGAACCGTCTGTCCGTATACTTCCGGATATATAATAACGGTTATCATAGTCGTAATCAGCTTTTCCAAAGAAACTGGCAAGTGCATACGTATAGGTATTGGAATAGGAAGTAGGATCTTTGGAAGCGGTAGATATTTCTGTAAAATAAGGTAGATCAAGCCCATAACGGGTTGTACCGAAATCCTTATATGAATAATTGTAAGCTTCCTGCCCCACTAAAACATTTATGTGATGCACATCATTAAAAATTTTGTCATAGGTCAACACGTTATTTACAGTATGAGAAAACATGCGATGTCCGGTTTTCTGAACGTATCCTTCGCTTGGCATTATCTGGTCTTCGCGTTCAGGACTTTTCCACATAGAATAATTATTATCCGTCAATTGGAAAGAATATGTACTACGCAAGGTCAATTCTTTTAATATATTGATAGTAAGCGCAGATACTGTCTGTAGATTATCTTTCTGGTCGTTTTTGGATTCCGTTAATGCTCCAAACGGACTCCAGCGCGGCCACCAGGCACGTCCGTTATTGATACCTTCATCCAGTTGTGGTTTACCCGTATAAGGGCTTATGGAATAATCATTTTTTTCATAGTCCCACAAATAAGCTGAATATTCCGATGGTAATACACGGAATACACGGGTAGCAAAACCACCGTTCTTATCCGTACTATTGGCATACAACATTGAATTGCTCATTTGCATCCAGTTCGTTATTTTCGTATCTAAAACAGCACGTCCGGTAAAACGTCTGAAATGGTCGGTTATATGAACACCTTTATCATCCAGCATGGAAAATGAAGCGAAATAGGTATTGTTCTCTCCCATTGCTCCACTGATATCTACCCCGTAGTCCTGTTTTAAGCGGTG
The DNA here is from genome assembly GCA_002381645.1 of Bacteroidales bacterium UBA4116. Lineage (GTDB taxonomy): Bacteria > Bacteroidota > Bacteroidia > Bacteroidales > Tannerellaceae > DFXE01. The sequence goes on from DFXE01000020.1 coordinate 84,724, forward strand.
TTCAAAAGCTTCATCAAAAGCATCAAAATCCCACAAACGTTTGGCATCACTTTTTAATTTGCCATCTGTACCTATCGGGTAATCCATATTCCAACCCGAACGGTAATCACGGGTGGTACCATTACTCAACGTCAACGGGGTTTTATTCCAAAATACAGCAGGTACTTTTTCTGTCGCATACTGCCGCGCTTCCGAATCCGAATATCCCATAAAATCGGTTGCATCATTATACAGACCTTCCCAGGCTAATTCCCATTGTTTTCCGGCGTTTACCTTTTGCGGGAATTTAACGGCAAATTCACTTGTACCCCAGCTTGCACGGGCATTTACCCGGGTCTTACCTGATTTTCCTTTCTTCGTGGTGATCAATATTACCCCATTACCTGCACGTGAACCATACAATGAGGTTGAAGCCGCATCCTTCATTACCGTAATAGACTCTATATCAGAAGGTGAATAAGAATTTAAGGGCGCATCAGAAGGAACACCGTCAATTACATATAAAGGTTGTGTATCGGCGGTCATAGATCCCAATCCGCGTATAACGATAGTTGCGTCTTCACCTGGACGGCCAGAAGAATTTATTACCTGCACCCCGGCAGACAAACCCTGTAAGCCCTGAGAAATATTGGTGGGGGAAATCCTTGTTAGTTGTTCCGAACTAACAACTGTTGCTGAACCGGTAAATGAAGATTTTTTACTTGTACCATAAGCAGTAACGATAACTTCGTCAATCTTTTGGGTATCTTCAACTAATTTGACTGTTAATGTTGATGCGTTTCCGGCCGTAACTTCAGAAGGTAAATAACCTATGTAAGTAATCACTAAAACGGAACTGGGAGAAGCCTGTATTGTAAACCGTCCGTCCATATCCGTAATAGTCCCTGTTGTCGTGCCTTTAACTACAACATTGGCACCGATAATGGGTTCATCATATTCATCTGTTACTGTACCGGTGATTGTTCTCGATTGTTGTGGAGATGCAATACCGGTTTCTTTCATTTCATCGGCATAATTGTCCGAAGCGATCATCTGGTGTGAGCTACCTAATAACATGAGGGCTGTTAGTACAGGTAGTGTTTTTCTAAAATGGTAATTCATACGTTTTTCAATTTTAAAATTTGATTAACTTGGTTTGCAAACATCCAATCGCAGTAATGCTGGGCTGTGTTTTCATGTTATTCCATACTCATTTGATTTAAAAAGTCATTGTTTTCTCATAAAATCATATGAAGCAAAATAAGGGTATTATTGCCATTTATCATAAAAAAATAATCCAATACAATAAGACGATGGTCTAAAACTACCCATACGGACGAAAAACTATACTAATCTCATAATAAGCGTTTTAAAACTTAATTTTGGATGATATTACTATTTCTGAGACTATTTTCCTACACTTTAATACACTTTATTATGGCAGATCTGCGGCTCAAATCAAACATAGAATCCCTGTCTAATGAATTGAGGGAGGAAAATAGGTGTACATTTGACAGATATTTATTATATTTGCAAATAATGCATATAGCCCTGCAACCATGACGACACACTATATTCAAAAGCTTTGCCTGCTTTTATTTTTTAATTTATTCTTTATCGTTATACAGGCTGAAATATTCCGTTTCAAACATATTGAAGTGGAAAACGGGTTAGCCTCTAATACAATAAGGAGTATTGTGCAGGATCGTAATGAATTCATCTGGTTTGGAACAGATAACGGTTTATGCCGTTTTGACGGAACAGTATTTAAAAATTTCAAGAATATTCCCGGAGATACCACATCGATTGGTAATAACTATATCTATTCCCTTTTTGAAGATTCGCAGGGTGTTTTCTGGGTAGGGACAGATGAAGGTGTCTATAACTATCATTCCCGCAATGAAACTTTTTCTTTTTTTTCTGACCGTACAAACAATGGGACACAAATAAGCAGTCACGTAAGCGGAATAGCCGAAGATAAAATGGGGAATATATGGTTCTCCACTACAGAACAAGGGGTTTTCTGTTATGATAAAAACAGGCGGATATTAAAACAATATATACAGGATAAAGACGATTTGAATTCATTAGCCTCCAACATCGTATTGTGTATATATATTGATAAACAGAATACCATATGGGCATCCTGTCACAATTCAGGGGCTTTGTTAAACAGATACGATCCGGTCATGGACAGATTTACAGCCTTCCCTGTAAACATAATTCCGGAAATGGCTAAAGAATTCAATGTTTACAGTATAATAGAAGATGATAAAAACAATCTTTGGTTAGGTACCTGGAATAACGGAATTTGTAAAGTAGAGAGAGAGACCGGAAATATAGAATCATACCTTATCCCTGAAACATCAAAAGGTATATCCCATATCCACGAAATTACGGAATATGAACCAGGCATATTGCTTATCGGTTCGGATGATGGATTATCCATTTTTAATACTGAAACGTTTGAAAGCGAATTGATAACAGTTACCGAATTCAAAAGCAGCAGTATTTCCAGCAAATTTATCTATCCGATTTACAAAGATAAAGAAGGAGGATTATGGGTGGGGACATACTATGGCGGTGTAAATTATGCCCCGCCACGAAAAGGAAGTATGGAAGGATATACACATTCAAAATACATCAATTCGGTAGGGGGTAATATTATAAGTAGTTTTTGTGAAGATACGTATGGGAATATATGGATCGGTTCGGATGATGGGGGCCTCAGCTGCTTTAATCCGGTAAAAAAAACTTTTAAAAATTATAAACCGGAAAAACATAAAAACAGTTTGTCGTACCACAACATACATGCCCTGTGCCTTGACGAAAACAAACTCTGGATAGGTACCTATTCAGGCGGACTGAACGTACTGGATATCCACACGGGCAAATTCAAACATTATCTTTCCAAAACGGACGACACGCTTACTCTGTACGGCAACAGTATCTATTCGATTTATAAAGATGGGGATAACGACATTTGGATAGGGACAATGAATGGTATTTCCCGTTACAACCGAAAAGGAGATAATTTCCGGAGAATGATAGAAACGGGAATCACAACAATCGACATAATTGAGGATAATGAGAAAAATATGTGGTTTGCCACATGGGGAAAAGGATTATACCGGTATAACAAACAAACTAACACATGGACAAATTATCTTCATCACAAGGAAGATCCGCGGTCGCTACCGCATAATCAGATCAATACACTATGTGTAGACAAAGAAGGAATATTATGGATAGGAACCGACAACGGATTATGTTTTTTCGACAAGGAAAAGGAACAATTCAATGCCGTCGTATTAGATATACCCAGCCCGGGTATTGCCTGCATTAAAGCCATTGACAACGAACTATGGATTACCACAATCAACGGGTTGATCAATTATCGTCTTACCGACGGCAGGGTCAGGACATTTTTCAGGAGTGATGGTTTGCAAAGCGACCAGTTCAACCCCAAAGCGGGATTATTATCCTCATCCGGAGAATTATATTTAGGATCTATCAATGGATTTAATGTTATAAATCCCTACGACATGATCCAAAATGAATATACACCACCCGTATGGATCACAAATATTCAATTATACAATAAAGATCTACCCATCGGCACGGATGGAATATTGACCGCATCCACACTTTATACAGATAAAATTGAACTGTCTCATAAAGATAATGTTCTCAATATAGAATATGTAGCGTTAAGCTTCAGTTCACCTTCGAAAAATAAATACAAATATATCCTGGAAGGTTTCGACAAAGAATGGAACGATGTGGGAAATCAGCGAAGAGCAACCTACACCAATTTACCACCCGGTAATTATACGTTTAAAGTAACAGGTACTAATAACGACGGTAAAGCCAGCGGCCAGATGGCAACACTTGATATCACCGTCCATCCTCCGATCTGGTTGACCCCATTCGCTTATTTTATTTATGCGCTTTTAATTATTGGCATATCCGGTTACGTTTTATATATCATGCGCAAACGAACGGAGAAAAAACATAAAGAACGGATGCAGGAACTAAGGAATGAAAAAGAAAAAGAGTTGCACGATGCCAAGATAAACTTTTTCACGCTCATCGCCCACGAAATACGCACACCTGTCTCACTGATTATCGGACCTTTAGAGAAGATAACGGAAAGTTCTGCGGAATTGCCGCCACCCATCCGTGAAAGCCTCAATATTATCGAGAGGAACAGCCAGCGCCTGCTCTCGCTGGTGAATCAATTGCTGGATTTCAGAAAAGCAGAAGAAGGAGCTTTCATTATACGCTTCGCGACATATAATATATATGATCTACTGATAAACATTTACGACCGGTTTAAACCGATGGCAGAACACAAAGGCATCACTTTCTCCTGCGACATCACCGACACGAAATTAACCGCAACCGTAGATTCAGAAGCATTTACAAAAATAATCAGCAACTTATTGACCAACGCATTAAAATATGCTGAAAATACAATCCGCCTGAGTAGTTATATAGAAAATGAAAAGTTGATAATAAGGGTTACCGACAATGGAAAAGGAATATCAAAAGAAGAACAAAAAAATATTTTCATCCCGTTTTACCAGATTGCTAAAGACAGAAAACCGGGAACCGGAATAGGGCTTTCACTTGTAAAATTATTAGTCGATGCCCATCACGGTATGATTGAAGTGGAAAGTACACCTCACAAGGCCACCTCTTTCACTGTTACATTGCCGGTAAACCAATCCGGCATACTAACCGACCAGGTGAACTCCAACAATTCTTTTGTCGTTACAGATAAAGATTCACACGTACATGTTGCTGCCGCAGATCATCCAGAAGAGAAAAAGCAGAAAGTCACTGTTTTAATTATTGAAGATAACCTGGAAATGAAAAAGTTTCTTGCCGAAACCTTTTTATGGGCAAATCCTATTCTTGCAGAAAACGGAAAAGCAGGTTTGGAAGAACTCAAAAAGCAACCTGTCGATATCATTATAAGCGATGTAATGATGCCGGTCATGGATGGAATAACATTCACCCAGGAACTCAAAAGCAATATTCTTTATAGCCATATACCGGTTATTTTATTAACCGCAAAGACGGATACACAATCTAAAGTGTCCGGAATAAAAGCAGGCGCAGACGCATACGTCGAAAAACCTTTTTCTCCGAAAGTATTACAGGCACAGGTTGAGAATTTACTCGAATCGCGCAGGAAATTACACCACAAGTTTGCCAAATCGCCTTTTTTCCCACTCAACAGTGTGGCAGGTAATGAAGCGAACGAAGTTTTTTTATCAAGGATGAATACGATCATTGAGAAAAATATTTCAAATATTGATTTTACAATTGATATGCTTGCCGAACAGCTTTCAATCAGCCGGTCAGGACTTTTTGTAAAGATAAAGAACCTTGTCGGCATGACTCCTAATGAACTTATCCAACTGGTACGCCTCAAGAAAGCGGCGGAATTATTGACTTCACAAAAATACAGGGTCAATGAAATCTGTTACCAGGTCGGATTCGGCGATCCTTCTTACTTCACCAAGTGTTTTCAAAAACAGTTCGGTATACTACCTAAAGACATTATCTCACAAAAACAAAAAGACCCACCTGTTACAGGTAAGGTAACATAATTGTTTAATTTACGGGCATTTGTAAATCCATTGTATTATTTTACCATATTAATGGATTCCTTTTCTATTCTATTTGTAGTGGTTAAACTTAATTTGTCGAAAAAACTATACATATGAAAAAGAAACTACTGTTATCATTGTTAATTATAGCAGGTATAACACCTGAAAGTTTTTCATGCGAACATTGTTCAGATAAAATAGTAATCCAAAATGTTGTACCCGCTAAAGTAAAATATATTGGTTTGCAACATGTGCGTTTATTGGACAGTCCCTTTAAAAACGCGATGAAACTGAACGCGGAATGGATGATGGAGCTCGATATGGACAGGCTGTTGTCGAATTTCCGGAAAAATGCAAATCTTACGCCAAAAGCCGAACCTTACGGAAGCTGGGAATCCATGGGTATAGCCGGTCATACCTTAGGGCATTACCTTACGGCGCTCTCCCAGCAGTATGCTGCAACAGGTGAAGAGAAATACAAAGAGAGGGTCGATTATATTGTCAATGAACTGGATTCATGCCAGCTTAATTTCGTAAACGGATTCATCGGCGGTATGCCGGGAGGAGATAAAGTATTTAAAGAGGTGAAAAAAGGTATCATACGTTCCAAAGGATTCGACCTGAACGGAATCTGGGTACCCTGGTATAATGAGCATAAAACCATGATGGGATTAAGCGATGCCTATTTGCTGACAGGAAATGAAAAAGCAAAAAAGGTATTGGTTGAACTATCCGAATACCTGGCCGACGTGATCTCTGGCTTAACCGAAGAACAAATGCAGGTTATGCTGGATTGCGAATATGGCGGCATGAATGAGGCTTTTGCACAGGTATACGCCTTAACAGGTGATAAAAAGTTCCTCGACGCTTCCTACGCATTTTATCATAAAAAACTACAGGATAAACTGGCACAAGAAATCGACGCGTTGCAAGGATTACATTCCAACACGCAGATACCTAAATTAATAGGAAGCGCCCGCCAATATGAACTGACAGGAAACGAACGTGATAAAAAAATAGCGGATTTCTCCTGGAATACCATTGTCCACCATCATTCCTATGCCAACGGTGGTAATAGTATGGGTGAATACCTTTCTGTTCCTGATAAATTAAGTGACAGGTTGGGAACCAACACATGTGAAACATGCAATACATATAACATGTTAAAGCTGACCCAATATCTCTATGAGTGGACCAACGACCCTTCGTATCTTGACTATTATGAACGCGCGTTGTATAATCATATTTTAGCTTCGCAACATCCTGTCGAAGGAAGGGTCTGTTATTTTCTGTCGTTAGGTATGGGAACAAAAAAAGGATTTGGCAGCAAAACCAATAATTTCTCCTGTTGCATGGGGAGCGGTTTTGAAAACCATTCCAAATACGGGGGAGCCATATACAGCTATGCCACAGATAAGGAAGCACTGCACATTAATTTATATATTCCGTCTGTTCTTACGTATCCGGAAAAAGGTATTTCGTTGAAGATGGAAACACAATATCCAGAAGATGAAAAAATAGCTTTACGCATACAGGAAGCCCCTTCACATGAAATGGATATTAATTTACGTTATCCTGCCTGGGCTACCTCAGGAATAACAGTAAAGGTTAACGGTAAAAACCAAAAAGTATCTGTTGAACCCGGATCATTCATTACCCTTTCCCGTAAGTGGAAAAAAGGAGATAAAATAGATATTCATTTCCAATTGCCTCTTTATACGGTTTCAATGCCGGATAATGCCGATCGACGCGCGGTATTTTACGGACCGGCCCTATTGGCTGGAACATTCGGTAAGGAAGAACGGAAACAAGGGGATATTCCCGTTTTCGTATCAGAAGATAAAAGCATTACAAACTATGTCAAAAAAACTTCGGATAATCCGTTAATCTTTAAAACCGTAGCATCGGGAGGCCCCGACAACGTACCTCTGATACCTTTTTACAGGGTATACGATCAGTACCAAACGGTATACTGGGATGTATACTCACCACAAGAATGGGAACTTGCCCAAGAAAGTCGTAAGGCGGAACTGGAGAGGATTGCCGCATTAGATAAAAAAACACTGGATTATATTGTCTTCGGGGAAATGCAGCCTGAACGCGACCATAACCTGGATGGTGAAAATACACGTAACGGCGAAGGTTACCTCCGGAAATACCGTTTTGCTTATGAAAACGGCTGGTTTGCTTTTGATATGAAATGCAATTATAACGAGCCAACACAGTTACTACTTACTTATTGGGGTGGAGATTCAAAAAAATATTCGTTTGATGTGGTGATTGGTGACTGGGTGAAAAAAGTAAGCCTGACGGAAAACAAGAACGGATTTATCGAACATATCGTAGATATACCTGCAGAGGTAACACGTAATAAAGAGTCGGTCAGAATAATGTTTAAAGCCGACAGTAATACCCGGGTAACAAACATTTATAATTGCAGATTGATGAAGAAGTAATCATTCTGAATCAGTAGTCAAAGTAGTTATCACTCGCTTCACTTATTAGTAGTCAAGTAGTTAAGGATATTATTTTAACTACTGATTCAATATAGATAATAAAAGATATGAAAAATATATATTTGACTTCACTTATCATGACCGTTATAATTACATTGACGGTTGCGTGTAACCCTATATCTAACAAGAATTCCATACAGCAGGAAGACGGAAAAATGGCAATCCTGGTGGATACGCCTGCTATAATTACCCCGCCTGCGGAATTAAATTTAGATCCTTTTTATAAAAAATACATGAATGTAAACGGCATTCATGTCGCCAGTTCATGGCGGGTTCCCGATACCTGTTTTTATGCCGCTTACATAACGATAAAAGCACTGACGGAAGCATTACCGCATGAAGTCCTCGATACCCTGGTGAAACAAAACACCCGCATCGGTATTATGGCAAGATATGAAGGTACGACGGATATTCCTGAACATGCCCATTTAGTTAATGATACAACCATGAATTGGGATGTACGGGCAAGAGGGCTGGGCGGAAGCCCGCGGAATCCGTTCTCCACCTGTGCTGAAGAAAACATTTTAGCTTATCAGATTGATAAATACCATGCCGAAGACATCCTGATCCATGAATTCGCGCATACCATCCACCATGCCGGGGTATTAGCCATTTATCCCGACTTCAACAACGAATTACAGATATCTTTGGATAAAGCACTGGCTAAAGGACGGTGGAAAAATGTATACGCTTCAACCAATGTTAGCGAATACTGGGCGGAAGGTGTACAAAACTGGTTTAACGTGAATGCGGAGGTAAATACAGATGAAGGGGACGGAAAGCATAACATGATAAATACCCGCGAAGAAATGAAACGGTACGACCCCGATTTGTATAACATTCTTGCCCGTTTTTTCCCCGAAGTGGAAGAACAGATCAGCCGTCATAAAAAAATCAATCTGTATAACTGGACCGAATAAGAGAATTAAGATACACGGACATTTTTTCAACCAGGCAATGAATATGTATCTGAAAGATTAGCTGTTATTATACTTTTTGGCTAATTTTGCCACCGTAGAATTGCTTTGAACTGAAAAAAACAGGGTTTATGATGTTGAGGAGATACCGTGTATTCATAATTTTCATATTATTCTTATCATCTGTTCACATAGCGAAAGCACAGGTAGCTGCTACAGATACCGTTTCCACTATTGAGTTCGACGAATCAAGCCTGGATAAAATAACTGATCTCAAAAAACAGTTTGAGAAACAGAACAGGACGTATTCCGTTCCTGTACGTACCCGTACACAAGCACAACGTGTTAATAACAAAAAAGAATTGAAAATGTCGCCGGAAGCACTTTACTGGGCAAAATATGCCCGGAACGCATCCACTGCTTTCGGCAGGTATTTGGTTTTAGACGATACGATTATTGTTACTCCCCTTTATTTACCTCCTGTCTTCAGGGGAAATATTTTACCGAAGGATATGCAACTGTATGATAAAGATATAGTAAAAACCAAAAGTCCTTATGACTTCATGTATAAACCTGATTCAACCTTATATAAAAAATTCATGCAGAGGGAAGCTACCTATGAATTAGCTTATGAATATATAGAAAGGAATCATCCTCAATACTTTCGTTTTTCCGAAAGAGATCTTCCCGGCGAAACAATAAAAACAACTTACCTCCAGAAACCTATCACTGAAGAACCTCTTATATTCGTGCATCCGGAGGTCAGTTTTGACGATGTGGAAGCTCCCGCTAAATTTATCCCCGACAGGTTATACTGGCGATCGGCTTTTGAAAGTGTGCTGCAGTTTTCACAGAATTATATTTCTCCCAACTGGCATAAGGGGGGAACCAGCAATCTGAATATATTTACCAAAAACCATTTAAGATACGACTATAATAAAGATAAGGTTCAGTTCACAAACGAAATGGAAATAAAAGTCAGCTTCTTCAATGCGCCTAAAGATAACTTACGCCGTTATAAAATTGGCGACGATGTCTTCCGGTTGCACAGTAATATCGGATACCAGGCTTTTAACAAATGGTATTATACCTTCGATACGGAATTCAAAACCCAGTTGTTTAAGAACTATCAGGAAAATTCGAATATTAAACAGGCCGCTTTTTTAGCACCTTTATCTCTCAACATGGGTATAGGTATGAAATACGATCTTGAAAAAACATATACCAAACGGAATAAAAACCTCAAATTAAGCGTTAACCTGGCTCCCCTTTCGTATACGTTCATGTACAGTACCAGAAAAGATATAGAAATGGATCTAGGCCGTCATGGATTTGAGAAAAAAAAGAATCCGGTTGAAGGTGAAAATCCCTATGAAAATATTCTCCACCGGATAGGTTCAACAGTACGTACGGATATGACCATGAATTTTAGCAGAAATATAAGCTGGCAGTCGCGGTTATATTATTTTACCACTTATCATCAAACATTAGCCGAATTTGAAAACACCTTGATCCTTGCTATTACACGTCATTTCTCTACACGCATTTACGCACATATCCGCTTTGATGATTCAGTAGAAAAAACAGAAGACTTCGACAGCTATTTCCAGGTGAACGAATTACTGAGTTTCGGCTTTAATTACAAATGGTAAGTTAAATAAGTTTATAGCCCAAATATTATTGGAAATTCGTGACATTATTTCCAAATATTAGTTACTTTTGCCCTGATTTTGCTATGTCGAGATTACAAATATGAAAGATACGATCAATCATAGCGGGACAATTGAACGAATAGAAGGTGATACGGTCTTTGTAAAGATCGTACAACAGTCGGCCTGCGCCGGTTGTCATGCCAAATCGATGTGTATGGCCGCCGACAGTAAGGACAAAATAATTGAAGTCACCGACCGTTCGGGCTCTTTTCAGGTAAATGAACAGGTTATTATTCAGGGAGAGACCTCTATGGGGCTTCAGGCGGTATTTCTGGCCTTTGTCCTTCCTTTGCTGTTAATTGTATTTATTATTGTATTCGGGACTGATCAACAATGGAATGAAAGTATAAGCGCCCTATCCGCGCTCGTGCTTTTAGCTGTATATTATATCATTTTATATTTATTTCGCGATAAACTGAAAAAAAAGTTCGTCTTTACTTTAAATAAAACAAAAAACTAATAGTTAGAATATAACATGATTTTAATCGCCATTATTTCCCTGGGGGGAATTGGAGTTATCGGTGCAACGCTGCTTTATGCGGCCTCCAAAAAATTCGAAGTTTATGAAGATCCCCGCATCGCACAAGTACAGGAAGCTTTACCTGCTGCCAATTGCGGGGGATGCGGTTTTCCCGGTTGCCCGGCCTTTGCCGCCGCTTGTGTGAATGCGGATTCATTGGATGGTTTATGTTGTCCGGTAGGAGGAAGCGAGGTTATGAACAGGGTAGCGGCCATACTTGGCAAGGAAGCCACCGCTTCCGACCCGATGATAGCCGTAGTACGTTGTAACGGTAATTGTGAGGCACGCCCGCGAACCAACTATTACGACGGCGCGAAAAGTTGCGCGATCGCCTCTTCTTTATATGGTGGTGAGACCGGTTGCTCATATGGTTGCTACGGATATGGCGACTGTGAATTTTCCTGTCCTTTCGACGCGATACATATTAACCCGGAAACACTGCTGCCTGAAGTGATCGATGAAAAATGTACCGCTTGTGGAGCCTGTGTAAAAGCCTGTCCGAAAAACCTGATCGAATTGCGGAAAAGAGGCCCTAAATCACGCCGTATTTATGTAAGCTGTATGAATAACGACAAAGGCGGAGTGGCACGCAAAGCGTGCAGCAATGCCTGCATTGCCTGCACCAAATGCCAGAAAGAATGCCCGTTCGAAGCGATTACCATTACCAATAATTTAGCTTATATCGATTACATGAAATGCCGCCTCTGCCGGAAATGTGCACCTGTATGCCCTACAAATGCCATTCTTGAGGACAACTTTCCGCCACGGAAGGAAAAAGTAGCGGCCGTAAGCGACGATTCAAAAGAAAAAACAAATTAAATAGTACAAATAGTATGCTAAGGACATTTCGAATCGGAGGTATACATCCACCTGCAAACAAACTGTCTGCCGGAAATAAGATAACTCCTGTTGCCGTACCCGCCCAGGTGATCATACCCTTAAGCCAGCATATCGGAGCGCCTGCCCAGGCCGTTGTAAAAAAAGGCGACCTGGTGAAAGTAGGTACTTTAATCGGTAAATCGGGTGGCTTTGTATCTGCAAATATCCATTCATCTGTATCCGGAAAAGTCAATAAAGTTGATAATGCCATCGATGGCAGCGGTCTTAAACGCCCTGCTGTTTACATAGATGTAGAAGGAGACGAATGGGAAAGCACCATAGACCGGAGTACAAAACTGGTTAAAGAATGCGCGCTCACATCCAAAGAAATAATTGATAAAATCACCGAAGCCGGTATCGTAGGGATGGGCGGGGCTACTTTTCCCACCCAGGTTAAACTTATGCCTCCTCCGGGTAATAAGGCGGAGATACTAATTATTAATGCTGCCGAATGCGAACCCTATCTTACTTCCGACCATTCCCTTATGATGGAAAAAGGAGAAGAAATACTTAGCGGAACAGCTATTCTGATGAAGGCCGTCAACGTTACCAAGGCCGTGATCGGTATTGAAAATAATAAACGCGATGCTATCGACCATTTAAATAACCTCGCAAAAGGTTACCCCGGTATCGGGATCATGCCGTTAAAAGCAAGATACCCGCAGGGAGGCGAAAAGCAACTGATCGATGCCGTTATACGCCGCCAGGTAAAAAGCGGGGCGCTACCTATCTCCGTTGGTGCAGTAGTCCAGAATGTCGGGACAGCATTCGCCGTATACGAAGCGGTACAGAAAAACAAACCTCTGATTGAACGCGTCGTTACCGTAACGGGAAAAAGCATCAGTAAACCTTCCAATTTTATGGTCCGTATAGGCACTCCTATCAGCAACCTGATCGAAGCGGCGGGAGGCCTACCTGAAAATACAGGGAAAATAATAGGAGGAGGCCCGATGATGGGAAAAGCACTTGTAAGCGCGGAAGTTCCGGTTACCAAAGGAAGTTCCGGTATCCTGATACTTACACAGCACGAAGCGGTACGTAAACCGATGTACAGTTGTATCCGCTGCGGTAAATGCGTAAATATCTGCCCGATGGGGCTTAATCCTACCTTATTGATGGATTGCACGCAATATACCGAATGGGATATGGCGGAAAAGAATAATATCGTGGATTGTATCGAATGCGGATCATGCAGTTATACCTGCCCGTCCAACCGGGTACTGCTGGATTATATCCGTTTGGGAAAAGGTAAAGTAATGGGCATTGTACGTGCCAGAAAGTCTTAAAAACAATAACTATATGGAAAATAACTTAATCATATCTCCTTCTCCCCATATTCATAGCGGCGACAGCATTAGAAGAAATATGTACGGAGTAGTGATCGCCCTCATTCCCGCTTTCCTGGTATCGTTGTATTTCTTCGGTTTAGGGGCATTGATCGTTACAGCCGTTTCTGTCATCTCATGTGTTATTATAGAATATGTTATACAAAAATTTCTGATGAAAAAAGAACCGACCATATGGGACGGTTCCGCTATCATTACCGGTATATTGCTTGCTTTTAACCTCCCGTCGAATCTTCCCGTCTGGATCATTATCCTGGGAGCGCTGGCCGCCATGGGAATAGGGAAACTATCCTTCGGAGGATTAGGCAACAACATCTTTAATCCCGCACTTGTAGGGCGTGTATTCCTGCTGATCTCTTTTCCGGCCCAAATGACTACGTGGCCCGTACCCGAACCCTTATCCATGCATTATACCGATGCACAGACAGGAGCAACAGTATTGTCGCTGATCAAAGGTACGGCAACAGCGCAGTTACCGTCGAACACGGATATGCTCATAGGAAATATGGGCGGTAGTTTAGGCGAAGTCGGCGCGATAGCACTTATCATCGGTTTGATATTTATGCTGGTACGTAAGATCATCACCTGGCATATACCTGTTGCCGTGATCGGTACCGTTATGATCTTTACAGGGATTATGTACGGAATAGATCCGACTACATACGCCAGTCCGTTGGTACATCTTTTATCCGGAGGATTATTACTGGGAGCCATTTTTATGGCGACCGACTACGTAACTTCACCCATGACCAAATCCGGCATGTTGATCTACGGAGCCGGTATCGGCATACTGACAACGGTTATCCGCCTTTTCGGTGCCTATCCCGAAGGAATGTCTTTTGCTATCCTGATAATGAACGCATTTACTCCTCTTATTAACAATTATATGAAACCTAAACACTTCGGTGGGAAATAAGACATGGAAAAATTAAAATCAACATTACCGAATATGCTCCTATCGCTCACACTTATTTGTGTGTCGGCCGGAGCCATACTTGCCGGTGTGAATATGTATACATCCGGCCCCATTGAAATGTCTAAAGCCGCAGCTTTAGAAAGAGCGATCAAAGAAGTAACGCCTGAATTCGACAATAACCCCATAAGTGATGCTTACATGGCAGTAACCTCCGACGGCGATTCCCTGCTTATTTATCCCGCTACCAAAGACGGCCAACCCGTAGGAGTAGCTGTTGACAGCAATACCAAGAACGGCTTCAGCGGAGAAATAAAAGTGATCGTAGGATTTGATAATGAAGGTACGTTGGTGAACTACTCCGTTCTGCAACATGCTGAAACACCCGGATTAGGTTCGAAAATGCAGGAATGGTTCCGTACGGATAAAAATAACCAGAACGTCATCGGCAAATCGCTTGCCGACGGTAACCTGGCTGTTACAAAAGACGGAGGAAATATCGACGCTATCACAGCTTCAACCATAACCAGCCGGGCTTTCCTGAATGCGATCAACCGCGCATATAGCGCCTATAAAGGCGCCGATGCGGGAACAGGCGCAACCGATGCGGTATCCGGAGCTACAACACAAAATACGGAAGGAGGAAACAATGAGTAATATTAAGACTTTAACAAACGGTATCATCAGGGAAAATCCTGTTTTTGTGTTATTATTAGGTATGTGCCCTACGTTGGGAACCACATCCTCGGCCATAAACGGTTTAGGAATGGGATTGGCCACTGCTTTCGTACTGGTATGTTCCAATGCCGCCGTATCGATGCTTAAAAAACTGATTCCCGACGCAGTACGTATTCCGGCATATATAGTGGTTATTGCCACTTTCGTTACTGTTGTGCAAATGTCTATGGAAGCATTCGTTCCCGCTTTATATGCCAGCCTCGGATTATTTATCCCGTTGATCGTGGTAAACTGTGTGGTATTGGGACGGGCAGAAGCATTTGCAGCTAAAAACAGCGTATCCCGTTCTGCATTGGACGGCTTAGGTGCAGGGATCGGATTTACCTTGGCCCTTGCTTTACTGGGAGCTGTCCGCGAATTATTCGGGACAGGTAAGTTTTTCGGACTTACCCTTCTACCCGAAGAATACGGGTCGCTGATATTCGTATTGGCTCCGGGCGCCTTTATTGCTTTAGGTTACCTCATTGCTATTGTGAACAAACTAAAAAAAGCCTAATCTTATAATTTAGATATAAATATGGAATACGTAATTATATTCATAGCCGCCGTTTTTGTTAATAATATCGTCCTGGCCCAGTTTCTGGGCATCTGTCCGTTTCTGGGCGTATCCAAAAAAGTAGATACCGCCGTAGGTATGGGGGCTGCCGTAATGTTCGTACTTACAATTTCTACCCTTGTAACTTTTCTTATCCAGAAATATATATTGGATATTTACGGATTAGGCTTTATGCAAACGATCAGCTTTATCCTGGTCATCGCGGCATTGGTGCAAATGGTGGAAATCATTTTAAAAAAGGTATCTCCCGCCCTCTATCAGGCATTAGGCGTTTTTCTTCCGTTGATCACCACCAACTGCTGTATATTAGGAGTTGCCATTCTTGTTATCCAGAAAGAATATAATTTATTACAAACAGTTGTATTTGCCATATCTACAGCCATTGGTTTTGCCCTTGCTTTAATTATCTTTGCAGGTATCCGTGAGCAGCTGGCGAGAACCAGCGTTCCGGAAGGTATGAAAGGCACGCCTATCGCGCTTATCACCGCAGGATTGCTTGCCATGGCTTTTATGGGATTTTCCGGCGTTGTATAAAACTAAATCTAAATAAGGGAATAACATGAAAAAGAAAATTTTAGTAACAGGTGGTACCGGCTATATCGGTTCGCATACCGTAGTTGAACTGCAGGCCGCCGGATACGAGGTCATTATTGTAGATAACCTGTCCAACTCCAACAAAGACGTACTCGATGGCATTGAAAAAATCTCCGGTATCCGTCCGGTTTTCTATGAAACCGACTGCAACGACAAATCAGGGCTACAGAATATATTCATCGAACACAAGGGAATAAAAGGCATTATCCACTTCGCCGCAAGTAAAGCTGTAGGTGAATCCGTGCATAACCCCCTGGAATATTACCGCAACAATATCGTTACCCTCCTGAATCTATTGGAACTGATGCCTGAATACCATATCGAAGGTATTGTATTTTCTTCTTCATGCACCGTATACGGGCAACCGGATATTCTTCCGGTTACGGAAGATGCCCCTATCAAACCTGCTTTATCGCCTTATGGCAATACCAAACAGATAAATGAAGAGATCATCCGCGACGCCATATATGCCGGGCTTCCTTTTAAAAGTATTATATTGCGTTACTTCAACCCGATCGGCGCCCATCCGAGCGCAGAAATCGGTGAGTTACCCAATGGCGTACCACAGAACCTGGTACCCTTCGTTACCCAGACAGCTATGGGAATACGGCAGGAATTAAGTGTTTTCGGCGATGATTATGACACACCTGACGGTTCGTGCATCCGCGATTATATTAATGTAGTAGATTTGGCAAAAGCGCATGTAATTGCGATGAACCGCATGCTGGAAGACAAATCGGAAGATAATCTTGAAATATTCAACCTCGGGACCGGACGCGGTGTATCTGTTTTGGAATTAATATCCGCCTTTGAAAAAGGAACCGGCGTAAAGGTTCCGTACAAAATAGTCGGGCGCCGTGAAGGAGACATTGAAAAAGTCTGGGCAAATCCTGAACATGCAAATAAAGTATTGGGATGGACAGCAAAAGAAACTGTCGAAGATACATTGATCACCGCCTGGAACTGGCAAAACAAATTACGCGAACGCGGTATCCAGTAATACCAACTTTCACCTTCCATTTTCTCCGGTATTTAACTGGTTAAATGAAATTTATAAGTGGAAGATATAATTTCACCCCGAATTATATCTTCCACTATGTTTTTTTAGTGACCGGTAGACAAGTAATTAACAAACCGGTCACTATGTTTTATGTTATTCACAGGAGTGGTCCACCCGGATCACACTTGTGACCCGGACAGATCACATATGTGGCCCGGTTGGATCACACCTGTGATCTTCTAAAAAGCATGCGACCGGACTACGAAAACGTGCCTAAATTGAAATTAGTTTTTCATCTGTCTAAATATACTACATCATAGCTTTCCCTATATATCGTTTTATTACTAATTTTATTAAGATATCGGAAACGTTAAAGTTATTATTTCAGTTATTGGGTTTCACCGACAGCATCGCGTTGAGGATGGCTTTTCGCTCGTCGTCATTACCGGGTGTGTATAATGCGTTCACAAAGGTATGGTAAGATTTGTTTTGAAGTATCAGCACTACGTATTCTTGGTCGCTTTGCTGCACACCATATCTTGCGAAGGTTTTTCCACCGTATTGAAATGTGGAACTGCTGCCGACTTCGGCTTCTATGAGTTGGTCTGCGTTACGGGCTGCCAATTCGGCCCATGTTTCTAAGTTTGCTGTT
Organism: Bacteroidales bacterium UBA4116; assembly: GCA_002381645.1. Classification (GTDB taxonomy): domain Bacteria; phylum Bacteroidota; class Bacteroidia; order Bacteroidales; family Tannerellaceae; genus DFXE01. Next base: position 102,667 of record DFXE01000020.1, read on the forward strand.
GTTTCGTATATCCAGATGGAACTGTCGGGGCCTTTTATTATATTTTCGGCTGTGAGTTCGTAGCCTTCGGGTATTTCTATGGTGCAATGTGTGCCGGGAATATGGACACGTTCCCGGGATGAATTACAAGATATCAGCAGGGTAAGGGTGGCTGTTGTCAGAGTAAGTAATATATATTTAGTCGTTTTCATATCTATATTTTGGTGTTTTAATTTGGGGACAAACAGTAAAACGTTTGTCCCGATCGGTGAACGTATCTTTCCGCTATCTTCTTCCCTCCTGGCCAATTGCCCGCAGCAGTTGCTGGTGTTTGCGGTATCCTATGCGTATAAACCAGAGGCAGAAAAGGGCGATGCCTAAGCAGATGAGGGTGATGAAGAGAACTTCGCCGAAGGTCGAATCAGTTGTTCCGTTGAAGTATTTTACCAGTGATACCAGTCCGCCCAATGTGAACAGTGCGGCGAAGATTAACCATAAGGCGATTGCCCTGTACCACGGGGCGTTGCGGTTTCTTTCGCGGTTCATTCCACGATATTCATAATCATGTTCCAATCCTATGGGCCTGCCTTTTTTATCCTTTATATTTATCATATCATTTTATTTTTATTGGGTCATTTTTTATCGGCGTTTGATATAAATGGGTTGGATGATATCTGTGTGCCTCAGAATGCTGTCCTGTCGCTGCCGGGCGGCCCGGTCGGACGGATCGATTTTGCGTTTGATACGCCGTAGTCTTTCGTCGCCTTCGCGGTATTTAGTGAGGCTGTAAACTTCTTTTTGGGTTGTGAAGTCGGTGCCATCGAAGAGTGCGATGAGTTTGTCTTTGTTTTTTATGCGGTATTCCTGCATGGGGTCTTCTTTGTGCAGGCTACGGCTGATGATGAGGGAATCTCCGCGTATTTCTTCGATTTTAAAGACAAAGAGGTTCCATATTTCCTGTTCTTTGGGGTAGACGCCGCCGGGCGACATTTCGGTTGCGAGTACAAGGTCTCCCTGACGGGGTTCGGCGCGATAGCTTTCCTGCATCTTTTGGGTGCTGACGTTGGTACGGGCAAGGAAGAATAGCGAAAGGATAAAGCCCAAGAGTGCGATAAGGACGGTCTGCCCGATGATACGGTTTTTCCATGCTCCGCTTACGGATGGCAGCATCTGGTCGGCCGTGTGCCTCATGCTTTCTGTCCATGCGAGTACGGGAATGGGCTGGTCGGTACCGATGCTGTATGCTTTTACCATTTTGCGGGTTCCCCAATAAGGTATACCGAAAGTGGCGACATAGCGCTGCATAACGGCGAGGGAGACTCCGGCATCTCCTCCGAGCGGGTCGGTTTCGTGCGGAAATTCTTTTTCGAGGAATATTTTCCATTTTACCTGAATGATGAGTACCATAGTTTGATTGATTTGTTATTGTTGTTTTGAATGTTGTTTTTTATATTGTTTTTCCGCTTCGTCGAGGAATTTGCGGCGGGCGGCGACGTACCATTGTTCGAACTCCTGCTGATTGGTACGGAAGGTGAGCACGGTGTCGAACGGCAGTTCGGGTATTTCAGGTATTGGGGCGATGGTGTTTTGGGTATTTTGTTCATTAATGCAGATGAAAAATTCACCGTCCTTATCGGTACCGTGTTTGATGTGTTCGTTGAGGATATACCACTTTTTCGCCTGGTCGGAACGGAGATAGGCGGCCTCTTTTCCGGGATGATAAGGCAGTAGGCGGAAGGTTGCGGCGTCGACGTCGCGGAGCAGGTATTTACCTATCCATATCTGTTTAGTGCCGATGAGCATTTTATCGCTGAAGAAATAGGCGTCGTCGAAATAATAGGGTTCGCCGAGCTCTGACAGCGGAATGATATTGTTGAAGGTGTAGACGTTGTTTTTGTCTTTGGCATGAAATTCTTCCAGCAGTTTGAAGGTGGCGGCATCGGCCTGCGGGATGGGTTTCATGTATTCGTCGTAAATCGTAGTGGCGGTTTTAAAATAGGTGGTGTAGAATCCTTTGTGGAGTTTACGGAATGCGGCGGGATCGGTTTCCATGATTTTGAGTCCGTCTATTGTCTCTACAGCTACCTGGCGATCGTCGCAGCCTCCGTAAGGGGTTTCGCGGAAGGTATATACGTCGAGTCCGGGACAGGGTTGAGTCCCGTAGTGGATGGCCTGCCCGTTATAATACCAGTTACCGAAAAGCTTGAGGGGCTTGTCGGGAGTGGCACGGTCAAGGTTTTCCATAACGACCTTGCGGCGGTGCGTTTCCACCAGTTTTTCGTATTGCTTTTTTATGTTCTTCGGGATGATTGGGTAACTGTTGTGTAGTTGGTTGAAAAAGAGCCCGTTTTCAACGGCTTTAAAGAACTTTTTGCTGTCGGCTTCTATTTCATAGGTATACGCAGTGGTCATGGGAGAAGGGGTGAACCGGGCGTTTTGGATGGTGTAAAAATAGTGTTTGTTTGCGGGGTCTGCGGGGCTGAGGCTGTCGAGTGTGCCGAGCAGGTAACCGGTGCTTTGGGGTTGCAGGTAGTCTTCAAGCCTGCGTAAGAGGACCAGGTGCGGGCACTGGTCGAGCCACGCGGCGTTGCCGTAATAGAAGTAAAGGAAGCAATAGAGCGTTGCAGTTGGTTTGTAGTAACGGATGAGATAGAAGTTCTGGTCTTCGTATGCTTCACGGTCGGCAAAGATGAGGCGGGCAAAGTTGACGGATTCTTTGCGGAGGTACTTTTTCCAGGAGCCTTCTTCTATAACGGCTTTGAGGATGATTCCGGTTGGTTGAGACATATTCCTTTGTTATTTGTTGGATACAAATAAAAGGAAAAGGGGTCGTAAAAGGGAGTTTTTACGGACTACAATACGTTAGCAGCTTTGCAGGAGGTATATACAAAGTGTATACATGGCGACCGGAAGTGGCTGTTTAGAGGTATTTTGCGGCGGTGGTTACATTAGCATAGTAGTAACGACAATCAGGTCCGAATTGTTTGTTTACAGACCAGTATTTGTTTTGCTGAGTTGTCTTCAAATGGTTCTTCATTGAATCCGCCGAATTTATGGAGGGTTTGGAATCCGTACATGGTGAGATAAGCATCTAATTCCTGCGGGAAAAACATGCGCATATCCATGTTCTGCACCGAATCGAATGTGCCGTTTATGTAATAATGCCATTTGATGCGGTTAATCTGGGTTTTATTTTCGTAAATCATAGTTTGCTTTATGGCGACCTCCCTGCCGTCCGGGATGGTGTAGCCGGCAATAGGGATCTCCTGGTTCTCAGCGTTTACGATGTAGCGGATATCGGGATTGAAACAATCGAAGATGAAATAGCCGTCTGCTTTGAGATGCTTTTTCACCTGTGTCAAAACACGGAAGAAATCTTCTGTGTCGTATAAATGGTGGATGGAGTTAAAGGGAATAAATATAATGTCATACGTTTCGGGCAAATCGAAAAACCTCATGTCGGCTTCGATTAACGTGACGGGGATGTTCAACCGGTCTGCTTTTTCTGCGGCTTGTTTCAGCATAGACGGGCTGTTGTCGACGCCGGTAATGCGGTATCCTTCCTTAGCAAGGGGAATAGTGAGCCGCCCTGTGCCGCAACAGAGTTCCATAATGTTGCTGTCCTTTTTTTCTGCGAGCCAACGGGAGTAAAATGGCAAGTCGGCTGTGTCGGTGTTCATGCCGTCGTAGATGTCGCCGTCGTAAATTAATTCGTCTACTTTGTAGCTTTTTTGCATTTGGATTGGGTATTGATGGTTCGGAACAAATATAGGAATTATTTGAATGGGGTGATGTAGCTGGTATTCAGAACAAATAAATTACTTCTTTATATTTAATTTTCTGGTTCGAAATCTATTATCAACAGTGCGGTATGGTAGTGGAAGGTTGACACGGAAGGTGAAGGTAAACCGGAAATTCCTAATTGTATCCGATAAGTAGGGTTGAATATCCGGCTATTTCTGAATTATATTTTTATTTTAACACAAATATGGGTTGATCCGGAAAAGATTCCGGATCAACCCATACAAACAGACTAAATGGTAATACCGGGAAAAATAATCAGGATGTAATATCCTGATTACTGATTTTACTTCTCATACCTGTCATATTTACTGTCCATTACTTCTTTCACCGCTTCAAGGTAGCCGAAACCGTATTTCATATCGGGCAAAAGATAGCCTCCTTCCACCCACTCATTCCATGAAAATATGGTTATCAATTTGGGTTGCCGGGGATGCTTATCGGCATATTCTTTTGCTCTTTGCAGGAAAGTAGCAAAACTTTGGGGTGTATTATTGTAATGTACAATATCTTTCGGGCCTTTATGGGGAAAACGGGGACTATCGTCCCATCCTATGGAAGCATTCGGGAAATAAGGTATTTGAAGGGCTTCGCTCCATTTATACATACGTTCCATCGATCGGGTACCCCACTGTATATAATCTTCCGGATGAGGACCGCCCCAGTTATAATGCGTCATGCTGTTAAGCCCCAGTTTATGAATATTATCGAGCATTTGTTGATTCGGGTCACCTCCACCGATGATCGACTGCACATGCAAACCCGGGAACCCGGCTTTTTTCGTCTCCTCACGGAAATAATCGAGGGCTTTACGGGCTTCTTCCACCGTTCCAAAACTTTCAATGAGTTTGTGCATTCCGAAAATGGAGAATACCGGTTCGCCGTTTATTTTAAAGTAGTTGGGACGTTTGAAGTATTGGTTGATGATCCTGTCTACTATGATCCTGAAGTTTTCCCAATCTACGGCAGCATCCCAAAGCAACGAAGTATCGTCTTTATACCGGTGTACATTCCAATAATTCCTTTTTACGTCGTGATTAGCCCACATGACATAGAATTTCATCTTATCATTGTTTCTGGCTTTCAGGAAACCATTATTCAGGCTGCTTTCCAGAAAAGGGCCTTCGTCATACCAGTACCAATCAAAAATAAAAACGTTTACTCCATGATCGGTTGCGGCATCGATCCATTTTTCCATTACTGCGGGATCGTCGTCGAGTTCATAACCCCATAACGGCACCTTAGGTTGATAATGGCCTTCGAAGCGGGGATTTCCTTTTTGTATGACCTCCCACTCTCCTATTCCTTCCGGCCATAATATTTCGTTCCCTTTCGGTATATCATTATGGCAGGAAGGCCAGATATATGCGGCTACATAATAATCCTGTTCCGGCATATTCTGATTTACTTTTGCGTTCGAATGCGAACACGACATTACAACTAAAAGTAAACATACAGCTGTTACAACTACGGTCAACAAAGGCATACAATCATTTTTTTTCACTTCCATAGCATTTAATTTTAATATTAATATTTTACCAACCCGGATTCTGGACCAGATTGGGATTAAGCGTAATCTCATCCTGAGGTATTGATGTGAGATAATCCTGATTTTCCCGGAACCTGTATCCATCCGGTAACTGGGAAGCGTAATAGTCTATCAGGCCATTCTCGTCTACCGGCACCTGATAGTCGGGAAACTCTTCTTTACTTACGGGATATCCTTTCGGTCTTTTTCCTTTGAACAGAGCGTGCGCCGCCCAGCGTTGATAATCCTCATCCCTTTGTCCCTCCAATGCCATCTCCACTCTCCTTTCGCGGCGTATTTCATATAATTCATCTGTTACCGGGTACCCGTAATCGACTTTGTTGGGGTCAGTATCCTGCGGATTAACGATAAAATCAGGCATGCCTGCCCTTTTACGTAATACATTCAGTTGATCATAAGCAACCGTTTTATCCAGTTCATATTTTGCTTCTGCATAATTTAACAGCACTTCACCATACCTGAAGATAATAAATCCTGTCTCCGCCTGTACTTCCCATGATTGTCCGGCGGCGGGTGATAAAGGGTTGCCCGTCTTCTTCACCTGAAAACCGGTCGGACATAATTGCAATGCGCCTCCATCAATCGTAGGCTTATTAAAATAAGTGTCAGTTACCTGCGACATCAAATCGCCGGGAATCCATATGGTTGATTTCAACCTCGGATCGCAATCTTCCGCTATTGTCGTCAGGAAGGCATTCCCTTTTGAGGTTCCGGCTAATTTGATGTAGTCGTACGGTTTGCCGTTTTTACCTAAATAGGAAGAAACCAAATCCCAGGTCACTCCTTTCTGATTGGCATTATAGGTTATAAATCCCTGGGTACTTACTCCCATACCGTCTGCTGCATTATAGGCCCTGTAAAGCAGGACTTCATCAATATCGGTCATATTATCGAAACCGAACAAACTGAAATAATCCATGTCGGGATTTCCCGTATTATATATACCGGTTTTATAATCGCCCCGCATTAATTCTTCTGCAGCCTCCACACATGCCCTGAAATATTTATCCGGATCGGCACCCGGAGTACCGAAAGGTGTACCGGCATGGTATTTCTGCCATGTCCCTTCAAATAAGGCCACCCTTGTTTTAAATGCGAGTGCGGCTTCTTTATTTAAAAGGTTATTGCCTTTAACCACCCTTTTGTCAAGATACGCTATCGCTTTATCTATATCGGATATTATCGAATCGGCAATTAATGTGCGCGGGTCACGCGGACGCATCAGTTCATCTTCCGAATCGAGCTGTAAAACATTGGAATACCAGGGTAAATCACCATACATTTTAAGCATATTAAAATAAAACCACGCCCTGAAGAAGTGAGCTTCTCCTACATAATGTTTATATGTATTGAAATCGTCTTCACACCGCCGGTAATTCTCAAAGAAAATATTTACGTTCCTTATTTTATCCCATTCCCATTTCCAATCACCCGTACGCCGGGTTCTTTCGCCATTCAGGATATTGCTTGGACTACCGTGTACCATATCATCCGAATGGGTTGCCGTTTCGGCAACCATTCCATCCTGGTATTTCGGGCAAAAAACGGGATAAAACTGCAAGGTATAATATTCGAGATCTTTGGATGCTTTCCAATAATTCTCCGTACTTATTTTGTCTAACGGCTCCAGGTCGATAAAATCCTCGCATGATATAAAGTGGAACAGAACAACAGCAAAAAATAAATATATTAACCGTTTCATATGAATAGTTTTTATTATTAGACAATCAATACGTTATTGTAACACCCAATGAATAGACCCGGTCTGCCCCATAGGTTAATCTGCCTGTTCCTTCTTTGCCGTAGTAATTACCGGATCCTCCTTCCGGAAATCCTACGGGGGCAACAGGGTCTATACCATTCGGTAATTTTGAAAATGTAAGGAGGTTTTCACCTGAAAAATAAAAGCGTACTTTTTCCAGATACATTTTTGATGATAAGTGTTTCGGAAGTGTATATCCCAACTGGATATTTTGCAGCCGTATATAGGATGCGTCCTGTAGGTACCGGGTATTGGGATTATTTTTGTTTTTAGCTTCTTCCGTATCGTTCAGGTATGGCCTCGGCCACCAGGCAGTCGTATTGATGTTGGCTTCTCCTTCGTACAGGCCGCTGTATTTGCTTCCGGGGGCATCCCTGAAGTAATCCAGATGATCCGGTGAAATACAGGATTCCCACCAACCATTCGTAAATCCCCAGTAGATATTCGACATCCGGTAAAAATAAATATCTTTTTTCCCTACGCCTCTCCATAACATGGAGAAATCGAAATTCTTAAAGCTGAAACCGGCAGTTATCCCGTATTGCCAACGGGGCTGATCGTTACCGATTACCGAACGGTCTCCCGGATCATTTACCGTATTTTTTCCATTATCCACTTTTCCGTCGTTATTGGTATCTTCATATCTTAAGTCACCGGGGCGCCAGGTGCTTCCCAGATGTGAAAGATCCGTCTTCTGCAGGTAATCGTCTACTTCCTGTTGCGACCTGAAGAGGTCATTTACCGTATATCCCCATATATCTCCTACCCGCTGCCCTTCGTACCAGGTAGAAAGCGTTCCGGTAGGGTTAAAATATTTGGTTACAACGGATTTATAATCGTATAAATTGAAATTCACAAAGTATGACAATCCGTTTTCAAACGCCTGCCTCCAGTTAAGCGACAACTCCCATCCACGGGTCCGGAGTGTAGAGTTATTCGCTTTGGGTGCTTCGGCTCCCAATACGCCGGGTTTTGCCTCGGAAGGACCAACCATATCCGTTGTTACGCGTTGGAACACGTCGAAAGTTGCCTGCAACCGGTTGCTTAAAAAAGCCATATCCAAACCGATATTGGTAGTTGTGGCAGTTTCCCAGGTAAGATGCCTGTTCACTATTCCCGGCGCTTTGGTATATCCTACCGGACGGCTGTCGCCGTATTTCAGCAACCAGTCTAATTTTTCCGATTTCAGGTCTACCAGTTCCAAATCGGTATACGGATTTACATTCTGATTACCTAACTGACCCCATGAACCTCTTAGTTTAAGGGTATTGACATATTCTATCCAATCCTGCCAGAATGATTCTTTATGAATATTCCATCCGATGGAAAAAGACGGGAAAAAGCCCCATCTGTTATCCTTACGAAACACATATGAACCATCATACCGGATATTGGATTCGAACAGGTATTTTTCTTTATAATTATAACCTGCGCGTGCAAAGTATCCGGTTGTAGCGGTATGTCTCAATTCTTCGGACAATACAGGATTACCGGTGGCTGTTTCAAGCGAAGGTACATCTTCTACGATTATATCCGTTTTATATCCATGTAATTTTGAATATTTACTTTTTTCTAATTGGAAACCGGCCATTAAAAGGATATTATGCATTTCTTTGACTGTAAAATCATAGGAAGTAAAGACGTTTGAGGTCCAGTATTCCTTCAGCGACTGTTCCCTCCTGATGTTATTGGGGATACTCACACCATTGGGTGTAACCGTTTGATCCACATTGTAGATGTTAATCAGTTTTTTTACATTCGTCACATTCCCCGTATACGTATTATACGCAAAATCCGCATTTATTTTCCATCCTTCCAGCGGCCTCAGTTCCATTTTAAAATTATTCCAGTAATCATAATCGTCGTTGCGGTCGGTACCTGCCGTTATCGACGGTATATGCGATTCGAACGTATAATGTCCCCATCCGTCGTATAACGGAGTTATCGGGTAAGCCCTTGAGATATGCCGGTACATAAATGAATAATCTCCTTCCTTCGTCATATTGGGTTTTTCACGGTATTTCCTGGCAAAACGGGATTCCCAGCTAAAGTCCCACCATTTGGTTATAGCGACATCCACTTTCCCCATTACATTCATTCTGGTAAATTTATCTTTTCCGTAATTCAGCACACTTTTCTGGTCCATATATCCGGCTGAAAAATAGTATGAAACCCTATCGGCTCCTCCTTGTACGGAGACGTCGTGTTTCTGGTTTACACTGTTCCCGAAATAGATATCCCACCAATCTGTATTGGCATAATTCAGGTTAGCGCTGTTCCATATGTTGCCATCGGGATAGGCTCCGAAAATAGTTGCTCCTTCCGGCCAATCTTTCATAGAGTTTTTCAGGTAATCCCAATCCTGGTTCTGATATGCAATGATCCGGTCGATCGTTTCATCGCTTATCGGATGTCCGCCCCGGTTATCACCGGCTTCGTTCAGCACCCTGGCCCACGTATATGAGTCAAGCATCTGTGGCAACTTTTGAGGCGTATTGATTATTAAGTTACCTGAATAATTAACCCTGATTTTCTCATTTTTCTGCCCTCTTTTAGTAGATACAATAACCACCCCGTATGGCGCCCTCGCCCCGTAAATAGCCGATGCCGCGGCATCTTTCAGAACGGATATGGACGCAATATCTTCCGGATTGAGATTATTTATATCTCCGGGGAATCCGTCTATCAGGACATAAGGTTCTCCTCCGTTCAACGATCCCATACCACGAACGGTCATCTTCATTTCGGCGCCCGGCTGAAATCCTCCCTGATTATCTACATCGAAGTTGAAACCGGGAGCCAGCCCCTGTAATAATTGCGAAACGGTGGCCGCCTGCCTTTCTACTAATTGCTCGCTTCCTATTACATCGACCGCACCGGAAAGATTTACTTTTTTCTGGGTTCCGTATCCTACTACAACTACTTCTTCAATTGCCCGGATGTCCTGTTTCAAGATTATATCTATCGTCTGCCTGCCGTTAATCTGTACTTCCTGAGTGATATATCCTATATAAGAAAACATCAGAATATCAGATGCAGAAATATTATCTATTGAAAAATTCCCGTCGAGATCGGTTACATTACCCCGGTTTGTTCCTTTCACAATAATAGATACACCGATGAGCGGTTCATTTTCTGTATCCGTAACTTTTCCCCGTACGTTTATTTTCCCGGGTTGACTAATACCCGGTAAGACATCTATTGTCTTGTTATCATTTGTCTTGCTCTTTACAACTACAATCTGGTTGCCGTTCACATGGTAGCTCAGTTGCAGAGGGGTAAGCACCGTATCCAGTATTTCTTCGACCGTTTTATTTTCCGCATACACTGAAACGGTGTGAGATGTATTTACATCTGTTTTATAAAGAAATACGTATTCGGTATTTTTTTCTAATTCGGTGAATAGTGATTCTAATTTTATATTATCAAAATGCAGGGAAAGGGTAGATACATGAGATTGGGTTCCGCCGGCCATAGTAGCATACCCTGAATATAGAATACATATCGATACAATAATAAATCTGGATATGAAGCATTTTTTTCTACTCCGTATCTCCTTTTTATATTTATTCTTCATAGATTTGTAAAATTTTAAATTACAATGACAACTTTGTTTTTTAAAATGAAGTAAACCGTATAATATGCCCGTATTGTACGGTTTTTCAATTGGATTTTTACCGGAAAGGTAATCCGGTATTACGGGACAGTAGAAGGTGGATCTCTCATATAATATAACTTTTAAGTGTTCATAATATCCTGCCATTAGTATGACGGGAAGTAGTTATCTGCACAGATGGTGTGTTTTCCTTATTTAATATTTATCACATATTTATTCTATATATATTTTATTACCGTTTCTTTTATAAGTAAATGGAGTGGATAGTGATAAGTTATATAAAACGGTTTCGACAGATTCCGACAAATTCAACTTACCTATATATTTTTCTTCGGCTATATCGCGATTGTATATGAAATTCAAGTTATAATGACGGGTTAATTTATTAAAAATATAATCGAGGGATTCTCCGTTTAATTTCATAAAGCCGTCTTTCCAACAGGTATAATAATAAGTATCTGTTTGTCTTAATTCCGTTTTTCTTTTTTCCACAAACAAACCCTGAGCCGGTATTAGTTTTCTCTTTGTCTTTTCCACCTGTACTTCGATACTGCCTTCTACCAATACCACCGAGCCGGCATCATCGCGTTCATAAGCGTTAATATTGAACTTTGTGCCTAATACTTTTATATTAAATTTCCCGGTACGGACAATAAATGGTACGGATCTGTCAGCAGCTACTTCGAGATAAATTTCACCATCCACAAAGATCTCCCGTTTATTTTTTTTAAATTGTTTCGGATAAATAAGCCTGGTTCCCGAATTGAGCCAGACAATCGTTCCGTCGCTAAACGTTACAGTCGAACGTTTTCCATAGGGAACTATCAATTGCAGGTGTTCGGCATCGGCATCGAAACGATCACTTACATTTTCGGTTTCAATAACAACCGTGCCTTCTTGGGTCTGATGAATTACAGCGCTGTCTTTTACATTCTTAACTGAAGTGCCCGAGATAATAAGAATGTTGTCCGTATTTACCGGATAATTTTCAAAAGCCTGTAACGGATATGTATCCTGCCGCTGGTATCTTTCCACACCAATGAATAATAGTATTATGATAACAGCGCATGCCGCAGATATAGTGATTCTTATGAGGATGTTTCTTTTATGTTTACGGCCTATATCATCCATCAATTTCCGGTAGTCTTGTTCTGAACGGTTTTTCTCCGGCGGGGTTTCTTCAATTTTAAGATTCCGTATCAATGTTATTGCATCCTCTATAACCTGTCTTTTATGCGGATACATCTGTATAAGCGAGTTAATTGTTCCTGCATCTCCCTTTTTTACCAACTTAACAAACTCGTTATCAAGCAGTAAATCATCAAGTTCAAAGTAGCCGCCGTTATTTCTCATTATTATACCTTTTTTAGTATTACAAACGAGAAGTAATTATGTAATCAGGATTCGGAAAAAATATTCGGAAATTTTTATTTTTCCTACGGAATCAGATATTCTATCATTAAAAAGAAGGTTATGCCATAAACAAAATATACCCGCCGGTATTGTTTTTACGGATGCTTTGTATGGCCCTGTATATCAGGTTACGTGCCGCCTGCCCCGACAGGTCCATCACTTTTGTTATTTCGTCGTAATCCATTTGATGTAAAAATCGCAGATAGATAATTTCACGTTGCCGGGGCGTAAGTGACCCCAGAATTTTTTCTATCCGTAGTCTCAGGTTTTCTTTTTCCTCCCGGTCTTCTAAAAAAGTATCTTCAATTTTAAATTGCAGATCAAAACTGTCTGTCTGGTGAAGCCCGACATGCTTTTGTAAATAATGGCTATGGTTAAGGTAAGCATTTCTGAAAGCCATAAACAAATAGGCTTTAATTGTGGCAGGGTCTTTTATTCTCTCGGGTTTGGTATATAATTTAATAAAAATTTCATGAATTATATCGCTGATGTATTCGTCATCGATCCGGAATCGTAAACCATAAGCGTATAATTTATCATATACAAGTTTGTACAGGTCGGTAAAGGCCTGTTTATTTCCATTTACAAATAATTCCCATAGGTAAACTTCATCCTTCCCTGTATTTTCGGTTACATTGTTCACGGTATCGAAGGTTAACATCTTTTTATTTGATCTGCTTGCTATACAATAGCAAAATTAGACTTTTTTCGGAATGAAAAAAGTCTAATTGTAATTATTCGTCACCCATAACCTAACAGCAGTTAATTCTTAATTCAGGCCAGCAGGTCGTCTACAGCTTTTCTCCAATCTTCCTTGTTTTGCGGTTGATAGGTTTCAAATCCTAAAGAATCTCCTACTTCAATGTTTTTTGCTGCATCATCAACAAATAAAGTTTCAGATGGTATCATCCCGCTGTCTTTTATCATAAATTCAAATATACCCTTGTCAGGTTTGGTTATTCCTATTTCGTAGGAAGTATACATTTTATCGAAATAGTCGTTGATCGGACGGCCGGCGGTAGAAAACTTTGATGTTCTGGCCCATTGTTCCTGTATAACGGGATTGGTATTACTTAAAAGATATACTTTATATTTTTCGCGTAGTTTCAAAATATAATCCAATTTGTATTGGGGTACATCTATTACAAAGCCAAGCCATGCCCATGTAATTTCTTCAAAGGTCAGGTCTTTTCCGGCGTATTTCCGCAGTTGATCACAAAATTCATTTACTCCGATTTTCCCATTTTCCAGTTCCAGAAAGACGCCTTTTTGCTCATAAGGATCGAGTAACTTATCGGCATCTTTTATACCGATTTGTTTATAACGGCGGATAGGCTCGTTCGCATCCAGATCGATGATAACACCACCTAAATCAAATACAACATTCTTTATTCCAGACATATTTTATTGTTTTAAATTGAAATCGAGACCGGATTCCAGTTTGCAAAGGTAGCATTTTTAGATAGCAAGGCATAGAAACAAGGAGCTTTCTCAAGTCATCCTGATTCTATGCCTTATTTGTAAAAGGATTGCCTTTTCTTAACTTAGCTTATGTATTACCAGTCCGGAACGGAGTTTGGGTTCGAACCAGGTTGTTTTTGGCGGCATAATATTACCTGTATCTGCAATATCGATAAGTTGCTTCATGGATACGGGATAAAGGGCTAAGGCGACCTTCATCTCGCCGCTGTCCACCCGGCGTTTTAACTCACCCAATCCACGGATACCCCCTACGAAATCTATCCTTTTATCCGACCGGAGATCTTTAATACCAAGTATCTCGTCTAAAATAAGGTTGGACGAGATCGTTACATCCAGTACTCCTATCGGGTCGTTATCATTGTAGGTTCCGGGCTTTGCCGTTAGTGAATACCATTTACCACCGAGATAAAGCGAAAAATTATGTAGTTTCTCCGGTTTATAGATGTCTTTACCTTTTTCCTCGACAATAAAATTCTTATTCAGTTTTGAAAGGAACTCCTCTTCGGAAAGGCCGTTCAGGTCTTTCACCACCCGGTTGTAATCAATTATAGTCAATTGATTTGCCGGAAAGCAAACCGCCATAAAATAATTGTATTCTTCATCTCCTTTATGATCGGGGTTTAGTTTTGCTTTTTCAGCTCCTACCAGGGCGGCGGCTGCCGACCGGTGGTGACCGTCTGCGATGTATAAAGCAGGGATTTTTTCAAACAACCGGGTTATTTCCGCAATATCTTTATCATTATCGATTAACCAGAAGGTATGTCCGAAGCCGTCTAATTCGGCTACAAAATCATATTCGGGATCATTTGCTATGTATTTTTTTACGATAGCATCCAATTCCGGATTATCGGGATATGCAAAGAAAACCGGTTCGATATTTGCATTATTGACACGCACATGTTTCATTCGGTCTTCTTCTTTATCACGACGGGTCAATTCATGTTTTTTTATTTTTCCCGTCATGTAATCGTCGACATAAGCGCAGATAACCAGTCCGTATTGCGTATGCCCATTCATAGTCTGGGCATATACATAATACATTTCTTTATCATCCTGAAAGAGCCATCCTTTCTGCTGAAACTTCTCAAAATTTTCAGCCGCCTTTTCATATACGGCATCATCGTGCTCGTCTGTTCCTACCGGAAAATCTATTTCGGGCTTGATGATATGATAAAGAGATTTTTCATTATCTCCGGCCTCCTCCCTCGCCTCTTCTGAGTTTAATACATCATAGGGACGGGAAGCTACCTGTTCGATCAATTCTTTCGGGGGACGTATCCCTTTAAAAGGTTTGATTTTCATGCTATTTAATCATTTTTGATAAACGGTTAATGATTAACGATTTTACAATACATAGTGCAAAACCAAAACTTTTTCTTTTAAACGGTTTGGCTACATATAAATCGTTAATCCTTAATCGCTGATCGTTATTATTTGTTTACTTTAAATTGAGTATTTCCTGTTTGAATATAATCAACGATTTGCTTTGCTGCGGCTATCCCTGCGTTGATATTTGCTTCGGCAGTCTGTGCCCCCATCTTCTTAGGTGTTGCGAAATAGCGGTCGGGATATTTAGCTGATAATTCGGCATCGATGCCCGGTTTAATATCGCTGATATATTTGAAATCAGTACGTTCTTCGAACATTTTGGTCAGGCCCGCTTCATCCATTACTTCTTTACGGGCGGTGTTAACAACCATCGCTCCTTTGGGCATGTAGTTCATCAGTTCATAATTGATAGAAGCTTTGGTTTCTGCCGTTGCCGGAATATGAAGCGATACGATCTGGCAGGTTTTAAATAATTCTTCTGTAGAGGCTACCGGTTTTACTCCGTCGTTTTCAATCGTTATGACCGGCGTGTAGGCATCATACGCATAGATTTCCATATCAAAACCTTTCGCTATCCGCGCTACATTCCTTCCTACATTACCATAAGCCAGAATACCCAGTTTTTTGCCCTTCAATTCGGATCCTGACGTCCCGTTAAAGAAATTACGCGCCCCATATACCAACATCCCGAAAACGAGTTCGGCCACAGCGTTGGAGTTTTGTCCCGGTGTATTCATTACAACCACATTATGAGCAGTTGCTGAATCCAGGTCTACATTATCATATCCGGCACCTGCACGTACCACTATTTTTAGTTGCTTTGCGGCGTCCAATACTTCCGCATCTATTATATCGCTGCGGATAATAACGGCGTCAACATCTTTTACAGCATTCAGTAATTGAGACTTTTGTGTATATTTTTCCAGAAGCTCCAATTCCATTCCCGCTCCTTCTACTACATCACGGATACCTTTTACGGCTACCGCCGCAAAAGGTTTATCTGTTGCTACTAATACTTTTGCCATATCAGTGTTGTTTTTCAAATTCTTTCATACATGCTATCAAGGCTTCGACGCTGCTTTTCGGCATCGCGTTATATAAGGATGCACGGAAACCGCCAACCGAACGGTGTCCTTTAATACCTACCATACCTGCTGCGGATGCGAAGGTTCCGAAATCGGCTTCCAGTTCTTTATATTCTTCGTTCATAACAAAGCATACATTCATTATAGACCGGTCTTCTACTGCTACCGTTCCCTTAAATAGTTTATTCCTGTCGATTTCGTCGTACAGAATAGCTGCTTTCTCAATGTTTTTCTTTTCCATCGCTTTTATACCACCCTGTTCTTTATACCATTTCAATGTTTGTAAAGCGGCAAAGATCGGAAATACCGGAGGGGTATTAAACATGGATTCTTTTTTGATATGCGTACGATAATCCAGCATGGTGGGAATCGGACGTTCTACTAAACCTAAAGCTTCTTCGCGGACAATCGCCAAAGTAACGCCGGCAGGAGCCAGGTTCTTTTGCGCTCCGGCATAAATGATATCGTACTTTGACACATCTACCGGACGTGAAAATATATCTGAAGACATATCGCACACCAACCGTACATTCAAATCCGGGTCATAACGCATTTCCGTACCGTAAATGGTATTGTTGGATGTAAAATGAAAATAGTCGGAATCTTCAGCTACTTTATAATCTTTTGGGATATATGTATAATTTGCTTCTTTGGAAGAGGCAACTACATCGACTTCACCAAAAAATTTAGCTTCTTTTATCGCATTGGACGCCCAGGTGCCTGTATCCAGATAAGAGGCTTTTTTCTTTAATAAGTTAAATGGAACCATACAAAACTGTAAGCTTGCTCCCCCACCTAAAAATACGACTTCGTAACCGGCCGGAACCTCCAAAAGCTCTTTTACCATAGCCCGTGCTTCGTCGCTTACCGCCACGAATTCTTTCCCCCTGTGGGATACTTCAAGAATAGATAGTCCCGTACCTGCAAAGTTCTCGACTGCAGCGGCAGAATTCTTGATGGTATACTCGCTCAAAATGGAAGGACCTGCTGAAAAATTGTGCTTCTTCATACCCATGTCTTTTAATGATGTTAATTATATTTAGTTTAGGAATATTTGTCTCCCCATAAACGTTTCATCTGATCCGTGAGTTTTTGTTCTGCGGGATTTTCCTGCCCTACCCATATTCTTTCCTTTGAAAGTTCGGGGGGTAAGAAGTCTTGTTTTACAAAGTTATTTTCATAATTATGTGCATACTTATACTCTTTACCGTAATCCAGTTCTTTCATTAATTTAGTAGGCGCGTTCCGTAAATGAAGTGGTACAGGTAAATTACCTGTGCGGTTGACCAGTTCCATCGCTCCCCATATGGCTGCGGCTGCCGAATTGCTCTTCGGGCTTGTAGCCAGGTAAATGGTTGTTTCCGACAAAATCAACTGTCCTTCGGGCCACCCTATTTTACGGAGGGCATCAAAACAGGCATTAGCCAGTAACAGGGCATTCGGATTCGCCAAGCCGATATCTTCGGCAGCTAAAATAACTAATCTCCGGGCAATAAATTCCGGGTCTTCTCCTCCTGCCACCATCCGTGCCAACCAATAAACGGCCGCGTCCGGATCGCTCCCCCGTATGGACTTGATAAATGCGGAAATTATATCATAATGCATTTCCCCGCCTTTATCATATGCCGCCGGATTCTCCTGAAGGCGTTCCACCACTTTCTCGTCGGTAATTTCTATGGCTTCATTCCCTTCTTCCGCATTAACCACCAGGTCGAGTATATTCAAAAGTTTACGCGCATCACCGCCCGAATAACGCAAGATAGCATCCGTTTCCTTCAGAATTATATTCTTTTCTTTTAAGACTATATCCTCCTTGATTGCCTTATGTAAAAGGGTAAGTAAGTCTTCTTTATCCAACGATTTCAATACATATACCTGACAACGTGATAATAAAGGGCGAATGACCTCAAAAGACGGATTTTCAGTGGTTGCCCCGATCAACGTTACAACACCCGTTTCCACAGCTCCTAACAACGAATCCTGTTGTGATTTGCTGAAACGATGAATTTCATCAATAAATAAAATTGGAGAAACCGTATTAAAGAAACGGTTGCTTTTGGCCTTTTCAATCACATCCCTTACGTCTTTAACACCCGAACTGATAGCACTCAGTGTATAAAAGGGCGCTTCCAGTTTATTTGAGATGATTTGAGCTAATGTAGTTTTACCAACACCAGGCGGTCCCCATAATATAAACGACGGGACTCTTCCCGCGTCGATCATCTTACGCAATACTGCCCCCTGCCCTACCAAATGCTTTTGCCCGATGTAATCATCCAGCGTTTTCGGGCGCATTCTTTCTGCTAAAGGTTGATTCATCATACTACAAAAGTCGGATTTTTAATTTATTCTACAAAGAATAAAAGCAGGAAAAAATATGCGTTACAGATGTTAAATAGCAGTGATTTATATCATATCGTCATATAAAAGTTCACACATAATACTATACTACAAAAGTTAGCTTACATTTTGATAATCAATTCACCATAAAATCTTAACAAATTTATTATACACTAAACAGTTACATCCCGCAGGTGCATATATAAAATATTACCTAATAATATTCCGTATGCTTTGTCTTAATATTTTATTTATATCACACGCCTCCTGAATTCGGCGCAGACAATCGCTGTTGCAATAGCTACATTCAGAGATTCGGTGGTATCGCGTTCCGGCGGATAATTTGGAATATATAATTTTTGTGTTACTAAAGAGGCTATCGAAGGGCGGATACCATTCCCTTCATTACCCATGATCAACACACCGTTAGAAGA
Organism: Bacteroidales bacterium UBA4116; assembly: GCA_002381645.1. Classification (GTDB taxonomy): domain Bacteria; phylum Bacteroidota; class Bacteroidia; order Bacteroidales; family Tannerellaceae; genus DFXE01. Next base: position 121,457 of record DFXE01000020.1, read on the forward strand.
AAGTGATTGAGTATACATATTTTCCCCATCCAATAAAGTTCCATATATTGGAACAGCCGGCAGTGATAATTCCCTGATCCAGGCTTCCAAATCAGTATAATGCACTTTTATGTGTGATAAGGCTCCCATAGTTGCCTGCACGGTTTTAGGGGCAAAAACATCTGCCGTATCGTGACTGCATACAATATGTTCAAAACCAAACCAACCGGCTATACGAACGATCGTACCCAAATTTCCAGGATTCTGAACACCGTCGAGAACCAGTATAAGCTGATTTTCGGGATCGACTTCTCCGATATCATAAACAGGACGTTTGAATATGGCTATTACATCCTGTGGATTTTTAAGAAAACTGGCTTTGCGAATATCGTCTTCATCCGCTTCGAGCAATTCGTGGGTAGGTATATCTCCCTGAGTTGCCATCCATGATGGTTTTGCTATAATTAATTCACTTTCAAAAAAGCCCAGCATATCCGCCACCAATTTATTACCTTCTGCCACAAAAGCATTATGCTCGTCCCTGAATTTTTTAAATTCTAACGAACGGATATATTTAAGTTTACTTTTACTAAGCATATTAACTCTTATTTTCAAAGCAAATGTAGGTGAATTTCTTTAATTTAGACTACATTTGCGGGCGTAAATAGGTTGTTGATGAAAGGCGGATCCCGTTTATTATATATACTTGGCTTTATATGGTTGCTTTTTTCATGCAACTCTACTAAATTCGTTGCGGATGGTGAATACCTGTTGGATAAAGTGGTAATAAATACGGATAACAGAATTTATAAATCTAACGAACTAAAACCTTACCTGCGCCAGCAGCCTAACTTCAAAGCTTTCGGATTGATGAAATGGCAGTTGTACGTTTACGGCTGGTCGGGCAGGGACGAAAACAGATGGATAAATAAACAGCTTAGACGTATGGGAGAAGCTCCTGTCATTCTGGATACCACCCTGGTGCAACAATCCGTAGAGGAATTGGAACGGTTTATGACAAATAAAGGATTCACGGATGCCGATATTTCCGCATCGATAGATACCACAGGCAAACCCAAAAAGGCAGTTGTAACGTATGATATTATAAGTAACGAACCGTATATCATCAGGAATTACGAAATGGATCTGGAAGATACCGTAATCGACAGCATCGCTCATCTGAAACCTCCCGTACGTTCACCTTTAGCCGCAGCCTTCCGTTCTACTGCTGACGAATTTATACCTGTGGTAAAAGAAGGCGATCTTTTCGACCGGGATCAACTGGACAGGGAACGCCAACGAATTACATCTTTACTTCGTAGAAGGGGATATTATGCTTTTAACAGAGATAATTTAGGGTATCTTGCCGACAGTTCTTTTCAAAAAAATGTGGTCGACCTGGAAATGGTACTCAGGCCCCATCGTGAAATAATGCCGGATGGTACAATAATTGAAAAGCCTCACCGGCAATATTATATAAATGAGGTAACGATCTTGACGGATTATGATCCTTTACGCCTGGAAGGTGAAGAACCATTCACCCCTACCGACACCATTAAAACAGGTAATATCACGGTTATTTACGGGAAAAACGGGAAAAGTATACGTCCGGCTATCCTACGTAGAAGTAATTATCTTACACCGGGCAGATTATTCAGTGAAAGGCAGCTTGAACAAACTTATTCTTCTTATTCCACACTAAACGCACTGAGAAATGTCAACATTCGTTTTCAGGAGTTCGAAGAAAACGACACAATGAAATTAAATGCCACCATACTGACTTCTCCCGCAAAGGTACATGGTTTCGGAATTGATCTGGAAGGGACGAATTCGGCCGGTGACCTTGGATTTGCATCAAGTATCAATTATAAACATAGAAATTTGTTTAAAGGATCGGAAGTTTTTTCGGCTAAGGTAAGGGGAGCTTACGAATCATTGTCGGGAAATTCTGATTTGGGATTAGATAATTATTGGGAAATAGGAGGAGAAATGTCACTTGCTTTTCCGCGTTTCCTGTTTCCGTTCATAAAAGAAAGTTTCAGCCGTCGGCTTCGTGCCAATACTGAATTTAAAGTAAGTTATAACCGCCAGACACGACCGGAATATAAGCGTGCCATTTTATCCGGAGGCTGGGGATATACGTGGCAAAACAGCACCAATACTTTGGCCCGTCATACATTCAACCTAATTGATATAGATTATTTATTTTTACCTTATATCAACGGTAGTTTCAGGGACTCCCTTCCGGCGCCCACACGTGAATATAATTTTGTTGACCAGTTCATTGTAAGTTCGGGTTATTCTTATACTTTCAACAATTATAATCCTCAGTACAGACAACGTAACACACATTCCTTACGTGTTTCCGTTGAGCTGGCAGGTAATTTATTAAATGCGCTTTCTCATATTACCCATGCGGGTAAAGATAAGAACGGCCGGTATGAATTGTTCGGTATTCCTTATTCACAATATGCAAAAGCTGACTTTGATTTCAGCAAAGGAATTGTTATTGACGACAGGAACAGGCTGGCTTTCCATATTGGGGTAGGGCTGGCATATCCATATGGGAACGCAGACAGGATCCCCTTTGAACGCCGTTATTTTTCCGGTGGAGCAAATAGTGTCAGGGGTTGGTCTGTACGATCGTTGGGTCCGGGGAGCATGCCTAAAGACTCTGCTAACTTTGTATCGCAATCAGGAGATATCCGTCTCGATGCTAACCTGGAATATCGTACCAAATTATTCTGGAAATTCGAATTGGCTGCTTTTGTTGATGCCGGGAATATCTGGACAATACGTTCCTATCCCGATCAGAAAGACGGGCAATTCAGTTTTGCCCGTTTCTATAAAGAAATTGCATTCTCATACGGTTTGGGGCTGCGGTTGGATTTCGATTTTTTCCTGATCCGTTTCGATACCGGATTTAAAGCATACGACCCTCAGGAAAGAGGGTCGCGCAGATGGGCGATCACACGCCCTAATTTCACCGACAATTTTGCCTGGCATTTCGCTGTCGGATATCCTTTCTAAATAATTTTCATTCTATTGTTATCCGCGAATTCATTTAAACAACATCGGTACGAATTGGGTTAAATAAATCCGCCAGTTCTTCCAGATATGTCCTTCTTCTGATTCAAAATAGATATAAGGATAATTATTATCGTCGAGCTTTTTACGATAATCCATATTGGCCTGATATAAAAAGTCTGTTTTTCCGATAGCTATCCAGTATAATTTTGGTTTTTTATTAAACTGTACTTTCAGCTTTCCATCAATGTTTTGATAAATTTCTGATTGATTTTGTTTATTGGCATCAGGCAAAATAGCGGCGGAGAAAAGGCCTACATAATCAAACATATCCGGATATTGTTTGGAGATATGCAATGAATGGAAACCGCCCATAGATAGTCCGGCAATAGCACGCCCTGATTTATTAGTACGCGTACGATAATTGGCATCCACAAATTTTACTATATCGGGAAAACTTTCTTCCATCTTTCCATCCATGGTGTTCGGTAATTGCATAGTTGGCTTATAAAATCCTAATGAAGATTCTCCAGGAGCTGCTTCCTGTGCGACATTTCCATTAGGCATCACTACAATCATCGGTTTAGCTTTTCCTTGTGCAATCAGATTATCCATAATCTGAACTGTTCTACCTAAAGTGATCCAGGCTTCTTCATCTCCCCCCATGCCATGAAGCAGATATAAAACGGGGTATTTTTGAGAACTTTTCTCGTACCCGGGAGGGGTATAAATTGTTATTCTACGGTTTTTTCCTAATGTCGGGCTATCGTACCACCGATGTGAAAGTGTACCATGGGGCACCTGATTTACACTGTATAAATCTCCCCGTACCCCTCCAATAACAAATATATTGGTAATTGAGGCTACATCACGGTTTAAATACACATTATTGGGGTCATAAGTATTTAATCCGTCTACCAAAAAAGAATAACTGTATAATTCGGATTCAAGCGGGCCGGGGGTTGTATATTCCCACACTCCATCTGTACCCTCTTGTAAATCCGCTATACCGGGTGCATCGTAAGTACCGTAAGAGGATTCTTTCTTTTGAGTAGGAAGAAAGTCTCCCGTAACTTGCACTTTTACCGCTTTAGGTGCCCTGAAACGAAAGGTGACGGTGTTATCTTTATGGATTTCCGGAGAAACGATATTTTGTCCCCCCCATAAAGCCTGTTGTGCTGATAAAGAATTTATCAAGCTCACAATACATAAAGTAAGAATCAGTTTATTCATATTTATTATATTTAAAAATTATTCGGGTTCAACCCCAATGCTTGTATATAACTTTCATTAACCGTACAATTGCTGAACTTACACAGTTCTATAAAATCAGACAATGCCTGCCTGGCCAGTATCTGATCGGGCCTGGCCTCTCGTATTTCTTTATACGTCGCGCGCGGGGCTTCTGCAAATGCTATAATCTTATCCCAATTATCTGGTTCAGGAATACTTACGAAACAAGAACCCTGCATTTTTTTATAAGGCCAGAAATGCCAACCGATATTATTTTCTTCCATTACACGGCAAAAAGCTGTCATCCATTCGTCGGTATTATGTCCTATTTCACCCATGTACATCGGACGGTTTATCTTGTTCCTGAATTCAATAAAACCTTTGATTGCCTCTGCGGTAGGCTCTCCTCCGTAACGGTGGCAGGTATACATTACATTGTCATCAAAAGAGGCATCTGGAGTTAAAGGGTTAAAATTACTGTTCCATTGTGCTCCTCCTAACAGGATTATATGATGTGGGTCGACTTCCCGTATGGCAGCTATTGTACGTTTATATAAAGGCTCGAGTCTGCTATTTAATTCTTCTGTTGTGCTAAAATAGGGAGCTATGGGTTCATTCATTAATTCATAGCCTAATATTACAGGTTCGTTTTTATAATAATCTGCAATCTTTACCCAAATATCTATAAATTTTTGTTGAGAAATTTCACTTTCAAATAACCAGGGATAGCCATAACTATCATCTATATTATCTCCGGTTTGTCCACCCGGTGCATCATGCATATCCAGTATTAAATATAATCCTGCTTCCCTACACCAACCTATAAGTGAATCTATTCGTTGAAACCCATCTTGAGATACCGTCAAACCCATATAATCTTCATCGGTAAAAAGTTTGTAATGAAACGGAAGGCGTATAGAGTTACAACCGGTTGACTTTAAAAAAAGAATATCTTCCCTTGTTATATAATTGTCTTTATATGCTTTCCAGAATTGATCAACAAAATCCGGACCTACCATTTCACACAAAGCCTGATGGATACGTCCGGCGGAATTGGTTTTTCCAAACTGAAACATATATCCTTCGGGATTCAGCCAGTTACCTAAATTAGTTCCTCGAATTAAAAGTTTATTTCCATCCGGTGTTATCAGATCAGGTCCATTTACATAGACAAAAGATTCTTTTATTAATAATTTTTTCCGTTTAGTGTGTTGTTGATCACATCCAACCATAGTTATCAGAATCACTGAAAGTGTAAATAAATACCATTTACTCATATTTGATAGCATTAGATATATCTTTGATGCCAAATATAAAACTTTCGATTTAGATATTATAATATCTAAATCGAAATTATGAGAATTAATTTATGAATAAATTAATATTTAAAAATACAAATATTTTATTGGAGAATTTAAATAAAAACAGAGGGTACAACCGGGATGGTTAGCGGCTTACCCTCTATTAGTAATGAACAATTCTTTTTTGCTCATTGAGAAAAGTCTTTCCATAGAAAAGTCGGCCTAACTAACAATATATAACTGTTATAATGTCAATTGAATATAATTCAATTACATGACCACAAAAATAAATATGTCCTAAAAGATAAAAAAAGATTATACAGATTATATAAATACGTGATAACCAAGATATATGTTCTCAAAAATACTTAAAGAATAAGATATACTTTTGAAATGCATATTTTCGTCTTAAAATAAACCTGATTATTAAAACTGTAATTATATTTGCCGATTATTAAACCATTATCAGAAAATGACACAAGTGAAAGATAAACTAAAAAAAAGAAATCACGGCAAAACCCTGAGGGTCTTACGCATAGCTACAGATTTGACTCAGCAGGTATTAGGAGAAATGGTTGGGATGAATCAAAAAAAGATTTATCAGCTGGAAACTGAAGAACATATCCCTAAAGAAACATTGAAAATTTTTTCTGATTTTTTTGGTGTCTCCATTGATTTTTTTGATAAGTTTAATTTTGAAGATGCAGCTAAAAGTATTCTGAATACTAATAATATATCTAATGACTCTTCCTCCCAAAACAGTTTTAATACTGCTACCGAACAGGAAATCATTTTCAATAATGAGTCACCCAAATTATATGAACTCTACGAAGCCCGTATAAGAGACGCTGAAGAATTAGGACGTCTGAAAGAACAGGTTAAGCACCTGCATGCGGAACTGGCTTTATATAAAGAAAAATGATAAATACTATTTTTTTGGTTCCCCCAAAAATAGTATTTATCATAGTATTTTAACCAAGTTATAGCATTTTATTAATTCGGTTTTCTTGTATTCATAAATTCAATGACTTGAGCAGTTACTGTCACTTTACGTGTCCAGGCTATCAGGTAAAATGAATTTTTCACTTCCACTGTTTCATTTATAATGGCTCGTGATTTACCGATCATATCAGCCTTGGATAACATCTGAGCTTTTGCTTCTGCAATCATTGCATTGGTAGAAAATCCGCCTATACCTAATACGTATAAAGCATTGGATTCACCTTTAACATTAGAAACTACTCTGAAATTCCTTTGAGACAAAACAACTTCTGTAGAATGAATATTCGTATTATTTGTTAAACCTTGGTGAAGACCACAACTTGTAAACAGACATACAAAAATAAAATAAAGGAAAATCTTTTTCATAATAATAAATTAGGGGGTGTATTTAGTCAATAAAAATATTTAAGGAAACAAAGATAAACAAACTCTTTTGAGTGATCAGGCTGGGATTCGAACCCAGGACCCACAGCTTAGAAGGCTGTTGCTCTATCCAACTGAGCTACCCGACCGGCCTTAATTTTCGGTGCAAAGGTAATCTTTTTATTTTTATGTGCAAGTCGCGTAAATAGAAAGTTTATATTGGATGAACAAGTAAGATAAAAAAATGTTATAACTCTATGGAAAAGTTTAATAATTTACCCATTCTATTATTAATAACCGTACATTTGTTCAACTATAACACCCTAAATAACAATGAAAAAGTTTGTTTACTATTTTAGCATCTTTTCCTTTTGGTTTGTGCTCCTTTCATGTTCCGATGAAAAAGAAATCAATACTGATGCAACCAGTGTAAATCTTCAGTTCTCATATACTAAAAATGCAGCGGGTGTCGACAAATTTGTTGAAGACATTCGTAAAATTAATATATATGTTTTTGATTCAAAAAGCTGTTTTGTTGAGGAATATATTGTAAATACGAATGAAATGAACGGCAACGCCCTCAATCTTGAACTTGATCCCGGTGATTATGATTTTATCGTATGGGGAAATCTCACCGAATCTTATCAGATGTGTTCCATGAAAAAAGGAATTACAAATTTTGAAGAATGTCATCTTTCCATAAGCTGTAATGACGATGTATTAAATGTTCATCCGACTCCCTTATACCATGGAGCCGTCTATAAAGTCAAAGTATCTCCTGAAGTACAAAAATCATCCGTAAATATTGACATGATAAAAAATACGATGTCTGTACGCGTTACAGTAGATGGATTAGATATTGAAAATGCGGATTGTTCCCCATACAACTGTGCAATTACATCCTTAAGTAAAAGTTACAGATTCGATAATTCACCTATGGGTGACAAAAAGTTAAATTATTATCCTGGTGTCCGTTTAAATAAAGACAGGCAGTTGACTACCGATTTAGTCATTATGCGGTCTATGAATGATCATCTAAAAGAATCACGCATGGTGTTTACTAAAAACGATACCAATGGTCAAACACAGGAATTGATCAATTCTTCTTTTTATGATATGCTTATACCAGCATCTATTAATGGTGATTTAGAAATTAAGGATAGTATCGAAATAATGATACATCATTGACCAATTATATTTTTAATATGCTACTTTGTTGTTGATAATCAGTATTATCTGCATAAATATATAAGATTGAACCATCCTTGATAGTATTTATTACCTCTTTACTTATTGCTGGAGGTAAAGCAGGACATCCAAGACTACGACCAAGCCGTCCATCCTTTTTTATAACTGAAGGGTCTGAATAAGGTGCTCCATGAATAACTATTGCGCGTTCTTTAGCATGGTCATTTATACCTTCTTCCAGCCCGTCCAGAACCAATGAATATCCGTTTTTCCCTACATACGTATTTTCAGTAAGATAAAAACCTAAAGAACTTTTATAGGAACCGTTCTCGTTAGAAAAAGATGTAGCGTAATTATTTCCGCTGTTTCTGCCATGAGAGACATATGACGAATAAAGCATCTTATTATTTTTCATATCAAGTACGTATAGACGTTCTTCAGTTGAAGGTTTCGTAAAATCAATCAAAGTAAGTATTTCTTTCTTTTTTAACAAAATACGGTTGTATCCATTAACAGCTTCATTAAAAGCAGTGTAAGAAATAATATTTTGCAGGTTCATTTCCGCATACAACTGATAGTTTCCTGATAAATCCGGCAATGGTAAACCCGAACTGGTAATATATGATTTATTATAAGAAAAAAGTGATAAAATAAAAAAAAGAATAAGTCTTCGCATGTAAATACAGTTTATACATACAAAGTTATCAAATAATTTACATTCAAATACTATTCTATTACAAAAACAATACTTTCTTCTGCCGGTGCCCAGTCATATATAAATTTTGCGTGCGATGTAGCGTTTCGAACACACATATGAGAACGAGGCGTTGTCCCCAACGTTTGGCTATATTCAATTAATTGTGTACGGGGTGCATTTACAGGGACGCCATGAATATAAGCTCCGTTGGTAAAACGGCTTGCATAAGGAGCAAAACCTCCTATATCTTGGGTACCGTCCCTTAAATAATACATTTTAGGTTTTTGTTCCTGAATAACGAACATTCCAACAGGTGTTTCCATACCATAAGGCGGTCGGTGCAACCCGGTAGTAGCAGGATTCATACTTCTTACCAACCATGCAGAATCAGTCCGTTCAAAGGTAGATATGTTTTGATTTGTCCGGTCTACCACTACTGCTTTCCTAAAAAATACTGAGTCGGAAATGGATTTTACGTATTTTTTCGGAACAAACCATTCTCCTCTATGATAAATCGTACGGACACGCACATAGTTTCCGTCATCCCCTATAAATTTTGCAAGTGAACCATCCCTTCCGTAACGTTCGGCAACCGCCGTATCATTTACCGAATAAAGTGGAACCGACTGATATCGTTCAATACCTAAAGAATCGGAAACCCGCTTATGGGCGTTTCTGGTAAAATTCTTTATAAGCGGCGCTTCACCGTTTTTATTTTTATAGTTTTGGAAAGTTACCCAGGAAGTACGTTCCAACTGTATAGAATCGAGATAAAAAAGACATTCCTTTATTTTATCCCATTGAAATATACGGGTAGTATCTTTATATGGATATTCATCTTCCAGGGTATATTGATCATACAAAAAATTCTTTTTTACCTCTATCATATCAACCGTAAACACTTCTTCAGGTACAACGTCTTCATTTACCACTGGTTGAAAAGTATCAACCTGCGGTCTATCCGGTTTGCGGGTACAAAAACTAAAAGAAAAGAGAATTAAAACTATAATTATGTTAATTGCTTTCATTCCATACTATATCTTATTTTAAGAATAAGAACAAACATTGAATGTTTTTGTTGCACAACCTGTTACCATTAAGTATAATTAATGACATGGTAACTTTTATAGTTTTAGAATTAACGAACATTTAGATTTGGTATGAGATACTTTTAAACGAATAATCTATCCCTTGAATTGTAAGGAATAGATTATCGAAAAATAATTACGGCAAATAAATTATTGCTTATGTTAAAAGTTATAACGCCTTTCGCATAAATCGTATGAGATTTTCACTCGCTATGGATTCAATATCTTTATCAGAATATCCTCTTTTCTTTAATAAGACAGGTACTTTTTGAATGTCGGCTATGGTCTTTAGGTCATAAGGGCACTGTTCCGTTCCGAAGGCCCCGTCGAGGTCGCTACCTATCGCCGCGTGTTTAGTATTCCCTGCTAACTGACAAATATGATCGATGTTATTAACCATGATCTCCAGATTACAATTCATACCTTCAGGAGTGGAAACACCCCGCACCCAGCCCGGCACCATCATCCAGGCATCCAAAGCAAGCCCAATCACAGTATCGCGTTCGATCAAAGCTTTAATCATATCGTCGCTAAACTGACGGTTATGATTAACAAACACCCTGCAATTGTTATGGCTTGCCCATATTTTACCTTTATACAGTTCAAGCGCATGCCAAAATGCATCATCATTCAGGTGAGTGACATCCAGGATCATATTTAATTCGTCCATCTTTCTGAGTAGAGCCTGTCCCATTTCATTTAATCTCCCGGAAGAATCCGTTCCGTTAGCATATCGTCCGGGACCGTAATGAGCAGGGCCTACCGCCCTCAAACCATAATTATATGCCCTCTCTACGTAATCAACATTCACAAAAGAATCGGCCCCTTCTATACTTAACAAATAACCGATAGGTTTTTTATCGTTAGGCTTTCCATCCTGCCATAGCTTCAAATGGTTGTCCAATTCTTCTTTTGTACGTATCATTACCATTTGGCCTTCTTCTTCCATAGCTCTATACCAGGCCAGCTGTGCCTGCGTTTGGGCCCAGGCCTGTTCAGGTGAATGCCATCCGGGCAACTTATTATCGGGTGCTACATACCTGGCTATTTGTGTAGCAACTACAAGCCCGACATTACCTTTTCTTAATTCTTCAAAGGAAATCGTTGCATTTCCCCTGTCAGGCTTATCTGTCATTCCGGCTTCTCTTCTGTTTATTTCCTGCACCGACTCACGCAAGTCCCGGTTCCACTCCATAGCATTCATACTAAGGTCGAGATGCGCATCTGCGATAAAAGGTTTATACATGGTATTTGAATTTAAAAGTTTATAAAACGATCCCGTGCTATGACTTTCCACGTATCTGTCATTATTCCTTCCTGGATAATAAAAGCCTTTTCATATAAAGCAACTGTCGGGCATATATGTACGGGCACACCGTAAAAAACATCTCCGATATCATATTGGCTACTATCGGGCACTTTCAACACAAGATGTTCTTCACTATGTGCTATCGGTAACGCTTCAGGTGCATTAAGAAAGTGAACGCGTGGTAAGGGACTTTCAGCTGCAACAGCCTTATATCCTAAATCTACACAAATATGTTGCGAATCTACTTTCGATATGATCCTGCAAATAACCAAAGCCGCATATTCAAAAGGCATTTCCGGTAATAAGTGATCATATCCCCAATCCCATAACACAAATGTTCCCGGCCCGCATTCACTGTTCGGTCGATGAACGTGCATTGGAAAAGTGGCTGTCCCACCTAAAACCATTACCAGTTTATAAGGGAAAAGCGATGTTATCCTCTGGTATACCTCATCGGCCAGATCGAATGAGAGATCAGCTGTTCTGAGTCTTTGAACCGGTTCCGTATCATGGATATTACCATTATATGCATGGAGTCCTATAATACGGAGATTTTCCAGCAACATCATTTTATCAATTAAAGCTACTGCTTCTAAAGGATTGATCCCTGTCCGGTTCATTCCCACGTTTATATCGATAAAAATATCCAGTATGATACGTTGTTCCTCACAAGCCGCATTTATTAAAACTGCGCTCTGTTCATTATCCACCAGACATGAAAATTTTGTTTTCTGATATGCTTTTATTAAACTTAACAGCCTTTCTATTTTGGGACCAACAGGCTGGTAAGCAAGCAGAACATCCGGAGCATCTATCATACCAAGCATTTCTGCTTCGGCAATCGTTGCACACTTAAATTTAGTGATTCCCGAACGCATCATCATCTCACAGACTTCTGCAATCTTATTTGTTTTTACATGCGGACGGAGTTTACTAACCTCACCGGCAATACCAACTGCCAGTTTTATATTGTCAGCAATCCTGTCTTTATACAAAACCAATGCAGGGGAATCTATTTGTTCCACATTATTTATCTTATACCACTCGTGCATAAAGAACTCAATCACGTAATTCAAACAACGCTTCTATTTCTACAGGAATATTATCGGGAAGTGAACCAAAACCGACAGCACTACGTGTTCCGATGCCATTTTCTTCACCCCACACAGCTGCAAACAATTCACTACACCCGTTGATAATATAGGGATGTCGCTCAAATTCGGAAGTACAATTTACCATTCCCAACACCTTAATTACCCTTTTTATTTTACTAAGGCTACCTAAATTGGCTTTAATGGTTGATAACATAGTAAGACCTACCTGACGGGCGGCCAATTTACCTTCTTCTGTTGTTATATCTCTTCCTATGCGTCCAATGATCAATGATTTATCATCTTGAACAGGACCATGTCCCGATAAATATAAATATTTACCATCTATAAGGCATGGTTTATAAACACCTTTAGGTTCTGGTGCCGGAGGTAAATTTAAACCTAATTTTTCAAATTGTTCGTCTGCGTTAAACATACTCATAAATTATTTGATTTAGCACTATATGAAAATATTTAATATTAGTACACCTAGTAAACCTATAACAGAAACAATTGTTTCCATCACTGACCACGACCTGAATGTGTCTTTCAAACTCAGGTTAAAGTATTCTTTAAACAACCAGAATCCGGAATCGTTCACATGTGAAAAGAAAAGACTTCCCGCTCCTAACGACAAGACCATCAGGTTCGGATTAACTCCGGTTTGCGCGACTAATGGCATAATAACACCGGCTGCAGTTAAAGCCGCTACTGTAGCAGATCCTATGCAAACCCGTATAATTGCAGTTATTAACCATCCTAAAATGAGCGGATGAACCGGTAGCTGTTTAAATACATTTGCCAATTCCGTGCTTACCCCGCTTTCTTCCATTACCTGTTTGAAAATACCCGATCCTGCAATGATCAATAAAATCATGGCAATATCTTTCACAGCATCCACATAAACACTCATTATTTCCTTTATGCTTCTTCCCTGCCGTAACCCCAAGGTATAAGTAGCAACAATCAAAGAAATCAACATCACCACAGATGGTGCTCCAATTAACGCTAATATAGATGAAGCCTGTCCGCCCATATTCGGAAAAATATAGGGAATGATGGTTACAATAATAAGTAAAAAAACAGGAAGTGTAGCACTTACAAGACTATTTACTTTCCCGGGCGTTCCATAATTAAAATTACTTTCTTTTTGCTCGAATAAAGTAACAGGTCCCGATTGGATATTTTTAAGGGTTTTAGAAAATAATGGTCCGGCAATGATAATAGCCGGAATAGCAAGACATAAACCTAATATAAGCGTCATTCCCAAATCTGCATCAAACAACGCCACAAGTGCAACCGGTGAAGGATGAGGGGGAAGGAATCCGTGTGTGACAGATAAAGCGGCAAGCATAGGTAAGCCAATATAAACGGCTGGTAGTTTATATTGATTAACAACAGAAAAGATCAACGGAACAAGCAATACAAAACCAATCCCATAAAATAAAGGTATACCAACAATAAAGCCTGTTATCATTAGTCCCCACTGGATATATTTAGTGCCAAACAAGTCTACCATTACCGATGCAATCTTTTTGGCGGCACCGCTTTCAGCTACTAATTTACCCAGCATCGCACCTAACACAATAATTAATGTGAGGCTACCCAGAATACTACCTATACCCTCATCAACCGCCACAGGTAACCGTTCGAGCGGTATACCCAAAGCAATACCTGCTCCTATAGAAATAATAAGAAAAGATAAAAAAGCATCTACTTTAAAATATGAGATGAGTAAGATAAGGACGATTAGACTAATGATAACAATAACAAACGACATGCTCCTTAAGGGTATTAATAAGTTAGTATCTATGCCAGCAATTAATTGTTAAAGAAGTTACAAAGAAAGCATTTATTTTCATATTAGAACTAAAAATTAAGTTACAAATAATACTCGTGCAATATAAAAGGGTGGTAAAAAAGAAAAATAATGAGCAAAATTCTTTAACATTTCCAATATATGAAAATAGTTTCGCATGAAACAAATAATAATACGGTAAATATCAATAAACAAAAAGAAGATACTCCATAGGAATATCTTCTTTATAGTTGCGGAGACAAGACTCGAACTTGTGACCTTTGGGTTATGAGCCCAACGAGCTACCACTGCTCCACTCCGCGATATAGCACGATCATTTCTGATTGCGAATGCAAAGGTAAGAATCTTTTTTGAATTACCAAACTTTTTTCAAATTCTCTTACTTTTTCCAGAAAATTCGATAACATCGAACCTCAATATTGCTGTTCTGTAAAAAGATTTCTCTATATATACTTTTGCTTTTTCTTTATAATCCGATGAATACTTATCAATCAATAAATCCAACGCCTTCATTTTTTCCTCCTTCGGCAAATCCCAAATTATTATTCCTTTAAGGATAATACTTTCATATCCAGTTGTAAATTGGTCGGGAATTACTTTGGTTTTACCCACTATGCTGAAAGATACTTTATTGCATACTTTTAATAGATCAAGCTTTTTACCTTCGGGAGCACAGTGCATATAAACGTTTTTTTTTCCATCCCATACAAAACTTAAGGGTACACCATATGCTCCGTCTTCACTGGCTACCATAGAAAGTATTCCATATTCGCCTTTTTTAAGTAAATCTAATGCTTCGGATTCATCCAATAAACGATTCTGACGCCTTACTCCCGTATTATTATATTTCATTTTTAATTATTGCTATTATAAATCAGTAGTTATCATAGCAAAGATACACAGCCTTCTATTCTCCGCCAAATATGATATGTATTGTCTTTACCGAAATAAAAGAAACAGGGAAAGATTTAATCGAGCAGGATTTTTGAATATCAGTCGGCCTTATTAACAATCAGTCCCGCCATTTTCTTTTTTAGTATTTCTTTTCCTTCCCGGGCAATACCGATAATTTCTTTTCGTGCGTTTTTAAATCCGTATCTTCGGGCTGTTTTCTTATTAAAGCCGTTACTTCCCTTTATTATATAATACTTCGTAATGTAACCGATGCGCAATGTAAGAAGTGCCGAAAGCATCCCGTCTATAAAAGATGTTATAAAAAAGCCCGGGAGTTTTATATGTTGGGTAAGATAAGTAAGATCGATATCATCAAGCATCTCCTCCGATAGATTAGTAAGTAATGCCGATGCCAGCACATTATAATATATCCGTATCAATTGTTTATAGGTGGGGCGGAACCCTGAAGCATATACCACTTTCTTTACCAACCGGAAATTGATTATTAAAAGACTGATAAAATCTAATTTCCCGTTTTGGGATAAACCAGTAATAACAAAAGCAGTAAGCGCCTCGGCATGTATCTGTTCGTTCAACGAACGATATCTCTTTTCCAATTCTGAGGATATATGCTGAATAGTATCATCACGTTCACCATAATTCCGGTCGAAAAAATCTTTTAAAGCTTCGGTATGTTCCCGTCGATTATCCGTTCCTTCTATGTAATGGTTATTTTTTGCCAATATGATTCCCAAGTTATATAATTCCTTTTCAGACAAGGCTGTCACTCCCGATTCGTCCAATGCAGGCAATTGCGGTGAAAAAAATACACGTACGAAAGGAAGGATCAGGAAAATAAAAATCAACATCCCAATAATGGCATAGAACACATAGTCGGCATAGGGAAAAAGCGGAGCCAATTTATCTGCTATAATAATTATGTTCCCGGCTAATAGTATGCATGCCAATACAAGTATAACAACTAAAGCCAGTATTAGATTCTTTTTCATATTTTTAAAAGTTGGTATTAATGGTTTCGAACAAGCCTTTTATCCCGCCAAGTGTGTATTCCATATGGCCTAAACTTTCCAGTTCTTCCTTCATATCGGAAACGGTTTCGTTGTAATGAATAGACTTCTCTTTTTTCCTTTCTTTAACCAGACTGGTAATTTCTTCCAGCCACAAATCAAAGCTTTTATTAAATTCTTCCATATAAAACCGATTCATCTGGGGTATAACAGATAACTGAAGTTTACCCGAATGTTTGGACTCATTTTCAGAATATCCGATAAACATAGCCTTCCGCCCGTTGATGATTGCACAGACATCTTTTTTACTGCGCCCGCCAAACCTGTAAACTTTATTTATTTTATCAGCTTCTCCATCGAAATGGAAGTCATATCTCTTATTAATTGATATTGAAGGCAGAAAAAATATAGACATATTATTTTGCTGCATGAACGACACTAATTCTGTGTACAATTCATTGTATGCAACCTTTACAATATCGTTTATTTTCATGGTCAGATTATTTCTGAATTCCTCAGATTCAAGGTAGTTGGCCACCACTGTGGTAGCGTCTTGTGAAAATTCTTTTACTTGTTTACGGGTCACACTGGTACGTTCTCCTCCACTCATAATGTTTTTTATACGTATAGCAGACAAACTTTCAATTTCGCGTTCCCAGTCGTGACGTTTATTTTCAAACATATTTCGTATTGAGCGTTCGATCTCATCTTTTTTGACCTCTATAGCTCTGAACCGCTTTATAAATTCGTCTAGTTTATTATTAATCCACTCAAGTTTATCCTTTTCACCACTAATTATTTTTCTTCGTTCACCGCTTTTTGTAAGCAGGTTATCAACAGCATATATGACTTTAAAAATACAATTCCGTTCATGTATCAATTTTCGCTTCTCTTTTATTGTCTGTAAAAGTTTTTCTTCCATATTCAGGAATTTATCCTTTTCTTTTTGTAAATCCCTGATATCCGGATAAAAAGCAGCATCCGTTACTTTTCCTAAATTTATAGAATAAGCCTCAATCAAATCAAATTTTCGTTCTTTGATCGTTTTAACAGCGAAGTTTATTTGCTCTTCTGTTTGCTGCTCTTTATCTTCGTCCGTTTTCCAGTATGAAGCATCAAACACATTATGTATAAGAGCCACGGGCACTTCGCGATTCTTTTCAATAAGCAGGTTCAGAAACTCCTTTGATATTTTATTAACTGCTGAGTTCGAACTTTGAATAAAGAGGATAAAATCGGCATGTTCAACAATCTCCTTATAAACAGGATCATCAAAATTAGCATATCCTCCGTCGAGTCCCGGCATATCGATCAATATAGTTTCACCGTTTATCAAATTTCCTCCTTTCGTAGTAATATTAGTGATAAGAGTATTATCAATACGGATATTTTCTTCATTCATATTCAGCCGAACATACAGATCGAGGTTAAGGCGGTTAAGCGGATAAGACATATGGTCGGCATATTGCTCGGTTTCATTTCTGTTCCTTATTCCCCGTATATAATCCAATATACTGGTAAAGGCTTCAATTTTATCTTTTCCGGGTTTTAATGTATACTGAAATATTTTATTTTCAGTTCCTTTAGAAATAGCCGAAGGTCGTACCGTACATTCAAGAAAGTGAGTAGGACTTACGTATTCGCGCGCAAAAAGATTGACAAGGGTAGACTTTCCCGATTTAACCGCACCTACAACCAGTACCATAAATTGCGCACTGTCGAACTCCTTTGAGGCTGATTGCAGTTTTTTAATACCGTTTCTGATATTTTCATCTTTTTGTACGGATAAATAGGTATTTACAAACGATTTAATCTTCTCTTTTCCCGAATCAATCAGTTCTTCCTTCATATATTGATATTTTCACTTCCAACTTTATTGATAATCAAAGATAGAAGGTTTTTGTTTCCACTATTCATTATCGGTTATAAATCGATCAGTCAGCCCATATCTGTTGAGGCATATTTTTATCTTCACAATTATAAAATCCTTTTAGGTAAATATTTAATTCTTTATCGATCTCTACCATTGCAAAACTGTTATTATCAGGCATGCTTCCTTCAATGAGCCCCTTCATGGTGAAATAGTGTATTCCATTCCTGTAACTATATTGTCCGGCATGGTGATGCCCCTGAAAAACCGCCAAAACTGTATTACTTTGTTCAAGTATGGCAACGACTTCTTTTGCATTGGCTACACAAAGTTTTTTATCAATTCCGGAAAAAGAATCCAGCAATTGGTGAATAAAAATAATCACAGGAAGTTCTTCTGTCAATTCATCAGCCAGCCATTTTTTTTGTTTATCAGGTATGTATGCTTTTGTCCAATCGAAATTACCGGAATCATAATCAGAACCATCTTCATTATAATTTGCATCCAGCACTATAAACTTCACTTGATTTATCACAAATGAATAATAGCTCTTTTTAAGATTTTTGGTTCCGTTACGGATATGCTGCAAAAAATCATCTTTAGAGATATTGTCCATATCATGATTACCTAATACATGATATACGGGTCCGTCAAATGATTGCAAAGTCTTTTCTATTTCTTTTAAATATGAAATCGTATTTATTTTATCTGGTACTTCGTCCTGATCTTTGAAATCGCCCAATTCAATTATAAAATCAGGCTTTTCTTTGTTAAATAAAGAAATAGCTTCCGTTAGTTTATCTTTTGATTGTGAGAAATAACGGGTTCCGTATGAATCCCTTCTGGCATAATGCAAATCAGTAACCATACCGAAGCGTAGTATCTTTCTATCGTTGCATCCGGAAAATATAATGGGGCAGGTTAAGAAAATAAAGCCTTCACAAGATCTTTTAAAAAACAATCGACGGTTCATGAGATTATAAGATTGGGTTTTACTTGACGTAAAGATAAGTATAGCAAATCAATTTGTTGCAGAAAAAAGAGCTATTTGGTATGTTTGCAGTAAATTGGAATTAAATAAATCAACTTATGAAAAACCTGATCTATTTGTGTATTTTGCTGATTATTCTGATGGATAGTTGTAATAGTAGAAAGCCAACGAACACAGAAACAATGAATAATGATAAAGAAGTATATCTCTTTTCGTATTTCAAAGGTAATGGTGAAGATGGTCTCCATCTGGCATACAGCACTGACGGTTTGGCTTGGAATTCACTTAACGATGATTCATCTTACCTCAAACCTAAGTTAGGAAAAGATAAACTGATGCGCGATCCAAGTATTGCACAAGACGATAAAGGCACATTCCATATGGTATGGACCACCGGATGGTGGGATCGGGGAATCGGCTATGCGTCATCTAAAGACCTCATGAACTGGACAGAGCAAAAAAATATTCCGGTTATGGAAAAGTATGAAGGAACCAGGAATAGTTGGGCCCCGGAACTTTTTTACGATAGTGAAGATAAAACATTTTACATCTTCTGGGCTTCTACCGTTCCGGATATGTTCCTGGAAATACCGACTTCTGAAAGTGAGAAAGGATTGAATCACCGTCAATTTTATGTAACAACGAAAGATTTTATATCTTTTAGTGAGACTAAAATATTTTTCGATCCTGGTTTTAGTGTAATAGACGGTTCTATCCTCAAAAAAAATAATACATATTTTTTGTTCGTTAAAAACGAAAATTCAAATCCACCGGAAAAGAATATCCGCATCACCTCAAATAGTAAACCATATGACTTCCCTGTTAATGTTTCCGAACCAATAACAGGTAAGTATTGGGCAGAAGGACCTGCTCCTTTAGAAGTTGGGAATTATGTCTATGTATATTTCGACAAATACGTGGATCACCGGTATGGCGCCATCCGTTCTAAGGATATGATAAACTGGGAAGATGTTTCCGAATTGATTTCATTTCCGGAAGGAGTACGGCACGGTACGGCTTTTAAGGTTTCGGAAGATATATTAAAGGCACTTAAATAAAGAATTTTGAATTTATCCTTACCCGGTATAAAGTATGTTATAAAGCAATAATACGTTTGTTTTCCCTCAAACAATATTCTTTCTGTAGTGTTATGCCATCAATGAGTATCAATTAATAAAAGAAAGGAGATTTGTATGAGTAATTTAATGAGAAGACGTGAAAGGGGAATGTTACCTTCGTTTTTTAACCGTAACTGGGACAATGATTTTTTTAATAATTTCATGGAATCGGATGTTCCTGCTGTTAACGTGAAAGAAAACGATAAAGAATTCAAACTGGAAATTTCTGCACCAGGATATGACAAAGAAGATATAAATATAAGTATCGATAAAAATATTTTGACCATTTCGGCAAAGAAAGAAATGAATAATGAAGAAAAAGGCGAAGATGATAAAATATTACGTCAGGAATTCACTTCTTCGTCTTTTTACCGCAGCTTTACCTTGCCCGACAATATAGATACCGAACACATCGATGCAAATGAAAAAAGTGGTGTGCTTAAAATAATATTGCCCAAAATGGAAAAGGCACCGGAAGAAAAAAAGAGAAAGATTGAAATAAAATAATATGACGATTAACTCTATAAATGAGGCTGGTTTTCCGACCTCATTTTTTATAAAAAACGGGGCAAAATCAGGTTTATGCTGATAATGCCCCATAACTTCCTTCTTGTTTAAAACGATACGTGAGAATTATTTTATCTGTTGTCGTAAAATTACAACATAACAGATCTTACATATGAATAACAAGTTATCCATGAAATTGTTCACTAAATTAAGTAAATGGAAACAAAATAAAAAATCCGCCTCCACTTTTAACATCGTTATTGGGATTTTAACGATGGAAAGTGAATGCGGATCCTCTTATATATAATTATTTTAATTATTTTGCATAGCTAACGGCACGCGTTTCACGAATAACCGTAATCTTTACCTGTCCCGGATAAGTCATTTCATCCTGAATCTTTTTAGCTATTTCATTTGATAAGTTTTCTGTATCTTTATCGTCTATCTTGTCAGCACCCACTATTACACGTAATTCACGACCTGCCTGAATAGCATATGTTTTAACCACGCCGGGATAACTAAGAGCCAGTTGTTCCAGATCATTAAGGCGTTTAATATAAGCTTCCACAATTTCACGACGGGCTCCCGGACGGGCTCCTGAGATAGCGTCACAAACCTGTACTATGGGTGCCAACAATGTCTGCATTTCGATTTCATCGTGATGAGCCCCTACGGCATTACAAACGTCAGGTTTTTCTTTATACTTCTCACATAATTTCATACCCAGAATAGCATGCGGTAATTCCGGTTCATCATCAGGTACTTTTCCTATATCGTGCAACAGTCCTGCCCGTTTTGCTTTTTTAGGGTTTAACCCCAGTTCAGATGCCATTACTGCACAAAGATTTGCTGTTTCACGGGCATGTTGCAATAGATTTTGTCCATAAGAAGAACGGTATTTCATTTTACCGATCATACGTATCAGTTCAGGATGCAGCCCGTGCACGCCTAAGTCGATCGCAGTACGTTTTCCGGTTTCAATTACTTCTTCTTCCACCTGTTTGCGCACTTTTGTTACCACTTCTTCAATACGGGCCGGATGGATACGCCCATCCTGTACCAATTGGTGTAAAGCCAGACGGGCTACTTCACGACGTACCGGATCAAAACCCGATAGAACGATAGCCTCAGGAGTATCATCCACTACAATTTCAATACCTGTAGCAGCTTCAAGCGCGCGTATATTACGTCCTTCGCGGCCGATAATACGGCCTTTGATCTCATCAGATTCTATATGGAATACGGTAATTGAATTTTCAATGGCGGTTTCAGTAGCTACACGCTGGATAGACTGGATAACTATCTTCTTGGCTTCTTTGTTGGCCGTCATCTTGGCTTCTTCCATTATTTCGTTGATATAAGATGACGCTTCAGATTTAGCTTCTTCTTTTAATGATTCGATCAGGCGTTCTTTTGCTTCATCGGCAGATAATCCGGAAAGTACTTCCAATTGCTCAACTTGTTTGTGATGGAGTTTGTCAAGGTCTTGTTTTTTCTTTTCTACCAGATCCAACTGGGCGTTCAGATTTTCTTTTACCGCCTCTACTTCGTTATTCTTCCGTTGTAATTCTTCCTGGCGTTGATTAATGGTTATTTCTTTTTGCTTTAATTTCGCTTCCACCGATTGTATTTTAGAGTTACGGGCGGAAACCTGTTTCTCCAGATCGGCTTTAAGATGTATAAACTTTTCTTTTACTTCAAGCAACTTATTTTTCTTTATCACTTCTGCTTCCTTTTCCGCTTCCCGTATCAACGATTTATACCGGGATTTGAAAAGGAAACGCATACATATCCAAGTAACCAAGCCTCCGGCTATAAAAGTTACTATTGATATAATTATAGTCATTTCCATGTTTACAAATAATTAATTGTTTATATATTATATACAAAAAAAAGCACCGACATACACGAAATACCGTGTTTGCAGTGCGGAAAAAATCTCTTATAAATGAATAAATTACTCTTCCTTTAAGTATATTTCCAACTCTTCCGTCAATTGTTGGATCTTTTCTGCAAAAGGGCTGGTATCATTTTTTCCTTCCAGCTTCAAATTTTCAATTGATAACTGTAGTGTAACCATGACTAACAAATCCTTTGCATCTACATCGGAACTTGAAAAAACTCTCCGGTATTGATTTATCTTTTCCGTAATCTGTTTGGCAGCATTACGTGTTATTTGTTCATCTTTACGATTAATCCTTAGTCCGTAGGTCTTCTCTGCTATTTTTAAATGTATAAGAAATCTATCATCGTCCATCGCGTCTATTCGTTTAATAGTGCAATGCACTTATCTACTTCCCGCACTAGTTTTGATAGTCGCATTCTGGCACTTTTCATTTCCTTCTCATTAGCAGAAATAATCCGTGCAGTTAGCATACTCTCACATTTGGCTTCCAGTCCTCTGATCGTTTGCATTGCCTGCTCCAGCTCTTTATCTTTTGATTCCAAAGTGCCGATAAGTCCTTCTATTTCCCGTTTTTGCCGATCGCATAAAGCCATCAGATCGCGGACTCTTACTTCAAAAACAGCTAACAATCTTTCCTGATCATCGGTCATTTTTTGCCAAATTCTCTACAAAAGTAACTTATTGATTTGAATTTAACAACTATGGCTTAAATTATTTTAATATCCGGGATACAGATATGCAAAAGGCCGTTCATTTAGAACAGCCTTTGTTAATTCCAATCGTTTTTTACACTTAGATAAGCGAAACGAAGATGTCCCCATCAACCTCTTCAAAGGCTAATTTGCCTTCTTTTGCCAACCAACCAAATGCGGCATACAAGTCTTTTTCTGCCTTGATTTTGGTTACTTTTTTTAGATCTTTGACACTTGTTCTACCGCCCTCATTTAACGCATTCCATACGAGGCCGGCATTAGTTCCAATTAATTCAATCATTTTTTGGTTATTTTTTTATTAATCGTGGCAAAAGTATAGATATTCTGTTAATGAAGAAAGAAATATATGTTTTTTAGCATATTATTGCCATTTTTTTAACTTTAAGATACAATTAACACTTTTATATGATTATTTCAGTTTTGGTCCGAGCATTAAGAAATCCAAGTTTAAGGTTTATTGCTGAGACATACCTTTCTAATAACTGAATAGCATATTCACTTAACTCAGTCAAACCATCGCCACCGGAATAAGCATTCACAATCATTAACAACGTAGTAGTTTCCAATTCTATTTTTGTACGTTCCTCATCACTGGTAGGCGTTCCTATACCTCCCATTCCATCCCGGTAGACAGGTAGTCCGGAAATATTTAGTTCTCCCCTGCCAATCCCCTTATACGGCTCTCCTTCCCTACCTACTCCAAGAATTATTTTTTCACCTATGATCTTATCTACATCGAATGCCCCGATCGAATAACCGCTTTTAATAGAAAGGAGATTCACAATATCTACCAATGTATTTATTTTATATAAGGGTAATTCACGAAGAATCCTACGATACAATGATTCTGCTGACGGACGATATCTATTTGGATCTTTACCTAATCTTTTATAAGCCTGTCTGGTTGTTTTAACCGGAAATTTGTTTTTAATATCTTCAATCGTACAATCATTACGGATCGTATGTTCCATCCGTGCAATTTCTTCCCATAGTAAAGGATCAGATTTTGTATTCCTCATTTTACAGGCAATAGCCATTATGTGTAATTCCGGGCAAACTGCTGATATTTCATCGGATATAATTAGCTCCATCTCTTTAGTTTTTAATCATAATACCTGACAGCATCCGTCCGCTATGAATACCTAAACGACGTGCTGAGAAGAAATCGTCGCAATGCGTATAAGTACAAATACCCGATATTTCGATATGATCAGGTTCAACACCAACTTCTATTAACTGGTTGTAGTTGAGTGTCCATAAATCAATATGCATTTTTCGTGTTGCATGATTATATTTGTATGCATTACTTATATCCGTTCCAGCAACCCGAAATGCTTCTATCACATTATCCCCTACTTCAAAAGCCTCTATTCCTATGGAAGGCCCTATACCGGCTTTCATTAGTTTTACATCACAATTAAATTTCTCTTTCATTAAACGGATTGTCTTTGCTGCAATTTGTCGTACAGTACCCCGCCATCCGGCATGTACGGCGGCAATCACTTTTACATCCGGAGAATACAATAATAGAGGTACGCAATCAGCAGTAGCCACGGCTATGGCTATATCCGGTTCATTTGTAAGTAAAGCATCGATCCCATTCAATTCATTTTCCTGTTGTTTTCCCGGAAGGGATAAAAAAGAAGAATTGATAATTGCGACCTTATCTTCATGTATCTGACAGGGAATAAATAAGTTATCCGGCGGAATATCCAAAGCAGAACACAACAGATTGCGGTTATGAGCAACATTTGAAGGATTATCTCCGCTATATTGGCTTAAATTGAATGAATGATAATTGCCGTTACTGTTCCCACCATAACGGGTAGTCATAAAATGAAGAATGTTGCATTCTTCATTTAAATGAGTGAATTGCAACATTCGTATTTGTTTTAGATTAAGAATCTTCATCTTCCCAATCCAATTCGTCATAATCATCCTCCCAGTCATCTTCATCTACAGGAACCACAAAATCATCTTCATCGTCAAGGTCAAGTGCACTAATATCAAGATCTTTATGGACAATCCGCTCTACTTCATGGAAGGTTTCTTTATTCAGTTCTCTCCACAAGATATCTTTTAATGCATTAATTCCAAACCCTGTTATGGAAGAGATAAAGACATAAGGAATATTTTCAGGCAATTCCTGCGACAAAGCTTCTGTCAGTTCGTCATCCAGCATATCGCTCTTAGTAATGGCTAATACACGGTTCTTCTCAGCCAGGTCAGGATTATATTTTATCAGTTCATTGTGTAATATCTCATACTCTTTTCGGATATCATCGGCATCGGCCGGCACCATAAAAAGAAGTAACGAATTACGTTCGATATGCCTAAGGAAACGGAGTCCTAAACCCTTACCTTCGCTGGCACCCTCTATAATTCCGGGTATGTCAGCCATTACAAATGAGCGGTTATCACGGTAGCCTACAATTCCCAGATTCGGCTCTAAAGTAGTAAACGGATAATTAGCTATTTTAGGTTTGGCAGCAGATACAACAGAAAGCAAAGTTGACTTCCCTGCATTAGGAAAACCAACTAATCCTACATCGGCCAATAATTTTAATTGTAATATTACTTTTCGTTCTAATGCCGGTTCACCGGGCTGAGCGTAACGCGGAGCCTGATTGGTAGATGTTTTGAAATTCCAGTTGCCCAAACCTCCCCGGCCGCCCTGTAACAAAAGAACCTTTTGTCCATCTTCAGTTACATCACAGATATATTCGCCTGTTTCCGCATCGTATACCACTGTTCCGCAGGGAACTTCTATAATACGGTCTTCACCATCTTTTCCTGAACTCCGTTTAGCGCTACCGCCCTGTCCATTCGTTGCAATAACGTGTCGTTCAAACTTTAAATGAAGCAGGGTCCAGTAATTCCTGTTACCTCGCAGGTAAACGTCACCACCTTTACCGCCATTGCCGCCATCCGGACCGCCTTTGGGAATATACTTTTCCCGCCGGAAATGGGTTGAACCTCTCCCGCCCTTGCCCGAACGACAATATATCTTTACATAATCTACAAAGTTTGAATCAGCCACGTTTATCTATTCTTTAATTGTTAAGGATTAACCCTTAAACTTTCTATTTTCTCTTTTATAAAACCGAAAATTTCTTCAATAGTTCCCACTCCTTTTACAGCATGATGTTTTCCTTCCTTTATATAATATTCAGCTAAAGGAGCTGTCTGTGAGTGATATACGTCTAACCGTGATTTAATTGTTTCCAGGTTATCGTCAGAACGACCCGATTTTTTACCACGTTCCAATAACCGGTTGATCAATTCATCCTCGTCAACATGTAGATTGATCATTACAGTTACATCCGTTCCACGTTCATTAAGCATTTTTTTCAATGCTTCCGCTTGAGGGATTGTTCGTGGAAAACCATCAAAAATAACTCCTTTCGAGTCCTTTTTACTATCCAATACCTTAGCAAGAATATTGATGATTAATTCATCAGGCACTAATTGGCCTTTTGTAATGTAATCATTAGCAATCTTTCCTAATTCGGATCCTGCTTTAATCTCGGCGCGTAAAACATCACCAGTAGAAATATGGTCTAATCCGAATTCTTTAATAATTAATTCACTTTGTGTTCCTTTTCCTGATCCGGGAGCACCGAATATCACAACGTTCAACATACTGAGGGTTTGTTATTAAATATTATATACGTTAACTTTCAACTATTTTATATATATCTTTATAAGCGCGTCCTAATTCATCATAATCTAATCCGTATCCTACAATAAAATCATTTGCTATTTCCAGCCCTACATAATCGGGGGTCACATTGTGCCTTAACGCATCAGGTTTATACAACATAGTAGCTAATCTCACTTCAGACGCGCCACCATCCCTGAGTTTCCGCATTACATAATTCATTGTAAATCCCGTATCGATAATGTCTTCCAATAAAATAACGCATCGCCCCCTTATATCGGATTTTACCGGCATTATTTCATTTACCATTCCACTAGTATCTGTACCCTGATAAGATGAATAACGGGCAAAAGTGAGTTCATAAGGACCATTCAGGTAATGCATCACGTCTGCTATAAACATAAATGCGCCGTTCAATACACCAATAAATAAAGGATTTTTTCCTTCAATATCTTTTTTAATCTGACGGGCTACTCTCTCAATGGCTTTTTTAATTTCTTTCTCAGCAATATATAATTCAAATTCTTTATCCTTTAACCGAATCCTGTCCATAACCTAATTAAGTTAGAAGGTGACAAAGGTACGACTTTTTTCAATACATTTGTAAGCAGAATTACTTATTAAGATTTGATCCGTTATGATAAAGATATTTACAACAGAAAAGGTTAAAGAACTCGACCAGTACACCATCATAAACGAACCGGTGACATCCATCGATTTAGTCGAGAGGGCGTCCGTTGTTTTTATCCGGGAATTTATGCGCCGTTACTCAAAGCAAAACCGTATTGTTGTTTTTGCAGGGCAGGGTAACAATGGTGCAGACGCCCTGGCCATCTCCCGTTTACTGATAAATGAAGAATATAAAGTTGAAACCTTTTTGTTTAACCCAACACAATATCTTTCACCTGAATGCAGGGAAAATAAAATAAGATTGCAGGATTTGGAAAACGCATATTTTACGGAAGTGACCGAACATTTTGTACCCCCTGCATTAAACGAACATGATATAGTAATAGACGGCCTTTTCGGATCGGGTCTGAACCGTCCGTTAACCGGAGGTTTTGCTGCTGTTGTAAAGTACATTAACGAATCAGATGCAACGGTTGTATCCATAGATATACCTTCGGGCCTGTTTGGAGAAGACAACGGCTCGAACGATCCGGATACCATTATAAAAGCTAATCTAACCCTTACATTCGGATTTCCCAAATTAGCATTTCTCTTATCCGATAATGAAAAATATGTAGGTGAATGGAAAACATTGAATATCGGTATTCATCCGGAGATAATAGACGCCACAAAAACATCTTATTTCCTGACTACAGAAGAGGATATCAATAAAACACTTAAGAAACGTTCAGTATTCGCACACAAAGGCATA
The DNA here is from genome assembly GCA_002381645.1 of Bacteroidales bacterium UBA4116. Lineage (GTDB taxonomy): Bacteria > Bacteroidota > Bacteroidia > Bacteroidales > Tannerellaceae > DFXE01. Next base: position 149,623 of record DFXE01000020.1, read on the forward strand.
TTCGGTCATGCGCTGCTGATTGCCGGAAGTCGCGGCAAAATGGGTGCATCACTTCTTTCCGCGGAAGCATGTTTGCGTAGCGGCGCCGGATTAGTAACGGTTCATGTCCCTTCATGCGGCGAACAAATTATACAAACAGCCTTTCCGGAAGCTATGTTAAGTCTTGACCAGAACTCTGAGCACTTTACCGCATTGCCGGATATATCCGCATATTCCGCTGTGGGAATCGGACCGGGGCTTGGACAACATTCTGAATCAGCAACTGCTTTTAAGCAATTACTTCAAACCGTTGAAAAGCCTATCGTGATAGACGCAGACGCTCTTAATCTGATATCTGCCGATTCGGCATTAATACCCTTTATCCCCAAAAGAAGTATTCTGACCCCTCATCCCAAAGAGTTTGACCGGTTAGCAGGAGAAAGCGGTTCTGCCTACCAACGATTAATGAGGGCCCATACTTTTGCTTCGGAATACAAACTTTGTGTCATATTGAAAGGTGCATATACAGCTATTTGTACACCGGAGGGAAATATCTATTTCAATAATAGCGGGAACCCCGGTATGGCAACAGCAGGAAGCGGCGATATATTGACAGGTATCATACTCGGACTGCTGGCACAGGGATATGAACCCGAAACGGCTGCTGCCATTGGGGTGTTTATACATGGTACGGCAGGTGACCTTTCTCTTATAAACCAGTCTGAAGAAAGTTTACTCTCTGGCGATATTATACAAATGTTGGGTAAAGCATTTAAGCAAATGAGATAAATTTTCATGAGCGTATTTTATTAAAGAATTTCACGATTTTAGCAAAATGTAACTTTGATAAGCGGATTATCATTTTGATATTTCAACTTTTTGTGAACAGCATATTGCCGGACGTATCACGGAATTGTCGAAAAAAGCTATTCTCCGGAAGTTTAGACTTGTCATTTTAAAACTAAAACTAAAAAAAATACATATATAATTTAACGAATCAATACTTGAGCGAACTATATTTAAAAAATAATGCCACATCTGTTATCTTTTTATCATTTTAATATAGGCCATTTTTTATGGACTGTTAGAAGTTAAAAACAATTTTATTCTTCGAATCAGTTACAAAATCATGTAATTTATCCAAATCTTAATAAAATTCATTTTCATGAAATCTAAAAATCACTTTGCTCTTTTTGGGAAATCACCTGTATAATAATTAAAAATGATCCAGACAAATATCTAAAACAAAGGCTTTTTTAGTAAACTTCTGTAAAAAACAGACTGTAATTTGTTAAATTCATTGATAAATCATTTTATTTATCACCATATATCTATTTTTATTTTTACACAAAACGTGGGTTTTCAATCAGAAAGATAAAAATAATACGGTATCACAAACAATTTGATTGATTTTTTTATTCGTAGTTATTGCCTTTTATACGAATATGATTTCTCATTTGCGGCTATTTTTCCAAAATGTCACCCATTTATATACAAGCTTCGGCTTAAATTCCCCAAATATACTTTATAGGAGAACAGCGGAAAGCCTACATCTTAATTGGTTTCTAAAGAATTATTTTTTAGTTTTGTCAAGTCATTTCCTGATGTAAACAAATAAATATGAAGAATCTAATTATAATTGCAAGTTTATTGGTTAGCTTACCTATTTTTTCGCAAACAAAGGTGACTAAAAAAATAGCTACTAAAGCTAATAACTTCGGAATAACGTATTCGCTCCCTAAAACTTCTTTAATTGTAAATGCGGAAATAACAAAAGTAACCTGTAAAGCAGGCCCTTATTACAGATATGCTGAAAAATATCTGGGTGTAAAAGATCCTGTTAAAGAAGATAAGGTATATTATAAGCTGGGGAAAATTGATTTAATCAACAAAGGGATTCCGGATACCGAAAACACATATATTGTTGAATTTAAAGCGGGAACGGTAGCTCCTTACGCTTACCTGACAGAAGAAGGTTTACTATGTTCAATCAATGCGGATTATACTCCGCCGGAATCTGAACATGAAATGGCTCAAAAGGGAAAGACAGGTCCTGTAGCTGTTGAAGACATTTCCGTATTTTCCGAAGAATTACTCATGGCAGGGTCTACAGCAAAACAGGCAGAAGTGGCAGCAAAACAAATTTATCGTATCCGTGAAAGCCGTATGAATATCCTGACCGGAGAGGCTGATAATACTCCCCCTGACGGGCAGGCTATGAAGCTTGTTATTGAACAACTTGAACAACAGGAACAAGCCTTGACTAATCTGTTCACCGGTATTTGTACAAAAGAAACGGACTATTACGATGTAGACATCATTCCATACGATGATCTTGAAAGAGAAGTTTTGTTCCGTTTTTCAGATTTGCTTGGAATTGTCCCTGCTGATGACCTCGGCGGTACTCCGGTATATATGAATCTGAAAGCTATAGAACGCGCTCCGGTACTTGATCCGAAAGAAGAAGCTAAAAAAGAAAAATCATTTAAAGGTATTATATATAATATTCCGGGTAAAGCAGCAATAGAAATTTCCATGAATAAAAATACGTTATTTAAAGGTGAAGCACAGATTGTACAATTTGGCAGCCGTGAAAGTCTGGCTCCCGTTATGTTTGAAGATAAAAAAGCTCCGGTAAAGGTTTATTTTTATCCTGAGACCGGCGCCATAAAACAAATCATTCAATAATTATTAATTCTAAATCATAAAACACATGTTCAAAAATCATCCAAAAGGTTTACTTGGAGCAGCCCTATCCAATATGGGCGAACGTTTCGGTTTTTACACAATGATGGCCATTTTGACCCTTTTCCTGATGTCTAAATTCGGAATGTCGGGGGAAGAAGCAGGGTGGCTTTATTCTATTTTTTATGGCGCTATTTATATTCTTGCCCTTGTAGGAGGTCTTATTGCCGACAAGTCAAAAAATTATAAGGGAACTATTATAGCCGGACTTATTGTGATGAGTTTAGGTTATGCGTTCCTTGCAATACCTAGTCTTATTTCAACAAAGTGGATTGCGTTGGCTGTTCTGCTGATCATTGCTTTCGGTAACGGCCTTTTTAAAGGTAACCTTCAGGCATTGGTAGGTCAGCTGTACGATAACAAAGAATATTCGGATAAACGTGATTCCGGTTTTCAAATATTCTATATGTTCATCAATATCGGTGGCATGATAGCTCCATTTGCAGCTGTATGGGTCCGTAACTGGTTTGTACAATCACAGGGATACGGATATAATTCGGATCTGCCCGGACTTTGCTGGCAATACAAAAATGGAACGATGCCGACAGAAGTATTCAACGGTCGTTTTACAGAATTAGCTAATCAAGTGTCTAATGGCACACCTGATATGTCTACTTTTGCCGACAGTTATCTGAATGCATTCAACACCGGTTTTCATTATGCTTTTTCGGTTGCTATTGTAGCTATGCTCATATCGTTAGTTATCTTTATTATAAATAAAAACGTATTACCCAATAAAAATAAAGTAACTGTAAATGAGGCAAAACCACAAATGTCTCAGGAGCAAATCAAACAGGATGCCAAAGAGATCAAGCAACGTTTACTGGCTTTGTTTGCGGTTTTTGCAGTAGTAATTTTCTTTTGGTTCTCGTTCCATCAAAACGGATTAACCCTCACCATGTTCGCTAAAGATTATACGCAATTGAAAATATTCGGCATGGATATTTCAGCCGAAATATTCCAATCTATAAATCCTTTTATTGTAGTATTTCTTACACCCCTCATTATGGCGCTGTTTGCTGCATTGGCAAGAAGGGGCAAAGAGCCTTCTACACCGAGAAAAATTGGTATTGGTATGGGTATAGCAGCCTTTGCTTTTGTCATTATGGCAATTGGATCGATAGGATTGCCTACTTTCTCTGAAGTTGAAGCCATGGGCGGATTACCTTTCGATCAGCGTGTTACTCCATGGTTATTATTTGCTACTTATTTTATTCTTACAGTAGCTGAACTATTCATCTCTCCCTTAGGACTTTCCTTCGTTTCAAAAGTTGCTCCAGCTCATCTTCAGGGCTTAATGCAAGGCTGCTGGCTGGGGGCAACGGCTGTCGGTAATTTCTCTCTATTCTTAGGAGCCATGATGTATGAAAATATATCCATCTCCGTTACATGGAGCGTTTTTGTAATAGTATGTGCTATTTCAATGATTGCGATGTTCTCTATGGTTAAATGGCTGGAAAGAGTTGCAAAATAATTTTTTAATAATAACAGGATAAAAAGAAACAGAGCAACAGGATTTCCAGATTGCTCTGTTTTTATTAGTCTATCGAATAAAGAATCTTATATATCTTAATTTAATATTCTGACTCTCAAATTACGGAACCAGACATCATCACCATGATCCTGTAAACCGATAAAACCTTCCTGATTGTTTCCACCACAATTCACTAACAGTTCGTAGGCTAATGGCCATTTGTCTTTACTGAATTTACTTTTATCAAGCATCTCTTTCCATTGAGAGGTCCATAAATGATACTCAACTACTGCTTCATTATTCTGATAATGTATAACAGTACCTTTAAAACAAGAAATTCTACCCTTATTCCATTCTCCGTAAGGCTTAGCGTTTTGCGGTTTAGCCGGAATCATATCGTATAAAGATGCAGACATACGGTTCCCGTCTTTACCTAATTTAGCATCGGGATGATTTTCATTATCAAGTATTTGATATTCCGGAGCAGAAATATAGGATGGCTGCCCCTCAACTTCCTGAATATAAATAAATACTCCCGAGTTAGAACCTTTTGCTACTTTCCAATCAAATTCCAATTCAAAATTTTTGAATTTATGTGCAAATATCAGGTCGCCTCCATCAGTATCATGAGCTTCACCGGATCCCGAACCATTGATTTTAATCGAACCGTCCTCAATTGACCATTTACCCGGAACAAACATCTTATTATAGCCTCTCCAGCCGGTAAAAGTCTTACCATCAAAAATATCAATCCAGCCGTCCTGATCTCTATTGAAGCTATCAAGATCTACTGTAGGCAAATCAAGTAAATGGAATTCAACCGGAGCATCATTTATATTCATAACTTCTTGTTTTAATGTATCAGTTGTTTTATTGCCGCTACATGCATGAAGCAATATAGTGGCACCTATAACCAATAATGATTTTTTCATTTCTTTTGCTTTTGATTACCATAACAAAAGAATCAAGGCATATCTACAAGTTTCCAGCCATTACGATAATTATGTTTGATCAGTTCTTCTGAAAACTTCTTTGCATTGATCGGATCAGTCCAGGTCTTGGCAAACGAGGGATGACCGTCTTTAATAGTGAAACCGTCCCGGATCACGATCTTCAACTCTTCGTTATCCCCGATGTTTGTGAACTTCATGTTCGGGCCGTCCCAATGCAATTCTTTATTCAATGCCTGTAAACGTACAGCCAACACACCCATTACAACCATTTCGTTGAAAGGACCCGCTTCTGAGAAGTCGGACTTTGTCATTACGCGGTTAGCGGGCGTTTCCTTACATGCACGGATCCAGTCCTGTTGATGTCCGCCACGCATGGCATCTTTTACTCTGCGCTGGGTTTGGGGAACAGTTGGAACACGGCCTGAAAGTAACCAAGGCTCCGCTCCGTAACAGCCACAAATCAATGTATCTTTTGTTCCGTGGAAGATAGCTGCACCACCTTGCACATCCATATCACGTCCGGGAGGCCATCCTTCAGGTAGATCAGGTCTTAAACCTCCATCATACCAATACACCTCAACCTCAGGCATCGCTACCTTAGGCATATTGTCACGAGCCGGGAAAACCAGTCTTACCTTTTGAGCCTGCGGAGCGCAATCTCTTAATAACAAAGTAGAAGAACCGTGTGCTTTGGTAGGATAACCTAATTTCAATCCTTTAAATACCGGATGAAGGATATGACAAGCCATATCGCCTAATGCACCGGTTCCATAGTTCCACCATCCACGCCAGTTCCAGGGGTGATAGATATTGTTGAAAGGTACCAACTGGGCAGGACCGGTAAATAAATCCCAATTCAATGTAGAAGGAACTTTATCCGCTTTTTCCGGTGTCATCAAACCCTGTGGCCAGATAGGACGATTCGTAAAAGCTTCCACTTTCTTTACTTCGCCTATTTCACCGTTCCAGATCCATTCGCATACCAGGTCAACACCTTCTGCTGAAGATCCCTGGTTACCCATCTGCGTGGCAACTTTGTACTTATCGGCTAATTTTGTAAGTAGACGTGATTCATAAACAGAGTGAGTCAACGGTTTCTCACAATATACATGTTTTCCCAGTGTCATGGCATCCGCCGAGATCAAGGCATGTGTATGGTCGGCAGTAGCTACCATTACCGCATCGATATCTTTACCCATCTCATCGTACATCTTACGGTAATCCCAATACTTTTTAGCCTGAGGATATTTGTCGAAAACAGGTTTAGCATATTTCCAATCCACATCACACATTGCAACCATATTTTCGGTTTCCATCCCGCGCAATACGCCGGCGCCTCTTCCTCCAATACCTACACCGGCAATATTCAGTTTATCCGTTGGAGCGGTATATCCGTGACTTTTTCCCAATACTGAACTGGGAACAATAGTTAAAGCCGCTGCTGCAGCTGTACCTTTTTGTAAAAAGGATCTTCTTGTAATGTTTGTCATGATATTTTAATTTTAGGGTTACGCTAACTAAAGATGACCATTCATCCTTCTTATACTCACATACAGGAAGGACAAATATAGTCATCAGAAATTAACCTAATAATATAATTTCATTATTTTTCTTTAATTAAAATGCAGCATATCCCGGATTCTGCTTCAGATTCTGATTCGTTTGCCATGCGTCCTGAGATATCGGATATAATTTCAAATGTTCTCCTGTACTCCTTGGACAGTTGGATGCTGACCATGCACCTTTATCAAACGTACCGAAACGAATATCATCCTGACGCGACCAGGCTTCCCATGCAAATTCGAATTTGCGTTCCAAAGCAATCTTTTCCAGATCAACCATATCATAATTTTTATCCGCATTACCATATGCCCTTTCCCTGATCTCGTTTACCAATCTGGTGGCTTCGGTCGCACTGCCTCCGCTACGAAGTAATGCCTCCGCTTTCATCAAGTATACATCTGCCAACCGGAAAATATGAAAATGGTTACCCATTGCATCCGTCAGACCTTCAGCATAATCCCATTTCTGACAACGTGCGCCTGCTTCCTGTACTACTGCTCCCCAGGGAGTACCATCAAATTCTGTATTAGGAATAAATCCAAAGTCAACTTTATAGTCCAACGGATCATTCTGTCCAGTTTTAAGAGTATCTCCGGTCTCTGCATGGAAACGCAAACCTATACGGAAAGAACCTTCATAACGAGGATCTTCCTTATCAAACAAATTTACATAATCAGGTTGAGCACATATACCATTCCATGAACTATAGTTTGCTTTCTCGGATTGATTATCCGCATAATGAAGTGTACGGTTCATCATCTGATTTTGGTCTTCCGTATCCAAATTAGAGAAACATATTGAAAGTATGGCTTCACGGGACTTATCATTTTCCAGGTTGAAATTTATTTTCCAATCAGGTTCGATAACATAATAATTCATACTCATTACCTTATCACATGCTTCAATACATTTTTCATAAGCATTTCCTGAAACATTTACTCCCCAGGCTTCAGCATTCAGATAAAGTTTTGCAAGAAGAGTATAGGCCGATCCTTTTGTAAATTTTCCGTATGTTTTATCTGATGCATCAGGACAGTTTTCGGTAATTTCGGTAATTTCGGTTATTAGCCAATCAAAAATCTCCTGACGGCTCGACATTTCTGGAATCTGCTTATCCACCGGTTCATATTGAACTTCCAACGGGAAATTTCCCCAGTAATCCATCATCACATAAATCCAGAAAGCACGTACGCCACGCATTGAAGCGATATATGTTCTTTTATCATCTTCAGTTAAAAGTTCAGAATTTTCTAACATATATATCGTGGAATTACATATCCCGATGGAAGAAGTGGCTCCCGTCCAGGATCCTTTAATTTGAGAAGTCTGTGCTGTCCAGGTATGCATATAGAATTCCCGATATTGTCCCCCGTCATACCAGTCTCCACCTGTACGGGTCGGAGTAACAGCCATGGATCCTCCACATTCAGATAAATAAAGGAAACGATCGGGCCAGTATTTTTTCAGTGTATTATACGTACTTCCCATCAATGCATTAATTTCTACCATCGTACCACCAAAGTCTTCTGCAGGTAGTTTGTCGTATACATTTTCATCCAGATCGGTACAGGCTGGCGTAGAAAAAACCAAAGTGATTCCGGCCAATAAGGAAAATATAATTGATTTCTTTTTCATGATTTATTTCAATTTAAATGATTAGAATGTTAAATTAACACCAAAGGTAAATGAACGTGATCTTGGGAAATAATTCCTTGCTTCTATACCCGGCGACAAACCCGCATCCTGATCAGTTCTGTTGTCACCGCGGAATAACTCAACTTCAGGATCTAATCCAGAATATCCGGTGATTACAAACAGGTTTTGAGCAGCCACATACACGCGGGCTTTATCCAACCAATCCAATTTCTTTGTTTCAAAGGTATAACCAATAGACATGTTATCTAAACGCGCAAAGGATGCATCTTCCAGATAGAATGAACAAACACGTGAATTTTCACGGTATTTTAACAGATTATCATTCTTCATGGCATTTGCACCACTTATATAGGTATTATTACCATATGCAGCAACCGGGTTATTCAATACTTTGTTACCAATAGTACCGCGGATAAAGAAACTGGCATCCCAATTCCTCCAGCTGAATGTATTATTCCAACCGAAAGTCAAATCGGGTTGTGCACTTCCTACATAGGTACGGTCATCATCTGTTATTTGTCCGTCTCCGTTAATATCCTCAATAATAAACTTACCATCAGCATCTAACCCGTTGCATTTAAGCATAAAAAATTGTCCTACCGGACGTCCTTCTTCAATCACATGAGAAGTAACTCCTGAAGCGCCACGAATCCACGGGTCACCGGTATAAATACGGTCGGTAGTATATAAATCGTTAGATAGACGGGTGATCTCATTTTTGTTATGTGACAGATTAATGGAAGTATTCCAGTTAAAATCTTTACTTCTGACAACATCGATGTTCAGCAACAACTCGATACCGGTATTTTTCATATCACCCACGTTCGCCTGCATACGGTCCCACACATAAGTCGGAGTTGGAACTTTATAGGTATAAAGCATGTCCGATGTTTTTTTGGTATACCATTCAATCGTACCACCTACACGACCATTAAATAATGAAAAGTCTAATCCGACATTCAACATAGCCGTAGATTCCCATTTCAAATCCGGATTGGCATTCTGTGATACCCTGAAAGCTGTATATGTACTTCCCTGGTCATAATATATACCTTTAGCTTCATAAAGTTCAAGTGATTTATAGGGCTGCAATCCATCCTGATTACCGGTAATACCATAACCGGCACGTAATTTAAGATCGTTTACCCATGTTAAATCCTTCATAAAACCTTCCTGAGAAATACCCCATGCAGCCGATGCCGATGGGAAAGTACCCCATTTATGATTAGCACCGAATTTAGAGGAACCGTCGCGGCGCACAGTAGCTGTGACCATATAACGTTCGTCAAAGGAATAATGGGCACGACCGAAGAATGAGATCAATTTATATTCATTCTTAGAGGAAGTTATATTTCCGGGCTTTAATTCATTACCGGTTTGCAAATTATAGGCTCCCATAGAACCAACTGCAAAGTCTCTGACTTCAGCATATTGATTCTGGTATTGATTAATTTCCCATGAATATCCTGCTACAGCATCAACCTTATGCTTACCATCAGCACCAAAAGCACGATCGTAATTAGCCGTCCATTCCATCAATTCCCTATCGCCTGTACTAGCTTCCTTTTTAGCTACTCCATTTGTACCCCTTCCACGTGAGTTGCCGGGATTTTCCCAATCACTTCTATCCATACTGAAACGGCTTTTATATAAATGCACTTTTGCATTTAAACCTTCAATTATTTCAAATTGTACATCACCTGCTCCATAGAAATAGTTCATTTTACGATAACGGTAGTTCTCTTTCTGGTTTTGAATAGGATTTCCCTGGTCGTAATTACCAATCATACCTGTAAAGAAAGTTCCATCCGGATTATAAACCGGATATACTGCAGGGTTATTATAAGCCAAAATATAATCGTCGCGGAATGGCAAACGCATATCATTCATGGTAGCTGAACCGGTTAACCCTATCCTTAAACGATCATTAATGGCCCTTTGTTGGAACTGGAAACGGAAGTTATGACGCTTCATAAAGTTATCTTTGGCTATACCATTTCTATCGAGATAAGTATAAGAAGCACGATAGTTATTTTTTGAACCTCCGCCCGACATGGAAATGGAATGATTCTGTGAAAATCCAGTACGCAACATTTCACCAAACCAGTCCGTATCGGCATCATAACCGTCAAAATTACTTATATCATTATTTAATTCCTTATTTGCTGAGCGCCATTCTGCAGCATTCATCATATCTGGTTTATTAGCCACAAAATCCGCAGAAACATACCCGTTATAATTGATCTGGGTTTTAGAACCGGAACCTCTTTTGGTAGTAATCAAAATTACACCACCTGCAGCACGCGATCCGTAAATAGCCGCTGAAGAAGCATCCTTTAATACCGAAATAGATTCGATATCTGCAGGAGCAACTGTTGACATATCACCACCAGGTATACCATCAATTACGATCATAGGCCCCTGGTCATTTTGAAGAGTTGATGTACCGCGTAAACGAATTTCACTTCCACGGGTCACATCTCCGGAACCGGATGTAATCATCAAACCTGCAACTTTCCCTTGAAGCAAGTCGGCAGCATCGCGGGTAACACCCTTATTAAAATTTTCTTCGGATACGTTAGCTACAGAACCAGTGATCTCACGGCGTGTTTGAGTTCCATAACCGATAGCAACTACTTCACCTAAGTTAACAACAGATGGATCTAATGTAACGTCGATTGTATTTCGTCCGTTAATGGTTTCTTCTTTAGTATTATAGCCAATAAAGGAAAACTGAAGGATGGCTCTTTGTGAATTAGCAACAGAAAGAGTATAATTCCCGTCCATGTCTGTGATGGTACCGTTGGTGGTACCTTTTTCTACAACGTTGGCGCCGATTATACCTTCGCCAAATTCATCCAAGACTTTACCTTTCACAGTAAATTGTGAAAAGGCAGCCGTTGCACAGAGACTCATCAACAAAGAAAGGATACCCAATTTTCGAAGAGAGGAAAATGAGCAAAAAGCTTTTTTTACCTGTTTCATAAATGATAATAAATTTAAAGTTTAACAAAAATTATTGTCACGACAAAGTTATTAAAGGAATTTTCAGGATTCCTGGTCAAAGAGATAAAAGTATATATATAGGAAGTATTTAGTAAATCTGATTTTGATATAAGTTCTGATTATAAATGATTTAAAAAAAATAAAATTATATTTTAAGTAAATAGATTATAGTCTTATACTACCATCATTACCGACAAAACAGGCACAAACAATATCAAAAAAAATATTTATTGTATCTTTGGTGAAAAATTGTATCATGAATAAGTTTTTACTTATTGTCGCTATATTGTTAACTTATTATTGTGATGTTTCTGCAAATCATATGGCTGATTCATTATTAAACGAATTGGATAAGGTTCTTTCCAATGGTATACTCTACATGGAACAAAAAGAACATCGTTTAAATAGATTAAAAATTCAATTAGAACAGGAGTTTTCCGAAGAAAAACAGTACGAACTTACTTACCGGATCATTGATGAATACAAGAGTTATATCAGTGATTCAGCGCTTACATACATAAATAAGAACATAAACATAGCCACACAACATAATAACATAATTTGGCTCATACGTAATAAATTACAGTATTCGTTTGTATTATCTTCTTCAGGACTGTTTATAGAATCAGAGATTATTTTAAAAAGTATTCCGGTTGAATACCTTACCGATGAATTAGCTGTTGATTACTACAAATGCCTGGAAATGCTTTACATTAATATATCAGTTTATCAGGATGGCAAAGATCTGATTGTGGATTATCAGGGAAAAATCGAACAAGCCAGAGATTCGATTTTGTATTATCTACCGGAGAATTCAGCAGAGCGATTGTTTTATAATTATATTATAGCAGATGTAAACAATGATTTGGATAAAGCAAAAGATTATTTAGAGAATTATCTAAAAACTTTACACCCCGGAACGCACGAACATGCCCGCAAAAGTTATAACCTCTCTAACTTATACATGAAATTAGGAGATCCGGAATTGCAGTTAAAACACTTAATTTTAGCCGTTATGTCTGACGTAAAGGATGCTGTAAAAGAAAACAGGGCATTGCTGGACCTTGCTATAAAGTTGTATGAATTAAACGATATTGACCGGGCTTTCAGTTATATTCAATATGCATTAAATGATGCAAATTTTTATAACGCCCGTTTTAGGTATTTTGAGATTTCCAAAGCTCTTCCTATTATTACCAGTTCATATCAACAAAAAAATAATCTTCAAAGTGATCGTTTAAAATGGCTGCTGGCTTTTATCAGTATTCTTTTTATTTGTCTTTTTGGGTTGGTGATCTTTCTGAATAAACAAATGAAAGTACTACGCTCCACACGAAAAGAAATGAATGCAACAAATGAGAATTTGGAGAAAGTAAATCAGAAACTCAATCATCTGAACAATGAATTAAGTGAAGCTAATCAGTTAAAAGAAGAATATATAGGATATTTTCTCGATCTATGCTCCGAGTATATAGCGAACCTTGAAGATTTCAGGAAAACCGTAAGTAATAAAATCGCAGCAAAACGCTTTGACGAACTTCTTAGATTAGTCACGTCTTCTTCCGGAAAGGCTGCTAATGAAGTGAAAGAGCTATATGCAAGTTTTGACAAAGCGTTTCTTAAAATATATCCCGATTTTGTAAGTTCCATTAATAATTTATTGAAAGAAGAAGATCAATTTGAACTAAAGAAAGGTGAAATGCTTAATACTGAACTTCGTATTTTTGCTTTAATCAGATTGGGTATAGCCGATTCTTCCAAAATAGCCTCATTTCTTCGTTGCTCTGTTCAAACGGTTTACAATTACAGGAGCAAAATAAAAAAAAGCAGCAAAGATGAAGCAATAGATATAGAGGAGCAAATTAAAAGAATAGGCTCACATATGTTATAAACTACGCCCTGCAAACTTCATAAAATCATTATAAAAGAAAAATTACCCGTTCAATTCTTTTTTCACTTAAATAAAAAGCTATATATTTGCATGCCAAAAAATTAATAGGATCAAATCATTAATATATTATAGACATGACTAAAGCAGATATCGTTCGCGAAATTTCGAAAAATACCGGCATCGACAAACAAACGGTATTAACAAGTGTAGAATCATTCATGGAACTTGTTAAAGATTCATTGTCACAGGGCGAAAACGTTTACCTGAGAGGCTTCGGAAGTTTCGTGGTTAAAAAAAGAGCACAAAAGACAGCCCGTAATATTTCCAAAAATACTACGATCATTATTCCGGAACACAATATTCCCTCATTCAAACCGGCAAAAACATTCCACGAGAAAGTTAAATAATTAGTAACAAACAATATAAATCAGAAAACAATGCCTAGCGGAAAGAAAAGAAAAAGACATAAGATGTCTACGCACAAGCGCAAGAAAAGACTTAAGAAGAATAGACATAAAAAGAAATAAGTTTATTTTTTCAATAAGAATCTAAGAACAAACTTAATCTGTGACCTTTTAAGTTTGTTCTTTGTGCATTTTATAAGGTCTAATATTTAAACCCTTTTATTTAAGTGATTAGTGAATTAGTAGTAGATGTACAACCCAAAGAGGTATCTATTGCCGTACTGGAAGATAAAAACCTTGTAGAGCTTCAGAAAGAAGCACGCAATGTTTCATTTGCCGTAGGAGATATATATCTTGGTAAAGTTAAAAAACTAATGCCCGGGTTGAATGCTGCTTTCATTGATGTCGGATATAAAAAGGATGCATTTCTTCATTATCAGGACTTAGGTCCTAATTTTAACACTCAACAAAAATTTCTTAAACAGTCGATTAGTGAAAAGAAAAAACTTTCATCTCTTGCAAAATTACAAATACTTCCTGAAATCGACAAAGATGGAAGTATCAGTAACGTTTTAAAAGTAGGAGAAGAAGTTTTAGTACAAATCGCCAAAGAACCTATTTCTACAAAAGGTCCCCGTTTAACTTCCGAACTTTCTTTTGCCGGAAGATATATTGTATTGATCCCTTTTGCAGATAAAGTTTCAGTCTCCACAAAAATTAAATCAAACGAGGAACGCGCACGTCTGCGCCAATTAATACAAAGCATAAAACCTAAAAACTTCAGTGTGATCGTACGTACATCTTCTGAAGGTAAGCGCGTTGCCGAACTTGATCATGAATTAAAGACATTAGTTAAACGTTGGGAAGACAACATCGTAAAAGTATCAAAGGTAAAAGTTCCTTCTGTTATTTATGAGGAAACAGCCCGTACTGTTGCGCTTCTGAGAGATATCTTTAATCCTTCCTTTCAAAACATTCATGTAAACGATAAAGACGTTTACAACAATGTACGCGATTATGTAAGCCTGATCGCCCCGGGTAGAGAAGATATCGTTAAGTTGTACACCGGTGAACTTCCTATATTTGATAATTTCGGAATAACCAAGCAAATTAAATCATTATTCGGACGTACGGTAACCTATAAGAGTGGAGCTTATCTGATTATCGAGCATACCGAAGCCATGCACGTAATTGACGTGAATAGTGGAAATCGCTCCAAAGGAAGCGATGCACAGGAAAAAACCGCTATTGATGTAAATACTGCGGCAGCCGATGAGATTGCACGCCAACTTCGCCTTCGCGATATGGGTGGTATCATCGTTGTCGATTTTATAGACATGGCAGAGCCGGCTAACCGGCAAAAGCTTTTTGAACATATGTCGAAAGCTATGGCAACCGACAGGGCCAAACACAATATCCTACCTTTAAGTAAGTTTGGTTTGATGCAAATCACCCGTCAAAGGGTACGTCCTGCAATGGACGTGAACACATCTGAAAGTTGTCCAACCTGTTTCGGAACAGGAAACGCTAAACCATCTATATTGTTTACAGATAGTTTAGAAGGCAAAATTGAGTGTTTAGTAAACAAGCACCACGTGAAGAAATTCACCTTACATCTGCATCCTTATGTAGCAGCATTTGTAAACAAAGGGATTTTTTCTTTAAAACGAAAATGGAAACTTAAGTATACACAAGGACTAAAAGTTATCCCCGATCAAAGTCTGGCTTTTCTCGAATATAAATTTTACGATACAGAGAAAAATGAATTGGACATGAAAGAAGAAATTGAAATCAAGTAGTTCATAATGAGCTAATTTATTCTTTAAGCCTGCTTTTCAGAAAAATGAAAAGCAGGCTTAATCTTTCATTTTACACCTTGTATTATAGATACAATAATTATATTTGCATAAGACGGCAATCCTTATATGAAAAAACAACTGCATACAGTTTATATCAATCTGATCATATCATTTGTATTGGGGGTGATCATTTGGGCATTCTTCGGTATTTATTATCGTCATCATCTGCATTATCAGGAACAGTTACAATTATTTCTTTTCAATTGGGAATATTTCGTTGAGAAAATATCCCGTCCGGGAGGGTTAGCTGTTTATTTAGCAAATTTCATTACACAATTTTTTTATCATTCATCACTGGGGGCTTTGTTGATTTCTTTTTTATTAGTGATATTACGTACACAGATTTCAATGATATCGTATGATATTTCAAAAAAGCTCGTATACGCTTTACTTACATGTGTACCATCTTTATTATTTGCTATTCTGTTATGCGACGAAAATGTACATCTTTCCGGATTAATAGCCGTTTTGTTCAATTTGTATGGAGTTATCATTTATAAACGTATAAACAGTAATACTGCCCGTACGGTATACCTACTAATTATGATTCCCTTTTTATACGGGTTGTTCGGTTACGCTGTATTTACATTTCCGGCGTTATGCCTGTTTATGGAGTGGACAATAATACGTACTTATAAAAAATCATCTTTACTGATAATTACTATTGCATGCATAGCTATAATGGCATTATGCCCTTTTATTATAAAAATGATCTTACCACAATATCCGATATCACGTTTCTGGTTGGCAGGTGACTATTATCGTTTAGTAACCATTAATTATCCATTTATATTATATGTATTATTATCTGTGGTCATAGTTCCTCTCCTGTTTAAATGGCTGCCAAACCCTAAAAAGTCAAAGGGAAAAATAATTACGCAAATATTACAGTTGCTTTTTTTATTTATCACTATTGATTGGTTGTTCGCAATAGCAGCAGATTGGGAAAAAGAAGAACTGATGGGATATGACTATTATGTACGTACAGAAAAATGGAACAATATCATTGATAAAGCGAACAAGAGATCACCAGACAGTCCCCAGACAGTAGCAGCATTAAATCTGGCTTTAAGCAAAAAAGATTATTTGGGAGATTATATGTTTTACTATTTTCAAAACGGAGCTGATGGATTAATACCCAACCATACAGTAGATTTTATACTTCCGTTAATGATTGGAGAAACATATTATCATATGGGCTTGGTAAATAGTGCCCAACGATTCATATTCGAAGGTATGGAGTCCATACCTGATTACCAGAAAAGTTCAAGATGCCTGCAACGTTTAGCTGAAACAAATTTGATAAACGGCAATTATGAAGTGGCTGAAAAATATCTGAGGATTTTACAAAACACGTTATTTTATAGAGATTGGGCTAATCAAGTAATTTCTTTTCTGAGAGACGAGAATCGCATAAACACCCATGCTACCTGGGGACGGTTAAGAAAATTCAATTTACAAAACGATTATCTTTTCATTAATGAAGATAAAGAATTTTTATTTAAGCAACTTTTCATTCATAATCCGGAAAATAAAATGGCTCTTGAATATCTATTAGGCCTAAACTTATTAAATAAAGACTTGAATCATTTTAAAGAAAATATCCAGACAGGTATAAAAAAACGTTCTTATGACAAAATCCCTATAATTTACCAGCAAGCTCTTGTTTATCTTGAGAATGTGGTTGGAAGTAATGCTGACTTTTCCGAATACATAAGCAGTGAAGTTAGAGAGCAATATGAAAATTTTCAAAAATCATGTTCTGCTACGGTTGGAAATGAAGGTACTATACGGCGGAATTTTGGGAATACCTATTGGTATTATTTACTATTCAGGGGAGATCCATTTATCAAAGCCAATTATTAAATTATGAAACAAGTAATATACATATTCATCATAATGTCTTGGTTTATTAGTTGCAATCAATCACTACAGAATATTGAAAGAATAAATAATTTACCAGATATATATCCTGATTATACTGAAGTTACAATACCCGCATCCATTGCACCACTCAATTTTACCGTTAATGATACCATTGAACAAATCAGGGCTTTAATTGAAGCTGAAGGAGATCAGATTTATGTACAAGGGAAAAAACATCTCAGAATACCGGAAAAAAAATGGCATCGTCTACTCTCCAATCATAAAGGAAAAACGCTGGCCGTTACCGTCACTATTAAAAAAAACGGGAGATGGAAAGCATATTTGCCTTTTAGAATCCATGTAAGTGAATACCCTATTGATTATGGAATCGTATATCGACGGATAGCACCGGGTTATGAAGCATACAGCAAAATGGGTATTTATCAGCGGTCGCTTTCCGATTTTAAAGAGACTGCCCTAATCGAAAACACATTAATCCCAGGAAGTTGTGTAAACTGCCATTCCTTTAAACAAACAAATACGGATAATATGAGCTTACATATCAGGGGTAAACATGGCGGTACCTTATTGAAATATCCCAATTCAACAGAAATTATTTCTTTAAAAACCGATTATACCATCAGTGAAGGAGTTTATCCTTACTGGCATCCTTCCGGAAAATATATTGCTTATTCGGTAAACCATACTCAACAGGCCTTTCATACCTTACCCGGTGAACGGGTAGAAGTCTTCGATCACGCGTCTGATATAATTGTTTACGATATTGAAAATAATAAGATTCTATCCACTCCTTTATTAAATACGGAAGATTTTGAAACGTTTCCCGCTTTCTCACCGGAG
Organism: Bacteroidales bacterium UBA4116; assembly: GCA_002381645.1. Classification (GTDB taxonomy): domain Bacteria; phylum Bacteroidota; class Bacteroidia; order Bacteroidales; family Tannerellaceae; genus DFXE01. Next base: position 167,880 of record DFXE01000020.1, read on the forward strand.
GGAAATTCTCTTTATTTCTGTCTCTCGAGTAACTATAAAATGCCGGATGAGTACATGAAAGTACGTTATAATCTTTGCCGTATTGATTTCGATCCTCAAACAGGAACTTTCGGAAACCATATCGACACCTTGATTTACGCAGATAATATACAAAAAAGTGTATCCTTTCCCCGGCCGTCGTACGATGGAAAATACATCCTTTACGGATTAGCAGATTATGGAAATTTTTTCATATGGCATAAAGAAGCCGATCTATGGCTTTTCGATAGGAAAACAGGTTCACAACGATCAATTAATGAAGTCAACAGTGAAGAATCCGAAAGCTTTCACAGTTGGAGCAGCAACAGTCGTTGGTTTGTTTTTGCAAGCCGTCGACAAGACGGATTATACAGTCGTCTTTATATTGCTTCAATAGATAATAATGGAAAAATAACCAAACCTTTTTTATTACCTCAACGTTACCCTGAAAAATATGACAATTCATTTTACTCTTTTAATGTTCCGGAATTTATATCAAATCCGGTTAATATAGATATAAATGAGGTAGAGAAAAAAATAAAAAATAACGATAAGAAATATGCAAAGTGAATGATATAGAGTAATTCATGTTTAAATAATACGGGCTGCCATAATAGTGACAGCCCGTACGATCAAATTTCTATCTTATAATCATCATCCTTTTAATTAAACGGGGGATAATTGGGATTTTGTTTAAGCTTATTATTTGCCTGCCAGGCTCTTTGAGGTATAGGAAATATATTTAAATGATCCTGTCCTTTCGTATCCGGTTTTAAGAAACGGGCATTCTGGAATGTTCCAAAACGTATACAATCCTGACGTGCCATTTGCTCCCAAGCAAATTCCAGTTTACGTTCTAATGCTATTTCATCTAAAGTAACAGTGGTATAATTTTTACTGTCATCTCCAAAACCTCTGGAACGGACATCATTTACTAATTCAGTTGCCCTTGCATTATCTTTCCCCTGTCTTACCAGAACTTCTGCCAACATCAGATAAGCATCGGCTAAACGGAAAATATGATAATCATTTTCCATAGCACTAACTATGCCCTTATCATACTCCCATTTGAAATTTCTCGCTCCATCTTCCTGATTAACATCACCCCATGGCGTACCGTCACGTTCAGAACCGGGAATAATGGTTATATCAATGGTGTGTATCAATGGACGATCGTGCGCAGTATATAAGAGTTCTCCCGTATTAGCATCACGCATTTCACCTAATAAAAAACTTCCTTCAAAACGGATATCTTCTTCGTCGAATAAACGTACATAATCCGGCTGGGCAGCCCAGGAGTTATTACCTGACGGCTTAAATCCGAGCGCCAGATTATCTTTATAGTGTAACCAGTTAAAATACTGCATCCGATAACTATCATTATCATTTGCACTGAAACATGCTGAAAATATAGCCTCACGGGAATTTTCATTATTAACAGCAAATAATGACTTCCAATCGTCAGCCAACTGATAATTAAGACCAATTACAACGTTCAGCGCATCTTCTGCTTCTTTCCATCTCGGACTGTCTACCCCCCATGCTTCCGCATTAATATACATTTTAGCTAACAGCATATAAGCTGCACCCTTAGTAAATTTACCATAAGTAGCATCATTTACTTCGCTACGGACAATGTCTTTGATATCGTGCAACTCTTTCAGAATAAACTCATAAACCTCTTTTCTGGGAGTTATTTCCGGCAATTCATTACTTCCGTAGTCTGTTACTAATGGTATATTCCCCCAGTTGTCCATCATTACGTATATCCAGAAAGCTCTAACACCGCGAACTTCAGAAATAATCCTTGTTTTGAGTTCCTGATCAATAAATTGATTATTTTCAATAATTGAGATTACAAGATTAGCAGAAGAAATAGCCGTTGTCGCTCTATCCCATGCACCCCATATAGCGTTATTGGATGCCACCCATTGGTGCATATGTATTTCACGAAACTGTCCACCGTCCCACCAGTCGCCCCCTCTTTTAGACGGAACGATGCTCATATCCCCGGAAGCATCATGCAGGGTCATAAAATTATGGGCACCTGCGTAACGACATAATGATTTATAAACAGGGCCTACAATAGCGTTAACTTCCGCCTCATTTTTTCCGAAATTATCCGCCGGTATCGTATCTTCAATTACTTCATCCAAATCAAGGCACGAAGGCAGCGTAAATAAAGCGGTAAATAATAGGATCAGATGTATATATATATTCTTTTTCATAATAAATCGTTTTAAAAAATTAGAAAGTTAAATTAACACCAAATGTAAATGTCCTTGGCTTGGGTTGGAACTGACGTGGTTCGATACCGGGAGACAAGCCGATATCATCATCATCCATATTCGTGTTGAAAAATAATTCAACTTCCGGGTCTAAGCCTTTATATCCAGTAATAACAAATAAATTCTGGGCGGCTGCATAAACGCGTAATTTTTCAATCCAATTCTTATTTTTAAGATTAAATGTATAACCTAATGAAAGGTTATCCAAACGGGCATAAGAAGCATTTTCAAGATATAAGGAACACATACGTGAAGATTCTGTTAGTTGATAAACCAAAGGATCATTCATGGCATTTGCACCGATCAGATAGGTGTTATTTGCATAAGCTGCTCTTGGATTGTTCAATACTTTCTGCCCGATTGAACCTCTTAAGAAAAAGCTAAAATCCCATTGCTTATATTTGAACGAGTTATTCCAACCGAATGTCAAATCAGGTTGCGAATCTCCCATGTATGTACGGTCGTCTTCTGTGATCTGGCCGTCGCCATTCTGATCGACCATAATGTATTTACCGTTTTCATCAATTCCTACACATTCCAATAAATAGAATTGTCCGATAGGATAACCTTCTTCAACAACATGTGAAGTAATATTCGATCCTCCACGTATCCAGGGATTCCCTGTATAGATACGGTCGGTTGTATAAATGTCATTCGACAAGCGGGTTACTTCATTTTTATTATGAGCTGCATTAATAGACGTTGTCCAGGTAAAATCTTTTGTTCTGAAAATATCAATATTCAATAAAAATTCAATACCCGTGTTTTTCATATCCCCTACGTTTGCCTGCATCCTGTTATGTACGTATGGAGGTGTAGGTACCCGGTAAGTATATAACATATCCGAAGTTTTCTTATCGTACCATTCGATCGTACCATTAACACGATTATTGAACAAAGTGAAATCGAGTCCGATATTCAACATTCCGGTTGATTCCCATTTTAAATCCGGGTTAGCATTCTGATTTATTTTATATGCTGTAGCCCATGTTCCCGAATCGTAATAGATATTTTCTCTTCCATAAAGCTGCAAACTCTTATAGGGTCGTAAACCGCTCTGGTTACCGGTCACACCATAACCAGCACGTAATTTCAGATCATTGATCCAGGTAATATTTTCCATAAAACTTTCCTGGGAAATACCCCATGCTGCAGATACAGACGGGAAAATACCCCATTTATGATTAGCTCCGAACTTGGAAGACCCGTCACGACGAACAGTAGCTGTAATCATATACTTCTCATTATAACTGTAATGAGCGCGGGCAAACAAGGATATCAGCTTATAACTATTGCTGGATGATTCCACGTCACCGTCTTTAAGGCCTGAACCGGATTGCAGATTATTCCATTTTAAATCATTGATAAGGAAATTCCGGTTCTGGGCCATGGTTCTGGTATCCTTATTTTCTTCCCATGAATAACCGGCCATACCCTGAACTTTATGCTCACCATTGTTACCAAAAGCTTTTTCATAATCAGCCACCCACTCCATCAGGTTTCTGAACCTTCCGCGGGTTTCTTTCTGAGCATATCCATGATCACTTTTACCCGGCTTGGTTTCAAAGTTTTGATAACGCATCCGTTCATCATAATTCCGGCTGGTATATAAATTTGCCCGAATATTTAATCCGTCAATAACAGTATATTGAATATCACCAACCCCGAAGAAGTTTAAACCTTTATTTCTATCTTCATTTAAATCTTGTATTTGTACGGGATTTCCCTGGTCAAACTCATCATTTACTTTGGTAAAATAAGTTCCATCTGGATTATATACCGGATACACAGGCAACATATTATAAGCAAGCATAAAGTTATCCCAGTGAGGTCTTCTGAAATCCCTCAAAGTAGTCGATCCTGTTAACCCGATGCGTAAGCGATCCTGTAAAGCGCGTTGCTGGAATTGAAAACGAAAATTCATGCGTTGCATATCATTATCACGCATAATACCGTTCCGGTCTAAATAGTTAAACGATGCACGATAGTTATTTTTTGATCCCCCACCCGACAAAGATACGGAGTGGTTATGAGATATACCTGTTCGTGTCAATTCGTCAAACCAGTCTGTGTTTGCACCATACTGATCATAAACAGATGGATCCTGGTCTGTAGTGGCCGCATAAGCACGCCATTGGTCAGCATCCATTAGATCAGGCTTATTACTCATTTGATCTATAGCAACATACCCGTTGTATGTCACTTGTGTCCTAGTACCCGAACCGCGTTTGGATGTAATTAAAATCACACCTCCCGCTGCGCGTGATCCGTATATAGCAGCCGAAGACGCATCTTTCAATACCGAAATAGACTCGATATCTTGCGGAGCAACCGTGCTCAGATCGCCTCCCGGTACTCCATCGATTACGATCAGGGGACCTTCATCATTTTGCAGGGTAGAAGTACCACGTAAACGAATCTGGCTATCCCTTGATATATCTCCGGAACCTGTAGTGATCATCAAACCTGCAACTTTTCCTTGTAACAGGTCTGAGGCATCACGAGTCAATCCCTGATTGAAATTCTCTTCCGATACATTTGCCACTGATCCGGTGATCTCACGCCGGGTCTGTGTTCCATATCCAATGGCGACAACTTCTCCAAGATTAACTACAGACGGTGCTAACTTTACGTTAACGTTATTCCGTCCTCTTACCACTTCTTCAATAGAATTATATCCGATATAGGATACCTGAAGAACAGATGTTTGGGCATTGGCCACAGTAAGCGTAAATTCTCCGTCAATATTCGTTATCGTTCCATTTGTTGTACCTTTTTCAATCACATTAGCTCCGATAATAGGAATATCAGCTTCGTCCACAATTGTACCTGTAACAGTAAATTGTGCAAAACCGGTAAAGGTAACCAAAGATAAAAGTACAGGTAGAATCTTTCTGATCAAATGGATCAGAGTACAAATAGTTTTTTCATGTCTCATAACATCACATTTAAAAGTTAAATAAAGAATTAGTACAGTTTAATAGTACAAAGTTAAGTATCAGAATATTTAAAGGTCAACTAATTACAGGCTCCATATGTAACATCTCACAGAGATAAACAGTTCGTTAACAAAGTATTTTTTAATTGACCGATTATTATGAGCAAATATATTGAATATTTCTTAAAAAAAACACTTTTCAAATAATAATCACAGTTTTTTCAAACATTTATAATCGAAATACTTATAATCTACCACATCCGGTTGTTGCAATATTGTGTTTTTTTAATATGTTGTATAAAATAATCGGTCTAATAAATTAAACAAGTAAACATGATCCTATGCCCTTATCAGGCATATACTTATTGTATTTTTATAATTAATTAAAACAATGATTGTAAACGGTGATATGGATAATTTAATCCGAGATATATTAAATCAGTTAACGATAAACAACAAAAAAGACCAGATTTTATATGAATTATATCAGATTAAGAATGATTTAGAAAATATAGAACTGACTTCTTCGCTAAAACAAAAATTAGAGAGAACTAATATTTTAATATCCAAATTAGAACAACTTTAGTAATATCAGCCCTTTGACACGTTAACCGTAGATAATTAATTATAAACCATATAGCCTTCAAAAACAAAGTATATAAACCGATTGTTATCTTCAAGTATATCCATTAACAAATGAAGTTAATAAGATGACTGACGCATTGTCATTTTTCCTGTCATGCTATTTACTGAATAATGTTTTTAGGAATTTGGCATACTATTTGTAACCAATTTAATACAAAATACGATTATTGTAATTTAAAAACATATATATAAAATGGGAAAAATTATAGGTATTGACTTAGGAACAACCAACTCTTGTGTTGCCGTTTTAGAAGGTAACGAACCGGTTGTTATAGCCAACAGTGAAGGTAAAAGAACAACACCTTCTATTGTTGCATTCGTGGAAGGTGGCGAACGTAAGGTAGGTGATCCTGCAAAACGTCAGGCGATTACTAATCCTGAAAAAACAATATTTTCAATCAAACGTTTCATGGGCGAAACGTACGATCAGGTACAAAAAGAAATTAACCGGGTACCTTATAAAGTGGTTCGCGGAGATAATAATACGCCCCGTGTGGATATTGACGGACGTTTATATACTCCACAGGAAATATCTGCCATGATTCTTCAGAAAATGAAAAAAACGGCTGAAGACTATTTAGGACAGGAAGTAACGGAAGCAGTTATCACTGTACCGGCGTATTTTAGCGATGCACAGCGCCAGGCGACTAAGGAGGCAGGCGAAATCGCGGGATTGACTGTCCGCCGTATTGTAAACGAACCTACAGCAGCTTCTTTAGCTTATGGGTTGGATAAAACAAACAAAGACATGAAAATTGCCGTATTCGACTTAGGAGGGGGTACTTTCGATATATCTATCCTTGAGTTGGGCGACGGTGTATTTGAAGTTAAATCTACCAACGGTGATACACACTTAGGCGGGGATGATTTCGACCACGTTATTATCGACTGGCTGGCTGAAGAATTCCAAAGAGAAGAAGGATTAGACTTACGTCAGGATCCTATGGCTTTACAACGCTTAAAAGAAGCGGCAGAAAAAGCAAAGATTGAATTATCCAGTACAACAAGTACGGAAATCAACTTACCCTATATCATGCCAGTCAACGGTATTCCAAAGCATTTGGTAAAAACATTGACACGCGCTAAGTTCGAACAATTGGCAGATAGCCTTATCCAGGCATGTATTGAACCTTGCCGTCAGGCATTAAAAGATGCAGGTTTAAGTACTTCCGATATCAATGAAGTAATATTGGTTGGTGGATCCACCCGTATTCCTGCCGTACAGGAGATTGTAGAAAAATTCTTTGGTAAAGCACCGTCAAAAGGCGTAAACCCCGATGAAGTAGTTGCCGTAGGAGCTGCAATTCAGGGAGGTGTACTGACAGGTGAAGTAAAAGATGTTTTATTGTTGGACGTAACACCATTGTCGTTAGGTATCGAAACAATGGGTGGCGTAATGACAAAATTAATCGAATCCAATACTACGATTCCTACAAAGAAATCTGAAACATTTACGACAGCAGCAGATAATCAACCATCCGTTGAAATTCATGTGCTTCAGGGAGAACGTTCTTTAGCAAGGGATAACAAATCAATCGGGCGTTTCCACTTAGACGGTATTCCACCCGCAATGCGTGGTACTCCGCAGATTGAAGTTACTTTTGATATCGATGCCAACGGTATACTAAATGTATCGGCTAAAGATAAAGGCACCGGTAAAGTGCAAAGCATCCGTATAGAAGCATCCAGCGGTCTGAGTGATGATGAAGTTAAACGGATGAAAGACGAAGCTGCAGCAAACGCCGAGGCCGACCGTAAAGAAAAAGAACGGGTCGATAAGATGAATCAGGCGGACAGTATGATCTTCCAAACTGAAAAACAGCTGAAAGACTTAGGAGATAAACTTCCAGCCGATAAAAAATCCCAAATCGAATCTGCGCTGAATAAGCTGAAGGAAGCACATAAAGCGCAGGACATTGCCGGAATCGATGCTGCAACAGCTGAATTGAACAGTGTATTTCAGGCAGCAAGTCAGGACATATACAATGCACAAAATGCCCAGGGCGGTGCGCAACCGGGACCTGATTTCGGTCAACAGCCGGGAAGCAATAACGGTAATGACAAACAAGACGGTGGAGTAACAGACGTTGACTTTGAAGAAGTGAAGTAAAATACTTCACATACCCACATAAGAGTAAAGCGGTTGAAAGGGAAATCCTTCAACCGCTTTTTTATTAATTATCGACGTAATTTCAAAAAAGGTATGATAAGAAACGCAGGAATACAGCAGAGCATCACCCATATAAAAAAATGCTGATAACCGATCATCTCCTGAATCCATCCCGAAGCCATGCCGGGAAGCATCATTCCCAAGGCCATAAAACCTGTACAAATAGCATAATGGGATGTCTTGTATTCCCCTTCTGAAAACAGCATCAGATACATCGTATAAGCTGTAAAGCCAAAACCATAACCAAATTGTTCAATACCGACACATGTATTGATTATAATTAAATTATCCGGCATCACATAAGCCAGATAAAGATAAACCAAATTGGGTAACGAAATAGCTAAAGCCATTGGCCACAACCATTTCTTCAATCCGTTTTTGGAAATAGCGATCCCACCTAATATTCCTCCCAGCAACAAGGCTATTACTCCTACAGTACCGTAAGCAAAACCTACTTCAGCGGTTTCCAGCCCCAATCCGCCTGCTTCATTTTTATCTAACAGGAATGGAGAAGCAAGTTTTACCAGTTGTGATTCTCCCAGGCGGTAAGTAAGCATAAATAATAAAGCCGGAATAATTCCTTTCTTCCGGAAAAAACTGGCAAATGTCTTGCCAAATTCAATCAGTATCGTTTGGGGTTTCACTCCCGAACGTTGTACATCAGATAAAGGAGTGGGCAAAACGTATTTATGCCAAAGTGAAAGAGCAATAAAACTCCCTGCCAAAATAAAAAAAATGATACTCCAGGCTAAAGGAATCCGTCCGGTGGAATTTTCCAGAAAACCCGCAAGCATTACCAATAAACCTTGCCCTGTGAGCATGGCTACCCGGTAAAAGGTGTTACGTATCCCGATAAAAAAGGCTTGTTTTTCTTCAGATAATCCCAACATATAAAAACCGTCGGCAGCGATATCATGCGTAGCTGAACTGAAAGCCATAAGCCAGAAAAATGCAAGTGTCGACTGAAAAAAGAATCCGGTTGGTATAGTAAAAGCAATCCCCGCCATGCCTGCTCCTATCAACAACTGCATGCTGTAAATCCACCAGCGCTTGGTTTTTATAAGATCGACAAAAGGACTCCATAACGGTTTAATTACCCATGGGAAATAAAGCCAGCTTGTATACAAGGCAATATCCGTATTGGAAACCTCAAGTTTCTTATACATGATGACAGAGATCGTCATTACGGCAACATAAGGCAACCCTTCCGCAAAATAGAGGGAAGGTATCCATGACCACGGATTACGTGTCTTCATATTTCTACGGTAAACTTATCAGCATCTTTCCAGGCAGGAAATTTAGTGCGTAAATCGTCAACTTCACTTTTCAGCAATGCGCATGTACGGGTGACTTCTTCACGTCGGCCCGCATCCGTCAGTTTTTTCCCCCGGGGGGTAAAGATCATGGAATCACCCCTGTAAATAAAGCCTTTTCCATCTATACCGACACGATTTACGCCACACACATATGCCATATTTTCAATCGCACGAGCCTGCAATAAAGCCCTCCAGACTTTTTTACGTGTTTCCGGCCAATTTGCCATATAGATCAATAAATCATATGCATTGTTCTGGTTCCTGCTCCATACAGGAAACCGTAAATCATAACATATCTGAAGACAGACATTCCAGCCTTTGTAAGGTATTATCGTGAGTTTATCCCCTGGGGTAAAATGTTTATCCTCATCTCCCATACTGAATAAATGGCGTTTATCGTAATAGTATTCACCGCCTTCGGGAATGATAAAAAAAGCGCGGTTAAAATATTTACCGTCTTCTTTGACAATAAAACTTCCGGTAACAGCAATTTTAAATTTCTTAGCCCATTCCTTTATAACAGGTATGGTTTTACCATCCATTGTATCGGCCAGCTTTTCCACATTCATTGAAAAACCGGTAGTAAATGTTTCAGGTAATACGGCCAGGTCCGTTTTCCCTTTTACACGACGAAGTAATTCACCATAGTACCCAAGATTTTCGTCTCTGTCCTCCCATATAATATGGGATTGGATCATACTGATACGTAGACTTTCAGCCATAATTGTATTTTTTAAGGTTATATAATAAGATTAAGTTTCAATAAAATTCGCCGGGTGCCGTGCCGTTACCCCCTGGTAATAACTCCGGATAGTGTTAATATCCGCATCCACATCACCCGTAGGATAAAAAAGGGTTTTTACCCCAACCTCTTTCTTTTTATAATCTATATAAGCCAGCAATATCGGAACATTTGCTTTCAAAGCTATATAATAAAAACCTCTTTTCCATTCAGTAGCCATCTTCCTTGTTCCTTCAGGTGTGATAGCCAGGTGAAATGTATGCCGTTTATTAAACTCTTCTGCCATCTGGTCGGTTACAGATTTATTCTTTTTTCGGTCTACAGGAATACCGCCCATCGATCCTAAAAGCAGGTTAAAAGGAAAAAAGAACCATTCTTTTTTGATCAGGAAAGACGCTTTACGCCCGATAGACACATAAAACAATTTCCCGATAACAAAATCCCAATTACTCGTATGAGGTGCCACACAAATAACACACTTAGGCACATTTTCACCAATATCCCCTTTTTTCCATCCACTCACACGCAGCAACCAATTGCTCAGTGCTTTCTTCATGTTGTCTTTTCCTTGCGCAATTCCTCAATAGCGTCGACAATAGCATGCGCTTCGGTTTCCAGGTCTGCCACCAGTTTTTTATAGTACTCCCTGACCAGCTTTTTATTATCTTTTCCATCAGGATAATGTGCCCTGCGGATAAATTCTTCCTGCATTTCAACAATACGGGAAAGCAAAGGATCAGTCTTTTCCGACTCTAATCCAGGAACCATCATTTTACATACTAAAACTTCTGTAAACAAATCATCCGCTATATAACTTATACTTTTCTTAAGAATTCTCCTTTTTGCCATAATTTATTGTTTAAACTTATTACAAAGCTAAGAAATTTTGCAAATATTCATCTTATGCCTGTGTAAAATCAATCAGATTTATAGCCGAATTAACATGTTGTACAAACCGCTAAAATATAAAACGGATAATTAATTGTAACCATGTTTCTACTAAACTCTTTAAAAAGTGTTACTCTGCTATTGAAGAACTGTTCTTTTTGTCGTTACATTTTAGTATTACAAACAGTTATTTTTGATCGGCTCACCCAGGTGGTCCAGTCGTTTCACCTTGGTGGAAAGATCGTTTCACCCAGGTGATCCGATTGTTCCACCCGGGTGAGCCGGTCAAAATCAGTCGTCTTTCATATTAAATTCCCTATTATTTAACATTAAAAAGACAAGACACTTTTATTAGTTCTATTTAATAGGCGGTAAAAGAACAACTATACTACCGGCAGTTAACATTAAATTTTCAACAATACTTCCCGATTAACCATATAAATCCTTCAGGATGTTTATCTTTGTATCCATAAATCGCTAAATGACTTTATATTAATTGTATGAATGAAAAGAAAGAGGGCCCTGATTTTATTTTTGAGAGTAGTTGGGAAGTATGCAACAAAGTTGGAGGTATTTATACCGTCCTTTCCACTAAAGCCCGTACACTAACAGATACTTTTAACGACAACATAATTTTCATCGGCCCTGACATCTGGAGAAACAACCCTATATCTGATTTTAAAGAAGATAAAAATTTATTTCCAAACTGGAAGATACATGCCTCATCAAACGATAACTTGAAAATTAAAGTAGGGCGTTGGGATGTTCCGGGTACTCCTCCGGTTATATTAGTAGATTACAAACCTTTTTTTGATAAAAAGGATGCTTTCTACTTCAGTATGTGGGAAGAATTTAAAGTCGACTCCATGAATGCTTATGGTGATTACGACGATTCATGCATATTTGCTTATGCTACCGGCAAAGTGATCGAAAGTTTTTATAATTTCCACAAATTACAGGATAAAAAGGTAATAGCCCTGTTTAATGAATGGATGTTGGGAATGGGAGCCTTGTACGTAAAACAAAATTTGCCTTCAATAGCTACTATTTTCACTACGCATGCAACATCCATCGGCCGTTCCATCGCCGGAAATGATAAGCCACTATATTCTTATCTTGATAACTATAACGGCGACCAGATGGCACGTGAGTTGAATATGGAAGCCAAACATTCGGTAGAGAAGCAAGCCGCACGTCATGTAGATTGTTTTACGACTGTAAGTGACATTACTGCCATAGAATGTGAACGGTTACTCGAAAAAGCACCTCATATAGTTACCCCCAATGGTTTCGAACGCGACTTCGTTCCGGAAGGAGAAGCATACATGAAAAAACGGGAGGATGCCCGCAATACATTAATCAATGTAGCCGAAAAATTGTTAGGCACTGATATCCATCCGAATGCGTTGTTAATATCGACCAGTGGAAGATACGAATATCGTAACAAAGGCATCGATGTATTCATTGAGGCTATAGATATGATCCGTAATACGGATGAACTGAATCGCGATGTAATTGCTTTTATTATGGTTCCTGCCTGGGTACGTTATGCACGTGCCGATCTCAAGGCGGCTATTGAAGAAAATATTCCGGTTCATTCACCTATGCAAATGCCGTTTTGCACCCACTGGTTGAATCACATGAAATATGATAAAATACTGTCTTATATCAATTTGAAAGGATTTACAAACGGACCTGGCGAAAAGATGAAAATCATTTTTGTCCCTTGTTATCTGGATGGTAACGACGGTATTTTTAATAAAAGCTATTACGATCTTTTAATTGGCATGGATGCAACCGTATACCCTTCCTATTATGAACCCTGGGGCTACACGCCTCTTGAAAGTATTGCTTTTGGCATCCCCACCATTACTACCAATCTGGCCGGTTTTGGGTTATGGGCACGCAAGGAAGGAGTAGGTGAAACAATCGACCAGGGCGTTCATGTAATCGACCGTACCGATTATAATTATTTTGACGTAGCAAAGTCTATTATGCAATCCATCCTTTCGTTAAGTAAAGAAAATAAAGCCGGCTTGAAAGCAATCCGCGACCGTTGTTACAATCTAGCATACCGGGCGGAGTGGGAGAAATTTATCAGATATTATACATATGCCTTCGATATTGCTTTACAAAACGCCCGGAAAAGAAAGTGTTAAAAAATGTCTGATATTCAGATGATAATTTTATCTTTGTTTTCGGTTTTTAAATATGGTATACAATTTTTGAAACTTCTTTGTAATATAAAAATTCACGATAATGAAAATTAAAGCAAATAACGCAAACAACCCTATCTGGAAAGAAGTCTATTCGCATTCGTCGCTACCTAAGGAACTGGAGCCGTTAGAAGAAATAGCTACGAACCTTTGGTGGGTATGGAATCATGAAGGAGCTAAATTATTTGGAAAATTAGATAAAAAACTGTGGAAAACAACTGAAGGAAATCCTGTTCAGCTGCTCCAAAGTTTATCCGTTAAACGAATGGATGAAATAATAAAAGACGCTGACTTAATGGAAGAGATCCAAACGGTTTATGCCAAGTTTAAAGAATATATGAATGTCAAACCCGACGCAACCAAACCTTCTGTGGCTTATTTCAGCATGGAATACGGGTTGACAAATGTGCTTAAAATATATTCAGGGGGATTAGGCGTTTTAGCCGGAGATTACCTTAAAGAAGCAAGCGACAGCAATATAGACCTTGTAGGCGTTGGTTTTCTTTATCGTTACGGCTATTTTACACAATCCTTGTCTATGGACGGGCAGCAGATTGCCAATTACGAAGCACAGAATTTCGGTGCGCTTCCTATGACACAGGTCATGGATTCGAAGGGCGAGCCCATGGTATTGGAAGTTCCTTATCCGGGCCGAAACGTTTATGCCCATATCTGGAAAGTAAGTGTAGGCCGTATTCCTCTTTACCTCATGGATACGGATATTCCTGAAAACAGTGAATGGGACCGTTCCATCACGCACCAATTATACGGAGGCGACTGGGAGAACCGCATGAAACAGGAATACCTTTTAGGTATCGGCGGTATCATGATGCTTAAAAAATTAGGTATTAAAAAACAAATATATCATTGTAATGAAGGCCATGCCGCATTGATCAACGCACAACGGCTGGTAGATTATATCCAGGAAGACGGCCTTTCCTTTAATGAAGCATTGGAAGTAGTCCGCGCATCGGCTTTATATACGGTGCACACGCCTGTTCCGGCAGGACATGACTATTTTGAAGAAGGGCTGTTCGGACGTTATATGGGCGAATTCCCCGCTAAATTGGGAATCAGTTGGCAGGACTTTATCGATATGGGGCGTGAAAACCCCGGAACAAACGAAAAATTCTCCATGAGCGTATTTGCTTTACACACCTGTCAGGAGGCAAACGGCGTTAGCTGGTTGCATGGCAAAGTATCGCAAAAAATGTTTGCTCCCGTATGGAAAGGATATTTCCCTGATGAGTTACATGTTAGCTGGGTTACCAATGGGGTCCATATGCCTACCTGGGCGGCAACCGAATGGAAAAAGTTCTATTCCAGTCATTTTGATAAAAGTTTCGAAACCGATCAATCCAACAAAAAGATATGGGAAGCTATTCAGGGTGTTCCCGATGAAGAAATCTGGAGTATCCGCAAAGCCCTTAAGGTAAAATTGATTGAATATATCAAAGCCCAGTTTAAAGATAATTGGTTGAAGAACCAGGGAGATCCTTCCCAGGTGGTAACCATGCTCGATAAAATCAACCCGAATGCGCTTCTAATCGGATTCGGACGCCGTTTTGCCACATATAAACGAGCCCATCTGTTGTTTACAGATTTGGATCGTCTGGCAAAAATTGTAAACAATGAAAAATACCCCATCCAGTTTATATTTACCGGAAAGGCTCACCCTGCCGATGGCGGTGGACAAGGTTTAATCAAACATATCGTTGAGATATCGCGCCGTCCTGAGTTTATGGGTAAAATATTTTTCCTTGAAAACTATGATATGCGTCTGGCCCGCCGATTAATTTCGGGTGTAGATGTATGGCTCAACACCCCTACCCGTCCGTTGGAAGCATCCGGAACATCAGGTGAAAAAGCAGAGATGAACGGCGTATTGAATTTTTCAGTATTAGACGGTTGGTGGTACGAAGGATATAAAGAAGGCGCAGGTTGGGCACTTACTGATAAGCGCACCTATGAAAACCAGCAATATCAGGACCAACTGGATGCTGCTACCATATATCATATACTTGAAAATGAAATTATTCCCCTTTATTACGCAAAGAACAGTAAAGGTTTTTCACCCGAATGGATACAGTATATTAAGAACTCGATGTCAGAAATAGCTCCCGATTATACCATGAAGCGGATGCTTGATGACTATGTCGAACGTTTCTACAATAAACTTGCTACCCGTTCGGCATATTTAAAAGAGAATAATTTTGCAAAAGCTAAAGAAATAGTTTCATGGAAGGAAGAAGTCGCCGAACATTGGGACAGTTTCCAGGTCGAATCATTTACTATTGATAAAGAATTCGGAATCAGTCTGCCGCTGGTAGGAAAAGATTATACGGTTAATCTCGTTATCGACCGTAAGGAATTAAAAGGCATGGTAGGTGTGGACATGGTTATAACCAGAGACAATACTGATTCCACTGATTTGGAATTATGTGCCGTACATCCTTTTAAATTAATGAAAGAAGAAGGCTCAAAATTGTATTTTGAATTAAAAGCTTCTGCTCCGGAAGCTGGTTTCCATAAAATCGGATACCGGGTATATCCTGTGAACAAGGATCTTCCCCATCGAATGGACTTCGCCTATGTACGCTGGATTTCTATTTAATATCCAGATCAAATGCTAAAGGAAGTAAAGAGGAGGCTTTGTCGATAAGATAGACCTCCTCTTTTCCGCATAATAAAACTTTCATCGAGTGTTTATATCTCTTTTCTGCTTCAATCATTACCTGCCGGCATGCACCGCATGGTGTTACCATATCCACTTGTCTGCCTTCAGTGGTTGCTGTTATGGCAATTGCCTCTATTTTCTGAGCAGGGAATTGTGATCCGGCATTAAACAAGACCACACGTTCCGCACATAATCCGGAAGGATAAGCCGCGTTTTCCTGATTATTACCCGTTAAAATGATTCCGTTCGATAATAAAACAGATGCTCCGACATGAAAATTGGAATAAGGAGCATAGGCGTTTTCTGTTGCCTGAGTGGCCGCTTCAACCAACTGCTTATATTCTCCCGGCAGCTCCTCTTTGTTAAATACCGAAACCGTACTTTCAATTGTTATTTTCTTCATAAGAATAAGCTTTAAATTACAAATATATCATATTTAAAATAAAAGAAGGGATATCCGAACATTCGGATATCCCTTCTTGCATAATGAGTTCCTTTTATAGCCTGTTAGGCTTTTGCTTCAATTTCTGTGATAGAAACAAAAGACCTGTTTTCTTTTCCTCTGCGGAAAGTAACAACACCATCAATCAACGCATATAATGTATGATCTTTACCGATCCCTACATTTTTACCCGGATGATGGGTAGTACCTCTCTGGCGAACAATAATGTTGCCGGCTTTAGCTACTTCGCCTCCGAAAAGCTTAACTCCTAATCGTTTGCTATGTGATTCGCGTCCGTTCTTCGAACTACCAACACCTTTTTTATGTGCCATTTCTTTACTACTTTTTAAATGTTAAGCAACAATTTCTTTAATACTAACTTCGGTAAACTGTTGACGGTGACCGTTCAATTTGCGATAACCTTTTCTTCTTTTCTTGTGAAAAATCAACACTTTATCACCTTTAACCAGCGGAGATAGCACTTCACATACTACTTTTGCACCTTCAACGGTAGGAAGACCTACTGTTACCGTTCCGTCATTGTCAACTAACAATACCTTATCAAATTCAACCGTGGCGCCACTTTCTACATTCTGAATGTGGTGAACGAATAACTTTTTGCCTTGTTCAGCTTTGAATTGCTGTCCGTTAATTTCAACTATTACGTACATCTGTCTTAATAATTAAACAGGTTATTTCCGGGGGTGGATATTTATTTTAAACATCACTTGTTTACCCTTAAAGAATCAGAGTGCAAAATTACTGTTTCTTTATTTTACATGCAAACTTTTTTATTACTATATTTACAGAAATAAGTAAACCGGCAATTAGCACGGAATAGATACTTAAATATTTAAAGATCAATAATTATGAACTATTACGAAGTGAATTTTTCTTATACTTCGCCCATTGACAATGAAATAGTGAACGATGTACTTGCGGGACAATTGGGGGAAATAGGATTTGAAAGTTTTACAGAATCCGAAAACGGCTTAAATGCGTATATACCTGAAAACAAATATAACGAAGAATCGCTTCGGGATAAAATATCCGATTTTCCTTTAGAAGATACTGCGATTCATTTTTCCTCCGGCCTGATCACCGCTAAAGATTGGAATGAAGAGTGGGAAAAGAACTATTTCAAACCCATTGGTATCGGAAATGAATGTATTATCCATGCCTCTTTTCATGAAATAACATCCGATTATACCTACGATATTATTATCGATCCTAAAATGGCATTTGGCACAGGTAATCATGAAACGACTTTTTTAATGATAAGTGAAATCCTGAAAACAGATTTAAAAGGAAAAAGTGTATTGGATATGGGATGCGGCACTGCAGTTTTAGCAATTCTTGCGGGTATGAAAGGAGCCGGTCCGGTTATTGCCGTTGATATTGATGAATGGGCATACAACAATGCTGTGGAAAATGTACGGTTAAATCATATGGAAAATATAAAAGTTTTGTTGGGTGGAGCCGAACAGATAGTGAATAACGGCAAATTCAATGTCATATTCGCAAACATTAACCGTAATATTTTGTTAGAAGACATAAAGTATTATGTTACAGGTATGGAACCTGATGCTTTGTTATTCTTAAGTGGTTTTTACCATGACGACATTCCGGCTATTGAAGAAGAATGTAAAAAGAATGGTTTGTCTGTTCTTTCATGTACAGAAAAAAACCGTTGGGTAGCATTAAAAGCACAGTTAATACCAACATAATTTAACAAGAAAACGGGATGATATGTTAAACTATCATTCCTGGTAAAACGTTATAATAATATAAACCATTTAAAGTTTGAAGTTATGAAAAATGAAGATTCAAAATTGTTATTAGGGTTAGTTGTAGGCGTGGTAGTTGGCGCTGCTGTTACCTATTTAGCTACTACAGAGAAAAGAGAACAATTAATGGAAGAATTTAACAACCTTGCCGATAAGATCAAAGACGGTTATCATCAGGCTGTTGCCAAGTATAAAGAAGGCAAAGCGGAAGTCGAACAAGGCGCCAAGGAAGTTAAAGACGCCATAACTGAATAAAAGCAAATGGAAAAAGATGCAGGACAAATATTCCGCGAATTAAAGGAAGATGTTACCAATTATGCGGAATCAAAATTTGAATTATTCAAATTAAGTGCATACGAAGGAGCCGGTAAAGTAGCCGGCCTCCTTACGTATGGCTTGATATTGGTATTCCTTGCTTTATTTGCCTTATTATTTATCTTTCTTTCTATAGGTTTTTTTCTGGGTGAATTATTCAATTCAATGGGACTGGGATTTGCATGTGTAGCAGGTCTTTACCTGATACTTATACTCATCGCGGTATTAACAAAGAAAAGCATACAGGGAAAGGTAATCAATGAGATAATTGAAGCTTTAACCACTAATGATGACAATGATAATGGAACCGACAATGAAGAAAATTTATCCAACTCCTTTGGAGAAGTTACAATCCGATAAATTATACGCAAAAGTAAAAAGCCGTGCTGCCGCTCAAAGGCTGAATAATAACATTACATATATACAGAACAACACCGGAAGTATTTTACTTTCCAGTGCTCATTCGTTATTATTTCCCGGAGCAAAAGAAAAAAAAGAAAAAGTCAATTCATTACTTCACCTGCCGGCCTTAACCAGAAGAGGACTTAGCATGTCCGACGTATTTTCACTCGGTAAATCACTACTCCCACACGCATGGACAATTGCCAAACCCATACTTTTTACGTGGGGAGTAGGTAGAACACGATCTATTTTATTGGGAAGACTTTTTGGGTGGAAGAAAAAGAAAAAGAAATAATCTGCAATAATTAATTTATGTTAGAGGGCATGTTTTTTTAAGGTTTATACACTGACTTTAGAAAAAACATAATTACCTTTGCACAGTAAAAAATTAAACAAGATGAAACATATATCAACAGCTTTAGCAACACTTTTACTAATGTTGATGTTTTTAGCCTCTTGCGCTACTCCTTGTGGATGCTGATTAGAATTTAACTAATAATGTTTTTAATAAACCCAATAAAAGTTTTATTACAATGATTAAAGTAGGTATAAACGGTTTTGGCCGTATCGGACGTTTGGTTTTCCGTGCAGCTCAGAAGAGAAATGACATTCAGGTGGTTGGTATTAACGACTTGATCAGTGTTGAATACATGGCTTACATGTTGAAATACGATACTATCCACGGTCAGTTCGACGGAACAATCGACATTAAGGACGGTAACCTGGTAGTAAATGGTAATTCAATCCGTGTAACTGCAGAGAAAAACCCTGCGGACCTGAAATGGGATGCCGTTGGTGCTGAATACATTGTTGAATCAACAGGTTTGTTCTTATCAAAAGATAAAGCACAAGGTCATATCGATGCCGGTGGTAAATATGTAGTAATGTCTGCTCCTTCGAAAGACGATACCCCAATGTTCGTTTGCGGAGTTAACCTGGATGCATATAAAAAAGGTACTCAGTTCGTATCCAATGCTTCTTGTACTACAAACTGTCTGGCTCCTATTGCTAAAGTATTAAATGATAAATTCGGTATTACCGACGGTTTGATGACTACTGTACATGCTACAACAGCTACGCAAAAAACAGTTGACGGACCTTCAGTTAAAGACTGGAGAGGCGGACGTGCAGCAGCAGGTAACATCATTCCTTCATCTACAGGTGCAGCAAAAGCAGTAGGTAAAGTAATTCCTGAATTAAACGGTAAATTAACAGGTATGGCATTCCGCGTTCCGACATTGGATGTTTCTGTTGTCGATTTAACTGTTAATTTAGCAAAACCGGCATCTTACGACGAAATCAAAGCAGCTATGAAATCTGCTTCAGAAAATGAATTAAAAGGTATCTTAGGATACACTGAAGATGACGTTGTTTCTTCTGATTTCATTGGCGATGCACGTACCTCTATCTTCGATGCAAAAGCAGGTATCGCTTTGACAGATAAATTTGTTAAAGTTGTATCATGGTATGACAACGAATGGGGTTACTCAAACAAGGTGTTGGAACTGATCGTTCACATGAATAAAGTAAACGGATAATTATTAATCCGATCAAATATAAAAAGCCGTATCTATTCTGGGTACGGCTTTTTTATTATTTTTGTTTTTAAATGGAAACGTATCACCTTATTACGGTTTTAGGACCTACAGCATCAGGCAAAACCTCATTTGCCGCAGCTTTAGCAGACCGTTTGAATACTGAAATAATAAGTGCAGATTCCCGCCAGGTTTACCGGTCGATGGATCTTGGAACAGGAAAAGACCTGTCAGATTACACAATAAACGGCAAAACTATTCCTTATCACCTGATCGATATACGGAATCCGGGAGATAAATATAATGTATTTGAGTATCAGCATGACTTTTTCCGTATTTACAATGAGATAAAAGCGAAAGGTAAACTGCCCGTTCTTTGTGGAGGTACGGGAATGTATATCGAAGCAGTGCTTAAAGGATATAAATTACTGGATGTACCTGATAATAAAGAACTCAGGCAATCATTGAAGGGAAAGTCTTTAAAAGAGCTTGAAACCATTTTATCCGGGTATAAAGTACTTCATAATAAAACAGACGTCGATACCGCACAACGGGCAATTCGTGCCATTGAAATAGAAGAATTCTACAAACAACAATCTCCCGAAAAAAATCAATACGATTCCCTTGAAAGCCTCATTATAGGTATCCGGATAGAACGTGAACTCCGAAGAGAAAAAATATCCAAAAGATTACGTATCCGCCTACAGGAAGGAATGGTAGAAGAGGTGCAGAATATTCTGGCATCCGGAGTTAATCATGAAGATCTGATTTATTACGGTCTGGAATATAAATACCTTACTTTATATTTATTGGGAAAGTTAACATACGACGATATGGTATCCCAGCTTGAAATCGCAATTCATCAGTTTGCCAAACGACAAATGACCTGGTTCAGAGGTATGGAAAGGCGGGGATGTAAAATACATTGGATTGATGCAACCCTGCCTACAGAACAAAAAATCGACATAACGCTCAAATTATTAAATGAATGAAAATATGGTAACAATTGAAAACTTTCGGAATAAAAAGAATTTTTTTCTGATGGCCGGTCCTTGTGTTATCGAAGGGGAAGATATAACACTTCACATAGCAGAAAAAATAACCGACATAGCAGGCAGATTAAATATACCTCTTATTTTTAAAGGATCTTACAGGAAAGCAAACCGTTCACGTATTGATTCATTTACCGGCATAGGTGATGAAAAAGCATTAAAAATACTTCGCAAAGTAAACGAAGCCTTTCATATACCCACCGTTACGGATATCCATGAATCACATGAAGCAGGTATGGCTGCCGAATATGTAGACGTGCTTCAAATTCCGGCTTTTTTATGCCGGCAAACAGAATTGCTGATTGCCGCTGCAAAAACGGGGAAAATCGTAAATATTAAGAAAGGGCAGTTTTTATCGCCTGAAGGTATGTCCTTTGCCGCGCAAAAAGTGGCTGACGCAGGAAATAAAAATGTAATGATTACGGAACGTGGAACAACTTTCGGATACACCGATCTGGTAGTCGATTACAGAAGTATTCCTAAAATGCAGCAATTCGGTTATCCGGTAGTTATGGATATTACGCATTCTTTACAACAACCTAATCAAACGTCAGGTGTAACAGGAGGATTACCCGAATTGATCGAAACCATCGCCAAAGCGGCTATTGCGGTTGGTGCAGACGGTTTGTTTATTGAAACCCATCCCGAACCCTGCAAAGCCAAATCGGATGGAGCAAATATGCTACCATTACATTTACTGGAAGAATTACTGGTGAAACTGTTAAGGATAAGGGAAGCGATACGCTGAAGTATCGTTATCCTAATTTACTTATTTTCCTTAGCCTGTCTTCGTCAATAAGTTTTATTTTTCTACCGTCCAATGCAATAATGCGTTCGGCAGCAAATGTAGATAATGTCCGTATGGCATTGGATGTGGTCATATTGGAAAGACTGGCTAAATCTTCACGTGCTAAATATATGCTGAGGGTTGCGCCGTCTTCTTCCAGTCCGTAACTATCCTTGAGGAATAACAACGATTCAGCCAAGCGGCCACGGATATGTTTTTGGGTAAGGTTTACCGTCCTTTCGTCTGCCACGCCTAAATCGAATGATAACTGACGAATAAAAAACATGGCAAGATTGGGGTTACCCATCAAAAGCTCAGTGACCACAGTCATAGGGATAAGGCAAACAATGGAAGGCTCGAAAGCAGAGGCATTGGTAAGATAATCTTCCTGGGCAAAATAAGCGCGATAACCAAAGTATTGAATAGGTTTTATCATCCGTATGATCTGGCTTCGCCCTCCTACCCCTTCTTTAAATATTTTCACTTTCCCTTTCAACAGACACATCATATCACGGGGTTCATCTCCTTCAAAATAAATCAATTGGTTTCGTTTAAAATGTTGAATAGACGAACTCTTACGAAGAATATCACGCTCCTTGTCGTTCAATACCCTCCATACTTCTGATAAACTTGCCGATATATCGACTTCTTCCTTTTGATGTTTTGCCACTACTGTTTTATAACATACTTATGAAGCACAAATATATGACTTTTCTTTTGAAGAAAGAACAAATTGTATAACAAAAAGAAAATATATGAACATTTCAATCCTATCTCTGAACAATAACGATTATATTTATTTAATTTTGTAAAGAATAAGAGTAAACCGTTTGAGAAAAGCAACTTTCATATTAACCCTTTTTTCATTTATTATAATAAGTATTCAAGCCAAAGCAGAAGAAACTTATTATAACCATGCGACGGGTGGAAACAGCAAAAAAAAACCTTCGGTTTTACTCGCCGACTCTATTATGAGATTGGTTATTGAAAATGCCGTTAATTATCAAAACCTGCTGACAAGTTCTGAGGCAGAAATATATATAAAGGGCCGCACAGAAATACTAAAAAGGAATTACCTCATCAGATTCGCCCATCATTTATTTCCTGTTAACCGGAGAGTAAAGGATATGGTATTTGAAATGGTTTGCCAAACCAAATTCGAACCACCTAATGTTTTCGCCCATAATTTTAAAGCCATAAACGGAAGTAGTATTCCAAATAAGAAGAAACAACAGGAAATTCTAAGTTTTCTTAATATGAATGTGTATGCTTCCACTGCATTAGACGATGAAATATTAATGCCCGTAGCCAGAAATGCTTTCAAATATTACGATTTCAATTTAATGGATGAATCCGACAGCACCGGATTAAAAATTTATAGGATTCGTTTTTTACCTAAACATTTAAGTCAAAAATTAATTACCGGTGATTTGTATATCGTTGATAAAACATGGAGTATTGATAAGATCGATTTAAGCGGCCGTTATGCCTTTGCCGATTTTAACCTGATCACCAAATTTGGTCGAGGCTCCAACCGCTTTAATCTTCCAGAATCGGCCGACCTGTATTTAAGGTATCATGTTTTAGGAAATGCTGTGGCCAGCTCGTATCATTCAAAATTTAACTATAAGGCAATTATATGGTCGTTAGATAATCATACAAAGAAAAGAAGAAGATCGTCTTTAGATCTTACCAACTACTTTCAATTATCCTCAGATACAGTACCGATCATACTGGACACGGCATATTGGCAGGAAAAACGCGATATCCCTCTTACATCTGAAGAGAAAATACTGTATGAAAACGTAACTGATGAAAGATTACAACCCGTCGACAGCATAGACCGAGATGATCCGTTCAGGTATTTAAAATTCACCGAAAAGTTAACAAATTCAGTTTCTTTCAATTATAAGTCTACGCGTTTTCGGTATTCGGGGTTTTTGAATCCTTTTCAATTGGGATATTCTAAATTTAACGGTATTACATATCGCCAGCGTATACGGTTAAATAAAAACTTTGATGACGGGCGGCAGTTTCGTTTGCGTCCGGAGGTTGGTTTTGTGTTTAAACGTAAAGAATTATATTTTAAGGTAGTGAGCGATTGGGAATATCTGCCTCGTAAAAGAGGCGTATTGAGTTTAGTTGCAGGTAACGGAAATCAGACATATTCACATTCCATGACGACGAAAATAAACGATTTCCTGAAAGATTCCATTTTGGATGCAGATGACCTGGGGCTACAATATTTCAGACATTATTATATTGAATTACGAAATAATATCGAACTTTTCAACGGATTTGAATTAACGGCAGGACTTACCTATAATAACCGTATGCCTGTAAAGAAAAACTATGATCTGAATGTAAGTCCGGAAATATTAGATATAATTAATAGTGAATATAACGATTTCACTCCGATACTCGGATTTTCATATACCCCCAGACAATACTACCGCATGGATGGTAACAGGAAAGAATATGTACATTCATATTATCCGACTATTTCTGTTGAATTTGCCCGTGCTATACCCAATGTGTGGAAAAGTGAAGGAGACTTTACACGTATTGAAGGAGATATTCATCAAAGTTTGTATTTAGGATTGTTACGCAGATTAAATTACCATGTAAGCGCCGGATTATATACACGCCAAAAATCTACTTATTTTGCCGACTTCCGGTATTTCACACGGAGAAATTTTCCGGATACATGGGATGATCAAATTGGGGGAGTTTTTAATACCCTGAGAAGACAATGGTTTAATGCGGCCGATAAATATGTCCAGGCACATGTGATGTATCAAAGTCCTTTTATATTATTACACTTCTATAAAAAAGAAGCGTCCAAATACGTATTTCATGAACGGTTATATTTCAGCCAACTGTGGACACCAGTATTACCCAGTTATACAGAACTCGGATACGGAATAGGAAATCATATTTTCAATATTGGTGTTTTTGCCGGTTTTCAGAAACATAAATACCAGAGTATCGGATTTAAATTTGCATTCGAATTATTTTAATTAACCGGACGTGCTAACATAATCCCGGTATTATTCTTTCCTTTAAGCACATACTCCTTTAAGGAGGCTTCATTGATTATTACCTTTTTAGCCAAAGAGGAGGCATGTATAAAGGTTAACTTTTCTTTTTCCTTATATATAAAACCTACATGGGATATATCTAATCCTTTTATATCCGTTGTAAAACAGACCATATCACCCGATTTCATTTTATCAGCAAAAGAATCAATATCGTTTTCAGATATATAATAATACCGTCTTGAGTTTATTTCTTTTTCATTTAAAGAAATTTTCCGGACAAAATCAGAATTACCTTTCAACTGCCTGTAACTATCTGGATGAGTAGACATAAAATGTAGGTTCAGAATAAGAGGTTTACCGCCAATTTCCCTATTTATGTCTTTTACAACACCCTTTTTATCATTAATATAAAGCCAGTCGGAAGTATAATGCAACCGGTCCATATAATTATTTGCCACTCCTTCCCGGTAACGGATATATTGTAGATTACGACAGAAATTCTCAAAAGAGAGATCATCATCTTTTAATGTATAAGAGAGAGCAAACACAGTTTCAACCAAAGTGGTACAATCGAACTCCCTGAGATTGACTACTAATCCTTCGGGCTCTTTTTCCAAAGTGGCCGAAACATACGGTTTTCCAAGAAAGAACATAGCAGTCTGCACAATCAATTGATCTACAGGCAGGGATTTTTTATGTCTAAATTCAGATATATAATTATGGTAAATCTTTCGATCTTCACCTGTACAGTATATCCGATCAGTAAGAACAATACGGGCTTCTATTTGTAAAGAAAAAGAGAGAAACAAAGCGAAAAAAACAATTAGCTTTATAGCCCGGTCATTATTTTTATTTTCTGATCTGAAATACTGTACATTTTTCATTTTAATTTTCAATTTGTTTTGTACTCAGCAAATCCTGTAACTTTATTAATTCATCACGGTATTGTGCCGCTTCGAGGAATTCCAGCTTTTTAGCAGCTTCCGTCATTTGTTTCTTTGTTTTCTCAATAGCTTTTTCAAGCTGGGCACGACTCATATACTGAACGATCGGATCGGCAACAAGACTTGGTTCGGGTTCAACATATCCCAGTAATTGATCTGTTTCCCTTTGCTTTTCAGCGAGCAACGAAACACTTGCTTTTATAACCTGAGTAGGTGTAATACCGTGTTTTTCATTATAGGCCAATTGCTTTTCCCGCCTGCGGTTTGTTTCTTCCATTGTAAGACGCATGCTTTCCGTAATTTTATCTGCATAAAATATTACTTTCCCGTTTACGTTACGGGCAGCCCGCCCGGCTGTTTGTGTCAATGAACGATGAGACCGAAGAAAACCTTCCTTATCCGCATCTAATATGGCCACAAGAGATACTTCCGGTAAATCCAATCCTTCCCTTAATAAATTGACACCTATCAGCACATCAAAAAGGCCTTTCCGCAAATCATCCATAATCTGAATACGTTCAAGAGTATCTATATCACTGTGTATATAATTACACCTCACTCCCATTCTGGTAAGGTAGGTGGTCAGCTCCTCAGCCATACGTTTGGTAAGCGTAGTAACTAAAACCCGTTCGTCCATGGCAGACTTCTGTGTGATCTCCTCCATTAAATCATCAATCTGGTTTAACGTCGGCCTTACTTCAATAACAGGATCCAATAATCCCGTAGGACGAATAACCTGATCTACGACAATACCTTCACTTTTGGCCAATTCAAAATCCGCCGGAGTAGCACTTACATATATAGCTTTAGGTGTCAACGATTCGAATTCTTCAAATGTCAGCGGACGGTTATCCATAGCTGCCGGCAAGCGAAAACCATATTCCACAAGATTTTGTTTACGCGAACGGTCACCGCCATACATAGCCCGGATTTGCGGTATTGTCACATGGCTTTCATCTACAACTAACAGAAAATCTTTCGGAAAATAATCCAACAAACAATACGGACGTTCTCCTGCCGCACGACCATCGAAATACCGTGAATAGTTCTCAATACCCGAACAGTGCCCCAACTCCCTGATCATTTCAAGATCAAAGGTGACCCGCTCATATAATCGTTTAGCCTCATAAGGCTTACCCAATTGCTTAAAAAACTCTACCTGAGTACCTAAGTCAACGTCAATCTGTCCGATAGCTGTATTGATACGGTCCTGGGTGGTAACAAATAAATTAGTCGGGTATATATTTAATTCGTCCTGTTCGTCTATCTCCCGTCCGCTCAACGGTTCAAAAGATGACAACCGTTCAATTTCATCACCCCAGAATTCTATCCGGTAGGCAACTCCGTCAAAAGATTCAATTGCCGGAAAAACATCTACCGTATCTCCGTTAACCCTGAAGCTTCCACTTTTGAAATCTACTTTATTATTGGTATATAGCGCATCCACAAACCGGCGTAACAATGCGTCACGATTAATTTTCATCCCTCTTTCCAGATGCGTTACTTTTTGGGCAAAAGCAGTCGGATCGGCCATACCATACAAACAGGAAACGGACGAAACAACAATAATATCTTTGCGTCCCGATAAAAGAGACGCTGTAGTACGCAAACGCAGCTTATCGATTTCCTCATTGATCTGTAAATCCTTTTCAATATACGTATCAGTAGTGGGAAGATAGGCTTCCGGCTGATAGTAATCGTAATATGATACGAAATACTCTACGGCATTATTGGGAAAAAAAGCCTTGAACTCACTATATAATTGGGCTGCAAGTGTTTTATTATGACTTAATATTAATGTAGGTGTCTGTACCTCTTTAATTACATTGGCAATGGTAAATGTCTTACCTGAGCCGGTTACCCCTAATAATGTCTGAAAGGGTACTCCGCTCTTCAGTCCTGCTGTCAGTTCCGCAATTGCTTCCGGTTGGTCCCCCGTAGGACTAAAAGGGGAAGATAATTCAAAATTCATTCTTTTATAAACTTCCTTCTTTTGGCATCACGATCCAAAGAACAAGATAAGCTATTATTCCCGAAAAAGCAGTCAATACGGTTAATAATATATATCCTACACGTACTAATGTCGGATCCCAACCCAGATAATCGGCAATTCCTTCACATACTCCGGCGATCATGCCTTTATTTGAACGCGTTAATCTTCTCTTTACATCCATGACTTATTCTGTTTATGTATATACACAAAGTTAATTAATTCTTTCCATAATTACAAATTGAACCAATAGTTAAGTTTAAGCATAAAGGTATTGGTAGTCGGTAATCCGAACATACGGTCTAAATTATTGCCCCAACCCGAAATATAACGGCCGTCACTGTCAGACATCCGGTGTTCCCAGACTAAATATAAAGTCGACCCGGGTAAATACTCCCAACGGGCAACTAAATTCGACCGGAATTCATTAAAGCTGAAATCGGGGTCTTTGAACTGAAACCCGTTGTTATCCTTCGAAACAGTATACATACCATCTTTATACATAATATCGCGGGTGTCAAATTTATGGAAACGTTCCTCATAAACGGATGATTTAGTATCAGCCGCCATTTTAAATTCTTTATATTTACCCGAAGATGTAAACGGTGACCCATAAAACTGTATCGAAATATCAGGCGTAATATTTACCTGCAGGTTCAAAGTTAAACCGTATGTTTTCTGATCCATATGCCCCATGATATATAAAGGATGAAAGTTCATAGAATACGGAGAAATAAAAGGGATTGCAGATCCCACATACTGCAGGTTATCCTTATTCCAGGCATAATTGAATTGTCCGGACAAATAAACATGATTTCCTAAACGGAAATTTAAACTCGGCTTAAGAGTATTATATTTATTATAACCATCTGTATTATGATCTCCTTCATACTGGATTTTAAACATTACCCGTTTGGATTTGTCCGTATTGAATATTACAGAAGTATAAAAATAAGGATCAAAACGCATATCAGGACCTCCGCGAAGCATCCTGCTATCCAGCCATTTCCATCCGTATGTTTCCTGTAAATCAAGTTCAAACCTGTTCATGGTCATACTCCTCCAACGCAATCCGATAGTATTATTCACTGCCGTGCCTCCGTAATTCCATTGATTCTTTTGAGTTAAGGTAAAAGCATTATAACGGAACATTTTCCAGATATCCGTCTGACGATAAGCTATTTCAGTTTCATTCGAAATATGATCGGCCTGTTTCATATATCCCATATCATTGAGGTCAAAACCAGGCGAAGACCAGCTAAATGTTTCTGAAAAAGCCCATTTGGCATTTCCCTTCCTGCCGGCTTTAATATAACCGCCCGTACCATTCAATGAAGTACGTGCCGGATCAACACCTAAATAATCTGTTGCCGAAGCACGCTGGTAATAGTGAACGGCATTGGACTGTAAAAGTGTAATAGCATTTTCTGAACCATGTAATGAACTGAACATACCCTTTACGTCAATGTAATACAAACGGTTTTTAAAATATTGGATAAAATCGATTCCGGCGGAAAAGGCGTTTTTTATCATGAAATCTTTTAAATAATGCTCATCTAAAGCACGGTTGACTGACGTTATCATGCCTCCCAACAATGTATTCCCTCTCCAGTTCTTTTGTACCCTGGCAAC
The DNA here is from genome assembly GCA_002381645.1 of Bacteroidales bacterium UBA4116. Lineage (GTDB taxonomy): Bacteria > Bacteroidota > Bacteroidia > Bacteroidales > Tannerellaceae > DFXE01. The sequence continues at coordinate 197,705 of DFXE01000020.1, forward strand.
GGTATAATTGGTTAGCGGCTCTACTATTTCCTTATCCTCCATTCCATCCCGCGTCACTTTTAATGACGAACGGGCGGTTATACTCTGCAATAAACCGATAGTTACACCCTCCCTATTGGTTCCCGTGAGTTTTAACGCTCCGATTATCGGTACATTTTCCTCATTATCGGCAAAACTCGTTTTATTATCAACAACAGGACGGTAAGATGGGGCCGAACCGATCCGCCGGGTATAAAACATCATATCGCTCCCGTTATTAAAGTCCAGGATATGCTTTCCCTCAAGGAAAAAGGGGCGCTTTTCTTCATAAAACGTTTCATATGCCGTAAGATTCATAACTGAAGGATCGAGTTCCACCTGCCCAAAATCCGGATTGACAGTCAGGTCCAATGTGAAATCAGATAGGGCAAATTTTGCATCCAAACCGGCATTAGCTCTCCATCGGTGTCCTTTCTGATAAGGACTTCCCTTGATTTCAGGTTCCCGTTGATATTTACCCATGACATACGGAAGAATTTCAATTCCGCGGGGTTTAGGCAGTTCTGTCATCCCGTGCATTTCGCCAAATGAAAACACATGTCCGTTATTCTTTAAAGGAATCATGCTCCAGTTTTGCACTTCATTATTACGGCGGATAATACGACGGATATGTAAACCCCATATTCCATCGTCTGAACGTTGATTATAACGTAACTGGCTGAACGGGATCCGTACCTCTGCCGTCCAGCATGAATCTTGTATGTTTACATGTGTTTTACCTTCCCACACCGCATTCCAGCTACGGTTTATATCCAGTTTATCCGTTACAATAAGGTCGGTTTTATTACCGCCGACATTTAAATTGAATTCAGGAGCGGCACGGTAATCATGATAGGTGTCAAAAGCAATACTGATTAAGTCTCCCAGACTGTTATCGTCGCGGTTACCGATGAAACGGTTGATCTTTTCGGGAAGAATGTCTTTACACACCACTCCTATATAAATATATTTATCGTCATAGAACAATTTGGCATAAGTAGGTGAAGATGACGGCACACGCTCATATGGAATAATCTGCACAAAAGGCTCCGACCATTCTCCATCCTCTATCCATAATTTCTCATCAAGCCGGCCATCCATAACAGGACGTTCCCCTGATATTTTTTTAATAGGATACGCTCGCTTATATGCCTTTTCGAAAGGAATAACGGAATCCTGCTGCGCATAGCAGAATCCACTTATCAATACAAAGGCTGACAGTATTTGTTTTTTCATGGTTATACACAATAGAGGCAAAAGACAAATATACAAATATTATTCGGGTACCGGATGATATTCCATATCGAAAAAATATACCTTTAGCCGGTACTACTTATTGTATTTTTTCGGTATTTTTTTAAAATTACCCGCCTAAAGAAATATGATTTCCTGCCCAGCCATAAAAATTTGCCTGCTCAGGAAAATTCAAATTTATGCCGATATGTTAAAAACAGGTATCAATAAAGGATATTACTTATTGTATTTTACAGGTACATTTTCACTTTGTTGCGATCAGTCTGTACCGTTTCAAATTCCGAAGTAACGATACTGCTTCCCATAGGTACATCCGTATTACGGTACTCCATCCGGCTATGAATAAGACTGCGGGCAGAGGTATGGAATTCCCTTGCTCCGGTCTCCGTTTCAATAAGCTCAATATTATTTTCCCTTACACCGCTTCCCGGCATGATAATTATACGATCCTTAGCAAGTTTAACTAACCGGGTTATGAGAGGAATTCCTTTCACGGCATCCGATTGCTGCCCGGAAGTCAGTATCCGGTCACAACCCGCATCTATAATCTGCTCCATAGCTTCAAACGGGTCGCGGCATACATCAAATGCCCGGTGGAATGTTACAGACAAAGGTTTGGCGGCTAAAACGAGCTTTTTCAGTAATTTAATGTCGATATTTCCTTCTTTAGTAAGACAACCGAATACAACTCCATGGATATTTAATTCTTTCGCCATTTCGATATCATACAACATTGCCTGTATTTCAGCCTGCGTATATAAAAAGTCACCACCCCTGGGGCGTATGATTATATTTATATCAATAGATGATGTGAGTTGCTGTGCTGCTTTTATTTCGCCATAACTCGGAGTAGTACCACCTTCCGGAATGGAAGCGCATAGTTCAACACGCTTTGCTCCTCCCAATTCCGCTTCCAAACAACTTTGTGCTGAATTTGCACAAATCTCAATAATACGATTCATATGTTTATACCTAAATAATTGAAATGCAAAAATACATTTAATTCATTTGCGTACTTCATCAAAAACACTACCTTCGCACAATATATATTAATTTTATCAATTTATTATGAAAAGAAAGAGTTTAACTTTACTGTTGGCTGCTACACTTACAAGCAGCATTCTATTTTCATCATGTATCGGATCGTTTAATTTAAGTAATAAACTGTTATCATGGAATAAAGGAATTGATAGCAAGTTTGTTAATGAATTAGTTTTTATAGCGTTGTGGATAGTTCCAGTATATGAAATTGCAATGCTTGCCGATATATTAGTAATTAATTCCATCGAGTTCTGGACAGGCGATAATCCGGTTGCAGATGCCGGTACGGTTAAGACTATCGACGGTAAAGACGGTATTTATACGGTGGAAACAAGAGAAGACGGATACACTATTCAAAAAGAAGGTGACGAAAAAGTGGTTGACCTGAACTTTGATAAAGCAGCAAAAACCTGGAGTGTTGAGGCAGATGGAGAAAGTCATAAACTTCTTACATTTACCGATGGTGATGAAGTAGTAATGTATCTTCCTGACGGACAGGAAATGAATGTTTCCCTAAACGAAGCAGGTGTGCTTGCTTTCAAACAAGTTACCACAAATTTCTCTTTCTACGCTGCCCGTTAATTATTCAATTTAATATATCAGGGACGGAAATTATATGATATAATTTCCGTCCCTGTTTTTTTCTTATAACCTTAAATCAAACGAAACATGAAACATTCAAGAATTGAATTTTTCCGGCTTCTCATTAGCGTGTTCCTTATTGGAGGAATGAAAGCACAGGCACAAGAAATATTAAAACCATATTGGCAGGATATTAAGACAGTTGCGGTAAACAAAGAACCTCCACGCAGTTCATTTATGACATTTAACAAAGGAGACGGCGCTTATGGAGGACATTATGAAAACAGCTCTTATTATTTATTACTGAACGGAACCTGGAAATTCTTTTTCGTAAACGGATATAAAGACCTTCCCGATAATATTACTGATCCTTCGGTCAGTACGGAATCATGGGATGACATAACAGTTCCCGGAAATTGGGAGGTGCAAGGTTATGGCGTAGCCATTTATACAAATCATGGATACGAATTCAAACCCCGCAATCCCGAACCTCCGTTATTACCCGAAGAAAATCCGGTAGGTGTTTATAGAAGAGACATTGAGATTCCTCAAGAATGGGATGGAAGAGATATTTATCTTCATATCGCGGGAGCCAAATCAGGCTTATATGTATATCTTAACGGAAAAGAAGTTGGATATAGCGAAGATTCAAAAAATCCGGCGGAATTCCTTATTAACTCATTTCTTAAACCCGGTAAGAATGTTTTAGTATTAAAAATATTCCGCTGGAGTACCGGATCCTATCTCGAATGTCAGGACTTTTGGCGGATAAGCGGAATCGAACGTGATGTTTTTTTATATTCACAGCCTAAAATTGCCATAAATGATTTTCGGATTGTTTCAACATTGGATGATAAATACAAAGACGGTATATTTAAACTGGCCATTGATCTCAAGAATCATACTACCGACGCCAAAGAACTCACCATCGGATACGAATTACAGGATTCAAAATTTAAGACTATTGCCAAAGAAGAACAAAAAATATGGGTTAGCCCCAATCGCATAACTACTGCTTCGTTTGAAAAAATACTGCCCGATATCCCTCAATGGTCTTCCGAATATCCCAATCTGTTTCAGTTATATATGACAGTGGAAGAAGACGGCGAAGTAACAGAAGTCGTGCCTTTTAACGTAGGATTTCGCCGTATTGAAATAAAAGAGTCCGATCAGATAGCCCAAAACGGAAAACCATATACTTTACTTTACGTCAACGGTCAGCCGATAAAATTAAAAGGGGTAAACATACATGAACATAATCCGTTAACCGGCCATTACGTGACAAAGGAATTAATGCATCAGGATTTCGAACTTATGAAACATTATAATATAAATACCGTCAGGCTGGCACATTATCCTCAAGACAGGAGATTTTATCAATTATGTGATGAATACGGATTATATGTTTATGATGAAGCTAATATCGAATCACATGGCATGTATTATAATTTGAGTAAAGGAAGAACATTAGGTAATAATCCCGAATGGTTGCCGGCACACCTGGATCGTGTGAATAACATGTACGAACGGAATAAGAACTTTCCTTGCGTAACGTTCTGGTCATTAGGAAATGAAGCCGGAAACGGATACAATTTTTATGAATCATACCTGGCTATTAAGAACAAAGACAGGCTTTTGATGGATCGTCCGGTCAATTACGAACGCGCACTTTGGGAATGGAATACAGATATGTATGTACCGCAATATCCAAGTGCCGCATGGCTGGAAGATATCGGGCGGAAAGGAAGCGACCGTCCCGTCGTACCCTCTGAATATTCACATGCTATGGGTAATTCCAACGGGAATCTCTGGGATCAATGGAAAGCCATCTATAAATATCCGAACCTGCAGGGAGGATACATCTGGGATTGGGTAGACCAGGGTATTATGGAAAAAGACGAGAACGGTAGGCAGTATTGGACATACGGTGGAGATTATGGAGTAGACGTACCAAGCGACGGCAATTTTCTTTGTAACGGATTAGTGGGCCCCGACAGACATGCGCATCCGGCATTGGCAGAAGTAAAATATGTACACCAGAATTTTGGTTTTGAAGCTGTTGATATCGAAAAAGGAATGTTTCGTATTACTAATCGCCACTATTTTACAAATAGCGATAAATTTTTATTCGAATACTGGATAACAGAGAATGGTAAAAATATAATGGGTAGCAAAATACCTTTAAAGTTGGCTCCGCAAACATCGGAGGTCGTTACCATTTATCTTAAACACATTCATCCTAAACCTGGCATGGAATACTTCATAAATTTCAGAGTCAAAGCCAAAGAATCTCATAAAGGTATATACATCGACACTGTTGTAGCAGAAGATCAGTTCCTTTTACCTATCGACGCAGGTAAAAAAACACCACAAATAAGTGGTCCCGTATTAAATATCTCGACAACTGACGAAGAACATATAATATCATCTTCCAAAGTTAATTTTACATTTAATAGAAAGACAGGGATCGTTAGTTCATATAAAGTGGATGGCACCGAATATTTCCACAACGGGTTTGGCATACAACCAAACTTCTGGCGTGCCCCTACTGACAACGATTATGGCAATGGAGCTCCCAAACGTTTACAGATATGGAAACAAAGCAGCAAAAACTTCCATATAGCAGATACCGAATTAAAAATAACAGACGGGAATGCTAAACTGAAAATAAACTATTTATTACCAGCCGGTAATTTATATATTATAAAATACAAAATACATCCTAACGGCGTGGTAAAAACAACTATTCGTTTTACATCAACGGAGATGAGTGAAACGGAAATAGAAATGTCGGAAGCAACGCGTACAGCAACTTTTACCCCCGGAAATGAAAAGTCACGCAAAGAATCGGCACAACTTGAAGTCCCGCGTATAGGTATCAGGTTCCGCTTACCTGAAAAAATGAATCAGTTGCAATATTACGGCAGGGGTCCTCATGAAAATTACATTGACCGGAATGCCGGAGCACTTGTAGGTTTGTACAATATACCGGTAGAGCTGATGTATATACCTTACGTCCGCCCCCAGGAGAACGGGCACAGGACTGACACCCGCTGGCTTGCTTTATCAGGAGATAAAACATCCGGTTTATTAATTCAAGCAGATTATGAACCGATAGGCTTTAATGCACTATTGAATTCGATTGAAGATTTCGATTCGGAAGAAGCGCTCCCCCACCCAAGGCAATGGAATAATTTCTCTGCTGAAGAAACTGCAAACCGTAATGAAGAAGAAGCCAGGAACGTATTAAGAAGGATGCATCATATAAATGATATTACACCACGTGATTTTGTGGAGATATGCATTGATATGAAACAACAGGGAGTTGCAGGTTATAATAGTTGGGGAGCACGTCCGGAACCGGGATATAATATTCCGGCCAACCACGAATATAACTGGGGATTTACAATAATACCGATTGATAATAAAAAGAATATACAGAAAAACATAGGCTATATCTACTAAAGCAATACAAAAGAGACTATCCAAAAACTTAGATAGTCTCTTTTATTATAAAACATATTTACACCTAAAGAGAGAGTTACATGTACATTCGTTTTTAGATGCTCAGTTTATTACCCGCAGTCAATAGGCTAATGACTAATCTTTGATTTTTTTGAACTCGTACCAATGCCCATTATTCTCCTGTATATATAGGGAGTCTTTGTTATTTTCAGGTATTCTGTAAAGTATATCCAGATCTTTTCGCTGTAATAAAATGATTTGTGAATCCGTCAGTAAATAGTTGCCTAAATCTTCCTTACCTTCAAATTTCAGTTCATCCATTCCATTAATGTAGGCATAAAATTCGGTAATTAATTTATCGTCTTTAAATTTATATACCAATGAATCTCTTTTACCAAATTGGCTAAGCCATGTTCCTTCAACAAGTTTATTGTCCAAATAAAGAGTATTATCAGGCTCGTTGTTATCACAAGAATAAAAACAAAATATAACTGATAATGAATAAAGAATTAATATTATTTTTTTCATAAATATAGTTTTTAAGATGAGACTTATACTTTTACTCCACAATCACATATAATATTTGTTTCAAGAATACCCTTTGCTTTATGTAGAACATATTCATTTAACTAAATAGAGATAAAGTAAAAAATAACCTTATTAAATACCTTCTTTAATAAAAACTAAAGCCCTGAGGCGGTTTAATAACAAATCCAACACGTATATTACTGTGATATTCTTTATACTCCAATAAGTTCTCGCCATAACCGTTGTAATACTGCATGAAAAAAGCCTGGCTATGATTTTTCTTTAATTTATAACTGATTTCAACCTGGGTATTAAAGCTCGGTCTCCACGATTTGCGTTTGGTGAGTATTAGTCCAATATGTAAAAGCTCATTATTTGTCCGGAAATTTCCTGCTACCTGAAAAATACCGTTATAATTTAAAATGTCCTTGTTATTTCTTCCGTCGATAATAGGTATCCAACCCTTTAATTGCACCTCGAAATTACGGTTCAATTCTATATTACCCCCTAAAGTTACTTTATTCCAACTCCGTGAATATCCTGCCACCTTACCGTTAGACTCATGCTCCAGCATTAAATAACCTTTACCAATGTACCTGTTCCGGTAGACTATCAGATGCCCTAACCCAATTCCCGGATTAAAATTTATATCACGGATGGGAAGAGAATTTTCCAGTATATTCCAAAATGCTTTTTGGGTGTATTGCAGATATAAATAAGTGTTGAAAGGCAATGAACTTTTGGTAAGTCTCTGGGATATGCTCAACTGGAATTTTATGTCTGTATTATACCTGTCCGGTTTATCTCCCAACGGAATTCCACCTATAAAATAATTATCTTTATATAAGGTAAAATAAGGCCCTTTTTCAATTTCACTCCGAATATGATCTGCATTATAATCAGACGGTTCCGACGTTCCGTACAATTGGGCTGACAATGAATCTATACATATAAAAAGAACAAGTAAAGAAGAAATAGTTTTAGTCCTGAACATACCGGCTTATTGTTATAAGCTGCAAATATAAATTAAATTCAACAGCATATTTAACATCTGTGATATTATTTAAATACCTTTGCGGGCATGGATAAAGTATTTGATTATTACAGAAGTAACATTGAGGCTTATACGCGCCGGGTAAATAATTTACAGAAAAAGATTCATTTAATGGGCACGATCCGTTTACTGATCGTAGCAGCGGCAATCGTTTCAATTTGGTTTTTACGGGCGCAGGACTGGCGAATAATAGCAGGTGTGACATTACTTTATTTCATACCTTTTATCGGGCTGATGATTTATCATAATTTCCTCGCCGGTAAAAAATCGTATGCCGAAACGTTAATCCGTCTCTGCTCTGATGAGCTGAAAGGGCTGGATTATGATTTCAGCGCTTTCGACGGGGCTTCCGATAAAATTGACGGCGAACATTCATTCAGCCTCGATCTCGACATATTCGGTGAACGTTCTTTTTTTCAATCCGTAAACCGTACGGTTACCCATATAGGCCGTGAGTTATTAACGGAATGGATCCGTAAACCTTTAACAGATAAAACAGCTATCCTGAACCGTCAGGAGGCGATAAAAGAATTAGCTACCCTCACCCGGTTACGACAGCACTTTTATGTAAGCGGAACCCTTCAGCCCGGAAAGAAAAACGATGTGAATTTATTATCCAGGCTGACAGACGCGCCGGCTTATTTCGCCAATACTAATTTCTGGAAACTATCCATCTGGATCATTCCTGCTCTCTGGGTAGTAATTTTTGTCTGCCTTATGTTTAATCTCATAAATTTTTCTCTATTCGGAATTATATTTATCGTCAGTTTTTTACTGGCCTATATACCCATCAAAAGAATAAACGAATTACACCAGACCGTAAATAAACTTGAGCAAATACTGAAATGCTACTCTCTTCTGATGAAAAGCATTGAAGGAGATTCTTTCAAATCTTCACTTCTTTCGAACATAAGCAATGAATTAGTCGACGAAAAATATACGGCATCACAAGCGATAAAGAAACTTTCATCGCACATTGGAATTTTAGATCAGCGTGGCACCATGACAGGGATCATTTTAAATATTTTCACGTTCAGGGATATCCGTGCCTCTATTGCGATCGAAAAATGGCAATTGCATTACGGAAAAGAAACCGCTAAATGGTTTGATGCATTAGCACAGTTCGACGCATTAAGTTCCCTTGCCGGTTTTGCCTTTAACCATCCCGATTATATTTATCCTCAGATTGCAGAATCCTATTTCAAAATGGAAGGTAAAGCATTGGGACATCCTTTGATTCGGCGCGAAGTCTGTGTTAAAAATGACATATCGATTGAAAAAAATCCCTGGTTCCTGATCATTACCGGAGCCAATATGGCCGGTAAGAGTACATATTTAAGGACAATTGGAATAAATTTTTTATTATCCTGCATAGGAGCGCCTGTTTGTGCAGATGAGCTGGTGGTTTATCCGGCTAAAATCGTAACCAGTTTACGTACATCCGATTCGCTGGTAAGTAATGAATCGTATTTCTTTGCCGAACTCAAACGTCTAAAAATGATTATAGACAGGCTGAAAGAAGGTGAAAAGTTGTTCATCATCCTCGATGAAATACTCAAAGGAACAAATTCCGTCGATAAACAAAAAGGTTCTTTCGCCTTAATGAAACAGTTAATAACCTACGATACCTGCGGAATTATAGCTACCCATGACCTGGCATTAGGTTCGCTCGAACAAGATTTCCCCGATCAGATAAAGAATTACCGTTTTGAAGCAGACATAACAAATAATGAGCTAACCTTCTCTTACAAACTTCGTGAAGGAATAGCTCAAAATATGAATGCCAGTTTCCTGATGAAAAAAATGGGAATTACTTTATAAGCGAATAAACATACACATCTCAATAATGACGCTGTACAATTTTCACTTATTATAATATTTCATCGCTTCAGGCAAATAACCCTGAATTTCCCGGATACGGTTTGCGTCGCTGGGGTGTGTACTCATAAATTCGGGAGACTGTCCCGATTTACCTTGTGCCATTTTGGTCCAGAATGTAATCGCAGCGTTTGGATTATAACCCGCCATAGCCATAAAGATCAGCCCCATATGGTCGGCTTCGTATTCGTGTTTTCTGGAATACGGCAACATAACTCCGTATTGAGCGCCTAAACCATATACCGTATTGGCAACTGTTTGTACCGCAGAAGAAGTACCGCTGATGGCTGTTCCTAAGATAGCACTACCATACTCAGTCATAAGCTGTGTACTCATACGTTCATTGGAATGCTTCGCTACCGCATGGGCTACCTCATGTCCCAATATAGCAGCCAGCTCGTCATCCGTAGATGTGTATGGCATAATACCTTCATAAACCACGATTTTACCACCAGGCATGCAAAAAGCATTCACCTGGTCACTTTGTACCAAATTGAACTCCCAGGAAAACTTGGCGACTTCAGACTCCAATCCATTCGCTTTTAAGTATGCCTCGGTTGCCGCTGCAATATTCCGTCCCACACGTACTACTTTTTCTGTCATCGCCTGATTTCTGGATACTTTTGCCTCCTTCATAAACTCACTGTACTGAGTGAGGCTACTGGTTATTACATCCTGGTCGGATACTAATAAGACCTGCCTTCTTCCGGTTAACGGGACGCTTCCACAGCTACTTAACAGTAAAAGGCCCGTAATAAATAAACCAACTAACTTTTTCATGTTCTTCTAACGTTAAAATTATATTATGCAAAAATATTTCTTTTTGTAATATAACAATAAAATTATCTTTTTGATTTTACCAGTTGATAAAACACAGGCATGATTAAACTTTCTTTACCGTATTCAGTCTAATAACCAGATGAATATTATTTCTATCTGATTTTTTTTGATGGTTTAATAACCTAAACTTTTTGTTCATAATTATTATGTAGTTACAATCGGCCGCTTTACTGTGAAGTAGGGCGGTTGTTCTGCTGCTAAAGGCATCCATATGTTATTTAATACAAAAAAATAAACAAAGTTGCTTTTTACTTGTTTTTACAGCAAAATCCTTATTCGATTTTTCTTCGACCTGCAAGACAATGAAAAAAATTATTTAACTAACAAAATATTTTATGGATGTACTCTATACAACGGTTGCATCGTTCAGCGGTGGCGGAACAGGACAAGCAACAACAGAAGACGGAATACTAAAGCTCGAAATACGAGCCCCCAAGGAAATGGGTGGTCCCGGCGGTGAATACACCAACCCTGAGCAATTATTTGCTATCGGATATGCCTCCTGTTTCGGAAGTGCCATTAACTATGCCGCCATGATGAAAAGGAAAAGTATCGATTCTTTGGTAACAGCAACTGTACATACAGGAAAAAAACCTGAAAAGGGATTCCAATTTAAAGTAGACCTCGATATCAGAATCTCAGGATTAGAACAAAAAGATGCGGAAGAATTAGTAGAAGAAGCAAAACAAATCTGTCCTTATTCAGGCGCCGTTAAAGACAATATTGAAGTAAAAGTTAAAGTTATTACCGCATAAAATGTAATCATCAGAGTGCTTATCTAACCGGGCACTCTTTTGGTTTCATTAAAATAGAGGATCCGGTATTCAAAGATCATCCGGGAAATGAATAAATAACAAACTTTTGTTCTATTCTATTACCGACACTAAAAAATATTATCTTTGTTTCTTGCAGAATGAATGAAGATACTGGACATATAACGGCTCTGAAACACGACAGCAAGGAATCCTTTACATTCTTATACAATAAGTATTGTCATAATGTATATAAATTCAGCCGTTTATATTTAACCAATAAAAATTCAATAGAAGAAGTCGTACAGGAAGTATTTGTAAAAGTATGGGAATCGAGAGAGTTTTTAAATGAAAAAGAGAATTTTAAAGGTTTACTCTTTATCATAACACGCAATCTCATCTTTAATAAACATAGAAAATACCTGAATGAAGACTTTTACAAAACAACTGTCCTTTCTGCATTGGAAACAGCTTATAACATTGAAGAAGAAATTGTTGCAAAAAACCTGAGCGAATACATCGACCAGTTAATTAATGAGTTACCCCCACGACGACGCGAAATATTCAACCTTAGCCGTAAACACCATAAAACCAATAAAGAAATAGCAGAGCAATTAAAAATTTCCGAAAAAACCGTTGAAAATCAGATAAGTGAAGCTATAAAATATTTACGGCAGAACATTACATTATTACTGCTTTTCTTATAAATCCAATACCTCCCGGCTTTTTTATTTTTCGCATACTCTTAAAATAGGGGGTAAGTTCTTTTGGCGTGTATTTATTTAAAGAAGGGAATAAATATATGGATTTCAATAAGAAAAAGAGCATTTTAAAAAAACTCGTAAATGATCAATTAGGTTCCGCAGAAGAACAGGAACTCTTTTACTGTGAACCGGTAACAAAACTGATGCTTACACAATGGGATAACTGTCAGGACGAAACAGGTATTCCGGCTTCGGATAAAAATAAAATATTCCGGGCTATTCAAAAAAGGATAAGTTCGGATAAGCGCTTAAACCCGCTCTATTATAAAATAAGCCTGGCAGCATCTTTTTTATTAATAATCGGCTTAACAAGTATCATTTACCTTTTTACGAGCGAAAAAAAAACCTTTAATATCTATACAATCAGCGCCGGGATACAAAACACGGAATCCGTTACTTTACCCGACGGTACAACGGTGCAATTAGGTGCAGGCTCCAAAATAATTTTCCCGGAATATTTTACAGGCAATTCACGTGAAGTAACGGTATGCGGACAGGCTTTTTTTGATGTAACCGCCGACAGCCTTAAACCGTTTATCGTACACACTCCACAAATGGACATTACCGTCTTGGGTACGGCTTTCGAGCTATTCAGCCATGACATTGAGAACGTTACCGAAGCTATATTACTGAAAGGAAAACTAAAGGTTGATATTTTAACGAATACAAATAATGACCGGCAAATCATCCTCCTGCCCGATGAAAAAGTAGCTTTAAATAAACAAACCGGAGCCATAAGCAAAGAAAAAGTTGATGCCGACAAATATACTTCCTGGCGGAAAGACGGGATATTGAGTTTTGAGAATGAAAAACTTTCTATGATAATACCCCGTTTGGAACAATGGTATGGAAGAAAGATCATATGCCCGAAAGAACTTTCGGAAAAATATAGGTTCACTTTTAAAGTAAGGGACGAAACATTAGAACGAATATTATATATGATCCAAAAATCATCTCCTTTAAAATATACGAAGACAGGAGAGGGAAATTTCACTATTCATTTGAAATAGAACTAAGTACAAACCTAATCTGATACCTTATGTTTTTTAATGACAGTTAACCCTTACACAGTTGGAAGCTACCGTTATCTTCCAGTCACCGACTTTATTTAACCATTGCAGGTAAAAAACTATCCCTGCACAGTATTTTATCAAAAACAATACAAGTTATGAAAAAAAATGAGGAATGGGATTACCATATCCCGCCACTTAGAAGAATAGTAAAAATATTCAAGATCGTTGCTTTACTGATTTTGCTAACAGTTTATTCTTCTTTTGCTTCCACGTATGCGCAGAACTACAAACTTTCCATGAAAAAGCAAAACGTAAGTATTATGGACATCTTAAAGGAAATAGAAAGCAATAGCGAATTTACATTCTTCTTTAATGACAACCAGGTATATGTAAATAGAATAACCAATATTGATGTGAAAAACGCTTCCATAGAAAAAGTATTGGATCAATTATTGTCTGAAACCAATTACACCTATGAGATCATCGACAGGCAGGTCCTGATACGGACAAAAGATAATTCCGCTCCGGTGAATCCCGGTATTAAACAACAAAGAAATATCATAAACGGTATCGTTGTCGACGAAAAAGGGGAGCCGGTTATCGGCGCGAATATCATTGTAAAAGGAACAACGCAGGGAAGCGTAACCGGTATCGACGGAAAATTCAGTCTGGAAGCATCATCCGATGCCGTTTTACAGATCTCCTATATCGGTTATTTACCATCTGAAATACCGGTGAATAATCAGACCAACATACGGATAACGTTAGTGGAGGACACGCAAAAACTTGATGAAGTAGTTGTAGTAGGATATGGCACGCAGAAAAAAGTAACATTAACCGGAGCTGTTTCTGCCATTGGGGGAGACGAGATCCTGACAACAAAAAATGAAAATGTCGAAAACATGCTTTCAGGTAAAATGCCGGGCGTACGGGTAGTACAATGGTCCGGTGAACCGGGTGCTTTTAATACGAAATTTGAAATCCGGGGTATGGGTAACCCCCTCATAATTATCGACGGGGTTCCCCGTGAAAACATGAGCCGGTTAGACCCTAACGAAATTGAAAGCATTTCAGTCCTGAAAGATGCCTCCGCCGCCATTTACGGCGTACGCGCGGCAAACGGTGTGGTGTTGATTACTACCAAGAAAGGGACAACGGGTAAAATACAATTGGATTATTCCGGATCCGTCGGATGGCAACAGGCGTCGGGATTACCTGAAACCAGCAGTGCCTGGGAATACATGACATTGATGAACGAAAATGCCCGCAATAACGGGCAGGCGCTTATGTATTCGCTGGATGAAATAGAAGCATACAGAAACGGGACGAAGCCAAGTACCAACTGGGCTAAAATAGCTATCGACGAATTTGCCCCGCAAACACAACACAGTTTCAGCGCGCAGGGAAATACGGAGAAGGTAGATTATTTCGTTAATTTCGGCTACCTCAAACAAGATGGATTCTGGAAAAGCGGCGACCTTAATTACGAACGGTTTAATATAAGGTCCAACCTCGGCGCCCAACTGACCAACAGGCTCCGGGCAGATGTATCGCTGAACGGAATGATGGATACAAAGAACCAGCCTTACCGTGATACATGGATCGTATTCAAATCCATTTGGACGCAGGTGCCTCTATGGCCGGTTTATGCGAATGATAATCCCGACTATTTATACAACGCGGCCGACGCCGACCATCCGCTGGTCATTACAAACTCGGATCTGGACGGATACCGCAAGCATAACAGTAAACTCTTCCAGGCCACAATGAGCCTTTCATACGATGTGCCGTATATCGACGGGTTAAAAGCCAAAGCGATGTACAGCTATGATTATAACCTTTGGGAATCCAAAGAATTTGCCAAAGAATTCAGCCTTTATACATACGATCCGGTCAGCAATACCTACAATGCGAACAAAGCCCAATCCCCATCCCATGTAAGACGTAGCTTCAGAGACAACAACGCTACATTGCTCCAGCTATCGCTGAATTATGTACGGACATTCCAGGACAAACATAATGTAAACGTACTCGCCCTGTACGAAGAGAGCACATCGGATATGGACAACTTTTATGCCAGAAGGGAATTATCCATGGATGCAGTCGACCAGCTGTTCGCGGGGAACAGTATCAATCAGGAAGGTTCGATGGATTCGAACGGCTACCGTTCCGATCGGAAATTAAACGATCAGAACGGCGTATGGAAGATCGCAAATAAAGGATTGGTCGGAAGGATCAATTATGATTTCATGTCGAAATATATTGCCGAATTTAGTTTCAGGTACGACGGATCATCCAAATTCGCCCCGGGGCACCAATGGGGATTTTTCCCTGCCGGGTCATTGGGTTGGAGAATTACGGAAGAACCGTTTTTCAAAAATATCCGCGCGCTCTCGTTTATCAATAACATTAAATTAAGAGGCTCATATGGAAAAATGGGAGACGACAGCTCGTCATCCTATCAATTCCTCTCAGGATATAATTATCCATCAGGCGGTTTTGTCTTCAACAACTCCTACACTAACGGTTTAGGACTACGCGGAATGCCCAATCCATACATTACATGGTTTACTTCCAAACTGGCAAACTTCGGGGTCGATGCAGACATGTGGAACGGCCTGTTAGGTATCCAGTTCGATATATTCAGCCGGGTGCGTGACGGACTCCTGGCCACAAGAAGCGAAAGCCTGCCCGGAACAGTAGGCGCAGGATTGCCGCAGGAAAACCTGGAAGGCGATATTACGAAAGGATTTGAAGTGGCACTTTCCCACCGCAACAGAATCAGGGATTTCAATTACTATTTCTCCGGTAACGTTTCCTATTCAAGAAAAAAATGGAGACATAAGGAAATTTCAACACGGGGCAATTCCTACAGGAACTGGAGGGACAATTATACAAACAGGTTGGATGAAATGTGGTGGGGATATGGTTATTTAGGCCAGTTCAATTCGTACGACCACATATTCGGCGCTCCCATACAGGACTCGAAAGGCAACTCCGTATTATTGCCCGGAGATTATGCGTATGAAGACTGGAACGGCGATGGTATAATAGATGAAAACGACGAACATCCCATCTCCATAAAAGGATTGCCTAAAGTTAATTTCGGATTTACAATAGGAGCAGATTACAAAGGATTCGATTTAAACCTGGTATTCCAGGGCGCAGCGCAAAGTTATGTAAGATATCCTGAACAGTTAGAAAGGCCATTATACTGGGACAGGAACGGGCTGAACATGTTTATGGACAGATGGCATCCGGAAGACCCGCTTGCAGACCCCAGGGATCCTTCAACGGTTTGGGTTCCGGGATATTATCCTTCGCCCAACAACGGAGAAAACACCAACTACAAAGACTCCGAACGATTAATACAGAATGCTGCCTATTTACGGTTGAAGAGCCTGGAATTGGGTTACACCCTGCCTCAACAAATACTTAAAAGCGTAGGCGTGCAAAATGTGAGGATATACTTCAGCGGATTCAATATGCTTACCTTTACAGGTATCAAATATCTCGATCCGGAGCATCCCAGCGACACCTACGGATATCTGTATCCGCTCACGAAGTCTTATAATGTAGGCGTTAATCTCACTTTTTAACAAAGCATATTTACGAAACAAAGCATGAAAACAATAGGTATGCACGATGCAATAAATAGAACACTGCCGTTGGTCCTAAAACTTACAGCGGAGTTCCATATCTATATTAATAAATATTTCATCCTATGAAAAAGATAAAACAAATTATACTATCATTATCGGCTTTATTTACGGTAATGTCATGCAATGACCTGAATCAGCCACCTATCAATATCATACAAGACAGGGACGTATTCAGTACGGAATCCGGGATACTGGCATTTATCGTACGTCTATACGAAGAACTGCCCATTGAAGGCTTTCAATTCAATAAAGACGGATTCAGGGAGTTTGGTAATTATCCCACGCTGGGAAATGTAACAGGTGAATACCTGCTTTGCATGACGGATATGCTATGGGACTCTCCCCAGGGCGACTGGTGGAAAGCATGGAGGTACGGGCCGGTCCGCAATGTCAATTACTTTATATCCACCTTTCCGGAATATGCCAACGAATACACGGAAGCACAACAAAACCTATGGTTGGGAGAAGCACATTTTATACGTGCCTATTACTACTTCTCCATGGTAAAACGCTACGGCGGAATTCCCATTATAACAGAAGTACAGAATTTTCCTGAACAAAGCATCGAAGAACTGAAAGTACCGCGTAATACGGAAAAGGAAGTTTACGATTTTATAGCGCAGGAATTAGACGAAGCCATCCGGTTGTTGCCCGGCGAAAGCCCGCAAAAGGGAAGGGTGAATAAATATGTGGCATATGCATTGAAGTCGAGGGTAATGTTATATGCCGGTTCAATCGCCCAGTATGGTTCGGTCCAGTTAAACGGTATACTCGGTATACCCCAGGCAGAAGCAAAAACATATTACCAAAGTAGTTACGATGCCGCATCCGCATTAGAAGGCCACTATTCCTTATACAGGAAATATGAGGATAAAGCCGAAAACTACTGGCGCTTATTCCTGGACGACGAGAGTCCGGAAACCATTTTCTGTGAATACTATTCCTATCCGGAAAAAAATCATTCGTTCGATGCCTTACACATCCCATATCAGCTCAGGGGATCACAGGGTTATTCAAGCCGCTTCTGCCCTACCCTGGAATTAGTGGAAATGTACGACGACATAAACGGAAATCCGGGAACCGTTAAAATAACGGATGATAGTGGAAATCCTATCCGTTATACCCAAACCATGGATATATTTGAAAATGTAGAACCCCGTTTAAGAGGATCCGTTATACTTCCCGGAGACCTATTCAAGGGAGAGTCCATAGAAATTCAAAAGGGATTATATCCCACTTACAGTGAGGCGACCGATCCGTTAATATCGACAAATGCAAATGATCTTTACGAAGGGCACCGTATCATTGGCCGCAGCGGAATGGGACATCAGGAAATGACTTCGACCGGATTTTTACTCCGTAAATACCAGAATCCCGATATTACTACGGCCGATGTCCTTATCTGGCGCTCCAACCAGTCATGGATAGATATCAGGTATGCCGAAATTTTACTGAACAAGGCAGAAGCCGCCTTCCAGTTAGGAATGATAGACGAAGCATTGACCGCTATAAATGATGTCCGCGACCGGGCAGGTGCTAAATTGTACACAAAGGATCAGTTAACGATCCGGGCGATCCAAAAAGAACGCCGGATGGAATTGGCTTTCGAAAACCATACATACTGGGATTTACGAAGGTGGCGGATCGCGGATAGTGAGGTCAACAACACCCAGTTCACCGCGCTTTCCCCCTATTATATCTTTGATGAAAATAAATTTATATTCAAAAAAGAAAAAGTAGGCGGACGATACACCATAGATGTAAAATTAAATTATGCAATGATCCCGACTGATGAAATCTCCAAGAACGACAAATTAATTCAGAATCCGGGATATTAATTTAACGAACAGATGAAAAGAGTACGCAAATTTATTATACCAACAGCGATAAAGGAAGTTACTGCAAGTTCCATGTATATCTTTAAAAAAGAATTATCCGTATGAAAAAAATAATATATTTATTCTATATTGCCATAACAAGCGGTTGCCTGATTTCATGCAATGAAATAGACAATTACGACGCTCCGGCAGAAACACTAACAGGTAGTGTAATAGACGAAACAACAAACCGGCCCATCATAACAGAACAGCCTAACGGTTTCCGGATAAAACTGTCGGAGATAAGCTGGAGTGACAATCCTCAACCCGAATATTTCTGGGGAAAAGCCGACGGCACCTTCAATAACACAAAGATATTCTACGGAACATACGAAATAAGTCCGGTTGAAGGAGCTTTTTTTGATATCGAGCCGGTTCGGAGCGAAATAAAAGGAACGACGAAAATAGATTTTAAGGTGATACCCTATTTATCCGTCACAGCTTCTGACATTTCAGTATCCAACGGAACGTTGCATGTTACCTATAACCTGTCAAGAACTAAAGTGGGCGACAAAATCATTGACGCACGTGTATTTGTCTCAACAAATCCGCACGTAGGATCGAATGTTTTGATCAATGACCTGAGTCCTTTGAAAGATTTGTCGGAAATAGACGATGTGGAAATACTGGGTACCACCTTCAAAGAATCAATAGATGGCCTGGAACCGGGAAAAACGTATTATGTACGCGTCGGGGCACGGACCAATAACCCCAGCAAACGCTACAATTTCACCGAAATAGTGACAATAAAGCCGTAATAAAAGAATTACCACACATCACCGATCTGTCACTTATAGACATAACACATTGAATAACAGCAATAAACGGGTGAAGGATAATCCTTCACCCGTTTACTTATGAATTACGGGGTTTGTTGTATACTATTCCCACTTCCAGAGACTTTTATTGCATCGTTCATTAGATTTTAATTTTAAACTACATGTTTTTTATCATTTCACCCGGGTGAAACTTACATTTCACATAGCTGAAACTTTTATTTCACCCGGGTGAAATTTATATTCCACATTTGTGAAACCAATAAACATATACATGTAAAGTATCAGAAATACCATACTTCTCCCATAGTATCTCCTATCAAACACAATAAAATTATGCGGACACAACCGTTTACAAATTAAGGATGCAACCATCCGGTGAAAGATGGGTGACAGGTAAAAGCCTCCATCATTCACCCGTATCTTATTATTTAATAAGCATTTACACCAAAAAGTGAAAGGTGAAGGATGATTTCGTAAACTTTATTTTAGTATGGCTTTTCGTTGATAATGATGGGAAAAAGGAATTAATAAATATTTAAAATTTCTCCATATATGCATATTTATTCAATAATTAGTCTTATATTCGCCGCTGTTTTGAATAAATATGCAAATGAGTAGTAGAAAAGAACGTTTAAAGGCTATTTGCCGTATCATTGAAACGGAAGTAATCTGTAATCAGGACGAATTACTGAAACGTTTGAAGGCAAATGGTTTTACCACTACCCAGGCTACTTTATCGCGTGACATAAAACAGTTAAAAATAGCGAGGGTACACGACGGTAACGAAAATTACGTTTACCGCCTGTCTGAACCTGCCATGCAGCCACTACCCGCAGGCGAGCGGTCGAAAATATATCCCGATATTGAATTTTCAGGTAACCTGGCAGTAATAAAGACACGTCCGGGTTATGCCATGGGAATTGCATGGGATATTGATTCTAATTCTCCTAAGGAAATAGTAGGTACGATTGCAGGAGACGATACTATTCTTGTCATTCCCCGCGAAGGTTACAGCAGAGACCAGATAGCAAAAGCCATACAACGGTTCATTCAATAAACATAATTAAGGAAAATCATTACAGGTATAATCATAACGACGTGGAAAAAGAGAACGATACAGAAGAAATAGACGTAATGGTAGCCGATGCTTCGCATGAAATATATGTGGATACCATTCTGGAAACCATTGAAGCAGCTGCCAGTGTACGCGGCACCGGAATTGCCAGGCGTACCCACGACTATGTAGCCCAGAAAATGAAAGAAGGTAAAGCTATCATAGCCCTTGCCGGAGAGGAATTTGCCGGGTTCACCTATATTGAGTCGTGGGGAAATAAGCAGTATGTGGCAACTTCAGGTTTGATCGTTGTGGAAAAATTTCGCCAAAAAGGCTTGGCAAAACGCATAAAAGAGGCTTCTTTTGCATTGGCCCGTTTACGCTGGCCCAAAGCAAAATTATTCAGCCTCACATCAGGCAGCGCCGTAATGAAAATGAATACCGAACTCGGGTATGTACCTGTGACCTTTTCTGAATTAACGGATGATGAAGCTTTCTGGAGAGCATGCGAAGGATGCATAAACCATGACATTTTAGTACGGACAAACCGAAAATACTGCATTTGTACCGCAATGTTATACGATCCGAAAGACCCGCACCGGGCAAAAAGGGAGCAGCAGGAAAGAGACAGCAAATAATAAACATTAAAATATATTCTCATGAATAAAAAAGTAGTTTTAGCGTTCAGCGGTGGCCTCGACACCTCTTTTTGCGCTATGTACCTGTCAAAAGACAAAGGGTACGACGTATATACAGCTCTTGCCAATACAGGAGGTTTTACCGAAGAAGAATGTAAAGCCATTGAAGAAAGGGCGTATAAACTGGGAGCAGTTAAGCACGTAACACTTAACATCGAACAGGAATATTATGAAAAGAGCATTAAATACATGGTATTCGGAAATGTATTGCGTAACGGAACCTATCCCATATCGGTAAGTTCAGAGCGTATTTTCCAGGCATTAGCTACCATACGCTATGCAAAGGAGATCGGAGCCGATGCGGTAGCCCACGGAAGTACCGGAGCAGGAAACGACCAGGTCCGTTTCGACTTAACCTTTGACGTACTGGCTCCTGACATGGAAATCATTACCCCTACCCGGGATATGAACCTAAGCCGTGAATATGAAATAAACTATTTAAAGCAACACGGTTACGAAGCCGACTTTGTGAAAATGGAATATTCCATCAATAAAGGCCTTTGGGGAACAAGTGTAGGAGGAAAGGAAACGCTGCATTCAAACCAGACATTGCCTGAAACTGCTTATCCTTCGCAACTGGAAGCCGAAGAACAGGAAGAAGATATGTTCATCGATTTTGTAAACGGAGAAATAGCAGGAGTAAACGGGGTTGAATACAAAAACAAAGTAGATGCTATCCGTAAAGTGGAAGAATTAGGTTCGCGTTGGGCTATCGGCCGCGATATGCACGTGGGCGATACCATTATCGGCATTAAAGGCCGGGTAGGATTTGAAGCTGCCGGTTCATTACTGATCATAAATGCCCACAAATTACTGGAAAAACATACCCTTACCAAATGGCAACAATACTGGAAAGAGCAAATTGGCAACTGGTACGGCATGTTCCTGCACGAAGCCCAATACCTCGAACCGGTTATGCGTGATATGGAAGCGTTCCTGCAAAGCACGCAACAAAACGTAACCGGACGCGTGATCATAACTTTACGTCCATATACCTATACGCTGGTTGGCATCGAAAGCGACCATGACCTGATGAAAAGTGACTTTGGCGTTTACGGCGAAGAACAAAAAGCCTGGACTGCCGATGACGTAAAAGGATTTACCAAAATACTGGGTAACCAGATGAAGATATATTATAATGTGAATAAGGAGAAGTAGTTGGTAGATAGTAGTTAGCAGTTGGTAGATTTTTAAATTTCATTGGAAATAATTCATTCTACCAACTACTAACTACCAACTACTAACTACCAATGAAAAACTACTTAAAAAATGATTAAAATAGGGATTATCGGTGGAGCCGGTTATACAGCAGGCGAGTTGATTCGGTTATTATTGAATCATCCCGACGCGGAAATTGTTTTCATTAATAGTTTGAGTAACGCAGGTAACCGGATAACCGATGTACACAGTGGTTTGTACGGTGAAACCGATCTGGCGTTTACCGATGAATTGCCATTAAATGAAATCGATTTACTTTTCTTCTGTACGGCTCATGGCGACACAAAGAAATTTATGGATTCACATGCCGTACCTGAATCCGTGAAAATTATCGATCTATCGACCGACTACCGCCTGAAAAGCGAAGAACATGATTTCATATACGGCCTTCCTGAATTGAACCGTCGACAGATATGCAAATCCATGCGGGTAGCCAACCCCGGTTGTTTTGCCACCTGCATTCAGTTGGGTGTTCTCCCCCTTGCCAAACATTTGATGTTGAACAGCGAATTACATGTGAATGCTATAACTGGATCTACAGGCGCAGGGGTAAAACCCTCAGCTACGACACATTTCAGCTGGCGCAATGACAACATCTCCGTATATAAACCATTCGAACACCAACATCTTGCCGAGATAAGACAAAGTCTTTCACAATTACAAAACAGTTTTCAAAGCAGTATCAATTTCATTCCGGTAAGAGGAAATTTCTCCAGAGGTATTTTCGCTACCACCTATATTGATACGAAAATAGAACTGGAGGAGTTCCGACGAATTTACGAAGCGTATTACGATGACCATTCGTTTACCTTCATAACCCATAAAAACCCGGATCTAAAGCAAGTGGTTAATACCAACAAATGCCTGATCCATCTCCAGAAATTCGGAGATAAATTACTCATCATATCTGTAATTGACAACCTGCTGAAAGGTGCAAGCGGACAAGCTGTTCACAATATGAACCTTATGTTCAACCTGGAAGAAACCGTCGGCTTGCATTTAAAGCCTTCAGCTTTTTAAGCTGAACGTGAATAAGCAGCCGTCGGAACGGTCAGGTATTCCGTATCTTGTCAGATCAATTACTATTTTAATAACATTTAATGAAAGCCGGGCGGAATACGGCAAAGAATAAATTCTTCTGTGTCCCGTCCGGCATTCCGGTAAAAGAAAATATAATGAAATTATTCGACGTATATCCCCTCTTTAATATTGAGATTGTAAAAGGAAAAGGTTCCTATGTATGGGATACGGAAGGCAACGAGTATCTCGACTTATATGGCGGACATGCCGTGATTTCTGTCGGACACAGCCATCCGGTATTTGTAAAAGCGATAACCGACCAGGTAAATAAACTGGCTTTTTATTCCAACTCGGTAATCAATAACCTGCAACAGGAAGTTGCCGACAGATTAGGTAAAGCGTCGGGTTACGACGATTATGAACTTTTTCTTATCAATACAGGAGCCGAAGCTAATGAAAATGCATTGAAACTGGCTTCTTTTCATAATGGTAAGAAAAGGGTAATCTCTTTTAGCCGTTCATTCCACGGACGGACTTCTGCAGCCGTACGTGTAACAGATAATCCGTCTATCATAGCCCCTGTAAATGAAGGGCTACCGGTCACCTATCTTCCGCTGAACGATCCCTATCTAGTGGAAGCCGAATTAAAAAAAGGTGATGTATCCTCCGTAATCATTGAAGGTATACAAGGTGTTGCAGGTATTCATGTACCGTTGAACGAATTTATGCAGTCATTACGCCAATTGTGTACAAAATATGGTGCATGCCTCATATTAGACGAAATACAATCGGGTTATGGAAGAAGCGGAAAATTTTTCGCTCACCAATACGCCGGTATCCGTCCGGATATTATTACAGTTGCAAAAGGAATAGCCAACGGCTTTCCCATGGGTGGCGTACTTATCAGCCCGATGTTTAAAGCAGTATACGGCATGCTGGGCACTACCTTTGGGGGCAATCACCTGGCATGTGCAGCGGCAATAGCTGTATTAGACATTATGGAAAATGAAAAACTCATCGATAATGTCAATACCGTAGGCGATTACCTGATGAAAGAACTACGCCGGCTTAAAGGAATTAAAGAGCTGCGCGGTAAAGGATTAATGATCGGTATCGAATTTGAAAATCCCATTAAGGAAATAAGAAATAAATTACTTTTTGAAGAGAAAGTATTTACCGGAGTTGCCGGAACGAATACGATACGTCTACTACCTCCGTTATCCCTAAGCATGAATGAAGCGGAAGAAGCTATCAGACGCATCCGTAAAGTGCTTGATTAAACGATATGGCCGAGAGGGCTGTCTTCATTTGATGAAGACAGCCCTTATTTGTTTTAAAAGGATATAGAATATTTTAAGGAAATACATTTCAACCTACTTTACTTTATATAATAAAAAAACTCACAATTATTACGGGCTGAAACGCTAACGACGGGATACATCTGCAACTTCTTGGTGTGCATTATTCATAATTTTAGAACAGATATAATAGTTTATGCCGAAGCTTCAATCGCTCTGTTGGCTACATCACACCTAAATCCTGATGTTTTTTGGGTACACCATCATTATTAAATAACCATACCAATCTCAATATATCCAGATTAAATTTTCAATAAGATTCTATACGTCCAATTACTTATAAATGGCTATACTGTCTTACTTATATATGATACTTTATATTGATAATAAATCCTAAGTCACTATTTGATATAGTTAAGACTTATAATATCCAAATCCAAAATGGTTTGTAACTATTATATGATAGGTGAATTTACTTTTTTTTCAGCAATAGTAAAATATTATGTAACTATATTTTTGAATAATTGAAAATATAGTTTTATCTACATTTTTATTAAATATCCCACCCCATCAATATATAAAAGCATTAATGTAATATTCAATTAAAAATGATTCGTTATTATCCTTTTATTAAAATAACAAATCGGGTATGTATCATATTTTACACAAATGAATTATTTTAATAAACAAAATGCACTTTTATACAATAAATATATTGAATTTTACCAATAAATTATGATTATAAAATTAAAATTTTATTTTTTATAATTTAATTATTACAATCAAATATATTTTTAAATTAATAAAAATATAATTTCGGTAATGTATTTATTAAATATATTATTTACAATGGATTAATAAACTATCAATCATTTTTTACATCAAATAATAATAAGTATTTATTATTATAATAATATAAAAAATTGTATATTTACAGGATATTTAAATAAGCTAATTCTTTTTTAAATCACATGTACTTTTGTACGCTATTTTTTAACTTTACAAAAAATTTTATGGGAAAATTAAAACTTTATTTTTTTTTATGTTGGCTGTTATCAGGTTGCTTTCACCTGAATATGTTGAATGCACAGGAACGCCAACTTGACATCTTTACCTGTACAGTAAATACAGGCAACGATGACGTGAGTGAAGATTCAGCCGGATCAATGGTTCTTGACGGAGAATTTTTATGGCTGGGGGGTAGCTCGAGCGGAAAGCTACGAGCAATTCGTTTTGAAAATGTGGATATACCGGATAACGCGGTAATCCATGATGCCTATATTGAATTTTATGCGTATGGTAGCAGTGAGGCAGGAGAAACCAATATATCGATGGAATTAGGCAATCCCGTTACTTATACTGCATCAAAACACAGCATCTCGTCCAGAAATTATTCGACCAGAAAAGCCACCTGGACAAGGTCCTCAGGCTTAACATCGAAGAAGATAGTGAGAACTCCAAATCTTAATAATGTAATTGATGAAGGCAGGAGTAAAGGTTGGAGAGCTGGACAAAGCATGGCTTTTCGTTTTGAAGGCCAAAAAACGAATAAAGGACTGTCTGTGTATGCCTACGAAGGGGGAGCTACTTATCGCCCTAAATTAATCATCAAATACTACCGGGATGATAATTTTGTTTTTTCGGATATAAGTGAATCCATTGTTGCCGCTTCTAAAAACGATGGGAGTGAAAATAGTGCAGGAGCTATGACACTGGATGGTAAATTCCTATGGTTGGGAGGTAGCACAAGCGGAAATCTTCGGGCGATCTGTTTTAATAATGTACAGATTCCGACTAATGCAACTATTTTGGATGCTTATATTGAGTTTTATGCGTATGGAGAAAGTCCTGCGGCATCAACCGAAATATATTCAGAATTAGGAAATGCATCTACCTATTCTACAAGCTCTTATAGTATATCATCCAGAACATATTCTTACTCTAAAGTAAAATGGTCCGAACCATCTTTGACATCAAAGGAATTGATCCGTACGCCTAATCTTCGAAATTTAATAGAAGAAAATAGAGGGAGAGGATGGGCTACAGGTCAGAACCTGGCTTTTAAGTTTGAAGGTTTAGATACAAATGAAGGAATAAATGTATATTCCTACGACGGAGGAGCTTCTTATCGTCCTAAATTAGTGATCAGATACATAAATGATGGGAAAGGACCTAATCCGCCGATAGTTCCGGTTGTGGTTAAATCCGTTGTATCTGCAGCTAATGACGATGGTAGCGAAAACAGTGCGGGAGCTATGACTCTCGACGGAAAATTCCTCTGGTTAGGTGGAAGCCAGAGCGGTCATTTGAGATGCATTCGTTTCAACAATATCGTCATCCCCGACAACGCAATTATTCAGAATGCTTATATTGAATTGTACGGATATGGCAGCAGTGAAGATGCAACAAGTTATATATATAACGAAGTAGGCGATGCACAGAGATATACAAGTGCAGCAAAGAGTATGTCATCCAGGAATTATACGGAAAGAAGAGTAAAGTGGGATGCTCCGGCATTGATCGAAAAACAGAAAATAAAAACACCAACTCTGAAAAGCATTATAGATGAAAACCGGAGTAAAGGCTGGAAATCGGGACAAAGCATGGCATTCCGTTTTGAAGGATTGGGTGCAAATGAAGGTACAAAGATATATGCGTATGAAGGAAGCTCGGTATACCGTCCACGTCTTGTGATCGAATATATAGAGAACGAAGACCAGCTGGTGATAGATGGAGCAGAAACTGATCCTAAGAAAATGACATTACTAAAAATCAACGAGATCTGTTCACAAGGCTCTAAAGACCAGAAAGAAGACTGGATAGAACTATATAATGGCCATGATTTTCCCCTGCATATAAAAGGAGGTGTATATCTGTCGGATAAGAACAAAACCCGAACATTATTCGAGCTGAAAAATATAATTATTCCGGCTAAAGGATTTTATGTATTCATAGCCAATGAAGAACCTGAGCATGGAAAAGAATATCTGCCATTCGATTTGAAAAACTCGGGAGAAACGGTATACCTGTCGAGAAGCCAGACAGATTTAATGGACCAGGTCACATTCGAAACCGTTCCTTATAACCAGTCATATGGTAGAAAAACCGACGGAACCGGAGCATTTGCCATGTTTATGACTCCTACCTATGGCTCATCCAACAAAAGCGGTATTCAAAAAACACAAATTTCGTTCAGCCACGAAAGGGGAGTTTATCCTTCCGGATTTAATCTCACTATCGCAGCTCCGCAAAATATGGTGATACGGTATACTACCGATGGAAAATACCCATCTAAAACGAGCGGAACTATTTATACAGGAGTTATCAATATAAGTAAATCATGTGTTGTAAAAGCTATTGCTTACGATAATTCCTACATATCCGAGGTGGTAGCACATACTTACGTATTACAAAATAACTGGGATAACGAGAAAGTAGAAAGTGTTAATGACAATGGCACAACAAAAAAAACATGGACAAATAAGGGTAAGATAACTTCTACCGAATATGGGCAGGCATTAGCTTCACTACCTATTGTTTCCATGTCACCTGGTTCGGAATTAGCAGGTGTTTATAAAGAAGCATCCCTGGAATTTATTGATAATCATATATATGACAATAGTGATAACTTTTTTAGTAATTCTATGTCACGAAAATTCGGCAATAGTACCATTAAAGATTTCAACAGTGGATATAAATTCAAATTTACAAGAGAAGCCAATGTACGCAAACCAAGCTATCCATTCTTCGACGCTCATGTGCATGCGAATGACACTTTCAAGATGCCGAAGAAAATCCACACACTGGAACTGAAAGAAGGTCAGGATGGCGCCTCAAGTACATGGGCCCAGGCAGGTTTTGCACGATTCAGTGAAAAAATCACTATGGACTTACAGAAAGAAATGGGCAAATTTGCTCTGGAAACCCGCTTTGTACATTTCTTTTATAATGGTAAATATAAAGGAATAAAGACACTTAGAACCGATTTCAAGCAGCAGAATATGGAAGAAATCTTTGGGGATGATAGTGATAATTATACAAAGATTTCTTTAAAAGTCCCGGGAAAAAACGATATGGTTACAGGTGTAGTTGAATCCGGCGACGGAATTGCAGCTATATGGGAGGAAATGAAAAGCTATGCGGCTGCCAAAAATCTTCAGGGTTTCAAAAAACTGGTAGATTTAGAAGACCTGATTAAATTCCAGATCATGTTTATGTTTATAGATTGTGAACCCGAAGCTGAAATCATAGTACACAATAGTGCCGGTAGTGATCCCGAATTAATGAAAGCAAAATTCAATATAAATGATACGGATGGAGCCTATTTTGCTAATGGATCAACTGCCACAGAAATTCCATTTAAAACTTCTTATGGAGCAGCGACTACTAAATATAAATGGACTGTAACTAAAGCTAATGCCCTGAGTACTACAGATAAGGAATATCCAGGAAGATATCGTTATGGTGTAGGTGGATTTATGGAGCATTTCGGTGGAATGAGTACGAAAGGCAAGGATGGAAATCTTGAATTCAAAACTTTGGTAAAAGACTACGTTTTAGAAGCTTTTGGTCCGGTATCAGGAGTAGGTGCAGGAGACGCTAAATATCCGCTGTCAATTCAAAATGTACAGAATAAAATCCGCGAAGCACAAGCCGAACTGGACTTAGCTTATAAACTGGACGCTGCATGGTATTCTCCTAACAGTACAAGATATAATGACTGGAAAAATGCATGTACGCGTATTATTGCCCAGGTTCCGTCAAGGTTTAACCTGTCATTATCTAATTGGAACGAGTTTGGTTTGGCACATACACTTTTAGCTGTGTCTATTGATACAGAAAGAACAATTGGTAATGGTGAATCTATAACTATTACTAATCCTAATAACGATACAGAGGTATATTATACTACGGATGGTTCCGACCCGATGGGAAATGACGGGATTGTTTCGAAATCAGCCAAACTTTATGATTCAAATATAGGAATTAAACTTCCTGTTGGCGAATATAAAGTTGTTGCCCGTCCTTTTGTTAGCAATAACTGGGGACCTAAAACGAAACAAAATATTGCAGTAATCGCATTAAGAAGTTCATTAGGTAATCCCACTTCTGTAGAGGAAGAAGCTGGAAGCGAGATAAAAATATATCCGAATCCTGTCAAAGACATACTATATGTAGACGCAGGCAGCATTGAAGTAAATCAATTAACCGCTGTTATTTATACCACAACAGGAAGTGAAGTCATGCGGGTAAATTTGACATCAAACATAAACTCGATCCATGTCGCTAATATCTCAAAAGGAGTATATATACTTAAACTGATAGATAAGAATAATAGAAATGGACAAACGTTCAAGATTATAAAACAATAATCTATTCTTATTATTTTATAAACCACCTTGAATACAATGGAATTCAAGGTGGTTTTGTTATATCTGATGGCGGACAAGCAAATTACCTTGTATGTAGATTGTTAAAGAAATCAGGTGCAACGATTCAGTAAATCTTACATGGTTTTCCGGTAGAAGGATATTCCAGGTCAAACTCAATCCTGACTTCTCCGATCCGGTCTGCTACATCGGGATGGATACAGATATTTTCAATCACAAAGCAACCCGACGATTCACATCGCTTATCTTTTGCAATATGATCTTTCCCATGGGTTCCGATGCCATAAGAATCAATTAAAATAAAACGGGGCTTCTTACTAAGAATTACAGTAAGGACGTCATCGGACAATACAGTATCGGCCTCAAAATACAGGGTTTGTCCATAATCATTTTTATACATATTCCCGGTATGCAGGATCAATGCCTTTCCTTCCAGCACCGGCAAAGACAATACCTCTCCTATCGTTGGCATACCCTTGCGGCAATCTACAATAAACGTAGATAATTGATAACTGCTCCGATCCGGTATTAAAGTATAACAGTCAATGTGAGTGCCGAAATGGCCTTTGGCGCCAATTTTATCAGCTTGTGTTTCTAACCACTCATAAGCAGGATGGTCGGAATCCAATTCAATATGTAAATTCATTTTTTTACTATAATTTTAAATTTATAAATATGTTAAGCATGCCCTTAAACAAGTATATTTGTTTACGACAAACCACTATTTTGTAACCTTTCTTTAGAAGTGAGAACTTACCAAAAAGCAGGATTATAAATCTTAATTATTTGTTTCATTAAATGAATTTTATTGCCATACAAAGGTAATATATATATCTACAATATAAAACTGCTGCCATATTTTCCCCGAATTTCAAAAAACCGGAGTATTTAAAAATGAAGTACACTTCAAAATTAAAAAACATTGAAGGGTACTTCTATTACTTACCCATACAAAAGAGTATACTATTTATAACGGGCATGGAAAACCAGTGACGCTTTTTCAATAACATGTTGTTCAAAATTAAAACTTACCATTGCCGGACCGGCATCTTGATCCAATCAAAGATCTTCGGTATCCAAAGCATATACTGTAATGATATAAGGGTGCGCAGGGTCGTTTACCGGCGGGCACGGGCCTCCGTGACCATTCGTACTGAATTTACTTTGTAATGCATCTTTTGGAGCAATTTCTTTTGTCATATCACCTGCACCCTCTTTTAATTCGTTAACATCTGAAGGTATATTAAAAACCACCCAATGCCACCAACCACTTAAAGTGGGAGCTTTCGGATCGTGAATGGTTATTGATCATCTGAAATAAATTATAAACTCAAGCAACAAACCCGACTCATAGGGTGTTATTTTTCTAATTATAATAAAACGAGCTATTCATGGGAAAAATTAATGATGTAACTTACTTTAAAGGTACTCAGGTGACAGGTATAACCATCTCTGAAAATGTTAGAATGCTTGTGAATTTTCCCCGTTGGAGAGATGGTGTTCCTTTCTCTGTTGCCGAAGTAAAAAAAGGAATGATGATGGATAAAAAAGGGAACCTGTATATGGGTGATCTCGAAAAAAGCGCGGTAGTTTATCTTACACCCGACAAAACAGAGATATACACACTGGTAGAAGGTGGCAAAATAAGCTGGCCCGACACATTTGCTATTTACAACGATGAACTTTATTTCACTAACTCACGTATACACGAGGCAGTGGGCGATATTTCAGAGATGATTTTTCCGGTTAACAAAGTAAAACTTCCCTAATGAAAGCAATGGTATTAAAACAATTCGGAGGTGTTGAAAACTTCACTGAAAAAGATATACCCGAACCACAGATCAGTTCGGGCCAGATACTTATTCAGGTTAAAACGATCGGGATAGATCCTGTAGACCTGAAAACCCGTAAAGGCGGAGGGCAGGACCCTCAATATAAAAATGTGGATAACATTGTAATCGGTTGGGATGTAGCGCATGAAAGTACATATTGATAAAACATTTCCGTTC
The DNA here is from genome assembly GCA_002381645.1 of Bacteroidales bacterium UBA4116. Taxonomy (GTDB): domain Bacteria; phylum Bacteroidota; class Bacteroidia; order Bacteroidales; family Tannerellaceae; genus DFXE01. The sequence goes on from DFXE01000020.1 coordinate 229,899, forward strand.
AAAGAAATACCCGAAGCTCATAACGAGTTGGAAAACGGCAAAGCAAAAGGCAAAGTAGTAATCACATTGTAAAATATAATTGAAATGAACAGATTAAAAGGAAAAAAAGCCATCGTAACAGGCTCCAGTTCGGGAATAGGAAAAGCCATCGCACTTTTATTTGCCCGGGAAGGTGCAGAAGTTGTTGTAACATTTAATTCAGGTGAGGACCGTGCAAAAGCCGTTGTTGAAGAAATTGAAAAGAATGGCGGGAAAGCAAAAGCCTATAAAGTGAATGTTGCAGACGAAAACGACATCAAACAGTTTTTTACGAACATTGTAAATGACTTCGGTGACATAGATATTCTGGTTAATAATGCGGGCATAAATGGCAGCCAGACTCCCGTGGAAGATATGACTACCGAACAATGGGACAAGGTTGTAAGGGTTAATCTTTACGGACCGTTCTTTTGTAGCCGCGAATTCCTTCAGATAAAGAAAAAATACGGAACGTATAAAGGAAGCCGCATAATCAATGTTACCTCAATACACCAATATGTTAATGTACGTGGTAATGCCAATTACAATGCGGCTAAATCCGGTATGCGCAATCTCGCTTATACAATGGCGCTTGAACTGGCCGACCGTGAACTGACCGTCAATAATATTGCCCCGGGTATGATTCTGACTCCAATCAACGAAAAGGTCATTAATGATCCTGAAAAACTTAAACGGGCAGAAAACATCATACCATTCCACAGGGGCGGCAAACCTGAAGAAGTGGCCAATGTAGCTTTATTCCTCGCTTCCGAAGATAGCTCATATGTAACGGGAAGCACTTATACGGTAGACGGCGCGCTGTCTATCCTCGGCCCTGACGCATAAAATTAGGTTAGTATGGATATATTAGACTGGCTGATTGCCTTTATTCCGGTATTATCATTCGGCTTAGTTCCCGTTATCGGGACATTAATCGGAGGAAAACCAACGGAACAATCCATGGGGATTGCTTTGGGAGGATTTGTATTTTCAGTTATAGTTATTTTGTTACGAAGGCCGGATATTACCCCTCATATCTTTCTTATCGGGTTTCTATCCGGTGTCTTCTGGTCGGTAGGATCAGTAGGACAGTTTATGGGAATAAATGCATTGGGAGTATCCCGGGCAACTCCTATGCTGAACGGGGGACAGATTATCGGAACTTCTTTATTGGGGGTAATGCTGGGTGACTGGGCATCTGCCGGCGCAAAAACATATGGGTTTATTGCTTTATTCCTCATCATTATTGGTATCCTTTTTACTTCTTATAAGCAGGAGGATGGAAGTAGTGCCAAGCCTCAATGGGGTAAGGGTATTCTTATCAACCTTATTGCTGTACTTGGTTTTACCGCATATGTAGGAATACTTAAATATTTCCGGATAGATGGCTGGAGCAGCATTTTTCCACAGTCGATAGGCCAGATAACGGCTATATTTATAATCGGGCTTCTGTATTTTAAATCCCAGTCTTTTACAAAATTCTCATTTCGCAACAGTGTAATCGGTGTAATCTGGGGGGTAGGTAATATTGCACTTCTTCTTTCGCAGGTAAGTCTGGGACTGGCAATCGCTTATCCTGTTAGCCAGGCGGCAGTAATTGTTTCCGTATTTGGCGGTGTACTGATTAATAAAGAACGTAAAACACGTAAAGAATGGATTGCTGCAGCTATCGGTATAGTCATTATTTGTGCCGGACTCTTTATGATTTATCTTTCAGGTAAGCACTAAGCTTATGACATCAAGCGCGAGCAAAGGTTTCAGGGTAACAGTTATAGGAAATGGTGCAGCTATTCCATCAGCGGGAAAATATCATTCTTCGCAGGTGGCTGATATTTCAGGACAGTTGTTCCTGATGGATTGTGGTGAAGGCACACAGAAAGCAATGCTCGAAAACGGACTGAGTCCCCAAAAGCTTAAAGCTATTTTTATTTCGCACCTGCATGGTGACCATATATACGGGCTTTTCCCCCTTTTGGAAACATTAGCTCTGTCGCAAAGGCCGGAACCATTGAAAGTATTTGCCCCGCAACCTTTGTTGAATTTAATGGATTGCATAGCCAATATCCTTTATAATGGAAACGGTTATATTGTGGATTATAAACCTGTTGATACCACTTCTCATCAGATTATCTATGAGAACCGGGATATTGAAATTTGGTCTCTTCCCTTAAAGCACCGTGTTCCTTCATGTGGTTATCTGATACGTGAAAAATATCCGGATCTAAATATTCATAAAAAGGCTGTTACTGAATATGAATTGAGCATAAGCGAGATGCAGGACTTAAAAAAAGGTTTTGACCTATTGAGAGGAAAATTATCGATACCGAATAACAGGCTTACTTATACACCCTATATTCCCCGGAGTTATGCCTATTGTACGGACACTATATTTTCCGAGGAATTGGTTGGCTTGGTGAAAGGAGTTGACCTTCTGTACCATGAAGCCTCTTTTGCCGACTCGGACAGGGAGATAGCCAGAATCAACGGTCATACTACTTCTACTCAAGCCGCAGAAATTGCATTAAAGGCAAAAGTAAAAAAACTCCTCATAGGTCATTTCTCGTTGAGATATAAAGATACATCCTTATTAATCAATGAAGCTAAATCGGTATTTCCGGAAACGGAAGAGGCAATTCAGGGAAAAACATATGAAATAGTCCAAAAAAGATCAGAATAACCGTGGCGGGTCCGGATGATCAATATATTTTTTTGCTTCTTCCACCATATACATTTTCTTACATTGAGGGCAATACATATAATATTCGAAAAAATAGCTTTGATTGGGTTTGGGAATTTTATCTTTTGTAAATCTTTTTACAACGGGAGTATTACAATGCCTGCATAAATCTCCTTCGTTTTTTATTTTTCCCGAAGCCTTCGTATTAGTAGTTTTGACAACAGTTTGCAGATCAAATCCGGTATCTTCCATAAGGTTATCAGATTGTATGGCCTGAGTTGCCAGATAGTCGCAACGCTCATTTTCGGGATGTCCGTTATGTCCTTTGACCCAATTAAATTTAACCTCGTGCTGGGATATTAAATTCAATAACCTCTCCCATAAATCCGCATTTATTGCTTTTTCGCTTTTAGTTCTGTACCAATTATTTATTTTCCATTTTTGAGCCCATCCGTTTTCAATCCCATCTACAACGTATCTCGAGTCTGTATATACGTTAACCCGTGACCTGGTTTTCAATTTCTCAAGTCCGGTTATTACTCCGAGCAATTCCATACGGTTATTGGTTGTCACCTTATATCCCTGCGAGAACTCTTTCCGGTATCCTTTACCTTGCCATGACAGAATAACGCCATAACCTCCTTTTCCCGGATTTGGCTCTGCTCCTCCGTCTGAAAATAAATCAATATCAGGTATTTCCTTACTATAGTTATCCATATATACAGAATTATTTACAAAAGTATAATAACTTATAATACTTCGAAAGCAAATATATTATCTTTATCAACTGAATATATCTGTTATGAATTTCAAAAACAAACTTACCAACAGGATAGGCATGGATGATATCCGTGAAATACTTCATCTGACACATCAGAACGATAAAAGAAAAGAAGAATTATACACACTACTTTTTGATGAGGATGATACCATCGGCTATCAGGCGGCTTGGGTTTTTTCACATTTCTCCCGGCAGGATAATGAATGGTTATACACTAAACAGGATGAATTGATTGATGAAGTGTTAGTATGTAAACACGGGGGGAAAAGAAGAGTATTACTCAACCTAATTTACAAGCAACCACTAACTTATCCACCAAGAGTGGATTTTCTTGATTTCTGTTTGGAACGGGTAAACTTGTCGCAGGAATTACCCGGAGTACAGTCTCTATGTATTAAAATTGCATATGAACTTTGCCGGCATATTCCTGAACTTAATCAGGAATTAAAAATTATACTGGAGATGATAGAGGGAGATTTACCTCCTGCTATTTCTACGGTTAAAATAAATGTCTTGAAAGCGATGAAAACCGGAAAAAGTTTGCAAAAATTTTAATCCCCCTTCTTTTTTGTATCAGCTAATTGGCTTTATCATATAATTAATACAGGATCCTTTCCTAAGTAAAAATAATTACATTTTTAAAAATAGATCTTTTATATTTTTTACTTCATACTAAGAGTGGAATTTTTTTCCACTCTTAAATGCTTTCTATAAAATTAGTATTCTTACCACATTAATACAATGTGGAACGTTTCTTTATCCGGTGAGATCTGGGTATTAAAATCCGAATAAGTTATGTAAAACCTGATAGCTTGCGGTGAAAAGTCGAAGTCATAGGTTTGTGTCCATAATAATTCTTTTGTACCATATTCTTCACCCAGGTGCAAAACATAAGGCAACCCGTTTTTTACATTTTTCTCCGTTTCAATATAACCGATAACTGTTCCTTCTTTAAAAATATAATCTGTAAGTTGTGGAATGTATACATCTGCATAAAAATAGGTATTTAAGTCTCCCGGATAACCCGAAAGGTTCCATTCGTTAGCAGGTATCGTAAATGAAGTAGTGTACCATTTTGATCCGTATCCGGGTTCGCCTTCCGGTCCGGCGGGTCCTTGCTCTCCGCGTGGTCCCATTGGTCCTTCCGGACCCATCGGACCTTCACAAGCTATACAGGTAATAACAGCCAATAAAATTAAAGTAATCTTTTTCATGATTGTAAAATTTAAAAGTTCAACATCTGTATGTACTTTCAACAATTATCGTCTTCCGCTCCCCCGTGAGCTTGTACTGCTACCGGAAGAACTTCTCGATGATTCAACCCGTTGTCTCTCCTGGGTTTCGCGCTGACGTCTGGATTCCGCTTCACGGTTTTCACGTTCCTGTCTTTCCTGAGCCTCTTTGCGTTCACGATCTTGTCTCTCCTGGGCTTTGCGCTGACGTCTGGATTCCGCTTCACGGTTTTCACGCTCCTGTCTTTCCCGAGCTTCTTTACGTTCACGATCCTGTCTCTCCTGGGCTTCGCGCTGGCGTCTGGATTCAGCTTCACGGTTTTCACGTTCCTCGCTTTCACGAGCCTCTTGACGTTCACGATTCTGTCTTTCCTGAATAAAAGTTTGACGGTAAGACTCTACATCGTTCTTCTCTCTTTCCATTACAGGCTGTGATACCTGAACTTCTGATCTTTGACTTGCTTCAAATCTTTTTTTCCGTTCTTCTATTTCCAGCGCTTCTTTACGTATAAATTCCTCTTTTTGCCTGGCCTCACGTTGACGTCGTGCTTCCTTTTCGTGTCGTTGATTCGTTGTTTCAGGCAATCGCGATGATTCAACCTGAGCCGAAGGTCGTTGGGAAGTCCTTACAATTTCTGAATCAACAGGCTTCGTAACTCTGGAGACACTGGGTCTCTGGGAAACCCTTACTTTTTCAGCCACCGGAGGTTTAATAATGGGTGGAGCGGGTTTATTTCCTCCCGGTTTTCCGGGTTTATAAGGTGGAGGTTTGATATGGCTCCACTCACCCGACGAATTATAACTCGGGTAATAATTTTCGTTTATATAATAATCGTAATAGGGATAAGTCGAATAGTCATAAAAATAAAAACCTGTATAACTATCTTTATAAAAGGGTATATGGTAATCCGCATAAAAGCCATCGTAAACCGGGTTTACATCATAACCCATGTAATAATTATCATCTTGTATATACTCATCGTATCTGAGTGGAGGAACCACTTTCCGTTCTGGTGGCGAGTAAACCGTAGATGGATTCTTATCTACATCGGTATTTAACTTGTTCTGTGAGTTTTTATATATGGGAGTTTCCTGTTTTTCGGGGGTATCTTTCTTTTTATAACCATTAGTATTTTTTATTTTACTCGTTTCAATGTGACCCGTTATGTTATGATCAGGGTTGTCTGATGTATCCGTGTTAATCACTATAGGTGTTTCACGTACAAGAGAAGGTGATTCAGGGTTTGTAGGACCACGTGTATTCTTTTTGCAACTTGTTGGTGAAAGAAACAGGCATACGATTGATATAAAATAAATTATCCGTTTCATCTTAGTACTTTTTAATTAGTTAATACCATACTTTCTGATTCACATTCCGCTGAATGTGCCGGTTGAGGGTTTTTATATCGATCGATATGAAATGTACAAAAACGCGTTAGAAAACCAATCACTATATATGTCTTCTTATTTATTCAGACTACTAAATACAATAGTGGTTTAACAATGAAATCCATTTTTTATTGCTTTTTTTCGTAATAGATTATAACTGTTTCATTTATATTTAGTTAAGAATTATTTATTTAACTTATTACATGAATAATAATATTAATCGTAAATCGTTATTCTGGCATGATACATGAATATTCTTTTGATGAACAGAAAGATTTGCTGAATTTGATGTCCGAACGTTTCAATACACCTGATTTTATTGAAACAGACCCTATTCAATTTCCGCATAAATTTAAATTGAAACAGGATGTAGAAATATCCGCTCTACTTACAGCCACCATTACCTGGGGAAAGCGAAGCAATATTTTGAAATCAGCTGCCAAAATGCATGAAATTATGGGACTTTCACCTTATGATTATATAATGGAAGAAGGTTATGAAAAATTGGGGCAATCTAATATCCACCGAACTTTTTTTGAAAATGATATGGCTTATTTATGCAGAGGGTTACATTTGATATATCGATACTATGATAGTTGTGAGCAGTTATTTACTCAAAAATCGGACGTATGGCAAAGTATCGGATTATTTCGTGAATATATACAGAAAGCAAATGACGGGAACTCCGGAAGGGGACTTAAACATATTTCAAACCCGTCTGTTTCTGCCTGTAAACGGCTGCACCTCGCATTACGCTGGTTGGTAAGAAATGATTCAATAGTGGACTTGGGATTATGGAAAGAAATATCTCCGGCAAAACTTTTTATTCCATTGGATGTGCATGTGATCACTACATCACATAAATTAGGTCTTTTAACGCGCAAACAGAACGACCGGAAAGCCGTAGAAGAACTTACAGAAAAGCTCTGTTTATTTAATCCGGATGATCCTGTTGTGTATGATTTCGCCTTATTCGGCCTTGGCGAAAGTAAAATACTTTAAATGGTAGTTCTTCTGCTATGAAAAAGTCATACCGATGCCACTTCTGCCAAAATGGGGGCATTTGACGCTTAACATAATGTAAACAATCAGCATGTAAAATTGTTATATAAACAAAATCAGATAAAATTAATTTATAGGTTAATAGGTTAGTCTTTAAGGAAGGAGGAGGCTTGTGAAAGTATCCCCTTTTTGTTTTACAAACTTTGATGATTATTTGATTACCTTCTCCGAAATAGGTTTGTCTGTTTTCAGGTCAATACCGAATAACTCAATATATTCTACACTTAAGGAATTACCAGATTTGGCTTTTACAAAAAGAGAGGTGAGTTTTGCCGGTTGACCATTTATCAGCATTATACAGGCATATTTTTCACCTAATTTTTTGATGGTTAATTTTCTGGAAGGATAAGCGCTTAATGTTACCATACACGAATCATTATTTTGGGATATCAGTTTATAACCATAGGCCAGATTTCGTTGTATAGCGCTTAAACCATTCGTTTTTCCAGGATTTTCCTCCCTGTTGAGCCAATAAATGTTCAACGGTTTTTTAGTATTCAATATACCGTTTTCAAGATTGGCATCATAACAAACCAGATTTTTATTTTTACTGCGGGCAATATGAAAAAGCCTTTCATCAGTTGGATAAACGTTTTCCTGTGAAAAAAGGTTTTCAGGATATGCAACAATCAGGCTAAAAAAAAGGATAAATAATATTACCCTCTTTCTGTACCCTATAAGGTTTTGAACAGATCGTATATTCATATAATTAGGAGACAAAATGATTATTTATCTTTCGATCCTTCCCCTACAAAACCATTGGTTTTATATTTAAAAAGAATATTAAATGAAGTAAGACTGCCGTAACAACGCGTGATATATTGTTGTAATGTAATTTTTTCTTCATCGCTTAATTTGCTGGTATTTACTTTCTGCTCCAATACCCTCAACCTGTCACGTATCATAATTATTTTATTAAAGAACGTAGATATGGGCATTTCATAGGGTTTCAATTCCGGATTTGCAGGCTTAAGAATTAATGAACCACCTGTCCATTTTTCAGCAATAGGAACAGTTTCCTGAATATCGGAAAAAGTACGTAATATTTTAATTAAAGAATATTCAATCATTTCAAGGCTTACCAGGTCATCGGCCGGAACCAGTTGTTCTATAATTTCCAATCCCTCATAACTACGCGCAATTTCCCTGTTACCGTGTTCAATGAAAGTGATCAGATAACTATTCGACTTAACCTGTATTACAACACCGGGCCCGTATTCTTTATGTTTTACTCTTGAACCTATACCTAAAACTTCGTCTTCCATGTGATCAGCTGTGTTTTTATGTTTTCCTCCAAAAGTATAAAAAACTTGTTTATACCACAAATCCCTTTAAAAATACAAACCGTTTATTTAATCGATCTACCATTACCAGGTTTCTTCCCCGGATTATTTTTAAGATAATCCGGCGGAATAGTACTTTCATTCCCATCCCGTTGCGCAACATAATGAGGCGACATTAATTCAAGACCGGCTTCATTTGATTTATCCTGTATGATTTGATGCAGGTCTGAATAGATCTGAGCAAGCCTGTTTGCATCCTTTATATACGCATTTATCTGATAAATAGGATAATAATCATGCAGCTCCGTTTCCAGAACAAAAGGTTTAGGTTTCTGCATAACTCCTGGAGTTTCTAAAGCCGCCGCAATTAATAATTCATGTACCTGTCGCCATGGCACTTCGTAACCATATGTAACGTTTGTATGTATTATAAGTCCGTATTGACGTGCCGAAGAACTATAGTTTGTTGTATGCGAAGACATCACAAAAGAATTAGGAATGGTAACTACTTCATTTTTAGGTGTACGTATACGGGTTACCAAAGGCGTTTTTTCAATAACATTTCCCATTGTATCATTCAGTTTGATTCGGTCACCCAGTCTGAAAGGGCGCATATACGTAATAACAAAACCGGCTATTATATTACCGATTACCGTACTCGATCCTAATGATACAATCAACCCCACAAATACGGATATTCCCTGGAATACCCCCGAGTCGGAACCGGGTAAATATGGATATATCATCGCAATCATGAACGCATACATAAGGAAACGGATAATATTAAACGTAGGTTGCGCCCAGTCCGGATAAAAACCGGATATTTTTAACTTTTCAGATTCTATTTCATTTGCAATATATTGTATTCCTTTAATAATATATTTAACACAAAACCAAATGACAACAATGATAAATAGATTCGGTATATAATCGATAATAGACTTTAAAACCATTTTTATGGGCTCAATAGCGTATGTAAACAGTTTCATTGCCAGTGTTTCCGTTTGAGGGAAGATAGCGAATAACATAGGTATACTGAATGCAAGTTGGATCAGGATCACTACCCACCGTAAAACATTATTAAGGAAAATAAGTATCATCCCTTGCCGGTGTGTGTTTAAGAACTCATAATCTTTAATACTGATCGATTTTAATTTATTCTGCTTTAACCAGATAATCTTACGCCTGAGTTTGCGGAACATATGGTTGGTTAATTTGAATAAGATATATTGAACAATAATAATCAACAAAAAGAAAAATACCCTTTTTACCATTTGCCAGAAACTATTGTCTTTTTTCAGTTGTATGATCTTTTGATCAATTACGGGAATAAATTTCTCTGCCAGTTCATACCTATCAATACCATGCCATAAAGCATCCTGATCAGTTAGGCTGAGAATAACTTTATCACCGTACATTATATCGGTAAATAACTCGCTTTGAACAATATGCACAGAGTCGGCCTTTATGCTGCGGTCTTCACCGATTTGTGTAATAACTTCCCGTATGTTGTCCGCCCTATGTCTCGGAGTAAGTCCGCCTCGGGTAGTATATAATTTAAATAAAGTATCGCTTCCCACCACCACTGCAACTCCGGGAGTTATAGCACGGAGAGAATCAATTTGTCTTCGCTGTTCCGCTTTTCTTATAGAATCAGCCATTGTAGTAATTCCTTGGGCTTCATGAAGTTCATTCCGTAAAATGATTTCATTCAGCCTCATTTCCTGTATCTGGGATAACAACTCCTGCATACGGATAGAGTCTTGTATACGCTGGATCTCTATAGAATTAATTTCAGCAATTATTGTATCAGTATTTATGAATGTATCGGTATTTAATTGTCCGGTGGCTGCGTTTATTACAGCTTCAGCTCTTTCAAACAATTGGGATTTAACAGGAAAGATAGAAAAAACAAACAAATAAAGAATCAGGTAAAGTTTGTATCGTTTCATTTTGTACGGTTATTCGTTAGTAGGTTTTCATAAGTAATCCTGACAAATATAAAAACAATCATTAAATTATATAATAAAATAACAAGATTAAGTTTTTTTTCATTTCTTTGTATTTAATCGCTTACTATTTAGATATAAAGTATTTACTTAAATCCAAAAGTTATGAAAAGAGTTTTACTAATCATTTTTTTACTTTCCACTTTTTTAATTACGCAGAGTGTTTTTGCATCCCAACCCGATTCTATATATGTTTATCAGGAAGGAAGTAATGAAGTATACAGGATATCTGCATATACTTATGATAGTGACGGACGTATTGCAACCGAAAAGGTATACGATGATACCAATGGAGATGGCCTTATGAGCTGGGAAGAAGATTATGAGTATTCGTACACCAGGGAAAATGATAATCTTATAACGGAAAAAATATCTTATAGCCTGTACAATTCTGTTCGAACCCCTGGTTTCAAACAAGTAATAATTTCAAATTCACATGGTAATAAAATAGAAGAATACAACTATTCTTATTCGCAGGAAGAAAAGACATGGGAGATATTGAGCCATGCCTTAAGCAACGAATTTAATAATAAAAACAATCCTATTGTAGTATATGATACAATCTTTCAGTTTAATGAAATATCAAAGTATGAATATACATATGATGCCAATGATCTTCCAGCTACAATAAAAGAATACCTATTAACTAATGAAAAAAAAGAGACTATTATCAAGACTGCTGAAGATCACTGGACATTGTCCAGTGATTATGTATACAAATATAATTCAAACGGAAAACTTCTGGAAGAGGTTTATACAACTTATGAAAAAGGTGAAGTACTCCATATTTACACTAAAGTATTTGCCTATGATAAAAATAATGATGTTCAGACCGAAATTCATACGGAAAATGGCTCCGAAATATTAAAATTAAATTATACTTATGTATATTCAGAAAGTCCGACAAGTATTACTCCGGTAAAAACAACTAATCTAGTAAGTGTTTATCCGAATCCCGTTACGGATTATATATATATAGACATAAAAGGAGCAAAAGGGGCTACTGTAAGATTAATCAATGCTTTCGGCTCTTTGATAAAATATCAGACCGTACAACAACAGTTGACCACAATCCAGGTATCTTCTTTACCCAAAGGATATTACATTTTACATATATCTACTGATACCGGAAGCGAAAGCCACAAATTGATCATCCGGTAAATCTGTTTTACAAATTAAAATCCCTTCTGAATCAAGTAAGCGATTATTCAGAGGGGATTTTTTTAGCCTGATACTCTATTAACGACCACCTGAAGGAAGATAGTCCTTCCAGTATTTCGCCATGCTTTTACGGAGATGTAAAGTTGTGCCTTCACCTTCGTAAATACCGTGGCTCCGCATGGGATAACTTATCTGGCTGAATATTTTTCCGTGTTTGATCAATTCATTTACCAATAATTCAATATTCTGGTAATGTACATTATCATCGCCCGTCCCGTGTATTAACAAGAGATTACCTTTTAATCCGGACGCATACGTTATCGGAGACCCCTTACGATAACCTTCAGGATTATTCTGCGGAGTATTCATATAACGTTCCTGATAAACCGTATCATATAACCGCTGATCCGTTACAGGCGCTACAGATATACCTGTGTGGAAAACTTCCGGATACCGGAACATGCAGTTAAGAGTCTGGCTGCCTCCCCCACTCCATCCGTTAATACCCACCCGCGAAATATCGATAAAAGCATATCGTTTAGCCATATCCTGAATACCGCGGCATTGATCTTCGGCCGAGAAAGTCCCTACTTCACCGTATATACATTTACGCCATTCGCGTCCGCGTGGAGCAGCCGCACCACGGTTTTCAATACTAACGATAATATATCCCTGGTTTGCCATATATTGTAACCACAGATCTCCTCCATTCCATACGTCCTGTACCGTAGAACCGGCAGGCTCGCCATACACTTCAATGATAACAGGATATTTTTTTGTTTCTTCAAAATTGACAGGTTTTATCATCCAGGCATCCAGTGTCAGTTCACCCGACTTCACTTTAATAAACTCTTTCGGATTCACTCCTAACGCTGCATATTGTTCTTTTGCTTTGGCATTATCTTCAATTATTCGTACCGATTCATGTTTTGGCAGCGAAACCATATCAATAACCGGTGGTGTTTGGGCATTACTGAATGTATGAATCGCCCATTTACCCGAAGGAGACATATTATAGCGATGCTGGCCCACCTGATCAACCGGACTTAGACGTTTAATATCTCCTTTACCAAGCAGGTTTGCACTATAAAGATACCGTTGTGTAAAATTATCCGGCGAAGCTATAAAATAAACCAATCCTTTCTTTAAATCTGTACCAACAGGTGAAATATAATCAAATTCGCCTTTTGTAATAGGGGTGATTTCTTTACCATCGCGGCTGATACGGTATAAATGCCGCCATCCGTCGCGCTCGCTCTCCCATGTAAAATATTTATTGTCTTTCAGCCACAAAATATTATCATTGGTATCCAGCCACGCAGCATCTGTATCTGTAAAAATATTTCCAGGTAGGGAATTACCGATTTCCGCTATCCATACTTTATTCGTACTTTGTTCCCTGTTCAATTGTTGGATAAACAATTCGTCGCTTTCAGGTATAAATTCCATACGTGGAATATAATTATTCCGCGGATCGCCCGGTATAGGAATCCATGTGGTAGAACCGCCGTCTGAAGGTATATAGCCTACTTTTACAGCCGAATTAGTAGTGCCGGCTTTCGGATAAGGAAAATGCAAGATGGTAGGATAGATTGAATCTACATTATTGATAATGTCAAATACACCGGTCCCTTCCGTATCACTTTGCCAGTAAGCGATGTAATCACCAGATGGACTCCAGCGAAAACCGTCGCGACAACTGAATTCTTCTTCATAAACCCAGTCGAACGTTCCATTGATAATGGTTTCATTACCATCGAATGTTAGTTGTTTCATCTCACCCGATCCCAAATTCTCCACATAAATATTATTATTCGATACGTAAGCTACCCGGTTTCCGTCGGGTGAAAACTTAGCGAACATCATAGAAGACTCTGGCAAACCTTTACCCAACTTACGTAACGTTCCATCGCTTAAAGTAAGCACCCAATAATCTCCACGCGTGTCATAGCGCCATACACGCTGGGTATTGTTATATATCAGAACTCTGTCATTATCCTCACTCCAGGATATACTACGTACATCAATACTTTTACCCGTTGTTTTATCTACCAGAAGTGCAGAAGGGATCAATACCTCTCTTTTATTATCTTCAGCACGGTAAGCAACTACATCAGTTCCACCAGTCCGGTTGTTAGGCTCCAACCGGCTATATCTCTCACCATCCTCAAGCCAGTTTATAGGTCCGAAACCTTTTGTTTCAATTAATCTGCCCGAATAGATGTCTTCCAGACTGAATCGACTTTGAGCTGATAATACAAGAGAGCAAACGAATGACAGGAAAAAAGCAGAGCATATTGATTTGCATTTCATAAATAAGATTTCTTAAAGATTAATTTCTTAACAAAGAACGTAAAGTTCTTTGAGAATGCCAAAATTATCTAAATACCTTTATTAAAAAGATAAGTTGATTTGTTTTTTTGATTGTAATGAGCCGTTTATTTACTGTTGATGTTCTTATATTTGTAGTCAATGATTAACCTTTTTAGCAAATGACAAACGAGAATCTATACAGCAATCTGCCTTTAAGTTCCTATTATGGACATGTATTGGAAGAATTCACAAAATCAGGCGGGCCGGTAGTCGAAAAATTCAAAGCATATGATAAACATATTTTGATCCGGCCTGATCGTTGGTTTGAAGCGCTCGCCCTCTTCGAATGCGCATTGAATACCAAAGCGGATAACAAAGAAACAGAAAACTTTTTCCACCTTATTTTTAAATCCTATGACAACAATGCATCAGTAAACCTGAATGATGAAGATTACGATTGGTACTGGAATAAATTACAAACGCTATTTGACCGTTTTGCAGAAATATCTGCTTCTGCTTATCTGGAAAAAGGGTTGCAGTATTATGATACCCGTAGGAAATACATCGATAAAGAGAAAACAATATATTATCTGAATAAGGGAGACGAGTTTGCGCGTATATTATTGGGTTATTATTACTATTTCGGATTCTGTGGCGAAACGGATAAAGAAAAGGGCAGAAAGCTTATGGATAGCGCAATGACCGATAGCGGAAAAGTGCGCGCTACTATATACAAAAATTACGTAGCTTTAGCAGAGGGCAGACAAGATGAAGTAAAGGGCCGGCTGGATGAAATAGTAAAAACAAATACTGATCCCCTGTTATGGCGGCTTATTTATGAACAACAGGCTTACTTGCTGGAAACAGAAGGTGATTTTGAAACGGCGGCAATCTATTATCAGAAGTCTATCGATGAATCATTATCTGCCGGATTTGCTATGATGCGTCTTGGATTTATGCATTATAATAAACGCATGAAGGAATCTAAAAGTAGGTACGAAGCCATTCAGATGATGGAAAAGGCTTTCTTATTCGGAAGGGTTGAAGTGGCACGGAGCCTATATTATTGTTACTTTGATTCGGGTATGGAATGGCAGGACAATGAGAAAGGTATGTACTGGCTTTATAAAGGGTTTGAGTATTACGATGATTATTGTACCGCCCAACTGGCTTACACTTATTTATATAATGATGCATATAAAGATATCCAAAAAGGATTAGCATACCTCGGTCTGGCCATAGAGATGAACTATGCAGATGCGATGCTGACTAAAGCATACCACTATTATATGGGCGATATACTGGAAAAGGATATTCCGAAAGCCTTGGAGTTGCTGGATAAAGCGATAGCATTAGGTTCCGGTGATGCTGCCTACCGTGCAGGTACCCTATATGAAGAAGGGGTTGTCGACCTGAATGGAAATCCCGATTACGCGACTGCTTTATCTTATTATGAAAAAGGTGCGGAAATGAATGACGGCCAATGCTGCGGATATGCCGGCCGTTACTACCTTATCGGTTTGACAGTGGAAAAAGATACCGGTAAAGCGAAAAACTATTATGAAAAGGGGGTTGCTTTAGAATCTCCATACTGCATGGTGGAACTAGCTATCATGTATGATGAGGGAAACGGAGTAGAACAAGATGCCGCCAGATCGGTCGAATTATTAAAACAAGCATCAGGATACAACTACGCACATGCATGGTATTTATTGGGAAGATGCTATAAATATGCTTTGGGAACAGATGAAAACCCCGATGAAGCAATAGCCTGTTTTGAAAAAGCCGGCGAACAAAAGCATGCAAAAGCGCTGGCTGAGCTTGGATATTGTTATGAAGCAGGCTATGGAGTAGAACCTAACGGCAGGAAAGCTATGGAATATATGCAGCAATCTGCCGGGTTAGGATATGAATACGGAGAGTATAAGTTAGGTTGTTACTATCTATATGGACTCGAAGGAGTAAATATTGATTATGACAAAGCGGTAGAATGGTTAACCAAAGCCGCAGAAAAAGATTATCCTTATGCCATGCTGGAAATGGGTGATTTTTATTTATATGATTACGCAGGAAAAGACGAACAGGCAAAAGCATACTCTTATTACGAAAAAGCAGCCGAACAGGATGTAATCAATGAAGGTTTAGGACTCTGCTATGAATATGGGTTCGGGGTGGAAAGAAATGATGCGGAAGCATTTAAATATTACCTGAAAGCCGCCGAGGATGAATACGTAAGAGGTAAATATAACGCAGCGCTCTGTTATTATTTCGGCTATGGGGTAAAAGAGAATTTCAATGAAGCTTATCGGTGGTTCAACGAAGCGGCCCAACAACAACACACCGGCGCCGTATACTACAAAGGAAAAATGTTGATCTCAGGTGAAGGTACTCCTCAGGACATCCCCGAAGGTATTTCATTGATAAAGCAAGCAGCCGAAGCCGGCGAAAGAGACGCTCAATTCGACCTGGCAAATTGTTACCTGGCAGGAAAAGGTGTGGATGAAAATGAAGAACTTGCTATGGAATGGTTTGAGAAAGCCGCCGACAACGGACATGAGAAAGCATTAAAAATAACAGGAAGAAGACGCAGGAAATAATATGGACAATACAAACAACCAATATGTTTTCCAGGTCAACCTGAAAGGGATGATCTCTTTACTGTCGGAACATATTTACAGCAATCCCAGTACATTTATAAGGGAGTTACTTCAAAACGGGATTGATGCTATCACCGCTTTCCGCTCCATTGATGAATCATTCGAAGGGAGTATCCGCGTTTTTTTGAATGAGGATGGCTCAATGATATTTGAAGACAATGGAATCGGGCTGAAAGAAGACGAAATACACAGGGTATTAACGGTAATAGGAGAAAGTTCCAAACGGGGTGAATTAGATTCTCGTGATTATATCGGACGTTTCGGTATCGGGTTGTTGTCCTGTTTTGTGGTAAGCAACGAAATTGTTTTCGAAACCCGTTCGGCCGTAGGAAAAGACGTTCTTCGATGGTGCGGTAAAGCCGATGGGACCTATGAAACCATTGTTTTACCGGAAGAACGTCCGATCGGTACAAAAGTTATACTTACTCCCAAGCCTGAATGGCGTCATCTTTTTGAATATAATACCTTTAAGCGAAACCTCGCTTTTTACGGGAATGCTTTACCATACCCTGTCTGTCTGGTAAAAGACGGCGAAGAAGAACAGATAAATGAAAAAGATCCGGTTTGGTTAACGCCGGGAGCACCTAAAGAGGCATTACTTTCTTATGGCAGGCAAACCTTTCAATCATCTTTCTTAGATGCTTTTCAGATAAAAACGGAAAGCGGCAATATACAGGGAACAATTTATATTTTACCATTCAAAACCCAGTTCTCCGGAAGATTGACACATCGCATTTATTTAAAGCGCATGCTATTAAGTGAAGAAGATTGCCGGTTACTTCCTTCCTGGGCGTTTTTTGTAAAGTGTATATTAAATGCGGATACTCTTTCTTCTACGGCTTCGCGTGAATCGTTGGTTAACAACGAAGAACTACGCAAAGCCAGGAAAGAAATCGGAGAGGCGATCAAAAATTACCTGAAAAGCCTGATAGATACTAACCGTGAACTATTTAATAAATTACTCGATATTCACTATCTGCATATCAAAGCAATTGCTGCCGAAGACAACGAAATGCTAAACCTGTTTATCGACACTTTGCCTTTTGAAACAAATAAAGGTATACGTAATTTCGGAAGTATCCGCAGAAATAATCCGGAAGTCTATTATACGGTCAACCTGGATGATTTTAAGCAGGTGCGCAGGATAGCATTTTCGCAGGGAATGCTGGTGATTAATGCCGCATATACCTTTGATGAATCACTGCTTAAGAAAGCGGCAAAGTTGTATCCGGATATGGAGTTACAGGAAATATCCCCTTCAAAAATATTGAATAGTTTTACCGATGCATCCTATAACAATCATCCCGAATACCAATCGTTCGAACAACGTTGCAATGAAAGGCTGCAAAAGTTTGACTGTATCTGTAAATTGAAGCATTTTACACCAGTGGATACGCCTGTCATATTTATTGCAGCAGAAAAGATAGCAGTTAAAAAAGATACCACGATCTTGTCCAATCCCTTGAATTCGGTATTAGGGGCCTTTTCCTCAAAAGCACAAACCATTCCCACGCTTTGCCTGAATGTAGATAATGACCTGGTAAAGACTCTTATAAAACTGAATGATAAAGTAGTATTCGATGCTATTATAACTATTTTATACGTACAGGCCCTTCTGTTGGGGAAATATCCGGTTAATGACGACGAGATGAACCTGTTTAACGAATCCCTTTACCAGCTGATCATAATGGGCATGTCGGACCTGTTGGGAACAATACATAAAAATTAAAAAATGAACGCATGAAATATACATTAGAAATTCAAAAAATATTATTTCAGGTAGATGACAATAAAACGCTTACCCCAAAAGATAAAATACGCCTGTTAAAACAAGCGGCCACTATAGCCGATGAAAACGACGATATAGAATGGGGTTACGACGTCCGTTTACAATTGATACGCGAGTGCTATTACGTGGCTTCGGCAAACGACCTTATAACTGAATTTTCATGGGTGCTGAACGCATATGAAAGCCATCCCGACTGGTTCGACGAAAACGATTTCCTCTGGCAATATAAATGGGTATTAGGAGAAATGTATGACAATTCAAAAGTTTCAATGGAACAGATCCGTTCTATCATGGAAGACTTTAAAACGCGGTTACAACGCAACGGCTACGGATTACGCCCATATTACGATCGTTTATATGATGAAGCATTGATACTAAACAAATTGGAAGAAGCAAAAAAATACCTGGATTTACGGAATGAAGCCCCCGACGATGCCATGGGAAGCTGCCAGGCCTGCACACTTGATAATGAACTCGATTATTATCTGGTCACCGGTAATTTCGATGAAGCCTATAACCGGGCCCAACCTCTTTTAAGCAGGCAATTTTCCTGTGCACACGTACCGGCAAGAACTTTCTGTGCATTATGCTATTATGCAGATAAAAGCGGCAAACCGGGATTGGCAACCGAATTATTTACCCGTGCAGAAGAGGAAATGGAAATACTTATCGGCAAGAATGATGAAAACCTTGTCGTTTCTGCCGGTATGCTGATCAGTTACCTGTTGGATAAAAACGAAGAAAAGGCATGGTACTATTTGAATAAAACTTTTCCCTGGTATGTAGAAGGCGACGATTACTGCCGTTATGAATATGCGGCCCACCTGCTGGAAGGATTGAATAAGCTAAAAGAAGTGAAGCAAATAACCCTTGATCTTCCAAATGAATTTGAAATTTACCGGCCTGATCATTTATACCATACAGATGCATTAAAATCATATTTCAAAAAAACGGCCCTTGAACTGGCTGAGGCTTTCGATACACGTAACAATAGCAATGCCTTTAAAGAGAGAGTTTCAGCATTGATCATATAAACAATTCACGCATGTATGAGTATTAAAGAGTAAGGTTTATATCATATAACACATGGCACTATAAATTATTGTCCAACCATCTTTCAAAATACTCCAATTGTTCTTTGGTATGGAAATAGTGTTCTCCCTTGTCCAATACGGCAAGTTTTGCATGATATCTTTTTGAAAATGCTTCAACATATTCTTTTTCCGAAACAACATCTTCCGAACCCATTAATATACTTACAGGCAATGTCCGGTCAAAATTCACCGGATGTTGCTTAACATACGTATAATAATCCCAGTCCAATGTCTTACCTATCGGTAACGAAATCCGTTTTTCCGTTAGCAGTTCCTCTTCACTAATCCCGAATCCACTCATCATATTTTGCAGGATCCTTTCCATATCAACCACCGGAGACAGGAAAAGGAAGTTTTTTATATCCAGCTTATAATACGCCCGTAAGCTAAAATACGCCCCTATACTGCAAGCGAATAAGTAAATCTGCGAAGTGTATGATATGGCATAATCATAAATTGCCTCAAGATCGCCGATGCAATGGGGTGGATTACATTCATATCCTTTATTCATCCGTTCGCCATGTTCCGGCAAATCAAAGCTTAAAACCTGATAACCTTTCTTTATAGCGTTTTGTGCTACTATTTGTATAAGTGTATCTTCTTTATGTGATTGATCTCCATGCACGGCTATCAATAATTTCTCCTGTTTTACTCCCCATAAAACAGAGGGGATCAACACGTCTTTATTGTATATACAAATATACTCCATATTCATCTCATTCCAATTTTAAGGAAAAGTTTACTTGCCGATACAGAAACGTTCGAAGATGGTGCCGAGTATTTCGTCGGTGGTGATATGCCCGGTTATTTCGCCGATGTAATGCATGCATTCACGGATATCCTGGCTGAGGAAATCGCCCGATATCTGTTCTTCCAACCCTTCCTGTACACGGACGATCGCATCGTGGGCTTTAGTCAGGGCTTCGTAATGGCGGACGTTGGTTACGATCACATCGTTCTGGTTAATTTCGGGTAGTGCAGCAGCTTGTATGAGCAGGTCTTTGAGCTTGTCGGTATGTTGCTTTTGTTTGGCTGAAATATGGATACGGCCGGCGGTTAAATTGGTAAGTAACCCGGCTGTTACTGCCTGTTCTTGGGGAGTCAGCAAATCGGACTTATTAAATACAAGGATGGTTTCCTTTCCTTCCAGGTAAGGTCCGATCCTGGAAGCCAGCAGTTCAATGTCTGCAGGAGGACTTGTCGAATCGATCACCCAAAGCACCACAGACGCCTGTTCCAGTTTCTTAAAGGTACGCTCAATGCCGAGTGTTTCAATGGTATCGGTAGTTTCGCGGATACCTGCCGTATCGATAAACCGGAAGTTTGCTCCCGAAAGGGTGACCGTATCTTCGATTACATCGCGGGTCGTACCGTGTATATCGGAAACAATGGCTTTGTCTTCCCCTACCAGCAGGTTCAGTAAGGTTGATTTTCCGGCGTTGGTTTCGCCGATAATGGCGACGGGAATGCCATGCTTGACGGCATTCCCGACGCTGAATGATTCGGTTAGTTTTCTGATCCATTCCTCTATTTCAGAGGCTAATTTTTTTAGGTTGGTACGGTCGGCGAACTCTACGTCTTCCTCACTAAAGTCAAGTTCGAGTTCAACCAGTGACACAAATTCTAACAATTGAAGGCGCAGATTGTTCAATTGTTCGCTAAATCCGCCCCGCATCTGGTTTAGCGCCAGCTTATGCATTCCGGCGGAGGTGGAGCTAATCAGGTCGGCAACCGCCTCTGCCTGACTGAGGTCCATCTTGCCGTTCATAAAAGCCCGTTGCGTAAATTCGCCGGGTAGCGCCGAACGGCATCCTTTTCCTATCAGTAGTTGTAATATTTGCTGTTGAATATAAACTGAACCGTGGCAGGTAATTTCCACCGTATCTTCTCCCGTATAGGAATGAGGCGCTCGAAACAACGTGACGAGCACTTCATCTATCAGAACGCCGTCCCTGCGGATCTCTCCGAAATGTACGGTATAAGCCGGTTGTGTCAGTAAATCCTTTTCTTTCGTTTTAGGCTCGAATACTGTATTACATATACGAATTGCCTCACTGCCCGAAACACGGATAACTGCAATACCCCCAACGCCGGCCGGAGTGGATATAGCACAAATTGTATCGTTAGTCATTTTATCACATCGTAATTAATTCGTATCGCCGTGTGCCGATACCAATCTTTTCCGCATGCCGCAGTCCGGCCTGCCAGTCGGTATCCGGATGGATCAACCGGAATTTGTCTTCTCCTTCAAGGTGCTCGTGCGTGTACACCTCACCCAGTTTGCCTCCGTGAAGTATCGGGGCTTTGGTGACCATATCGGCGCATGCCTGGTCGAGGGCCACCGGATCGAAAGAGGCGGCAATACCCAGGTCGGGCACGATAGCGGCATCGTTGTGGTTCCAGCAGTCGCATTCCGGCGACACATTCATAATGAAACTGATATGGAAATGGGGTTTGTCGTTCAGTACGGCTTTGGTATATTCGGCAATTTTATAGTTCAGTCGTTCGGAGGTATCATCCTCCCCTACCACAGCCGAGCCATACTGGCATAAAGCCACGCACTGCCCGCATCCAACGCATTTATCATAGTCGATCACGGCTATCCGTTCGTCGTCCAGGTGGATCGCATCGTGCGCGCAATACCTTACACAGATGCGGCAACCGGTACAATTCTCGCGGATCACTACAGGCTGCGAAGACGAGTGTAACTCGAGCTTACCGCCCACGCTGGCGCAACCCATACCGAGGTTCTTCAATGCTCCCCCGAATCCGGACTGTTCATGCCCCTTGAAGTGGTTCATCGAAATGATAATATCCGCATCCACTACGGCAGCCCCGATTTTAGGCGATTTACAATATTCGCCGCCGATAGGCACTTCGCGGTAATCTGTTCCTTTCAGGCCGTCGGCAATGATCACGTTACAGGGAACCGTAATCGGGTTAAAGCCGTTGATCATCGCGCTGTGCAGGTGGTCCACCGCATTCGAACGTCCACCCGAATAAAGCGTATTGGAATCGGTAAGGAACGGCTTGGCTCCCAGGCTTTGAAGGTAACCGACGATTCGCGCCGCATAGTTCGGGCGGATATACGCCAGGTTACCCGGCTCGCCGAAATGTATCTTAACCGCTACAAACTGATTTTTGAAATCTATTCTTTCGATACCCGCGCGCTTTACCAACCGTTCCAGTTTGGTGAGGAGGTTGCTCGACGGAGTCGTGCGTAAATTGGTAAAATATACTTTTGATGCATCCATATTTTTATTTCTTCGTATGCGGTTCAACATTCCAGCCGGATAAAATACCTCCGTAGGCATAAAAAGTAACATCGAATTCCGTACCGGATTTCTTTTCCGTCACCCGGTAGTGGCGGGTAGCGCCGTATTCGTCAACCAGGGTGTAATCACCAAGATCGATTTTCACCTCCGCTTTGGTTATGCGGTTTTCATTTACATAATCATCTATCTTTTTAGTAACCCGCTTCATTACACCTTCATGCCTGAACGGGTCGGCATCGGGTTTGATCACGCCGATCACGGCAGCAAACCGTTCGGGGTTTTCGGCTTTCAACGCTTTTACACTATCGGTATAGGCCCTGAAACGGGCGCGTATTTCGGGACTTTTCAGGCTTCCGATCGTAAAGATCGAAACTCCTTCGGCGCCGTTGTTCAACGCTGCATCCATACATTCGAACATCTCCGGCCCGTCTGTCGCCATCATTCCGCAATAAAGGGTTGTTTCCGGATTCTTGGTTAGGAAATTATCGATCGTACAATCCGAAATAAAACTCACATCTTCGGTATAAAAGTTATGATACACCATGGGGAATACAATATCGAGGTTCCATTTGCCCCAGTCCTGGCGCACCATTTCGCGCGACATGGCCGGCGTTGGGAAAGGCGAAGCGGCCATCACCTTACCGTAAGAATGTACCACGTCGGCTATTTCATTGGCTACTTCCGTGATCTGGTCGCAACGGAACTGCAGCCATTGACCGTCTTTGGAAGGGTCTTCCTGCTCCCTGGGATCGTATCCGTGCAGATCCGTAAATTTGTTTATCATCGCCGGGTGGTATCCGTAATCCCATTCGGGATACTCCTTATCCTGTACGATACCGTATTTCGGCCAAAGGGTGGTAGGCAATACCACATCCACAAAGCGGTGGTAGTCTATCGCTATCCCGTTCAGCCCTTCCACCTCGCAATAAGCCTTCACTTTGTTTTTTATATATTCGCGTACTTCGGGAAGGGCAGGACACATAAATTTATAATATCCTACATAAGCCGTATGGTCGGCCAGGCTTTCGCCTTTACGGTTTACGCTCAACCATTCGGGATGCGCTTTCACCATAGAATCCCGCCCATGCTCAAGGTTCATTGTCCACAGCCAGGCATACACTTCAATGCCATATTTATGGGCGATAGGTATAGCCGTCCGGTAATCGTCGGGCGAAGGGGCNNGGCGTTCAGCATCATGCCGTCGATACCCGCCTCTTTGATAACGGCGCAGACGGAATCGAAATTCATGCCCGGATGGTATCCCTGCCATGTCCAGAACATCGGGAAAGATTTAGCCTGTTCTGCCTGCACGGCCTTATTCCCCGAACAGGAAGCCAACACGACAGCAATACATAAAAAAGATAGTAAAACAACTTTTTTCATTATCATACACTATTAATATAAGAACGGTCAAAAGTAAAAAGAAAGTCGCGTGTAGCCAATTATCCGCATCAAATTATATGTTTAAAAACTCCCTTCACGCCTTCACAGGCTTATAAAACATTGATTATCAAACTTAATGCGTGAAGGATAGCCCTTCACCACACCCGTTTATCCTTCACGGAATATTCCCCCCCCCACAAACCACACGGAATTCACCGATGAATGCAGATATTTCAGTTTACTAAAAATCCGTGTTTATCTGTGTTCACCGTGTAATCCGCGTACACTAATAATTAATACTAAGGATTAAACTCATTAGTATCTGACTAATAAATATTTAGCTGAAAATTCCTTATGGATTAATAGTTTCACCCGGGTGAAACTTTTATTTCACCAGCGTGAAATTTATATTTCACCTATGTGAAATCTTTATTCCACCCCTGTGAAATGATTAAATATACATACACAAAGCACCAATTCCCCTCTATCCGCACATGAGTTGTTCATGCACGGCTTGTGAAGGCTGTGAAGGGGAGAACAAACGGCTCCCTTCACGCATAAAGATTAATAATTAAGATGTTATAATCCTGTGAAGGCGTGAAGGCAGTTAAAATATTTGTCAACCGTAGCTGGAAAATCACTTTTACAACTATCGAAAACAAAGTGGGCTAAAGAAGTAACGTTTCCGCCTGACTCTTTAGCCTCACTACTTTTAACTATCTTATCCGGCAACCTCTGTTCACATACCGACACAACCTCCGACCCGCCTCACCGAAGATATCACTCCCTTCTATCCGGCCGGATCATCCACCCTACGCAAAACGGTCGAGGACCATAGCGATTATCTTTTTCTTATGCCGATAGACAGATGAGATGTCAGATCAGATGAGAATAATCAATTATTATCTTCTTTGGAAACATGTTCCAGATATAACTGAGCTACTTCTTCATCCGTTTTTCCTTCCCATTTATAAACCGAACGGAGAATATCCGGATCTTCAATCCTAGTGATAATGTTACCCGACCTTAGTAAAATAACATTTACATCTTCCATTTCCGGATTAGCTGTTAAATACTTTTCTGCTGATACTTTGTTAATCGGACTTTTTTTGTCCCAAAATTCTACTGTGTACATACTGTTTTAAATTAAAAATTGGTGATTACTACTTCTTTGTTTATTTTTTCTTCAATATATCCTGAAACATTCGTTTCAATAAATTTTATTTCCCCTTGTTCATTACAAGTTATTGTTTCGTTTTCTTTAATAACTCCATCTTTCCATCCTACTTTTTTATCAAATCGAAATCTAGCATTCCCGGTGACATGGTATGATTTTATTTCAATTCCGGGAGTATAGCATTGGTTTATATCCTGTTTATATCCTCCTATTATATAGATTTTATTATCATGTACTGCAGAAGTTAACCCACCTCTTCCCTCAGGCAAACTAAGTTTAGTAGTCCATACGTCAATCGAAGGATCATAACATTCATTTACATTATTATTTCCTTTATCCGTTTCTCCTCCAATAAGGTAAATTTTGTTATCAACAACTTGTGCAGTACCTGCCCCCCTTGGTGAAAGCAGTTTCATTCTGGTAGACCAGGTATCTGTCAAAATATCATAGGATTCATTCGCATCAAGTAAATGGCCAATTATTGAAAGTCCGCCCATTACATAAATTTTATTACGGATTACTGATGACATTTGGAAATATCGTAAAGTTGGCATACTCTTTTTTATAGTCCACGTATCAGTTAATGGATCATAACATTGATTTATATCTAAGACAATCATATAAATTTTATTCCCAACAGAAGAAGCCGTCATTGTAAAGCATTCACCTGACAATTTTTTTTTGACTGTCCATGTATCCGTTAAAGTATCATAACATTCATTCATATCAAGTGAATTTATAGTATCATGACCACCCAAAACATAAATCTTATTTCCTACAGAAGCTGCACCTGCTGCATTTCTTGCCGTTGGCATACTGCCTTTAATACTCCATGTATCTGTAAATGGATCATAACACTCATTCCTATTTACTACACTATTTATAGAATACCCGCCAATAACATAAATTTTCCCATTGACTGTACAGGATGAGGCATTTTCACGCGCTGTAGGCATATTATTTTTTTTTACCCAACTTTCTTTAATATTTGATTCGATATTATTGAAAATGAGTTTTCTTTTACTAGTTCCACCGCTAACTCTAAAAACTCCTGAATTTGCCATTGTTTTATTGTATTTTGTATTTAATATTAATATTTACTGTGGGTTTATTGGATGCGGTTATGGTAATCGAGCCGGGCACTACGGTTACGTCTTCGTAGATGTCGGCTTCGCTTGCCGCGTTGCGTGAAGCGGCCGCCGGCCATATTTCAACAAAAGTGTTGTCGACTACTGCGCTATCCGTTATTTTATAGGTGTACGGGCCGGAGCCTGCCCAGCCTGTTGTTGTCAAAGTCGCCGTTTTATGAATCAACTTCGGGGCAAAGTCGGATACGGCTTTATGGCCTCCGCCACCCAAGAGTACATAATTGTTGTTTGATCCGGCTTTGATCAGGTTGCCCGCCGTCAGGTTCTTGCTGTGCGTCCAGTTACCGCTACTCATATCTACAAACGACTGCCAATCGGTGCCGTTAACCGTCCGCCCGTTATAATAGCCGTAAAACCCGAACTGGTTGCCTAATCCGCCTACGTTGACCACATGCCCCAGATGGTTCTTTACCCGGATATAGGGATGATACGAACTTTGTGTCTGCACCCCTGTCAGGTTCAACAAGGCGGATGTCATGCCCGAAATCCAGCTTCCCGGATTGGCTTTACTGGTTGTTATTCCTCCGGCCAGTTTCAGGGAGTCTAAATCCACGCTATCGATCTGGAATTTCTTGTTGTTGTAGATACGGACAAAACTCGCATCCGTCATATAGATACCACCACCATAACTTTGTGAATACCATCCTGCCTGACCGTTGGTGCGTAACCAACTGTTACTGATCATAGAACCGACAGCCAGGTTGTACGAATCGTTTGCATAGCCGATAGAGAGCTTAGGGGTAGTATTGGATAAAATACTTAACCGCCCGGAAGCATTCTCTATTAGACGCGAAGTATAATCGGCCGTAGAATTACCGAAATGGAAATCGATAAACGGTGTTGCGTGATATAATTCCATACCGCCCCCGTTGATATGCGTATTGGAGGATGTCCCGCTTGTACCATTATAATACCATGTACCCGTCACATTACCGGTACCGTTGAACGATTGCCCCCATAAGCTACGGGCGTTTTGCAATTGGGTAGCAGACGAAGCATTGGCTATAATATTATTATTGCTAATGACGGCTACATTGCTTACGGAATCTACTCCATCGACCAACCGCTGGAAATCAGCATTATTACCATTTTTCGTATATTCGCCGTTGAATGTAATTAAATTCGAACCGGATGACTGGTGTACCCTCAGGGCTACATACCTGACAGAATTATACGTAAGCAATACCACATCTACCGTATATCCGCCATTACTGATATTCGTTAAAGCAGCCTTATTTGTATTATACGAACAATTTACCGAGATAGCTATATTGTTCACTACACACATCGCTCCTGCCGCCCCCCTGACGAATATAAGTGTTCCGACCAGTGATGTACGGTTGATCAACGTATCGGTATACGCCTGCCCCAGTAGATAATAATTGGTCTTTGCATCTGCCGTATTGGCCAGTACATACCTTCTGACCGAATTAGCTGTAGTCGCAAATGTGTTATAATCTACCTTTGATGGTGTGACAATATGGGTAATACTACTTTCAGACGTGATTTGCTCTACCGAGTAACCGGTATTCCACCCGGTAGTGTTACTATACCGCGAGGTCACACGCACAATAGATAATTCGGGATAGGGAAAACTTGAGTTGGTTGCCCCCAGCAATATACAGCACCTGCCTGCCTTGGAGTCGTAACCCAAACGAACATTATAAGGAAATTTACCGAATACCTGCGCGCTTGTATTTACCCATCCCGGAGAAGTATAATTATATCCGCTTATAATTAATTTGGCGGTACCATTTGTATTGTATTGATAAAAATCAATCTCGAATGAAAGCATCGTGCTCGACCAGGTTTTCGGCAGATTGATCTTTATTGTACCTACTGCTCCCGGGCTTGCCACTCTCCATGAGAAAACATTGGTATTAATATAACTGTCGCCACCGACTGTTTCCTGCTTACCGACTGCTCCTACATTGCCGGCAGTGATATTTATACTTTTTGCCGCCGAACCGTCGTAAGCTCCCTGTGATGTCCCGTTCAGCGAAACAGTCAGCGCAGACGGGTTCTTTATGGCTGCCGGTACATTATCGATATCCGTATTATAGTTTACTTTCGATTTCCAGGCAAGGGCGCCGAGATCGGCAAACCATTTCTTTAGTTTGCCGAAGACAGTCGGTACGGTTTCGCCGGAGTTGATAGTCGCACGGGCTCCGGCCTGCGTAAAGGTAACGGGAACGTTTTGCAGGTCCACCGTTGCGGCGGCTTTGATCCCGCTGTCTTTGTAGGTGTTTGTTTTGTCGTCCCAGTACGCGTAATTACCGTTACTGAGAACTGTAAGGGGTTTGCCTTCGGGGCCGCGTGATACCTGGTTGGTATCTACATAGGCATGTGTAGCCACATTATACACCCACCAGGTCCCGTTCTGAATTTTAGGCGGATTCTGGTTGAGTTCCTTGGTATCCTTTGCCGCGGCATTTGCATTCGTTGCAGCTGTGTTGGCTGCCGTTGCAGCGTTATCCGCATTCTTTACAGCGGTTTCTGATGCCGTTTGCCGGGCGGATTCCGCCGTTACTCGTTTGCCTTCGGCTGTGACCCTGCCTTGCTCAGCGGTCGTCCGACCTGTTTCGGCCGTAATGCGTTTATCCTCTGCGTTTGCGCGTGCCGTTTCAGCGCTTGAGCGTTTGCCCTCTTCCGTCGCCCGGTCTTGCTCGGCTGTTACGCGTTTACCTTCCGCAGTCACCCTTGCCGATTCAGCGCTCGCACGCGCAGATTCGGCGGCCGAACGGTTGTCTTCGGTCGTTACCCGTGCGGTTTCGGCTGTCACCCGTTTGCCTTCCGCAGCGGCTCGACCCTGTTCGGCAGTGATGCGGGTTGATTCTGCGGACTCGCGTTTATTTTCTGCTATATTACGCGAAGATTCGGCTGAGACTCTTTTTACTTCTTCGGCCGCACGATTCTGTTCTGCAACAGTACGGTTTTGTTCGGATTGGTTACGTTCGGATTCGGCATTCACCCGTCCCGTTTCCGCGGAAATCCGTTTCCCCTCTTCGGCGGCACGGTTTTGTTCGGCGGTGACACGTTTGTTTTCTGCTGCCGTAACCCGGTTATTGGTTTCGTCCGCTTTGTCCGCGGCTTCGCGGGCCACTTCGGCGGCTTTCAGGGCAGGGTCCTGCAGCATCCTGATCCAGTCGTCGTACGTTTTGCCGGGGTTTTTCAATTGCCATTCGTAAAATGCCGTATTTCCCCTCAGCAAAGACATCGAGGTCCGGACACTCTTATTTTCATGATCCACTCCCAGTACCCAAAGGTTTTCAAGCGATTGGGCTTCGGAGAGTTGCGATACTTTTACTTTTATTATTGCCATAGGTGTTAAAATCTATCTGTTGATTAAGCAGGTTTCCATTCAATACTCCACTGTTTACCGCACGATGGTGTACTTAATATGTATATCCTCCGCCGGGCTATTTGCCGCGGTCAGCCTAATGGAACCTGATTGTACGGTTACGTCTTCGTATATATCCGCATCCCGGGCATGGCTTCGCGATGCCGAAGCCGGCCAGAGTTCTACAAAGCTGTTGCCGGTTACGGCGCTGTCGGCCAGTGTGTATGTATAAGGGCCGGAGCCTGTCCACGTACCTGCAGCCAATGTAGCGGTTTTATGTATGGGTTCTTTATCTATCTTGGCAAGCCATTCGTTTTTTATCCTGAACTGGTTGCCGTTCACAACTTCCAGTCCTCCATCGGCTACGGCTGTGTACGCAGTATCAATATCCCCGTTCCCCAGGAGACTTTGTCCCGCTACAGTCTTAAATACCGGTTTATCTTCGATATCCGTGTTCCAGCTTGCTTTATTCTTAAAGGCAAGTAAGCCGAGGTCATCAAAGTATTTCTTTATTTTCCCGAATAAGGTCGTCAGGCTTTCACCGGTCTCGATATTCTGCCGTGCCGTGGCCTGCTGGAAGTCTACGTTTTTTGGAAACAGGAATACGCCGGTATCCTGATATGATTGCGTCTGGTCGTTGAATACCCACCAGGTTTCATTCTGTACCTTAGGTGATTTACCAGAAATTCCTGTTTCTCCCCGGATCTTTCCGGTATTGAGCCATTCGTTTGTCCGGTCGTCCCATACATACAGGTCGTCCTGCACTACATAGGCGTCTCCGGCGCTTCCTGTAGGATGTTCTGCTTTTAATTCGGCTAGTGTGGGATAAGAACCCAGTAAGTTGACACCTGCACCGGGTTCACCTTTGTCGCCCTGATTACCTTTATCGCCTTTATCTCCTTTGGCTCCCGTAGCAGGAATTTGGGTATTGATATACTTTTTCTGTGCTTCCTTGTACACATACCAGTATCCGTCCTGAATTTGGGGCGGATTGTCCGC
This sequence comes from Bacteroidales bacterium UBA4116, assembly GCA_002381645.1. GTDB lineage: Bacteria > Bacteroidota > Bacteroidia > Bacteroidales > Tannerellaceae > DFXE01. Next base: position 260,686 of record DFXE01000020.1, read on the forward strand.
AAGCAGGTTTGCCCTGACTGCTGCGGTTTCTGCCTTGCCCTTCGCCACATCTGCCTGGTTTGCCGCGGTAGTTGCCTGTGTTGCGGCTTCCGTGGCCCGGGTGACTGCCGCGTTTGCATTACCGGTTGCCGTCTTTGCGGCTTCCGTTGCGGCCACAGTTTCGCGTCTGGCTGTTTCGGTACTGGTTTTGAGTAGAGCAAAGTCGCCTTCGACTTTGCTTTTATATTGTAACATCTCGTTTGCCGCATCTGTGGCCGGCTGACGGTTGAAAGCCAGGTAATCCTGATAGGTTTTTCCCGCATTCCCCGGTTGCTCGAGCCAAAGCTGGAAAGCACTGTCGCCTTTATTGCCGCGTAGCAATTCCATATCGGCCTGTACACTCTGGTTTTCGCCGTCGACCCCCAGCACCGTCAGCCCCGTTGTACTTTTTGCAAACGGCAGTTCTGATACTTTTACTTTTCTTGTTGCCATATAGCTAATTGTTGTTTTTCCGTTTATTTATTGCATTCCGTTGGAGGATGCTTGTTCCCATCGGGCGGTATACTCTTCCGAAACAAATAATTCATCCAATATTTTCATATAGGTAGGCAATGTATCGGCAGAGAACATCCCGTTACGGTCAATATAATCCACCCGTTGTTTGAGGTAGAAGAGTTCGTCGTCGGTAAATACAAAAACTTTCATTTCCGTATCCGGCGTTTTAAAGCCTATTTCCATCTGTCCGTTACCTAACTCCTTCATTACAATATTTTTTTGCTCTTCGGTAGTAAGCGCCATTTTACTATCGATCGCCATTTTCAACTCTAAATTCCTGCGTGTATCATACTGAGGCAATACACTATTAAGCACTAATACTCTGTCTTTTAAATTTAATTCCATGATTTTATTTTTAATATTTGAAACATAAATAACCACTTTTCGTATCATAATATACAGGTAGTAATTCAGGAGATGAGGAAAGTTTAGTAAGTTGTTCATGTGACATAAAAGGTCCTACATTAATTACCGTTCTTTCCATTTCATTTGCATCCCCGAGGTAACGACTTTCTACTACAAATTTGGAACCCCATCCCTTTGCTTTAGTACATTCTATCCAGGTTTTTGGTTCTGTTAACGAAGCCGATCTAATATGTTCTAATATTAACAAAGGTTGATTAGGAGTAACATAATTGTCAGTATGTGCATTTAAAATAATATTTCTACCATCCGTATGATCAAATCCTAATAATGAATTTATTGCTCTACCAATACCATTGAAAAAAATAAATGAACCTATACGCCCTACGTTGGTTTCCATACTACCCCCATATGTAACTTTAAAAGGTGCATTTTGGGGATTAGAATTTCCCACAAATAGCATTACTGAATCAAAATTTGTTCCATTAATACCACCATTGAATCCCGCATTTACATACCCCCTATCATCAGTAGCAAAAAAATGATTTTTTGTGTAAAAATTACCAGACGAATATACATCTCCGTCACTCCTCACAACAAACTTTGCATTCTCTGCATTACTTAATGTTCCTCCAGACCAAATACGGACACTTCCACTTCCAGTCATACCACCCGAATTTCCAAATGTAATAGCTCCGGTAGTTATTAGTCCGCCGGATATTTTAGTTGTTGTAACCGTATCATCGGAAACAATATCCCATGAACTTCCATTATACCTTTTTATATAAGTACCATTATACCATAAATCATTAATTTGCATTCCAGAAGGTGATAAAGGTGGCATCACATAAAATACTTTTGCTTTATCATTTGCTGTTTTTTCCGCTTTATTTGCAGCATTAGAAGCTTCTTCGGCTTCTTGTAAAGCGTCTATGATCTTATTTTGTGATTCATTCCAACCATTCACATTTTCTAAACCTGTTGAGCCGGATGTGAATGTAATCGTTCCCTTTATTTCTCCCGTTTCCAGGTTGATACTTGTATTCCCGCTTTCGCTGACAATATTTTTTGTGGTAATTCTACCGGGAAGGATTTCCGTAAAGCCATATAATGAGGTATAGCTTCTCTCGCCTTCATAATTACTGGATAAAATCCCTACTAAAAAGTTATATACGTCTCCCCCATCCATTTTCAGTCCTTCACGGAAAAAGCTGAAATATCCTTTCATGGTAGTTTTATTACAGACGGCATATAAGTATAACGCCGGTTCTTTATCTAACGGAGCAGTTATGTATTTTCCCATATCCCAGCATTTGTATTTATTTACGTCATGGGAAGGAGATATGGTATCGATACCCAACGTAAGATGCTGCAGGGCGATATCGTTTATATTATTCGGATAAATGATGCTAAACGTTTGCGTTTCCTGTTTAAACTCAAATATCGGATAGACGGGATTCTTTTTATTGGCCTGATCAACAAACCGGAATTGTAGACTTTCGTCTCCCACCAGCATCGACATGGTTTGTACCCATACCGGTGTAATTCCTTCCGAAAAGCCTTCCATCACATTTTCCAGCATGGTCATCGTTTCTTTCGCATCCCGCCAGCGTCGTTTGGTAAAATGTACCGCATCCTTGTATTGATAGTCATTTACCACTTCGTTGCTTTCAATCTTTCCCAGTTCCGTGGATACAAATCCTCCTACGGGTATATTGGAAAGTTCGATCTCGGGGCTGTAAGGATTATTGATATAGTCTTTTACGCCTGTGATACGGATCAATATCCCTTCGGGCTGGAATTCGGTGTCGCTAAACCGGATAAAAGCTCCGGGTTTGATATGTCCGCCTATCTTCAGCCAGTTTTTCTTAGCCCAGATACCGTCCAGTTCGCCGGTAAAGCTGAATTGCTCGTCTTCGTGTTCGTACATATACCGGGCGGCTTCTTTAAACATCTCCCAACTACCACCTTTTTTATTGGTGTTATCACAGACATATTCGTCCGGCAATTTGATATGGAACACAGCAAAACGATTTCCTTTAATTTCGATATCTTTATTGGGAAAAATACTTCCGTCGGTTTCCAACAGATGTATACAGAATGTCCCGTTCGAATGGGTGTATCCGGTAATTGTTTCATCGTCTTTCTGTACGATATCGAATTCTTTGCCTACCAGTAATCCGTCCTGAAAAATAATAGTCGCTTTTTCATTGGGAATCCGCATATCGGTAAAATCCGGTTGTGTAGCCGGGTCTTCTATTTTAAAGGTACAGGTTTTATCCTGTTCATTTATTTCGACCACTTCCAAAACCGTCCCTTCCCATTTGGGATAGATATGGCTTGCATCGTAGCTGTCTTCGTTCGTATCTGCCGCAACCCTGTCGATCCGTTCGATATAGTTACCGTAGTCGTCGCTTTTATACTTGCGCCCTTCATATTCGAGTTCCTGTTTGAGTGGAAGGCGAAGCGTTTTGTTTTTGTAAGTCTTCGGATCGATATTCCGTTCTCCACCTTGTACAAACAAACGTGTTACCGGCGGTTTATCTCCCTGGGTCTGGCGTCCTACTCCGGTTTTAAAACCGTTTCCTTTTCCGTATGAAAGGGCTAACGGATTATCTTTGTCTTTTTCTATTTTACAGAGATGAATGGTCCTTCCTTCAATCTCCCATTCCGTATTGAATTCGCTTGCTAAGCGCGTCAGTACCTCGTAGCAGTTATCATGGTTGAATGCCAGGGCTTTGTCCGAAGCATCCACACATTTGCCTATCTGCCATTTATCTTTTTCCGGTGTGCCTTTGGGTAGCAGTTCGTCGAGGTTCCGTTTCATAAGCATTAAAAATGCTTCCGGCCTGCCGGCTAACGGAAACACGAGGTTGTAAATAATGCGTTCCATATTCTCCGGATCCGGGTCCATCATCTTGAATTTACACTTTTTCAACAACTCCTGATCGCTTTCAAAGATTACCGTATATTCATAATTACGTGATCCTTTTTTGCTGAAATTTTCGGGTTTGAATAAGGTATACCGTTCTTTGCTTACCTCGATATAGCTTCCTACCGGTATCTCCACATGGTCGACCAGGGAGTAATACAGGGTAACGCTGTTTCCTTTCATAACGGAACGGTAACGGAAACTGGAGTCGCTTACTTCGACCTCGAGGATCAACTGACCGTTTTTATTGAATATCTTCATATCATGTATCTTTACTTTCATTAGATTAATAGGCGTACACTTTCATATCTACACGGGTTTCGCCGTCTTCCAGTACAATATGCCGCTGGTCTTCGGTAGCCAGGATATAGTCTGTTTCGCTGATTCGGAACGAGATAAATTCTATCGTCAGGTTAAAGGAACAGACAAACCGCGAACTCATTTCTTCGATTTGAAATCCGGACGATTTCTTGTAGTAACAGGGATATTCTTCGCCTGTATGTTCGCAATATAACGTCCTTTCCTTCGGTTGTATCCAATCGTTAAAAAAGGCATAATAACACTCCCAGAACTTTTGGACTGAAGAAGTTATAAAGAGGCATTTCAGTGTCGTTTCCTTACTGTTAAATACCAAATGGTCGGCGTCGTATACCTGTCCGTCGGAGGTTATTAAAGATTGCGCCAGATTCTGTTTTGCCGTAGGCGATTTAAGTAAGTCGTCCAAGCCGCTTTCAACTACTACTCCGTATTTATCGAACGGAACGGCATCGAGCTCATAGGCCGATTGCATAAGGGTTAACCCGCTACCCGGTACCGGCGTGTACGTCTTCATCCGGGCACCCGTCGGCGCATCGTCTATAAATTGTAATGAAAAATTCGTCGCTTTGGGATGTATTTTGTTCTCCGTCTGGCTGTTCATCCTGATCTTCCATTCTTTTCCCAGCGTTGGAATGCGGATCGTACGGTATCCGGGTTTTGTGATAAAGGCAATAAAGTCGTTGACCTCGAAAAAAGGGTTTTTAGCAACAAACGGCAGCGTTACCGTTTTTGTCTGCAACCGGGGTGAATCTAAGTCGACTTCCACCCCGTCTTCTTCGGGCCAGTCGTTTTTACCGGGTTCTTTTAAGGCCGGAAAAGTAAGCAGGTCTTTATATCCATCCTTCCTGATCACTACACCATACCGGTCGTAGATATCTATATTGTCAATAAAACATTTTCCTTTCATTGTGTTGTTTCGGTTTATTAGTTTAACAACCTGATTCCTTTTAATGCGATAGAGCTAATATCGTTCCGCATTTTATTCATATCTTCCTGAATATTTTCAAGCCGGCGGCAATAAGAAGTATTTTGGGAGATTTGTTCCCATTTATTAACAGCACCGGTAAGGTCGGAATAAATCTTCCCTATATTCTGATCTATATTATAGGAATGGACTTTGAGGAGATTGAAACTTCCGTTCAATTCGGTAGCGCTGTCCTGCGACATGGCTGCCAGTCCTCTCTGCGCTACGGAAGCGGGTTCTGAGGATTTGTCGAAACTAAGTCCGGACACCGATTCCATGGCCTTAACTTTTTCGGCAAAACCATCAATAATTTTATTGTATTCTTCTTCTAATTTTGATATTTCTTCCGCTGTTAACTCCCCGTCGCTCTCGGTTTTGTCAACAAAATTTTTATACCAGCCATCAAGTTCTTTTTCCAGAAATTTCATCTTAAGAGCCTGCATCATCGCCGTTTTCATCATTCCCTCGAAATCATCGGCAAAGTCTTTCGCCGATTTTTTTCCGTTTTTAAACCCCTCGATTATATTATCAAAAACGGTACTTTGGGTTGTACCTGTCCATGCCTGTTTTCTCTCCTCTTCCAGTGTCTTGAGTTCTTCTTCCAATGATTTACCTTCTTCTTTAAGCTTTTTCAATTGGTCGAATAATGACTTTGCATTACCTTCCAATTTCCCAAGTGCATTGAGTTCTTCCAGCTTATCATAATTCGCATTCTCAAGTGAACCGTATTCAGTCCAGGTTTTTGCTTTTCTGAACCAGGTTCCATGTTTGTATTTCTTCCCCTCTACATATGTTTCTTCCTGTAATTTGGCTAACAGAGCGTCTTGTTCAGTCTGATTTTCACTTTTCCTGTCATTGATGGTATTTTTTGATTTGTCATAATATTCCCGATAATCCTGACCTGATTCCTGAACAATTTTTCTTCTGTCACGTAACAGTTTATTATACTCTAATCCTTTTATGTATAAATCATTCTCATATTTGAGATAATCGTTGCGTATTTTCTTATTTTCTTCAATACGCGAGCCTATCGCCTTTACAATTCCTGCCGCACCCTGAATAATCTTTGACGCTCCTCCTACAGGATCTGTGCCGATAGTTGAAATACCGGTAGCGATACCGGCTACTCCGCCCACCATTGCACCAACCGTACTGATTGTACCTCCTACCGCGCTGTCAAATGTAGATACCGCTTCTCCTACGGTATTCAAAGCATCCGAAATATTCTTTAAATCCTTACCTAGTTGTTCAGCCGTAAGGTTTTTTAAATAACCGGTTATTTTGTCTAAAGGAGTTTCATTCAGCTCTTCTAATTTAGTTATGGTTTTTTGGGCCTCCTCTTTTGCGGAAACTAGTTGTTTGATCAACTGCACTTCTCCTTCAGTTGCATCACCCGCCAGTACCTTCCCTTCTAAATTAAATATTTCTTTATCCAGTTCTTCGATACCTTGTTCCAAGGCGCTCTTAGATAAATTTTTCAAGTCTCCGAGGATAACTTTCAATTTATCGTTATTTTCTACAGCAATTTTTTTTAATGACTCGGCATATTGCTTTTCAAGTACTTGCAGAGATTCATTTAACAGCTTAACTTTTTCTTTTTCATTCTCATACTTCGCCTGACCTAATTGCTGTTCAATAGTTTGTTTATCCTTTTGATACGACGTATACAGGCTTGATAATTGAGCGAGATAACCCTGATATTTATTTATGGTATCATTGATTTTTGAATCTTCTATCTCTTTAAACAATTCGTTACTGAAATCATAACTTATTTCAGTGATTTCATACTTAAGTGACGCAAGCTCTTCTGCCAGCGCATGCCCTTTATCCAAAAAAGCGGATGAAGAAATATCGCCGGCTATTAATTGTTGATTAAGCTTAGTCAGCGATTTTTCAACATCGTTTATCCCCAATACTAACATATGGTAAGTAGAAGCCTGTTCTTTTGCTTTTTCTCCTAATGTATCAAAAGCGGTACTCATATTTAAAAGTTTTCCCATCGTAACATAGCTTTCTGTTCCTATACCATGAATAGCTTTCTCGATACTTTGGTTTTCTTTTGTTATATCATTTACAGATAATGAATTTAAATTCGTTTGCCCCATAATGATTATATTATTTTATATTTGATTTCTTATTCTTTATATGGCAGAATGACATCCTGTTATTCTGCCAACCCCGACTATGATCTGCCTCCGATTATATCTATCAGTTGTTCTTTCGATGTAATTTCGATTGCTTTCTCTTTTTCCGTACCGGATACATATCGCGGCGCGTCTGCCAGCATCATGACCAGTGTGGCATGCGGAATGCTTAGTATATAGTCTATCGTCCAGCCGGTATCGCGGGCAATCTGGTAAATGAGTCCGAAAGGGCTATGAGAGCCTTCGTAATGCCCCTTAACTCCCTTTTCATCCTGGCTCAGGCCGTCTTGGTCTTCGGCATCGTCATCCGGAGATTCGTTATTAACCTGATAGTATTGCAAAAATCGTGTACTCCCGAAAGAGTGATCACTATCGAAATAAGGTCGGTCATCTGGCGGGTGTTCAAATGCTTGCGCAGATACCGCGCCAGCAACCGGTTACGGATCCCCATTGGTGTGCCGTACGATGTTATCCCATAGGCTATGATACGGCTCACCGGGATCATACAGGTGGCCAGTAGTTGGTGTGCCTCATCCAGGCTTCCTGCCTCGAGGTTGCCGCATTGTTTTTTCATTTCCATATACATCCCCGATATGGTATACAGGGTTTGACTGCTCGGACGTTTTACGACTAACGAAATGGTTTTCTTTCCAAACCACCGGAAAAGACGAGGGGCGGGTAAATCTACCCGCACACCTTTGTCTAACAACGTCTCTACAGTCCTGATCTCTACTTCAGGATTTTCCATCTTTTTACGCCGCTGTTTCTTTAATGATCATCGGAGCTTCGGAAGCTACCTTCGGAGCCTGTACTTCGGCCGTTACTTCTACCTTAGCCACTTCTTTCTGAGAAAGATTCCAGTTCAGTTTCGCATAAATAAAGGCGTTGGGGATATCGATGGTAACTCCCATTACGGTTTCCAGGCTTAACGAGCGTTCACAACTGAAAGACGTCATCGGACTTTTCCATGCTTTAGAAGCACTTTCCACTTCGCCACCGAAAAATTCTTTCAATTTGTCGGGCGCGATATCCGTCAATGTAAACTTGATTGTTGTTCCGGCCGCTTCGTAAACGGTAAGGAAAGGATAGCGGTCGTTTTCAGCGAAATGCTTGGTTACCGTACCGTCTTCGTCGATAATACTTGCCGTTTCCTTATACACTTTACCTACGCTCACCAATGAAGTACCCATACCACCGTTAGCTGCCTGAGCACCAATTTTCAGGTCCTTTAGACCTACTCCATACTTTGCCATTTGTTTTAAAAATTTAATTAGTAATAAATAATCAGGATTATTACAGAATCTGCCGTCATCCTTCGGATCAATCTATTCAAATGAATGACCGGCTACAGTTCTGATTTTTCCTTTCTCTTTTGTTGTTATTACAAATTTAAGGCTGTAGCGTACACAAAACCGGAATCGCTGCATCGGTTGCCTGAAAGTGTGCAACCCTTGCACAACGGTCAAAAACCCGAACATATACAAATAAAAAAAACGGCACATAAACAGCGATGGCTACAAACCATCGGCCGCTATATGCCGCATCTGTTATTAAGCTGTTTTAAAGCTTTTTACACCAACGCAATCTACCTATCCGGATATTCCAGTTTTTCCAGCTGCTCCGGAGAGAGAATCGCCATAATCTTATCCAGTTTCTCCTGCATGGTAATAAAGTCCTGCCCCGTTATCACAATCCTGGGCTTCTGCTCTTCTACTACAGGTTCATTTTCAACTTCGGGTTCTTCCTCCGTAGGTTGCTCCTGTTCGGCCATTACTTCCACTATCACACTATCCGCATCCACCGTCAAAGGTTGGAAATCCGTAATCAACGGTTCGTCTATTTCTTCGTAATGTTCGGGAAGTTCTAAAATGGATTCATCAAGCTTTTTACCTCCAATATAGAAAGCTTTACCAAGTATTACTTCTTTTCCGGCAATCCAACCATCAGAAATTCTTTTTAAACATTTACCATCACCAGCAATTAATTTCTTCTCTTTTTGTATCATTTTTTTAATCTTTATCTACGGGTTTTTGACTAACTGGTAAAATAACATCAGCCCATATACTCCAGTTTGTGGCCTGTTTATATTCGTTTACCGCAATATCAGGAACATATATTTTTGTACCTATTTGTTGCCATTGATCTATCGACGGAAAAGAATCAGCATATAATATGGGAGGTATTACCGATTCAAATTCAAGATATTCCATAACAGTCGTGAAATTTTCATTTTCTATACTATAGGCAGAGGTAAGACATACAAAATTAGTACCGATACAATTAAAACCGCTTGGGATATATATACTTTTTAATGGCTGTTGCCAGAACATATTATCTGTTATTGTAGTATAGTTCACCTCAAGATCCGGCAAAAAACCTTTCTTTATTCTTTTGAATTTAGCCAATGCTTTTCCATTAAAGCTATTAGACCAATTATGTACTTTTTTACAATCAATGAACGCTTCGGTGTCTTCTGGATCAAGGTAACCGCTAAAAGAAGCTAAAACATGAGATAGATCAAGAAGATACTGCTTATCACGGAAAATACCTTTGGGTAAAGATTTTGCAGAAGTACCACTAAACAATTTCTTCATGTATTTTGCATTAGTAAGCCCGTCAAAAGTACCGGCCTCTATTTCCTTTAAACTATAATTATTTTCCATGACACTTGAAAAATTTTCTCTCGCACCATCATTTTTAAATACATCATTACCGATAAAAGCGTATAAAGAATAATTAAAACTCATGTTTTTTATCTGCGTATTACCTATTGACCAAAAAGCCCCATTCTCAGCTCTCAATTTTTGAACAAACCGTGTTATACCTGTATTTCCACTTACCTGAATTAAATATATTTTACACCCACCTTCATATCTATGACTTATAGAAAACTCCTTATCAATTGAAAAATTGGTGATTGAGTTAGGATCAATATTTTCATATGTTCCGTCTCCCCAGTCCACATAAAAAGACTTATCATTATTCATTGTGATATTTAGATATGATAATACATGCGAACCCATTATTCTTGCATGCACCTGAATTGAACCATTTTGAGCAGGTTTAATATCTTCTTTGCTTATGGCTACTGTTGTTTGCTGGAATACATCGTTTTGTGAAATATATACGGAGCCGGTAGTCTTCTTATTTTTCCCATAATAAGCACTCCATTCATAGGTACCTCGTGTAAGCCTTAGAGATACGATACCTGAATCATCTGATAAAATTTTTCTTCCGTCAATCTCCAAGATAGCACCTTGTAATAAATGTCCAAATACATCGCTTTTAATTTCCTGCCTATAAGTAACATACGGATAAAGAACAATATCAATCACATCATCAGTTAAAGATTCAGAAATATTAAGAACTCTTTCACCATATGAATCTTCCAAACATGTTACAGTGAATTCTCCTGCTTTACGTATAAATACTTTACCATTATTATCCGAAATGTATTTTTCTTTTTCATTTACTACTACGGTTGCCCCGGGAATAATTGGATTACCATAGGAAGAACTCTTTATTACCACTGTTCTTAAAGGAATATATTTTACAGCAAATCTTACCGTTATATTCCGTTCAATCGTGTATGGTTTCACATAGGGTAAATGGTTATCAACAACAAACATCAGATTGATTTCCGAGCCTTTAGGTGCTTTGATCTTATATGAGGTTTCTCCTATTTTCTCATAGGGAAAACTTGCTTCAAATTTTGCATTTAGTAAAGGTTGTGACTGTGACGAAATAAATTCTATTATTGCATAAGGATCTTCAATAAAGGTGTTATATGTAATATCAAGTTCAGGAAATATCTCTTTAAAATATTTCAATTCTGTTTCACCAGCTTTTTCTACTTTCCATTTTCCTGTAATCATAGGCTTTTCTATATTCTGGCCACTTTCATCAATTCCACCCAAAATTACAAGTTGGTGCAGTATACTCAAATCTTCATCAGAAACATCCACCCCTATCAGGCGGACACGGTTCAGTTTACGGGGTTCTGAGTCCAGTATTTTTTTAACCAGCGCCAACTGGTCTATAGAATTCATATTCTCCAGCACCAAAGTCGAGATATTATCCACACTTTCCAATTGCAGCCCTTCATCCGTTAGTTCCGGCTGGTTACGTAATGTCAGGTTGTTTATTGATGCGGGCAAGGATAATATTTTCAGGACACCCGCTTGCGGCAGCGTCACCATAGAAGTATTCGACCCTTTGGCATATACTTCCTCTATATTATTGCAGCCTTTCAGGTTGAGAGATTCTGTATAATTGGGGCAGTTCTGTATGTCTACCAGACGAAGCATACGGTTGTTTCCGGTGGTAATATGCGTCAGTTTTTTGTTTTCGTAGCCTTCAATAGACGAACCGATTACTAATTCCGTTAAACTTCTTGCTCTGGATATATCTACCGTACCGGGATAAAACGACGCGAGACTTCCCAAACTTTTTATAGTAGAAATGCCATAAACGGCTGTTTCTGTATCGTTATAAGTTTGCAAAGAGGGAGCCTTTATCTCGATTGTTTGATTCGCTTTTCCCCTTTCTTTTACTACATATTTTGATGCATAAACAACTTGTAGGTAAGAATCCTTTAACAAAGTCAATTTAAAATCGGCATTCGGTTTAACCGGTAGCTGGTCTCCATTTTGTGGAGCATATGTACGGAAACTAATAAAATCATCCCTGAAATCGCCCGCATTATATTTGCTATCCATATACATAAACCTGTTTGAAAGCCACCAGACACGATGGTCCGTTCTCGATCCCTGTAAAGCATACAAATAAGAAGCATTACCGCTTTCTTCATGGATAGGCGCGATATATTTGTAATATCCGTCGGTATTATATACTACCTCGCTCCAGTAGGCAGCTTGCCCTTCATTAAGTATTTTAATAGCTTTATTATAAGTAAGCGCCGAACTTCTCATAGCCCGATACATATCGGCGAGTTCAATGGTGAACGCATCTTTAACAAGTTTCCATAATTCCGAGCCCCAACCGTTCCATACATAGCCACCTCCTACTATATCCTGATATTCAATATCATAATTGAACGCATTTACCCCTTCATTATTAATACCTAACACGGTGTCATTATCATAAAAGATAAAGTAGTATTTATAATCGCCGGATCCTTCATTCCCCCACGATGCCATCATCATATTCTTGGCACGCTGGTCGGTCGCTCCGATAAACTCCGTAAGGAGATAATAACTTAACAGATTATCGAGATTGAAATGTCCGGCACATTCGCTCCTGAACTTTTCCGGATTTCCAATACATGATACTACCCATGAAGTAAGTTTTTGCAGATTACTTGTATCCGGATTATTTTCATTTTCTGCATAACGCGCTTCAAAATCATTCGTCCATACCGGTACGTTTTTTTCCTTATTCGGATCCCATATGGTAGAAGTAAAATCGGAAGCTTTGAATAAACAGTTATCGGATGTATTATTTAGGAATTCCCAGCATTCGGCTTTCCCGTCGAAACCATACGTTTGCTGTGTGCCTTTATCATTATTGAAATTATACTTTCCTATAAAGATCATCGGCGAATCGTCTGTTTCCTTATGAAAAATCGCACAAGGATAACCGTCGACAGTCGTACGAATACGCTCATCTACCTTTTGTGGAGGAGTAAGGTAATTCAGGCTCCTCAGCACCTGGTCGAAATATTTGGCAATCCCGGTATTATGTGTACCAGAAGACTCAACAAAGTCTGCTTTCATACAGAAGGCATTCACCGGAATATCGGTACCTCTTAATGCATATTTATCTGATTTCACCCCCGATTCAGTCAGTGTAATTCCATTCTTAATCTTCCACTTGAAATTCTTACGCGGGTATAATTGCGACGATGTACCCTGTACATCGTTTTCGGCACCATAAGTAACAAAAGAGAGTTCCGGATGCTGGCGGTTTTCAAAATATATATCATTGATTTTCTTTTCCTCCGGTGTTGTTGACTTAAATGTAGGAAGTTGCCCGACAATAGTCATAACAGGAAGAAAATTAACCAAAAGATTATACTGTATTTCACCTGACGGGTCAAATACCTGGTTACGATCGTAAACAGCCAGTTTCTTTTTAACATCCGCCGTATCGGCAATGTAGTTGTTTAAAATCTGAAAAGCGTTCAGGTCCATGCCGTAGGAACGGATATTATATACATCTATGGTACAGTGGTCGCTTCCAAAAGTGATACCGACAGGGGGTACCTGTTCAAACGTATCTTCGCTCACATACTGTATAGCTCCCGAAGCTATACCGTTGATATAAATATAGATTATCCTGTTTTTTAAACGGCTCTCAATTACAAAGGATATACGAACCATTTCGTTTTCCTTAAAACGGGCTGATACAGACGATAACGCTGATTTAAAGAGTATTTCATTAGGGGTTGCTTTAAACCCCCTGTCGCCGCTGAAGCAGGAAAGGATATCCGTCTTAAAATCTTGTACATTACTTACCTTAAACTCAATTTCAATTGTTTTACCGGTCGACTTGAAGTCTGAGAAGAACGGTCGGAATGGTATTTCCACACGTGCACCTTGTGAGATACGGAGGGTTGTGACATTGTTTTGGTCCAGTACCCAGCCGTTGGTCTTGAAGTTGAACCCTTTCAGCGTTGCGGATACGTCGCCGAATTTCCATTCACTCGGATTTTCTTCGTAGTTGCTGCGTCCGTTGGAAGTCAGGTAGAGCTCCAGTTTTTCGGTTTCAGCATCCGAATCGATATCTGATTTGGCCACTGTAAGGTTAAACGTCTGCGAAGCATTGCCGGAAACGATTTCCAGTTCCAGCTGTCCGTGACCGGGTATGCGATACGACCATACCTGTGGTGTGCGGTCTATTACCAGATTGCTTACTACTTCGCCGTTCGCTTTCAACTGAACTGCCGTAGTGGATGCTGTGGGATGATAGACGGAATAAGGGATGGCCAGTACCTCATACTGGGTGGCTTCTGCCTGATGAAAGGAAGAAGATATGATGACCTGTCCGGTTCCTGCCTCCAGATAGATAATACTATAGTGCAGGCTGTCGGAAGTGATTGTAATCCCCTGTGCCTCCATCGTGGCAAATACTTCAAGGGAGTGGCTGCCGTGTGAAAGGCCATTAATCCGTTTATACATCTGACGGTTGCTGGCGGTGGTGGTTACCGGCTCAAGCTCCTGGCCGTCCAGTATGAACCGGATGGTTTTACTGCCCGATCCTATTGGAGTGAACGGGAACTGCACTTCGCCTTCGTAGGCTAATGAGTCGTCGAAGGTGGAGGTTACCTGCAGATTGATCACTTCTACACGCATATTCAGCGAGCGTATAGCACCGTAGCTGTCAGTCACCTGTATGCGGATCTGATTCTGTCCGTCGGACATGTAATTCGTTATATCGAAATCTACATCACCTTGTGCGATGGACTGAGTGTATACACGTGCATTGTTTACGTAATAGACCGCCGTACCGTTGCCTGTAGACTCCTGGGTTTCATAATCGAGGGAGGAAAAAGTATATTTCAATACTACCGGTTGTCCTTTTGGAATACCAACCGAGGCATCACCCCTGTTAATAAGGCGGAGGGTAGAGCCTCCTCCACTACCGCCGGAACCGTTTCCGCCGCCGGCAGGGAGTTCTATTCCGTTGGAAACTATTTCACCATTGGAGGTAAGATACAGATACCCATCTTCTACAATGGCTCCGTCGGCTTTATTGACCGAAACAATATTTAATTCTTCTTTAAAGGCATCTATCTCGTTGATGAGCGAATCTATTCCTGCGCCTATGGTATCTATTTCAACCGTATGACGATCCATCCGTTTGGATAATGTATCCACTTGGTTTTTTTGTATATTTACCAGTTCCGTCAACTCATTAACAGGTGTTTTGAATTGGTCGAATGGGAGGAATTGCCTCCATTTGTCATCCGCATCAGTATCATACTTCCATTCCAGCGCTTCATCGGTTGTACGAAATTCGGGACTGCTGCCTTTTTTTCCTGCTATATCTGCCAGTGAAACCAGATTATTCCATTCCCCGCCTTCCCGGCGCCATTGAAGGTGTGTATCTGTATTTTGCAGGTAAATTTCTTTACCGTCTGTCCCTTTCAGGATGGAAGTCAGTACACGTACTAATTTGTATGTATTACCGCTTTGCTTAAAAACAGGTATGGAGGTTACTCCCTCCAGGTTGTCGACCTGTTCGTATTGCCCCGGATCTTTGGAAGTACTCTTTAATCGGTTAGATACCTCTCCGGTAATTTTTTCCAGATCGTCGGGAGTAAAAATAACTCCATTTATTGTTATATCTCCTGTTGCCATTTTTTATTCTTGTAATTTAATTCAAATCAGGCTTTAGCCTTTTTACTCTTTTCTATATCCTTTGCCGCGTTTTCGATGGCTCGTAGCGCCCTGTATACAATCACAGTCTTTAATGCTTCCAATAACTCGGTAAAATCATCGTCTTCTATAGTTATTTCTCCTTCGGACTTGAATATCCGACGTGACAGTTCATCCATTGCCAGATTTGTTGCCTGCTTAAATAATAGGTTGCCTACTTCTTTTCTCAGATCATATGTTTGAAAAACATCGACTTCTGTTTCTATCTGAATTTCTTTAAAATTTATCTTTTTCATTGTTGATTTCATCTTTGCTTATTTTATTAATTCTTTTAACTTGGTTATTGTAATATTACTTGCGAACATATATCCGGTAGCAGGATCCCACATGACGACTTTAGGAGTTTGGAGAACACCATTCATATCTTTCTTTTCCACACCTAATTTATACTCGCTTACTCTAATACCGGTGTTCTGGTCATAATTAGGTAGTTCCTGATTTTCTGTTGCCATATTATCCATTCGGATATATGTGAAATGATTCCATGGCTCATGTTGGAATGCATGAGACCCTAACTCTATCGTTCGGAAAAAATCCTCCTTCGGATTCCAGATACGTTTCCGGCCTAAGAAAAATGTAGCTCTACCGTATTCCTGATTATTGGGTTGAATAGGATAATTATTACCACCAGGTTTTTCGTTAAATAACTCCACTATTATCCCCATATCTACCGGTCGGAATGTTTTTCGGGAACGAATGAGTAAAGAAGCATCGGCAGGGGCATCGAATAAAACGTTATTTCCTATCATCATCTTTCCTTCCACATCCACACTACCTGGGCCTAAAATTATTTCTGCCGTGCCCCATTTTCCTTCCGATTTACCACCGCCTGATGTTGTAGACATCATGGTTATGGCGGTTCCTCCCAGTTCGATTTTTTTATGCCTGCGAATGGTATTTTCACCATCTGAGTAGTCTATATTGTCGATTGCCACCAGAGATGAACGCTCAAATTCCCCTTCTTTATACCATTTACTTTCATATTTTTTTGTACCAATCTTAAAAGGTCCCACAGTTCCTTCAATAGCTGCAAGCTTTTTAGCATATAGATTTTCAACATCAATCAAATTCATTTTCATATATCCTCCCACAATCAAACCTTCTTCCTGCATGGCTGATTCAATTTGATTTCGGGGAATATAACCATTCAACGAAGATGAATTAACTTTACTATTCAGGATGTCCCATACATCCTCTTTGAAAGCTGTTGTGCTAATTGCTCCGTTTAAATTGATTTTATTCGCATCTATAGTAACATTTTCGTCAGTTATATTAATGGCAGCCACAATTGTTTTACCATCTTCCATTTCTTTTTTTGCCCAAATAGTATGTCCTTCCGGCTGGGTTATCCAGCCTGCAGAATTTTTCTCCCAATTTCCTTCAATGGTTTTGACTCTGGATGATACTGCTGATATTCCGTCATATGCTACTTTTAATGAAGTGTTAGTCTCCTCAATACCACTTTCGGTTTCTTTTACCCGTTTCGACAAAAGAGTAATATCCCCTGCTACAGTTGTTATACTTGATGAAATATAATCGCGAACTTTCCCATCTTTCTCATTGATATATTCTGTCAGTTTATCTGCGGAAAGCTTTATTTCTTCAGCGGTTTGCTTTATCTCTGTTGAAAGTTTTATAGTGGCATTTGCCAAAGCATCGTTGAAAAAAGATACGCCGTATATAAGGATTTCTCCAGTAAAACTGATGCGGAAATTGCCGATCCCATCCCATTGTGCTACTTTGAACAACTTGTTGTATTCGTTGGATATTCCGAGATTTTCTTCTATGTATAGTTCCTGTCCGGCAAATCCCACAGTCAGTATACCGGGTTGGGTTACTTTATAGAATAGGGAGAATGAATAAATCCCTTCAGTCTTTTCGCCATTCATCACATCGTTATCCTGGGTGATAGAAATCTTACGCAGGCGGAGTACGTTTTTATTGCTATCGGAATAGATATCTGCTACAGCGCGTTTTTCCGAATAGTAGTGACCGTCGAACCAAAGAAAGGTATCGCTGGGAGTAATAAAAGACACGTCATTTTGAGAATTCCAATAATTTAAATTGGTATTAAAGGAAGAATTCTTTAGAATATTTCCTACTTCCAATGACATATCGCTTTTAATACCTTCTATTTTACTTTCCAGTTTTCCGTTCAGGATGGAGAACTGTTGCGAAACAGTTGTACCATCCTCCAGATAAATATCGGTATCTTCAAATACGGCTCCTTGAGCGTAAATACCGTATTTATTTAGTTGCTTTCCGGTTTTAGTACGGATGCCGCTAAGATTTCCGAGGCGTACTTTTACCTTATCCTGCATGGAGGAGTCTGTCATACCATCGAGGATATCGAGGTAAGGGGCCTTGTCGTCTGACGATGTAAGATAGAGCAGTCCCTGACGGTTCTTATCAGTTTTGTTACCGAATCGGAAGACTACGTCGCCGGGCTCGGGTACATCTATACCGTCGATGATACGCAGATCGAAATAGTCGGGTGTTACATTTATTATTTCTCCGTAGAAATATCGGATATTGATACCGGAGCTACGCTGCATACGTACAATATCGCCATTACGAAGGTTCATCCGCATGGTGTCATCCATGGTGTCGATCTCGCAACGGTAAAACCCCGTATTGCGCTGTACGGTAAGTATTTTATTGAGGTCGGACACGATCACTGATCCGCCCAGTCCGTAGATTTGTGAATATACCAGCTCATAAACCTTCATACTTTTGCGCACGGTCATGAAGTCGAATGTGGCAGAAGCTGAGGGTATGTCAATATCCACACCGGATCCGGTAAAGCCGCTTTCAAAAGACATCGAGCCAAATCTTCCACCTATTAATATGTCTGAGCGTACAAGTGCTGAATTCAGCATAGCAGCGCCGGAAGATGATACCTCCCATCCTTTACCGGCATTGAAATCGGCAATATACCCTGTTGAACTTATTTTTTCACCCACCAATATATCTTTTTGTACAGCGGCAGAATTGAGATTGGCATATCCTGCAGAGGTTATTTTCCATCCGGAAGAACTTATACCTCCTCCTAACTGAATATCCTTTTGCACGTTTGCCGATGTAATCGTTGTATCGCCTTCGGATGTTATCTTCCATTTTGAAGAAGAACCCCGGATATCTTTTACAAAAGATATTATACCGTTTGCCGTATCATCCCGGTCTTTTCTAAGGTATTTTTTATCTAACAGATCGAGATCCTTTATTTTATCGGCATCTTTTGCTGTTAAATGCAGGTCGCGTGCGCTATCACCATACCCATCAGCCATACTTATCACTCCGGTAAGCTGGTTATGGGCGGTTACACCTGTCTGTACCACCTCTGTACTTTCGACAGAAATCAAACTGTTCCCCGAATTTAGTATTCCTGCTTCCCTGCGCCGTTTGCTACGCGAGCGAGCCAGGAATAACATTTGCTTTATATTATATTGTTTCATTAGTTCAATCTGTAAATTCAACACATTTGTAATTATCCGGACAAACTGTTACCATTTTTATCTCGCTTTCATCCTCTCTCGGGTATTGCACTTCGCTAAGAAGCAAATATTTTCCATCCTGATTCTTATCTGAATAAATACCGAATTGTGGCAGTAGGGCAACTGTTCCGCTTAATGTATGTTTTCTGTCTGCATAATTACTATATATCGTTCCAATAAGCAGTCGTTCCAACAGGTCATTATTACCCGCCCTATAGAATTTATTTATGAGATAGTTATTAGTACTATAGTAAAGCTGTCCAAGTGCCGTAGGAGAACTTTTGGGTAAGGTTCCCACAATGGTATCGATACTCATCTCTTCTTTTGCTGATTTGTTAAGCCACGCATTTTGCACTATATCGGCAGGCTTAATATCTTTACCGTTGCTGTCGACCAGTGTAATAACAGGTGGTTTGTAAAGAACCCAACGAGCTTGGTCATATATTTTCATTTTAATCTGCCACATGGTGTCGGATTTGTAATCATACGTTTCCACTCCTGCCCCTATTTTGAGTTCAAGCCATCCTGTATATTGCGGCAGTTCGATAAGTTCGCCGGCTCCCTTCTTTTGAAACGAATCAGGCAAATTATCCCTGTAGTAGCCAATAATGGGTTTATTTTGTTGCCATCCCCCTAATCCGGTGTTGCTTTTTCTATTGGAATAATCATAATATGCCAGATAAGCATCTCCCCACTTTCCGGGTCCGCCTAACCAACTACATCTTCCACTACTACTGTAACTTCTACTGTTTTTTACACTTTTATTTTCCCAATGAAATATTTTCCCCTGAGTTGTGTGGAGATTTAATATAAAAGGTACATATGAAAAATTACACCAATCTTTGAGGTTTTCCATATTTCCTTCTTCATTCCCCTTTGCCTCCGGTTCAAAAGGATTATACCTGACGTCAAATAATAAGTCGAGCGATATTTTCAGTTTATAACTTTTACGTGTTTGCTCAGATGCATTTCCTATGTATGTACGTGCGGTTTGCATAATAAGTTCATCCATCTGAAAAACCGGTTTATTAAGATAGGATGTGTAGCTATTTGTAGATGCAGTATATGTTTGAACCGACCAGGCTACTCCTGTTTCTTCGTTTCCTGAATAGATCGGATCTATATTAAAAAAACACGTTTTGTCTCCCTTAGTAATTCCTTCTCCTTTTTTATACAGGGTAATATCAAAACCTTTAGCTATTTTAGTGACATCTGTGGAAATTGCTATTTTTTTATGTTCATCTTTTAATGATACCTTATCAATTTGATTGGCGCATAAAGTCGTTTTCTCATAGGGGCTGAAAGTTATTTTTACGTTATTATAAACTTTATCAACTCCTAACACCGCATTGTTGTTTTCCCATGTTACTTCTGATGCTGTAAGTTGGGTACTTATTGCGTTAAGATCATATAGAATAATATTCCCTCCTTTTTGTATGATTCTCAACCCAAAAGGACGTAGCGTTTCTTCAAGCACTTCGCGCATGGTCATCGGCTCATTGTCTTCGTCAAAAAAATTGTCGCAAAGAATGGTTACATCATCAAGCAATCCTTTTGTATTTATACTAAAAACAGTTGTTGAGATATGTGTAATAATATTATCATATTTTATGCCTGTGTAAAACAAGCAGTGCTGGATAATCTGCCGCATGGTCATAAAACCTGTACGGTTCCAATCAAGGCGGTCGAGGATAGCAAAGTCTGAAAAGGTCAGGGAAACGGTGTAATTATCATTGAAACTATATGGTTCCTCATATAACTCGGGGTCGAGGGCACCGCTCCAGTAAAGCTTTTTTTCACGCAAAACATTCATATAAATGGCGCCGGGTGCGATACTGTAAAGGTCGACGAACTGACGGTCGGTATCGGAATACAGGTTGAGAGTGGCGCTGCTGCCGCATACAGGTTCGAGCTTGTCTGTCTCCGCCCAGTCGATCTCCAGCGGCGATTCGCCGAAAGCAATTTTCCGGGGCGTGATGTCTCTGTTGCTTTTCACCACAATCTCCATCTCCCATAGAATACCGTTTACACTGGTAAATCCGCCGTAATATTGTATTTGGTATTCGTCATTCATCGTGTCCGCTGATTTACCTGGTTCATTTTTTGCATTACACCCACTAATTCGCGCCCGGAAATCTTAAACTCTACCTGTCCGCCTCCGTATGAATCGCGGGGTTCGATCAATGACCTCAGTTTATTTAAAGGGGCAATTACTTCAGGGTTTCCGGATGCTCCGGCATATTCTCCTACCAGTGCCAGTGTAGGCCCAAAAGCAATACCTCCCATTGCCATTGCTTTGGGTTTTGGAATCGTGGCGATAGCAGCGAGAACGGATGCTATGGCCGCTATTGCAAGTATGGGTCCTACAATCGGGATGGAAGAGACTGCTGCAGCCGCACCCGTAGCCGCCTGTGAAGCGCTACTGCTGCTTTGCGCATTGGATGCGGAAATTTGGGTAGTAGCCAAGGCTATAATCTGGGGAATAGCTTCAGTTATTACTTTTATTAAATTCGCTCCCCAGGTTAACCATGCACCGGCACTTTCACCTACAACTTTGGATAAACTTTGCATGGTACTCGAGATACCGTTGATCCCTTCATTATATGATTCGAAAAAACCTTTATTGCTGAAGGTTTTTTGTAATGCATCGGATGTTTCTTTGGTTACATCTTCTATAGAGTTGTCTACATTGAAGTTTACAGGTATTTCTACCGGTTTTACACTTGTATCTAATATATCCGACACTTCCTGGGGAAATTCTACCACGACAGGTTCTATCTTTATTTGATCCAGATCAGACATTTGTTGACCAAAATCCTGCAGCATACCCAGGTTATTATCCAATTCCGAGTTTTGATTTTTCAATGCTGCAGAAAAAAGTTCCGTACCTGTTAAAGCATCAGTTTGAGCAGATGCTACTACCTGCGAAGTTATTGCCAACCCTTTATTAGACTCAACAACTTGCTCCTGTATTCCTAAAAGAGCCTTTAATTTATTCCATATAGGGGATAAAACCGATGAAACTTTCTCAAAGGCTTTAACCAGGCTGTCCCAAATAGCAGAAGCTAAGTTTTTCACTCCTGACCAAGCGTTATCGACTATTTGTTTGAAAGAGTCGCATTTATTGTAAGCTACGATAAAAGCTGTTACTAACGTTCCGATAGCCGTTACTACTAAACCGATAGGATTAGCTTTCATAACTGCATTCAAAATGCGTTGCGCACCGGCTAAAGCTCTTGTGGCTATAGCAGCAGTACGTTCCGCCGCTACTTTTATCTGCGTTACGGTAACAGATGCTTTGTCGGCTAATATATTTTTAAGTTTAATATCTTTAAAAACTTCATGGATAGTAATAACTGAAGCAACGATGCCGGTTAAATCCGCTAAAGCATTCAGATATTCGGTAAGCGTCAGGTTAGTGTCTGACAACCCGGTCTGAGTTTCCGTTATTTTTTCCTGAAACTCAGTCATTACTCCTATGTTTGCCTGTGTAACTTCATTTAACTGGACCTGCATAATATTAATAGCTTCAAAAGCAGAACCCGCCTGGGTTACTTTTTCCATTGCTTCAGCTATCCGGGAACAGCTTTGTGCGGCCAACTCACCGGTAGTATAAAATTGTTCTACAGACGCAATCAGGTTGTCGAAATTAATGGTTAGCACGTCTACTGAACCTGCCATTTTTTTCAAGCCTTCATCCATCTGGTTAATTTTGTCATTCATATTTTATATATTTTGAAAAGGTATGATTAATCTCCATACCTTTCTTTTATTCGTTCAATGTCTATTTTGCTACATACTTCCTGTTCCGGATCCCAATCGAAACGGATCAGATCTTGTGGAGTTATCCGTTTATTCCCGGTATATGGAGCAAGTATGCAATGACCCAGAAAACGGGTTTGTTCCCATCTGACGCGGTATCTTACCGTTTCCAGTTCATTCCATTCCGCATAGATTTCATTAAATTCACTTAGGGTGAGGCTGTAGGTTTCTTCGAGGGATAACCCGATGACACCTACAGCCATACCAATAAGTTTATTGATACTTATTCCTTTTTTTTTGTATCGGAATCCGGATCTGCGGTTGCTTTACCAAACAAACCTTCCACCAACTGCGGCATTTCTTCAATTAGGATATAATCTGCCATTTCCTCAAAATTGTCATATGGAAAATCTACTTTTTCGCGTCTGCAAGCACTACGTGCACAATGGTACAGAAGTGTTGCCACAGAAGCCATATTATCTGTTCTTAACTGAGATATTTCTTCACCTGTCTCCCGCTGATAAGCGGACATGGCGCCCAAAGTCAGCATACAAGGGTATTGTACACCATTAATGGAGATTGTAGTCCTCATTTTTTAATTATTTTGTTACAGTTTGAATCTCACCGGTATTATCAAATGTTGCGCTGCAGGTAGCATCTTCGCCTGCTTGTGATGATTGTTCCAGGCTTGTAATCACAAACATTCCTTCTTCATATTTGTCGCCTGTTTGCTCATTAGCAAAACCATATTTCAACTTAACCGGCTCACGTTTCTTCATCAATTCCACCAGCTTATCATACGTAAAGCCTTCTCCAAACATAACCAAAGCATCCGCTTTGATCTGTACTGATAATTTGGTTACTTTCTTTTCACTGAATGCACCATTTGCAGTATCTTTTGTTACACGTTCCTTTGTTTCTCCGCTATAGGTGATTGTATGATTTGTTGCCGCTGCCTGAGGCTGATAAACGGGTGATGCATCACTTCCTGTCTTGATATAAAGCATTAAATCTCCACCTTCTACATATCCACTTCTTGCCATAATTGTAATTTTTAATTTGAATGTTTAAATAAATTGTAATTTGTTATTAATATTCTGCAGAAATATTTTCAATTGTTTGTTACGTTAAAAAGACTAGTGATTATTTTATAACTTTTCATCAAATACTAATCGGATTCATTTATTGGAATCCTCCTATCGTATTTTTGTCTTTTCTTTTGGTAATACTACAAAGTAAAGGCTATAGCGTACACAAAACCGGAATCGTTGCAAGGGTTGCCCAAAAGTATGCAACCCTTGCATAATTAGGTTATTCCATAACAGGCATATCAAGACCTTTCTACCACTGGCGAAAGATAATTACCCACCTTTATGATTTTGATTGGTTGAAAAAACACAATAACTAAAACCCTTTAAAAGCAGTTGGTTTGACATATATCAAGGGAAAATGAATTTTACTGAACAGGAAAATTTTCATGGCTGGTCAGAAAAATATTTTTTCATCGGCAGGTAATTTAAAGATTTTGTAAAAGAAATACAATAAGTATATGCGGGTGTATGCTGTTGGAGTTATTATTAAAGGCATCGTTTAAGCGGTTACGATCATTCAAAATCTGTATAGCCTCTTTTTTTGGTCTGGAACAGTTTTTTTAATTGAATATATATATAATAGTAATAGTCACGACAGTACATACAATAATAAATCAAAATGATTATCCATTTCCAATTTTCAATCCCATGCAAATACCATTTTGCAACCACCCATCACCTCTATATGCTCGAGTTTTTCATTGGAGTGGAACCAGCTCCCAAATACTGCACGGATACAGATGGTTCATCTACATTTTAACTTTTTATTATATAACCGGGGAGTTACACACAGTATCCATAGGGGAAAAAGCAGTAGTTACCCTTAGGCTTTATATCACAAAAACCCGTAGTGACTTAAATGCACTACAGGTTCAACTATACAAAAATGAATTGGATTATTATTTGGTTTTAATTAATCTATTGAGTATAAATATTTCATCGTTAAATTTAAGGAAAGGAATCTAGGTAAAATCTTCCCACCCTTCTATGCGATACCTATTGATTTGCAAGACTGTTTTCGTTCATTGTCATTTTCTTTTAATTAGTAATAAAATAATCATGATCATAAATATTCCCGCTAACACCCCATAGATAAACCATCTGAGTGGTGATAGAGCAGGTTTGGATTGTTTTTGTTCCTGTAAGGTGTCGTTGCGGACATTCTTCAGTTCCGATTCGTAGTGCCATACGAGGCGTTGAAGGCTGTCGCATATGGCGGTTACAAGAATGGTATCGTTCAGCCTGACGATTGTTGCCGAGGCTTGCCCACTACGTTGGGTGTAATTGACTCCTGTAGGAAGATTATGGAGGTCGTCCGTCCGTATCATCAGCGTCGCCCGGCTGGACGGTACGGTCGCGGGGACGACGGTTAGTTTTTGCGCGATCCGCAAACTTTCGGTTGTTACCTGCTGCCGTATCGTTTTTGTACTTCTGCAACTCTGTGCGGACAGGGCATATATCGTAATAACGACAAGAGTGATAACGGAGGAGGATACGTTCAAACGTGTTGACAGATTCGCGCAATTTTTTAATTTCTTCATTTTGTTCTAAAAGTGCTTCATTGTTACTATGTGCTATTTCTTCCCATACATCGCGCGTATCGGCAATTGCCTGCGCCTTTTTTAATTTGCGGTATTGGAGGAATAAAACGATATTCCACACTCCGAAACCAGTCGCCAGAAGCGATTGTATGACATCTGTAATCTGGAGCATAGGTTATCATACGGCTTCGAAATACAATTCGGTTTCCGCACGGCGGCGGCGGAGCAGTCCGGCGAGAATCATTCCCCCGGCTTTATTCCAGCGGGCAAATTCGCCTTTAATATTTAAGTTAGCCGGATTGGCTTTAACACATTTAAGTAGAGTGGACCGGCAGAAGGCGGTTTCGCCGACATTAAAAACGAAAGAGACTAATGCGTCAAACTGGTTTTGATTTATTCCCATACACTCACGGTTCACCACCTTTTCTACCGGTTCCAGATCTTTTTTAAGAAAATGTTCCGCCTGTTCTTCGGTAATTATATCACCTTCTTTTACACCTTTGGTGTGTCCATAACCAATTGTCCATACACCAGCGGGACAGCGGTAAGCTTCCAGGCGAAGGCCTTCGAAACGTTTTATCAGGTTTATTCCTTTATAACTTGTTTTCATTGTTATATACTTATTTAGTTTAAACACGGAGCCACAGGGCACACAGGGTTTCTGATTTATCCCGAGAAATATGCTTCTTAAAAGAACCTGGTGATGCCGGGGCCCGTGTTTGTATTCTTTATGTTTAATACTCCCATATCACAAAAATACTGTGTTTTTGTACACAAAACAGGATTCAGTGCATCTGTTGCACAGTACTGTGCAAGCCTTACATACTTTTTATTTTTCTGTTGTAAATACCTCTTACTTTGTAAATGAACAGAAATAATAAACCCGAAAAATTAATTCAGTATGGTACATGATTTAACAGTTACAGCCCCCCTTGAACAGGTGTATGATTTAGTAGCACAACAACTTATGGGAATGGAAGATACAAACGGCCAGCCCGTATTCAACTATGTAGGGATGTGGACAAAACAACCGGACGACGAACTTCAGCCTGCTCCATTTCCTTTACCTGCCGCACTGGTGGAATTATCGAGCGTGGAATGGGATATGATCGGCGAAGACGACGAGACAGCCATAGTTATCCTTACCCTACATGTATTGGATACGCAACAAAATGAGAATGATTTTTCCGCTTACCGTTTATCGCATGCAGCGGAAAAGGAAATTAAATCGATTGGAAATGTAAGTATCGGTGAGCCTATTAAGGTTTCAACCCTTGTTGACAATGCACAGGCCGCTTACTTACGTATAAGTGAAACGTATAACCTGTACACTGTAAACCGGTTGTCAGAACACTGAAAGTGAGTCGCGTTGTCCGGCCTCGTTTTTTTTCAGCTGTCCTTTGGCGTTTGTGGCAAGATAATTGTTATATGTACGGAGGGAAATGAAATAACGGGGCCGGATAATATTTTCGAATACCCATTGCTGCGATGCGCCTTTACGGGTGTGTTGTAATGTAATTTCCTGAATTTCAAGAATCTTCACCAGTAAATTTTGTTTTGAATAAGCCATACCTTGAATTTTTTTAATTGATTATACAGAATAAATGTAAAAACACTTATACAAATATAATCATTTTAAATATACAAAACAAGATTTTTCTGTGTTTTTTGGCAATGAATTAATATGGTATGAACTCTACCCACTCCTGGTCTAAATATCCGTTTAACCTTGTTTCGGAAATTCTTATTTTATCAAAATATATGAAAAAGTCGGGATATTCCATGTATATAACATCATAATAGTCTAAGTCCCATGACCAAAAAAACCGGAATTCATCCGTGACGGTACGTCCCGGATAAAAATAAACAAATCTTTCTTCACCACTTCCGTTCCGGTTAAACCAAATGGTCTGTTCGCATTCTATTCCTTCCATTGTAGTAAAATAGAAAACCCAGCCCTGCCTGCACAGAAGATATGTTTCCTCTTCACCGTCGTAGTAGTTATCGGGATCACATCCGGTAAAACCACATACCACCGTGAAAAGGAATACCATAAATAATAAGTTTTTCTTTGTTATCATATTAAATACAAAGAAAGGGATTTTTCTGAAATCTGAATAGCGTTATTCAATCATATTTTGAAACCGATATTATTAT
Organism: Bacteroidales bacterium UBA4116; assembly: GCA_002381645.1. Lineage (GTDB taxonomy): Bacteria > Bacteroidota > Bacteroidia > Bacteroidales > Tannerellaceae > DFXE01. The sequence goes on from DFXE01000020.1 coordinate 288,385, forward strand.
GATCATCAGATTGTATCACTGTTCCAGGTGATGCGCACTTCGGCTTTAAGTTTACCGGTAGCATCACAATAATCACATGGAGTGGTTTCATAATCGTCGTGGGCATAGTAGTGTATGAAAGCACCCTGCCCGTTACATACCGGGCACTGGTAGCCCCTGAATATCATCGTTTCATGTACCTGCTGGTAATCCGGTGGAGTAATTTCCACCAGTTGTTTTTGTGTGCTCATACTGTATATTTTTTTGTTTATTAATAATCTATTGTCTGCTCATGTGTGATCGCCACGATTTTAATATCTATTTCATTCAAGCGGGAAACTAATAAGCTGTCTGATGGCCGTTTGCTTAACTGCTCCAATATTTGTTCACTCTCGTCTTCCAGGTTTTTAAGCCGAAGTAATATCCTGCGGTTCATATATCTTTTCTCTCTTTCCATTGAATCACTTTTTTTGTTTCATGAATAATTTGTCCAGCCATTCTTCCATGACACGGAGTGCTTTCTGCATCTCATACCGGTCAGTCTTGGCCACCATATAACACCAAAGAGCAGACATTAATAAAAACAGGTAACAAAGTGGTGGTATACCGGTTCCTTCATTGATATGCCATTCAATTGACTGAAGTCCTGCTATAACAATCATTATGACCAGTGGACTTGTAATAAGTAGTAAAATTGACTTCATTTTTCCTTTTATTAAATTGATTTTGTTTCTATTTATCAGTCAGAATTATATCCTGTACGTCTCCCATCATTTTGCTGATCTTAATTTAGGAGAAAGATTTTTCTGTGATATTCTCTAACATTCCTGAGTTTAACTTTCTTTTAATCAGTAATTTCTTGTATTTATACGTTTTTTTTGTACTTTTGTCCTGTATTCAAATACAAATATACACAGAATATCTGTACAATTTATATCTATACATAAATATTGTGTTAATAATTGTTTTATGGAAAAGGAAGCTATAAATCAAAGGATTATATCAGTAATCAATTATCTTCTGGAACAAAAAATTGTGAAAAGGAAGAGTGAACTGGCAGAAAAATTAGGCTGTTCGCCCCAGACAATCACAGAAATATTGGGCGAACGACAAGGAGTAAAAGTGGATCTTTTACAAAAGTTCTTTGATATTTTTAACGTTTCATACGATTATATTTTCCGTGGAAAAGGCCCTGTATTAAACAATGAAAGGGTTTATCCGGTCAATCAGGAAGGAGTGGTACAGATTATTGAAGAAGAAAGTTCTACGGAATACCCAACCCCAAAAGTTTCTAAGAAAAAACTGCTTTCTCTATTAAACGTAAAGAAAAATGAGCCGGTGTCCATCCCGATGGTGGATATTTCGGTTGCTGCTGGTAGTGGTTTTTATAATCCTGCACACACTGATGAAATAGAATATATCCGTATGCCTACGCATATGTTGAAAAGTGGTAATGAATATTTGTGCGTCCGCATTAAAGGGACAAGTATGGTTCCGACATTGCAGGACGGCGGATATCTGATTGTCCGTATGCTTGACCGTTCGGAATGGGGCAGCATCCGCGACAGCCATATTTATATCGTAACCGACCGTGAAGGACGTGCTTTTGTAAAACGCCTCAAAAACCGTCTGAAAGAACATGGTATTCTTATCTGTAATTCTGACAATCCGGACAAAATGGCTTTTCCAAGCTTTAACCTGAGGGAAGACGAAATTCACACCATATGGTACGTAGAATGGTATTTTACTCCTAAAATGCCCAACATTCACGACACTTATTATAATAAAGTAGGGGAACTTGAAGAGAATTATAATGAACTACGCGAAGAAGTCAAACAGTTTAAGAATGATTTACTGAGTTTAAAAGGGAAATAATTTTTTTAAGTGTATCATAATTATTTCATCCACAATTTTCCGGATCATCGCACTGGAGGTCTTCCTTATAATCTTCCTGTAATTTGAAGGCCTGTTCTTTTGAATCTTCACACTGATTGAAAGAACCACACTCGGTATTTGCATCCTGAACAATCATTTTTTCGATCTTTTTACTGATTTTATCTTCTTCACTGCACATTATCTATTTATTTAAGGGTTGTCATTAACTATAATACATTATCTTTATATCAGGTGGCTAAATTATTCAGACAGTTATCAATTATATTTTTGCGACTTGGTAATTAATTTGAGTAACATCATCCTTGACTACTCATGGGCGAATAAGATTTCTATCCTCTCAATATGAGCCGCCCGGTTTGCCTACTGATTTATTTTATTAACAATTCGTCGTTGACAAATGTTTTCTCATTCTATTTTAATGAATAAAATTTTGTTATCATATACATAGATATACTTAATTTTGTTTTGAATATAAAATTATGAATTATGTTAACGGATAATATGAAAACAAGACGGAGTATCCGTCAATATACAGACCAAGATATACCGGAATCATTATTAAATGAATTATTGGGTATTGCGACACGGGCTTCAAATACGGGGAATATGCAGTTATATAGTGTGGTTATCACGCGTGATCAGGTCAATAAAAATAAAATGGCTCCAGCTCATTTCAATCAGAAAATGGTTACCACCGCACCTGTAGTTCTTACATTTTGCGCTGATGTAAACCGGTTTGTCAAATGGGCACAACAAAGAAAAGCGAAAGCGGGGTTTAATAATTTCCAGACATTTATTGCCGCAATGATCGATACCATAATTTTTGCCCAGGCTTTCTGCACTGCCGCCGAAGAGAAAGGTTTAGGTATTTGTTATTTAGGTACGGCTACTTATAATGCCGATAAGCTCATTGAAGCTTTATCCCTACCTAAACTGGTAGTACCTGTCACTGCCGTTACCATGGGATGGCCCGCAGAAGAACCGGCACAACCTGAACGTCTACCTTTACAGGCTGTGATCCATAATGAATCTTATACTGATTATTCTCCCGCATCGATTGATGATTTATATAAATCTAAAGAAGAACTTCAGGCCAACAAACAGTATGTAATGGAAAATAAAAAAGAAACGCTGGCACAAGTATTTACCGATATCCGCTATACGAAGGAAAACAACGAATATTTTTCGGAAGTATATATGCGGGTATTAAAGGAACAAGGATTCATCAGTTAAACCCATGTCCCTGGCTGTAGGATTTTCACATCATAACCTATAAATAAACCGCTTTCAATTACACCGGTAATGGATTTAAGCGTACTTTCCAATGTATCGTCAATCTGGTCAAACCATACATCCAGAATAAGATTCCCGCTTTCAGTAATGACCGGACCGTCTTTACCTTCTGCCATACGAAGTTGTATACCAGCCGGTGACAACTCCCTTAAAGCCTGATCGACATATGCCAGGGCATAGGGGAAAACCTCAACGGGTACAGGGAATTTACTTCCCAGCCTGCTAACCATCTTGGAAGAATCGGCTATGATATACGTCCGTTTACTGGAACTTATAAGCAATTTTTCCTTAAACATAGCTCCTCCCCTGCCTTTTATCAGATTCTTTTTCAGGTCTACTTCATCTGCACCATCAAACGTCCAGTCGGGTTTGTGTTCCATTATGGATGCAATGGGTATATCAAGCTGTGAACATGCAATTTCAATTTCGATAGACGTAGGTATGGCTCTTACCTGAATTTTTTCCTCCCGTATACGCCGTGAAATGGCTAAAAGCGCCATATAGGATGTGGAACCGGAACCTACCCCTATAATATCTCCATCATTTACCATTAAAGCTATCTGATTGGCAATCATTTCTTTCTCTTCTTTCCTGATAATCGATTTACCCCATGATAATGAATGTATTATATTATTCTCCCATTTCATTTCTTATATATGAATTATTACACCTGTCATTATTTTAATACTTATACCTAACAGAATTACAATACCAAAACTCAATAAAGTCCCTATTAAAACATATTCTGTTTTTCCCGTTTCGTTATCCCTAAACCTGAGAATGGCTTTTGCCGCAATGATAAATCCAATAGCCTCATACTGTCCGATAAGAGTGAATGTAAGCGCCAAAACCCTTTCCATTGTAACGATCAACCGTCCGGCTTTTTCCAGATCTTCCCTGTTTTCACCAGGGATCATACTATATGATTTCAAAACCGAACGAATAAGCAGATTGGTTGGTTTTGCACACAACAAATATGCCAGGATAATCAATGGTATGTAAAGCGGCATCTCTTCTCCCCAAAAAGATACATCGTACAGCTTATACCATATTATACTAATAATAAGTATAACAATCAAATGCAATAATTGATCTGATAAAAAGAGTAATAACCGTATATAAAAATGTTTATTCTTGTTAACATACTGTTTTCCAATAAGACTTTTAAGGGAATCAATAATTAAATGGGATATACTGATACATGCTGCAAAAATAACGAATGCAAATGCAAATGAAAACGCCCACGAAGCAAAGAAGACAACTAAAACATGCCACCACATATATGGTGAGCGAATGCCATGCACAGTTTTAGAGTCGAACCAATTTTGAGGTTGTAAAATAAAATCACTTAACAGATGTGCTATAATCTGATACAGAATGAAAATTTCCATTATTGAAATACATATTGTTCGTAATACTTAACTGCTTTATCTATAGCCAACCAACCGGCAGATGTCGATTGCTGATTAATAGTCGATTGTCCTAACTTAAGTTTTCCGGCAACTTCTGCTTCAGTTAATTCATACAGTTTCCAGAATAAAATTTCATTTTGTTTGGATGTGGCTTTATTCAGCAACACATCGATCAACGCTAAAATAGCTGAAAACTGCAAAGTAGTCTGTTCGTCATTCGCATCAAAAAAGAGCGTGTTTTTTATAATAATTTTCTCTTTATTGGAGGTTTTATGTTCTTCTAATTTCCTGCCGGATCTAAAAATAGCGTCTCCACTTAAAATTCCTTTCTTTGTATCGATTATATCCATTTCTCCAATTCCTATCGCTATCCTTATCCCGTAGGTACTGAATGCTGCTCGTTTTTTTATTTGCTCTTTTTCTGTTTTTATTTCATTTATAACGAACGATTTTATCCAGCATTTCAATAGCAGGGCTATGCGTAAAGCATCATTCGGATTGTTCGTTATGCATTCAACATAATCTCCTTTGACCAGGCGTGCCCACAAAAAACCGCGGCCTTTATTGTATTTACTGCTTATTAATGCAAAAAAATCATGGATTTTATTGGTCAACTTTTTCAACTCATCATTGGATAATGATGTGGAAGCAATTATATCGGCAGAAACAGATGCGTTTATCATATTAATACAGTTTTCACAAAACTACAATATTTAGCGGCATATTTCATTGTAAATCGTAATAATCCCCAAAAACATATTCTCATTTAATAAAGTGATATTACCGATAAACAATAAATATCGGCTTATTAACCGATAATATGAGTGGATATTCTTATGTTAACGAAATATTTACTTTTTTTCAATGTCCTTACACCGGTTTATAAAACTTATCTTTTAAATTTGTTGATGGCATAAAAACGCTCTGCGATGAAAAACAAAAAGAAAATAATTATCCTAACAGTAGCTATCCTACTTACTATTTTCATAGTTTTACCCGCCCTCCTGTTCAGTATAGTAAACTGGGGTATTCTTCCTCCTAAAAAGCTGACGCCCATTGTACAGAGGGAAATAAATAAAATAATAGACGGGCATTTTGAATGTGAAAAAATCGAATTGACTTTTTTCGAATCTTATCCCCGATTAGGAATAAAAATTGTAGGGGGACATATTGTATCCCATGCTATAAAAGACAGCATCCTGCATACGCTTGATGATACATATACTCACACCGACAGCCTCCTTTCTTTTGCTGAGGTAAGAGCCACTATACGTCCGTTGGATTATTTACAAAAAGGACAACTTACTATAGGAGAAATTGTTTTGGACCATCCCCGTTTTTACGGGTATATTAATGAAAACGGAAATGCGAACTGGAATATTTATATTAGTGAATCCGATTCATCGGCCACCTCCGACCTGCCTCCAATCGACCTTAGAAAGGTAAAGATTGAAGGCGGACATTTCGTATATGAAGACCTGCAAACGAATATGTATACCGAAATCGGAGGTTTTTCCCTTTTTGTAGCGGGTTCATTGATCGATGGAGGAAATATGTTTACTCTGGAAACTGTTTCTTCTTCTATTTTATTCCAAAGTTCTTCCTATTCATTAAAAAACGATCTCGCTTTGCAGTTTAAAGGCACTGTTGAATTAACAGACAATTTCAATACTGTTACGCTTCACGGAGCAGAAATGATGGTCAATTCGTTACCTTTCAACGCGGATGGCGCGGTAACCATTCTGCCTGAAACCAAAAATCTGGGAGTTAACCTGGAGATGGGCTTAAAAGCTTCCGATATGAACGACTTATTGCTATTTATTCCGGAATCTTATCTGAAAAATATAAAAGACCTGAAAGCCAATGGTTCAGTATACCTCAACGCAACCGTTCAGGGCGAACTCGGCGACAGTATCATACCAACAGTCGACCTGCAATGTAAAGTAGAGGAAGGTTCACTCTTTATGGAGGGGGTGAAGCAGGGAATTGAAGCATTGGAAATGGATTTAAATCTCCATATTGACGGTGAAGATATCAATTCTTCGTTTGTCACACTCAATAAGTTAAGGGTGATGGGATTAAATACATCGCTCGATATAAAAGGCAAGGTTACGGATCTATTACAATCACCTGGTATTGAAACATATATCAAAGGAAACATCGACTTCACCCGTATTGCTGAAGAGTATCTGCATCCTGACACCTTATATCTTCACGGCCAGATGGATGCAGATATGGAAGCTACTTTCCGGCTTAATGACCTGATTGATGGTAAATATAATAATATCAAAGCTTTGGGTAAAATGAACATCGATACACTAATCGCGTTAAGCAAACCTTACGATGTAGATGTTTTTATCTCTGATGCGCATTTTGAAATCGATTCGACTAAAATGACAAGCCGTTTTATTAAAGGAGATAATTTACTGAATGCCACACTTGCCATAGACAGCATTAACATAAAATATAAAAATGACATTAATACAAATATAAGCCGACTTGAAATGACGGCAAAAACTTCTCCCGAAATCGATACTACATCTGTTATTTCTGTAACTTCACATATCCGTATGGACCGCATGAGGAGCAGCCTGCCCGATTCGACATGGGTAGTAGCAAGTAAGGCTTATTTCCAGGGAGGTATACGCCCATCGGTATCCAATAAAATGATTCCTAATATTATCGGGTCTATCACTACCGATACGTTGCGGTATTTTGCCGTACCGATGCGGACGGGTGTGGTTCTGGCGAACAGCCGTTTTACTTTAGAAGCACTGCCATTTCGGGATGCAATACGCCAGCGGATCCAGATTATGAGAAAAGACAGCACAAGAACATTGGCCAGACGCGACACAACGGCACAGCGGGTAAGGCGTAACCGAACAAACAGGCAAACGCAGACCGATACAACCGATACGTCCAAACAGCTATTAAGAAATTGGGAAGTAAGGGGAAGCGTAAAGTTTGACCAGGCCCGTATTTTCAGCCGTTTGTTTCCCTTACCTATGCGAATGGAAAAAACAAACGTAAAATTCGACACAAACAATATCACCTTTTCTGATGCCCGTTTCCATGCTGGCAAAAGCGACTTTACCCTTAACGGTGATATAAGCAGTATACGCCGGGCTATGTTAAGAGGTGGAAAACTAAAAGGAAACTTTTCCGTATCGTCTGATTATGTGGATTGTACACAATTGCTACAGGCCATGAGTAAGGGTATGCTATATGCCGAAGAACAATTGTCTAGACCAGATATTACAGCTATCGATAACGAGCATATTGTGGAATCAGACATAAACTCCATACAAGAATCATTATCAGCCTCATCTGAAGATTCAACCGATATTTTATTTGTTGTACCGGCCTATCTGGATATGGCATTCAATATGAACGCTAAACAGATCGACTACAATGACTTAAAGATGGAAAATGTGGTTGGCGAGATTGTTATGCGTAACCAAAGCATAAATCTTAAAAAACTGGATATGGATTCCAACATTGGTCACGGAAATGTTACCATGTTTTACACGGCGAAAGACCATCAGGGGGCTACTGCCGGCATCGATATGGAAATGCAAAGTATATTGGTGGATAAACTTATCGATCTATATCCTTCGATTGATACCTTATTACCCATGTTACGGTCTTTTGAAGGGATTGTAGACTGCGAAATGTCGTTAACCTGTGATATAGATTCCGGCATGTCGGTTATTTTGCCATCCATCAATACAGCTTGTTTCCTTCGAGGAAAAAATATGGTTTTACTGGATGGAGAAACTTTTACGGAAATATCTAAAACTCTTATGTTCAAAAATAAAAAAAGGAATGTAATAGACAATATTTCTGTTGATCTTGCCATTCGGAACAACAAAATCGAAGTATTCCCTTTTTTACTCGAGATGGACAGATACAGAGTTGCGATCGGTGGTACCCATAATCTGGATATGACATTCAACTATCACCTTTCTGTATTAAAGTCGCCGGTTCCTTTTAAATTAGGTATAGACATCACCGGCAACCTGGATGATTTCAAATACAAAATAACCAAGTGCAAATATAAAAACACTTTTGATCCGGCTAAAGAAATGGATCTGATAGCGGAAAAAACGAATATCAGGGAAGGAATACGAGATCTTATCCGTAAACAAATTGTAGAGAATGCTCCTGAATTAGCTAATAATTTTAACATGCCCGGTCATTTGCAAACAGATACGATACGCAGTCAGCCGGTATTATAATTTTGAAATTATACACTCATAAAAAGCTTGATCTTTTTATTACATTTGCACTCCTAAAATACTTTTTAATGAAAATACGTTTAGTTGTAGCTTTCTTTTTGGCGTTCAATTTGTTTGCAAGTGCTCAAAACATTCAGCTACATTATGATTTAGGGGGCTCCATCTATAATAAAGATTTAGACGGAAGGGCCATTCTGACTACTACTGTTGAAATGTTTAAGCCTGATAAATGGGGAAGCACTTTTTTCTTTATTGATATGGATTATAAAAGTGAAGGTATCGTATCCGGATATGGGGAAATAGCAAGAGAACTTCGATTTTGGGAATCTCCTTTTTCAATCCATGTGGAATACAATGGCGGACTAACCAAATCATTCCCTTTTCAGAATGCTTATCTGGGAGGTGGTACCTACACATACAATAGTAATGATTTTTCCAAAGGATTTGCTTTAAGTGCTATGTACAAATACATCCAGAAACATGACAGTCCGCATAACTTTCAATTAACTGGAACCTGGTATGTACATTTTGGAAAAAATAATTTATGTACTTTTACCGGTTTTGTTGACTGGTGGCGCGAAAGATCATCTGCCGGTGATTTTATTTTTATGTCTGAACCTCAGTTCTGGCTCAATTTAAATAAATTTGAACAGATAGATGATAATTTTAACTTAAGCGTTGGAAGTGAAGTAGAATTAACCCATAACTTTGCAGCCCGGGAAGGTTTTTATGTTATTCCCACATTCGCCATTAAATGGACATTCAATTGATATGATACAGAAACTTCTAGGTTTTGATAAAAAAACGATGACTATCCGTACGGAAGTAATCGCGGGGCTAACAACTTTTCTAACCATGAGTTATATTCTTGCTGTAAATCCTTCTATTCTGGGAACAACAGGAATGGATAAAAGCGCTGTATTTACTGCTACTGCCCTTGCTTCAGCTATCGCGACGTTATTATTAGCCTTTATGGCCAAATTACCCTTCGCCCAGGCTCCGAGTATGGCTTTAAATGCTTTTTTCGCATTTACCTTAGTGGAAGGAATGGGTTATTCATGGCAAACGGCTTTAACGGCCATGTTTGTAGAAGGTATTATTTTTATCCTTATCACTTTTCTGAATATCAGGGAAATTATATTAAACAGTATCCCTATAAACTTACGATACGCTATATCAGCAGGTATTGGTATGTTCATTGCTTTTATCGGATTGAAAAACGCAGGCATTATAGAAGCCAATCCTTCCACTTTTGTAGAGTTAGGTGAATTTACTTCCACATCTGTTTTAGCGTTAGCCGGAATTCTGATAAGTGGTATATTGATTGTTAAAAATGTAAAGGGTGCTTTATTTTACAGTATATTGATCTGTACGCTTATCGGTATTCCTTTAGGTGTCACCCGGATACCGGATAATTTTCTTCCCGTTTCCCTGCCTCATTCATTAGAACCTACGTTTTGCCGGTTCGACTTTAGTGAATTTTTCACTTTGGATATGGCAGTTATTATCTTTACTTTGCTGTTTATGAACATTTTCGATACGGTAGGAACGTTGGTAGGATTGGCCTCTAAAACGGGAATTATGAAAGATGACGGCCAGATTCCACGTGTAAAAGAAGCCATGATGTCGGATGCTATTGGTACGACGATAGGAGCTATGTTAGGTAGTTCCACTATTACTACTTACGTTGAAAGCGCTTCGGGTATTGCAGAGGGAGGACGTTCAGGAGTGACTTCTTTTGTTACCGGATTACTGTTCATCGCCGCTTTGTTTTTTGCACCTTTATTCTTACTTATACCCGGTGCCGCTACTACCGGAGCACTCGTATTGGTTGGCGTATTTATGATGGATACAATAAAGAAAATAAATATGGAAGACATCTCCGAAGCTCTTCCGGCATTTATCACTATTATAATGATGGTACTTACCTATTCTATTGCCGACGGAATGATTATGGGACTGCTTTCGTATGTACTCGTAAAATTAATGAGTGGCAAACATAAAGAGGTATCTTTAACCATGTATATACTCGCGGGATTATTTATATTGAATTATATCTTTATTTAAGAAACATTACGAAACATTTTCAAATCCTTCTTCATTATATACTTCGCGGCTCTCCAATCCAGTTTTATCATCTTCGGGATCAGGGATACCGTCAGACAGCGGCATTTCGCTGTTTAGTATATCTTCCTGCCATAAACTTTCATCGCGCACTCCCTCTGCATAACCGTTATTTTCCGTAGACATAATCTGTCTGTCACTATCAAATTGCATATTATATGTACTTTTAATTTTATATTCAATAAAACATTCTCAAAATACGAAATGTTTACCTCAATTGGAACCACTAACTTTACCAATCGGTTACTTCCATGATCAGCTTATCATCAGCTACCTGCTTGACTATTATTGTACAAAATCTTCGGATCAGGAAATATTTTCTACTTTTGTATCAAAGAAGAACATTTGTTTGGAAAGAAAAACATATTAAAATATACGGATGAAGAATTGTTGTCACAGTTCAAAAATAGCGGTAAAGTCGATTATTTCGGTGAATTATATAACCGTTATATTCCTTTAATATACGGCGTATGCTTGAAATACCTTAAAGATACGGATAAATCGCAGGATGCCGTAATGCAGCTTTTTGAAGATCTGCTCCATAAAATAAATAATTATGAAATCCTTGTTTTTAAAACTTGGCTCCATTCAGTTGTCAGAAACCATTGTCTGAATATACTCCGAAAAGAAAACAAAGAAATAATAACAGATTTCAGTTCGAATTTTATGGAATCCGACAATATTCTGCATCTATTTACTGAAGAACATACGGATTATGAACTTTTTGATGTATTAAAAAATTGCATTGACAAACTACCGGAACATCAAAAAAAAAGCATAACCCTCTTTTTTCTTGAGGAAATGTCGTATGCCGATATCGTTGATAAGACAGGATATGCTTTAAGTAAAGTAAAAAGCTATATACAAAACGGAAAACGAAATTTAAAGATTTGTATCGAAAGGGTTAAAGGATGAGTTTAAAAAATTACATAGCCGGTTCACGAAAAGGGAAAGAAGCGCATCATATCGAATTAGAAGCAATGAAAGACCTTTTTTTATCGGAAGCCCTTCAAGGTTATGACATTGTAAAAGACCATGATCATTTACAATATATCAAACGTATTGAACAAAATATCGAAAGAAGAAATTCAAATAAATTCTCTTTATTGCAAATAACAAGCATTGCTGCAAGCTTGCTTGTTTTTATAGCTTTAGGTATTTATTTTATGATGTATAAAAGTGCACCTTATTTTAATAATAGTGCTATTGCTTATACGGATGAAGTAAATTATGAAAAAACATTTGAATCTGCTTCGCTTTCAAATAAAATATCCGAGCCATTACCTTTACGTGTAAGTCATCAAATGGTAATACCGGAACCGGAGCCTTTTATCGATATACCGGTTACAGGCGAACCTAAACCTATCCCGGGTATAAAAGCATTCAAAAAATATTTATATGAAAATCTATCTATTCCTGCTATCGATGAGTGTGGATTGGTAAAAGGCAAAGTGGTATTGGCCTTTAAAGTAAACGCAATAGGCCGGCCCTATAATATTAATATAATAGAATCATTATGTCCGAGCGCCGATCAGGAGGCATTACGTGTTATTCAGGAAGGCCCAAACTGGACAACAGGTGATAAAGAAGTATTCTGCACCATTAAATTCTGAACTATTTATTTTAGATCAATGGTCATTGATCATAAAAGATGAAATAATCACCATTCTTTTTTTGTTCTATTTATCTTTTTCTATCTTTGAAGTGTAAAACAATCACTTATGTTAACTTATTTACTCAAACAAATATATTATGAAAACACTTATTTACCTTGTATTAGCATTAGCCGCAATTACACTGCCTGTTTTCGGACAGCGGAATGCAAGTATGCGGATCTATCCCACGCAGGGAAGTCAACAAATCAGCAAACATATTTACGGGCATTTTGCCGAGCATTTAGGCACATGTATTTACGGTGGACTTTGGGTTGGTCCCGATTCGGATATTCCCAACACAAAAGGATACCGGAATGATGTATTAGAGGCATTGAAAAAATTACAAATCCCGAACCTTCGCTGGCCCGGCGGTTGCTTTGCTGATGAATATCACTGGATGGACGGTATTGGGCCTCTATCTGATCGTCCGAAAATGGTAAATAACAACTGGGGTGGAACTATCGAGGATAATAGTTTCGGGACACACGAATTTCTTAATCTATGCGAATTATTGGGTTGTGAGCCCTATGTAAGTGCAAATGTTGGTAGTGGAAATGTGGAAGAAATGGCAAAATGGGTAGAATATATTACTTCGGAAGGAGACAGTCCAATGGCACGTTTACGCCGTCAAAACGGTAGAGAAAAAGCATGGAAGGTAAAATTCTGGGGTGTAGGGAATGAAAGCTGGGGATGCGGGGGAAGCATGCGACCGGAATATTATGCCGATTTATACCGTAGGTATGCTACTTACTGCCGGAATTATGATGGTAACCGGTTATTTAAAATAGCAAGCGGAGCAAGCGATTATGACTACAACTGGACGGAGGTATTAATGAAAAATGTGGGTAACAGAATGGATGGCCTTTCACTGCATTATTATACGGTAACCGGATGGAGCGGAAGCAAAGGATCAGCTACTGATTTTAATGCGGATGACTACTACTGGACCATGGGTAAATGTCTGGAAATTGAAGATGTGATCCAGAAACACATAGCGATTATGGATAAATACGATCCTGACAAAAAAGTAGGATTAATGCTTGACGAATGGGGAACCTGGTGGGATGAGGAACCGGGAACTATTAACGGTCATCTGTTCCAGCAAAATACGATGCGCGATGCTTTTGTTGCAGCCCTTTCGCTAAATCTTTTTCATAAATATACAAACCGTCTAAAAATGACAAATATTGCCCAGATCGTAAATGTTTTACAGTCTATGATCTTAACAAACGGGAATAAAATGGTGTTAACTCCTACATATCATATTTTTGAAATGTTTAAAGTACATCAGGACGCAACCTATCTGCCAATGGATTTGATTTGCGATAAGCTAAAAGTCAGGGATAATCGTGAAGTTCCTTTGATCAGTGCTTCGGCTTCGAAAAATAGTAATGGAAATATTCATATCACTCTCGCGAATGTCGACAACGACAAAATGAATAATATTTCAATTGACTTACAGAATGTTTCAATAAAAACAGTAAATGGACGTATCCTTACGTCTCCCTCAATAAACGATCACAATACATTTGAAAATCCGAATAAAGTAAAACCCGAAAATTTTAACGGCGCAAAGATCGAGAAAGGTAAACTGAAAGTTGTTCTACCTGCGAAATCAATTGTAGTATTAGAAATAAAATAACATCAACAGAGGGATTAACAGCAAACGCCGTTAATCCCTCTGATTTTACTGATTTGTCAGTAACTTATACCCCTTTCCATGAACATTGATAATTGCTATTGAATCATCTTCTTTTAAAAGCCTTCTCAGCTTAGTAATATATACATCCATACTACGGGCATTATAAAAAGAATCATTCTTCCATACATTTTTCAGAACGTCTTCCCTTACAACCAATATATTCATATTTTCACACATAAATTTAAGAAGATCACATTCTTTTGTTGTAAGTTTTGTGTTTTTTCCTCCGATCGACAACGTCTGTTTATGGGTATCGAATGTATATTTTCCTAACTTATAAACCTGATCATCCTGGGATTTTACTCCATGAGTACGTCTCAATATTGCCATAATCCTCATATATAATTCTTCCAGAATAAAAGGCTTACGGATAAAATCGTCTGCCCCGGTCCGATAAGCCTCCGTAAGAATTTCAATGGTAGGATGCGCACCCATAAAAATCAACACCGTATTACTGTTGTTTAATTTTATTTTTTTAGCTAATGAAAAATCCTTATCCGGAAATTGACTGAGACTGATGAGACAAATGGTAAAATTCTCATCTACAAATGCCTTGTATGCATCTTCATGATCCGAATATGTACCTGATGATATATTACCCATATGCATATACTCCTGCAACATAGAGCCGACATTTTCGTCTTGTTCAAAAAGGAGAATACTGAACTTCTCTTTCATAGTATCTGAATTATTAGTTATGATTCGGTTCGATGCGTTTCCTTATACTGATTATATTTAAGATAGACTGCATCTTTAAGTTCGTCAAAGGTACAATTTAATGCGCGATTTGAAAAACAAATCGGAGAACCATAATACTGTAATTTTAATTCCAACGACCGGCGTTTGCTGAGAGAAGGCTCCTGACGGATATATTCATTCGGATTAACAACCTTCAATACTACGTATTTACCTTTGGGATTTCCTATCTCACTCATAATCTTAACCTGTTCAACATCTTTCCAAAGAACAGTTCCGATATTATTACCTGTAGATATATCATTAATACCTTCATCAGAAATATACATAGCTGTAAAGCGTTCTTTTCTGAGGTGAATAAAACTTCCCAAACAAAATAACGTAAAGCCAAACGATACGATACATAAACAAAGCATTATCATCTTTCCCCCCCCAAATTTCAGTATATTGAACAGGTAAAGTTCGATAAATCCAAACAATGCAGAAAGGAAAGTACCCAAAAGCAGTCTTTTTGTTTTCTTTCTTGTTAAAGTAAATTTAATGACATTCGGAATCATAACTTTATATTGATTGTTCAACATTCCAAACAAAAGCACGTAATCCCTGTGCTTCGGTTTGCATATCCAATTTATGCAACAAATCCAAAAAGTTAGTAACCTGCCTGTCTTCGACAATTGCCAGAATAGAGGAGTTTAGCGTTGGCCATGCATGGCTTCCGAAATGAGGTTCGCCGGTTTTGCTTCCGCGTCCCTGCACTTCTTCCCAGTATGTAAATCCCCTTATGTTATTCCTGTCCATAATAGCCAGGATCATCTCATAATATGCCTGATTGAATGATATAAATACAGCTTTCATTTTTTTATATTTAACGATTGATAATGAATAATGGACCATGTTTAACGATTAACGATCAATAATTTATTAACCGTTAACCATTAAACATTCATCCTTATTTTATAATTCCTCCAGATGGCGAAGTTTTACCAGTTTTCTACGCCTGCGCTTCACACCATTTGCAGCAAATATACAATACACTACCGGTACAAGAACCAAGGTAATTAATGTAGACACGGCAAGCCCCCAGGCAACTGTCATACCCATAGAGCGCCACATTTCAGCACCTTCACCCGTTCCCATTGCTAACGGCAACATACCTAATACAGTTGTCAGCGTAGTCATTAATACGGGACGAAGACGGGATTTACCTGCTGTTACAGCAGCAGTTATAATACTCATACCACGCTCCCGGCAAAGGATCATATAGTCGATAATTACGATACCGTTCTTCACCACTATACCCATCAACATAATCAATCCGATCAATGCCATTACCCCCAATGGCGTTTGTGTAATCGATAATCCCATAACCACCCCGGTAATTGCAAAAGGAATGGTAAACATAATTACAAACGGGTCGACCAGAGATTCAAACTGAGCAGCCATTACAATAAACACAAGAATTATAATAAGTACCATCAATATACCTAAATCGCGGAATGTGTCCTGCTGATCTTCATAGGTACCGCCGATAGACCAGCTAACTTCTGCTGGAATATCAATATTTCCCATTTCCCTTGTAGCTGCCGCCACCACATCACTTAACGCAGCTCCTTGTGCAACTACAGCGGATACCGTAATTACACGTTCACGGTTTTTACGTTCAATCGTAGGCGGAGTCAGTCTTTCCACCACAGTACCTACATCCCGTATACGAACGCCTTGCCCCTGATTATTGTACATCATAATATTTTCCAGATCTTCCAGTGATTGACGAAATTCCGGTGCATAACGTACGCGGATATCATACTCATCTCCATCTTCACGATATTGAGATGCTACTGATCCGTTTATACGATTACGTAAATACATAGAAGCCGTTGTTACATTTAAGCCATTTAATGCCAATTTTTCACGGTCGAAATCAACCTGATATTCCGGAATATAATCCTCACGGCTGATATTCACCTGCGAAACCGAATTGTCTCTTCTCATCTGTTCGGCTATTTGATTAGCCACAGCGTCCGTTTGAGAGAAATCATAACCATAAATTTCAATATCTACACTGGTTTCGCCACCCATCGCTCCGGAACCACCACCTGCATTAACCTGGAACTTCTTTATTTCAGTGTATTCATTTAAGTCATTACGCATAAGGTCACAGATTTCAAGCAGTCCGCGATTACTTCCGCTCATTTCTTCACGTACACCTATACTATACAAACTGATATTAAATTCGATAATATGTGATCCGTTTGCACTTAATTGTGCGAACGTATTATCAGCGTCAGCTTGCCCCTCACTAAAGTTGATTACTTCAATTTCGGGATATTTTTCCGTAAATTCTTTATTGATCTGCAGAGCAATTTCCCTTGTGATTTCCTGACGAGTACCAATCGGAAGTTCTATATTTATACCAATACGTGAATTATCTTGTGTAGGAAAAAACTCTGTTTTAATAGTCGGCACCAACAACATACTTGCCGCGAAGATTAAAAATCCACCGGTAATAATAGTCTTCCTGTGGCGTACACACCAGTTTAACAAACGTGCGTATAAAACATCAAGCTTATTCAACGCTTTTTCGATCGGCGTAAAGAAAAGGGTATATAACTTTCCTTTCTTTGGATCGAGACGAAGCATCTGAGAACACAACATTGGAATAAGTGTCAGCGCCGCCAATGTAGACACGATCATAATAATACTTACGATCCAGCCTAATTGTTTAAAGAGAATACCTGCAATACCTGTAACCATTGTCAAAGGAAGGAACACTGCCAACATAGTAAGTGTAGAAGCGATAACCGAAATAGCCACCTCATTGGTCGCATGTACGGCTGCCTGTTTAGGTTTACTACCCCGTTCAATATGTGTCGTCACATTTTCCAATACCACAATTGCATCATCCACTACCATACCGATGGCAATAGACAGCGAACTCAGTGATATGATGTTCAGTGTATTTCCCGACATCAACAGGTAACCAAAGGCGGCTATCAAAGAAATAGGAATAGTGAGAATGATAATAAAGGTTGCCCTCCATCTTCCTAAGAAGAGGAATACTACGATCATTACGATAAGGAAAGTAAGTCCGATGGTCTCAACCAAACTATCAATCGTATTCAGGATATTTGTGGATGTGTCCACAATCACACCCAACTTCACATCGGAAGGTAATTGTGACTGCAATTCGGGCAGTCTATCCTGAACAGCTTTTGAAATGTTTACAGAGTTTGCACCTGACTGTTTCTGAACGATGATCATACCACCTTTCAAACCATTATTAAACGTTTCCTGCATACGTTCTTCTACCGTATCATCAACCCGTGCTACATCACGTAAATAAACCGTCTTTCCATTCTGGTTCCCGATTACAAGATCCAACATCTGGTCAGCATTGGTAAACTCCCCCTGTACACGGAGGGAATAGGTATTAGAACCGATATCAATTGTACCTCCAGGGGTATTCCTGTTCTCTTGGGCGATAATATTAGATATACTTTCAATTGATTGGCCGTATGCCTCCAGTTTGTACGGATCGCAATAAACCTGGACTTCTCGGATAGGAGTACCGGCAATAGAAACCGCACCTACACCGCTGATACGTGCCAAAGGGTTGGCTACCCTGTCATCCAGAATCTTATAAAGCGCATTGGTGCTTTCGTCCGCAGTTACCGAAAGCAAAAGAATCGGAATATTTTCTGTACCGAACTTGAATATGGTCGGATTTTCTGCATCATCCGGTAGTACAGACCTTACCATGTCCAATTTATCCCGGACATCGTTAGTAGCTACGTCAATATCGGTTCCATATTCAAATTCAAGCATGATTATGGATATATTCTCTTTAGACTGTGAAGTAATATTCTTCAAATCGCTGACACTATTCAGTGTATTCTCTAACGGTCGAGAAAGGTTTGTTTCAATATCTGCAGCACTTGCACCGGGATAAGCGGTCATTACCAAAATTACATTTGACTCTATTTCGGGTAGCAAGTCGACAGCTAAGCGGGTTAAAGAAAAAAGACCTAAAATTACTACAGCCACAAACACAAGAGCAGTAGTAACCGGCTTTTTTACCGCGGTTGCATATAAACTCATATTTTTTAAATTTACTTATTTTACAACTTCAACTTCCATTCCGTTTGTCAAACGGTTATGACCAGTAATTACTACCTTGTCACCATCTTCTACACCAGAAACAACCTCATACCTGTTACCCAAACGTTGACCTAATTGAACCAACTGATAACTAACCGTCCCATCATTTTTATATACATAAATATACCTGTCGCCGGAACCAGCTTGTTTAACTACCGCCTGATCAGGTGCCACAACACGCTGTACTGTACCGAAATTCATGGTTACCCTGGCAAACATTCCCGGACGCACCCGTTCATCATTATTATTCAGCCTTATCTCGACCTGGAAAGTACGTGTTGCAGGATCGATTGTCGGATATACCAAATGTACATATCCTTTGAATTCCTCATCACCATAAACATCTAACCGAACATTTACCTCCATTCCTTTTTTTACCTGGGTAAAAAAGCTTTCAGATACATTGACTATTAATTTTACAGGACGTATCTGTTCAACAACATATACAGGTAAAGCCCCCGAATACATATCGCCACTGTCGTAATTACGTGCTGTAACAATACCTGAAATCGGACTAACTAATGCATTGTTCTCCACAAGATTCTGTAAAGCCGTCCGATTCACATCCAAAGCAGTTTTTTGAGCATCCCAAGCTGATTTAGAAGCTCCACCTACTTTATATAGTTCATCTATCCGATTAAACTCAGTTTCAATATTTTGAAGCTGTATTCTTGCCTGTTCTAAAGCTGTTTCATCCATAGTAGCCAATAATTGACCGGCTCTTACCTGATCGCCCACCTCTACATGTAGTTTGGTTATTCTTGAGGGTGACTGCGGCGCTATCTGATTCGTAATATTCGCTTGAACAGTAGCGGTAAATTCACTTAACTGATCCACCTCTTGTCTGTGTACCGTTTCAACCTTCACCTTTATTTTCTCCACTTCCGTAGTCGTTTCTTTCTTTTCGCCCGAGCAAGACATTAATACCAGAAATGCTGCTGCAGACATGAATTTCAACACGTTACTTGTTTTCATCTTATTGATATTTATTACGCTTGTTTCCATTTTTAATTTGCATGTTTTCCTATTGTTTTTTCTAAATCAGATTTAGCCACCATATAATCATAGATTGCCTGATTGAAATTTAACCGTGCCTGAGTCATGGCCAGTTCTGCATCATTCATTTCAAGCAAGGTTCCCGCACCAGTATCGTAACGTTTCTGTGCAATCATATAACCACGTTCTGCCTGATCGACCCCTTTTTGCGCAGCATCGAAACGTTTAATGCAGGTATTCATATTATCAAGATATTGTTTTACGGATAATCTGAGGTTCCTCTGCAAATCATCCCTTTGAAAAGCCAACTGATTCATTGTCACTTTTGTCTGGTTTATCGCCTGTACCTTACTTCCACCGGAAAAAATCGGAATGGAAATACTTATACCGATCATAGAATAGGGATTCCATTGATAATCTTTAAATCTAAAATCATTATTCATTGAAGTCCAATTGTATAATCCACTCAATGAAACGGTAGGCAGAAAATCGAATTTTTGCAGTTGAAGCGTTTTCTTTAATTGCTGGCCCTGTATATCCAATTGCCTCAGATTTGTATTATCAACCAATGAAGTATCTGAAGTAGTAGTTAAATAATCTCCGTACATCTCAGATTGGAAGTCGGTTAATTGACCTTCACATTCAATAGGTATTTCCAAATCCATACCCAGAAGCGCTTTTAACTGCCATTTTACAAGATTTACAGCATTTTCGGCTTCAAGCATGCTTGGCTCTACATTTTTTACAGATACATCTGCTCGTATCAGGTCGTATTCAGCAACTAATCCCTGTTCGTATTTTTGTTTGATATCCAGATAATTTTCCATGGCATTGTCATAGCTCTGCTTGAATACCCGATAGGAATCATTCGCTAACAATACACTAAAGTAGCTTCTTTTAACCTGATTAGTCATATCAATTTTGGAAGAACGCGCCTGCTCAATAGCTAATTCCACATCATCTCCGGTAATAGAAATACTTTTCCATAACGATGCATTTATAAGAGGCATGCCAACATTAAAGCCAAGGCTCCAGTTGTTATCACGTCCTACTTCAATACCTTCCCCTGAAGAATCAGGGAGTTTTGCAAGCTCTTTATTAACAGCATCTTGCACGGTTCCGGGTTTGTAACCCGGCAAATTTTCCGACAATAAATTGTCGGCTGCATTAACAACAGGAGCATACATTCCGCTCATATCAAAAGCCCCATCCATATACATTACCTGTTTCTTTAATGTACGGTTATAATCGAACCCAAAATTTACCTGAGGAAATAATGCAGCGTATGATCCTTTTTTAGCATATTTCTTTTTTTCAATTTCCTGGTTGGCAATTATCACAGTTGGATTATCACTCATCGCAATTTCCAGGGCTTTGTCCAGGTCGAGCAATAATGTATCCTGAGCCTTCACCGGATTAAAAGCCAAAGACGGCAGCAATATTAAAGCCACCAGCATCATCTTTTGCCTAAATACTAATCGTTTCATTTAAAATAGATTTGTTTTGAATATTAAATAACCTAACATCATATTTATTGAATTCTGTATATTTGTTTAGTAGCAATCCACCGGTTCAGAATCGTCCGCCCTTTATCCGTACAAATTCCGCGCAGGAACGTTATCAAAACCGTATTGTATACCTCTGCATTGGAATGTTTCGAAAATGTTTTTGAGGGGTGAAGCATTTTCAGTTGTTCTTTTGCCAATAACCCTACAATCTCAAAGTTAACTTCTTCCTGGAAAACACCTTCTTTAACTCCTCTGTTGAAAAGGCGGGCACAAACCATATTAAATTCCGACTTTTCAGATTCTTTCCGTTCCATCGCTTTCGGATACCTCTTCAAATCTTCATAAAATTTCCGGCTATACCATCTGGGACGTTTCATTAATTCCTCATAAAATAATAATATAATGTCTAATGCCGTATGAGGTTCTTTTTCCAATTGGGCAAGGAACGAGGAAAGTCTTCCATTTATATAATTGAGCCCTTCTACCAATAATGTTTCTTTATCATCAAAGAATCCGTATAAAGTACGTTTTGATATGCTCATATTACGGGCTATATCATCCATACTAACACTTTTTATACCATATTGCGAAAAAAGGTCGAATGCCATCGTTATTATTTGTTCCTTCATCATTACCATATTAATCCAGATCGAATGTCTTCATAATTGAGTTATTTTTAAATTATCCAGTAAAAATAGAATTATATAAAATTTGAATACAATATAAATCGTTTGTTTACTGATATCTCCCGACGAACGAGTGATTATTCCCGATAAAAAACGGGATCTTCATTCGATTATTTATAATTAAATAAATTTATTGTATGCTGATGGCAAAGATCAGCCTAATAAAGGAAACCGAAATGGTTTATTCCGTTACATGATTAGTCAGATTTGAAAATAAGAGAAGTATTTTATTCTTTTGTTGGAAAAAAATGTATATTTGTTGGTTTAAAACGAAACTCGCTTAATTTAATAAAACAACAAAGTACATCATGGATAAGCTTCCGATCATTGAAATTGCCGAGTTAAACAATCATATTGTGGTTTCGGATAATTTTCAAAATGCGCTATCAATCACAGATATTGATTGTAGTCTGTCAAACATTGATTCTAATGAGGGATACACGGCACCTGTCCGGTTAAACGCACTTTTAATCGTTCTTGTCCTTCAAGGCAAAACCGATATCAGCCTGGATTATAAGCCTTATACTATTTCTGCAAATTCGTTTATTATCATTATGCCTACACATGTATTTCAGATTGCCGATATCAGTAAAGATTTTAAAGGGAAAGTGCTGATCATGGATAAATCATTTCTGGAAGACATAAATACTGAAAAAAGAAGTCCCAATATGACTAATTACATGATGGTGAGGAAAAATCCATGCTCTATACTTGAACCGGATGAAACAAAACATGTAGAGAGCATGTTGGTTCAACTGCAACAAAAAATACGTCTTCGTACACATTCATTCCATAAAGAAGTGCTCCAAAACGCATTTGTAGGATTCTTACTTGAGATTGCCAATATTTTTGTTGGAAAAAACGAAGGTATGGTACGCCCTACACTTTCCCGAAAAGAGGAAGTATTGAATAAATTCCTGCAACTACTGACCGAACATGCAAGAGAGGAACATGGAGTAACTTTTTATGCCGAGAAACTTTTTATTACTCCTCAATACCTATCGCTTATTTTAAAGGAATTGACAGGAAAGTCGGCGAATAAATGGATAGATGACGCCTTACTTATTGAAGCAAAGGTGTTATTAAAAACGCCACAGACTACCGTCCAACAGGTTGCTGATACCTTAAATTTTTCTGATCAGTCTACTTTTGGTAAATTTTTTAAAAAGCATATGGGTATTTCACCCATGGAATACCGAAAATCATAATTCTTCGTCTATATCAATATAGGTAGGATCAATAACTTCTACAGGGGGTTCTTTTATAAACATCTCCTGTTCCTTAATAAGTTTTGCTATTTTATGACGGAATTTATACCAGCTAATCAATTCACTCACACCATAAAGCATGATTGCCACACCGAAAATAATAAATGTGTTGGCAGCAGCCTGGAAAGGGTAAAACAGGATCATTATTCCGATAATAAAGATCAATGCTGGAATGATATAGTACCCAAAAGGAACTACACTCCACTTACGTGCTTTAACCAACATAACGGTTTGCTGAATACCCGCAATAATCAATAATGCACCCAAAATATACATAAACACTCCTACAAAAAAATTAGGCATAACAACCAACCATATGCCGAACAAAAGACTACCGGCGCCGATAATAGGAAAAAGAGGAGAATAGGCATTCAATTCCCGGTCGCGGAAGATATAGGAAATAATGGAATAAAGTCCCGGGATAATAAAAAAAATGCCTACCGCAATAACTAAATAAGTGATTGCTATTTCAGGCCACATTATAAGCAGGATACCTAAAACTACACCTAA
This sequence comes from Bacteroidales bacterium UBA4116, assembly GCA_002381645.1. Lineage (GTDB taxonomy): Bacteria > Bacteroidota > Bacteroidia > Bacteroidales > Tannerellaceae > DFXE01. Next base: position 312,506 of record DFXE01000020.1, read on the forward strand.
TATACTTCGTAAAATCGAATTATTAATTACATTCATACTTCTTCTGATTAAATACTTTAATCAAAAGTAACAATAATCCGTTACACAAAAACATAATTTATTATTAAATCGGTCAGAAATTCCGTCCTGTGTCCCACCATAAGCGCGTCCCTCCAGTATCTTCACCTCCTAATTTCTCGCATAAAGCATTGTATTGCGTTGGATTGGCTGTTTTAATACTTACAGGAAAATTAAGCCGACGTATCATAACTTCCGTATCGATCTTTCCTTCACTCCTGTTAATTAGTACCGGAAAAAGCCGGGGATAGCCCGTGCGGCGTTGCTCAGCCCACGCTTCGCATCCTTCAGGATAACAGGCGATCCATTTTTGAGTAATAATCTTTTCCAGTTTGATTTCATTTGAAGCATCCGGTTCCCACCTGGGGGATACTTTACACATTGCTTCTATATTATATTCCGGATTAAACGTATCGATATAGTCTGCTGCAGTAGAATCACTTTCCAAATAATTACCAACATCACTAACTCCCCATTGGATAAAAGAAGCCTCCACCCCATTTCGGTAGCACCACTCAGTATCTTCCGACGACCATCCTCTCAAAGCAGCTTCGGCACGGAGGAACCATACTTCTGCGGCCGTCATCAAAACAGCGCTAGTCGTCTGCGTAATAGTTAATCCGGAATGATTGATATACATGGTATGATTAAATCCCGTTCCCTGTCTTATACCCCTATATTGCCCATTATATCCTTCACCCGTTGCCGGTTCAAAATATTTTGGTAACCGAGGATCATTATATCCTGTAAGAATTGATTCCATATTCGCATTCATGGATACTTCGCGCCAGGCTTTGTTTATTTCACCCAACGGATTGGAATAACCTGTAGCAACAGCAGAAACCGCCACCATATCGTCTTTCTCTTCTAATAAACCTCCACTATCGGGATGGAGTGATTTGGATGCCTCTAGCCGGGCTTTTTCAGGATCGGCCATAGCAATACGGATAGCTAACCTTAAACGGAGTGAATTGGCAAATTTTATCCATTGTTTATAATTACGTTTATTTTCATACATCAGTATATCGAATTTGGAAAATCCGTCTTCATCTTTATAATTCTCCAAAATAGTAAGGGCTTCCTGAAGATCGTCGAAAAAAGCATAATATGCCTCTTGTTGCGAATCAGGTAAAGCACCCGTTATCGACTCGCCGAATTGAGTATACACTATCGGGCCATAATAATCAGATACCCTATGCATAAGCTCTACTTTCAGTATTTTAGCTATGGCATAAAAAGGCGGCATAAAATCACGGTTGAGGTCTTCTGCTTTCTTTATTTCTGTTGCAATAAAACCATAGGTATTTTCCATCATTGTGCCGTTCCAACCATCATTGAGATTATACACCGTATTACTTTGTCCGGCTACAAAAGGATTATAACTATGCATATATCCGCAGAACATGTCCGCACTTAAGTTTTGCATTACCTGAAAAGCCCAGTTTTTACCTCCACCCCAGTCATGGTTGAAATAGATACCTTGTTGTACAACTTGTAATGGTATTGCATAACGGTTAAAATCGTATTCCTGTTTATCATCAGGGAAACCGGTTTTATCCGTATTATACTCATCAAATTTACCTGTACAGGAAATTATAGTCAGCAATATATTGAATATTAATATACTATTAAAAACAAAATATTTCATCGTTCTTACCCTATTAAAATGTTACCTTCAGATTAAATCCATAGCTCCGCGTCGAAGGCATGCCGAAAATATCGATCCCCTGATTGTTATTATCAGTCGAAAGAACCACATCCGGATCGAAAGGGGCATCTTTATACAAATAAAACAAATTTCTTCCGACCAATGATAATCGAAGCCCTTTCAGTAAATTTGTTTTTTCCAACCACTGTTTTGGGAATGAATAGCTTATTGAAAGTTCACGTAACCGGATATTTGTAGCATCATACATATAATATTCGGTGGCTCCACTACGCCCACCTATTTGTTCGAAAAATTCTCTTATATTCGTAACCTGATGGCCTTCCAAGCCGATATATCCATCATTCCTTGCATCACCTGTTCTCTTAGATACGCCATACTGATCAAGAATAGCCTGGGTTTGCGATAACACCTCACCACCAAAACGTCCATCTATTAGAAACTGAAAAGTAAAATTTCGATAAGTAAACAGATTGTCCCATCCCAATAGAAAATCAGGGTTGCTATTGCCTACTTTAATCGTATTACCATCGCCAATTACAATGGGAATCCCGTCATCATCGTATCTTATTTCACCTGTTACAGGATCACGGTCGAATGCTTTACCATAAATATCACCAAAAGAACCTCCTTCTACCAACCGCATAGAATAACTGGATGAAAAACCTTCATCTCCGTAGATAAATGTTGGCAACTCATCATGCAGCTTTTTTACAATGTTCTTATTTCTGGAAAAGTTGAAGGTTGTTTTCCACATATAATCAACATGTTGCACCGGATTTGCTCCAAGAGTCAATTCAATCCCCCTGTTCTCAATATTGCCTGCGTTTACATGATAATACCTGTAAGATGCACCAGCTGAAGATGGTAATGTGAAAAGTTGATTTTTCGTGTTTGTTTTATAAAAAGTAAAATCAACCTCCAACCGGTTATTAAATAATCTCCACTCCGTACCTAATTCTAAAGAAGTACTGGTTTCAGGTTTTAACTCATCGAAAGGAGCCGTATCATTCGGCAATAGTGCACCACCCGAACCGATATGTGAAACAGGATTACTAACAAACAAAGGTATATCATTTCCCACTTTACTCCACGAACTTCTGATTTTTGCATAATTGATCCATTCAGGCATAACCACTGTTTTGTTCATAACCCACGAAGCTCCTATTGAAGGATAAAAAAATCCGCTATGTTTACTTTTGGTATGGGACAATGTAGACGACCAGTCATTTCTCAGAGTAACATCCAGATATAACCCTTCTTTATATCCGGCTTGTGCCATTGCAAATACAGATTGCAACTGACGCCGTTGGTCATTGCTTTCATTTATATATGCACTGGTCGACATATTTATATTGGCAATGGTAAAGACATTGGGATAATATAAAGAAGCTGTATTAGAATCAAGCCGAAGGGCATTCACACGGGTATCTGTTATACTAGCGCCAATCACAGAATTAAAAGAAAAATCACCCCATATTTTATTCATTGTCGCCATTATATCACCATAAATAAGTGTTTCCTGATAGGTATAATCGATATATCTACCATTCATTCCGGCAATTCCAGGAGAAGTAGTAGCATATATTTTTTGTTTAAATTTGTCATGAATATAGTCCATATTTCCTCTAGCTTGCAAGGTCAGCCAGTCTGTTAACTTCACCTTAGCCATAAGGGAAGTAATAAAACGGTTGCGCTTATCAGTGCTCTGTATACGGTTGATAAGCCAGTAAGGGTTCTGATCATAATCTGTAATAGAAGTAAACCAGTTCTGGACCGGCATATTACGTTGAGGATCGAATGTTTCATACGATTCTTTATAAAGTGAAATATCCATTCCACGCGGAAAAGTATATAACCCTGACAATGGATTCATATAAATTCCCCCAGGTGAAGGTCTGTTTTTTGCATTTTGGATTATTAAGTTTACATTCCCGTCTAATGTAAGTTTATTATCAAACAACCCCGCTGTCTCCCTCAGATTGATATTATGTTTATTAAATTTGTTATTATCCATAATTCCATTGGCGGTTGTATTTGCATAAGAAAAATAGGTCTGTGCTTTTTCATTACCTGAGGATATTGATATTGAATTATTGATACTTATCCCAGTACGAAAAAAATCACCCAGATTATCATATGCAGGCATATTAACAGCTTCACCCCAGCTACTGGTAGAACCTTCCGACCTGCCATAAGTATTTTGAAAAGAAGGTAAATAAGCTACCTTATCAAACATCAGATTAGATGAAAATTCAATCTTTTTTAATCCGGGGCGCCCACTTTTTGTTGTGATTAATATAACACCGTTCGCAGCTTGTGAACCATATAAAGCTGAAGCTGATGCCCCTTTAAGTATGTTAATGCTCTCTATATCATTTTGGTTCAAATTAGAAATTCCATCACCTCCATCACGGTTTGCTGCATTAGCCGTTCCTCCTAAAGCAGTGTTTGCCTGTTCATTCGTAGAATTCAACATAGGAACGCCATCAATAACATATAAAGGCTGATTATTGCCTGATACCGATCTGCCACCACGTATCACCACTCTTGCCGAACCACCCAATCCCGACGAATTCCGGTTGACCAGTACACCGGCAGTACGACCGGTTAATAAATTCATAAAATTATCATTATTCCCCTTCATCAATTCATCGCCGCTAAATGACTGTGTAGCATAAGTAAGAGCAGATTCCTTTTTCCGTATACCCAATGCCGTTACGACAACTTCCTCAAGGCTCCATGTACTTTCTAAAAGGATAATATCAAGTGTAGGTTCGCCTTTATATATGAATTGCTGGGGATGGTATCCTATATAGGTGATTGTTAATGTGGAATCGACAGGTATATCAAGTACAAATTTACCGTTCAGATCTGTTATAGTTCCCCATGTGGTACCATTTATAAATACATTTGCACCGATTATAGGTTCATTTTTATCATCGGTAACTATACCGGAAACTTTACGAATTTGTTGTTCAAGTATTGCAGCAGCTTCTTTACGGCTTAATATGATTTTGTTGTTTATTACCGTATAAGCAACATCAGATTGTTCGAATAAAATATTTAAGATATCAAAAAAGCTCCGGTCAGATACCTGTAAACTAAACGGATAAGTCAGGTCTACTACACTGGCATCATACACAAATGAAAAAGCGGTTTGTTGTTCAAGTAGGTCAAGTATTTGATATACAGGTCGATTGGAAAAATCAACCGACAGAGTTGAGTTTTGAGCCTTTGTATGAATAAACACTAAGGTTAACCAAAGGAATCCGATACTAATTATTATTCTCCTCATCATTGAATAATATATAATCGCTTCTATTAAGCATACATTCCCTGCAAAAGTTAAAAAATAACTTTTGTTGCAAAAATATTAATAAATGTTGACTATCCCATTGCAACCACCAGTAATATTTTATAAAGTCTACTACTTTTAAACTTCAGTGCAAAGATTGTTAAAATATAAACCATCAAACTATCATTTTAAAGCATCAAGAGTATAAAAATTAAGTTGCAAGTTTTCCATGCTCAAACATATGAATTCTATCAATTAACAGTAGCACACTTATTGAATATAAAAAAGAAAAGGCGACCCTTCAAGGGCAGCCTCTTCCAAAATGTCTTAAAGACACATTTTTAAGGGAATGTAAATATAATTAATTTGAGGATGTGCAATAATTAGCATTTTTATCCCACCAAAGGGGTGTCTTAACATTATCAGGTCCTCCTAATAGAGCAACACCTTTTTCATATTCAGTTGTATTGTTAGCTACCTCCGCTTGTGGATATTGAACCCGTTTAATAAAATTCGTTGGGTCTTTTACATTTGTATTACTCAGATCGAATAATGCTTCGTTACGATAAATGGGCACATCAAAACGAGGCAGGTTTAAACGGCGTTTATCGTTCCATGCCTCAACTGACATATCCGGGAATGCCGCAAGGTATTTCTGGGTAATTATTTTTTCCAAAGCTGTATTTCCATCACCTGACTGATCATCATAACTGGCGCTTGTACCCGCAATATTCTTATCTGTTGATGCCAGATACTGATCTGCTCCGGAAGCTTCCCAGCTTGTAAAGGAAGCGCGGACACCTTTTTCATATTCAGTTTTAGCATCGCCACCTGCAAATCCGCGAAGTGCAGCTTCTGCTTTTAAGAAACACACTTCTTCGTACAACATAACATCATACGGACGGTTTCTATAAGGAGTGCCGTTTCTGATAATATATCCTAACTCAGCAAATAATACTTTACGATAATCGCCTTTATTATATACATCAGGATGTAATCCGAACGGCAAACTTTTCCATTCTCCACTTTCCATAGAAGGGTCAAACATGATCGTTGCACGCGGATCTACTTTGTCGGGATGAGTGCCTGACAAAGCGGTACCACCTCTTTTATTAATAATATTGGTGGGAAAATCGATGCCACCGATATTAGTCACAAGCTTTTCGAATGTGGAAGTCATATTATGCGGGACATTCCAGTCATTCTGGAACATAACATAATTGTAATTTGCCCCCCATCCACCATCTGCCCGTGGAGGTAACTTAGCCGCGTCGGCACGGCTTTCCATTACACCGGCTTCAATCGCTTTTGCCGCTTCAACCGCACATGTTGCCGGATCTACTTCCGAAAGACGCAATGCGTAACGTAAACGTAAGGAATTAGCAAATTTACGCCATTTATCGGCATCATTTCCAAAAACAATATCCGATGCAGGATCTATAAATATCGGATTGTCTGCATCTTGGGTAAGCATTGTTGCGGCTTCTTCCAATTCACGGAAAAATTCCGTATACCCGTCTTGCACTGGCATATATGGAGGGTTAGCTTCGGCTTCGGTATATTTTGGTAATGGAATTGGTCCGAAATAATCGAATCCGCTGGCTGCTGTAAAGACACGCCATATTTTTGCCACTGCTATGGAATGCCTGTATTCATCCGTACGGTCCATCAGGTCTCTTATAACAATATTCAATTCGGCAATATTTGATTGTACACGCCGGTACATACGATTATTCCAATCGTCCATCATCAAATACCTCCGGGTATCAAATTCTCCGCCATCGATCATCTGGGCATAGAAATCCGCCATCAAAGATTTCACGCGCTGTTCATCATCTCCTTCCATAGCAATACCTTTACGTAAAGTAGAAGCTAAAAGGGCGTCATTCAAGTTATAATCCACATCTGCCGTAGGATTGTTAGGATTTTCATTCAATGCCGTCAGGTCACATCCTGAAAAAGCAAGCAGCAGGGATATGGAGCATATAGCTACTATTTTTATAGTTTTCATATATAATTCTTTTTAAATTCGAAAATTAGAATGAAACATTAATATTAAAACCAAGACTCCTCATGGTTGGCATTGAAGCAAATTCAACTCCTTGTACCGAACTTGAATTACTAAAACCAGCTTCAGGATCGAAACCTTTTGTCTTGTGATGGATCATAAACAGGTTACGGGCTACAAAACTTGCTTTGATAGCTGTAAAAGGCGTTCTTGCCAATAAGGTACGTGGCAATGAATAACCGAAACTTAATTCACGCAACCGTACATTTGTCGCATCGTATATAAATGCTTCCGTAATCGGATTGATACCTCCTGATCCGTAATAGGTCTGGGCTGTGATTTGAGTAGTATTTGCAACACCCTCTTGTGTTACACCGGGTACGACCATTCCGTCACGTCCTTCTAATGTCATTTTCAGATTACCGCTTGCCAATCCGTCCCTGATCGATCCCATAAAGATGTCACCACCATAATTCACATCAATAAGGAATCCGAGTGTAAAGTTTTTATAACGGAAATCATTAGACCATCCTAACATCCATTCAGGCTGGTTATTACCTAATTTGATATATTCATCTGTACGTAAAGGAGTACCCGTCTCACTAACAATTATATTACCTGCATCGTCTCTCTGATAACCGTATCCGTACATATCACCATAAGATCCGCCAACTTCTGCAACGATTTGCATAAAGTTCAGACCGGTTCCGTCACTTAATATCTGACGGTCGGTTCCTTCGGTCAGTTCAATTACTTTATTACGGTTCCTCGACCAGTTGAGCATCGTTTCCCATGTAAATCCTCCGGCGGTTCTAATAGGAGTTGCGTTTAATGCGATTTCCCATCCCTGGTTCTGGATATTACCGGCATTGATCATTTCATATTCATATCCGGTTGCAGCCGGAACGGATATTTTCAGGATCTGGTTCTTGGCATTCTTTTTATAATAAGAAACATCTAATCCTATACGATTATCGAAACCTCTTAATTCCAACCCAAGTTCCCATGATTCTATTGTTTCATTCTTCAGATTCGGATTAGCGATCCAGTTTCTTTTATTCGCATTGAAAATTCCGCCTTTAATATCATAGCTGACATCATAATAATCACGCAACATATACGGATCCGTATCATTACCAACCTGTGCCCAGGAAACACGAAGTTTTCCAAAAGTAAGTGGTTCGGTTTCGATACCCATGTTACGCATCATCTGTGAAAATACCCAGCTACCCCCTACAGAAGGATAGAAATAAGAGTTATTGTCTTTAGGTAAAGTTGATGACCAGTCATTACGGCCCGTCAAATCCAGGTAAAGAAAATTATCCCACGACATAGATGCTGTAGCGTATAATGAATTAATTTGCTTACGTTCACGTGTAAATTCCGCATCATGAAGTTTACCATTGCTGATAGAATAGAAATCAGGGATCACCAGTTCACCGGACCAATCATTGTTATGAGAAGTAGAACGGTACATAATGTTTCCACCTACTGTACCCACTATACCGAATTTTTCCCAGTCTTTCTGTGCTGTAAAAAGGAAATCCGAATTTAATTCTTTGAATCTTTCGGTCTGAACACGATAGCTACCACCTTGTTCCCAATACGGATTGCCTGTAGCACGGGTCCAATCATACAAAAATGTATAATTATCCATACCTGTTCGCAGCTTCAAGCTTAACCAATTGGTCAGTGTAAAGTCAAGGGCAGCAAACCCAATATAACGATCTCTCTTATCTGAGTTTTTATTACGTTCCGTTGCCCAATAGGGATTATGAGGTCTTGCACCGTGATCTAATTTCCAGGATGCAGGTTTACCGTCTGCACGTTTCCAGTTGTTTTCACGATATGATTCGTAATCAGAAAAACCAACACTCCTGGGCATCCATAAATAATCATAAAATATATTATTCGGATCGGCAGCTAATGCAACACGGTTTTTTGATTGCTGGTNNATCAAATGCTCCATTGGAACCTTGTCCGTATTCATTTTGATAATCGGGAGTCATCATCGGACTTTCAAATGTAAGGTTACTGTTGAAGTTAATACCTAATCCTTTACTTCCTGATAACCCGGCTCCGGTTTTAGTGGTGATCATAACCACGCCATTACCCGCCCGGCTACCATACAGAGCCGCAGCTGCAGGTCCTTTCAGTACAGACATACTTTCTATATCATCAGGAGATATATCGGATATACCCGAACCTTTATCGATTGCACCATTTCCCCAGAATTCATCTGTATCACTGCTAAAGTTATCGATAGGAACACCATCGACTACCACCAGTGGTTGGTTATTTCCTGCAATCGAATTATTACCGCGAATAAGGATTCGTGTAGAACCTCCTACACCGGTCCCGCTCTGGTTTATCTGAACACCAGCTACTTTACCGGCTAAAGCGTTAGCCACATTTGCATCACGTGTCTCTGTTAGCTGGTCTCCCTTAACCTCTTGCATGGCATAACCCAGCGCTCTTTTTTCACGTCTGATACCTAATGCGGTTACCACTACTTCATCCAGTGTCTGCGTATCTTCAACTAAAGTGATAGATAATGTTGCTTGTCCGGAATATAAAACTTCCTGTGGAATATATCCAATGTAAGAAAAACTTAGCGTAGCATCCATAGGAACTTCCAAACTAAAATTACCATCAAAATCTGTAATGGTTCCATTTGTTGTTCCCTTCACAATTACGTTTGCACCTATAATAGGTTCTCCACTATTGTCGGTAACAGTACCTGATACTGTTCTTACTTGTTGCTGTACCTCTCCGCTATATATTGACGGCGTTAAATTTAGGGTGTTTGAACTTGTTGCGTTAGCATTAAAATTTGCGAAAAAGAAGAGTGTACTTAAACAAAGGCCGACAGGCATTTTTCGGAAAAGTATAAAACTTTTCTTGCGAAATAATTTTAAGGTTACATTATTATTCATACTTTTGTAATGCAATTAATTTATAATAAAGTTATTTATAAGCTGTAAGTCAGCTTTTTAGGTTGGTACGGGAGAATATGTGAATATTCTTCCGTATGTTTTTTCCGGCATTTTATTATATCATTGGCTCAAAATTTAATTTGTTTAACAATTTATTTACTTATTTTGACTATTGCTTTTTCAATTGTATCATGTTCATTTACCAATGGTTTTGCTAATGTATATTTTATACCCGAAGCTACCTCCAGATATTCCATTACCTGCGGTAGCTGTTCATCTTTAAACCTTGCAGTAATCACAGCATTCATGACACCGGGATCCTCCACTTCAAAATCAACATTGTAATGCCGGCTCAACACTTTTAAAACCTTACTCATCGGCGATTGCCTGAATATAATTTCCCTTTTCATCCATCCGGTATCATATTCCGGATTAACGGTAATAATTTCTAATTTTACATCCTTTTTTGAAAATTCAGCCTTTTCATTTGGCTTTAATTCATAAGATTGTATATTTCCATTTTCATTAAACATATTCAATTTTACCAAACCTTCAACCAAAGTAGTTTCAATTACATTTTCCTCTTCGTATGCAAATACATTAAAGGAAGTACCTAATACTTCAATGGACAAATCGGGTCCGGCATTCACAATAAAAGGTTTATTCATATCTTTAACTACTTCAAAATAACCTTCTCCTTTTAACTCAACCATCCTCTTATTGGCCTTGAAATCTGCCACATACTTTAAAGAACTTTCCGAATTAAGCCAGACTTTTGACCCGTCCGGTAAATCGAAGGTTGAAACAACACCCGGATTTGTGCTGATTTCAACCATCTGTAACCTTTCATCACCATTTTGCCTATACAAATAACCCGCTAAAACCAACAACGGGATAAAAAGCATCGCTGCTATTTTTTGAAAACCTAACCATAAACCTTTTAAACTAACTTTTTCTTTTTGCCTTTGTATCTTTTTCTGAAACTTAATAAATGCTTTTTCTGTATCCACTGCTTTCATGACTTTTATCCGCTCAGTCATTTGCAGCGTAAAATATATTTGCTCTACTATTTTTTCATTATCAGGAGATTCATTTCTCCACCTCTCCACTTTAATCCTTTCATCTTCGGTTAAAGTGCCATTCAAATATTGTAGTAATATGTCTTCGTTTATTGTCATTCTAATACTAATACAGTTCTGAATTAAAATATACTAAACCAAAATACATCTTTTTTTAAAAAAAATCTTTTATATCTTAAAAAGTGTCTGTAAATCAGACATAATACTATATATACATAAGAATAAATAAACTATATTATTTTGTCAACAAACGAAAAGGATGTAAATTTGCATAAACTTGTAAATATAAATAGTGTCTATTACTAACGAACTGATCATACGCCAGCTTAAATCAGGAGACAAACAAGCCTTCGAGGGCGTTTACAGGGAATATTACAGAGGATTATGTGCTTTTGCTTCACAATATATTCCGGAGATAGATGAATGTGAAGAAATTGTTCAGGATGTCATGTTATGGTTATGGGAAAACCGCTCTGCACTACTTCCTGAGATGTCTGTGAAGTCACTTCTATTTACAATTGTTAAAAATAAATGCCTCAATGCTATTACGCACACCCAAATTAAGAAACGGGTACATGAAGATTTATATGCCCGTTTTGAAGAACAATTTGAAGATCCGGACCTATATATTGAAAACGAAATGATGGCACAGTTAGACAAAGCCATTCAAAATCTTCCTGCAGATTATAGAAGTGCTTTTACAATGAACCGGTTCGAAAATCTAACCTATAATGAAATAGCCGAAAAACTGGATGTGTCCGTTAAAACCATTGCCTATCGTATATCTCAGGCACTAAAAATTTTACGGCATGATCTGAAAGAATATTTACCACTACTCATTCTTCTTTTAAAGTTGTAAAATGGTTACTTATTTGGGTTTGTATTTTCCCATCTAATACAAATTGAGAGTTTATATTTTTTCATAGTAAAATCTTTCAACCTTTGAATTTTGAGGATAAAAATAATAGTCATATCTTTGCAGCGCTTTTTTAAGCCCAACATTAGGTGTGATGGGAAATTAGGAAGCAAACTAATTTTGAGTAACACAATTAAATAAAAAATGAAAACTTTTCAATTAGAAGGAACTCCAAGAGAATCCGTAGGAAAAAAAGCAGCGAAAGCTATTCGCAGAGAAGAAAGTATCCCTGCAGTATTGTATGGAAGCGAACCAGTTACTTTACCTTATGAAGGGAAATTAAGTACAGGTGAGAAATTAGTAGAAACAGGAGATGGGAAAGGCCTTATTGTAACGAATTTCACAGTTACAAAAGATGCTGTACGTAACCTGATCTATACACCTGAAGTATTCTTGGTTGAACTATCATTAAAAGATAGTAAAAAAGTAATGGCAATTATAAAGGATATGCAGTTCCAGCCGGTTAACGATAGTGTTCTTCACATGGATTTCCTGGAAATCTTTGAAAATAAACCAATCGTTATCGAGGTACCAGTAGCTCTGAAAGGACACTCAGAAGGTGTAAAAGCCGGGGGTAAATTAAGCCTGGAAATGAGAAAACTTAAAGTAAAAGCATTATACAAAGATATTCCGGAAAAACTTGAAATCGACATTACTAACCTGGGATTAGGTAAAACAATCCAGGTAGGATCTCTTCACTTTGATAATCTGGAACTGGTGAATGCTAAAAACGCAGTAGTATGTGCCGTTAAACTGACACGTGCTGCCCGTGGTGCTGCCGCTGCCGCTGCTTCAAACAATTAATAAGAAGGAATTTCAAATTAATAAAAGGGAAGAGTATTATGGAATACTCTTCCCTTTCTACATCATATAAATCATGAAATATTTGATTGCCGGTTTAGGGAATTTTGAATCCAAATATTGGGGTACGCGTCACAATATAGGCTTTCGGGTGGTCAACGCCGTATCAGAAGATACCGGAGCACCTTTTACGGAAGCACGTTACGGAGCTGTAGCCAAAGCACGTATTAAAAACAAAGAAATGATCCTTTTGAAGCCAAACACATTTATGAATCTAAGCGGTTTGGCCGTACGCTATTGGCTACAAAAAGAAAACATTCCGGTAGAAAACCTGCTGGTAGTAGTTGACGACCTTGCTTTACCTTTTGGTACCTTACGATTAAAACCCCGGGGTAGCCATGCAGGACACAACGGACTACGCAATATTCAGGAAATTTTAAATACGGACGAATACTGCCGTTTGCGGTTTGGTATAGGTAATGATTTTCCACGGGGAGGTCAGGTAGGTTTTGTATTATCACAATTCGATCCGGATGAAATGGAGGTGATGCCGGAAAAGATAAAGCGTTCTGTTGAGATTGTTAAAAGCTTTTGTTTATCCGGTGTACAGGTCACTATGAATCAATATAACAATAAATAATTTGATAATAAATGGAAGAAGTAAGAATAGATAAATGGATGTGGGCCACCCGTATCTTTAAGACCCGCACGATAGCAGCCGAGGCTTGTAAAAAAGGGAGGATCATGATAAATGGTGTAAACGTGAAACCGTCGCGTATGATAAAGACAGGAGATATTATACAGGTAAGAAAGCCGCCTATCACCTACTCTTTTAAAGTATTAGCGCTGACAGAACGGCGAATGGGAGCAAAGCTGGTCTCGGATTATCTTGAGAATGTAACCACACCCGACCAGTATGAAATACTTGAGATGAATAAGATTTCCGGATTTGTAAACCGCTCAAAAGGTTTAGGACGGCCAACTAAAAAAGACCGTCGCGAACTGGAACTATTTACTGACGGTGACGATTTTGACTTTGATTTCGATTTTGATACGGAAGGTGATTGAAATTATTATTGTTTAATTTCAATCACCAACTCCTTATCCGTATCCACATCCACTTCAAGTTCCTGTGACTGATAAGATATAAAGTCTACGGATACCTGATGTTTACCTTTCTTTAGTCCCGCAACAGAGAAATTTCCATCGAAATCAGAATAGTATTTTACGCCATCCACGGTTATGATTGCTCCCGTTACTGTTTCATTATTTACAGGATCATAAACAGTTCCTTTTAATGAATACGCAGCAGTAGCGCTTTCAATACTTGTTTTATGTGATTCACTTCCTTTTTCGATCTTTGCATTTGCATGGAAAACAATGGCTAATACCAGACAAATTAATAATGTCAACTTTTTCATATCCATAATTATTTATAATAAATATACTGCAAATATCCTTCGCTATGGTTACATTTTTATGAAGCAGTAGTTAATTAAATGTTACATTGCGAAATACATTATTTAATAGGTTTGTTCACTCAATAAATTACCTTCGTCATCCCAGTTTCGCCACGTGCCTGATCTGCGTCCTTTCACATAGAACATTTCGAAACGCATAACTCCTTTGTCGTTCCAGATACGCCATACCCCGTCTTTTACTCCGTTTTTGTAATTTGCTATACCGATTAATGTACCATCCGCATTATATGTACGCCATTCTCCATGAAATAAACCCTTATAATAAGCCCGTACTTCTGATATCTTTCCATTTGGATAATAAACCACATACGTTCCTTCAGGCCGACCGTCTTTCAGGTTAAGCTCCATTTTTAGCATGCCGTTGTCGAAATACTCCGTATATTCACCTGTGTATAATTTGGTTTGTGTTTTATCCGTATAGTATTGTCCATCACTCAAAACGAGATTTTGCGCTTCTCCCAATAAGCATGAACCGACAGTAAGTGCAGAAGCTAAAAGTAATTTATTAATCATTGTGTCTCATTTAATAAATGACAGAAGCGCAGAAGATAAAAGTCATTTAGCAAATAAAAACTTACTACCTTCTGCGTTCCCGTACTCAATTATGAATATTAATAATCTGCGTTAATCGGATCGAAGTTTGCCCAACCTTCCGTCCAGTCGTTACTACCGTCAAATGCTCCTTTGAAATTAACTTTTTGGAAAAAAGAATTGTTAAGAGCAGCATCCGAGAAGTCGGCACCTGCGATATTTTCCACTACTACCGAAGAATAATCCGCATTCTCCGCTATCATATCGTTTGTAGATGAAAATACTTTGTTACCTAAACCTTCAGTATTAAA
Source organism: Bacteroidales bacterium UBA4116 (assembly GCA_002381645.1). Taxonomy (GTDB): domain Bacteria; phylum Bacteroidota; class Bacteroidia; order Bacteroidales; family Tannerellaceae; genus DFXE01. The sequence continues at coordinate 327,590 of DFXE01000020.1, forward strand.
GTAAGTTCCACTTGTTTCATCTTTGAAATTTTCCCACATTCCTGCCAGAATGACATTTTTAACCACGGCGCCCTGGTTGGCTTTGTCGAGAAACAGCCCGTAAGGCCATCCTGTGAATACGGAATTATACACAGTCAAAGAAGAGTTGCGACGGATATGCATTGCCGCCTGGAAAGTTCCTCCTTTCGCTCCGTTTGCAGCATCTTCAGTAACATACAGGATTTCCGATTCGGGTTTACCCTTTGACTCCCCATAAAATGGGCCTATTAATGTGACATTAGAAAATACCGGCCGTGTAAGGGGCGTATTATTAGAGCCATCCGCATCATTATCCGATTCAAAACCATTCGATTTTGAAGTATCGGCACGCTGAGGGTCGCGAATACCCAAAAGGAATTGCAACATTCCGTTATATCCGTAATCCGTATCAAACTCATCGTCCCATCCTCGGTAAGCAATCAGGTATTTAGCATTTACCGTTCCGCCGAACCATTCAAAAGAATCATCACCGCAATAAGAAACCTGAATATATTCAAGTGTTGTTCCGCTACCTACTCCACCGCAGGTCAGACCATTTATTTCTTTATTCGGTTCAAACGGATAACCGGCAAACTCGATACGCACATATTTCAGAATACCGGAATTATCCGCCGGGTCATTACCACCGTATTTTGAACGGGGACCACCTTCAATCTGCGGTTCCGAAGTATTGTTTGTAGGCGCTTTTCCACACAGGATTACTCCTCCCCAATCACCATAGTTGCGTGATCCTTTAGGCTGGTCTGAAGTAAATACAATAGGTTTCTCCTTCGTTCCTTCAGCTATGACTTTACCACCCCGTTCTACTATAAGGGAACCCATAGATGCCTTTTCTCCCTTTACTATTGTTCCGGGTTCGATAGTCAACGTTGTGCCATCGGTTATGTAAACAAACCCTTTCAGGATATTAATATCCGCTGCGCGCAATGTTGTATCGGCGGTAATCTCACCTTCCATGATAACAGTTTTACTTTCAACAGCATCTTTACTGACAATTACTTTACAGGTAGCAGTAAAACCGCCGTCAGCCGTTCTTACCGTAATAGTGGCTTCCCCTTCCGATACAGCACTGACTAAGCCACTGTCATTCACAGTAGCTATGGCATCATCGGATGAGGCCCAGCTTACCGTTTTATTATTTGCGCTCTCCGGATTTACGGTTGCCGCTAATGTAAGTGTACTGCCCGGTTTAAGCTCGGCATTCGGTCTGTCCAGACTTACACTCGTCACATTTACTGTTGCAGGATCGTCATTGTCATCCCCGCATGAAACTGATACAAATAAGGTGGTTATGCACAAGATGGCAGCCATTCCTTTTAATAAAAACTTGTTCATAATAAAACTAATTTAGTTTGTCAATTCTCGGTTTAAAATTTTACTGCAACTCCCAGGTTAACTATAACTCCGGGACGATAGCTGCGAATCAATTGCTCTACTTCGCGCTCTTGTCCCGAAGTTTCATCTGTTAATGTAAGAAATTGCTTGTATAGTATTTTAGCATTCAATAGGTCTTTCACTCCCCCTTTTACCTCTACATATTTCCCGATCTTTTTGGAGAAACTAAGGTCTAATGAATTACGGGGCATTTCATAAATATCGGGTATGTCGTCATTTGGATTCTGCTTAGGTATCCCCACCGTTTCGATACGCTTACCGATGCGGTTGTATAACAGGGAGGCGGAAAGACCTTTATCATCCTCCTGATAGAACAGTCCGGTATTGATCAGGTATGGAGATTGTCCCTGCATGGGCCTGTCACGTTCGAACGATCCCTCTTCAAAAAAGACCTTACTATGAATATAGGCTCCGTTAAATACAAAACTCAGGTTATCCATACCGATAAAATCAAGGTTTTTCTTTATATCAATCTCTACACCAAAAGCTTCAGCTTTCTTTGCATTGTGGAATGTATATTGCAGTCCGGAACCGGCTTCATTGAATGTCTGTTCTATCGGATGATCAAAACCTTTATAAAACACGCCCAAAGTAACCGTTTCACCCGGCGAAGGATAAAACTCATAACGCAAATCCACATTATTGATATACGCATTTTCCAGATCCATATTACCGGAGATATTCGCATCCCGGTTAAAATCGAAATAAACATACGGGACTAACTCCCTGAATTCGGCACGGTTGATCGAACGTCCGTATGCCGCGCGTAGCTGATGCTTATCATTGAAGTGATAAGCAATATTGACAGAAGGAAAGAAATCCACAAAATCCTCGTCTATCCGGACCGGTTTAATCCCGTCGGATTCATAACCGTCTAACTGCAATTTATAATATTCCATACGGACTCCTATATTGGCATTCAGTTTCTTCCAATAGTTCATCTTTGCCGATACATATGCTGCGCCAAGCCTATTGCTCGAGTTGTATGAATCGCTTTTATTCGTACTTTCCCTCATATATATCTTATCCGGGGCAATATTCCCATCCGAAAAAATATGACTGTAATCCCATCCGGCATAACGGTCGTAGCCATTACCCAATAAGTTATATACAAACCTGCGGGCAGAAAAATCCCTGTCTTTATATTCTCCATATACACCGGTATTGAAGGTCGGGGAGAAAGTTTCGGAAAGATTTACCTTATGTTCATAATTGACGGATAACGATGCACTATGATCTTTCAGATCCTGATAGTAACGGGTAGGGTCGGATACATAATAAATCTCCTCATTATCCTTTATTTGCTGCATCGATTTTACATCTTTACGGTCGGGTTCATTATAATTGGCAAAAGCATAACCGGCCGTCCAGTCCAGCTTATTGATATCATCCTTAAACCGGTGATCTCCGCTTAACTGACCGGAGTAAGTGGTACGGGATGTATATAAAGATTCCCATCTACGAATATTTTCATCCGAATAGTAATCGGTCCCTGCACGCTGAGATAAAGAAATTGTACCCCGCTGGTTAAAGAAATTGCGAAATTCATATTTGTTATTTCCTTTTAAAAGCGACCAGTTGAACAAAGCCCCTAATTTTACCGTATTCTTATATTGCATATCATTGAATTTATATCGATAGGAAGACCTGTCGTTTGCCATATCGTACGACAGATAATTGTTATTCACCGTCTCGAAATAATCATACCCGGTACTATAATTGAAATTAGTAATGTTTCCGATCCTTATATCATCAAAATCAAAGGTACGGTTCATGGTGAAGGTCAATTTTTGCTCAGGAATAGCTTTGAAGGATTTAACACCCCAGCCTTTATTTGTCCTCCTTGTGAAATCGGCGGCTTCGGCAACAGATACTTCACTCAAATGTGACGGAGAATTATCGGGTAACATCCGCTTACCTGCCCCAAAACCAAAATAATCGGCCGTGTATCCTTCCGTCAGTCGAAAATCCTTGAAAGTAGCATTTGAATTATAACCCATCTGGTATGCCACATCCAGTGTATTTCCATCGGGAATATTCTTTGTCAATACCTTTACAAACCCCCCGGAAAAATCAGCGGGAAGTTCTGCCGAAGGGCTTTTATAAACCATCATATTATCAATCAGTGAAGAAGGAAGAACATCGAAAGAGAAAGCACGGCTGTCTGTTTCACTCGAAGGAGTGGTCGCACTATTGAGCCAGACATTATTATAACGCTGGGCCAGTCCGCGCACGACAATAAACCTGTCGTCAACAATAGTAATACCGGGAATACGGCGAAGCACTTCCGCGGCATCCGTATCCTGTGTCTTGCCGATCTGCTGCGATGAAATCCCATTGGCTACCGGCAGTCCGGTACGTACCGCATTCAGTACGGCCATTTCGGTACCTAACTTACGCTGTGCCACAACCGTTACATTCTGCAACTCAAGTCCCGCATCCGACATGAGTATAGCAAGCGGCGTTTCCTGTCCGGCTTTTACCACAACATCCTGTACAGTTTGCGACTGATAGGAAACATATGAAGCCGATACATTATATGTACCGGGCTTCATATTCTCAATACGGAAGTTGCCATCTATATCCGTAATTGCTCCAACAGTAGTTCCTTCAATGATAAGCGTAGCCCCGATAAGAGGTTCTTTATATTTGGTATCTGTTACCGTTCCCGTAATGGTTCCGGTTTGCGCTAAAACAACACATGAAAAAAATAAATGAATAAGTAAAAGAGAAAGTTTTTTTAATCTACACAGGTTGTAATAATTTGCCATCTTCCGATACGTCTATTTCTATTTGATTCTGTGGCAAAAGTAGATGAGGTATATTTCATTAAAGTTAAAGTACGGTTACAAGAAACTTAACCTCTGTTACGTTTTGGTTAAATAAGAAACGCTATACTAAAAAGCCGGAAAAAATCTTCCGGCCATATAATATATGCTCAAAAACGCTTCGCTTAGCTCTTATGATCCGCCGGATAAACCACTCCCAACTGACGGCGTACTTCATCTATTACCTCTAATGTTATCAGCGAGTTTTCCTGTGTGTTCACAGCCGATTCTAATTTACCGGATTCAATCAGGTCGATAAACTCAGCTATTTCATAATAATATTCGTCTTTGTCGGTAAGCGCACTTATATTTTCAGGTGAAGGTTGGGAACCTTTACCTGACGCAGCTTCCAAACGTGGCGTATAATTGACATGACTGATTATATTTATGCGGTCCAAAGTGATATTACCATCTTCGCCCTGTATTTCGGTGGGTAAAGATGAATTCGCTATCTTCGAATAAAGTACCGTCGCATTCATTCCTTCATATTTCAGGTTAACAGCTCCCTGCCCGTCGACACCGGAAGACAGCATAACTCCCGAAGCATCTATCTTTTTCGGTCGTCCAAACAATACGACCATAGGATAAACCGTATAAATTCCGATATCCATCATTGCGCCGTTGGAAAATTCGGGTTTGAAAGCATTCAGAACAGTTCCTTCTTTAAACTTATCGTAACGCGATGAATATTGGCAATAACTGGAAAAATAACGACGTACCACACCTACCCTGTCTAAATTTTCAATTACAGCTTTGAAATTAGGGGTAAGTGTCGGCTTCATAGCCTCCATCAACGCAACCTTATATTTTTTTGAAGCGGCCATCATATCGCGGGCTTCCCTTGCGTTCGACGCAAACGGTTTTTCGCACAACACATGCTTACCCTTTTGCATGCAAAGGATGCTTTGTGACGCATGCAGGAAATTCGGAGAAGCAATATAAACCGCGTCAATTAACGGACTTTCTGCCATCTCTTCCAATGAAGTAAACGTATGGGGTATCTGATGTTTGGCAGCAAAAGCATCTGCTGTTTCACGCGTACGCGAATAAACAGCAGCCAACTCAAACCTTTCATCCTGCCTTGCTCCGGCAATTACCCAATCTGTAATAAAATTTGTTCCTACAACACCAAAGCGTACTTTTTTCATCTTGCATTTTATTAATTATTTCATGCACTAAATATAATACTTTATTTACGAAGCACTACTATATTATTTTCCATACGGAGTACCGGAACAACCTGAGCGCTGTCTAATGTCAGGCAATAAGGTACAGAGTCCTCCAGCCTATTAGCTTTCAACCGGGGTAGATGATCCGTACGCTCCATATATGTCAGCAAGTCATTTTTTTGTTGCTTCCACATGTCGAGGGCAATTACAGCTGCATCGCTTGCCGTAGCGTAATGTCCTTCGTTCATTAAAATTTCGGCTAAAGCTCCGCCAAACAATGTATCTTCTATGTTTATTTTACCTTCCCAACCGGATGCCAGTACCACAACATTCCGTTGGCGTTCCATACAATAACCGGCTACAGCCCCCAGGTTAATAAATGCACCGACTACCACCCGGTAAGCCTCTTTAGCTACAGTTATGGCTGTGGTTCCATTCGTAGTGGTAAATACAACGTCTTTACCTTTAACTTTCTCAGGCGTATAATCGAAAGGAGAGTTACCGAAATCAGCAAAGTCGCAGCGCCTTACATTCCTCTCCGCACCAACCAACCAGCCTTTGGCTTTATACTCTTTCGCTTCTTCTATAGTAGCTACCGGACGTATACTACCAACACCGTTCTGAAAGGCCGTAACTATCGTAGTGGATGCCCTGAAAATATCTACCACAACAACAATACTTTCCGGATCATGATACAAAGGATATAAGACCGGAGAAAAACATACTTCAACTTTCATCTGCCATTTTTATTTCAAAGCACAAATATACTTACAATAAAAGAAGACACGGATATACCGAGTTCTTTGCTGTTATAACTTTAAACTCCGCATATCCGTGTTCAACGTATTTTAACCTTCCTATTTCCTAAACGGGCCTTTTATTACTTCAGCTTTCAGGTCCCTGTTACGTACTTTAATATATAATTCGGTTCCGGCTTTTGCATATTCGGGTTTTACATATCCCATACCGATACCTTTTTTAAGTACAGGCGACATCGTTCCCGACGTTACTGTCCCGATGACATTACCGTCCTTATCCGCTATTTCATATCCGTGGCGGGGGATACCTTTATCAATCATCTCAAAGGCGCATAGTTTACGCGTAACCCCTTCTTTTTTCTGGCGTTCCAATTCCGCACGGTTGGTAAAATTCTTTCCTTCGGGAAACTTGGTGATCCATCCCAATCCGGCTTCAATAGGTGAAGTAGTATCATCAAGGTCGTTACCATATAGGCAAAAACACATTTCAAGCCGGAGCGTATCACGCGCACCTAATCCAATAGGCTTGATGCCTTCCGGTTTTCCCGCTTCAAAAACAGCATCCCAAATAGCCATGGCATCCTCCGGATAGAAATACAACTCAAATCCGCCTGCACCGGTATATCCGGTATTGGAGATAATTACATTACGGCGTCCGGCGAATTCGCCTGTTACAAATGAATAATATGGAATAGCAGAAAGGTCAACAGGTGTGAGGCGTTGTAAAACTTCTTTTGCTTTAGGGCCCTGAACGGCAAGCTGTGCCATATGATCCGAAGCGTTTTCCAGTTCGGCTCCTACCGTATTATGGCTTACGCACCAATCCCAGTCTTTCGCTATATTACCTGCATTTACTACCAGTAAATATTTATCATCTTCGTAACGGTACACAATCAGGTCGTCAACAATCCCACCCGTATCATTCGGAAAACACGTATATTGTGCTTTTCCTACCGTCAGGACAGATGCATCATTGGATGTTATGCTCTGTATGAATTCCAAAGCCTTCGGACCTTTTACCCAGAACTCTCCCATATGGGATACGTCGAACACACCTACCCCATTGCAAACAGTCAGGTGTTCGTCAATAATACCGGAATACTCAATGGGCATATTATATCCGGCAAACTCATGCATTTTTGCGCCCAATGCAATATGCACATCAGTAAATGGCGTCTTTTTCATGTTGTTTTTTGTTTAAGATTTTTGTGTTAGTAATTCTGTTATTTTAATAATAGTTTCCATGCTCTTTTGTAGCGATTGTACAGGAAGGTACTCATATCGTCCGTGGAAGTTATGCCCGCCTGCAAAAATATTAGGGCAAGGTAAACCCATAAATGAAAGCCGCGCCCCGTCTGTTCCTCCGCGTATGGGTTTAACAATAGGAGTAACCCCAACGGCAGTCATAGCTTCAAATGCCAGGTCAATAATATGTTTCTGCGGTTCCACAATCTCACGCATATTAAAATACTGGTCGCGTATTTCCAGTGTTGTGCTATTGGGATGAATTTCATTCATCAGGTTTACAAGCGATTGCAGCAGTTTTTTCTTTTGTTCGAATAACGAACGGTCGTGGTCGCGTACGATATAAGATAAAGAAGCCTCTTCGACTGTCCCGCTCATTTGTGTTAAGTGGAAAAACCCTTCGTAACCGGTAGTGTGCTCAGGACGTTGGTAGGCAGGCAGCCACGAAGCAAACTCCACGGCAAGCAAAGAAGCGTTTTGCATTTTATCCTTAGCGGTTCCCGGGTGTACGTTCAGTCCTTTAAAACTTACTTTTGCACCGGCAGCGTTGAAGTTTTCAAACTCCAATTCACCAATCTGTCCCCCGTCAATGGTATATCCCCATTCGCATCCGAATTTCTCAACGTCGAAATGGTCGGCCCCCTGCCCTATTTCCTCATCCGGAGTAAAAGCAATCCGTATCTTTCCATGTTCTATTTCAGGATGCTCTTTCAGATATTCCATGGCAGAAATAATAGCGGCTACTCCCCCTTTGTCGTCGGCTCCCAGTAAAGTCGTACCGTCCGTTACGATAATATCCTGACCAATATAATTATTCATTTCAGGGAACATGACAGGAGACAAGACTACATTTTCACCTTCAGATAAAATAATATCTCCCCCCTGGTATGAAACAATACGGGGTTTGACATTTTTGCCCGACATATCGGGGCTGGTATCCAGATGTGCAATAAAGCCAATTACCGGAACTTTTTTCTTCGTGTTTGACGGAAGCGTGGCCATCAGATAACATTTATCGTCGAGGGATACTTCTTCCAGTCCCAATGTTTTCAGTTCTTTTTCAATCTCCCTGGCAAGTACGAATTGTCCGGGTGTGCTTGGTGTCCTTCCCGCTGTCTCGTTCGATTGCGTATCAAAGGATACATATTTAAGAAACCTGTCTACAATATTCATATCTTATTTTAGTAGTTAGTAGTTAGTAGCCGGTAGTTAGTAGAAAAGAGATATCTGCAAAACTACCAGCTACTAACTTCTAAATTAATAATAACTCGTTCCATTATAACAGTGCGTGCAAACGCACTCTTTAGGCAATCCGATAGCAGTAATCAGATCTTCTACCGTATTGAACCGCAAGGTAGTAATATTTAATTTTCTGCGGATACAATCTACCATTTTATTATATTGTTCGGAATTAGTTTCAGCATATTTATCCAAATCTTTGGAATCATCCCCTTCCAGTTCCTTGATCATCCTACGGGCAATCAATTCGAGTGATGATTTAGAAGCCGAAAAGCCTACAAACGGACAGGCATGCAAAATAGGCGGACTTCCCAGCCTCATATGCACTTCCTTCGCTCCATAACCATACAGTATCTCCATATTGTCACGCAACTGGGTACCGCGTACAATGGAATCATCACAAAAGATGATCCGTTTATCTTTCAGTAAATGCCGGTTGGGTATCAGCTTCATCTTAGCCACCAGATCACGTACGGACTGGTTGGCAGGTGTAAAACTACGGGGCCATGTCGGCGTATATTTTATAATGGCACGACGGTAAGGTATTTGCTTTCCTTCCGCATATCCGATTCCCATGCCGATTCCCGAATCGGGAATGGCTGCCACATAATCGGCCGCTACTTTATCTTTCTTTGCCATCGCCATACCGGTAGCATACCTTACCGTATCCACATTCACTCCTTCATAATCGGATACGGGATAACCATAGTATACCCAAAGGAACGAACATACCTGCATTTTATCATTTGGCTTACGGAGTTGGGTCATCGAATCCGGTGTGAGCATAACAATCTCACCGGGTCCGACATTATATGACAATTCATAATCGAGATTGGGAAAACTGCAGGGTTCGCTTGTGGCAGCATAGGCCCCGTCTTTCTTACCGATCAATATAGGTGTGCGTCCAAGCTTATCACGGGCAGCAATAAGTCCGTCTTCCGTCAGGATCAGCATGGAACAAGAGCCTTTTATTTTCTCATAAACGATTTCTATTCCTTCGGTAAATGTTTTTCCCTGCGATATAAGCAACGATATTAATTCCGTTTGATTCGTTTGTCCCGAACTTAATTCGGTAAAATGAAATCCTTTCGCCAGCATTTCCTTTTCCAGTTCTTCCAGGTTGTTCACCTTTGCCACGGTTACTACCGCGTATTTTCCTAAATGGGAATTAATAAAGATCGGTTGAGGGTCCGTATCGCTGATTATCCCGATACCCGAATTTCCTTTAAATTCATCCAGTTCTTTTTCAAACCGCGTACGGAAATACGAATTTTCAAGATTATGAATGGATCGTTTAAATACACCGTTATGCAGGGTTGCCATACCGCCCCTACGTGTTCCTAAATGAGAGTTATAATCTGTACCATAGAATAAATCGGTGGCACAAGCCGACTTAGAGATAGTTCCGAAGAATCCGCCCATTGGTTTTTATGTGTTTGTGATATTAATAAGGGCAAAGGTAAATCAATCCGGTCAGAAATCAAAAGTAGCTTCCATATTACTGAGTGGCATAGTACGGATTAAAAACAAACTCATGCATTGCTATAAATAAATTAATGCACGGGAAGGGAACTTTTATTACCTTAATCGTATATTATTACAGATTTCACAAGGGTGGAATAAACATTTCACAGGGGTGAAATTTAAGTTTCACAAGGGTGAAATAAATATTCCACCTTTGTGAAACCTTTAAAATAAAACTTGTTAACGGTGAATGTTTCGGGTGCTATGCACTAATTAGTATCGGATGAGGCATTAATTTGTACTATTAACCGATTAATTACTGAAAGCAGACTGAAGACTCACCCTTCAGGATTAGCGCCTAATTAACAGATAGTTACAGCAAGCTGAAGGCTGAAGGCAAAATTTCATCAACATCAAATGGAAGGTATTTTATATATTCTTTTTTTGGAGAATAAAGAAAAATGCCTACTTTTGCAGCCGGGTAAGTCCTATACGGCATGCTCCCTCGGAATCCCCCCAGGGCTTGACCGCAGCAAGGGTACTTGGTTGTAGCGGCGCGATGTAGTAAGCTTACCCACTTGCCTCTTTAGCTCAGTTGGCCAGAGCACGTGATTTGTAATCTCGGGGTCGTTGGTTCGAATCCGACAAGAGGCTCAAAAAGGAAACTTTTATGAAAAAGTTTCCTTTTTTTATTGCCTTTACCATTGTTTGCTTATTCTTAAGAAAAAGAGTAATTTTGTGACTTACAAAACTCCTGAGATAATTTAAATCATGGAAGAAAATAAAAGCCTGTTGATGAGAAGCGCTATGTATTATGGCCTGCTGTTGGGGATTTTCTGGGTGATCAAATACATATTTTTTATCTGGGGCAGTAGCTCCCCCCTTATGGGAGCCGTTTACTGGGTACTGACTCCTTTTACAATTGTTATTGCTTACGCTTTTACGCGGATGTACAAAATACAGATAGGCGGAAAGATCGGGTTCTTTCATGCGTGGCAATTCGGTATTCTTCTTTATTTCTTTGCCGCCCTGATCGTTTCTTTAGCCCATTATGTCTTTTATCAATATATTGCGCCGCCTGATTTTATAGCCACTTCAATGGACCAGGTCATCCATATGATGAAAGAAATGGATTTGAATTCGCCCATGAAAGACGCTATTGACCAACTGAGTACTCCTACTCCCATACAAATGGCTATCCAGGGTATTTTTAACAATGTATTTTACGGTGTTGTATTTTCAATACCGATTGCCGCTTTGCTATGCCGCAACAACGAAACCGGATTTATTAATCATACAAACGAAGAAGAGGATAATTTATAATGGATATATCAGTAGTTATTCCTTTATACAATGAAGCTGAATCATTGCCTGAGCTGCAAGCCTGGATTGAACGGGTAATGAACGAGAATAACTTTTCGTACGAAATAATCTTTGTAGACGACGGAAGTACGGATGATTCCTGGAAGATAATTGAAGGACTTCAAAAGAAATCGCCCCATGTAAAGGGTATTAAATTCCGCCGTAATTACGGTAAATCGCCGGCCCTGCATTGTGGCTTCCAGAAAGTGAAAGGAGATGTTGTCATCACCATGGATGCCGATTTACAGGATAGTCCCGACGAAATACCCGAGTTATACCGGATGATTAAGGAAGAGGGTTACGATATGGTTTCGGGATGGAAAAAGAAACGGTATGATCCGCTTTCCAAAACAATCCCGACCAAACTATTCAATGCCACGGCACGCAAGTTCTCCGGAGTGAAACTACATGATTTTAATTGCGGCCTGAAGTCATACAACAGCGTTGTGGTAAAAAACATTGAGGTTTATAACGATATGCACCGGCATATACCTTATATGGCCAAAATAGCCGGATTTAATAAAATCGGTGAAAAAGTAGTACAGCATCAGGCGCGCAAATATGGAAGCACTAAGTTCGGGTTCAGTCGTTTTTTTAATGGTTATCTGGATCTGATCACCCTTTGGTTTACGTCTAAATTCGGAAAGAAACCTATGCATTTTTTCGGTGTATGGGGAAGTGTGATGTTCTTTATCGGATTTATCGCTCTTATTTATGTGCTCACCATGAAACTCATATCGATGTATTCGGGAGATTTGAGGCCGTTGGTTACGAATTCTCCTTTCTTCTATATTTCCCTTACGGCAATGATCCTGGGTACGCAATTGTTTCTCGCCGGATTTATTGGAGAGTTAATGTCGAGAAACGCACCGAAACGTAATAATTATAAAATAGAAGCCGAATTATGAATGTACTCGAATTAGCCCAAAAGCGTTGTTCCATCCGTAAATATCTTTCTACACCTGTAGAGAAAGACAAAATTGATTACATACTTGAAGTTGCCCGTATGGCTCCTTCGGCAGTGAATTACCAACCCTGGTATTTCCTGATGATAGACGAAGATGTTGCCAGGCAGAAGCTACACGAATGTTACCCCCGGGAATGGTTCAGGCAGGCTCCTCTTTACATCGTAGTATGCGGCGATCATAGCGAATCGTGGAAACGTCCGACCGACAATAAAGATCATTTGGATATTGACGCCGGTATCGTTACCGAACATATCTGCCTTGCAGCAGCAGAAAAGGATTTAGGCACCTGTATCGTCTGTCATTTTGATGCTGCTCTGTTGCATAAAAATTTCAATTTGCCAGAGACCGTTGAGGCCATGGCGATTATACCTGTCGGTTATCCTGCCGAACCGGATTTATTTGATAAAACACCTAAAAAACGAAAATCAATAGAAGAGATCATTCGATATAACGCCTTCTAAAAAAATAGTCATATGAAAAGCCAGGAATTACGTTCATTAGCTCCCGAATTAGATTCGCTCCGGTTGGGAAGCGGATGGAGTATCGACGATTTGAGTAAGCCTCAGATCATAGTCGAAAGTAGTTATGGACATAGCCATCCGGGAAGTGCCCATCTAAATAAGTTAGTGGAAGAAGCGGATAAAGGGGTAAGTGACGGAGGAGGTAAAGCGGCTAATTATTATGTAACCGACATATGTGATGGAGAGGCCCAGGGACACGACGGGATGAATTATTCGTTGGTATCCCGCGAGATCATGGCAGCAATGATTGAAATACACGTTAAGGCGACTCCTTTCGATGCCGGTATCTTTATAACAAGCTGCGACAAATCCGTTCCCGCGCATTTGATGGCTATTGCACGGCTGAATATGCCTTCCATATTCGTTCCAGGTGGAATCATGAAAGCCGGACCCGACTTATTGACATTAGAACAAATCGGAAAATACAATGCCCAGTTTGCCCGCAAAGAAATATCCGAAGAACAATTCATGGCCTATAAAAGAGATGCCTGTCCGGATTGCGGAGCCTGTTCTTTTATGGGTACGGCTTCTACTATGCAGGTTATGGCCGAAGCATTGGGTATGGCGATGCCGGGTTCGGCACTGATTCCCACAAATGTTCATTATCTGAAAGATATTACCCGGCGTGCAGGAGAGCGTGCCGTTACGCTTGCACAGGAAGAACTGCTCCCATCGGAGATTATGACCCGCGAAGCTTTTGAAAATGCGATCATGGTACATGCTGCAATAGCAGGATCGAGCAATAGCCTGCTCCACCTGCCTGCCATTGCCCATGAATTAGGCATAGAACTCCGGCCGGAACTGTTCGACGAGATACATCAGAAAATTCCTTTTCTACTGAATATACGACCCAGCGGATTCTGGCCCGGCGAATACTTCTGGTATGCCGGCGGTGTACCGGCCATTATGGAAGAGATCAAGGATTTTCTTCATCTGAATATACGGACCGTAACGGGAAAAACAGTCGGCGAGAACCTGGATACTATGCGCCAGAACGGATTTTACGAAGGATGCCATAAATATCTGCAGGGATTGGGTGTAAAAGTAAACGACATTATCAAACCTTTAAACGACCCCATCCGTCCGCAAGGCGCAATTGCTATATTAAAAGGTAATCTGGCACCGGAAGGAGCCGTTGTAAAACATGCTGCAATCTCACCCAAATTAATGCAGGTAACACTAAAAGCACGCGTATTCGATTGTGAGGAAGAGGCATTAAATGCTGTTTTGAATAAAGACATCCAACCCGGTGAAGCGGTATTTATCCGTTATGAAGGTCCGAAAGGAAGCGGAATGCCCGAAATGTTTTATACCACAGAAGCTATTGCTTCTGATCCTGAATTGATAGAAACAATTGCTTTAATAACAGACGGCCGTTTCTCAGGCGCCACAAGAGGGCCTGCTATCGGGCATGTTTCGCCGGAAGCTTCGGAAGGAGGCCCGATTGCCCTGGTGGAAGAAGGAGACTTAATTAGTATTGATATTCCGGCAAGGAAACTGGAAATCTCAGGTATTGCAGGCATTCCTCAAAGTGAAGAAGAGATTAACCGTATTCTTTCCGAACGCCGTAAACGCTGGATAAAACCTGAATCTCCCTATAAAAATGGTATTTTGAATATATTTACCCGCAACAGCGTTTCGCCAATGAAGGGTGGATATATGATTTCAGATAATGATCAACCGGCAAACAAAAAATGAAATCCTATCTTATGAATAAGTGTTTGATTGCTGTATTCTTCGTAAGTATATTATTTTTATCCGCATGCAATAGTAAAGGAGAGTATTACCAGGAAAGCGGTACGGTATTTCATACCTTATATCGTATCACCTATCAATCTCCCGTCTTACTAACGGAGAAAATAGATCAAGAATTACAGGATTTCAATCTTTCCCTGAATCCTTTTAATCCCAACTCTATTATAGCTAAAGTGAATAATAATGAACCTGTTGAAGTAGATGAATGGTTTGTGGAAGTCTTTAATAAAGCTCAGGAAATATCCGAAAACTCAAACGGAGCTTTTGACGCGACTGCTGCTCCATTAATCAACTTATGGGGCTTTGGATTCAGTAAAAAAGATAGTGTCACTCCGGAAGTGATAGACAGCCTTAAGTCGTTTGTCGGTTATAAGAAAATCAGGTTGGAAGGGAATAAAGTGGTTAAAGACGACCCGCGGGTTATGATAAGTTTCTCAGCCATTGCCAAAGGGTATGCATGCGATGTAATTGCTAAATTGCTGGAAACGGAAGGGGTTACCAACTACATGGTAGATATTGGCGGCGAAATTGCGATGAGCGGTGTAAACCAGAATGGCGATTGCTGGCGCATCGGCATCAACAAGCCGGAAGATGATATTGCAGGCGTAAATACCAAAATAGAGGATGTGGTGCAGCCATGTAAGAAAGGTGGAGTTGCTACGTCCGGGGACTACCGCAATTTTTACATGAAAGACGGGATCAGGTATGCTCATACTATCGATCCGATGACGGGTTATCCGGCAGGACAAAATATGCTAAGCGCCACCATTGTTGCCAACGATTGTATGACGGCCGACGGTTACGCAACCGCATTCATGACAATGGGCGTAGATAAAGCAATCGCGATGGCAGCATCTATTCCCGAGATTGAATACTACATTATATATGATGATAACGGTAAAAACAAGATCAGGTATTCCAAGGGCATGCTTGAATACCTTCCCAACCGTAAGACATTAGATATTCTGGAAAATTAATTATTCTTCATTATTATCGTAGGGCTCCTCAAAGTTGTTCAGGTCGAACGAACGCTCTACTAATTCCTGTTCCAATGCTTCTCTTACATACGATGGAGTATCCTGGGGCAGGTTATCTATTTTTTCCTGTAAATCCGCAATTACAGTTTCAAGCCTTGCACGTGTTGTCATAATCAAAATTTTAATAATTCCTGATAAACTCTTTGAACCGGTAATCCCATTACGTTATAAAAGGAACCTTCTATTCCTTCAACGGCAACATAGCCGATCCATTCCTGTATTCCATATGCACCGGCTTTATCGTACGGATGATAATGATCTACATAATAATAGATGTCTTCATCCAAAAGCGATGCGAACCGGACTGTGGATACAACAGAGAAAGTAACGGTTTTGTTTTGTGTTACCAGGCAGACTCCGGTAATGACCTGATGCGTTTTGCCGGATAATTTACGAAGCATACTTACGGCATCTTCTCTATTCGATGGTTTGCCTAATACACTGTTATCCAACCAAACAATTGTATCGGCTGTAATCAAAAGTTCGTTTTCCGCCAATGATGCAAGGTAAGCGCCTGCTTTCTTTTCTGCGATATAAAGCGGTATATCTTCGGCTCGTAACGAAGCAGGATAAGATTCATCAATACCGGGTATAGGCTTCACCTGGAATTCAATTCCCAAACCGGAAAGCAATTCTTTCCGGCGGGGTGAGTTAGAGCCTAAAATTATTACGTATTTATTAAGATTTGACAGCATGCATTTACCAGCCGAAGGCTTCATCGCACATCCATGTTCCCTGTGCTTTCATGGTTTGTTCTATAATATCGCGTGCTACTCCTTCTCCTCCTTTTCGATGAGATATGTATTTTGCAATCTGTTTTATCTCAGGAACAGCGTCGGCAGGAGCAACAGGTAAGCCGACCCTCGACATCACTTCAAAATCAGGAATATCGTCGCCTGCGTACATGACAGCATCATCCGGAAGCCCTGTTTTTGCAATAAAATCATTGTAATCACTCATTTTAATGGAGCTACTCATATAAATATGGGCGACTCCCAAACGGGAAAAACGAATTTTCACAGCATCTGTATATCCCCCGGTAATAATTCCTATCTGATATCCTTTCTTTACTGCTAACTGTATAGCGTATCCGTCTTTAGTGCTTACTGTACGCATAGGGTCACCGTTCGGATGTAATGGAATTACTTCATGCGAAAGTACACCATCGACGTCGAAGATAAAAGCTTTTATCTTCGTCAGATCATAGTTAATACTGCTCATGCTGTATTTTTTCTTTATATATATTTTGGCTGATCAGCCGGTAAATGGTCTGCATACTCGGATCATTTAACAGATTCAATTGCATATCCATTATATTTTTATCAAAACGCACAGCCGGACCTGTTTGTGCTTCTGCCGGGGATAATTCGTTGATCTTTTCTGCTGTTTCCCTGATTAAAGGCAACAGTACATCATAAGGTATATCCTGCTGTTCCAGTATTTTATCGGCCAGCATATACATATGGTTCGTAAAATTACAGGCAAAAACAGAAGCCAGATGAAGATATTTCCTTTTTTCGGAATCCAATTCTTTAGCATTTCCGGATAAAGCAATAGCCACTTTTTTAAGCATCTTCATATCTTCCGGATCATTTACTTCAAGGAAAATAGGAGTTCCATCCAACCGCACCCGCCTTTTTTTCGTGAATGTTTGCAGCGGATAAAAAACACCATAACGTTTTGCATATCCTTCAAATATATTCATCGGAACGCTTCCTGCCGTATGTACCCACATGCCTTCATTGGGTTTTACCTGGGATATAATTTCCGCAAGGGCAGAATCTTTTAAAGAGAATATATAAAGGTCGGCATCCCGTACGATCTCATGAATACTTGTTGTCCATTGACAGTTCAGTTTTTTCGCCAGCGATTCAGCGCTTTCGCGAGTACGGTTATATATCTGGCCGATAGTCATTCCTGCCCGCTGCATTTCCAGGGATACGCAGGTAGCCAAATTGCCGGCACCGATAAATACGATTTTCATATGGGTAGGTTTTTATTGTCTTCAGGCTTCTGGTAGTTCTCAATATGTACTTTTTCCCACTGCAGTCGGGATTCATCAAATGGTTTATTTTCCTGTGCTTTATATCCGAAACCAATAATGGAAAGTACTTCAATCTGATAAGGTATATCAAACAAATCACGTATATATTGAGAAGAGTCACGTTCATCTTCGGTTTGTCGTCCGCGTACCTGGCACCAGCAGCTGCCTAATCCCAAGTCTTCGGCCTGAAGCTGCATCATAATAGATGCAATAGAAGCATCTTCTATCCATGCTTCACTTTCCATCACATTAGCCATTACAATAACAGCCAATGCGCAATCTTGCAGAAATGTTGCTGCATGTGGCTTACAAGCCGCTAATTTTTTCAATGTCTCTTTATTTTCAACAACTAAGAATTGCCACGGCGTACCCCGCTTGGAAGACGGCGATATCAATGCGGCTTTTAAAATAAGCTCCACCTGTTCGGGTGATAACAATTGTTCGGTAAATTTCCGCGTACTCCTCCTCAACTTTATCAACTCTGCAAAACTGTTCATTTGTATGTTTATTATTTAGCCTATTGTATCAACTTATCATGCAAAGATAATGACTGAAAATAAATTTCAATCAATAAACAAAAATAAAATTAATGGGCGTCATTTTATCCAGTTTTTATTTTTGATGATAAAATATACTTTTATCCATTAACCACATTTTTTTAATTCTAATTATACGCTTAGAACATTTTTTGCGTTAATAAACTTGTAACGTAAAGACAAATTATGAAGATTCGTGCTTTAGCTGCACTGCTATTTATACTTATTCCCTTACAAACATACGCACAGAACCGTATTAAAATCAGCGGAAATGTACGGGATGCGGATGGTAATCCCATTGAACTGGCCGTAGTACAGATAAAGAATACAATGGTAGGAACAATGACTAATGATAAAGGTTATTACTCGCTTACAGTGTCGCCTACGGATTCTTTAACTTTACTTTTTTCGTGCCTGGGTTATCATAAAGCTGAGAGAATTATTCCTTCGGCGCAACAGGATATGCGGTTGAATGTACAAATGAATTCTGTTTCCATTTCTTTAGGTGAGATATCGGTTACTGCTGCACGTAGACAGGTTTCTACCATGGAAACCATAAATGCGGATAAGATAAGGTTAATTCCTGATCCTGCGGGAGGTAGTATTGAAAGTCTCGTGGTAACATATGCAGGTGTAAGTTCCAGTAACGAATTAAGCTCGCAATATTCAGTCCGGGGCGGAAGTTACGATGAAAATATAGTATATGTAAATGGCCTTGAAGTATTCCGGCCGCAATTGATTCGTTCGGGTGAGCAGGAAGGATTGAGTTTTGTCAATCCGGATCTTACAGAATCGGTTAACTTTTCTGCTGGAGGATTTGAAGCAAAATATGGTGATAAAATGAGTTCCGTTTTAGATATTACCTATAAAAAACCTACGTCATTCGAAGGTTCTGCTTCTGCCAGTTTTCTTGGTGCTAACGCGTATGTGGGAAGTTCAACAGGAAAGTTTTCACAGGTTACCGGATTTCGTTATAAAACAGGGCGCTCTCTTCTAAAAACTACAGATACGGATGCAGAGTATGATCCTAACTTCATTGATCTGCAAACCTATATGACTTACCAGATCGCTCCTAAATGGGAAATCAATTTCCTGGGTAATCTGGCAACAAATAACTTTAATTTCACTCCACACACACGGGAAACTTCTTTTGGTACAACTACAAACATTTCGAATTTCAATGTTTATTTTGACGGGAAAGAAAAAGACAAATTCCAAACCTTGTTTGGAGCTTTTACTATAAAAAATAATCCAAATGAAAATACAGAGATAGGATTACAGGCGTCAGCCTTTAACAGCAGGGAAGAAGAGAGTTATGATATATCCGGCGAATATTGGTTGCAAAGTGGTGATGAGTCGGGTAATGGTGAGGATGAATCTTCCCCCCTATCCCTCGGGCGGTATCATGAACACGCCAGGAACAGGTTACATTCAAGTGTGATCAATTTTGGACATTACGGGTCGGCCCGAATCAAAAGCAATACTATTAAATGGGGTGCTACAGTACAATTCGAAAATATAAGTGATCGCATAAGCGAATGGGAAAAACGTGATTCTGCAGGTTATACCTTACCCCATACAGGAGAAGGCGTACATGTTATTTCAAACCTTTATTCCAATAATAATATAGAAAGTACAAGAATATCCGGTTATATACAAGATATTTTCAAATTTCGTACCCCCCAGGGATTATTTACTTTGATCGGCGGTATCCGCGGAAGCTATTGGACATACAATAAAGAATTTATTTTCAGCCCGCGCGCTTCGTTAGGCTTCATTCCTAACTTTAATCAGGACCTCACTTTCCGTTTTGCTACTGGATTATATTATCAACCTCCTTTCTATAAAGAATTACGTATCGTAAAAGCAGACGAATCAAGCAATAATTATGTCGACCTCAATAAAGACCTTAAATCTCAACGTTCCATTCATTTTATCCTGGGAGGTGATTATGCTTTCAAAGCCCTTGATCGTAACTTCAAGTTTACTACAGAATTATATTATAAAAAACTGGATAACATTAACCCATATACAGTAGACAACGTCAAAATTCGTTATTATGGTGAAAATTGCGCCAAAGGTTATGCCGTAGGAGTGGATTTCAAATTCTTCGGTGAATTTGTTCCGGGAACAGACTCGTGGATAAGTTTGTCGTTAATGAAAGCACAGCAAACGATTTATGATTCCATAAAAGCGCCTTTACCTAATAATCCGGGTTATAACTTATCCCTTTTCTTTCAAGATTACTTCCCGGGTTATGAACGGATAAAACTTAACCTTCGTGGCGTATTGTCGGGAAGACTTCCCGTTACCGTTCCGGGAAAAGGATATGAAAACAATCATAGTTTTAAAACATCTCCCTACCGCCGTGTCGATTTAGGGATGTCTTATCAGTTAGCCGGAGGAACGGATGCCATTATGAATAGGGGTTTCTTCCGTAATCTCAAAAACATATGGGTAGGAGTTGATATCTTTAATCTTTTCGACATCAAAAATGTAAATTCATACTTCTGGATTACAGATGCAAATAGTGCTCAGTTCGCCGTACCGAACTATCTTACCGGAAGACAATTGAATGTACGTCTGATTGTTGATTTCTAAAGCTTGGACTAAAGTCTGAATAAACATTAAATCACTGTTACAAAAAATAAAGAAATATTTCTTCATTCCTAAATAAAGTATGTACCTTTGCGCCCGTATTATATAACGTATTACTAAATATTAATTTATTAACGACATGGATATTACGCATATTGAGCACCTGGGTATTGCCGTAAAAAGTATTGAAGCTTGTTTACCTTATTACGAAGGAGTACTGGGACTAAAATGCTACAACATCGAGGTAGTGGAAGACCAAAAAGTTAAAACCGCTTTCTTCAAAGTAGGCCAAACTAAAATTGAATTACTTGAACCAACCAGCGAAGACAGTACTATTGCTAAATTTATTGAGAAAAAAGGTGAAGGCATTCATCATATTGCTTTTGCTGTTCCTTCTGTTCAGGAAGCATTGAATGAAGCAGCCTCCAAAGGTGTGCAGTTGATTGATAAAGCACCTCGTGGTGGTGCAGAAGGTTTGGATATTGCTTTCCTTCACCCAAAATCAACATGCAGTGTGCTTACTGAACTTTGTATGGAAGGAAAGAGATAAGAAGGCAAAGATTTTACAATTTCCAAAACTACAAATTAAAGAAATCATTTCTAACAACAAATCAAAAATAACAATGAGTAACCAACTTGAAAAAGTAAAAGAGCTTATCGCCCTTCGCGAAAAGGCACGTCTTGGTGGTGGAGAAAAAAGAATCGAGGCCCAGCACAATAAAGGCAAATACACTGCCCGCGAACGTATTGCAATGTTGCTTGATGAAGGTAGCTTCGAAGAATTTGACATGTTTGTTCAACACCGCAGTACTAATTTCGGTATCGAAAAAACTAAATTTTTAGGTGACGGTGTTGTTACAGGCTATGGAACGATCGACGGACGTGTGGTATATATCTATGCACAGGATTTTACCGTCTTTGGTGGTGCTTTATCTGAAACTTTAGCTTTGAAAATTTGTAAAGTAATGGATCAGGCCATGAAAATGGGTGCCCCTGTAATCGGATTGAACGATTCGGGTGGTGCACGTATTCAGGAAGGTGTAAATGCTTTGGCAGGTTATGCTGAGATCTTCCAACGCAATATACTTGCGTCCGGTGTTGTTCCTCAAATATCAGGTATATTCGGCCCGTGTGCAGGCGGAGCTGTCTACTCTCCGGCTTTAACTGACTTTAATATCATGACACGTGGTACCAGCTATATGTTCCTTACGGGACCTAAAGTGGTCAAAACTGTTACAGGAGAAGACGTAACCCAGGAACAGTTAGGAGGCGCAAGTGTTCACACAACCAAATCGGGAGTGGCACATTTTGCGGTTGATACGGAAGAAGAAGGATTTGAACTGATACGCAGATTACTAAGTTTCTTACCACAAAATAATCTGGAAGAAACACCATTAGTGGCATGTAAAGATCCGATTGACCGTCTGGATGATGTATTGAATGAAATAATCCCCGATAGTCCGAATCAGGCTTATGACATGTATGAAGTAATCGGTACGATCGTGGATAATAATGAATTTCTTGAAGTTCATGCTGATTATGCTAAAAATATCATAGTTGGTTTTGCACGTTTCAATGGACAGTCAGTCGGTATTGTAGCTAATCAACCTAAAATAATGGCCGGTTGCCTGGATAGCAACGCTTCCCGCAAAGCCGGACGCTTTGTTCGCTTTTGCGATGCTTTCAATATTCCATTGGTAACTTTGGTTGACGTTCCGGGATTTCTTCCGGGAACCGGACAGGAATATAATGGTGTGATCCTTCATGGGGCAAAATTACTTTATGCTTATGGTGAAGCTACTGTACCTAAAGTAACAGTAACATTACGTAAATCTTATGGTGGGGCCTATTGTGTGATGAGTTCAAAACACCTTCGTGGCGACATGAACTATGCATGGCCTACTGCTGAGATTGCAGTAATGGGTCCGAGTGGTGCAGTAGAAGTTATTTTCGCTAAAGAAGTTGCTGCTTCTCCTGATCCCGCAAAGACAACTGCCGAAAAAGAAGAAGAATACAGAAAGGCATTTGCGAACCCGTATAACGCTGCTCAATATGGTTATATCGATGATGTGATCGAACCGCGTAACACCCGCTTCCGCATTATACGTGCTTTACAGCAGTTACAGACTAAAAAACTGACAAATCCTGCTAAGAAACATGATAATCTGCCTTTATAATTCGTTAAAGAAGTAAAGCATATGATAAGAAAAAAGATAGGGGTATTACTCTTGTTTGTTCTGCTGTTTTCTATTGGAGCACAGGCGCAACGTGTAACCTCAATGCGAATAAATGAAGTTCTGGTCATCAATGAAGATAATTTCGTGGATGATTATGGTAAACGAAGCGGATGGATAGAGTTATATAATGCTTCTGCCGGAACGGTAGATATACGTGGGTGTTATCTGACTAATGACAGAAATAACCCTACCAAATATCCTATTCCTAAAGGTGATGTACTTACCCGGATCAGTCCTCATCAACACGTCCTTTTCTGGGCCGACGGACAACCTTCCAGAGGTACTTTCCATGTTAATTTTACTTTAGATCCAACAAAGGAGAACTATATCGCTTTATATGATGCAGACGGCAAAACACTTGTTGATGAAATTGTAATACCGGCAAAACAACGAGCAGATATCAGTTTCGGACGCAAAGTGGACGGGGAAGACGAGTGGATATTATTTGAAAAAGTTACTCCAAGTACAAATAACCTGACACTGGATTCAAACGAAAAGATTGATAACTTCAAACTTAATGATCCGATAGGGATAGGTATGACGCTTACTGCAATGGCTGTGGTTTTTTGCGGATTGATTCTGTTATATCTTATTTTTAAAATGATTGGAAACTTATCTATTTCTGCAAGTAAACGTAGAGCACAAAAAGCATCCGGTGCAGTCAACAGCCAGGAAACTGGAGAAATTTCAGGGGAAATCCTTGCTGCTATAGGCGCTGCATTGTATGAATTAGATGAAGACGTGCACGACATCGAAAATACGGTTCTTACTATACAGAAAGTAAAACGTAACTATTCTCCTTGGAGTTCTAAAATATACAGTTTACGTGAAACCCCAAGAAAATAATTATCTAAAAACAAACAAAGAATGAAAAGTTTTAAATATACAATCAACGGCAACGTATATAAGGTGCACATCAATTCAGTGGAAGAAGATATTGCTGAAGTAGAAGTAAATGGTACGCCTTATAAGGTAAAAATGGATAAGCCTGCAAAGAAACAAGTAGTAACGATAAAAAGACCTGCACAAGCTCCTACAACGGCAACTGGAGAGCCTGTTGTTTCACGCCCGGCAACACCTTCAGCAGCAGGTGCTGTTAAATCACCTCTACCTGGAGTTATACTGGAAATTAAATGTAAGGTAGGTGACACGGTTAAAAGAGGACAAACACTCCTTATTTTGGAAGCCATGAAAATGGAGAACAGTATCAATGCAGACCGTGACGGAAGCATTATTGAAATAAAAGTAAATAAAGGCGATTCTGTATTGGAAAATGCAGACCTCGTTGTAATCGGATAAGAATATGCAAGAAAGTTTTTTATCATTCCTTGGTGAGAACCTTCAGCTGTTTCTTACCTATACAGGGATATATAATGCAACTCCGGGTCATCTTATAATGATCGTGATTGGATTGATTTTTATATTCCTTGCGATAAGATATGAATTTGAACCTATGCTGCTTATACCTATTGGATTTGGTATATTGATTGGTAATATTCCTTTTAAAGATGCCGGCTTACAGGTAGGTATTTATGAAGAAGGTTCTGTACTTAACATCCTCTACCAGGGGGTAGTCCAGGGTTGGTATCCACCATTGATATTCCTGGGGATTGGGGCTATGACCGACTTTTCAGCATTGATATCTAATCCTAAACTTATGTTGATTGGTGCGGCTGCCCAATTTGGTATCTTTGGGGCTTATATTATTGCTCTTCAGATGGGTTTTGAACCAAACCAAGCTGGTGCTATTGGTATTATTGGTGGTGCCGACGGTCCTACAGCTATCTTCCTTTCGTCAAAACTGGCACCTAACCTGATGGGGGCTATTGCTGTATCTGCCTATTCGTATATGGCTTTGGTACCAATCATACAGCCTCCTTTCATGCGCTTACTGACAACAAAGAAAGAACGTTTGATCCGCATGAAACCACCGAGAGTAGTTTCTTCTACTGAGAAGATAGTTTTCCCAATTGTTGGTATGTTGTTAACTTGTTTCCTCGTACCTTCGGGTTTACCTCTTTTGGGTATGTTATTCTTCGGAAACCTTATCAAAGAAAGTGGTGTGACACGTCGACTTGCGGAAACAGCTCGTGGACCCCTGATCGACACTATAACTATTCTGTTAGGTGTTACTGTTGGAGCTTCTACTCAAGCTACCCAATTTTTAACAGTTAACTCAATAAAGATTTTTGGTTTGGGAGCTTTATCATTTGTAATAGCCACTTGTGCCGGTATTCTTTTTGTTAAGTTTTTTAATCTATTCCTAAAAGAAGGCAACAAGATTAATCCGCTTATCGGTAACTCCGGTGTATCTGCAGTTCCCGACTCTGCACGTATTTCTCAAACGGTAGGTTTAGAATATGACCCAACCAACTATTTGCTGATGCATGCAATGGGCCCGAACGTGGCAGGTGTGATCGGTTCAGCTGTCGCTGCCGGTATATTGTTAGGGTTCTTGGTATAAAATAATTAAAACATATATAAAAACGGCTGCATCAAAATGATACAGCCGTTTTTCTTTTCTTAAATTAAAAATGAGTTTATTCTTTATATTCTTCTTCCGGTTCTCTTATCTTTAATGTAAAAAAGAAAGTTGTCTCTTTTCCCTCTTCGGATTTAAACCAGAATTTCCCCTGATGCAACTCTATAAAAGCGTTACAAATCATTAATCCTAAACCAGAGCCATGTTCATTATTTGTACCAAAAGTAGAAAAATACTCAGTTTTCAATAGCTTTTCTTTATCACTATTTTTAATGCCTTTTCCTGAATCCGTAATATTAAAATACACATAATTTTCCTCCACCCGGGTGGATATACTCACTACCCCACCTTCATAGCTGAATTTAATAGCATTGGACAGGAGATTACGTACTATTGTTTTTATCATATCAACATCTACTTCACCCATCAATTCCTTATCTATACTCTGGGATACAATAGTGACCTGTTTAAGCTCGGCTATTGGCCGGTAAATCGAGATGATACTTTCAATAATACTGTTGATATCAGTTTTCTGCCTGTGTGGTTGTGTTTTATGTTGAGTAAATTTATTCCATTTCGTCAGATTATCCAAAAGCTGAAAAGTATCTTCCGATGTCTTAGCGATAAGTAAAAGCATCTGATATATATCTTCACCAACTTTTTCCCTGTCAATCATTTGAAGCACAGAATTGTTCATCATTTTTAATGATCCTAAAGGAGTACGCATATCATGTGACACGATGGAATAAAGCATATCTCTTGATTCAATAGCTGCTTCAAGCTCCTGCTTTATACGTTCAATACTATATAATTCAAAACGATGTGCGATTCGTTTTATAAGTTCTTCACGTTGAAAAGGTTTAGTAACATATTCGGTAGCTCCCAACTGATATCCCTTAACGATACTGGGCATATCACTTAATGCAGACATTATAATTACAGGTATATCATTCGTTTCTGGATTGCTTTTAAGCCGCTGCAATACTTCATACCCATCCATTTCGGGCATCATGATATCCAGTAAAATTATGTTGGGATGTTTTTCCTGGGCAATCTGCAAAGCCTTTACTCCATTATTTGCAGTAAGCAATGAATAACCTTCTTTTTTTAAGATAGCTTGTACAAGCATAACATTCGTTGGAATGTCATCTACAATCAATATTGTATATTCACACGCAAAGTTCTTCATTAAAATCCCAACTCTATCGATTGACAAATTTATCAAAGTATTTTGATAAATTCGTATTATCTTAGCTAATAGTTGTTATTTCTTTATCAGGATATAACCCGTTATTTAATATAAGTAACAATACATCGGTAATATAATAATAATTACCTATTCTTGTCTCTGGTAAGCTTATATTATCAACCAAGGACATTTTGCTAAGAATTCATGTATACATTTTATTACAATAACGATTATATGCCGAATTCATTCAATACGGAAATTTTTATTCTCATAAAGAAACAATTCCCGACTGGGTTACCTATAATTTCGTAGGAAATAATAACAATTTCTATTAACGGTTAATAAAGATGCAGAAAATGCTGTATTTAACCTTTTCATCAAATAGTTCAATTTTTTTTCCCGATGAAATTTCATTAATACCAGAGAAAAACTTTAAAATCAATCTGCTTAAGCACAATTCAGACAGATGTATTTGAAGAATTATCCGATCTGCAACTTTCATTTCTTTTATTTAGCATTTTCCATTTACGTAACAAGAGAAATGAAACTAACAAAATGATTCCCATTCTAAGATTTACTTCTACCAATTAAAAAGGATATTCCAATTTAGAATACCCTTTTTAATTTTAGCTATTAAAAATTATAACCCCTTCCCATGACAAGCCTTATATTTCTTTCCACTTCCACACGGGCAGGGTTCGTTTCGGCCTACCTTTTTTTCGACGCGAACAGGTGTTTGTTGTTTAGGCGGAGGAGGACCCACAGGTGGGCGTTGCTGTTGCAATGGATCACCGCCACTGGAAATATCACTTTTTTCTGTACGGTAACGGCTCATATCTTGCCGCCTTTCTTCCGCTGCTTGATGAACTGCTACTCTACGGCCACCCTGTTGAGGATCTTCTTCCCTTACAGGTATTTGACCACGCATCAGCACACTTGCAGTCTTACGGTTCATGACATCCACCATCGATTTAAATAAATTGTATGATTCCAATTTATAAATCAGCAACGGATCTTTATTTTCATAACTTGCATTTTGTACAGAATGCCGTAATTCGTCCATTTCTCTTAAATGTTCTTTCCACGACTCATCAATAGTGTGCAACACAATTGACTTCTGGAAAGCCTTCGCTATCGCTTTACTTTCTGTTTCATATGCTTCTTTCAGATTACATGAAACATTATACATCCGTTTTCCGTCTGTAATAGGAATTAGTATGTTTTCATACTGGGCACCCTGTGTTTCATATACCTGTTTAATAACAGGATTGGCTACCTGCACGATCCTGTCCATCCTGCGCTTAAAGGTTTTAAGCGCTTCATCAAAAAGTTTTTCAGCCAGTTGACTCGCTTTCGTCTCCTTAAATTCTTCTTCCGTAAACGGGCTTTCCATGGCAAACGTGCGGAACAATTCCAGTTTGAAATCTTCATAATCCATAGAGTCTTTGTGCTGCTCCACTATTGACATAGAATTATCGTAAATGGTGTTCAATACATCTAAACCAATACGTTCACCCATAAGTGCATGACGGCGGCGGGTATAGATCACATTACGTTGAGAATTCATAACATCGTCGTATTCCAATAGACGTTTACGAATACCGAAGTTGTTTTCTTCCACTTTCTTTTGAGCCCTTTCAACAGATTTACTCAGCATATTATGTTCAAGCACTTCACCTTCCTGAAATCCCATCCTATCCATTAGTCCGGCAATCTTTTCAGAAGCAAACAAACGCATCAGATCATCTTCCAGTGATACAAAGAAAACAGAAGAACCCGGGTCACCCTGACGTCCTGCACGACCGCGCAACTGACGGTCTACACGGCGGCTTTCATGCCTTTCTGTACCCACAATAGCCAAACCACCTGCAGCTTTTACTTCAGGAGACAATTTAATGTCGGTACCACGACCCGCCATATTAGTAGCTATTGTAACCGTACCACTCTGCCCTGCCTGTGCAACGATCTCAGCTTCACGTTGATGCAACTTCGCATTAAGCACATTATGAGGGATCTTACGCATATTAAGCATACGGCTCAACAATTCCGATATCTCAACGGATGTAGTACCCACCAAAACAGGACGTCCGGCAGCTACCAGCTCATCTATTTCGTTTATAACCGCATTATATTTTTCACGCTTGGTCTTGTAGATACGATCATTCATATCTTTACGCATGATCGGCCGGTTGGTAGGGATAACCACTACATCTAATTTATAAATATCCCATAACTCTCCTGCTTCCGTTTCGGCAGTACCTGTCATACCGGCCAGCTTATGATACATACGGAAATAATTCTGTAACGTAATTGTAGCAAATGTCTGAGTAGCCGCTTCCACTTTTACTCTTTCTTTTGCTTCGATTGCCTGATGTAAACCATCGGAATAACGACGTCCTTCCATAATACGCCCTGTCTGCTCGTCAACAATCATTACCTTATTATCCATCACCACATATTCATCATCTTTTTCGAATAATGTATAGGCTTTCAGCAACTGGTTAATGGTGTGTACCCTTTCACTTTTTACAGAATAGTTGGCAAGTATTTCATCTTTTTTGGCCTGTTTATCTTCTTCACTTCCGTTCATATTATCCAATTGAGACAATTCGGATGCAATATCCGGCAATACAAAAAAGTCAGGATCATCCGACTTACCCGTAAGCAGATCTATACCTTTATCGGTCAGTTCAATACTATTATTCTTTTCATCAATTACAAAATACAAGTCATCAGTAACCAGATGCATATTACGCATGTTCTCTGCCATGTATAATCCTTCCGTTTTCAACATGGAAGCCCTGACTCCCTGTTCACTCAAGTATTTGATTAAAGCCTTATTACGTGGATATCCTTTAAATGAACGATATAACAATAAACTACCTTCTTCCTGTACTTTAGGATCATCACTCGCCATTTTCTGTTTAGCTTCCGTAAGTAGTTTGGTTGTTAGATTTTTCTGTGCGTTTACAACAACCTCTACGTTAGGACGGAATTGTTCAAATAACTGTTCTTCACCGCGTGGTATAGGACCGGATATGATCAAAGGCGTACGGGCATCATCTATTAATACGGAGTCTACTTCATCAACGATGGCATAATTATGCTTACGTTGCACTAGATCATTCGGGCTGATCGCCATATTATCACGCAGATAATCAAAGCCGAATTCATTATTCGTACCAAAAGTAATATCTGCATTGTAAGCGGCCCGGCGGGCATCAGAATTAGGCTGATGTTTATCGATACAGTCCACGGAAAGACCATGGAACATATATAAAGGCCCCATCCATTCCGAGTCACGTTTTGACAGGTAATCGTTCACCGTTACAACATGCACACCGTTACGGGTCAACGCATTTAAGAATACCGGTAAAGTAGCCACCAGCGTTTTGCCTTCTCCGGTGGCCATTTCGGCAATTTTACCTTTATGAAGAACCACACCTCCGAATAACTGCACATCATAGTGTACCATATCCCAGATGATTTCATTGCCTCCTGCTACCCAATGATTATGGTAAATAGCCTTATCTCCCTCTATATGTACAAAATCATGTTTAGCAGCCAGGTCGCGATCGAACTGATTTGCTGTAACAATAATTTCTTCATTTTCAGTAAAGCGCCGCGCCGTATCTTTTACAATAGAAAAAACTTCCGGCAAACACTCTTCAAGAATGACTTCCATTTTTTCTGTTATTTCTTTCTCGACCTTGTCTACTTCAGCCCAAATAGCTTCTCGTTCTTCCAGTTCTTTATCATCAATGCCTTTGCGGAGCTCCTCCACACGTGCACGTTCAACAGCCACATATTGTTGGATACGTTCTTTTATTTCGTCTGTTTTGGCACGTAAACCATCGTTAGAAAGCGATTGAATACCCGGATAAACCTCTTTTATCTTGTTAACATACGGATCGATTTCTTTAAGGTCACGTTGCGACTTATTGCCGAATAATTTCGACATAAATTCATTAAATCCCATTTTTTTCGTTATTGGTAGTTGAAAGTTGGCTGTTGAAAAATTTCAGCACCAGCCTTTCTCCTTATTATTATTTTTATTTATAATCTTTTAATTTTGATTCGAAGCTGTCAATCATAAATAATTATTTCTCAGATGTCAGCTCCCATAACGGAAGGCTTTGCGTCGCATTCGGCGGTCGGATCCTTAATATATGTGTAACAGTAGGTGCTATTTCCGTTGCTTTTACTTCACGGTAAATATGTTTTGGTTTCAATCCATTACCCATAAAAACTAATGGTGTAGCAACCGCATTATTACGTACTACTTTTACTTTTTCACCCGGTATTTCATGATTGATCTTCCATCCCGGTTGCAATTCAATAAGGATATCTCCACGCCCTAAATGATGTGTCCCATTACGGAACCGTACCGTTCCTTCATTCCATTCACCATTCCGTAAAGCACAATCGGTCGTGACTGATTGTACACCGGTAAATTGTGCAACAAATTCGGCAGCTTTACTTTGGATATTTTCCAATGCCAGTTTTTCATCATCTATTGCTTTCCTATTTAGATATATTTGTCCATCATAATAACCGGTTACCCAATGCTTTTGTCCATACAATTGCATCAGGTACATATTAAGTAATGCTATACATCTTTTAGGATAGAAATTACCTCCGCTCAATAATATATCTTCAGGATAATCTTCAATACTTTTATAATAACCTGAACCGGTAAAAACCACCAGGGTATTCTCCAAGCCTACTTTTTTATCAATGGTTTCAAATAGTCTCTCCAAGTCTTTATCCAACTGATAATAAATATCCTGTATCTCACGTGAATACTCCTTATGCATCAAGCGGTTAAAATTTCCCGCATAATACGTAAGTGAAAGCATATCCGGACATGCACGTGTTCCAAAACCGGCATATTCAAGAAACTGAAATGCCAGTTTATTTACTTCATTATTGACAAAAGGAGATGTCTTCAAATCAGGAAAACAATACTTTTGGTTCAAGTTGAACGAATGACGAAAGGAAACGTCATCTGGCACATATGGAAATGCATTATACCTGTTTATAGGAAGCGCAGGTGTCCAGACCATTTTATCTAATCCGACAGGTAACGACTCTATTCCGTTATTATACCGTTCAACATACCAAGGGACATTCTTATAATAGGTTGTTGTAGCCCATTTCCCATTGATATTATCAATCCAAAAAGCTCCGTTTCCAGCATTCCCTGCTGATAAAATAGCACTTTCAGCATCCGGTGCAACTGCATACACATCACTTCTTCCCTTGGAAGCAATTTTTAATTCATCACCGATAGTAGAAGCATATAACTTTTTCGGAGAATAGTTATCTCTTGTGTAATTTCCTAAAAAATCAGGATCATATAGTACCGAAACTTCGCGTTCACGGTTGAAGTCATATACTTTATTACTTGTTATACCGTGAAAACAGGGATTGCTACCTGTAAACAACGTTGCAAAAGCAGTAGCCTGATCAATATTGGAAAATTCAAAGCGGACATTATTATAAACGATCCCCTGATTCATTAATCGTTTAAATCCACCTTCACCAAATGTATTCTGAAAATATTCTATATAATCACCTCTTAACTGATCAACCGTAATGTAAACAACTAATTTGGGAGCCTCGCGTGCTTCCAGGTTTGTAACAGCCAGTATAACAATAAGAGAGGTTAATATTCTTCTCATGCAATTCCCGATTTATATCTGTACACGCTAAATCCGGACCTTAACCACATGGATGCTATCAAAGGGAAGAAGGCCGCATTAAAATGCTGAGGGATAAAATGCCACCCCAGCATCATTAGCGT
The DNA here is from genome assembly GCA_002381645.1 of Bacteroidales bacterium UBA4116. Classification (GTDB taxonomy): domain Bacteria; phylum Bacteroidota; class Bacteroidia; order Bacteroidales; family Tannerellaceae; genus DFXE01. Next base: position 360,262 of record DFXE01000020.1, read on the forward strand.
AAGCACCGCAAAGTTAATAAAATGATACCAATAAGCAGCCTTATTAAACTTTTTTACAGCTATAAAGACAGCGCCTATCAGATGTAAGGGATGCAACCAAATCAATAACCAGTTCGGATAGGTAGCCGGATGCTCTGAAATAAAAGCTAAAAAGAAAAGTATTATCCCTGCTATTCCAGCTATAAAGAACAAAAACACATCGAGTCCCCTACAATATTTTTTACACTTCCACTCATAAAAAGTAAAACAACTCACCAATACCAGAAACAACAAACTTAAAACTAATGGTGTAAAAAAGGTACTTTCTACTGTTTGTGGCACTTCTTCTGCCAATACTTTTTTATGAGATACTAGATTACGCTCGGAACCATCAGCACTTTTTATTGTTGCTTTATCAAACGCCGCTTCCACATACAAGGGTAAAAATAACTCTTCATGCGGAGTAGCTGTACGGTCAGTTGGACTTCCCAAAGCCAGTTCAGTACCAAAAATAAGCCAAGGCTTATTCCTCATACTATAATTAATTAGTTGCCGGAAAGTTTGCGGTTTGGTTTCATGATTATAAACAACTTCACCGTCTAGATATCTCTCTATTAAAGCAACAGGACGTGTGGCACAATTATCAAAGAAAAAATTGTATCTATACACTGCATTCTCTGGACGTGCATTTGTAAGTAATGCATTCCATATTTCCTCTTTTTCTTTATGAGTAAGATCCAACACCTGCTCAACCACACGACTCCCACGTCTTTGATAATCGGCAAGAAAGTTTAAAAAGTAAGTTGCTTCAAGTTTATAATCTGTCTCTCCTTTGGTAAAACGGTAAATAAAGTTTGGTTTATTAAAATCAAAAATACCATAGTTAAATACGTAGTCCAGATCATTTGCGGGATCATATACCCGTACAGCCGTATGACCATATACGGTAAACACTTTTTCTTCAGAAGGTGAACAAGTAAGAATACTGATTTGTGCCTGACTGGTCAATTTAATTTGTGCCTGTAGCGGGAATATCAGAAAGGATAATATAAATAGAAGAAATAATCTTTTCATCAACAAATTTTCATTTTGAAATACAAAAATAATGCCTTTTAACTGAACAACAAACAATTCATGTCATAATGTCTGATAAAACAAAATATTATTATCTATATAGACATGGTATTTTCCAAGTGCAATATTGTTTATTGTACTTTACCTGACAAAGGTTGAAGAAACAAGCCTGCCAAATCCGATTTGATTTTTGATTTAAAGGAAGCATTAGTTTAATTATGATATAAAAAACATTCCATGTAATAAAAAGACAAGTTGTTAATGGGTTTATAAACGTATTTTTCAAAATGTATATTCAAGTTTAAATACAGTGGAACTGACTGCTTCTTTTTTCTTTAGAACTACAGAACAAACAGGCACAAATGTTGGAGCAGCACAATATGGAAGATAAAATATAACAAGCTTTAAATGCTATTCTGGAATTTCATAAATAAGATTTAAGTGCAAACCGTATTGAGTGGATATATTTACTTACCCGTTTAAACCAGCTTTATTTTTAGAAGTTTCATTACATTCAACAGATTGTCAATTCTTTTTTATATATCTTTGTAAAAAACACATAAACCAGTGAATATTATTATTGAACAAGGCAATACTTTAACAAAAATCGGCCTATTTGATAACGGCCGCTTAATCTCTGTTTTCAAATACGAAGATTTCAATGTAGCTACTGTTGCTCTCCTTTTTCAGGAATATAACCTGATCAACGGGATAATGTCTACTGTCACTGAAATAGAGCAGGAGTTACTTTCTTTTTTGGAAGGACGATTAAAGAAATTTTTATTTTTAAATGAACATATATCAATACCCATAAATATACAATATCAAACACCCGAAACACTGGGTAAGGATCGGATTGCAGCCATAGTTGGTGCAAATTTTCTTGAACCGGGTAAAAATATACTCGTAATCGACGCCGGAACAGCTATTACGTATGAAGTAATTGAATCTTCTGGTACTTATTTAGGAGGTAATATCTCACCGGGCATGACAACCCGTTTCAGGGCATTAAACCATTTCACTAAAAAATTGCCCTTAGTCTTGGAATCAGAGGAAATACCATTTATAGGAGTTTCAACCATTACAGCTATACAGTCAGGAGTTGTCAACGGCATCTGTTTTGAAATGGACGGTTACATCAGCAATCTGCGTTTAAAATATCCTGACCTTTTGGTTTTTTTAACAGGCGGTCATACGAATTATTTTGCAAGACGACTAAAAAACACCATCTTTGCAAACATTAATTTAGTGTTGGTAGGATTAAATCGAATCTTAGAGTATAATGTTGAAAATTAAGAGAGTTGTATTAGCGGGTATCTTCGTCATCATCCCATTGACAATGCTTGCACAAAACAACACTAACTCGCCCTATACAAGATATGGTTATGGTGAATTAGCCGACCGCTCTTTTGGAGCCGGACGGGCAATGGGGGGTATAGGTTATGGTTTACGGTCTAATAAGCAGATAAATCCAATGAATCCAGCCTCATATACGGCTATGGATTCGCTTACATTTATCTTTGATTTCGGTATAGCCGCCCAGTTATCCTGGTTTGACGATGGAATAAACAAAGAACACAGGCTTAATGGAAATTTTGAGTATATAGCTTTACAATTTCCTGTACACCGCAGAATAGCTATTAGTGCAGGATTAATGCCCTATTCTTTTGTGGGTTACGACTATGGTTCCAATAGAATAAATGAAGGAATTAACTATTCTGAACGATTTACCGGGACAGGCGGATTAAACGAAGTGTACGGTGGAGTGTCTATAGATATATGGAAGAAGCGTCTTTCAATCGGAGCAAATGCCGGATATTTATTTGGAACAATCAGTCATGATCAGACATTAAGTTTGATTTCTTCCGGTTCAACTGCAGGATACCGTTCTAAAAGGCTGGAAGTAAGGGATTACAAGCTTGATTTTGGATTGCAGTATACTCATCCTTTTAGTGCAACCGAAAGCTTCACGTTGGGTGTTGCTTATTCTCCTAAAAAGAAGTTGAATACAACATCGTACGATATACAGGCACAGATAGTTAATGGTTCAACTAATATTACGCAGGCAGATACGACAACGTATCACGCATTCGACCTGCCTCACTCTATCGGTACGGGTATATCATATGTTAAACAAAACAAACTGACATTAGCTGCTGATTTTTTATATGAAAATTGGGAACAAGTACGATTCTTTGATCAGAAAAATGAAACCAAAAACCGGATACGTGCAGCGGCCGGTGGCGAATTCATTCCTGATCATATGAACCGTTCATTCTTTAGCCGGATTCGATACCGTGCCGGATTTCATTATAGTAACTCATATTTACGTATAAACAATTCAAGCTATAATGAATACGGAGCAAGTGTCGGTCTGGGATTGCCTTTAATTGATAACCGTTCGTTTTTAAATTTGTCTTTTGAATATGTGAAGATAAAACCGGAATCACGGACATTAATTGATCAGCAACACTTCCGGTTTACAGTCAATTACACATTCAACGAACGATGGTTCTTCAAATTTAAAGTAGATTAATTGCATGTAAACATTATATAATTAAGATAAATATGAAAATTAAAGTATTTCTTCTTGCACTTGGATGCCTTATAGGAGTATCTGGTGCATATGCACAAAAAGGAGTTGATAATGGTACACAATTCGGTTCGGGTGAAGATAGCGTCCGTTGTATTACCAATATCAGCTTGTTTACCCCTTATGCTAAAGCGGGTAATTTTAAAGATGCTTATGAATTCTGGAAAATTGCCTATGAAGAATGTCCTGCCGCTACAAAGGATATTTATTTATACGGCGTACGCATTGTTTCATGGCAGATAGCTAATGAAACAGACCCTGCTAAAAAAAATGCATTGATTGATGATTTGATGGCTGTTTATGATAAACGTATCAAATACTTCGGGAATGATCAGCGATACGGTAAAGACTGGATTGTATCACGCAAAGCACAGGATTATTTTCAGCTAAAAGGAGAGAACTCTGATCCTAATGTAATATACAACTGGACAAAAGAAGTGATTGACGAATACGGCAACAATACAGAAGCATTAGCAGTATCTTATTACATGTTGGCTTCTAACCAATTATTGTCCGCCAATGAAAATCATAAAGAGAGATATATTCAGGATTATCTTAAAGCGTCTGCCATATTAGATGCACAAATTGCCGCTGCCACAGCATCTAATAATGAAAAGGAATTAGCTGCTCTTCAGCCGCTAAAATCAGGCTTGGATAATGGCTTTGCAACCAGTGGAGCTGCCGATTGTGAAACTTTGCAACGGTTATATAGCGAAAGGATAGAGCAGAACAAAGACAACCTCGAATTCCTTAAAGAAACAATTTCCTTATTGAGAAGAATGCGTTGTAATGAAATAGATGCTTATTTTACCGCTGCTGAGTATGCGCACAAACTTGAACCGACCGCTGAATCTGCGATGGGACTGGCGAGCCAGGCTGTTAAGAAAAAAGATTATAATACTGCGATGCAGATGTTTGAAGAAGCAGCTAATTTAGAGAATGATAATGCAACAAAAGCAGAAGATTATTACATGATAGCATTGCTTTCTTTTGAACAAAATAGTTATTCAAAAGCTAGGCAATATTGCCAAAAGGCAATAGAAGCAAATCCAAATTACGGAAAGCCTTATATACTAATCGGACAGATGTATGCAGCTACAGCCAACAGCGTATATCCTAACGATGCAGTATTGAGAAAAACCGTATTTTATGCTGCTGTTGATAAATTTGAAAGAGCAAGACAGGTTGATCCTAGTGTCACTGAAGAAGCGAATAAACTAATCAACACATACAGAGCACATTTCCCGTCAACCGAAGATATCTTCATGCATCCTGACCTTGAAAAAGGTAAATCCATCACGATTGGTGGTTGGATTGGTGAGCGTACGGTAATCAGATAAAAAATGATAAAAGGACGTTTTCCTGGTAAAACGAAATACAAAAGCATAACAGCTACTGTAAAGATAGCTGTTATGCTTGTTTTATTATCAGTCTCATGTTCCAAAGAAAAAGCTGAGATTGTTGAAGTAGCTTTTGATCCAGAAAACACATATACACTTCGGACAACAGATGTATCTACTCTTATATCTGATTCCGGCATTACCCGTTACAGGGCCACTGCAAAAGAATGGCTAATATTTAGTAAAGCGGCAGAACCATATCAGTATTTCCCGAAAGGTGTTTATTTAGAAAAGTTTGACACTTTATTCGTTGCCGAAGCTACTGTTAAAGCTGATACAGCTTATTATTTCGACAAGCAGGAACTTTGGAAGCTAATAGGCAATGTAGAAATTGAAAATATGGAAGGAGAGTATTTCGAAACATCTCTGCTTTACTGGAATACGAAAGAAGAAAGAATATATTCTGATAAATTTATCCGTATTGAACAAAAAGACCAGATCATAACCGGATTAGGCTTTGAATCTAATCAAAGCATGACTAAATATACGATCTTTAATACTACCGGGATATTTCCTGTTAACGAAAATCCAAGAGATTCTATTCATCAGGTTGATTCAACTAATATAGCCGGAGCATTAGTTATTTCAGAACCGACATCAACTCTAACTTATCCCACAGTAGAGCCAAATCCTCATGAAGAATCTGGAGAAATAAATGAAACGCATGAAGAACAGGGTGAATGATAATGATTACGAATGCATTCATATACATATTAATAACATTAGCCTTATCTGCCTTTTTCTCAGGGATTGAGATTGCATTCATATCTTCAAATAAGTTACGGCACGAATTAGATAAGAAAAGTAAAAGCCTTTCTAGCAGAATATTGGATATTTTTTACCGTAATCCTAACCAATTTATATCCACCATGCTGGTAGGAAATAATATAGCCTTGGTTATCTACGGACTTCAAATGGCCATTATACTTGAACCTTATATTACCTGTCTAGTTAAAAATGAAGGATTGATCGTATTGGTCCAATCAATAATATCGACAATTATTATCCTTTTTACAGGAGAATTTATCCCTAAAACTATTTTTAAGTTAAATCCTAATTTCTCCTTGAATGTTTTTGCAATCCCCATTTGGATATTCTATATAATATTATATCCTATTTCCAGGTTCGCCTCATTACTGTCTTTTGGAATTTTGAGAATCATAGGGGTGAAAAACCTAAAAGATTCTTCGGAAAAAGCGTTGGGAAAAGTAGATCTCGATTATTACATTCAACAAAGTCTTGAAGACAGAAAACAAAAATCCGATATGGAAACAGAGGTCAAGATCTTTAAAAATGCCCTTGACTTTTCGAATGTCCGCTTACGTGATTGTATAGTGCCGCGAACGGAAATAATCGCTTGCGATACCAAAGCGACCATTGAAGAGATTAAATCTAAATTTATTGAAACCGGACTCTCCAAAGTAGTTGTCTACAACGAGAATATCGACGATATAATTGGATATATCCATTCTTCCGAATTATTCAAAAATCCGGATAAATGGACTGAGTATATACAAACAGTATCTATTGTACCAGAAACTATGACCGCTAACAAACTAATGAAACTATTGATGCAGGATAAGAAAAGCCTGGCTGTTGTTGTAGATGAATTTGGTGGAACAGCAGGCATCGTTACACTGGAAGATCTAGTGGAAGAAATTTTTGGTGAAATTGAAGATGAACATGATATGAAATCACATATAGCCAAGAAAATAGCCGATAATGAATACCTTCTTTCGGGTCGTTTAGAAATAGATGTCCTAAATGAATTATTCAGCCTCGATCTTCCCGAATCAGATAATTACGTTACCATCGCAGGCTATATCCTTAACTATTACCAGAAATTTCCAATATTAAATGAAACCATAATTATTGATAAATACACTTTCAAAATCATTAAAGTAACTGCTACCAAGATAGAAATGGTTCGTATGAAAGTGGACGGATAAATAAAAAACAATAGAAAAGATGCGATAATTCCTTTTTTTCGTATCTTCGTGCCCTTAAACAATAATATAAACTTAAAAAAATAGATAAAAATAAATGGCTACGCTTGAAAAGATCAGAAACAAGGCAGGGTTATTAGTAATCGTTGTAGGTTTGGCTTTGTTTGCTTTTATCATTGGGGACTTTCTTAATTCAGGTTCTACTTTTTTCAGACAAACTCAAGAGAAAATAGCTGAAGTAAACGGAGAAAACATTAGCATTCAGGATTATCAGCAACGGATTGAAGAAATGACTGAAATATACCAAATGCAATCTGGAACAAGTAGCCTTCCGGAAGAATATATGACACAGATCCGCCAGTCTGTATTCGACGGAATGGTTCAGGAAATCGTTTTGACTGAAGCAATGGATAAATTAGGAATGACAGTAAGCCCTGAGGAACTATTTGATATGGTACAAGGTGAAAACATATCTCCCATGCTTTTGCAAAACCAGATGTTCCATAATCCGGAAACGGGTGCTTTCGATAAAACAGCTTTACTGAATTTCCTGAAAACAATTGATGATGATAATATTGCTGCTTATCCTGCAGAACAACAGGCACAGCTTTTACAATATAGAAACTTTTGGCTGTTTATGGAAAAAAATATTAAGCTTCAACGGATGGAGCAAAAATATTCTTCACTAATTAGTAAAGCTATATCTACCAATTCCCTGGATGCTAAAGAAGCTTATAATGCTTCATCTATCAATTCCAATATCCTGTATGCTATGCAATCGTATAATTCTATTCCAGATTCTGCGGTGAATATTAATAAAAATGAAATAGAAAAACTTTACAACCAGAGAAAAGATGCTTATAAACAACCTGAAAGCCGGGTGATTAAATACATAGCGGTAGACATACATCCAAGTCAGGAAGATTATGATAAAGCAAATGCTGATATTGAATCTATAAAAGAAGAATTGATTGAATCACAAAATGTTGCCGATTTGGTAAATGAAAATTCAGAAATACCATATCTGGATGTTTTCTTTTCGGAAAGCGCATTGGAACCAGAAATGAAACAATTCGCCACGACGGCTTCTGTGGGAGACGTTTATGGTCCTGTTTTTGAAAATAACCAATATACTATATTTAAACTGATAGACAAAACAATTGCGCCGGATTCCGTAAAAATAAGCCATATTATGCTGGCAAATACTGGAAATGAAACTGCATTGGCGGATAGTTTAATAAATGTATTAAGATCCGGTGGGGATTTTCAGGCGATAGCAAGAGAATATTCCATGGATCAGGCTGCCCAAAATGGTGGAGAAGTTGGCTGGCTTACCGAAATGGGAGCATTACGATATGTAAATGAAGAATTTAAAAACGCCGTATTTTCTGCTCCATTAAACGAAATCAGACAAATGAAATCTTTATATGGAACGCATATATATAAAATTACAGAAAAAACATCCAATGTAATAAAATATAAAGTTGCGGATATTCAAATGACGGTTTCGCCAAGTTCCAAAACGTATAGTAATATATATAATGAATTAAACCAGTTCATTTCCAGGAATCAAAACATGGATAAAATGGATGAAGCCGCAAAAGAAGCCGGATATAACATACAGACAAACGTTACCGTTACTGCGAATGATCAGACATTGGGCAGTATACAACAATCACGGCCTGTAATCCGTTGGGCATTCCAAAATAAAAAAGGTAGTATTTCCGAAATATTTGAAGCCAACGACAAGTTTGTGGTCGCAGCGGTTCAAGGAACAATACCTGAAGGATATCGTCCATTATCTTCCGTAGAACCGATTTTAAAATCAGAATTAATTGCTGAAAAGAAAGGGAACAAAATCGCAGAAGATTTAAAAGCTAAAAGCTTAACATCTCTTGATGCTTACGCTCAAGCAATGAACACTTCGGTTGACTCGGTGAAATTTATCAATTTCAATACTCAGCGCATTGCGGGAATAGGTATGGAACCGAGGTTAAATGCGATGATATCTTTAACAGAAGTAGGAAAAGTAAGCACTCCTGTCGTAGGTAACAACGGAGTATATGTATTTCAGGTTTATGAAAGAAACCAGGATAATGTTGAATATAATGAAACTACTCAAATCAGTACAATGGATGCGGCCAATACTTACCGGTTCGGTTATCAGGCAGTTCAGGCATTAATAAATGATGCTGATATTGAAGACAATCGTATCCGTTTCTATTAAAAAGCACATTGAACAGACTGCATCCATCAGCCTAAACTTAACATAAAGCTATCGTGCTTATTATAAGCACGATAGCTTTTTTATCTTTGTCATATTATATAGTGTAGTAACTCATGAAAAGAAAAAAACAATTATTGGGAATGACACTCAATGAGTTAAAAAAAGTAGCTCAAGAGGCAGGACTTCCTCCATATGCTGCAAAACAATTGGCAGACTGGCTTTACAAAAAAAAAGTGGCATCAATTGCTGATATGACAAATATTGCCGCAATTAAACGAGAATATCTCAAAGAACATTTTGAAATAGGAATCACTCCCCCCTCCGACGGAGTAAAATCCAATGATGGAACAATCAAATATCTTTATCCTGTTGCTTCCGGTAATTCTGTTGAATCCGTATATATCCCAACAGATGATCACGCTACACTTTGTGTATCCTCACAGGTGGGTTGTAAAATGAGTTGCATTTTTTGTATGACAGGTCGTCAGGGATTTACCTCAAACCTTTCTGCAAATGAAATACTTAATCAAATTCACTCCCTACCGGAAGCAGAAAGATTAACCAACATTGTTTTTATGGGGATGGGAGAACCTCTAGACAATACAGATGAATTATTTAAAGTATTGGAAATCTTAACGTCATCATATGGTTATGCCTGGAGTCCAAAACGTATCACAGTTTCAACTATTGGAGCTAAAGGGCTTAAACGTTTTCTCGACGAAAGTAATTGCCATCTGGCCATCAGCCTGCATTCTCCTTATCCACAGGAACGATTTTCTATCATGCCTGTTGAAAAAGCGTTTCCTATGTACCAGATTTTGGCATTAATAAAAAAATATGATTTCACCCACCAACGTCGTATTTCATTTGAATATATCGTATTTAAAGACTTTAACGATAGTGTACAGCATGCAATTGCTTTAGCAGGTTTATTAAAAGACATTCCATGCCGTGTAAACCTGATCACTTTTCATGCTATACCTGATACATCACTGGATAGTTCAAATATAAAAAAAATGGAATTATTCCGGGATACATTAAACGAACGAGGAATAATATGCACCATCAGAGCATCTCGGGGAGAAGACATTTTCGCTGCTTGTGGAATGCTTTCCACATCCCGGCATACCTAAAAAAGATAAGAAAAAGTTAAATACAGATAAATTCTTCCGTTTATCAGAATTTGTTTATGGAATTCAACAGACTTTTCGCATCCTATACATAAACAAAAACTTATATTTGTGTAATTAAAATGGAAATGATATGAAAACATATGGTCTATTTATCAGTTTTGTAATTTTGCTTGCCACTATGATAGGATGTAGTGCCTCTCCGGTAGTTACCAAAGCAACAGGTTTTGCATACGAGGTTGTAGTGACAATGAAACAATCCGAATGGAACTCTAAAGCTGGAGAAGCCATACAGGATGATCTTTTATCATCTATTCCAGGTCTGCCACAACCAGAACCTGCTTTTAAACTTACCTTCGCTCCTACTGAACAGTTTAACGGTTTGCTTACATATGTAAGAAATATTCTTATCGTCAATATCGACAACTCCATGTATACCAAAGTATCGGTAAATTATGAGAATAATAGATGGGCTCAGGGACAGGTTGTCCTGACAATTAACGCCCCTGACCAGGAAAGTATTGTAGAATATATGAATAGCAAGAATAAGAATTGGATCTCGGATTTCTTTACTAAAATAGAAATGAACCGTGCCGCTAACCTAATAAGCAAAAATTACAGCTCAATCGTTATGGATAATGTCAAAAGCCGGTTCGATATTATGCTGAATGTACCCACAGATATCACTTATATCCGAAATGAAGAAGATTTCTTCTGGGCTTCCAATAATGCAAATACAGGCCGTACAGATGTAATCGTATATACATTCCCTTATACCGATCCGAATACTTTCACAGCCGAATATCTGATTAATAAAAGAGATTCTGTATTAAAAGTAAATTTACCGGGTGCATTCCCCGATTCATATATGACCACAGAAAAACGTATGGTAGAATATAAGCCTATTACGGTCCGGGGAAAATATTGCGGTGAGTTACGCGGATTATGGAAAATGGTCGGTGATATGATGGGTGGACCATTTATCAGCCATGTCCGTTTAGATGAAGAGAATAATCGCGTAGTTGTGGTGGAAGGCTTTGTATATGCTCCGGAGACAAACAAACGTAATTATATCCGACGAATAGAAGCCGCGTTATATACGCTACGTCTACCCGGAGAATTTGAACAATCCGCAGCAGAAGACTTAAAAAATATTGAGCGGCAAGCAAATTAATAGAATATATGGAAGAACGATTGATTAAAGTAGGTATTACACACGGAGACATAAACGGCATTGGATACGAAATTATATTAAAAACCTTTTCCGACAGCCGTATTACCGAACTTTGTACTCCTGTTCTATACGGGTCATCTAAAATTGCGGCTTATTATCGTAAGACATTAGAATTACCCCAGCTAAACATATGTAATATCGCACGTGCCGAAGAAGCTGCAAATAACCGTGTAAATATCATTAATTGCATAAATGATGATACCAAAGTGGAATTAGGGCAATCAACACAAACAGCCGGTATGGCTGCTTTTAAATCACTTGAAAATGCTGTTGCCGATTTAAAAAAAGGTGTGATTGATGTATTATTAACCACTCCCATTAACATATATTCCGCGCGTAGTGATAAATTTAATTTTTCCGGACAAACAGAATATTTGGAAAAGCAATTCAGTAACGGCGAATCAAAAGCTTTAATGATGTTGATTAGTGACGACCTGCGTATTGCACTGGCTACAGGACTGATTCCAATTTCTGACGTTGCCCCAATGATAACCAAAGAAAATATTACGGAAAAGCTATCTGTATTCAATCGTTCTCTAATTGAAGATTTTAACATAATTAAACCCCGTATTGCCGTATTATCTTTAAATCCGGGAATAGAAGGGGGAGATCCGGCATTAACTGGTAATGAAGAAGAAAGAGTCATTGTACCAGCAATGCAGGAAGCTGAAAAGGAAGGAGTCATGTCATTTGGGCCATATGCGGCCGACAATTTTTTCGGATCGGAAATGTATGAGAAATTCGATGGAGTACTAGCTATGTACCACGATCAGGGATTAGCGCCTTTTAAAGCATTGGCTTTACAAAACGGCATACAATATACTGCAGGACTTTCTATTGTCCGTACATCTCCAGCACATGGTACTGGTTATGATATAGCAGGTCAAAATAATGCTTCAGAAGAATCATTTAGGAACGCCTTATATACTGCAATAGATATTTACCGCAGTCGCAAAATATTTAAAGACTCGACCCGCAATCCGTTACGTAAACAATATTACGACAAAGGAAACGGCGAAGAAAAATTAGATCTCACAAAAGACGAAGAACCCGAAACATTATGATGTTATAATTGGTTTTTATCTTTAAACATTTTTTCATAGCAAGATTTTGAGTAAGTTTGTGCTTTCAAAATTGAACAGTAAAAAATGTTTAAAGATAAGACCATCGTATACACCTCCGGAACATTTGATATGTTTCACTACAACCATCTGCGAATGATCAATTATTCACGTAGTTTGGCTGATATACTAATAGTTGGGGTAAGTACAGACGAATTAGTTTCTTCATATAAAGCTAAACCCATTATACCTTTTAACGAACGGTTACAAATAATAGAAGCTTTAAAAACACCTGACATCGTTATACCTCAACATTCATTAGACCATTCGGAATTAGTTAAAAAACTAAATATTGATGCTTTTGTAGTTGGTGACGATTGGTATGGAAAATACGATTATTTAAAAGAATTGGATGTACAGGTATTCTATTTTCCTTATGGTACAGGCGTATCTTCTTCTAACCTGAGGAAAACCATTCATGATTCTTACGAGGAACATTTACGGATGCAACGGCAAACAAAACCATCTTCGGTTAAAGAAGAGAAGCACTGAGATTAATGGATAAATACGCACTAATTACCGGAGGTACAAAAGGTATTGGAAAAGCGGTTGCTTTCTGTTTGGCAAATGCAGGTTACAATCTTATTCTTACCTACCGGACAGATGAAGATGTAGCTGATTCTACACGCAATGAATTGATAAAACAAACAGGTAAGAAAATTGATATTATAAAAGCGGATATCACTGATAAAAAATCGATCAATGATATCTATAGCCATTTACTAAACAATAATTTAAATCTAAATACTATTGTTTTTAACGCAGGGCTGACTTGTCGCGATTCTTTTGAAAATATTCTACAGGAGGATTGGGAACGGGTTTTCTTCGGAAACGTTCACTACCCTGTTTTTCTTCTACAACGTATTATACCACTGATAGCCAAAGAAGGTAGCGTCGTGTTCACAGGTTCTGCTATGGGCGTTTATCCTCACTCTGTTTCCCTCGCTTACGGTGTTACCAAAAGTGCTACCCATGCTTTAGTGAAAAACCTTGTCAAATTCCTTGCTCCCTACAAAATACGTGTAAATGGCATTGCCCCCGGATTTGTGGATACGGAATGGCAAAAAGAGAAACCGGCGGAAATCCGACGGAATATTGAAAATAAAGTTGCTTTAAAGCGTTTTTGCGATCCGGCTGAATTAGCTGAAATTTATAAAATGCTAATTGAAAATAATTATTTGAATGGCGAAATCGTGGTAGTAGACGGAGGCTATTCGTACAGATAATAAGCAATGGGTAATTTGGATAAAGCATATGAGGAATCATTAAAATCTATCGAAACTGAAAATATAATCGACAGGATATTTTATCGCCCTATTGGTTTTAGAATTGCTTATCTTTTAAGAAATACACCTGTCACTCCCAATATGGTTACAGTAGTATCTATATTTGTAGGTGCTGCTGTCGGGTTTCTTTTTTATCCGGTTAACTTACTGTACAATATATATGGAATTCTGGTATTGATTTTTGCAAATATACTGGATTGTGTTGACGGACAATTAGCTCGTCTGACCGGAATTAAGTCAGCTATAGGAAGGATACTCGACGGATTGGCTGGTGATATCTGGTTTGCTTGTATTTATATAAACCTTGCCTTACGCTTATCACATGAATACGGAAACTACTGGTTCTTTGCATTAGCGGTAGCATCGGGCTTATCCCATCTGGTCCAAGCCAATATAGTAGATTATTATAAAACGCTTCATTTATATTTCATCAGCAAAGAGAAAGGAGCAGAATTCCAAACAGTTGACGAAGTAAGGAAACAACATAAAAATACCAAGCCTGGATTAAATAAGGCATTCTATTTATTATATGGCATATATACTTCCATTCAGGAAAAAGCGACCCCTGCTTTACAACAATTACTGAAAAATCTCCACGCCCGTTATGGTGATGAAATTCCTAAAGATATCCGCAAAAAATTCAGGGAAAAAAGTTTGAAATTAATGCCCCTGATTGATATGATGACTTTTAACGGGCGAACAATTATAATGTTTATCGTTATTTTATCAGGGTATATTTGGGTTTATTTTTTATATGAAATCATTGTATTGAATATTATACTTATAATTGTCAACAGAAAGCACGAAAAAATATGCGCTTCTTTTTTATAATTACTTATAATGAAAGATACAGTAATAGATATTTATGATCTTCAGGAAATGATTCCGTTTTTTAAAAGTAAATTCGGCACATTTCTTGGAAAATGCCTAATCAAATGGTTATGTATCGAAAAAGTAAATCAGGTACACAAAAACAGTTGCCATCTCAGAGGTGCCGAGTTTACAACTGCATTGCTTAATGATCCGCTGATAGATATAAAATATAGAGTATATAATGAATTTTATCTTGATAAACTGCCGGAAGGAGCTTTCATTACCATATCCAATCATCCTATCGGTTCTTTAGATGGAATTATCCTGATTGATATATTTGCTTCACGCCGACCGGATTTTAAAGTAATGGTTAATGGAGTATTAACGAACATCGGAGCAATGGAAGACAATTTCATTTCCGTGAAACCCGACTCCGACAAAAAAGGCCCTAATCCACAAAATGTAAATGGCGTACGAACTTCTTTGGGACGCCTTCGCGAAGGTCATCCTATGGGGTTTTTTCCTGCTGGAGCTATTTCGTTCTATCAAAAGCAGGAAAACCGTATCTGCGATCTGTCGTGGACGCATAGTGTCATCAGATTAATAAGGAAAGCCAACGTTCCTGTTTTTCCTGTCTATTTCGATTTTTTAAATTCTAAGTTCTTTTATTTTCTTGGTAAAATAGATTGGCGGATTCGAACATTGCGGATTCCTGCTGAAGCTTTTAATAAAAGAGGGAAGACATTCCCCGTATATATCGGTGAACCCATTCCTGCGGAAAAAATCAAGGAAATAAATGATGATAACGAACTGGCTAATTTCCTTTATCATAAGACATACTCTGCTAAAAAATAAGAAACCTTCTTATAGAACATATTAATCATAGCAATAATTTGAATTAAGATTTGTAATTTTGACAGTTGAACTGAAATTATTACAGAGATTCAAATTATTATGATGGTCAAGGCTGACATTCAACAGATAAAACAACGTTATGGTATTATAGGAAATTGTGCTGCATTAAACCGCGCTATAGATGTGGCCCTACAGGTGGCTCCTACCGACTTGTCTGTATTGATTACAGGAGAAAGCGGTGTAGGAAAAGAAACATTTCCACAGATCATTCATCAAAACAGTCCCCGTAAACATGGCCAATATATTGCTGTAAATTGTGGCGCAATACCCGAAGGGACAATCGACTCTGAACTTTTTGGTCATGAAAAAGGTTCCTTTACAGGAGCACTGGCCGACAGGAAAGGTTACTTTGAAGTAGCCGACGGTGGAACGGTTTTCTTGGATGAAGTCGGGGAATTACCTATACCTACCCAGGCAAGGTTGCTGCGAGTATTGGAAACAGGAGAATTCATTAAAGTCGGTTCATCCAAAGTATTGAAAACAAATGTACGCATCGTCGCAGCTACTAATGTAAATCTGGTCCAGGCGGTAGGGGAAGGCAAATTCCGCGAAGATTTATTCTACAGATTAAGTACTGTACCGATTAATATACCCCCTTTGCGTGAACGCGGAGCAGAAGATATCTTGTTGTTATTCCGTAAATTTGCAAGCGACTGCGCAGAAAAATACCGGATGCCGGCAATCCATTTAGATGAAGAAGCACGCCAGTTACTTACTTCTTACCGTTGGCCGGGAAATGTTAGGGAATTAAAAAACATTACCGAACGTATTTCTATTATCGAAGAAAATCGGGAAATAACATCCGATATTCTAAGACAATATCTACCCGATGTAGCAATTGAGAAGTATCCCGTTCTGGTAAAAAAAGAGAATGATCAGAAGATATTCAACAGCGAACGTGAAATACTTTACCAGGTCTTATTCGATATGAAAAAAGACGTTAATGAGTTGAAGAAACTGGTTCACGAAATTATGGGAGGCAATATACAGGTTCCCGTCCGTGAGGAAACGTATGCTTCACATTCGCGTCAGATTCCAAGCACAATTCAAGATGCAGTGCCTGTTGAGGAAGAAGAAACGCTTTCCCTGGAAGAAGTTGAGAAAGAAATGATCCGGAAAGCATTGGAAAAACACAATGGCCGCAGAAAAAATGCCGCTACAGACCTGAAAATATCCGAACGAACACTATACAGGAAAATTAAAGAGTATAATCTGGAATAAGAATGAAAGGTAAAAAACAAATAGTTATACTGTATGCAATTTTTGGGGTAATTTGTACGGCGTGCAGTATTTCTTATAGTTTCAGTGGTTCATCCATTGATTATGAAACAACAAAAACCATTACAATAAGTGATTTCCCAAATCAGGCCGCTTTGGTATCTCCCCCGTTGGCTCAACGATTCACCGAGACTTTGAAAGATATTTACATCCGCCAAACCAGGCTGAAAATGGTTCCTGTTAATGGCGACATGGACATCGAGGGTGAAATAACCGGTTACGACCTTGCTCCTATGGCCATTAAGGATGATGCTTATTCTTCCCAGACAAAATTAACATTGACCATAAGGGTACGGTACAGCAACCGTGCCAATCCTGACAAAGACTTTGAACAAACTTTCTCTGCCTACCGTGAATTTGATGCCAACCAAATGCTGGAAACAGTGCAGGATGAATTAAATGCACAATTAACGCAGGAAATTGCAGAACAAATATTTAACGCTACAGCAGCTGATTGGTAAAACATGGATGCTGCAAGATTATATCAACTGATGTATGATTCTTCACTGCTCACAGAAGAAACACTTTTCCAATTAAAGCAATTGATCTACGACTATCCTTTTTTCACTACGGCACGTATGCTTTATTTAAAAAACCTGGCTGTATTGAACGACATAAACTTTAGCACTGAACTTAAGAAAATGGCCGTTTACGTTACTGACCGGAGAAAATTATTCACATATATTGAGGGTGCTGGATACAGATTAAAATTTGAAACAAAAAAAGAACAGCAAGAAACAAAAGATAATGCGTTTTCCCTTATTGACTCTTTTTTACAGACACATAGCGCATCAGGAGAAATGGCAGATCCTACCCTACTATTTCGGCCATCGGCAACCTCAGATTATCTTTATTGGTCGGTATCTTCTGAAACACCCGGTCAGAAAGAAAATAATTCTTCTCCAAAATTGCAGCACCAGGAACTAATCGATTCATTCATCAAAGAAGATGAAAAGCGTACACCCGGTAGCGGGTTCAGGTTTGAAGATGAGGAAGATGAAGAAAATATACCGTTTGTTAATTTTGAAGAAAAACAGGACAGTAAACAGGAAGAAACGAAAACTACTGATGACGACTCCTATTTTACGGAAACATTGGCGCGTATTTATGTTAAACAAAAGCGATATGATAAAGCTTTGCAAATAATTAAAAACCTAAGCTTGAAATATCCGGAAAAAAATGTTTACTTTGCAGACCAAATAAGATTTTTGGAAAAATTGATTATTAACACTAAAAAATAAGACTAACATGTATGTATTTATTTCAGTATTAATCCTGATAGCTGCCATACTTTTAATTTTGATTGTTTTAATTCAAAACTCTAAAGGAGGGGGTTTGGCTTCCGGATTTTCCTCATCCAACCAGATTATGGGTGTACGCAAAACCACAGACTTTCTTGAAAAAGCTACATGGGGTTTAGCAGGTACGGTTATTGTACTCAGCATTGTTATTACCGCTTTTATCCCAAGGACTACTACAACAAATCAATCAGAAATCAGGCAGCAAATCAATGACGCGACCATGGTTGATCCTAATATTATAGCTCCTAACTTCGGAACCGCCCAACAACCGGTTGCTCCGGAAGAACCTACTGAATAAAAGAAATTATTATAATACAATATTTAAAATGGGTATCCGGCAGCTGCTGTGATACCTTTTTTATTTATATATTTTCTTCTACACCGAAGAGATAATCCGTAACCATATAAACTTTGTATCTTTACGGTAAATAATAAAATTTATGGAAACAATTCACTTTGAAGGATTACTTATAGGTATAATCACTTTTCTTATTATAGGTCTGTTCCATCCCGTTGTAGTAAAAGCGGAATATTATTGGGGTACAAAATGCTGGTGGGTATTCCTTATTCTTGGAATCGCAGGCACAGTAGCATCTTTATTTATTGAAAGTATATTTATTTCAGCCATTTGCGGGGTTTTTGCATTTTCTTCATTCTGGACGATAAAAGAAGTTTTTGAACAGGAGGAACGTGTTTTAAAAGGATGGTTTCCTAAAAATCCCAAAAGACAATATCCTGATCCTAAATAGTTGTATATTTGGATTAGTAAAAGTTAATCCTATGAAAAAGAAAAAAAAGAAAAGTAATCTGGCAGATTACATTAAAGCCTGCCGGAAAGGAAGCAGGCAGGCAGAGTTGGAGAATCATACACGTCCGGTTAGTTTTAACCGGATACATGTTTCAAAAAAAGTATATAACAGGAAAAAATATAAGGCAGATGATAAAGATCTGCCTTATTTATTTTATACAATGAGAATGAACTAATCGTCGTAAGTACTTGTAATGATTTGCACCTCCATTACTTCTCTATCTTTACGTAAAGTTACTCCGGAAGGGATCAGATAACTACCCATGGTAGCAGTCGTCGTAGTTGTATTTCCATAACTATCTGTTAAAAAAGTACGTTGAACCGGGATTACTACCATATTCAAATCTTCATCGGGAGCATTCTCCATCTGATATTTTAATAAATTGGATATATTACCGAATGTATAAGTCAATTTTGAAGAATCATAGCTTGCAGCAAAAGTAGTTGTATCGTTATTAATTTTGCCTTCTTCGAAAAATGTATTGACCATATTCTCCGGCACCAATAATAAATTTGCAGGATAATCCAATGCATACTTATACTGCTCTTGTGGCATAGCTTTCAGGGTCAAATAAAAATTATTAATATTCCTTCCCTGTATTTTAGAAATAATTTCTTTTGCCGGAATAGTCAAACGTGTAACCACTCCTGCGGGTGACTTCAGGTAGGTAAACTGGTCATTCGGCTCTAATAAATGACTAATATCAGTATTACGAAAGCGGTTCATCTGAATAACTTCTTTTGTTACAGGAAACACTTCAGAGGTAGTCATTATAGAATCAAGAGCACCCACTGAATTTTCACCATAATAATTATAATATATGGTTATCCTGGAATCGCTTACAAGCAGGATATTACCACTACCAAATGTGTTTGTAACATACAATCCCGGAAAAAAATTATTGAAAGACGTTTGATTCTGAAAGGACGACGGATTATCTACTGATTCATTATAAAAACGCTGTCCCAGCTCTAAAGGTAACTTGATTCTTATGCTGGGTATATATGTATATCCATATGAATCCGTCGCAAACCAAGCTGAATCTGATACATTCAAATCACGTGCAGTATAAGTTTGCATGCCAAGAGGAGTTTGCAAATTTACATACTCAGTAGGGTCAATATTCGTATAATAATTCCTATCTAACGATTTTACGACAGGATAAACTGTAGCTTGCATTATAGCTAGGGAATCTCCTATCCACTTTCCCTGACCATAACGAACATCGAAGATTATAGAATCTATCTTCCCGTCAATAGGAGTTTGCCTGAACTTAAATCCTTCAGGAGAATAGAACTGGCTCATATAATCGGATTTCAGATCTCCGAACAAAGGATCGTACAGTTCCCCCAACAATCCTCCGGCTGTTTTAGCATAAATCGAATCGAGTAATATAGTAGAAGCCTCAATTAAAAACGTATCGGCATAAACCGTAGGGGTGTCTTCATCCGGCTGAATACTTGGTCCCACCAGACCCATATCATCATTACAACTGTTCAGAAAAAAAATTCCTGAAACCATACCAAGTACAAAAAGCTTGATTTTCATTTTACTCACATAGTTATTTCGAATCCAATATCACATCATAGAACTCATTAAAAGAATCTATATAATTATCAGGCGATTGATAAGAAAGGAACGGCTTTCCAGTAAGAGAAGAAATATATGCCGAGATGTCAGGATTGATATTTTCACTTCCTTGTATCACACCATCTGAAAAATCAACAGCCAACTTCGATAAAGATAAAAAACTTGTATCTTTTTTCAGGTTTGCCACATCATCTTCTGAAGCGCCATCCATTATCAGTTTATCCGCAAAGTTACTACGAAGGGGCGATTTAAAATCATCATTATACACAGAATAAATAATCTTTGCATTTTTTAAGCAAGGATCATCTGCATACATACGTTTAATGTAGAGGGCTGTTAACGCCGACATCCAACCATGACAATGAATAAGATCAGGCATCCAGCGCAGTTTCTTTATCGTTTCCAGCACACCGCGAATATAAAAGATAGAACGTTCGTCGTTGTCTTCATATTCTTTGCCGTTTTCATCTTCTATTGCAAATTTACGTTGAAAGAAATCTTCATTATCAATAAAATAGACCTGCATCCTTGCAGATTGGATAGATGCAACCTTAATAATTAAAGGATGATCCGTATCATCAATAATAAGATTCATACCCGACAACCGGATCACTTCATGTAACTGGTTACGCCTTTCATTGATATTTCCAAACTTAGGCATGAATGTTCTGATTTCACGTCCGCGTTCCTGGATACCTTGTGGTAGGTTCCTACCAATTGAAGCTATTTCTGATTCCGGAAGATAAGGGGTAATTTCTTGGGTGATAAACAAGATTCTTTTTGCATCCATTCTAATAAAATTGTTTTTAAAGACGCTACAAAGATAACAAATTTCTTTCATTTACGATAATTATTTATTTGCTTTGCAGTTTCAATTAACCATCTGTAATAATGAAATTAATTAGCAGTATAAAAGAATTGAAAAACGACCTGGCCTTGGAAAGGCTGGAGAATAAAAGTATCGGCTTCGTTCCTACAATGGGGGCTTTACACGAAGGACACATTAGCCTGGTGAAACGTTGCATATCTGAAAACGATATTTGCGTTGTAAGTATATTTGTAAATCCTACTCAATTCAATGATAAAAACGATCTTAAAACATATCCCCGGACACCCGGAAAAGACTATGCATTATTAACATCCGCCGGTTGCCGGTATGTATTTGCACCATCCGAAAATGAAATGTATCCTGAGCCCGATACACGCAATTTTGATTTTGGATATATAACTCAGGTAATGGAAGGCGCACACCGTCCCGGCCACTTTAATGGAGTGGCGCAAATAGTCAGCAAATTATTCGAAGCAGTAAACCCAGATAAGGCTTACTTCGGGGAGAAAGATTTTCAACAGATCGCAGTCATCCGTGCTATGGTCAAACAATTGAATTTTCCTGTAAATGTTATTGCCTGCCCTATTTTACGCGAGCCCGACGGTTTGGCAATGAGCAGCCGGAATGTACGCCTTACACCCGTAAATCGCCAAAAAGCACCTTTAATTGCCCGGACGTTAAAAGAAAGTGTTAACTTTGCTTCCAATAAAAGCGTAAAGGAAATCACTAATTATGTGATAAACACCTTAAACGATGAACCTTCCTTGCGTGTTGAATACTTTGAAATTGTTGACAAAGACACACTGGAGCCAGTTACAAACTGGGCGCAAACAACACATCCGGTGGGATGTATAGCCGTATACTGCGGAGATGTACGGTTGATAGATAATATTACATATAAAAACTGAGCATTCAGATAACGACATGTTTATAGAAGTAGTTAAATCAAAAATTCACCGGGTAACGGTAACGGAGGCAAATTTAAATTACATTGGTAGTATTACTATTGATGAAGATTTACTCGACGCGGCAAACATGATCCAAAACGAAAAAGTATTTATTGTAAACAATAATAACGGAGAACGGTTTGAAACGTATATAATTAAAGGAGAACGTGGTTCCGGTACGATCTGCCTTAACGGGGCCGCAGCCCGAAAAGTTCAACCGGGAGATATTGTCATTATCATGTCGTTTGCCCTTATGGACTTTGAAGAAGCAAAATCATTTAAACCTGCCGTTGTTTTCCCCGACACAGCCACAAATAAACTTATTACTGTTTAGTGTTTACAAATAGACAGATTTGGAATGTAAGTTATCCGATCTTTCTTAGTTTACTGGCACAGAATATTATAAATGTGACAGATACCGCATTTCTGGGAAGAGTAGGAGAAGTTGAACTGGGAGCCTCTGCCCTGGGCGGACTATTTTATATCTGTTGCTTTACCATAGCGTTTGGTTTTAGTACAGGTTCGCAAATACTTATGGCAAGGAGGAATGGAGAACGTGAATATAAACAGGTGGGGCCGGTAATGATCCAGGGTATATTCTTCCTTATCACCATGGCTTTGATACTGTTTACATTTACCCGTTTATACAGCACCGGTATTATGGAAATACTCATTTCCTCAGATACCATTTTGAGTGCAACTGTAGAATTCCTTCATATCCGTGTTTTCGGTTTCTTTTTTTCCTTTATAAACGTAATGTTCAGAGCCCTCTTTGTTGCCATCACCCGCACAAAGGTGTTAACGCTGAACGCTATTTTAATGGCTGTAACAAATATTATATTAGATTACCTGCTGATATTTGGGCACGGTGGGTTCCCTGAGATGGGATTAAAAGGCGCAGCTTTAGCATCTGTAATAGCAGAAGCCGTTTCCATTGTATTTTTTGTTGTATATACCCGTTTTACCGTTGACGTAAAAAAATATGGGCTAAATAAGATACGTTCTTTTGATTTCAAACTACTGAAGCGGATATTAAGTATCTCTATTTTTACCATGATACAACACTTCATATCCATGAGTACTTTTCTGCTTTTCTTCATTGCCGTAGAACGGATCGGGCAACGCGAACTTGCCATTGCAAATATTGTGAGGAGTATTTATATCGTAATGTTTATTCCCGTCAATTCACTGGCAACTACTACCAATTCTTTTGTAAGTAACGCGATTGGTGCCGGACACATACACGAAGTAATACCCACTATAAAAAAAATAGCCCGCTTATCCATATATGCCATGGCGGCATGTTCCACTGTTATTTGTTTGATTCCTGAAACAATTGTGTCTATTTATACAAATGATCCTTCATTAGTTGCCGCATCCATACCTTCATTATATGTTATAGCCGGGGCTATGTTGCTCTGCGCAGCTGGAAATATCGCTTTCAACGGGGTTTCAGGCACAGGAAACACACGTTCAGCCCTTACCTTGGAGATTGTCACTCTATTTTTTTATTGTATATACATATACATTATAGGTATCCTTCTAAAAATGCCGGTACACATTTGTTTTACCTCAGAAATAATTTATTACGGACTTTTGCTGATTTTAAGTGTTTTTTACCTTAAAAAAGGTAATTGGCAAAACAAACAGATATAATTATATTATTTCTTACTTTCCTTTATCCATTTAAATTAGTTAAGAATAATATACCAAAGCCTAAAAAAACGAATGTAAAAAAATATTGTATAATATAATGGATATTTAAAAAAAAATGTACATATTTGGGGGAAGTAAAGATAAAAGTGTGGGTGTTTAACAAATGATAGCTGTCATGGAAGAAACAATGAAAAAGACACAAGGTGAAGGTGGAGACAAGGAGATTCTGTATTCTAAAGCCATAAAAGCCGGAAAACGGATTTATTATTTAGATGTTAAAAAGAATTTGAAAAATGATTTGTTTTTGGCTATCACAGAGAGTAAAAAAATACAATCAAAAGACGGGTCTCAATCATCGTTCGAAAAACACAAGATTTTCTTATATAAAGAAGATTTTGATAAGTTTATGGATGGAATGAATGAAGTAATAGGTTTTATAAAAAAGAATAATTATACAACAATGTCCGAAGCGAAATCAGGTTTCACGGAAAAAGAAGACGAGAATTTGGACGGCGATATAAAATTAAATATAGATTTTTAACCCGAGATTAAAAATCTATATAAATATTTAACGGGCTGTTTATCTCAGTTGAGAGAACAGCCCGTTAATATTTAATAGGTATTACCGGTACAGGATCACCTATCTTAACCTCGGTTTTATGCTACCGGGTGAATTGCTTCTGTAGGACAAACATCTGCGCAAGTTCCGCAATCTGTGCAAGTTTCAGGATCGATAACATAAATATCACCTTCTGAAATTGCTCCCACAGGGCACTCATCTATACAAGTACCGCAAGCAATACAATCTTCAGTAATTACGTAAGCCATTTTTAAATCGTTTAAATTGATAACTATTAGTAAATGCAAAAATATATCTTTCTTTGTACATAAAAAATATATAATTGTATTATTTAAGCAAATAACGGTTTTTTGCAATAATTCCCTTTAGTCATCGTTATTAATCTAAATATTTAATGCATTGAGACGACTGTTATTATTATTATATGTATGTTGTTTGGCTGCTCCGGGCATAATGGCCCAAAAAGAAAAAGTCAAGAATCAGCCCTACGCAGATATGAAATTATTTCATCTAGGATTCCATGTCGGCTTGCATACGCAGGATCTGATCCTGACTAATACGGGAGCAACCGCTCCGGGAGGAGGTATATGGTACACTGAAATACCCACCTATTCGCCCGGATTTAGTGTTGGTATTATCGGCGATATGTTCATGAGTCAGTATTTCAACCTGCGCTTTCTTCCCAGTATCCATTTTGGAGATAAAGAATTCGTATTCCGGGAATATGAAACGGGAGAAGAATACAAAACAACCGTCCGTTCCAATTACCTTACATTTCCACTCGAAGTTAAATACAGTTCCTTACGCTTGAATAACTATCGTCCTTACCTTACGGCAGGAGTTTACGGAGCTATGGATTTAGGACGCAAAAAAGGGGAAGCAATATTATTAAAAGGAATGGATTATGGCATTACCGTTGGGATCGGATGTGACATTTATTTACCCTATTTTAAATTATGCCCGGAACTAAAATTCAGTTTCGGTTTGCGGAATTTACTTGAGACCGAACGTCCTGATCTATCATTACCGGAACTGCAGGTATATTCAGATGCACTTTCCAAAGCTACCTCACGAATGATTATACTCACATTTAATTTCGAATAAATAATTCGATATAAATATAAACAGCCGGTATAGCCATAATGACACTATCGAAACGGTCTAACATGCCACCATGTCCGGGTAATATGCTTCCGGAGTCCTTAACACCCAATGTCCGTTTCATCAACGACTCTGTTAAATCACCCCAAGTGCCGAAAACAACAACCACAGCTGAAAACCCTAACCAAACCCAACGACTTACTTCCGGTTCATAATATGCAAATATTTGTGATGCAGCTAAAGCAACAATTAACCCGCCGCAAAAGCCTTCCCACGATTTCTTGGGGGAGACGCGCTCGAATAAACGATGCTTTCCGATGGTCGATCCAACAAGAAAAGCCCCTGTATCATTTAACCAGATAAACACAAAAAGCGCTAAAACAAATAAAGGAAACGCTATCCCATTTACCAGGGTATCGGCAGAGAAATATATGAAATTCAATAAAGAAAATGAGCCGGCACAATAAACCTGTGCCAGCAAGGTAAACGCCCAATTATGGATAGGATCTGATTTTTTATTATATAATTCTGATATAAATGTGTACATCAGAAAAACCAGGTAAGGAATAAATATTTTCCCGTCTATCAACCCATATGCATAAACAAAAGACGAAAAGAAAAGGTAGACACCACCTAACGAACTGATAAAACGTTTCAGAATCTTATTTCTAAAAGCATTCATTAATCCGTAAAACTCCCATAGTGAAAGGGCGGTAACCAACCCGAACACCAACAGAAATAAATACGGATGGACACAAATTCCGGCAATGATTACCGCTACAAAAGCCGCACCTGTTAGTGCTCTTATTATCAGATTCTTCAAGGTCCTGTTATTCTTCTTTTGTTGAATCGATTGTCTGATCTGTTCCTTCGCCGTCAATGACCTCAATTGTATCAGTCAATGACTTTTCCTGCTGTTCCAGTATCTCTTCCGAACGGGAAACCCAGGCACGTTTACCGAATATCTGTTCAACGTCTTCCGAGTATATTACTTCACGTTCCAGCAAAACTCTCGCCAGCATATTATGCCCCTCAGCATGTTCAGATAATATTGCCTTCGCTCTTTCGTATTGTTCATTGATAATACGTTGAACTTCCAGGTCAATCAACTTCGCTGTCTCTTCACTGTAAGGCTTGGTAAAACCCCAGTCTTGCCCACTTGAATCATAATAATTCAAATTAGGCAGCCTGTCACTCATACCAAAATAAACCACCATAGCATATGCCTGTTTAGTGACACGCTCAAGATCATTAGATGCACCGGTCGATATTTTACCTAAGAACAACTCCTCGGCAGCACGTCCTCCTAAAGTAGCACACATTTCGTCGAGTAATTGTTCCCGAGTTGTTATCTGCCGTTCCTCCGGTAAGTACCAAGCCGCGCCAAGCGCTTTACCTCTGGGTACTATAGTAACCTTCACCAACGGATTAGCATGTTCAAGCAACCAGCTCAACGTGGCGTGCCCTGCTTCATGATTAGCAATGCTGTTCCGTTCACCGGCAGTCGTTATTCTCGAGCGTTTTTCCAAACCGCCTACAATCCGGTCTACCGCACTCATAAAATCGTCTTTCTGAACAAACTTTTTTCCGTTACGGGCAGCGATCAGGGCAGCCTCATTACAAACATTAGCAATATCAGCACCGGAAAAACCGGGCGTCTGGCGAGCGAGGAATTCGGCATCGACACTGTTATCTATTTTAATCGGACGAAGATGCACACCAAATATTTCTTTCCGCTCATTAAGGTCCGGCAATTCCACATGTATCTGTCGATCGAAACGTCCGGCCCGAAGCAATGCCTTGTCCAGAACATCCGCACGGTTTGTAGCAGCTAGTATAATTACGCCGCTATTCGAACCAAAACCATCCATTTCAGTCAACAACTGGTTCAGTGTATTTTCACGTTCGTCATTGCTGTTCATATTCGCGTTCTTACCACGGGCACGACCTACGGCATCAATTTCATCGATAAATACAATACACGGCGCTTTCTCCTTAGCTTGCCGGAATAAATCGCGGACACGCGAAGCTCCTACCCCGACAAACATTTCCACAAAATCGGATCCCGATAATGAAAAGAAAGGTACATCAGCCTCACCGGCTACGGCTTTGGCAAGAAGAGTTTTCCCGGTTCCCGGAGGACCTACAAGCAAAGCGCCTTTAGGGATTTTACCTCCCAGTTCGGTATACTTTGCAGGATCTTTAAGGAAAGAAACGATTTCTTCAACCTCTTGCTTGGCTTCCGATAATCCGGCCACATCTTTAAATGTTACTTTTTTATCATTATCCTTATCAAAAAGCTGGGCTTTCGATTTTCCTACACTAAATACATTTCCGGCGCCACCTCCGCCTCCGCCCGACATTTTACGCATCAGGAAAATCCAAAGGATGATAAAAAACGCGAAAGGAGCCAGCGAAAGTACAAAATTCCAGATCGTATCTTCCCCTTCTTCATAACTTACCTGTGTGGTAATCAGTCCGTCGGCAAAAGCCCTGTCATAAAAATCAGAGAATTTATCAGCAGAAGGTATTTTTACTATCACTTTAGGGTTGGTACCTAAAGCCGAAGTATCTACTGTAAACACTAACCCTAACCTGCCATTCCGCACAGTTGCTTCAAGCGTATTTTTCCTGTTATAAACAGTCATTTTATCGAAAACGTCCTCCTGAGCCAACCGTTGGAAGTCGGTCCATCCCAGTTCTTTCGTGGTAGATGAACCGCCCGTCACATACAAAGCCACAAGCATAACGATGATCAACCCATACATCCAGTAAATGTTGAACCTGAACATCTTATTCGATTTATTATCGTTTTTGGGTAATTTATTTTTTGACATATTATTAACATATTATTAATCAATATCCGGGATTTGATTCACCGTCGAATCCGCCCAGAGATTTTCCAGATTATAGAACCGGCGTTGTTCCGGCATGAATATATGCACAAGAACTGTGCCATAATCCATACCTATCCAGCTTGCCTGTTGATATCCATCAACAGAAAGCGGCTTTTCATGAGCTTCTTTTCTGGCTAAATCCCATACAGAATCGGATAATGCCGATACCTGATTAGGCGTATTACCTTCACCAATGACCATATATTGGCAAATAGCACCCGAAAGTTTGGTTAAGTCAACTGTTACAATGTTTTTACCTTTCTTTTCCTGAAGGCCTTTGATAATCGTTTTTACTAATTCTTTTGTTTGATCCATGCAATGTTGTTTGAAATCCATTCAAGGGAACAAATATAATTCATATATTTGGTATGCTCGCGTATATACACCAATAAATATTTCCATTAATATTTTTGCACAAAATAAAAAAGCCCGTATATTTGCAGCGTGAAAACTGTTCTATGGTGTAATGGTAACACGTCAGATTCTGGTCCTGAAATTCCAGGTTCGAGCCCTGGTAGAACAACAGCAAAACCCGTCACTAAGTTTTAGCCGACGGGTTTATTCATTAAAAAACCCGCCAGGCAAATCCTGACGGGCACTTCATAGTTAAGGTAGATTGACCAAAAATTTACAGTTATACCTATTCAAAAAAATAGTTAAGGGTTTGGTGAAATCTTATACGACAAAGAAAGACCAAAGATTTAAACCCTGCAATACCAGATTGCATTTAAACGGAATTTGTAAACAACATTGGGTTGATTTGTAAAGAAAAAGCCACCAGGAAGATGTTCCTGGTGGCTAAAATTAATTAATTCTTTTGATTTTAATTATAACAAACATAAATCATTCAACCAAGTTTCTAATGTAAATATTTCTTTATCCTCAATTATTTTTTTTTCATTTAAAATTCTATAAGCATTGAAAAGGTTATCCGAAATCGTATACTCCTTTTTTATCACTGAAGATACATTTTCTATAACATCTTCGCAATGTTCATACATAGGGATTTCGGATATGAAGTCTTTAAAAAAATCATGATCATTTCTTTCCTGAATTACTGTAGCATTAGTAAATCCCAAATGGTAATCGTATAACCACATTATAGGTTGAGCAATTAATCCCCTTAATATATCCGTAAAACGAAAGGTTACATATGTTGGTAAATACATTAATGGAAATAATTCTTTGCGTATAATAGTATTTTGCGTATTAAATGGTGTAACAGTACCTTTAGACAAAGCAATCGGAGGTTTTTCATCGAAAAAACAGGGCTCATTTGATGTTAACCTATAAATTGCATCAACATCGGGGTCTCCATCTGCTAATCCTTGCCAAACACCAATAGCAATTTGCGAATATGATACATCATCAAAATTACCCTTTTCTTTAATCAAACGCAACGGTAATCCTCTAGGCCAAATATTTTGTGATGTATAATAATTATAAATATTTATAAAACCAATATTTGATTTAGTTTTCATAAATACTCCGTCAAACTCTGGAAAAGCCCAATTATTCTTAGGTATATTATCATCATCTGTGTCAATAATATAATCCGCACCTTCTTTCATTGCATATAGATATCCCAACATTTTTCTACAATAATGATTGTAAGGCAATATCTTACTAAGTTTAAATGAATCAGTACATTGATTATTTACAGATAAATACAAAGTATTTGGGCAATACCAGTCATCAGGAGACTTTTTATCACCCACCACAACTAGTTCATATCCATCCTGTTGCGAAAATTTAATTATTGCTTCGGTTGGAGGGAAAATGGACGTAATAACAATAAACTTTTTTATATTCCTTTGGTTTTCCATTTTGATAATTTAATTGGATGTAAATAAATATGATTAACAGGAAAATTATTCAAAAGCGATATTAAGTCTTCATTAAATGGATTCAAGATTTTATAATCTTGTTCATTCCATAAAGCCTTACCCGAAAATGATAATTCATCCTCTGTTCTTATTAATGAAGACGATAAAATTAAAGCAGTTGGTATCGCCAATTCTACAAAAAGATTACTTGCAGCAAATATTCCACAATATTTAACAAATTTATCAATAGTCTTAGAAGAAATAATAAATATATCTGAATAGGAATATACCATGGGATATTTCAATCCTTTTCTAAGTGAGACTTTATTTAAAATACTATAAATTAAAAATTTGGCTACTGCCTTGAAAGAATATTTACCGTAAACATTTTTAAAAGAAAATGATCCTGTATATATCTCTTTCGAATTTATAATATTTAATGCTTCTCTGTAAGAAGGTAAATATTTTTTTATTTCAAGTCCAGGCACATTCGTTTTGTAAAGAAGGGCATCTAAATTATGCGACCAAAAACCTTTTGCTGGCAATGCTTTTAACCAAGGCACAAAACTCATATCTTCTGTCAGTAGAAATGAATCTAAATAATTATTCTGATTTATAGCAGGGTTCAGTATCATATCATCAGCTATAAAAAAATAATGAGTATACTCATCATTAAAATATGATTTAAAGCCTTGTGCAACATAGCCTTGAAAATAATATGAGTTTTCATATACTGGTATTACATTTTTTTTTACCCCGTCATAAAAAGGAACAAGATGATAAATGTTATCAAATTTTTTCTCATAGATTTTCTCCACTATTTCAATATTATTATCATACCTATGATTATAAATAACAATTAAAGCTACTTTACTTTTTTTCATCATAAATTTGATTTTTTTTCAATAAATCATTAATAAATAGGTATATTATGCTGCCACTAAATGCTAAAAAAATAAATGCAACCAAAATAAATAATTTCTTTGGGTAGATAGCTCTTAATGGAACAATAGCCGGTTCAATTACTGTATATACTGGCGTCTGTTCCTGTATTCTTAACCTATTTTCTTCCAATTGTTGGGCCAAAGTATTATAAATACCAAAAGCAAGGCTCATTTCATTTTGAAGACGGATTTGTTCTGTACGATAAGTTGCTGAAATGATATTTTTATTGCTATCTTCAAATTTAGCATAAGCTTCCTGCGTTTTATAATAAGTATCTTTTGCTTCAGTATAAGCTTTCTCTGTAAAATAATAATCTTGCTTCGCTTTCTGTGTACGGTAATTGGTGATGTACTCCTGCAATTTTTTCGTTATAGCTTGTGCTATCTGCGCGGAAATAAATGGATCCTGCATTTTTACAGAAACAGTTATAACAAATGTTTTTTTATCAACTGAAGCAGAAATTCGATTATTTAATGCCTCAAGTACATCTTTTTGATTCTGACTTAACCAAAAAGAATCCAACTCTTCGAAAAAAATTTCCTTATCATTAAAAAGATTTCTTATCCATCCTAATAATTTAAAGGGAGCTTGTATAATATTATTCCACCATGGTCCACGTTGATGATCTAACATATAATCATAAAAGGAGATCGTGTATTCTTTTTTATGATTAGTAACCGGTAAAGTAAAAAGTTCAAGTAAAAAAGGAGTACTGCCAACCACATCCGGATATAAATCGGGAGATATGGCATCTGCGGTTAGAGTTGAACCCATATTTATACCTGCCATAGACGCTAATCCACTTAAATTATTAGCCCGTTTAGTTGTTTCTGCAATTTCTGGAGCCATTTTAACAGTAGTAGAGTATTCTTTAGGGATACTGAAAGCGACAATTAACCCTATCAAAAGAGCGATTCCGCATATCTTTAATATAAATTTCCGTTGTTTCCAGATTTTTTGTGCCAGTTCCACCAAATCAATTTCCTGTTCTTCTGACTCTGTTACCGACATTTTATTTTTATATGACATATGAAATTACTTTGATAATGTATTAATAATTGAAGTCACCATAGCAGCCATAGATGTGGTGGTAGTGGCTATGCTTAACCGTTCCGCCAAAGTCATCTTATTCTCCCAATTTCTTTTCGCCGGTATAACGATTTCACATCCCGGTTCTACTTTGGGATATTTCTTAAAGAATATAAACGTACGTCTGGTAGTTGCGACTTTTCCGTTCATATAAATTACCATAGGATACTTACGGGCAATATCATTATACCCTCCCGCTTGAGATAAACCATCCCTTACACTCATCCCTTTTGTATAAGTAACACTATTCGGATAATTCACAGAACCGCTTATTTTTACTGTACTCTGATATTGGGGGATATATAATTTATCACCGTCACGTAATACGATATCGTGCTCACTTCCCGGATTTTTTAAAGCTTGCTCCAAATCGATTCCAACCGCATATTCCCTTACATTAGACAGGTCTACGATTACAGAATCACCTCCCTGACTTTTCTCCATATCCAGCAATGCGTGTATACGCTGCATATCATCTTCTGATAAAACTCTTCGTAAACTGGCTCCTTTAATATACGCATCCTGTGTTATGCCACCTGCTTTAGCAATCAAATTACTCAAACGGGCATTCTTTTCAGCCAATACATAATTCCCGGCGAACGTAATTTCACCGTTTATTTCGATTACCTGTTGTTCCTTATAACCGGGAGATCGCCGTACATACACTTCATCAAAAGGTTCTAATGTAAAAATAGTTCCTCCATGTTCCACTTTCAAACTTTCACTTAGACTAAAAGAAAAAACTTCAGCGGTAATATTTGTATTTTGCTGCATATATGGATCTTTCACTCTTCTAGCCACCTCCACGTTGATTGCAGAAGCCGACTCACTCAATCCGCCCGCAAGCATAATAACATCTTCAACGGTCATATTATATTTATAAGGAATTGTCGTATCCGGCTTATTCACTAACCCTCTAACTTTAATGGTATATGGCTCTCGTAAATCAAATAAAGAAGGAATATGCAAATGGTCTTCTCCACGTAATTCAATATCGGATACGGTGCCGTTTAATATGCCTTTAATATCAACAGCTAACATTGTTGTAGTAAAGTCAGGATTCATCCGGGTCAATTGTGCCCTACCCAAAAACTCATCTCCTTTCAATCCCGCAGCCTGCTCGATTAATTGCTTAAGGGTATGAACCGATGACGTTAATTCATATTCTCCTGGTCGCCATACCGCTCCACTAATAACTAATCTATTCTCATAAAAAGGAACTACCGCATCTACGGTTAATGAATCACCATCCTGCATTTGGAAAGAAGCAAAATTGGCTTGGTTTATAGTGGCTATTTTATAGAATTGATCCGACTTCCGTTTTACCTGTATATCTTTAGTATACGCATTACCGGTAAACCCGCCTGCCATATCGAGCAATTGTTGTAACGTTTCTCCCTTTTTTAACTCAAAAATACGGTTACGTTTTACTTCACCATCCACAACTATTAATTGCTCATAAGGGCCAACCATGATCATATCATTCTCTTCTAACCTTATATTCGTATTATATTTACCATTCAGTAAATAATCATATACATCTAAT
Organism: Bacteroidales bacterium UBA4116; assembly: GCA_002381645.1. Lineage (GTDB taxonomy): Bacteria > Bacteroidota > Bacteroidia > Bacteroidales > Tannerellaceae > DFXE01. Next base: position 394,374 of record DFXE01000020.1, read on the forward strand.
TCTGCTACTTTCCTGCTATTGCGGAATACTTTAATATTACGTAACGTTCCGATATCATTCACTCCTCCTGCAGCGTAAAGAGCATTGAATAATGTGGCGAAAGAAGGCAATGTATAGGTTCCCGGTGCCACTACTTCGCCCACAATATTTACTTTGATACTACGGATCTGGCTTAAACTGACAGAAACATGCGTATTGGGTTCACCATCCGAAAGCGTTGTCATTATACGTCCCAATTCCTGACGTAATTTGTTTTCCGCTCTTTCTACCGTTAAACCGCTAATAGCTACTGGTCCCAAATTGGGTATTAATACAGTACCTTCCGGCGAAATTTTAAGTTTTAGATTCAATTCCGAATCCCCCCATACATTAATAAATATCTCATCACCCGCAGATAAGATATAGCCTTTAGGAGTAGGGATGTTTAAATCAGGAGAAAAGGATAAATTTTTATTTGAGAATATCTCACGCCCAAACACAGCACTTTTTAAATGTGTATTTAATTGATGTAAGTCATTATTAGTATCATGATTTTTAACTCCTTCACTAAAATATCTGTCACTCGTTGAAGCAGTTGTATTTAAATTTTCTATAGTCGAATATGAGGAATTTTCGACACGCTTCGCTATTTCTTGTTTAATCTGAGAATCAGACATACCAGATGATTTGGCCTTATTTAGTAGTTCCGAGGGTATTTGAGCATTAACTCCTATTTGTGTTATAAAAAATAGTAATATCACAAAAAAATTATGCCATATTTTTTTCATATATTTAATTTTTAAATAAATTTTCATATTGATTAGTTATTTTTTTCCATGAATATAATTCTCTGGCTATAATACCCATATTTATTGAATTTTCAAAAAAATCTTTTTTATCTTTTTTTAAAAGAGCAACTAAAGTATCAACAGAAGAGAAATAATGAGCTTTATTTGATGTTGTTTCTCTATTGTAAATAACATCAAAAGCTAATATAGGCTTTGAGAAAAACATAGCCTCAACTAAAGACGGATTTGTTCCACCTGCGCTATGACCATGTATATAAAATTGGCAATTAGATCTAAACAGAAACAGGATCGACAAATTATAAATGGGAAATAATAATTTAATATTTCTTTCATTTTCATATTTCCTATATATTTTTCTACTGTATTCGCTTTTCATCCAATTTCCTACAAATATTATTTTTTTATTTGCTTTCATAAATGATTCAAGTATTAAATGAACATTATTTTCTGGTTCTATTCTACAAACAGAAAAAGAATATTCTTCATTTACAATCCCATATTTATTTGTAATGCATTTTATTATGTCTGATTCAACTTTACAAATAGCATGATCACCCCCATAAGCAATTAATTCAGTTTGCTTTTTATATTTATCTTTCACATACTTTTGAATTCCTTTATTATCAGTTATAATTATATTGCTATACTTAATAGCCATCCTCTCAGAAAAAAGGAGAAAACACTTAATCCATTTTCTCCATTTTTGTCTTCTATGTTCTAACCCATCCATATTAATAATAATTTTTTTTTTACTAAAAATACGATATATTGGTAGAAAAAAACATCCAGAAATACCTAAGATAAGGATTATATCATTGTATAAAGAAGCGTGTATTAACGATGTTACATCATAAATTAAACTTTGTATACCGTTAGCTTTAAAAGGTAAGTATACTAATCTTGCATCATTATATTTAGCCAACTTATATTTATAAGACCTGGAACTACAATACACTGAATATTGAATCTCTTCATAATTCTTATTTATAATAATATGATTAACTAATGTTTCAAATCCTCCATATTTAGCTGGAAGACCTACAATACCAATTATAGCTACTTTTTTCATTATTTGACACCTTTATAATATTTATATATAAAATATTATCTATTTTAATTTTTCAATCACACGTTTAAAATTTTTATTAAAAATCTGTTCTGTGTAATATTTTTCATATCTTTTTCTAGCTTCATACCCCATTAATAAAGTTTTTTCCCGATTAATAACCATCTTTTCTATTGCAATTGCAAGAGAAAAGGCATCCCCATTGTCGACTAGGATACCTGTTATATTATTTAAAACCATTTCAGGTATACCTCCAACTCTGGTAGCTATGACAGGTTTTGCAAAACACATAGCCTCAATAACAGTAGTAGGAAAAGGATCCTGAAAAATCGATGGTACAATAACAACATCTATTTTATCATAGAAATCCTCTATATTGGTAACAAAAGGAATAAATTTAATGTACTTATCTAAATTGTTACTGTTTACTTTGTTTTTTAAATCTTTAAGCATGTATTCTTGTCCTGAAACTGTGCTGCCAATAAAATAAAATTCAAGATTATTGATTAAGTTTTTATTAATTAAACATAAAGCATCCAATAATAAACCCTGACCTTTGTGCGACGGCTTTATCCTTCCTATTAGAGCAAATCTAAATTTTCTATTTTCAAAGAAATTGTCAGTTATTTCTATTTTGTTGTGATAATTCAAATTTATACCATTATTAACCACAACTACATTTTTAGTATTTTTATCGGAGTTGCAAATATTAAATTTTACTGCATTAGACACACATATTACTAAAGAGGATTTTTTAATTGCTATATAATTAATTATTTTATGAAAAGTATAGTTATTTTCTAAAATTTCATGTACATGTGTAATTATTTTATTTTTTTTTGAAGTAAAGTAAAATATAATAGGTAGTGTAGCAAGTGTGTTTAAGTATACAATATCGGGTAAAAGCTGTTTTTTTAATTTATTAATTATGAAATAAAATAAAATAAAATCCTTCACAAAACAGAAAAAACCTTTAAGTTTTAAATTTTTTTTAGCTATAATTGGAAAAGAAGGAATAATCTTAATGTCAATGTCAATATTTAATTCTTGAATTTTATTAACTAAAATTCCTTGATTTTTTAATACAAGTGTTTTATTATAATCTGTGAAATTATTTAAAATATACATTAATATTTTATCAGATCCATATAATTCTGATGAAGGATGAAAAAATACGACGTTCTTTCTCATTTTTTTGAATATATTATATCATATTGGTTTATCATTTTATCTAATGAATATTTATTTTTTACTTCATTCCTTGCATTATCCCCAATTTTTTTTCTAATTTTAGATTGTTTTATCAAAAAGGTTATTTTGTCTGCTAAATCATTTGGATTTAGACTCTCAAAAATTAAACCATTGTGTCCGTCAATAATAATTTCAGTGAAGGCTGAAATATTAGAAGCTATAACAGGCAATCCCATTGACATTTCTTCTAATAGAACTAAACTAAAACCTTCTGATAGTGAAGGAAATACTGCTAAATCTGAAATTTTAAGATATTCAATAACATTTGTGACACCACCAGTGAAAATTATTGTATCTGAAATACCCATTTGATGAACTTCTTTTTGATAATGATCAAATAAATCACCATCACCCACTATTATTAAGGAAATATTATTGATTTCATTAGTTAATATTTTCCAAGCATTAAATAAGGTTTGATGATTTTTAAAATTCACCAATCTAGATATACATATCACATTAACATGATAATCATTATTTACTATAATTTCTTTTTTTTTATTAGGATTAAAATAATTTGAATCTATGCCATTATGTATACAAATTAAATTGATATTCTTATAATATTTCATTACATTATTAACTACTGCATGAGACACACAGACTATAGTTGGATTCAGGATTTTATTACCCCATAAATCTAATTTAATTCTTATTTTGTCTATAAACAGATTACTTTCCAGAAAAAAACCACTAAAATGCAATGTTCTAAAATTCTTTGTTTTTTTAAATGAAAAGAATTTAGCAACTGAAAAATATAAATATGACATAGAACAATTATGAGCATGAAGAATATCAGGATTTATTTCTCGTATTAATTTAATAAGCTTATTTATATAAAGTATATAATATAAAAAACCTTTTTTAGAGTTATTAAATGGCAAGAAATATATTTTTACATTTTTACAAAATTTATGTAATAAAGCTTTTCTATCATTATACAATACAATAATATGAATATCATATTTTTTGTTTAAATGATTACATAGATTTAATACTACACTTTGAATACCTCCAATATCTAATCCATCTACAAAATATAACAATTTAATTTTCATATGTATTTATGATAAAATCATTTTTCTATTTCATTATTTTTTTTATGATCAACAAATAAAAAAGGATACAAAAGCCAAGAGATAGATGCTAAGCCCTTTAGATTTACTATGAGAAATAAAAAAAAAGTCGCTATAAAGAAATATTTATATTCCTTACAATTTTTTTTATAAGATAAAAATGAAATGAAAATATTTATCGACAAATATAACAAACAACCAAAAATACCAAAAAAATATATTAGTCTATTATAGCCTATATCAGTTTCTTTATAGTACAAGGATTTATTAATAGGGTGAGTTAAATAGCCGTCTCCAATAAGCCAAGTTTTAATTTCATCCGGAAAGTTTATCATTGTTTTTAAACCATCCAAGGAAGAATTTGCAAGTTTTCCATTTTCTATATAATTTATTATTAGATCAAATCCAAAAAAAATTATACTTTCAAATTTTTCTTTAATATCATTAAACATAAAATAGATAAACACAATAACAATAGTTAGCACAAATATAAATTTAATTCCTATTTTATAATCAATAAGAAATAGTAGTGGAAAAGATAAAATAAAGCCAATTATAGTAGTTCTGGATGTCATCATTCCACATAAAAAAACTATTATATATACAATCATATATAAAAAGGTAATTTTAGGGAATAATGATTTTCTTTTTACCATAGCAACAATGAGCAATAAAGTAAAACTATATATAACACCAGCACCAAAAAAATGAGTACCTAATCCTACAAGTCTTCTATTTAACAACTCTTTAATCCTTTCATCCAAAAAAACATCATTACTTAATATAGTTGAAATATTATTGTAAATTTCTGGTTTTAAGAAAAACAAGATTGATAACAAAATTTGAATCAGTATTACTATTATATAAAAATTAGATATTAACTCAAAAGATACAAATGTATAACGCTTTCTTAATATACAAACCATAAAATAGGCTGTAAAAATTACCAATACATTCAGCAAAGAATTTTTAATCAAATAAAATTCTTGAGTACCGTTATAAATCAAAGACACTAATGAATTAGCGATTAATAGCATATATAATATGATTATATAGAGATAATCAACATTTATAAAAAATTGCTCTTTTCTAATATTATATAAAATTACAAATAAAAAAGTGAAGATTCCAATTAATAAGTTTGTGTTAAAAGGCAAAAAAAAGAAATGTATTTCGAATGTATATATAAAAAATAATGTAATTAAAATCAATAAATTAATTACATTAATAATGTGAAAATTTTTCATAAATTTAACCTCACTTGACTATTACATTAGAATTTATTTTTCTTAAATATGAAAAACATAATGGAATTAAACAAAATATGTATTTCAAATGATCTTTCACTCCTTTTTTCACGATTTTCTTATAACAAGATATGCTATAATTTTTATCATTAAATCTTACACCAATATTTATCAAGCGTCTATAATATTGATCTATTAAATCAATTTCATTATATCTACTATTATTCTTGTTCTCTTTTAAAAAAAATAATTTACATTGCAATGCAGAATATTCAAACTTTTCTTGTTCTTCTATAGATTTACAATAACTTAAGGAACCTATGTGAACAGTATATGAGGTCAAAGGCTCTTCAAAACAGTGGAATTTTCCTAGTTGACACATAGTTAACCACATTGGATAATCTTCCATTAAAAAACCTTTTGATATAAATAAATCAAAATCAATATGTTTTAATACTTCTCTCCTAAAGCAAACAGTACCTGCAAAAATGAAACTTCCATTCAATAATTGATCAAAAAGATTGTCTTTAGGATATTGCGGTTTAATTATATCAACAGAACCTGTCATTTCATTATACACTTTACATCCACTATATGTTAAAACATAATTAGGATTATTTTCTAAAAAAAATACTTGCTTTTGAATCTTATTTTCATCATGCCACCAATCATCTCCAGCACACGAGGCTAAATATTTTCCTTTGGCTGCAAACAAACAATCTCTTTTATTTTTCAATAGACCCTTATTGGGGGACGAAGGTAAAAGAGTAATTATAGATGGATATCTATGACTATATTCTTCACATATAACTCTTGTTGTATCACTAGAATCATCTTCACCAATTATTATCTCTAATTTATATAAAGTTTTCTGGGAAATAATACTATTTAATGTACGTGAAATAGTATTTTCTTGGTTATATGTACAAACAATTACCGAAATATCAGGACAATACATCATTTCTAAAAAAAATAATTTTCCTAAATAAAAATATCATTGATAAAAAATATAAAATATATTTCAATGCATAGGCTTGAGTAACACCTATTATACCGAACCCTTTGTTTATAAGATGAAATGATAGCAATAAAAAAAATGAGGGAAAAAATAATTCAGTACATATAAATAATACCACTTTAGCTTTAGCTAACATCACATATGCCAATATCCAACTAAAAATTTTAAAAGTATCACCTATTAGTTGCCAAATAAATAAATTTGTCATAGGTAGGAACTCTTCGGAAAATAGTATTTTAACTATCCAAAATCGAAAGAAATATACAGCTGTAATTCCTAATATTAGTATAGGCGTAATAAATTTATATGCAAAAAAAATTTCTTTCTGTAATTCTTTTTGGCTCATAGTCTCGGATAACTTAGGGAGATAGTAAACACCTAAAGATGAAGTAATTACAAGCAAATACATTCCAGAGATTCTATTCATAGCTTCCCACCATCCAGCTTCAATAGTAGAAATATTAGTAATTATGTAACTTCTCAAAATTAATTGACTAACCGGTACTATTAAGACAGAGACAAGAGTCATTAAGGAATAACTTGAGAGTTTTTTTATAATATTATAGTTTATCTTATGTTTAAAGCTTTCTATATTAAACCAAGACATTTTTTTTATCATAAAAAATGTTATGAATATCATGACACTTTGATAAGTTACTGCGCTTATTAAAGCACCCTTAAAACCTAAAAAATAAATAAATGAGACTGTAAAAATAACTCCTAAAATAGTATTTGCTATATTAATTTTGACAAATTCCTTAAATTCCTTGAAACCATTCACTAACGAAATTAACATTATATTTAAAGCATATAAAACAATTGTAAAACCAAAAATTATAAAAATATAGTAATATTCATCAGTTAGAAAGATCCATTTGCTTAATTTTATATTAAGAACAATCATTAAAATGCCACATAAAACAGAAAAAAATAATGTTATTTTTAGACAATTACTAAGCAAAATTTGAGTTTTATATTTTGAGTTTTTATATTCTGATACATATTTCACAATTCCATTGCTAATTCCACCATTTGATAGTGATAATATTATAGATGAAAAACTATTCAATTGACCTAATAAAGCAATACCGGTAGGTCCAATTATTATTGCCATTACTTTTGCAGTTATCAAACCTGACAACATTCTCACTAAAGTTGATAAAGATGTTAAAGAAAATACGCGAAAAAGATCTGTAAGAAATAACGACTTTGTATAATTTATAACCTTTTTTACCATTTATTTAAAACTTCAACTATTTTATTCATCTCTCTTTGACTTAAAATAGGACTTATTGGTATACTTAAAATTTGATTATGTATTTTCTCCGTAATAGGTAAAATTAGATTATTCCATTCACTATAACATTGCTGTTTATGAGGAGGAATAGGATAGTGTATTAATGTTTGAATATGGTTTTCCTGCATATAATTTTGTAGTTGATCTCTTTCATTAGAAAGTATTGGAAATATATGACAAACATTTGAATCCGAAATATCAATATGAGGAAGACGGAACTTTTTAGTATTTAAATGTGAATAGTAATATCTCGCCACATTCCGGCGGCTTTCATTTTCTATATCTAAATATCTTAATTTAACGTTCAGAACTGCAGCTTGTATTTCATCCAAACGGCTATTTCGCCCCCTAAATTTAAATACATATTTTTCTGCAGACCCATAATTTGCTAAAGCCCTTATAATTTTAGCCAATTCCTCATTATTCGTTGTGACAGCACCACCATCTCCCAATGCACCTAAATTTTTGCCTGGATAAAAACTATGACCCGCAGCATCACCTAAGGCACCCGTTCTGTGACCCTCAAAAAGACAACCATGAGCTTGTGCATTATCTTCAACCAATATAAGATTATATTTTTCACATAAATATCCAATATTATTTGTATAGGCACATTGCCCATACAAATGAACAATCATTATTGATCTTGTTCTATTAGTTATGGCTGATTCAATCAGTTTATCGTCAATTTGTAACGTATCAATATCAGGTTCTACAAGTATTGGTTTTAAACCATTTTCTGTTATAGCCAATATTGATGCTATATATGTATTTGCTGGAACAATGACCTCATCACCCGGTTGCATTAATCCCATTTCAATATATGCGCGATAAATGCATATCAACGCATCTAGTCCATTAGCAACACCAATGCAATATTTTGTACCAATGTATTTTGAATATTCAATTTCAAATTTTTTATTTTCTTCACCTTGAAGATACCAGCCGGAATCAATTGTACTAGCTACAGCAGCGTGAATCTCGTCAGAATATTTTTGATTGATTTTATATAAATCAAGAAATTTAACCATTTCATTTATTTTTGTTTAGATTTAACAAATTTTGCTGGTATTCCATAATAAACGCCATCACTCCCTATCGTTTTAGTGATTAGTGCTTTAGCACCAATTACATTATTATTTCCAACAGATAAATTATCCAAAATTGTCACATTCGGGCCTATTAGATTATTATCTCCTATTGTTGGCCCAACTTTTTGGCTAGAATATCCTAATATACCAAAAGTATTATCACTTACACAAGTAAACGCGGAACTTAAAAAATTATTTTCACCAATAATTGTTCCTGATGCTAATGAGGATTGTTGAATAATCCTTGTATTCCTTCCAATTTTGCAATCTTTTTGTATAAAAGAATTTGGCCCCACAATATTTTCTCCCATCAAAATAGACCTTTCTCTAATAACAACATTCTCGGAGATTAACGTATCATTTCCTATTATTACATCCGTATATATCACACTATTACAACCAATGACTGAATTTTTACCAATAACAGTATTACCTATACCCACTTGGATCTTACTTTTTATTGTTGATACTCCCATTGGCACCCGGCCTATAATTACATTATCCCAAATCACAACGTTTTCTTCAATAATAACCCCTTCATAAATAACGACATTATTTCCTATAGTTACGTTATCATTTAAATGTACATGATCTTTTATTACAACATTATTACCAATTTTAGCAGTCTCAGGAATGTTTATAGATTCACTTACATTACAATTATTCATTACTATTTTTTTTTAAATTAATAAACTCTGCATAATCTCTGATATAATCATCTTTATCGTATTTATGTGAAGTTAAAACTAAACAAATTGAGCCAGAGGAAAAGCTTTGTTCAGCCGCCCATATACCTGGAGGTATATGGAGCCCATAAAATGGACGATTCAATAAAACAGTTCTCTTATTTTTTCCATCATCCAAAACAACTTCAAAGCTACCACTAGCAGCAACTAAAAGCTGATGACATTCTTTATGTGCATGAGCTCCTCTTGACTCACCCCCAGGTATATCATAAGTATAAAAAACCCTCTTAACTTCAAATGGAAAATTCCCTTCAACAGATGTTATATTTCCTGCTCTATTAGCTATTTTATTTAATTGAATTAGTGAACAGTCAAAGATTGTCATAGACATAATCACATTTTTTTGTTTTTATTATTGTTTGCTTTGATATTTTTAATTTTTTTATTGATAGGCATTTCAAAATATTTAAATGAAAAGGAGCTAATAAATAATGTAATAAAAAGTATTAATAAAAAATCAATGAAATAAGGATTCGAACAGCTGATTTTATTAAGAAAAGCTTCGTAGATTCTCCCTATTAACTGATGAAACAAATAAAAGGCAAAACTTATTTCACCTAAAAGAACAAAATATTTTCTAGATAAAAATTTAGAAATTATTCCATTTTTTGAAACATAGAAAACTAAAATAACAACACACATTGGAATCCAGTACCAAAAAGAGTATCTATAAATTTTAGGAATATAAATGGAATACAAATAAAAAAAAACGAAAATTAAAATTGAAGTAATTTCGATAAAATTATTATATTTATGAATTTTAAGTTTAAAAATAATTTCTTTTATATTAAAAGATACATAGTACAAAATAATTCCTAAAATAAAATCTATTATTCTTACAACGGGATTTATATAAAATAGAAAATGTTGCTGTTTTTCATTTGTTATCTTAAAGGTAAATATTATTAAAATTATCACTGCTAATAAAAAACAAACATAAAATATTTTTTCTCTTTTAAAAAGAAAATATATTAAAAAAGGAAATAATAAATAAAAAAACATTTCATCCGATATGCTCCAGCTTGGTGAATTAAAAGAAAAGTAAAATTCACTTGAAGGCACAAAACTTTGGAGTAGAGTAATATTGGTAAACATTTTAGCTATATAGTCAATAGATAATTGTGGCCGTTGAAGAAAAACTAGTGCAATAAAAAAAGTTAAAAAATGCAATGGATATATTCTAGCAAAACGTGATTTATAAAAAGAAATCAATTTGACATTTTTTAATATTATCTTTTCGCTATAACTATATGATAATATGAATCCACTCAGTATAAAAAAAACTCACCCCAGCATATCCCTCAGAAAATATGTGATTTATAAATTTCGATTGTGAATAGATTTGATTATGACTCATAAAAACCATAAACGCAAAAATGAAACGTAAAGAAGTTAGCGGTTTAATCATTATTAACAAATTCTAAAAAATAATTATAATCATATATATAATCATCACGATCATAAATAGTTGATGATATTACTAAAGCCAAAGAGTTTGTTGAAAAATTATGCATTTGCCTCCAAATTCCTTTAGGAAGATATAAACCATAATAAGAACGATTTAAAGAATATGTTTTTTTTCTTTTACCATCATTTATGATAACATCAAAACTTCCTGATAACGCTACAATGAATTCTTGATTATTAATATAAGCATGTCCACCACGTTTTTCACCACCGGGAACATCATATATCCAAAAAACTCTTTTGATCTTAAACGGAATATTAACCAATTCTTCAATTACAGATAAATTACCTCTATCATCAAGAATCTTGGGTAGTTCAATAATTTTCACCTTATCCATTTTATTAAAATACTAATTTCCAATTATCTAATAAACTATACAACGCATTATCAGGGTTTGATATATATTGAATTTATTATACAAATGATTTAAATAAATACTTTTTTTCTACATATTTAAATATCTATCTTAAATATTATTATAAAAAAAATCATAAATTAACATATATGACTGCAAAAATTGTCCAGATATTTTCTCGATTTTTGCAGCATATCTTCATTCATTGATTTTACTAATAACCACTGTATTATATCATCATATTTACATCCATTTGATGCATCATACGACCTAAACATCCTATCTTCCAAACCTATCATCTTCAAAAAAGAAGCTGTGCGGTTATCCACTTCATTTCCGAACTTCATTGAGAAAAAATTACGATTAAACATTACGGAAAAGATTGTTCCGTGAAAGGATGATGTTATGATAAAATCTGCGTATTTGAAATATCCTACAAATTCTTCCGGTGAAACAACTTGCTGGTTTTTTCTTTCTTTATACGTTATATAGGAGGCCAATGTTATAACTTTAGCATTTATCTCCTTCGCTATTTGATTTGCTATCACATATGTATCCTTATGACGATGAATTTCATATACCAATACATAGGGTCCGTTAATTTCTGGTTTGATGGCTATTTTTTCAAAAATTTCTTTTCCTGCCAAAAGGGTTGGGTCAACCACTTTTTCTGCGTCGATATTCAAATTTCGCAGAACTTCCAATAAGGAATCTTCTCTTACACTTATCTTATCAATTCCGGAGACTAATGTCTGAAATTCCGTTTTGCATTTTAAAAGATTATATCCTCCAGAACTGGCAGCATAAGTGATTACCTTTTTTTTATGTGCCGCAGGGAATCTGCCAAAGAAAATTTCATCAAACTTTCCTCCGGTAATATCAGGATTCCAAATCTGATCACTACCTAGTATAAAAAGGTTGATATCAGTTTCTTTTGAATTCAGATCTATATTAACCGGACGAAGTTTTTGATTTATAAATTTTTCAAAAGATTTATAACGCCTGTATCGCTGGGGTAGAAGAGCAAATTCAACTAAAATTTTTATTATACACCTGAAAGGATTAAATGAAAACCAATAAGCAAATCTAAACCATTTGTAAGGCCGCAATAAATAATCAGGCCTATAATTTATAATAAAGGCATCTTCTCCCTTGGATATTAAAAATTCTTTTAAAGCAAATGCCTGTAAAACTGCTCCGTAGTTATGGGCACAATGAAATGTTAAGATACCTATTTTCATTGTTTTATAAATATAAATGCTTTTTTCAACTTATTCTTTATTTTGCTACCTAAACTATTCTTTCCATAATGTTTTATAACATAGTCAATTCCTGACCTTTGATAATCAGCCTCAAAAGATCGAGTTTTGTTATTCAGCTTGGTAGGATGCATCAAATTGTATTGCAGACAATCTTCCAACCGTGCAGGAATGTAATCCAGCATATGCTTTACATTTTCCCATATAAAAATGCCTTTATCAGTATTAATTAAGGTTAACGAGCATCCTTTATTATCACTGTTGAAGTTTTTATCCGTTTTTTCCCATCCCCAAAAATCAGCTATGGTAATATCCGATGGACGCGTTAGATTAGTATATTTACAATTTCCACAGGAAGTACGGAGCATCAGGTTATGCTGGAACAAATAACTAAAGGTATCCGATACGATTTTCGAACCATCTTCCAGGATAAATGATTCTACATGTGTATTCCAACCCAATGATTTATCCCTAAAATCTATTTTAACGATCTTTTTATTGTGTTTTTTCTCCGTATAGGCCAGGTAATCACGGAATATATACGGAGAAGGAACGCCATGGCAAACAATATCGACTACATATAAATTTTGTGTGTTTTTTCTCTTCAGATAGGATATCAAACCAGCAGTCTGACAAGGAGTACCTGAAAACAGTACAGGTAAACCTTTTTTTAAATCCCGTTTTATTTCAGGGAAGATACCCGATAAGTCGCTTTGAACATATTTTGAGCCTTTAAACTCGTTGCGGTCTGCTTTAGTTTCCACCCTTTTATGGCAAACCTTAAAACCATCTTTATATCCAACACCATATACCACACCACCGGAATCGAGAATATAATCCGATATGGCAATAAACATGGCCCCACTCCTGCTTGTTTCTATTTCACGCATATTTTTATGCCTGACGGCATAAGCTGTAGGTTGAGTTAAATTATCTTTGAAATCAAACCCTTTTTGAAATGCACAAACTTCCAGGCATAATCCGCAATCTACACAAAGCGAAGAATTGATCACTGGATAAACGAAACCCAACGGATCAGGCTTCATGGTAATAGCTTGATGATTACAAACGGATAGGCAAGCCGTACAACCACAACACTCCTTTTTATCGCTTACTAATTCCATTAACTATTATATCCTAATCGCGTTCTCACTTTGTTTTTAAAATATAAACGTTCATTTTTTGAACAACCTATATAATAAATACTGACAAGTGCTGATGTTATGCATATTAAATAACTTAATAAAAAACGAACCATACTTTCGTCCATACTGTATAGTATAATAAGAGGGGCTATGGAGGCGATCAGCAAAACAAATAAAGAATTGAGCAAAACTTTGTACATAAAATCACGAACAGGTAATTTTATCATATTGCGCAACATAAATATCCGGGCAAACAAACAGCATACAGAAATGATAATGGCTAATATCATCGTACTTTCCGGCGGATATCCATACCTCAAGAGTAAATAAGACAATGGAAAGTTAAGGATTTGCAAACTACCTACAACCAGCTGGTAATTTCGGATTCTTCCTGTTGCAAGCATAGCCGTTATTAATGTTGCGGAAAATGTTTCTATTAATGAAAACATCAATACCAGACGTACAAAATTAACAGTATGAAACGGTACTTCCTTCAACCATAAATTAAGAATGTAATTCGTTTCGGCCAGAAGAGGAAGGGCCAAACACATAAGCATATAAAATGATAAACGCGAACCCTGTTGTATAAGTTTCAGCATATATGTATGTTCATTCGATGCGTAAGATTTAATGATCTGTGGGTTTAATGCTGTCGTAAAATTGGAAACGAACCCCTGTACCGCACTGTTCATCTGGTATGATATAGCACGGGCGGCGTTTACAACCGGCCCGCAAAATATATTCAATACGATATTTACCCCCTGGTCCCTTAATAAACCCGATGAAGTGCCAATAAAATTCCAACCTGCAAATTTGAAGATATCTTTAAATAAATTTTTATCGAAATAAAATTTAAATGTTGCTTCTTCAAATTTCCTTTTACAATATATACCGTAAAATAGTCTGATGATTACGGCGATAATAAATAATAACGATGAATATAATATAAGTTTGTCTACCGTTGAAATAATTAAAGTTACGGCAGCTATTAATTTTAAAATCACTTCAAATATACCTATATATGCAAAAGCCTTCATACGTTCATAGGCAATGATTAATGCATTGTAAGGTACACTTATCAGATTAAGCACAAAAGTTAAAATGGAACATTGTAAAACCCAATAAGCGGCGGTTACCCTTTCCGGCGGAATAGTCATTTTATTTGTAATAAACCATAATCCTACAGCTTCCGCGAATATCAAAATAACAAAAGCTAATATAAAATGTATGATTAAAGATGTGGAAAATATATTTTGCACCCTTTTCTGTGCGGAACCCAACTCGAAAGTTATAAAACGGCTCACAGATGAGGACAAAGATCCGGATAATATTGAGAACATAATAACAAATCCTCCTACAACATCATATATTCCAAAGTCGACTACCCCTAAATTATCAAGTACAATACGGCTAATATACAAATTTATAAGCAAGGAAAACAACGTACGTGAATACAGGAATAATGTATTCTTTGCTATTCGTTTACTCCTTTTTTGCTCTTCAATATCCATCATATAAAGGATAACCTATACTCTTTTTTTTTCTTCTTTTATACTTCTTATCTTCCTTATCCGGTTAAACCAAAGCTGCAATACGATCCAGGCAACAACGTCTCCGCAAACAATAAATGTAAGATCAATATATTGGGCTAAAACGATATTAACAGCACTAAATAAACAAGCCATTCCAATAATGGTCATCATAGCTTTTCGGGGAGTAAAGCCCATAGCTAAGAATTTATGATGAATATGATTCCTGTCTGCTGTAAACAACCCTTTTCCTTGTCTGGCCCTTACACAAACTACACGTACCACATCGAACATGGGAATAATCAAAGTTGAAAAAGCTATAACGATAGCGCCCGGCTGGTAAGGCATTACATCCGAATTGCACATACTGTACTTAATAACCAGAAAGGATATGATATATCCTAATGTGAGACTACCGGTGTCGCCCATAAATATTTTGCGCTTTTTTCCAGCACTTCCGAATACATTGTAGAAAAAAAACGGGAGTAGCACACCAAATGTGGCAAACGCTATCATGGAATAAACCCACAGCCGGTCATAAAAAAATAACGCTCCCAATATAACTAAAGACACACTGCTTAACCCGGAAGCTAACCCGTCTATACCGTCAATCAGGTTAATGGCATTTGTAACAAAAACAACAACCAACACGGTAAACGGATAAGCAATATACTCCGGAATTTCATGGATGCCAAACAGGCCGTATAAATTGTTAATATACAGGCCTGATAAGGGAAAAAAAATACCGCAAAGAATTTGCACGGCAAATTTTTTACGGTAACGAACGCCAATCAAATCGTCAGCTATACCTACTATATAGAGTAGAGTCAGTCCGCAAATAACGAACATTGACTCCAATACAAAGTAACCAGCCATAAATTCAGGTATGGTATATCCGAATTTGTAACGAAGTCCAAGTACTAATGCTATAGTAAAAAGAATGGTAGGAAAAAAACTTACTCCTCCCAGGCGGGGAATTGCCTGATTATGAACTTTACGTTCATTGGGAATATCAAAAAGTTTCTTTTTAAAGGATATCAGGAGAATTTGCGGTATAATAAAACCTGCAATGATGGCAGCCAATGCAAAACTCCCTAACTGGAAAAGAAAATTCATTCTAGAGTTGATGGTTTAGAATACAAAAAAATTGGTCAGTCCCAATAGCAGTAGAAGGAATAACTCAAAAAAAAAGAATCACATACATTACATCTACATTCTAGTACAATGCAGGGTAGAGTGATTCTTTATTCGCGGTACAAAGGTAATTAATAAATATTACCGCCTACTCATTTTTATTTAATTTTTTCGATTTTAACTTTTTTGACTGATGTTAAAAATGGAATATTTAAATATTAAATAAAAATAAAACCGTAGGATACCAACTTCAAAATCTGATATCCTGCGGTTATTTATTTACGGATCTGTTAATCCATATGGGGGCGGGTACATGTTTCGGTAGTTATCCGCGGTTCTTCCCGCTGGAAGCCGGCTTCTTTCTTCGCTTTGCGTAGCGTGGCACCGGGCGAGAAAATCACCTTGGGCTGCCTGATCTGGCTGGTCAGGAAGTCTTCTTCATTTTCCGCTCCCGTTGAACCTACGCCATAACGGAAATTTCCAAATTCGCCGAATTGTACGATATGTCCGACCGAAAGGTGCTTGCGGATCAGGTAATTCATACGGTCTATAACTCCTTTTACCTGATTTGACGGAATACCTGCTTCCGATATCTCGGAAAGTAAATATTCAAAATCGATTTTATCGGTATATACCGGTTGGGCATATACTTTTTTAGGAGTAACATCTTTGTCTTTACCTAGGTTATTTCTCTCTACTAATCTGAATTTAACTGACATAATCTCTAATTTTAAATGTTAATAATATGTTGTTTGTGATCACATAGCAAAGGTAGATGATGCCAGGAGAAGGTTGTCCGCTAATGTCCGTAAGTGTCTTCTAATGTCCGCTAATGTCCCTTAATTTATTTTCGGAAAGCAGAAATCAACAAACAGCAGGCGGAATGTTCTTCTTAAATTTTCTGCTTGCAAATTCCCGTCATCCTGCCTTATTTTAGGGTTGATTTTTACAATAAGTAACTTAATTAACATACAGGGGAATTGATATATGTCAACGGATTTAAATTTTCCTGCGCAGGAAAATTTCCGTCACTGGGCAGAAAAATCATTTTTCCTCTGCGGGTATTTTTCATATAAAAATAAAAAAACACAATAAGCATACGGATAGGACAGGTAACAGGATGCAGTCCGGATGCTAAAAGAAAAAATTGTTTATCTTTGTGGTATTATTATACCTAATATAATATGAACGAAACAAAGATGGGTGAAGGAGAGGAAAAGAAAAGCCTTAATTTTATAGAGGCTTTTGTAGAAAAAGATCTGGCAGAAGGTAAAAATAACGGAAGGGTTCAAACACGGTTTCCACCCGAACCGAACGGCTACCTGCATATCGGGCATGCGAAGGCAATCTGCCTTGATTTTGGGATTGCAGAACGGTATAACGGCATTTGTAATCTCCGCTTTGACGATACCAATCCCGTAAAAGAAGATGTTGAATATGTTGATTCCATCATGCAGGATATCCAATGGCTGGGATATAACTGGAATAAAGTGGTATATGCCTCGGATTATTTCCAGCAGTTGTTCGATTTTGCCGTTCAATTAATCAGGGAAGGTAAAGCATATGTAGATGAACAATCCGCGGAAGAGATAGCGCGCCAGAAAGGTACGCCCACACAACCGGGCACCGAAAGCCCGTACAGGAACCGTCCGGTGGAAGAAAACCTGAATTTATTTTACCGCATGCAGGAAGGCGAATTAACCGAAGGCAGTATGGTCCTCCGTGCTAAAATAGATATGGCATCGCCTAATATGCATTTCCGCGATCCGATTATGTACCGCATTATTGACCATCCCCATCATCGGACAGGGACAAAATGGAAAGTATATCCCATGTATGATTTCGCCCATGGTCAAAGTGATTATTTCGAAGGGGTGACCCATTCGCTCTGTACATTGGAATTCGAAGTACACCGCCCGCTATACGATTATTTTATCGACCTCTTAAAGAAAGACGATAGCTACCGGCCGCGCCAGATTGAGTTCAATCGCCTTAACCTCACTTATACGGTGATGAGTAAACGAAAATTACTGCAATTGGTTAAAGAAGGACGTGTAAACGGGTGGGACGACCCGCGTATGCCTACCATCGTTGGTTTCCGGCGAAGGGGATATACACCTACAGCTATACGAAATTTTATAGATAAGATAGGTTATACCAAATACGACGGTATTGTGGATGTAGCTTTACTGGAACATGCCGTACGCGAAGATCTCAATGCTATTGCACCGCGTGTTTCCGCGGTTATTAATCCTGTAAAGCTGATCATTACCAACTACCCGGAGGACCGGATAGAAATGATGGAAACCGTAAATAATCCGGAAGACCCTTCAGCTGGTACACATGATATGGCTTTTACACGTGAATTATATATTGAACGTGAGGACTTCATGGAAGATGCTCCAAAAAAATTCTATCGCATGACACCCGGGCAGGAGGTTCGTCTCCGTTGCGCTTATATCGTTAAATGTACGGGTGTAAAGAAAAACGATGCCGGAGAAATAGAGGAAATCTATGCCGAGTATGACCCGATGACGAAAAGCGGAATGCCAGACAGTAACCGTAAAGTAAAAGGAACGCTGCACTGGGTTTCTGCTAAATATAGTTTGCCGGCGGAAGTCAGACTATACGACCGCCTGTTTATGGTAGAAAACCCGGCGGAAGAAAAAGAGAAAGATTTTCTTGAACTTCTGAATCCGGACTCATTAACTGTTCTTACCAATTGCCGGGTTGAAATGGAATTAAAACATGCCAAACCGTATGATAATTTCCAGTTCCAGCGTATAGGTTACTTTAACGTTGATCCCGATAGTAATGAGGATAAACTTGTTTTTAACCGTACTGTATCGTTGAAAGATACATGGAGTAAGGTAAAAGACAAAAACTAACAGAGACGAAAAGCGTCTTTAGAAAGCTTAATATGAAAAAAGACGAAATTTCAAAATTATTGCAACAATACCTCACCGCGCGTAAAGAAGGCAGGGAACCCTACTTCGACGCTGATGAGTTGAACAGGCTATTGGATGATTTTGAAGAAAAAGAAGATTTCAAACATTATGACGGTGTCTTGTCTTTAGGTTTGAAGCTTCATCCGATGAATGATGAGTTTAAAGTAAGGCAATGCCGATTCTACCTCTTTAAAGGGGAATATGCCGAGGCGCTTAAAGCAGTTGAAAATATTTCAACCATCAACAGGCAGGATAAAGACATGATACGGCTGGAGTGTTATTGTGGCCTGAAAAAATTCTATAAAATCTGTGATTATGTAGATGATCTGATAGCCGATTCATCCTGTGATTATTATGATGAGATCATCGAATATATAGCGCCATTGTTAAATGATATGGAGTTTAAAGACGAAGCGCTTAACTTTATTGATTATTACCTGGCATTTTTTCCCGATAACCTGGTACTCAAAAGTGAACTATGTTATATTTACGAATCGGAAGGTAAATTTGAAGAAGCCATTGAAATTTGTAATGAAATGATCGACCAGGATCCCTATTGTTACGAATATTGGTTTACGTTGGGGCGGTTACATTCCATGACCAGCAATTATACAAAAGCAATAGAGGCTTTTGACTTTGCGATCGCCTGTGATGATTCCGATTCCGAACTGAAGATACTGAAGGCCTATTGCCTGTTTATGAATGAAAATTATCAGCAGGCTATAGAGGCTTATAAAGATATGGCTACAGATAACGAATCGGCAGACCGTATTAAACCCCTGATGGCCGAATGTTATGTCAAAATGGAAGACTTTGAACAGGCTTATCTTTTATTAAAAGAAATTATCGTTTTAAAAGACAACACCTTAGACGCCACTAATTACATTAACTTTATCCGTTGTTGTGTGGAAACCGGCCGCGAACGGGAAGCCTCACAAATGCTTGTGGAAGCTACCGATTTATTCCCGGATAATGTACGGGTTCTTGCTTTGCTGGCACTCTCCTATCTGGAAAACGGTAAAGAAGAACTGGCCCTTTCGGTTACGGATAAAATATTTAAACAGCTGGATAAAGTCAGTAATAAGCAAACATATGACAAAGACATCTTCTATCTTTCTTTAAAAAAAGAATTTGTAGAATTTCTTAAATCCGGCAAACTTATCAACAACCCCAAAGTCATATCAAGACCGGAAAAACACATTCCACTTGCAGAATTGACAAAAGAATTCCTCAACAACAAGAAAAACAGTAACTAACTCATTATGAACAGAAGTCTGAAAGATTACGGTCTTATTACGTTAAAAGGTGTAGGTATGGGTGCGGCCGATGTGGTACCGGGTGTTTCCGGTGGTACGATCGCATTTATCGTAGGTATTTATGAAGAATTATTGGATTCGATTAAAAGTATTAACGGCAGTTCGTTAAAACTTTTTTTTTCCGGTAAGATCGGAGCGTTCTGGAAGGCTATAAACGGAAATTTTCTATTCTCCCTGGTATTCGGGATAGCTGTCAGCATTTTTTCCTTAGCCAAATTAATCACTCACCTTCTGGAAACTCAGCCTATCCTGGTATGGTCGTTTTTTTTCGGATTAGTTCTCGCTTCTACCCTGTTTGTTTCAAAAGATATCAAACGCTGGGACTGGAAAACCATCATATGCTTTATCGTAGGCGCGGTTATTGCTTATTATATTACAGTAGCTACTCCTGCTGAAACACCTAACGGGTTATGGTTTATTTTCCTTTGCGGGGCTATTGCCATCTGCGCCATGATCCTTCCGGGCATTTCCGGCAGTTTTATACTGGTATTACTGGGCAAATATTATTATGTGATGGAAGCTGTTAAAAACTTCGATTTGGTTATCATCCTCGTTTTCCTCTGCGGAGCAGCTATCGGCATCACTTCATTTGCAAGGTTCCTGTCGTTCCTCCTCCGGAGGTATCATGATACGACCATTGCCGTATTAGCAGGTTTTATGCTCGGCTCCCTTAATAAAGTATGGCCGTGGAAATCGGAAGCCCTTACCAATACACTACCCGACCAATACATATGGGAAGGGTTAGGGCTGATGGTAATAGGCTTTGCGTTGGTTTACTTTCTGGAAAGACTTTCCGGAAACAAAGCAGAAAGCTGAACGGAATAGGCAAAAATCCTTACTTTTTTGACAAATAGTTTTTGTTTGATTCAAATAAATAGTATAGATTTGTGAGTGACATAGCAAAATGTCAGATAAATCTAATAGTGCAGTATTGTGAAAGAAGAAAAGGAAGAAAAGATAAGCGGACTACCCGAAAATGCTTATCGTGAATTAAAAGAAGGCGAAACTTACCAACCCTTGATGCCCGCTAACCGGTCATTTCGTGAAGTTACTCCCTGGTCGGTCTTTTGGGGGCTTGTTATGGCTGTACTTTTCAGTGCCGCCGCCTATCTGGGTTTAAAAGTCGGACAGGTCTTCGATGCAGCCATTCCCATAGCTATTATAGCCGTAGGTTTATCAGGCGGTTTCAAACGTAAAAATGCATTGGGTGAAAATGTGATCATCCAATCTATCGGAGCAAGTAGCGGCATGATTGTAGCCGGGGCGATATTTACACTTCCTGCACTATACATCCTCCAGGATAAATATCCTGAAATAACGGTAAATTTTTTTGAAGTATTTATGAGTTCCCTGCTGGGTGGAATTCTGGGTATTCTTTTATTAATTCCTTTCCGTAAATATTTTGTATCGGATATGCATGGCAAGTATCCTTTCCCTGAAGCCACAGCAACGACACAGGTGCTTGTATCGGGTGAAAAGGGGGGCAGCCAGGCCAAGCCGTTGATATTTGCCGGTTTGATAGGCGGTGCATACGATTTTATCATTTCGACATTCGGCTGGTGGAACGAGGTGATCACCACCCGGATGATAGGTTTTGGAGAAATGGTTGCAGACCGTGCGAAAGTTGTATTTAAAATTAATTCCGGTGCGGCTGTATTGGGATTAGGTTATATCATCGGATTAAAATACTCCATGATCATATGCGCCGGATCATTCTTAGTATGGTTGGTTATTATCCCTTTATTATCCGCGTTGTTCGGGTCGGAGATACTTGCTTTGGGAAACGATATGATTACCATGACAGTCGGAAGCATGACTCCTGAGCAGATATTTACTACTTACGCGCGCCATATCGGAATCGGCGGTATTGCTACGGCAGGTGTTATAGGAATAATAAAATCTTGGGGTATCGTCCGGAGTGCCGTAGGGCTGGCAAGAAAAGAACTTAAAGGCAGAAACGGACAGACCGGTACCAACCAGGATATCCGTACGCAACGCGATCTGTCAATGAAAATAATTACGATTGGTATCATCCTCACACTCATAGTAACTTATTTATTTTTCTATTTCGGGGTGTTGGATAATTGGTATCAGGCGTTAGTCGGTCTTTTGATCGTTGGGATTATTTCATTCTTATTTACAACAGTCGCAGCCAATGCCATTGCAATAGTCGGCACCAATCCGGTATCGGGTATGACGTTAATGACCCTTATTTTAGCTTCTGTCATTCTTGTTTCCGTAGGATTAAAAGGCGCAGCAGGGATGGTCTCGGCTTTAATTATCGGAAGCGTGGTATGTACAGCCCTGTCTATGGCCGGTGGGTTTATAACCGATCTGAAGATCGGATACTGGTTGGGAAGTACTCCTGCCAAACAACAAACATGGAAATTCCTGGGTACACTCGTATCTGCTGCAACAGTAGGCGGTGTTATACTGATATTAAATAAAACATACGGGTTTACAAGCGGGCAATTAGCGGCTCCCCAGGCAAACGCAATGGCCGCCGTAATCGAACCGTTAATGAGTGGTGCAGGAGCTCCCTGGATATTGTACGGTATAGGTGCCGTTCTGGCTTTAATTCTAAATTTCTTCAATGTCCCTACGTTAGCTTTTGCACTGGGTATGTTTATCCCGTTGGAATTAAATACTCCCCTTTTGGTAGGGGGTGCGGTAAGCTGGTACGTAAGCAGCCGCAGTAAAGACGCAACCCTTAATAATGCCCGGTTGGAAAAGGGCACACTACTAGCTTCCGGTTTTATAGCAGGTGGTGCATTGATGGGAGTCGTAAGCGCCGCTTTACGTTTCGGAGGAATCAATCTTGTAAATGAAGCATGGTTAGCCAATAGTTTATCGGAGGTGCTGGCCCTGATTGTTTATATTTTCCTGATTGCATATTTGACGATAGCATCTATGAAAACCGGTACAAAATAAATAGTTGTTCAATAATACATTTATAAACTAAATACTTCGACCAATGGATACACCAGTAGTTAATGTCGGTATAATGACCGGTAAAGAAGTTTCGTTTATATTTAATACGGAATATGTACATATTGAAACAGGTGATTTTCTAACGGGTGAACAACGCGCCTTACTCGTCAACGGACATATTATATTCAACGGCAAGTTATACGATGAATTGTTCTTTGAACCTGTTTCTCCTGATGCTTCCTTTGACCTCAACGATGTCACCATAGGTATAAATTTTCACTGGGAACGTAAAGAAACACAACGCTTCTACGGTTCGATCAATCTGGTCATTAAAGATGAAGCTATTCTTGTTATCAATCAGGTAGATATTGAGGATTACCTTACAAGTGTCATCTCATCGGAGATGAGCCCATCTGCATCTGTTGAATTCCTTAAAGCACATGCTGTCATTTCGCGAAGCTGGCTTTTGTCACAGATTGAAAAAAGGCATAAATTATCAACGGATCATTCTGTTAAATATAAAAGTTACACCAAAAACAAGGACGAACTCATCAGATGGTACGACCGTGAAGACCATGATATGTTCGATGTATGTGCCGACGATCATTGCCAGCGGTATCAGGGAATCACGCGGGCTTCTAATCCATTGGTTATAGAAGTTATACATGAAACTTATGGGGAAGTCCTGACAGACGGTAAAACTATATGCGATACCCGTTTTTATAAATGCTGCGGGGGAATAACCGAAAAATTCGAAAACGTATGGGAACCTCTTCCCCACTCCTATCTTACTGCTGTAAGTGACAGCAATGCTACCGTTTTTCCAGACCTGACCATCGAGGAGGAAGCTATTAAGTGGATCAGAAACTCTCCGGATGCCTTTTGTAATACAAATGACAATAAGATACTAAACCAGGTTCTGAACAATTACGATCAGGAAACTATGGATTTCTATCGTTGGAAAGTGGAATATACCCAGGATCAACTGGCCGGATTGATTAAGCGTAAAAGTGGTATAGATTTCGGTAAAATAATAGATCTTATACCTGTTAAACGGGGTTCTTCCGGACGGATCGAAAAATTAAAAGTTAAAGGTACCCTGTGTACATTTACCATTGGGAAAGAGCTGGAAATCCGCCGTACATTGTCGGAGTCGCATTTATATAGCTCGGCATTTGTTCTTGACAAACAAGATATTACTGACGGTATCCCCCGGCGGTTTATTCTTACGGGAGCCGGATGGGGGCATGGAGTAGGTTTGTGCCAGATCGGAGCGGCTGTCATGGGATCTAAAGGTTATGATTACCGGCAAATACTCCTGCATTACTTCCCGGGTACTTCCATCGCTAAAAAATATTAAAACATTAAAGACAATTGCCGTCTCTGACCGGCACTTCTGTCACTAAAACTATTTTATTACCTTTGTCTTTTCATGAAAGAACGGTTTATAGATGAGTAGTTATATCATTCTCTTTATAATAGCAGCCTACTTCGGATTACTCCTTCTGATCTCTTACTTTACCGGACGAAAAGACACCGGGAACGATGCTTTTTTCTTAGGGAACCGGACATCACCCTGGCTGATCGTATCGATCGGAATGATAGGTACATCGCTTTCGGGTGTGACTTTTGTGTCGGTACCGGGAATGGTCAGGAGTATTGATATGACATATATGCAAACCGTTTTCGGTTTTTTTTTCGGATATGTGTTGATCGCCAAAGTGCTTCTACCCCTTTATTATAAACTACAGCTTACATCTATCTATTCTTATCTGGATGAACGGATCGGAAAACACAGTTATAAGACAGGGGCATCATTTTTCCTTTTATCCAAAATCATAGGGGCAGCCGCGCGGTTGTATCTTGTAGTAATGATCTTACAGACATATGTATTTGCCACCTGGAACATCCCTTTTTGGCTGACCACCGTTTTAAGTATTGCTTTAGTATGGCTATATACATTCAGGAGCGGTATAAAAACAATCGTATGGACAGACACTTTGCAGGCTGTTTGCCTGGTGATAATGTTGGTAGTTATTATCTGGCAGGTAAAAGAGGCTATGGGGCTTAGCCTGGCAGGGATGATCCGGACAATAGGGGAAAGCCCCCATTTCAGGATTTTCGAATTCAGGGATTGGCACAGTACACAACATTTCGCCAAGCAGTTTTTCAGCGGAATTTTTATCACCATTGTCATGACCGGCCTCGACCAGGATATGATGCAGAAAAACTTATCCTGCAAAAGCCTTAAAGATGCACAGAAAAATATGTATACGTACGGGTTTGCTTTTACACCGGTAAATTTCCTTTTTCTATCGTTAGGGGTAATGTTGCTGACATTAGCTTCACAACAGCAGATACTTTTGCCCCCCCTTAATGATGATATCCTTCCCATGTTTTGCACTTCAGGTATACTGGGAAATTCGATCCTGATATTCTTTACTATAGGAATAATTGCCGCAGCATTCAGCAGTGCCGATTCTGCCTTAACCGCCCTCACCACTTCTTTTTGTATTGACATTTTAGGCATTGAACGTGAAGAGGCTAAAAAGGCTAAGCGCATCAGGTTTAAAGTGCATTTATTGATTTCTGTTTTATTTGCCGTGATTATCCTTATCTTTAAAGCCGTTAACAGCCGGAGTGTTATAGATGCCATTTATATGATAGCATCTTACACCTATGGCCCGTTACTGGGATTATTCGTTTTCGGGCTTTTTACACAAAGGGTACCACGTGATAAATACGTGCCTTATATTTGCATTGCCTCTCCATTGATCTGCTTTACTATAGATTACATAGTGAAAAAATATACCGGGTACATATTCAGTTATGAAATGTTGATGATTAACGGAGCAATAACCTTTCTGGGATTATGGCTTGTTTCAAAAAAGAAATTGTTTAGTATAAAAAAAGAAATATACAATGGATATAAAAAGCGCTGAATTTGTAATCAGTAATACAGATGTAAGCAAATGTCCCGAAGGCACGAAACCCGAATATGCTTTTATAGGCCGTAGCAATGTGGGTAAATCGTCATTGATCAATATGCTGACCAATAAAAAAGGGCTTGCCATGACGTCCCAGAAGCCGGGTAAAACCCAGCTTATCAATCACTTTATTATCAATAACAACTGGTATCTTGTGGATTTGCCCGGATATGGCTATGCGCAGCGCGGAAAAACGGGACGTGAAAATATACGCAGGATCATTGAAGATTATATTCTGGAACGCCAACAACTCACTAACCTTTTCGTTTTATTAGATTGCCGGCACGCGCCGCAAAAAATAGACCTGGAGTTTATGGAATGGTTAGGCGAAAATGGAATACCTTTTTCCATTATTTTCACTAAAACCGATAAAATAAGCCGTAGCCGTTTACTTGAAAATATGAGGGTATATAAAGAAAAACTTTATGAAGACTGGGAAGAACTTCCTCCCATCTTTACTTCTTCTTCCGAAAAGAAAGACGGACGTGACGAAATATTGGATTACATTGATGGGATAAACAGGACTTTATCATAGATAAGAAAGCTGCCTATTGTCGTCTAATAACAATATACAGCTTTCTTATAATAATTGACTTATAATCATTTGTATTTGGTCCATTTAATTATTTCCCTGATACCGGGTTTCTTTCCATACATAAGGATACCCACCCGGTAAATTTTTGCAGAAAACCAGGTAAGACCAATTGCTGTAATAAATAATAGTCCTACAGATAAAGCCAGTTCCCACAACGGTACTTCAAAGGGCAGACGAACCATCATAACAACCGGCGACGTAAAAGGAATAATTGAACACCAGAACGCAAGCGGCCCATCGGGATTATCAATGCTATATATACCGGCATACAACGCAAACGCAAGTAACACAAATACAGGTGCCATAAACTGATTCGTATCCTCCTGCTGGTCCACTGCCGATCCGACTGCTGCAAAAATAGAAGCATAAAGTAAATATCCCCCGATAAAATAGAGAATAAAAGATATTCCCAATCCTACAAAATCGATAGTATGGATGATCTCCAACCATTCGTTTGCTTGTTGCATACCTTCCATACTCATTCCCTGCTGTAACGACATCCCTTGCTGCAAGGCAAATGTATCTATTCCTCCGCCTAAGATAAAAGAACCAACCCCTAATAATACCGATGTCATAATACCCCAAAGAAATAATTGGGTAAGCCCTACCAAAGCAATACCAATAATTTTTCCCATCATCAGATCGAACGGACGAACAGAAGAGATCATCAACTCGACTATACGGTTGTTTTTTTCTTCCATTACCCCCTGCATCACCATAGAGCCGTAAAACATAATAAAACCATATACTATTGTCGTAAACAACATACCGATAATAGAGGCTATCATAGCGGACGAGGCGCTTTCTTTCCCGTCGGAACTCCATTTAATGGTTTGAACGTTAAAGTTTATTTTGCTTTCGGCAATGATATCTTTTAAGCCAGGGATATTAAAAGAAGCCAGTTTTTCATTTTCAAGCTCCCGTGTTAGTGTACGGTTAACCAGCCTGCTCAGGTCGCCGGGTATTTGTTTTTCCGAATAAAGTGTAGCTGCGTTAGGATTTACAAGCAGGTCGCCCGTTATATTTAAAAAGGCGAATATCTCTTTGTTTTCGCTCTTCCTGTATTCTTCCAACGACCTGTCGCTGTTGATAAAATGAAACTCTTCGGTATCCTGAAATAAAGGAGCATACCTACCCGTAGCATCAATTATGGCAACTGTCCTTATGTCGTCACTTTTGATCGAAGCCAGCCAAAGCGGTACAAATATTAGTCCGGCTATGAGAAAAGGCATCAGGATAGTTAATACCAAAAATGATTTTTTCTTTACCCGCCTTAAATACTCTCTTTTTGTAATAATGCCTAATTTACTCATATAACAGGGGTATTTGGTGCCGAAACGGTTTGAATAAATATTTCGTTCATAGAGGGAAGTTCTTCTGTAAAAGATAAAATTTCATATGACCGGCCTATTTCAGTTAAGAGATACGAATTGCTCATCTCTTTATCTTTATGTATGCGTAGTTCAATAATGCCATTTCGAGCCTTTGTATTTAAAACGGTAAACAGGTCGGATTGAACGCTGAAACGGTTCTCCGGCGGCCTGATAACCAAAGAATAAGTATTTGTTTTGACCCGGTTCCGTATATCCGGCACTTTTCCCGACAATACTACTTCCGACCGGTTGATCAATGCTATCTCATCACAGATCTCTTCAACCGACGACATATTGTGTGTGGAAAATATAATGGTACGCCCGAGATACTTAAGTTCAAGTATTTCCTGTTTCAACCGATCAGCATTTACCGGATCAAAACCGCTGAACGGTTCATCGAAGATCATTAATTCGGGTTCATGTATCACCGTAATGATAAACTGTACTTTTTGCTGCATACCTTTGGACAGTTCTTCCAGCTTCCGGTTCCACCACGATGTAATTTCAAATTTCTCAAACCACCTCTTCAACCGCTTTTTTGCTTCTGCATAGGATAATCCTTTCAACTGTGCCAGATAAATCGCCTGTTCGCCTACCTTCATTTTCTTATATAATCCGCGTTCTTCAGGAAGATAGCCTATGCGGTAAACATCTTCCGGCAATGATTCCCGCCCGTCGAACCATACTTTTCCGCTATCAGGGGCGGTTATGCGGTTTATTATGCGTATCAAAGTGGTTTTTCCGGCGCCATTGGGGCCCAAAAGCCCGAATATCTTTCCTTTAGGGACCTGTATACTTACTTTATTAAGTGCCAGATGCCCGGAAAACTGTTTTACTACATCTTCAGTTTCTAAAAAATACATAGCATTCTTTTACATTTTTAATATAATACGCTCCCCTACCCGTTTGCTAAGCGCCTTTTTTATCTCGTTTAATTCCAGATGCTCTTTCATTAAGCTGAGGCATTCTTCACCCTTGGACTGAAAATCCTTTATCTTCCCTTCAATCTCCTGCATCTGATGCTGGATACAGGCATATTTAAATCCGAATAAATCATGTAACACCAGGTGTACCAAACTATCTTCTTCCTGTTTAATTTCGCCATATTTCGTATGTATTTTACTTAATTCATACTTTTCACTGATCAGGTTCACGGCCAACCGGCTCACTAAAGGGTCGGCATGTGACAGAAAATAACGCGAAGAAACAAAGCCTTCCTCTCCACAATGAAGTAGCGCTTCTTTCAATATCTGTTTATAAAGGGGTGTCCGGAAAGGCATATCATCCTGTTCTAATTCCGAATGTATATATTCCGCCACCCGTATAATTACTTTTTCCTTGGTATTTTCGTCGGTATAATCATATAAAACTCTTTCGCCATACCTCACCACATAACGCAGCAAAGCTAACTCCAGTGCATCAAACGGCGAAGGTTTACTTTTTGTTTCATCACTGCTTTTCTCTACATCAGGCGTTTCATTTTTTGAACTTTCATTATGTATGGTGCTATCTTGGGGCGGGGTGACAGATGGTGACGGACGCTTCTCATCTTTTTTCAACCGGATTTTATTTACTTCATTCAACAGAACCCGTTCATCGATTTCCATCATCGCACTACATTCCCGTATATACACTGAACGTGCGATATTATCCGGAATAATTGCTACGGAACGGATAATATCCGTTATCAGAGACGATCGTTTAATAGGATCATTTCCGGCATCTTCTAAAAGGAGCCGGGTTTTAAAGCGTATAAAATCGGTTTCGCTCTGCCGGATAAAATCTATAAACTGGCTTGAACTATGCTTACGTGAATATGAGTCAGGGTCTTCCCCATCCGGTAACAGTACTACTTTCACATTCATTCCTTCTTCCAGCAACAGGTCTATTCCACGAAGAGCTGCTTTTATACCGGCTGCATCACCATCGTACAATACCGTAATATTGTCGGTAAATCGATGTATCAGCCGTATTTGCGGAAGCGTGAGGGCTGTACCGGAAGAGGCGACAACATTTTCGATACCCGACTGGTGCATAGAAATAACGTCGGTATATCCTTCCACCAAAAAGCATTTATCTTCTTTTACAATACGCTGCTTTGCTAAGAAAATACCATATAGTTCATTACTTTTATGATATACTTCACTTTCCGGAGAATTTACATATTTGGCTGTTTTTTCATCTTTTTTCAGTACACGCCCACCAAAAGCAACTACTTTCCCGCTGAGTCCATGTACAGGAAACATCACCCGCCCCCGGAAACGGTCGCTTGCATTTCCGTTTTCATAGCTTATTACCAATCCGGTTTTTTCCAGGTATTCTTTTTTATATCCGGCTTTGATAGCTGCCTGATATAAAGCATCCCGTTCGTCCAGGCTGTAGCCTAACTCAAACTTACGGATAATGTCATCCCTGAATCCACGTTCCTTGAAATAACGCAAACCAATACTGCTACCTTCTACATGCTCATAAAGTTGTGTCGTAAAATACTTTTGTGCCCAATTATTAACAATCAGCATGCTCTCCCGGTCGCTACGGACTTGCTTTTCTTCATCCGTCAGTTCGCGTTCCTCAATTTCAATATGATATTTTTTGGCTAAATACCGTAAAGCATCAAAGTAACTCAACTGCTCATGCTTCATTATAAAATGTACGGCAGTCCCCCCTTCTCCACATGCAAAACATTTACAAATATTCTTGGCTGGAGATACGTAAAAGGAAGGTGTTTTATCAGAATGGAACGGACATAAACCCACAAGATTAACCCCACGTTTCCGCAGGGTAACAAACTCAGATACCACATCCACTATATTGGCAACATCAAGTATCCGGTCAATTGTCGGTTGATCTATCATCAGGTAATTTATATTTAGCCCTACAAAAATAATATATTATAATGATTTGCATCATTACTTACCGGTCATTCATCTACATACAAACCCCTGTATATTATTATATGAACACGCTTAAAGATTTCATCACCGGTACAAGTATTTATACTACTGATTCAGCAAATGGATGGTATGGCAGGCTATAAGGGCTGCTGTTTCAGTCCGGAGCCTGCTCTTGCCCAATGTAATAGGCTCAAAACCCTGTTTTAAAGCCATATCTATTTCATTGCGGCTAAAATCACCTTCCGGACCGATTAGAGTTAATGCATCTTCTCCTTTACTATATATTTGCTTTAATAGTTGTTTTTCGCCTTCCCCGCAATAAGCAATAAATTTACGCCCGGCAAAAGGCATTCTGATAAAAGCATCAAAGTCAATCATCCCGGATAATTGGGGTAAAGTTGCTTTTTGAGACTGCTTCATGGCACTTAAGAGTATTTTTTCAAGACGGGCCGGTTTTATCTCTTTTCTTTCTGAAAAACGACTGTTTATAAACGTAATAGAATTAATCCCTATTTCTGTGGATTTTTCACAAAACCACTCCATCCTATCCATATTTTTAGTCGGCGCAACTGCAATATGGAGATTAAAATCCCATAACAGAGTTTGCTCTCTTTTACCGACAATTTTTACTTCACACTTTTTTGCACTCGCATAGGTAAGAACCGCATCGTAAAAAAAACCTTTACCATCCGTAATGAAAATCGTATCTCCTTCCGAAAGGCGTAAAACACGAACAGCATGTTTAGTTTCTTCTTCAGGAAGAATAGGGTTGATCTCAATATCCGGTGCGTAAAATAACTGCATAAATATATAATTTATCCGATAATCATTCCGATAATAGTGGCAGACATAACAGAAACCAAGGCTCCCCCCACCATTGCCGGAAAACCAAAACGTGTAATCATATTACGTTTTTCCGGTGCCAGTACCCCCATTCCACCTAACAAAATACCGATTGAAGAAATATTGGCAAATCCACATAATATATAAGTTGACATCAACATGGACTTTTCGTACATAAACAAACCGGCATCTTTCCATTGCTGCATCTGAGCATATGCCACAAATTCATTCAGAATGGTTTTTTGTCCCAGAAGGGATCCTACAACCATCATATCGTCTGCCGGTACACCAATTAACCACATAAAAGGAGCCAAGATGGTCCCGACAACAAACTGGAAAGTAAGACCGTCGGATTTACCGTTTGTAAAATCTTTTACCCACTCATTTATGCCGGTATATTTCCCTATCAGGCCACTCGATATATAGTTCACTAAAGCTACAAGCGCAATAAATACCAAAAGCATGGCAGCAATATTTACCATTAGCTTTACGCCTGTTGATGTTCCGGCGGCAATAGCATCCAACGGAGTAGATTGTCCGTCTATCTTCTCCATTTGAATTATTTTGTCATTTACCGGTTCCGTCTGCGGACAAAGGATTTTAGCTATAACAATAGCACCAGGAGCAGCCATAACTGATGCGGAAAGCAGGTGTTTGGCAAACATTACCCTGGCCACCGGATCGTCACCGCCAAGCATACCGATATAAGCTCCCATTACAGACCCAGCTATTGTACCCATACCGGATACCATTACCAGAAAGATCTCCGACCGGTTCATTGAAGGAAGATAATTTTTTATTAAAACGGGTGATTCTGTCATTCCCATAAAGATATTACCCGCCGTTACAAGCCCTTCTGAACCTGATATGTTTAGAAAACGTCTTAATAACCAGGAAAATCCACCTACTACCCGCTGGATAATACCCCAATAATAAAGGAGTGATACAATAGCCGAAAAGAATATGACAATAGGTAAAGAATGAAGTAAAAAACTAAAATGCAGAGATTTATCACCCAGAGACGTACCCAGTAAAAAAACAATACCTTCATGGGTGAAATCCATTAATTTTACAAATACTTTTCCTACCCATTCAAATAAAATACTAACGAATGGAATATAAAGTATAGACAGGGCAAATACCAGTTGAAGGAAAAGACCGGCACCCACTAACTTCCAATCAATCCGTTTACGGTCGTAACTGATCAAGTAACAAACTAACAAGACAGAGATCATACCTAAAATGCCCCTTATCAATGAGATGATATTAAATCCCAAAGGTTCGATCATAGGTTATTCTTCCGCTTCCCCCTCCCTACGGCGGAGTTCATCCTTATACATTTTAGCATACTCATAATTTTCATTCATTATTGATTCTTCCAGCCGTGATTTCAATTCATCATTATCCAACAAAGAAAGCCATTTCTTTAATTGTTTTTCGTCTGTAATATCTTCTGGCTCCAGGTCATATACTTCATCTTCATCCTCTTTATCTTCAAATAAAGAAGAATCTTCCAGCACGACTCCGCATTCCCGAACTATTTTTTCGTTGGTATAAATATCACAATTTACCCTCAAAGCAATAGCAATAGCATCTGAGGTACGCGAATCAAGTCTTACCTGATGCAAACCGTTATCGAACAATAATTCGGAATAAAATACCCCATCTTCGAATTTATAGATAAAAACTTCTTTCAGGTAAATATTATATTCCTGGAAAAATGTGGCAAACAGGTCATGCGTTAACGGTCGTGGCGGGGT
Organism: Bacteroidales bacterium UBA4116; assembly: GCA_002381645.1. GTDB lineage: Bacteria > Bacteroidota > Bacteroidia > Bacteroidales > Tannerellaceae > DFXE01. The sequence goes on from DFXE01000020.1 coordinate 428,491, forward strand.
TATGCGTTCTAAAGCAATGGCTATAGATTGAGCTTCGGCTGTTCCTACAATAATTGGTATTCGGCGGGGTCCGTTTTCTTCCGCAAGAATTAAGGCATAAGCACCTGATTGAATTTGGCTGTTGGTTAACCCCTGAACTCTCAATTTTACTCGTGTATCCAATTCTAAATCTTTTAATATTGACAAAAGTAATATTATTTTGTATTTTATTATGCTAACTTTGTAATTATACAATGAATGTCGGCAATGAAAATTTATACAAATATATATTATAAACAACAATTATTTAAAAAAGATGAGATCGATTTATTTAACATTAATTCTATTTTGCTTTTCATCATCCTTTATGTTCAGCCAAACTATTGATGATGAAGTTTTGACCATAAAAAATGATCAGGAAAAATTAAAACAGGAAATAGTCGAAATAAAAAAGGATTTAAAAAAGGTAGAGGAAGCTATTATAAAAGTGAAAAGTGAAAATGAATATCTTAAAAATGCATTGAAAGTTGGTAAGCCTATTGAAACGCTGAATTACGACAAAATAGATTTTGCCATAACAGCTGTTGAAGGCAATTCTACGGACCAAACTGTTACCATTCATCTTTTATTAAATAATAACGGAGCTACCCGGCCTTTACAATTTACCGGACAACATCAACTGAAAGATGTAGAAGGAAATCTATACCAGAAATCAACCGGTAGTTTTGTAAGGGAATCGTTAATAACAAATACGCCCCTGAAATTTAGCGTAACATTTAAAGAAATTATGCCTGATGTAAAAATAATCCGATCATTTTTGCTTTCATTTTACAATAATGCAGCTCCCGGAAGAGATTCGTCGGTTGAGTTCAGAAACCTTTCCATAGATTGGAAATGATAAAACGCGATTCAACCAGGCTGTAATCATATACAATCCGTAATACCTTAAATTAAAAAAACAGCAACAGCATGCAACAGCTAAATGATATACTATCCCTTATCGACTCGTATTTCGGAGGGTCGCAATGGTTTGTTTGCCTGCTTCTTGGTACAGGTTTCTTTTTTACCTTCTACCTTAAATTTCCACAAATCCGTTTTTTCGGCCACGCCTTAAAAATAGTGAGTGGAAAATACGACAAATCCCATCATATCGGCGATACATCTCACTTCCAGGCCTTATCTACAGCTTTATCTGGAACTGTAGGGACGGGTAATATTGCCGGCGTGGCATTAGCAATTCACCTTGGCGGACCCTCTGCACTTTTCTGGATGTTGTTAACAGCTTTTGTAGGAATGACAACGAAGTTAGTAGAGGTGACCTTATCGCATAAATACCGTGAACAAACTGAAGATGGTACCATTTCCGGTGGCCCGATGTATTATATGAAAAACAGGTTGAATATGCGCTGGCTGGCAGCTATTTTTGCAGCAGCCGCTATTTTTTCCTCTTTCGGCACAGGTAGTTTACCTCAGATAAACAGTATTTCAAACGCTATGTTTTCGGCATTCGGCATTCGGCACTATATAACAGGAATAATTTTATCTGTTTTACTGGGGTTAATCGTGATAGGTGGAATTAAACGGATAGCAAAAGTATCTGAAAAACTTGTCCCCTTTATGGCAGTTCTTTATATCCTGGCTTCATTAAGTATTTTAGTTTACAACTATCAAAATATTATACCCTCCATTCTTTTAATTTTCGGGAACATATTCAGCGGTACGGCTGCAGCAGGAGGCTTTTTGGGGGCAACGGTTATGCTTGCATTCAACAGAGGAGTCAACCGAGGACTTTTTTCAAACGAGGCGGGGCAGGGTTCTGCACCCATTGCCCATGCTGCCGCCCGGACGGAGGAGCCTGTATCGGAAGGGATGGTAGCTTTGCTGGAACCTTTTATAGATACGATCATTATCTGTCTGTTAACCGGGTTGGTCATTATTTCTTCCGGTTCCTGGAATGAAAAATATGAAAACCAGTTTCAACAAACCGATTTAATGGTATTATCGGGTAATTATAATGAACATAATCCGAAAGAGAAATCCATAGTTGGAGATTATATATTAGGCAAGTCCGCGCCCCCTTTGTTTTCTGGCTATTTGTCTGTTGAAAACGGTAATATCCGCACAAATGGTATAACAATTATTCATGCGCGTTCGTTCGCCGAAGATATAAAAATAAGAAACGGAGAAGAATTTTATAATGGAGATATATCTGTAACAAACGGACGTATTGATTTATCTTCATTTACAGACAGCCGTTTAACTATTACCGGCAAATCTTTAATGCATTCTGCTCCTTTATCGACCGAGGCTTTTAAAAAAGGTTTTATGGGTGATTGGGGACAATTTATTATTCCATTATCGTTATTACTATTTGCTTTCACTACCTCTGTAGCCTGGGCATATTACGGTGGACGGGCAGTGACCTACCTTTGGGGCATACGATATGTTAAATATTTCCAGATTATCTATGTAATAACTTATTTTCTGGCATCGTTCACCGACACCACGATTGTATGGACATTTTCCGGTATAACTATTGCCTTAATGACTCTTCCCAACCTGATCGGTATTCTGCTGCTACATAAAGAGGTAAAAAAATCAATCAATACGTATTGGGAGAAAATGAAAAACTCCTGACTTTTTTTGACATTTTGTGTATCTCTTTCTACCATAAACCTTAAATTTGTACTGTGCAATTATTCTCTTAATTAAAAGTGTAGAAGCAAAACGATACCATGACTGAAAGAAAAGAGCATTTGACCCGGCGCGTGATCCTGGGATATCTAACCTTAATTATTTTAGCCGTATTTGCGGTTATGTACATATTTAATCTGGTTTCTCAAATTGCCGGTGAAAAGAATAAAGAAAATTCAGCAAGGCAAAAGGTATATATTGTAACTAATATCCTATCCCTTTTATATGAAGGAGAAACCTACACCCAATTCTCTTTACAACCAGAAGAAGAATTTGAGAATTTTAACCTGACAATGGATAAGGTTCAGGAAGAATTACACCTGTTACGTTCATATTCTGCAGATTCAACTAAATGGGAGAAGATAGATCAGATCAATATTCTTTTAGCACAAAAACGGGAAAATACAAAACTTTTAGTTCAAACCGTTCAGGAGATGAGAGATGTCTATAACAAGAATATCTCTAAAGAAATGGACGTCTCTTCAACCAAGCTTCTCAATGAAATAGCTGTCCAGGAACAAGTTGAAAATAAAAAAGACACTTTGCTTGTCCAACGGGAAAGAAAAGGTTTTTTCAAACGTTTAGCCGAAGCTTTTGTACCTACCGATAAAGGTGATACGGCCATACACGTGAATGTAACAAGCCGTGTTCAAACCGACTCAATTGTAAATGTATATAATCCGGCAGATACCATAACACAGGTACTACTGAAATTGCAACGGGATATTGCCATGCAGCATTCACGCTTAAACCAGCAATTAATGGAGCGTACCAACAAATTAAGAAGTAACAATAGTGTAATTGCCAATGAGATAAATCGCGTACTGCTCGAAATAGAAGAAGAAGAGATAGTAAATTCACATGAGGAGGAAATGATGAAGCAGGAAATGATACATACCGCCTCACGGAATCTGGCAGTCATTGCTACTGTCGCTATTGTACTTATCCTGATATTTCTTTACCTGACAATTCGGGATATATCCCGAAGCCGGTATTACCGGAGACAGTTGGAAAAAGCTAAACAATATGCTGAAAGTTTACTGGAAAGCCGTGAAAAACTGATGCTGACCATTAGTCATGATATACGTGCTCCTTTGTCTTCCATTTTAGGATATATCCGTTTATTAATAAAAAACCGGCCGGAAAAAAAGCAACGGGAATATCTGGATAATATGACTGTTTCAACCAATCACATATTTTCATTAGTTAATGACTTATTAGATTTCCATAGGCTCGAATCAGGACAAATGGAAATACATCCCGTACCTTTTTGTATTCATGAGTTATTTAATGAAATATATTCCGGGTTTAAACCTCTTGCCGATGTAAAAAAACTTGCATTTGATATTGAATTTGAAGGAAATACTGATCAGGCATGCCTGGGTGATACGGTTCGTATCCGTCAGGTTTTAGGAAATCTGCTTTCTAATGCAATTAAATTTACATCGGAAGGTAGTGTGCATTTGAAAGTTTCGACAGAGCCGATAGCAGAAGATAAGATTGTTCTCTCCTTATCCGTTAAAGATAGTGGCCCGGGCATTGCAGAACCAGAACAAAAAAAAATTTTTAGTGAATTTACCCGCCTTTCCGGTGCAGAGAAAACAGATGGATTCGGTTTAGGTTTATCCATAACCGGTAAGCTTGTGACTTTGATGGGTGGAAATATTTCACTAACAAGTGATGAAGGTAGTGGCTCGGAATTTGTTATAACGCTTTCTTTGGAAATAACAGAAATAAATGGTAATAAGAGTCAGGAGTCATCGGATGCTGAAGTTAACCATCAGGAAATATTGAACAGGAAAATCAATTGCTTACTGATTGATGACGATATTGTACAAATAAAACTCACTGAGGAATTATTAAAGCAATATGAAGCAAATGTCATAGCAATAACTAATCCACGGATGGCAATTGAACTGCTTAAAAATGCCTCCTTTGATATTATTTTAACCGATATACAGATGCCTGGTCTGGATGGTTACGAATTATTGAAGAAAATACGTTCATCCCGAGTACCAGGTATGGAAACGATTCCGGTAATTGCCCTTTCGGCCAGTATAGCTGAGGATAAAAAGCATTATAAAGATACAGGCTTTACAGGTTTTCTTAACAAACCTTTTACTTCTGAGGAGTTAATCCAATTATTTAAAGATTTACTGCCTGGACATTTTGAAATAAAAAAACAACTAAATATAACTTCACTCCTTAAGTTTGCTTCAGAAGATAAGCAAGCATCCGATTCTATTCTGAAAACTTTTTCTGAGGAAACTCAGAAAAACATTTCTTTATTACAGGATGCCCGGACTAAAAAAGATAGAATTAAAGTTTCGAAACTGGCACATAAAATGATTCCTTTATTTAAAATGATTGAGTGTGAAGAACTTGTTGAAAAGCTAAGACTGCTGGAAACAAATAATCAGAATGACGAAGAATGGCAAAAAACACTTAGCAGTGTTATTACTCTATCGACTGATATCTTAAGCCAAATAAATACATTATGTCAAATAAATACATTATGTGGGGAATAATTCCACAAGTGTGGTGAAATTACACACAATATATAGCATTCTGCTTGGCCTAAAAAAATAATCCTTATTAAATAAACTATTAAATATCAACCAATTAAAAAACAAACTACTCTTGGAAGGATACTTTGGTACGGTATTGGCTATTATATTAATATAAATATTGATAATGGCATTTCTACATTTAACCTTTTAAGAGTAATCATCATTGAATAACGAATGTTATTTTAATTCGTATCAAAAAAGGCCGTCTCTGTGTTGAGCTGGCCTTTTTGTTTTTTTAATCCGCCCGGCTCATAACCAGCTTTCCGTGTTTTATTCCTTTGATGGTAGTCAGCCGGTCTGATAATTCTGTTAACCGATGTGCTTTCCCCATAACTGTTGCAATATGCATACAGAAATTCTGATTAACATAGTACTGTGATGAAGACAAAATCACATCCGTATAATTATGTTGTATATCCGATATTTTGGAAGCAATCTCTTTTTTCCCCTGGTCATACATAATAATAATGGTACCCGCAACAATGTGGTTACACTGCCATTTTTGTTCGGCTACGTTCTTTTCGATAAGGAAACGTATACCTTGTGAACGGTTTGCAAAACCATTCGTATTAACATATTGATCAAGTACCTCAAGTAAATCCTCTTCTAATGATACACCAAATCTTTTTAATGACATAAACTTTTATTCATTTACATTAAAATGTGTAGTGCCTCTTATAACCTTGCCATCCTTAGTTATTCCTTCAACAGTAACCTGGTATTCGCCTGTAAGATCAGAGGTACTGAATGGTATGGAAAAGGATGTACTGCCGTTGGTTTCAATTTCGGGTTGCCAAAGTAAAGTATGACGGTAATCGGGAATACGGTTTCTTTTATCCTTGTTTTCAGTATATGTAGGAGCAAAGAAATGCCTGTGTGACTGCGTTCCTTCATAATCAAAGAACTGGGTTGCTTCATCTAATTTAATATTTGGATAATCAAGATTATAAGTTGAAAAGAAAATAACCCCGTCAAAAAATTGTTCTCCAAAAATGAATTTGCCTCTGTAAACATCAATTTTTCTCACTAAATATGGGTCATACCGGAATATCGACTCATGATCCGATACCGGAACACCATCAAGCATCGCTAAGGAATTTCCTATAGAGAACGCAGTACGTTCTTCATTGAGAACGGATAATGTCCGCCGGTCATTTATTTTTCTGAATCTAAGCGAGGGAATAAATTCGATCATAACCTCTTCCATGGTTGTAAACCGGGTGTATTCATCCAACAGATAAGAACGGTCGGGCTTAAACTGGTAATGAGAATATGTTGTATCGATCTTATTCAAAGAATCTGCCGTAAAGGTATGTAACACTTGTAGTCCCATACTTCGCTGCAATAACTGATCCTTCCATTTCGGATTAAGTTTGAAAGCCGCAAACATTGTTTCGGGATGGTCAGCGAAAGGTGATTGAATATCTACCCTGTATTGCTTAGCCGATGGTGAAAACGTCGTAGTCGCAAGTTCATGGACTCCACCAATCCTTTTCGTGAAAAATTTGACATTATATTCATTGTCCACCTGTCCGCCAAATAAACGTATCTGATCTCCTACAAAACCCACTAAAGGAGATACTTTTTCGTTTATGGAAGATTCACCGGTTGATACATCTACAATTTTCCCCTGTATAATATGCCCTTCATACTCAGGTATGAAATCACTACGAAGTGGTACGTTTCTTATAGAAGGCAGTTGATTATTCCATTGGGTAATGTTTATATTTCCACTTACAGGAGCCAGGTCTTTTCCTGCGACGGATATACCTATTGAATGCACATTTTCCGGTAATCCCTGTATTTTTAATTCCGTTTGAGTCCGCGGGTGATAATTATCTCTATCGGTAGTAACAGATATATTATTATCCACGACAGAAGCTAAGGTAGTTTGAAGTAGTGAATCGGTTTCGATAGTCTGGTCGTTTGTAAATGTATTTATTATACCGATTTCCTTTTGAAAAAATACGCTTTCCCCTTCATTTCGCATTTGTTGGGTATATGCCACTAATTTGTAATATCCGGTAGGTATTGTTGAGGGAATTTCAAGCCAACCGGCACCTGTAGCATCTGTGATTTCCAGTTTCACCTGAACCTGGGCAGAGGTTCCATCTAAAAGTTCGACATATCCGACTTTACTAAACGAAGCGGGTTCACCCTCGTTATCCGTAAGGTATAGCTTCATCCAGAGAAGTTCTCCAGACAAATAAATTTGTTTATCAGTTTGTAAATAGATCCTTTCACGTATTGCTGATATACTTTCATTTCCAAAAATAGACTGTAAGCCTATTACCAACAGAAAGAGTATTATTTTATTATATGTTTTCATGAATTATAAATGATCAGTTGGCCAAAAATCCGGTTTATTTTTAGAAGCGTATTTTTTGCTACGGCAATCAATACAATATGTAGGAGCATATAAAATTTCAGGCGGGTTATATTGAAATAAAGGAAGTGATAACGTCGGATCATCTGTAATTTCTAATGAACAAGTCCTTCGGGGTTCTTCATACAAACCTTGTTTTTCCGGAATATATAAATCCTTTCTGGTGGTAGTCGATACTTCTATATAACCGATTACAGGCAAATCCGGATTTGTCGCACTCCGGATATTTCCTTTCATTTCTGAAGGTATAGGTGTAAATATACTTCCGGTTTGTTCAATATTTTTTTGCAGGTTATTAAAATAGTCGTAAGATTCTTTACGCAACTGGATTTGTTCTACTGCAATATAATAAAGAATAGATAGTTTATCATCATCACAAGGAATTTCAACAAGCCTTTTTTGTGATATTATATTTTCCGATAATTTTTCTGAAGAAGCAAGCAGAATCACCCTTGAGCTATCTTTTCCCCAACAATAATAAATATTATTCGAACTGTATAAATCAAAATAGTGAGGAACGCCATCAATTAATTCCGCATTCGCATATAATTCTGCTTTTACTTCCCAATGTTCTTTATACGACCAACGAAAATAACGAGACTGATTAAGAGGATCATGCGTATTTACACACATAAAAACAGGTTCTCCCTTTCCCTTTTTCATAGGAGATATACTATCTATCTCAGGAGTCAAAAGAGGAGACAGAAACGTAGATTCATATTCTTCTCCCTCAACCGATATGCGTAAACGGTATTTCTTATTTACATCTAATGTCCCGGTAGGCACAACATATAATCCTTTTCCCCGAAAAACGCCGTCCATTCTTTCACCATCTTCTGTCTCTATAAATAAAGAAGCATTATTTACCGTTTCATTTCCGGTAAAATCTTCCGTTAATCCAATACTACGGCCTAATTTGAAAACAGATTCATTATCCGTGATGGTACCGTCAACGATTAATAAATCGCTGACTTCTTCTATTCCTGTAGGAACATATTCTACAATACATGCCTGAAAAAAAATTACCATTAGGGCAAATAAAAACGGATGATGTATTTTAACCCGTTGATTATTCAAGCGGACATTGGTATATCTATATTTTATATCATTCATCATCTTAATCACTATTTTTATAGAGTAACTTAATCACAGAATTAAAATTTAATATTATAAGATATATAAGGAATAGGCATACCGAATATGGCAAGCTTATATCCTTTTAATTTCCCGTTTTCGGACACATAGTAAACCGAATAAGCGTTTTTTCTGCCTGTCACGTTGTAAACTCCAAAAGAGATAGTACTATGCGTCAATAAAGTAAGGTGATGGCTCGGTTCAATATTGAAAGCCAGATCCATCCGGAAGAAATCAGGAATACGATACCTGTTCCGGTCGGAAAAATAAACAAATTGCCCACCCGCATAATTATATTTTGATACCGGCAGAGTAATAGGACGGCCGGTACTGTAATCACAGTTCATGGATAAACTGAACCGGTGCGTGAACTTATAGTTTCCAACAAATTTAATATCATGGGGTTTGTCGTAATCTGCCGGATACCAGTCACCATTGTTAACCGGGTCTGTTATACGCGCATCATTCTGCCGGAGTTCAGTACGTGAATAGGTATAACTCACCCACCCGTTCAATTTACCCTGGGTTTTCTTGAGCATTACTTCTACACCGTAAGCCCTCCCTTCGGTATCGAGAACATCGGTTTCAATGTGGTGATTCATTAAAAGTTCAGCTCCGTTACGGTAATCCAGGTAATTATCCATCGTTTTATAATATCCTTCAATAGAAGCCTCTATCGTGTTATCCAGAAAATTCTTATATATTCCCAAGGCGACCTGCGAACCTGTCTGCGGTTTAATGTTTGCATCGCTCAGCTTCCAGGTATCGGTAGGAGACATAATGGTGGTATTAGACAATTTATGAATATTTTGCCTCATTGTATTAAACCCGGCTTTAACAGACAGGCCATCCTTGAATTCATACCGGGCAGAAATCCGGAATTCAGGGCCATGGTAAGTTTTAAAAACACCTTTGCCTACCGTACTGGTGTCGGCAATAGTGCTTAACGAAGGTAAATAAGTATCGTCGTATTGATTATAGGTCCTGGGTCCTAAGGCATTAAACATGGAATATCGGATTCCGGCGTTAACAGACAAACTAGGTGTTATATCCCAGCGGTCGCCAATGTATACGGCGGATTCAACTGCTTTTTCTTTTTGCATACGGTCTTCAACAACCAGGGATTCACCCCCAGAAGGAAGATATTTTCCCGGGTTCAGGTTATAATACAATCCGTTCAATCCGAAATCTATAGTATGCTTGTCATTCACGTACCAGGTAAAGTCAGCTTTTCCATAATACTGGTCGATCCCAAAAGATAACGAATAGGCATTTACCGGATTTTCCGTGCTCTTGGTTCCGTAATCATAATGATCATACCCACCTGTCAGGACACTGGTAAGTTTAGGATTGAAAATATGCCGCCATTTAACCGATGCGTTTGCATTCTGGTAAGAATAACGTTCGTCTGTATCAAAACTAAACCGGTCACGGCTGAAATAACCATTAACGTACAGATTATTATATTCATTAAATTTATGGTTCACCGACGCATTGAGGTCATAAAATCCGGCACTTCCATCCTTGTATCCGCTTTTCTGTGGTAATTTCTTTAAAATCCAGTCGGAATAGGTGGTACGTCCACCTACAATAAAGGATGTTTTTTCGCTAAAGACAGGCCCTTCCAACGTAAGGCGACTGGTTAACAAGCCGATACTGGCAGAGCCTTTGAATTCTTTTTTATTTCCCTCACGGCTGGTGATATCCAGCACGGAAGAGATACGTCCGCCGTATTTTGCAGGAATACTACTCTTATACAACTCCATATCCTTAACAAGATCGGGATTAAATGCGGAAAAGAAACCGAATAAATGGGTGGGATTGTAAATTGTCCCGTCATTAAACAGGATGAGGTTCTGGTCTGTAGATCCTCCCCTGACATTAAATCCGCTGGATGCTTCACCCACGGCTTTAACACCCGGCAATGACATAACAGCGCGTATAATGTCGACTTCACCGAATGCCGTCGGAATATTTTTGATATCCCGTATTTTCAAACGTTCGACTCCCATAGTCGTACTTCTCACATTCTCAATCTTCTCGGAAGATATAGTCACTTCTTTAAGGGAATAAACCTGTTCTTCCAATTCAATATCAAGTTTTCCCTCCGAATGCAACACGATTTGCCGGCGGGTATCTTTCAAACCCATTCCCCTGATGTGTAAATCGTGCCTGCCTACAGGAAGCTGTATGGTATAATAGCCAAAAGCATCGGAAGTAGTACCTACCATCGGATCGTTTATGTACAGCGCAACACCGATCATCGGTTCGCCGGTTTTAAAATCTGTGATATTCCCGCTCAGATTTACACGTCCAGTGGCATTTGCAGATGGTTCACCTATCTCATATACTTTATTTTCTGAAGATGCTTTTTGTTCGCGCCTGCTTAAAGATAAGAGGAAACCCGAACCGTCATACGTCACTCCGTCCGCATTTCCACTTTCATTGAAATAATCAGGAGGTAATGAAGTGACAAGCTCCAGATTATCCGCAATAAAAAGATTGTTTTCGTACCGGGAAACTTTCAATGAAGTAGTATCCAGTATACTTTCCAATACACTTAGAGGCTCCGCATTTGTAATATTTAAGGAGATAAAGAGCGAATCTGTATCTTCCGGCAGGCAATATACCTTGAAGGATGTCTGGCTTTCGATGGCATCGAACAATTCCGTAACCGGACGTTGTTCAAGTTGGATAGTTATCGTTTGCTGCGCAAATAGTAGAAATGGCAGTAAAAGAAATATCAACGTAATATGTGGTTTATTTTTCATAACGGACTAAGGATTTCATATTGTTCGGTAATCGCTAAGATTGCTTTTTCAGGAGATTCCCTGAAATTTATTTCATGTTGTTTAATATATTGCTTTAATTCTTTCTTGTGTGATTTAAATAATTTTAGAATACCTCTTTGACTATTTACCTGAGTGTAAACGCCATCTTTTAACACATAAAATCTTTTTTGTATATCAAACGAAACTTCCAACTCCAGGTCTTTTGTCCGTGATTTCAGAAAAGAGGTCTGGCGTTTAAGGACCGGATGCTTACCGTTTCGTAACCTCACATAATAACCTTCCCTGAGATTGTATTCATTATCCGGTTGGAGGTAGAATATGTAAAGTGAATCTATTGTGGCATAATCTACCCGGTCTGTCGGAACAACTAAATTGTAGCGGCTGTCGGGATTAATAACAATTAATTCTCCTGTATGAGAGTTAAGACGCATTCTAACATTAGGATACATGATCCCATCAAAAGATAAATTTCCCTTTCTGTATTCTTTTGTATCAACATAAGGATGGTTTATGATATGGGTAGGATACTTGACCTCTTCTTTACCCGAATAAATAATAGCCTGATTACCCGCTTTTGAAAGATATGATTCAATATCATCGTTTACAAATACGGTTAAATTCTGTGGTTTTTCCTGAGCCTGAGCCACTAAGCTTAGAAGAAAAAACATGACATAGATTATGTGTAGTTTCATTTTAATTTAGGTTTACAGGCTTAAAAATACAAACAAAATTAAAAAAAGCAAACAAATAATGATAAAATTAAATAACAGCGACTTTTCAGATATTTTTATTAAGGAAACGGCAGATTTGGTCTTTATCCATCTTACGGCGCTCAGAATAATCAGTTAATTGCTCCTCATCGATCGCTCCGATCATAAAATAGGATGACTCGGGATGTGCGAAGTATAAACCACTGACTGAAGCAGTAGGATACATAGCCCCATTTTCTGTTAACTTCACTCCTATCCGGGAGAAATCAAGAAGTTTATCTATCTGGAAGTTTAATAATTGATCCAGTAAAGAAGGATATCCTATTGCCGGTCGGATACCGCGGTACTTGACACGGAATAAATCCGGAATTGATAAAGATTCGTTCGTATCGTAACCCCAATAGTCAGTACGTACCTGAAGGTGCAGGTATTCTGCCGTTGCTTCAGCTAAACGGTCGGTCAGGCTTTGTAAAAGCATAGACGAATAGGTATCGCCCTCTTCATCATATTTTTTCAGTAAAGTTTCGATACCACTTCCGGCCGTGACCACAAAAGCCCCTATATAATCCTTTCTTTTTGCAGACAAAGGCATCACATAGTCGGCTAACGATTTATATTTATTTTCTTTATTCCGGGCCTGTTGCCGCAGCATGGGCAATATAATATTACGGTCATTCCCCAATAAAATATTATCGCCGTCACTGTTTGCCGGTAAAAACCTATAAATAGCCTGGCAACATTCTACTTTTATATCAGACAAATAATCAAGCATTTTACATGCATCTTTATAAAGCTGCAAAGCTTCCCCAGCTTTTTCCCTGTCAGTCTCGGGTAAGCCGGCCAGCCAGCTTGTCTTACAGGCATCACAACCGTCCAGCCGGGTTATCTCCGCAAACCTTCCGTTCAGCTTCCATGCTGCAAAAAAGAATGTCCAGTGAATATACGGGCGTATTATATCGATCGGAATATGAGAAAGTACCTGAACACCCTCCTGGTTAGGAACAACAGGTTGATATTCTCCCCAATTTATTTTTACTCCGTTCTTCCTCGCTTCCTCCAACGGCACGAGCTTTTCTCTTTTATCCGCCAAAGAATCCCTCAACTTTTGGTACTCGCTTTCCAATTCATTTATATAAGACTGGCGTGTAACAGGATTCAATAATTTAGAAGCTATAACGGGGTTCTGTGAAGCATCCAGTACATGAATGACCGGATAATCATAATGAGGAGCAATTTTCACCGCTGTATGTAATTTTGAGGTAGTTGCCCCACCTACCATAATAGGGATAGTAAGGCCTGCCTTCTGCATTTCGTCCGTAACGTGCACCATCTCTTCCAGAGAAGGTGTTATAAGACCTGAAAGACATACCAGATCGGGCTCTTCCTCTATAGCCCTTTTCACAATTACATCCGCAGGAACCATTACCCCGAGGTCGATCACTTCATAATTATTACACGACAATACAATGGAAACGATATTCTTTCCGATGTCATGTACATCCCCTTTTACGGTAGCGAAAAGTACCTTTCCCGCTTTTGAAGACTCACTGGCTTGTTTTTCGGATTCGATAAACGGCTGTAAAACGGCAACCGCTTTTTTCATTGTCCGGGCTGTCTTGACAACCTGCGGAAGAAACATTTTTCCTTCACCGAATAATTCTCCCACTCTATTCATGCCGCTCATTAACGGACCGTCGATCACGTTCACCGCCCGCGGATATTTTTGCAAAGCCTCCTTTATATCATTTTCCAGGTAATCCCCGATACCTTTCATCAGCGCGTACTCCAAACGTTGCTCTACCGGGGTTTCACGCCAGAGTTCCTGTTTGGTATCAAGTACATTTGATGCCTCCTGATGTATATTCTGGGCATACGCGATCAGTTCTTCCGCCGCTTCCTTACGCCTGTAAAGAATAACATCTTGCAGCAATGTGCGGAAAGAAGGTTCAATATCTTGATAAAGAATAGAAGAAGAGGGATTTACGATTCCCATATCCATACCTTTCTTTATCGCATGGTAAAGAAAAACGGAGTGCATAGCCTCCCTTACATAGTTATTTCCACGGAATGAAAAAGAAAGGTTGCTCACACCACCGCTTACTTTTGCACCGGGTAAGTGCTGTTTGATCCATTCTACAGAGCGTATAAAATCGAGCCCGTAACCATTGTGTTCCTCCATACCGGTAGCGATTGCCAGTACGTTGGGATCGAATATAATATCCTGCGGATTAAAACCTATCTTATCTTTTAATAAATAATAAGCTCGTTCACAGACTTCTATTTTCCTTTCAAACGTATCAGCCTGTCCTTTCTCATCAAAAGCCATCACCACAGCCGCAGCCCCTAACTGCTTAATGCGGGATGCATACCGTAGAAACGTTTCCTCCCCTTCTTTCAGGCTGATTGAATTAACAACGCTCTTACCCTGAAGACACATTAATCCCCTTTCAATAACTTCCCATTTAGAAGAGTCAATCATGACCGGTACACGCGCAATATCAGGTTCAGAACCGATCAGGTTCAGGAATGTCGTCATCTCCTTTACAGCGTCGAGCATCCCGTCATCCATATTAATATCGATTACCTGTGCGCCGTCTTCCACCTGTTTACGGGCAATTGACAGGGCTTCTTCATAATTTCCTTCCTTTATTAACCGCAGGAATTTGCGCGAACCTGCCACATTGCATCTTTCACCGATATTTACAAAGTTATTTTCTGGTTTGATTTCCAATAGCTCAAGTCCCGACAGCCATAACGCATTTTTACGGGCCGCAGGTATATGAGGTTTTGCATGTTTCACTAAAGGTGCATAGCGGGCAATATGTGCGGGAGTTGTACCGCAGCATCCACCGATGATATTAACCAATCCTTCTTCAATAAAGGGTTTTATATGACAGGCCATGGTTTCCGCCGTTTCATCATATAAACCGAAGCTATTAGGTAACCCCGCGTTGGGATGGGCACTAATATAATAGGGCGCTATTTTGGCCAACTCCTGAAGATAAGGCTTCATTTCTGCGGCTCCGAAAGAACAATTGAGCCCTACACTGACAATATTGGCATGTTGTACCGAAGCCAAAAAAGCCGCAAGAGTCTGCCCTGAAAAAGTGCGTCCGCCCTGAGCCGATAAGGTTACCGACAACATAACCGGAATATCTTTCCCGGTTTCCCTTATCATATCATTAGCCGCTTCCAGGGCCGCTTTTGCATTCAACGTATCGAATACGGTTTCAATTAATATGATATCGATCCCGCCTTTAAGCAAAGCGTCTATTTGCTCTTTGTACGATTGGTATAAACCCGAATAAGTTACCGCACGGTAAGACGGGTCATTCACATCCGGGCTCATCGATGCGGTTTTATTTGTCGGGCCTATCGAACCGGCGATAAAGACAGTCCGCTCCGGATGCTCCTTCATAAACATATCCGCAACTGTCCGCGCCAATTTCCCGGCGGCATAATTGATTTCACTTACATATGCCTGCATCCCATAATCTTCCATCGAAATGCTGTTGGCATTAAATGTATTTGTTGCAAAGATATCCGCACCTGCGTCAAGGTATTGCCGATGAATGCCGGCAATTATACCCGGTTGGGTAATATTAAGAAGATCATTATTTCCTTTCAGGTCGACAGCAAAACCGGCAAAGCGTTCGCCCCGGTAATCCTGTTCCGTTAATTTATATTGTTGGATCATGGTTCCCATACCACCATCCAGTATAAGTATACGTTCTTTAAGTAGCTGTAAAAATTTATCTTTCATGATAGACTTTAATCTTTCTAATATAAATGTAATCCACTGCCCGCCGGATCCATACCACTCCGACGGCAAAAAATAAACGGGTAAGGATAATCCACAAGGCAGGTATCCCTATCGCAATAAATATAATCGTATCTTCAAGTAACGAATGGCTCATGGCTAAGTGGTAGTTCAGCAGGTTACCTTCTTTATACGACAGCTTTTTCTGCGCCATCTGCTCTGCCATGATTGCGCCACCGTAAGCAAGCCCGACGACATTGCCGACCAACCACAGGAAAGCAGCATTGGAAGACAATCCGAAAACTTTCATTACCGGATGAAATACGGCCGACAATCCTTTCATCAGATTAAACTCTTCAAGTATGTAATGAAGGATCATTAAGGATGTTACAATCACAAGGATAGTACCAACTACCTTCATTGAGCTGCCAAACCATAGTATGAATACTTCGCCTATACTATTGCAGGCTTCAGGAGTTACCGAAGAACCTATTACACCCCATCCGCTATGAGGCATTATAAGATTTAATAGAAATGCAACAACAAAACTCATACTCAGCCGTAGAATGGTCATTTCCCAAAAACCTGAACCAGTCTTTGCCTGGACTGACGATTCAACTATTAAATTATGGGATATCAGGCACATCAAAGCAAGGATCGTAGCCTCACGGACGCTTAACGACATAGATGTTATCAGCGCAATGGGAGCATAAAGAGGAGAAAATACGCTGGTAATAAATACGATAGCCGTTTCTCCGGGTAAACCCATCGTAGAAAAAAGTGGTTCGAGCCAGGCCGAAAACTTCGTGAGTAATCCCGAATATTGCAACAACCGTACCAGTAAAGAGACAGGCAGGATAATCTTAAGCAACCATACACATGTTTTACCCGCTTTCGGCAAAGCCCGTAAGATACATTTCCAAACCCTTTCAGCAGTACGACCCATAATCAACGTTTGAAAGCCCTGTCCATCTCACGCCTGTCGTCACGTTCTTTAAGTGAATCGCGTTTATCGTATTCTTTTTTACCTTTTGCGATCGCAACCACCACCTTGGCAAGTCCTTTCTCATTAAGAAATAACCGGACAGGAATAATGGTAAAGCCACTGTTTTTCGATTCGCCTTCAATCTTCTTGAGTTCTTTCCGGGTCAAAAGCAATTTTCTGTCCCTTCGTGCAGAATGATTGTTATAGGTACCGTAAAAATACTCGGCAATGTACATATTTTTCACCCAAAGTTCTCCCCTTTCCACAAGGCAATAGGCATCTACCAGGCTGGCTTTTCCTAAACGGACGGATTTTATTTCCGTTCCCGTAAGGACTATCCCCGCTGTGAACGTATCCAACAGTTCATAATCGAATGTGGCACGTTTATTTTTTATCTGTATATTGTTATGAATCTTTTCTTTCATTATTCGTTAAATAGTTGTAGAACAATAACTCCACCGGGTTAGATACGCATTCCCGGCATCAGCATAAATAAAAGCAATCCGATTATCTCAGGCAGCAAAACGATAAGGGCTGAAGCCAGCATGGTAAACTTCAACCGGTCTTTTTCGTTTACGTTCATATACGGAACGGCCCCTTCCCATACAATATATACCGTATATAAGACAAATATCCTCAAAAAGAAGAAATCGGAAACCGGTAATATCATCAGCAGGATATTCAGCGCATACATCATAGAAGAAGAATACCCTACAAACCGTTGACACAATTTGATGTCCTTTTCCTGTTTAAACAAACTTCCCCACCATTCGTTCAACAAATAGGAAGCCAGAAAAAAACCGCCAAACAATGAAACAAGTGTCTTAATAGCCGATTTGAGCGCCAGTTCAATATTGAATTCTTTCTGGGTAAATAAAATACCAATAAAAGCAGCAATCGTGACAAGACCGATCAAAGGGTAGACAAACCGTGTGAGGTATTCGTCTCCTTTTTCTTCCTTTTGCGACAGTTCTTTCCATGCCTTTCCAGGCTGGGAAATAATGGCGATAACCCATGAAATTAAATCCTTATACATCTTTACGCTGTTTGAGATGACAAAAGTACGAAAAAGGAATAAGATTTACCTTACACAGATTAAAAGATTGGTATGCCATTTTTTAGCGCATCCTGGTACTTCACTTTGTCAAATGAATATAAAGCTGATGACTTCTGCCCCCACTTTTTATATACCTCGTCTAATTTAACCACCATGCCGGTAGACAGGATTTTGCGTTGAAAGTTTCTCCGGTCTAATTTAGACCCCATTATCGTTTCGTAAATGATACGTAACTCAGTAAGTGTAAATTTTTCGGGTAATAATTCATAACCGATAGGTAAACTACTAAGCCGGCTGCGGATGGTAGAAAGCGCTTTGGATATAATATGGTTATGATCGGCATACAGTTGGGGCAGGTTGTCCAGGTCGAACCAGGCGATATCCTCCTCAATACTGGATTGAACCTTTACTTTGGCATATTCTACAAATGCGTAATAACCAACACTCAGGAAACGTTGCAGAAACCAGTTGCTAACGGTTAAATCTTCTTTACCGAATCCCTGCCGGATAAGCATATCCTCATTCTCTTCGATACTGGTGCGGGATACATCACCGAACAGGTAAAACTGGCGTAAATAAACATCTGATAATCCGGTGCGGCTTACTAATGTACGCACGGCAGCGTCATCTACATGCTCATCCTTATATATAAATCCGCCGGGTAGCATCCATTTGGTATAACAGGCATATTTATTGAGTAATACTTTGAGGTTTCCGTCATGAAAACCAAGTATTACACAATCCAGCGATATCCCCGGGCAAAATGACTCCGCGCTTGATAAAAGGTTATTTGCATTCGAATTATATACAGCCATCCTGATTAGGTTTATTACTCAAAATTAGGGAAGAAGCAGGTAATATTTCTGTTTTTTTTGAATTTTAACATATCAAAGCACACATATGTAAAGCCATTTCATGATCCGATATTTGTCGACCGGATAAAATTAATTCTTATATTTGTGTCAGTATGACGCATAGATATATTGTTCTTATTAGTGTCTAACCTATTAAATACATACATTATGAAAAAGGGATTGTTTCTGTTTATGGCTTTGAGTGCTTTTACGGCCCTGCAAGCACAGGAAGATAAACAATTTATTACGGTAGAAAATAACAACGGGGCGACTTTGGGATATTCTCCCACCTCCGGAATTAAAATTATCACAAAAGACGGCCTGAAATTCAAGGACCTGAATAAAAACGGCAAGGTAGACCCTTACGAAGACTGGAGATTGCCTGTGGATGAACGGTCGAAAGACCTGGCCAAACGGATGTCGGTCGAACAAATCGCCGGATTAATGCTATACAGCGGACACCAGTCTATTCCCGCGAACCCTTTCGGGTTTGGGGGAGGTACGTATAATGGAAAAACCCTGAAAGAGAGCGGGGCTAACCCGTGGGACCTAACGGACGACCAAAAGAAATTTCTTAGCGACGATAACCTTCGTCATGTATTAATTACCACCGTTCAATCGCCTGAAGTGGCCGCGAGATGGAACAACACCATGCAGGCATATGTAGAGGGCCGTGGACTGGGAATACCGGGAAATACCAGTTCCGATCCCCGGCATGCAGCAACAGGTAATGCAGAATTTAATGCCGGTGCCGGCGGTGCTATTTCCCTTTGGCCGAGGGAACTGGGACTGGCAGCATCATTTGACCCGGAGGTAATAAAAAAATTCGGAGAAATTGCTTCGGAGGAATACCGGGCGCTTGGAATAGGTACAGCGCTTTCTCCGCAAATCGACCTTGGAACCGAACCGCGGTGGTACCGTATATCCATGACGTTCGGCGAAGGGACCAAACTGGTAACAGATCTTGCGCGGGCGTATGTAGACGGCTTCCAGACTTCTCCCGGTAAAGATGAGATTAAAGACGGTTGGGGATACACCAGTGTAAATGCGATGGTGAAACATTGGCCCGGCGGAGGACCTGAAGAGGGCGGACGCGACGGACACTGGGCTTACGGCAAATTTGCCGTTTATCCGGGCAATAACTTTGAAGACCATTTAAAGCCCTTTACCGAAGGAGCCTTTAAACTGGATGGGAAAACACAATTAGCTTCAGCCGTAATGCCTTATTATACCATTTCATATAACCAGGCAAAAGACGGAACCAATTATGCCAACGGTTACAGCAAATATATGATCACCGATTTACTCAGAAACC
Organism: Bacteroidales bacterium UBA4116; assembly: GCA_002381645.1. Lineage (GTDB taxonomy): Bacteria > Bacteroidota > Bacteroidia > Bacteroidales > Tannerellaceae > DFXE01. The sequence goes on from DFXE01000020.1 coordinate 448,727, forward strand.
AGTATAATTACGACGGAGTGGTATGCACAGACTGGGGAATTACAAACGATGAAGGTAATACGCCGGATATTTTCGCGGGCAAACCCTGGGGAGCGGAAACTTTGTCGATTGCCGAAAGGCGTTATATGATCATCATGGCAGGTGTCGACCAGTTCGGTGGAAACAACGATAAAGGCCCGGTGCTGGAAGCCTACCGTATGGGAGTGAAAGAACATGGCAAGTCCTTTATGAGGAAGCGTTTCGAACAATCTGCCGTCAGGCTGCTACGTAACATCTTCCGGCTCGGACTATTTGAAAACCCCTACCTCGACCCGCAGGAAACGGCCCGTAAAGTAGGTAATCCCAATTTTATGCAAGCCGGATACGAAGCACAACTTAAATCGGTTGTATTGCTGAAAAACAAATCAAACACATTGCCAGTAACGGAAAAAAAGACAGTATTCATTCCCAAAATATACAAACCCGCCGCTAAAAACTGGTGGGGTATGTGGTCCGAACCTACCTTGGACTATCCGGTGAATATAGAGACAGTAAAAAAATATTACAACGTAACATCTAATCCTTCTGAGGCTGATTTCTCACTTGTTTTCGTCTCCAGCCCGCAAAGTGAAAACGGCGGATACTCGATAACCGACCGTAAAGCCGGAGGAAACGGATATGTCCCTGTTTCGCTTCAATACAATCCCTATATTGCTGTAGATGCGCGCGAGCACAGTATCGCTGCCGGCGATCCGGTTATCGATCCTACCATAACCGACCGTTCCTATAAAAATAAATCGGCCCGTACAGCCAATTCCAATGACCTGGATGTCATCCTTAAAACAAGGGAGATGATGAGCGACAAACCTGTCATAGCTATCGTTGATGTCTCAAACCCCATGATATTCAGTGAGTTTGAAAAGAGTGTAGACGGCATTATCACACATTTTGGAAGCACTACACAAGCTCTCTTGGACATCATCTCAGGAAAACATGAACCTTCGGGATTGCTGCCGTTCCAGATGCCGGCAAATATGTCGACGGTAGAAAAACAATTGGAAGATGTACCTTATGATATGGAATGTCATATGGACTCCGAAGGAAACCAATATAATTTTGGTTACGGATTAAACTGGAAAGGTGTTATAAACGATGCTCGTACAGCCAAATATAAACCGGTAAAGTAATCTATAGAAAATATAAATGAAGAGACACGGATAACGGCAGTTTTTACATGTGGATAAAAAAAAATCCGTTTTTCCGTGTCCTCCATTCAATTATTACTTATCCCTTAAAACTTCTGTTTCAGGATAAGCACTTCGAGGTCGGCTTTACCGTCTACAGCTTTCACAAAGTCATTGAAATGCCGGCTGCTGTTGTGTTCATCAATCGCTTGTTGAGATTTCCAAACTTCAACAAATGTAAATTTCAGAGGATCGGATACGTTTTCATACAAAGCGTACGATACATTTCCCGGTTCTTTACGGGTAGCGTCAACAACTGCTTTAAAAGCTTTCATTATATCATTTTTATGTTCCGCTTTAACGGTGACGTTCGCTACAATGGTCAATTCTCCGTCCTGATTGGATTTTTCACCGGCAAATGTAAATGAGCTAAATAAAAACATAGAGCAAAGCGCAACCAATAAAACACCTGATGTAAATAACTTTTTCATAACCATTCTTTTTAGTGTAAGACATAACTATTAATTACGGCAAAGATAAGATTTATTAGTAGAAATAAGACGTGTAACATATATTTAACCAACCCTTCCTTTACCTTCCACTTATACCGACAAATCCTTTTGTATCAAAGGTTTGAGAGTGGAAGATATACCATCACCTCTAAAATTTTATTATAAATCCCTGACAAAGAAAGGTATCGGAAAAGCGGAGCAACAGCCTAAAAATTAGAAGAAAAAAACAGGTTTTTGCCACGGAAGTATTATTATTGCATTATAATTGAATAAAAATGAAAAATATATCTGAATATGATTTTTATAAAACAAAATATGGTAGTGAATTACTGATAGATGTGGTGGAATTACAATATATAAAAAAATACCTTCCCGCTAAGTCTTTACATACCCTTACTTATTACGACATCACCCTGATCACACAAGGAGAAGGATTTTTTAGGATTGACAACACAGGTCATCATGTTAATGCAAAGGAAATTTTATTTTCGTTGCCCCATCAGCTAAGAGAATGGGATACTCAAAATATTTCCCATGGCTACGCATTGATTTTTAAAGAAGAATTTCTTATTTCCTTTTTCAACGACCCCCATTTTCTTGATAACATTTCTTACTTCAACATAAACCGGACTAATAATAAGCTGAAGTTATCTTCAAAAGAATTTGACCAAATCAATAATCTGATTCTTCAGATTAAACATGAGATTGATGAATATACAGAAAAAAATAAGCATATTTTAAGAGCATTGCTATATCAGGCGTTGATGTGCCTTGAAAGGATATTCACCGAAAAGAATAACGTGTCCCCAAAGGGGAATAAAAGTACCCATGCCGACAGGTTCTTAAAGCTTGTACATGCTGGCTTTGACAAAAATCATACGGTGAAATATTATGCTGAAAAATTAAACCTTACGCCAAATTACCTGAATGAACTTTCCAAAAGAGATATAGGTATTTCTGCCAAACAGGTCATTCAAAACAGGTTGATAACCGAATCGAAAAAATACCTCTTATATTCCAATTTCACAATCACAGAAATCTCAGACCGCTTATCTTTTGAAACGCCATCCTATTTCATCCGTTTTTTTCATAAGCATACCGGATATACTCCTTTACAATTCAGAAAAAAAGAAAAACCATAAAATAGGATATTTATCCCTTAGTTTGAATCAAACAAAATTAGAAAAAAGGTATTTGATCCATTGTAAATATTAACGTCATAAGTTAAATCGCCAAACTTCTGATCCGTACTCATTTTATTATTCATAAACTATTTTGAGGTGCAATCCTGTTTAAGTATGCTTTAGATGCAAGTAACATTTGGCTCGTTAGTGTGTTCGCTTTTTTTATTACATTCGTCCAAATTCCAACTATTAGATATGCATGCATAATTATTATTTGATATTTTTACTTTATCCATTTAATGCTTAAATCCTTATCACTTGTTAACGGTTATACAGTCTGTTATCCACTTAACCCCCCGTTAAAAATATATTTCACCTTTATGAAATGTAAGTTTCACCCTTGTGAAATACTTATTCCACCCGGGTGAAATGATTTGTAACTCTCAAACCACGCATCAGACACAGGATAGCAAAGGATCAGTTTTTTATTAACTTTCGGCTAAATGCATTACAACAAAAAACTAACATCCGCAAAGCGGCAATATATTTTGAGTACCCTCCGCAAGCGCAATTAAAGATAAAAAACAGGGTGGAAGAATATCTTCCACCCTGAAAAGCTGTTTGGATAACGATTTGAAACAATAAGTGGAAGGTGAAGGATAGGTCTCCGACCAATAATGTTTAGCCTGAGAAATAGAGTATGCCACTATTCCCACTCAATTGTTGCTGGGGGTTTGGAGCTGATATCGTATACAACCCGGTTCACTCCTTTTACCTTATTTATGATCTCGTTGGAAACTTTTGCCAAGAAGTCGTAGGGTAATTGGGCCCAGTCGGCGGTCATAGCATCGGTTGAAGTTACCGCACGTAAGGCAATCGTATTTTCATACGTCCGTTCATCTCCCATCACACCTACCGAACGGATAGGCAATAAGATAGCTCCGGCCTGCCATACCTGGTCGTACAATCCCCATTTGCGCATAAGTGAAATATAGATATCATCGGCATCCTGCAGTATACTTACCTTTTCCGGCGTGATATCGCCCAGTATACGAATACCTAATCCGGGGCCGGGGAACGGATGCCGTTTGATCAGGTTAGGCATCATACCCAGTTCATTTCCAACGCGGCGTACTTCATCTTTAAAAAGCAAACGTAAAGGTTCGACCAGTTTCAGGTTCATTTTCTCCGGTAATCCGCCTACATTGTGATGACTTTTGATTACCGTACCTGTAATAGACAACGATTCGATCACATCCGGATAGATCGTGCCCTGTCCAAGCCATTTGATATCTTTCAATTTATGAGCTTCTTCATCGAATACATCGATAAAACCTTTTCCGATAATTTTACGCTTTTGTTCAGGATCGGTTACACCATCCAGCGCCTTGTAAAACTTTTCTTTGGCGTTAACACCTATCACATTCAGTCCGAGATGTTCATAATCTTTTAATACATTTTCAAATTCATTCTTACGGAGCAACCCGTGGTCGACAAAAATACATGTCAGGTTTTTACCTATGGCTTTATTGAGTAAAACGGCAGTAACGGATGAATCCACTCCTCCGGAAAGCGCAAGGATTACTTTTTCGTCTTTCAACTGTTCTTTTAATTCGGCAACCGTAGATTCGATAAAAGAAGCAGGTGTCCAATTGTTTTTACAACCACAGATATCCAGAAAGTTCTCCAGTAGCCGGATACCGTCGGTCGTATGAAATACTTCCGGATGAAATTGTACTCCCCAGGTCGGTTCACCATCAATATGGTAAGAAGCAGCTTTCACATCGCTGGTACTTGCTATCACGCGGAAAGCCGGGGGAAGCATCGTTATGGTATCTCCATGCGACATCCATACCTGCGAGCCATTTTCAATATTCTTCAATAACGGATCTTCTCTATCAATATACGATAAATGCGCCCTGCCGTATTCGCGTGAATCGGCGGATTCGACCTTTCCATCCGAAGTATAGGCAAGGTATTGCGCACCGTAGCAAATACCCAGTAGCGGATATTTACCACGTATCTCCGAAAGGTCAGCTTTGAAAGCATGCATATCATATACGGAATAAGGGCTTCCGGAAAGGATCACCCCTTTTACGCCGGTAGAATCGTTAGGGAACTTATCATAAGGAACAATTTCGCAATACGTGTTCAATTCCCTGATCCTGCGACCAATCAATTGAGTTGTCTGCGACCCGAAATCAAGAATAATAATTTTCTCGTGCATGAAGTATAAAGAGTTTTTAATATTGAGTGGTGCAAAGTTACGAATAATATTCTGAAGCGAAAAAGAAGGGAAAACGTTTATAACAGGTGGTTGACATAATATGTTAACACCGCATTAAAATGTGTAAATGTAAGTAAATACCCTTCGAAGGAATGTTTTTAACATTACCTTTGTGTATTCATTAGTCTGAACCGTATGAATCCAGAGAAGAAAGACAATAAAGATATCAATAAATTATCATTGCTCATCGTGGCAATCATCGTATTAATCCTGATTATCGGAGGAGCTGCTTATTATATTTACCACCAGAAACAGCAAATGAGTGTACTGGTCGAATCATTTGATCTTGAAAAAGAAACGCTTCAGGACGAATTCAACGAATTATCCCTCCAGTATGAAGGATATAAATTCAGCGTGGGTAATGATTCATTGTTGTCTTTGTTAAATACCGAACAGGCAAAAGTTCAGCGACTTATGGAAGAACTCCGCACGGTTAAAGTAACAAACGCCCGCCGGATCAATGAATTAAAGAAGGAACTGGAAACGTTGCGAAAGATCATGCGCAATTATGTCATCCAGATCGATTCGCTGAACCAGGCGAATGAAAAACTGACACAGGAAAAAGAACAGGCTGTCAGAAGATATCAGCAGGCTACTTCCAATGCGGCACAGTTGTCGAAAGAACTGGAGAAACAAACCGAAAGAGTTTCTCTGGCAAGCCGCCTCGATGCCACGGGCATAACTGTTACTCCCTTGAATTCAAGAGGGAAGCAGGCTAAACGTATCAAACAAATGGAGCAGTTCATGGTGAGTTTCCGGATTGTAAAGAACATTACAGCTCCTGTCGGCGAAAAAACAATATACGTACGTATCAAAAAACCAGATGATGATATTCTTGTAAAAAGCCGAGCCGACCTGTTCCTCTTTGAAGGAAAAGAGATAAACTATTCGATGAAAAAACAGGTAGAATATGATGGCGAAGAACTACCGGTAACCATGTACTGGAACATCGAAGAATTCCTTTCGCCGGGTGTTTACCGCGTGGACATATTTGCCGACGGCAACCTGATCGGGCAAAGAAATTTTGAATTAGATAAATAGTCGGATGATCACTGACAAGCATTTTGCCAGATTATTAAAAGACCTGCCCGAAGCTTTAAGCCATGACGATAATTTCATTTCCGACCTGAAGAGCCACGCGCAACTCATATCTGTAAAGAAAAACGATTATCTGCTTCGGATTGGGGAAATTTGTAATGAAGCCTATTTTATCAATAAAGGACTTTTCCTGAATATTTATATCAATGAAAAAGGGAATGAAGCCACCACCGGATTCTCTTCCGACCACCAGTATCCTTTCCTTTCGGCCATCGGTTATTTTACCCGGACACCTTCTGAATTTGAGATCAAAGCCATTGAAGAAGGCGAGTTGATCCGTTTTTCACGTCAGCACATTGAAGATTTGTCGTGGCGGTACCGCCTGTTTGCCACTTATTACCAAAATGCCATGCTGACCATTATATCAAAACTTTATTCCATGTTTGCCATCCGCCAATCGAGCACAGCAGAAGAATTCCTTAATTACTTATACACTAACCATATGTGGCTTATCAAACGAGTGCCCGACAAATATATAGCACATTTTATGGGAGTCAGTACGTCATGGTATTGCAAACTAAAAAAACGTATCATTTAATTGAATTAATTCAACTTCCCGTTCCGGTATAATCGCTTAATTTTGCATCAGATATGATTGTTGTTCCAATTATTGGTTTATAAACAAAACAATAGTATCTTACAGGCAGTTTTATGATAAAGATTATAACACACAGTTGTATGTATAATCCGGCAAAAAATATTTAACAAAAGATCTATTGTACCGTTTTCTTGATTAACGGCCTGTACGGTCCGCTTTTGCGGTTATTTTAAAGTGAGAGAAGTTTAAGGAAGAAAAAAAAATAAAATGATGAGGAGAATTATCGTATTATTTATTTTACTGATCCCCATAAGTTATAGCTATTCGCAACAAACACTTACGTTGGAAGAATGCCGTAACTTAGCTATCCGGAACAATAAAGAGTTGAAGATCGCCACCCAAACAATTAAAGCGGCGGATTACGAAAAGAAAGCCGCCCTTACCAAATATTTTCCGGAACTGTCGGCAACCGGTGCCTACTTATGGAATCAAAAAGATTTGCGGTTGATCGATTTCGGTAAATTGGGGGCTATCGGGGAATTGCTGGGTACGATCGCTCCCGAAATAACCGATATCGGGCATCTGGATATACAGAACGTATGGGTTGGAGCGGTATCGCTGGTACAACCTGTATTTATGGGTGGCAAGATTATTAATTACAATCAAATCACAAAGTATGCCAAAGAGCTGGCCGAATCCATGAACGACCAGAAACTACAGGATGTGATCTATCAGATAGATGAAACCTACTGGCAGGTCGTATCATTGGTAAACAAGAAAAAACTGGCGGATTCGTATGTTTTATTACTCCGGAAAACAAACAGTGACGTAACGGAGATGATAAACGAAGGATTTGCCACACAGGCAGAAGGGCTTTCCGTCAAAGTAAAGCTGAATGAAGCTGAGATGGCGCAAACCAAAGTTGAAAACGGTTTAGCATTGTCTCGGATGTTGCTTGCCCAACTATGCGGGTTATCGCTGGATGAACCAATACTCCTTGCGGATGAGAATATGGACCATATACCTGTTAGGGAGACACAAACTTTCGCAGACGTAAACGAAGCATTTATGAGCCGGCCGGAATTAAAAAGCCTCAACCTCGCAACAAAAATGCTGGAGAAAAAAGAAAATATCGTATTGGCTGATATGCTTCCTAATGTGGGGGTAGCTGCCAATTACCTTATAACGAACCCTAATTCGTTCCACGGTTTTAAAAACGATTTTGGCGGTATGTTCAATGTAAGCGTTATGCTAAAAATACCGATATCCGGCTGGTGGGAAGGTAGTTACAAACGCAATTCGGCAAGGGCCGAAACGCTTATCTCACGTCTGGAATATGAAGATGCGCGTGAAAAAATAGAATTGCAGGTTAATCAGTCCGTCTACAAAGTAAATGAAGCGCATAAGAAACTGGTGGCTTCCTCACGGAATATGGAAAGTGCGGAAGAGAATTTGAGACATGCCAGTTTCGGTTTTGAAGAAGGGGTTATTCCGGCGTTGAACCTGATGGAAGCGCAAACAGCATGGTTATCGGCACGTTCCAGCCTTATTGATGCGCAGATCGACGTGAAGCTATCGAATGTTTACCTCACTAAGGCATTAGGAAAGTTAACGCCTCAGCAACAGAATAATAATCAATAAAATATACACAAGATGAACGAGAAGAAATTTTCGACTAATAACATGCTTTTGGCTTTCATTGCTGTGTTGGTGGTAATAGGACTTGTAGCTTTAGCCGGATTTTTCCTGTTAACTCCCCCGGACGACTATATTATGGGACAGGCAGAAGCCACACAGGTAAGAATATCGAGTAAAGTACCCGGAAGAGTAGCCGATTACCGTGCGGATGAAGGAGATAAGGTTAGGAAAGGAGACACACTGGCCATCCTGAGTACACCCGATGTTGAAGCTAAGCTTCAACAAGCCGAGGCTGCCCGCACAGCCGCCCAGGCACAAAGTTCCAAGGCTATTACCGGTGCACGTTCAGAAGAGATCACAGGAGCATATGAGATGTGGCAAAAAGCGATTGCAGGTTTAGATATCGCTAAAAAATCGTACGAGCGCGTACAGAACTTATATGAAAAAGGCGTGATGTCGGCTCAGAAAAGAGATGAAGCCGAAGCGAACTATAAAGCAATGGCAGCTACGGAAAAAGCAGCCCGGTCGCAATACGAAATGGCACGAGACGGAGCACGATCGGAAGACAAACAAGCCGCTGCTGCGTTGGTAAACCAGGCTTCCGGAGCTGTAGCCGAAGTAGAATCATATATTGAAGAGGGTGTGCTTATATCTCCGATAGACGGGGAAATATCCGAGAGATTCCCTCATTTGGGCGAACTGGTCGGAACAGGCGCGCCTGTAATGAATGTTACGGACCTGGAAGATATGTGGATAACATTCAGCGTACGCGAGGAATTATTAAAGAATATCCGGATAGGATCACAACTGAACGCTTTTGTTCCCGCATTAGGCGACAAACCTATAACCGTGAATATATATTATATGAAAGACATGGGCACATATGCTGCATGGAAGGCTACAAAAACAACCGGTCAGTTCGACTCCAAGACATTTGAGGTACGTGGCCGGCCGAATGAGAAAATATCCGGTCTGAGGCCAGGTATGTCAGTTATAATGAAGAAAAAAGGAACAGAAATTCTATGATATCGGAAAACAACAGACACGGTGTTTGGGCAATCATGAAAAGAGAAATAAAAAGGCTGGGTTCGCATCCTGTTTATTTCTACTGCATCCTGATCGCCCCCGTATTTTGTGTTGTTTTCTTTATTTCGCTTATGGAAAGCGGTTTACCAACCGACCTCCCTATAGCTGTGGTAGATATGGATAACACCGCTACTTCACGGAACCTGATAAGGCAACTCGATGCTTTTGAACAAACGGAAGTGGCAATGGTTACCCCGTCGTTCTATGAAGCCCGTACAGAAATCCAAAAGGGAAATATATACGGGATATTTTATATTCCGGAAGGATTTTCAGTACTGGCAACAACCGGTAAACAGCCTACCTTATCTTTTTATACGAATTCTTCTTTTCTGATAGCAGGCTCACTCCTTTTCCGCGATATGAAAACCATGTCTGTACTGGCTGGCGCATCGGTTGGTTTGCAACAGGGAACCGCCCAGGGATTCACTAACGACCAGATCATGGCACGGCTGCAGCCGATCGTTATTGACAATCATGCGATCGGGAACCCTTGGCTTAACTATTCGGTTTATTTAAATAATGTACTCCTGCCGGGACTTTTGCAACTGCTCATTTTCCTTATTACGGTATATAGTATAGGAACGGAAATAAAATACGGAACATCGAGGCAGTGGTTAAAAATGGGTGATTACTCATTAGTCAAAAGTTTATTTGGAAAAATACTCCCCCAAACGGTCATTTTTATAATGATCGGTTTTATGTACTGTGCAGTGATGTATGGATACAGCGCTTTCCCGTTGAACAGCGGATGGTGGCCGATGCTTGGAGCCATGTCTTTACTGGTTTTATCTTCACAGGCAATTGGTATTTTCATGATAGGCGTATTACCGACCCTGAGGTTGGGATTAAGTTTTGCCAGTCTTTTCGGTATGATTGCATTCTCTATCGTGGGATTTTCCTATCCGGTAACAGAAATGGACCCGACTTTGCAGGCGTTATCTAATTTATTTCCCTTACGTCATTATTTTCTTATTTATATTGATCAGGCTTTAGACGGACGTGCTTTAATCTATTCGTGGTTACAATATGTATCTTTAACAGGATTTCTGATATTACCCCTTTTTATCGGTAAGAATTTAAAAAGTGCGTTAATGAGTTTCAAATACATCCCATAATCATTTCTTTATAATGGAAAAAAGATTGACACATATTATAAAGGAAGGCGTACTGGATATGTTTTTTATCTGGAAAGAGGAATTGAAACATGTATTCCGGGACCAGGGGGTTTTGATATTCTTTTTCCTCGTACCACTGGCTTATCCTTTGGTGTATGCTTTTATCTACAACAACGAGGTAGCCCGCGATGTAAAAATGGTTGTGGTAGACCAGTCGGATTCGTATATGAGCAGGGAATTTACGCGCCGTGTAAATGCCACGCCGGATGTGGAGATTGTACAGGTAACCGGCGATATAGAAGAAGCCAAACGAATGCTAAACGAAAAAAAAGCCTACGGGATACTTCTGTTCCCTCCTGAATTCAGTAAAGACCTGCATACTGGTAAACAGTCGACCGTTTCTCTTTATTGTGATATGAGCGCCCTACTCTATTACAAGGCTTTCCTCTTGTCGGCAATGGAAGTATCACTGGATTTAGGTAAAGATTTTTCGGCTGCCAACAATCCGGCTTCAACACGAGAACTTCAGGAAATTACAATAAATCCTATCCCTTACGAATCGGTTACGATGTATAATACCCAAAACGGTTTTGCCAGTTTCCTTGTTCCTGCTATTCTTATACTGGTCATTCAACAAACCCTTATTTTAGGGATCGGGATGTTGGGCGGCACTGCACGCGAACGCAACCGTTTCCATACGCTTGTTCCTATATCAAGGCATTTTAATGGAACATTACGTATCGTACTCGGGAAATCATTGGTTTATATCCTGCTTTATACTGTTGTATGTATATGGGTATTAACTATCGTCCCACGGCTCTTTTCCTTACCGCAGATTGGTAATCCGTGGAATATACTTTTGTTCATTTTACCTTACCTGTTCGCCAGCATATTTATGGCTATGACTTTATCGGGATTTATGACCACCCGCGAATCTCCCATGATGATATTTGTTGTTACCTCCGTGGTATTTCTTTTTATATCAGGTATTTCATGGCCTATGCATTCCATTCCTCCCTTCTGGAAAGCATTAGGATATCTATTTCCTTCTACTCCGGGTATACAGGGATTTATACGGATCAACACGACAGGTGCTACATTGAGTGAGGTCGCTAATGAATACCGTTTATTATGGATACATACCGGTTTTTATTTCCTTACTGCCTGTATTATCTATCGTTACCAAATCATACGTAGCCGCAAATTGATTCACCGCCGGTATAAACAGCTTAAAAACAAAAGGGAGATAGATTTTACTGATTAAAAGAACATGCTCCTTCAACCGGAAATAATAGGGTTTAGAGGTTTAATTAACTTTATGTTTCATTTTATTCTCCAAACGTAATGAAGAATTAAGATATGAAGTTATTTTTTAAGATTTTAACAAAATGAATCTAAAAAGCTAAAAATATAGTTTTACATTTGTACAATTCTCAAAGTAAACTAATTGACAAGTGCTATGCAAAACAGACGTGACTTTTTAAAGCGAGCTTCCCTTATGCTTGCAGGAGGTATGGTGATGCCTCAGTTATTAACTTCTTGCGGCGGATCTGCCGGTCCTAAAAAACATATCGGACTACAACTTTATTCTCTTCGTGAGATGGTAAAAGACGATGGTATCCAAAAGGTATTGGAAACCGTTGCCAAAATGGGATATACTCATGTAGAAACTGCCGGATACGATAATGGTAAAATGTACGGATTAGCTCCGGCAGAATTTAAGAAGATGGTGGAAGACCAGGGTATGAAATGTACAAGTTCGCATTTAAGCCAGGCTATCACCAAAGATACGGAAGCTGAAGTTATGGCATGGTGGGACAGGGCTATTGAAGCTCACAACCAAATCGGTGTAAAATATATGGTTCAACCTTGGATGCCAATCAATGACAATACGACGATTGACGACATGAAAATGTATGCCGATTACTTTACATCTGTCGGATACAAAACCGCGGCCGCAAGTATCGCTTTTGGATATCATAACCACGATTTTGAATTCAAATATAAATTCGATGGAAAATATGCGTATGACTACCTGCTTGATAATGTAAGTAAACAACACGTATTCTTCCAGATGGACGTATATTGGGTAATGATGGGAGGAGAAGATCCGGTTAAGTATCTAAAAGAACGCGCAAGCCAGTTCAAAGCAATCCATATCAAAGACGAAAAAGAAATCGGTGCAAGCGGTAAAATGAACTTCCAGCCAATCTTCGAACAAATGAAAGCGAATAATGTGAGAGACTGGTATGTAGAAGTTGAACAATATACCAATAACAATCCGGTTGAAAGCGTACAACAAAGTTATGACTTCCTGGCTAAGGCTGATTACGTATATTAATCCAATCATTACAATAATACAAAAAGAGGTTGTATGAAATAATATTTATTATCAGAAACCTCTTGCAAGTAAATCCCCTTATTTTCCTTTACAAACAAGGCTAAATAAGGGGATAATCTTATCAATAACTTAAGAATCCATCAGAACTTATTGTATATAACAACAGGACGCGAACGCCGTACGCTCATTGACGGGAACCACATATCCTCTACCGTCAGTCCGCACTGCTCGACTGCTTCGAGTGAATATTCCAATCTACCAAAATCAGCGTTTTCATTATTTGTTCCAAAGGTAAACTTTATGCCGCGTTCCTTAGCCTTACGGATAATATCGAAACTTGGAAGCTTGTAACGGGCATTGATCTCCAGTGCTATGTCGTACTTTACCAATACGTCAAAAACACGGTTGATTCGCGCGTCTGTCCAGTATTTCTTATAATCTCCGGCCATATCGTTAGGCAAAAAAGTCGGATTGACATATATGTCGGCTGGTTCGTTAGTAAATATTTTCACCGTCTGGTCAACCAGATGATCCATATATTGTTCTTTTGTGATGCCGTCGTAGAACACTTCTTCAGGACGGTAGATACGCGACAGGCGCCCTTTATCATCGACGATAGTCATTGCATCGGTAAAAAGGTAGTCAAATACGCCTAATGCTTCTTGAGAAAAAGTCATGGTCCATTTACGTCCTTCACCCTGTACACCCCGCAAGAACGGCATGTCTTTTACTTCCTCGTAATATTCGTATACTTCTTTGTCATCTGCAAGCATACGCCCTACTCCACCTTCTCCGGCATTAGGTGCCACGCCGTAATTAATTCCGTAGTTCATCGACATGGCATGTGCCATTTCCTTGGTAAGGCCACCTTTAAGATGGATATGGTAATCTATCACAGGAAAGTTACGTTGCTGCAAACGTATTACAGCATCTTTTTGTTCGTCTATAACAGGCATGGTGTCGCACTCATTGCGGACATCCTCTTTCAGGCGTGTAATCAGCATATTGCGGAACGCTACTTCCCCTTGTATACCGCGCAAAGCTATTGATCCGTTACTGAGCAGACGGTTCGAATATTCCTCTGTACGATAAGGATTTTCAGGTTCCGTATAGCATACCACCTCCGTATCGTTTATGGCAACCGATATGTTATTTCCACGCACTGCTATCTCAAAATCAAACCACTGGCCATCCTCAGCCAGCGATCGGTAGAGGTTTCGCACAGCAGCGAGACTACCACTTTTACGTGTACCGTCGATTTCCCCGTTACGAAACGTTACTTCATAACCCGAATTACCGTTGGTATGGAATAATAGAGCAGCTTCTGCATTGGGTTGAGTCAGTGCCTGCCCTGTCAGCATGAAATTTTCATAGTCACCTTCGGTAAACCAAGTTGTCCCGGACGCCACGGTTATTTCACTACCTGATTTAGTCCCGAGTTCGGGGCTGTTGAAACTATCTAAAGGCACACCAACGCCGTACCGTGAGCAACCGGTGAAAGTATAAACACAAAGGATCACAACTACCCATACCACACTTATATGCGATGACGTGGCCGAATTGAAAATTTTCTTTATCATAAGCTTAGAGTTTAAGATATTGTTTATAATAATATTACATTTATTAAAGATAAGCGAATTAATATGTAGTTCTTTTATAACTCTTTTGAATGCCTATTGGTGAGGCTATACCAATTTGGTCTAACGAACTATATGGATAAACGGTGGGAAGTTATAAAAAATATTGTAAATCTATTTTGAGTCAGACCATTTTTAATTCATTTCTTTCATTAATTTATCCCATTCATTCGAAAGGCTTTTCATATCATTGAAAAGGAGATTAGCTCCGGCTTCTTTCAAAATACGGTCGTCTAAGGGACCGGTATTAACCGCAATCGTAAAAATACCGGCTGCAACTGCCGCTTCAATTCCCATTGGAGCATTTTCAACTACCAGGGCCTCACCCGGCTTAACCCCTGCTTTCTCCAATCCCATCAAATAAGGTTCAGGGTGTGGTTTCCCATATTTAACATCATATGCCGTAACTATCTTCTCCCTTTCAAAGTAGCCGGGGAAATCATGATTTAATTTTTCAATAAGGCTGTGTTGTCCGGAACCCGTCACCACAACTACCTGAAGGCCATGCTCTTTAACTTTCCGTAAAACATCGGAAGCACCCGGCATCGGGTTTCCATTATTATATGTATTGAAAAGGTCTGCTTTTTCCTTATAAAGGAACTCTTTTTCTTGATCTGTAGCATTCCTCTGAAAAGTTCGCTGATATAATTCGTTGATTGTACTTTCCCCGGTACGACCTTCAAAAAGATAGAAATCTTCCGGAGTAGAGATTAACTGATGGTTAGAAGCCGTTTCAAACCACGCCCGGGCATGAAAAGGCATGGAGTCATATAAGACTCCATCCATATCAAATAATACCGCTTTTATCATTTACAACCGGGCTTTAATGGCTTCCGATTCTTTTTCGAATCCGGGTTTGTTCAATAAAGCAAACATATTTTTCTTATAGGCTTCCACACCTGGTTGGTCAAACGGATTCACACCCAACATATATCCGCTTATACCGCATGCTTTTTCAAAGAAATAGAATAATTGTCCTATATAATATGCATTTACTTCAGGTATTGTGATCTTAATATTAGGAACACCGCCGTCGACATGCGCTAACTGAGTCCCCAGTTCAGCCATTTTATTGACTTCGTCTACCCGTTTTCCAGCCAGGAAATTCAATCCATCTAAATTGGCATCGTCTGTAGGTACTACTACTTTATAATCCGTATTTTCTACAGAGATAACGGTTTCAAAAATAGAACGTTCGCCATCCTGAATCCATTGTCCCATTGAATGCAGGTCAGTGGTTAAATCTACTGAAGCAGGAAATATTCCTTTATGCTCTTTCCCTTCACTTTCTCCATATAATTGCTTCCACCATTCGGCAATGTAGTGTAACTTGGGATGAAAGTTTGCCAATATTTCGATCTTTTTACCACTATTATATAATACGTTACGGATAGAGGCATAAATAGCAGCCATATTATCGGCAAATGCAATTTCATTTCCAGTTTGCTTTTCCATTTCTACAGCTCCGGCAACAAGCTCACGGATATTAATTCCTGCCACAGCAATAGGTAGCAGACCTACGGGAGTCAATACGGAGAAACGTCCACCCACATTATCCGGTATTACAAAAGTTTTGTACCCTTCCTGATCGGCCAATGTCCGTAATGCGCCTTTAGAGGCATCCGTTATCGCTACAATCCGGTGTTTAGCTTCTTCTTTACCTACAGCATCTTCCAGTTGTTTTTTCAAGATACGGAAAGCAAGGGCCGGCTCTGTTGTAGTACCTGATTTGGAAATATTGATTAGGCCGAATTGTTTTCTTTTTAATACTTCACATAATTCATATAAATAATCTTCGCCAATATTATGTCCGGCATAAAGAATAACCGGATTTTTACGATCTGTCTGAAGCCAGTCGAAACTATTATTCAAGGCTTCCAGTACCGCTTTGGTTCCCAGATAACTTCCGCCGATACCTATGGCTACAACAACCTCGCATTTTTTGCGCAATACCTTTGCCGTATCCTCAATATCTGCCAAACCGGCATCAGATATGGAAGAAGGTAAATGTAACCAACCTAAAAAATCGTTTCCCGCACCTGATCCTTGGTGTAACATTTTGATACTTTCCATAGCCTTTGCCTCCTGGGCATAGACTTGTTCTTTAGTTATTGCGCCAAAGGCTTTGTCAATGTCAAGACTAATATTTTTCATCTTTTTATCTATTTAAATGTCTCTGTCAATTTCTGTATTATCGTAGTCGGTGATTTCTTTTCATAAAGGATACTGTACAAAGCATCCAGAATCGGCATATTTACCTTATATTTTTCATTAATCTCATAAATACATTTGGTACCATAATAACCTTCGGCAATCATTTCCATTTCCAGTTGAGCTATTTTTACGGAATACCCTTTACCTATCATCGTTCCGAATATACGGTTCCGGCTGAAACGCGAATAGGCCGTTACGAGCAGATCTCCCATATATACCGAATCCGTAATATCCCTCTCTACACTACTGATTGCATCAACGAACCGGCGCATTTCCTGTATGGCGTTAGAAAGAAATACGGCCTGAAAATTATCCCCGTATTTCATCCCGTGACAAATACCTGCTACTATTGAATATACATTCTTCAATACCGACGCATATTCTATTCCTGCCACATCACAACAAATCGTATTCCTTAAATACTGATTCCGGAAAACTTCCGACAAGGGTTTGATTTTATCCGTATCCGTACAAGCAAGGGTTATATATGACAATCGCTCCAATGCGATCTCTTCGGCATGGCAAGGTCCCCCTATGACTGATATATTCTCGGTCGGTACTTTATAATATTGTGTAAAGTAATCGGTTATCAGCATATTCTCATCCGGAACAAGTCCTTTAATTGCCGAAATAATAAATTTGGAATGCATTGGTGTCCTTACCTTTTTTAAATGTTGTTTCAAAAAAGGTGAAGGGGTAGCGAATATCAATGTATCGGAATCTTTAATTACTTGATTAATATTGGAATAAAAATTGATGCGATTGGTATCGAACTTGATACTTGTAATATAACTGGGGTTATGACCAAGCCTTTTAAATTCTTCAATATGATCAGGACGACGCATGTACCAGTTGATGCTTTCCTGCGTAGACAAAACGATCTTTGCCAAAGCGGTAGCCCAGCTACCACCTCCCATAACAGCAATCTTCCCGGGCAATTTCATCTTATCACTTATTTTGAGGCATTAGAGATCCAGGTTTCAACCATCTCTGCGGAAGGGTTTTGCAGGCCAAGTTTAGACTTCTTGTTCATCTCGCATAATTCTTGACGGAATTTATTGGGATTCAGATCTTTTAAAGTATCAACCGTTATGTACCCTGCTTTTTGTATGGCTGTTACCCAGGTGGCATCAATACCTAACGCTTCATATTTTTCAGAGGGATCTTTTTTTATTATTTTCTCCGGACGCATTTGAGGGAAAAACAAAACTTCCTGAATGCTTTCCTGCCCGGTAAGGAACATCACCAAACGATCCATACCTATACCAATACCACTTGTAGGTGGCATCCCATACTCAAGGGCACGAAGGAAATCCTGGTCGATAAACATCGCTTCATCATCTCCTTTTTCAGAAAGACGAAGTTGATCTTCAAACCGGATTCTCTGGTCTATAGGATCATTTAACTCCGAATATGCATTTGCCAGTTCTTTTCCATTAACCATCAATTCAAATCGTTCCGTAAGTTCCGGATTATTACGGTGTTTCTTGGTAAGTGGAGACATCTCTATCGGATAATCGATTATAAATGTAGGTTGAATATAGTTTGCCTCACATTTATCGCCGAATATAGCATCGATCAATTTTCCTTTACCCATCGTTTCGTCCTGGTCTACTCCCAGTTCCCTACAGACATCCCTGAGTTGACTTTCATCCATACCGCTTATGTCGATACCTGTATATTGCCGTATTGAATCAATCATGGTTATGCGTGGATAAGGTGCTTTATAATCTATTTCTTTTTCACCCATCATAACTTTCGTGGTGCCATGAACATCCAGGCAAATCTTTTCAAGCATCTGTTCGGTAAAGCTCATCATCCATTTGTAATCTTTATAGGCTACATAAAATTCCATGACCGTGAACTCGGGGTTATGCGTACGGTCCATACCTTCATTACGGAAATTACGACTAAATTCGTAAACTCCTTCAAAGCCCCCGACAATTAACCGTTTCAGGTAAAGTTCATTGGCAATACGTAAGTATAAAGGAATATCCAGTGCATTATGATGCGTAATAAAAGGACGGGCTGTCGCTCCTCCGGGTATACTCTGAAGTACAGGTGTATCCACCTCTATATATCCATGCTTATTAAGGAATTCACGCATGGAATTAAATATTTTTGTCCGCTTTACAAAGACATCTTTTACATTTTCATTAACAACTAAATCAACGTAACGTTGACGGTACCGTTGCTCCGGATCATTGAATGCATCATATACTACGCCGTCTTTCATCTTCACTATCGGCAAAGGACGTAAAGATTTTGCCAGAACGGTAAGCTCTTCCGCATGTACGGAGATTTCACCCATTTGCGTACGGAACACATATCCTTTTATGCCGATATAATCGCCAATATCAAGCAATTTCTTAAAAACCGTGTTATAAAATTCCTTATCATCACCCGGACAAACGTCATCACGGGATATATATACCTGTATTCTTCCTTCCGAATCCTGGAGTTCGACAAATGACGCTTTCCCCATGATACGGCGGCTCATAATACGTCCTGCAATACGTACCTGCCGGGGTTCTGCATCGTCTTTAAAATTTTCTTTTATTTCTTTGGAATAGGCGTTGGTTACATACTCTGCTGCAGGATAAGGATCTATTCCCATCTGACGCAGCTGGTCCATACTATTGCGTCTGAAAACTTCTTGTTCACTAAGTTCTAATGGATTCATTCTATTGCTATTTGTATAACAGGTGCAAAAGTACAAAACTTTTCCTATTATTTTACTGATATAATACTATCTTTGTTTCGCGATAAACGATAAGATTATGAAGTACATGCACCTGTTCATATTGTTGGCTCTGTTTACGAATTGCAGCAGACAGCAAACCAATAATGACGATGAAAAAAATACTCCTGAACATACTTTTAAAATGGTCAACATACCCAGCGTGCTTACCGAACCGGCAGAACGGGCAGCTTACCTGGTAAAACATTATTGGGATGAATTTGACTTTTCCGATACTGTATATATTCATCAACCACAAGTGACAGAACAGGCTTTTGCCGATTATATTGACATTTTGCCGCATACAACTTATACCATTGCAGCTGCCTCGATCAAAGATATGCTGAACAAAGCAGAAACTCAACCGGTTGTGTTTCATTACTTCACCGATCTGTACGAGAAATATCTCTACGATCCGAATTCACCCTTCCGCAATGATGAATTGTACATTCCCGTACTTGAAACCGTATTATCTTCTTCATTAACCGAGGAAAAAATACGTCCGGCTTATCTATTGGAATTAGCAAATAAAAACCGTGTCGGCGAAAAGGCTTCCGATTTTACCTATATGTTGCAAAATGGCCGGATGTCTACATTATATAATACAAAATCAGATTACATTCTACTTTTTTTCTATAATCCGGGTTGCCGTTCGTGTAAAGAAATAATTGAGCAATTAAATTCTTCACTGACAATTAACTATTTAACGGATCAGAAAAAACTGACAATTTTGGCCGTTTATCCGGATGAAGACTTACAGGAATGGAAAAACTATTTGTCCGAGATACCACAAACATGGATCAATTCGTATGATAAGGGAACACACATCCAGGATGAGGAAATATATGATTTAAAAGCTATTCCTACACTTTACCTGTTGGATAAAGAGAAAAAAGTAATATTAAAAGACACGTCATTTGAACAATTAGAAAATTATTTGAGACTACAAACTAACTAATTTATTTTTATGAAAACATTATTATTTACCGTAATCTTTATGGCCGGACTATGCTTCGGTACAACAGCGCAGATCAAAATTGGTGGAAAAAAAATCGATACCAAAAAAGTATTTAACGCTGCAGAAGATGTGGGAAAAGCCATTACGCTTTCCGACGCTGATATCGCTGCTATAAGCCGTGAATACATTGAATGGATGGATGCCAATAATCCGGTTGCAGGTCCTGCAACCGAAATGGGTGCACGTCTTGCACGGTTGACATCTAATATAAAAGGTGTCGACGGGTTGGACTTAAACTTCAAAGTATACCATGTGATCGATGTCAATGCTTTTGCATGCGGAGACGGCAGTATACGGGTATGCGGTGGATTAATGGAAGTGATGGATGACGCCGAAGTGATGGCGGTAATCGGACATGAAATCGGTCACGTTATCCATACCGATGTAAAAGATGCTATGAAAAGCGCTTATTTACGTTCTGCCGCAAAAAATGTGGTCGGTGCTACCGGAGGTGTTGCAAAAGCATTGACCGATTCACAGTTGGGAGAATTAGCCGAGTCATTAGCAGGCGCTCAATTCTCACAAAAACAGGAATATGCTGCTGATGATTATGCCTTTGAATTTTGCGTTAATAATAATATCGACCCATACGGTATGAGTAATGCTTTGAATAAACTCGTCGAACTTAGCAATAGTGGAGGAGCAAAAGCTTCCGCTGTTCAGAAAATGTTCTCCACCCACCCCGATAGCGAAAAAAGAGCTAAACGTATGAAAGAAAAAGCGGACAAACACAGCAAAAAATAAATCTTATTACATTCGCGTATTGAATATTAGTTTATAATGGGTGTGGATTAATATATTTCTAAAGAAAAGATTTTTACCGTCAATTTATCTTATCAATACTTTCCACTGCAATCATTTGTTTTTTTAGGAAAATTGCTGTATGTTCAAAATTTGATTTTGATATTAAAGTAGAGAATTTTTTTAATGACTCAATCCATTTCTTATACTCTAATACTTCATTAAGATTATATTCAAAAGTTGGACAAGCGGAATTATACCAGTTAATTGTCAACTTAGTCTCCTTATGTTCCATATATATTATACTGGAATCAATATCAACGGTAGAAACAAATACATTATAAAGAGAGTTATTTTCGTTAAATCCGTTTCTCACATTTGATTCAACATAACATATCATTTCAAATAGTTCCTCTTTTAGTGCCTTTAATTCTTCATTTGTTATTAATTCTCTTTTGAAAAAATATTGAATATCATTTACCGTACGGGTTAATATATTAGGATCAGTAATATAAGTGCTTCTGTTGTTTAAATAGGCAACAGAATTCAGCTTTTTTTGCAATTCCGTTATTTTTTTTGGAATTTTTAAATCTGAAAAAGAAAAATGGATGGATTGATTATCCATTTGATATAACCATTTATAAAAGTAAAATTTAAAAAGTAAATCATATTTAACTATAGTAAGAATGTATAATTTACTTAGTGAAACAATCGAGTGGAAAGAATCTATATCCTCCGCAAATTTTTTTTTAATATAATAATAGCTCTGTAATTTATCTATAAAAAAATCAACGGGTGAAAACTGTTCCTGTTCATTCGTAATTATGATATCATTGGCGTTTTCTTCTTTAACAATAGTATCTAAAGAAAAATTCAATAAATTAGATAATTTGACCAACTCTTCAACAGTAAAGGGTATTTTTCCATTTATTCTTCTATATATTGAATCTTTACTTAAATCAAGAATATCCATCATAGATTCGATTGGGTTTTGGTAATCAGGAATATGTCTAATGATTGTGTCAACAATCACTCTATTTAATTTTTTATTCATAATCATCATATTAAGTTCTTCATAAAAAATAACAGCTACCAGAATCCTTACCAGGTTATATCATAAACCCTCATAATTCCAAGAAAGCCCGGAGTGAGGGAATTTGCAAAAAGATATTTTACAAAAAAGACAGATATGTCCGCAGGACAAAGATATTTGCAATTATTCTTCGGTCATATACATTTTATTAATAATTTTTGCAGTTTCTTTATCTAATATTCTCACTCTAAGCTTTCGAATGCTATATAAAACCACACAAATGATATTAATGTTCTATTTCATCTCATTTTGATCTCTAAAGAAACCACATTCAAATTATTTATCTATATTTTCAAATAAACACCACAAGCTTTGCAAATCAAACAAAAAATACAAGATAAAGGTTTATATATATAATTTTCACAAGAATTATTCGCACATTAGTTATAATATCTATGTGAACGATTTTATTAATTTGTACTAAATTACACTTACAATCATTGAAATTGATTATATAAAATAACAAAACATATGACTATAGATTATTCTCAGCACCAAGTTCCTGAACTATAACTTCAATTTTATACGAACTGATTTAAAGATTATTTACAACAAACACAATTTCTAATTATATATTAAACATTACATGAGAAAATTTTTTGCATTCAAAATAACTCTGCTATTTATTATCCTGCTATCAACAAGCCTTCAGGTAAAAGCAAAAGACATATATGTGCAGGCAACCGGAGGATCCACTTCCGGAGAAGGAACAATAGACGTACCTGTCGGGGTTGCAAGATTAACATCTATATTATCCAATCCGGCATTAAGCGAAGATGACAATGAACTTAAAATCTATTTTAAAGAAGGTACATATAATTTAGATATTTCCACTGTATTTAATAATACTGCCTATAATGGAGCAAGTGTAACTTTTGATCCGATGGAAGGTAATAGCGCTCCTGTTATCTTTGACAGAGGAGGCAGCAGTGCAAAATTAATTAATATGTTATACAATGCCAGCGAACATAGAACTGAAGAAACAGCATTTTCATTAAGTATAAATAATATCATTTTTCAGAATTACACGGGTTCCACATCTGATAATTTCATTACACTATCAAGAAATTATAATTCAATAGAGCTTGAGAGTGTAACGATTCAAAATACTTCGGGGGGACGATTAATTATCGTAGGGAATGGAAGTGACAACACACAGGTTGTCCCAAACTCATATTTGAAAATATCGAATAGTAGCATTATAAATAATAACAGAACAGGTAATATGATTTATCTTCAAAGTGGCAATACTACTATTTATAACACAACAATATCAGATAATACCGTAACAAACAAAGGCTTCTATATCCTTAGCGGAACAAACAATATTATAAATAACACTATTTACAATTCCGGCTCAGTGGGGTTTTATAGAGATGCAAATACAAATAGTGGCGGTTCAAACAATTCCGGAACAGTCTCGTCATCCCTCAGATTTATCAATAACATAGTTGTCGGTCCATCTTCTTTTGTCGAAACAATAGGAGGATTAAATCCTATTACATCCACGAACACTCAATATAACATTATTAAAACGTCTGCTTCGTCTGATATATTTTATTGCAATAACACATTTAACGGTGGAGTCAACATAACTACAGGTTTTGGCAATCAATTTAATATCAACAGAACCAATGGTACGGATCCGGGTATGCAATATCATGATTTATCGGATGTAGGTAATTCAACACATGTTATTCTCAGAAAGGGTATGCCTTCCTCGATTTTATCTGATAACGCAAATTTACTTCTGGAAAATGATCAGATAGGAAACCGAAGACCTTCGGGGTCAAAAAATATGTCCGTAGGTGCTATTGATATCGCAGAATTTAACGTTAACGATTGGTCTGTAACCTATTCATATATTCCCGGAGCATCAGTATATCCTCCTGCGGTTTATGACTTAGGCTCGCGGGTTGAATTACCTCCGGGTATAACCTTATCGATGGTTAATTTCCAGATTGTTGATCAAACAGGTATGACTACCGGAAATATAAGCTTAACCGGTTCATCATTGACTTACAATCCAACCATATCTGGAGGGGAAGTAGTTGCCGGTTCTTCTACTTTTTCATATAAAGTATCCTATCAGCATAACGCCATTTTATACGAAAAAACAGCTTTTATGACCATTACAAATAAAAACATTGAACAGATTGGGGCGCCGGGTTATGTTGAACCGAACGATTTTTCCGAGACCTGTTACGACCAAATGGGAACAGTTGCTTTTACTTCATCCTATAGATTTAAACCTGCTAATGGAACAACAGACATAGATGGTACCATGCTTCATGATTTTACCATTCCACTTGTTGCAGATTTGGATAGAGATGGATATCCGGAAATTATAGGTATTTCTACCTATGCATCCAGTAGCTCCAGCGGTAGGTATAATGGTATTCAGATATATAACGGACAAACAGGTAAAGTAATCAGCCGTCTTTTGTTTGGCACCAGCGAAAATCAATATTTTTCTCATGCTGTTTCACATGGCCCGCCTACTATCTTAGCTTTAGCAGATGTGGATAGAGATGGGATTATTGAAGCTATTTTCGGATTTCAGGATGATGGTTCAAGTGCTCTTGATGCTTTGCAGGGAAAAGTTGCCTGTTATAAAATAATACCTAATAAATCGGGAAATGTAACAACTTCTTATAAAATGAATAGAGTATGGGTAAGTTCAGGCAAATACAACACAGGCGGTTCAGGCAGCAGCAGCTTTCAAAAACCTATAACACAATTAGTTGATATCGACGGCGACGGTACCCCGGAAGTAATAGTGTATAATAAAATATACGATGCCGTTACAGGAAAACTTCTCGCTACTTTAGGAACATTAACAACAACTACAACAAATAATGATATCGCACACGTGGGGGTTGACCATAATGCAAACAGAAATGATGGATGGAATAATTTCAGTTTCATTTATGATATGGATCAAGACGGGATTTATGATTTTGTAGGTGGAGGAAAAGTATATAAATTAAGAAAAAATTCAACGACCGGTTCATTCGAATACGATGTTGTATCCATGTCTAATGTACCGGATGGGCGTACGGGAGTGGCAGATATTAATGGTGATGGCATTCCAGATGTTGTTTCCATAAGAAAGGCATCCTCAAGTTTAAGAGTTACCGTATGGAACCCGGGATTCTATCAAATGAGCAGTAAAGATCATAAAGGTTGGCCTGTGGTAAATCAAAATGGAGAGTTTATAAGGAATACAAACGCGGAACCCTATATAATGGCAGATTACTCCTTTGTTATTCCTAACGGATCGGCAGGTTCGAATTCATATGTTTATATTGGGGATATTGATGGAAAACAACAAGCCGGACCAGACGGTAAATTACATTTTCTCCCTGAAATAGCAATATTGGGTGGTGAAGTAACCACAAGCAATTTCAATAACATGCCAAAACATCCGCTTGCCACTGGAGGTTTTACCGGAATATCCCGTTCAAGTAGTATAGAAGGATTTATCCTGGGCTTTACTTGGGATTATTCTGCTACTGCGACAAGCAACAGTATAAAGCTTTCATTTGCCTTAGAACATAAAGACCGGTCAGCTAATACTGGTTTTACAATGTTTGATTTCGATAATGATGGCATACAGGAGATATGTTATCGTGACGAAAGTACATTACGTATTATTAAAGCATCGAAGGAATATATTAAATATGATGAGTCCAGTTCAAATGTTATTCTTTTCAGGACTGATGTACGCTCTTCTACAGGTTTTGAATATCCTGTAATTGCCGACATCGACAACGATGCTTCTGCAGAGATGGTAGTGGTTGGTCGTGAAACTTCAGGTGATTCTTATAGGTATTGGGGATATATGTATGCCGTTGGTAATGGATCAGGCGATAAATTTGCTCCCGCACTTCCGGTTTGGAATCAATTTATGTACTCACCGTTTAAGATTAATCCAAAAGACTTAACCACTCCGGTCGGACCGGCTCCTAATCCATTATCATATAAATTCAACAGAAAGGTTGTAAAAAACGGGACTCCAACGGAACTTGAAGGTTATCAACCCTATAATAACACATTAGGACAGGCTTTTTACCACGAAACATATGATGAGCAAGGCAAAACCTACATGGAGCCTATTGTGTTTCTTACCGAATCATATATTGTTTCTGAAACCTCCCCCGATAACGCTAAGCGTCCTAAAGTTATTATTGACGGAAGCAATTATTATATCGAAATAACCATTGGCAATAAATCAACGGCTAAAACAGATATTTCCGTCCAGACTCCTATCAGTATCTATAATAATACTATATCGTCGGGAACGTATCTGAAGACTGTACGATTAACGAATTTAGGTGTCACTTCCGCAATTAAAGCGGGAGAAGAACACCGTATACGTATTTCTATTCCTGATCCATATACGGTATACCGTGTCCGTTTAGGAGATGATAGCGGAAATGCGGCCGGTACAGCTTTCAGCAGTTGGAAATTCGGAACCAACAATGGAACGGGAGTTGAGGGTGAAGGAACCAATCCTCCGGTTGATTCCTCTAAAGGAATAGGGATTGCTTCACGGGCATATAGAGATTGCGACTGGAGAGACCAGACAGTAAAAGCCTCCCTGATATCTGTCAATTCTGATGCGGTAACCGTCCAGAGCTATAATTCTGTCTTAATAGATATTTTTGCCAATGATGAATATCCTTCTGATTTGCCAAGTGATCAAAAACTAGTTCAAAACGTTGTAAAAACAAATCCTATAGCAGGCTCCATAGTATTCTCAAATAATAGAATTGTCTATACACATGATGGAAGTAGTACGTTACCGAATAATATAGATTCATTCAGGTATGAAATCAAATATAAACCATCCGGCGGAGTGTTAACAACATTTACCGCAATGGTATACATATATATATTAGAAAGTGAATCCGGAGGTTTTGCAGCTTGTTATGGAGATGATTTGACAACACAATTAAAAAAGAATCCGGATAACATCCGCTTTCTTTGGAATTCAAATACAAATCAGATATATCCTACCGGATATACCGGAGGAACTGATAGCCTGACTATTGATTTTGGACCTATCACAACTTCTAAGACCTACCATATAAAACCCTTACTGGCTTTCTATAACAACGAAAACGTTGACTTTTCACCCGGAGTTTTAACCGTAGGGGTATTAGGGCAACAACCGGGTGATAAAGCCAGCTTTAAATGGACCGGAAGTATAAATACAAACTGGCATGACCCGCAAAACTGGGTTGAAATTAAAAATGGCAGAGAAATACCGGTATTATATATACCTACCGGCTGCGTAAATGTGATTATACCCTCAGGATTGAAAAACTATCCGCAATTGACTGCTGCGGCTCAGTGTGCGACAATTAAAATGAATGACAGGGCAATGATAGCGGGAATTAATTATCTGACATATGATAATGCAGAAGTAGAGTTAAAAATGACTTCTCAGGAAAAGAACCGTTTCATTATGTGGTCTCCTCCACTAAAAGACACCTATACTGGAGATTATCATTTTACGAAAACCGGTACTGCGGATTATTATTGGGGAGATGTTTATATGAATTTTTTCCAACAGGTTAATCCGGATAATAACGGTGCAGCAGTAGGAAACCATTTCACCGCGACTTTTGGTAATATATGGACAAAATTGCAAGTAGGTCAACCCATTAATTTAAAAGTAATTTCAACGACGGATAACAGTTCAAAGATGTTCACATTCCCTAAACCCACGACTTTAACATCATACGTGGATGCTAATGGTAAAAGCGGGCCAAATGGCTCGCCCGTCACCCTGACACGTCCGGTCAAAGGACGATTCATATCAGATGATGTCATTAGTGCCGGCAACACGATCCCTGTTCCTACCGATATGGCAGAATCAAACTATATTCAGGTAGTAAATCCGTTTATGGCTTATTTGAAAGTGAGGGAATTCCTTGTCAATAATAGCACCGAAATCGAACAGTCGTATAAAATATGGAACGGAGTTGTAAGTAGTACTTCAAACCTTACAACAGGAGATTTGATCACGATCAAACCGGACCTGACTAACGGACAGCGTTATATCATTGATAATTTGGATATGATAAGCGACCAAACTTCACTTAATGCAGGGTTAATCCCACCTTTGCAATCCTTCTTTGTCAAAAAGGCAAGTACAGGAAAGGCAGGGCCGATAAAAATGAATCCAGCATGGACTACAACGATCAATAATAGTGAAGGCAGTTATCAACTCCGTGCCGAATTAAAAGAAACCAATACATTAAGGATTAAAGCTACACAAAATAATACATCCAGCTCAGCAGTATTATTTTATCATCCGGAATCGTCACCTAATTACAAGAGTAGCGAAGATGCCTACAAACTCTTTTACTCAGAGGCACCTCTCGCCGTGTATACCTTCTCACCATCCAATGATCCTCTTTCCGTTAATTCAAGCAACGATTTCACAAATGAAAACATACGATTAGGAATGAGGGTAGAAAATGCGGGACAGATAACTTTCGACTTCACCGGGCTGGCAAACTTCGGACATAATGTATGGTTAATAGACCATTTACAAAATAATAAAGAAATAGATTTACAGGTAACCCCAACCTATACATTTACTGTAGAGAAAAAATCAGCAAACGACAAAATGATTGAACTTAATGACCGGTTTAGCCTGAAAATAAGATATACAGGCATTGGCCTTAGCAATAAAGAAATCATTGAAAACAATGTACATATATCGGCCAATGATGGTAATATATATATTCAATCGCCTTTGGAGTTAAACAGCATACAGGTATATAATATATCAGGGGCCTTAGTTTACCACAAGAATAACAAATCGAATCATATAACAATTCCTGTTGAAAGGCAACAAAACTATATTGTGAAAATAAATATTAGAGAAGAGTATATAGTTGAAAAAGTATTTGTAAAATAACCGATGACTATTTTCATAGTTAAAATACTAAATACTGTTAAATGCATTGATTTTTATGTTGCAGAATTATGTTGCATAACATAATAGTATATATATTTGCACTGTGTTTTTCATGGTATTAGATTTAAGGTTAGCAATGAAGATTGGTTGTCGGGATGACAACCTTTTCTTTTTTTATAACATGCTGATTTACAAATACCATTAATTAGAGAAAACACTAAATCCTACATAATTCCATACATGGACTTGGTTTATAAAACTAAATTCAAAATTTCAAAGATATACAGTTTTTCTCATCATAAACACCTATAATACAAATAATTATAAGATCCACATATTTATAGCCTTAATTTCTTCATGTAATTACTACATACAAGAGTACATTAACTTCCTTTCTTTTTGCTATTATATAACTTTTTTTTATATCAGAATAAAAAGAATGGGTTATAGATGTTTATAAATTAAATAATTCCTATTTGAATTGATTTTTATAGCTTAATATCAATTACTTATAATTTAATCGGATTGATACAAAATTTTCTCTTTTCTAGATTACTTGTTTACATGACTTTATATATTTTTAATTAATATTATTTACATAAGCAACTCATAATAAAGAGATTAAAATAAAAAATAAGATGGAGGGTATCTTGTTTGGTGCGGCTTATATATTTGTGCTAAGCTAAAATTTTCAAATTCGGCCTATTAAGATAAACCACTATAAATTAGCACATTATACAATAGTCATCAATTATACTTTTTTGTCATATTTTATTGCATAAAACAAACACAAAGGCAAACCTATCTTTTTAACCTATCTATATTAAGAATCCCTACTCTTCTATACACCTTCTTATAGCAGTTCTAGGGAGATAATTAGAACGAGCCATTACTACAATTAGTGGCAAATCCGAGTGGCAGCATCCTTACTTAAATGTCCTGCTCTGTACTACGAACCGACAACAGGCAACACCATAAAGCGAAAGCAAAAAAGTAAGGTCAATTTGGTGGATATTGTGTGTGCTGAACTCTGAAAATATTAAATAGGTCTATATTATAATTTTATTCATTTTAAATATTAAGTATTTATCATATAATACAGTACACTACCTATTAATATTTTTCAACTTCCATAATTATTAGTTATGGTGGATAAGGGTTCGCTGTATACATAACTCCGAAAATGTAAAGAAATAAATTAAAGAATATACTTTATTTTATCCTCTTTGATTATAAAATAGAAAAACTTATTAATAAGATTTCCAATCATTATATAGCTGTAGAGCTTGTATCAGATAATCCCAAAATCATATTTATTGTTTCGGTTGTTTGCCTATGGATAATCAATAATATAAACTATCCTATAGTTATTAGTTTAAATATAAGAGAATTTAATAAATTCCAAATTATACATTTAAGAATGGGTACTAAGTTCTTTTTTTATTTGTAATAAGGTTTCTAAGCTATTACCTTCATAATATTGCTTCAATAGTTCAACAGTTCTTTTATGATTAGCTTTTATAGTATCAATATCCCACTCATAATTTGTCATAAAAATATAGTTTGTATTAGCCCTAGTTTCAATTGCACCTTGATATTTTACTTTCTTTTCATTAAATAGTTTATTACTTAACGATGAATTTTTATTCCTATCAATCAATACCAAATTACCTAATTTATGAACCCATTCTTTATGTTCATTTAAATCAATATTCCATTTAGTGTCTTCTATCTTTTGGGGCATCAAGTGTTCAATTGAAGATGAATTTTTATTATATTGCAAAATAGTTGTGATACTACTCATCAACATATCCATTTTTAATAATAGATATCGTGTTTTATTTACTCGTGTACCGCTATAAGTTCCCCATTTCTCATTTTCTAATAATGAAACGAAGTCAGAAAAATTAATTGGCTTTTCTGATGAAAAAACGTCATCAAAAAAATCATATTTCAAACAAGTATCATTTAACAAACTTGTAGTAGCCTCTTCAATTGTGATTTCTTTCTTTTGTACTAACTCATGAAGATTATCAATTCTACGAAGAATAATAAATGTTCGAGTTAACGATTGTCTACGCCCTAAAAGCCAACTTATTGAAAATAAATTATCTATTTTTATCATGAAATCCATAATACCAACCTCACCAAAACATTCTTTGTAATGCATTAAAGGTGTTATATACTGGCTACCAAATACACTTGATAGAATGAAATTTAAATTACAAAATAAGTTTAAAGTTGCTTTTGTTCTAATACTTCCGTTTGTAATTGATATATAGTGATTGATATATTTTTCGACAAAATCAAGAGTATTTTTTCCTTTTTCTAACATATTTCGTTTAAACATGTGTTCAAAGGCTCTTATAAGGGTTTTGTTCTCATCGCTTCTGTATTTCATCTTAATATATACCAAAGACCACAGAAAATCATCGAAACTAGTATATGGCGCTGAAACTATATTCTCAAAATCGGACCATTTATTTGCATAAAGAGTACGCAATTTCGGATCATTAATTTCTCTTAGATTTTGGGCTCTCAATATATCTGAAACTTGCAACTGGAGTCCACGACTATTTAAGACTGTAAATAGATTATAAGCGTCATCTAAATTATTGGGAGTAGCAAGATATAAAGCTAAAACTTTATTTGATAAGTATTTGTAAAAATCAGATAAGTAATGCTCTTCAAAACCCTTGTTCTCAACAAATTTTGAAGCCCACCAACGATTTATTATAAGTATGCCGGAAGCCATATTTCGTACAGATGTACTTTCTTTTGTAGAATTAGAAATAGCCTCTATTTCACTTTTTAATAAAGTACCACCTTCCTTTATCAAATATTTATCAAGAAATTTTTCATCATCTCTTATTTGAAATTCTATTCTGTTTCTTGCTGGAATGTTATTATAATCGTCTTTCTCTTGAACCAGTCTTTTCTGAACATTTTCTTTCAACCTTTCTTGGGTAGAAATATCCCTGATAACTCCGTGAAGTAAAAATAAGGTGATAAAACGTTGTTGTCCATCCAATATGTCTTGATATACATATTCTATATCAGGATTAGTTTTATCTTGTCGAGTATTCCATATCATGCAACCAAGGAAATATTCTTTATTTCTGTCGTTCTCCATCGCTTTACTTATATCTTCAAGTAAAGCTATTATTTGGTCTTCTCCCCAAACATAAGGTCTCTGGTATTCAGGAATATTGAAAAATTGTTCAGGACTAAAAATGTCTTTTATATATTTTTTTCCTGTTCGTAAAGTATTGTCTTCCATAATTGTATATCTTTTCTAAGTATTTTTAATCTTCCATTTCCCCATATTCTTCAATCCTCTTTTCAGAAATTGTCTTTGTTAAATCCCTAAGCATTTCAACTTTGGGAATAAGAGCATCAATATCTTCTTGCGTAACGAGAAAATCAGGGTCATAACGTCCGTTTACATATGCAGCTTTTAATAAGTTAAAAAGCCGTTTTTCCTCGGGTGTATCTTGTGGGAATACCTTTACAAAATCGGTCGAATATCTTTTGACAGAATTAAGCAATTTCGTAAGATTATGTTGTTTACTGTTTTGTTGGGTATAAACTAAGCGGATAGCATAAAAATAATTTTCACACGATTGATGTAAAATAAAAGCTGCTTTCTGATACCATTCTTTACTATAAAGGAATTTAGCTGTTTCCATGAACTGATTACCACTCCCAAACTTTTCATCAAAATACTCCTGAGCCTGCTGTTTTATTTCTTCAAAATTAAGTTTTCGTCTGCGTGCTAATTTGTGCTTTTCACTATCATATAGAACTATACCTTCTTTTTTTATTTGTGTGTAAAAATATCTACCCTCTTTTAGTTCTTTGTTCAATTTCTTCATATCAATATTAATAAATTGAACAGGTGGTTGGCGATCAGGGTCTTTTGCTCGATTATAATATTGGTCTTCGATGTTATCCAGTATTTTACCTGCAATACCATCAGATATACCACTTGTAATAACAAGTATATCATAATCGCTTACATAAAATTGTATTTTACCGAATTCATATTTTTCATCATATACTACATAATCGTTACGTGCGTAACTTCCGAAGAGAATTATCATTTCGGTTTGCTTAATACGGCTCAGAATAGATTCTACAATAAAGTGCAAATCTCTCTGATTGTTCGATGGCAAATATGTTATGGACTTTTTCATTTGTTGCTTTTTGCTATTTATAACAAAGGTGTAAAGATATAAAAAGTGTAAATAAAAAATCCGCTTTTATTTTTCAAAAAGCGGATTGTTAATATTTTACTCTATAGTAACGGTTAGAAATTATTATTCATACTTTGCCTTATTTCTTCTGTGTTTGTTGTCTTATAATAGTGCTTATAAATCATTTCAGGGCTGTTTCCTGCTTGGCCTGCAACTAATACAGGATGATAGCCATCATCAATCATTTTAGTGATAAATGAGCCTCTTGCAGCATACCATGTAATTTTATCTTGGTATTTGACTATTTTGCGGACTTTCTCAAGCGTTTTATTGACCTGTCTTGATAATCTTTCAACTTTCTCCCTGCGTTGCTTCTCAGTTACGTGTTTATGTGTAAAGACAGGAAGTACATAATCGGCATAAGATTTTGATTTGTATTTTTCGATAATAACTTTTGCCTTATTAATCAATGGAACATTTGCTTCTTTGGTTACTTTCATACGTTCATAAACTATTGTATTATCTTTTATGCTTTCCCAATTTAAGTATGCGACATCTATATTTGCCATACCGCCTGCATAGAAGCTAAACAGGAATAAATCTACATGAAATTGTTCTGTTTTTGTAAATCGGCTTTTATCCAATTTTTCTATGCTTTGCATTACTTCATAAGGGATTGTTTTAGGCTCGAATTTCCCTGTTTTCATCTTTGCTTTTACACACTCAAATACGGATATATTTACGCCTTGAATACCTAACTTTATGGCGTGATTACATACAGCTAACAGTTTCTTTAATCGGTTGCATACTGCTCCTTTATTTCCATTATCCGCTCCTCTTTTGTGAAGGTACAGAGTATAGTCTAATAAAAATTGTTCTGTTATATTACGGAAAAAATAAGACGATAGGCTTTTACTGTACTTCTGTTTAGTAAAGTCATTCAGCGAGTTTTTCAGAATAGTATATTCTTTTACATTGGATGTACTTAAGACTACTTTACCATTCTTGAAACGTTCCTGTTTGCTAAACCTGTCTATAAGTAAATCTATCATTTGTAAGACGCTTAAGACTTTTACATCTTCTTTCTTTTCTTTGGGAGTATCAAATACGTGTGATAATTCTACGGGCGACCATTGGCGGTTTTCTGCTTCCCACTGTTGGGCTACCTTAAGATACTTTGTTTTTAAGTCGAAAAGTATCTTGTTTTCGTCAATATAGCTGTTGGTTTTGCATTTAAAGCTTTGGGTATCTTTGTCCCAGTCTTTATACAACCCAGAAACATTTAAAGCTTTTGACACTCTGGCATATCCTGTCTGAAAGATTACCATTTCCAACTTTGCCATTTTTTTGTCTTTGGGATTCGGCTTCCCTTTCACATTGATTGTAAACATATTAATTCTTATTAATAGTCCATCATGTAGTGCTAATTCGTACTACATATAAAACTACACAAGAATAGGTTTTCATGGGATAAAGGGTTTAAATGTAGTTTTAATATATACACTACTTTTTTATTACCCTTTAATTATTAGGCGTTTACAATCATCGTCATTATATATATTTGAAAAAATCGGACTTCGGGACGACAACCTTTTCTTTTTTATATACGTACCTAACTTTTTCACCATCCTTATCTCTCATAAAATCACATTCAGATAGGAAAATAAATTATCCTTCAGATAGGTCAAGCCTTAACAAGGCTGATCGTTCACTTTTAAAAATTTAAACATTTTCAGGGTAAATATAAAAAATCTCCGACCTATCCTTCACCTTCCACTTATTTCTCCCAACCCTTACCCAAAAAGCTTTTCAGAGTGGAAGAACATCTTCCACTACTATTTTTCATCTTTCACCTCACCCGCACACGGTGCAATAGACATATTTTCCTATGCAGCTGTTGATTTTTAGTTGTAATGCATTTAGCCCACAGTTAATGAAAAACTGATCCTTCGGTGCTGTACTTATGATGCATGGTTTGAATATTGTTAATCATTTCACAAGGGTGGAATAAATATTTCACCCTTGTGAAATTTAAGTTTCACTCGGGTGAAATATATTTTTAACTCAGGTGAAATGATTAAAAGGTTGTATAATTTGAAACAGTTGCTGACAGGTTAAACATTAAATGGCTTAGCCCTGTGCAATAGTTTGATGAGGTCAAGATATTGGACAATATTCTGGAGGTGATAATAAAACATTACGGGTGAAAGCACATCTCCCACTCCTAAACCATTATAAATAACAGATTAACAACATAAGTAGAAGGTGAAGGAAAGTGTAGCTAAATAATAGTTATATATCTTATTTAACAACATGTAAGCAAAAGATTAATAAAATAGAACGCTTGAATTAGCATTCTATTTTGTCATTTCAATTTAAAATATGTTTTTACTATAAGTTAATAAATGATGGGTAATAATTACAAAATGTTACCGTTTAATGAGAAAACGATAATTTTGGAAAATGAAAAAACACATCTTAAAATCTCTTCGTTTATGGAACATCTCAATATCCATACTATTACTGTTCACTAATACATTTTACATGTATGCTCAAGATATGAGTTATGCCTCCAACTCCGTATTATCTAACGGGAAGTGGATAAAAATAAAAATAAGGGAAACGGGTATTTATAAAGTTACCCATTCAGATTTGAAAAAAATGGGCTTTAATGATCCTGACAAAGTTGCTGTCTGCGGTTATGGAGGATGGATATTAAATGAAGATTTCAGCAAATCAGATTATATGGATGATGTACCGGTAATTTCCATATGGAAAGAAAACGACTCTTTTTTGTTTTATGCAAAAGGAAGTATAAAATGGGAATATACGAAGCATAACTATCACAATGATATCATCGAACATTTTGTTCACACAAATAATCCTTACGCAGAATACGGGTGTTATTTCCTGACTGATGCCGTTGCGCCTAAAATAATGCAGACGATCTCCACTCCGGAAGAAGGTGCCCAACGCATCACTACTTTTGACGATTATTTTGTTTATGAAAAAGATGAAATATCGGTTAATAAATCGGGCAGAGAATTATATGGCGAACGAATGACAGGCCCTACGCTCGACGTAGATTTAGGAAGTATTCCTGGTTTAGCTGACGGATACGGATTTGCGGAGTGCTGCATGATATCGAAAGTAACTGTTTCCAATACGGTAGGATTATCTATTAACAAAAACCTTGTGGGGCAAAGTTCCTTTCCAATAAATGACAGCATATATGTAAAAGCTACCAAAACAACAATCACTGGAAAATGGCAAACGGAACCAAATGCTAAAATAAAGGTAAAAATCGATTATTCGCAAAAAAATCCTGTCACAACGTATCTGGATTATATCAGGCTTAACTTCAAAAGAGAATTACGAATGTATGATACCCCTTTTACGCTTTTCCGTGATATTTCATCGGCAACAAAAACCTCCCGCTACGTTATTCAAAATGCAAACGCCAACACATTGGTTTTTGATGTTACAGATGGCATTGATCCTCAAAAAATAGAAACAAAACTTACGGATAACGAACTTTCTTTCTTTG
The DNA here is from genome assembly GCA_002381645.1 of Bacteroidales bacterium UBA4116. Lineage (GTDB taxonomy): Bacteria > Bacteroidota > Bacteroidia > Bacteroidales > Tannerellaceae > DFXE01. The sequence goes on from DFXE01000020.1 coordinate 485,752, forward strand.
CCCGTGCCGATGGAGTAGTGCATGAATATGTAGCCGTTCAAAAAGATAAATTATCATCCGCCATTAACGAAACGGATGCGGTAGAAATAACCAACCAGGATTTGCACGGCAGTCTGCCCGCAGATATGGTTATTATTTCACCTCCTGCATTTAAAAAACAAGCCCGACGATTAGCAGATGTCCATAGGGATAAAGACGGATTAGATATACTTGTGGCTACACCGGAGGAGATCTATAATGAATTTTCAAGCGGTACGCCGGATGCTACAGCATACCGCAGACTGATGAAAATGTTGTATGACCGTAGTAAATCTAACGGAAAACCGCCTAAGTATTTGCTGCTCTTTGGAGATGGCTCATATGATAACAGGTTCATTTCTAATGAATGGAAAAGATTCGGATATAAACAAAACATGTTATTAACTTATCAAACACATAATTCCTTAACAGATAAATCATTTGTGGTTGATGATTATTTTGGTTTTCTGGAAGAAGAGGAAGGATTTGACATAGGGACAGCCAGGCTTGCTATCGGAATCGGCCGCTTTCCGGTTCGTACAATGGATGAGGCGACACGAATGGTTGATAAGGTCATCAAATATATGAATAGTCAAAACGGTTCATGGAAAAACAATGTGTGCTTTGTTGCGGATGACGGTAACAATGACGACAAACCAAAATTTACCACCTTACATCAGACGGATGCAAGAGATCTGGCATACCTTGTGGAAAGGAACCGGCCGGAATATATTACTTCTAAAATATTATTCGACAGATACAAAAAAGATGCCGGATCGGGAAAATATCCGGGCGTTGAAAAAGAAATCCAGAGGCAATTAAATAATGGTTTATTCCTTATCAATTATACCGGGCACGGAAATTCTGAATCGTGGAGCGATGAAAAGGTCCTTACCATGGAGCATATTACCGGTGCAAATCATGAAAGACTTCCGATTTGGATAACGGCAACATGTGACTTTTGTCCGTTTGATGGTATTACTACCTCTGCAGGTGAAAACGTATTTTTAAATAAAGAAAGTGGTGGTATAGCTTTGTTTACAACATCACGAGTAGCTTTCAGAAATATTAATTACGCATTAAACCAAACTCTTCTAAACAATATGTTTTCTCCGGAAAGAGGTGCGGACCAAACATTGGGTGATTTAATAAAAGAGGCTAAAAACAAAATCAATTCCCTATATGACAGAGACAGGATTCTAGGATTCAGCCTGATCGGTGATCCGGCACTAAAACTTACCTATCCTGAGTATAATATACACATTACATCGGTAAACGGGAATCCGATAAGTAACGACACCGTTCAATTCAAAGCGAATGATATAATAACGCTGCAAGGTAATATTGTTTCACCTACCGGAACCACTGTTAATAATTTTAACGGGAATATGGATATTAAAGTTTTCGACAGCCGGCAAACAATCAAAACTTTAGGTAATAATGAAGTGGATGGAAATAAACGGATCGTTACATTTGATGATTACATGTCGCCTATTTTTTCCGCAAAGAATATTCCGGTAAACGAAGGATTATTTAAAATAACATTTAAAGTGCAAAAGGATATTTCTTATGTTGGCGATAAACCGGGAAAGATCAGCATGTATGCTTATGATGCAACGGCTGATAAAGAAGCCGCCGGATGGTTTAGCAGATATAAAGTAAAGGGAACTGTAGATAATCCTGAGACAGATAATGATCCTCCTGAGATACGGGGTCTGTACCTCAATGATACAACGTTTGTTGATGGAGATAAAGTAAACAAGACACCTCTTTTCTATGCCAGGTTGTGGGATAAAAGCGGAATTAATGCATCAGGAAGCGGAGTAGGACACGATATTGTTCTCCGCATAAATAATGATCCTAACCTTACTTTTTATTTAAACGATTATTATGAGTTACTATATAACACTGATGGTGAAGGCACTATACAGTATGGTTTGCCGGAGCTTCCTGCCGGCAAACATACGGCAACATTTACAGTATGGGATGTAGTGAATAATTCCAAAACAGATACGTTTACTTTTGAGGTTATTGAGGATTTAAAACCCGATCTTTATAAAATCCAGGCAACACCTAATCCGGCAAAGAGCCAGGTCGAATTCAGATTATCCCACAACCGGCCGGAAAGCCGGATAAACGTTGAGATAGCTGTTTACGACCTGTCGGGCAGAATCCAATGGAGATACAAAGAAAGCGGTTCGTCCAGATTATTTACCGACTATATTGTCAGTTGGAACCTGACAAACGGTTCGGGTGCCCGGTTAAGGGCAGGTGTCTATTTGTATCAGGCTACGATTAGTACAAAAAATTCAAAAGAAACAACCAAAGCCGAAAAGATGATTATCTTATCTCCATGATAAAGCCTACTAAAATTGCACCATCAACTCGTCATTGTCTTCCAAATCAACGGATATCACTCCATCGATTACCGGTAACGAAATGGGTTTCTTATTGACTTTAAGGATAAGATTTTCAGAATTTTCAGGTAATTTAACACGGAAATTCCCGGCTACAGCTGCTTTCAATCCGGCTTTCGTAATGCGATTTTCCTGCCACTCAGCATACACCTCGCCACCTCCCCTTACTTTTAGCCCTTTAAAGCTTCCGCTTTTCCACGCTGAGGGCAACGCAGGAAGTAGCGCGATTATCCCGGTTTGGCTTTGCACAAGCATTTCGGCAATACCGGCAGTTGCCCCGAAATTTCCGTCAATTTGGAAAGGAGGGTGTGAACAAAAAAGATTGGGACAGGTTCCTCCTCCATTCTGATAATTTGTACTGCTGTGATAAACCGGCGTAAGCAAATCACCGAGCAGTTTAAAGGCATGGTCACCGTCATGCAAACGCGCCCAGAAGTTAATTTTCCATGCCATCGACCAGCCGGTGCTTTTATCCCCTCTTGCATATAACGATTTACGGGCCGCTTCTGCTAACTCCGGAGTCTTTTCAACGGATATTTCATTCCCCGGATATAACCCGTACAGATGGGAAACGTGCCGATGATGCGGCTCGTTTTCTTCGTATGGTTCCAGCCATTCCATAATCCTGCCATCAGGGCCTATGGTCGTAGGCATCAGCCGGCTACGTTTTGATATCAGTTCCTGTGCAAATGCCGTGTCGATTCCTAGAATTGCAGCTGCATCAATAGTATTGGTAAATAATTCACGTACGATCTGATTATCCATGGTTGAACCGGCACACACATGTACGGGTTTACCATTGAGGATAAAAGCATTTTCAGGAGAAGTAGTTGGAGCGGTTACTAAATATTTATTCCGGGGATCTTCCACCAACATATCTACAAAGAAAAGAGCGGCACCTTTCATTACAGGATAAACCTCCATCAAATATTCCTTATCTAAAGTATACTGATAATGTTCATAAAGATGTTCGCACAACCATGCGGCAGATGTGTTGGTCGCCCCCCACGACGGATGCTCGCCCGGGGCCGTGAATTCCCACGGATTCCCTAAAATATGGGTTACCCATCCCCGGGCATTATAAAACACTTTTGCAGTTCGTTCACCACTCTTCACCTGTTGCTTTGTCCACTCAATAAACGGGAGGTGAAGTTCGGACAGATTTGTAACTTCAGCAGGCCATAAATTCATCTGCAAATTAATATTCAGGTGATAATCACCGTTCCAGGGGGTTTGTATGGTATTCGCCCAAAGTCCTTGCAGGTTGGGAGGTAATAATCCGGGACGAGTAGAAGATATAAGCAGGTAACGCCCAAACTGAAAATATAATGCCAGTAAACCCGGATCATTTTTATCTTTCTCAAAATCAACCAATCGCTCATCCATCGGAAGGTTATCTTTTTCCGAGCTTCCCAAATCCAGGTGTACCCGTTCGAATAACTCACGATAGGCAGAAATATGTTCTTTCTTTAGCGAAGCATACTCTTTTTTTTCAGATGCTTCAATTAAGGAAGTAATTCGCGATTCATAATCTTCATGAAAATAATCAGTGCCCATACTGACCAACAACATAGCTTCTGAAGCATTTTGTACAATTAATGTGCTGTCTGTATGCGTAATTACTCCCCCTTTCGGCAGGATTACGCGTGTTCTGGCAGCATAACGTGTCCCATTACCATCGGTCCCGTTATTTAACTGACCTTGCATGATCAGGTCATTACCCTTCACCGATACCCTATAACGTTCCGGACGGTTCATTCCTAAAGTAAAATTAATCGCTTTATCTGTATCAGCCGTTAAATGAATTACTCCTAAATCACCAGTGAAAGAAGTAAACCCTTCCCGTTTATAGTTTATATTTCCTTTTTTGAATGTAACGGTTGTTATGGCATCTTTTAATCGCAACTCCCTACGGTAGGATGAAACTGTTTCATTTGGACGTGAGTATAAATAATCCAGCTTCATATTGCCTAATAATTGATAAGAACCATAAGGTACATTTGCCCCGTTTCCCTGCCCGCTGCCTTCTCCCCCGCAAACAAAAGTTTGGTACATAAGTTCCTGTGCCTCATCATTCCGGCCTTGAAAAAGCAATTGCCTTATTCTTGGTAAGGAATATACGGCATATGGATTATCCGTATTTTGTTTACTTCCCGACCACATCGATATTTCATTGAGAACAATCGTCTCACTGTTAATCCCGCCATCAGGCATCATACCTAAACGTCCGTTTCCAAGCGGAAAAGTTTCCTCCCAAATCTCTGCAGGACTAGTAAAATAATATGATAATGGATTTTCTTCTTTTACCTCCGGCATGCTACATCCGATAAGGATACCTAATAATGCTTGCAGGAAATAGTTTGCTTTCATAATTATTAATAAATTCCCAGTTAATCAAAAGCTTTGCATATCACACAACTTTTTATAATACCCATTTAATAAAAGGAGTTCGTCATGCCTTCCCCGTTCTACAATTTCACCTTCATGCATAACACAAATTTCGTCGGCATTCCTGATTGTGGAAAGGCGGTGTGCTATAACAATAGTTGTCCGGTTCCTCATCAGGTTTTCAAGGGCTTCCTGAACTAAACGTTCCGATTCGGTATCCAATGCTGAAGTAGCTTCGTCCAATATCAATATAGGCGGATTTTTAAGTATAGCACGGGCAATACTGATACGTTGGCGCTGCCCTCCCGAGAGCCGCCCCCCCCTATCACCAATATTGGTTTCATACCCGTTATCGGATGCCATTATAAAATCATGCGCATTAGCTATACGGGCAGCTTCTTCTACTTGTTGTTGTGTAGCATTATCCACCCCGAAAGATATATTATTAAAAAAAGTATCATTGAACAATATAGCTTCCTGATTTACATTTCCCATCAACGACCGTAAATCATAAAGAGTGGCATCACGGATATCCGTATCATCTATTGTTATGCTTCCTTTGTTAACATCATAAAACCGCGGAAGTAAATCTACAAGAGTACTTTTACCCGAGCCGGACTGTCCTACCAAAGCGATGGTTTTACCTTTAGGGATAATAAGATTTATACCTTTAATAATCCATTCTTCTTTATATTTAAACCACACATCATTGTAAGTGATATGATTTTTAAGTCCAATCGGCTTTGCATGTACCGGATCCTTAATATTACTTTCCGCCATGAGTATTTTATCAATACGTTCCATTGAAGCCAGACCCTTTTGTATAGCGTATGAAGCCTTACTTAATTCTTTCGCCGGATTGATTATACTATAGAAGATAACCAGATAATATATAAAGGTTGAAGCATCCATCGTTGTGTTTTCACTCAAAATGAGGCTTCCCCCATACCATAATACAATAGCTATAGTAGCAGTCCCTAAAAACTCACTCATAGGATGAGCCATTTGCTGTCGTCTGTAAATACGATTGGTTGTCCGACGGAAAATATCGTTACTTTTTTCAAACCGGTCCTGAATTTTCTTTTCCGCATTAAAAGCTTTAATAATACGTAACCCGCTTAAAGTTTCCTCAATCTGGCTCATCAGATACCCCCATTGTTCCTGCCCTAATAAAGATTTCTTTTTCAATGTTTTGCCCACTTTTCCCATTACATATCCTGCAATAGGAAGGAGTAAAAACACAAATAGGGTTAATTGCCAGCTTATAATAAGCATCCCTGCAAGATAAATAGCAATTAATATCGGATTCTTAAAGAGCATATCCAACGAGCTCATGATTGATGTTTCAATCTCGTTCACATCGCCTGATACCCTTGCTATAATATCACCTTTACGCTCTTCGGAGAAAAAACCTAAAGGCAATTGCGTAATTTTCCGGTTGATCTGATTCCGTACATCCCTTACCACCCCGGTCCGTATTGGGATCATAGTAAAAAAGGCCATATACATGGACGCCACTTTCAAGAAAGTCATAACAATCAGAAATACACCTAACATGATCAAAGCGAAAGAACCGCTATGGGTATCGATCATATTACTGATATACCAGAAAAAGTTATCCTTGATCAATGTTGGCAACTCTTTCCACCAATCCCAGTTGGTCAGTTCAAAATTCCATTCTGTATAAGTATATATTTGTTTGTTTGTTTCGAATAAAATGTTCAGAATCGGCACAATTAAAGCAAAAGAGAAAAGGTTGAGGAAAGCCGATAAGACATTAAATATAACGTTGAGAACTAAATATTTCTTATAAGGGGGAACAAACCTCCTTAATATCCGAAAGAAATCTTTCATGAAAACATACGCGTTGATTAGGACCGCAAGTTAGTCATATCTTACGGATTTATGGTTCTTCGTATAATATTTTATTAATAGCTCCTATAATATCGTCTTCACCGCATATATTTATATCAATAGCAATACTACCATTTCCATAAGGCTGATATGCTCGATATTCGTCACCGAAAACAATCCGATAGTTGGCGTCTGAGATGCACTTGCTAAATGCATCATACCACTATCAGCTCCCAAAAAAAGTTCAGTATTTGCAATCACAGCTGCTATTTCCCGGATATCCTTGCTATAATATGATACAGCCTCAGATTCTATCTGTGATATATTTTCTAAAGGTAAAACCTCAAGTATATTATAATCATTTTGATATTCCGACCTAAGCCGTTTATAAATATTGGCCCACCATGATTTATCGTAACATTTAATTCCGGTAGCAAAAGTGTAAATACTAATAGTTTTTTTGCTGTTATCAACAAGGGCATCTAATATAATTTTTCCATTCACAATCTCAGAGGTTTTTAACTTAATATTCAATGGCAATACCGAGCCGTCTGATTGCTTATACCCTGAATATTGCATAACATACCAGAAGTTATATACTGGAAATTTTGCAATAAGGAAATAATCATGGTAATTATCCTTCAGAATTTGATGAGTCACATTATATATTTTCAGTCTTGCCTTTGCCAAATGAGTGGACAGTCTACCAGATAAAAAACTACCGGCAACACTCAACACCATATCCTAATGATATTTTTTTAACGAATACCAAACAGCTATATACTTAAAGAGTTCTTTGAAAGGTTTTTTGGGCAATTTAATAATACGGTCAATATTATTATAATTTTGAAAAATTATAAAAGATAATCCCCTTTTACAAAAAGGTCTATTTTACAATCTGGAAGTATCTGTTCTACTTCTTGTATTAAAAGAGTAATCATCAGTTGATTGCCTAATCTGTTATTCGGCCGGCTTATCAATATCCTTTTAAATTCAATACGTTCTTTTTTATTTATTTCGTTTACAAAACTATGCCATATATGTTCAGTAAGTCTGTTCATAACAGACCTTCTCCATTGATTTACTTTGTCTTTTATACCCATTCAGGGAAGATTTATTTATACAAATACAAAAGTATAAATAAATTCAGCAAAATGTTTTTTATTCTTTTGATTTCAACAAATCACGAATTTCCGATAACAACTTTATATCTTCCGGCGGTGCAACAGGTTCTGCAGGCTTCACTTCTTCTTTTTTCCTCAAGGATGTGATAAATTTCACAAGTAAAAAAATGGCGAAAGCAACAATAATAAAATCAAATGTGACTTGTAAAAAATTTCCATAATTAATCGTAACTGCAGGTGTAATCTCTTGTCCATTTTCAAAAACGGCATGTTTCAAGGTTATCTTTAAGTCTGTAAAGTTTACCCCTCCGATCAACAAGCCGATAGGAGGCATAATAATATCAGCAACAACAGAGGAAACAATTTTACCGAAAGCTCCACCGATAATTATACCGACCGCCATATCGACAACATTCCCCCGCATGGCGAAGGCCTTAAACTCTTCTAAAAACTTTGCTTTTGCCATAATAATATGTGTTTTTTTATTAATAACCGCTAAAATAAACATTTGGTTGTATCTTTGCCACATTTTTAAAAAAGATGAATCCAAATCCAACCCAGCAAATAAACGATACAACCTTTGGTATACTTGTATCATTAAGCATTATTCATTGTATGAATGATGCCTTACAATCAATCATATCGGCATCTTATCCACTTATTAAAGACGACCTGTTATTGAGTTTTGGTCAAATAGGACTTATTACTTTGGTTTATCAATCATCAGCATCCGTCTTTCAGCCTTTTGTAGGATTATATTTTGACAAACGCCCCTCCCCCTGGTCTCTACCTATTGGCATGAGTTTTACATTAGTGGGTCTGCTTTCTTTAGCCTATGTAACTACTTTCTATTGGGTGCTATGCTCCGTTTTTTTAGTTGGTATAGGTTCATCAACCTTACATCCTGAAGCTTCCAGACTAACATCGCTTGCTTCGGGGGGAAAACGCGGGCTCGCTCAATCTCTTTTTCAGGTAGGCGGTAATCTGGGGGGAGCATTAGGACCTTTAATGATTGCTTTTCTTGTAGCTCCCTATGGTAGACAAAACATTGCTTACCTGTCAATCCTTGCATTCATAGCTATTATTGTTATGATGCCGGTTTCAAATTGGTATAAAAAAAGATTATCTTATTTAAAAGCAGGGACTATAAAAAACAGCATGGATAAAATATCACCGCTACCCATTAACAAAACCATATTTTCTATTGGAATATTATTAGTATTAATTTTTTCCAAATATGTGTATATGGCCAGTTTATCGAGCTATTATACATTTTATCTGATAGATAAATTCCAGGTAAGTGTGCAGACTTCGCAAATACTTTTATTTGTTTTCCTTATAGCTACTGCAATAGGAACAATGGTTGGCGGACCCATCGGTGATAAAATAGGCAGGAAATATGTAATATGGATTTCTATACTCGGCGCAGCACCTTTTGCTTTGCTAATGCCGCATATGAGTCTTTTATGGACGGTAATTATGAGTTTCTGCATAGGCCTTACTCTATCTTCTGCATTCCCTGCTATTTTAGTATATGCCCAGGAACTCCTTCCTTATAAATTAGGTTTAGTTTCCGGATTATTTTTCGGATTTGCATTTGGAATTAGTGGTATAGCATCTGCCGTACTGGGTAAAATTGCTGATATATATAGCATTGAAACTGTGTATAATTTAGTTGCATATATGCCATTATTAGGATTAATCACCTGGTTTCTACCTAATTTAAATAAAAAAAATAGCATTTAAACATTTGCAACTATAGATTCTGCTTTCTTTTTTCTGCCACCGGTAATTATATTCATAAAAGTGGGTATTAATTCCATTCCCAAGTAGAATAAACCCAGACATAAACCTGTTACGATAGCGGGAATAAGGAAAAATAAAAAGGTAAGAAATAGATCTGATTGGGGTTTAAATGTTTCAAATATATAATTTTTAATATTTTTCAGCATCCATGGCTCATGTATAGCAAATAAAAAAAAGCTTGCTGAAGACAATGATTTACTTATACTTATGTCTTTTTTTACTATAATCCACTTTGCTAAGTTAAAGAAAGAGATGATTCCCAATAATACATTTGTTTGATGAATTAGTGGTATGTACTTATAAAACATTTGAGTGTACAAATCAGCCATTGTAAATAACACAAAAAACACATAACTTATTTTTTTATACTTCTCAAATTCTTCTAATAAAATCTTGCGATGTAAGCTGAACCAAGCTCCTAAAGAAAAGAAAAAAACCGCATCCATTTTTAACCCTTGTCTACCGATGTAAGGTATTTGAATAACATATATCCAACAAAAGCACAGTAGTATAAGACCAGGTATCTTAAGATATTTTACATACAAATAAACCAAGGGAGATAATAAACTGATAACGATTAAATCTCTTACGAACCAAAATTGATAAGCTGCAGGAAAATACCATCCTCCAAACTCCACCAAATTCCAGAAAGCTCTTAAAACATTTACTAAATTGTATTCCAAATCAAAAAGAGAAAAACCCAAAAGACACGTTGCATTCCAATACAGATAAGGAATTAGCAAACTCTTAATCCTTTTTTTTATCTTTTGTTTATAAATATCCTCATTGAAATTTATCTTATAAAAGAAAAAATACCCCGAAATCATAAAAAAAAACGGGACTCGTAATCCTCCTATTATTTTAGCAAAAAATAAACTTGTAGTATAAAATATGGGATAATTTAAATTATTAACATTAATTGCCTCACCATCTATTTTTATTGTCGTACCATAATTATGCATGAATACAACACTTACAATCAACACAAATCGTAATAGATTTATTATATTTGATTGTATATCTTCATTTGCCATAAATACAAAATAATTAGTCAAAAATTATTTTTTTAAAATAGCAAATTAAGATAAAAATATTCAAAAATAAAAATATTGCTTTATTTTTATAAAATCATAAAAATAATCAAGAAAATATATTATATAAATTATTATTATATGTTTAAATACAATATTATATATTTAAGCATATAAAATGAATAAAATTGTTTTTTGTTTTAATAAAATTATACATTACTACATTTTCAATAAAATAGTATAATTGGAATAAATATGAATTATATTTTTTATTTATACTAATTCGTAGTAAGGTTTATTATAATCAGTCTCGTTTATTCTTTACATTGTAATATATTGTATTATATTTATTTGATTTAAAAAATAGGAATCATGTGACACAACAAGTATACTACCTTGATAATTTTTAATAACACTCGTTAATATCTGGGTATTTTCGATATCAAGATTGTTAGTAGGTTCATCCAAGATAATCATGTCAGGGGATTTATTACCAACTAATAAACAACAAAGCATCAATCGCATTTTTTCACCTCCGCTAAGGTTTTCGCATTTATTATTCCAAACATGATGAGGGAAAAGAAAACGGTTTAATAATGTTTTTAACTCATGATCGGATAAATTCGATTTATTATATTTCTCTATCTGTTCCAATAAACTATACTCATTACAGATAAGAGAATATTCCTGATCTATATATATGTATTCAAAATCTGCATATGTAAGTTGACCGGTTACAGGAGTTAATTGTCCGGTTATCATTTTTACTAATGTAGTTTTGCCTGAGCCATTTTTTCCCTGCAAAGATAAACGATCACCACTCCTGATTTTAAAAGAAACGGATTTATCCCATAATTTCTCCTTACCATAACTGTAATTTATATCTATAGCCGTGACAAGTATTTTCCCGGTATGGAGGAAAGACGGATTTATATCCAATTTCATCAAACGATTATCAGGTATACTATTTTGGATCTTTTTGATATTTTCTTTTAGAATATTCATCTTATCACCATGTACTTCTTTTAGCTTTGCTGTGCTCTTTTCAGCTCTATCTTTCAATGTATTCATCATAATGCGTGGAATCCCCTTTTTTTCACCTCGCTTTTTTCCTCTCATATCTTCCCGTTGTTTTCGTTCCGCTGTTTCACGGGCCAGTTTTTTTGCTGCGCGAAGTTCTTTATCTTTATCTTCCAAAGAAGCATGCAAAGCACTCAATTGTATTTCTTTTTGTTCTTTGTAAAAATCATAATTACCACCATAAGCAATTATACCTTTTGCAGATAATTCAAAAATAAAAGGTAATGTATTCAACAATGTTATATCATGACTGACAATTATAAAGGTAGAATGAGTAGAATCAATAAATGTATAAAGCTTTTTCCTACTATACAAATCAAGATGATTAGTAGGCTCATCCATTAAGATGATTGAGGGTGAGTGAATTAATATGCCTGAAAGAAAAACTTTAGTTTTCTCTCCACCGCTTAAAGTATACATTAGTTGATCAAGTTGAATATGCTCAAGTCCCCACCAGAATAAAGCGCCAAGGCTTCTTTCCATAACAGTCCAGTCATCATTCAGAATAGAATAATTCTCTATCGATGGATCACCACTTTCAATAGCTTTAAGCGCTTCAATTTTATTCTCAACTCCTAAAGCAGATGCAACGGTCATATCATTATATTGACCGAAATGCTGGGGGACATAATACGGAATAGAAGTACAAACTATTTCTCCGGCAGAAGGAATAAGCTGGCTCCCAATAATACGTAAAAGTGTGGACTTACCAGATCCGTTATTACCTACCAAACCTACTTTCTGGTTTTTATTTACAACCAAAGACACACCATCGAATAAAGTTTCTTTATCCGGATGTATATAACTAACATCGTTTAATGTAATACTCATAAAAAAAGGAAAAGGCATGTGCTTATGTTCAGCAATATGCAGGTTATCTAATAAATAAATGATTGTTACGGCAGAGCGCCGGATAATGAAATGTTGGCTGAGCCAATTTTATTTACTTAGATATTCTCATTGGAGTAATTATGAAATTGAATTGCAAAGATAGTAAATAATTCTTTACATATGTTTCGTATGAAAAAATGATTCGATATAATTTATATCTTTGTCTTTGTTCTGATAGTATGAAACGAGCCGGTAATAACTATTTACACCGACGGCGATTGATAAACTTACTGCGAGTTTCATAACTACTTTTTTAAATATTTACTTATATGAAAAAGATGATGAAGAAAATAATTCTGCTTTTTTTTGCTTGTAACCTTTGCTTATCCGGATTTTCCCAGAATGCTCCGAAATGGATGGAGAAAATAAAAAAAGCTGTTATCATCATAACAACTTATGATAAAGAAGACAGGAAGATAAATTCCACCAACGGTTTCTTTGTTAATGAAAACGGCGAGGCTTTATCTGGGTATGGCATTTTTAGCGGAGCATACAGGGCAACCGTTACTGATAATGACGGAAATACTTATCCGATCGCTTCTATTATTGGTGCCGATGATTTATATGATGTCATCAAATTCAAAGTGAATGTTCCGAAAAAAGTTGTTTTCCTCCCTTTAGCCTCCGAACCGATGACTTCCGGAGTACCGGCCTATATCCTTCCCTATTCTACGGGAAAAACAACAAAGTTTAAGCAAGGTACGATCAGTGAAGTAAGCAAATTAAAAGATCCTTATAGTTATTACAAGATAAGTTTTCCGCTGGAAGATGGATTTGAAAATGCACCTCTACTCCTATCTTCCGGCCAGGTATTCGGCCTTGCACAGGATGATGCTTCCGGTAAAAAAGAAAGTTCTTATGCCGTCTCCGCCGGATATGTTAACTCTTTACAGCAGTCTACAGCAGATGTATTCAACAGTGTGTACACAAAAATAGGAATCCGGAAAGCTTGGCCTGGAGATATTGAACAAGCTTCCATTTCCTTATTCCTTGCTGCTAATTCGCAGGATGCAAAAACATATCTGGAAACGATAAACGATTTTATTGCCACATTTCCGAATGCAGAAGACGGCTACCTCAGCAGAGCGTCACATTATGCTAATAACCGCAAGGCATTATCCTCCGTTCCTGCCGATGAAGCGAATTACCTGAATATGGCTCTTGCTGATATACATAACGCTTCTAAATTTAGTAAAAACAAAGGTGATGTCTACTATAACCAGGCCAAACTCATTTACAACGTTGCAATTAACGACACAACAATTACAGATAATAACTGGACATTGGGCGCAGCGCTTGCCTCGATAGTAAAGGCCATTGACGAAGAAGATTTACCTGTTTACAGACAATTGGAAGGTGATATTTACTTTTATATGAGAGAATTTTCCCAAGCATATGCATCTTATATGAAAGTTAACAACAGCAACCTCGCTTCGCCTTCTTCATATTATATAACAGCAAAAACACTCGAAAACATTTCCGGGGCACAAATCAGCGATATCATACAAATGATAGATAGTGCAATCTCTAAAATGGGAGATCCAATGCCAGCTGAAGCCGCTCCCTATATCCTGGAACGAATCGAATATAAAAACCGGCTATCCTTATTCAAAGAGGCATTGGCAGATTTCGATCTGTATTATACGTTGATGAACGGACAAGTAAACGATAGCTACTATTATTATCGTGAACAGGCAAAATTCAGGTCGGGTGATATGGAAGGAGCGTTAGCCGATATACAGGAGGCTATAAAAAGGAACGGACAATCTCCCGATTATTTTGCGGAAGAAGCTGCTGTGTATGTCCGTCAGCAAAAATATAACGATGCGTTGGCAAGCGTGCAAAAAGCATTGGAACTTGCGCCCGACTTTGGGGCATGCTACCGCTTGCAAGGCATATGCTATGTAAGATTAAATAAAAAAACAGAAGCTTGCGAATCATTCAATAAATCAAAAGAATTAAACGATCCGCTTGCCGACAGGTTAATTAAAGAACATTGTAAATAAATGAAAAAGTTATTATTAATAAGCATTTTAGCAATTACATGCATGTTTACGGCTATAAGCAACGGAAAACAACTGAATGTTTACGAAACGCATCAGACGGAAGTAACATTACAGGATAAACCTTTATCGGAGATAAAAAAACTTATCAACGGCAGGTGGGAATTGGTAACAGGACAAAACTCCCGTGAACTCAATGAATTTGAAAAGACTTTTATCGAATTCAAAGGAGATGATTATGTTTGGATTGAAGACGGTGTTGCTGAAAAGGGAAAACTGAACTGGAGGAAAGCGCCTGCCGGAAACGGAAATGAAGTTTACATTATGGATGCTTTTTATGCAGAGTTTCCCTCTTATCCCATATCCGTAAAAGGAGATACATTATTTATACAAGACTGTACGGCGACCGCTTATAAATATACACTTGTTAGAAAATAACCCTTTATTCACACAAATATCACGATAAAACCTTACTTTTGCGACAGAATTCAACGAAAATAAGAAAATGGATATAGCCATTGTAAAATATAATGCCGGTAATATATATTCGGTTGATTATGCTTTAAAACGTTTAGGAATAGTGCCGGTAATCACTGCTGATCTGGAAACCTTATCTAAAGCCGATAAAGTAATATTCCCGGGTGTTGGTGAGGCCGGTACTACAATGGAGCATCTTCGGAGAACAAAACTCGACCAGGTAATCCGGGGATTAAAACAACCTGTATTGGGAATTTGCCTGGGAATGCAGCTGATGTGCCGTTTTTCTGAAGAAGGCAATGCGAGCTGCCTTGATATTTTCAACATAGATGTGAAACGTTTTATATCAAAAAAACATGAAGATAAAATCCCTCATATGGGATGGAATACCATCTCAAGTGTAAACGGAAATCTTTTTAATAAAGAGATGGAAGAGCAATTTGTTTATTTTGTGCATAGTTATTATGTGCCTGAGAATGAATATACTGCGGCAACAACAAATTATATCCTTCCATTTAGTGCGGCATTAAAGAAAGATAATTTTTATGCCACACAATTCCACCCCGAAAAAAGCGGAACAGTAGGAGAACAAATTTTGAAAAACTTTCTTAATATATAATACCCTTATGATTGAACTGATTCCGGCTATTGACCTTATCGACGGCAAATGTGTACGGTTGACAAAGGGCGACTATTCCACAAAAAAGATATATAATGAAGATCCGCTGGAAGTCGCCAGGATGTTTGAAGACCATGGTATACGCCGCCTTCATTTAGTTGATCTGGACGGAGCTCGTGCAGGTAAAATAATTAATTACCGTATATTGGAGAAAATAGCTACCCGTACATCATTGATCATCGATTTCGGAGGTGGAATCAAACACGAAGATGATCTGGAGATTGCATTTGAAAGTGGTGCGGAAATGATTACCGGCGGCAGCATTGCTGTGAAGAATCCGGAACAATTTACTTCATGGATCTTAAAATTTGGAAGTGAAAAGATTATCCTCGGTGCCGATGCAAAAGATAATAAAATTGCAGTAAGCGGCTGGGAAGAAACAACCGATACCGAACTTATTCCTTTCATAAAGGATTATTATGATAAAGGGATCAGGAAAGTAATCAGTACGGATATTAGCCGCGACGGTATGCTGGAAGGTCCCTCAGTGGATATGTATAAAGAAATCAGAAAAGAACTGCCGTTTATTTATCTGATTGCAAGTGGAGGAGTCAGTTCGATTGATGATATTATAAAACTGGAAGAATCAGGAATTCCTGCGGTGATCTTCGGTAAGGCTATTTATGAAGGGCGTATCCCGTTAAAAGAATTGATCCGCTTCACTTAAAAAAACAATATATATGCTTGCTAAAAGAATAGTCCCCTGTCTGGATATAAAAGATGGTACAACTGTTAAAGGGATCAATTTTGTAAACTTCCGTGATGCAGGCGATCCTGTAGAATTAGGGGCCCAATATAGCCGCGACGGAGCAGATGAGCTGGTATATCTCGACATAACGGCCTCACATGAAGGCCGTAAGACATTTACCGAACTGGTAAAAAAAGTTGCAGCAAAGATAAATATACCGTTTACAGTTGGAGGCGGTATAAACGAACTAAAGGATGTCGAACGTTTACTAAGTGCCGGCGCGGATAAAGTATCAATTAACTCCTCAGCTTTACGTAACCCTTCTTTAATTGAAGAAATTGCAAAGAATTTCGGAAGTCAGGTATGTGTTGTAGCTATAGACGCCAATTTTGAGAATGGGAATTGGCTGTGTTATCTGAATGGAGGACGTATCCCGACAGATAAATATTTATTTCAATGGGCGAAAGAAGCTGAGTCATTAGGAGCCGGAGAAATACTATTTACAAGTATGACGCATGACGGAGTGAAAACAGGATATGCCAACGAGGCTCTTGCTACATTATCCGAATCAGTACATATTCCAATTATAGCATCGGGAGGAGCAGGAAGCAAAGAACATTTCCGCGACGCTTTTATACACGGAAAAGCCGATGCAGCATTGGCAGCAAGTGTTTTTCATTTCAGGGAAATAAGTATCAGTGATTTAAAAAAATACCTTTCAGCAGAGGGAGTCAGTATTCGATCATAAAGCAAAATATATATGAAGTTAGATTTCGAGAAAACGGGAGGTCTTATCCCTGCGATCATTCAGGATAGCAAAACCGGCAAAGTGCTTATGTTGGGATATATGAATGAAGAGGCATATACCGCAACAAAAGAATCAGGGAAAGTTACTTTTTTCAGCCGGAGTAAAAACCGATTGTGGATGAAAGGCGAATCAAGCGGAAACACCCTAACTGTAGAAGAGATCCTCGCTGATTGCGATAAAGATACCTTGCTGATAAAAGCCGTACCGGCCGGTCCGGTATGTCACACCGGCAATGATACCTGTTTTAAGGAAAAAAATAACGAAGATATTCTGTTTCTCAAATATTTACAGGATTTTATTAAAAAACGCCACCAGGAAATGCCCGAAGGGTCATATACAACCGCCCTGTTCAATAAGGGAATTAACCGTATGGCTCAAAAAGTAGGAGAAGAAGCAGTCGAAACAGTTATCGAAGCAACAAATGGAACAAATGAAGGTTTATTATATGAAGCTTCGGATCTTATATACCATCTGATTGTACTGTTAACAAGTAAAGGATACCGGATTGAAGATCTCGCACGCGAATTAATGAAACGGCATAAAGAATAATAACAATGAGGGATACGGTTCTTCTGCAATTAGAAAACATTGAAATAAAACGTGATGAAAATATCATTTTACGCGACGCCACCTTGTCGCTTAACAATGGTGAATTCCTGTATGTAATCGGTAAAGTAGGCTCTGGCAAGAGTAGTTTGCTTAAATCTTTATATTGCGAAGTTCCATTCAATAGCGGAGAAGCATGGTTAATGAATTACGACCTGCGCAAAATAAAAAGGAAGGATATACCTTTTCTTCGCCGGAAATTAGGAATAGTATTTCAGGATTTCCAGCTATTAACCGACCGTACGGTAGTGAAAAACCTCGAATTTGCGCTCAGGGCAACGGGATGGAATAAAAAGAACGAAATAAGAGACCGCATAGATGATGTACTTCACCAGGTAGGTATGCAAAATAAAGGTTATAAGATGCCTCACGAATTATCCGGAGGAGAACAGCAACGTATCGTTATAGCACGCGCCTTACTTAATGAGCCAAAATTGATCCTTGCCGACGAACCGACGGGAAATCTCGATCCCGAAACCAGCGCTCAGATCGTTCAGCTATTACATGATATAAGTACAAAAGGAACGGCTGTTATCATGACCACTCACAACTATACACTTGTCCATAACTTTCCTGCACGTATAGTGAAGTGCGAGAATGGATGCCTGAGTGATATAGGAGAATAATTTTTTATATAACTTTGTAGCGTTTCCTTAAGCAAAAGAACAATTTAATAAAATAAAAAATGAAAGTTTTAAAGTTTGGCGGTACATCTGTGGGTTCAGCACAACGAATGAAAGATGTTGCAAAGCTGATCACCAGTAGCCGTAACATTGTTGTTTTATCTGCCATGTCGGGTACGACCAATTCGCTTGTCGAAATTTCCGATTACCTGTACAAAAAGAATCCTGACGGAGCAAGCGAAATTATTAATAAGCTCGCAATCAAATACTACGAGCATGCGGAAGAACTCTATAGCACTGCCGAATATAAACAGAGAGCCAAAGAACTTATTGCTCATCATTTTGACTATATACGTACCTTTACAAAAGACCTCTTTACTTTATTTGAAGAAAAGGTGGTTCTGGCTCAAGGAGAATTGATCTCGACAGGTATGATGAATCTGTATTTGAACGAGTCGGGGGTAAACTCTGTGCTGCTTCCCGCTTTGGACTATATGCGAACTGATAAAAATGCGGAACCTGATCCTGCTTATATAAAGGAAAAGCTTAAAAACCTGCTTCAGGAACATTCCGATGCGGATCTTTATATTACGCAAGGATATATCTGCAGAAATGCATACGGTGAAATTGATAATCTCCAGAGAGGGGGAAGCGACTATACAGCCTCACTCATAGGGGCCGCCATCCATGCAGAGGAAATTCAAATCTGGACAGACATTGACGGAATGCATAATAACGATCCGCGCTTTGTGGAAAAAACATCACCTGTTCGTCACCTCCATTTTGAAGAAGCGGCAGAGTTGGCTTATTTTGGCGCAAAAATATTACATCCTACCTGTATACTTCCCGCCAAACTAAATAATATTCCGGTTCGGCTGCTTAATACCATGCAACCGGATGCTCCCGGTACACTCATATCCAATTCTACGGAAAAAGGAAAAATTAAAGCAGTAGCTGCAAAAGACAATATAACAGCTATAAAAATAAAGAGTGGCCGGATGTTGCTTGCCACCGGTTTCCTTCGGAAAGTATTCGAAATATTCGAAAATTACCAGACTCCAATCGATATGGTAACAACTTCGGAAGTTGGCGTATCCTGCACAATAGACAATCGCAAACGGCTGGATGAAATCGTAGACGATCTGAAGAAGTACGGAACCGTAACCGTCGACGACGATATGGTGATCGTTTGTGTTGTAGGAGATTTGGAATGGGATAATGTTGGCTTTGAAGCAAGTATAGTGAATGCCCTGAAAGATATTCCGGTCAGAATGATTTCTTATGGAGGAAGCAATTATAATGTATCCCTGTTGATAAAATCCGGAGATAAAAAAAGAGCTTTACAGGCATTAAGCGACCATCTATTCCAAAATTAATAAAATATATTGAAATTCCCGGATTAAAAATGTGTATGATGAACATTATAATTTGTGGAATTATTTTGTAAAAATATTTTTGTCATGTTAAAAGGAAATTTCCCAGTAGAAAAATTTGAAACTTTGCAAACGCCTTTCTATTATTACGATGTTGATTTATTAAAAGAAACATTGAATGTAGTCAAGGCCGAAGCAAGTAAATACAATTATCATATACACTATGCAGTAAAAGCCAATGCCGAGCACCGGATCCTTTCTATCATTTCGGAAAGCGGATTGGGTGCCGATTGTGTAAGCGGAGGTGAAATACAAGCCTCGCTTGATGCAGGATTTCCTGCCGGTAAGATCGTATTTGCAGGAGTAGGCAAGGCCGATTGGGAAATTAACCTCGGTTTAGATAATGATATCTTTTGCTTCAATGTTGAATCTGCTGCCGAATTACAGATAATCAACGAACTGGCAGCAGTTAAAGAAAAAACGGCTCCTATTGCTTTTCGTATCAATCCGGAAGTGGATGCACATACACATGCCAAAATCACTACCGGAATGAAAGAAAATAAATTCGGTATTAACCTGGGTCAGCTGAATAACGTATTGGATGATCTCATGATGCTGAAAAACGTGAGATTAATAGGAATACATTTCCATATAGGATCGCAAATTACAGATTTATCCTCTTTTCAGAATCTGGCAATACGTGCAAATGAAATACAGGAAGACCTTGAAGCACGTGGAATCCACGTTGAAAATATAAACTTCGGAGGCGGTTTGGGAATTGATTACTATCATCCGAACCACTTGCCTATCCCGGCATTCGAAAATTACTTTGCCGTCATACATAAATTACTGAAGGTACGCCCCGGACAGCAGGTTCATTTTGAACCCGGCCGTTCTATTGTAGCGCAATGCGGTTCATTAATTTCCAAGGTATTATATGTCAAAGAAGGAGAAACAAAAAATTTCGCCATATTGGATGCCGGATTTACGGAATTAATTCGTCCGGCAATGTATGATGCTTATCACCGCATTGAAAATATATCCAATGACGATGAAATTGAAATATACGATGTAGTTGGCCCTATATGTGAATCTTCGGATGTTTTTGGCAAAGATATGGAATTAAACAAAGCACATCGCGGAGACCTGGTAGCCCTTCGTTCAGCCGGAGCATATGCACAGATTATGGCATCGCAGTATAATTGTCGAAAATTGCCGGTGGCATATTTTTCGGATACAATCTAAACAACTCTAATGAAATATTTCTTTGCATTCAATAACCTTGAATGGATATTATTAGCCGTTTTGTTCATCCTGTTGTGTATACAAATGCTGTATTACCTGATAAGCTATATGCGCCCGTATCGCAAAATGCAGGTTTTCGGCAATAAAAACACTCCAGATCAATATCCGCCTGTATCAGTTATAGTGTATGCAAAGAATGAATCCTATAACCTGCAAAAACATCTTCCTACACTTTTACAGCAGAATTACCCTTCATACGAAGTCATAGTTATTAACGATGGTTCAACCGATGAAAGTGATGATATACTAAAAATATTTGAAAACAGCCATGATAATTTGTATCATACATTTATCCCACAGGAATCAAAATATTTAAGCCGGAGAAAACTATCACTTACTATTGGTATTAAAGCAGCAAAAAACGACATTCTACTGTTTACAGAAGCCAATTGCCAGCCGTTAAGTAAAGACTGGATATCTACTATGGTAAGTAATTATACAGACCAGACAGATATCGTCCTCGGCTTTTGTGCCTACAGGAAATATAAGGGATTTTTCCACAAACTGGTATCGTACGATAATCTGGTTAACGGCCTGCAATATATCTCATCAGCTTTAAAAAATCATCCGTTCAGTGGTAACGGAAGGAATCTATCCTACAGGAAATCACTTTTTTTCGAACATAAAGGATACAGTAAATCTCTTAGCCTTCATGCCGGAGACGACGATCTTTTTGTCAATGAAGCTTCCAATCAAACCAATACCCGGGTCGAATATTCACGAAACGGTATAACTGAAATGGCTATGATCGACCGTTTTGCCGTATGGAAAGAAATGAAAGTATCCCGTACAGCAACGCAGCATCATTACAAAGGAGGGCGGTTATTTTATTACCGTACTGAAAAAATATTATTTATCCTGTTCCTTGCACTAATTATTATATCCGTCATTACAGGTAGTATTATCAATAATCCGGTTCTAATAATAGCCGGCTTATTATCCTATTTCGTCTTATTCATAACAAAAGCATTCGTATTACGGAAATCAGCCGCCATGCTTCAACAAAAAATTTTCATCGGCTGGTTACCACTCTTGGAGATTGTCCATCCGCTGCTAAATACATATATTTATATTTACCGCCTTTTCAGAGGAAAAAAAGACTATACCTTTACCCTTGGCGGAAAATAAAATCGAAGCTTATAGAACCCTGCATCTTTATTATCAGGGAAACATGCTTCAATGGTTCAGGAAAAATTTACCAACCGGAAAGGTTATCTACCGGAATCATTAAAACAAATGAATGATTATCTGGAAAAGAATCATCTGATCAGGAAAAAATTTAAGAATAACAAATCATAATGTTAGATTTGCATGGTATAATAAATATGAAATAATAAAATGAAAACCTGGAAAGAATTAATCGAAAAGGAAAGTAAAGAAGATTACTTCATCAAACTAATGGAAAAGGTTGATGAAAGTTACCAAAACGAAACCGTATTTCCACCTAAAGAAGAAATCTTTTCTTGTTTCGACTTATGCCCATACGATAATGTTAAAGTCGTAATTTTAGGACAAGACCCTTACCATGGAGCAGGTCAGGCACACGGCCTGAGTTTCTCCGTAAAACCCGGAACAAAAATTCCACCCAGCCTGAAAAATATTTATAAAGAATTGAAAACCGATTTAGGCATCGATGCTCCCAATCACGGCTATTTGGCATCATGGGCAAAACAAGGTGTATTGATGATGAATACCAGCTGGACTGTCTGCGAAGGAAAAGCAGGAAGCCACAAAAAATTTGGTTGGGCTAAATTCACCCAGCGAGTATTGGAAACGTTAAACAATTATGATAAATCTATCGTATTTATTCTTTGGGGAAATCACGCTATCGAGGCCGCTAAAGGAATAAACAATCCAAATCATTTACTTTTAAAAGCACCTCACCCGTCACCTTTAGCAGGAGGCGGTTTTTTTGGAACAAGACCATTTTCGCAAACCAACGAATTCCTCGAAAAGACCGGTCGAGGTGTTATTGATTGGAATATTCCAAATAATATATAAATCGGATAAAAGAAGAAATTCCGAACTAACAACAACTTCTACCGTCCGGTTTTGCACATATAAATCCAATACAAAAACTCCGCATTTAATTAATTAAATGCGGAGCCTATATATTACTTAAAATGAAATCTTATTTGGCTGCAGGAGAATAGTTCTTATTCAGGTATGATATTACTTCTTCAGTTATATTATACGTTTCGGCAGCCAAAAGGATTACATCAGTCGAACGACTGCTGAATATGATCTGATAATTCCTGTCCTGGTTGAATATCTTCAGCTGGGCAATTAATGAATCACGAAGCTGTTCAGTTAATTTCTGCTGCTCTTCCATTAATTCGCGCGCCAGGCGTTCATCGAGCTGCTGCAATTCCTGTTGCTTTTTCATCAGCCTTACCTGTTCCTGCTCTGCCCTTTCACGTGTAAGGAAAGCATTATTCTGTATTTTGCGTTCGAAATCCTGTATTTCTGTTTGGAGTCTGCCTGCTTGTTGATTAATATTCGCACGTGAATTTTCCTGCTTTTTCATAATCACCTCAAGCAAATCATTATAATAATTGTAATTGAGAAGAAGAGAATCCATATCAACATATGCAACAGGGAGCGTCCCTGTGGAATCATCTGCGGAAGCAAATGTTGTATTGGTTGCATTTGTTTCTTTTTTCACGGTAAAATGCAATATAAATAAAATAATCACAGCTACTGCAAGTACACCGTTAATCACGTAGTTAATGTTCTTCATACAGTTTAATTTAAATCTCTATATTATACTTTTATTTCTTTCAAACGTTGTTCTAAATTTCGTTGTTTCAATATCTCTTTATGTTGTGTTCTTGCACATTGAATTCCTTTATCACGTAATGCTTTGTTTCCACCGACATGCGAACTGGGAAATTCCCCGTTTTTTTTAAGCAGAATTTTAACTGAAAGCAGCAAAACACAAATAAGAAGAATTGTGATAGTAATTAATATTGTTGTAAGCATTTTCTTTATATTTGTGGACGCAAATATAACAGTTTAACTGATTACCTGTTATCTTTTTGGTAGATTATTCTACTTTTTTTCAAAGCAGGTACTATATATTGCGAATATTTACGTAATTGCTAACATCTATTAAACAATATACACAATGAACATTACAGATTTAAAACCGGAAATCGTATGGAAATTCTTCCATCGGATCACGCAGGTTCCCCGTCCTTCCAAGAAAGAAGGGAAGATCATACAGTATCTTGAATCTTTTGCAAAAGAGTATGGTATTGCCATTAAAAAAGACAAAGCCGGAAACATATTAATGACCAAACCCGCTACTCCAGGCTATGAAAATTTACCTGTTGTTATCCTTCAGTCGCATATGGACATGGTATGCGAAAAAAACAGCGATAAAGTCTTTGATTTCGAAAACGATCCAATCCAGACAGTTGTAGACGGTGACTGGTTACGAGCCGACGGCACGACATTGGGAGCCGATAACGGAATCGGCATGGCAGCCGAATTGGCCATACTTGCTTCCGACGATATTGAACACGGGCCTATCGAATGCCTTTTCACAGTAGATGAAGAAACAGGACTTACCGGTGCAAAAGCTCTTGAAGCAGGTTTTATGACCGGTGAAATCCTGCTTAACCTCGACAGCGAAGACGAAGGTGAACTATTCATAGGATGTGCCGGAGGAAAAGACACACAGGCTCAATTCTTCTACGAAGAAGTAGCTGCTCCCGAAGACCTGCAATATTTCCGTATCGATATAAAAGGACTAAAAGGTGGGCATTCCGGAAGCGATATTCATATCGGTTTAGGCAATGCAAATAAAATACTGGTCAGGTTCCTTTACCTTCTGAAACAAAAATTTGATTTCACGCTCTGTGCAATCGACGGCGGTAACCTAAGAAACGCCATTGCCCGCGAGGCATATGCTGTGATAGGTCTGAATGATTCCGACAAAGAAGATGTCAGAACAATGCTGAATGTTTTTGCTTCAAACATAGAAAATGAACTAAAACACGTTGATCCGGACGTTCAGTTAAGTATGCAATCCACCGATCGTCCGGCAACTTATATCAACCATGCCATTACGGAAAAACTTATTTATGCTTTACAAGCATGCCCGCATGGCGTTATATCTATGAGCCACGATATCGAAGGCCTGGTGGAAACATCTACCAATCTTGCTTCCGTTAAAATGAAAGAAGGAAATACTATTGTGGTAGGAACCAGTCAACGGAGCTCCATTGAATCAAGCAAAATAGCAGTAGCTAACCAAGTAGCCAGTACTTTTTTATTAGCCAATGCTACCGTTACCCAGGGAGACGGCTATCCGGGCTGGGCGCCTGATCCCAATTCGAAGATTTTAAAAGTAGCGGAAGAATCCTATAAACGTTTATTCAATAAAGAACCTAAGAACATGGCTATTCATGCCGGTCTGGAATGTGGATTATTCCTTGAAAAATATCCTTATCTCGATATGATATCTTTTGGTCCCACTCTACGTGACGTACACTCGCCAAACGAACGTATAAAAATAGAAACAGTCGCTCTTTGGTGGGAGCACCTGGTGGATTTACTGAAAAACATACCTGCCAAATAATTTTAATAATTGAAAGTTGGATGCCGGAAGCGAAATAAAACAACTGTTTCTCCGTTATTTGGATATGAGAAGAATAGATTTCCGACATTCAACTTTTATTTTGCCGTTTTTCCTGTTAGCAACCTTTCTAATAGGATGCAACGATTTAAACAATGATTTTTCCACCAATCCGAATTACCGTCTGACTTTTTCGGTCGACACATTATCTTTTGATACTGTATTTACCACTATCGGCTCGGCTACACGCGAGTTTATGGTCTATAATCCCCATCCCGAACCACTCAATATCCAATCCATCCAACTGGCCGGCCCGTCCAAATCCGGATTCCGAATAAATGTAGATGGACGTAGCGGAGAAACATTCACAGATATCCGCATCGAGGATAAGGATAGTTTGTATGTACTTGTCGAAGTAACTGTCGATCCTACCGGCAATAATGAACCGCTATTGATTGAAGACCACCTGCAATTTACCACCAATGGAACTACACAGTCGGTGCTTCTTCGTGCATTCGGCCAGGATGTAAACCTGATGAAAGGCGGAACCACCATTTCTGAGGACACCGTATGGACTGCCGAACGCCCCTACCTTATTTATGACAGTGTCGTAGTAGCAAAGGGAGTAACGCTCGAAATTGAAAAAGGTTCAGCAATCCATATGCATGATAAAGCCAGATGGGTGATACATGGTACTATCAAAGCGAAAGGTACACCCGAAGAGCCGGTTCTTTTCCGGGGCGATCGGCTGGACAACCTGTTATCCGGTCTACCTTACGATCGTGTACCCGGACAATGGGACGGCATTTATTTTAAGCCAGAAAGTTATAATAATGTCATGGACCATGTCATTATAAGGAATGGAGAGACGGCCCTCCGGTTTTATGAATCTTCAACAGAGGAATCTAAACTGAAAATAAACAATTCACAAGTCACTAATTTCAGCAGTAATTTGCTTTATGCGGAGAACTGCCGTATCGAGGCGATGAATACAGAATTTACAAATGCAGGGGGCGGGGTGATATCGCTGCATGGAGGAGAATATCATTTTATACATTGTACATTTGCCAATTACTTGAAGATCCAACCCGGAAGAAACGGATCCCCGGTTATCCGGTTATACAATTACTTATATACATTGAACGGAGGCGAAATAATAAAGAAATCCCAGCCTCTTCAGAAAGCAACTTTCGACAATTGCCTGATAGACGGTTCACTTTCCGAAGGAACCGAACCCCTTAAAGGAGAAATGAGTATAGATAATTTCGAAAACGGTGAATTAAATTATCTTTTTAATCACTGTGCTGTAAAAACGATGAAAACAGACAATGCTGGTTTCACCAATGTACAGTTTATCAGTAAAGACCGCCCAGTGTCATACATTATGATCGGCGATAATTCCAACGATTACATATACGACTACAGGCCGTCATTGACAGTAGATAAAGAAGGAAATCCCCAACCGGACCAGGTAGTTATAGGAAAAGCAGATCGCAAAATATCCGAATTATATCCAACCGACCGGCTGGGTATCAATAGGTTTTCCAATGATGAGGGACCCGATATCGGAGCTTATGAACATCTCCCTGAGAGGGAATAAAACAACAAACATGTACAGAACCTTAACAATCATTACTTTTTTTATTTTTACACTCTCGCCGGTTAAAGCACAATCGTTCCGTATAATGTGTTACAATACTGAGAACCTGTTCGATACGGAAAACAATCCCCGGACGGAGGACGACGAATTCTTACCTTCGGGAAGCAGGCGTTGGACAAAAGGAAGATACTATCATAAACTCCAGCAAATAGCCAAAGTGATAAACGCGGCGGGCGAATGGGACACTCCGTCGATAATCGGATTATGCGAAGTAGAAAACGATAGCGTTATCACGCATCTACTCACACGTACCCCACTCAGGCATCAACAATACAGATACTGCATATCACGAACCTCCGACCGTCGCGGAATAAACGTGGCAATGCTCTACCAGCGTGATAAATTCCGTTATATCGGTCACCGATCCGTCCCTGTAAAAACATCACGGAGAAATGATCATCCGATACGCGACATCCTGCATGTCTGGGGCGAAATAATTACTGGAGATACCCTCGATCTGGCAATATGCCATTTTCCCTCCAAATACGGTGGAGAAAAAGAAAGTGAAAAGCGCAGGATACGGGCGGCAGAAGTATTAAGCCAACTAAACGATTCCCTTATGAGCGTCCGCAACTATCCTTTGATCATCATGATGGGAGATTTTAATGATCCGCCGGAAAGTAAGTCGATGCATATTGTTACAGGAAAAAAATTCCATAATCTTTTTTCTCGTCTGGTCGGTGGAGAAACAAAAGGAAGCCATAAATACCAGGGAGAATGGAGCCAGTTAGACCAGATCATTGTAAACATGCAAATGCTTTCCTCCGGCAGTAGAATGCGGGTGATTCCGGAAAGTGTTGTCAACTTTTCAGCACCTTTTCTGTTTATTAATGATAAAACCTGGCGTGGAAAACGTCCGCACCGTACATATTACGGATTCAAATACGAAGGAGGATATAGCGATCATCTGCCCGTCATCGCGGATTTCTTGTTATCTTTGCCATAGAAAAGCAAACAGCACCTATGCGTTATTACCCTATATTATCCATAATTTGTTTATTGTTTACAACTCCGGGCTTTATAACCTCGCAGGAGTTTCGCAATCCCTTTGAGTTCCCTATCCTGCTTAGCGGTAATTTCGGAGAACTACGAAATAACCATTTCCATGCCGGCATCGATTTCAAAACACAGGGGGTCGAAGGAAAATCTGTACATGCCGTTGAAGACGGATACATCTCACGTATTTCAGTAAGTCCCTGGGGATACGGAAATGCGCTCTATATAAACCATCCAAACGGATTAACAACCGTTTATGGGCACCTGCAGCGGTTTAATGAAGCCATTACCGCTTACGTCAAAGAAAAACAATACGAGCTAGAAAGCTTTGCCGTAAACCTTTTACTCGATTCCACACAATTCCGGGTAAAAAAAGGGGATATAATCGCATTAGGCGGAAATTCCGGCAGTTCGGCAGGACCACATCTGCATTTTGAAGTACGTGATACACAATCAGAAGATGTAATGGACCCGCTTGACTATTATAAAGACCGGATTAAAGACAATACTACACCCAAAATACAGGGAGTGATGATTTATCCGGTAGAAGGGCGGGGAGTAATAAACGGTAGCAATAAAAAAAAGGAATTGAAACCGGTAACGGCAAAAAACGGAAAACAAACACTTACCGGAAAAGCGGAAGCCTGGGGAGATATTGCTCTTGCCGTCAAAAGCTACGACTATATGGATGGAACAACAAACATTTACGGGGTACGTAAAATTGTTCTGGAAGCCGACAGCCAGGTGATATTCAAAAGTGACATCAATCGGTTCTCATTTGACGAAACACGTTATTTAAATAGCTTTGTGGATTACGAAGAATGGAAAGACAACCGGTCCTTCTATATGAAAAGTTTTATTGAACCCGGAAACAGGCTGCGTTTCATAGAAGGAGTAAACCGTGGGATTTTCACTATCAATGAAGAACGGACATATCATTTCGTTTACCACCTGGAAGATGCATATGGCAATACAACAAAGCTATCGGTATGGATAGACGGGAAAAAACAGGAAATTCCTTCTCCGCGCACCGACGGAACCCAATATTTCCATTGGAAAAGTGAAAACCGTTTCGGGGCAAAAGGCATACGACTCGTTATTCCTGCAGGAAATTTATACGACGACGTATATTTCCGTTATTCCGTTAAAGAAGACAGTACGACAATCGCCGCAACCCACACGCTTCATAACCGTACGATACCCATACATAAAAACGCGCAGCTATCTATACGGTTACAATCGGACACACTTGATAATAAGCAGCAATACGGAATCGTAAGAAAAAATAAAAACAAACTGTCGTGGGTAGGAGGCACTTACCGTAACGGATGGATAGACGCCGATATAAGGGAACTTGGAAGCTTCACCATTGCCCAGGATACCAAACCGCCTGTTATTACACCCGTTAACCCCGATGCCTGGGTAGGCAGTCAAATGATCACATTCCGTATATCCGACAATTTAAGTGGTGTACAAACATACCGTGGAGAAATAGACGGGCAATTCGTCCTTTTCGAATTCGACGGAAAGAAAGGGCTTGTAAGATACCGGTTCGACAAAGAACGGCTTTCCCGCGGAGCGCATCAATTGACTTTTACACTCACCGACGCCTGCGGAAATGTTTCCGTATACGAAAAGAAATTCACCTGGTAATTATACATATACTACTTTAATTTTATTAAAGCGGTTTCAGTTGCGCATAAACAATTAATTAATATCTTTGTTTTCCTGTGAACTAAATTTAACGACAGTAAAACATCATTGACATATGGAAAACAGCGAGTTATTGGAAATAGTAAGAAACCGTGCCCAGGGTTGGCTTACAAAAAGTTATGACGCTGAAACACGCGAACAGGTACAAGCATTGCTCGATAACGAAGATCCGACAGATCTGATCGAAGCATTTTACAAAGAACTGGAATTCGGGACCGGAGGCCTCCGTGGTATTATGGGCGTAGGAAGCAACCGGATGAATATCTACACCGTAGGAGCGGCAACGCAGGGCCTGTCGAATTACCTGAAAAAACAATTCGGTAATTTAGAAGAGATTAAAGTTGTTATAGGCCATGACTGCCGTAACAACAGCCGCAAATTCGCGGAAATTTCAGCCGATATTTTCTCTGCCAACGGAATAAAAGTATATCTTTTCGAAGACCTTCGTCCGACTCCTGAAATATCTTACACCATCCGCAAATTCGGTTGTCAAAGCGGGATTATTATTACAGCCTCACATAATCCTAAAGAATACAACGGATATAAAGCCTATTGGGACGACGGCGCCCAGATGATTGCCCCGCACGATAAAAATACGATAGCAGAAGTAAACAAAATTCGTTCGGCAGACGATATTCAATTCAAAGGCAACAAAGAACTTATTGAAATTATAGGCGAAAGTGTAGATAAGCAATACATTAACGATCTCACTACTATTTCCCTTTCAAAAGATGCGATCTCACGTCATCATGACATGAAGATCGTTTACACCCCGATTCACGGGACAGGAGTGCATATGGTTCCCGATACCTTGCGGGCTTTCGGGTTTACAAATATAATTCATGTTCCTGAGCAGGATATGGTAAGCGGAGATTTCCCGACAGTCATCTCACCCAATCCGGAAGAACCGGCTGCTTTGGCTATGGCTGTAGAAAAAGCAAAAGAAACAGATGCCGAATTAGTGCTGGCTACCGATCCCGATGGCGATCGTGTAGGTGCAGCCGTTAAAAATAACGAGGGTGAATGGATTTTACTGAATGGTAATCAAACAGCTTTATTATTCGTTTACTACCTCATCACCCGATGGAAAGAGTTAGGTAAAGTACAGGGCAGGGAGTATATTGTTAAAACCATTGTTACTACAGAACTGATCAGTACGATTGCTCAAAAGAATGGTGTAGAAATGTATGATGTATATACAGGTTTTAAATGGATTGCCAAGGTAATGCGTGAAAACGAAGGAAAGAAAAATTACATCGGTGGCGGCGAAGAAAGTTATGGTTTTCTTTGCGAAGACTTCGTACGGGATAAAGATGCCGTATCCGCTTGTGCTATCCTTGCCGAATTATCTGCCTGGGCAAAAGATCAGGGTCTTTCCGTTTACCAGTTGCTGCAACGTATTTATGTGGAATACGGCTTTTCGAAAGAAGTAGGGATCTCCGTTACCAAAAAAGGAAAGAGCGGAGCGGAAGAAATTGAAGCCATGATGGTAAATTTCAGGAAAAACCCGCTTAAAGAAATTGC
Source organism: Bacteroidales bacterium UBA4116 (assembly GCA_002381645.1). Taxonomy (GTDB): domain Bacteria; phylum Bacteroidota; class Bacteroidia; order Bacteroidales; family Tannerellaceae; genus DFXE01. The sequence goes on from DFXE01000020.1 coordinate 517,398, forward strand.
CGGTTCGCAAGTAGCATTCATTTACGACTATGCCTCTTTAAAAGGATACAGCTGCCAAGACAAGGAAATCCTGACATTGAATATGCCTACAACTTCCAATGTTCTGCAATACGTTACAGAAGATAAAACAAAAGTATCCATCCGTCCTTCAGGAACAGAACCCAAAATCAAGTTCTATTGTGAAGTACACGCTAAAATAAACAGTACAGAAGATTTGCCTGAAGCAGAAAAAGCAGCGGAGGAAAAGATCGAAAAAATTAAAGCCTCTTTAGGTATTTAACATCAAATCATATCAATCAACTAAAAGAAGGTACCTAAAATTGAGGTACCTTCTTTTTTTCTAATTCATATTTACCAATAATAGGTTTTGTGATTTTATCCTTAACGTGTTGTTTCTTTTTGATTATTTATCTGATAAGTGAAACCCAATTTGGCCAGTCCCTCCTGTATGTCGGGATGACTCATAAACAAGTTCCATAATAAACCCGAACGATAATTTTCAATCATTACGGCAATGGGGCCCTGATCAATGGCAAGGTAACGCTTGGGATACCAGCCGGCAGTTTCACTAAAAGCATCATAAAAACCATATTTACCCCAAAGCTTATCGCCTTTACTATAAAGATAACGCATCACTTTCATAGACTCTTTTGGAGTGTAGACAATAGAAGAAAGCGCCGCCGTTGGAGATATGACACCTAAGTCCCCCCTTTCATTAGGCTCATGCGCTGAGTAACCATTCACCGAATAACTGGCAGTAAGCCCCCAACAGTTTTCTCCGTATCCTTCATAGTTTTTAGGATTACGAATACAATAAGCGCGGTTTATCAGCGTATAATTTTTCATTTCTTCAAAGTAATCCGTATATCGGTCTGACAGTCCCGTTGGATTAAGTCCCAGGAAAGAATAATGTGCCCAAAAGAGCGGACCGGCTTCTGTTCCCTGATAACGCAAACGCAAAGGAAACCCTTCCACTTTATGCGGTCCGACAATCGCTCCCTTCTCGGCCCATCCGTCATGGTATACCTCCGCGGGTACGCCGTTTGTTGGCGAAGAAGCTGCCAATATATAAGTGATCATACATTCATTATAACCTCTGATATCAAAATTCATTTCCCATGAATGTTCAGGGCTCCAATGCCAATAGAGCACATTCTCACCATTACGGTGCCAGTTCCAATCCACATTCCGCCAAATCTTATCGATACGGGCAGCAACCGCTTTTTCCCGTTCGTTACCGTTCACGTAATATTGATGCGCTGCTAAAAGACCTTGCAGCAGAAAAGAAGTTTCAACAAGGTCGCCACCGTTATCTTTGTCGCTGAATCCTTTCACTTTTCCAGTTTCCCCGTACCACCAATGAGGAAATACACCGTGGAAAGAATCAGCCTTTTCCAGAAAACCGATAATCCTTTCCATACGTTCAAGCCCTGCTTCACGGGTGACATATCCACGGTCGATACCTGCAATGAGAGCCATAATACCAAATCCGCTACCACCCGATGTAACAACGTTTTTATCGTCTTCAGGATAATTACCATCTACATGGTAACGTTCACGCGCCATTCCACTCGACGGTTCCGCACCCTCCCAGAAATAATTGAAGGTGCGACGCTGAACACTGTCAAGCAGGGCTTCATCCGATATATCCAACAGAACCTGGATTTGATCCTTGTTATTACCCACATTAGTGTGCCGTCGTTTACAATTCGAAAAGGATAATAGAACGAGTATGGCTACAGCGAATAATGAAAAACTTTTCATGATGATTATTTTATAATATTCAACACCAACATAAATTATCCTTATTCCAAAGTAAAGCGGACCGTTTTTACATCCCGACTGTTTCCTCCGATCATAAGAGNNGAATTCTCCGGGTTCGGACACATGGTTGAGTTCGTAATCATAGAATTTAAGCATATCAGGATCAATACGGAAAGAAAGCGTTTTCGATTCTCCCGGATCGAGTTCAATCTTCTCAAAGCCCTTTAATTCCTTAATCGGACGGGTAATGCTTCCTATCATATCACGGATATACAATTGAACGACTTCTTTACCGCTCCGGTTTCCAATATTCGTAACTGTTACGGTAGCCGTTATTTCTGTGTTCCTGCCCAGCGTGGTGGAATTTAAGGATATGTCGCTGTATGAAAACTGCGTATAACTCAAACCATATCCAAAAGGATAAAGCGGATCATTGCTGACATCCAGATAATTACTACGGAACTTTTCAAACCATCTACCCTCGCCCAAAGGACGTCCCGTATTTTTATGATTATAATAAAGAGGTATTTGTCCTACATTCCGGGGGAATGTCATAGGCAGCTTTCCACTCGGATTTACATCTCCGAAAAGAACATCGCCAATGGCATGGGCTGCCTCACTTCCCCCGAACCATACATTCAGTATGGCAGG
>DFXE01000023.1 GCA_002381645.1 Bacteroidales bacterium UBA4116
TGATATAACCGGTTACACGGACATCCTTCGTAACCACAACTACCGCTTTACAATCACTGCTGTAAACAATGAAGGACATTCTACACCACAGGAGGCATTCGAAAGCAGAACAGTTAATATGACTGTGAAGATTGAACGTTGGGTTGATGAACCTACTGATCCTTATGAACCTACTGAGTTTGAATTTACGATTAGTAACAGTGAGTTTAAAATTGGGGCGGAATCATTTACCGGATTAGTGGAAATATTGACTGATCATCCTAAAGGGTGGGGTAATATTACTGCTTCTGAATCATGGGTAAATTTAACCAAGATATCAGAAACTGAATTGAGGTTTACAGTTGGGGCATATGCTGGCCCTTCAAGATCATGCGAGATTTCTGTTTCCGTAGGAAATATAACAAAGAAGATAAAAATTACTCAAAACTAATAATGTAAGGGAGTAACCGTAATGAAAATGAAAAGAAACTACATAATGAAAGGGTGGTATATATATATAATAGCTTTATTTTTAATTACCTGTTCAGATGAACTGCCGGTTAATCCAAGTATAACTGAACCTACCGTCGAAGATTCTGAGGCTATTATCCGAATCGTATTTCCGAATCCGGGTGGTTCTCCCAATACATATGCAATTGAAGATAAAGATGAAAATGAAATTCTTACTTTAGACATATTTGCATTTACAAAAAATTCACTGGATGAGAATTTTCTTAATGATACTTTGGCTTATCGAACGAGAGTTGACGCTTCAAAGATAAAAAATGCCAGTGGTGCACAAAATGGAGATAGAAAAGAAGTAACTGTTAGCCTTAAAAGATTGAAAGAAGCACAACGTTTTCTATTAGTAGCGAATTGTCCTTCATCAGTTAATATAATCTCTCTCATTGATGGAAAATCTACTCAGGAAGATGTCCATAATCTACTTCGTTTTAGCGGAGAAGCCTGGAGGACACCTCAAATAACAGGTTCTTCCGGTTCTGATAATTTCACGGTTTTTCCCATGTGGGGGCAAACAGAAAATTATGTTGAAATCAATTCGAATGTTTCTTCCACACCGACAATAGGAGATGTTAGTCTATACAGGGCATTGGCCCGTATAGATATTGGAGTAGATATAAATGGAACAGGGGATCCGGCACTTGGTTTTGGTTCTATTTTTAAAATTAATAATATTTATTTCTGTAACATAAGTGATTCCGGATTTATTTCACCATCCATGAATTCAACAGGAAGAGCTGATTTTGTTAAACTAAACCCTCATTCTGATAAAATAGAAAAAAATGCTATAACAGATCCCGTGGGTTATGCAACTTATCCTTTTGTGATAACAGAAAATAGAAAAATGCTCCGTACGATTTATGTTCCAGAATCGGATACATTAATTGTAGGAAGCGGTCAAAATACTCCGGCTTTTTTAGTAGTTGAAGCAACTTATTATGATAAAGGCCCCTATTTTTACCGGATAGATTTTACAAATAGTAAAGAAAATAAATATCAACCCTTAAAACGTAATAGTAGATATACTATTAATATATCGGGCATACGTACCACCGGATATCAAACAAGGGAAGCGGCTATGAACGCACCGGTATCAAAATTGAATACGTCATTAATACTTGACGAAGCAGATATAGAAATAGATGCCATAAAATCCAACGGAGAGTATTTCGTAGGTTATTCATCCGGGCATACTTATATCGATTGGTTTGGACAATCTGTTTCAATTCCTGTAAAAACCGATTATCTGGGTGGTTGGAATGCATCAGCAGGTACGGGACTAACGTTTGAAACAGATGGTAAGTCAGGGGTATCGAATGATATAGGACATATCAAATTTAACGTAGAAAATAATATAACAGGTAAATTAAAACAATATGAAATTACACTTAATGCAGGATCTTTATCTCAAAAAATTGTAATAAATCAAAGTCCCGGATCTAATAGTTATATCGTTAAAGGCAATTCAATTCAAATACCTGCAGCTTCAGCTAATGTAGATGGCAAGAATCGAATTGCCGGTTCCTTTACAGCTAAGCTTCTATGGGAGGAAACAACGTTGACTATAGATGAAGCAGACATCACTAATACAAATGATATAATAACCATTTCGAATATTACGGGAACAGGAAATGCGGTTATTGTAGCAGAAGACAGCGGTGGCAATATTCTTTACAGTTGGCATTTGTGGGTTACCGCTCAAGATCCGGCCGCGACTAAGTTTTATAATAATGGACATATCTTTATGGATCGTAATCTGGGGGCAACTACCAGTACCGGAACAGGATTGTATTACCAATGGGGGCGGAAAGATCCGTTCACATTAAATAAGAAAGATCCATCGGATCCCGGGGGTAGTGGAACCGGAGGGGGAGGAGGAATGGGAGCAAATCCTCCTGATTTTGGCTTAGAAAAATCAATAGAATGGCCATTCCAGTTTTTCCCAAGGAGTTCATCACCATTTGATTGGATATCTTCCACGATTCAGGAACAAAATAATAATTTGTGGAATACTGTAAACAGTGAAAAAGGACCTTATGATCCTTGTCCGTTCGGATGGCGTGTTCCTGTTGATGATGCGTGGACAGGTTTTTCTGGAAATTCTAAAAACGGCATAGTTCTTCCTACAGCTGGTTATTTAGATATGGTAACAGGTGATCATGTAAATAATGGATTTTCTGTTTGGGGTGCTACCGCTAAGGGAACATCTGCATATCTTTTTAACGGTAGTGACTCACAATCCTTCAGAGCAAATGGTTATCCCATCCGTTGTGTAAAAGATTCCCGTTAAGGATAGGATTAGTGCAACTAATTTATAATTTGATAAAAAATACCCATTTAAAGTCTAAATAATGATGAGAATGCATTTCAAAAATAAGATAATCCTCTTGTTTACAGCTTTGATTTTTGTATGTATGCATGTAGGAGCGCAATTAAATTATTATGTATCATCTGCTGGTGGGGGAGATGGATCATCTGTGAGTTCTCCGATGAACTTAAGTCAAATCCGGAGCATATTAAGTGGAATAAGTTCATCTTCAAGTGAACGGAATATTAATGTTTATTTTGCTTCGGGAACTTATAATATGCCTTCGCCGGGAAGTACGAATGCTTATTTTACATTTGCAACAAGCGCAGCGAATGCTGCCGGGTTGAATGTGACCTTTATGCCATCATCAACAAATGTATCAGATTCTGTAATTTTTGATGGAGGAAATTCTTTTATACGATTTGCGTTAGTAAATGGTGGTTCTTCTTCAAATAAAATGAATTTAACCATAAAAGATCGTTTTGTTATTAAAAATTTCAGTACTACTTCAAGCTCTACTACAGGGGAGAGGTCCTTATTTACGGTAATGCCATATTCTTCTTTAAACTTAAATAGTGTTTCTGTTTATAACATTAGTAGTGGACAACTACCTCTTATTGCAGTACGTGGTTATGGTAATTTTACAGCAAGAAATTCTAAGATATCAAATATTTTTGCAACAAGTAGTTTTCTATTAAGTTCTTATGGATATGAATATCAATCCTATACTTTTGATAGTTGTATTTTAGAGAATTGGACAACTACCTCTTCAGATGGAATTGTGTATTTCTTAAATACAAGCGCAGGCTTTTATTTATATAATTCGACAATCCGCAACTTTACAGTATCCGGAACTTCCTCATCCAGACCTATGTTTAATTTCTCCGCTGCAAATCCGCAAACTGTAATTGCCGGTAACTCATTTATAAATAATACGGCGGGATATTTGATACGTTATAATTCATCGGATGCTACACGTACACATAAAATGTATAATAATACTCTGTCTGGAAATTCCGTAACAAGGGCTGTTTCAGTAGAAACAGGTTATGTTAGGGTTTTCAATAATACAGTATTCAATTCCGGAAGCCCTTATATTAGTAATACAAATTCTTATATTATAAACAATATATTTGCTGGTGATAATGAGGTGAATGTTGGTCTGATACATTCTGGTGCAGAATCTTCCTATATCAGGAATATATCTTATTGGAATAAGATTATATATATGAATGTGGCGGGTGTAACCGGCGTTAGTATAAACGATGCTTTTTTAAGTCAGTTTAACACAACATTAAGCACCAATGCTGAACCGGGTAAGCAGGTATATCTTTTAAAGAATATTTCTGATCATAACCATGTAATTCTTAATCAAGGAACTCTTCAATCTTATCTTACTACTTCAACAGGTGTCACCTTAACAAAAGATCAATTGGGTAATACCCGCCCTTCATCTCCTTCGGATAATCTTCGTATGTCGTTGGGAGCTGTTGATACGATGCGTTACACCCTTTCAACCGATAAAATATTATTAAGTTTATCTTATAATTCCATCCAAAACGTACCTCCGCCAATTAAAACCATTGAATTGCAGGATTATATATTGGGATATCCAATTAATACAACTGGCAATAATTCTACATTTTCAATAGTTGAATCAACGAATAGTAGTGGAGTGTTTAGTATAGCTTCAAACACTTCTCTACTTACTTTTACACCTCCATCTGATTTAAGCAATATCCAATCTCAGTATACAGTAACTTATAAAGTTACAAATAATGCAGGAAACGAGGTAACGGGGAATGTTGTGATTCGTTTAGCCGATAGTGCTTATCCTCCTGGTTATATTGATCCGAAAGATTTTCCACAAACTTGTTTTGATTATATGGGAGCGGTAACTTTTACTTCTAACTATAGATTTAATACATATGAAGCTAATGGGAATAGTGATAGACGTCGTCTTACCGGCTTTTCAATACCGCTTGTTGCTGATTTAAATCAAGACGGATATGCTGAAATTATCGGATTTGGAAAAACTGATGATAATAATGATGCATATGATCATTATAGATATATATATATATATAACGGACAAACTGGGAAAGAAATAACACGTCTGGATTTAGCTAGTGCCCATTTTAGGCACAGTTCTAGTTGGCATCCGTCACCGTCTGCAGGTGTTCTTGTAGATGCAGACAGAGATGGAATTGTCGAACTGTTGATAGCTTTTCCTGGATCTGGAGGGGAAACAGCCCTTCAATCGCGATTGGTGTCTTATAGTATCATACCTGAGGGTAGTTCGTACCGAATAAAGAGGAATTGGATTTCAACGGTGAAACATGATGACGGCTTAGGGTCTAATTTTGATATTCCAACACCACAAGTGTGTGATTTAGATGGAGATGGGATACCTGAAGTTTTAGTATATAATAAAGTGTATGATGCTGTTTCCGGTAATCTTTTATTCACCATTGATAAAGACTATATGGGAAGAAATACGCAAACGGTATATTCGGGAGATCATTATCATGCATTTCCATATATCTATGATTTAGACGGTGATGGTATATATGATATTGCAGCGGGTAAAAAACTTTATAAGATTACAAAACCAAGTGGTGTATTTAATGTTGAGGAAATAATTTTAACTAATTACACAACGGATCCCATGGATGGTTACACTGGTGTTGCTGATATAGATGGCGACGGAAAACCAGATATTGTAACGGTTAGATCTTTGGGAACTTCTGGTTCGAGCAATATTCTTGTAACTGTTTGGAATCCCGGATTTACAGGTGCGACGGCTAATCCATATGTTGTAGCGCAGAAAACAGTAACCGTGACAAGCCGTTCTCCAAATACAGGAAGTAATTCCTATGTATATATTGGTGATATTGATGGTTATGAGCAAAATGGTAAACGTTTACCAGAAATTGCTGTCTTAACCGGATCCATTCGTATTAGTACAAATGAGGTACACCCGAATGTAGCCAGCATACCAGTTGCTTCCGGCGGTATACCCAATAGTTCGTCAGGAACAGAAACCGGCGGAAGTGGGGTCGTATTTGCCCTAACGTATGACCCGAATACTTCTGATCTTAAATATTCGTTTGTTCTTGAACATCAGGATACTTCTATTGATACAGGTTTTACAATGTTCGACTTTGACAATGACGGTATTAAGGAAATATGTTACCGTGATATGCAATATCTACGTATTATTAAGCCGACGATTCCATATGTGGATCGTAATTATACAGATGATCCGTCCGACGGAAATAATTATAAACCGGATGTAATTAAATTCAGGACTCGGCTTAGATCATATACTGGTTTTGAATATCCGGTAATTGCGGATATTGATAACGATGCTTCCGCTGAAATGATCGTATTAGGTCATCCAACTGCAAGTGATAGATACTATGGATTTATTTATGCAGTAGGTAATGGTACAGGTGATAAATTTGCTCCGGCACGTCCTGTCTGGAACCAATTTATGTATGATCCATTTAAAATAAATGATGATTTAACAACACCGATAGGTCCTGCGAGAGACCGTTTAATGTATAAATACAAACATGAAGTAAGAAATGACGAGGGGACAATAATTAAGACCATAAATAATTATCTTCCTTATAATAATACATTAGGGCAAATTCCTTATTTTACTTCCTTATCAAATGGTACCGGACAATTAGGTAGTTTTGAACCTATAATCTTTTTGACGGAAGCTTATATTGTGGCTGAAACTTCTGCTGATGAGACAAAGCGACCCAAAATAGTTACTAGTGGAGGAAATCGAATTGAAATTACAGTAGGTAATAAATCTACTGCAAAAACAGATTTATCATCTAATACTCCTATAACGGTATATGAAGAAAGTATTACTTCGTCAGGATATTTAAAAACGGTTAGATTAAATAACTTAGGAGTTACATCAGCTATTAAAGCCGGTGAAGAGGTACGTATAAAAATACCTATTACTAATCCTTACTCGGTTTATTATGTACGTTTGGGTGATGACAGCGGAAATGCGGCAGGTACGGCGTGGGCAGCTTGGAAATTTGGTACTAATAATGAAGGACAGGGGGCCGGTAGCAGCGTTTCAAATCCCCCTGCAGATCCTGCCAGGGGAATAGGTAAAGCCAGCCGTGCATACCGTGATTGCGACTGGACAGATCAATCAGTAAAAGTAGCATTAGTAGCTCTTAATCCTGATGCCGTAACAACTCAAGAGTATGGTGCGGTATTGATAAATATATTTGATAATGATGAAATTAATATAAACGACTCTTCTAATCCGTTCCCGACTCAGGTTGCCGGTTTCAAAATGAGTAATCAATACATAAGAGGTTCCGGACCTGTAGCAGGTACGCTGACTTTCTCCGGCAATAATGTTATTTATACTCATAATGGAACAATACCTCCTAATAACATTGATACATTTTCATATGCCTTTACTTATAAGCCTACAGGTAGTGGTACAGCACGTGAATTTTATGCGAATGTATACATTTATATAATGCAACCTACAAATGGTGGTTTTGGAGCTTGTTATGGTGAAAACTTCACAACCAAGTTAAAAGAATCGCCTACGGGTATTCGTTTCTTATGGAATTCAAATACAAGCCAGATTTATCCTACCGGATATACAGGTGGAGCGGATAGTTTAACGATCAGTTTCGGTTCAATAACAACGTCCAAGACTTATAAAGTCAAACCATTATTAACTTTATGGAATGGTGACAGGATTGATTTTCTACCGGGAGATTTAACCATAAGTCCTATCGGTGGCACTGGTTCGAATGCGGTTATGCGTTGGACAGGAAATATCGACAGGAACTGGGATGATCCGCGAAATTGGGTATTGGTTAATGGTAATCAGGAGTCTGCGGTAATGTATATTCCTACAAGTTGTGTGGATGTTATTATACCTTCGGGTTTGAAGAATTATCCTGAATTAACCTCTCCTGCAGAGTGTAACAAGATAACGATGAAAGACCGTGCGATGATTGCAGGTATACAATACCTGACTTATAGTAATGCACAGGTAGAACTGAAACTAAAACCATCTGAGAGGGACCGGTTTGTTATGTGGTCGGCTCCGTTGAAAGATATGTACTCGGGTGATTATCATTTTAAGAATAACGGAACTCCCAAATGGGGCGATGTTTATATGAATTTCTTCCAGATGTCTAATCCGGATAATCCGGGAGCAGCTGTTGATAACTATTTCACAGCAACTTTTAAACATTTAGGAACCTCATTGCCATCAGGACAGGCATTCAATCTGAAAATGATCAATACTACAGCAAATAAGGATAGTATATTTATTTTTCCGAAAAATGATGGTTTCTATATTGCTGCGGATGCCGGAAATACCCGCTACCCGACATCCGGTAGTTTTAGTCGCACGAATAGCGGGCGGTTTATATCAGATGATGTTAAGACTACTAATAAAATTACTCCACAAGGTGATATAGCAGGAGCATCTTATATTCAGGTAGTAAATCCTTTTATGGCCTATTTAAAGATCAGGTATTTCCTTCAGGCAAATAGTACAAAATTGGAACAATCCTATAAAATATGGAATGGCGAGGTAAATACCAATCCTAATGCTATAGGTGGCGACCTGGTGACTATAAAACCGGATCTGACTAATGGTAACCGCTATATTATTGATAATCCGCAAATGATTTCAGACCTGGATTTAAACGGTGGTCTTATTGCTCCTTTACAGTCGTTCTTTGTAAAGAAAGTCAACCCGACATCGCAAGTCGGAACATTAGAGATGAATCCTTCCTGGACGACAACGGTAAATTCGGCAAACACGGGTGATTATCAATTACGCGCAGATGAACAAGAAACGAATATCCTGTATATACGTGCAACCCAGAACAAAGCTTCAAGTGGCGCTGCGCTATTTTATCATCCGGAATCATCCCCCAATTATAATACTAAGGAGGATGCTTATAAATTATTTTATTCCGATGCGCCGGTTGCTGTTTATACATTTACTTCGTCTAATGATCCTTTATCTGTCAATTCAAGCAATGATTTCAGCAGTACGGCCACCCGGATAGGTATCAGGGTGAAGGAAGCCGGACAGGTAACCTTTGATTTCTCGGGCATGTCGACTTTCGGACATAATGTTTATCTGATAGATCATGCACAAAATAATAAGGAAACAGATCTTCAGGCAAACCCGAGGTATTCATTTACTGTAGCAAAACAATCAGTTAATGATAAAGTAATTGAATTAAACGATCGTTTTAGCTTACGAATGCAATATACCGGTATAGGCGTCGGTAATGAAGAAGTAACGGTTAATGATGATATAGAAGTATTATCGAGAGATGGTTATATATCCATACGATCTTCTTCGGTGATCTCTGGTATCCAGATATTCAACATAGCAGGAGCAACTATATATAGTAATGAAGCAAAAGTTGACCAGGTACAGATTAGTGTAGAAAGACAACAGGCTTATATTGTAAAAGCTAAAGTTGGAAATGAATACGTAGTGAGAAAAGTATTTGTAAAATAAAAGTTATAATTTGATAAGTGAGGGTATAGTCATATACCCTCACTTATATGCATTTCATATTTCTGATTTTAAATCCTGTAACAGTTATGAATAAACACCGGTTAATAAAAGATCCGCTTTCTTTGCGGCTATATGCCCCTGTTAAATCAACCGGATTTAAGTTTCATGAAATCAGAGAAGGATACAATTATTTAAATGAACACAAAGATTATAATCATCTGTTTTTTTTAGTTGAGGGTAAGATGAGGATAAGTTGCAATGAGTTTATAAATAAACTGATTCAGGAAGGTCAGTTTATTATGATTCCTATTGCCTCAGATGTGAAATGTAAAGCTTTAACATCATGCAAATTCATGACTTTTACCTTTGACGACCTTATCAATCTGTATGATAGAAAATATGTATATGATTTATATTCTATCTGTAATCAATCAGATTATAATTTTACCTTACTTTCTATAAATGAACCGTTGGCTAACTTTATAGCTCATTTCCATGTTTATATCGATCAACCTTTAAATAAAACTTTACTACATGAAATTAAACGAATGGAGTTGAGTGTGCTATTACAGTCGTTTTATAAAAAGGAACAAATAGCCGCTATGTTTCATCCTTTAGTTGGAATGACGACCTATTTCCGTATACGCGTATTACGTAATTATCGACAAATAAACCATGTGGATGAGCTTGCCAGTGTATTGGGATTAGAAAAAAGAACATTCGGCAGGCAGTTTAAGGATGAGTTTGGTGTATCACCTTATCAGTGGTTGCTAAATCAAAAAGCAAAACATGTTCAATTCAGTCTGGCTGAATCCAAACAATCATTAGATACTATTCGAAAGGAGCATGGTTTTAAATTTGCCGGGCATTTTACCCGTTTTTGCAAGGAACAGTTTGATTGTACACCTATGAAATTAAGAAGGCGACTTGCTTATAACACTTAATTAAATGATTGATTATTATTTTTGGCTTCCCTCTACGACAGAAATTTCTGTTTCCGTTCAGTTATCCTTAACAATTACATCATAGGTTTTAATTTTACTGCTTTATAAAATATTTTTCAATATATAATATTTGTATCGCATTCTTTCTCTTCCATAAGTCTTTTGTTATAGAAAAATTTAAACGGAGAATTACGGTAAAAATCTTTTAAAATTATTTCTGCTTTTTGCCTTTAGAATATTATTCAACTGAAACCCCATTACGTAAATCTCCGGAATAATTTTCTTCTAACTTGATTTTTCCATTCGGGTAATGTTTTTTTCTTGTGCTTTTCTTAAACAGTTTTTATAATTGGAAATTCATTCTATCCGGCAATTGGGATAAAACATTCTTTATTTATCTTCATCATTATAATAAATGTTTATATTGTACTGTGCCGTGTTTTAGATAGAATGGTCCTTGTTCCTTGTCGCTGATATTTTACAATGTATAATGGTATCTTAATTCTTGACCATCTTAAATCTCATTTTTTCAATTAATTCGCACAACCCTTTTAAGGTTTATTGCTTTGGGTATCTATGTATTAGTATTTTATTTCTAGTTTGAACGGTTTCCCATTGTGGTTAATATGGGCTTTTTTGTCCATATATAATAGTTGGTATCCGTATTAATAATAATATCAATTGTTTCATTTGCTCATTTGTTTATAAATATTTGCAAAGTTATCTTACTCGTATAAACAATACAATCCTATTTTATGTTATTAAACTAAATCAATTAATTAAAAAAATAATATTATGGCACGACCCAAAGGACGACCCAACAAAGTAAAAAGCGGTACAGCATTTAAAGAGATCAAAGCAAATTTGAAATACCTTTCATTTGCTGAGTTAGAAAAAATTATTGGATATGCTAACCGTTATAAGAAGGAAAAATTAGGTGTAGAAGAAATGCGTTTAATAAAACAAAGAGAGCAGATCGAACAAAAAATTCAGGAATTGAAAGATATGGACCCTGAAATAAATTAAATACTTTTTATATGAAGTTGACTGTAATCTGATAGGTGAATTTAGCCTTGCGGATTACAGTTTTTTATTTTATTTCCTATATTTGTTTCAATAAAAATATACACATATTATGGGAAATAGAGTTAATCTTGCATTTTTATTATGTTTGTTACTAATATCAGGAGTAATGTTTGCACAGGAGAAAAACACATTCACGTGGCGTGTCGGGCAATTTGAGGTCAATCTTCTGGCAGAATCGCAGGGAGAAGGCAATCAAAATATTCTAATTGGTGCAACACCGGATATGATGAAAGAATGGGCACCGGAAGGTAAATTTCCAAATGCCATGAATGCCTTTTTAGTCAAAACTCCCGATAAGGTAATTCTGGTAGATGCGGGTTTAGGGAATAAATTATTTGAAAACATGCGCTCTTTGGGGGTTGAAGCGGATCAGGTGGATATTATTATTCTCACACATATGCATGGTGATCATATCGGAGGCCTGATAAAAGATGGTAAAGTAATGTTTCCAAAAGCAGAAATATATCTGCCGCAGCCTGAATATGATTATTGGATGAGTGATAGTAAATTCGAACGGCAACAAAATGTAATCCGGTTATATAAAGACAGGTTACATTTGTTTATGCCGGGTAAATTAGGTCAACAAGCGTCGGATTTGATTCCGGGCTTTAAAGCGTACGCGGCTTACGGACATACACCCGGGCATACGATATATATGCTTGAGTCTGCTAATGACAGGATGTTGATATGGGGAGACTTAACGCATGCGATGGCTTTACAAATGCCTTATCCTCAAGTAGCAGTTACATACGATGTGAATCCCGGGGATGCCATCGAATCCAGAAAACAGGTTTTAAAATATGTTTCAGAAAATAATATACCTATTGCGGGAATGCATATTGCTTATCCGGCTATGGGAAAAATATCGGTTAACAATAAGGGGGGATATATTTTTCATCCCATGCAATAACGGAAATGACGTGCATTTACTTATAGAATGCACGTCATCTTTATAAGATCAAACCAGTTTCAATTCTTTAAGCAATTCAGGAAATCCGTGCTCAAAATCGACACCAAACCGGTAATCAGCCTGTGCATTGTATGTTCGCTTGATACTGTTTGCTGTGTAACGGACAGCGATTCCTGCCGATTCACTGAGGCTAAAACCATTTAATAAACCTGCTAACAAAGTACTGGCAAAAACATCACCCGTACCATGATAATACCCGGGGATTTTGGATACAAAAGCATAATCAGTTTTACCGGTAGTTTTATCATACGTAGCGGCACCTAATTCATCATCATTAAAAAACACCCCTGTCAACACCACTTTATCGGGACCGAGATCAGCTAATTTTAATAACAGGTCTTCTATGTAAGCTTTTGAATAAGGCCCCGGCTGATATTGCTCGCCTAACAATAAAGTTGCTTCTGTAATGTTAGGAACAATTATATCTGCTTTTTCGCATAACTTTTTCATACCTAAAGCAAATTCGGGGGTGAATATTTTGTAAAGTTCCCCGTTATCAGCCATAACCGGATCGACTAAAATAAGATTGTTTTCTGTACGGAATTCATCAAAGAAATCGCTTACAATATCCAGTTGTTCGAAAGAACCTAAGAAACCGCTGTAAATAGCATCAAAAGAGATATCTAAAGATTTCCAATGTTTCATAAACGGACGCATCTCACCGGTCGTATCAAGATATGTGTAACCACTAATACCGCCGGTATGCGTTGATAATATAGCTGTAGGTAATGCGCTCGTTTCAATTCCAGCGGCGGAAAGTATAGGTAATGCGACTGTTAATGAACATTTTCCGAATCCGGATAAATCATGGATAGCGGCAACCCGCTTCAAAGATGTTTTATTATTCATAAGATATAAATTAATGGTTGCGAATTTATGAATAATATTTTGAAACAATATCAGGTCTAAAAATGTTAATCATAATAAAGCACGGATACTTATAAATTATATAAATCAAAAGACATGCAGGTAAAACATATTCAAAATAACGATAAAGGATATTTTGTGGCAACGGTTCAAGGTAAAGATGCCGGATTAATGACTTATGTGAATGTTGACAATGATCGTTTCGTTATTGATCATACAGAAGTAAACGACGAATTCACAGGTCAGGGAGTAGGGAAAGCTATGGTAATGGATGCCGTAAAATACGCTCGCGAAAATGACAAAAAAATCCTTCCCTTATGCTCGTTCGCCAAAAGCGTGTTTAATAAGAATACGGATATAGACGATGTCCTGTACCGCTCTTAATTAAAAGTAATAAGCGCTAAAATGAATGAGGGGAAGAAGATAAAAGTTCTGAAAAACGGTCCTTACGAAGTAACAGGCAACATACCTATCGACCATTTACAATATGCACCTAATGAGAGGGGATTTTCCCTTGAATACCAGGAAATGAATAAATATTCCATGGAAGATATGTATCATCTGTGTAGATGTGGTATGAGCAATAATAAGCCGTGTTGTGACGGTTCGCATACATTAGGTTTCGACGGAACGGAAACAGCCGGTCAAAAGACATATGACCAGATGGCCACCTTTATATCGGGGAAGCAGGTTGATTTAATGGATGCGGAAGAACTTTGTGCGGGAGCACGTTTTTGTGATACAAAAAGCGGTACGTGGAATTTAGTTGAGACGGCAGAAAATCCTGATGCTAAAGATATCATATTACATCAGACAACACACTGTCCCAGCGGACGGTTAACGGCAGTAACAAAGCAGGGAGAGCGTATTGAACCGAAGCTGGATCAGGAAATAAGCATATTGGAAGATCCGGCCGCCCGTGCCATGGGTCCTATCTGGGTAAAAGGAGGTATTGAGATTGAGAGCGCGGAAGGTTTTGCTTACCCTATACGTAACCGGGTGACGTTATGCCGTTGCGGTAAAAGTAAAAATAAACCCCTTTGCGACCGGAGTCATTTTACAAAAGGATAAAGATGTAGTGAAAGTCACTATGTTATTATGTTTACGTTGAAAAAGGTACCCGGAGTTTCTCCGGGATACCTTTTTGTTTTATTCCGTTACAATTAATATCCAGTCGTTTCCCCTTCCCGAAGATGGAGGTGTTACCGCATTCGATTGGTTTCGCGACACGTTTCCCGCTTTAGTTAATTCGCCTGTACGCGGATTCATCCATTCAAGCGATAATTCATTTTTCCGTGATATTTCCGTCAGGTCGAGCGTTGCTTTCTCGCCATTCGGAAAATAAACCAATGCAAACCCTTTCCCGCGTAATGCGGTGACTTTGGATTTATAAGAATTATTTTCTGAAATGACGATACCATTTGCAGGTATCCTGTTTTCCCAGTTGAAACGCTCCATAAGGCGCCGGGCGTGAATCAGATCAAAAGCACCGGGCAAATCCAAAGAAGATTGCCAGTCGCCACGTGCCATTCCTACAGCTTCCCGGGCAGGAGTTTTCATTTGCCATATCTCATGGCAACCGTACGTATGTCCGAACGCTCCGGAGAAGAGGCTCCAATACATCGCCTGCCTGACATCTACATCGTCGAACCAACCCATGGAGTCCGGCTTCCAGCATACCGGATGATTTTCATAACGTGGTTCTCCGTCGATACAGGGTTTAACGGGGATACGGTTAAAATCCTTAACTATTAATCGTTCAAATATTTCATAATCCCTTTGGCAGTGTCCTGTTTGTGCCATATTAAAGTCTAACCATAAATTGTTGTGGAACCATTGGCTTGAAGAGCATTCACCTTGTGGATGAAAAGTCATTAAATGGTTTTTGTCAGAACTCTTAATTCCTTTGCCCAATGCATCCCAAATGGCAAAATTTCCATCTCCTCCCCAACGGTCGCCGCCGTTGATCCAGATAATATTTTTAAAATTCTTATACCGTTTTCCCAGCCATTTTCCATACACAAGGGCATACTCAGGATTAAATACCTGCGGGCCTACTCCCCATTGCTTATCTACCTTATCTCCCCAGGTTGGCAACAAACCTATGTATAATCCTTTAGCTTCAGCCATCCGGATCACTTTGTCTACCCATTTGAAATAAGCTTCATTAGGTACTACTTCCTCCACGCTGTTCAAAGGCAGATCTCCATATGCGTTAGGAACAGTTAAACCGTCCAATTCAGCAAGGATAACGGCTTGTATCACTGTAAATCCTTTAGCCCTGCGGTTCTCAAGGTATTTCTCAACCTCCTGTTCATTTAAACGGTGAAACAGTTCCCAGGCCGTGTCGCCCAAATAGAAAAAAGGTGTTCCGTCTTTGTGTTGGAGGTACCTGCCGTCTGATGATACCTGAAGCTTTCCTTTTTGAAAATTAACGGAAGGTCCTTGCCAGGTATCTTCCTGGGCAACCGCAGAAGAGTAAATACCCAGCACAAAAATTATAGTAAATAAATGTCTTACCATAATGTTTAAGATTAGATTATTTATTAAGTATTAGAGTAGACGGCATTCTCTGTAATGCATCTTTCCGGTGTTCGGAAACATCATTCCAGGTGTGATAACTGATAAGCATAAAATTATACCCGTCGAACAAATCGGCTGTCAGGTCTTTATCAGGTAAAATTTTGGAAAGCCTTACTTCGGAAGTGAATCCGGCAAACGTGTTTTCAATTATATCTTTGCCCGGAGTAGTGCTACTGGTCACATCTAACAAGCTGATACTTCCCATTGTTGATTTGAGTAAAGTTCGTGCATAATCCAGTAAAAAGAGATCATCCGCAGACGCTATGATAAGGATTATGTTGGTAGCTTTCACAAAATCACGATTCACAAATACTCCAACCGCACTTTTACTTTCTTCGATGAATACCTTAGTTTTATCTTTCAATAGGGCGCCGGGATAAAACCAGGATTCAGGAGCCTTGAAGCGGCGGAAGTATTTATTGTAAAAGAGCGTCCTGAACCGGTTGACAGCCACATCTGTCGGAAGGTTACTCAAGGAGATTCCGGCACCGACCAGTAGGAAATCAAAACCTTCCTCATTCACGATACTAACAATATCCTGTCCGGCATTATTGGATACCTCATACCTGGTTTTGATCGGTATACCCAGTCTTTGGGCGCCATAAAGGATCGGCCCGAAACTTACTTCTTCAAAATTTTCCGTATGTAAAGGGTTCACATCTGCTCCGATAGTTAGATGTAAAGCGGTGATTTCAAGTTTAGCGTTCGATTTGGAGAATAATTGGTGGGCAACATCCAGCATAACCTGCCCGTTTCCTGCTCGTCCGAATGATAACAACACCTTGAAAACACCTTTTTGAGGTTGCCGTGTTTTTTCTTCAAGAAACCGGTCACGCTTCCGGTAGCAGAATTTGATAAAAGATACGAGAGGCGTAGTCATAAATGTGGTGACTAATGTCATTAAAACCAGCATCACGAAAATGGGAGGGGGTAAGATATGCATTTCATACCCTATCGTCAATACAACCAATTCCATTAACCCGCGGGTATTCATCAGGGCCCCGATATATAAACTATTCTTAAGCCCTTCCCCCACAAAAAGAGCAGAGAAGAAGGCTCCCCCAAATTTTCCTATAATGGCAACAAGGGTTATAACAACGCACATCCACCATAACTCAGGGGTATTCAACAAACCGATTTCAGTGCGCAATCCGGTAGACACAAAGAAAAGGGGCAGGAAAAGTAATAAAGCCACATCTTCCACTTTTTCCGTCATGATCTTACGGAATTTAATATTGCTGGGCATAACAACTCCGGCAATAAAAGCCCCGAATAAAGCATGAAGTCCTAATATTTCCGTAAGATAAGACGACACAATAAGGATTAAAAACATTAATGCGATCAGGCCTTTGTCGATAACCTCCTTATTGTGGTAAATGTGCCCTACCATACGTAAAAAAGGGCGGACAGCAAAAAACATGAATAAAATGTAAACTCCTGAAAAAAGTATATTATATATCGCACTCAGCATTGTACCTGCCTGGGCAATTGCAATAACAACAGCAAGCAGGCACCATGCCGTTATATCACCATTGGCAGCGCTGGCAAGCGTAATCGTACCCAAATGTGATTTGGTAAGGCCTTTTTCCTGGATAATACGGGCCAATACCGGAAAGGCGGTTATACTCATGGCGATTCCGATAAATAAAGCAAAAGAAAGGAACGGCGTGCTTTTATCCGCATAACTGTCATAAACAAAATAAGCAGTGAGCATCCCGAAAAAGAAAGGCACAATGGTGCTGGTATGGCTTATAAGGATGGTTTCTTTCAGTTTTTTCCTGACTTCTGTTATATCCAGTTCCATACCTATTGAAAACATGAAAAGAATCAACCCTACCTGACTGAGTATATTGATATTGGCAAGCGATTCGGGCCTGAAAAGAAATTGGGAGACTTCAGGAGCCAGATGTCCTAAAATAGAAGGGCCTAATACGATACCCGCCAGTATTTCACCGATCACAGTAGGCTGTCCTATTTTAAGGAAAAGCCAGCCGAACAACCGGCATGCCAGTAAAATTACGATTATTTGTAAGAGAAGGATTGCAACAGGAGATTCAATATGGTGAAGCAGTAATTTCCAAAAAACAGTAAAACCTTCACCCAGGTTATTGGGCGAATCATATAATGATGTAATCGCCTCATCCAGTTGCCTACTTTCACCCAGTTTTGCGATAAAGTACATCAACGAACCGAATACGAGAATCATCATCAGATAAAAGGCAAGACTCTTTGTTCCTTTACTCATCTTCATTGCGGTTTGTGCAAATATAATAAATATGAACTGAATAACCGTTGCCGTACACTTTTTTCTTTATCTTTGCCTCAAACCAATTCATACTGAAAGATATGCAATCACTCAAACTGATTAAGAACGATCCCTGGTTATCTCCTTACGAAGCCGCAATAAATGGGAGATATAAATATCTTGTTTCCAAAGAAAAAGAATTAACCAATAACGGAAAGCAAACGCTGTGTTCGTTTGCTTCGGGTCATCTTTATTTTGGATTGCATAAGACGGCCGGCGGATGGGTTTTCCGCGAATGGGCCCCGAATGCCACCGCTATCTATCTTATCGGTACATTCAATGGCTGGCAAAAAGATGAACGATATAAGCTGAAACGTCTTGACCAGGGGAACTGGGAAATCATTTTGGGTGAAGATATGCTGCATCATGAAGACCTTTTTAAACTCCTGATGGAGTGGGAGGGTGGAAGCGGTGAGCGGATACCTGCATGGATCAGACGTGTGGTACAGGATGAAAATACAAAGATATTCAGCGCGCAGGTATGGAATCCGGACAGACCGTACCAATTTAAACACAGAAAATTTAAACCCGATACTTCACCGCTTCTTATATACGAATGCCATATAGGTATGGGTACAAGCGAGGAAAAAGTAGGAACATACGATGAATTCCGGACCAATGTTTTACCCCGTATAAAAAAAGACGGCTATAACACTATACAGATTATGGCTATCCAGGAGCATCCTTATTACGGCTCATTCGGATACCATGTAAGTAGTTTCTTTGCGGCATCATCGCGTTTCGGCACTCCGGATGAACTGAAACATCTGATCGATGAGGCACACGGGATGGGTATAGCTGTTATTATGGATATTGTGCACAGCCATGCGGTAAAAAACGAGATAGAGGGATTAGGCAGGTTCGACGGTTCGTTCGACCAGTATTTTTACTCAGGATTTCGCAGGGAGCATCCTGCATGGGATTCTTTATGTTTTAATTACGGTAAAAATGAGGTTATTCATTTTTTATTGTCTAATTGCAAATTCTGGTTGGAAGAATACCTGTTCGATGGATTCCGGTTCGACGGAGTTACTTCCATGTTATATTACAGTCATGGCTTAGGAGAGTCGTTTTCTGATTACAGTGATTATTACAACGGGCATCAGGATGGTGATGCGATTACGTATTTAACATTAGCAAATAAACTGATACATGAAGTTAATCCGCATGCTATTTCAATAGCTGAGGAAGTTAGCGGTATGCCCGGCCTCGCGGCAAAAGTTGAAGACGGAGGATATGGTTTCGACTATCGTATGGCCATGAATATACCCGACTACTGGATCAAAACGATCAAGGAAAAGAAAGATGAGGATTGGCATCCGTCATCCATCTGGTGGGAAACGACTAACCGGCGTGCCGAAGAGAAAACGATCAGTTATGCCGAAAGTCACGACCAGGCGCTTGTAGGCGATAAGACTATTATTTTTCGCCTGATCGATGCTGATATGTACTGGCATATGCAGAAGGATGACCATACCTACGTGGTTGACCGCGGAATAGCATTACATAAGATGATACGGTTGGTAACGGCATCAACTATGAATGGAGGTTACCTGAATTTTATGGGGAATGAATTCGGACATCCCGAATGGATAGATTTTCCCCGCGAAGGGAACGGATGGTCGCATAAATATGCCCGCAGGCAATGGAATCTGGTGGATGATCCGAACCTTAAATATAAATATCTGGGTGATTTCGACCGTGAGATGCTGGAATTGCTGAAAAGCGTGGAAAACTTCCAGTCAACCGCCATTCAGAAAATCTGGGATAGCGACGGCGACCAAACGTTAGCTTATATGCGTAAAGACTTACTGTTTGTATTCAACTTCAGCCCGGCACGTTCCTATACCGATTACGGTTTCCTTACTCCCCCGGGAGAATATACGGTCGTGTTGAATACGGATGATAAACGCTTCGGGGGGTACGGATTAGCCGATGATACGGTACATCATCTTACCAATCATGACCCCTTGTATAAAAAAGAGAAAAAAGAATGGCTCAAGTTGTATCTTCCGGCCCGTAGCGCGGTGGTATTAAAGAAAATCAATAATAACGGTTAACGTTTAATTATTAAGGATTAATTTTGCTGCTGATTATTTAAGTTAAACGTTAATCCATATCAAATATGTTATATCCGGTCATATTTAAACCTATTTTTAAAAAGATCATATGGGGCGGCTCAGATATTTGCCCTTTTAAAGGCCTGACCCACTGTGAGGAAGGTATAGGCGAAAGTTGGGAGCTTTCACATGTGGAAGATAATTTTTCTGTTGTAGACAACGGGCCGCTTGCCGGCAAAACACTCGATGAGTTGATCCGTGAATACGGGCCGCAGTTGGTGGGAAGTAAGGTTATGCAACGCTTTGGCAAGACGTTTCCTTTACTGATAAAATTTATCGACGCACGTGACAATCTTTCTATACAGGTTCATCCGGATGATGAACTTGCCCGTAAACGGCACAATTCTTTCGGTAAGACTGAAATGTGGTATGTGATAAAAGCTTCCGAAGGGGCTGCGTTGTACTCCGGTTTTTCCAGGCAAATAGATGCCGGCGAATATGTAAGGCGGGTAGAAGATGATACTATTATGGAGGTCTTGCAGCGTTATGAAGTGAAAGAAGGTGATGTTTTCTTTCTTCCTGCAGGCCGTGTACATGCCATTGGTTCGGGTTGTTTCATTGCCGAAATACAACAAACCAGTAATATTACTTACCGCATTTATGATTATAACCGTAAGGATGCGGAGGGCAACAGCCGCGAATTACATACCGAATTAGCCAAGGATGCGATAGATTACACCTATCAGGAAGATTATCGTACCCATTATGAATCACATAAAGATGAACCTGTATCATTGGTGCGTAGCGAATATTTTACGACGAACCTGCTTGATCTGGATTCTTCTCTGAAACGCGATTTTTCGTCATTGGATTCTTTCGTAGTATATATTTGTATGTCAGGTAAGGCAACGATTACTGATGATAAAGGAAATGAACTGAGTATCCATCAGGGACAAACCGCGTTAATTCCGGCAGATACCCTGTGGGCTACGATAAATCCATCACCTGACGCAAAATTCATGGAAACATATATCGGTTGAATAATCGTTTTAAAATTACTTTATTTTGCTCCCGTCCCGTTTAAAATAGGACGGGAGCTATTTTTTACGGCTCACGTCCTATTTTAAATCAGACGTGTCCTGATTCGTACCGCCATTTATCCATATGCAAATCAGGGTTTGATATAATTTGGATATTTATTGAGAAAAAATAATTACTTTTGAGGATAGGGAAAACAAATATCGGCTAACAGACTTAACCCGAAGAATAAAACCGGAATAAAACATTTAAAAAAAATAGTCACAGATAATAATTCATGCTTAGAAAAAAACTAACCGTTGTTTTAATGTTACTGTTTATTGTCGTTCAGGCAAATGCGCAACGTGGCGATTGGTATCACGATGAAGGGGGATATGTATTCGAAGGTTTAGGAACAAAAGAGGAACCTTACCTGATCTCTTCCGTATCGGGGCTTACCTATCTCGCCCAACAGGTAAACATGACCCCCGGAGAAACTTTCCGGGGTACATACTTCAGGCTTACAAAGGACCTCGATATCGGTGCGCACCATTGGATAGCCATTGGTTGTGACGCAGCCCATGTGTTCCAGGGGATATTCGATGGAAACGGAAAAACCATCCGTAATTTATATGTCGACAACTCTAATTCCGAAGGCTATCCGGCATCCGGATTATTCGGATACCTGGGGAACGGTGCGAAAATTGAAAACCTTACCATAGAAGGAGGTAAAGTATCGGGCGATTCAAGCCAGTCGATATCGTATACCGGCAGCTTTGCAGGTTATTTATACGGGAATACGATGGGTGGTGAAGTAGATTCAATTGTTATACGGAATTGCCATAACCGGAATGTAACAGTAATAGGAGGAGCAAGCGATTATGCCAATACGGGTGGATTAATAGGAGAAGGATATGCTTTCAGCGATAGCGACGGCATGGTGTACATACTTATTGAACATTGTACGAACAACGGAAACATAATAGCCGCCGCATCCAATTACCCATATACAGGCGGTATAATAGGAAAAGGGCGTGGGCACGGATATTGCGACGGCAGTGCATCATCAACCGGCTCATTCATTATTAAATCCTGTAAAAACTACGGGGTGGTGACCGGAGGGGATACAAGGGGTGACGATGCTGTAACCGCAACGGGCGGTATCGTTGGATTCGGATATGCCACCGGCGACGGATACGGGTTTAGTGAAGGTTCGGGGAGTTTTACCCTTTACTTATGCTTGAACAGCGGGCAGGTCAATGGAGGAAATGCAGCCAGTAGGCAATCTCTATGCTATACAGGTGGTATTTTCGGTTACGGTGATGGCTATGGTTATGGTGACAAGTCGAGCATGAGTGAGAATATAAACGACGGCAATGGTTACGGCTCCGGTAAATTTACCGTTACATCCTGTGCCAATATCGGAGTAATCAGTGGTGGCGATGCCTTATCTGACGGCGCAATAACTTCTACGGGCGGTATCTTTGGATATGCTTCAGGTTCGGCATCGGGGGATGATCAGGGAGAAGGTTATGGATATGGCGCGTTCAGCCTGCGTAATTGTTACAGCTATACCGATATATCAGCTCCCAAAGGTTTTGTCGGGGGGCTGGGCGGTTGGATCAATACGACCGGAAACGGACCGAATCATACTATATCTGCCATTATTCAGGATAGTTTTGCCGCCGGATCGGTAAATAAGAAACTATCATCGTCCTTTATCGGTATAACAGGCGGTATTGTGGGGCAGGTACATAAATCGGAAGATACATCTACCAACCCGCGGATAGACCGTTGCGTAGCTGTTTTATCTTCCCTTTACGGTGATGAAGGCAGGACATACCGTATCGCCGGGGAATTTTTGAATGTAGCTTTATCAACACGGGTGCTTTCGCGGAACTACGCTTATGTAGCAGAAGGGAATTGGGCGGATATGAAAACGATCCGTAATGGAAATGATTGGAGCGGGATTATGTCGGCACCTCCGCTGGATGAGTGGAATTCAAGCGAACGGGCATGGCAGTTTCCACGTTCAAACAATGTAATGCCCAGGTTATGGGGCATTACCGGGCAAACCAATGTGCCGGCCATCCCTTATGAATGATCATAATCCCTTTTCTACGGATATGTTTATTTTTACCCGCTCTTTGTTGATATGCGGTTCGGAATCGTAAAAATAGGTATGTTTCTCGAGTTCGACCTGATCATAACCGGTGAAACCTGCTGTCGGTTTGTAGGTATATATGCCGTTACCGGTTACTGAATCAATTTTAAATTCGCTTATTGTAAAATTTGAGGCTTGTTTTGTAATTAAAACATTCCCCTCTCCACCCACAGTTACAACGAAGTTGTAAGTATCCTCATTGGTAATGACAACATTCAGATCAGCTACTGTCTTGATGTCATTATTATCATCTTCTTTACAGCCCACCATAATTGCTGCGGTAAGCGTCAGTAGTAATAATATGTTTCTGATCTTATACATCTGTTTGCCGTTTTATATAATAGACGAAACAGATAGTTAAATGTTGCACGGTTTAAGATTTTTTCACTATAAACTGTGTTTCTCTTTAAGAAAAGTAATTATTTAAGAGTCAGATAAAACATAATTCCGGCTATGATTAAAGCTATACCCAGTAAGCCGTAAAAGATCCGGGCACCCGTACGGCCGAGGAAAGTCACAAAAGTAGATGCTTTCCGGCTGTTAAAATACCAATCGAAATTAAAGATAGATGATACAAGCGAAAAAAATCCCGCTATGATAAAAATTGCTAATACAAGATATTCGGATGTTTCCATGATTATAAGATTTGAATGGTTCGCGAACCGTCAGAGTTTTCAAGTATGGATACATGAACGACATCTTCCGGAAGTAATTCTTCTATTTTTTCCGGCCACTCGATAAAACAAAGCGCACCACTGTAAAAATAATCGGTTGCGCCGAGGTCTTCCGCCTCACTCAGTTTATTTATCCGGTAAAAATCGAAATGATAAATCAATTCACCGGTTGTATCGCTACGGTATTCATTAATGATAGCAAACGTAGGACTGTTAATGATGTCATTAACACCCAACTCTTCGCAAATAGCTTTTATAAATGTGGTTTTCCCCACTCCCATATCCCCGTGGAATGCAAACACATGACTTTCGGGTTTCTTCACGCCGGAAGACGAATGAATGCATGCCTCAATAAATATACGGGCAGCCTGCCTTATATCATCTAAAGATATGATTTGTATTTGTTTCATGTTCTTTCAAGTCTGTTCCTTTACCTCTTCTTAAAGGGAATGAAGGCGTTTTACTTAGGATTCATCGTAATAAAAGGCACCATCATTTCCTCCATGGATATACCTCCGTGCTGAAATGTATTTTTATAGTAGGAAACATAATAATTGTAATTATTCGGATATGCAAAGAAATTATCGTTCATCGCAAAAATATATTTACTGCTCAGGTTGGGAGCAGGTAATCCTACTTTTTCAGGGTCACGGATCTCAAATACCTCTTTCTGGTTGTAATTTAAATTTTTACCAACTTTATACCGTAAGTTGGTATTGGTATTTCTGTCGCCGATCACTTTTATCGGATCGTCAACACGAATCGTTCCATGATCGGTAGTCAGTATTACTTTGTAGCCTTTATCCTTTATCCGCCTGAATAATTCAAGCGTAGTGGAATGCTGGAACCACGATCTTGTTAAACTCCGGTAAGCGGCCTCGCTCTGGGCCAGTTCACGGATCATTTTCATTTCCGTACGGGCATGCGAAAGCATATCGATGAAATTTAATACCACCACATTCAATTGGTTCTGGGTAAGCGAACTGACACTACTCAAAAGTTTTTCGCCGTATTGGGAATCATTCACTTTATTGTATGAAAAAGTATATTTTTTCCGGAAACGGTCAATTTGTGTCTGGATAAGCGGAGCTTCATTCAGGTTTTTACCTTCTTCACTTTCTTCGTCTACCCACAGGTCCGGAAAGATCTTTTCAATCTGCGCCGGCATTAGTCCCGAAAAGATTGAGTTACGGGCATATTGCGTTGCAGTAGGCAGAATGGTATAATACATACTTTCATCAAACGTAAAATAATCAGTCAGCAGATCCTTTACCACCCTCCACTGGTCGAGCCGGAAATTATCGATCAGTATAAAGAAGAGCTTATCCCCGTTATCCAATAACGGAAAGACTTTCTTTTTAAACAGGTCGGGGCTCATAAGTGGACGGTTATCGGGATTTTGAATCCAGTCAACATAATGTTTTTTTACAAACTTACCAAACGAACTGTTTGCCTCTTTTTTCTGCATGCGGATCAATTCACTCATTTGAGTCTGACTGCTCTCGAGCTCCAGTTCCCAATATACGAGTTTTCTGTATACATCCATCCAGTCTTCGGCTGTGAGCGAGTCGTTTATCTGCATTCCGATCCGGTTAAACTCCTGTTGGTAGCCTACGGTTGTTGTTTCCGAGATAAATTCGTTTTTATGAACATTCTTTTTAATCGCCAGGAGCAATTGGTTGGGGTTGACCGGTTTGATCAGGTAATCGGCAATTTTATTACCGATAGCCTGGTTCATAATACTTTCTTCCTCACTCTTAGTAACCATGACTACCGGTACCGTAGGGTCGATTTCCTTGATAAATGACAACGTTTCAAGACCGGTAAGGCCGGGCATATTTTCGTCGAGGAATATGATATCGAAATTTTCTTCCCTGCAACAGTCGATCGCATCCTGTCCGCTTATTACAGGTACAACCTCGTAGCCTTTATCTTGCAGGAACAATATGTGGGGCTTAAGCAACTCGATTTCATCATCGGCCCAAAGAATTCTATCTTTTTTTATTACCATTATTCTTTTCTGATAAAACACAATTAATTCTTTTTCATTGTATAGTCGGTAATGCCTAACGCTTCATACGATTGCAGTAACGCTTCATCATTATCGGAGATCATCAGTAAAATGTCCCCTTCTTTAAGCACGGTATTACCTTTTGGTATAAAATAACGTCCTTCCCTCATCACCATAACGGCTAAGGTATGGTCGGGCAGGGTAAGCTCCATTAACTTATTTCCATGTTTCAAAACCGAAGATGTGATCTCAATTTCGCTCATGGCGCTTTTGATCCCCTCCGGTAACTCTATTCCGAAAACGTCTTTACGTTCGGGCTCATCTACCATCCCCAATAGTTTAGCAGCCGATGTAACGGTAGTTCCCTGTATGATCAAAGAAAGTATGGTAATAAAGAATACTACATTAAAAATAACGCTCGCACCTGCAATCCCTGCCGTGAGCGGATAGGTAGCGAAGATAATAGGCACAGCCCCGCGGAGGCCGACCCATGAAATATAAAGTTTTCCTTTGAACGAGAAATTCTTGAACGGGATCAAACATAGGAAAACACTGATCGGTCGGGCGAAAATGATCATAAACACCCCTACGATAAGTCCTAATACGGCAACGGATAGAAGTTCGTGCGGATTAACCAATAACCCTAAGGTTAGGAACATCACGATCTGCCATAACCAGGTAAAACCATCGAAAAACGTACTAATGCTCTTTTTATGGATAATCTTACTGTTTCCTACCACCAGTCCGGCAATGTATACCGCCAGATAGCCGTTTCCTTTCAAAAGGGTAGTTGCGGCAAATGTGAAAAAAGCGGCAGCAAGTAATAGGATAGGATACATCGATTCATTGTCGATATTGATTTTATTAATGATCCATACGGTTAATTTACCAAGCAAAAAGCCGGCAGCCGCACCCCATACCAGTTGGATTACTAACGTTAATACCGCCTCTCCCAGGTTCATACCACCCGTTTGAATATAAGCAATCATTAATAACGTAAGCATATAAGCCATCGGGTCGTTACTACCACTTTCAAGTTCAAGGGTAGGACGTAATTTTTCCTTCAGGTAAATCCCTTTGCTTCTTAAAATGGAGAATACGGAAGCCGAGTCGGTAGACGACATTACCGCCGCCATTAACAAAGATTCGGGGAAAGTAAAACCATATTGTCCGGCAACTACGGATGAAAGGTAATAAATAAACCCCCCGGTTAAAAAAGTAGTGGCCAATACTCCGATGGTTGCAAGGATAACTCCCTGTGGCGCTATCGGCTTAACATCCGATATTTTAGTATCCATACCACCCGAGAAAAGGATGATAGTCAATGCCAGCATACCGATAAACTGGGCAATGTAAGGATTACTGAACTGTATCCCTAAACCATCGCTTCCAAACAACATCCCTACCCCGAGGAATATAAGAAGGGCAGGAAGCCCGAAACGGTAACCGGCTTTACCCGCAAAAATACTAAAGAAAAGAATTACAGATATAATTAATAAAACTAACTCCGCATTGCTAAATATTGTTGGGAATTCTTCAATCATAATCAGGGTAGTTTAGTTCAAATTTTTTCGCATAGCAAAGAAAACAAAAAATAGTAAAAATGACAAGTTAACGAACGGTAAAATAGAAGGACTAACCAGCTGCCGCATTAAATAATACTTAATTTAGTGAATGCGTAAGCATTCACCATGTCTACACCAGGGGCTGATATCCCACAGCTAATTTTCACAGAGAGGAATTGAATTTTATCCGAAAGACGCTACATTTGTAACTTTATAAACGCAATACCATGAGCAAAACACAATTAATAATAGGTTTAGTCCTTTTTCTGCTGGGATCGGCATGCAGTAACAATGGTCATTTTATAACAGATAAGGAAGTGCGTAACCGGGTAGAGAATGATTTACGGCTAAAACAATCTTACCTCCCCAATGGAAACTTATTTACTATTTTTGATGAACGGGTAAATATACGCGAAAAAGAGGCTCTTATGTTTCTTTACGCATATATGCCAATAGGTGATATAACCGATTATTCCGGGCCCTTTTACCTTGACAATGTGCGGGCATCGTTCCGGGCACGGCAGGAAATGCCTTGGGGTAAAGATATTCCGGAAGAAATCTTCCGGCATTTTGTTTTGCCGATCCGTGTAAATAACGAAAATCTGGATGAAAGCCGGATGATATTTTATGAAGAATTAAAGGACAGGGTAAAAGGTTTATCTCTGTATGATGCTGTGCTGGAAGTTAATCACTGGTGCCATGAGAAAGTAATTTATACTCCTTCCGATTCACGGACAAGCTCACCTCTCGCCTCTGTTAAAACAGCTTACGGACGATGTGGGGAGGAATCGGTTTTTACGGTGGCAGCGCTTCGTTCGGTCGGCATACCCGCCCGGCAGGTGTATACTCCGCGTTGGGCGCATACTGACGACAACCATGCATGGGTGGAAGCATGGGTAGACGGGAAATGGTATTTCATGGGTGCGTGCGAACCCGAACCGGTGCTGAATTCAGGATGGTTTAATGGTCCGGCTTACCGCGGTATGCTTATGCATACCAAAGTGTTCGGAAAGTATAACGGCCCGGAGGAAATAATGGATGTTACCGAATGTTACACTGAAATAAATGTGATCAGCAATTATGCGCCAACAGCCCAATGTGAAGTGACGGTAACTGATACGAAAGGAAATCCTGTTAAAGGAGCGCAGGTAGAATTCAAGCTCTATAATTATGCCGAATTTTATACGGTAGCGAATAAGCTGGCGGACAATGAAGGTAAGGCATTCCTTTCGGCAGGAAAAGGTGATATGTTAGTATGGGCCACAAAAGATGGTCGGTTTGGTTTCCGTAAAGTATCATTCGGAAAAGACGGTCCGGTTACGATCGCACTGGATAAAACGCCCGGTGACCCAATTCGTTTACCATTGGATATTGTACCTCCTCCTGAAGGTACGATTAAAGTAGAAGTATCGAAAGGACAGGAAGAAGAAAATAAACGGCGCTTACTTGAAGAAGATGCTATCCGTAATTCGTATGTGGGCACTTTTTATACAGAGAAAAAAGCCGGTGCGTTAGCTCATGAACTACGTACGGATGCAGACGTTATTAACAAAATCATGATTAACAGCCGGGGAAACTGGATGGAAATAGAAGGTTTTTTGCGTTCGGTGCCGAAAGATAAGCTTTCCACCGCTTTGGCGTTACTTCATGTTATATCTGATAAAGATCTCCGTGATACGCCTTCCCATGTATTAACCGATCATTTAATGAATACGGAGGATGCTGAAAACAAGCTGTTTAACGAATATGTATTGAATCCGCGGGTGGGAAATGAAATTTTGACGGCATACCGTCATTTCTTTCAAGAGACATTGCCTGTCGAACTTGCTTTTCATGCGAAGGAAAATCCGCAGGTACTGGTAGAATGGGTGAAAAATAATATCGCTATCCGGGATGATTTAAATCCGCAGCGTATACCGGTTATGCCGATGGGGGTATGGAATGCACGGGTAGCCGATATGCATTCGCGCAATATATTCTTTGTATCCCTCGCGCGCAGTTTAGGTATTCCGTCGCGTATTGAACCGGTAGCAGGCAAAATCCAGTATGTTGACGGTAAGAATTGGGTGGATGTCGACTTTGATTCATCTCATCCCGTAACACTAAATAAGGGAAAGGTTGAAGCGTCTTATCAACCGATCAAAGCACTGAAAGATCCGAAGTATTACAGCCATTTTACGGTATCGAGGATAAACCCCGACGGTAAGTTGCAAACTCTTGATTTTGCAGCTGGATCGCATGTGGATATGGGTTTAGGGGATACCTGGAGCCGGTTGATGAAACAGCCGTTAGCGATGGATGAAGGTCATTATTTACTGGTAACCGGAACCCGTATGGCTAAAGGGAATGTGCTGTCAAATATTACATCCTTTAATGTGGCAGCCGGCAAAACAAGCGGAATAGAGTTGGTTATGCGGGAAAACACCGACGATATACAAGTAATAGGAAGCATTGATGCCGAAGCAAAATTCAGGTTAGCGGACAACGGGCAGGAAGAGGTAAGCATCCTTTCAACAACGGGGCGCGGTTATTTTGTTGTAGCTATCCTTGGTACACGCCAGGAACCGACAAATCACGCACTACGTGATATTGCAGCTTTCACCGCCGACTTCGAGTCGTGGAACCGTAGTATGATATTATTGTTTAAAGATGAATCGGACTGGAAGAATTTTGACCCGGATGAATTCGGAATATTACCCAATACGATTACTTACGGCATTGATGAAAATAATAAGATAACCGATATGATTGTTTCCGCGATGGATTTACCGAACGGGAACACGTTGCCTGTTTTTGTAATCGCGGATACTTTCGGACGGGTTGTATTTGTGTCGCAAGGGTATACAATTGGTTTGGGTGAACAAATGTTACGGGTGATACATAAACTATAATGGTCATAGTTTTATATTTTAACAAATTAAGGCAAATAGCTTTCATTATTAAATATTATAGAGTAAACGAGTGGCCGATTATTATTATTTGATTACTTTTGCCTTATTTTATAAACAAAAAGGGAATTAACTTAATTTATAGATTTTATGGCACATCACCAGTTGGATGCACTTGATGAAAAAATATTGAAGTTGATCATAAATAATGCGCGCATGCCTTTTCTTGAAGTAGCAAGGGAGTGCAATGTTTCGGGAGCAGCCATCCATCAACGTATCCAGAAACTCACCAATTTAGGTGTTATTAAAGGATCGGAGTTTATTATTGATAATACAAAAGTTGGTTATGAAACATGTGCCTACATTGGATTATTCCTTAATTCTCCCGGTCAGTTCGGCGCTGTAACAGAGGCATTAAGAGAGATCCCTGAAGTAGTGGAATGTCATTATACAACCGGTCAGTATGACTTATTTATAAAGATATACGCGAAGAACAACCAACACTTATTGAATATCATTCATAAAAAACTACAGCCTTTAGGCTTAGCTCGTACCGAATCACTTATTTCTTTTAAAGAAGCTTTCAAAAAGCAGATACCGATCGATCTGGATGATGAGGGAATAGATTAAAAAAAATAAAGATGAAAAGAAAAGGTGAAAGATAGGTTATGGCTAACACATCTTTCACCTTTTGCTTTAATTTCGCGGGGGTTTCAATACTTAAAACTCGCAGTTGTTAGGTGTACGCGGGAAAGGTATTACGTCACGGATATTTCCCATTCCTGTTACAAACAAAAGTAGTCGTTCAAAGCCTAAGCCGAATCCGGCATGCGGCGCTGTGCCAAAACGGCGGGTATCCAGATACCACCAGATATCTTTTGTGGGAACTCCCATTTCCCGCGCGTGGCTGGATAACTTTTCAAGGTCTTCTTCACGTTGCGAACCTCCAATAATCTCCCCGATCTTAGGGAATAATACATCCATGGCCCGTACAGTTTTGCCGTCGTCGTTCTGCTTCATGTAGAACGATTTGATTTCCTTGGGATAATCGGTTAATATTACCGGGCATTTAAAATGTTCTTCCACGAGGTAACGTTCGTGTTCGGAAGCCAGGTCTGCTCCCCAGAAGACAGGAAATTCAAATTTATGACCGTTAGCTACCGCTGTTTCCAGTATTTGTATTCCTTCGGTATAAGATAAGCGGATAAAGTTTTGCTTTAAAACAAAGTTCAACCGTTCGATAAGTCCTTCATCTACCATCTTATTCAGAAACTCAATGTCGTCCGCACAGTTGTCGAGCGCCCATTGTATGCAGTATTTGATAAAATCTTCAGCCAGCTGCATGTTTTCTTCAATTTCATTGAAAGCGACTTCCGGTTCGATCATCCAGAATTCAGCCAGGTGACGGGGCGTGTTGGAATTCTCCGCCCTGAAAGTCGGTCCGAATGTATATATCGCTCCCAACGCCAGAGCCGCAAGTTCGCCTTCCAATTGTCCGGAAACAGTTAAACTGGCCTGCTTTCCGAAGAAGTCGTTACTATAATCGATTGATCCGGTTTCATCTTTTTTTAAGTCGTACAGGTTCATTGTGGTTACCTGAAACATTTGTCCGGCGCCTTCACAATCCGACGCAGTGATGATGGGTGTATGAAAGTAAAAGAAACCTCTTTCGTGAAAAAAACTGTGAATGGCCATTGCCATGTGGTGCCGTATACGGAAAACGGCGCCAAATGTGTTGGTGCGCGGACGTAAATGGGCTATTTCACGAAGAAATTCCAGGGAATGGCCTTTCTTTTGCAAAGGGTAAGTAGCGGGGTCGGCTGTTCCGTATATCCGGATTTCTTTAGCCTGTATTTCTGCGTCCTGTCCTTTTCCCTGCGATTCCACCAATGTCCCGTTTACACTGATACACGCACCGGTGGTAATGGGTTTAAGATACTCTTCGCCTAATGCATCCACATCCACAACGATCTGAACATTATGTACTGTAGAACCGTCATTCAGCGCGATAAAATTAACCTGCTTACTTCCTCTACGGGTACGGACCCATCCTTTCACATTAACGGTTGTGCCGAAAGCTTTGCTTTTAAGCACATCTACAATTTTAGTTCTTGTAATTGTTTCCATGTTAGTAAATTAATAAAAGCCTCTTCTAACCTCCCCATGTAAAGAGAGGTTAGAGAGACTGATAAGTTTATTTGTTTATATTTCTTCCTCTTGCGGAAAGCCGGAATATTTTATTCAAATGCTCCCATACGAAGCGCGTTCACTTCTCTTTCATTCAGATAACGCCATTTACCTTTCGGTAAATTCTTTTTGGTCAATCCGGCAAAGTACACGCGGTCTAACTTCATTACGTGATAGCCCAGCGATTCAAAGATACGGCGTACAATACGGTTGCGTCCGGAATGGATCTCAATACCCACCTGGCTTTTATCATCTTCGCTTGCATAGCTGATCGCATCTGCATGGATTTCTCCATCTTCAAGTTCAATGCCGTTTGCAATTTTTTCCATATCTTCAATGGCCACATTCTTATCCAACCATACATGATAGATCTTCTTTTTCTTAAAAGAAGGGTGTGTCAGTTTGGAGGCCAGATCACCGTCATTGGTAAGAAGAAGCACACCCGTTGTGTTCCTGTCTAAACGGCCTACCGGATAAATGCGTTCCTGGCAGGCATTTCTTACCAGGTCCATTACCGTTTTACGCTCCTGCGGGTCGTCGGAAGTAGTAACCGTATTCTTAGGTTTATTCAATACGATATAAACCTTGCTTTCGATCTGTACATGGCGATCGTTGAACAAAACTTCATCCTGGCGGGTGATCTTTGTTCCCAACTCGGTAATCACCTGTCCATTCACTTTAACAGCGCCGGCCTGGATAAATTCGTCTGCCTCGCGGCGTGAGCACACACCCGCATTAGATAAAAATTTATTCAGACGGATCGGTTCGTTAGGGTCTGCTAATACCTCTTTGTATTTTAATTGTTTTTGAACATTGTATTTTGCGTTCGGATTATAATCGGATGTACGGCGTCTGGGTGGTTGTGGGCGTCTGTTGTTATTGTAGCCGCCTCCTCCTCCGCGGTTATTTCCGTAAGAAGGTCTGCCTCCTCCACGATTATCATACTGATTGGTACGCACATCTCCTACGCGGGGTCTTCTTTTCTTTACGCCTTCACCCGGCATTCCGTCTCCCGAAGGAGTAGCCGAATAAGCTCTTGCAGGTCTGTCGTCATACCCTCCCTGGCGCGGACGGTTGTACTGACGCTGATCATTACCATAAGAACGGTCATAATTGTTGTTTCCATATGACGGACGGTTATTTCCATACGATCTGTTGCCGTATCCCCCGTCACGGTTGGAATTGCCATAGCTACGGTTGCCTCCGTCACGATTGTCATAACGGGGACGGTTTTGTCCTCCATAGGAAGAACGGTTGTCACCATACGACCGGTTATATCCGCCGCGATCGTCCTGGCGGTTATAAGATCTCCGTTCATAGTTTCCATCAGGTCTGTCGTATCCCTGATTGTAAGGTCTTCTTTCACCTTCCTGGTCTGTGTTTTCCCTTTGGATACTTGGTATCACTTTTCTGGGGCGCGGTTGAGTTTCATCTCTTTCTTCTGTACTCATTGTTGTAAATTAAATAAAAAATTAAAATAAATAATTTGTAACCTCCCGGTTACCGTTGTTATTAACACTAAATACCTGTATAATTCTGCGGCGTTATCGCCTTTAATTCCGTTTTTATTTTTTCATTTACTTCTAATTTATCGATAAAGTTACTAATAGATTCTTTTGATATTTCCTCATTAGTACGAGTTAAAGCTTTCAGGGCCTCATACGGCTTTGGATAACCTTCACGTCTTAATATCGTTTGTATAGCTTCAGCTACCACAGCCCAGCACTGATCTAAATCATTATATAACGCTGTCTTATTTAATAACAGTTTTCCCAGTCCTTTTGTTAAACTTTTAAATGCAATTTCAATATGAGCTAACGGAACACCAATATTCCTTAATACGGTAGAGTCTGTAAGATCCCTTTGCAGACGTGAAACGGGTAGCTTTATGGCAAGATGTTCTAATATAGCATTGGCCATTCCTAAATTTCCTTCTGCATTTTCGAAATCTATCGGGTTTACTTTATGAGGCATAGCGGAAGAGCCCACTTCACCGGGCTTTATTTTCTGCTTGAAATATTCCATTGAAATGTACTGCCAGAAGTCGCGGTTCAAATCAATTAATATGGTATTAATGCGTTTTAGTCCGTCGAAGATGGCTGCCAGATTATCATAATTTGAAATCTGCGTCGTAAATTCTTCCCGTGATAAACCTAATACATGATTAACGAAATTATTCCCGAAAGCTTTCCAGTCATATTGCGGATAAGCCACTTTGTGAGCATTGAAATTACCGGTGGCTCCTCCGAACTTGGCAGAAACAGGAATCGATTTCAGTAATGACAATTGCTGTTCCAGCCGGTATACAAACACATTGACTTCTTTTCCCAACCGGGTAGGTGAGGCTGGTTGTCCGTGTGTCCTGGCTAACATAGGAATATCTTCCCATTCCCGGGCATATCTTTTCAATATTGCTATAATTTCATGAAGTCCGGGGTAGTACACATCGTTCAAAGCCTCTTTCAACGAAAGTGGCACAGATGTGTTATTGATATCCTGGGAGGTCAAACCAAAATGAATAAATTCTTTATATTTTTGCAGCGATAACAGATCAAATTTCTCCTTAAGAAAATATTCGACAGCTTTAACATCATGGTTGGTTACACCCTCTATTTCTTTGATACGTGAAGCATCGTCCAAAGAGAAGTTACTATATATAGACTTCAGCTGTTCCTTAATATCCTCTGTTATAACGGACTTCAACTGTGGAAGAAATTCCGCAAGAGAGATAAAATACTCAATCTCGACACGAACTCTATACCTGATCAGAGCGTATTCAGAGAAGTAAGGTGCTAGTTTTTCTGTTTTATTACCATACCTACCATCAACGGGAGAAATGGCTGTTAGTGTCGACAACATCATATAATCTTATAATAGAGGTACAAAGTTAATGCTTTTATCGGAAATAAAAGAAAGTAAACACATAATATGACATGCAAAAGCTTATTTTTTCAAATAGGATCATTTATTGTAGCTGTTATCTTTATTAATTATTGTACGTTAATATTTTAAAGTGGAAGTCATACTTCCACCAATAAGCTGTTTATCGCTAAAATGGTATGGGTAAAAGGAAAGGTGAGAGAGAAAGAAAGATGAGAAAAAGAAGTTGTGATGTAAGTCATTATTTATCAGTGCTAATAAAAAATAATGAAAATATTTTTTCAAATAACATTTGGAGATAAAATAAAAAGCTATATCTTTGCATCGCTTTTGAGAGCAAAAGTAACAAATAAAATAAGGGCGTTTAGCTCAGCTGGTTCAGAGCATCTGCCTTACAAGCAGAGGGTCGGCGGTTCGAATCCGTCAACGCCCACCTAAAAAATCAAAGGCTTACGAGAAATCGTGAGCCTTTTTTCTTTATAGGAATATACAATTTGCACACAACGTCGCTTTCTTGCAAAAAATTGATGGTACTCAATCGTTAAAAGGATTTCACGCTTCGATTGCCTAAAGCAACATGATTTCACTCTCACTAAGAAATATCATAAGACACTCGATTTATGCGGCATTACACATTAACAGCTGCTTTAAAATACTTTTACTCCATAATTAGACAAGAAGCATTATATTAAATGATTAAATTTCCATAGTATCTATATATCGGATATTTTGAATAATTCTTTACTTTGGAATTAGAACGTTCATATATCCATGTTAACAAGCTTTTTTTGTCATTTAAAATATTGCTTTTTTTGTTTTTTAACTCTTGAAACTCTACAAATAATTCCTTATTATCCGATAGTAATTTATTTGCAATGTCTTCAAATAAATAATATGAAAAATTTTCATTGATATCTAGAATTGAATCAAAAAAATGCCATGAAAAAAAAGAGTCAATAGACTGAGGTTCTAGCATTTGTACTACGTATCTATCTGATGTTTGACCTAAGGGTATAATAAAGTCGTCTCTATAAAAATTAACTATCTCATGTTCCTTTATAACTTTAGTATTTTTATGAGGTTGAGAATTTGACAAAGCATTTTCAAATGAATCTATATAATAAACCTCAACTTTGAGTTGAATGTCATCTGAAAATTGAAAATATTTCACACAATTATTCTTCATGTGTTCAATTACATCCACCCAACCCTGAGGTATAATATAATAATCTGGTTTGCAAATAGATAATTTTGGTTTATATCTATTGAAATATTTAAGTGTTTTTGTTTCTGGTTGGGTGGATATATATCTGTAGTTATAATAATTTCCAATTATACTTTTAAATTTTTGAACTTTATATCCTTCAAATTCTAAATCAATAAACATTGATTTATCTATCGTCCAATCTACAGTTACATTTTTTTCTGTTTGAAATAATCTGAGTGCTTCTTCTTTTGTATGTTTTATAAAATCAGAGTTTGAAAAGACAAAATGAACCACTTTAAAAATAAAAAATTTTGTAGCTAAAACTATATCTTTAAATTCTTTCAACATATGTGCTTCAGATGTGAAACCAATAGTCCCAAACAAAGAGACATAGCCAGAGGAATAACGCGGCGAATCAAGAATTGCTTTTATCCCATTTTCAGCAGTTTGATTAAAACAGTGTAAATAATTTGTAGTTTTGAATTCCTTATTCATCTCAAACAGAATATAAGGCATAAATTTTTCATAAATTAATAATCCTGTTTTTTCTGGGATAAGATCAATTTGATTAGGGCATATGGTTATAAAGTATTGATAATCCGCGCTTTTTGTTGAGTGTGTATCAATAAAGACATGAGGTTTTAATATATGAAAAATTTTTATGAAAGTTTTAGTATTTAAGGATTTGCATTTTATAAAATCTCTGTTTAAGTCAATATTTTTTGAATTGCTCCTAAAGCCATAAGAATTTTGTAGGTTTATATCACTATGATTTATGTAATTTCTGCTTATCATACCTCCAATATTAAGAATAGGTATTATACATATTACAACTTTTTCTAAAAGAAAATGATAGTTGTTTTGTAATATTTCTAAAGCAAAATTCATACAAGCATCGATGCCACAAGGTTCACCCCCATGTATACCATTGTTAATTAGTATTATACTTTTGTTTTTTATAAGACCTTCAATATCATCAGAACTATTTGATGATATAATAAACAAATGAATTGGTTTACCTAAATCCGATTTTTCAAACTCAAACAAAAAAGCTTTAGTATATTTTACAGCCAATTCAGAGAAAAAATCTATGACTTCGTTATAATCAGGTGATTTGTTTTCTAAAAAATATCTAAAAGGCATATTTGTTTATTTATAAATTTTTTTTGGATTATATACTCTATATCGGAATTATCTAATTCATAAAAAATTATCCCCGCGTATTGTGTGAGATTTTGCATAAACAAACACATATCTTTTGCTGGCAAATAGATATCACCATTAATACAAATATTATCATGATAACATCCACCACCACAAAAATACTTAGCAAAACACGACTTACAATCTATATTTACTTTTGTAGGGCTTACTTGATATTCAGACCGGAATATATTTTTTTGATATATATTTCCTAAAATGAAATCAGAAATGCCAACAAAACGATGGCATAACTGAACATTTCCATCAGTGGAAATTGCAACGCCACTCCTTCCTGCACCACAAGCAAAATATCTTTTTTGTCTGTATACAAATTGTTCTAACATTCTTGATAAGTGCCACCCTAAGCCGGAATATTTTATTTTTTTTAAATTTTTATCATTATGTTTCTTGATGGTTTCTATTAAGATATTGGAGGTTTCTTTTATGTAATTTAATATATACGGAATATCTCTATGCAAAACTTTTTCAGTAAATAATGCTGGTGTAGCTACTGTTAATTGAACAAATTTAAAGCCAATCTCATTTAAGTGTTTTTCTACATAAGAATAATCTTTAATATCCATAAGAGTAGCTCTACAAATGGAATCTGGTATAGCTTCTAATAGTTTTTTTAATTTTTTTAATGCAAAATCATAAGTCCCATTGCCATTTTTAAAAACTCTGTATTTATCTTGTATTTTTTTTGGGCCATCAAAACTAACAACTGGAATGATTTTATACTTTTTCATAAAAGCGATATTTTCATCATTTAATAACAATCCATTAGTTGTGATTCCAAATTCAAATTTTTTTTCAAATTTTTCACCTTGTTGCAAAGCATAATTTGCAACCTTTTTAATTAGTTTGAAATTTAAGAGGGGTTCTCCCCCAAAAAAACTTATACCAAGTTCCTTCTTATTCTTAGACTCTTTAATTAACCAGTCAACTGATTTTATTGCAGTTTCATAATTCATAAATCCAGCATTTCCATACTCTCCCTCATTTCCATAACAATATGTGCATTTTAAATTACAAGTTTGAGCAACAAACAATGTAATATGAGTAAGTGGAGAAATGCTTGTTGTATTTTTATTTGAATAAATATTTTTTTTTAATAATTTAATATTATCTAAAAAGGATAACTCGTCATTAGTAATTTCTAAGTTAGGTTTTTTTATTATTGAATTTAACCTTACCTTTTCCTTGTTGCCAATAATTTGAATTGTTAATTCATCCCCATTAATCAAAAAAAAATGATTATTATAATCAAAAACATGATTCGTTGATATTTGATATAAATTCTTCATTTTTGCATTAATATTGTTTAAGAGAGTATAACTTAAATACTATACTCTCTTAAGTTGTTCACTAAGATGCGATCCCAATTTCATCATTCTCACTTCCCCCTCCAACTCTACAACAACAACACATTTCTAATCCAGCGACCCTTTTATCAGACCTAAAAGAAGAAGTATCTTCAAGCATAGTTAACTCCCAGTCTGATAAACATGATTTTGCCTCATATAATTCAGCTTCTGTAAATAAAAAGCCTTCATTTTCAATTACAATGCGGCGCTCTAATGTAGACTTTGCAGATGCTAATCTGTTATACAAAGTTTCATCTGACTTCACTTGATTTAAAAAACACATAGCTGATTCTAATGCCATAATAGTTGATTTTAAATTAATAAATGCTGTTAATAAAGTGATAATCCGTAAGAAACACTATTAAAGGTGTCTTGCGAATTTATTTTGTCATCACCAAAAATATTTGCTAAAACTTGCCTTACTGGAACCACCAGGCTACTACCACCAGTAATAAAAACAGAATCAATGTCATTTGGCTTGAAATTTACAGAATCAAGAATGTTAAATATTTTCTGTTTTATTTCAGTAGTGTGCTTCATTATTATTGTTTCAAATTCGTTTAACTTGAATGGCTGATAAATATCTATGACATCTTTATTAAACACTATCTCGGTTTCCTTATTGCTAGACAGGCTTATTTTGGATTTCTCAATACTTTTAAATAATGAAAACACATAATTATTGTCAATAAGCGTCATATAATTTCGTATTTTAGGATTTTTTCCTGAAAATACATAATAACTATTCATGCTACGTCTTAGTTTACTTTCTTTTAATAAAAAACTTCTTTCCCAGTTACGTAATTCCCAAAATATACTTGTTGGGATTTCTAACTCTTTATCAAAAGATTTATATTTTACGCCTCGCCCTAAATCTGGTGT
Source organism: Bacteroidales bacterium UBA4116 (assembly GCA_002381645.1). Classification (GTDB taxonomy): domain Bacteria; phylum Bacteroidota; class Bacteroidia; order Bacteroidales; family Tannerellaceae; genus DFXE01. The sequence continues at coordinate 40,217 of DFXE01000023.1, forward strand.
AACTTTATACCACATAATCTCTGAGTCAAACAAGTCTCCACCAATATAAACACCACCATGCGCTATTATATCTTGTCTTCTATCAGCATCATTCGATTTTTCAGGGGAAAGTCTCATTATTGTAAAATCAGATGTTCCAGCTCCAAAATCTGCCACCAAAACAGTTTCAGGTTTTTTTATACTTTTTTCATAAGTAAAAGCGGCAGCAATCGGTTCTAATTGCAATTTTATATTTTCAAACCCCGCATTTTTAGCCGCTGTAATTAATCGTTTTACTGCGATATCTTCTTTTATTGAATCTTCAGAAAATATTGCAGGTCTACCAAGTGTCACATTCTTTATTTCTGCTCCAATATACTCTTCTCCTTTTTTTTTTAGATGGGAAATTATGCATGTAACTAATTGTTCTGGAGTAATTTTTTTACCAAATATCCAAGCAAATAGGAATTTATCTTGACGTAATAAAGTTTTAACAGATTTCAAGAGCCTACCTTCCATTTCTTCTTTAAAGTATTGTTTACGTGCTTCTTCGCCAACATAGTAAACCATATCATTTGTCTTAGGAAAATATAAAATTGAACTATCACTATATGTAAATAGTTTTTCCTTTGTTTTTTTATCTGTTAATGTTATTACAGAATTTGAAGTTCCAAAATCTAAACCACAGCTAATTTCACTTAATATCATAATATTGTTGTTATTTTTAGAATCATTTTGCTTTTCAACCGTTTCATTTGCTACATTGCTTAGAGTTGTATATACGCCAAATATACTCTTATTTATTAATTCAGCAAATGGCATTGATGTTTTTGTTTCCGTTATCGAATTATGAATATTTGAAACACACGTATCCTATGATGATTACTAACAAAACATAAAGATAGTGGAAAATTAAACAAAATCATTACTGAACTACAAATATCAGAAACAGCTAATACCATGTACTTATAATGCATGCATTCAGTAAATTATAATATCCTCTTCCCCGTTATAAAACCCACCCTCCCCAAAAAGATAGAGTCAACTGCATTTCTGGACTTTTATTCCTATATCTTACCACTTTGCCATAAGTTCGGCTATTGTTTATTATAATCCAGATTTTTTTTGATGGCTTATTGGTGTTACCTGTATCAAAGTAACTTGTGTAGAAAACTCTTTCTCGTTTTCGTTATAACCATCAATGCCATTAACAGAAGGTAGTCTATTATCATGCACCATCCTGTGGCCTTTATCCCGTTTTCTGTTTCGGAATAAAAGTAGTTGAGATGGATGTTGGTTTTCCATTTTTGTAAAAATGTTCAATATTTCAACGTCTTTTATACAGGATAGCGACTTTCTCAGAAGTGATATCGAAGTTGTTGGAGATAAACTTAAGTGTCTTACAATCTCCATTATTGCTCATTATCCTCTGTTGGAAAAGCACCTTTACCTTTTTCCCTTACGGGAATGATTTTACCTTTCATCTATAATCTATCCAATAGTCAGAGCTAAAGAAATAGTATATAGTTATTATCAATAGGAAATAGTGTAAGAAACCTTATATTGTCGTAAGTCGCAAGGTAAAATAATTCAATACCGGCTTTCCTCTAAAAGTTGTAAATTCAGACTTGTTTTCTAAAAGATGGTAGACTTAGCGTATCTTGAGCTGCATTAACTGCTTCCAGACAACTCTTCACTACAAATATGCGCTCTATATCTAGATATTCATCACTATTCTACTATCTAAGAAAGAGGAGCCGTGAGTGGATATTTTGAAGTCGATTTTAAAACCACTACCGAAAAGTATAAAGAGTTTACTTTACACGACTATTGATTGCCAATAACAAGAGTTCACGACTTTAAAAAGAAAGGTCATACTAATTTTCACGTAAGAGGAGTTCAAAATAGTCGTTCATACAAATTATACTCAGAACTTATAGATAATAATATATCTGCTAAAGTGCAACCAACATCAAAACGAAAATCTGATTTAGACAATCTATCGATACGTTTGGCAAATAGTACGTACCGTAGCATCACATATTAAAACTTACCAGAGAGCATCCGGAAAGCAATAGAACTTTTTATATAAGAGTCATTACAAATGTACTAAATAAGATATGATAAATATATATAATAATTAATTTGTTCTGTATTTATGATTTGACAGTTTCTAAAAATCTCGATCTTTACACTATCATTTAGAGAATAACAGTCCTATGAGAATCACTTTCAATACAAAGTGAAAATTGAAAAAGGGAATATAGTTAATGTTTTGACAGCATACGGGTTAATTGATTAAAAATAAATCCGTCAACTCCCACCTAAAAAAATCAAAGGCTTAGGATTCTCACAGGTCTTTTTTCTTTTATATTTATTTATACCAAAAATAGGTTCATGCTTTGCTCTTGCAGCGTGCCATGGCAAACTCTTTAATTTTTCATTTAAAACCACTTTGAAGCAATCCTTAAAAAGGCTCTTGTATCTCTTTTAAAACCTATTTTTTCATAATATACTGCTGTATTCTCTTCTGTTTGGACCAACCATTCCGAGTGAGGAAAATGTTGAATACATCGTTCAATCAACTCTCGCCCTATTCCTTTTCCCTGAAATTCCGGATCTACCACTAAATCATAAATTACAGACCTTACTACCTGATCACTAAGTACTCTGACAACGCCAATCAATTTGTCGCCTATCCATGCTGATACAACTAACGTTGAATTTTTGAAAGGCAAATTAAACTTTTCGCGCATATCAGGAGTTTCCGATCCATCCGACCATCCGACTGACATAAACAACCGGTGTAGCTCGTCGGAGGGTAATTCTTTTTTCAATTCATCAAAAGTAATATTACGAACAGCTTTTTCTTTCACAGGTGCCATATTAATTTTTTTATTGCTGGATAGTTACAAATCTACTGATTTCTCTTCTAAATCCTCAATTCCTGGCAACGTGGATCGATAACACCGGATTATTTTCACTATGTTTGCATAAGACTCTGTAATTATGAAAGAAACTATAGATTTTTCGCAGATCCCTCACCAGTATGCGATGTGCCTGAACAGGGAATGTGTCCAGGCCAATAACTGCCTCAGGCAGGTTGTAGTACAATATGTACCGGCGGATATTCAGCTATGGACTATTATCAGTCCGGCTTACTTAGCCACACTGGAAGGTAACTGTCCACATCACCGGCCTGCCGCCAAGGTAAGGTACGCCAGGGGATTTATTCATATTCTGGAGAATTTGCCCTATAACCGGATGCAAACGGTCGTTGCCCGTCTGATCGCACTTTTCGGGAAAAGAACTTACTACCGGGTCCGCAAAGGAGAACGCCCGCTTTCCATTGCCGAACAACAGCAATTCTTTCGTGTTCTCAAACAGTGTGGAGTATCGTCATGGGGAGAATTCGATGCTTACTTCGAAGACTATGATTGGTAACAGAAGCATTGTGCCACCACATTGGCAAAGTTTTGCCAGTGTGATGGCACCAAGTTGTCACCCTCATGGCAATGTTATGCCATGCAGGTGTCACCAAATAAACCGTTAATAAATCGTATAGTCTTTTGACTCCTAATTATTACAGCCTATGATAGTGGCAGTACCCGGAAAATTCACGGTATAAATCAGAATCTCTAAAAAATGTATAACTACCACATCCCCTTTTTCAGAAAAATATTCAAATCTGGTCAGCGCTTCCTGCTGATTTTTTAAGCAACCCTATTTTTTCCTTATAAGTTTGTATGAATGAAATCTACAATTCTATGTTGTTGGTTAAAGAAATTTTTTCTTTCCCTTACACCACTTCCGGAGATCAGCGTACACACCTTTTTCATCGAATTCATCCAATTGCGTAATTGTATGGTTGTCGTATAATCATCATTAAAAGCAGCCCCTACAAAATACGTATAAAAACTGCTACACCAGTTATTCTTTGATTTAAGATATGAAAAACCGGCTCCCAGATTTACATCTGCTATGTATATATCTATTTCCTTTGGGCCTTGCAATACGGAGTTGGTTTTCAGCATTTCTTCGAAATCGTAAAGCATATTGTGCAACTCGGCTTTTATTTTTTTTACATCATTTTTATTTAAGGAGCCAATAGAAGCAAAATAAATGATATCGTTCACAAACGACCATATCACACAGTTGTCCCATATATAGAAGGCTTTTTCTAATTTGCTGATGATACTGGTCAGTCTTTCATTCAGTTTCAACAATTTTTGAGGAATTTCCCATTCCTCATAATTATCAAAATCTGAAGATCTTGTATAATAATACCCCCATTTGAAATAGGTAAATTTCAGTAGAAGACTGTAGTTTAATAAAAACTCAAGAGGAGGATATGTAAAAATGGCTCCGTATTCGGCGGGATCTGATAAGATAACCCTGCTAAGGCTTTCCAGATCCGACTCTACTTTTAATTCGAGGGAATGGATAGATTCTAATTCCATGGGGGAATGCATAACAAATGATGGGAAGTGAAAATGTTCACCGTTACTATAAAGTAATCCGTCTAACGATATCCCTAATTTTAATGCCAGCATCCCCATCTCTTCTATGGAAAAATTCACGCTTTTATTCAGCCTCCGGGATGCTGATTCCCTTTCTATTTCTAACGTTTCGGAAATGAAAGATACCAGCTGGCTCCTTTTGGAGATTTTTTGCTGCAGGGCATTAATAAATTGATTCGATAAAACAGAATATCTCATATTTTTTAAAATTTGGGTATCTAAAAATAGATATTTACCAGACATAATTTTCATCAATATAGCAAAAAACGATAACATCTGACGTTTTTAAGAAAAATAGCGCAAAATATGAGGGGTAATTTTTTTTGCAAGCAAAAAGAGTCATTCACTTTACATCCAGAATACCCTATCTTTATATAAAAACTCCTGGTTATGAAAATAAAAAAACTCTTAGTTATGAAAAAGGTTATTATGTCCATCTCTATCATTCTCTTGTGTATAAAGCTGAATGCGCAGGTAACAATCGGATCAGGAATACAGCCTAATGAAGGTGCCCTGCTTGATATTAAGGAAAACGTGCCTGATAATAACAATTCCACTGCAAAAAAAGGTGTAGTATTTCCACGCGTAGAATTAACAAGTGAGACTGATTTGTTTCCGATGTTTGAGGACGATGGAAACGGTGGTTATAAAAAAGGGAGTATGAATTTTACTAAGGCCGATGAAGATATGAAACATACAGGTTTGGTCGTTTATAATATCGAAGGGGCTTTAACGGAAGGATTTTACTTTTGGGACGGAGGAAAATGGAAATTCTTTAATAGTTCTATTGCTACATATCCCGAAATATCCAGCCTCATATGTAGTGGTGCAACCCTTAGCCCTGCCACATACACTATGGGACAACCTTATGAAGGCATTATGAAAATACCTTATAACGGCGGGAACGGGGGATTTTATAATGGTGGAAGCAGTTTATCCATGGGAGGGTTAACGGTTACTTTACAAGATGGAAAATTGGAGAGTGGAGTTGGAGAGTTCGTTTTTCTGGTAGAAGGTACACCCGAAATAAGTTCTCCAGAACCATTAATTATTCCGATAAATGGGACTGCTGCTAACAAAATAGAAATCCCTTTCTGGAATGGAGAATGTAGCGCAATTGTGGGAGACCAAATAACCGCTGAGATAAAAACGATAGCGGTTATAGATTATATGAAATTTATCACTGATCCGGATACGGGAACAAAAGGTTTTTCGGTACAATGTAAAACGCCGGATGGGCTATATACCATCAGGACTTTTTTCAAACATTCCATACAGTCAGACTTAGCAAAAGAAGATAATAATACAGAACGGATAACTTCCAGTTCTAATAACAATGTACAGATCAGAAACAACTCGGACGAAGTTAAGACGCTGATGTGGAATTATACCACCTTCTATGGCAGAAACAGCCGCGGTGCCTCAGGTGGTAATTTAAAGGCTGTGTCAAAAAAATTCGGAGGAGCTCCGGAAGATGCCGGTAATGATTGGGTTAGTAATTCCCCGACCGCTTATGCCCCATGGGGTAATGCCGGAATATATAACGCTGACGACTCAGGACCTGAATACAGAATTTATTCATGGATAGATACTTCTCCTACCACAAAAGTAGCTTATATAGCGACTATAATGGCAGGATTTGACCCCGGGTCGGACACAAGGGATATAACCAAACAAAAAGTGTTTATTCGTATTGAAGAGATTCTTGCTCCTTAATATAAAATATCCGTATCGGTAAACGCGACACTACCGATGAAGAAATAATGAATGCCGCCCGTATGGCACGTTGCGATGAATTTGCGAAGAAAATGCCTCAGGGATACGATACCGTGATCGGTGAAAACGGCGAAACTCTTTCGGATGGCGAACGCCAGCGGATATCTATTACCCCTGCATTAAAGGAGTATATTCCTTTAATGCAGGGTTTAAAGATGGTTTGCTATTAAATAATTTATACTAATTCGCCGCGTATACGGTCGTCAAAGGCAGTAAGAGCAGCTTTTGCACCTTCACCCATGGCAATGATGATCTGCTTATAAGGAGTGGTAGCTACATCGCCTGCTGCGTATATTCCCTTAATGTTCGTACGGCAATGTGTGTCAACTTCTATTTCACCGAAACGGTTCGTATTTACAATATCTTTAAATATCCCACTGTTGGGTGTTAAACCGATTTGCACAAAAATTCCGTCGAGTTTTTGTATTGACTCCTGCCCGGTATTCCGGTCTTTTAGCTTTATTCCGGTCACTTTTTCACCATTTCCAACTACTTCAGTGGTTTGCGCGCTAAGGATAATCTCAATATTTGGTAAGCTTTTTGCCTTTTCCTGTAATACATTATCTGCTTTCAGTTCGTCAAGGAATTCAACAACCGTTACTTTTGAACAAATTCCCGCAAGGTCGATAGCTGCTTCAATACCCGAGTTTCCACCACCAACTACCGCTACTTCTTTATTTTGATAGAACGGTCCGTCACAATGCGGACAGAATGCCACCCCTTTACCGATATATTCGGATTCGCCGGGTACGTTCAGTCTTCTCCAGCTTGCGCCTGTAGCAACGATAAGAGCCGGTGCTTTGAAAACCTCCCCACCGCTTACGCGGATCACTTTTTGTCCGTCTTCCATCCCGACACCCGAAACCGAGCGATGTTCGAGTATATCTATTTTATAGTTCTCCATATGGAGTTTCAGGTTATTGGCAAGTTCATCACCTGTAGTTTTAGGAGTGGATATCAGGTTTTCTATACCAACAGTTTCTTTCACCTGTCCTCCTACACGTTCAGCAAGTACGGCCACTTTCAATCCTTTGCGGGCCGAATAAATAGCTGCCGCAGATCCGGCGGGACCTCCCCCCACAACTATCACATCATATTCGTATGTAATGGTTTCAACAGCCGAACGTTCAGTTCCATAAAGGTTTTCGAGCTTGATCAGTAAATCTCCGAGTTCACCTCTTCCTACATGAAGCAACTGACCGTCGGCAAATACAGCGGGAACACCTTGTAGTTTTAATGCTTCCACTTCCTGTTGATTGATAGCGCCATCTACCATTTCATGCGAAACAGCCGGGTTAAGTACAGCCATCATATTCAGGGCCTGAACGATATCCGGACAATTGGTGCATGTCAGCGAAACATATGTTGTGAGATTAACCGGACCTTTTAACTCCTTTATCCTTTTGGAAATATAGTCGTCGGGAAAGTTTTTTCCTTTACCGTCGCTGTTCAGTATTGCGAGTAGAAGTGAAGTAAATTCGTGCCCGTTGGGAATGCCCCGGAATGAGATCCCGGTAGGTTGATCATTCTTTAAAAGGAGAAAAGAAAGTCCGTTGCTTTCTGTTACCTTTATTGATATTTTATCGGAACAGGATGCCACGTCTCCCAATAATTCAGTCAGCTCCTTGTAACTACTATGCTGTTTTGAAGCATGTATATCAAAACAATACGTTGATTCAAGGCCCGAAAATATTTCTGTTACTTGTTTTTTTAATGCTGAGTCTAACATCTTTTTCTTTTTAAATGAGCTGAAATATAAATAGAATTGCTTTTTAGGTTGAATAAAAAAGACCGGTTTATGCCGGTCTTTCATTATATTGCTGCATCAAATTTTACCGACCAGGTCTATACTCGGCTTTAAGGTCTCTTCGCCTTTCTTCCATTTGGCAGGACATACTTCTCCGTCATGGGTTGCCACGAATTGGGCAGCCTCCACTTTGCGTAACAATTCATCAGCATTACGACCGATGTTATTGTCGTTGATTTCCGCAAGTTTAATCTGTCCTTCAGGATTGATGAGGAAAGTTCCTCTGTAAGCCATACCCTCTTCTTCAATCATCACGCCGAAAGCACGGCTAAGAACACCTGTGGGATCTGCCAGCATAGGATATTTAATTTTACGGATACTGTCAGAAGCATCGTGCCATGCTTTATGTACGAAATGTGAATCTGTACTTACAGAATACACTTCGACGCCCATAGTCTGTAACTGGTCATATTTATCTGCAAGGTCTACCAATTCAGTGGGGCATACAAATGTAAAGTCTGCCGGATAGAAAAAGAAGATTGCCCACTTTCCTTTTACATCTTCACTTGACACTGTTTTGAAAGCACCGTTATGGTATGCCTGCACTTTAAACTCTGGTAATTTCGAATTAATAATTGGTTCCATTTTGCTATAGTTTTATTTTTAGTTTATTACAATACAAAGATACGCTTAATCCTCCTTGCAACGTCTATCTTATTGATAGATAATAATTAAAGGTTGATAGATGAAATCTATATCAAAGCAAACAATAACCATTCACCCTCTGCGAAAAAACTTTTCAGCATTAAACAAAACAAAACGACCTATTGTTAATTAAAGAAAAAATAAAATGACAACTAAGAAAAAGCTGACATTCCCTGTATTATTTAAAATCATAAAAGATACTATACAGGGATTTAGTGATGATAATATCACCAGGCTGAGCGCTTCATTAGCTTATGCAACATTATTTTCGATCATACCTTTTCTTTCTTTGCTCGTCACAATCGGTACATTCTTTCATACGGATTTAGTTAATCAATTATATGCACAGTTACAACCGGTTTTAGGCACAGAGGTGGTTGATCAGGTGAGATCAATAATTGAAAGTGCGGAAAATTCGGATTCCTCCACATTTGCGACTATCGTGAGTTTAGGGGTTTCCATTTTTGGTGCGACGGCAATTTTTGCGGAAATGCAGGGTTCACTGAACACCATCTGGGGTATAAAGGCTATACCTAAAAGGGGTTGGCTTAAGTATATTAAGAACAGGTTACTTTCCTTTTCCATTATCCTTGTGTTTGCCTTTATTCTATTAATAACGTTTGGTATTACCAATATAATTGGAGGTTTAGGCGACAGGTTTATGTCTAACTATCCGGATGTTGCGGAATCGTTAGTAAAAATAGTGGGAATGATATTAAATCTTGCTGTTACTGTTTCCATATTCGTCATGATGTTTAAAATATTACCCGATGCAAAAATAAAAAGTAAAGATGTGATTGTCGGAGCTTTTGTTACTACTGTTTTATTTTTGATAGGACAGTGGGGCATTTCTCTTTACATAGGAATTGCGAATGTAGGAACAGTCTATGGGGCCGCAGCATTTATGGCTATTTTGATAACGTGGATTTATTATTCAGCCATCATTATATATATAGGCGCGGAATTTACGGAAGCGTGGGCAAATGAAATGGGTAGTAAGATTTTCCCCGATGAATTTGCCGTAGCCACGAAAATAATAGAAGTGCATGAAAATAAACCGTTGGAATCAGTAAATAAAGTTGAAATTGAAACGTGATTTACCAACTTAAGCTAAAACTTTATTAATTGGATCAGGGTATGTTTATTGCGTATCACTACTTCACGTTTTTGTACTTCTACCAAACCGTCTCTCTGCATATTAGCAAATTCTCTTTCCAGTGATTGCCGGGAAACCCCGAAATATTCAGCTAAAGCTGTTTTCGTTTTATCCAGTTCAAATTTATCCGTACCCTTTGATCTGGATAAGTTTAAAATGTACATGCCCAGTTTTTGACGAATGGTCCGGAAAGACATAAAATGAAGCTTGCGGCTCAATCTGCCGGCGAAATTTGCTGAAATGTCCAGGTAGTTCTTCAGTAAAGTTTCGTTCATGCGGAGCATTTTCAGAACCGATTGTTTTGGGATGACCAAGGCCAGACAGTCTTCTCTTGCCGTAGCTTGTACGGGAAACCTGTTCTCTGCTCCAAAAAGAAAAAGTATAGCCAACGGATTCGGAGCATATATGTCTTCTACCTTAACCACTTTACCTGACGGTCCTGTCATTTCTCCTTTCACGCTTCCCGATAAAAGTAATATCAGCCTGTTACATATTTCATCCTGAAAAGCAAGGATTTCCCCTTTTTTAAAATGAGTTTCTTTCAACTTCAGTTCTGAGCATATGTGTTCAATTTCAGTTTCACTTATCGAATGAAATAATGGCAAATGCATAAACTTTTTTACATCCATTTTTCTGCTTTTTAAATATAGAATCAAATATACGAAATAATCCGCAGTGTCTCAAATGCGACATTTATTACAGGGTTTAAAGGCTACATTTGCACAAATCAAAGAAGAATATGACAAGGACAATTATAAAAATTGATGAGAAATCAGGTAACGGATGTGTTGCGTTTGTGGGAAGGTACCATGAAGGTGCAGATCTGCTTTTGATAGGTGTAAAATCAAACCAAGTATAAAAATAGTATTATGAATATGTTTTGTTATCAATGCCAGGAAACCTCAAAAGGTACAGGATGTACCTTAATGGGAGTATGCGGTAAAACGCCGGAAGTATCTAATATACAGGATTTGCTCTTGTTTGTGACGAGAGGTATAGCGGTTTATAATAATGAGTTGAGGAAACAGGGGAGGGCATCGTCCATTGCTGATAAATTCATCATTGATGCAATGTTTATGAGTATAACCAATGCCAACTTCGATTTCGATGCAATTAAAAGCAAGGTGAAGGAAGGGCAGGCCCTTAAATCGGAACTTGCTGTTTCATTAGGAGAAACCGGGATTGCGTTGCCGGCTGAATGTACATGGGAGGGTGATGAATCGTTTTTTTCAGATATGCCGGAAACGGTAGGTGTACTCAGGAATAAGGATGAGGATATCCGTTCGTTGAAAGAACTGATACACTACGGGCTGAAAGGGATGGCGGCCTATGCCGAACATGCCTGTAATCTGGATAAAACCGAAGAAGAAATATTCGCATTTATCCAGAGGGCGCTTGCGGAAATAACCAGGGAAGATATTTCGGCGGACCAACTTGTTTCACTTGCGCTTGAAACAGGTAAATATGGAGTCGAAGTAATGGCTTTACTGGATGCAGCTCATACCGAAAGATTTGGTAATCCTGAAATCTCACAAGTTAATATCGGAGTTGGAAAAAATCCGGGAATACTTATCAGCGGACATGATTTACGGGATATAGAGGAACTTTTACAGCAGACAGAAGGTACAGGTGTTGATGTGTATACACATAGTGAAATGCTGCCTGCCCACTATTACCCACAATTAAAGAAATATAAACATCTGGTAGGTAATTATGGAGGTGCATGGTGGCAGCAAAAAGAAGATTTTGAATCCTTCAATGGCCCTGTTCTTTTTACGACGAACTGTATTGTTCCGCCTTCAAAAAATGCAACTTATAAAGAACGTATTTTTACAACCGGTGCCGCGGGATTGGACGGAGCAAAATATATTGCAGAACGTAAAGAAGGACAGCCTAAAGATTTTAGTGAAATAATAGAAATGGCAAAACAATGTCCGGCGCCCCGTGAAATCGAACAAGGCACGATTACAGGAGGTTTTGCTCATGCACAGGTAATGGTGCTGGCAGATAAAGTAGTGGATGCCGTAAAATCGGGAGCGATAAAAAAATTCTTTGTAATGGCTGGATGTGACGGACGAATGAAAAACCGTAACTATTATACAGATTTTGCAAATGCTTTACCGCAGGATACCGTTATCTTAACGGCCGGATGTGCAAAATATCGTTATAATAAATTACCATTGGGAGATATAAGCGGTATTCCACGTGTACTGGATGCCGGTCAATGCAACGATAGTTATTCGTTAGCAATCATAGCGCTTAAGCTAAAAGAAGTATTCGGACTGGATGATATCAACCAACTGCCTATTGCCTTTAATATTGCCTGGTATGAGCAAAAAGCGGTTATTGTTTTATTAGCCCTTTTGCATTTAGGAGTAAAAAATATTCACCTTGGGCCTACGCTTCCTGCATTTCTTTCACCAAACGTTGCCCATGTATTGGTAAACAATTTTGGTATAAGCGGTATTTCCACTGTAGAAGAAGATATAAAGGAGTTTATGGGTATGTGATCGGGAATGAAACAAAATCTATCAATAGTATATGCCGAAATATTGGGTATATACTATTTATTGTTTCCTCTTTATAACCGGGATATAAATTTCAGCTAATTGACTTTGTTGAATTGTTATGGAAGGGTTATTCAAATATTTAATATAGGATTGACCGGTGCGCCTGATCTTATATTTGCTCACAGGAAGCCAATATTCCAAGATCGTATCATATAGTTCGGGTAGTAAACTGATCTCCCCTTTATGGGTAAAAATGGCATAAAGTCCTTCACCTAAAGTCCCTGATATGATATGTGTATCAGAGGGTACGGGCTGATCTGTAGTTATTGCCGGTAAAAAGATATCTTTTACTGGAATTTCAACCGATTCTGTTGATCCGGAAAGGAGTTGTCTGGTAATAGCATACATATACAATCTTTGCCATGCATTACCTTCATGCCGATGTAGGTGGATTATATTTTTTTCTGTTACCTTACAGATTCGGGGTGTAAGTACATCGCGGTATTTCTCTTCAAAATAGGAAGATTTAAAGACGCTTGGCGGTAGGTTAAAATATTTTTTAAAAGCTCTTGATAGCGCTTGTTCACTACTGTATCCTGTTTGTACAGCTAATTTTCCTAGGCTTTTCTTCGATGTTTTAAGTTGTTCCGCTACATATTCCAACCGTAACCGTTGAACATAGGCAGCCAGTGATTCTCCTATGGTACTTTTAAAAATGCGGTGGAAATGATAAGGGGAGATGTTGGCTATAGATGACAGGGTCTTCAGGTCAGTATTTTCTTCCAGATGTCCCTGGATATACTCCAGTACGCGGTTAATGGATTTATGATATTCATGTTGTGTTTCTTCTTTCTGAGCCCAACGTTTCAAACGGGGAAATTGTATTTTCATATTTGCTATTGCCATTTCCCTGGAATTACCGCTCACATACCTGGAACACAGGCGGATCATCTCTTTCATCGTGACTTCTTCTGTGAACCTGCCGTCTTTATAGCAATAAATACAATAATCCTCTATAGGCATGCCATTGCTTCCCGTACCATACATTTCCTTCTCATGTATAGGCATTCCGCAGCTTTGGCAAATACAATTTTTCATATTTAAATCCATGTCAAAAGTAACCTGAAGAAATAATTAACCCGGATAAATAAGCCTATGATCTTTTAATAAGCATTTTTATCCGGATTAAATTATTCTGTTCTTATGCTTTCCAACGTTTTAGCATGGGGAAATATTCTTTCATCTGCGCACGTGCTTCTTCCATTGTCATTTTTTTATCCGAATCTTTATTAAAATCGTCAAGGTACTGAAGGCACTGCTCAATCATTTCATCCATGGTTGAGTCTGAAGTGAAAGACCCATCTTTGTAGCAATAACTGCAATAGTCGGAATTTTCACTGCCGTCGGCATTTTTACTAACATATTCCTGAGTTAACGGCATTCCGCAGCTTTGACAAAATTGTTGTTCCATATTTGTTTATTTTTAAAATTAGAATTCAATGCAAATATACGTGACGATTTAAAATGCAACTTATCAATTATTGCTGAAATAACCAATTTATTTCTTTATAAGTATTTCTTTTAGATGTAGATGAAATCGTGCTGATAACCTGTTTCTTTATGAAAGGTGGTTGATTACCTGCCGGTTAGAATTTGTAACCAATCCCGGCATGAATGGTTTGCGTTTTCACATGTGACCTCTTACTACTTGAACTTAGATCAAATCCCATTTGATAGCCGGCATTAATCGTGATACCATTGTTAAATTCATAGCCTGCAATGGCTCCGCCTCCCATATACCAATGATCGAGTTCGATTTTATTGCTTCCCGGAGCCCATTCGGGTAATTTCTCTGTTTTGGAGTCGACACTAAAACCATATCCAATATGCGGGCCGGCACCTATGAAGAATCTTCCGTTTCCTGTCATAAATTGCCCCATTGCGTATACAGGGATCTCTACAGCGGCATATTTGAATTTAATTTTTCTCTTATTCCATTTCGTATCCGATTCTGTGTAATTAAAAAGCAGCTCAGGTTGTAAAGCGAAGTGTTCACTGAAAGCAATTTTGGTAAATCCTCCAAGTGATACACCGGGTTTGAAAGAACTGTTCGAACCCGGCAGGTCGGTTAACTTTACATTGGTTAAATTCCCGTTAAGTTTAATACCAAATGAAGTGGTGGTTTGTGCAAAAGTTGTCATAAAGAATGTACCACAAAACATTACAGCTAATAAAATTTTCTTTTTCATAACGCTAATTTTTATTGTTATTATTATTATTATTTGATCATGATGCAAATGTAGATTCTTAGCTGTGTGGTTTCCGGTAATTGAGACCAAAGCAATTGTTTCAGATATCAAAAGCAACTATTTGTCTACTTAATCTAAAGGATAGAGTGAACAGGGAGAATGAAATCAATAGTTTGCCGGGATGGGTGATATATAAACAAGTGTCATATGCCAGCCAAATGCGAAAGCTTAAAGGTTAATTAGAAGGTATAATTTAAAAACCTTTATATCTTTTCTAATGTTAATATGATATTAACAATATCAGACTGAAATGAATAATCTACAAATCATCGGCACAGAAGAAACCTTTCGTGTTGCTAAAAAAAGAAATGCAAAAATCATAGATGTACGATCCGTAGACGCCTACAATGGTTGGAGGCTTCAGGGAGAAAGACGCGGCGGCCATATTCCGGGAGCCAAATCCCTCGATGTAAAATGGACAAACTATATGGATTGGATCGAAATTGTAAAAACGAAAGGATTAAAGGAAACGGACCCGCTGATACTTTACGGATATAATATGGCTGATTGTGAGAAAGTTGCCAAATGCTTCCAGAAAGCCGGTTATAATTCCGTATCCGTTTATAAAGATTTTATGACTGAATGGGTTGTGAATGATATTTATCCACTGGAGCGATTGGCGCGCTTCCGGAACCTGGTTCCACCGGAATGGGTAAAAGGGGTAATGGAAGGTAAAAAAGTAGAAGAAGCTCCAAATGAAAAGTTTATACTTGTTCATTCGCACTACCGGAATAGGGACGCTTATCTTTCCGGACATATCCCTGGTGCAATCGATATGGATACATTGGCCCTGGAATCACCTGAAACCTGGAACAGGCGTTCGCCGGAAGAACTTAAAGAGGCTTTGGAACAACACGGGATCACTGCTGATACAACGGTTATTCTTTATGGAAAATATATGTCTCCCGACAATGCCGATGAGTTTCCAGGCAGTGCAGCCGGAGATATAGGGGCTATGAGAAACGCGTTTATTATGTTGTATGCCGGTGTAAAGGATATCCGTATTTTAAATGGCGGGTTTCAGGCATGGGCGGATAAAGGATATAAAATCGACACAGATGATGTACCTAAAAAACCTGTAACAGAATTTGGATCTGAAATACCCGTTAATCCTCAGTTAGCTGTTGATGTACCCGAAGCAAAAGAAATGATAAAGGCATCCGATGCCGATATCATTTGTGTAAGAAGCTGGAATGAATATATCGGAATGGTCAGCGGTTACAATTATATTGAGAAAAAAGGACGTATTCCGGGGGCTATATTCGGGAATTGTGGTTCGGATGCCTATCATATGGAAAATTACCGCAATCTCGATCTGACGATCAGGGAAGCCGGTGAAGTTGCCGCCACCTGGGAGAAAGCTGGTATAACACCCGATAAACATCTCGCTTTCTATTGTGGAACGGGTTGGCGTGGAAGCGAAGCCTTCTTCAATGCCTGGCTGATGGGATATCCGCGTGTATCGGTTTTTGACGGAGGGTGGTTTGAATGGAGCAATGATCCGGATAACCCTTATGAGACAGGAGTTCCTGAAGATACAAATTACATATGGAAATGATATGATAAAAGAAATCACAGTCCGGAATTACCTGCCTTATATGGATCCAGGTCAAACCGACGATGAAATATTATCAGGCCTGAAGGGCAAGCAAAAATATATTTCACCTAAATATTTTTACGATGCTGTGGGATCGGAATTGTTTGAAGAGATCACCCGTCTGGAAGAATATTATCCTACGCGGGTTGAAAAAGAAATACTATCCGGTCTTCTCGATATGATCAGGATCAACCTGCGTAATCTGAATATTGTGGAACTGGGTAGCGGCGATCCGTCCAAGATCACATTGCTCTTAAACCAGATACCGGAACGTTTGCTTAACACAATCAATTATTTCCCTGTTGATATTTGTGAAGCAGAGATCATTAAATCGGTTGATATTTTATCGGAGTCTTTCCCTCTGCAGACGATAACAGGAATTGTGGCGGACTTTAATTATCAATTACATCTTTTGCCACAGCAAGGTACCCGCATGTTTTGTTTTTTCGGTAGCACTATTGGTAATTTTACAATGAAGGATGCGGAAAACTTCATGCGGCAACTGGCAAAAATAATGAATCCGGGAGATTGTTTACTCATCGGGATGGATATGGTAAAAGATATAGACATTATTGAACGTGCGTATAATGATTCGAGGGGTATTACCGCGGCTTTTAATCTTAATATCCTGAATGTTATCAATAAGACGGCAGGTACTGATTTTGATAGCCGTGACTTTGAACATCTCGCTTTTTTCAATCCGCAAAGGAATTGTATTGAAATGCACCTGAAAGCCCTTCGGGATGTAGAAATAAGTTTGAAGAACGGGTTTGATACGATTAAAATATCAAAAGGCCAGACCATACATACGGAGAATTCCCATAAATTCTCTTATGACCAGATAAAACAACTTTGTGCGTGGGGAGGTTTTTCCCGTTATACGATTTGCCATGACCGGAAGGGATGGTTCAGCATGGTATATGCACTAAAATAACATATTATGGTTACGGCTATGTGAATAGCTATTAATATTCAGGATATCATCCCGATTCCGGAAATATCTCATTTTGCGAAGAAGAAAATTATATCTACTTTTGTTGTTTATACGAACAATCTTAGATAACAACAAACTTCATTTATACTAAACCTGAGGCAAATCCCGTTTGGTAGTGTGAAACAGCAATGAGATGATACAATCATTAATAGATAAATACTTCTACTTTTTATTCCTTTTTACTTTAACATTCGGCATTTTACTGTACGATGCCATTGGCTTTGATTATACGGATGAGATATGTGCGCTCGTTCTGTTTATCCTGTTTGTCTATTACATGTTCAATACAGAAGACTGGCGTATAAACAAGGCATTCCTGGTAACCATAGGGATATTTATCTTTTACATATGTTATTCCCTGTATATCCAAAGTAATGTGAAGGCAGGGATCTTCACGGATGTGGTTATCCAGATAAAGCCTTATCTCGCTTTCTTTTGCGTATACTCTATGGCTCCGTATTTTAATGCGAACCGTAAAGAAATACTGAAAAGTGTGGCCCTGATATTCTGGGGATTCCTGTTGCTTGTGGGTATCGGTGATTTGTTTATCAACCGGCTTATTTTTGATGTTATGGGACATCCTGCCTATTTTGCAGCAGGAGTTATCCTGACTTCATTATGTTATTTTTATTGCAGCAAATTTACATTTCTGGATAAAATCACATTTATAGTATTGCTTTCTATCGGGCTTCTTTCAGGACGTTCTAAATTTTACGGCTTTTTTGCTATGGCCATTTTTGTGGTAATATTCTTTTCGAATATGAAGCAATTTAAATTGAATTTCCGTAATATATTACTTGTGATTGTCATGTTGGCAGCCGTTCTTTTTGCTGCTCGTGAAAAGATTAATTTTTACTTTTATCAGGCTGTGACGGAAGAAGTGGATAAAGATATGATAGCCAGATATGTACTTTATTCTACAGCGCCTGATGTACTTAAAGACTATTTCCCTTTCGGAAGCGGATTTGCAAGTTATGGTACGTATGCTTCCGGACTGTATTATTCACATGTATATGTTGATTATGGGATAGACGGGGTATGGGGTATGACTAAAAGTTACTATAGCTTTATTGCAGATACTTATTATCCTTCATTGGCTCAGTTTGGTGTAGTGGGCATATTATTATATATCACCTTTTGGCTGTATATTCTTCGAAAGGCCTTTCTGTATTATAAGAAGACCGGGAATATCCATTATTTTACCATAATAACGTTAATTGCCGGTTTTTTTGCCATTGAAGGTACAACAGATTCAACATTTACAACCCATCGTGGCTTTTTTACATTGATGCTGCTGGGTATGATTCTTGGCAATATGAAAGAGGAAACAAAAATGTTGAGTGAAACAACAGAATCATTAAAAGATGAAAGTACTTCAAATCAATAAATATTTTTATAGGAAGGGGGGGGCTGAGACCGTTTTTTTCAATACGATACATGTATTGGAACAACACGGAAATGAAGTCATTCCGTTCAGCTTGAAAAGTGAAAAAAATCTGCCCAGTTCATATGCGAATTATTTTGTTGATTATCCTGAATTATCCGAATCAGGGTTTTTTACCAAAATAAAAAATATCTCCTCATTCATTTATAACAAAAAAGCTGCCCGCCAATTAGACCTGTTGATAAAAAAAGATAAACCCGACATAGCTCATATCCATTTAATGTTTAACAGTTTATCTGTTTCAATTTTACCGGTATTAAAGAAACATAATATTCCGGTAGTAATGAGTCTTCATGACCATCGGTTGATTTGTCCGGCTTATGCCTTTATTGATGGAAAAGGAAACCTTTGTGACAGATGTCTTAAAGACGGGCGGTATTGGCATTGCTTAACCAACAAATGTTCCAAAGGTAATTTTTTCAATAGCCTGATGCTTATGCTGGACAGCTATTTCAGAAGATATTTTATTGCTCCGATGGAATATGTAGACAAATTCATATTTGTGGGACAATATGCACGTAATAAGCATATAAATGTCGATCCCGGTTTTAAAGACAAATCGGTTGTCCTGAATAATTTTACAACCATTAAAGGAGAGAGCACTTCCGATAAGGAAAATTATCTGTTATATTTCGGCAGGATATCAGAGGAAAAAGGGATTCCGGTATTAATGGAAGCTATGAAACACCTGCCCCATGTAAAATTAAAAATAATCGGAAAAGGGCCTTTATTGGATCAATTAAAAAAGGAAAGCATTCCCAATATTGAGTTCCTTGGATTTAAATCAGGGAAAGAATTACATTCCTATGTAAAAAAGGCAAAGTTTATAGTTGTTCCCTCCGTGTGTTTTGAAAATAACACAATGGTTATTCCGGAAGCCTATACGTTAGGTACGCCTGCCATAGCAAGCCGTATAGGTGGAATCCCGGAATTTGTTGAAGAAGGAAAAAACGGATATTTGTTTGAACCCAGATCAGTACAACAGTTGAAAGAAGCTATTGAAAAAGCGTTACGTTTATCTGATGGTGAATACAAAGAAATGTGTAAAAATGCGCGGTCATTTGCTGATGCTCATTTTACA
Source organism: Bacteroidales bacterium UBA4116 (assembly GCA_002381645.1). Lineage (GTDB taxonomy): Bacteria > Bacteroidota > Bacteroidia > Bacteroidales > Tannerellaceae > DFXE01. Next base: position 60,035 of record DFXE01000023.1, read on the forward strand.
GAAGATATTTATTATGAAAAACTGATGGCTCTTTATAAAGAAGTAATTGATAACAAGAAAAACGGGAAATGAAGATCTTTGTTTTTGGAACCCGTGGCTTTCCCCATATTCAGGGTGGAGTAGAAAAACACTGCGAATCGTTGTATTCTATGCTAACGGATCAATTTGATATAACGGTATTCCGCAGGAAGCCTTACCTGGATCAGACCGGGAATAATAATTCTGCCATAACTTTTATTGATTTGCCTTCGACGAGAATAAAGGGTTTTGAAGCTTTTTTTCATTCCTTCCTTTGCGCTTTATATTGTATTGTAAAAAGACCGGATATGATACATATCCATAATATTGGACCGGGAATGTTTATTCCTTTGCTGAAATTATTCGGATTAAAAATTGTACTGACCTATCACAGTCCTAATTACGAACATGATAAATGGGGTTTCTTTTCTAAAAACATTCTTAGGCTAAGTGAAAGTTTATCTACTGTATTTGCCGATAGGATCATTTTCGTAAATCAAACAAGAAAAGAAATGTTTGGACAAAGAATACAGAATAAATCGGTCGTTATTCCTAATGGCGTTTCTGTTGTCCGGAAATCCGACAATATCCGCTACCTTACATCGCTCGGGCTTGTATCGGGTAAATATATATTAAGCGTGGGCCGGATTACCCAGGAGAAGGGATTCGATTACCTTATAGATGCTTTTATTGAATCTCATTTAATAGATTATAAATTAGTCATAGTAGGGGGGAGTGACCACAAGACCGGGTATTCTGATCATTTGGACAGTAAAATAAGGAATTATCCGGATATAATCATGACGGGCTATTTAGAGGGGGAAAATCTGAGGCAAATATATTCCCATGCGGCCCTTTTCGTATTGCCTTCCTATAATGAAGGATTTCCTCTTGTACTATTAGAAGCGATGAGTTATCAGCTTCCTATACTTGCAAGTGATATTTCGGCCAACAGGTTGGTTAACCTGGATGAAACAGCTTATTTTGAGGTAGGCAACGTGACAGATCTTACCCGGCATATAAAAATGGTATTAAGTACCGGCAGGAAAACCATATTATATGACCTTTCTTCTTATTCATGGGAGAATGTGGCCCGGCAAACAGCTTCTGTTTACAGGTCTATTCCAAAATAGGTTTTAGTACACGGGCGTGTTGGATCCGCTTTTCCACAGGTGGTGGAGTCATATAATCAGAACCATAAATAGCTTTTAAATATGTATCAGTAGAATGAGGAGCCATATATTTTCCACCTTCAAATTCTATTTCAGTTAACGGATAAATATCGCTGTTCTTAAAATACCGGATCCATAGGGTATCAAAACCTGCTCCTATATAAGATGTTTCGTCTAACTTCCGGTTCTTTTTAATTCTTTTTTTAGCGTAAGCCATATATTTAACCACAAGAAAACGAAAGAATGGATGGAAATTAGCAAGCATTTTCCTTATTTTGGATTCATGGGTAAAATAAATAGAATCCATACATTTACATATAAAGGTATTATACCTCTTTAGCAGCTTTTCCCAATTAAAAATGAATGGATTTTTATGGAACCGGTCCACCGGGAAAATATCCATATAAAGACCTTTTTCACTTTCTTCATCTTCATAGCCTGATGAAAGAATAAAGCTTTTTTTGTCCCTCACTTTGCAAGGTAAAGCCAGATAGTGATAGTTTGGGTCGGTTTCACGTGTTTGCAACAGCATATCTTCCGGGAACTCATCAACAGCCACTTTTATAAACCGTTCATAATCCTCCCTCATCATACTTATATCCAAATCATCGTCCCAGGGGATAAAACCTTTATGCCTGACTGCGCCTAATAAAGTACCCGAGCACATCCAATATTCAATATTATGTTTCCGGCAGATATAATCAGTAATTTTGAACATCCGGAGTAATACCAGTTGGGCTTGTCTTAATGGTGTTTCGCCTTCGTGGCGATTATCAGGGAATAATTCTTCAAAATTAATTTTGTCCATATGTAAATAATTTGAATTTTCTAACACCGTTTATCCGGATTGCAAATAAAAGGAATTCTGCAAAAACAACCAGTACAGCAATAGAGTAAATTGAAATATAACCAAAGCAATAAAGCGCTGTAAGTCCAATGATGTGAACTATAGAAACAATAACCATTGTCCAGTTTGTGTAGGATGCATGGCCTAACGCCGCCAAAAACGGATATCCGATTAAAACCGACGGAATGGAAAAGAAAGAAGCAATCATTAATATTCTGAATACATGTAATATTTCATATGAATTCTCACTCCCATAAACGAGTAGTATGATATAAGAAGAGAAGAATAATATACCTGTGAGTAACAAAACGTTTACAGGTAAAACCGCCTTTAAAATTTTCTTGAAAAAAGGAACGTCTTTCTTATTTGCCATATGGGGAAACAATACTCCTGTAAGTGGCGTTAACATCCAGTTATACGCCTGAAACAATTTCTCCGCAGCAGAATAATACCCGGCAGCTGTATTTCCGCATACCAATCCAAGTAATAATGTATTGCTATAGGTATATATTGAAAGGGATAGGCGTGATAAGAAATAAGTTGAACTATCCGAGAATGCAAATTTAATTTCTTTTATGGTCGGAAGAAACCATTTCATTTTCTCTTTATAATAAATAATATATATGCTGATCAATCCGGCGAAAACATATCCTATGGTATAAAATACGGGAACCAATACATAATCTTCGGGCTTCCGGATAAAAATAAAAAACGGAACAAAACTTACCAGTTTAGCAATAATATTAAACAGGGTTATGTATTTCATTTTTTCCATTCCCTGAAAGAACCACATGGGGAACATAATATTACCGATAACAATCCCGAAAAAAGAAAAATAAAACCTGGATTCCTGGTTGAATTTATCGAACAGTAGAATAATGAGAGATAAAATAATAAAGCTCGTGATACCTAAAAGAATACGGCAAACAAAAGCACTGTTCAGATACCGGTTGATTAATATTTCATCGTTGCGATGAGTGGAAATATACTTCGTTGCCGATAAATTAAATCCAAAGTCGGTGAACAGTACAAAATACTGGATTAAATTATAACTAATAGAAACAAGCCCATACCGTTCAATTCCTAATACCCTGACAAGAAAAGGAAAAGTTAACAACGGTAATATATAGTTGACACCCTGTAATAAAACCAATGCCGCAAAGTTTTGAGTCATTGGCTTTTTCAGCACATTTGACACACCCATAGCGTATCATCCTTTAGCTTTCCGGTATTCTTTCTTAAGAACGCCGTATTGTTCTCTGCAGAATATAAAAATAACAGGAACAATGAGCGTGAAAACAAGCATTCCGATAGCAGCATAGAGTTTACGGGGGGCAATGGGTTTGCTTTTAACAAAAGCGCTATCAATTACTTTTGCTTTTACCCGGTCCAGGCCACTGTTCAAGGCCGTTTCCTCTCTCTTCTGAAGCAGGATAAGATATACGCCCTGGAATATTTCCTGTTGACGCTTTAAATCAATAAAGTCGCGTTCCTGATCCGGAAAACTGTTCATTTTGGAGAAAAGTTGCTTCTCTTTTCCCTTTACGTCATCAATAGCCAGTTGAATGGAGTTCTGCGCATTTGAAATAGAAAGATATACACTTTCACGTAGCTGGTCAGCTCTTTCTGTCAGATTTCCGACCAGAGGATTATCCATATTTGAATTTTGTATCACCCTGGCCCGTTCCATAAGGATTTCATTGTAAGCCATTATGGGACTTCCTTTTTCACCATCCTGGGATAAAAGCACAGGAACAAGGCTGTATTTGTTTTCCGGCTTCTTTATGAAATCATCCATCGCTTTGATGATATGGGACTGACTTTCCAATTCGATAAGTTTTAGCTGGATATCCCTCATTTGTTCCACATAGAACTGAACATCAAATTGTATATCGGTTAGCCTGTTTTTATTTTTATAATCAGCAATATCATATTCAATAAAACGTAATGAACTGGTCACCGAGTCTATTCTTGCATCTAAAAAGGCTAATGTCTTGGTAGCTTCCTTTCTTTTATAATCATTACTTTTTTGATTGTAAAAATCAATGAGTGAATTAAGCATATTAACCCCTCTTTGTTTTTCGTAATCCGAACAACTTAATTCGATGACATTGGATGTTTTCGATAATTCTTCAATCAGGAATTCTTCAGCCAGATCTTCAGCCACCCAACCTGCCGGACGAAAAGTAATATTCATGTCCTCCATATTTCCGGTTGTATTCGCAGGCGAAAGAGCAAGGGTAAAATTACCGTTTGGTAATGATATAGTAGCAGGTAACGACTTAAAATCGAAAGACTTTTTGCCATAAGCATTGGATTCAGTCTTAATATTAATAGTACCGCTTTTAACCCTTACCTTAAACAATATATCTTCCGTTAGTCTATTATTCGTTACTGAATCAGTATAAAGTACGTACGGACTATCTTCATACAATTTGTAAAATGAAAAGGGCTTGACATACTCCACATTTATTCCTAAATGAATAACCATTTCTTTCAAAAGGGCATTTGAGGTCAGTAAGCTTATTTCATCATCAATGTTGATCGATCCGGAAGTTATTCCTCCCAGTCCGATCGATTTCATTAAACCAGAGGCTTCTCCTAATCCAAAGCTGCCTCCACTCATTTCTTTATCTTCCTGAACCTGGATGCGAGCCATCATTTCATATGTTTTCGGATATAATACGATGTACAGGATAGCAGGGATAAGGGTGATGATAAACGCTATTACAAATAATTTCCAATATAAAAGATATTTTACGATAATACCTTTAAGCCCTATTGTTTCCTCGTCGTTCACTTCTTTGAAATTCATGTTACGGTACTAAAATTATTTAGAAATAGCTAAAATAACAGTTGTAATAACTGAAATGGCACTTAAAATAGATGAGAATACGGTAATACTATATTGTTGAGCCTGACTGTAACGCGCATTCTTTTGTTTGGCTTTATTCGGCTCAACATATACCATATCATTTTGCCGTAGATAATAATAGGGTGAAGCAAAAAGTGCAGGATCAGTCATATCGATACGGCCGAACTCTTTTACTCCGTTATTATCACGTACAATAAGTATATTTTTCCGATTGGCATTTATTGTCAGGTCTCCCGACTGGCCTATTGCATCAAGTACGGTTATCCTTTCATTACGAACCGTTAAAGCGCCGGGACGGGCAACTTCACCTAATATAGTGATCTTATAATTTGTTATTTGTACGTTCACAATGGCATCTTTTACATAAGCTGCTATTTTATTTTGCATATCGGTTATTAGTTCCTGTTTGGAAAGCCCTGAAACATGGATTTTTCCTAAAACGGGGAAATTAATATTACCGTCTGAATCCACCAAATACGTATGCAATTGTTGTGAAGGCGTTACCGATATTTCCCCTTGCGAAGCATAGGCCCATACCGGTGGATTAAAGGGAGTTACAACAGTGGGATCCCAGGCGGTAACCGTAATCGTTAGTATATCACCGGGAGTTATTGTTGGGGTATAGTTTTGTTCCATTTCCGCTATTTGCTCTTTCGATAGATCGTCGAGTCCTTGAAAGTAGAGTACATCCTGGGGTGTTCCACAGGAGAAGAGCAGACCGATTAGAAGTGCTGCTGTTATAAGTTTAATTCCCATAAATAAAATGTTCAAATGCGTGCAAAGATAAAACTTTTATTTTTAACCACTAAAGAAGAGTAATGCTATTACTTGAAATTACATCTATAACGATGCATTTAGGGGGATATTGCTGCATGAAACATAAAAAAATATGGATTTTCATGAACAAGAAGCTAACCGCAATGGTTGTAACATAATATTAAAACGTACTTTTGCATCTAAATTAATACCCTGCCATGGAAATTGGAAAATACAATACTTTAAAAATAATCAAAGATCTTGATTTTGGTGTTTATCTGGATGGCGGCAACGGCCGGGAAATCCTTTTGCCGGCCCGGAGCGTTCCAAGGAATGTGAAACCGGGCGACGAAGTAGAGGTCTTTATTTACCACGACAATGAAGGGCGGCTGATTGCCACTACGTCACGCCCGATAGCCATTGTAGGTGAATTCAAATTTATGGAGGTAAAGTCAGTAAACGAAACGGGAGCTTTTCTTGAATGGGGTATAATGAAAGACCTGCTGGTTCCGTTCCGGGAACAGAAGGTACCCATGCAGGAAGGGCGCTGGTATTTAGTGTATATCCATATCGACCATGTAACGGGCCGTATTGTAGCATCCGCGCGGATAGACAAATACCTCGACAATATTCCACCGGATTATTGCTTTACCCAGCAAGTAGACCTGCTTGTGGTAGAAGAAACCGAAATAGGATATAAAGTAATAGTCAATAATGCGCATTGGGGGCTTCTTTACCATAGCGAAATTTACAGGCACCTCGATAAGGGCGAACAACTGAAAGGATATATCAAGCAGGTACGTGAAGATGATAAAATTGATGTCAGTATCGCGCCGTTGGGGTATGGTAAGGTAGAAGGAATAGCGGCGAATATTCTCGAAACGTTACGGATTCATGGCGGTTTCCTCAATGTACATGATAAAAGCGAACCCGAAGAAATATATGCTTTATTCCATTGCAGCAAAAAAGCTTTTAAACAGGCGGTCGGATCACTTTACAGGCAGAAACTTATCAATGTGGAAGAAGACGGCATCCGGTTTACCGGAAATCCGGACTGATAAATAAAAAGCCGCTTTTTACTTAAAGCGGCTTTTCCGATTTATATTCTGATCGGTTTATTTTACAAAAGACGCATTCTGCAGGTAAGCAGCACAATCTTTTATACCTTCGAACTGTGAACGTCCGTCGGGCATTTTTTCCAGCTCTACGAAATAGTCCTGGATACCGTTTTTATACATCTGGTTGAATATATTTTCAAAATTCAATAATCCGCTCTGTCCTAAAACGGCAGTATCTTTTATATGTAAAAGTTTGATCCGGTCCGAACGCTTTTTGAGGTATTCCAAAGGATCGTTTCCACCACGTACCGTCCAGTAAACATCCAGTTCAAAACATACCAGTGAAGGATCCGTATTGTCAATAAAGATATCCTGTATCTGCTCGCCGGCCGGCATCCATGGATTAGGATTTTTATTCTCTTCACCCGGTTTGATCATTCTTTGAAACTCCATATGGTGATTATGGTAACCAAACATTAATCCGGCATCTTTGCAGATTTTGCCTGCTTCATTGAAAAACTCGCAAGCAAGTAATGCCGCATCATAAGAAGTGATAACCGGCATCATCGGCTGGATAAGGTATTTGCATTCTAATTTCACATGGTCGGCCGCCGTTTTTTTCCAGTATTCCCTCACCTGTGGAAGAAAATCACGTTTGTATTCCACAAAGAAAGGCTGGCCCGGTATCACAGGATTCACATGCGAACTGACAATCGTTAATCCGTTATCATCGGCCGCTTTTTTGAATGTCATCATATCTACATCGCCTATCTTACCGTCATTGTAACCTGCCAGCTCCAATTTCAGGTATCCCATATCTTTCAGTTCCGTCATTCGCTTCGGAAGATCGTCGTACAACTCTTTTTGAAGCGAATAGATTTGTAAACCCAGTGTTTTATTTTTTGGAGCTGCCGGAGCTGCTGGAGAAGTTGCCGATGTGCAGCCATTTGCCGCTATTAAACCCGTAGCAGCAAAAAAGGAGGCATTTTTTAGAAAATCGCGTCTGTTACTCATAATCTGATTTTATTTTTTGTAATAAGGAAGACAATATGGATTCCTGTATTGATAATTGTATAACCTGTGTGAAGCCGCTTCTTTATCATTTACAAAGCTAAGTGTAGCGGGATCCCATTTAACCGTACGGTTTAATTCGCGGGCGATATTAGCCAGGCAACATAACGTATTGGTGCTGCAACCCACTTCAACCGGGGCGATAGGATTCTCGCGTGAACGTACGCAGTCGATAAAGTTCTGCATATGCGGTGAGCTGGTTTCATAACTTCCCGCCATTCCGCCTGTGTTGGCTTGCTGGTTTTTTTTCTTCTTATTTTTCTTTTGCTCCTCTTCCTGCTTTCTTTTATATTCTTCCCACATTTTCATCATTTCTTCACGGCTCATCGGTCGTCTGCCGGCAACGTCTGCCGGAACTTTGGAAGGATCGGAACAGGCCAGGTAACCACGGGCCACTTCAATCCAGCCGTTATCGCCGATGAATTTAATACCCTGGGCATCCTGATTGTCGTCGAGGAACGGCTGCTCCGTCATCACAATGCCGTTCGCGTACTTCATGGTAGCCCATTGCGCACCGTTTACTCCCTTGGGATAGAATTCAACCGGTCCGGAACCGTCCATACCTATTGCGGCCTGGGCTATATCGAACATATGTGCGCCCCAGTCGGCCGTATAACCGTTTCCGGTTTCCTGATACCAGCGCCATGCTCCCCATAGCTGTTCATTCTTTTCAGGATCGAGGGAAATAGGTGGACATAAATCTGGGTGATAATGTATTTTTGGATCGTTCAACGGGCCCATCCATTGGTTGAAATTCAGATTTCCGGGAATTGGCATTTCCGGCAAGTCAAGCGGTTTGGGAGGTTCGCCTACACGTGCGTATATCTTTTCAATATGTCCTATCGCACCGCTTTGCACCAATTCAATCGCTTTCTGGAATTCAGGACTCGACCGCTGCTGGCTGCCTACCTGTAACACGCGTTTATTATCCCGCACCGCCCTTACCATGGCAAGACCTTCCGCTATGGTAAAAGCCAGCGGCTTCTGGCAATATACATCTTTTCCGGCCTGGCAGGCATGTATCGTATTCAACGCATGCCAATGGTCGGGAGTCGCTACTTCAACAGCGTCTATATCTTTACGTTCCAGCAAATCTTCATAAAATTCATATTTGTCGCAACGGGGAGCCATACCTTTTGCGGTTTGCCAGGCTTCGATACGGCGTTTGAACCGTTCGGTCTTCATGCTGTCGACATCACAGGCGGCAGCAACTTGTACGCCCGGGCATGATGCGAACCCTGCAAAATCAGAGAGCGCCTGCTGGCCTAATCCGATAAACCCGATAACAACCCTGTCGCTCGGCGCAATTCGTACACCGTCCATCATCCAACTTGGAAGAATGGTTAAACTTGCTAATCCTAAAGCCGATAAGCCAAGGAATTCCCTGCGGTTCATACCTTTTTTTTCGTTATTCTCCATGGTAATTCAATTAGTAATTTAAAATATATTCGTGGTTATAAAATCAATGCTCAAAGATATAAAAAAAAGCATGTTAAACAAAAGCGTCATGTTGACACAGCGTTAAAATCTGTCAAAGAATTTAAACTCTCAACAATTATGGCTTTATTTGTACGCGATACAATATCAATGACTACTCACTTATGAAAATGAAATGTATACCTGTACTTTTTTTATTATTCTTTCTCTTTAACGGATGTATTCAGGACGAACCTTTATCACCATATGCTGATATAGAGGAGTTTTCGTTACCAGAGGATATCGCTGCCAGCAAAGCGAGTTTTAACCAGACCAATATTTCCGTATATGTTAAGAAGGGTGCCGATTTAACAACCGTTGTCCCTCAAATTAAAATATCCGAAGGCTCTACCATTACACCTTCTCCTGATATACCGCAGGATTTCAGCCAGCCTGTACGATATACGGTTACAGCCCAGGACGGCTCACATCAACGCGAATATACCGTGCAAGCCATTTCCGTGGTTATTTACAGCTATAACTTTGAAAACTGGGAAGCTTTAGATCCTAAAGCTCCATATGAAACTCCGGTAGAATACGATAAGGAGGGAAGAAGAACCACCCCATGGGATTCCAGTAACCGGGGTATCCATATCTATATGAAACCGGGCACTCCCGGCGAAGATTATCCGATTCATAAAATAGAGAGAGGCTCGGGTAAATATGCGGCGGAATTGAGCACCATCAAAGGGCCGGGCGATATTTTCGGAATCATGAATATCCCGATAGCCGCCGGTTCATTATTTATAGGGGAACTCAATCCGCTGAATGCATTGAAAGATCCTTTATTAGCTACGCAGTTCGGACAGCCTTTTTACGATATGCCGATCAGGATGACAGGCAAATACATGTACAAACCCGGAACGGGAGATTATATTGATCCTAACGGTAATGTATTGCCGAATGTAAAAGACTCCTGTTCGATTTACAGTATATTCTACCGTACGGATGAAACACTCGACCGTTTAGACGGGACAAATGTTTTCACCCACCCCAATATCGTGGCTATGGCTATGCTTTCGCCTAATGAAAGGGCCGGATCAGCCGGAGATGATTTAGTGCCTTTCGATATTGGATTCGAATATAAGACAAACCATGTAGTCGATTTTGAGAAAAATGAGTATAAACTGGCTATCGTTTTTTCATCCAGCTTCTATGGCGACCGTTACGAAGGAGTGATCGGAAGCCGGTTAATTGTGGATGATGTTGAAATTCTGATTGATGAATAATGATATGAAAATGAAAACAAATATTACTAAGATAATCCTTTTGTGTTTAGTTTGTTTAAGTATAACGGCGGTTGCACAGGCCCAAAGCAGTTTTAAACAGTGGGAATTCAAAGCGTTCGCAGGATATAATTTGGGAGGTTCTTCTCCTTTACCCTTACCAGCGGAAATAAGGAAGATCAACTCATGGAGTCCCGGATTCGCGGGATCGCTGGCTATTCATGCCACCCGGTGGATTACGCCCGAATGGGGTATAACCTCGGGACTTGCCGTCGACCTGAAAGGTATGATCATCAAAGCGGATGTGAAGTATATGATGACCAACCTTGTAATTGGCGAAGGCGACAATATCGGATTCTTCAGCGGGATGTTCACCGGAGAAAATAAAACCAAAGTGCGGAACGGCTACCTGGTGCTTCCCCTTCTGGCTACCTGGCGTCCTTTGGATAAATGGACCTTCCGTCTGGGAGGATACTTTGCCTCCCAGCAGGACGCTAAGTTCGAAGGAACGGCTTCAAACGGCTATATCCGCAACGGGGGGCCTGCCGGGGATATTATCAATATTGAGAGCGCGACATTTGATTTTTCCGATAATATAAAAAAGGTCGATGCCGGGTTGATGGCTTCTGCCGACTGGTTCTTTACGGATAAAATGGCGGTAACCGGACAACTTTCGTGGGGATTGGTACCACTTTTCCCATCGGATTTTAACGGAATACCTTATAAAATGTATAATATTTATTTCCTTACGGGAATTGCATACAGACTGTAAACCACTTTTAATACAAGATTACCATGACAACACGAAGAGATTTCCTCCGGCAAGCAGGATTGCTGGGTGCCGGGCTGTCTTTCAGCCCTTTTATAATTAAGGCCGGCGGTGGAGAAGTCGGCGCCAACGATAAAATACGCGTCGGATTAATAGGATGCAAAGGAATGGGTTATGAAGACCTGAAAGCGTATCTGCGCAATAAAGAGGTCGAATGTGTAGCTTTGGCCGATATCGACCAGAGTGTGCTGGACGAACGCGCGGCGGAAACGGAAAAGATCACCGGAAAGAAAGTAAAGCATCTTTACAAAGACTGGAGAAAATTGATAGACCATAAAGATATCGATGTTGTTATCGTAGGCACACCCGATCACTGGCACTGCCTGCAAATGGTAGCCGCTTGTGAAACAGGAAAGGATGTATATTGTGAAAAACCTTTGGGAAACAGCATCGAGGAATGTAACATTATGCTCAGGGCTGCCGAAAGGTACAACCGTGTAGTTCAGGTTGGACAATGGCAACGGAGTGATCCGCACTGGCAGGATGCCATGGCTTTCGTGCATAGCGGAAAATTAGGTAAAATACGTACCGTACGGGTATTTTCATACCAGGGATGGTGTCCTTCTATTCCCGTACTTCCGGATGAACCGGTACCGGCAGGGGTGGATTATGATATGTGGCTGGGCCCGGCTACCAAACGCCCGTTCAACCGTAACCGTTTCCACTTCACCTTCCGTTGGTTCTGGGATTATGCCGGTGGTCTGATGACCGATTGGGGTGTGCATTTGTTGGATTATGCCTTGTATGGAATGAATGTAACGGCACCCGAATCCATTATGGCATCGGGCGGTAAGTTCGGTTATCCCGACGACGCTTGTGAAACCCCCGACCTTTTACAAACCATTTATACCTTCAAGGACTTCACTGTTATGTGGGATCATGCGATTGGTATCGACGACGGCGCATACGGGCGGAACCACGGACTGGGTTTTGTGGGTGAGAACGGTACGCTGGTGATCGACCGCGGAGGCTGGGAGGTGATACCCGAACGCGTAAACAATGTGGCGCGTATGGAGGCCGTACCATTGAAAAAGTCATATGGTGAAGGTGGCCTTAACCTGCATGTGAAAAACCACCTGGAATGCATTAAAAGCCGTAATAAGAATTGCAACGCAAGTATCGAGATAGGTTCACATATTGCTAAATTCTCCCAATTAGGAAACATAGCGTACCGCACCGGAAAGAAATTGTCATGGGACGGTAAAAGCTTTAACGACGCTGAGGCAGACAGGTACCTGACCAAGGAATACCGTTCTCCATGGGAATTGCCTAAAATATAATCCTACTTTTCAGGATATATTTAATTTGAAAATACTCCTTTCACCTTTTACCATTTTTGTAATCGCTTGATTATTATGCAAATATGGTGAAAGCAAAGGTGAAAGGAGTGAAACGTCTTTAACCGAAAGTCATAACATATGCGGAAGCACTATCGTCTTTAAGTCTTTCCTCCCTGACTTTTAATAACATACCCCTGTCTTTTTATTCCGTCATACATGTCTGTTTTATCGGCCCACCTTGGTGGGGCGATCGTTCCACCCGGGTGGTTCGATCGGTTCACCAAGGTGGAACGACCGCCTCACCCGGGTGAGCCGATGAAAAAGACCTTGCCAAACCAACAAGGATTCGTATATTTAATACTAATATCCCTTAAGTATTAGACTAAATATTCGATCATGTGTGTTGTAAAGGAGTTTTGATAGAATATAAGAAGGCGTTTTTTGGCTCTTTAACGACAAAAAACGCCTTTTCTATCATGAATTGGGTGACAGATGGGTGATAGATCATCTGTCACCCGTAATTATCACCTATACAGTATGTTATCTTAAAAAGTGACAGATAGGGGATGTTTGCCGTAAGTATAAATAATCAGGTAATCTGACTGTTTTAGCACATTTATCCCGTTCCTGTTTTATCCGTTACGCATTTGTATTCGTAAGCGTTATTGATGTTCCGGCCTTAAGAGGTCGTTAACCGTTTTAACGGGATTGAATGTTTCGATCGGAACCTCCACAAATATGGTGTTCCAGTTACTCATTGCCCCGTTCCACAGACCGGGTAATTCCAATGCTTTTAATTCTCTTCCATCCTTGCTTTTGCAGGAAATAAAACCGGTGTTTTTATCTACAAAGTCAGGTAAATTGTATTTTTCACCGGTGTGGTCTTTAAGTGCGCAAACCAAATCGACGGGATTAAAGTGGGTACTCTTTTCAAACATTTCTTTCATGACAGGGTCCGATAGGTCGATTTGTGAACTTTCAAGTATCTGCGGTGATATTGTTTTATCCGGATTTACGGCCAGGAAAGGTCCCCCGCCGGGTTCTCCTACATTCTTTACCATGCCGCATACACGTAGAGGGCGATGAAGCTTGTTTTTGATATATAGGATAAGTTCAGCATCTTCGAGGAATTTTATTTCGTTATTGCGTACACAGAGGACATCCTGAAGGAAATGGATCATTTCTTCCACCTGCTTATGCGAATATTTTCCGGTCTCGATCAGCTCCAGGTAATTAAATATCTTTTTCTGTGTGAGCACCAATACGCCGGCAATGATCTTTTTATAGATCACAGTCTGGCATTTGAATCCGTCGGGCACCACATTGTCGATGTTCTTAATAAAGACGATATCGGCATTGATGTCGTTTAGGTTTTCGATCAGCGCTCCATGCCCTCCGGGCCTGAAGACCAGTTGTCCGTTATCGTCGCGGAAAGGGTGGTTCTCCATATCCGCGGCAATCGTATCGGTAGAAGGTTTCTGGCAACTAAAGCTTACATGGTATTCCACTGAAAACTTGTCTTCATATTTTTCTTTTTTCTTTGCGACAAGTTTTTCAAACAGGGCCAGATGTTCCGGCGAGACGGTAAAATGCAGGTTTACATCTCCCTGGTTGTTTTTGGCATACATGGCTCCTTCCGCCAGATGCTCTTCTAATGCGGTACGGACACTTTTGGGATACCGGTGAAACAATAGTACGCCTTTGGGCAATTGCCCGTAGTTTAAACCCGGGTTATTCAGCAGGGCAGAGACTATTTTCTTAAATTCTTTTGCGGCAATTAATTCGGGTATATCCTTTTCGTAATTGACGCGGCAAAAGGTGTTTAATTCGTCGAAGAAGGCAAATTTGTCGATATGCTCGAAGAATGTTTTTTCAAATTCGGTGGAAGGGTAGGAGTAACCGGCATTCAGGAAACCGTACAGGTCTTTGAACATCCGGCTGGCAGCACCTGATGCGGGAACAAATTTAACAATCTTGTTATTTTTATTCAGGTAGTTTTCCCAAGTGTTGATGTAATTGAGCTGGTCGTCTTTTGACACAACCATGATACCTTTTTCAATAGATGCCGAGGCATTTATATTGAGAAAAGGAAAACCTTCTTCAAAACGGGCCAGTTGCTCATGGATCTGCTCTTCGCTGATACCCTTACTGTTTAATAGCTCTAAGTCGTTATTAGTTAGCATGACACTGTATTTTAGATTCGTTTATAATCATCTCATATGTATAACTGTAAATACTATCTCTCACAAATGTATTAAATTAGTATCAGAATAATTGAATCGGTTAGAAGAAAAAAAGCTAATTTTACAACATGTTTAGGGGATGTTGATTTACTATATTTAATTCAGTGCTATGACTGCCGATCCATTCTTTACCGTAGAAGAGAAACGGTTACTACATTCGAAATACAAGGAATTATTAAGTTGCCTTTATCAGTTTCTGGAGAAGGAAGATGTACATAAGATGCGTAATCTTATGCAGCGTGTGGTGTCGTTGGATTGTTACGGCAGGGATAAAAACGGTATAAACGGCCTGCTTCGCAATATTGAAACGGCACTTATAGCAGCTTCGGAAATCGGATTGAAAAGAACGCCCGTCCTGGCATTACTGCTTTACCGCCCGGTACTTAAGAAAGTGATTACGCTGGAAGAAGTAAGGAAAACGTTCGACGAAGATGTAGAGCTTATTATTGCGCGCCTGCTCAGGACATCCGACCTGTACGCCCGTAATACGGCTGTGAATTCGGAAAATTTCCATCACCTGCTTTTCTCTTTTGCTGAAGATGTACGTGTAATCCTCCTGATGATTGCCGACCGCCTTTATATGATGCGTAACGGAAAGCAACTGAAGGATGAATCGGACCGGAAGCGACTGGCTACGGAGGCGTCTTACCTGTATGCGCCATTGGCCCACCGGTTAGGGCTCTATAAAATTAAAGGTGAACTGGAAGACCTTTCCCTGAAATACCTGGAACCGGAACGGTTTGCTTTTATTAAGCAGAAATTAAATGAAACCAAGCGTTCGCGTGATGCCTATATTGCCGGTTTTATTGCTCCCGTAAAAGAGAAATTGGAAAAAGAAGGGTTTAAATTCGATATAAAAGGACGGACCAAATCGATCTACTCCATCAATAATAAACTGAATAAGCAGAAGATCGATTTCGAAGATATATACGATCTGTTTGCTATCCGCATTGTATTGGATATGCCCGACGCACCGCATGAGAAAGAACGTTCGGATTGCTGGCAGGTGTATTCTATCGTAACGGATATGTACCAGCCTAATCCCAAGCGAATGAAGGATTGGATCTCAATACCGAAAAGCAATGGTTATGAAAGCCTGCATGCTACTGTGATGGGTCCTGAAAACCGTTGGGTAGAGGTGCAGATCCGGACCCAGCGCATGGATGAAATTGCTGAAAAAGGTTTAGCCGCCCATTGGAAATACAAGGGGGTAAAAGCGGAATCGGGACTGGACGAGTTCCTGACGAATGTAAGGATGGCGCTGGAGTCGAGTGATTCTGATCCGAGGGACATCATGAATAATTTCAGGATGGACCTGTACAAGGATGAGATCTATGTATTTACTCCGAAGGGAAAATTTATTAAACTCCCTGTCGGAGCTACGGTACTGGATTTTGCTTTTGCCATTCATTCGGATATCGGCAGTAAGTGTGTGTCGGCTAAAGTAAATGATAAAAACGTTCCGATACGGTATATCCTGAATAACGGCGATACCGTTTCGGTACTGACATCGCCCACCCAATCCCCTAAACGCGACTGGCTTACCTTTGTAACCACTTCCAAAGCGCGTGTAAAGATCAAGCAGGCGTTGCGTGAAGAAGCAGCAAAAAATGCCGACTTTGCCAAAGAAACTCTGCAGCGGCGTTTTAAAAACCGTAAAATAGAGGTCGACGAACCTGTATTGATGCGGTATATCAAGAAAAAGGGTTACAAAACGGTCACTGATTTTTATCTGGATATATCCGACGAACGGTTAGACTTGAATCATGTAATTGAAGAATACCTGGAAGCGGAACGGCATGAGAAGGAGAATATAGACCACTCAGGCGTTCGCAGTGCGGAAGAATATATTGCGACGACGGAAGCTGAGGAAATAGCCTCTCAAAAAGATGTCCTGATCATTGATAAGAACATGACAGGGATTGAGTATAAGCTGGCTAAGTGTTGTAATCCTATCTTTGGCGATGATATATTCGGTTTCGTTTCACGTGAAGGCGCTGTAAAGATACACAGGAAAGGTTGTCCCAATGAACCGGAAATGAAAAGACGGTTCGCTTACCGGCTGATCGATGCTAAATGGAGCGGTAAAGGTTCGGAATCTATCACTTACCTCCGGGTGGTGGGCAGGGACGATATTACGATCGTGAATAATATTACTTCGCTTATCGGCAAAGAGAAAGAGGTTACGTTGCGTTCCCTCAATATCGATTCGGTAGACGGTTACTTCCAGGGACATTTTACCGTATTGGTTAAAGATGTGAACGCATTGGCCTCCCTGATTGGTAAAATAAAGAGAACGAAAGGTGTAAGGAGTGTTGAACGGATAAATGTTTAAGACGGTTTTAACCCCATTTCTTCTGCTTTCTTCATCATAAAGGTACGTGCTGCTTCATACTCGTTGGGTATCACCCCGTCTAAGATCGCGTTCTTGATCGCTTCTTTCAGTACGCCCACCGGTTGGGAGGGCGGTAAACCGAACGTCTCCATGATCTCTTCTCCGGTGACAGGCGGCTGGAAATTCCTTACCCGGTCTTTTTCTTCTATTTCCGACAGTTTTTCCCTGACTAACCGGAAATTATTGAGATAACGCCGTACCTTCTCCGGGTTCTTACTGGTAATATCGGCTTCACACAACAGCATCAGGTCGTCAATGTCATCCCCCGCGTCAAATAACAGCCTGCGGATAGCGGAATCGGTTACTTCATCGTCGGCCAGGTTAATAGGGCGCATATGAAGGTTCACCATTTTCTGGATGTATTTCATTTTTTCGTTCATAGGTAGTTTCATCCGGCGGAAAATGTCGGGTATCATTTTTTCTCCTATGAAATTGTGGTTATGGAATGTCCATCCCAAACGTTTATCCCATCGTTTGGTAACGGGTTTTCCTATATCATGCAGCAAGGCGCTCCAGCGAAGCCACAAATTATCCGTATGCCTGCTCAGGCGGTCGAGTACCATCAATGTATGCCTGAAATTATCTTTGTGCCCGATCCCTTCTTTCGTTTCCGCACCTTTCAATGCGTTTAATTCAGGGAAAATAAGCGGTAGCAACCCTGATGAATCCAGCAATTCAAAACCGATGGAAGGTTTAGGTGAAAGGATAATTTTATTAAGTTCGTCGACAATGCGTTCTTTCGATATAATCCCGATGCGCTCTTTGTTCCGCTCGATAGCTTCAAAGGTATCGGGATCGATAAAGAAACCCAATTGGGTAGCGAACCGGATAGCGCGCATCATCCGGAGAGGGTCGTCGCTGAACGTTATATCCGGATTAAGCGGAGTGCGGATGGTTAGGTTTTGTATATCATTTATTCCGTCGAACGGGTCGACCAGTTCTCCGAATTTCTTTTCATTCAGTTGTAATGCTAAGGCATTGATGGTAAAATCGCGCCGGTTCTGATCGTCTTCAAGCGTGCCGTCTTCCACAATGGGTTTCCTGCTGTCGCGGCTATATGATTCTTTACGGGCTCCGACAAATTCGAGTTCCCAACCACCGCTTTTAACCTGTGCTGTTCCGAAGTTTTTAAAAACAGAAAGTGTGGAATTCTTTCCCATTTTACGCGCAACTGCTTTAGCCAACTCTATGCCGCTACCTACGGCAACGATATCGATGTCTTTGGACGGACGGTTAAGGAATATATCCCTTACGTATCCGCCGATTACATAAGCATCTACTCCTAATTCGTCTGCTGCTTTCGAAATAACCTGAAAAGGTTTAGCGGAAAGTTGTTCTATAATATCGTCTTTATTCAGATCAAAATACATGCATAAAGGGTTTCACTGATTATTTAGCAAAGATACGTAATAAATCCAAGGTTTGGCTAATTTATAATTCCGTAGCATTCGTATCCGGTTGTAATGGCGTTGATTATGCAGTAATAAGAAATAAAAAAATCACTCCCCGCTTTTTGCGCCGGGAGTGATTCAGATTATATTCGTCAAGTTCTATTTTTCTTACCAGAAATAATAATAAAATGCTCCGGTAATCGCTAAAATAATGCAACTATGTATTACATCCCACTTATTCCAGCTTGCACGGGTTGCCGCTTTTTGTTCGGGAGTGGCCGAACCGAAATACAATCCCTGTATTTGAGCTTCGGGGGCCTGTTTGGTGAACATACTGATCAGGATGATGCATAGTAGACAGAATACCAGCATACCTCCGCAGAAGAACAGCCAGTTGGTATCGAAGAACAGTCCTTTAAACCAGTTGTCTCCGGCATTTGCTCCGGCTGTTGTGTAATATACTTTTGCACCCAGCCTCGTCATACCGATGACGAATCCGATTATTAATCCCCACATTCCGCCCTTAGGCGTCGTTTTCTTAGAGGCGATACCCAACAGGAAGGCCGCGGCAATACCAGGAGCTAAGACGGATTGCACATCCTGCAGGTAATTGTATAATACGGAACCGACATTTTTCATGATCGGAATCCACAGAATACCCAATACCACTACTACTACGGTAGCAATACGCCCTACATGCAGCAATGTTTTTTCGCTTGCCTGAGGTTTATACTTTTTATAAAAGTCGATGGTGAATAACATAGCGGAAGAGTTGAACAAGGAAGCTAGTGAACTCATTAATGCGGCAAGAATACCGCAAACCACCAATCCTTTAACTCCTGCCGGAAGTAACTGGCTTACCAATGAAGGGAATGCCGCGTCTGCCGAAGTCATCGTGAAAGGAACGCCGTTTATCGTAACTCCTTTTGCCTGCATGGCAAATGCAACCATACCGGGGATAAGGAAAAGGAATACCGGTGTCAGTTTTAAGTAAGCGCCAAAGATAGTACCCCGGCGGGCTTCGCGTTCGTTCTTACCCGACAATACCCTTTGTACAATAAACTGGTCGGTACACCAATACCAGAAACCGATAATGGAGGAACCGATCAATGCTCCAAGCCATGGATATTGCGGATCGCGGTTATCCCGGATCAGGTTCACCATCGTATCTCCGTATTCATTGGCGGGAGTGATGCCGCAAATGCGCAATACTTCGTCCCATCCGCCGACTGCTTTCAAACTCAGCACCAATATAATGATCGAACCCAACAGCAGGATAGGCGTTTGCAGTACGGATGTGTATAAAACCGATTTCATACCGCCTACTACGGTATAGAGCGCCGTAAGTATAACTAATCCGATAGCTGCAATCCAGAAGAAATCGATCCCCCATAATTCCTGAATACCGAAAACTTCTTTAAATACAAGCCCTCCGGCATAAACCGTAACGGCAACTTTTGTGAGCACATAACTTACAAGCGAGATCATCGACAGGATCGTGCGCGATTCTTTATTATACCGTTTCTCAAGGAATTCGGGCATAGTGAGTACCATGCTTCGGGAGTAGAAAGGTACGAATACCCATCCGAGGATCAGGATCATCCATCCTTGTATTTCCCAGTGTGCCATAGCCATCCCGCTGGATGCCCCGGCTCCTGCCAGCCCAATTAAGTGTTCGGAACCGATATTGGAAGCGAAAATAGACGCGCCGATGGCAATCCAGGTGGCATCGCGGCCGGCCAGGAAATAATCGCCCGAGCTGTCTTGCTTTTGCTTGAATACCCATACAATTATCCCGATCAGAGCTGCAGCGAACAGCCCTATAACAATAAAATCTAATGTTTGCATTGTAGTTTTTTTACATGATAGCCCTTTGTCTTTACAAAGGGATTTTATCTATTCTTCTTTGATGTCGCCCGCCTTCAAACGAGGTGTTCAGGAAAACGTCGACTATAATAGTAGATTTCTCTTTACTGATAAAACGACCGGGTAAGACAAGGATATTGGCATCGTTATGCTTGCGTGCCAAACCGGCTAATTCCTTTTCCCAACATAAGGCTGCGCGTATGCCCTGATGTTTGTTCAGGGTGATGGCAATCCCGTTTCCGGTTCCGCAAAACGCGATTCCGGGATATACTTCTCCTGCTTCCACCGCCCTGGCAAGGGGATGTGCAAAATCGGGATAATCGCAACATTCGTTTGAATAGGTACCGAAGTCGTTAAAGGGAATATGCTGTGATTCGAGCCATTCCTTTACCTGTTCTTTTAATTCAAATCCAGCGTGGTCACTGCACAGACCGATCGTATTCATTTTATCATATAAGAGTTTTACACGGATATCGTTTTATTCATATCCGTGTAATAGGGTTCATGCTAATAATTCTTTTACCTGGTTGTAGACGTTTTTGCCTGTAAATCCGAGTTTTTCATCGAGCACTTTATAGGGTGCCGAGTAACCGAAGGATTCCAATCCCCAGACTTTTCCGTGTGGGCCAACCAAACCTTCGAGGTTTACCGGCAGGCCGGCTGTCAGTCCGAAAACTTTGCTTCCGGAAGGAATTACCTGTTCCTGATAGGCTTTATTCTGACTTCTGAACAAACCTTCCGACGGAACGGAAACGATCCTGACCTTGATTCCATCGGCGCGAAGTAATTCAGCGCCTTCTACAAGTGTAGAAACTTCTGAACCGGAAGCCACCATGATCACATCGGGGTTTTCGTCGCCTTCTACAATGTAAGCGCCTTTTTCTGCCTGCAATGCTTCCTGGTAGCGGTTGTTTGTTGACGGAAGGTCGGTAATATTCTGACGGGAAAGGATAAGGCCGGTAGGAGAGGTTGTATTCTCCATAGCCATCTTCCAGGCAACGGTCGTTTCATATACGTCAGCCGGACGCAGCACCAGCATGGAATTATTTCCTTTGTGTGTCTTCAGTTTCTCCAGTAAACGGATCTGGGCTTCCTGTTCTACCGGTTCGTGCGTCGGCCCGTCTTCTCCAACCCTGAAAGCGTCGTGCGACCAGATAAACTTAACCGGTTGTTCCATAAGCGCAGCCATACGTACAGCCGGTTTCATATAATCGGAGAAAACAAAGAAGGTACCGCAGGCAGCTATTACCCCGCCATGGAGCGACATTCCGATACAGATAGCCGCCATAGTGAATTCGGATACGCCAGCCTGGAAAAAGGCTCCGCTGAAATCACCTTTAGTCAGCGAGTGTGTTTTCTTCAGGAATCCATCGGTCTTGTCTGAGTTGGAAAGGTCGGCAGATGCACAGATCATATTTTCAACCTGTTCGGCAAGAACGCTTAATACGGTTGCTGAAGCATTACGGGTTGCCTGGTTCGGTTTTTGCTCAATAGCTGCCCAGTTGATTTCCGGAACTGCATTTGAAAACCATTTTACCATTTTGGCAGCCATTTCCGGATTTTCCTTTGCCCATGCTTCTTTTTCTTTATTCCGTTCTGCAACGATCTTTTCCAGTTCCTTCATGCGGTTAGTATACATCTCCTGCACATCAGGGAATATAGCAAACGGATTATCGGAGTCCCCGCCCAACGATTTTACGGTATCGGCGAAAGAAGCTCCTGCTGCCGATAAAGGCTGGCCGTGTGTCGATACTTTGTTCTCATACGAACTCCGGTCGGCTCCGATAGCTCCTTTACCCATTATCGTATTACCGATAATAAGCGTCGGTTTTTCTTTTTCTGCTTTTGCTTCTGTAAGCGCTTTGCGGATTTCGTTTACATCGTTCCCATTGATGGAAATAACTTTCCATCCCCAGGCCTCATATTTTTTTGCTACATCTTCACAGGTTACATCTTCTACTTTTGTGGAGAGCTGGATATTGTTGGAATCATAAAACATGATCAGGTTATCGAGTCCCAACGCTCCGGCTATACGGCCGGAACCCTGCGAGATTTCCTCTTGTATTCCGCCGTCGGAGATGTATGTATAGATGGTTTGATTCATCTGGTCTCCCAAACGGGCCTGCAGGAATTTAGCCGCTATTGCCGCTCCTACTGCATAGGTATGTCCTTGTCCGAGCGGGCCGGAAGTGTTTTCAATACCCCGCATCACATCCAGTTCGGGATGTCCCGGTGTAGGGCTGCCCCACTGGCGGAACTGTGAAAGTTCTTCCATGCTGAATTTTCCGGTAAAGGAAAGAACGGCATATAACATAGCCGACATATGGCCCGGATCCTGGAAATACCGGTCGCGGCTTTCCCATTTCGGATTGTTTGGGTCGAATATCAGGAACTCAGAGAATAGAACGTTAATAAAGTCAGCTCCACCCATCGCGCCTCCCGGGTGTCCCGAGTTAGCTTTTTCTACCATAGACGCAGCAAGGATACGGATGTTGTCTGCTGCTTTGTTCATTAATTTAATATCGTTCATCTTATGTTTTTTTTAAGTTCCGGTGCAAAGATAGTGATTCTACGGTTTACCTGCAGAACCTCTTTACATGAATAATTCATTTTCCGTAAACTTACCAAGTTTCACATAGTTGTCATAAAGCGCGAGATAGGCCTGATGGTTATCATGATTGGGATGATATTCCATGGCAAATCCTTGTCCCATGGCCTTTTGTGCATCTTCTACTTCCGTGTAGATACCGGCGGCTACCGCAGCAAACATGGAAGCTCCGAAAGCACAGGCCTGTTCTGACTTTGCCACTTTGATAGGCATACCTAACACATCGGCAAGGGTTTGCATGACAAAGGGAGATTTCAGTGAAATGCCTCCGATACCTATTACGCTTTCAATCTTGATACCGTTTTCCAAAAAACGATCGACGATCGCTTTGGAACCGTAAGCCGTAGCTTCTACCAGTGCGCGGAATATAAGAGGCGCGGAACTGGCAAGGTTCAGTCCGGTAATGGTGCCTTTTACAAGCTGGCTGGCATCCGGCGTACGCCGTCCGTTCATCCAGTCTACCGCAAGTATGGTACTTTCACTTACCGGAATTTTAGCAGCTTCTTCGGAAAGGACAGGTATAATCTGGTCTGCTGTTTCTTTAATTAATTGCTCCTTTGTCGCTTCATCAATCAGATTGCTTTTGCTGAGGATATTATCCAGCGGCCATGCCAATACCCGTTTGAACCAGGCATAAATATCGCCGAAACCGGATTGTCCGGCTTCAAGCCCCATCATACCCGGTATGACGGAACCGTCTACCTGTCCGCAGATACCCGGTATTAATTTATCACCCATTTCTTCATAGGAAGATACCATAATGTCGCAGGTGGATGTGCCGATCACACGTACAAACGTACGGGGTGTTATTTCCGCTCCTACTGCTCCCATATGGCAATCGAACGCTCCTACGGCTACAGCTACATTGGTGGATAATCCCAACCGTTCAGCCCATTCCTCCGTAAGATAGCCTACCGACGTATCGCTGGTATATGTTTTCTCGAACAGATGGCTACGGAAGCCTTTCAGCAGGGGCTCCAATGTTGTCAGGAATTCCTCGGGAGGTAAGCCTCCCCATTTTTCCAGCCACATGGCTTTATGTCCGGCCGCGCAACGGCTGCGGTAGACCTCTTCGGGTTTTGTCCTTCCGGTTATCAACGCCGGCATCCAGTCACAATGTTCAATCCAGGCGTAAGCATCTTTGCGGATGTTTTCGTCTTCGCGTAATACATGTATCATCTTGGCCCATACCCATTCCGAAGAATAAATCCCGCCTTCGTAGGCTGTGTAATCGATTCCCCAGCGACGGGCAAGCTCGTTGATCTCTGCTGCTTCCTTAATAGCTGTATGGTCTTTCCAAAGCACAAACATCGCATTCGGATTTTCCGCGTATTCGGGAAGCAAAGCGAGAGGAGTGCCTTCCTTATCGGTTAAAACAGGTGTACTTCCGGTGGTATCGAATGCTATTCCGACTACTTTCCCGGCCGTACCCGGAGGACATTGGGCGATGGATTTCTTTACCGTGTCTTCTAATGCTTCAATATAGTCGAGCGGGTGCTGGCGGTAGCGGTTTTTCGCCTCATTGCAGTATTTGCCTTCCATCCAACGGGGATAGTATTTCACTGCGGATGCCAGTTCCTCACCGGTAAAAGCATTAACAACTACGGCGCGACAGGAGTCGCTACCGTAGTCTAATCCAATTACAAATTTGTCATTATTCATTATTAAGCCTGTAATGCGCGGTTTAACATATAGTATATATCGTTGTATTGGAGTTCCTTTTTGAATCCGTTGATCGTTGTATTGTTGTCTATCGTGACTAATTCAATACCTGCGATGTCGGCGTAATCTTCCATATATTCATTCGTCAATGCATACGAGAATGCCGTATGGTGTGTTCCTCCGGCCAGTATCCAGGCAGCAGCCCCGATTTCAAGGTTAGGCTGCGGTATCCAGAGGGCGCTTGCTACCGGAAGTTTAGGCATCGGAGCCGGCATTTTCACTACGTCTACATTATTTACGATCATACGGAAGCGGTTACCCATATCCACTACAGTGGCGGCTACTCCGGCACCCTCGTGTGCGGTGAATACAAGGCGGGCAGGATCGGCTTTACCACCGATACCTAATGGATGAACCTCCAGGCGGGGTTTGGAATCGGCGATCAGCGGACAAACTTCAAGCATATGGGATTGAAGGATTGCGCTTTTTTCACCGTCGAAATGATAGGTATAGTCTTCAAGGAAAGAACAACCGCCCGGAAGCCCCTGACTCATTACCCAGAAGCTGCGGTATAAAGCTGCTGTTTTCCAGTCTCCTTCCGCACCAAATCCGTATCCTTCGGCCATCAGGCGTTGGGAAGCCAGTCCGGGTAACTGGTTAAATCCGTGAAGCGCATCGAAATTAGTAGTGAAAGCCTTCGCATTCTTATCTTTTAGAAAGCGGCGCAGAGCAATTTCTTCGCGGGCGGCTTCCCGTACCTGGTTATAATCTTTACCTCCTTTTTTGCAGTTGTCGGCAAAGATATATTCCTTTTCGTAAACAGCCACTAATTCGTCGATATCGGCATCGGTTACTTTGTCCTGGTAAGCAACAAGGTCGCCAATCGGGAAATAGTCCACATGATAGCCTAAGCGTAGTTCTGCTTCTACTTTGTCGCCGTCGGTTACAGCTACGTTATTCATCTGGTCACCAAAACGGATAATGCGCATATCCTGAGCATCTGCCCATGCCGTTGCAACCCTTATCCATACGGTGATGCGTTCCTGTACTTTTTCATCAGCCCAGTGGCCCACTACTACTTTACGGTTTTTACGCATACGGGTTACAATATGGCCGAATTCCCTGTCGCCATGTGCACTTTGGTTCAGGTTCATGAAATCCATATCGATCTCACCCCAGGGTATTTCTTTGTTGAACTGGGTGTGCAGGTGCAGAAGCGGTTTTTTGTAATCCTTTAATCCGTGTATCCACATCTTTGCGGGAGAGAATGTGTGCATCCATGTGATCACGCCGATACATTTGGTATCGTTGTTCGCGGCACGGAATACGGCGGCCACTTCTGGATCGGAATTCACAGTTCCTTTGTAAATAACTTTCACCGGAAGTTTTCCGGAATCATTCAGTCCTTTTACGATTTCATTTGAGTGCGCGTCTACTTTTACGACGGCATCTCCTCCGTACAGCAGCTGTGCTCCTGTAACGAACCATACTTCCAAATCTTTAAAATTCATGGTTTAGATAATTATTAAATATTATAGTTATTACAATTAATTATTTTTTATTGTCCATAGTAAGCATTAGGCCCGTGCTTGCGGTTAAAATGTTTTGTGACAAGATGCGGGTTCATCTTTAAAGATGGATTTATTCCGTAGGAAATATATGCCATTTTTGCAACCTGTTCCATTACTACGGCATTATGTACGGCATCATCTGCGTCTTTGCCCCAACTGAATGGTCCGTGATTTTCAACTAATACACCGGGTATATGCATGGGATTTAAGTTAGCAAAACGTTCAATAATTACATTACCTGTCTCTTTTTCATAATCACCTTCAATTTCAGCTTGTGTCATCGCTCGTGTGCATGGAATGGCGTCACTGAAATAGTCGGCATGAGTGGTGCCGATATTCGGAATATCCCTGCCCGCTTGTGCCCAGGCAGTCGCATAAGTGGAATGGGTGTGAACGATGCCTCCGATTTCCGGAAAAGAATTATACAAAACCAGATGGGTAGGTGTATCCGAGGAAGGTTTCAGCGTACCTTCGATGATATTTCCCTCAAGGTCTAATACCACCATATCCTTTGCTTTCATATCATCGTAAGATACTCCGGAAGGTTTGATAACAACCAATCCTTTTGCCCGGTCGACTGCGCTTACATTTCCCCATGTAAATATCACCAAACCATGTTTAACCAGATCCAAATTAGCCTTAAAGACCTTTTCTTTTAATTCTTCAACCATTTTCATTGTCGTTTAGTGGTTATTTATTCCTTAATCCCTTACAAGTAAAAAGTGTTAGGTATACCTCTTTTTTTAATTTGGTGTAAAAATAACACCTTATTGTTATATTCATAAAAAAAAGGCTATGTTCTACAACATAGCCTTCGAAAATTATATAAGGTATATACCTGTTTTATAAATCAATAGGATGCAAATTAAGAATCAGAGGGAGAAATAAAACCCGTCTTCAAGCAGTTTATCGTATTTTTCTTTATTGAACATGTAATAAAAAGCTCCCCGCTTAGAACTCTTCTTATCTTTCTCGTCTAATTTCTCAAGGATGTCCATTGAATTTAGTTTTTTACGGAAATTACGTTTATCGAGTGGAGTCTGGTAAATGGCTTCATACAGATTCTGCAGTTGGGGAAGAGTGAATTTTTCAGGAAGCAGATTAAATCCAACCGGCCTTGTTGCTGCTTTTCTTTTTAAACGCGAAAGCGTATCTTTAACCATCTGGTTATGGTCGAAGATCAATTCGGGAAGGTCGCTTATCTTTGTCCATGAAGCGTTATATTCTTTTAATAATTCGGTATTGAAATCATTCAGATTAACCAATGAGTAGTAGGCTATAGAAATTACGCGTTCACCAAGGTCACGGGTAACATCTCCATAAGCGCCCACCTGCTCCATAAAAAGATTATCAATCCCGGTGCAATCAGTCAGTACCCGCGACGCAGCTTCATTTACACTTTCTCCCGATTTTACAAATCCTCCCATTAACGACCATTGTCCTTTTAATGGTTCGAATTTACGTTTGTAAAGTAGAACATTTAATTCTTTGTTGTTGAATCCTAATATTATACAGTCTACTGCGACATAAAATTTGACTTCGTTCTGATAAAAAGCGGCTGACATGATTTTAAATTGTATTTTTAAAAATTATATGGGTAGGTTTTGTATACCTACCCATGAAAGATAATATATTAAGCTAATTTACGGGCTCCGTCACTTATCACTACATTATATAATTTGGGTTCGTGACCAAATTTCGCTTTGTATTCGGAGAAAGCGGTTTTCACAAAATCGTCGTACAACTCTTCTTTTACCAGGTTGATCGTACATCCGCCGAAACCTCCACCCATTACACGTGAACCGGTTACACCGCATTTTTTTGCTATATCATTTAAAAAGTCGAGTTCTTCACAACTAACTTCATATAATTTACTCATTCCATGGTGCGTGCCGTACATCCGGTCTCCAACGGTTTCGTAATCTCCTTTTTCAAGGGCATCGCAAACATCCCGTACACGCTGGATTTCTTCAATCACATATTCGGCACGCATATAATCTTCTTCGCTTACATCAGCTTTTACCTCATTCAGCATGTCCATGGTAGCATCCCTGAGGAATTCCACTTCAGGATGATTGCGGCGTATGGCTGCTGCTACTGTTTCACAGGATTGACGGCGTTTATTGTATGCCGACGATGCTAATTCATGTTTCACTACGGAGTCGAGCAGTACCACTTTGTAGCCGACGGGATTGAAAGGATAATATTTGTATTCAAGCGAACGGCAATCCAGCAAAAGCAAACTGCCTTCTTTTCCGAAGATGGACGCAAACTGGTCCATGATGCCACACATTACTCCCACATAATTATGTTCTGTTGCCTGTCCGATCTTCGCCAGTTCAAACTTGTCTATTCCTAAGGAAAACATATCGTTCAACGCGTATGCATATGTACTCTCCAATGCTGCTGAAGAAGACATACCGGCTCCTAACGGTACGTCACCGGAGAAAGCCGTGTCGAAACCTGAGATTTTTCCACCGCGTTTAATGATTTCCCGGCAAACGCCGAATATATATTTTGCCCAACCTTCTTTTGGCAGGTCTTCTTCATTTAAACCGAACTCGGATGATTCATTTAAATCCAATGCGTAAGCCCGTACTTTATCTGTTCCGTTCAGTTTGATTTCGGCTACCATTCCTTTATCTATAGCGCCGGGAAAAACGAAACCTCCGTTATAATCGGTATGTTCTCCGATCAGGTTGATACGTCCCGGAGATGCATATACAGATCCGGTTGCTCCGTTGAAATGCTCTGCAAATCCTTTTCTTACTTTTTCTACGTCCATGATATTATATTTATCTTATAGTTTATATAAATGAAGAGATTATCTAATGTTTTTGACGTATTAGATAATCTCTTATAAAAGGATAATAATGGTTATTATTATTCTACAGGGATATCTTTATTTACGTTTTTGCTTCCAATCAATGCGTAATACAACAGGTAAGCCAATCCCAGGAAGGGTACCCAATAAGAAGTAAGGTAACCGGCAGCATCGGCAATCGCATTCTGGATCAACGGAAGGATACCTCCACCGCAAACCATCATCATAAATATACCGGAAGCAGCAGCTACATATTTTCCAAGGCCTTCAACTGCCAGGTTGAAGATACCACCCCACATCACAGAAGTACAAAGTCCGCATAAGATAAGGAATACCACGTTAATAGGAACTTCTGCCGTACTGAAAGCAATAACCGGGTCTGTTTGAATAATAGGTATTACCATTTTGGTAGATACTGGAGAGAAGATTGCTAAAAGCACTAATACAAGGCCTAAGCCGGATGCGAAGGTTAGCATCGTTTTACTGGATACTTTCGCCCCGATGGAAGCACCAACGAAACGTCCTACAAGCATTAACAACCAGTACATTCCGGCTACAACTCCTGCGGAAGAAGCTCCGTTTACTACTCCGGTAGCCGGGTCGGAAATGAATAACATCATTGTTCCGGGAATACCTACTTCAATACCTACATAGATACCGATAGCAATGGCACCCATTACAAAGTGACGGAATGACCATGCGCTGTATTTTGATTTTTCAGCCTTCGCTGTTGTAATATGAGGTTCGGGAATATTTACAAAGTATAATACGATACCAACCAGTGCGAAAATACCCATCGCCATATACATAACAGGGTAGATATCGGTAATATTTGCCCTTGCAACTTCGCCAACCAATGCACCAACTAAAATCGGAACTAACGTTCCCATCAGTGAATTAAAAGATCCACCGATCTGGATCAACTGGTTACCTTTGTTACCACCGCCACCTAATGTGTTAAGCATAGGATTTACTACGGTATTTAACATACACATAGAGAAACCGGCTACGAACGCGCCCACAAGGTAAACCCCGAAACTGGCTGCCGCGCCTGAAAGCACCTGGATGCCTACTCCGACGAAACCTACTACAATAGCCAGGAGGGCTGTTTTCTTATAACCGATCTTTTCAAGTAATTTACCGGCCGGAATACCCATAACGGCATAAGCGGCAAAGTTTGCGAAGTTACCAAGCATTCCAAGGAAGTTGGATACTCCGAATTGGTTTTTCAATACTACACCCATAGGGGCTGCCAGATTAGTCACAAACGAAATCATACCAAATAGCAGGATCATCATCACTATTGGCAAGGTGTAATTCTTTTGTTGTGTAGAACTCATAGTTTTAAATTCTTTAGTTTATAATTAATTGAATATTATTCAACAGAAAATTTATAGATCGTACGGCTAACAAAACGTTCTCCCGGCCGGAGCACCGTTGTCGGATATTCCGGTTTATTCGGACTATCGGGGAAATGTTGTGTTTCGAGGCAGAAAGCGGCTCTCGCGGGATACCGCTGTCCGTTTTTCCCTGTAAAGTTACCGCTCATCCAGTTGCCGGTATATAACTGTACACCGGGCTCAGTGGTATAGGTTTCCATACAGATTCCTGTCTTAGGTGACACACATTTTGCACAGAATGAGAGTTCGTCATTTTCCTTATTCAGTACGTAGGTATGATCGTACCCGTTGCCAAATACCAACTGTTCAAAGTTATCATTTATTCTGGAACCGATCTCAAACGGTGTACGGAAATCCATAGGTGTACTTTCTACTTTCTCTTCAGGTCCGTAAGGTATTGCCGTATTATCGGTCGGAAGATAGTAATCTGCATTTATGGTTAACAAATGATCGCCTACATAGTGATCGCCTGCTCCGGAGAGATTGAAATAGGAGTGGTTGGTCAGGTTCAATACCGTAGGTTTATCTGTATCCGCTTTATAAGTTATCTGTATCTCATTAGCATCTGATAAGGAATAGGTAACCTCAACATTCAGGTTTCCGGGAAAACCTTCCTCCCCGTCGACTGATGTATAGGTTAATGTAACGGTATTCCCAGTTACGGATTCAATATCCCATACCACAGCGTTGAATCCTTTAATTCCGCCATGTAAATTATTGGGACCGTTATTTATGGCTAACTTGTCATATACGACACCGTCTAATTCAAACTTCCCGTTTGCAATCCTGTTGCCGTATCTTCCGCAGACCGCTCCGAAGTATGGTTCTTCCGAGGTGAGATATTCATCTATTGTGTTGTGCCCGGTGACCACGTCGATAAAGGTGCCGTTCTTATCCGGAACCATTACCGATACGATTTTCGCGCCGTAATTCGTAACAGCGACTTCAGCACCGTGTATGTTTGTAAGGACGCAGAGTTTTGTCTCTTTTCCGTCGATTTGCTTTTCAAAATTTGTTTTTGTCAATCCGGAAAGTGTTTTACCGTTCTTCATGTATATTAAATTATCCAAATTGTGTGTAAAATTACATGCTTCTCCGTATAAACAGGTTTACAAAAAGATGTTCTATAGCATGTATCTCTTTTTTCAAACAAACTTTTAACAATTTAGTCCGATACTTATAATTACTCTTTTCTGTTCCATATTTCCCATGCGGCAAAGGCCTGCAGAAGCAGCATTTCAAGGCCATTCTTAACAACAGCTCCTTTTTCTTTACCTTTTTTCATAAATAATGTTTCGTCGGGATTATACAGTAGATCATATAATAAATGATTGGGGGTAAGCAGGTCATAAGGGATATCGGGACAGGTATTTATATTCGGGAACATACCTACCGGTGTAGTGTTCACAATGACGGTATATTGTTCCATCGTTTTGGGAGTTATTTCGTCATAGGTAATACAAAATTCCCGTTGGGTACGCGATACCAGTGTTGAAGCTATGCCTAATTGTTTCAAACCGTGGAATACGGCTTTTGAGGCTCCACCTGTACCTAATATCAACGCTTTGCGATGGGATTGGTTCAACAAGGGTTCAATCGATTGCTTAAAACCGATAATATCCGAATTATATCCTTTAAGCTTTTTCCCGAAAAGCCCTTTGGTAAACTTGATCACGTTAACGGCTCCGATCAAACGCGCATCTTCATCCATTTCATCTAATAACGGGATAACCTGCGATTTGTAAGGTAAGGTCACATTCAACCCCCTCAACTGGGGATTTTCTTTTAATACGTTTTTAAGCTCTTTTATATTGGCTATCTCGAAGTTAACATATTCGGCATGTATGTTTTCAGCTTTGAATTTTTCATTAAAATAGTTTTTTGAGAAAGAATGTCCTAACGGATAGCCTAATAATCCATACTTGTCCATATTTGTGCTGATTTGTTTTATCCTTTTTTACCGGTATATAATGAACAGATACCGGATGTAAACGTTTGTACTCCTATATCGGTAAATCCTTTCGCCGTCAACAGTCCTTTCATCACTTCACCCTGCGGCACCACTTTAATAGAGGCTGGAAGGTAATGGTATGCTTTTTCCTCTTTTGAAAAAAACCATCCCATAAAAGGAATAACTGTTGATGAGTAGAGTTTGTATAATTGCTTCATGGGAAATGATGCGGGTGTGGAAAGCTCCAGTATCATGATATGTCCACCCACCTTTAGTACCCGGTGCATTTCTTCTATACCTTTTTCAATGTTATCAAAATTCCGGATTCCGAAAGCAACGGTAACGGCATCGAATGAATCGTCTGCATAAGTAAGTGAGGTGCAATCCTGCCATTCGAAAGAAATACAACCGGAAAGTCCTTCCTTACTCACTTTCTGCCGTCCTATATCCATCATGCCTTCCGATATATCCGCCCCGATAATGCGTTTCGGATGGAGGGTTTTACACATAGAGACAGCCAAGTCGCCGGTTCCGGTAGCTATATCCAAAATAGATTCGGGTGAATACGGTTTCAGGTATGCGATCCCTTTACGCCTCCACCCTTTATCGAATCCTAATGAAAGGGTATGGTTTAACATGTCGTACGTTCCTGCGATCGAATCAAACATACGTTTGATCTGTGTGCTTTTTTGTTCGTTGTCGTTATAAGGAACTATTTTTTCAGGACCGTACGCCATTTTTCTTATCTGTTTTTCAAATAACTGGAAACATTGTTTTCAATACGCGACAACAAGTTTTCTGTATCGCCTTTTACAAACTTTTCACCGGTAATATGCTCGTATAATTCAATGTAGCGTTCACTGATACTTTCTACAATGGCGGGAGTCATTTCCGGCACTACCTGGCCTTCTTTTCCCTGGAATCCGTTTTCCATCAACCATTCGCGTACAAACTCTTTGGAAAGCTGTTTCTGGGGTTCGCCTTTTTCGAAACGCTCTTCATACCCTTCGGTATAAAAGTAACGGGAAGAGTCGGGGGTATGAATTTCATCGATCAGGTATATTTTACCTTCCCTATGTCCGAATTCGTATTTGGTATCCACCAGTATCAATCCGCGCTGTGCTGCTATTTCCGTACCTCTTTTGAATAAGGCTAAAGTGTATTTTTCCAACAGGGCATAATCGGCTTCGGAAACCAGTCCTTGTTTTAATATTTCTTCTTTTGAGATGTCTTCGTCATGTAACCCTTGTTCCGCTTTGGTAGTGGGGGTAATGATGGGTTCGGGAAATCGTTCGTTTTTACGCATGCCGTTCGGTATTTTAACTCCGCAAATTTCGCGTACCCCGCTTTTATAAGCTCTCCACGCGCTGCCGCAAAGGTAGCCGCGAACGATCATCTCTACCGGATAACCTTCGCATCGAACGCCTGCGGTGACCATCGGATCGGGTGTAGCCTGTTTCCAATTCGGGCAAATATCAGTAGTCGCATCCAGGAATTTGGCGGCAATCTGATTCAGCATCTGGCCTTTATAAGGTATTCCTTCGGGTAATACAACATCAAAAGCGGAGATACGGTCGGTAGCTACCATTACCAGAACTTCGTCGTTGATATTATACACATCACGTACTTTACCATGATACACACTTTTCTGTCCGGGAAAGTTAAAGTCTGTTCTAACTAATGCCTTATTCATGATCTGTTGTTTTATTTGTATTTTGTTTTTCCTCTTTTTTCTGCTGGGCTTCTTTCTTTCGCTTGACATCGAATTTATCGTATGCTTCTACAATACGCTGTACCAGTTTATGGCGTACAATGTCTTTTTTATTGAACTCGATTTTGCCGATTCCTTTCACTCCTTTCAGTATGTTCATGGCCTGTATAAGACCGGACGTAGCAGTAGGAGGAAGGTCGATCTGGGTAATATCGCCTGTCACGATCATTTTAGCATTCATCCCTAACCGGGTAAGAAACATTTTGATCTGGTGTGTGGTGGTATTCTGCGCTTCATCAAGTATAATAATCGCATCACTGAGTGTACGTCCCCTCATATAAGCCAAAGGGGCGATCTGGATGATATTATTCTCCATATACTCCTTCAGTTTGGCGCCGGGTATCATATCAAGCAGTGCATCATACAGCGGCTGGAGGTAAGGGTCGAGCTTATCTTTCATCTCGCCGGGAAGAAAACCGAGTTTTTCTCCCGCTTCCACCGCTGGACGGCTAAGGATTATTTTCTTCACCTGTTTATTTTTTAATGCGCGGACGGCAAGCGCTATGGCCACAAACGTTTTCCCCGATCCGGCCGGACCGATAGCAAACACCAGGTCGTTCTCATCAAACGACTTCACGAGAGCCTGTTGGTTTTCTGTACGGGCAACAATCGCTTTCCCGTTCATGCCGTGAATAATCAGGTTTTCCTGTTTAACAACCGCAGGTGCTTTACCTTTTATTATATCAAGGATCACTTCTTCTGAAAGTGAATTGTATTCTTCGCAATATTTTTCTATTTCGCGTATTTTCTTTAAGAATAGTTCTGATTCTTTTTCGTCGCCGATTACTTTCATTACGTTTCCGCGGGCAACGATCCTAAGTTTTGGAAAAAGAGTTTTAATCAACTGCATATTGGAGTTATTCACTCCGTAGAATATCACCGGATCAACATTCTCAAGAATATAAATGCGTTCTATCATTCAATAAATTTATCTGTTTTAAATTTTACTATACAAAAATACAAATAATCTCCCTTTATTGTTCTACAGCAAACGTTTTTTATTTCAGGTACAAGAGTAAAGAAAATCAAATAACTCATTGGGATGTTCCCTTTAGATCAATGAAAACAGAAAACGTAATATATAGATGTAACTTCATGCAAGCATGTTATCCGGATTTTTGTAGTTTTGTGCATTAAGGAACTCTGGATTTTAATTCATACTATTGATAATGGCAGAAAACGAACCGAGATTAGTCCGGTTGGCATCAATTCTTACCCAATTACAATCCAAGCGGATAGTAACCGCTACGGAAATTGCCGGGAGATATAATGTAAGTGTCCGTACAATTTATCGTGATATACGCGCATTGGAACAGTCAGGCATCCCTATTGTTACCGAAGAAGGAAAAGGTTACTCTATCATGGAAGGGTATACTCTGCCGCCTGTCATGTTTACGCAGGAAGAAGCAAATGCTTTGATCACAGCCGGGCAGCTGATATCAATCAATAGAGACGCTTCATTGTCTGAGCATTATCAAAATGCAATAATGAAAGTAAAATCCGTTTTGAGATGGAGTCAGAAAGAAAGAGTGGATTTTTTGTCAAGCAGAATTCAAATCAGAAACAATTCAGAGCAAAAAACAAGTAATTACCTGATCAAACTTCAAACTGCTGTTATTAATTACCAGGTCGTAAAAATAGCATATGTTTCTCTGCAAGGTCAAAAAAGCGAAAGATGTATTGAGCCATTTGCTATGTATACTACTCATGAAAACTGGATTATGATAGCTTTTTGCCGGCTTAGAAGAGATTTTAGGGCTTTCAGGCTGGATTGTATTCAGGAAATGGAAATAACCGAAGAGTGTTTTGAACCCCATAAAATGACTTTGGAACAATATCTTGAAAAATGCAGGAAAGAATTCATCACAACCCCTGACATACCTTTGTCTTCGGACTGACTTATTTTTGCCGTAAATTAATAAATTGAAAATTATGGAAAAAATAAAAGTAGAACCATTTCATCTTATTGGTATTGCGGTACGGACGACAAATCAAAATAAGAAAGCCGCAACAGACATATCGTTGTTGTGGGAAAAATTCTGGAAGGAAGATATTTTGAATAAAATTCCCAACCGGACAAGCGACAACTCGATCTATTCATTATACACCAATTATGAAGGCGATCATACAGAGCCTTATACAACCCTAATTGGTTGCAAAGTCGAAAACCTGAATAATATACCTGACGGAATGGTAGGACAAAGTTTTGACGGAGGAAACTATATCAGAATAACAGCAAAAGGAGACATGGCAGAAGGATTGATTGTAAATGAATGGTCAAAAATATGGAGTATGGGATTGGACAGGAGTTTTTCGGCTGATTTTGAGGAATTCGGAGAGAAAGCCCGGAATCCATCTGATGCAGAGATAAACTTTTTTGTAGCGGTAAAATAATGAGTTTGTCAATGACGGATGAGAGGGTGCTAAACGCACCTTAAAATTTGAAAACAAAGTGGGGACTGCATAATATGTAGCCCTTATTTGTTTTATGTAATAAAAGGATCTAAGATTTTTTCTTTTTCCTGAACATTAACCAAAGGGTAAACCCCCAGATAGCAAAAGACAGAAAATACAATTCTATTCTACCTGTCCCCATCGCATTTAAATTTGTTACGGTAGCTGCAAATATTAAAAAGCAGAAAACAAATCCTTTTAGTATAGTATCCATAAGGTAATTAAAATAGTAAATCAAAATCCCTGCTTTTCTTCTCACTTATTTCATGATGATTCAGTTCTTCCCGCAAAGTTTTCAAATGTTGGGCGGCCATAAAATTACGGAAAGGCTCGGGACTTTCGCTTTCTTTACTTTCCACCAGTGCCTTAATATAAACATCTTTATCCTCTCTATGTATCTTGGTAAGTGTTAATCCGTGATAAAACTGAATATAATTCATAAGTAGCCGGCTTGTCCGGCCATTTCCATCAACCCAGGGATGAATTGTAACTAAGTTAAAGTGTGCATCGAAAGATAAATTATAGGCGTCTTTCATATTTGTAGAACCAAGCCGTTTATTTATTTCATCAGCTAATTTTTCAACTCCTCCCGGTATTTTCTGGTAATTCATATAAGATGGTCCGTCGTTGCCGACTCTAACTCCCAATAGCCGGAAATCTCCTTTACTTGAATCAAAAGACCCCAACATTGTTTTATATTCCGAACCGGTACTTTTCATAACAAGCGAGTTCAATTTTTTTAAAAACTCCGGTGTTATTAAGGTTTTATTTTGAGCTTCCTTCATAGCATATTCATAGGCAGATTTTAAATCAAGGTTCATAAGATAATCTGCTATGGGTTTCCCATCCTTTGAAGTAATTCCATCATCAAATAATAGTTGAGTATCCAAGGTAGTTAGCGAAGAGCCCTCTATTGCGGTAGAATGAGCAATTATAGAGTACAAAT
Source organism: Bacteroidales bacterium UBA4116 (assembly GCA_002381645.1). GTDB lineage: Bacteria > Bacteroidota > Bacteroidia > Bacteroidales > Tannerellaceae > DFXE01. The sequence continues at coordinate 97,725 of DFXE01000023.1, forward strand.
AAAATTTATTATAATTTATTATCTGTCCCGTATTTAGATTATCATACCGTTTCTGTTCGGTTTCAATCTCCTTCCATATATCTTTATCGCGGCTCATATAAAATATCTTTAAAACAAAGGTAACAAATAATGTGATAATAGGCGCTTTACAATAATAAACCAAAGTGATTATCAATTAAATGCATAGTTAAATATACATGCATAATAATTAGTATGTACATAACAGGCTTTTCTCTTTCATCCTTCACCTTCCACTTCTCACTTGAAACGCTTTCCGGGAGCAGATGTCAGAGTGGAAGATGTTCTTCCACTCTCATAAATTAACTTTCACCTGAATAGTTTTAAGCATGTAATGTACTTTTATTCCGGTTTACTTCCGGTCGTTCATATTCTATAAATTATTTCAGAAGCAACGGGTATCTACTGTATAGGTAACGAGATACAAATACAAAGTCTATTACCTTTTATTCATTTCACCCGGGTGAAACTTATTTTTAACGGTAGTTAAATTTACTTTTAACTACCGTTAAACGCATTTCTAACTACCGTTAAAAGATTAACGGCTGGTAACGGATCCATTAATTGCATGTATGCCGCAGATTAGAAAGTAGTGACTTTCTATTTAATATTTGAGAGAAGATCTCTTTATTTGTTACGGATTTATAAAATGTGACCTTTCACCTTTCATCGGTTGGGTTCACTGCATGTAGTTAATATATAGTGGTTTATATACAGGGTGAAAGGTGAAGGCAGTTTTTTTGAACTTAAAATGGCAGGAAAAGCAGGCTTTAAAAGGATTCTAATTTTCAAAAGATACGCCTACCCGATTATTAATCAGAAAAGTGTATATTTGCCAGCTATAGATAACAATACTTTAATTAATAGATAAAAATGAAGAAACTTAGTGTGGCCGCTTTAGCGATGTGTTTGTTATTGTCTTGTGGCGAGAAAAAAGAAGAGTTAACACTTTCTGGATTGAAACAGTCTGACTTTGTTACGGAAACTCAGGGTAAAAAGACTTCTCTTTTTGTTTTGAAGAATTCGAATGGGTTGGAAGCCTGTATTACCAATTATGGCGGTCGTCTGGTTTCCATGATGGTGCCTGATAAGAACGGGAAAATGACCGACGTTGTTTTAGGTTACGGCAGTATTGCCGATTACCTGGCTTCGGACGGCAATTTCGGTGCGCTGATAGGTCGTTACGGCAACCGCATCGCTAAGGCTAAATTTACATTGGATGGTTCGGAGTATTCGCTTCCGCAGAATGATAACGGGAATTGCCTTCACGGAGGCCCTCAAGGCTACCATACCCGTATGTGGGATGCGAACCAGGTTAGTGATAAGGTTTTGGAACTTACTTATTTGTCTAAAGATGGTGAGGCGGGTTTCCCGGGTAACCTGGACATTAAAGTTACATACACACTTACGGATAATAATGCGATCGATATTAAATATGAGGCTACTACGGATAAACCGACAGTAGTGAACCTGACCAATCACAGCTATTTTAATTTATCCGGTATTCCGGGTTCGCAGATATTGGACCAGTTGATGATGATCAATGCGGATGCTTATACGCCAGTAGACGGGAATCTTATTCCTACGGGTGTTCTGGAACCGGTAGAAGGTACTCCTATGGATTTGCGTATGCCTGTGGCTATTGGCGAGCAGATCGACAATTCTTTTGAACAGCTGACTTTAGGGCGTGGTTATGATCATAACTGGGTATTGAATTCTAAAGGCGATATCAATACATTAGCTGCGAAAGCTATTTCCAAAACGAGTGGAATTGTACTGGAAGTATATACGAATGAGCCAGGAGTACAGTTTTATGCGGGTAATTTCATGACCGGTGATGATAAAGGGAAAAACGGTACGGTATATCCGCATCGCGGTGCGTTCTGCCTGGAAACCCAGCATTATCCGGACAGCCCGAATCAACCGAACTTTCCAAGTACGGTGCTTCGTCCCGGTGAAAAATATGTAAGCCAGTGCATTTATAAATTCAAAGTGGAAAAGTAAGATAACAGGCTAAAACATAAAAATGGGGATCGGTATTTTTGCCGATCCCCATTTATTTTTTAATTGTATGGCATGATGTGATTGATGTACTTATCTTTCTTGCTCAAAGGACGGCCTTTAATGGTATAGCCGATACTCCAGAAGAGGTATTGGGCTTTACTGAAACGACTTGCCCGTATACCAAAAGTGCCGAATATATTGTCTTTAAGATAGGCCTTGGCACCAATGATCTGGTAAAACCGGAAATCATAGGTATTCCCGTGTAGCAGGTTGTAACCGAAATTAGCAAAAAAGGAAAGCCGTTGGAAAGTCATTTCACCTTTTAATGATAACCCGATGGAGAACCGTTTGTATACCGGTCCTAATTTTACCCGTTCGTAATATTGGCCGTCTTCGGGATGAATCTGCCTCCAGACTTTTACGTCTGAGCTTTCATCGTATACTATTTCTACACTGGGGCCCCACTTATACTTATAGCTGTTGACGAACATCGTTGCGTAACTTAATCCGAATACTTTGAAATTCTTATCAATCTCACGGTAGGGTAATCCGGTTCCTAACGTATCGACTCGTATCTGGCGGGAGGAACTGGTGAACAGGATATCGTAATCGATTCGTTTGTCTAACGGGGGCGGGGTAAGGTTACGTCCTGTTATATCTATCGGGTCGTAATTAAAATTGTAGACCAATTCTACAAAAGGTGCAAAGAGGTTAATTCCCTTATTGGGCAGACGTTGCGCTCCGTTAGAGAAGTGCGTGAGGCCTAATCCGAGGTGCAGGTCCCAATGTTCGGAAAGCCTGTTTTTCAGGTAGGCGCTTGCTCCTACGTGTATGTTGGAGGATGATCCTAAAGCTATATTATCGGGATTGTCGAAAGCATCGTAGGGTTTCCAGTTGAAAGACATCCCGAGGTTGAGTTCGTATTTTAATGATAACCGGGGACTGAATGTTTTCAGGTCGCCCCCATGAAATAAATATAAGGATATCGGTGTGCCTAATGCGCTTTTATTGAAATACTTGGCGGTATAAACACCTACTCCGTAGTAGGGCATACCGTAGGCTATATCTTCCCAGCTGTCGCCTTCGGAATAAATACCGTATTTTAAAGAGAAGGAACTGTATGCAGGTACACTGTTTCCTGCTTTTATGTATTTATTGGTCGGAATTACGATTCCCCCGGCTCCGTTCAGCCCGATAAACTGCGGAGGTCTCTGTTTATTCCGGATACTATCCGACGCGGTTACGGCTCCGGCATTTATGCTGTTTATCAGAATAAATACGGTTAATAATAGTAAATACTGTTTCTTCATCTTATATACGGGAAGCGCATGGCACTTCAGTCAGTCTCATTAGAACAAGTTATAGTTTGTACGCAGGACTTTAAATTCTGTCCGGCGGTTTATCTGGTCGGCTATTTCCTGTTGTTCGGGATCCAGTTGCAGGATAAATTCTTCTGTCAATATATCTCCTTCGTTCAGGAAGTCATATTCTGCCGCCATTTTTTTATTTATTACTTTGGGAACGCTTTCGCCATATCCTTTTGCTTCGAGCCGGTCTGTGGCTATACCACCTGCTATCAGGTAATCGACAACCGATTGCGCCCTGCGGCCCGCCAGGCGTTCATTGTACTCGTCGGTCCCTTTCCGGTCGGTATGGGCACCCAGTTCAATGGTAACATGAGGATTGTCGTTCAGCATTTTAATTATTTCATCGAGCGCTTCTTTGGATTCGGGACGTAACGTTGCTTTATCAAAATCGTAGAAGATATTTTCTATGACTACGGGTCGGTGTATGGGCGAAAGAAAAAAGTCTACCACGTAGGTTTCGCTCTTTTCTTCGGGATTGGTTTTCAGCTCAAAGTTCTGATTGAGGTAACCTCTTGCGCTGGCCATCATCACGTAGCTTATGTCGCGTTCGAGTTCAACCCGGTAAGTCCCGTCCCTTCGTGCGTGTACGGTTTCGTTGAGTCCGTCGCGCCCTACGATACGTACGGTCGCGTTTTCGATGGGATATTCGTCTACATCGAATACGATTCCTTCGATAAAGACTGTGATGAGGGGCAGTTCAAAGGAGTATATATGGTCGTTGCCGCGTGCGTCGTTGCGGTTTGAACTGAAAAATCCTTTTTCCCTGCTTCCGGCAAAGGTGATCCCGAAATCGTCGGCCATCGAATTGATGGGAGCTTTCATATTTTCCACATGCCAGGTTCCGGTACTGTCCTGAGTAGCTTTGAAGATGTCGAGTCCCCCCATGCCCGGGTGCCCGTTTGATGCAAAATACAGGGTGACGGAATCGCGTACATACGGGAACATTTCATCACCGGGCGTATTGATTTCAGGCCCTAAGTTTTCCATCGGTCCGAATTCGTTGCCAAATATCCTTGCCCTGAATATATCTTTTCCTCCGTAACCGCCTACTGCATCGGATACAAAATAGAGGTATCTTCCGTCGGGAGAAACAGAAGGGTGCCCGAGCGCAGTCACTGAATCTTTTACAATTGTGGCACGGGTACCTTTACCCCATTGGGCACTGGTTCTGGTAGATACATATATCTCTGAAGTGCGCGGACCTTCAAGATCCTGTGAGCAGTAAGTATAATACATGGTATTTCCATCGGCTGTAAAGGAAGGCGTGCCTTCGTCGAATTCGGTATTGACAGGATCTTCCAATAGCTCAGGATTGAGCCAGTTGCCGTTTTCATCTTGCTTGACCACATAGAGGTCGTTGTTGACCAATCCGGTAATGGGGCTGAGTTTTGCGTCGCGGTCTTTGGTGCGTGATGAGGTAAAATAAAGCTGGTCGTAGTTCATACCATTAAGCATCGGACTGAATTCGGACCGGCGGGAGTTGAATTTATCCATCCGTCTGACTTCGTAGCGGGTGGGGTTTTGCTTCCAGGTGGGCGCCTGTTCTGATCCTTTGATCCCATTAACAGCAAGTACACTGCCCGGGTTTACCGTAAGGAATTCATTATAGTATTTGATGGCATCATTGTATTTGCCTGCTTTCTGGTTCATTTGACCCAACCGCAGGTTTACAATACTGTCGGGATAATTGTAACGAAGGGCATTAACATAACCGCTTGTTGCCCGTGGGACGTTATTGATCATCCGGTTACATTCTGCCATCCGGAAGGCGATATAGCCGCGCAGGTCTCTTTCTTTAGGGGGCGTTTTCGTGTATACTTTCCTGTAGATCGCTGCTGCATCGTAATATTCGCCGATACGGTGTTTTTCTTCTGCATCGCTGAGTTTTGCTGATTTGCAGGAAAATAATAGAAGAAATATCAGGATGATCGGTATGTATATCGGGATGCCCTTTTTCATTTGAATCCAAATTGAACGTGCAAATATAACGAAATCAAAGGTTTCTTATTGCATCCGCGTAGGTTTGTTTTCGACGTGTTAATAATAAATAAGGGCGGAAAATAACTCTTCCACCCTTATTCGTGATTGTGTTTATGCTATTTATAATTGTATTCTGTATATAGTAAAACTCAGGGGATTGAGTGTTGCATTCAATTCCGGGCCTTCGGTTTCGATAGATGTTTCTACGGGTACCACTGTATCGGGATTACTGAATGTATTTTTTGCTTCCAGGTCTGTGGAGTGGAGCTGTATTTGTTTTCCCGTATGTTTTCCGGCGGATAGACCGTTGATGTTGAGCCTTATTTTTTTGTTTTGTATGCCTGTGTTTGCTACTTTGATGATCACTTCGTTGGTGTTCTTATCAAGCGCTGCTGTTGCGTACAGGTCGTTTTGCCCGGTTACGGGTTCGTTTTGCATGCTGAGGGGCAGTACATTTGTCCCGGCATGATGTCCGTATAATTGTTGTACGTAGTAGTTTGCCGTTTTAACGAGTGTATGGTTGTCGAACCAGATAAGGTCGGGCCGCCATTGCCAGGCGTCAACGTGTGCGAACAAAGGAGCATAGGTACATAGGTGTACTACATCGGCATTGCGTTCGAAACCGGTCATAAAGGCGGCTTCACAGAGCGCGGTCAGAAAGCTGTTTTCGCGGTTTGGCGCATGGCAGGCGTATTCTCCGGCAAATACTTTTGGTCCGTTGCGGTCGTATGAGTCATAACGTTTGGCACCCCGGAGGAACCATTCGGGCGAACGGTAAAAGTGTTCGTCTACGAGGTCTACGTCGAGGCGTTTCATTTCGGGCCACAAATAGTCGAAGTCTTCTCCTTCAGAACCGGGTCCTGAGCTGCCAATAATTTGTATTTCAGGATATTTGGCACGGATGGCTTTGACGAACAGTTCAAGCCTTTCGGGATAGATAGGTCCCCACTGCTCGTTGCCTATGGCGAGGAATTTCATATTAAAGGGTGCAGGATGTCCCATTTCCGCACGTATTTTACCCCATTTGCTTGTGGCGGGGCCGTTGGCAAATTCGATAAGGTCTAATGCATCGTCGATGTAAGGTTGTAGTTTATCCAGTGGTATATGCTGACACATATCATCGTTTTCGAACTGGCAGGAGAGTCCGCAGTTAAGAACAGGCAGAGGTTCGGCTCCCAGGTCTTCGCTAAGCTGGAAATATTCGAAGAAACCTAATCCGTAGGACTGGTAGTAGTCGGAGAATTTCTTATGCGGGAAAGTATAGTTCCAGCGGTTGATGTTAATCGGACGGTTTTCAACAGGGCCGATGGTGTTCTTCCACTGGTAACGGGTTTCAATGGTGGTTCCTTCTACAATACATCCTCCGGGGAAACGGAATACACCGGGTTTGAGGTCTTTCAGCGCCTGTGCCAGGTCTGCGCGCATACCGTTGGGACGGTTATTGAAAGTTTTTTCGGGGAAGAGTGATATATGTTCCACATCCATAGCTCCCTCGGTTTCCATGGTGATACGCAGGCGCGCTTTGTCTACTGTTTTTTGCGGCGTAAGGACTATCTGGTATTTTTTCCATGTTTTGCCGTTTACCTCGAGTTTTTTTGTTTCAAAGATATCGTTTGTTTCATTCACTAAATCGACACGGATGGTTATGGGAGCGTTGGTTACGGTTCTGGCATAGAGCGAAAAGTTATATTTCTCCCCTTCCTTTACCCCGATTCCTCGGAAACCTTCGTTGTCTAATCCGGTTCCGGTGATCAGTTTACGGTTAGTCAGGCGTGCGTAATGCGGATTTTTATCGAAGCAAGGGTTTTTGGTTTGTATGGTTACATCGCCGAAAGGGGTCCAGCCTCCGAAAGGATTGTCGAACTCGAACGACCGGTTTTTTATCAGTTCGGCATATAATCCGCCGTCGGCACCAAAATTGATGTCTTCGAAGAAGATGCCGTACATGGTGGATTGAATCGGCGAGCCAACCTGACTGGTGTTTACCGTCATTTCATATACGGGGTCAAGCGCTTGTGCCGACGCGTGGAAAATGCCCATACTTAAGAGGGAAAGTGTAATGATTTTTTTCATGTTTCTTTTCATACGCGAATGTTTTTCAAGATAATATGTCTGTTATGTTATTTGAGGCAAATGTACACTAATAAATCTTTCCAGGGGTGGATATATTTTCCTATTTTGGGGGACAAATTACCATTAATGCTTTAAAACATGATTTTAAATCGTGTCAGCCCGTCGTCATAAGTCCGTAGGGAGAATGTACAGCCATGTTTGGTTAATACCTCGCGTATAAAGATAAGGCCTATTCCTTGCCCGTGGGGTTTGGTGGAGAAAAAAGGGCTAAAGAGTTTGGTTTCGGTTTCTTTATCGATGCCTTTTCCCGTGTCGGCTATTTCAAGGGTTACGGGTTCGTGACTGGTGCGAATGTAGATGCGACCATCGGTGTCGATGGACTCGGTGGAGTTTTTAATGATATTAACCAATACTTGTTCAAACAGGAGATTATCTATATCTATTACGGGTGATACTGGGTCTAATTCCAATATGAGCCGGATGTTACGGTTGCAGCATGCATTTTCCATAAAACGTTTGCAGGATATTACGAGCAAATTAAGATCGTGCCTGGAAATTTGTGGTTCGGGTATGCGTACGACATCTGCAAAGTTAGTGATAAACCGGCTCAGGCTATAACATCTTTCTATGGATACCTGAAGGACTTCGCTGATGTCGGCAGTGTTTTCAATGCCTTGAAAAGTTTGTGCTAAGGTATCTAAGGTAGATGTTATACCGGCTGTTGTGTTATTCACTTCATGCGCGATCATACGGATCACTTTTTCATACGCTTTTTTTTCTGCCCGGAATACTTCTTCGGTTAGTTTTTCGACAAGGTAAAAGGGGTGGTGGAAACCTTTGTCGATGAATGTAGAGTGTGTGCATTTATATATGTTGGCATCACTGAGCCGTATGGTTACGGAGTCGTACGGTTGTATTTGAAGGAGTTCGGCGGCAAGTGGGACACCAATTTCTTCGAGGCGTTTACCTGTGATATCGGTTCCTGATGGTATACCGAGTATTTTGCCTGCCGACTCATTTATGGAATATATTTGATTATCCAATCCGAGGATAATAACACCCATGGGTGATGCGTTAATGAGCAGGTCGAGAAAATGATTCTGTTCGCGCAGATGAATGCGTTCGTTTTTGAGTTGCTCCATCATTTTGTTGAATACGTCGACTATTCGGTCGGCTTCGGGTTGTCCTACTAGGCGCAGGCGTGAGCTGAAGTCTTGTTCTTTAAGCAAATCCATTCCGTCGCCTATTACCTGTAAAGGTTTTATGGTTTTGCGGTAGAAAATAATGAGGTATACTGCAGTGATAAGGATAAGCACTTCTACAATAATAAAAGTGGCGTAGGAGCTATAATAGAGTGTATGATAGGTTATTATAGCTATGATGAATAGTAACAGGGCGGTGAGTATCCAGAACAGTCCTTTCACTTTCATGGAGTGTTATTGCTTATCGGTTTGTATGCCGTATTTTTCGAGCCTGCGGTATAATGCTGCGCGGCTGATCCCTAAGGCTGCTGCTACGTGGGAGAGGTTGCCGGCATGTTTTTCGAGGGCCCGTATAATCATTTGTTTTTCCAATTCATCAAGGGTGAGTCCGTCTAACGTGGGTGTCTGCATTGTGGCAGGTACCGGATTGGTTTGTGCGGTGAAATCGGCGGTATCAAGACGGGTTTTACCCGATACGAGTATGGTTCGTTCGACAAGGTTTTTAAGTTCGCGGATGTTGCCGGGGTAGGGCAACTGCCGAAGATATGTCATCGCTGCGGATGTTATTTCTACGGGCGGATGGTTAGTGGCTACGGTTTGCCGGTCGGCAAAATGGCGGACCAGCAGGGGGATGTCTTCTGTCCTTTCGCGAAGCGGCGGCAGGTGCAAGGTAATGAGGTTGATGCGATAGTAAAGGTCTTCGCGAAAGGTTCGTTGTGCGACCATCTCGCGGAGGTCGTGGTTGGTTGCGCTTACTACTCTTACGTCTACTTTGCGGGGCCGGCTGTCACCAAGGGCTTCGAAGGTCTGATCCTGCAGTACACGCAGTAGTTTGACCTGGCTGGAATGTTCGAGGTCGCCTATTTCATCGAGGAAAATGGTTCCGCGGTCAGCCATTTCGAATCGTCCGGTGCGGTCGGTATATGCGTCGGTAAAAGCTCCTTTTTTATGACCGAACATTTCGCTCTCGAAAAGGCTTTGGGTGAGCCCGCCGAGGTTAACCTTTACGAAAGGTGCATTTACACGGGGGCTGTTGTTGTGTATCGCTTCGGCAATAAGTTCTTTTCCGGTTCCGCTTTCCCCTGTTATCAATACGGATGCGTTGGTAGGAGCGATGCGGGTGATGGTTCCCAGTATTTCCATAAGCGCGGGGCTTTTTCCGATTATCTTATGATAATGATTACTGGTCGTGGGATCATATGGTATTTTTTTATTGTTCTCCTGGTCACTTAACTGGAGGGCTGTTTGGATCGTATTTAGCAGCATGAGATTATTCCAGGGTTTTGTAATGAAATCGAAAGCTCCGGCCTGCATTCCCTGTACGGCCAGCTGTATGCTTCCCCAAGCTGTCATTAAAATAACCGGAACTTCCGGACAGAGTATTTTTACCTGCCGCAGTAACCGGATGCCTTCTTCCCCTGTTGTAGTAAGTGTAAAGTTCATATCCATAAGGATAAGCCTTGGAGTTGTTGCGCGTATGGCTGGGATGGCTTCTTTTGGACCGAGTACAGCTTCTGTCGTATAGCCTGCGCGTTTGAGCAAGAAGCTGAGTGATGTACGTACGGCTGTGTCGTCGTCTATTATGAGTATCATGGTTATTTTCTTTTTACAAATTTAGGTATTATTGTTGTGCATATATGGACCTTCAATAATTATCTTTTTATAATTTCTTCAAACTCGACATCCAGATTACTGTCTGTATGATAATCGTAAAGTGTGAGGCTGCGGATATTATAGTAATAACTCCAGTATTTATAGAGTTCGTTGATGTATTTAAGCCTTGCATCGTCTTTTGCCCGGCGGGCATCATTGAGATCGAGTATATCGATTTTACCAACCATGAAGGTTTCGATGGTGGTCGTATAACGTTTCGCGGCAATAGCGTCGGCTTGTTGTGCGATATGCAGTTGCCGCGCCTGGTTATTGTAGTTTTCTACCACCAGGTAGATTTCCTGGCTGAAGGCAAGTTCTTCCTGTTTTACTTTTGCCATGATCACTTCCCTGTTGGATTCGGCTACTTTTACCTTCCCACGGCGCTTGCCCCAGTCCAAGAGGGGTATGCTAAGCGATATCTCTATGAGTTGATTACTCCGGAGATGCTGGTAGGCGTGTCTGAGCGCGATGTCTTTACCGGTATAGCCAAGGGATATATCGAGCTGGATGCTGCGGCGTTCCCCTTTTGCTGCCGCTACCTGGTATTCGGCTTCAAGCTGGCGGCGACGGATGTTTTTTGCAAATGCATTGTTCTCAAGGGCTTTTTGTAGTGCTTCATTGTAGTTTATAGTGATAGTAGAGGTTGTTCCGGGGGTGACGGGATCTATTATATCGTTTTCACTAAAGCCGAGAAAAGCGCGTAGCTGAAACATGCGTTTGTTTACACTGGATTCTGCTTCGGTAACCAGTCCTTTTGCCTGCAATGCAGAGAGTTGAAGTTGCATAAGTTCGTTCTCGGATATATGCCCTATTTTACGTTTGGCTATGGCTATCTGGTAGAGTTTATCGGCATTTTCCTGATTCTGGAGGGCCACATTATAATTTTCTTTTTCATAGAGAAGGTTGAAGTAGTGGATTATAGTGTTGAGCGTGACTTCTTCTACGCTTTCTATGTATGCTGCTTTGGCTTCTTTATAGCGAATAGGCTCGATACGCCGCTCCCACTTTTGTTTATTTATGGCAAAGATAGGTTGGGAGAGGGTTATTCCTACAGGTATGCTGACGTATTCATTACGTTTAGAGCCGCTTAGCTGACGTGTGAAATCGAGGGATGTGCTGAGGGATATGCGTCCGCCTGTAAGTGGTATGTTCTGGCCAATGGAGAGCATACTGCTAAGTCCAAGCCAGTTGCTGTGCACATTGGTATAATCGCCGTCGGCAAGTAGGGTTTTACTGTATGTGTTGGTATATTGGGGGAGTGTTCCGGTGAGTATTATTTCGGGTAACTGATCTGCGCGATGGGTGCGGTATTCCCAGTATGCTGTACGGAGCTCATTCAGTGCCATAGTTGCGTCGACCGATTGTTGTGCAGCAAGCTGAATAGCTTTATTGAGTGTGAGGCGGATCATATTATATTGTTCCTGGCCGTGTATTTGTATGCATGAGGCCAGGTGAAGGATTATAAAAGTTATTATGTGTTTCTTTTTCATACGTGTTGTTTTATTATTATATCTCAAATGTTATGCCGTTTTTTTAATTGTTTGATTTATTGTTTATTAGGCGTTATATGTGTGTTCGGAAGCGGACAGTATGTTCGTTTTTGTGAGCGTGTTTTTCTGTAAGAGGTTATTATTATCTTTGTGGTTGTTTTTTAACGGGGATTTTTATGGAAAAAAGGAGGTTTTCTTTACGTAACCGGTGGCATAGTTTTGGCTATGCCCTCAATGGTATCCGGGAGATGATGGGTCATGAACATAGTGCATGGCTGCATAGTATCATAGCAGTGTGTACAGTGGTAGCGGGATTTTTACTGGATATCTCGAAGATGGAATGGGTGGCGGTAGTGATCGTGATCGGAGCTGTACTGGCTACTGAGGCGATCAATACGGCGATTGAACGTATGGGCGACCTGGTTTCTCCGGAATTTAGTAAGGATATGAAATGTATCAAGGATCTGGCAGCGGGTGGGGTATTGCTGATGGCGATCGCTGCTGCTGTAGTGGGTGGTATTATTTTCTTTCCTAAGTTGGCTTCTTTTGTACATATTTACGATTGATATGAGAAATGTGGTTTTGGTTTTGTCGTGTTGGCTGATTTGTTTAGGTGTTTACGGGCAGGAACGGGTAATCAGTGACGAACGTAAGCATGTACGGACATCGAGTGATATTATGGCGGGTGTTACTCCGGTAGCCTGCTTAGTGACTACGCTGGTTTTGCAGGACTGGGAAGGTTTGAAACAAGGTGCACTGGCAGGGATTACTACGGTTGGTATAAGTTATGGCTTGAAATATCTTGTAAAAAAAGAGCGTCCGGATGGCAGCAATAACCGTTCTTTTCCTTCATTGCATACATCGGTTTCGTTTACAGGAGCTGCTTTTATCCAGCGTAGATACGGCTGGAAATGGGGTGTTCCGGCTTATCTTGTAGCTGGATATGTGGGCTGGGCCCGTACATATTCGAAAAAACATGATTGGTGGGATGTTGCTGCCGGTGCTGCTTTAGGAGTGGGCAGCGCATACGTGTTTACAAGGCCGTTTGTCCGGAAACACAATTTGGTAATTAGTCCTGTAGCGGGTGAACGCCATGTGGGGTTTTATGCATCGCTTTGTTTTTAAGAGTGCCGTTTGTTTAAGCTTCTTATTATGAGGAAGTTGTATTTTGTAGATCTGTCCGGTTACGGACAGATTTTTTGTTTTCGGACACTCACTCCGTCCATTAGATATATTATCCGATCAAAAGCTGTTTGTATTTTAATAGGCTTTGTTTAGAGGTGAAAAAATATAATTGTAAAGTAGGGATGTAATGTAGCGACTGTTCCGATTGACAAATAAAGAATGCAGGATGGGCTATTTTTGTGTTAAGGCCGCACTGCCGGCTTATCTTTTGATATTCCGACAGTTTTGCGGACTCTTCTTGATAATCAATTCTATCCTTTGTTATTTGGTGCGAAAGATAAGTATTTCTTTTATTATTTCTGGTTTTTGCAACTTTTTTTTGCTTATATTATTTCTTTTTCTTCTTATATTTTGTTAATTATTTTTATGTTGTCTTTTTTACCGTTATGTATTATTGATATGACTTTTATCGTTTTATTCATCTCTTAAGGCTTCTACAGGTGTTATTCTGCTTGCTGTACGGGCGGGATACCATATGGCAAAAATCATCATGACGGCGAGCAGCATCCACGTAATAAGATTCGTTATCAGAAAACGGACTATTGTATGGTCAGGAAGATAGTTTCCATACGATTTAGGATCCCGTCCGAGTGTATCGATCAGTCCGTTTGCAATAAATTGTGTTTCAATTATCATGGCTAAAGGGACAACAATGGTAAGTAGTATCAGGCCCTCGATGATGAATAGTTTGCGTATTCCTGCGGCATCTGATCCCATAGCCCGGCGGATGCCTATTTCTTCTCTGCGGATATTGACCCTGTACCAAAACACACCCAATACACAAAGGGTTATATTGATAAGGAAGAATATCATAAGGGATGAGCGTAGACGTATATCGTTGGTTATTCCTGTACGGTAATCGGTTTCTTCAATTAACTGGGTAAATGAGGTAAGGCCGGCAAGGTAGTAGTTGCCTATCTTTAGTGTACTACTCATTTCTTTTTTGAAATCTGGTATGTATTTTGAAGCCGGGATATTTCCCTTTGTCCGAAATCCGATAACGCAGTAATAAAAGTTTGATTCGTCGAGTTGTTCGGTACGGAATACCATTCCATAAGGACGGAGGTAATCGAAACGTTTTACGTCATCCAGAATACCTATTACGCGGTATTGATCGCGAGGCGCAGCCGGATCCTTGTAAGTGCGCTCTATGGTTTTTCCAATAGCCGACTGACCTGCGAAAAGCTGTTTTTCCAGCATGCGGGTAATAAGTACATTGGCGGGGTCGTTCCAGTTATAATCATTGACGGACGCAAGTTTTTGTCCGTTATTTGTTGTATGCCTGAATACTTTAAGGTAATCTTCTCCGGTTATGAACCTGACAAATTGTGCTTCTGCAATTTTTGTAGTGTCTTCTGTATTCCGGTAATCTGTACTGCTGAAACTTCCTGTTTCCGAGAAAGAGGAATAATCAGGTACGATAGTAATTGATTCTATTTCAGGACGTTCTTTAAGGCGGTTTATTATACGCCGGAAATTTTGTATCGCTGCGCTGGGTTGTGCTTCCTGTAGACTGAAATCCGGATGTTTATCCGGAAGAATTGCCATCTGGAGCATATAGGTGTTATTTGTGTCGCGATGGGATGTTATTGTTTTATTATATCCTAATATGAAAAAGTAGTCGGCCATATACCATACAAGACAAAATATGAGTAATAGGGCGAGTGCTATCCAGCTATTCTTTTTCTTGTGGTTTAGCAGTTGTTTGCAGATGATTGTAAGCATATTTTTTTATTTACAGTTAAGTGAATAAACGATTTCACGTTTTGATGTATTCCAGGCGGGAATGACTGTTACCATTAGGTTTAGTATAAAACAAACTCCAAAAGCAATGGCGAATATGGTATAATTCATCAGCATGGAAGGATAGAGTTCTACATCGAGACCTGAAGGAACAGCATTAACAAATTTTTGTCCCATCACTACATGTATTATCCAACGGCGGGTGATATAAGTTATGAAATAGGATAGCAGAAGGCCTCCTATGGCTCCCAACGTTGTAAACAATAGGTTTTCTGTTATTAATTGTATCATTAATGATTTTTTTCTTGCCCCGAACGACCGCCGGATCCCCATTTCAGATAAACGCCGTTCCATTTGTGAGTCGGCCATGCCGGAAAGGCTTATCGCCGGAATGAGTATAAATATGAAGCAGATAAAGGCATATCGGAATAGGATCTTTGTAAAATCGATAGTAGTCATACTACTGTTTCTGAAAAGTGACTGCCAATAGCGGTCCGGTTGATTATGTATGGTGAATTTCACATCGCCGAGAGTGGAGCCGTAACGTTTTATATTGCTACGGATTTCATCTTGGACTTTTTCAACCTCACCGGTAGAGGGGGCAAGCACATATGCGGTGAACGGACCTATGGTGTTATGGTACATTTCCTGTCCGTATGCTGTTACAAGTCCCTGGGAAGCGCTATAAGGCATCCATAGTTGGGAGAAGGCTATATCAGCGATATATGACATGTCTTTTACTACTCCACAGATCCGGTGTGGTTCGAAGTCAAGACTTATATACCGCCCGGTTACCTCTGTTGTTCCAAATAACTGGCGTGCAAATGATTCGCTGATTACGACGGTTTTCATGCCCGACTGCATATCAGCCTCTGTAAAGGGTTTTCCTTCAACGAAAGTAAAATCAAATACATTCCAGAAGCCTGTATCAGTATACTTTACCCTTACGGGTATTTGTTCGTCACTATTATCGGGTTGAATCTGACTTCCTCCCCATTTGTTATATATTGCCGTTACGGCTTCCGCTGTTTCTAAAGAATAAATGCATTGAGTGACAGTTTCAAGCGAAAGACGACTTTTCCCGTTATTTCCATCTGGCGTCGTTACCTGGGCAAATTCGACTACCATTAACCGGTCACGGGTAGTTTCAGGATATATATTCGCCGTCCTTATATAAAATACTATTGCTAAAACCATCACAAGTGAGATGGAAAGAGCTGTTGCCACAATATATACGATACTGTAGAAGCGATTTTGCTTCATGAGTTGCCAGGCTTGTTTCAGGTATAGGTACATAATTTATGATTAACTATAAATGGTATTATTATTTATATCGGGATGTATCATTGGGTTGACTTTTATTTCCTTATATGGAAAAAAAGATGATTTTTGTAATGATCATTGTATTTGCCTTCCGTCGAAGAAACGTATAGTACGGGTAGTCTGTTTTGCCTGGTGTTCATTATGTGTTACCATAACGATGGTACGGCCGTCTTCTTTGTTGAGTTTATGTAGTATTTCCATTACTTCAATTCCCATTTTACTATCAAGGTTACCGGTTGGCTCATCGGCCAGTATGATATTGGGTGTTCCAACGATGGCGCGCGCAATGGCAACACGTTGGCATTGTCCTCCGGATAGCTGTGTGGGAAAGTGTTTCATCCGATGGCTTAACCCCACTTTTTCAAGTACGGCTTGCGCTGCTTTACGGCGTTCAGACGCGGAAACTTTACGGTAAAGCAGTGGTAGTTCTACATTGTCGAGTACATTCAAGGAATTAATAAGGTGAAAACTCTGAAATACAAATCCGAGTTGATGATTCCTAAAGGCTGCCTGTTCTTTGTCGTTCATCTTCTCTGTATGGATACCATCTATTTCTACGTTTCCGGTAGTAGGTGCATCCAGTAATCCCATAATGTTCAATAATGTTGATTTTCCACATCCGGAAGGTCCCATTATGGAAAGGAACTCTCCTTTTTTAACCTCCAGGTTTACATTTTCCAATGCTACTGTTTCAATCTCCTTTGTACGGTAAATCTTTTGCAGATTTGTTAATTTGATCATAATATATTATTTAAATGTTCTATTACCATTTTAATCTTTCTAATGTAAAAAATAATACAATAAGTTACTTCCTTTATTTACGCAGCTTATTGATATATGTCAATCAATTTAATTTTTCCTGAGCAGGAAAATTTTTATGCATGGGCAGAAAATGTTTTTTTTCCGTACGGCCATTTTTTTATTTCTTTAGATAATATACAATAAGTCATGGTGCTAATCTAATTTTAATTTAGTTTTTTCTTTGTAATTATTCATATCGGATACAACCACTTCATCTCCCATATTCAAACCACTTATTACTTCTACAAACTCAAAATTACTTTCTCCCAATTGTATTTTCCGTTTGATTAATTGATCGCCGTCAATTACAAATAGTTCATATTCTCCTTTTCCAATATAATATGATCCGTTCGTAATGCGGAGTATATCCTCTTTAATTGCGTTCATGACGTATACATCTGTTTTCAACCCCGAGCGCAGCCGCCTGTGATTATCTTCTTCCAGTTGGACGGTAAATGAAATAACACCGTTTTTTGATAAAGGGGTTACGTCGCTAACTACTCCGTTTAGTTTATCGTTTCCAATTTTTACAACGGCTTTATTCCCGGCTGCGATACGGTCGCCATACGTATCTGCAATTTCTCCTTCTATTTTGAAATGTGAAAGGTCGGATACGATTGCAACGCGGTTACCTTGCTGTACCTGTGCACCAACTTCATTGTTTACATATGTAAGGATGGCTTTACGCGGCGAACGGATTTGTGCGTCTTCCAATGTACGTTTGGTCTCGGCAAGTCCTTTCCTGAATATACTCAGTTCCAACTCTTTTACCTTTAATCCGGCTTCTGCCAATGCTTGCTCATTTATATATTTCTGCACATCTTCTTTAAGTTGTAGCTGTCCTACATTATAGCTTAATTCCACTTGCCTCACTTTATCCGTGGTACCTGCTCCCAGGCTGTCGAGGTATTGTTCATTCCTTAATTCTACTTCTTTGCGGTTGAGCTCCATGCGTGAAACTTTAAGTTTCATTTCCATTTCCGAAAGTTTACTGCGGTTATTAACGCGTAGCTGTTCAAGTTCAAGCTGTTTCATTTGTTCTTCGTCCAGTAGTTTATTATATTCTGTTTCCGCAGTCTGCAAATCTAATTTTAAAATAGGTGTACCTATATCAACAGAATCCCCACCTTTTTTATATATTTCGAGTATACGTGAATTTATCGGAGAATTAATTATTTCTTCAAATGCCGGAATTACTTTTCCGGATGCACTTACAGATACCTCTATCATACCCTTATCGACCATGGATATCTGAAGATCATTGCGGTTGAGGCTGGTTTGCATAAATGAAATACCTGCGGCAAACACCGCGATGACTATACCAGCCATTACAGTTACTTTAATGATTTGATTCCGTAACTCTTTTCTGCGTACTTCTTTTGATATTTCCCTATCCATATAACGATGAATTATTTCAGCCTTATAAAAGGCAAACTTTATGCCAAAATCATAATTCATTGAATGACTGTAAGATTCCTAATTAATTATGTGTGCGGTATCGGACAGAGTGTTCGTTTTTGTGTTGTGAAATAAGACCACAAATTATTTTAAACAATTATATGTGCTAAATGGTTATATATATAGATAACTAGGAAATTAACGTTTTTCAATTTTAGATTTATGACAACCAAGACAGCGTTTTTAAGCGTAATGCTTTGTATTTTATTTATGACCAGTTGTTCAATAGAAGGAGATAATACAGTAAATCCTGATATACCCGGAACATATGGTACCGTTACCCCAACTGATGAAGTTTTAAGATCGTTTGATATTAAATACCCTAATGCCAAAAATATAGAATGGGCAGTTAAGAGTAATTATTATGTAGCTGATTTTACGGAAGGATATTCTAATATTATTGCATGGTTCAATCAGCAAGGCAATTGGACATTAAGCAAATCTTCCATTACTTCTAACGAATTAACTGCTGATATTAAATCGGCTTTTTCCCAAAGTTCCTATTCGGGATGGGAAATAAAAGACAGGAATATTTTATCCCGCAAAGATTTCAGTGATATGTATATTATCGAAGTTGTAAATGGCGCAAGAGATATAAATATATATTATACAAAAGAGGGTGATCTGGTGAAAGCAGTCGATGCACAAACAGCTGATACTCCCCTCTCTGTTCCAGCAGAAGTAAATAATCTGCTGGTGAATTTATTCGGCAATTCTGAAATCATAGATATTTGGAGTGATTCATTAGGACCTAAGGTCGGTGTGATTGAAAATAATACCTATAAAGTAGTAGCATTAGATTCATCTTATGGTTGGATATGTACGATATGGTCGATTCAAGAAGGAGTAGTGCCTGAAGTCGTAATGGAAGGATTCAAGTCATCACGCTATGGAGGTATAAATGTAGACGATATCAAAATCCTGGAAAATATGGAGGATTTATCTTATCTGTTTTATTTTGATGATGAGGGAAAGCATAAAATTGCCACTTTAATGGAATCAGGAAATCTTAAAAGTGTAATGTCTTATTAAGGAATGTATTATAGAATTATCAAGGTGTTTATGTTTTTTAGCGTAAACACCTTTTCTTTTTAAAGGTTTACTACTACTTACTTATAAATAGTTTGCATATAATAATTTAACTCATGTGTTATGTTAGTTACCTCATGTAAATAACGTATTTCTTTGCTAAACAAAACCATTTTCTTATAAAAAAGGAACAAAAGAATTCTTAAAGTTAACCTATCTTTGCGCAGAATTCTGTGAAAAAACAAAAGATTTAAGGTTATGAAAAATTATGTGATTGTTGCTCTGCTTCTGTTTTGTTCCCACTTTTCATTTGCTCAAAAAATAAACGGATATGTTTATGACGCTTCTAACGAAGAAGCTCTGACAGGAGTAAATATCTTTTTCAAAGATAAAGGTGCTACCCAGGGCACTATAACGGATATCGACGGATATTATGAACTGGAAATTCCGGTTGGAAATGTTACGCTTACTTTCAGTTATCTTGGATATGAGACGGAAACCCGTCCGCTTATTGTAAAACGTAACCAGGAAATCAATTTAAATATCGCTATGAAAATGCAATCCAACCTGATGGATGAAGTGGTTATAAGCGTGGGGCGTTATGAACAGAAACTGAGTGAAGTAACTGTTTCTATGGATGTTTTGAAAGCTGCTGACATATCCATACAGAATCCTACTGATTTAAGTGCGGTATTAAATACAATGCCCGGTGTGGATGTCACCGATAAACAACCTTCCATTCGGGGGGGCAGTGGATGGACATATGGGGTAGGTAGTCGTAGCCAGATACTTGTCGACGGCATGTCGGTATTAACTCCCGCTGTTGGAGAGATCAACTGGAATATGATCCCGATGGAGAATATCGAACAGGTAGAAGTTATTAAAGGCGCATCATCCGTCCTTTACGGTTCGTCTGCATTGAACGGATTGATAAATGTACGTACGTCGCGCCCGGGACTCGATCCTAAGACAAAAGTGAATGCTTACCTGGGTATTTACGGTGATCCGAAAAATGATAAATATGTTTGGTGGGGTAGTGATTTCTGGAGCGAAGGAAAATATCAGGTGGAGCCTTTTCTACGCCGTAACGTATTGTCGGGTATAAGGAATCCGATATATAACGGATTGGATATTTCTCATTCCAGACGGATAAATAACCTGGACGTAACCGGCAGTATGAATATATTTACCGATGAAGGTTACCGGCAGGGTAATTATAATAAAAGAGTGAGGATCGGGGGAAACCTGACATATCATGATCCGAACGTTCACGGATTAAATTATGGTCTGAACGGAAATTTCCTATCTAATGATTATGCCAGTTTTTTTATGTGGAGGTCTGCAGATGAAGCTTATACACAGTCACCATTAGCCAATATGGGTCGTCAGGGGAATAGTTTTTATATCGATCCTTTTTTGAATTATACGAACGCAAATAAAAATACGACGCATCGATTGAAAGGGCGTTTCTACCATAAATCGGACAGGATCAAGTCGCAACGTACGGATAAGTCCATTCTGGAGTTAGCTGATAATATGGGATTCAATTACGACGCCATACCGGATCTGATGAAAATTATAGAAAATCCTGCAGGTGAGTTACTGCCTCGTTTTGCCCCACATCTACAGGACGTAATGAACGGTTATTATGTTGGTGCGGCGAGTGAGATTGAGAGTCTTGCCAATCAATTTTTTCCCAATGCCAAACCTGCCGATTATGTCGATTTAGTATCCTGGGTGATGGGTAATACTCCTTTACCGGAGAATTCCTCTGATTTGCTACCATGGCTTGTCGGAACAATGTCTCCGAACAAAGACAACAGCTCTCCTCCTGATAATACTTCTTCTTATTATCTCGATTATCAGTTCAATAAAAAATATGATAATGCACAATTCACCACAGGAGCTACTTTCGACCATACACGTACGGAATCAGCGGTAACCGGAACACATAAAAGTGATAACATCGGTTTATTTATTCAGTACGACAGGAAATTCTTTGATAAATTAACGGCATCATTAGGTATGCGTCTTGAATATTACCGGGTAGATTCTCTTTATCGTGAAGCTGAAACAAAAGCATTTGGAGTTAAGTTTCCGTTCAAACCGGTGCTAAGGGGCGGATTGAATTATGAGTTGGCTGAACACAGCTTTATACGTGCATCGGTAGGACAGGGATACCGTTATCCTTCAATCACGGAGAAATTTGTTTATAAAGATATAGGTGGTATTGCTGCTTATCCTAATAATGCACTTCATGCGGAAAAAGGGTTTAATGCGGAATTGGGTATAAAACAAGGATATAAGATTGGAAATTTTATGGGTTACCTGGATGTGGCAGGTTTTTATAATTACTATAAAGATATGATCGAATTCCAGTTTGGTTTATTTAACAGCACCACATTCGAATATGTTGATAATTTAGCCGATGTTATATCAATGGTATCGAATGGTCAAATGCCGGGTTTCGGAACACGTTTCGAAAATATCTCCCGTGCCAGGATTTATGGCATCGACGCATCTGTTAACGGTTTATGGGATATTACACCGACAACGAAAATGACTTATAACCTGGGTTATGTATTCCTGCAGCCCATTGATGTAAACGCGGATGAGATCAATGCGGCGGAAGAGGCCAATACAGATCCTTTAGCTGTAAAATCCAAGTCAAATACTTCTGATTACCTGAAGTATCGCCAGAAACATTCCGTAAAAGCGGTAATGGATCTGCACTGGAAGCGCTTTAATATCGGAACTAATATGTCCTGGAAAAGTAAGACTTTGGCAGTAGACTATTTTATGCTTGATGAAAGGGATAAAACTTATCCGGATATTATGGATTACGTAAGGGGAATATTATTCCCCGGATTGCATGATTATTGGAAAGATAAGAATAAAGGTTTCTTTACAATGGATTTAAGGTTAGGTTTTAATTTAAATAAAAATATCCATTTACAGGCGAATGTAAATAACGTATTCAATAAAGAATACAGCATACGTCCTATGGATGTATCGGCCCCTCGTACCTTTATCCTGCGAATGAATACTACTTTTTAATAATTCTCTTTATTGGGTTTCTGGTCATGGATCAGAAGCCCAATCCCAACTCAAACAAAAAGCGCACACTGTCTTTGGAGCCGAAAAGAGAGTATTTGGTAGTTATTTTATTTACAAGCGTTAGCCATATCCCTCCACCATAAGATGAATGCCATTTATTTGAGGTTTCCTGCGGCAGCCATACCCTGCCGTAATCAATGCCCACAAAAAGACCGTACAGAAGCGGGGTAAAAGGATTTTTCAGTTGCCCCATATCTACCCTTACATCAGAATACTGATAAAATGAATATCTTCCCAGAAAACGGTTTTCCCTAAATCCCCTTAACTCGGTAGTAGCTGCCTGGTAGAATTCGTATTTGTCCGAAAAAAGCATTTTTCCTTTTGCCTTTGTAGCAAATGAAAAACGGTCGGTTATATCGAAATCCAACGATATGCTTGCGTCTGCATAAGGAAAATTCCTTTTTACATTTTGTAAATTCATTTTCCAACCACCGGCTGCTGTTCCTTCCAGTTTGGAAAGGAAGGATGGGAACGTTTTTGTTATTTCAAACTTAACACCTATATCTGCAAAATAATTCATATTGAACACCCTGTGGTTTGCAGGGTATATTAAATTGATGAAATTATCATGTGGGTGCATCACTTTCATCATTTCCAATGATGTATAGAATGAAAGTTTTTGATCTTTCCTGATGCTTATGTTATAAGCAGGCGTTATCGAAAGATTGCGTAAGTTTACCCTGTTGAAGTTATTTCTTTCTTCTTTATAACCCGGAGTATTATTGCCGAAACCGAAAAAATTGAAATAGTTTTTTGGAAATCCGAATTCGACATCAACGGTTAAGTCTTTTGTTTCATCGTAAAACGGAAAGATGCCCCTGTACATAAATCCACTTAGATAATTAAAACCCAACCTATGCTGATAGGTAAAGGGAAGGCGTTTATATCCATACATGGTGTAGGTAACAAAACTTCCGATATTGAATCCTAAATCGGAATCATAAAACCCCCACGGACTAAACGAGAAAGTAGAATATTTTGTTCGGGTATAATCATACCCGACGACTTTTTCATTATCAGAGATTATGGTTTTTACACCTGAAAGGGTATCTAAGCCCAGGTCATGAGAAGGGTAACTGTAAATTTTAAGCTTTTTCTTTGATTGCAGATCGAATGAGTTATTTCCTTTTCCTGTAATCAAAAGTACATTCATTGGCTTGCCGTTATTTCCTTTTACTTCAAAATGATCGTCACCATCAAGTCCGTATATCCATATTTCTTTGGAAATGTTATTTCTGTATTTTTTCTCAAAAGCCGTTGTTCCTCTCTCTTTATCAATTATTTTCAGATGTAAACTATCGGGATTACTCCGATCGATAATGAAATACTCAGACCTGTTTGTACCTGTAGCAATAGGCGTTTTTTGAAGGATAGTATAATATTCCATTGCAATATCTTCCAATAAATCCCTCCTTTGCTTTAATATCGATTTTATCTGATCGATATCTTCTCCCTGTATATTTTCCGGTAATTCGGAAAATGCTTTTTCAATCAATGAGTCTGTAATATTCTCTTTTAAAAATTTGGCTTCATTTACCCAAACCGTTTCATCGCTTTGTGCAGCAAGTGCCATATCAAGAGTATAACCCAACGAATTAAATTTTTTCAGATTTTTGTATTGCACATCATAATTGTAAATGAATCCCAAAGATAAAACATTCAGCATTTGTTTAAAAACAAAGCCATCAACCCGCGTAAAAGCGTGGTTACGGTCGATAACTAAGGGATTATAAGCTATACTATCGTTATATTGTTCAGCGGTCCAGTTCCAGTTTTCGGGCATTTTGTTCCAGTCGCCCGTTAGCATATCAAATAACCGTTCGCGGATAAATAATTGCTGATTTACAAAGAATGATTTATCTTTTTTTAAGCTATCCAGCAATTCACGCGTAGTAAGAATATTCTCTTTTGCATTAACGGCGGGAAGGTCAACGATACTTACCAGTTTATCCTGAATCTGGCTACCGTCGGCAATCGTATCATTTGTCGTGTATTTAGGAATAAAATAAATGCGGGGATTATTGGAACTTAAACCGGCTGATTTAGCCATTAAATCGGAAGCAAGAAATGTGTAAGGGTTGATAATTGTGTAAGCATCCCCGATAAACGTATCCAGGTAAGTATTCTCAAAATCTTTTTTATTATACATATCCTGGAAGAAGTCAGATTCGAGAAAACTAGTAGATCCTCCTAACGGTTTAAGTAAATACAAATTTTCATTTCTGTCTTCAAGAGCGAGGCCGTGAAAATTATTGGCCTGTTCTACCACCTTCACACCTCCGGCAAACGAATTAAAAGTGATAGGTGTAACTACGATTTCTTTTGTATATAGATTCCTGTAATGCTTTCCCCAAAGCCAATTATAAAAATCACTTCTTGGCTTCATATCCGGTGGGTAAATAGATTTTTTGATTTTATTTTCCTGCGCTGGTGATTTATCAGATGCGGCTATTGACTTTTGTATCATACAAAAGCACGCTATTAGGAATAGTATGTAAAGATACCGGTTCATTCTTTTATCCATGCGGAAAATGTGCACCCTTTAACATAAAAGTCGGCATTTCCGTCTTTATCGATCGTTACTTTCTGCGGAGAATTGCCTGTAATATCATACCAGGTCTCTCCGGCCCTGTTTACACCTGCGTGCATATTCTTTACCCCGTCTTCTCCGTTAGAGATAAGCAATGCTAATCCTGATCGGGGATGCTTTTCGTCTCCCATCCGTATAAAACCTACTGTGTTTGGATGATCGAAATAATTTATTTGTTCACCGTGAGCATACCTGCACCTAACCTGTGTTAATATATTAATAATAGTCCTGTGTCTGGAGTTTTTTCGTTTTATTCCATAATAGTCGCCATAAAAAATACAGGGGTATCCGTCTTTCATTAGTAAGATGAGGGCATATGCCGAGGGTTTGAACCAGTCTTCAATTTCCGATTCCAATGAACTGCCTTTCTGTGAATCGTGATTATCTACAAAAGTGACCGCATAATTGGGGTGCTTTTCTACTAATGTATCTTTCAATAGATAGCATAGATTGTAGTTTTTACCGTTTTTGGATGCTTCAAACAAGTTGTAATGTAAAGGAACGTCGAATAAATCCACGCTATATCCGACATTTTCCAGATACATACTCAGGGCATTTATATCTCTTTTCCAATATTCCCCTACGGCATAAAAATCATCTTTATATTCCTTCCGTATCGTTTCGAGAAATTGTTTGATAAAATGGTCGCTAATGTGTTTAATGGCATCCAACCTCATTCCATCGAGGTTTAACTCGTTCGACACCCATACTCCCCATTTGTTAATTTCATTTATTACTTCGGGGTTATCGAAATCAAGATCGGCAAACATCAGGTAATCGTAATTGCCATTTTCATCGTCCACTCCCTGATTCCAGGATTTACCGTCTCCAATAATCTGGTATATACCTTTCTTACCTGTTTTTTTGTCATAATCAACACCGGAAAAGTGATGCCAGTGCCATTTGAAATCTGAATATTGATTGTTTCTTCCGGGAAAATCAAAACCTGTCATGCCCTCGATTTCAAATGTATTGCTGATGTATTGGTTCCTTTGGTTAGGATCAACTTCCCTTACTGAGAAAACTTCCGAGTGATCAGAGCCGGCTTTATGATTCATCACCGCATCAAGATATATACAGATATGGTGTTTATGCAATTGGTCAATCATTCGCTTGAGCTCCTTTTTGGTGCCGTATTTGGTTCGTATTGTTCCTTTCTGATTGAATTCACCTAAATCGTATAGGTCATATGTGCCGTATCCTTCGTCTTTTTGTGATATGGCTTTATATGCAGGGGGTATCCACAATGCGGTTATTCCCATTTGATGTAAATGCAATGCCTCTCTTCTTATCCTGTTCCATAAATTACCTGAATTAGGGAGATTCCACTCGAAGAATTGCATCATTACACCATTTCTGATCATTTTAGTTTATCTTTTATAACTGCTAAGTTTCCCCACCATTTTTAAAGGGTTAACCCATTCATTGAATTCCTCTTCTGTGACAAAGCCTGTTTCAATTGCAGCCTCTTTTAATGTCTTATTTTCTTTATATGCCCTGTTGGCAATGACCGCTGCTTTCTGATATCCTATTTTCGGATTTAAAGCAGTTACCAGCATCAATGAATTATCCAGATGTTTTTTAATAGTCTCTTTTACCGGTTCGATGCCCATAGCACAATGTTGGTTGAAACTATCGCATCCTTCTCCTATTAAACGGGCACTGGTCAGAAAATTGTATATAATCATCGGTTTAAACACATTTAATTCAAATTGTCCGTTCGATGCTCCTACCGATATCGCCACGTCATTACCCATAACTTGTGCTGCGATCATCGTTAGCGCTTCACATTGGGTAGGATTAACTTTCCCCGGCATAATAGACGAACCAGGTTCGTTCTCCGGAATATGAATTTCGCCTATACCTGACCGTGGTCCTGAACTTAGCATACGGATATCATTGGCAATCTTCATAAGACTTACGGCAATTCCTTTTAAAGCTCCATGTGTAGCTACAATCGCATCGTGGCTTGCCAGTGCCTGGAATTTATTGGGTGCCGTTATAAAGGGTAGGCCTGTCAGTTCTGCAATCTTTTTAGCTACCTGCTTGTCATAGTTGTCCGGTGTGTTGATCCCTGTGCCTACCGCCGTTCCTCCCAGTGCTAATTCTGCTAAATGTGAAAGTGTATCCTGTAAAGCTCTTAGTCCATGTTCCAGTTGTGAAACATACCCGCTGAACTCCTGCCCCAATGTAAGAGGGGTTGCATCCATAAAGTGGGTTCTGCCGATTTTAACGATATCCATAAAAGCAAGACTCTTCTGGGCAAATGTATTACGTAACCGGATAATAGCCGGTATCGTTTCGTCATTTAATAATTTGTATGCCGCTATGTGCATAGCTGTCGGGAAGGTATCATTTGAAGATTGCGATTTATTTACATCATCATTTGGGGAAAGTATCTTTTCCCTGTCGGTTAATCGTCCGCCCCTCAGTACATGTGCACGGTTTGCAATCACTTCATTTACATTCATATTTGTCTGTGTACCGCTTCCTGTTTGCCATACAACGAGTGGAAATTCATTATCAAATTTACCATCCAGTATTTCATCGCATACTTTGACAATCAATTCACATTTATCAGGAGAAAGCACACCGGCTTCTTTGTTTGTCAATGCGGCAGCCTTTTTCAGGTATGCAAAAGCTTCAATTATCTCTCTGGGCATCCGGCAGGTCTTGGGACATATTTTGAAATTATTAATGCTTCGCTGAGTCTGAGGGCCATAATATGCATCAATGGGTACTTTTACCTCACCCATCGTATCCTTCTCATATCTATATTCCATAAGATAATTTTATATTGTATTATTGTTTATATGTTTCTCAATACGGTTAAACGTTATCTACTATTTAAACCAATCAACTTGCCAAAATGTTTAATAAATGAAAACTAATATTAAAGAATGAATGTTGTCTAAATTTGTAAATAAAATATATCCCATACTGTTATCAGAAACCAGAAAAAAACAATTTGAAAAATTTATTTTCTTCTTTGCCATAATTACTTTCATTATTCATTTTATACTTATTGTCCTTGCACGGGTAAATAATATTTCATCCTTTAATGATATGAATGGTAGAATAGTAGATCCGATAGCAGCTATTTATACGCCTTTTTCCATTATTCTACTTTATGAAATTTATCTTTTAATCTATTATCTTCCCAAATCCATCACTATTTATTTGGGAAAGCAATACGAAATTATTGCATTGATCATGATACGGAAGATTTTTAATAACCTATCCAACCTTTCTGTTGCGATTGAAACACCTGATCGTTTACAAATCAACAGCTTACTGCTGACGTTTGCGGGTCTGATAATACTTTTTCTTTTAATTTTCTTTTTTTATAAACTTTCTGGTAATAAACCAGCAAGAGTTGACGAATCGGATTGCAAAGATTACAAAAGCAGACGTTTCTTTTTGATTAAAAAAATTATGGCTATCGGATTGATAATTTTATTTGCTATCTTGTTTGCAAGGAGTTTTTTAGAATTGAGGAATGTGTCGTCTGTTCATATAATCAATATCGTCTCAATCATTCAAAAGATGAATAATACTTTTTTCGACACTTTTTTCACAGCATTGATACTTATGGAAGTGCTGCTCTTGTTATTTACATTCGATTTATCTGATAAATTCAGTAAGGTTATCCGTAATTCCGGCTTTATTGTATCAACTATATTGTTGAAGATCTCTTTTAGAACGGAAGGTCTTTTAAATGTTTGTATCGTTTTGGTTGCTGTGGCATTCGGCGTTGCCATATTAGGTATATATAAGTTATTTGAGAAGAAGTTGTGAGATAAATGCCGGTAAATAAAAATTATCCGGATGATTTTAAAAACCACCCGGATAATTTGTTAGAAATTTATATTTATACCGGCCATTACATTAAAACCCTGCATTGGGTACCCGTAAATTACCTCATATTTTTGGAATAATATATTGTTAAGTTTTACATAGGCTCCGAATGTATCATTGAAATTATAAGAACCTGTAAAGTTGAGTTCATTGATGTCGTTCATCTTTTCACTGATTGCATTAGGCAAATAAATATCCCTGCCGGTTGCCAGATAATAATCGAGTTTTAAGGATAACCTTTCTAAAGGAATGACATTTATTCCTGCCGTTATTTCGGCTTTCGGACGTCCGTATGCTTTATGTTTAATATTTTCACCTGGAGTGAGAAGCATATCATTACTTACGTCCCAATGATTATATACTCCCTTCAAGGCTAATTCTATAAATTGCTGATAAGCATATTTCATTTCAATCCCGCCCCGGAATAGTTTGGATTTTCCCGGCAATACATTGCTTACATTTGCAAATCCCGTATTATAAAAAGTAGGAATGAAAAAATAATCATTATCCGTTATTTTGTATCCACCGAAAATATTGAACCAGAAACCGGGCACTCCTCCACTTTTTAAACCTACAGTAGCATCCAACCACGTACGTGACGGCAAAATACGGTTATAAGGATTGATATAACGGTTCTCGCGTGACATCATATAAGCGCTGTTTGAACCTATCTCGCCATCTGCGTTAAGATAGAGGACGGTTTTTCCACCGAAAACAATGTCTGCTGCAATATTAGGGGATACAAAAAACTTGCTTTCGTCTCCTGTAATAAACATAGCATTTACACCCAATTTTACGTTCCAGTTGTCACCCTCTACTTTATAATAAGGGGATATGGTACCCTCGAAATAATTTTTAAATACAGGGGTGTATAACGTAGAATTAATAGTAGGTAAACTGTAATTGAAATAATTAAATTTTCCGGCAATGCCAATACGTTGGTTACCACCAAAGGCGGCGTTTAATCCCCCTTTGGCACCGATAGAATGTTCGGTTATGCCATCCATATCTTTATTTAAGCCATATTTATATGAAAAATTGGTATAATCTAAATCCAGCAAATAACCTACTGAGGCTTCGGCATTGGATTCAACTCCGGCGTTTAGGCTGATCAACTGGTTTACCTGATTGGTTTCCCTGTCGGTATGGTAAGTCGTGTCGATGGAAATACCGTTTCCATAAGGTAACCCATAATAATTAAAAGCCGAATATCCGTATTTCGCACCTAATTTTAATACTGCCTGGTCGAATTTGTGCCTGTAATTAATACCTCCGATGTTATCGTTCAATTTGGCTTTTATTTTTTCATCATTCATGAAGTCCTGAATGTATTTGATATTTCCATTCGTTGATCGGTGCGAAAAAAACAGGTTGAGCTGGTCTTTTTCCGTATTTAAAATATGATACCCGGCGTCGCCGTTTATATTCAGGTAAGTTCCGATACCGAAATTGAGGTAGCCCCGCCGTTTATTGTATCTCATATCCGTCATGATACTTCCGGAGGGTAAAATACCTATTTCCCTTTGGGGTTCTGTCGGAATGGTGAATGTGGAATAATCTATAGGCATCTTTTTAACTACCGGTTCTTTAACTGCCGGTAATGTACTTACCTTATTGGCATCCTGCACGGAAGGGTCATATTCACGTTCAAGTGTTAATTCACGGCTCAGATTATTGTTTTCCTGAGCTATTATTGTTACGGGAATGCTTAAAAGGGCTGCTATACCGGCTACCTGCAAACTTTTATATATTGTTTTCATCACGTCTTTAATTCTTAAGTTTACCCAATCTGTTTTCAATCATACCGGCAATATCGTCTGATCCCTGATAGTTTTTCTGCAAACTTGTAAGGTACTGCCGGGCCTGGAAATCATCTCCCTGCCGGATGTAAACATCAGCAAGAAGGATAAACCCACGAGCGAGCCAGTACTGATGTGGCGTGCCGTTTTCAATAAAATTCATCAAAACCTCTTCGGCTTTTTTATCCTCATGGGTATCATAATATAATTGTGCCAGTAAATATTTTGCTTCAGCACCATGAGCTGTACGTGTGTCTTTACTCACTTCCAGCAGATCAGGCAGTGCCCGGTTGGCCTGATTCAGATTAATATATGCTTTTGCGCGAACATATTGCGCTTCTGATTTTACTTCCGGAGAAAGCCGGGCTTCTTTTAATAAATCATCAGCTCCGATCAACGCGTCCTGCCATTGTCCGGTGAATTGTGCGCTTCGCATAATACCCAGTTTCGCCGCTTGGCGGTTTTCCGGATTTTCAGCAATTAGCTGCAGACGCTTGAAGCTTTCCAATGCAGATGCGTAATCTTTCTCTAAATATTCAATTTCGGCTTTTCGTGCTGATGCTTCTTCCCTGAATTTGGTATCTCCACTTTCAATAACCAGATTAAATAAACGTTTTGCTTCCGGATATTCTTTATTCGCAAAAGCAATACTTGCGAGATAATAATTTGCATTTGAACTAAATGCACCTAAGGGGAAGTTCTGCAGGTAATTGGCCAGGCTGCGTTGGGCGCCGTTATAATCCCCCCTCATAAATAATCTTTCGGCAGCGATATAGGTAAGGGAATCTTGTTCTGAAACTTCTATCCTGACACTGTTTCCCAATGAATTTGCATAAGCTACATAGGAGTTGATATCGTTCAGATCGATGTAGACCGACCGAAGGTCCTGGAGTGCGACCCTTGCTTCCTCACTGTTGGGATAATTACCAATTACTTTTTTGTAAGCTTCTGCTGCCTTTTGTGGCTGATTGTCATTATAGTATAATAGACCCAGCTGAACACCGGCCTTCCGTGCCAGACTGTTTTGAGGGAATTGCCGCATCAGTGTTTCAAATGATTCCGCTGCCGACTGACTGTTTTCGAGTAGAACATAGGAACGTCCTTTTTCAAACAAAGCATCCGGCACATATCTTGAATTAGGGAATTCACGGATGAGTTTATCCATGGTATTTATCTTTCCCCGGTAATCTTTTTGTAAACCAAGTACATATCCTTTTTGGAATAATGAATAATCACCTGCTGAAGGTTGCAGGGCAGCAGCACGGTTGTAGCTTTCTTCGGCCTGCGCAAACTGGCGGTTATTAAACAGACAATCGCCGATGCGGTTGTAGGCATCAGCATATGATTCGGCTTTCTGATTATTTTCCAGGCCGATATATTGTCTGAAATTGGTTAAAGCTTCATTATATTGCTGTTGTTTGAAGTAGCTGTATCCCATATTGTAATAAGCCAGGGCATACATATCCGTATTTCGTTGACGTGTATTATTAATGTAAGTCCGGTAATCGGATATAGCTTTTGCATATTGTTCCTGTCGATAATAAGATTCACCGCGCCAGAAATAGGCATTATTTCTTGATTCCGTATTATATGCGCCCATATCGATAGCACGTGTAAATAAATGAACAGCATCGTCGAGTTTCATATTGGTGAACGCTTGTGTACCAAGTTGGAATAGTATATCCTGTTTAGCTTCCAGTATTTTTGAACTTGGACGTCGGATCTTTTCAATAGATGTTAATGCAGCTTGATAATTTTTTGTAGTGAGATAAACTTCCACTAAATAATCATTTATCTTATCGGCATATTGGGAGTTGGGAAATTCATTTAAGAAATTCTCAAAAACAGTTACCGATTCTCCAAATCCCGTAAATGCGGTTTCATGGATCAATAATGCATAATTGTATGTGGCTACTTCTTTTACTTTATTATCGAAAGAAGTAGTAGCGGCCGCTTCAAAAGCCATCCTTGCATTATTCTTATTATTTCTTTTCAAATAGCTTTGTCCGAGATACAGATTTGCGTTTTGCGAAAGGGCATCGTCCTGTCGTACGGCTTGGAAAAGGTATTTGATCGCGTTTTCATAATTTCCTTTATTGTAATAACTTATTCCTAGGATATATAAATCACCACGTAACGGATTGTCCGTTGAAGAGACATACTTATTCAGTTGTGTAATTGCTTTATCCTGGTTTCCCAGTCTATAATACGAATTCCCGGTGATACGATATAGTTCACTGTTATTGCTACTATATGGATAGTTGGAAAGTAATTCTTCACCTTCATTTATTACTTTGTCATATTTGCCTTGCAGGAAATAAATTTGTGTAATAAAGTATTGTGATTGTTCGCGGTAGTCCGCTATTCCTTTTAACCGGCTAAATTCTACCAAGGCATCATTGTAATTGCCGGTTGCGTAATCAATATATGCCAGGTAATAAGTAGACGCTTCACGATAAGTTGTGCCTATTTGTTTAATACGAGAAAAGTATCCCCGGGCTTTTTCCATATCTCCCGTCTGTAATAGCGAATAAGCCAAACGGTAACTATAAGCTTCCTGCTGTTCAGGACTTAACATGTCTATATTCGCATCATAAAAGAAGAAAAGAGCCTTTTCGTATTCCTTCTTACCAAAATGCGCAGAACCTATAAAAAAGTTCACTTCATCTGAATGACGCGAATCCGGATAAGTTTCAAGGTATTCCTTTAGTAATTCCGGAGAGTCATCCCGTCCCTGCTCGTAAGCTGCGCTGGCAAGCAAAAAATCAGCTTCCTGTATGAGGTCGGCATCGGTAATGAATTGCTGTTTGTAAGCTTGTAATTTGTCTATACTTCCAGCGTAGTTTTTCAAGCTGAATAATTCTTTTCCTTCTACGAACAGTTTGTTAGATGTTTCAAACTGGTATGACCGCTGTCCGTATGTTGCTGCATGGCTACCGATAATAATGCACAGCGGGATAAGTATTTTTCTCATCATTCTTCGTTTATTGAGATCAATGATCGTATAACAATTTTTATTGATCTATGGTTGTAAGGTGCAAATATATGGAAAGGAGTTATAAAACTTCTAAATAATTATGCAAAAAGACTTAATCTTTAGAGCGATAGAGCAAAACTGCTTTTTTTATGGATTGAAGGCCAAAAGCATCGGGATTTAATTCTCCGGGCGGTAAAATAATTATCTCTGAAGCATCGTCATTCGCCTGTGCGTTATTGAAAGAATCAGTATAACATTCAAAAAACAGATCTGCCGTATGAACGTTAAACCCCATGTAAGGATAAATATTAGGAAGTGAAAAAAGATAGGTGTGATCCGTAATGGAAAGACCTGTCTCTTCTTTTATTTCCCTGTAAAGGGTTTCTTCAATTGTTTCATTAATATCTACAAACCCACCAGGCAGGTCCAATGAACCTTTTGCAGGTTCTTTTGCCCGTTTTACCAATAACAGATTTCCTTTTGCATTTTTAATAAAGCAGGCCACGGATGCGGAAGGATTAAAATAATAGGTAAAACCGCACGTAGTACACTGTTTTGCTTTTTCGTTACGAACCTGGAATGTTTTTGAACCGCAGGCCGGACAAAAAATGAATTGATGAAGCGGATGTATCATATCTTGGTATGAGAAAAATGAAAGGTGAAAAGACAATAATTTATTTCACCTTTCACTTTTTATCTTATTATATAGTAGTGCTTGGTTCTCTGACTTCCCACCCTAAAGCGCTTGCGCCCAATACGGCCGCATCACTTTCCTTCAGCTGGGAAAACAGGAGTTTTGTTTTTCCTTCAAATACCTTTAACACATTTTTTTCCATGGATTCTTTGATCGGTTTCATTATAAGGTCGCCGGCTTTCGTCAATCCACCGAAAAGAATAATAGCTTCCGGGCTTGAGAAAGCAATGAAGTCAGCAAAAGCTTCACCAAGCATATTACCGGTTGCTTCAAAAATTTTAAGAGCGATCTTGTCATTTTTCATGGCCGCTTCATATACATCTTTCGATGTGATTTGATCCGGATCTAATTCGCGTAAAATACTTTCATCTTTACGGATTTCAAGATATTCGCGTGCGGTACGTGCAACACCTGTAGCAGAAGTATACGCTTCCAGACAACCTTCACGGCCGCATCCGCACATACGTCCATGTCTTCGCATAATAACATGCCCTAATTCCCCGGCAAAACCGTCGTGGCCATATACCAGATTACCACCGATCACAATGCCGCTTCCTACACCGGTACCTAATGTTATAACAATGAAATCTTTCAGTCCGCGAGCAGCCCCGTAAGTCATTTCGCCGATAGCGGCAGCATTTGCATCATTTGTTAATGTTACAGGAATCCCGTTAAGTTTTTCACTGATCAATTGGGCCAAAGGGATCCTTCCTTTCCAGGGAAGATTAGGTGCAAACTCAATACAACCGTTAAAATAATTGCCGTTGGGAGCACCTACCCCAATACCTTTGATTTTGTCCTGCCCGCCACATTGTTCAATAACACTTCCAAGTCCTTTCGCCAGTTCGTTGACGTAGTCATTGACATCTGTATGTTTACCCGTTTTTATTGAACCGCTATACAAGATTGTTCCTCTTGCATCCACAACACCGAATACAGAGTTGGTACCACCAATATCGATACCTACTACATAAGGTTTCTCCATGATTTTATATTTACTATAGGATTAATAATGAATTTTCAATCGGGAAACAAATATAAGAGGATTCTGATAAGCTGCAATAAAAATTCTTTAAAATAAAAATCATTTGTCTATTCGGTGCAAATTTTGCATATATTTGAGGAAGAATTGACTACATAGTCTAAAACACAAGGAGAAAAACAGATGCCGATAATGACAGATATAATATTACGTTGCCAGATGGAACAACCGGTATTATCCATTCGCACAAACATAAAATCCCGTGATGTTGTGGCGTTATTTAAGGAAAGTTACCAGAATATCTCCGAATATATCCTTTTAAACGACGAATTAATGACAGATGCTCCTTTTATCATATATAATAATTATTTATGTATGGATTTAGAGAATCTGGATATTGAAATATGCTTTCCGGTGGCAATCAGCCTTCCTTCTTTTGGCAGGTATACAAGCAGGATTATCCCGAAAGGAAAGATTATTTTTAGTTACTTCCGGGGTGATATCGGAGAGATCAACCCCCTTTACGGTTCAATGACAAAGTGGATAGCTGATAATGGCTACGAACCTGAAGGTCCGGCATACGAATATTATTTTAACGATTATAGTTTTCCTTTAAAAGACCAACTGATCAAAGTAGTGATTCCCTTAAAGGAAAACAAATTATAAATTAAGCTGGCAGTATTTCAATCCAGTAATCATCCGGGTCGTGGATGAAATAAAGCCCCATTTCCCTGTTTACAAAACAAACCCATCCCATATCTTCATGATAATTCTTAATTTCTTCGTAGTCGCCTTCTACACGAAAACATAAATGACTTTCATTATCTCCCAGATCATATGATTCATTACGCTCTTTAAGCCATGTTAATTCTAAAAGAAAACCTGTAGTCTCATCAGTAAGATATACTAAAATGAAAGAACCGTCCTCTGCCTCTTTGCGATGGTGTTCTTTTAATCCTAAGGCTTCATTATAGAAATTGATACTTTTTTCGAGATCCATCACATTGATATTGAAATGGTCAAATTTTCCTTTTATTTTCATATTCCTTTATTCTTATTGTTTACAATTCAAATTGTTGTCCTTTTTGTTTTAACTCAAGTAACCGGCAATGATACTTGCCTGCGATACTTTTAAAAGCTGCAACTTTATCATACGATTCAGAAAAGTGCATAGGAACAAAAATATCTGTTTGGATATTAGCTATAAATTGTTCAGCACCAAGCATATACTGGCTTCCTAAGCGTGGGTCTAACGGAAACATAACGAGATCGACATGTTTTGTCGACTCACTAATGATTCTAAGTTCCTCCATATAAGCTCTCTCAGCTTCTTCAGCTTCCTGCTTGCTGGATTCGTCTATCCAATGCCAATTATTCAGATCACCGGCATGGAATATCATTTTTTTTTGAATTTCGACAAGAAACGATACACCCGAATCAGTTGAACCAAAAGCCTGTATGAATAGGTTGTTATCCTGATATACTTCTCCCTTATTTACATACAGGGCATCATCAATGTGCGCTTTTTTATGTTCAAGAATATCACTTGAAAAAATATAGATAATATTTCTTTTCTCCTGTTTCCATTTTAAAACATCCGGATTAAAATGGTCGGGGTGAAAATGAGATGCCAATACATATAATTGTTTATCATTAGTCAAAATTTCATCGTGTATATATCCTTCAAGAGGTGATTTTCCTGAATCTTTATAATAATCAAAAACAATATCAAATTCTCCCGATTCCAAAACAAAACAACTATGATAAATGTATGTTAATTTCATCATTCTTATTTATTATCACAACGAAGGTAATAATAATTCCATATGCTCAAAATTCTCATGTCGCAAGTTATTATACAAATAGTAAATAATAAAGGAGACACGGCATAAGCCGTGCCTCCTAATTCAATTTACAGATGAAATAGATTAAAGAAAATCAATAAAATATTTCACGGGAGAGTTGTTTTATCACTAAAACCCATTTCCCTCTGATTGAATGTTGATTTTATTCTCCTCAAAATAACTAACCCTTTAGAGAAAAATCAAAAAATAGAGCTGATAGTATTTATTCCTAAGTTAACATTCTTTGTTTATAACTATAAATAATTTATTTGCTTATGTAAATTTAGGACAAACAGAATATCTAACCAAGACAGATTATTTATTGAAAGATTAAAAAGTGGATCACAATTTGACGCGTTTTTTTTGCGAAGTGTCAAAATGAGACAAAAATTGTTTTAAAAAGACCAATTTAATATAGAAAATATCACACAAAACGTTTCGTTAATCGACACGAATAGTTTATTTTTGAGACATTTAAAATATGAGAATTAATATAATATGTCCGACAAGATGTTTAATGAGGCCTTTGTTGAAGTGCTGAAAAGTAAAATACTTAAAAAAACTCAACTTGCAGATTTTATAGCGGAAACTCTTTCGATTGAAAAAGAAACTGCTTACCGGAGATTACGTGGAGGAACGATGTTTACGTTCAGTGAAGTTGCCATTCTGGCCAAAAAACTAAATTTTTCAGTAGATGAAATAATACTGAATGCAGAAAAAGAAACTCCGATAACCAATATGATGCTTAAATCATATTATTCAGAAAAAAGGACAGAGGTAGATGAATGGGAAGCGATGTCTGTCAACTATATAAAAGAATTTGCAGAAGAGGCTGATTCTGAATTTGGGATGGCATTGAAAAGTATTCCGTTTCCAGTATTATTACCTTACAAGAATATATCCAAATATTATAAGTTTAAATACCTTCAGCACGAGAATAACCCTTCCCGTGCAATTCCTTTTAAAGAAGTTAAACTTACTGATTGGGGAGATGAAACCGTACAAAATACCCAGCATATGTTTCATAAAATATCACATACCATCTATATATGGGATAAAAAAATTATACCTATTATAATAGATGACATAAGATATTTTAAAAGTATTGGCCTGATAGAAGAGGATGAGATAAAGGAAGTGAAACGGGAGTTATTTTTAATGATTGATGAGCTCGAATCGGTTGCTTCCAAAGGAGTATTCGATGATACCGGGAATAAATGCGATATTTATATTTCAGATGAGGACATAGATTCGACATATACCTATCTTTGGTCTGAAAAGATTTGTCTTAGCATACTTATTACGCATCTTTTTTATTCAATTATGTCTTATAATAATAAAGGTAAGTGTAAAGAAGTAAGAGATTGGATCACATCCATGAAATACAACTCTACCCTTATCTCCGGTACAGGAGGGAAAGAACGTGTACTTTTCTTCAAGCAGCAGCGGGAAGTAATTGAAACCTTATAAAAATTATGTTCTCTAACAGTTACATATAATTGCTTTTTTGATACACATTCTATAATTTGCGGCCTCATGAAATTTTAAGAGATAAAAAATTTATAAATTCATTTAAAACCTGATATCATGAAGGTATATCAAACGAATGAAATCAAGAACATTGCCATATTGGGAAGTTCTGGCTCTGGGAAAACCACTCTCGCTGAAGCTATGCTTTACGAGGGTGGAGTTATAAAACGTCGCGGCAGTGTAAAAGCAGGAAATACTGTAAGTGATTATTTTCCGGTTGAGAAAGAGTATGGATACTCAGTGTTCTCAACCGTTTTTAGTGTGGAATGGCAGGATAGGAAATTGAATTTTATTGACTGCCCGGGTTCTGACGACTTTATCGGTGGTGCTGTGTCGGCATTAAATGTGACGGATACGGCATTGATGGTTTTAAATGCCCAGTATGGTATAGAAGTGGGTACAGTGAACCAGTTCCGTTATACTGAACAATTCAATAAACCTGTTATTTTTATCATTAATCAACTGGATAATGAAAAGGCTGATTATGATGGAACTATTTCTCAATTGAAAGACAGTTACGGCAGTAAAGTGGTGCAGATTCAATATCCGGTTAATGTCGGTCCGTCTTTCAATGCCGTTATTGATGTACTTAAAATGAAAATGTATCGCTGGAAACCGGAAGGCGGAGTGCCCGAAGTTTTGGAAATTCCGGCAGACCAGATAGACAAAGCGACTGAATTACATGGAATGTTGGTTGAGGCAGCTGCAGAAAACGATGATCAGTTAATGGAGAAGTTCTTTGAAGAAGGTACACTTAGTGAAGATGATATGCGTGCAGGGATAAGCGCCGGTTTAATTTCACGAGGTATGTTCCCTGTCTTTTGTGTATGTGCAGAAAAAGATATGTGTGTAAGACGAACGATGGAATTTCTGGGTAATGTGGTACCCACTGTTGACAGAATGCCTCATATCAAAACTATCGACGGCAAAGACATCGCCCCCGATTCCAATGGACCAACAAGTATTTTCTTCTTTAAAACAACAGTCGAACAGCATATCGGGCAGGTTTCCTATTTTAAAGTGATATCAGGCAAAGTAAAAGAAGGTGATGACCTGCTTAATGCCGACAGAGGATCGAAAGAACGTATTGCGCAAATATTTTCAGTTGCGGGACAAACCCGCAACCAGGTTAGCGAAATGATGGCAGGTGATATTGGAGCCACCGTAAAACTGAAAGATGTACGCCGGGGTAACACATTAAACGGGAAAGGTGCAGATTATAAATTCGATTTCATTAAATATCCGAATCCTAAATACCGTAGGGCTATTAAAGCGGTGAATGAATCGGACTCAGAAAAGCTGAGCGAATTACTAACGCGTATGCGTGAGGAAGACCCGACATGGCTGGTTGAACAATCAAAAGAATTAAAGCAGACGATTGTATCAGGTCAAGGCGAATTCCATTTACGTACATTAAAATGGCGATTGGAAAATAATGAGAAGTTACCTATCGAATACATTGAACCTAAAATACCTTATCGGGAAACAATAACAAAGGCGGCCCGTGCTGATTATCGTCATAAAAAACAATCAGGTGGCGCCGGACAATTCGGAGAAGTTCATCTTATTGTCGAACCTTATTACGAAGGTATGCCGCTTCCGGAAGTGTATCGTTTCGGCGGACAGGAATTTAAAGTGAGTGCCCGCGACATGCAAACCATTGATCTGGATTGGGGCGGCAAACTGGTATTTGTCAATTCAATTGTGGGAGGTGCTATCGATGCGCGTTTCCTTCCGGCAATATTAAAAGGTATTATGGCACGTATGGAACAGGGGCCGTTAACGGGATCGTATGCCCGTGATGTACGTATAATTGTATATGATGGTAAGATGCATCCGGTCGACAGTAATGAAATATCCTTTATGCTAGCTGGACGTAATGCATTCAGTGCCGCATTTAAAGAAGCCGGACCAAAGATTTTGGAGCCGATATATGATGTGGAAGTATCTGTTCCCGCTGATTATCTGGGTGACGTAATGAGTGATATGCAGGGTAGAAGAGGAGTCATTATGGGGATGAATAGTGAAAAAGGCTATGAAAAACTATCCGCTAAAGTACCGTTAAAGGAAATGTCTTCTTATTCTACTTCATTAAGTTCTCTAACCGGAGGACGGGCTTCTTTTACTATGAAGTTTGCTGCTTATGAACTGGTTCCTGCGGATGTTCAGGAAAAATTATTAAAGGCGTATGCTGAAAAACAGGAAGAAGATTAATTTATAAAAATAGTAAATCATTAATTTATAGTATAGTAGAGGTGGTATTTTACTGCCTCTACTTTTTTTTAACATAGATGTAGTTATGATGTAACACTTAATTAATAGCTTTGTGAGGTATCCGTGTATTGTTTGGTTGAACAATGGAAACAGGAAATTGTTTCTATTTATAATATAGTATAAATAGGGCTTATGAAAATACTTTTCGTTATACAAGGTGAAGGACGTGGACACCTGACGCAAGCATTATCTCTTCAGCAAAAACTTATTGCAGATGGTCATCAGATTGTCGGTGCTATGGTCGGAAAAAGCCCGGTAAGAAAGATCCCTTCCTTTTTTAGCGAGAAAATCAATACTGATCTACTTCCCTTTGAAAGTCCAAACTTCCTGCCTACGGCAAAAAATAAGCGGGCAAACCTACCCAAAACAGTTATTTACAATCTTGCCCGTACACATATTTATATAAAAAGTCTACGTTATATTAACCGGACGATAAAAGATACAAATGCGGATCTAGTGGTAAATTTTTATGAGATGCTCACAGGGATAACCTATTTAATATACCGTCCTAAGGTTCAAATGATCTGTATTGCCCATCAATATTTATTCCTTCATCCGGATTTTACATTTCCCCGTTCCAATCCGGTTTCGTTAGGTATGATGATGTTCTATACGCGAATTACGACATGGGGTTCAACTAAAAAACTCGCACTGTCTTTCCGTAAAATGAAAGAAGTACCTGAAAAGGGATTAATCGTTGTACCTCCGTTAGTAAGGCGGGAAGTTATCGAAGCTGTTCCGCATAAAGGAGACTACCTGCATGGGTATTTGTTAAATAGTGGTTTCGGGGAGGAGGTTAAAGCCTGGCATAAGAAAAATCCACATGTTAAAATGCATTTCTTCTGGGATAAAAAAGATGCGGAGCCGGAAACAAAAGTGAATGAAAACCTGATTTTTCATTCCTTAAATGATACATCTTTTATTAAATATATGTCGGGAGCTAAGGCATATGCAACAACAGCCGGTTTTGAATCGGTTTGTGAAGCCATGTATATGAATAAGCCTGTCCTGATGGTTCCCACCCATATAGAGCAGGCTTGTAATGCACATGATGCCATGCAATCAGGCGCCGGCATGGTAGCTGACCGTTTTGATTTGGATAAGTTGCTGGAATTATCAGAAAGTCATGTACCAAATCTACATTTTCGTCACTGGGTTAGTCAGGCAGAATGGCTGATCTTGCGTGAATTCAGGGAAGATCTGCTTAATGAAGAACATCCCGTTAGTCTTTCTGCCCGAAGGATACTTTCCAGATGGTTCCATAAACTGGCAAAGTCACTTACTATCTGGTAATTATTACATTATCCGATGAAAAAGCATGTCACTTTAAAGCCTGTTCCAAATCATTAATTATATCGTCAACATTTTCAATACCAACCGACAGGCGTATCATATCCGGGGCAATCCCTGCTTCAATCAATTGCTCATCTGATAATTGGCGATGAGTATGGCTTGCGGGATGCAGTACCGATGTACGGGCATCTGCAACATGTGTAACGATCGCCGCCAATTGCAATTTATCCATAAAACAGGTTGCTACATCACGTCCTCCTTTTAAACCAAAAGATAAAACACCGCAGGATCCGTTTGGTAAATATTTCTTTGCCAACTCATACCCTTTATTACTTTTCAGGTCAGGGTAATTTACCCATGCGACTTTCTCATTACTTTCCAGCCATTTAGCTACCGCAAGCGCATTTTTACAGTGTTGGGGCATGCGTAAATGTAATGTTTCCAAACCTATATTTAATAAAAAAGAATTGTGGGGTGAA
Organism: Bacteroidales bacterium UBA4116; assembly: GCA_002381645.1. Taxonomy (GTDB): domain Bacteria; phylum Bacteroidota; class Bacteroidia; order Bacteroidales; family Tannerellaceae; genus DFXE01. Next base: position 140,488 of record DFXE01000023.1, read on the forward strand.
GGTATCGAACCTAAATCGCGCATTAACTGGGCGGTCGCTTTCGTAATAAAAGCTCCTTTTCCAAACGCTTTAGTATAAGTAAGTCCGTGATAAGAAGGATCAGGTTCACATAATCCGGGGAATTTTTCGGCATGAGCATTCCAGTCAAAATTGCCGCTATCTATGATACATCCCCCCACGCTGGTAGCATGCCCGTCCATATATTTGGTAGTGGAATGAGTAACAATATCGGCTCCCCATTCAAATGGCCTGCAATTGATAGGTGTCGCAAACGTATTGTCTATAATTAACGGCACCCCTTGTTTGTGGGTTATATGAGCAAATTTCTCGATGTCAAGAACCATTACTCCCGGATTAGAAATAGTCTCTCCGAATAACGCTTTGGTATTCGGACGAAAAGCTTTCATTATTTCTTCTTCACTCGCATCCTGATCAATAAATGTACATTCAATGCCGAGTTTCTTCAGGGTAACTGAAAACAGATTATAAGTTCCTCCATATATACCCGATGCGCTTACGATATGGTCACCCGAACTGCAGATATTAAAAACAGCGAAGAAATTAGCAGCCTGGCCGGATGACGTCAACATACCGGCAACGCCGCCTTCCAATGCGGTGATTTTCGCAGCTACGGCATCATTAGTAGGATTTTGCAAACGAGTATAAAAATAGCCACTTTCTTTCAGGTCGAAAAGATTAGCCATTTGCTCACTGGTTTCATATTTAAATGTGGTGCTTTGATAAATAGGAAGTACGCGCGGTTCTCCGTTTTTTGGTTCCCAACCCGCCTGTACACAAAGCGTCTCCGGTTTCAATTGATCGTTCATGATATATTTTGTTTATTGCATTCTCTGTTAAATCCTACAAAATTAAAAAATAAGCTGTCCTAACTAAGGGTTTTGTCCAAAATTTACGATATAACTATTAGAAACTCTATTCTTGAAAAAGCAAACGGAAGAGATAATGTTATGGATACGTGAGATTTCACAATCAGACTCACAAGTAGCCTTTGAATCGTTGTATTTAACTTATTTTGAAAGGTTATTACGATTCATAATACTTTATGTACATAGCTTATCAGAAGCTGAAGAGATTGTATCTGATACATTTCTTGTTTTATGGAATAATAGAAAAGCCTTACCTGAAATTACTAATTTTGATTCTTATTTATATGCTATAGCCCGGCATAAAGCAATCAGCCATTATCGTATACAACATATGACTAAAGTCGATTTGAATGATAAAACAGTTGACTTTTTTATTCATACAGAAACTACACCCGAAGAAGAATTAATATCAAAAGAAACCAAACAACGTCTGAATGACGCTATTAATGCATTACCTTACAAATGCAAAATGACTTTCAAACTGGTACGTGAAGATAAATTGAAATATAAAGAAGTGGCAGCCATTCTGGATATATCCGTGAAAACAGTGGAAGCTCATCTGGCTACAGCCATAAAAAAGATACGCAAATTTTTATCGTCAGAAATGTGACAATTTATAGATTAGAGAAATAAATGTAGTAAAATATTTTACACTACATTTGCATCTTAATTTTTCGTTTAACTGATATAACAATTATGGAGGCAAATTTTACTTTAATTCCTGTTGGTGGGTTAGGAAACCGGATAAACGCCATTTGTTCCGCAATAACTTACTGTGTTTCGAGAAATAAAACGCTCCGCATTATCTGGCATAAAGAGAGTGGGCTTAACTGCAGTTATAAGGATCTGTTTTATATAAACCCTATGGTAAAGAATGTAGAAATTAGGGAACCTACATTTTCTGATTATTGCTTCCGCAGTGTATATTTCCCTAAGTGGTTGTCACGTTTTTATAACAGGCTACTGTTTGACAAAAGAATATATTGGAAGGAAGTAATAGAAGTTGTTGTTGATCATAAAAAAACTGATTTTGGGGACATAGATAAATATAAACACATTTATATGATTAGTTTCTGGAGATTTTGGGAGTCAAAAGATATGTGGAAGTATATTATACCTAACCCGGAAATTCTTGAAAAAGTAGAGGTTGTCCTAAATAAAATTCCGACTCAACGTATAATAGGTATTCATATCCGCCGGACAGATAATCTTTATTCTATACAAGATAGTCCTACAGAATTATTTATAGATAAGATCAAAGAAGAGATAGATATATATAAAGATGATGTCTCTTTCTACCTTGCTTCCGATTCATTAGAAGAAAAAAGAAATCTGAAGGAATTATTTGGAGATCGGATCATCACCGATATGAAAGAAACTTCCAGAAATACAAAGGAAGGTATGATTGATGCTTTTGTAGAATTAAATATTTTGGCTAAGACAAATAAAATATATGCTTCTGCAAAAAGTTCTTTTTCAGAATTAGCTCATTTTTTAGGTGAAAATGAATGGGAAATCCTCATGAGTCCTGCCTTATCTGCTATTTCTGATAATTAAATAGGAATAACAGATCTAATTCTTTTCCATATACCTTAATTACTGTATTATTTTTTATCCATACTAAGGGTTTTCCCTGGTTCCTGCGACTATATGTATAGAAGCAAATAAGAATGGATAAAAAAATCGATAATATATTAGCTCGTATATTAGGAGGTGAGGGTTCTTCAGATGATTTTCTGCAATTTGGAAACTGGCTGAATGAGGATAGTAAAAACCGTGAAATATTTCTCCGGTTAAAAAATTACTGGGATGCGGAAGTTTCTTTTAATCATTCTATATCACCTGTTGATTCCTTGGCTAAAACTCAGAAAGAAATTCGTAAGCGAAAGATGAGGAATCGGCGAAAAGCAATTGTAAAGGTAATTATTCCTGTCGCTGCCGTAATTTTTCTTATAATAACCCTATCAATTATATATAAAGCCCATAAGGTTAATGATCCCGTCGAGTATTTTACTTACGTTACTACCAAAAACAAAATAGATTTTACGCTAAATGATGAATCCAAAATAACCTTAAATAAAAACAGCCGCTTCACTTATTCGAACAAATACGGCATATCAGATCGGAACATACAATTAGAGGGTGAAGCGTATTTTGAAATCAAGAAAGATCCCTCCAGACAGTTTGTAGTGGCTGTACAAGCCGGAGCAAATCCGGTGTTTATAAAGGTGTTAGGCACTACATTTAATTTGAAACTCGATAAAGAAAAAGAACAGGTAATTGCAACATTGGCAGAAGGGTCCATTCAATTTGAAAATGCGGAGCAAACGATAATGATATTTCCAAATCAAGAATTAACATATCATTATTCGACAAATGATATAAGTATTAAAGAAGTAATAGTTGAAGACCATACACTTTGGAAAAGTGGACTCATAAAATATAAAACAGTCTCTTTCTTATATCTGGTGACTGAGTTGGAAAAGATATTTAAGGTCAAGATCATTATTCAAAACAAACATTTAGAGAACCCTGAAGTAACGGTGACCGGGACTTTCAGTGAAGAACAAACCCTGGAGGAAATACTGACAGTCGTCTCACGGAGTTTACCGTTTGAATGGACCAGAGATAACGGGGTATATTACATCAACTAATACAATTAATTTAAAACAAACTGCCTATGATGCATGGATCATTTTAAAAACAAACCGGCCATATTATAAATACAGCCGGCCTTTCAAGATTTTATTAACGCTTCCGTCGTTTAGCGCTTAAACATTCCGACAGAAGCATATTTTCAACCTTTTATCAATACAAAAATATGGAAAATGTTTCGTATTACGGGTTTCTTTTATGCAAAGACCTAAAAAAAATCTTTCTAATTATGAGAATCACTGTAGCCTTGCTCTTTGTTACTCTTTTTCAGGCAGTAGCAGTAGAGTCTTATTCACAAACCAAAAAAGTGTCATTAAAAGCAGAACAGATCATGCTTACTGATCTTTTTTCTTTAATTGAAAAACAAAGTGAATTTCTTTTCTTCTATGTAGATGCAGAAGTAAGAAATATAAAAGTTTATAACGTTAACGCTCAAGACAGGAAATTGGAAGATATTCTTACAAAAGTCCTGTCAGGTACAAATCTTACATATATTATCAACGACCGGAACATTAATATTGTTCGTAAAAATATGAACGCCCAACAGCAGCTCAGACAAATTAGCGGTATAGTAAGTGATGATAGGGGAGAGCCCATTATCGGCGCGAATGTTATAGTAAAAGGTACAACCAATGGGTCGATAACAGATATGGACGGAAAATATACATTGAATGTTCAATCCGATGCTATTTTACAGATATCGTATATTGGTTATGTTACACAAGAGGTTCCGGTTGGAATGAAAACAAATGTAAATATAAAGCTTTTAGAAGATACGCAAAACATCGAAGAAATAGTAGTTGTTGGCTATGGAACTCAAAAAAAAGCCAATCTGACCGGATCGGTTTCTTCCGTATCTGTTGCGGATATGGGAAAGCGACAGGTTGGACAGACTTCTTTAGCCTTACAGGGGCTTGTGCCGGGAGTTGCAATTACACAAAGGAGTGGAAAACCCGGCGAAGATGGAGGTACCATAAGCATACGCGGTAAAACAAGCTGGGGTAACAATGATGCATTAATTTTAGTAGATGGGGTAGAAATGGGTATAAATAATATCGATCCCTCTTTAATTGAATCGATATCCATTTTAAAAGATGCGGCTTCTTCTGCAATTTATGGCTCCCGTGCAGCCAATGGCGTGATCCTTATCACGACAAAGCGTGCCGAGAAAGACCAGTTTACGGTTTCATACAACGGATATGTAGGTTGGCAACGGGCTACTGACTTACCCGAAAAAGTGGGAGCTATAGACCATATGCTAATGACCAATCAGGCATATACAAATATTGGGAAATCACCCCTGTATTCAGATGATTATATCAATGAATACCGTCAGAATATGCATACGGATCCCGACCGGTATCCCGATACGGATTGGTATGACGAATGTTTGACCAATAATGGATTAATGCAAAACCATTTTGTCACTTTAAGCGGAGGTTCTCAAAGAATACGGACATTGGCCAGCGTGGGGTATCTGGATCAGAACGGAATCATTGAAAATTCAGGATACAAACGATATACGTTCCGGATGAATACAGATATGGAGATATCGAAACAGTTTACAGCCAAAATAGATGCACACGGCGCATTGACCAAACGGAAAGAACCTGCCCGTACGGATGCTTTTCACTGGATGAGCCGCATACCGGCAAATCAGGCAGGGGTATTATCCAACGGACAATGGGGAGAAGGATGGAACGGCGACAACCCTGTAGCATTTACGAACGATGGAGGGTTGAGAAAAGTGGATTCACCATCTGCGGTACTCAACTTCACGTTGATTTATAAACCGACAGACTGGCTGACCGTGCAAGGAAATTATTCACCCAATTACTGGGAAACACATAATACGGTTTTCAATAAAATGGTGCAGACCTATAAATATGATGGTACACCTTATTACCGTTCGCCTCAAAAAAGCACATTGGAAGACAGGACGGACCGTAATTTAAGAAATCTCCTTACCGGAACGGTAACGTTTGATAAAACATTCGGAAACAATCATGGAGTAAAAGTATTAGCCGGATATCAACAGGAAGATTTCCGTAATGACTGGCATAGAGGTTACCGTGAAAATTATGCGTTTCCCGATTATCCGGTGCTGGACGCCGGAGGGGAAGAAAATCAGAAGTCAAACGGAAGATCGGTTGAATGGGCTTTGCAATCTTTATTCGGCCGGGTGAATTATGATTATCAGGGTAAATATCTTTTCGAAGCTAATATCCGTTACGACGGTTCATCCCGTTTTTCCAAAGGAAACCGTTGGGGGTTTTTTCCTTCATTCTCAGCAGGATGGAGAGTTTCGGAAGAATCATTCTGGGAACCGTTGAAGCAGGTGGTTGATAACCTGAAATTCAGGGGTTCATGGGGACAATTAGGAAATCAGAATGTGGTCAGGAAAAATAGTTGGGGAGGGTTTGATGCCGATTATTATCCGTCTTTCTCTGAAGTGAACTTAGGTGAAAAATATGTTTTTGACAAGACTGTATATTCCGGAGCTGCGATTACAGAAATGGCAAATACGAATATCACCTGGGAAACCACTACCGTCACCAATGTGGGTTTGGATGCAACATTTTTCGGAAAACTGAATCTTACAGCAGACTATTTTTACAAAGTAACGGATGATATTTTATTAAAACTGGATGTTCCTTTAATTATCGGAATGGCAGCTCCTTCGCAAAATGCCGGAAAAATAGAAAACCGTGGATGGGAAATTGGTCTGAGTTATATGGATCGGGTAGGAGATTTTAATTACCGCGCGTCATTTAATATATCGGATGTGAAAAATAAAATACTCGATATGAAAGGTATTAACGAAACATCGCTCACTGTAAGCCGTGAAGGTTATGAGATGTACTCCTTATATGCATTGGAAGCCGATGGATATATTCAGCCTGAAGATTATGATGCTGACGGAAATTATATGGGGGCTACACAATACGGAAATTTCGGACCCGGTGATATTAAGTACAAAGATCAAAACGGAGACGGTGTGATCAATTCATCCGACAGGGTGATTATCGGTGGTACAATACCACGTTATACTTTCGGCCTATCTCTTTTCGGCGAATATAAAGGAATAGATTTGAGCATATTGCTTCAAGGGGTAGGAAAAGCAAACGGTTATATCTATGAACAGGGTATCCAGACATTTATTATGGGTGGTACCGTTCAGGAACAGCATAAAGATAACTGGACGCCCGATAATAGGAACGCGAAATTCCCCCGACTTGCTTTTAACGAAAGCAATAACGAACAACATTCTTCATTCTGGATGAAAAACGCGGCATATATGCGTTTAAAAAACATTCAGGTTGGTTATACCTTTCCGGCTAAATTACTCAGGAAAACACCACTATCTAATCTAAGGCTTTATTTCAGCGGAGATAATCTGTTGACTTTCGATAAGTTCTGGAAAGGTTTTGATGTGGAGGCCCCGGTAGGTAACGGAGGTTATTATCCTCAATTAAAAACGATCAGTTTTGGTGTAGAAGTTAAATTTTAATTAACCGGTAAATAATAATACAAATGAAAAGATTAATGATATATATAATGGCATGTGCATGTATACTCAATTCGTGCGACAGCTATTTAGACAGGGATCTGCTTAATAATCCATCCGATAAATCTTTCCTTGCAACGGAGACTGAAATGGAAATGGCGTTGGCCGGATGTTATACCAACCTTTGGAGAGATTTTGAAACGATGACCTTCTTTTTATCTTTCGACGAAGCATCCGATATCGGGTATGACCGGAATGCCAGCGATCTTCAAAAAGTGGCGCAGGGAGCAGCGGATGCAACACTTGGCCTGGCAAAAGATTATTGGCAGGCTTTCTATCAGGGAATTGCAAAATGCAATTATCTGTTGGAAAATATGGTTCGTGGACGCCAAAATGTACCGGAAGATGTTTACAAACGTATTGAAGCGGAAGCCCGTTTTCTAAGATCGTTATATTATAGCTATCTGATTGAACTTTATGGCGACGTACCTTTGGTAACCGAAGTTTTGACATTGGATGATGCTCAGAAACCAAGGACATCCAAGAGCGAAATAGTAGATTTTATTTTAGATGAACTAACTGAAGCTGCAACCGTACTTCCGTCCAAAAATGATCCGACATCGGGCAGGCCCACTAAAGGGGCGGCTTTTGCTATAAAAGCCCGGACCGCACTTTACAATGAACGTTGGGAGGACGCTATTTCCGCTTCAAAAGAAGTAATGTCAATGGAAGGCACGGAATATATATTAGACACTGATTATTCCAACTTATTTACATACGAAGGGCAACAGTCGAAAGAGATTATTTTTTCCGTACAATATTTGTTAGGGACTAAAGTACATGCATTATACCGGCTTTTCGGATCACGTAACGGATTGGCGCATACCAATAAAAAACCCGCTTATCAATTAGCAGACAGTTGGGAATGTACAGATGGACTGCCTATCGACAAATCACCGCTGTTTGATCCTAAAGATCCATATAAAAACAGAGATCCCAGGTTAGGATACACATTAGCTGTTTCCGGATCTGAATTTTTAGGTTTCCAATTTGAAACACATGGCGATAGCCTGGAGTGCTGGAACTATTTAACCACACCGGCAACACGCGTTGATAATTTGGAAGCTACCCATGCTTATGCAACATTTACAGGGATTTGTTGGCGTAAATATGCGAATATTGAGAACCGTCAGACGTTGAACGATTGTGATAACAATACCATTCTGATGCGTTATGCCGAAGTTTTATTAATTTATGCGGAAGCAAAAATAAGGGCCGGACAGGTAGATAATACCGTACTCGACGCTATTAATAAAGTTCGTCAGCGCCCGTCTGTAGATATGCCTCCCGTTACAATAACGGATGCTGAAGAATTATTATATGCCGTTTATCGGGAACGTAAATACGAATTTGCCGGAGAGGGACTTCGTTTATTTGATATCCGCAGATGGAAAATAGCAGAAGAAGTTATGAATATGCCTTTATTGGGAAGGATGAAAAAATCCTACCCGGATAAAGCCCCCCGTATCGATAAATACGCAACCGCCCATTACGACGGAATACCCATTGCCGAGCAGGGAGAATCAGCCGATTATAAAATGCGTCTGGTAGATAAGCGCCAGTTCAATAAAGACCGCGATTACCTTTGGCCCATTCCTTATATAGAAAGGCAAACAAATCCTGCATTAACTCAGAATCCGAATTACGAATAAAAAATAAACAGGGAGGGAAGAGTCCTTACTTCCCTGTTTTATTAAAAGCTTTTACATATGAAACATATAATAAAAATCATTGTATGCTTTCTCTTTATGGCTTCATGCCAAAAGAGTAAAGAAGAACGTAACGTGAAAGAAGTCGACATCTGCGTATATGGCGGAACAGCTTCAGGTGTAATTGCCGCTTACTCCGCAAAGAAAATGGGAAAATCCGTTTTACTAATTGAGCCCGGTAAATATCTGGGCGGTATGACCACAGGAGGGCTTGGATATACGGATATTGGAAATAAGTTTGCGGTTACAGGGTTGTCAAGATTATTTTACAGGAGAATCGGAGAGCATTATAATAAATTGGAACAGTGGTCTTTCCCTCCAAGTGTTGCGACAAAAGAAATTAACCGGTTTATCAACGACGGCGATGTAGATGTTTTGTATAACCACCGTATTACAGGTGCAGATAAAAGCGGGACAAGAATAATCTCCATTGTTCTGGAAAACTCTGGTAATCCACAAGCTTTACCGGTCATCATACGAGCGAAACAATTTATTGATTGCTCTTATGAAGGAGATTTAATGGCACGTTCCAATGTTTCTTACTTTACAGGACGTGAAGATAATGCCCGGTTTGATGAAACATTAAATGGCGTGCAATTGCTCGATCAGCACCAGTTTCCTGACGGTATAGACCCCTACATCATCGAAGGAGTACCCGAAAGCGGATTGTGCTGGGGGATAAGTGAAGATACTTTATTACCTGATGGGACCGGAGACAAAAGCATCCAGGCTTATAATTTCAGGTTATGCCTGACAAATAATCCCGATAACCTGTGTCCGTTTGAGAAACCGGTACGTTATGATCCCGCAAAATACGAACTTCTGGCCAGGGCAGTAAAAAAAATGCCTTTAGACATTCATCAGTATTTACTGATTAACCGGAATATGCCCGATGCAAAACATGACGTCAACAACTGCGGCCCACTATCTACAGATATGATAGGTATGAACTTTCACTATCCGGAAGCAGATTACGCTACTCGGGAAAAAATATGGCAGGAGCATGTAGATTATACCAAAGGTTTGCTTTATTTTATGGCAAATGATGAAAAGATACCGGAAACATTAAGGAACCAGGTACGGCAATGGGGTTGGGCAAAAGACGAATTTACTGGTAATGATAATTTCCCTACCCAATTATATGTACGTGAAGCCAGGCGTTTACATGGAGAATACATTATGACACAGCATAATTGCCAGGGACACGAAACAGTAGGCGACGGAGTGGGTATGGCCGCTTACGGAATGGATTCGCATAATTGCAGGCGGATAGTGGTCAATGGCATGGTAAAGAATGAAGGAGATGTGCAATACCATGGTTTTGCTCCTTACCCGGTGTCATACAGAAGCTTGACACCCCGAAGAGAAGAGTGTACCAATCTGCTGGTTCCCGTATGTATGTCGGCCACTCATATCGCCTATGGTTCTATCCGCATGGAACCTGTATTTATGGTGCTCGGACAATCGGCAGCAATAGCAGCATCCTTAGCTATTGATCAAAACAGTACGGTTCAGGAAGTTGATGTGACGGCACTGCGAAAAATATTAAAAAACAATCCCTACCTGGATGGAACCGTTCCGGAGATATTGGTGGATGATACGGATATCGATAAAGTTAAACGTAGCGGCGACTGGAAAAAAAGTTTCGGGGGACATTATAAAACAAGTTTTGTTTATTCACCCAATCAGGCAAATAACAACAAATATTCATTTCATCCCCATATAAAAGAGCCGGGTAAATATACCGTTTACTTTTATTGTACCGGATTAGCAGAGAAAGAATTACCGGATGTATTATATTTGGACATTCATCATGCCGGTGGATCGGATACCGTAGCTGTCAATCCTAAGAAAGATAAAGGAGGATGGGCACAGCTGGGCAGCTATAATTTCAGTGGTGAAGCCGTTATTACGGTAAATGGCGAAAAGACCAAAGGACCGGTGTATGCAGATGCCATTCTTTTAATTCCTTTTGCAGTAAATTAATTTTTCTGATGATATACTATGATAACACGAAGAGATTTTATTAAAATCACCACTGCCGGAGGTGCTTTAGCTTCTTTAGGAAAAGTTACCGATGCCAATGCTGTAATACAACCTGTATTGCCTGATATGGATTTTGCCGGGGAAGATAAACGGGAAATTCCGGTAATAAAAGAGGTAGATTTGGTAGTGGCTGGGGGAAGTTCACGGGCAATAGCTGCGGCTGTTGCGGCAGCAAAGACAGGAAATAAAGTATTCCTTATTGCTTCGATGCCGTACCTGGGAGATGATATCTGCGGTTCTTTCTTATATGAGAAAAATCCGGACGAAAACCTGCAAACGGCATTAGCACGTAAACTTTTTCATGGAAAAGAACTACCTGCTCCTTTACATGTAAAAACTGTTCTCGAAGATGAATTGATCGATAACGGGATAGATTTCCTTTACAGCAGTTATGTCACCAATGCAATTGTGGACTTATCCGGGAAAACGGCCGGCGTGGTGATAGCTAACCGCTCAGGGCGTCAGGCAATTCGTTGTAAAGCAGTTATAGATGCGACACATTCGGCTTCGGTTGCCTCTTTGTTCGGAGTGGAATTTCATAAATTCCGCGCTGGCCTACAGGATTTCAACTATACGGTTGTCGGTAATAAAATAAAGCAGGCTCCCGAGATAAGAAAAACCGAAGTACTTCCCTTACCGGTTAAATTTAACGGGAAAACATATCCGGTAACCCGTTACACATTCCAGGTATTTTTAAAGGACAATTCATATGCAACGCTGATGGAAGTAGAACAGCTTGCCCGTACGAAAACGTGGGATCCGGATCAGGTGGACAGCTCCGATTTATTATGGTATATCCCTCAACAAACCATTAGAAGCCAACGCTCCTTTCAGGATGTTACAACCCATATTCGTAAACTACCCGAAGAATCCTTTAAGCCCGGAACGGTAAATAATCTTTGGGTATTAGGCCCTTGTGCAGAGATAGCCCGTTCCGTAGCCGAATGGGTTATGCGGCCGGTAAATGCTTTGTTTCTGGGTGAAATACTTGGCGAAAGGATAGGAGAACAAATCAAAGACGTGCCGATGCCCGGGCAGGCCACTGTAAAACAACCGTCTGTATCCGGATACAACTATGGGAATATCGGGGAAATATTGCATCCTCTTCGAACATCAAGTCAAAAAGGATATATTGAATCCCCGTCCGGTGCACTTCCCGTTTTAGGGAGTTATGACGTTGTTGTCTTAGGCGGAGGGACGGCCGGAGCAGTTGCCGGAATTTCTTCGGCTAAACAGGGAGCAAAAACATTGGTGCTGGAATACCTGCATGCGCTGGGTGGATTAAGTACGGTAGGAATGATCGGGCGATACTGGGACGGCTTCCGTGACGGTTATTCTTTTACGGTAGATAAAGGAGTGCGTGATATGGCACCGGCAGATCATCCCCGGCAATTGGAAGACTGGAAAGAAGAATCGTTATCCGACTGGAAAACGGAATGGCTACGTAAAGAACTTTTACATGCCAAAGGAGAACTATGGTTTGGCGTTTTAGGATGCGGCGCAGTTGTAGAGAATAACCGGGTAAAAGGACTGGTGGTCGCTACTCCTTACGGCAGGGGGGTGATTCTTTCCAAAGTTTTGATCGATAGTACGGGAAGCGCTGATATAGCCATAGCGGCCGGCGCATCCTTTGATTATACCGGTAAGAAAACATTGGCGGTACAGGGTGCAGGAATGGGAAAAGCCGATCCGGGAGACTTTTATAATAATAACGACTGGCTCTTTATAGACGATACGGATATTTCCGATGTTTCGCGGGCATATGTCCAGGGTAAAGTGAAATTAAAAGGACGGTACGATATGGTGAAAATTCCACAGACCCGCGAACGGCGGAGGGTGATCGGAGAACATATCGTATCCGTATATGATGTGTTGAACCACCGTCGGTATCCCGATACCATTTCGTATCATAAAAGTTCGTTCGATACACATGGAATGATTGTAGATCCTTTTTTTATACTAAGCCCACCGATGGAACGGCATACCGTATATGATGCAGATGTCCCCTTACGCAGTTTATTGCCCAAAGGGCTGGAAGGTATCTTAACCACCGGTTTAGGAGCAAGTGCACACAGGGATGCGATGCCTGTTATCCGTATGCAGCCCTGTCTTCAGAACCAGGGATATGCAGTCGGATATTTGTCGGCAATGGCTGTCCGGGAAAATAAACCGCTTCGGAAAGTTGATATCAGGAAAATACAAAAGCATCTGGTCAGTATCGGAAACCTTCCGCAAAGAGTTCTTAATGATAAGGAATTTAAAGGATTCAGTAACCGTGAAATGGACGATGCGGCAGAACAGGTTACGGATAATTATAAAGGACTCGAAATATTACTTACCGATCACGAGCGATGCATTAAACTAATGATTCAAAAGATTGAAAAGACCACCGATGCAAATAAGAAAGTTATTTATTCCAGTATCCTTTGCATGTTGGGAAATAAAACCTATACATCCATCTTAGCCGGTAAAATAAAGCAATACGATACATGGGATAAAGGATGGCATTATACCGGTATGCACCAGTTTGGAATGAGTCTGAGTCCGTTGGATGCACTTATCATCGCATTGGGGAATGCCAAAGACCCTTCCACGCTTTCCGTCGTTATGGAGAAGGCGAAACAATTGGAGCCGGAAGATTATTTCTCACATTTCCGGGCGGTGGCAATGGCGGCGGAATCTATCAATAGCAACGAGGCTATACCGGTTTTAGCCGGTATGCTGACAGCTCCCGGAGTACGTTTTCATGCGATTGATTCATATGCGGCAGCCAGGAACCGTACAGTTCCCGATATGAACGACGTAAGCACCCGCAATTATGCATTAAAGGAATTGCATATAGCCAGGGCGCTTTATTTATGCGGGGATCAGGACCGGCTGGGAGAGACAGTCCTAAGGCAATATGCAAACGGTTTGCAAGGACATTATGCACGTTATGCAAGTGAAATATTAAACTTAAAGCAGATAATACGATGAGAAAAAAACTATTCATTCTTTATTTCCTTTCCTCCGCATTCATCCTTTTCGGCCAGACGGAGTATGATTTGGTTATAGTGGGCGGAAACCCGGGAGGGATTATGGCGGCCATTTCTGCCGCCCGCCTGGGGAAAACATCCGTTATATTGGAACGGACCAACCATATAGGAGGGTTACCGGCTAACGGATTGGGAGCTACCGATATAGCCACCCGGAATGCAACGACCGGATTATTCCGTGAGTTTGTTAACCGGGTGAAGAAACATTACATGGATACATATGGCGAAAATTCAGAACAGGTAAAAGTCTGCAGTGACGGCTATCATTTCGAACCGTCTGTCGGAGCAAAAGTATTCGATGATATGCTGGGTGAACATACAACTCATATTACCATATTAAAGATGCGTCAGTTTGATGCGGAAGATGAGCATATCGTCATGAAAAATAACCGTATTGAAAAAATTCGTGTACTGAACCGGAGTTCGGGAGAAATGGAAGAATACAAAGGGCATATGTTTCTGGACGCTACTTATGAAGGCGATTTGGGCGCTACGGCAAAAGTACCGTTCCGTGTAGGGCGCGAAGGAAAAGACGAATTCGGTGAGCCGGGTGCCGGACGCGTTTATAAATACTGGCGAGGTCCGGAATGTGCAGGCAGCACTTTTCAGGAAGATAATGCGGTGCAATCGTATAATTACAGGCTTTGCCTGACAAATGAGCCGGGGAACCGTGTAGAAATTAAAAAACCCGCGAATTACAACCGGGATGAATTTGCATCATTGGTTGAAGATATCTGGACAGGCCGCAATACGAATGTAAAGATGATGGATGTAACTCCCCGCATGATGGAAGAAAACCGTAAACATATCGAGGCCGGCAATCCCACCCGACTGCCCGGGGATATATGGGGAATTGCTAAAATTACCAATATAGTCCATGTCCCGAATAAAAAAACAGATGCCAACAATCAGCATGACGCTTTTATCTCCACAGATTTACCCGAAGAAAACTGGCCCTGGCCAACATCGTCGTGGGAATGGAGGGATAAATTCGCAAAGCGGTTGAGGGAATATACCGAAGGATTATTCTGGTTTGCGCAGAATGATCCCGAGCTTCCCCCGCATTACCGTAAAGCGGCAAAAGAATGGGGATTGGCAAAAGATGAATATACCGACAACGGAAACTTCCCCCGGCAGGTATATGTAAGGGAAGGACGCCGGTTTGAAGGAGCTTACTTTTTTACGGCAAATGATGCATTACCCATACACATCGGAGGGCGTCCGCCTGTTCATGATAGCAGCATCACGGCCGGTCATTATGCACTGGATTCGCACGCTGTACGAAAAAGGGAAAAAGGGCGTGTTCATCTGGACGGATTTCTAAGTTACCCATCAGCCGTATATACGGTTCCCTATGGTGTAATAGTAGCCCGAGAAGTGGATAATTTGTTACTTCCCGTACCGGTTTCCGGATCGCATATCGGATTTTCCACCCTGCGGATGGAGCCATGCTGGATGGCTATCGGACAGGCTGCAGGTATTGCTTCCGCATTGGCTATAGATGAAAAGGTGAAGGTGATCAATATTCCCGTTTGTAAGTTACAGGACGAATTGGTCAAACAAAAGGCTACGCTGATCTATTTTAAAGATGTAACAATAGACAACCCACATTTTGCCCTGCTGCAATATATGGGCCTTCGCGGATATTTACCCGGTTGGGAAGCAAAACCGGATGACGTGATTGAAAAAGAAACGCTCGCCCAATGGCAACAGCTCAGCGGGCACGATCTAAGCTTTGCGGAGTCCGGCAGAACCACCCGTTTAACCGTTTTACAGGAATTGTACAAAAAGATAAAATAAGTCTCTACAAAGCACCGGTAATCACTTACCGGTGCTTTGCGGTAAGAGATAACTTATACGCCATAAATATTTTGTGTAACTTTGTTTGTAATTTCAATGATATGGCAGGCATTTATATTCATATTCCTTTTTGTTCTACCCGTTGTTTGTATTGTGATTTCTTCTCCAATACCCGGATGGAATATAAAGATTCGTTTTTGTCGGCCATAATTAAAGAGATCGAACTCAGGAAAGATTATCTGGACGGAGATAGCATTGATACTATTTACTTTGGAGGAGGTACACCTTCGCAGTTATCCGCAATTGATTTTCAAAAGATTTTTAATATGGTTTATTCTACTTTTACGATAAAGGACGATGCGGAAATAACCATCGAGGCAAATCCTGATGATATGACGGATGAATATATTTCTGCCCTTCAATACTTACCTTTTAACCGGATAAGTATGGGTGTCCAGAGTTTCAACGATAAAGACCTTCGTTTTCTGAACCGGCGGCATGATGTCGCACAGGCTATCCGTGCCGTATGTACCATCCAGGAAAAAGGATACGATAATATAAGCCTTGATTTAATGTACGGCTTACCCGGGCAAACCGTTGCGGATTGGGAAAAAAGCATCTCCGAAGCTATTCGTTTGAATATACCGCATATTTCGGCATATCATTTGATATATGAAGAGGGAACACCTCTTTACAGGCTGAAAGAGGCGGGAAAAGTCAGTCCCGTTGATGAAAACGTAAGCCTTCAATTTTTTAATACACTAATAGACAGGCTAACCGAAGCAGGATACATGCATTATGAAATATCCAATTTTGCCAAACCTGGCGCTATTTCCAGGCATAACAGTTCGTACTGGACAGGTAAGAAATATATCGGCATCGGGCCTTCCGCCCATTCCTATAATACCGGAAGCAGGCAATGGAATATATCTTCCCTTCCTTTATATATAAAAGGTATCGAAGTAAATGCGCCGGATATAGAGGTGGAAATGTTAAATAATAATAACAAGTATAACGATTATATTATTACAGGTCTACGGACGATGTGGGGAATTAATATTTCCTATATTTTGACAAATTTTGGCAGAAAGATGCAAGACTATCTGCTTGAGCAAGCTGCCCCCGCTATTGACCGCGGTTTGCTCCGCAGGGAAGGTGACAAACTGTTATTTTCGAGGGAGGGATTATTCATATCCGACAGTATCATGAGTGACCTTTTATGGGTGTAAATCTTTATACAAAACAGGCGTTTTGGATGACGAAATGCCTGAAATTAAGGATATCTTATATTACATTTAAGATATATTTGAGTAAAAAATCTTTGTAATCTAAAACTATTATTTATATTTGCGTCGTTAATGTGAGAAGGTGCCATATTTGTATATCATATCAGGTTGCAATGGTGCGGGAAAGACAACAGCGTCCTACACGATATTGCCGGAAATGCTAAAGTGTAAGGAATTTGTCAATTCTGATGAAATTGCAAAAGGACTTTCGCCCTTTAATTCCGACAGTATAGCTGTCGCAGTGGAAGCAGGCCGGATAATGCATAGACGAATAAAAGAGCTCATCGCCGCAGGTGAGACTTTTGCTTTGGAAACCACACTCGCCACACGTTCAGTAGTTAAATTGATGCAAAATGCACAAGAGAGAGGTTACTATGTAACATTGCTCTATTTCTGGTTGAATACACCGGATTTGGCTGTTGAACGGGTAAAAATGAGAGTTGCTGCCGGAGGGCACAACATTGCTGAAAGCACGATCCGCAGGCGTTATGATTCAGGGATACGTAACCTGTTTGAACTTTATCTTCCCTCCAGTGATTACTGGATGATAACAGACAACTCCATGTCGCCTATGGAAGTGATAGCAAAAGGATTTAAAAATGATAAAAAAGAAATATACAACCTCAGGGTTTTTAATAAACTTGAACAGTATCAGTATGAATGAACAAGAAATTAGAGAATTCGAGGAGAATATAGTTAAAGGAGCTAACATTGCTTTCCAACGACTTGTTTCTGAAAAGAAAAAAGAAAACGGAGAACTGGTTTTCTCCCGTAATGGACATATCTTCCGTGTAAAAGCGGCTGATTTAGACCGGTACGGAGTATGAAGCTATATTACTTCAAATAATAATGGCGTAAATAATATGAACTCAATACATATTATTTACGCCTTTTTATTGTTCAGCTTTAAATCTATGGAAACTCTATTCCACTAAATCCATTTCATTGAGCAGATACCCTGCTCCGGCATATTTGTCGATTATGAAAAGTACGTAACGGATATCAACGATAATGCTTCGCTGGTAATCCGGAAGATATTGTATATCTCCGCCTACACCTTCCCAGTTACGGTCGAAGTTTATACCTATCAGTTCGCCGTTGGCGTTCAATACGGGGCTTCCCGAATTGCCTCCCGTACTGTGCGTATTCGCAGCAAAGGCAACCGGCATTTTACCATTCGGCATTTGGTAGCGGCCGAAATCATTCGCCTGGTATAATTGCTTCAGTTTCTCAGGTACTACAAATTCCCAATTATCAGGATCTTCCTTTTCCATTACGCCGTCTAAAGTAGTCTGGCATTCATAATAGGTGGCATCCCGGGGCGTATAACCCTTTATCTGTCCGTAGGTAAGCCGTAGGGAAGAATTGGCATCGGGGAAGTTCGCTTTATCACCGTACATGGCAAGCAACCCTTTTACATAGTCGCGGTGAGCTAACGCATAATCGGCATCAAACTCCATTAGGGCGAGGGTAAGCGCCTTTTTCTCGTCTTGTATGGATTTGGCAAAAAGGATCATCGGATCATTTAACAATTTTTTGGGCGAAGGGCGCTTTAAAAAGTTATTGAAATTGGCATCACTACCGAATATGGATGTATTGAAAAGGTAATCAACAAACGTGTCGACATTGCCTTTAAACTTTTTATCAATGACGTTGAAATAATCCGGTTGCGATTTAGCAGGAATAAGTCTTCGATATTCTGTCAGCATGACTTTGGCAATTCTTTTATCTACTTTAACGGAGTAGTTCTTATCCGCAAAACGGCGGTAAGCTAATTCCAGCAGGCGTAATTGCTGCTGCTGCCTGGCCTTATCCTTTCCGTTCAGCGCATTTATTACCGAATCCATATCCGTTGGAACCCTGGAAAACTCAATCCCGCGTATGAGCGCTTCATCAAGCATCCAGTTTCTGAAACGTAGATCTTTCCGGTCGGATACGATCTGTTCGAGCAGCAGTAAGGCCGCAGGATAATCCGGTTCATTGTTTTGCCCGGACCAGGCTATCAGCTTATTCTGTTCCTCTTTCTTTACCTGTTCAAAATTCCGTTTATCGATAGCCCAATTGGTTCCGATAGCATTTTTATACGCATTGGTCGAACCGGCGTATTTGCTTGAATACTGTATACGTACGGCAGGATCTTTCAGCATTTCGTCGAGCATGGCTTCCTGCCGGAGGTTACGGATATTGATACGTACCGCGTTGTCGATATCGCGCCGTTCGGCTACTTCCCATGACGTATAGTATTTATTGGTTCGTCCCGGAAACCCTATCATCATAGCAAAATCATTCTCATTTATCCCTTTTAACGAAAGTTTCAGCCACCGTTTAGGACGTAACGGTACGTTCTTTTCCGAATATTCGGCCGGATTACCATTGGCATCAGCATATACCCGGAAAACAGAAAAATCTCCCGTATGGCGCGGCCACATCCAGTTATCCGTATCGGCTCCGAACTTACCGATAGAAGAGGGGGGAGCCCCTACCAGCCTTACGTCCTGATAAATCTTTTTGGTAAACATATAATACTGGTTGCCTCCGTAAAACGCCTTGATCTCTACATCCGTACCCGGATTGGCAGAAAGGTATTGCTCTCCCGCCTTCTGACGGGCTAAAGCATTAAGGAATCTGGGAGAAAGGAAATTCATGCTGTTGGGATCATTCTCTTTGGCAAGTTCTGCCTTAACATAACCGGTCACATCTTCTATTTTTTCGATAAAAGTGACCTTCAAACCTGGATTAGGCAGTTCCTGTTCACGTGTTAACGCCCAGAACCCGTCTGTAAGGAAATCGTGCTCCAGTGAGCTGTGTTGCTGGATCTGGCTGTACCCGCAGTGGTGGTTGGTTAATAACAGACCGTCGGGCGAGATGACCTCACCGGTACAACCTCCACCGAAAATGACGACAGCATCCTTTATCGAGGATGAATCCGGACTGTAGATGTCGTAATCCTGTAATTTCAAACCCAGCGCCTGCATATCGGCAAACTTCTGCTGTTTTAAGAGCGGGAGTATCCACATCCCCTCATCCGCCGCAAGCGGAAGAGAAAGCAGTACGGCAACCACCGTTACGATTAATTTTTTCATTGTGTTTACTGTTTGCATTTGATTTATTTTAAAATTTATATGTCAGAATAAAGGGGTTAGCAACCGCATCAGCGATTCGAAATACCGTCGCAGAGGAGAACGTTTTTCCCAATCTTCCAGGGTGATCTCCCTGCAATCTTCCAGGTCATGCAGATAGATACTTTTACCTTTCGTTGCCGTATCCCGGTCGTAAATAAAAGCGCTCGTTTCAAAATTGAGTTCAAAGCTGCGTATATCCATATTGGCAGAACCGATGATCAGTAAAGAATCGTCGGCCACAACCATTTTCGAATGAAGGAATCCGGCGGTATATAAAAATACTTTGACCTGGTGTCTTAATAAAACTTTCACAAAAGAAAAAGTCGCGGCATTCACAAAAAAATTATCCGACCGTTCAGGTATCGTAAGATAAACCTCTACTCCGCTCATCGCAGCCGTTTGCATGGCTTTAATGATACTATCGGACGGAATAAAATAAGGCGTTTGTATATATACATATTCCGTGGCCGTATTGATAGCCTGGAAAAAACCATCCGTCAGGTTTTCATACTCCTCCAGCGGACTGCTCGATACGATTTGTAAGGAATTATTACCTAAAGAAACCGATGAAGGAAAATAAGGAGTCGCATTCAATCCCTCTTTGTGCGAATAATACCAGTCCAGAAGGAAAACCACCTGTAAACCCTGCACCCCTTTCCCTTCCAAACGGATGCATGTATCCCTCCATACACCCCATTCAACTCCTTCGATATAGCTATCCGCAATATTTATTCCGCCTATATAACCGACCCTTCCGTCGATAACGGCTATCTTCCGGTGGTTACGGTAATTAACCCTTCTGGCGAGGTAAGGAAAACTTATGGGAAGAAAACACTCCGTCTGGATACCTGCTTCCTGCATTTCCTTAAAAAAACGGGGATTTGTTTTAAGGCTGCCCACATCATCATATATCACCCTTACCTCGACACCGTCCATTGCTTTTCTGACCAACAGGTCTTTCAGGCGGTTTCCGATCTTGTCGTCCGCGATTTTGTAATACAGGAGGTGGATATGATGAGTAGCATTATCTATATCCATAAATAACCGGTCAAATTTATCTTTACCGGTTGTCGAAATATCTACTTTACTATTAGCCAGTACGGGAGCATAACCTACGGTTTTTAATAAACGCTTTAGCTTTTTATACCGGTCTTCCGGTGCTTCCTGCTCGTACAACAGGCCGAAATAAGGTATATCCTTTCCCTCCAGCCCTTTGTTGATTAATTTACTAATGCGGCGTACTTTCCTGTGGTTTTCCCCGAAAAAGAGATAGAGGATAAGTCCCACAACCGGTAGGAAGGTTAGTACCAATACCCACGATATGGTCTTCTGGGGATTTCTGTTTTCGGAAATGATAACGGTTATCAGCCCGATAATAGTGCCGATATATAATATCTGGAATACTAAAAGGATGATCGTTCCGAAACTCATGGGCTACTTATCTTTCCATTTACAATAGGGTGTTTTAGACAGCATAGAGTTATAATACCTCCTGTCGGAGGTTACTTCTTCGCCCACCCATGCGGGTATCTCAAATTGTTCATCTTCAGTTTGTAACTCTATCTCCGCAATTACTAGCCCTTCGTTATCGCCATGAAAAACATCTACTTCCCACATATGTTCACCAGCCGGGATATAATGCCGCTCTTTATGGATAATACCCGAAACACACAGTTTCATGAGTTCCTGCGCATCGGCTAAGGCTATCTTTTGTTCGAACTCATACCGGCTCCAGAACTTTTCATCCGAGGGACCTTTTATGGTGAGGTAACCGTCTTCACCGGCAATTCTCACCCTGACAGTCCTTCCCTGGTCGGCACAGATATATCCCTGTATGATCCGTTTAATGCTTTGTACCTCTTTTCTGAAATCACCCGTTACAGTAAATTTACGTTCCGTTTCAATGGCCATACCACCGCTATTTGATCGTCACCATGGTTGCACCGAAACCGTATTCACGGAAGGAAGCATCCTGGTAATAATAAGATTTGTATCTGGTCTTCAACTCCTTTTCAATGGAACTCCGGAGTACACCATCACCTTTACCATGTATGAAAACTATTTTCTGCCCTTTTTGGTTGGCATATTGTGCCAGTATTTCATGGAATTTATTGATTTGATATTCCAGTATTTCGGCATTGCTCAGCCCGTTGGTGTTATCCAGCAACTGCCGGATATGCAAATCCACTTCTACGATCGGACTGGCTGTTTTCTTTTTAAGAGCCGGCTTCGGACCTGCATGGTCTATCCTGACTTTTTGTTGCATGGCTTCCTGAAGTTCGGTAGCCGATACCAACAGTTCTTTTTCCGGCAGATCGGCCCGTACAACAGGATAGATCAGGGCATCTTCCTCGAAGAAATCATTTTCCAGAAAACAATGTACTTTATAGAATTTGACGGTATCGATGCGCAGTTCCACAGAAACGGCATTCTTCAGCGCGTACGGTTTATCTTTCTTAAAGGCAATTAACTGCACACAAACACGCTCCAGATTGTTTAATTCCTCTTTACCGAACTCTTCCATGAATATTTTGGTATTCGGTTCGATCAATCCGTTATAGCGGCTCATCCAGCTGTTATTCTGCCTGTTCATATAATTGAAGAAAAGGTAGTAATTGCTGTTGTTTACAAAATACGCTTCATAGCCGGTTTGTTGCATAGCTTTAGGTTCCAGCGGCAGGTAAGCCAGGTAGATACTCAACCGTTCACCCTCGGGTATTTCTTCAACCTTTATATCTTCCGGTTCCGGCACAGGCTGGGGTTTGGGTGTTTCCACGGGAGCCTGTATCCGCGGGCGGGGCGTACGTGCCTGTGTGTCTAAGCTTTCAACGACCACCAACTCACGGGTTAATGCCGGAACTTCGAAACCGTCATTGCCTTCTACCCATACTTTATCTTTACCTTCAAACCGAAGTACAATACCACCGCCTACACTGTTAAGGAAACGGACTTTATCACCTATTTTAATATTCATATTCAATTACAGATTGTTATAAGGGCAAAGTTCACTAATTTTGCGCAGATTATAAAGGAATGACTATAAAAACTCAACAGATACATATCGAAGAATACAATTATTTATTGCCCGATGAAAAGATTGCCCGGTTTCCACTTCCCAAAAGAGATGAGTCCCGGTTATTGATCTATCAAAAGGGTAATATCAGTGAAAGTATCTTTAAACATATAACGGATTACCTTCCCGAAGGTTCATTAGTCGTATTCAACAATACCCGGGTGATACAGGCCCGTCTGCTTTTCCGGAAAGAGACCGGGGCAAGGATCGAGATCTTTTGCCTCGAACCCGTAGAACCGCACGACTATGAGCTGGTATTTCAGCAAACCAAACGTTGCAGCTGGTTATGTATGGTGGGTAACCTGAAGAAATGGAAAGAAGGCAGGTTAAAGAGGACTGTTCATATAAAAGATACACCGGTAGAATTATCCGCAGAGATAAAAGAATCGTATGGGGATACCCACCGGATAACGTTTGAATGGAATAATCCGTCTTTTACGTTTGCCGATGTAATAGAAGCGGCCGGAGTGCTTCCTATACCTCCTTATCTGCACCGCGATACGGAACCCGGCGATCTGCAAACCTATCAGACGGTCTACTCCAAAATAAAAGGTTCTGTCGCCGCGCCGACCGCCGGATTACATTTTACGCCGGAAGTATTGTCGGAACTGGATGCGAAAGGATTCCGACGGGAAGAGCTGACCTTGCACGTGGGCGCCGGAACGTTCAAACCGGTAAAAACGGAGACTATCGAAGAACATGAAATGCATACCGAGTTTATTTCCGTCAACCGTTCGGCCATAGAACGGATCCAAAAGAATGCCGGTAATATCATCGCTGTCGGTACCACATCCGTACGCACATTGGAAAGCCTGTATTATATCGGGGTTATTTTAGAAAATAACCCGGCGGCCACTTCGGAAGATTTATGGGTAAAACAATGGATGCCTTATCAAAAGGAGAACAACCTCATTGCGGTAGATAAAGCCTTACAAAACATTCTGGATTACCTTAGCGCGAGCCGTCAGGATAAACTGATCACCGCAACACAAATCATGATAGCTCCGGGATACGATTTTAAGATAGTAAGGGGAATTATAACTAATTTTCATCAACCTAAAAGTACGCTTTTACTCTTGATCTCTGCATTTGTCAAGGGAGAATGGAAACATATTTATGACTATGCCTTGCAGAATGATTTCCGTTTTTTAAGCTATGGCGACAGCTCATTATTGCTTTAAATCAAAGTTTTAAACACACCCTTCACGCCTTCACAGCCATTAAACAGGCTGAATAGCAACCCTTATGCGTGAAGGCAAGGGCTTCTGCTGTTTCACCGCCTTCACAACTCCGTGCCACAAGGGTGGCACAGTTGTGCCAGGCCGTTGGCACTGCATTGCCATGCTTGTGGCATTGCTATGCCACAAGCATGGCATGATCCCTTGCATATTCATAACGGAAAAATAAGATATAGCTAATAACCACTGGGGTTAAAAGCGGTACTTGGTCCGATTGGTATATAAATTGAAATTCATGGATTTCTTATCGGTAAAGTGAAGGCGCGGAGATATGTATCCTTCACGCATACAGGCTGATATTCAGCTTGTTTGATGGCTGTGAAGGCGTGAAAGGTATGCTTAAAATACACTTTTATCCACCATAAAGAGAGAAATATCCACCTCCGATAAAAGTGTTAGAATTACATTTGCTCACGAAAAACAATCGTCTGATACCATAATTTGATAACATGAATCTACGTAAACTTTTAGGAGTAGGTATAATGTTCTATACATTGATACCACTTATGAATGCACAGCAGAAAGCTGAGATTGTCGTAAATGCCGACCTTGGAACAGAAACGATCAGCCGTCATATCTACGGTCATTTCTCGGAACATTTAGGAAGATGTATATACGGTGGGCTTTGGGTTGGCGAGAACTCCAGCATACCGAATACAAACGGAGTAAGGAACGATGTCATCGCGGCGCTTAAGCATATCCGGATACCCAACCTACGGTGGCCGGGCGGGTGCTTTGCCGACGAATACCATTGGATGGACGGGATCGGTCCGCGCGATCAGCGTCCCAAAATGGTCAATACCCATTGGGGAGGCGTGACCGAAGATAACAGCTTCGGGACCCATGAGTTTCTTAACTTGTGTGAAGAACTCGGAACCGAACCGTATATCTGTGGGAACATGGGTAGCGGAACGGTGGAAGAAATGTCGAAATGGGTAGAATACATCACATTCGACGGTGAAAGCCCGATGGCAAACCTGAGACGTAAAAACGGACGTAACAAACCATGGA
Source organism: Bacteroidales bacterium UBA4116 (assembly GCA_002381645.1). Classification (GTDB taxonomy): domain Bacteria; phylum Bacteroidota; class Bacteroidia; order Bacteroidales; family Tannerellaceae; genus DFXE01. The sequence goes on from DFXE01000023.1 coordinate 165,918, forward strand.
AAGTTCAATATTGGGGAGTAGGTAATGAAAACTGGGGTTGCGGCGGTAATATGAGCCCCGAAGGTTATGCGGAAAACTACCGGCGGTATGCAACCTATTGCCGGAATTACGGCGAAAACCGCCTGATAAAGATAGCGGGCGGGCCGAATGTGGACGACTACCGCTGGACAAGTACTTTAATGAAGAATATACCCGGGCATATGATGAACGGGCTATCTCTTCATTATTACACATTTGCCGATAGCTGGACCAATAAAGGGAATGCCACCGGATTTGATGATAACGAATACTTCCGCACCCTTGAGAATGCCGCACATATTGAAGAGCTGATCGAGCGTCATACGGCTATCATGGATCAGTACGACCCTGAAAAACGCCTCGGGTTGATCATAGATGAATGGGGAGCCTGGTATAATGTGGAGCCGGGAACCAACCCCGGATTCCTGTATCAGCAGAACACCCTCCGCGATGCGTTGCTGGCAGGTGTAAGCCTGAATATATTCAATAAGCATTGCGACCGTGTGAAGATGGCCAATATCGCCCAGATGGTGAATGTTCTCCAGGCCATTATCCTCACGGAAGACGAGAAGATGCTGCTGACTCCCACTTATCATGTTTTCGATATGTATAAAGTGCATCACGATGCTACTTTACTTCCCATGGATATCAATTGCGGGACATACGAACGGTTGGGGCGCAGTTTACCTTCAGTGAGTGCAACGGCATCTAAAGATAAAAACGGAGCTGTGCATATTTCCCTCGTGAACATCGATCCGTATAACGATATTGAAGTATCCTGTTCGGTTAGGGGAACGGCTGCTTCAAAAGTGGCGGAAGGGCAAATCATTACAGGAGAAGATGTCCGTACATTCAACACCTTCGACCAGCCTGATAAAGTGAAACTGGCCGCTTTTAAAGGAGCAAAATACAAAGACGGTAAATTAACCCTGAAATTGCCTGCAAAATCATTAGTCACCCTTGAACTGAAATAATACAATCATGTATAAACCACTGAGTAAAGCTATCGTTATAACGATAGTAACCGCTTTAACCCTTTCTGCTTGCGGGAAAGAACGTGAACCGATCGTACCGCAAAGTAATCCGAACCCGTGGGCGGACGATTATTCCGCCATCTCCGGCATGGCGAATTACAAAGCATGGGGGACCTATAACGTTCATGATCCCGCGGCATTTAAAGTGGGAGACACGTTTTATATGTATTCAACGGACGCTATTTACCGGGAGAATAAAGAAGAAGCCAAAGCGGCAGGCGTCCCGATCGGATATATACAGGTAAGGAAATCGAAAGACCTGGTAAACTGGGAGTTTGCAGGGTGGGCGTTTCCCGAAATACCGGAAGAAGCTGTCAGGCATGTACGCGGTAACGCCGGTGGAGAAGGGGCAACCAATATCTGGGCTCCTTATCCGGTGGAATATAACGGCAAATACCGTTTGTATTACAGCGTATCCGCTTTTGCCCAATCTGTTTCTTACCTGGGGCTTGCCGAGTCTGATTCGCCCGAAGGACCGTGGGAGCTTAAAGGCTGCGTTGTCAAAACAGATTCCACTTCCCGCATGAATGCCATAGACGCCAGTGTTGTGATCACTGAAGCGGGAGAGCATTGGATGGTATACGGTTCTTACTTCGGAGGATTATTTGCCGTACAGCTCGATCCGGAAACGGGGCTTACCCTAAAGGAAGGCGACCAGGGACACAGCATTGCACGCCGCGCCAACGGAAGGAAAGATAATATTGAAGCGCCGGAGATCATTTACAATCCGGAGCAAAAAAAATACTACCTGTTTGTATCGTACGATCCGTTAATGACTACTTATAATGTACGCGTAGGACGTTCGGATCATCCCCGGGGACCGTTTTACGATATGTTTGGGGCAGATATGAAAGAGGAAACGAATAATTATCCGGTGCTGGCGCACCCCTACCGTTTCAATGATCATCCGGGCTGGGCGGGAACGGCCCATTGCGGTGTGGTATCCGATAACGGAAAATATTATATGATGCACCAGGGACGTTTAAGCCCCGGTAACCAGATGATGGACCTGCATGTACGGGAGATATTCTGGACAGCCGGCGGATGGCCTGTTGTTTCACCCCAACGGTATGCCGGTATTCCCACGCAATCGTTTATACCGTCCGATTTTGCAGGCGACTGGGAAATTATACTCATCCGGGATAATAAATACGAACGCGACCTTTTTGCCGGACAGATAGTATGGGGAGAAGGCGAGTTGAGGAAGAATGAAGTAAACGTGTCTGTCCCTTATACGTTTACGGCAGACGGAAAGATCACAGGCGAACAGGAAGGCAACTGGTCGTATAGCCACAACGACGGCCTCCGGATACAGTTGGGCGAAAGCCTCATCAAAGGACTGATCCCACATATGGGGCAGGACTGGGAAAATCAGAAAACCACCGTACTCTTTACCGGACTGGAAGAACACGGCTTTTCCGTATGGGGAAAACGGGTCAGGTAAACGGGTTGCTTAACATAAGTAATCAATGATTAATAACTGAATTAATTTAATGCACATGAACAAACTAAAAAAACAAAAAGAATTATTGCGGTGTGCTGTTATGATGTTGCTGCTGTGTATAGGTAGCTTCCATGCTACGGCGCAAAGCAATGTGGTAACAGGTACTGTAACCGATGTAAACGGAGAGCCGCTTATCGGTGTAAATGTAATCGTGAAAGAAGCCACCAATATCGGAACGATCACGGATCTCGACGGAAGGTTCTCATTAGATGTACTGGGCGGACGGACACTTGTTTTTACCTATATCGGATATGCCTCGCAGGAAATATCCATTGAGGGCAGGAGGACATTGGATGTACAGCTCAGGGAAGACAGCGAAGTATTGGACGAAGTTGTTGTAGTGGGTTACGGAACACAAAAGAAAAGCTCGTTAACGGGTGCTATCAGCAATATCCGTTCAGAAGAGTTAACCCGTACCACTACCAACACAACAGCGGGTGCTTTAGTAGGAAAGGTAGCAGGTATTTCAGCCAGGCAGGCGGACGGCCGTCCGGGTGGAAACGCCAAAATACAGATCCGTAACATGGGTACGCCGTTGTATGTTATCGATGGGATCCAGTCTGATGAAATGCAGTTTAACAATATTGATATACATAATATCGAGAGTATTTCCGTGCTGAAAGACGCTTCGGCTTCCATTTACGGTCTACGCGCTGCAAATGGTGTCGTACTGGTTACTACGAAAACAGGCAGGCGCGAACAAAAGAACCAGATCAATGCGAACGCCAATTACGGTATCCAGAATTTCATGCGTTATCCGGATGTTGCCAATGCTGCGGAATTTTATGAAGGACGCATGCAGGCCGACCTCAATACGTATGGTTCGACTACCCGTACGATGGAAGAGTTGAATTTATGGAGGCAAGGCGAGGGTGATTATAAAAGCATGGACTGGCAGAAATTCATCATCAATAAGAATGCTCCGGTATTCAATGGGAATGTCAGCGCCAGCGGAGGTTCGGAAAAAATCAATTATTACTTTGCTTTAGGACATACTAACCAGGAAGCAATGGTAAAAGGATTTGATTTTAAACGGACCAATTTCCAGAGTAATGTGGATGCCAACATTACGAAGAACCTGAAAGTAGGGGTTAAATTGAACGGACGTATAGAAGAACGGAACAACATAGGGGTTCCCGGTCTCGACGATTACTGGCAGCCTTACTATGCCATGTTTCAGAACTGGCCCACCCAGCAGGCTTATGCGAACGGTAACCCCAATTACGTAAACGCCACAAGGAACAATGCCACGGGTGCGGCTATATTTGATAAAAATATTACAGGGTATACGGATGATGTATGGAAAGGGCTGTCGGCCAACTTCTTTGCCGAATATACTTTCCCCATTCCGGGTCTGAAAGGAACAGTTATGTACGATTACAATATACAAAACCGTGCAATAGAAGAATTTGAATATACCTATAAAGTATATACGTATGACAAGGAGAATGATGCTTATAACGAATCATGGGGGAACCAGAATCCCTGGCGGCGGCGTATTAAAGATGAAAGAGTAAGACAGACCTTCCAGGCCCGCTTGAACTACGAACAAACATTTGACGATAAACACCATGTAACCGGGCTATTAGGGGTAGAAACAGTTGAAGGCGACAGGGATTACCTGATGTACAGAATTTTACCTACCAACAATTATATCCCGCTAACCAATAACCTTACGGATATAACAGAAATAGTAACTGAAATGAATGAAAATGCGCGCGCAGGTTACATCTTTCGTGCCGCGTATGATTATTCCAGTAAATACTTTGCAGAATTCAGCGGGCGATATGACGGTTCTTACCTGTTCAGGTCGGGACATCGCTGGGGATTTTTCCCTTCGGTTTCAGCCGGATGGAGATTATCCGAAGAGTCATTTATGCAGGGGTTGAATGAAAAGATATCCTTGTCTAATTTTAAGATCCGTGCATCCTGGGGACAGATGGGGGATGATATTATTCGTTATACAAACGACCTTGCGAATGTTCAAAGGCACGGTATGCCGGAATATATCGTTAACCCGTATTCTTATTTGGATGGTTATACCTATGGTGCGGGAAGTGCTGTATTGGGTGGGACCACTACAACAGGAGTAGTTTATCGCGGACGGCCTATTACCACTTTATCATGGATTAAGGCGACGCTGATCAATGTCGGAATTGATTACGGTTTTCTGGATAATCGTTTGAATGGTTCGTTCGAACTTTTCCAGCGGAAACGCACCGGATTACCGGCAGCCAGATATGATGTGCTGGTACCGGTGGAAGTTGGTTTTGAACTGGCGAATGAAAACCTGAATTCAGATTATCACCAGGGTGTGGAACTGGCTGTAAGTTGGGGTGACCAAATAAATGATTTCAGTTATAACCTGGGATTTAATGCAACGTTGGCACGTATGAAATCCGGCGATTCGTACAAACCCCGTTTTGGTTCAAGCTGGAATGAATACAGGAATTCAACGGAAAACAGATGGGCGAATGTGAACTGGGGATACCAGGTGACTGGACGCTTCGAAAATTATGAACAGATCCAAAACTACAAAGTGGATAATGACGGACAGGGTAATACCACCATGTTGCCGGGAGATTTAATATACAAAGATGTTAATGGTGACGGCGTGATCAATGAATTGGATGAACGCCCTATCGGGTATGGACTGGCGGAGTTACCACATTGGAACTTTGGTTTTAATACTTCTTTCGCATGGAAAGATTTTGACCTGAAAGCGGATTTCGCCGCAGCAACAGGACAATCTTACCATATGCACTGGGAAGTGGCGTTCCCCTTCCAGGGAGACGGTAATTCAACACGCTATTTGCTGACCGACGCCTGGCACAGGGCAGACCCGACGAATGCAAACAGCGAGTGGATTGCAGGTTATTTCCCTGCTACCCGTTATGCCGGTGCCAATGTAAGCTTCAACCGTTATTCGGATTTCTGGGTACATAATACGTATTATATCAAATTACGTACGCTGGAATTGGGATATACCCTACCTAAGCATATATCCAGAAAGTTCTTTGTTGATTATCTGCGGTTCTATGTGAACGCCTATAACCTCTTCAGTATTGATAACTTATCAAAATATCAGCTTGATCCCGAAATTGAGTCTAACAGCGCTCTGGTTACACCGAATTTACGCACCATCAGTTTTGGATTAAATCTTAATTTTTAATATCGGAAAATATGAAAAAGAACATTATATTTATTGTATTAACAATCATACTAACCTGCCAGTTCTCCGGTTGTAACGATTTTCTGGATCGTACTCCGACAGATTTCCTTACGGATGAACAGGTATGGAACGACAACACCATGGTATTAGGTGTCCTGGCGAATGTGTACGACAGTGTACCCATGAACGGTTCTTTGCAGGATGATGTGAACTTTTCCCTGATTGACGATGTCATGTGGTGCGGACTAATGAATACCGATGTGGAAACAGCCCGTAATCAGATGGTTGCTTATGCCTATGATTTCCTGCGTTATTATGATTACAGGTATATTTACAGGCTGAACCAGGGAATAGAAAAACTTCAGGCTTCGACTATCGCGGAAGATGATAAAGTGGTATATGAGAGTGAATTCCGCTTCCTGCGTGCTTATGCGTATTTTGAAATGGCACGCCGTATGGGAGGTGTTCCTTTAATTACACAAACAGCCGAATATACTCCCGGAATGGACATTTCACAGCTGCAGGTAGCACGCTCTACCGAAGCGGAGGTGTACGATTTCGTCTATAATGAATGTATGGCTATAAAAGAAATATTAGCCGCGAATAATGGTGTGACTAATGTATCACGTGCCAATAAATATGCTGCCTTGGCCCTTGCCAGCCGTGCGATGTTATATGCCGGCTCCATATCTAAATACAATGCGGCGATGTCTTCACCCATTTCCTCTCCATTACAATCCGGTGTCGTAGGGATGACGGGTACTTCACCAAACGGATATTATGAAAAAGCATTAGCTACGGCGGAAGAAATCATAAACGACGGTGTATTCCAACTTCACCCGGTAAACTCTTCTGACGATTTCTATAATGCTGTTTGTGTCAAAGACGGGAACCGGGAAGTTATCTGGAGCAAGGACTACTCTTCCGGTAAATTTCATATTTTCTCTTTTTCGAATATTCCCCAATCCATGAATGAAGACAATGATAATGGTTCGGATCTTTGCCCTACACTGGGTCTGGTAGAATCGTATCTTCCTTTAGACGGTGGACCGGGGAGAATAGCCGACAGGGATGCGAACGGCAATTATATTGCCTATGATGATGTATCGGAGATATTTGATGGCCGGGATTACCGTTTGAAGGGAACTTGCCTGGTACCGGGACAAACTTTTAAAGGCGCTCAATTAGATATACTGGCGGGAGTTGCTATCTATCAGGCGGACGGTTCTTACCTTTTGATTGAAGGCTCCGAAGCAAACAGCACGTATGATCCGGCAGATGATCACCCGAATGCCGACGGCGGACGTTTTGTAGGAAATGACGGGCCGTTAAGCCGTGCCACGTATACCAACACAGGATTTAATCTACGTAAATTTGTAGATGAAACAGCCGGTTCATCCGCACGAGGACAAGGTTCCTATATCTGGTGGGTTTACTTCAGGATGGGAGAAGTTTACCTGAATGCAGCAGAAGCAGCTATGGAACTGGGACAAACGGATAAGGCGCTCAGATATGCGAATGCGATCCGGGAACGTGCCGGATTCGGTGCAAACTCATGGACCGCGGCTGATCTGACAATCGATAATTTACTGCACGAACGTCGTTGTGAACTGGTATTGGAAGATCATCGTTTCTGGGATATGAAACGGCTCAGAAAGGCGCATATCCGGTGGAACGGAGTACAATCTGAAAATACCATGCTTTATGCTTTGTATCCTTTCCGCGTGATAGGTGGTCCGGACGACGGGAAATATATATTCGACCGCCATGTGGCTTATCGTTTCAGGGCGCCCCGTAATTTCCGTGTCGGTAATTATTATTCCTCTTTTGCTACGGATGCATTAAACAGGAATCCGAAATTGGTTCAGAATCCTAATTTCTAAAATAAAACATATTATGAGAAATATATTATTATTTTTAGCTATACTGCCTTTCGTTTTCACTTCCTGTGAATACGATAATTACGATGAACCGACCGCTACTATTACGGGAAGGGTTATTTACGAAGGTCAGGCGATCCATGTGAAGAACAACCAGGTGACATTCCGGTTATACGAACCCGGATGGGAACTATCGGCCAGTACGTATATGAATGTACAGGTTGCGCAGGAAGGAACTTTTAGCGCCACCGTATTTTCAGGGAAAAACTATCGCCTTATCCGGCAGGACAACATTGGACCCTGGGTAAATCCTACTTCTTCAGATACAGTGTTTGTCGATAATTGCCAGAATAACCATGTGGTGGATATGCCGGTGGTTCCTTATTATTTATTAGATAATGCCTCGATAACTTGCAACAATAAAATAATATCTGCAACGTGTTCGATCAGGGAGATAACTGCCGGACGGAACATTGAATTTGTTGGTCTGTATGCAGGACGTAATTTTATTGTTGACGATACCTATAATTTCGGTAATGGCGTCGGTTCGGTAACGACAACTGCCGCCGCAGGCGAACAGGTTAATTTATCATTGGATATCAACAGCCTGTCTGTGAGTTCTACAGCAGGTTCATTACCTTCTACCGGTTTTATATATGCCCGTATGGGATTGAAGATTGAAGGAATAGATGCAATGATCTATACGGAATCGTTTAAATTGTCTATTTAATATATTAGGTTAGCAGCAATATAGGTTTTTTAGGTAATGAATGGGCTTTTTCTTGGATATTCTGAAAGAATAAATAAGAGTAAAGCCCTTTCTTTACATTAATAATTAATAATATGAATGAGAGTGGTCAAAGTAATTAATGAAGATATTGTTTCCTGTTTACGAGCTGAGTAAAAGCCATACAACTGATAATATTACCTGACTAATTTAACTACTCATTCACATCAATAATAAAATATGAAACAAATTTATTCTCTTTTAGTAACAGGATTACTTCTGTTGTTATCCTTCCCTGCTAAGGCAGATACCACCTTTGTAGCCAGAGGAAATCCATTGATCGATTATAAATATACGGCCGATCCGGGAGCGATGGTGTATGACGGGAAAGTGTATATTTATGCCGGACATGATGAGTGTCCGCCGCCTAAGGAGCATTACCTTATCAACGAATGGCTTGTCTTTTCATCTCCGGATATGAAGACGTGGACAGAACATGCCGTACCCCTTAAAGCAAAAGATTTTTCGTGGGCAAGCGGCGAAGCATGGGCAAGCCAGGTGATCGAACGTGACGATAAATTCTATTGGTATGTAACGGTAGAACACAAGAACCGAGGCAAAGCTATAGGGGTAGCCGTAGCTGACTCTCCCATTGGTCCTTTTAAAGATGCGCGTGGTTCAGCGCTTATTACCAATGAAATGACCGGCCAAACCCCTAAAATGATGTGGGATGATATTGATCCGACTGTTTATATCGATGATAACGGGCAGGCTTATCTCTATTGGGGAAATGTACAATGCTATTATGCGAAGCTAAAAGAAAACATGATTGAACTGGATGGCCCGATCCGCAAAGTAGACCTGCCTGCCTTTACGGAAGCTCCATGGATACATAAAAGAGGCGATTGGTATTACCTGTCATATGCTTCAGGATTTCCCGAAAAAATAGGCTATGCCATGAGCAAAAGCATAGAAGGACCGTGGGAATATAAAGGTATACTGAACGAACTGGCGGGTAATTGCAATACCAATCATCAGGCTATAATCGAATTTAACGGCGACTGGTATTTTATATACCATAACGGCGCCATCAACACTGCAGGCGGGAGTTTCCGCCGTTCGGTTTGTATAGATCGTTTATATTATAATCCGGATGGAACCATGAAACGGATACAAATGACAAGCGAAGGTATTTTTTAATAGCTGACCTGAGGGTTTGTGTAGGTGATTACGTATCTTCGTTTCTGATAACATCCTGAATAATATATGAAAAACACGGTATATATACGCTTGGTCTGGTATTTGATACTAACGCTACTTCCTGTTTCCGGGATAAAGGTGCATGCGGCATTCAATCCGGATGCGTATATATTCACATACCTTACTTTGGAAAACGGTATGGCGCAGAATACTGTCGATTATATCTATAGGGACAGTCGCGGCTTTATGTGGTTCGCAACCTGGAACGGATTAAACCGGTTCGACGGATACGGGTTTATACGCTACGATACCCAATCGAAGGAGAATGCGATCAATAGTTTATTTGTAAGGGCACTGGTTGAAGACTACCACAACCAATTATGGGTGGGAACGGAAGACGGTGTAAATGTAATCGATATATATTCGGGCGAAGTAAAACGTTTTGATACGTATCCGTTTGCAGGGAACCGTATATTTACCGGGTCTGTAAATACGCTGATGAAAGATACAAAAGGGCGTATCTGGATTGGCTTCAGTGATGGACTTGCTATTGTTTCCTTAGATAATAAAGGAGATATAGCCGCGATAGATATGCTGGAGGAGGGACCGGAATCTAACGTTTATATATTGTATCAGGATATCACCGGAAAGGTTTGGATAGGATACCGTAACGGGATACGGATAGCGAACGGTGTGTCGGAAAAGGTGATCCAGTTCGAACAGGCCCCGGGCTCATTGCAGGAAACCTCTTTTGGGGAAGTTTTTGCTTTCTTTCCCGAAGGAGATAAAATGTGGATCGGTACATCTTCCGGCCTGGTCCGCTATGATAAAAAAAATAAGACACATACCGTCTATACCAACGACTTACTTAATTCCCGTTCCCTGTTGCAGAATTACGTGAAAGATATAGCAATGGACAGGGATGGAAACCTGTTGTTGGCAACATTTAAAGGCCTTTGCATTTATAATAAAGGCACCAATGATTTTACGCATATAGTTAGTTCACCCGAAAGAGCGGGTGGGCTGAATAATAACTTTGTCAATTCCTTGTATGTTGATCCGTCGGGTATGATCTGGATAGGCACGGAAAAAGGGGGTATCAATAAAATGATAAAAAAGGATGTGATGTTTAACCTCTATAGGCATGACAATAAACAACCTTCCTCTCTTTCGCCTAATCCTGTGAATGCTATTTATGAAGACAGTAACCGGAATATTTGGATAGGTACGGTAGAAGGCGGGCTGAATAAAAGAACAGATCCGGCAGGTAAATTTAAGCATTTCAGGCATGATCCGAATGATCCTTATTCACTTACACATAATGCCGTGAGTGTGATAACGGAAGGGGGCGGATACCTATGGGTCGGAACATGGGGTGGCGGAGTCGACCGCATGGAGCTTACCCGTGAAGGGCTTTTTGAACATACCAGTGATTTAATAAGATCAGGTGCTTTCGTAAGTTCTTTTATATCCGGTATTGTCTATGATCCGGCATGGCACGCCTTATGGATCGGTACGCGCGACGGATTAGATTTTTACGACCTGAATACAGAAGCAGTTATTCAGGTCTTACATAAGGATAGACAGATCAACCTGGTATCGGGTATTTATCTCGACCGTTCTGATCGTTTATGGGCTGGGACGGAAAACGGATTGTTTTGTATAACTGCGGAACGTTCGGACAACGCCGTCGGGCATTTCAACGTGCAACATTGTCCGTTGACAACGTCCATAAACAAAACTTTTCCACATGAAAAGATAAGCTGTATTTTCCAATCCGAAGATAACACACTGTGGTTTGGTTCGAACGGGAGCGGTTTATATAAGTTGACGGGTAGGGAAGACGATCGGTATGTTTTCAAGAACTACGGTACGGAAGTGGGATTTTCCGATAACGTTATATATGCCATAGAAGAAGATGAATTGGGCTATTTATGGTTGAGTACCAATATGGGGCTTTCATCCTTTTGTCCGGCAAACGAAAGGGCAAACACTTTCTATGCCTCTGATGGTTTGTCTACCAATCAGTTCTACTGGGCGGCATCCTGTCATACATCAGACGGGAAATTATTATTTGGTAATATGGATGGGGCTGTTATTTTCGATCCGTCGGAAATGGAACGCGACACAACACAATTGACCGTTTCCATAACAGGAGGAAAATTATATAACGAACCTGTAAATTACAACCTCATAAAAGACGGATGGAACTTGAAAGAAAGGGACCGTTCTTTTTCGATCGAATTTTCTTCGCTTTATTATCATTCTCCTGAAAAGATAAAATATATGTATATGCTTGCCGGATTCGATACAGATTGGACGATTGCTACCTCCAACCGCCGGTTTGCCAATTATACCAATCTTCCGGCAGGCAAATATGAATTTAAGGTAAGAAGTACTAATCCCGACGGCGAATGGTCCGGGTATATTACATCTTTGCCTGTCCGGGTAATCCCTCCGTTTTATAAAACACCCTGGTTCATAGGTTTTTTAGTCCTTTTTGTTATTCTACTGCTTTATTATATTAATGAAATGCGGATACGTAATTTGCAACGGCAAAAGCGCCAGTTGGAAGTTATGGTAAATGAACGGACGCAGGAAATAGAAAGCCAGAAAAACCGTTTAGCGATTCAGGCAAAAGACCTGGAGGAGGCTAATGAAAAACTAAACCAGGCTACCCAGGATAAGATAAGTTTCTTCACTAATATTACACATGAGTTTAAAACTCCGCTTACGTTAATTCTCGGCCCTATAGAACAGGCATTGAAATTAAGCCATAATCCTAAAGTAATAGATCAACTGAAGCTGGTTCGTAAAAACTCTAATTTCCTGCTGTCGCTTATTAACCAGTTGATGGATTTCCGTAAAGTAGATTCGGGAAGTATGAAAGTAAATAAAACAGCCGGTAATTTTGAGGAATTTGTCCACTCACTCATCCTTCCTTTCCATATATTGATAAACGGGCGTAATATCCTTGTGGAAGAGCGTTATCATCTGTCGGAACCGGTCTTCCGTTTTGATCCTGACCTGATGCAAAAAATACTGGTTAATTTACTTTCGAATGCCGTGAAATTTACCCCCGATAACGGCTCGATTCATGTGTATGTAAGCATGTTGGAAAACAAGGCAACCAGAAAAAAACGGTTGTACTTATCTGTTAACGATTCGGGGCCGGGTATTCCACCTGATGAAAGAGATCAGATTTTCAACCGTTTTTATCAAATAGAAAACCAAACCATTTATCCTGTTTACGGACAAAGTGGTACCGGTATCGGATTATTCCTGTGCAAACAGATCATTGAACTATTAAAAGGTTCGATCACTGTAAAAGAAAATAAATCAGGTGGTAAAGGAGCATCATTCCGTATCCTTATTCCTATTGAACCCGAAGATGTCCAAACCGGCAACGCTTATTATATGGAAACAGATGATGGAGACAGTTATAATGATGAGGAAACCGAAGAAACACCTGATAAACCATTATTGCTTATCGTTGAAGATAATTCAGATATGAGGATATTCATAAAATCGGTATTAGAAAGTAATTTCCGCATCATTGAAGCTCCCAATGGGGATGTTGCGCTAAAAAAAACAATAAAGCATTTGCCTGATTTTATTGTGGCAGACATTATGATGCCGGTAATGGATGGACTGGAATTTTGTATGAAGGTGAAAAATAATTTTGCGACATCCCATATCCCTATTCTGTTATTAACCGCCAAAAGCTCTACAGAAGTGCGGATCGAAGGATATCGTGCCGGTGCGGACGGATATATTGCCAAACCTTTTGATGCCGAATTACTTGTAGCGCGTATCAACAATATACTCGAAGGTAAGTCGAGAATGCATAAGGCATTCAACAATAGTATGGATGTTAAATCACTGGATATTGAAGAAGAGTCACAAGACCGTAAGTTCCTGGATAAATTAATGGAAATCATCCATGATAATTATCAGGATGCAACCTTCGATGTTGCCGAGTTAATAGAGAAAATGCATATGAGTAAGAGTCTGCTTCATCGTAAGCTCCACTCATTGATCGGACAACCGGCAGTGAAGATTATCCGTTCCTATCGCCTCTCAAAAGCGAAAGAACTAATAGAAATCCATGCAGGAGGCCGTAAAAACATCTCCGAGATAGCCTATGAGGTGGGCTTCAACGACCCCAAATATTTCACACGGTGCTTTACAAAACAGTATGGTTCAACCCCCAGTTCATTATTAGATAAGCATTGATTGATGCTATTTTCTGACTTTAATAAACCAAGAAATACATTTCCAATATAGGGAAATTACATGGATACGTTGCGTGTATATTATATGGAATAGATTGATATTATTAAATAGTATAACAATGATGAATGAATATAATATAAATTGAATCAGAAATTTTTAACTTCAATTATTTCAATATAACATATATCTAATTAACTTTAATCTAATAGTTTAACTCAATCATTTAAAGAGCTGTAAAAACAAGTCAAATGGATTGAACCTCTTGAATAAATTAGATGAATAAATTGCATGGAATTTTAATATGATGCATATATAATTACAAACAATTTCAAAATCAAATAATAAGATGCTTGTATTATACACTTAATAAGTTAATTCATAAGTAACGTTCAACAATTTACTTATTGACAATAAAATGTGAGGTTAAGTAACCAATTGCTTTTTGAAAATCAAATAATGTGTTTTTAAAATTTTAAGTTAAACAATAAAATTCTTGTTTTTCTTGGCACGATAATTGTTCCTTGGGTTTTTTATAAGGCTTCTTAAGAATATATATTGTTGTTTAATCTTGAACATACTTTTATCTGGATATTGTCAATCTTTCTTCTTTTACAGTCTTTCTGCTATTCTTAGCAAAGTTTTTAACAAAAAAGCCTTAACTTTGTTGATTAAGAAAACAAGGGAGGCAAGGTTATGAAAGAAAAAAGTGATGTATTTGAGCGTTTTCGGGATTCTTTTAGTAAAATGGAAGGTCATTTCCATATCCTTGAGCAACGAGTGCCGGTTGAAATTCAGATGGAATACTTTAAATATTCCGAAAAGATGAGAAGAAATAATTTAGTGCTGACAACCGAAGAATTTGATTCTTTTAGGGAAGGCCTTACAGATGTGGAGCTTTCTACGGATCAGAAAAAATATATACTTTCCGCATTGGCGACATCAAATGAAATAAAAGCCTACAGAATGTTGGAGGAATATGTTCAGCACCCTGACCCGGATGTGACAGACTGGGCCTATATGGCTTTAATGGAAAGTCGCATTTCTTTGGAGTCGGAACTGTCAGAAGAAAAACAAATCTATATATCCACCGGATTAGGCGGCAGAGCGGAAAAATTACGTTTTTACGTTTTAATCCTTGCAGCAGATAATAAACCGTTTGAGGAGTATCAGCGTCGCGTGATTGAACGGGAATTTGCTTATTATCTTCCCAAAGAGGATTGTGAAATAGAGCGTCTCACTATTGGAGACCTATATGTAGAATTATTGTTTCTGATCCCGGTACGGGCGGATATCAAATTAGTGTTAGACCGTGTCATTGCGGAATGTAATCAGTATGGAAATTTCCTTTCGGGCATTTTTACGGTTACCAATGTTAAGGAATTAACCCATGACGAGATAGAAGCGATTATTAATAAAAAATATGGGGACATTAAAACAGGCGGTTAAGTATGGCTTAGTAGGAATAAGCAATACCTTAATCACGGCCGTTGTTATCTGGATAATGATGAAAATATTGGGATTTTCGGATATCTTTTCAAATATTACCGGGTACGCGGCAGGAGTAGCAAACAGCTTTATATGGAATAAACAATGGACATTCAAAAGCTCTGATAGTTGGATGAGCAGTGCTATCCGATTTGGATTCGTTTTTGGAATTTGCTATTTACTTCAGTTAGGGTTATTATTGTACTTGAATAAGAACCTGCATATCGACCCGTATTACAACCAGTTGATAGCGATGGCTTTTTATACGGTTGTAAATTTCCTTTTGAACAAATTCTATACTTTCAAAGAGCAGAATGGATAAAAAATTAGCAGTAATTGTCCCTTGTTTTAATGAAGAAGCCGTTATAAGAGAATCATATAGCAGGATAAAAAGAGTATTGACATCAATACCACTTTCAACAGAAATACTGTTTATTAATGATGGAAGTAAAGACAGTACAAAAAGTTTACTGGATGAATTTGCTTTGTCTGATCCACAGGTGAAAGTTATACATTTCTCCCGTAATTTCGGTCATCAGTCTGCAGTGACCGCAGGCATAAATAATTGCGACGCTGATTTAGCCGTTATCCTGGATGCGGATATGCAGGATCCGCCGGAATTAATACCCGATATCTTGCAGCTGCAGGAAAAAGAAAAAGCGAATGTAGTGTATTGTATCCGGAAATCCCGTGAAGGAGAAGGTTGGTTTAAGCGGTTCTCTGCAAAAATGTTTTACCGTGTGATGAATTCCATGAGTGAAATACAGTTTCCTTTGGATACAGGAGATTTCAGGCTGATCGACCGGAGTATTATGGATGAATTTAACAGGTTGAAAGAACGGGGGAAATATATCAGGGGCCTGATCAGTTGGATAGGCTTTAAACAAGTCCCTTTCTATTACCAGCGGCATGCACGTATAGCAGGCGAAACAAAATATCCGTTGAGTAAAATGATGAAGTTTGCATCCTATGCATTACTTTATTTTTCGAAGAAACCCTTGCAAATGGCTATCGGATTAGGCTTCACGGCCGTAGTGGTAGGAATTATTCTTGCTGTATGGTTTACCTTAGGAAAAATATATGGTTTCAGCAACGCCGAAACCGGTTGGACCTCAATAATCTTCACTATCATATTTTTTGGAGGTGTTCAATTAATCACCATAGGGGTCTTAGGGCAGTATGTAGGGATTTTGTTTGACGAAATCAAGGCTCGTCCCGAATATATTATCGAAGAAAAGAAAAATTTCCTATAACCACCGGTTTGAAAAATAACCGATCCGTTAATAGTGTCAATAATATAAGTTCTTTTCGCAAAAATGATAAGATAGACTTGTCTGATAATGATATATTTGCATGTAATAACTTCAATCAAATATATCATGAAAAACATAATTTCCATTTTGTGTATGGCCTTTATATTTTTTCAAGGTCAGGTTCATGCCAATAACTCTATAAAAAAACTGCAGGTAGAATACCAGAAAAATCCGTTAGGTATCGATGTCAACCAACCCCGGTTCAGCTGGCAAATGGAAACAGAACGGATTGGAGCCAGACAGGTTGCTTATCAACTATGGGTTGCAGAAAATAAGGCATCTTTGGTTTCAGGACCATATAAATTTGATAGCGGCAAAACAAATTCCGGTGAGTCTGTTGGAATAAACTATGAAGGTAGTATATTGAAACCCTCTACCCGTTACTATTGGAAAGTAAAGGTTTGGGATGAATCCGGTGCAGTGGCTGAATTAGATGAAGAAGCATGGTTTGAGACAGGTTTATTGGGTTCAGGTTGGAACGGAGCCAAATGGATAGGCTCTTCAAAATCTCAACTATCGAAATACCGATCCCATTATGTGATAGATTTTGATGTACAGATCCCCGAAGGAAATAATAGAGCTGTTTTCATATTCGGGGCACGCGATGAAAAAAATTATGTGTCAATAGAAATTAACCTGAACGGAAAGAATGATCCGCAACTGATACTTAGTCACGCCACGGATGGCAATAAGGTTCAGGATGCTGTGGAAAATATAGCACGATTTATACCTGCACATGCCAAACATGAAAAACATCACATAAAAGTGAATGTGAAAACCGCCCAATATGCATTGAAATACTATGCTAATATATATATCAACGGAAAAGAACTGATCGATTCATCGTTAAGTGAAGAACAATTAAAGAAGAAAAAAACTCCCGATTACTGGGGTAACCTTGAGGGAATGTTTACAATTTATCCTTATCCGGATGGAGAATTGGTATACCTCTGCCGTTTGTATAATATCGGATTCTATCAGCCGAAAGATGAGAAAGCGGTCTTTTCGGATATAATGATTAGCGAAGATGCCTGGAAAACAACATTATATCAATCGGGGGAAATCTTTGAAGAAACGGGTAGCGGAAAACTTAACACATGGGATCCCGGAGAAAATAATTCCGCTCCTATGCTAAGGAAGAGCTTCCACGTCAAAAAACAGGTGAAGCGCGCAAGGCTATATGCCACGGCAAGGGGAATTTATGAATTTTCAATTAACGGTAAAAAAGTAGGGAAAGATTATTTCAATCCGGGGTGGACCGATTACCGTTACCGTTTTATGTACAATACCTACGATATAACTTCCGGTTTGAGACCGGGAGAAAACAGCATAGGAGCGATGCTGGGAGCCGGATGGTGGAGTGACTTCCCGGGATTTTTGACCGGTTGGCAGGATCAATACGGAACGCGCCAGTCCCTCTTGGGTAAAATAAGTATTGAATATACCGACGGAACATTGGAAACCATTGTAACAGATGGTTCATGGAAATGTTACGATGGCGGACCGATTACCTCAAATAGTATGCAAAACGGAGAAGATTACGATGCCAGGCGGGAAGTAAAAGGATGGGACACTCCTGGTTTCGACGATTCTAAATGGCAGAATGTTAGTTTATTACCCCCACCGCCCGTTTCAGTGAAAATCCAGGGTTATGTAGGAAGTCCGGTGCAAAATAATATTACCCTCACAGCGAAGGCGGTTGTAGAACCAATACCGGGTGTCTATGTGTACGATATGGGACAAAATATGGTAGGTGTTCCCAGGCTGAAAATGAAAGGAAGAACCGGACAGGAAATCACAATACGTTTTGGAGAAATGAATTATCCCGACATTATCCCGACAAAGCCTGTAGCACCATACACTATTGAAGAATATAAGAAAAAGAGAGGGCAGGTTTATACCGACAATTACCGGAGTGCCCTTTCTACCGACCGCTATATAATGAAAGGAGATCCAAATGGCGAAGAATACGAGCCCCGTTTTACTTTTCACGGTTATCGTTACGTAGAAATACATGGATTGGACCAACCACTTCCGCTTGAAGATGTGAAAGGAATCGTATTGGAATCCATAGGAGAGCAGACAAGTTCATATGAAACATCAAACGGACAGATAAACAAGCTATATGAAAATATAGTATGGGGACAACGTGGCAACTTCCTTTCCGTACCAACCGACTGCCCTCAACGCGACGAACGCATGGGATGGACGGGAGACGCACAGGTATTTGCCCGTACGGCAACCTATAATATGAATGTAAATCCGTTCTATACCCGTTGGCTACACTCAGTACGCGATAACCAGGGCGATGACGGGCGATATCCCAATTATGTACCTGTAGTAGGATTCCCGCCCCAGGGAGCTAATCCCGGCGGCGGAGCGTTAGGATGGATGGAAGCAGGTATAATCGTACCGTGGCAAATGTACCAGCAATATAATGATGTTCGTGTATTGGAGCAACACTATCAGTCGATGGTTGCCTATATGGATTACCTGGAACGTGCGGCAACCCATTATGTGCAACCGTTCGGTGGGTTTGGTGATTGGCTTGCGGTGGAAACCACGAATTCCATGCTGACCAACACGGCCTATTCAGCTTACGATGCCCTTATCATGGAGCAGGTGGCGCTCAGGTTAGGCAAAGTATCTGACAGCAAACGCTTCCGCAACTTTTATAACAATATAAAAGAAGCCTTCAACCAATATTTCGTAGATGCCGATGGATATACATTCGCTCCTGCACCCGAAACGATCTTCGGGAAGAAACAAGGCGATATGTGGTCAGGTTCATCATCATCGGAAAGTAAAAAGGTGGATACACAAACCTCATATGTTGTACCATTGCAGTTCGGCTTATTTAACGACAAAAATAAGCCCCTTGCTGTGAAACACCTGGTAGACAACATTAAAAAGCATAATTACACCCTTACCACCGGATTTATCGGAACGCCTTATCTCAATTTAGTCCTGTCAGACAACGGATATGACGATGTCGCCTATAAACTGTTTGAACAAACGGCCTATCCTTCGTGGCTGTATCCCGTATTACAAGGTGCAACTACCATATGGGAAAGGTGGAATTCGTATACGTTGGTAAACGGTTTCGGACCCGTCGACATGAATTCATTTAACCACTATTCATATGGAGCTATAGAAGAATGGATGATTGCCTATTCATTAGGTATCCAGCGCGATGAGCAACAGCCGGGATATAAACACATCCTGCTTCAACCACGGATTGGCGGACAATTAAATTTTGCCCGTGGACATTATGATTCGGTTTACGGACGTATCCAAAGCGGTTGGAAAAAGAGCGGAGGCGGATACACCTATGAAGCTACTATACCCGCAAACACAACAGCAACATTATCTTTACAAGTAACGGATCCGGAAAAGGTAAAAATTGAAAAAGGAGAAGAAGGAGTTACCCCGATACAATATTCCAACGGGAAAGCTATTTATAAACTGCTGTCGGGTTCATACCGTTTTACCGTCAAATAATAAATAAAAAAAGAGTGGCGCGGAGTATCAGTTGTAACACATGGTGCTCCGTGTTCTCTATTTAAGGAGCCGTTTTTTCAATTTCAGCCTGCCTTCCGTTATTATCATAAATTATCAATTCCATATCTGCTTATTGATAATATTTTATCTAAGTTTGCGCTTCAATTAAACACAACAGCGATAAAATTGTTAATTTACTAAATAAAAGAGAACAATATGCAGAAGGCAGATTACATTATTAGCGCCGATCATGTATTTAAAATATACGGAGACAAAGCCGTGCTGAATGATGTAAGTTTGGATGTACGTAAAGGAGAATTTGTAACCATACTCGGTCCGTCAGGATGTGGAAAAACCACGTTGTTACGGTTGATAGCAGGTTTCCAACCTGCAACCAAAGGTATGATAACCATTGCCGGGGAAGATGTAACAAGAACACCGCCTCACAAACGCCCTGTTAACACTGTATTCCAAAGATACGCACTTTTCCCGCATCTGAATGTATATGATAATATTTCCTTCGGGCTTAAACTAAAGAAACTGTCGAAAAACGATATCGAACGCAAAGTAAAACAGGCGTTGAAAATGGTGGGCATGACAGATTACGAATACCGTGACGTAGATTCGCTGTCAGGAGGCCAACAGCAACGCGTCGCCATAGCCCGCGCGATTGTGAATCAACCCGAAGTGCTGTTGCTCGACGAACCCCTTGCGGCGCTCGACCTTAAAATGCGTAAAGATATGCAGCTTGAACTGCGGGAAATGCATAAATCCTTGGGAATAACATTTGTATACGTAACCCATGATCAGGAAGAAGCGCTTACATTGAGTGACCGGATTGTAGTAATGAGTGAAGGCCGGATACAGCAAATAGGGACGCCGGTTGACATCTATAATGAGCCGATCAACTCGTTTGTTGCCGATTTTATTGGAGAAAGTAACATATTGAACGGGCTTATGATTAAAGATAAGCTCGTTTCCTTTGCCGGAAAAGAATTTGAATGTGTAGACGAAGGATTTGGTGAGCAGATGCCCGTAGATGTCGTTATACGTCCCGAAGATATTTACATATTCGACCCCTCCGATGCTGCTATGCTTACAGCAACCGTTACATCCTGTATTTTTAAAGGTGTCCATTATGAAATGATGGTATTAACTCCCGACGGGTATGAATTTGTGGTGCAGGATTATCACAGCTTTGAAGCAGGTAACGAAGTCGGGCTTATCATAAAGCCTTTTGATATCCACGTGATGAAGAAAGAACGGATGCACAATACTTTTGAAGGCAAGCTGATAGACGAAACACATGTGGAATTCCTGGGAACGACCTTCGAATGCCGACAAACCACAGGAATTGAGCCCGGTACACCTGTAAAGGTAGAAATAGAATTCCAGGATGTCATACTCCAGGATAACGAAGAAGACGGAATGCTTACCGGAGACGTAAAATTTATCCTTTACAAAGGAAACCATTACCACCTTACTGTATTCACAGACTGGGACGAAGATATTTTCGTAGACACGATAGACGTGTGGGATGACGGAGACCGGGTGGGAATAACTATACCGCCCGATAAAATCCGTATTGTTAAATGGTAATACCGGAAATGAAATGAATAATATATTGGCGCTTTTTACAAAACGAAGTAACTGGACGATACCTTATCTCATATTCTTGGGGATATTTGTGGTAATGCCTCTTATACTGATTGTTATATATGCGTTAACAGATGCAGACGGCGTCTTTACGTTTGGAAACTTCCGTAAATTCATGCAGCATCCCGAAGCCATGAATACCTTTATCTATTCAGTAGGAATAGCTATTATAACTACCCTTGCGTGTATCTTGTTAGGATATCCTGCAGCCTATATCCTGAGCCAGGCCCGGTTTAATACATCACGCACAATGGTGGTACTCTTTATTCTTCCGATGTGGATAAATATCCTCATCCGTACATTAGCAACCGTGGCGCTGTTCGACTTTTTGAATTATCCGTTAGGAGAAGGAGCCTTAATATTCGGAATGATCTATAATTTCCTTCCGTTTATGATCTATCCTATTTACAATACATTGCAGAAGATGGACAACAACCTGATAGAAGCCGCACAGGATCTGGGGGCAAACCCGTTTCAGGTTTTTATAAAGACAATCGTCCCGCTTTCGATGCCGGGAGTGGTAAGCGGAATCATGATGGTATTCATGCCTACCATATCCACCTTCGCGATTGCCGAGTTGCTTACCATGAATAATATCAAACTCTTCGGTACGACCATTCAGGAAAATATCAATAACGGAATGTGGAATTACGGGGCAGCTCTTTCATTAATTATGCTACTGCTTATAGGAATTACCGGACTCTTCAGCAGTGACAGCCAGAGCGAAAGAGAAGGAGGTATCATATGATGGCGAAAGTTCTGGGCAAAGCCTATCTGTGGGCATTACTGATGATGCTCTATTCACCGATACTGATCATCATGATATTCTCTTTTACAGAAGCCAAAGTGCTCGGTAACTGGACGGGATTTTCGACAAAACTATACAGTTCGCTCTTTACCGGAGGAGTACACCGTTCATTGATCAGCGCCATTTGGAATACCTTTACCATCGCCATGATCGCTGCCACCATATCTACCCTTCTCGGCAGTATTGCAGCAGTAGGGATATACAACCTGCGAGCAAGGACCCGGCAGGCGGTAAATTTCCTTAATTCCGTCCCTATACTTAATCCGGATATAATTACCGGGGTTTCCCTTTTCCTGCTGTTTGTCAGCCTTGGAATATCGCAGGGATATACAACCGTAGTATTGGCACATATAACCTTCTGCACACCCTATGTGGTATTGAGCGTACTTCCCCGGCTCAGGCAGATGAACCCCAACATATACGAAGCAGCACTCGACCTCGGTGCCACACCTTTTCAGGCGCTGCGGAAAGTTATTGTACCCGAAATACGCCCGGGTATGATCAGCGGATTCATACTTGCCTTTACGTTGTCGATCGACGATTTTGCCGTAACGATCTTCACCATAGGAAATGAAGGATTAGAAACATTATCGACCTATATCTATGCAGATGCCAGGAAGGGAGGGCTTACACCCGAACTACGTCCCCTTTCCACTATCATATTCGTCACTGTGCTCCTACTCTTAATTATCATCAATATCCGTTCAGTGCGGGCAAATAAAAAAAGACAAAATGCATGAAAATACATAAGCACAAAACGCAGTATGCGGTACGGGGAACGCATAAGAGAATAAACAATATTTTTACCATATTTCGTTTCGCTTTCCGCTTTTTGCCTTCTGCTTTCCCGGTTTTGATTTCAGTCGTGCTGATGGTCCCTGTTCTTATCTCATGCGGACGTTCAGACGAGGAGCGGGCAAAGATCCTGAAAATATATAACTGGGCCGACTATATAGACGAAGATGTATTGGTCGATTTCGAAAAGTGGTATCACGAACAAACCGGAGAGGAGATACGCATCATTTATCAGACATTCGATATTAATGAGATCATGCTCACCAAGATAGAAAGAGGGCGTGAGGATTTCGACATCGTATGCCCGTCGGAATATATAATTGAACGTATGCTTACCAAAGACCTCCTTCTCCCCATAAACCGTAATTTCGGTAACACCCCCGATTATATAAACAATCTTTCACCCTATATCCGGCAGGAGCTTGATAAAGTAAGCCAGCCCGACCGTAAAGCAACCGATTACGCAGTAGCGTATATGTGGGGTACAGCAGGGATATTGTACAATAAAACATTTGTACCTGAGGAAGATGTCAGGAGCTGGGGATGCCTCTGGGATTCCAACTACAAGGGCAAAATATTGATGAAAGACAGTTACCGCGATGCTTATGGCACAGCTATTATTTACGCCCACTCCAAAGAATTGGCAGAAGGTACAATTACGGTAGAAGACCTGATGAACGACAATTCGCCCGAAGCCATAGCCCTTGCAGAACAATACCTCAAAGAACTCAAGCCCAATATAGCAGGATGGGAAGCAGACTTTGGAAAAGAAATGATGACCAAGAACAAACTATGGCTCAACCTTACCTGGAGCGGAGATGCCGTATGGGCAATAGAAGAAGCGGCTACAGTGGGAGTGGAGCTCGATTATGAAGTGCCGCAGGAAGGAAGCAACGTATGGTACGACGGTTGGGTAATACCTAAATATGCCAGGAATATAAAAGCAGCCAGTTATTTTATAAATTATCTTTGCCGTCCCGATATTGCCTTGCGTAATATGGATGCTATCGGATACGTAAGTGCGGTGGCGACACCTGAAATTCTGGAAGAAAAGATCGATCCGTCCATAGAAGAATATTACGACCTTAATTATTTCTTCGGGTCCGGAGCCGACAGCATACAAATAGACCCTGTACAATACCCGGATATCACGGTGATCAGGCGATGTGCCATGATACGTGACTTTGGAGATGAGACTGCAGAAGTGCTGGAAATGTGGAGCAGGGTAAAAGGCGACAACCTTAATACCGGGATCGTCCTGCTGATCTTTCTTGTTTTCGGACTGTTATTAATCTGGGTAATTATCCAGCGTATCAGGAAATATAAACAAAAACAACGCAACCGTAGCAAAAGAAAGCGTTGGTATAAGAATAATAAACCATGGAGGGAATAAAAAACCTTATAATAGACTTTGGAGGAGTAATAATCAACCTCACACGAAATCGTTGCATCGAGGCATTTCAGAAACTCGGGGTTGACGTACACGAGCAGTTAAGCAATAATTATCTCCATAAAGATATGTTTATGGCAATAGAAACGGGAACCATAACCCCGGCAGCTTTCCGCGATGAGATCCGTCGGCACACCACCCAAATCATAACCGACCAGCAAATAGACGAAGCCTGGATACTAATGCTCGATGATGTGCCCGAATCAAAACTCGAGCTGTTGCTCGACCTGAAGAAAAAATACAATACAATGCTTCTGAGTAACACCAACGAGATCCACTGGAACTGGTCGGAGAAGAATATTTTTTCCTATAAAGGACACCATGCCGCCGATTTCTTTAACCGTGTCTACCTATCCTACGACCTGCATATGGTAAAGCCTCATGCCGATATATTCGAATACGTAATAAGCGACACAGGCATCAATGTAGCCGAGACACTTTTTATTGACGATGCCCAACCCAACTGCCAGACAGCCGAAACATTAGGTATGTTCACCTACATGCCCGAACCCCGCGAAGACTGGTCGCATCTGTTCAAATAAATTTCTCTTTCACACAGTATTTTCTGTTCTGCGTATTGCATGTTCCGTGCTGCATTTTATATATCTTTTACATTTAAAGGATTAAACGAAGTGTGCGTATCATACACATCAGTACCATCCACCTTTTTGATATATTTCACCACACGGATAGTAACCGGTAAGATCAATACCTCATAAAGAGATTTTAGAACCGCCTGCGTTCCGATCATAATTAACAACTCATGCGGAGGAATAAGCCCCCAGAAAGCTAAAGGAAAGAAAATCAAAGAATCAGCGCTTTCGCCAACGAGCGTTGATGTTATTGCGCGAAGTGAAAAGTTTTTTCCGCCCGAAGCCAATTTCATTTTACTCATGATATAAGCATTCAGGAAAGAACCAACTAAAAAAGCTGTAAGGCTCGCTAAGGCGATCCGCGGCGCCATTCCGAAAACGAAATTAAAACCTTCCTCACCTTCCCAGAACGGTGCAGCCGGAAGCATAACGGCCAACTGGGAAAAACCGATGACCAGGAAATTAGAAGCAAAGCCGCTCCAAATGATTAACCGGGCCTTTTTATAACCCCAGACCTCAGCAATACAATCATTGATGATATAAGAAATAGGGAAAACGATCAATCCGGCAGTAGCAGTAACACCGAATACCTGAATAACCTTGGCCTCTAAAAGATTGGAAGCAACCAGGCATACATTAAATAAAATACCCAGCAGCATGAAAGGGATACTAACAGATTTCTGCATAATTCTTGTTTTTAACGTGGTTGAGCAAGCACACGGGAAGGAGTAACACCTTCCACCTCATGTCACTAAAATTAAATCGGCTGCAAAGATATAAAATATGGGCAGTATTTGGTTATATCCGTATTGATATCATCCAGAAATAAGATGATCATCCCTCCTGAATGTATTGGCGTTTTTCGTCCTTCACCTTTCACCGCGCTGTTATATGTTTGTCAATCATTATAATACAGTGAAGGGTAGGGGTGAAAGGTGAAAGGAAAGTATTTTATTTTTTAGCGATCCTGTACAGTCTGCCCTCATCCGTTACAGAGTAAAGAGCACCGTCTTTCCCTTCAGCAATATCGCGGAAACGCTGGTTTTCATTCTCAAGCAAGCGTTCCTCACCTGTCACCTGGTTACCGTCCAGAACGATACGTGCGATATGCTTGCTGCTCAAACCTCCGATAAACAGGTTATTCTGCCATTCAGGAATAACAGCAGAACTATAAAACGCCATGCCGCTTGGAGAAAGAACCGGATCCCAGTAGTAAACAGGCTGTTCCATACCCTCCTTCTGGGTAATGCCTTCACCTATGGTTTCACCGCTATACTCCACACCATACGTAATCGTTGGCCAACCGTAATCTTTTCCCGGTTTTACCAGGTTAAGCTCATCACCCCCCTTAGGACCCATTTCCGACAACCATAGTTCACGGGTAACAGGGTGAATAGCCAATCCCTGAATATTCCTGTGGCCATAAGAATAAATTTCAGGCAATGCCCCTTCAATACCTATAAAGGGGTTTCCGGACACAGGTTCACCCCCGGCAGTAATATGAATCACCTTGCCGTAGCCATTGTCGAGTAACTGGGCCTTATGACGGGTTTCCATATCCGACCGTTCGCCCGTTGAAACAAAAATATGACCGTTGTCATCAAAAACAATGCGGCTTCCGAAATGCATGCTGTTGTCATAATAAGGAATTGCCCGGTAAATAACCTCGAAATTCTCGATACGATCCTCATTCGCAGAAAGCCTTCCCCTGCCTACAGCGGTAAGGGAACCCTGGGGAGTTTTCTCCGCAAAGCTGAAATAAAGCATCCGGCTCGACTCAAAATCAGGTGCAGGAGCCACATCCAGCAGACCGCCCTGTTCCCTGTCGTCTACTTCCGGGAATCCGGTAATAGGATTACTTAATCCCCCGGTAGCAGTAGCAATACGCATGGTTCCACCCTTTTCCGTAATCGCTAACCGGCCGTCGGGGAGGGTTGTTACAGCCCATGGACTGGAAAGCGCTTCCGAAAGGATCGTCACTTCATACGGAGTAGAAGTCATTACACCCGCAATACGGGTTTGCCCTGCAAAAGCAGGACTGTAATTCGTAACAGGTTCCTGAGTTTCCACAGGAGGCCGTGTTTGCGGATTCTGTTCCTCTGTAGCTGTATTTTTACTATTACATGCAAATGCAGAAATAAAAAAAACGGATAATACGCCTGATAATAAGATTCTAAAGTATTTCATATCTCATATTTTTAATATTATATCTTACATTGTAGCCAATACTGTTTTTGAATAACAGTTTTTCTCAGAACTTGTTTAATCCTCTGTTCTATATAATTTCAGTTAGTCTATCCTATTATCTTATAGGGAGTAAGCCATAAACCAGATTTGCCTGGTGTGAACGAAATAGGTTAAACTGTAAACTTATAAATAAGCAGAACTAATAATAGCAATATGCGATACATCTAATACATTGATCCTTACTATCTGTCAAATGACTCCTATACAGCTGATCGGCTCACCCGGGTGAACCGATCGTTCCACCCAGGTGAGCCGATCGGACCACAAAGGTGGAACGACCGACCCACCCGGGTGGGCCGATCACTAACAAAGGAAAATAATATAAGTTGTACCCGTATTCTTTATAAAAAGCCGGTAGTAAACGAAAAAAAATATAAGATAAACGATTAATTACAGGAAATGGTTTTCCGTATATATTTTCTCTTTCATTATCCCGACCTTCACCCTTCACCCGACCTTTCACCGTATTATCTTAATAAAGAGAGATATAATGGCAGGGTGAAAGGTGAAACGATAAAAACCCAATAAGAAATAGCATGTGAAATCAGGGATAATATATTATGTCAATCCGTAAATGTATGATACATTTGCACTGGCAAAAAAACAGAATAAAACAGTCACGATGAATAGACAAACACCCCACCGCAAAAATATAAGCAAAGAATCCGGATTACTGCATACACCGTACACCGTAGCGGATGCCCATAATGCATTAACCATGCCGGTGTATAATTCTGTAGCTTTTGAATTCGATACTGCGGAAGCCATGGCAGAAGCATTTTGCGGGCGCACAAACGACCATTACTATTCAAGGATAACGAATCCCACCGTACAATACCTCGAAGAACGCGTCCGTTCATTCACGGACGCTATGAGTGTGACGGCTCTTAACTCAGGAATGGCGGCAATAACCAATACTTTTCTCACGATAGCATCACAAGGAAGTAATATTGTAACATCCCCGCATCTGTTCGGCAATACCTATTCATTACTCAAAAATACACTTTCCGCATTCGGGGTAGAAGCCCGTTTCTGTGACCTGACGGATGTGGACCAGGTCCGTTCCGCGATCGACGGCAACACTTCCGCCCTCTTTCTTGAAATAATAACAAATCCGCAAATGGAAGTAGCCGGACTTAAAGCCCTTTCGGATATCTGTAAAGAAGCAGCAATACCGTTAATAGCCGATACCACTATCATCCCGTTTACCCATTTTGCAGCAAAAGACTTTGGAGTAAACATAGAAATAATATCCAGTACCAAATATATATCAGGAGGAGCAACCGGACTCGGAGGATTAATAATCGACCACGGTATATTCGACTGGTCTGCATCATCCGTATTGCAAAACTGGTACCGGCAAACCCGTAACCATGCATTCACTACCCGCCTGCGGAAAGAAATACACCGCAACATCGGCGCCTATATGACACCACAAGTTGCCGCCATGCAAACATTAGGGTTGGAAACACTGCATGTCAGGTACGAACGCCAGGCAACCACCACTTTAGAATTAGCCCGGCGATTACAAAACCTCGAAGGAATAATATCAGTCAATTATCCCGGTCTGGAAAATAATCCCTACCATACCATAAGTAACGACCAGTTCGGCAAAACTCCCGGTGCAATGCTTACTTTCGACCTCATATCGCGCGAAGCATGTTTCACTTTCCTCAATCGCCTGAAATTGATCAGGCGGGCCACAAACCTTTTCGATAACAAATCCCTGATCATACACCCCGCAAGTACCATTTACGGCTCATTTACTGAAGAACAGCGGGAAAACATGCATATAAAACAACAAACCATCCGCTTGTCCGTAGGACTCGAACCCACAGATGACCTGTTCAATGATATAATGCAGGCTCTTTAAGAGAACCTGTAATTAGGAAAATAGAAATGTTACTTTTTCTTACCCTGGTTAGCTACGGCATCCATCAATTTCCTGATCTCATCAGGATCGCCCAGAAAATAATCCTTGGTAAGAGTAAGACTGTTATCAAATTCAAAAACATAAGGAACAGCAGTCGGCAGGTTCAGGTGGACAATATCTTCGTCCGAAATACCCTTCAGGTATTTGATAATACCCCGGAGGCTGTTACCATGAGCTGTTACCAGCACATTATCTGCCGACTTAAGGGTGGGAAAAATCGTATCCTTCCAATAGGGAAGAATACGCTCCACCGTATCCTTCAGGGATTCAGTACGCGGCAGGTCGCTGTCGGCGACATCCCTGTAACGGATATCCTTCCTCGGATTCCGTGGATCGTCCTCCTCCAGCGGAAGCGGTGCAATATCATAACTCCTTCGCCAGATCAGTACCTGCTCATCCCCGTATTTCTCAGCTGTCTCGGCCTTGTTGAGACCCTGTAAATTACCATAATGCTTTTCATTGAGGCGCCAGTTTTTCTCAACGGGGATCCAGTCGAGGTCCATCACATCCAGCACCGTATTCAACGTCTTTACAGCCCGTTTCAAATACGACGTATAAGCCATGTCGAAAACATACCCCTTTTCTTTCAGTAAATTACCCGCCTTAACAGCCTCTTTAATACCCTTTTCCGTCAAATCCACGTCCGTCCATCCCGTAAACCGGTTTTCCATGTTCCATGTACTCTCACCATGGCGGAGCAAAACAATACTTTTCATAATTATTATTGTATTAAAAATAAAAATAGTCCGTAAACAATACGGATACATAAACAATAACAATCAAAAGAAGGAAAAGGATTAAGGTAGATGTTAATTGTTACGATGGTGATCCCTGTGTGGCTTTATCCTTTCATACTCCCATTGCACAAGCTTACCCTCAAGAATATGAAGCCTGTACAAATTATCATCCGCAGTAGGATAACCGATCACTTCCACATTACCCTCTGGCGTTTGAATAGCCCCCAATGATAAATACGACTTACCCATAATAGAAACCACATCCCTTTTCGACATCCCCAGTTCCAGTTTCTTTACATTAGAACCAACATTCATCATATCAGAAAAACTTCTGCAGGAAAAAAATAAACAACTCATAAGAAGTATTACAAATAAGTTTTTAAGCATAAGAGTTTGTTTTAAAAGTTCGATTCAACGTATAAATATAGGATAATAATTCATTTTCCAACCCTACCCGGAAGAAAAATAAAGAAAAGAAGAAGGAGAGGCATGCTCTCACAGCAACCTCTCCCCGCAAACACAAAACAATCAACAAAAAAACTGTTGATAAATTATCTTATAAATAAAAGCTCCCTGTACTTGGGCAATGTCCAGATCTCATCATCCACCACAAGTTCCAGCTTGTCGATATGATAACGGATCTCATCTAGCATGGGGAAAACTTTATCATGATAAGCAATCGCTTTTTCACGCTCATTCTCGATCCGGTTCGCAACCTTACGCGCCTCCACCATTTCGTCTACCTTCTCCTTGATGAAGCAAATATGATCAGCAATATCTTCAATGATCTCCAGGTTACGGATAGACATCCGTTCAGCCTTGTCGCCCGGGAACAAATCCCTCATTTTATACACATTATCGATCAGAGAAGACTGGTAACGCGTAGCGATAGGAATGATATGGTTCATCGTCAGGTCGCCTAAAACACGCGCCTCAATCTGTATCTTCTTCGTATATGTTTCCCATTTCACCTCATTACGCGCTTCAAGCTCCTTATGAGACATAACACCCGTCGACTCGAACATCTTGACAGAACTATCCTTCAGGTAAGCATCAATGATCAAAGGAACACTGGTTTCACAATCAAGTCCGCGCTTTTTGGCTTCTGCTTTCCATTCGTCGGAATAACCATTCCCGTCAAAATGAATAGCCTTGCTCTCCTTGATATCCTTACGCAGCACCTCCAGGATAGCCGCAAACTTATCCATACCATCCGCGATCTTGGCATCTACTTCCGACTTGAATATCTTCAGCTGTTCCGCAACGGCAGCATTCAGCGCAAGCATGGCAGCCGCGCAATTAGCCTCCGAACCAACAGCACGGAACTCAAAACGGTTACCCGTAAAGGCAAACGGCGACGTACGGTTACGGTCGGTATTGTCAAGCAATAACTCAGGAATACGCGCAATATCCAGCTTCAGACCTTGCTTGCCCGCAACGATCACTTCATTCGTATCCGTATTCTCCAGATGATCCAGCACAGCCGAAACCTGCGAACCTAAGAAACTCGAAATAATAGCAGGTGGGGCTTCAT
Organism: Bacteroidales bacterium UBA4116; assembly: GCA_002381645.1. Taxonomy (GTDB): domain Bacteria; phylum Bacteroidota; class Bacteroidia; order Bacteroidales; family Tannerellaceae; genus DFXE01. The sequence continues at coordinate 197,741 of DFXE01000023.1, forward strand.
TGGCACCCAGGCGGTGCGCATTACTTGCCGAAATAATACTCGCTTTCAACAAACCGTTATGCCGGTATACCGCCTTCAGCACATTCACTACAAACGTGATGAAACGTAAATTCTCCTCAGGAGTCTTACCCGGCGACATCAGGCCAATGCCTGTATCCGTCCCGAGCGACCAGTTATTATGCTTACCTGATCCGTTAATACCTTTGAACGGTTTCTCATGCAGTAAAACACGGAATCCATGCCTGCGCGAAACTTTACGCATCAACGCCATTACCAATAAGTTATGGTCATTCGCCAGGTTGCACTCCTCAAATATAGGAGCCAGCTCAAACTGGTTGGGGGCAACTTCATTATGGCGCGTCTTGACAGGAATACCCAATTTAAGCGCCTCGATCTCCAGTTCCTTCATAAAAGCCTGAACACGTGTAGGAATAGCACCGAAATAATGATCCTCAAGCTGCTGGTTCTTGCTGCTCTCATGGCCCATCAACGTGCGTCCGGTCAGCAACAGGTCCGGACGTGCGGCATACAAACCCTCGTCAACCAGAAAATACTCCTGTTCCCAACCCAGGTAGGCGATCACCTTCTTTACGTCTGGATTAAAATAATTAACCACATCCACAGCAGCTTTGTTTACCGCTTCGAGGGCCTTCAGCAGCGGCGCTTTATAATCGAGCGATTCGCCGGTATAGGAAATAAAAATAGTAGGAATACACAATGTATCGTCAACAATAAAAGCAGGGGAAGAGGGGTCCCACGCTGTATAGCCCCTCGCTTCGAAGGTATTTCTTATTCCGCCGCTCGGAAAGCTCGACGCATCGGGCTCCTGCTGGATAAGTAGCTTGCCTGAAAACTTCTCCATAAGGCCGCCCTTACCGTCAGGTTCTACAAAGGCATCATGCTTTTCGGCAGTACCCTCATTCAACGGATGAAACCAGTGTGTATAATGAGTGGCCCCCATTTCAATAGCCCATTTCTTCATACCGGCAGCAACGGCGTCGGCAGTATCCCTGTTCAGAGGAGTACCATTATCCATAGAGTCTACCAACTGGGAATAAGCCTTCTCTGGAAGGTACTTAAACATTTTCTCGCGGTTAAACACATTCGAAGCGAAAAAATCCGAAGGTCTGTCGGCCGGGGCCGGAACATCCACAGCTTTTTTCTTAAAAGCCGCCTCAACTACTCTGAATCTTAATTTACTCATTGTTTAATTATTTAGTAGAATGGAATATACAGCAAATTATAATAACTCAATATTGTTTTTTCTACAGATCTCGATCTGGTCCTCCGGCCATACCGAAGCCTGTACTTCGCCTACGTGGGCTTTCTTAAGGAAGAACATACAAAGGCGGCTCTGTCCGATACCACCGCCGATCGACAACGGGATACGATCTTCAAGCAATGCCTTGTGGAATTCCAGGCCCGCGCGCTCAGGACAACCTGATACTTCTAATTGGCGCAGTAAAGCCTCCTTATCCACCCGTATACCCATCGAAGAAAGCTCAAAAGGACAATTCAAAATATCATTCCATAGGATAATATCCCCGTTCAGTCCATAATAACCGTCACTGTTCAGGCTGCTCCAGTCATCATAATCAGGAGCACGCCCGTCATGCTTCTCACCATTGCTCAACGGATTACCAATACCGATGATAAACACCGCCCCGAACTTCTCGGCAGCCTTGGCTTCACGCTCACGTGAAGAACAATCCGGAAACATCAGCAGAAGTTCTTCCGAATGTATAAAAGTAATATCTGCAGGCAACGCCGGAGTGATATGAGGATAACGGTCGTAGACGATCAACTCCATCTCCCGTAAGATCGAATAGATCTGTCGCACAGTCTTTTTCAGGTAATCCAGCGTACGGTCATCCGCACTGATGGTCTTTTCCCAGTCCCACTGGTCCACATACAAAGAATGCAGGTTATCCAGATCCTCATCACTGCGGATAGCGTTCATATCCGTATACAACCCGAAGCCTGTCGGGATGCGGTAAGCCCCAAGTTTCATGCGCTTCCACTTAGCCAGCGAATGCACCACCTCGGCCCGGCGGTCGCCCATACACTTAATAGGGAACGATACCGCACGTTCAACACCGTTCAGGTCGTCATTAATACCCGTCCCCGTAAGAACGAACAAGGGAGCCGTAACACGGCGCAAACTAAGCCCTTTTGATAGTTTCTCCTGAAAACTCCTTTTAATCAGCTGTATCGCCTGTTCAGTAGTTTCAGGCATCAAAGTCGGCCTGTAATCTTTTGGAATAATAAGAGCCATAATAAAATGTTTTATTGTTGATAAATATGTGTTTGTTTCTTTTTAGTAGTTAGTAGTTGGTAGCTAGTAGTTAGTAGGGTGATTATGTAACTGTTAATGATTAACGATTAATATTCTTCTACTAACTACAAACTACCAACTCCTTTTAATTGTTATAACTTGTTTCTCCATGCTCATAAATGTCCAGCCCTTCTTCTTCAACGCGGGCAGGAACGCGTAAACCATGTACCAGGTCCAGACCTTTGAAGATCACGAATCCCATAAAAGCAGCCCAGCAACCCACCACAAAAGCCCCGAAAAACTGGGCCAGGAAAAATGCCGGTCCGGCACCGTAAAACCAGCCTTCGTTCGTAGCGAGCAAACCGGTCAGGACAGTACCCAGGAAACCGCAAACTCCATGTACTGTAGAAGCACCTACGGGATCATCTATTTTCAGCACCCGGTCGATAANNAATAGCCCCGATCAGGACAGCTCCAACAGGAGAAACCAGGTCGCAACCCGCCGTAATCCCGACCAGACCGGCCAAAACACCATTAAGCGTCAAAGATAAGGAAGGTTTCCTATATTTAAACCATGCAGTAATAAGAGAAAAGAATCCGCCCGCACACGCCGATAAATTAGTCGTGAGGAAAACATGTGAAATGGCTATACGATTGCCTTCGCCCGAAGCAGCCAGTTGTGAACCGGGGTTAAAGCCGAACCAACCGAACCACAGGATAAAAACCCCCAGGCAGGCAAGCGTTAAATTATGTCCCGGAATAGCCCTCGACTTGCCGTCTTTACTATACTTACCGATACGCGGACCGATAACGGCAGCCCCCACAAGAGCTACCCAGCCACCCACAGAATGAACAACCGTAGACCCTGCAAAATCATGGAAAACTGTCCCGAACGTCTGCATCATAAACCCGTCCGCCGAATCATTTGTCAGCCAGCCGCCGCCCCATGTCCAATGTCCTGAAATGGGATAGATCAGTACACTGATAAGTACCGTATAAGCCAGATACATCGAAAACTTGGTCCGTTCGGCCATTGCACCTGAAACGATGGTGGCAGCCGTAGCACAAAAAACCGTTTGGAAGATCAGGAAACCCTCCACCGGAAGCTCCGAATCCATAAAACCGAGGTCGAAAAAATGAGGCGTACCCATAAAACTACCGGCCCCGAACATAATGCCGAAACCCATCATCCAGAAAAGCAACGACCCCAGCGAAAAATCCAGCAGGTTCTTCATCAGGATATTAGCCGAATTCTTAACCCGTGTAAAACCCGCTTCAACAAGCGCAAAACCGGGTTGCATAAAAAATACCAGCATGGCTGCAAGCAACATCCACACAGTATCGAGTGATAAAGCCAGATCAGTAATTGTATAAGTAGTATCCATAATATGCCCCTCCAAACCTCCCCCTCAGGGGAGGGTAAATATGTTATGTATAATCAAATGAATAATAATAAGTAAAAGATAATATCTGTTATATAAGCCATCCTTCCTGAATATGTATATCTATTCACCTCCCCACGGGGGAGGAAGGGTGGGGCTATTCCTCAATCTCTGCATTATACAGGGCAATATCGCCCCGTTCACCCGTCCGGATACGGATAGCATCCTGTATCGGTATAACAAAGATACGCCCGTCGCCGATCTCGCCTGTCTGGGCTGCCCCGATAATGGCATTCACCGTTTTCTCCACATTCTTATCACGCACCACAATTGACACGAGGATACGCTCAATACTGCTGGTGTCATATACAACGCCACGGTAAATGCGTCCCTGACGGGCTTTTCCTACACCTCTTACGTCGTAATAAGAAAACCATTCGATATCGGCCGCCAACAGCGCGTCCTTCACGTCTTCAAATTTGGTTCTGCGAATAATAGCTTCAATCTTTTTCATATCATACAAATAAATTAGTAAAAAAGGAGTATAGAGCCGCTGCCCGTCATCAGGGGATAATTGCGGTATAACAATAAGTAAAATCAATAAGCAACGAACAACGCTCTATACAACCTTCTTTAAAGTTGATAACCTAAACACTCAAAATGCCGTAAAACTAAAAACTTAAACCAAAAACCATGTATACATTATCGTTTGATGGTGAAACGATTACTTCCGTAAACAAAGGAATCGAAAAAGAATCCGTCACCCGTATATCTTTAGCTGCTTTCAAACCGATAGAAGCCACATTAAACTCCTCCGAGTACATGCTCTTCCAGGGACTGATGCCGACCGACGGGATAACTGTAACACCCCATACGTCAAACTCATACAACACTTCGAAATAGGACGAATATAAACGGTCGCCTTCAATATCCTTATCGCCTCCCGCAAACATCGTACTCCACGAAAGACTTAGCGGGAATGACTCTCCAAAACTGTAACCTACCGTACCTTCAAAATAGTGATCCGAAGAGTACCTGCCGTAGCGCGATCCTTCGCCTTCCCACCAGTAATCGGTTACGGCAAGACTAAAACCATTCCATTCGTAACCGAGCGTAAAGTCGATCTCCTTTGCTATCGACTGGTCATTGGATGTTGAAAAGTCTGTCGATCCCCACGCTTCGAGGGAAAACCCCCCGTATGATAACGTAAGCGAAGGCTGGAACGAAATACCACCGTTGTAAGCCCCACGCCAGATATAACTGCTTACCAAATCTGCTGACGGAGTAACTGTAAACCTCTGTTTATCCTGTCCGAAAGCGGGAATGCACACTGAAAAAACTGTTGCAAGCAACCCAACACGCCAAAAAGTAATTGTCTTCATAATAAAAGCCTATTAATTATAACCTAAACCAACTTGCCTTCATGTTGTTATCCAAGCCGGCCGGATAAACAAGCAACAGGCTCTAACCTAACCACTTCTTCAGCCTGGCCATGGCCTCCAAAGTATCATTACGGTCGCCAAAGGCTGAAAACCTGAGGTAACCTTCTCCACTCGGGCCGAACCCCACGCCTGGAGTGCCCACAATATAAGTCTCGTATAAAAGTTTCTCAAAGAATTTCCATGAGGAAAGGCCTTTCGGAGCTTTCATCCAGATATATGGTGCGTCTGAACCACCATAAACACTTAAACCACACTCCTGTAGCGCCTCACGCATGATCCGCGCGTTTCCCATATAATAATCGATCGATTCCTTAACCTGTTTCTTTCCTTCAGGCGAATACACCGCCTCAGCGCCGCGTTGAGTAATATAGCTCGTGCCATTGAATTTAGTAGACTGTCTCCGGTTCCAAAGGCTGTTCAACAACACCCTGCGCCCGTCAAGCGTAAAACCGTTCAACTCCTTCGGGACCACCGTATAACCACACCTCACACCGGTAAAACCAGCCGTCTTGGAATAACTCCTGAACTCAATAGCCACCTTCTTCGCCCCCTTGATCTCATAGATCGAATGCGGAATATCCGGGTTCTGGATAAAAGCCTCATATGCCGCATCAAACATAATGATCACATCATTCGCAAGGGCGTAATTGACCCATTTCTTGAGCTCTTCCTTCGAAAGCGTTGTGCCCGTCGGGTTATTCGGATAACACAAATACAAAATATCCACCCTCCGTACCGGCAGGTCGGGAATAAAACCATTCTCCTCCGTACACGGGATATATACCACGTCACTCCACTTGCCGCCGTCCAGCGTACCCGTACGTCCCGCCATCACATTCGAGTCGATATACACCGGATAAACCGGGTCCGTCACGCCAATACTATTATCATGCCTCAGGATATCCCCTATATTACCCGTATCACTCTTTGCCCCGTCGCTCACGAAAACCTCGCTTGGCTCCAGCGAAACGCCCCTCGGGGTATAATCATTTTTAATAATAGCATCAATAAGGAACGAATAACCCTGTTCCGGGCCGTAACCATGAAACCGCTCCACCGTACCCAGGTCGTCCACCGCCCGGTGCATCGCTTCCCTTACGGCAGGAGCCAGCGGACGGGTGACATCGCCGATTCCGAGCCGGATCAACTTTTCCTTAGGGTGTGTGACCTTGAAGCTATTAACCCGTTTAGCAATATCAGCAAACAAATAATTATTCTGTAATTTAAGAAAATGTTCATTAACCAGTGCCATATGAATCAAATCTATTGTTGTTGTTTTGTGTTACAAAAGTAAGTCCCCTTCAGGGGGGATTTAGGGGGCAATCTCCCCCTCAAAGACAAACTCGGCCCCGCCCGACATGAAAACCCTGCCGGAAGCCTCGTCCCATACAATACCCAGTTCGCCGCCGTCCATCACGATCCTCGACTGTCTGCCCGCACGTCCTGTCAAAGCCGCCGCTACCGCCGTAGCGCAAGCCCCCGTACCACAAGCCATCGTAATACCGGAGCCCCGTTCCCAGACGCGCATCCGGATCACACCCGGACCAATGACTTCGGCAAATTCCACATTCGTACGGTCGGCAAAAAAAGGATGGCACTCCACAAGCGGCCCCGTCCATGGAAGATCGATACCCGCCACATCATCCGTAAAAACCACAAAGTGCGGATTACCCATCGACACCACCGTACCTTTGAAAACCCTGTTGTCGGCCTCAATGCAAACCGGCTCTTTATCTGCCACAGGCTTACCCATATCCACCGTCACACGCTTTACTACGCCATACTCAACATCCAGCGCCAGCTCCTTGATGCCCGATAAAGTCTCCAGCTTCACCACCTTTTTGTCCGTCAGGCCCTTCTCAAACACATACCTGCCGATACATCTCGCTGCATTTCCACACATCAACCCTTCGGAACCGTCCGCATTAAAAATACGCATACTGAAATCAGCGATCTCCGAAAAACCGATCAGTACCAGTCCGTCGGCCCCTATACCTTTATGACGGTCGCTCCACAACACAGCCAGTTCCTGAGGATTACGAAGAGGAAAATCCATTACATTCACATAAATATAATCATTACCCGCACCATGCATCTTAGTAAAGTGGATAAGATTTGTCATTTTGTTTTTGATTTATTGATTATTGTTTCAAATTGTTTTACCACAATGCAAATATATGACTTTTTGTATTTCGTGCAATAATATCTATAGCTTAATGTTCAAATAAAAAACTTCGCGCTAACAAACCACACCATATAAACCCCGAAAAGTAATAAAATGTTACAAAAAAGCATCCTCCAAAAAATGAATGAAAGTAAACCGCCTGAGAAAAGATGTTGTAAAATTATGCCCTGTTATATGATCCGCACGTACATATAAATGAAAATAAGAGGGGAAGCGTGTAATAGAGGTATACTTAAAAAGACATCTTAGATACAATATTCATCTCAATGTTATTTGCATACAATACTTTTGGAATTTTATATAGTATGTATTGATGTATTGATGATTAATATTTTATACATCGTGCCTTTGGCACTATGGTTTATATGGTATTGATTTTTACCCGGGATTTAACCCGGTCATTTTTGGAAGATTTAAATTGTAAGTAAGCAATAAGGCTGGAAGCCTTTAATATTTTAGCCCAAGGTGAAACCTTGGGGATTGTTTTCAGCACTCAAAATCCCTATGCAACTTTATCACCCAGGGTTGAAACCCCGGGCTGAAATATTAAGGGCTTTCAGCCCTTTGCTTACTTATGATCTAAATCTTTTGTGCAGGAATAAGTAACTGCCTTAAGGGAAAATAAATCCTAACATCAGCTTATCTGCATATAGCTACAAATCAGTAGCTATACCATATCCCCGTACTCCCTTATCCGCTGTTCACAGATTGACCGGGTAATATCCCGGAGCATTTCCACCTTAGGCAGTAGCGCGTCAATATCTTCCTTAGTGACCTGGAACTTATGGTTATAACGCGCCTCCACATAAGCCCTTCTTAATAAAGCGAATAAACGTTTCTCTTCCGTGTTATTACGGGGAAAGACCTTAGCCAATTCTTCGGAATAACGTTTGACCGAAGCCGAAAGTTTGGATAAATTATGTTGCCTGTTGCTCTTCAGCGTAAAAACCAAACGGATAGCCAGATAATAGTTTTCGCAAGCCTGGTGAAGGTTAAAAGAAGCTATCATATAGCTTTGTGTTTCATAACCAAACTTACCGGCATCTAAAAAACCGTCGGCATTCTCAAATTTATCATCAAAATACTCCTGTGCTTGTTGCTGTATCTCTTTGAGATTAAGTTTACGTCTTCTTGCCAGTTTAAATCTACCACTATCATACAAAATGATACCTTCCTTTTTAAGCTGCGTATAAAAATAACGTCCCTCTTCCAGTTGGCGGTTCAACATATTAATATCATCATTGATAAACTGTACGGGAGTTTGAAAATCAGGGTCTTTATAATAATGATCATCTACCTTATCCAGTATATATCCGGCTTCCCTGTCCGTTATTCCGCTTGTAACCACCAGTATATCATAATCACTCATAAACGAAGTGGGAATGCCGAATTCTACCCGCTCATCATACTCAACAAATTTACCCGTGGCATAACTACCATACAGGATGATCATTTCAGCCTCTGGCAGCTGCTTCCTGACCTGACGTGCTAAAAAAATAAGGTCTTCCTGTTTACGTTTAGGCAGATGGGAAATAGATTTCTTCATAATCCGTATATTATATGATAAAACATAGCAGTAGATACACGATAACGGTCAAATCAACCTGTCTGTTCCGGTGAAGAAAAAATAATAAAGCAACAACTTCCGGCAAAATATCCCCTTTGGTCACCCTGTCCTTACCCATATAAAAACCAGCGGTCACACCATATCGCCATACTCCTTTATCCGCTGTTCACAGATTGATCGGGTAATATCCCGGAGCATTTCCACTTTAGGCAAAACAGCATCGATATCTTCCTTAGTAACTACAAAATCAGGATTATAGCGGGCTTCGACATACGCTCTTTTCAATAACATGAACAAACGCTCCTCTTCTGCATTATTACGGGGAAAGACATTAGCCAATTCCTTGGAATAGCGTTTAACAGATGCCGATAGTTTAGCTAAATTATGCTGTTTATTACTCTTCAATGTAAAAGCCAAACGAATGGCGTAATATAGATTTTCACAAGTTTGGTGAAGGTTAAATATTGCTTCTTTATATAATCCTTTTTCATATGCAAATTGAACCATCAATAACTTATTTTGTGCGTTCTCAAATTTCTCATCAAAATACTCCTGCGCTTGTTGCTGAATCTCTTTAAAATTAAGTTTACGCCTTCTTGAAAGCTTAAACCTGCCGCTATCATATAAAATAACACCTTCCTTCTTGAGCTGGGTATAAAAATACCTACCCTCTTCCAACTGGCGGTTTAAAGCTTTGATATCATCATTGATAAACTGTACCGGAGTCTGAAAATCAGGATCTTTATAATACACATCATCCACATTATCCAGTATCTTTCCCGCGTCCCTGTCCGTTATCCCGCTTGTAACCACCAGGATATCATAATCACTCATAAACGAAGTGGGAACACCGAATTCTACCCGTTCATCATACACAACATATTTACCCGTGGCATAACTTCCGAACAAGATTATCATTTCAGCCTGTGGCAACCTCTTCCTGATCTCACAGACTAAGAATATGAGATCCTCCTGTTTACGTTTGGGCAGGTAAGAAATAGATTTTTTCATACATCAGGATATTATACAAACAAAAGTAGCCATTTATACAGAACAACAGTCAAATATACCCGTCAAATTTCGCAAAAGCCAAAGGAAAAAAGCTACTACCGGTGAAAAATAGTTATACTTTATAAAAGCTTCAACATCGTTCTTATAACGAAAGTGATAATTCTCCTTGTCTCCATAATCTGTTCATATACAAAGTGTTTGAGGCATATCTCCAATATATGATATCCTTAAATATTATCTTTGAACTGTTTAGAATATCTGTAAAATAACAATCATAAAGGGCACAAAAAAACCGAAGAAAATACTCCTTCGGTTTGATTTTTTTAAGGAGGACTTATAACGCGTCCACTCTTATATTTTTTTACTTTCTTGTATAAGTTAGTGACTCACCTTCAAATGTCAGTTCCATTTTATTTCCGTTTATTTTGCCGGAAACAGTAGCCAAAGGTGTTATTATTTTTACATTAGGAGAATTATAAGTATATGTTCCTTCTGCGATTTCATCATCATCGGAATATGAAATTTCAACTTTTGTTTCAGTAACAAAATAAATAGTTTCCGTAAAATTATCATCATTATAGGGATCATAATGTTGTGTTTCCCATCTTGTACCCTTTAAAGAGTCTTTTAATTCTTTAGGAACGTTATCATCATCATCCGAACAAGCTGTAATTAAAAACGGTAATGTCAAGAGGAGGTAAAATAAAATCTTTTTCATGTCGAATTTTTTAAAATTAAGTAATTAGTATGATATATCAAAAACAGCGCAAAATTAAAAAAAATATTTAAAAGTAAAATTAGTATGTTGCTTTTTGTAATAAAAATAAAAAATTTTGTCATAGATATTACTTTATAGGGTATATGTAAAAGTGTTATAATATACGCTTTTACTACTTTACCTTCAAACTGTAATTTTATCGAAGTAAATTAATAACCTTATAAAAAAGAAATTAATACCTTATAACCTATTTATCTGTCCCGTTTAGAATAAGCTCTTAAATCACAATAAATATTAAGTAACACGCTAAAATATTAAAAAATGTAAACTATGTACAACCTGAAAAACAGATAGATCAAAATATTGCACCAGATAAAAAGTTATAACAAAAATATCAATCTACAAGAAATGACAAAAATCACTGCAAGCGCCCTGTCAAAAAGAAACTAACGGTGCAACCCGTGCTTACACCTTCGGACTATCCCTGCACTGCTTAGCACCTCTGTTGCACCATCTTAGCACCTCGCTTGCACCTTGCAGGGTTCAAAAAAAATGCATACCTTACCCCCACGTTGATAAACGTACCATAAAAAAACACAGTACGTTAACCGAAGGGCTGAAATATTCATGATTTAAACTCTATTAATTATGGCGCAGATTAAAAGTATGGCCATAGGAGATGCCCGAAAATCCATAGGTAACATCACCTATCGCTACGTAGGAGGACAAACGATCGCCTCTCAAAAGATCACACAGAACAACAGCCGTACACCCGGACAGATCCGCCAACGGCGAGCAATGACCGAAATGTCGCACCTTGCTAAAACCCTCGATCCCGTTATCCGGTACGGGTTTAAGCACGAAGGAGGCCGCACCGCGCGAAACTTTTTCACGCACTTCAACAAGCCATACATGGCTTATATAAAGGAACATGACGAGATCGACTCAAGCCTTCCGCCCATATCCAACCTTTGTATCGCGATGGCCGACCCCCTGTTCCGGCAAAAGATCTACGCCGGGAACGGAACCATCCGCGCCATCAACGAATTCCGTTGGAGCGGCGATAAGAACCTGGAAGGAACGATCAACCTCACACGCCCTTTCCAGGCAGGCGATGAGATCGTCATAGCAGCCATGTACTCCTACAGGCGGCTCGACGAACCCTTCGAACGCGTCAAGCTGTTCAACCATATCGTAGAACCGCCCGATATCATACGGCTGGAGCAGCCCGACCAGTACGTGGTGAATCCCCTTACCATTCCCGGGCTCGACATCCTCGGGAGTCTGCCCCCCGATGCCGAATACCTCGAAATACTCGTCACCGCACTCGTAAAAGGGGCAAAAGACCATACCACATCCGAAATACGGCCCATGCCGGATATGCTCTATCATTACGACATCAGCGCAGAAGAACGCGCAGACGACGATACCTATAATATAAAGGTAACAGACGCCGCCCGTTTCAGCAGCGAAATAGGGGAGGACGCCCGCAACTCAACGCTCATTGTCAACTACGGTCCTGAAAAAGGCAAGATAAATTACCCATCCAATCCCCTTACCGCCTCCGGAAGCGGCGATATTACAGGAATAACGCTCCAGCCGCCTCCCGGATATAAATTCGTCGACGCAATGGAAATGAACACCTATGGCGATGCCATACTGGTGATAAACGGCAGTCAGACAGCAGCTTTGTCTATAACCTTCCTGCCCGGAATAGAAAAGAAAAACGGATAGAAGGTTAAAACAAGTTAAAGAATTTGGTTTATAACGTAAACCACTTTATATTTGTAAAAGACTAAAAGCCCAAACAGCTTTTAGTTTTTTTAAAAACATCAGGTTTATAAAATAAACCACTTTACGAAAACATAAACAACAAAAAATAAAAGTAAAATGGAAGACAGGAAAATAACAGAAAAAGAAAGCCTCGACCTGATAACGCAGATGATCAGGAACACGCAAAACAAGATTGAAGCAGGCAGCGGGCGTCCCTTCCTGTTATTTGGTTACACCAGCATAGCCTTTGCCGTAGCCATCTGGTTCCTGATCACTACCACCGGAACATGGTACTGGAACTACCTTTGGTTTCTGCTGCCCGTCATCTGCTGGCCCATAGCGATCCGTATTTACAAAAAGAATAAAAACAAAACCACCTATATCGACCGGGTGGTCACCAACCTTTGGATACTATCCGCCGTAGCCATTTTCATCGCCTGCAGCCCCACCATTATATACCCGGAGTTGGAAAGCCTCTTCTTTACCATTATCATACTGGGTATGGCTACAACGCTTACCGGGCTTATCCTCCGTATCCGTACCATCACAACAGCCGGAGCCATCACCATGCTGATCTCGCCCGTAATGTTATGGCTTGAGGGGGCGGACAGGATACTGCCATTTGCCGCCATATTCCTGCTGATCTTTGTGATACCGGGGCATATCCTGAATAACAAAAGTAAAAACATAGCCTGATGTTCAAGGAATTAAACCCATTGTTACACTCCGAATTGCGGCTTGCCGTCATGTCGCTTCTGATAAGCGTGGAAAATGCGGACTTCGTCTATATCCGCGAACAAACAGGAGCAACAGCCGGAAACCTCAGCATACAGATAGATAAACTAAGCAAAGCAGGGTACATCGAAGTAGAAAAGACCTACAAGGGAAAAGTACCCTGTACCCTCTGTAAAATAACTCCCCTGGGAATACAGGCATTCGAAGAATACGTAGAAGCCCTCCGCAGCTATGTAAAACTGTAAAATCAAAACAATAAACCTAAACGGGACAACCATCGCGTTACCCGCACCCGCGGACAGGCACACAACAAGCCTGTTCCCGGCCACCCACATCCTGTAATGCAACGGAAACAGCAACTGCTCCGGTACTCATCACTTCCGGAGTAAGCCATCCGTATACCTATTACTGAACGGGCACGTACCGCCCGTTAGCATACCGCTGTATCCTACAATCAATCTATGGTAATAATTAATATATAATGATGCAGTTATCATATAAACAATAGATAAATAATAGAAATAGAATAAGATTACAATACATATAAAAACAAATGTATTAAAATATAGAAACAATATAATTATATGATACAATTAAAATACATAATAAATAATTTAGGACGCAAAAAGAAGCAAACATTCTTTACAGTCCTATGTATTGGAATAACTTCCTTTATCATATTTGCTGATTTCTCGATGATAAATGGAATTGAAAAACAATTGAAAAAAGGCATCAATGAAGTCTTTTCCGGAGAATATATAATCTATCAGTCAGATAAAGAGAATATAAATGTATTAGAATCCAATATCAACGAGCAGGAAGAATTTGAATGGAATACAGAACAAACTCATTTAATCGAAACGGTCTATCCCGGCCTCCAACCCCTGAAGCGGGTACGGATAGGAAGCATCGTCTCCTATGAAGAAGAGACAAGCTATACCCACATCCACGCACTCGAAGACCGGCACCTGCGGAAAATAGCGCAGATGCTCACCCTTACAGAGGGACAAATGCCCTGCCGGACGGGAGAAATGATCATCAGCCGAAGCCTCGCCGATGACCTCGGGTGCACAACAGGAGACACCCTTCTCCTCCTTGCCGGGAATATCCACAACTATATGACCGATGCCACAGCCATCGTAACAGGCATATTTGAAGAAAAAGGGCTTGCCCTTTTCATGACACATACTACCTTCATGACCTATCCCACGGGAGAAGAGATCGCAGGTATCAGTCCGGGGCACGCCATTGAGGTCATCCTCAATGCCCCCGAAGGTGAAGGCATATCCGCACAAACAGCCGGAACCATCCACAACTCGCTGCTAAAAATAAACCCCCGTATACATATGGCAAACTGGACACAGACCATACCCCTTATGAATGCCATAGTCAATGTATGGAAAGGAGGAGGCGCCATCACCCAGGTTATATTTATCCTCTTCAGCCTCATTATACTTATCACCCTTAGTACCCAAATGATCCGCTCGAGGAAAAAAGAGATAGGCACACTTGTGGCGATCGGCTTCACATGGAAGAAAATAACCCGGATGCTCCTTGCCGAATACACCATCATCACCCTGATATCCGTCACCCTGAGCGCCCTTTTACTGCTTGCGCTTATGCGAAGCATACCCGGCGGAACGATCCCCGTCGGTTCCGAATATATGCAATCCGCGCTGATGACCGATACGCTGCCGCCGTCGTTATACCTGCGCGACTACCTTTATGTGCTGGTCCTGTTCATAGCAACCACACTTACATCCGTCGGCATAAGCCTGCGGAAACTAAAAAAGCATAAGATCAACCAACTCATAAACAACTGAAAACAACATGAACACCAATCATAAAATAGCCATCCGCAACGTACACAAGAACATGCGCACGACCTGGCTTAACGGACTCGGGATAAGCCTTACGGCCATAGCGCTTATCCTCATCCATTCCCTGTCGCGCGGAGTAGAAGAACAAATGGTAAAACGCAGCATCCGGTTCGAAACCGGGGCAGTCACCGTACAGATCAAAAAAGAACTCTCAGGATGGGAGAACCGGCCGGCCGGAGACAGCGCCTACCACGTACTAACACAATACCTTACGGGCGATGGCGCGGTAAAAGACTACCGTCCCCGCATCATTACCCATAACGCCCTGCTTTACGAAACCAGCGGAACTCACCGGGTAAACATCCAGGGACTACAGGAGGGTGAAATTGCCCTTCTGGGCCAAATGGTCGAAATAATGCAGGGAAACACCGATTGGAAGCACATACCCAACGGGATGATCATAAGCCGGGGACTGGCAGACGAAGCGGCGCTCAGCATCGGCGACGAATACGACATCGTGCAGCAATCCGCCGACGGGACCATCAATATACAAGACTTCATGGTGACAGGAATTTTCCGTAACACTTCACTGCAGAATAAGAATACAGTCTACACCACTTTCCAACAGGCAAAAAGCCTTTACCATACCAACCTGCCTACCCACCTGCTGATCGACCTTGCCGATATCCGGCAGGCAGCGGCGGTGAAGCAACACCTCATCCGGCTGATGCCCGGCCCCCACGTCGAAGTAACAGCCTACACCGACAATCTCAGCCGGGCCAAAGCGCTATCCGGCATCAACCGCACATTCATGACCAGCATGGCAGGCTTCCTCCTCATGATATCCTTTATCGGGATCTGGGCCATGCAGGTAGAAAACATCAATCAGCGCAGGCGCGAAATAGGCACCCTGCTCACCTTCGGGTTTACCCCCGGGGCCGTAAAACAAATATTCCAGGCAGAAACCCTCTATATCAGTGTGATCTACCTCGTGGCAGGAACGGCCGCCGTACTGTCGCTCATAACAGCAGTGAATCATGCCGGAGGGGTAAACCTCGGAGAATCAGCCGCTTTTGCATTCGGCTCATCCATCGTGAATCCCGAACTCCGTATAACCGATATCCTGCTCACGGCAGCCATAATAATCCTGTACCCTGCCGTAGCCACGTGGATATCCCTGCGTACACTGAATAAAAAGCAAATAATCACTTTGTTGAATAATAATTAACAATAAAAAAAGAATAAAGATGAGAACAACGATCCTGATAATCCTTGCCGTCGTAACAAGTATCCATTCCCACCTGGCGGCACAAGAGCCTGATTACCTCGCGATAATGGACAAAGCCCTTTATATAGAATATGCGGAAGCCCGTATGGAAGTCTATAAAAACGATAAGCTCGAGAAGTATTACACCATGGAATTCTACCGTAAAGACATGAAAATGCGCATGGAATTCCTCGAACCCGCAGTAGAAAAAGGCCGCCGCATGCTCAACGACGAAAATAACATGTGGATGTATCTTCCGCGTACGAGCAAAGTGATGAAACTCCCCCTTAAACAGGCTTTTATGGGGAGCGACGCCTCCAACCGCGACCTGATGCGCATCGCCTTCAGCCAGGACTACGACCTCGCCGGTATCCGCCCTGTCGACGGCAACACCCTCGAACTGGAGCTGAAAGCCAAAGATTTGTCGGTGTCTTATAACAGGGTTCTTATTTTATATGATAAGGGGAGGAATGTTCCGGTGAGGCAGGAGATGTACAGCTTGTCGGGCAAACTGATAAAAACGCTTGAATATGGGTATGCACAAGCTGCCGACGGAACATCTTATGCTGCTGAACTTATTATCCGCGACGAACTGCTCAAAAATACGCTTACCAAAATGTACTATACCAAGGTAAAACGAAGCAATAATAAACCTTCAGTCTATTTCACCTTAGGCTCACTTAAACAATAGCATCATGACACCTGCCATCAGAATAATAACCGTACTGTTGTTTACCGTTGTAACGACCGTCATGCGGGGGCAGGAAATAACCCCCGCGTGGCAACTCATACTTGAATCCAACAACCAGTATAATCACATCCGGAAAAACTCCGCCGTCAACCCCGGTAACCAAATGAAGATCGACCAATTCACCACCCTGACCAAAGTTTACCCTATCATCACCCTCAAAACCCGGTGGGAGCAGATAACAAACACCCTTCAGGCAGAAGGGAATATTACTAATTATAACCTTACGGCCGACTCCCTCCGCTTCACATTCCAGGAACTGTACACCCAGTTCAGCTACAACGACCGGCATTACCTCGCGATAGGAAAAAAACGCCTCAACTGGGGTTCCGGAATGATCTGGAACCCTACCAACTTCTACACACAGAAAGACCCCCTCCGCACACAGAACCGGCTCGAAGGAATATACCAGTTAGCATACACCTGTCTCTTCCATACAGGCTCACTCGAACTATATATCTTTCCCGGGAAGAAAATAAAAGACTTCAGCTATGCCGCCAAATACAACTATGCAGGGCAGCGGGTAGACCTCAGCCTGTCATACCTCCGATACGGACGCAGCCATCAAACCGGCTACGATATAACTTACGGGGGCGACAAGTTAGTTGCTTATAGTGAAGGAACACTCCGCAACTACACCAAAAGTTACAGCCTGACAGCCGATGGACATCCGGTCGAACCTGCAGACCGGAAAAAAAAGTTCCGCCCCGAAATCGTAACCGGAATAACAGCCGAGGTAAGCCCGATCATAAGCGCCCGGGCGGAATACCGTTACAGGGCAGACTATCTTAGCAAAAGCGACGTCCGTAACTATCGCCGTAACCTCTCTGCAAACTCCTGGATATACGACCCCCTAAGCATCAGTAAACACAGCTTGTTTGCAAGTGCAGAAGTAAAAGACCGGTATGATAAATGGTATATACAGCTACGGACATTTTTCGATCCATTGTCTAACCAGTTGATAATCTCNNCCCTTGTTCATCTGGAAGAAAAGCAACTACCAAATAGAATTCACCAATATGATCTATAATAAATCACTATCCATATTCAATACTCAAACATCTATATTGATAAGTTGTCATTTCTAAAAAAACAGCCTATGGAACGAGACTTCAAAACAGTTTTGCCAACTGCCAACCGATTCTGCTTAGAGGCGATTACACTGTACGGGTTCCATTTCATTAACATACACAATTTAAATAATAACGCATGAATACATTGATCAAGCTGGAAAATATTGATAAATATTACCAGACAGGAAAAGTAAGAAACCAGGTATTAAACAAATTCACCCGAGAATTCAAAGAAGACTGTTTCACCATACTGGCAGGACCATCAGGCTCCGGTAAATCCACGCTCCTGAATATCCTTGCCACACTTGATAAACCAGATAGCGGCAATTACTATTTCGGGGGCGAAACAGTAAACAAGAAAACAGATAAAGAACTGATAAATCTCCGTAAAAATAACTTTGGATTCATATTCCAGTCCTTCAACCTCATACCGGTGCTGACAGCCCTCGAAAACGTAGAACTGCCGCTCACACTATTCAAAAGCAGCAGCAATGAACGTAGGGAACGCGCGCAGTATGTNNNTGAAACCCTGGGCTAAAATATGGCGCACTTTCAGTGCTTGCTTATAATCTTACCTATAATCCGTAACCAACTCAATAGATGGATCGACTTTTGAAGATCCTGCTGAATTGTCCTTCCCTTCACTTACTTAAAATCAATATCTTCCGGATATTGCCGGGCGCCGGACAGGGAAAAACTATTCGATAAATAATTGATTGACAATATCAATGTCCCCGTCATTAGGCGCAGGGTCCAGGCCAAGCAACGTAGCAATGATGAGGTAAAGGTTAACATTTGCCATCGTAGGCAATACCACATTTTTCTTAAAAGAAGGCCCGGCAGCGTAAAAAATAGCCTCCATTTCAGGGGCGAAATTATCGTACCCGTGCGTAGCGGCCAGCCGTGGCGTCGACTGCGGCCTGAAATGTACATATGTACCTATATCAGGAATAACCACCAGGTTGCTCACCCGCTCATGCTTCCCGTAAACCAGCCGCTCCGGAATATCTTCCTTTTTATAAGCCTTAATATGGGGCACGTCCTGCAAAATGGCATAGGCACTGTCTACGTAACTGTCCTTTGTATACAGAAGGGTGGGTACGCCGTCGAAGACATATTCAAAGCTATCGCGGGGAAGGTAATCATTGAGGTTGATGTACCGGTCCGGATAATACGTGGCCATTCCATGATCCGAAAGAACAATAAAGTCGATCTTGTCGAAATGCTCCAGTTTACGGGCCTCTGTAAAATAATAATTCAGCAACCTGTCCAGTTCCTCCACCTTATCATACGTAGCCGACGAATCCGGAGTGGCATAATGCCCGATACCGTCGGGCTCCTCGATATACCACATAATTAGCTTAGGACGCTCTTGTTCAGGTCTTGCCAACCAGGAAATTACGGAATCTACCCGGTCGGTGTAAGGAACTGATTTATTGTAAGCCTTACAAATAGAAGGTTGCATACCCTGGACCAAAGCCTCACTGCCTACCCAGAAAAAAGAGGCCGACATCACCCCCTGTTTTTCCGCAGTGTTCCAGATCGGCTCGCCACCATAAAAGTCGGGATTCAATACAGCCCTGTTATCCCCCAATCGGTAGATCAGGTCGAGGTCAGGAGCATAAAAGAAATTATTGATCAACCCGTGATGATCCGGATGCAGACCCGTCGCCATTGAATAATGGTTCGAAAACGTAACACTCGGGAAAGAAGGGCGGAAAGTTGACTTCACCCCCACAGCAGCCAAAGAATCCAACGTTGGCGTATAAGCACGGTCAGGATAATCCGAACGGAAACCATCGAGGGAAAGCACTACTACATATTCTGCTTTTTGCTCAGATTGGCTGCATCCTGTTAGTAGCTGAAGGAAAGCTGTAATTAATACTGGTAATAAAATGGATCGCAACATAAGTGGTAATATTTAATATATATAGGGAAGAGGATTCGTAAAGGTGATGAATCCTCTTCCAACAATCAAGTTAATTCAAGCGGGCAGCATCAGAAAATATACTTTACGCCGAACTGCATTTGCCAGCAGGAGATGTCTCCTATATTCTCCCGGAAAGTTTCTGATAAGTCTTTCTGCATACTGTATTTCAAGGTGTAATTATTATCTGCGCTTGGCCTTTGTTCTACAGACAGGAACTGGTATTGCGGACTGCTTTGGCTACCCATTCGGGTGGTCTGGTGAACGCCCCAGTCTTTATTGAGTAAATTGAGGAAATTAGCGATGTCGAAGCTGAACCGTAAAGTATGCTGACGCCCGTTAGACTGGTAAAGTTTTATATCGTGATAGATACTTAGGTCCAGCTGGTTGGCGAACGGCGCTACGGCTCCGTTACGTTTGGCATATTCGCCGCGGTGCTTACTAAGGTAGTCGTCTTGTTCGATAAAGTCGTTCATCGCTTTCCATGCTTCTTCTACTGTTTCAAAATCTCCTGCAACGAGGTGGTCTTTTGCTTCTTCAAAGTTACGTGGTATATAGATAAGGTCATTACCTGACAGCCTGTCGCCGTTCGCATCCTTGTTGTATGTATAGGAATAACGGAACGGGCGGTACCGCTGGTAGATCAGCCCGATGTTGGTAGCCATAGTCTTGCACCAGTTGGCGGTATATGAAGCGGACAATAGTAACCTGCCGTTGAACGATCCTGCGCTATAACTGAGTTCCTCGCTGTTAGGGTCGAGTGCGGGACGATACCTCCATGCCGACAGGGCTACGGACGAACTGCCGTCGGTAACGCTCTTAGCTTTACCAAAGGAGTAAGAACCGTTTACGTAAAAGCCTTTCATAAGTCCGTTGTGGAATGTTTTCTGCAACTGCAGGGTAGTAAATAGTGAATATCCTTTTGATGTGTTACGCAGCATGATCACGTTATTGGCCGCACCCACATTACCGGGTTGGTTACTATAAAACGTACCATCATAAAAAGGTCGGGCATTACCACCCCCGTCGTTTACAAATTTGTCGGTATTATGGATACCGATATTATCATGATAAATAGCATTCAGGTCCTTCGAATAAAGAACTTCAACAGTAGCAACCCAGCCGTCGAGGAATTTATAATCGGCCGCCACATTTGTTTTCCATAAATTAGGATACTTAAAATCGGGATCGGTAATCGAGATGTCTGCCCTGCTTGCTGAACGGTCTGTTGGTTTATAGGTATCGATATTGCCCGTAAATCCGAGTCCTGACAGGCCTTCGCCGCTGATATTGATATCTCCGAACAGTACGCCGTTATTTCCTGCCTGGTTGCTGATCCATACATATGGAGGCGTGCCTGAGAACAGTCCGGTACCTCCTCTTAATTGTAAGGAACCATCTTCAAACGGATTAAAGTTAAACCCGAACCGTGGAGAGAATAATGGCTTGGTCTTGGGATATTTAGATACGTCTATTTTGATCCCATCACGATATGTTTCTGAAGCTACACGTTGATTTCCCGGAAGGTCAGTAGTAAAAATAGGAACATCAATGCGTAACCCCAGTGTAAGGTTCAATTTGTCATTAACCGTCCATTTATCCTGGGCATAAAAACCAAGTTGAAAAACATTCACTTCGGCAAAGGGAAATGCGTCGCCCATCGCATACTTCTGGATATACGATGTGTTGGCGGTTCCTGATGGAACGGAGTGTGTGATACCGCCGGCTACGGGATTCAGATCGTGGCCGCTGAATTGGTCGGGACTGTATTTTGTGATATCGAATCCTGATATATTACCGTTGTTTTTTGACAGGTAATCTTTTGTTGCCAATACATTGAACTTGAAATCGTCGATGGAAGGGAATAGCCATGCTCCCGGGTAATTCTGGGCAAAACCGTTTTTGAACTTCCTGTAGTCGCTTTGTGTACCGATGGTGATCTCGTGGCGGCCGAGGTTCATGATAAAGTTATCCTGTATTTGCCAGATATCGGTATTGACCTGGTTATTATAGGAGTTACCTTCTGTACCGAATGTCGTGTAAGCCTGACCCTCACCATCCAGTATATCGACCTGCGGGAAATATCCTCCGTCCATATCACGGAAATCGCGGAGACGGGAATAACCGACCTTCAGATAGTTGGTCATCCGGCTGTTGATCGTCGTATTCAGGTCGGCCATCCAGATATTGAAATTATTATTCGTCCGGTAAAAACTGGAAGAAAACGGAATAGCATACTCGTTAGGCCCCCTGCCGTTTTTGGGAGTGCCGGAAGTAGACGGGCGGTTCGTGTTAAAAGATTTGAGATAATAATACTTCACGCTTAACGTATTACTTGTATTGATATTCCAGTCTATCCGGGCTGTGATCCTGTCGGCCTGGGTCTGTGTTTTAGTAACATCAAATCTCCCGGGGTTATATCCCAATTGACTGGTTAAAAACTCAGAAAGATCTTGCAGTACAGTTGCATCCGGTATTGAATTCTCGGTAGTGTAAGTAACAGGTTCCTCGTTACGGTCTAATTCACCATTGATGAAATAGAATAACTTGTTTTTTATTATAGGGCCAGATAGGCTGATGCCATACTGGTGGTTGGAAAATTCTTTAACGCCTAATATTTCATCTTTTACACGGTAACCTCTCATCGACGGGCTTTTTGTGTACATATAAGCTGATGCATGGTATTCATTGGATCCGGACTTAGTCACGGAATTGATACCTGCTCCTGTAAAGCCTCCGTTGCGTACATCATAAGGTGCTATCATGACCTGTATCTGCTCTAAAGCCTCGAGGGATATCGGTTCTGTGCCCGTAGCTCCCAAAGATGAACTTAACCCAAAGGAGTTATTGAAAGAGGCGCCGTCTACTGTTACATTGTTGAACCGGTAAGAGACGCCCCCGAAATTGTTGCCACTGCTCATAGGCGTCAGTTTAGTAAAGTCGTTCAGGGAGCGGTTAAGAGTTGGCAGCTTATCCATTTCATCCCGTGTAATAATTTCCTGGGCGCCTGTACGGTTTCCGGAAATGACAGGATTTCTGTCGGCTATAATAATTATTTCATCCAGTGCCTGAGAATCCTCCCTCATGGTGATATTGAGTTTTAGATCTTCACCTAAAGAAAGAATAATTCCCGTTCTTGTTTCCATATTATAACCTATGTATGAAAATTCGATAACATATGGTCCGCCAATGCGGAGATTATTCATCGAATATCCTCCGTCGGGTTGGGTTACAGTATAATAAACTGTTCCGGTAGGTGTATGGGTTGCCTTAATGTTTACTCCGATCAAGGGTTCTGTAGTTGCCTCAAGGACCCTGCCGCTAATACCGGCGGTAGTAACCTGTGCTTTCAATCCACAAAAAGAAAAAATAGAAAAAGTTAAAATAAAAAAAAGTAATTTTTTTCTCATGATAGCTGTTTTTCTGATAGTTATAACCTAAATACTTATGTGCGTCTTATGCTTAGAGTCAAGACTTTACAAAAGTATATATTGATAATGGTTTTATAATTAAGAGATAGTTAATTTTTTATCATAAAAATTAATTTTAAACATATGGTTAAATAGTAAGAGGGAAATGGAAAAGACGGGAAGTGAACTAAAAGTAGATGGGTCTATTAAGGAAAAGGTCTATTTTTTATTGTTTTCGCGCAGTTCATCGGCTATATTCTGGTGGCGCTGTGCTAATTCGGTTTCCCCTAAATAACGGTAAGCTTCGGCAAGGTACTCATGGGCAGCGGCATGATTATCCTTAAGTGATACGGCTTTTTCAAGGTCTTCCACTGCTTCTTCGTAATACTTTAACAAAATACGGCATTTGCCGCGGTTATATCTTGCTTTAAAAGAGATAGGGCTTAATTTGACAGCTTCATTAAGGCACTTCTGAGCGGCATAATTATCACCTGTATCAAGCAGTGTTACGCCTTTACGAACCCATGCATCCACAAAACCCGGATTAAGTTTAAGCGCTTTATCAAAGTTACGGATCGCGGCATTATAATCACGTGCTTTGGTGATACATTCGTTTCCCATCAGGTAATATTCGCGCGCGTATTCGTTTAAAACCTCCTGTTGTTTGTACAGGTCGGTCTTCAGGCTCTTTATCTGGTCTTGTTGCGATTGCATACGTTGCAGCTTCAAACGTAACAGGCGTTGAGTAACAGGTTCAGAAAGTACATTCTTTTTCGAAACTGCAGCAGTGAATAGATCTACGGCGTCTTTTATATTACCTTTATTGAAATTGATAGCTGCCTGAGCATATAATAATTCGGCTTCGCTTTCGCACATGGCAGTTTCAATCAATTGCCGGTTATTGAATATTTGGCTGAAGGCGACAATCTCTTTTCGTACGAATATATCCCTGCCGGTTATCTTACCTTTTAATACGAGTCCTTCCAACGTAGTGCATCTGCTGAGGGCTACGTAGGTTTGTCCGCCTGCAAACACTCCGCCTGTCAGGTCGACAACCACCCTGTTGAATGTCAAACCCTGACTTTTATGTATAGTTATGGCCCATGCTAACCGGATAGGTAATTGCTGGAAGCTACCGATTATCTCCTCTTCAATCCGTTTCTCTTTTTCGTTATATTTGTATTTATAATTCCTCCACGAAGCCGGTTCTATCAAATATTCTTTACCGCTTTCCAATAATACGAATACATGGCCATCTTCATCTATACCAGATATCATTCCGATCGTACCGTTTACCCAACGCCGGTCAGGGTCGTTATCAATAAAAATCACCTGGGCCTGTTCCTTTAAAGAAAGATGAAGCTGGGTAGGCAATGACGATTCGGGAAAGTCTCCTTCAATAATACCGTCACAGATGTATTCATCACCGGGAAGTTCCGCCAGTTTCTTTTCATTGATGTAATCAACCTGGTCACGACGGGTGGCAAGGGTGATATACATATCTTCATTCTTAGGAGAAAAAGCCGGGAAATACCTTGCGTTAAGAATATCCAGTTCCTGTTGGCGGGTGGTATTACTCCGTATCTTATCGAGAATGTTTAAAAACACCGGGTCGGTCTGCCTGTAAGCTTTTTGTAATTCAATGGGGACCAGATTAATTTCTTTAAAAACCCGTGCAGAAAAGAAAAACGGACTTTGGTAAAAAAGACTGAGTATTTCTTTCTGGTCGGAAGGAACTACCGGCTCCAGCTGATAAATGTCGCCAACGAACAATAATTGTTTTCCGCCGAACGGCAGACGCATATTTCCGGAGAATACCCGTAAAATACGGTCGATACAGTCGATCGTATCTGCACGTACCATGGATATCTCGTCGATTATAATTAAGTCCACTTCCGAAATAAGCTTCCGGTGTTGTTTTTTATATTTGAAGAAATCGAATATCCTGCCGTTTTTCAAACTAAGGTCGGGGTCGTCAGGCAACATCGGCCGGAAAGGAAGTTTAAAGAAAGAATGTAGAGTAACTCCTTCGGCGTTAATAGCAGCAATTCCGGTTGGAGCCAAAACCACATGTTTCTTTTTGGTATGTTTGCAAATATATTTCAGGAAGGTCGATTTCCCGGTTCCGGNNTCCATTTGTTTGATAAAAGCATCCGCTTTTTTTTGTGTATTGACACTGCTTACAACAACATAATACAATGGGGTTTCCTCTTTAGCCTGTTGGCGGGGTTTATTGGTTACGGTAGTAACGGAAGGTTTTACTTCATTAGCCGGTCTTAAAGACGGTAAAGAGGTTTCTGCAGTTACATCTTCCTGCAATGAAGCAACAGGTATGTTACCGGTAACAATCGCCGTAGGAATAAAACTTGCCGTATACGCTGTTGTATCGATTTCTTTCACCGGAGTAGAAACGAAAAGGAATAAAGCGACAGCTGCGGCTGCAGCAGTTATACCGCGTATAATCCTGCGGTTAACAGGTATATAGAAAATGTCTTTAGCTTTATTTTCCCTTGTAAGCAGCGCCACCTCTTCCCGTTGTAAAGATTCTAATGTGGGTAAGTGGAAAGATGTTAATCCGTAAGATTCCGTACTGAATGGATTAGTTTCGGAAGCAGTAAAAATAATTTGCCTTTCCTTACCTGTATTAAAAGAGCCTAATACCCCGAACGGAACTTTAAGTCCTTTGTATAATAAATTTTTGATTTCGTCCACATCATCTTCAATCATCCGGCAAGCCTTAGGATACTCAACCTGATATTTTTGCATGTAAGATTCAGAAAGAAGCCCGTCATTATGTTTCAAGGTTGTATTAAACACAATTTCTTTATGCATCGGACAGAAGAAATGTTCATCCTTACGATACAATGCAGGAACCCGTTGCAAAACAAACCCGCCAAACTTTGGTACAACCACACAATCGTGCAGCATGAGCAGGCTCTCAAGATGTGAAACTAGTCTTAACATACGACAAATATATAATATAACAGCGAAATGGCAATGAAAGATCTGGTATTTTTTATAACAGTAAAGGAGTCAAGGTTCAGAAGTTAAAGGAGTCAAAGGAGTTAAGTAGTCAGGGAGGTGTGGATAAGTTAAGAAAGTATTAAACTTTCAGGGCATACGTGATGAGAGAAATTTATTCTTCTTTCCTCCTTGACTGCTAAGTTGCATTTATGCAACTGATAACTCCTCTAACTCCTTGACTCCTTAAATAATATTAATACTCGTCTACATTCAGGTCTGTGCGGAATTTATCCAATCTTTTCTGCAGGCGTTGTGTTACTTCTGCATATGCAGGGTTGCCGTACAGATTGTTTACTTCATTCGGATCGTTTTGTAAATCGTATAATTCATTGCAGTTGATCGCTGCATCGTTATGATGTCCTTCCCCATAAAAATGGATTAACTTATATCTGTTATCCCTTACGCCGTCATGCCGCCTTACCTGATGTACAGCCGGATAATCATAGTAGTGATAATATAAATACTCTCTCCAGTCGGACGGCGTGCTACCGCTGAATAATGGTATCAATGAATTACCTTCCATGAATTCAGGTTTTTCGATACCCGCCAATGTTAAATAAGTAGGAGCGTAATCGAGGTTCTGCACAAGTGCATCACATACGCTTCCGGCTTTTATCATACCCGGATAACGGATAATAAGCGGAGTACGGAAAGATTCTTCATACATGAAGCGCTTATCAAACCAGCCATGTTCGCCCATATAGAAACCCTGGTCGGATGTATAAACAATAACCGTATTATCCATCAATCCTTCTTTTTCAAGATACGCAATGAGTCGTCCTACTTCGTCGTCTATTGTTTTAATACAACGCAAATAATCTTTCAGGTAACGCTGGTATTTCCATTCGACCAATTCCTTTCCTTTCAGGTTTTGCGCAATGAATTTCTCGTTCTTCGGTTTATAGGCAGCCATCCAGGCTTCATATTGTGCGGGTGTCATACGTTCGAGGGATTGATTCCACGATCGGGTAAGCCAGTCGTTTTCACGTACCGTTTTCGGTTTTAATTCGTCCACTTTCAGGTCATATATCAATGTCATATCGTCGTCTATACGCATTTCCTGGGTATGGGCAGCTTCGCAGCGGGTATTGTAATCGTCATAAAATGTTTCCGGTAACGGAAATTCCACATCTTCATACAGGTCGAGATATTTTGTTTCGGGCATCCAGTTACGGTGAGGTGCCTTATGATGAACCAGCAGGCAAAAGGGTTTATCCGGATTTCTTTCTTCCAGGAATTCTATTGCATGGTCTGTAGTAAGTGCAGTAGCATATCCTTCTTCCTTAATATATTCGCCGTTGCTTTCCCTGCTTTTAAATTCAGGATTGTAATAATCGCCCTGATCCCAGAGCACGTGGTAATAATCGAATCCTTTCGGTTCACACTGCATATGCCATTTTCCAACCACACCTGTCTGGTAGCCACGCTGTTGAAGAAGTTCCGAGAAAAATACTTTTGTTGAATCTATGCCCTTTCCCAGTTGTCGTTGCCCGTTCTGATGACTGTATAATCCCGTCATCAGGCATGCCCGGCTGGGAGTGGAAAGCGAATTTTCCACAAAAGCTTTCCGGAAAAGCATTCCTTCTGCGGCAAGCCGGTCGAGATTAGGAGTGGGAGCGAGTTTTGAAATAGGATGTCCGTAAGCACTGATTGTCTGATATGAATGATCATCCGTCATGATATGGATGATATTCAGCGGTTTTTGTTCTGCTTCTTTCTGACTGCCTCCGCAGGAAGCCATCAGTAAAGCCGGTGCCAGTATAACACCGGGCTTAAATATATTCTTCATTCAATTAAAATTTATAGGTGAATTTGAAATCTTCATTTGCTATGCCGTGTTTAATTGCTTCTGCCTGCTTCTCTTCTGTTTTGTCCCTCGTAGCCGGTCAGGTCGTCTCCCAGGTCTTCACGGGCTTTTTGGGCAATTGCTGTAAGCTTTTCAACAATACCGGGATACATATCTTTCACATCTATACGTTCACCCGGGTCGCGCCGTAGATCATAAAGCGATAGTCCTGTTTCATCCTGTCCGACTTTTCCGGGAAACCCGTTGTAACCCGGTTCGAGGTAAACGGCATGCTTATGGGGAAAGATTAACTTAAACCTGTGATCGCGGATTGCTTCCAGATTATTTATTCCGTAGTAATACAGGAAATATTTACGTGGAGATGTTTCTGTTTCTCCTCTCATTAAGGGAGATATATCTACACCATCTATTTCCTTTAGTGGTAGAGGTGCACCGGTCAACGACGCTAATGTAGGTAGAATATCCAATGTGGTGGCCAGACCGTTGCATACCGTTCCTGCGGGGATAACCCCTTTCCAGCGCATGAGGCAGGGGACGCGTTGGCCGCCTTCGAATGTCGTCGCTTTGGCTTCCCGCAATCCCCCGTTACTTCCGGCATGGTTTCCGAAGTTATACCACGGACCGTTATCGGAAGTAAATATAACTAAGGTGTTTTTATCCAGTCTGTTCTTTTCGAGCGATTCCATCACCTGCCGGACACTCCAGTCGATTTCCATCATAACATCTCCATATAATCCCTGCTCGCTTTTGCCTTTAAATTTGTCTGATACAGCCAATGGTACATGCGGCATCGAATGGGCAAAATAAAGGAAAAAGGGTTGTTCTTTGTTTTGCTCAATGAAAGTAACGGCGCGTTCCGTATACAAGGTGGTTAATCCGGCCTGATCTTCCAGCGTCCATATCTCCCGTATTTTTTCGTTTCCGTCGATAAGCGGCAGAGGTGGGTGGCGGAGTTTATTCGGCAGATTGGATGCGGGTGTCGCCCGGTTGCCTTCATAATCCACAGGCCACATATCATTGGAGTAGGGTAGTCCGAGATAACTATCGAATCCTTGTTGAAGCGGCAGAAAGGGGGGAAGATGTCCCAAATGCCATTTGCCGACTGCTCCACAGGTATATCCCTTTTTTTTCAATACTTCGGCAAGGGTCTCCTCATCGGGATTCAGACCGGTATTTCCCTGCGGCATCAGTGCACCGCTTATCCCCACCCGGTTCGGATAACATCCCGTCATAATTCCGGCCCGTGAAGCGCTGCTTATCGGCTGTGCGGCATAAAAGTGGGAAAAAAACATTCCCTCTTTTGCCAGGCGGTCGATATTAGGTGTCTGATATCCGGTAGCTCCGGTGATTGTCAAATCTCCATATCCCATATCATCCAGGAAAATAAGAACGATATTAGGAAGCGTCTGTGCCTGTAAAGAGGCAGAACTGATAAGAACGCCTCCGGCAATTAAATACTTCATGCGTAGGTTTAACATATTCTTACTGAATATTTAGCATTTCCATTAGGTTGTTGTTTTATTTTCTTCTTCATCTCTTAGCTGTTCAACGGATGATGGACAATCGTTCACCAGTTGGAGGGCATTCGATTCCCGGTTGATAGAAAATCGTTCACCAACCGGTGAATAGTTACTTCAGTGGGATGAATGCTTTAAAATAGGTGCAAGAAAAGCATAGAAATTCCTTATCTTACAGGTAATCATTAATAGTTACCCCTGTTCCGGTGATCCGTATGAGGCCATTCTGTGCGTTTGAGCGGTATATTCATACCATCCGTTTCTTCCAGCCAATTATAGAGGTCATGATTTAACCCCTTAATGATTTCCTGATGTTCAGGAGAAGCTATCAGGTTTTTCATTTCATCCGGATCTTCCTGAAGGTCGTAGAATTCGTTGGTATCCCATACACCATGGTAGCGGATATACTTGTAACGGTCGGTACGGACACCATGCATGGTCGGTGTCTGGGGAAACTCATGCTCCCAATAGTATTCATAGAATATGCGTTCGCGCCAGTCGGTATTCTCTTCTTTAAGCAGCGGGATAAATGTGTACCCTACCATTTGTTTGGCTTTTTCCAATCCTAAATAATCCATAATTGTAGGAGCGATGTCGACGTTCTGCACCATATTTTCTACTACTAATCCGCCTTTTATTAAGCCGGGGCAACGGGCCAGCATCGGCACGCGCACCGATTCTTCGTAAAACTGCCGTTTGTCTATCAGGCCATGTTCGCCCCATGCGAAACCGTTATCGCCCATATAAATAACCAATGTGTTTTCGTCCAGTCCGGCTTCTTTCAGATAATCCAGTACAGAACCGATACTCTCGTCTACTGAACGTAGTGTTTCGCAATAGTTTCGTACCTGTACTTCCCATGGACGTCCGTGATATGAATAATCTACTCCGTGCCAGCTTTCGCGTTGGTTCTTTACCCAGTCGGGCATCATAGCTTCGCCATAATAGTCTTTGCCTGATGCAGCTTTGCCAGTCGAAGGGTCGATAGTCGGTAACTGTTTAATCCCGTATTCGGGTGTATGGTATGAAGGGGGTATAACGAGGTCTTTATCCTGGTAAATTCCTTTGTGCCGTTTAGCCGGAGAGAAGTTATCGTGCACTCCTTTATGAGAAAGATATACGAAGAATTGCTCGTTATTTGCTTTCTGCTTTTTCATAAAGTCGATAGCATGTTCGGTGAGCAAGTCGGTGACGTATGTACTATCCTGATATTGAACCCACTCTCCGTTGGTGTTGATGCGTGGGTTATAATACTCACCCTGTCCTTTGAAACCTTCCCAATGGTGAAAACCGGGTTGCGGATCGCCCGAATCATTCCCCATATGCCATTTGCCGAAAAATGCTGTTTTATAGCCGGCTTTTTGAAGATATTCGGGAAAGAAAGTCAACCCACGGGGTAAGGGTGCGCTATTATCCACCACTTTATGTGCGTGAGAGTACATGCCTGTCAGGATAGATGCCCGGCTGGGAGAGGAGAGGGAAGTAGTGACAAAAGCATTTTTTATGTGTGCGCCTTCGCGGGCCATACGATCCATATGTGGAGTCTCGAGCCATGGGACAGTATTCATAAATCCCATATAATCATACCGGTGGTCGTCTGAAAGGATAAAGACTACATTTAACGGTTTTTCCTTTTCATTCTTTTGGGCCGCATCAGCAACTTCCGCAAAAGAGTTTCCGGCAAAACCTATGGATAACAGTAAAGGATGAATATACTTTGCTTTCATAATATATTAATTTGTATAGGTATTCCTTTTCAAAGATATACAGAGACAGAGAGGTTTTATAATACTTCCAAATTTACGATAATAATTAAAACCCTGTGTCTCCGTATATTTTTAATTACATATTATTCCCAGCCCGGATTCTGTGTAAGGTTAGGATTCAGGTCGATTTCCGATTGCGGAATAGGCATAAGTACCATATATTCCCTCAGGTTTTTAGCGATGTCGGTTTTGTTGGCTTCCGCAACGTTTGCTTCGTAAGCGCTATGTTCTTTCATTCGTTCTACGAATACTCCCATGCGTACGAGGTCGAACCAGCGGTGTCCTTCGTGCGGGAATTCTAACCGGCGTTCATTTAGAATCGTTTTCCGGAATTCTTCTTTCGACATTGCCGTGTAGTTGCCCGAATCATCCCCATATGCCCGTTGGCGTATCCGGTTCAATACTTCAAGCGCTTTGGTTGATTCTCCTGTTTCATTCAATACTTCAGCATACATTAACAATGCATCTGCATAACGGATGATGTGCATGTTTACATCGCATAAATCTCCTGATTCGAGTCCGTCGACAAAGTATTTTACGGATATAGGTATACTCGATGTGATTATTTTACCGGTAGTGAAATGTTTGAATTCCGTCCGGAAGTTTACATCTTTACGGGTATCGTTATCATCGAACTGGTCATATAATTCTTTGGTGGGGATGTCAGCTTCATTCATTGCTGCAACGCCAATGGGTTCGGATACGGAATACCGTGGCCCGGATAAAGCCATCTCGCCGTTGTGCCTGTAGGGCGGACGTTTGTATTCAATATAGAAAACGGCTTCTATCCCTGCTTCTGTATCTGCTCTCCAGTTGGCTCCGTATTCCTGATGCAGTCCGAAACCGTAGGTGGATTCGTTATCGACTACTTCAGCCAGTTTATCTTTTGATTTCTGGAATTCTCCCATAGTGAGATAAACCTTGCCGAGTAATATTTTTGCTGCTCCGCGGTTTGCACGCCCTTCGTCTATATCGGCATATTCGGACCGTAACGGCAGATGTGTTTCTGCAAAAGTCAAATCTTCAATGATTTGATTATAGACTTCGGCTTTAGGCGTGCGTCCTACCAATGCGTCGTCTACTGTTTTCAGGTCGAGAATGAGGGGAACGTCTCCGAAAAAGCGCACCAAGTTAAAATAGTACAGCGCCCGCAGGAACTTAGCTTGTGCCACAAACAGATTCTTTTTATTTTCCGTTACTTTCTCTATACCGGGAATTTTATTGATAGCCGTATTGGCCCGTAGTATTCCTGAATACGAATGTCTCCACATATCTTTGACAAACGTATTTTGGGAGTTATGGCGCAGAAATTCCAGATCCTGCAAAAAGGCATTCGGCATGCCGAGCCCGTTCTTCATATTGTCGGTAGGCAATTCTCCCAACATATACATCAGGCGGTTATACAGGTCGTTCAATGGGATGTATGCACCGTCTACAGCCGATTGAGCGTCTTTTTCATTTGAATAGAAATTACCATCTACCAACCGGTCGTTCGGTTTTTCATCCAAAAAGGATGTGCATCCGGATATACTTGCGAAAAAAAGTACTGCTGTTATATATAGAATCGATTTTTTCATTGTGATATGATTTAAGTTTATTTAATATCGATTTTCAGACCGAACATATAGGTCCTCGATTGCGGATACCCGCCGAAATCTTCTCCGGCCTGAAGTGTGGATGCTCCTCGGTAGCTTACTTCCGGATCGTAACCTTTATATTTAGTCCATGTCAGAAGGTTTTGCCCGGTTACAAAAACGCGTAATCCTCCAATGTGTTTAAATTTCAGGTTAGGAAAACTGTATGAGAGCGATAATGTTTTCAGTTTAAGATAAGAACCGTCTTCTACATACAGGTCGCTCACTACGAGGTTGCGGTTGGTGGATGCTTTCGGATATATATTGCTGGGGTTTTCCAGTGTCCAACGGTTCACTAAATCTTGATAAACGTTTTGTCCTCCGGTGGGAGCCAGCAACTCCATGGCATTGTAATTATATATTTTATTGCCGTAAGAATATTGCAGGAATATGTTCACTTCAATTCCTTTGTAGCTGAAGGTATTTGTCAATCCTCCAAAAAATTTCGGATTGGCGTCGCCTAATATTTCGCGGTCGTTATTTGCGTCTACTTTTCCGTCGCCGTTAAGGTCTTTGTATCTTCTCAACCCTACACCGATCGGTGATGCTGAGGATGTTTGTTCGGCACATTCGGCTTCATTCTGAAATATGCCGTCGGAACGGTAACCATAAAATATACCGATAGGCTGACCGACTATTAACCTACGGAAAGAACCTGTTTTCAAATGGTTTTCTTCCGAATCTATCTCTTTGTAAGGTTCGCCGCCTAATTCTAATATCTTGTTTTTATTAAATGCTATATTGAAAGCAGTCGTCCAGTAAAACTCACCTGTAAGGTTATCACTTTCAACAGATAATTCAAATCCTTTATTTTCAACACTGCCGATATTCTTTAGCATCGATTGATAGCCTGATGCCGAAGGAATAGCCACGTCGTATAACAAATCGGTGGTTTTTTTCCGGTAGTAATCAGCTGTCAGCCGGAAACGGTTGTCGATAAATCCAAGGTCGAGACCGATATCGAATTGTCCGGTTCTTTCCCATTTTAGGTCGGGATTAGGTATTCTGTTCGGATAGAATCCGGTTACCAGATTATTGCCTATCGTCCAGAAACTACTACCCAGTGTTGCTAATGATTCGTATACGCCTATTTCCGTATTTCCTGTAAACCCGTAACTGGTACGTATTTTTACGTTACTGATAGCTGAACGTAAGGATTCCATAAAATCTTCTTCGGATAATCTCCAGGCAAACGACCCTGAAGGGAAAAATCCGTATTTGTTATTGTCGCCAAAACGTGAGGAACCGTCTATACGTGCATTTACGGAAAACAAGTATTTATTATAAAGGGAATAATTCACACGTGCAAGGTATGACATCAGGCTCCATTGTGTTGCCGAAGAATAAGGTTGGCGGTAGGTGGAGCCCGAACCAAGCGCGTTATAGGTCAATACATCATTTACAAATCCCTGCGCTCCGGCCCTTACGGATTCGGCATTGTTTTTTTGTATCGTGAAACCACCCAATACATTCAGGTCATGTATTTTATTGATCGTTTTAGACCATGTAATGATGTTTTCATTCAGCCAGTTTATCGACCGGTTTACATTTACGTCTGCTTTTGATATTCCCATTGCTTCATAAATGTTTGAAGGGGTATAATGGTTTCCTTTTGTGTACATGATATCTGTACCGAGTGATACTTTGGCTTTAAAGTCGGGCAGAAATTCCCATTCGGCATAAACATCTCCCAATACACGTGTGGTTGCATTATTATATATTTGTTCTTTTGCCGTTGCGATAGGATTGGGTGTCAATACACCCGGATCGTTTACCGGCGTGTATTCACCGGTTTCTTCATCCGCATATACAGGCAGGATAGGATTCATTTTCAATGCACCGCTTATAACCCCGCTTGTACCGCCAATATCCGTAAGGGGTGATTTACCTGTAGTATGGCTACCCGACATATGGGTGCCGACTTTAAATGTATTGGATATCCGGCGGTCCAGATTCAATCGTAATGAATACCTTTTAAAATCTGAATTGATAATGATTCCCTGTTGATCAAAATATCCGCCTGATATGGCGTAGGTTGTTTTTTCATCGCCCCCTGAAAAGGAAAGCTGGTAATTTTGGGTTAATGCGCTACGGAACAATTCGTCCTGCCAGTCGGTCCCTTTCCCTAATTTTGCTATCTCTGTCATTTGGAATTGGTCATAATAGGGGGATAGTCCGTCATTGGTATATGCTTCATTAACTAATGTCGCATATTCCTGTGCATCCATCAGTTTGATTTTCTTCGCTACATTCTGTATTCCCCAGCTTGATTCGAACGTAACAATATCGCGCCCCTTTTTACCGCTTTTGGTAGTGATCAGCACAACACCGTTAGCAGCCCGTGCACCATATATTGCTGTAGCGGACGCGTCTTTGAGTATCTCAATCGATTCTATATCCGACGGATTGACAGTGGATAATCCGCTTATGCGGGTATTTCCTCCGGTCTCTCCAAAACCTGTACCGCTATATACGGGAAATCCGTCGATTACGTATAGTGGCTCATTACCTCCTTGTAACGAGCTGCTACCGCGTACGCGGATAGATGCTACTGAACCCGGCATACCCGATGTCTGCGTTACCTGTACACCTGAAGCCCGTCCGGCCAGTCCCTGATCGATAGAGGTAATTGGCGTTTGTTGCAGTTCAGTCGTTTTTATGGATGAAACGGCTCCTGTCAGGTTACTTTTCTTCACTGATCCATAACCGATAACTACAACTTCATCAATTGTTTTTGAATCTTCTTCCAATGTTATATTTACGGTACTTTGGTTTCCTATTGCTACTTCTTTTGATCTGTAGCCTATATAAGATACCTGAAGGATAGCATTATCAGGAACAGTCAGGCTAAAGTTTCCGTCAATATCTGTAATTGTACCGGTAGTTGTGCCTTTTACCACGACATTTGCACCGATAATAGGTTCCCTTGTTCCGTCGGTTACCACTCCGGTGATTCTTTTGTCCTGCTGTCTTATAGGTTGGACCGCATTCGGAGTATCTTTTTTATAGATGATAATGTGTTTATCGTTTATCGTATAAGTCACTCCTTCATCTGCAAGAAGTTGGCTTAATACGTTATTAATATTTTGCTTTTCCATATTGACGGTAATCCGTTTATCGAGATTAATCTCTTCATTCCGGTACCAGAAAGAATATTCACTTTGCTGCTTTACAGCATTAAGTGCTTGTTCAAGTGTGGCATCCTGCAGATGTAATGATATCTCGGCTATCTGGGAATAGCCGCTTGTTGCGGAAGCACAAAAGATTGTTAACAATGAGAATATGACTGAAAATCTCATAATATTTAGGATTTTATTGGGAAAACAAATAGGCACACTTTGCCTTCTACATGATATTAAATTCATATTTTTGTAATGATTTTAGGTTTGTAATTTGTAAAGATGTTGCGATTCTAAATCATTTAAACGGAGAATGTTGGTAGCATTTTCCGTTTTTTTGAGATATTATGGGTGTTGTTTCATAGGCTATTATTTTTAGGGTTAATATATATTGGTTGTTATTCGTATATCTGAACCTGATCTCCGTCTATATTGTATTTGCTTCGTTTGTCTGCTGTCATTACTTTCAATATCTGTTCTAAATTTTCATTTCTGACAAAGTCTCCTGTATAGACAATGTGTTTTAATTTGTCTGAAGCGATATAGATGTCTACATTAAATTTACGTTCTAATTGTTTGGCTATTTCTTCAAATGATTTTTGGTGGAAATAGAATTTTCCCTCTTTCCACGAAGTATATAGAGTAAGGTTTACATTCCTTTTTATAAAAGTCAATTCAGATTTATCAAAACGGATCTGCTGTCCCGGTTCAATTCGATGGTATTTCTTTTTACCATTCAACCCAACCTCTACGCTACCTTCTTCAAGAGTTACGTCGATGTTGTTTTCGTTATTATATGCTTTTATATTGAATTTGGTTCCGAGTACACGAATATTGATATTTTCGGTGCTAACGATAAAGGGGTGGTCAGCGTCTTTGGCTACTTCAAAAAAAGCTTCACCATCAATTTTAACTTCCCGGTTTTTCGTAACAAAAGCAGTAGGGTAGGTGAGGGTACTTCCCGCATTAAGGGTTACTTTTGTACCGTCTGATAAGGTAATGGATGATTGGATTCCCAGCGGATTATTAAGTTCAATCAGTTGGCTATTTAATTGTTTATAACCTTCTTGATACGAAAAATAATTAGTTAACCCTAAAAGTATAAGTATTGAAGCTGCAATCCCTGTAGCCTTCAGCCAGAAAGAACGTCGGGATACGGATTCGATACGTGAATTCACTTCCTGCCATATGGATTCCCGCATTTCTTCACCCATCGCTTCTACTTCAGGTGATACATGAATTTTTTTTATAATGCTCAACAATTTATTGTGCTTGTGGTTTCCCGAGTCATTATTAATAATTTGATCGGTAAGGGAATTGACATACTTATCCTTTTCTACCATTTTTTATGATGTTATATATAGAGGAGTAAGTTTCGCTTAATTTCGTTTAAGCAAAAATCAATTATTTTCAAGAATTTTTAATTCTTAGAACGAAGTGGAAAATTGAAATAAAATTATCAAAGATGTGGAGAGAGTAAGATTAGGGTAGTAGGGTTTAATAGCTTCAATAATTTTTTCAATGGCTATTTTCAACTGGACACGTACAGTGCTTTCCTGGATAGATAGTATTTCAGCAACTTGCTTTGGTTTGAGGCCTTCTTCACGTATCATAAGAAATATAAGCCGGCATTTTTCAGGAAGTTCCTGAATTGCACGTTTTAAAGTTTCTTCCATCTCCTTGGAGAGTAAAGTTTCTTCAGGGGATTCATTTGAGGTTATATCAAAATTTATCGGTAATTCGTCAAGGGGTAAATTTAAAGATTCAGCATTACGTTTCAAATAACGGGTTGAAGTGTTACGAACGGTGATATAAAGGTAAGTTTCTAGGTTAATGACATCTTTCAATTTCTTTCTTGACTGCCATATGGAGAAGAAAACATCTGTTACCACATCCCGGCAAGCTTCTTTATCTCTCAGAAAATAATAGGCAAAACGAAAAACCTGTTTGTAATATAAATTATAAAACAACTCGAAAGAACCCCGATTCTCACGAGAGATTAAATTCAGGAGATTCTTAATGTCCATTGGTATCCTTTTCTTTATTAGCAATACAAACATAGTAAAAAGAA
>DFXE01000009.1:0-2132 GCA_002381645.1 Bacteroidales bacterium UBA4116
CCGTCTATCCGCATATTTACTAACGGAGAGGTTATCACTTCATCATTATATACAAACCCGATTCTTTTTCCAATTGCTCTTTCCGTAGCGTCAGCCCATTTATTTCGCTTATGTTTGCTTACTGTGCCGTATATCTGATAAACCATTCTGCCGGATGACAGCGTAGAATCCAATCCCAAACCGACGAAATCTTTCACCGTTATAATTGGACTGTCTGAGATACTATCTTTCCTATTGTCATGGATATGATACCATCCGTTCTCTCTTTTCCGGGCTTGCCGGTTATCATCAGGAGTTAAGTTTAAAAAATATATAGCTACAAGCAGTAATGCCAGTCCAACAGCAACCCCAGAATAGCGAACCTTTCGGTTATTGAAAGATGTAGTAAATGACGACACACTCAATCCAAGAAAAAGGAAATTCAATCCTGTAGAATCCACCAGAAAAACTGCAATAAGAGAGGCCGCAGATAATACATGGAGGACAATTCGTAAAAAGTTATTAATTGTCATAGTTATATATTTAAGCTAAATAATTTAATGCAAATATAATTTCCTTATATATAAACCGGAAAAAAACTATACTTTCGTTCAGTGCTTATGAACGTACTATCTATAAAATACGCTATATGGAACAAATACATTTTATACCTCCCCATGCNNTACATTCAATGCGTCAAAACATTGGAAAACATGATGGACCTCGATGCATGTATTATTGATTATGAAAAAAGGTGCATCATCTATGCCACGAAATGTTGCACCATCCACCTGTGTATGAGAAACGAACAGGTAGGAATGCTTGATTTCACTTGCCTTGATGAAATTCTCCCTTCCGGCTCTTTACCTCTTGCTTCCACTATCAATACCAACCTTTACGACTTTTTCCATTCTCTTCCTATCAACAGAAGAGTACATTTTTATTTTACCCACGATTTGGAAATTATAACCAAAAACAACAAGAAAAAATTAATAAACGCCAAAGGTTCGGTATTGGACATAATGGAAGATGGTACATGGAGACTTGCTTTGTGTATCATAAGCCATCCCATACATGATAAGCCGGGAAATGCTTATATCAAACTAACGGATACCAATACTGTTTACGAATTTATCCCTTCCTCCGGCAAATTTGTGGAAGTAAAAACACAAAAGTTAACTCCTAAAGCTATCAGTGTGCTAAAGTTGGCAAGCAACGGTAAAAAAGAATCAGAAATAGCAGAAATACTTGGCATATCATTATCTACGGTAAAATATCACAAACAAAAAATATTTGTGCAAATCGGTGCAAAAAATACGGCTGAAGCGGTACAGTGGATGAATAATCAGAAGAAAATGGTTAAATAGCAAACATAGAAGGTGATATGCTATAGAATATATTTAAAGTTTTTTAAACCGTAAAATACATAGCAATACAATGTATTTTGTATCTTTGTACCATGAACGAAGAATTTCTCCACAAGTGGCAG
Organism: Bacteroidales bacterium UBA4116; assembly: GCA_002381645.1. Lineage (GTDB taxonomy): Bacteria > Bacteroidota > Bacteroidia > Bacteroidales > Tannerellaceae > DFXE01. The sequence goes on from DFXE01000009.1 coordinate 1,469, forward strand.
TCTCAGGTAAAGAAAGGTACACTTGCCTTTATACTCCTAAACCTTCTTAAAAAGAAGGAGATGTACGGGTATGAGATTATCGACCAGATTTCCCGGCAGGTAGCTATCGATATTGCAGAAGGTACGCTGTACCCCTTATTGAACCGCCTCAAGGCAGATGGACTGGTTGACTCCAAATGGGTAGAACAGCCCTCCGGAATTCCACGGAAGTACTACACACTTACTACCACTGGAGAAGAAACACTCGACGAAATGAAAAAAATATGGGATGATTTAGATAAATCAATAAAAAAGATATCCAAATGAAACTGATAGAGTTTGATAACAAAAATGCCGGCCAGATATACCTTGACTATATCCAAAGGATAAAGCGGACTACAAAATCCCTGTCTGAGAAAGACTGCGAAGATATAATGATGGAGCTAAATAGTTACATCTACGAATATATGCAGGAAAACAAGAAAAACGATGAAACCACCAATTTGCTGGAAATAATAAACCGCATAGGTGCCCCTGAGGATATACTACCCCCTGTTATTGCAAACAAGAAAATGGAGCAGGCAACCCGTACATTCAACCCCAAACATGTACTTAAAGCCTTATCCCTGAATCTTTCAAACGGATTATCATATGTAGTATTCAGTATACTCTATTTATTCCTTGC
>DFXE01000009.1:2261-2720 GCA_002381645.1 Bacteroidales bacterium UBA4116
CGGAATCCCCAATGCCGGAAAAATAACCATCGCCCACTTGTTAAGTCATACCAGCGGACTACAGGATTACGCGGTAAAAGAAGATAGCCTCCTGTACTGGTTATGTAAACCAGCAACAGAAACGGATATATTCAATGAAATAAAAAGGCAGGGAGTAGCCTTTGAACCCGGCGACAAATTCCGGTATTCCAACACAGGTTATTATTTGTTGACACGGATAATTGAAAAAGCATACGGAAAACCATATCCGGAAGTATTTTCGGAAAAAATAGTCCGCCCGTTGAAATTACGTCTTACATTCTCCGGCAAAGATACTGACACTTTCATAGCTCCTTCTTACCAATTGAGTACAAACAGCGAATGGAGAGAAATGGAAGACTTCTATTTCCCGAACGTAATCGGTTTAGGCGATGTTGTTTCCACTCCTTCGGATTTGGTCGCCATCGTAAGGTCTTTATT